>CBDCUM010000001.1:0-20505 GCA_965222665.1 Rhodobacterales bacterium
CGCCGAAAGGAGCTCACACCGAATGCGAATTCTCGTGACCGGCGGTGCCGGCTTCATTGGCTCGCACCTCGTCGACCGGCTCGTGGCGGACGGCCATCAGGTCGCTGTCGTTGATGATCTCTCCACAGGAATGCGATCCAACGTCTGCCCGGCGGCCACGCTTCATACGACGGACATATGCGGTCCCGGACTGAGCGCGGCGTTCGACCAGGCGAAGCCTGAGGCGGTCTTCCATCTCGCAGCCCAGACGAGCGTCATCCGCTCTATCCAGGATCCCCGCGGCGACGCGGAGGTCAACATCCTTGGAACGCTGGAGGTTGTGAAACAGTGCATGATGCGGGGCGTACGGCAGTTCGTGTTCAGTTCGACCGGTGGAGCCCTGTACGGCGATCCGGCTGTTCTTCCGTCAGCGGAGACGCTTCCGCCCCGTCCGGTCTCTCCCTACGGTGCTTCAAAACTGGCGGCCGAAGCATATGTCTCCGCCATGTGCCCGCCCGCGGGAATTCGATACACGGCGCTCCGCTACGGCAATGTATACGGGCCGCGGCAGAATCCGTCCGGTGAGGCCGGTGTCATCGCAATTTTCGCGAACGCGATGCTTCGGGGAGTGCAGCCGGTAATCTACGGCGACGGACGGCAGGAACGTGACTACGTGTATGTCGGCGATGTCGTGGACGCGAATGTGCGCGCCCTGGAATCCCGGGGCGACAGGGTGGTCAACATCGGCACCGGCGCGGGTACGTCCGTAAAGCAAGTGTTCCGGGCCGTCGCGGCCGCAACCGGCTACTCCGGGCAGCCAGCCTATTCGGAAGGCCGTCCTGGTGAAGTGCAACGAATCCACCTCGACGCCAGCCTCGCCTCGGCGGCCCTCGGTTGGCGGGCACGCGTCGCGTTCCCTGAAGGAATCCGAAGGACCGTCGCCTCGTTCCGCGCCTGAGGGCTCCCGCCCCCTCACGTCCGGCGTCGAGACAGGGCTGCTCGTGGCTCCAGCCGTCCCGGCCGCCGCCCTTTGGCTCCCCGTGTACCCCCGGATGTTGCCCATGTCGGCTTCCGCACGTCCAAATGGCCCGAGATCCGCGTGCGCGTCCCGCAATTCCTGCAATCGAGCGCAATCGGCCCGTTTGTCGGAATGCCGCCGGAGACCGGCGCCACCGCCGCTGCGTTCATCCGCTATTCCAGGGTCCGCCGCACATCTCCGAGACCGGAGAGTTTCGGCAAAGGAGAACGGGACGGCCTGATCGCCGCCGAGACATCCAAAACGCGGTGACGGGCGGTTCCCCGATACCAGCTCTCGCACTCGGAGTTCCCGGCGATGGGGGAACGGTGGTGCTCGTCGGCGTGATGACCATTCAACGCGTTGTGCCGGGAAGTGATCTCATCAACAACCACGCGCACATCCCGGTCGGCGCATTCCTGATGTTCGCGATCGGCACCGCAGGAACCCCTGCCTTCGCCCGAATTCTGCCGATGCCGGAGCCACTGATGATGGAAATGATCCTTGGTTCACCCTCGTCGACGGATTCGTGGTCCGCGGAAGTCCTGTCGACATCGTCGTCTTCGTGATCGCGGTCCCGGGCGGCCTCTTGCTGCGGTTCGCAGGCAATCCTGTGGTGCCGGTTGTCATCGGAATGGCACTGAACAAGACGATCGAGGGCAAGTTGCGGCAGGGTATCAGCAGTTGGTGAGATGGAGTATTGTGGAGATATGCAAGGTACTGAGAAGCGCATGAAGCGGCAGGTGAGGGCGCGGGCTCATGGTCTGACACCGCAGTCTGCACTGCAGATGATGTCGTTCGGGAGTTTGCCGGCGGAACTCGATCCTGTAGAGATCGGACGGCACTGGTTTTTTCGGCGGCCGGAAGGGGATCGTTTGCGAACGGTTCCGTATGCGCGGGTATCGTCGGCTGACCAGTGCGCGGACCTGGATCGGCAGAGGCTTCGTCTTCTGGAACATGCCCGGCATCATCGTATCCAGGTGGACGAAGTGATCGTTGAGGCAGGTTCCGGGCTCAATGGATCGCGGCGCGAGTTGCTTGGCGAGTTGTCGAAGCCGGGGCTCGGCATTGTTCTCGAGGAGCATCGCGATCGGCTTGCGCGATTTGGCTTCGAGCTGGTGGACGCCCTGCTCCGGGCCCGTGGCGGCGGCGTTCTGGTTGTGGAGGACCGGGAGGTCGATGACGACCTGTTCCGGGACATGACGGAAGTGCCTACGGGCCTTTGTCCGCGGCAGTATGGTCGGCGTTCGGCGCGGCGTCGTGCCGAGCGGGCGGTTGCGGCGGCGAGGCAGTGATTTCGACGTCGGTATGCGTGGTGCGGCCGCCGAAGGCGGACCTTGATCGTGTTGCACAACTCTGGCAGCATCACTCAGCCTCCAGGGTCTCAACAACATCAGAGGCTCGCCCCGCAAGCCGCTTCTCGCAAGTTGCTTGAGGGGAACTCCTGTCTATCCATCAAATTGCGCGACAAGAAACCGCCAAGACCGTCTCGACAATCGCGAACGTGCTCAAGTGGCTGCCTGTCGCCTGGCGTGCTGGCGGTCGGCGGAGAGCGGGGAACAGGCCCGGGGGCTCGCGAGGGTCCTGTCGCGGCGGGTTTGTCCGCACCGGCCTGATGGGCCTGGGCGCGATTTCGTCAGTCGGGCTGCCGTTGGCTCGGCCCGCGGTCGGTTGCAGCACCGTTGAGGTGGCTGCGGTGACTGTGGTGGGGATTCTTGCGTGACCTCAGTTTGCAACGGTTTGCTCACCGCCCGGGGGGACTTTCTCGATTTCCTGTCTGACCCGTCGCAATCGGCGTCGACGTACCGGCTGATTACACTTCGCAAACCTGTTCGGGCTGCGGCATCATCGACCCGCACTCGCGCAGATGCAGAGCAAATTCCAGTGCGTGGCATGCGGCCACGCGCAGAACGCGGACCTGAATGCGGCCCGCAGTATCCGGGCGTCCGGGACTGGCGCTGCTTGCTGCACGGCGAGGAGCGTTGGCAGCCGCCACTCCAGCGACCCGTGAAATGGATACGATGGTGCCTCGGCACTACCGTATACAAGTGTGGCCCCCGCTCGCGGGTTCGCTGACATGGATGAAACAAAGCTTCGAATTTTCAACGAGTTGAATGTTTGTTTCCGAGAATGACAAGGCCATCTGTCTCGCAGGCGGCACCATCCTTCGACGCCGGTACGATTTCAACTCGCACGGAAGGCTTCTGAGGAATTCTTGGAAAAGCAACAGGCGGGATTTCCGCTCTTGCCCGAGGAACGACAGCAGTCGTAGCTGATTGTTCCCGGGAAATGCCGCGCCGCGAACGCTACTGCATTCGCATGTGAGATGGTTCCGGACACACCGCTCAGGCAGTCCGGAGCTCGACTCATGCTGCCGCCGGAATTCAATGCGACATCATGGGATCAAGTCCAGATCACCTTTGCGCGTCATTGGCATGGCTGCCAGCCGAAGCGGACGGCGCCCTACCACGAAAACGGGCGGTCGATCCCGGCCAGGCTCACGCCGGTGAATGCCGATGCCTCCAGCGACAGCGCACGGAGATCCTCGACCTCCAGGTTGTGCACGGAAGACTTTCCACACGACTTGGCGAGCATGGTGATTTCCATGGTCATCGCCGTCAGGAACCTGGCCACCCGCTCCGCCGCTCCCGGAACTTCGAGCCGCTCCTCCAGCTCCGGCTCCTGTGTCGCTATTCCTACGGGGCAAAGGCCCGTATGGCAGTGGTGGCATCGACCTGGCGATGTTCCAAGCGCCGCATAGCCGTCAAGATGACGCGGCGCATTGCAACCAAGGGCAATCAGCGCCGCCGTGCCAATCATGACTGCGTCGGCCCCGAGCGCCAGGCATTTCGCGGCGTCCGTTCCGGAGCGGATTCCGCCTGCCGCAACAAGGGACACTTCCCCCGTCATTCCGCATTCGTCCAGCGCCTCTCGAGCCGCCCGGACCGCCGACAATGTCGGAATGCCCGTGTGGTCCAGGAGCAACTCGGGCGACGCCCCGGTGCCGCCCTCCGCCCCGTCGACAACGACAACGTCCGCGCCGGCCTTCGCCGCAATCGCAACATCGTAGCGTGGCCGTGTCGCACCCATCTTCACGAAGATGGGTACCCGGTATCCGGTTGCTTCGCGCAGTTCCTCGATCTTCACCTGGAGGTCATCGGCGCCAAGAAAATCCGGATGGCGGACCGTGGATCGCTGGTCCACGCCAACGGGAAGCGAACGCATCCGGGCAACACGCTCCGAGACCTTCATGCCCAGGAGGATGCCGCCGGTCCCTGGCTTCGCGCCCTGGCCGACGACGATCTCGATCCCGTCCGCCATCCTGAGATGCTCCAGATCGAGCATGTAGCGGGACGGCGTCATCTGGTAGACGAGCTGCGCGGAAGCCGCGCGCTCTTCCTCGAGCATGCCGCCCTCCCCCGTGCAGGTCATGCTGCCGACCCGCGACGCGCCGTATCCCAGCGCCGCCTTCGCGTGGGCCGATAGCGCGCCAAAGGACATGGAAGCGACGTAAATGGGGATGTCCAGCCGGATCGGCTCCGACACCAGTCCCGGCCGGTCGCCGAGCACCGTACGCGTCTCGCAACTCTCGCGGTAGCCCTCCAGCGGAAGACGGGTCATGGTTGCCGGCACGAACACGAGATCGTCGAAGCTCGGCATGCGCCGGTTGAACGTGTTGTAGCCCCGGAGCTGGTAGCGACCCAGCTGCGCCATGGCCTGAACGTCGGCGATCGCCTTCGGAGACCAACGCGCGGATTCGCCGAGGTCATAGGAGGCCGGAACCCCGATCGGCCGCCCCTCCACCGCCGCATCCGCCGCCGCAACGTCATCCTCGCTCGGCGGATCAAACGGATAGGCGCGTGCGGATGTCAGATCATCAGCCATGCCTTGGCGTCCCTGCTCTGGAAGTGCCAGAGCTTCTGCCCGGACACAATCTTTCGCCAATCCCGCCCGGCGGTTATTCCGCGCGCGGACAGGAGTGCCTCGACCTCCGAGGCCTCCGCGAGGGCAGGCTCAACCACCTCCGCATCGACGCCAAGCGATCTGGCGGGCCCGCCAAGCCAGACCTCCCCGCCCCAAAGTGAGTCGCCGCACCCGTCCCCGGCTCCTTCCAGGGCAATGATCCTGCCCGCATGGGACATGAAGCCGGCAAGGAAGCCGATCCGGCCCTCGACAAGGATGTCACCGCCCTTCATGGCGACTCCGCAACGGGGCCCGGCGTCGCCCCGCACATGGATCAGGCCGCCCCGCATGGACGCGCCAACCGACATTCCGGCGTATCCCCCGATATCGATGGTTCCCCGGGCCATCGCCTCGCCCGCTCCCCAGCCGGCGTTTCGTTCGATGACCAGGTCGGCGCCGTCATTTAGCCCGCCACAGTAGTAGCCGACGCTACCCTCGAACCGGACCCTCGCACCGGTTGGCAGGCCGACGCCCAAATTGTGCCGGGAGCGGCAATCCCGCACGCGCACGCTGCTTTCCTCTCGAAGCGCTGCACGGATGTCGCGGTTCACTTCACGGATGGGACGGACGCCCGCGACGACCTCCACCTCGCTCACGCCGCACGCTCCGCCAAGCCCCAGATGTGCGTCAGTGACGGCCCGTCATAATTCACGACGTCGCCCTCTTCGAGATAGATCCGCCGAACGGCCTGCTCCTCGGTCGCAACGGCGATTTCTGGAATCTCCCCCATGGCAACCAGCGGCTTTGCCGCGAAACGGTCCTTGGCGAAACCAATTCCGTCAAGATCCGCAATCAGGTAGGTGAACACACCGTCGATATCCCGAATGGACCGTTGCAGCGCCTCGGCCTTGCTGTCACCCTGTCGGATCCGATCCGAAATCCAGACCGCGATGAGTTCGCTGTCGTTTTCCGTCATGAACCGGTATCCACGCCGCTGAAGCCTGCCGCGCCACAGGAAGTAGTCGGTGATCTGGCCGTTATGGACGATGGCCGTGTCCGGAAACGGGCGCGCCCAGAACGGATGGCTCGCCGTGGGCAGGACGGACGATTCCGTCGCGAGACGAGCGTGGCCAAGTCCATGGGTTCCAATGTATTCCCGCACACCGTGCTTGTCGGCCACCTGCGTGGCTGCGCCGACATCCTTGACGATTTCGAGGGAGCGCCCCACCGACTGGATCTCGATGCGGTCGGCAATGCAATCGGCGTCGGCAAGCCACCGGGGCAGATCGGGAACTTCATCGGCTAGCACCCGCACCGAGGCATGTGGGCTGTCGGACTCGTCCCATGTCGGATCTGCGAGAAAATCCGAACCGTGTTCGCGAAGCGTATCCCGGAAGGACTCGAGGTCCGGTCCGAGCGCCCGGCGATTCCGCGCGACGGCGCGCATCACATAGCCCCGGGGTTGCGGCTCGCCGTATAGCGCGAACCCGGTGGAATCCGCGCCCCTGTGCTCCTGCGCATCCATCAACTCGACCAGATCGAAGCCGACCCGGCCCGGGGCGCGCAGGATTCGACCCGCAATTCCGCACATCGGTTGATCCCCCGATCCGTTTGTGTATACAGTATCCAGTATGCAATCAAACGGCAACCGGCTCCCTCCCTCTCTCGCGCCCAAACACGGCGGCAAGACGCGGGACAGCACGGCGAATTCCGGCGAGGGCAAAGCGCAGGACTCGCCCTTTCGCGCGCTTCCGCCGGAGCGGCAACGCCTGGCCGACCGTGTCTATCGCCAGGTACTCGACGCCGTTGTCGGCGGCTTCCTTCCTCCCGGTGGGCGGATCATCCAGGAGCGCCTCGCGGCCGAGATCAACGTATCCAGAACCCCGGTTCGGGAAGCGCTGCTGCAGCTCGAGAGGGAAGGCATCCTGGCGCGATCGGGCTCCGGCGGGTTCAAGGTCCGCTCGCTCACCGAACAGGAGGTCAGCGAAGTCTACGAAACACGGGAAGCTATCGAAGGCCACGCGGCACGATTGGTGTCGGAGCGCCGGAATGCCTCTGCCCTGGACCGGATCGCCGCAGTCGTCGAGGCCGAGGAATCGCTTTCCGGCGGGGGCGTGGAGGCGTATTTCCACGCCAACCGCCGCATTCACAGAAGCGTTCTGGAGAATGCGGGCAACGAAATGCTGCTCAGGCTGTTCGACCGTCTCTGGAACCGGGGCGCCTCTCTGCACATGTTCGCGTCCATTGAGCGCGGCGATCTGGCCGCGACGTTGAGCGGGCACGAGACCCTGGTCGCGGCAATGCGGACCAGGTCCCCCGCTGAAGCCGGCGAAGCCATGGTGATGCACATTCGGACGGGTCTCGCGCTGCACCTCCGATCCCTCGCCGAAATGCGGCGGGACTAGCGAAACACAGACTTCCTGACACCGTGCGCCGCGACGTATCGTCGACAATCAAGCAACTTCATGCTCGGCCGAGCAAATTCCCTTCTGTGTAACTCATTGCTGTATCTGATAGTGGCCAGTTTAATCTGAGCTGAAATCCGGGATTTCGGTGGCCTCACCAACCAACTCTGTTCAGAATGGCCAAGGCTGCGCCGTGCGTTGGGTGCCTTTCCTGGTCATCAGAAACTCGGACGGACTCCAATGAAGGGTGCATCTAAAATTGTGTGAGTTCCGGAAGTCTGAAACAACACGCGTGAAACCGAATTGCGGGAGAAGCGGGGGAATCCGGATCCTTGCCGCCCGCACGCCAACCGGCTGCGCCACGACCCGCACTGTTCCGGACTACGCGCCAATGAGCGAATCCACCCAGGCGGGAACGACCTCCGAAGCGGGACCATGCCGTACGTCGTCGAAGCCGCTCGGTGTATCCGAGGCCTCGAGATTCAGCTCCACGCATTTGGCCCCGCGGGTGCGGGCAATCCCGGCGAACCCTGCAGCCGGATATACCGTTCCACTGGTGCCGCAAGAGACGAAGATGTCGGCCGAGGCAAGGGCCGCCTCGATCTCGTCCATGCGATAGGGCATTTCGCCGAACCAGACAACATCCGGCCGCAGGCGGGTTCCGCCGCAGCGCCCACAGCAGCCGCCGGTCTGCCATTCCGGCGCATCGCGCCAACGGTGCCCGCAGCCGCCACAGCGGGTGGCCCGGATTTCCCCGTGTATGTGGAGCACCTGCCGGGAGCCGGCGAGCTCATGCAGGTTGTCGATATTCTGTGTGACAAGATCGAGTTTCCCGCCCCATTCCCGCTCCAGGCGGGCGAGCGCGTGATGGGCCAGGTTCGGCTGGGCGTTCCCGTGGGCGGCAAGCCGCTGGCGGTAGAATTCCAGCACCCGGACGGGGTCACGCGCAAACGCTTGCGGCGTCGCGACATCCTCGATTCGAACCCGGCTCCAGAGCCCGTCCGTGTCCCGGAAGGTGCTCAGGCCGGACTCCGCCGAGATTCCCGCCCCGGTCAATACTACGATCCTGCCCCCCATTCGCCGCGCCTCCGAATCCTGCCGAACCCCCGGGCGCACACTATACTTTGCCGAGCCATGCCCACGCGCCTTCATCGACTCCGCGCAGCCTTCGCGCCAGCGCCCCCAGGCATGGTTCCCACGGCAACCAGCCTGCAGGTCCTCTCCAGACTCCTCGCCGACAACGGGCGCCGCTACGCGGGGCGATACGCACTGGCCGTGCTCTTCATGCTGGTCGCTTCGGGCTGCACCGCGCTCAGCGCATGGGTCATGGAAGATGTCATCAACGGAATCTTCGTCGAGCGCGACCAGAATCTCCTCCTGATGATCTCGGCGGGAATCGCGGCGATCTTCCTGGTCAAGGGATTCGCTTCCTACGCCCATACCACGATACTTGCCAGGACCGGCAACAGCATCGTCGCGGAGCTCCAGCGCCAGGTCTACGACAGCATTCTCATGCAAAGCCTCCTCTTCTTCAGCGAGCGCAGGCCCGGGGACCTCGTCAACCGCATGGTCCGGACGGCCGGAGGCGCACGGTCGGCCCTCGACATGGTGTTCGTTGTCATCGGGCGGGACGTCATGACCCTGGTGGGGCTCCTCGTTGTCATGATTTCGAAGGATGCCGCGATGACGGCCATCGCAATGGTCATGACACCGATTGTCGTGATTCTCGTGGCCCGGCTCTCGAAACGGATCCGAAAGCTGGCCGGGCAGGCATTCCTGTCGCACACGGAGGTCGTCGCGACCATCCAGGAAACCGCATCCGGCGTCGACATGATCAAGGCGTTCACCCTGGAGGAGCGCATGCGCATGCGCGCTGACGATGCCATCGTGAAGGTGCAGGACCGGAATGACCGGATTGCGCGTCTCCAGGCCCGGACCAGCCCGATCATGGAATCGCTCGGCGGCCTGTCCTTTGCGGCCGTGATTCTCTATGGCGGTAACAGCGTGATCAACGGCGCGCAAAACCCGGGCGCATTCTTCGCGTTCCTGACCGCGCTGCTGCTTGCCTACGAGCCCGCCAAGAAGCTTTCCCGCGCCCGGCTGCAAATCGAGGCCCAGCTGGTGAATGCCCGGCTCCTGTACGAGATCATCGACAAGGAGCCGGATATCAAGGATCCCCCGGGTGCTCCTGCGCTCTCCGTGTCCCGCGGCCAGGTTGAATTCGAGAAGGTTCGGTTCTCCTACCGGGGCGCGTCCGCGCCCGCGATCGACGGTCTGACGTTCCGGACCGAGCCCGGCACCGTAACCGCGCTGGTTGGCCATTCCGGGGCCGGCAAGTCTTCCACCTTCTCGCTGATCGAACGATTCTACCTGGCGGACTCCGGCCGAGTGTTGATCGACGGTCAGGATGTGTCGCAGATCACGGTAAAGTCTCTCCGGGAAAACGTCGCCATCGTCTCCCAGAACACCTTTCTGTTCGATGGAACCGTCCGGGAAAATCTGCTCTTTGGGAAGGCGGATGCAACAGATGCGGAGATTGTCGCCGCCGCCACGGCCGCGCATGCACATGACTTCATTTGCGCGCTCCCCTACGAATACGACACGCCCATCGGGACAAATGGCTTCAGCCTTTCCGGCGGGCAGCGCCAGCGCCTTTCCATCACACGCGCGTTGCTTCGCAGTGCTCCGATCCTGCTGCTCGATGAGCCCACTGCCTCCCTCGATGCGGAGTCGGAAGCCCACATCCAGGCAGCACTCGATGCGCTCCTCCGGGGACGCACCGCGATCGTGATCGCGCACCGGCTCTCCACCGTACGCAATGCGGACACGATTCTGGTCATGGACAAGGGGAGGATCGTCCAGAGCGGGACCCACAACGCCCTGATCTCCGAGGGTGGCATCTATGCGCGGCTCTACGAACTCCAATTCCGCGACCCGGAGCCGGACTGCGAAACACCCCCGGACGCGCCCGAGGCGGCACGGCAATGACGTGGCCGGCGGCGGCGTTTCGCCGCCGGAGCCTGCCCGGCCCTACTTGCCCGCCAGCTCCCGAGCCCGTTCCCGGAGCTGGAACTTCTGGATCTTTCCCGTCGACGTCTTCGGGAGTTCACCGAATTCCACGCGTTTCGGACACTTGAACCCGGCAAGCTTCTTGCGGCACCAGGCGAGCAGATCCGCCTCGGTCGCCTCTGCCCCGACCGCCAGCTCCACGAATGCGCACGGCGCCTCGCCCCATTTCGGATCCGGCATCGCGGCAACCGCGACCATCGAGACATCGGGGTGCCGGTAGAGCACCTCCTCGATCTCGATCGATGAAATGTTTTCCCCGCCGGAGATGATGATGTCCTTGCGGCGGTCCTTGAGCTGTATGTATCCATCCGGGCAGACGACTCCGAGGTCGCCGGAGTGAAACCAGCCTCCCTCGAATGCCTCCGCCGTGGCCTCCGGACTGGCCAGATACCCCTTCATGACGACATTGCCACGGAACATGACCTCGCCCAGCGTCTTGCCGTCCCGCGGCACCGGCCGCATGGTCCCGGGATCGAAGACGTCCAACCCCTCGAGCACCGGATAGCGGACGCCTTGCCGTGCCACATTCGCGGCCCGGGCCGCGCCGTCAAGCAATTCCCACTCCTGCTGCGGCTCGCAGATCGTGGCCGGACCGTAGGTCTCAGTGAGCCCGTAGAGATGGATCACGTCGAAGCCGGCCTCGGCCATGGCCGAGAGAGTCGTCTCTGGTGGCGGCGCCGCGGCAGTCAGGAACGTAACGCGCTGGCTGAAGGGCTGCCGCACCTCGTCCGGAGCATCGAGAATGACCCGCATGACGATTGGTGCGCCGCACATGTGGGTGACGCCTTCTTCCGCGAACGCCTGGAAGATCGGCGCATCACGCACCTGCCGCAGGCAGACATGGGTTCCTGCCGATAGCGTCACCGTCCACGGGAAGCACCAGCCATTGCAGTGAAACATGGGCAGCGTCCAAAGGTAGACGGGATGGCGGGGCAGCGCGCCCGCCAGGATGTTGCCCATGGCGAGCAGATGAGCCCCCCGATGGTGGTAGACGACACCCTTTGGCCGCCCGGTGGTGCCGGACGTGTAGTTCAACGTGATTGCGTCCCACTCGTCCCGCGGCCAGATCCACTCGAATGCGGGATCGCCCCCGGCCAGCATGTCCTCGTAGCGGGCGCCGTCCCAGTCGGACGCGCCTCCCGGAAGGATTGGATCCTCCCAGACGACGATCTCCGGATGCCTCCCTTCCATTTGCCGGCAAGCTTCCCGGACCAGTGGCATGAGCTCGCTGTCCGCGAGCAGGATCCGGCTCTGCGCGTGATCAAGGCAGTACGCAATCGTGCCGGAATCCAGCCGCGTGTTCAGCGTATTCAGCACCGCGCCGATCATGGGGACACCGAAATGCGCCTCCAGCATTGGTGGCGTGTTGAGCAATAGCGCCGAGACCACGTCCCCCCGTCCGATTCCCCGTGCGGACAACGCGGAAGCGAGCCGCCGCGAGCGGTCGTAGAACGTGCGGTAATCACAGCGCCAGGATCCATGGACCACCGCGAGACGGTCCGGAAACACTGCCGCTGTACGTTCAAGAAATCCGAGCGGTGTCAGGGGCTGGTGATTGGCCGGATTGCGTTCCAACCCGTGTTCAAATCGATCCGGATCCTGCATCTTCCTCCCTCCGAGCCCGTACTGCTGCACCGAATGATATACTCATCGGGCTCCAATGCCGCGAACCAGGGGAGGAAGGCACATGGCTACGTACGCGTCGGTGTACGCGGATGCGAAACGTGATCCCGAGGGCTTCTGGCTGCGCGCTGCGAAGCTCATCGACTGGACCCGTGCTCCCTCCCGGGCCCTCGACGACTCGAGCCCTCCCTTCTACCAGTGGTTCAGCGACGGCGTCTTCAACACGTGCCACAACGCGGTCGACAGGCATGTGCTGGCCGGCCACGGCGACCGCCCAGCAATCATTTATGACAGCCCCGTCACCGGGCGCAAGCAAACCCTGTCCTATGCCGAGCTGCAAGAACTCGTCGCCCGCCTCGCGGGCTCGCTTGCCGCCCGGGGCGTCCGGAAGGGGGACCGGATCCTCGTCTACATGCCGATGATCCCGGAAGCTGCCATTGCCATGCTCGCCTGCGCGCGGCTTGGCGCCGTGCATTCCGTGGTGTTCGGCGGATTTGCCGCCAATGAGCTTGCCGTAAGGATCAACGACGCCCGGCCCAAGGCAGTGCTGGCCGCGTCCTGCGGAATCGAACCCAACCGAATTGTGCACTACAAACCCCTCCTGGACGAAGCCATCGCCATGGCCGACCACAAGCCCGATTTCTGCTTCATCCGGCAGAGGGCGGAGGCGACGGCGGAATTGTACCCGGGCCGTGACTTCGACTGGTTCGAAGCACAGCAAGGCGCCGGGCCCGCGCGCTGCGTCGACACCAACGGCTCCGACCCCCTGTACATTCTGTACACCTCCGGGACCACAGGCCGGCCCAAGGGTGTGATCCGGAGCGCCGGCGGCCATGCCGTGGCTCTCGCCTGGACCATGAAGTCCATATACGGGATCGATCCGGGCGATGCGTGGTGGGCCGCTTCGGATGTTGGCTGGGTCGTCGGGCACAGCTACATCGTCTACGCCCCGCTCCTCCATGGCGCAACCTCGATCCTCTTCGAAGGCAAACCGGTCGGCACCCCGGATGCCGGTGTCTTCTGGCGCATCATCGCCGAGCATGGAGTGAAGGCACTCTTCACCGCGCCCACCGCCTTCCGCGCCATCCGCCGGGCGGATCCGTCTGCGGAATTGCTGCAGCAATACGACCTGTCCGGCCTCCGGACACTGTTCCTTGCAGGAGAGCGCGCGGATCCCGACACCATCCGCTGGGCCTCGGAGCAGTTGAGGGTCCCGGTAATTGACCATTGGTGGCAGACCGAGACCGGGTGGGCCATCGCGGCCAACCCTGTCGGCACAGAGATCCTGCCGGTCAAGCCCGGCTCGCCGAGCGTCCCCATGCCCGGCTACGACATCGAGATCCTCGAGGAAGAGACAGGACGCCGCCTGCCCGCCGGTGAGCTTGGCAGCATTGCCATCCGCCTGCCCCTGCCACCCGGCTGCCTGCCGAGTCTCTGGCATGCCGATGAGCGATTCAAGAAGTCCTATCTTGAGGCCTTTCCCGGTTACTACGAGACCGGCGACGCAGGCTTCAAGGACGACGACGGCTATCTCTTCATCATGGCCCGCACCGATGACGTGATCAATGTGGCCGGGCATCGGCTATCTACGGGGGCAATCGAAGAAGCGTTGGCGGCCCATCCGGATATCGCCGAGTGCGCCGTCATCGGTGTGAGCGACCCACTCAAGGGGCAGCTTCCTCTCGGCCTGGTCTGCCTGAATTCCGGCTGCAACCGCCCTGATAAAGAGATCCGCAAGGAGTGCGTTTTGCAGGTTCGCCAGCAGATCGGTCCCGTTGCGGCGTTCTCCCTGGTCGCCGTCGTTGAGCGCCTTCCCAAGACCCGCTCCGGCAAGATCCTGCGGGGCACCGTCGCGAAAATCGCCGACGCCGAGAGCTGGAAAATGCCGGCCACCATCGATGATCCGGCGATTCTCGACGAGATGGCCGACGCGCTGAAATCCCTGGGCTATCCCTTGGGAGGCTGAGCCCTGCGGCGCTCCCGGAAAAGATTGAGCCCCTCCACCAGCGCGGCAAATGCCATTGCCGCATAGATCGGCTCGCGGTCGAAGTGGATATGTAACCCGTCCGCAATCAGGGCGCAGCCGACCACCAGCAGGAATGCCAGCGCAAGCATTCGGGTAGTGGGATTGCGCGCAATGAATCGCGCAAGCGGGCCAGCGACCACCGCCATCACGGCCACTGCCACGGTGACTGCCGCAATCATGACCGGCAGGTGCTCGACAAGTCCGACCGCAACCACGACCGAATCGATGGAGAAGACCGCATCCACGGCGACGATCTCTCCCACCACCGCAAGAAACGAAGCTCCGCTTCCCGATGCGGCAGGCTCGGGATGGCCGTGCACGACCTCGCGGTGAATCTCCTGGCTCGCCTTCCAGACGAGGAACGCCCCCCCGAAGAACATCACCAGGTCGCGCCAGGAGGCATCAAATCCAGCGAGGGAGAACACGGGCGCGGAGAGCCCGACGACCCAGGCGATGGATGCGAGAAGCGCAATCCGGAATCCGAGAGCGAACGTCAGACCGAGATTGCGCGCGTGCTGCCGCCGCTCCGGCGGCAGGCGTTCCGCCACCACCGCGATGAACAGGATGTTGTCGACCCCGAGAACAATCTCCAGGGCCAGCAGAGCAAAGAAGCTGGCCCAGACCGCCGGGTCCGCAATCAGGGCCGCGATCGTTCAGGTACCCTCGGCGGGCTTGTCCTCCGGGGCGGAGTCGTCGGAGGGTATCTTGAAGAATTTCTCGGGATCCTCGGACGCGGCGGGCCCGCGCGTCGCGGCCTCTTCCTCCGTCGCGGACTGCGTCAGGGAAAAATTCTCCAGCCCCTCGAAACTCTTGATGGGACGGACGGGCTCCTTGATGGGGGCGAGGGCCTCGTCGCTCGAGAGAAGATTGCGCTGCTCCTCGACGGTGAGCGCCTTGTGCTGTGGGGACCGGGCCTTGCGGCGGCTGGCCTTTTGCACCATCTCATCGAGGTCGATCTGCCGGCAGAGTCCGAGGGCCACAGGGTCGGCGGGCCGAAGCGTGCGGATGCTCCAGTGGGTCCGGTTGCGGACCGCCTCGATGGTCGCCTTTGTCGTCCCCACAAGCTTGACGATCTGGTTGTGGCTGAGCTCGGGGTGGTATCGGAGGAGCCAGGCGATAGCGGCCGGACGGTTCTGCCGGATCGCCACAGGCGTGAAACGGCCCTTGCGGCCCTTTTCCGCCGGGCGCGGCACGGAACGCTTGACAAGCTGCAGCGCCGCCTCGGGATCCTTTTCGCACCGCGTAATCTCTTCCCGTATCAACTGGTGCGAAGTAATCGGGTCGAGCCCCTTGATCCCGACCCCGACTTCACCATCCGCGATACCGTTCACTTCCAGCAAGTGCAGACCCGTGAAGTCCGCGATCTGCTGGAATGTCAGACTTGTATTGTCGATCAGCCAAACTGCGGTCGCCTTCGGCATCAATGGCTGCCCGGCCTGCGTGTCGTTGTCCGCCATCAGTTCCTCTCGCCTCTTCCGTACTGTCGTGGCGCGGTGCGCCCTGCAGACCTAGTCTATCGAGTTTCGCGACCCGTCCCCGCCAACTTCGAGCAGGATCTTCCCGACGTGCTCCGAGCGCTCCATGCGGGCGTGGGCGTCCCGCACTTCCTCCAGTGGGAACACGCTGTCCACCACCGCGCGAATCTCCCCTCCTGCGATTCTCGGCCATACCTGCGCCTCGAGAGCGCCAGCAATGGCGGCCTTGTCGGCGTCGGACCGCGCCCGCAGAGTCGATCCCCGCCAGGTCAGTCGCTTCAGCATCGCGGGTGCAAAGTCCACCTCGACCCTGGACCCCCGCAGGAACGCAATGCTCGCGATTCGCCCGTCCCGCGCCGCGGCGCGGATGTTCCGTGCCATGTAGTCTCCGCCGACCATGTCAAGAATCACGTGCGCGCCGCGACCGCCGGTCTCCTCCTTGACCACGGCAACAAAGTCCTCGCTTCGATAGTCAATTGCGCGGAACGCCCCGAGCTCTTGGCACCTCATGCACTTCTCCGGCCCGCCGGCGGTCGCGAACACGCGGGCCCCGAAAGCGCGAGCCAGTTGAATCGCCGTGGTGCCGATCCCGCTTGCGCCCCCGTGCACGAGAAAATTCTCACCCTCGCTGAGGCCGGCCCGTTCGAACACATTGGTCCAGACCGTGAAAAACGTCTCCGGAAGCGATGCGGCTTCCCGAAGGCCCATGCCCTCGGGAACCGGCAGCGCATGCTCTGCGCGGGTGATCGCGATTTCGGCATAGCCCCCGCCGGGCAGAAGAGCGGTTACGGGGTCGCCAATCTTCCAGCGCCCAACCTCCGGGCCGCAGGCGGCAACTACGCCGCTCGCCTCGAGGCCGAGCAGGTCGCTCGAGCCGGGAGGCGGCGGATAGCGCCCGTCGCGCTGCATGATGTCAGGCCGATTCACTCCGGCATAGGCCACCGTGATGGCGATTTCACCCGCCCCCGGAACGGGATCGGGACGGTGTCCCAGGCGCATGGCCTCGGCACCTGTGCCCTCAAGCTGGATGCACCGCATCGAACTGCCTCTTCTTTCCGGCCTGCCGCGCAACGACACGCTCTGTTTCCGACTTGAGCTGGCCGCAAGCCGCGAGGATGTCTCTCCCGCGGGGCATCCGGATGGGGGCCGAATAGCCAGCCCGATTCACGATCGCGGCGAAAGCCTCGATTCGTGGCCAGGGCGAACACGAATAGGGCGCGACAGGCCAGGGGTTGAAGGGAATCAGGTTGACCTTGGCAGGTATTCCAGCCAGAAGACGCACGAGATTCCGGGCATCTTCATCCGAATCGTTCACCCCGTCCAGCATCGCGTACTCGAAGGTGATACGGCGGGAATTGCCGGCGCCCGGATACGCCCGGCAGGCGTCGAGCAGAGCGGCAATATTCCATTTCCGGTTGATTGGCACGAGCCGATCGCGAACCGCGTCCTTCGCGGCATGCAGCGAAACGGCCAGTTGTGTGCGGATTTCCTCTCCGGCGCGCGGGATCATGGGCACGACTCCGGAAGTGGACAGGGTGATTCGCCGCCGGGAAATCCCGATCCCGTCGCCGTCGGAGATAATTGCGCACGCATCGCGCACGCTGTCGAAATTGTACAGGGGCTCGCCCATTCCCATCAACACCACGTTCGAAAGGGATCGGACTGGCGTTGGCCCCTCGCCCGGTCCGGGCCACAAGCCGAGATCGTCGCGGCAAACCAGGAGTTGGGCGACGATCTCTCCCGCGGTCAGGTTCCGCACGAGCCGCTGCGTGCCCGTGTGGCAGAAGGAGCAGTTCAGGGTGCAGCCCACTTGCGACGACAGGCACAGCGTACCCCGCTGCGGTTCAGGAATGTAGACTGCCTCCACCCGGGCCCCGTCGCCGAATTCGAGCACGTATTTCCGTGTGCCGTCAACGGACACCTGGCGCGCAGCAACAATGGGGCGTGAGATATCGAAGCGCTCGTCGAACTCGGCGCGCCGCGCCTTCGAAATGTCCGTCATGCCCCCGAATTGCGTGGCGCCACGGACGTAGAGCCAACTCCAGACCTGCGATGCCCGCATGCGGGATTCTGCAGGAGGCAGGCCCGCCTCCGCCAGCGCTTCCTGGAGCGCACTGCGGCTCAGTCCCGCAAGGGGGCGCAGTCCGAGCCCACTCCCGCCCGGCGGGATCACGTGCCCGGCCTCGCGGCCGCGGCCCGGAACACAGGGTCCCGGCGCCGCGGCCGGAGGAGGTTCAGGCTCCGCAAGCCTCCTTGGCGCGCTGCAGCGCGCGGGAGAATCCGATCAGTGAAAACGTATCGGTCGTGCGGGTGCCCCGTGTGGAAACGCCCTGGACCACCGCGAAACGGCCCTTCTTGAACGAAGTGACCAGGACGCCGTCCTCCTCCGGATTCGCGCCCCACGCGTTCTCGCGATAGGTGGGCATCTCGTGGTTCAGGCCTCCGACCTTCACGGCGACCCGGCTGCGTTCCTTCAGCGGATAGCCGGCGTGGAAGTTGACTTCCTGCGCCACGCCGTCGCCCGGCCGGAACGAGACCGCCAGATAGATGTCCCCGCGACTGACGTTCCTTTTCGAAGCACGCCATTTCGTCGGCTCGGATACGACCCAACACACTCTCTCCTTGCCTTCGCCCACGGCCCTGACGTGCCAGTGGTCGAACGACTCGAACAATTCCGCGGCCGGCACAGTTGTGGCAGACGCGAATACAGCCAGCGTCGCCGCGCAAAGCGGCAGCACCTTGTGCAGATACCTCATGATAAGCCCGTTGTCTGTTGCCTGTTGCTGCGGCCTCCTTGCGCCTTCGTCGAACGCTTCGGTTGCCGCCTGCTCAAGTTCCAGTATAAGGGAAAACGGTCGGAAGAATCAACCACCCGTCTGCCCCGCCCGAAATGATCCCATGGGAAGGTTCCATGACCGGCATCGAATACTATTTCTCCGTCCTGTCGCCGTTCGCCTATCTTGCGAGTGACAGGCTCGAGCGAATTGCCGCTGCGCGTGGCGCCGCAATCGCCTACTTCCCGATTGACATCGCCGCGGTCGGCGGCCAGACAGGCTGGACACCGCCGGCGAAGCGCCACCCCTCCCGGCTCGAATACCGCCTGCAGGAATTGGCGCGGGTATCGCGGACCGAGGGACTGCCCATCAACCTGAAACCGGCGCACTGGCCGACGAATCCGGTTCCGGCCTCCCGGGCGATCGCCGCCGCGATCCTCGCGGAACGGGACCCCGCCGCCCTGATCCGGGCGACGCTCCGCGCGGTCTGGGCTGAGGAGCGGGACATCGCCGAGCCGGAGGTTGTGGCCGGGATTCTCGGGGCCAACGGCATCGATCCGGATTCCCTTGAACCGCATCTGGACGCCGCGGAGGAGGCATATTGGACGAATACCAGGGCGGCGCCCGAGCGGGGCGTGTTCGGGGTCCCCTTCTACATTGCCGAAGGCGAGCGATTCTGGGGTCAGGACAGACTCACCGCCCTCGACAACCACCTCTCCAGCCCAAGCTGAACCGGAGCCGAAGGAGGCATACATGTTCAAGGCCCTCTTGCTCGAGCGCAGCGAAGACGGCGCCGTTTCCGCCGCCATACGCGAATTGGACGAATCCGAACTTCCGAAGGATGGGGACGTTACCGTTCGGGTCAGCCATTCCACGCTCAACTACAAGGACGGCCTCTGCCTCACCGGCGGAGGCGGGCTCGTGCGCAAGTATCCGCATGTGCCCGGTGTCGACTTTGCCGGGGAAGTGGAGTCCTCCTCGGACCCGCGATACGCGCCCGGCGACAGCGTCATCCTGACCGGCTGGCGGGTCGGCGAGGTTTGGTGGGGCGGCTACGCGGAAAAGGCGCGAGTCAAGGCGGATTGGCTCGTGCCGATGCCCGTCGGTCTCGACGCACGGCTTGCAATGGGCATTGGGACCGCCGGATTTACCGCCATGCTGGCGATCATGGCGCTCGAAAGGCACGGACTCCGGCCGGACACGGCGCCGGTGCTGGTTACTGGTGCCGGAGGTGGCGTTGGCTCGGTTGCGACAGCCCTCCTCTCCGATCTGGGGTACGAAGTCGCGGCCGTAACCGGACGGCCGGAGCTCGAGCCGTATCTCCGCAACCTGGGCGCCGGCGAAATCCTGCCCAGAAGCGCGCTCAACGAACCCGCAAGCCGGCCTCTCGAATCGGAAACCTGGGCCGGATGCATCGATGCCGTGGGCGGCGTGATGCTCGCGCGGGCCCTGGCCCAGCTGAAGCACGGCGCCGCCGCCGCCGCAGTGGGCCTCGCGGGCGGCGCAGGCATGAAGGGGACGGTTATCCCGTTCCTGCTCCGGGGAGTCAGCCTCCTCGGCATCGACTCGGTGATGCAGCCCTATGCCCACCGGGTGCGGGTATGGGAGCGCCTGGCTGCCGAAGCGTCCCTCGACAGGCTGGAATCGATGATGGAAACCGTGGGCCTGGAAGGCCTGCCGGACCTCGGCCGGAAGATTCTCGGAGGCGGCGTACGGGGCAGGGTGGTCGTCAACCTCAACGCCTGAATGGACCGATGCGCGTCATCGGCGGCCAGCTTCGGGGCCGCAGCTTTCATGGGCCGCCCCCAAAGACATCCCTTCGCCTCCGGCCGACCCGAGACCGCGTTCGCGAAGCGCTGTTCAACGCCCTGCTCCATGGCCGCTTTGCGGATCCGCCGGCGCCGGAAGGCATGCGGGTACTGGACCTTTTTGCCGGCACGGGATCCCTGGGCATCGAGGCGCTGTCGCGAGGCGCCCATTGGTGCACGTTCGTGGACACGGATCCCCAGGCGCGGGCGCTGATCCGCATGAATCTCGAGGCTCTCGGTCTCATGGGCAACGCACGCGTATGGCGCCGGGACGCGTGCGACCTGGCGAGGCATCACGGCCCCCCGTTCGATCTCGTGCTGCTGGATCCCCCGTACGGCTCGGGCGTTTTCGGCCAGGCGCTCCAGTCCGCGCTCGAGGGCGGTTGGCTTGTTGAAAGCGCCCTCGCAGTGGTCGAGACCGCTTCCCG
>CBDCUM010000002.1:0-15364 GCA_965222665.1 Rhodobacterales bacterium
CGCCGGGCTCGCCGCGACCGTTGCCACCTATGGCGCCGCGCGCGACCTGCAGGCGGGGATCGAGAAGGGAGCGTACCTGGCCAACTTCCGGCGCGCCGTAGACAGATTCGAACCGCTTGCCGGCGAGCCGCGGCGGTTGCTCTTCGCCAATGCCGCAGCGCACTGGGAGCAGCTCCATCGAACCCGGCCCGGGGAAGCTGCCGAGTTCGGCGCCCTGGTCGCGCGCGAGGCGGCGGCGGCGGTCGTGGCCGAGCCCCTGAATTGGCGGGTGCACCGTGAGCTCGCGCGCCTCTACGACCGGGTGGCGACTTTCAACCCGGCGTTTGCGCAAACGGCGCGGGACCATCTCGCCCGCGCAAAGACGCTCGCCCCCAACCGCGCCATTCTGGAACGCGAGCTGGCGCCTCCCACGGCGCTTGCGGTCCGGCAACGGGACGACGGGCGCCGCGAGCTCCGTTGGAAGGGTACAGAGGGGGCGGGCTATCACCTGGTGCGGGAAGACACGGCGGACAACTCCTGGCGGGCGCTGCTCTACAGCTACGATGCGTCGCGCACCGGCTTCGTCCCGCCGCCGTCCGACGGGCCCGGACCGCGGCGCTTCGCCATCAAGGCCTGCGCCTATCCGGGGCGCTGCAGCAAATGGGTGGAATGGCCGCCGGTCCCGGTGTTGGATCCGGCGTCGGATGAGCCCGCGGACCGGAAGCAGCCATGAGCCGCCGATGCCACGCCGCCCGGACCCGGGCGCAGGTTCCCGCCCCGGCCAGTGTGCGCTACAACGAGTGGCGCACTGTCGGGCCGCCAGACGGGTGAACCCCCGGCTTGGGGGAACGGCCCGCTCCGCCGATGCGTTCGTCCCGTCGATCCGGGTCAGCGTCGTCATCGCGTATTTCGAGACGGCGGAGGCCCTGGCGCCGGTTCTCGCGGCGCGAGGGTCAGGACTGGCTGCGGAACCTGCTCGAGGCGGTCGACGACGACGACGGTTCACGCCTACCGCTGGCGCCCCCGGACAGTGCGCTCGACCTCCGGTTCGTTTGGCTCGTCAGGCTCGAGGACCGGGGATTCGGGCTCGCCCGGGCCCGGAACGCTGGGGCTCGTGCCGTCGCATACGACATCCTGGTCTTTCTTGACGCGGACATCGTTGCCTCGCTCGGCCGCGTCGCCGCGCACGCCCGCTGGCATCACCCGGTCGCGGACGCGCTGACCTTGGGCTTTGGCCGCTGTTAAGGGATATGGGGATTTCGATGGAGATTCTGCAGTACGGTGTTCTGTTCGAAGTTGAGGTCGTTCTGCCTGGTCTGTGTTGCGTGTCTCGTGGTGCCGACACACGGCTGGCGGGACAGGTTCCGAAGAAGAAGAACATCCCGCGGCAGCAACCCGCTCGCCTGCCAAGCGGAACTTCATCCTGATTGCGCGCAGGTACCCTTGATCTGCCAAGCAGTGAGTCGGTTTCAGGGGTGCAGCGGTACTGGAAAAATTTTGCCTGGCTTCACACCAAACTGCCGGAAGACTTCGGCCTGGAGTGGTGTCGGCTGGGCGATGATTGTGAAGGGGTGGTTTGGTTGGCCGGGCAGAGTGCAGTTGCTTTGGGACTTATATAGTGTCTGCCGAAAAACCCCCTTTTTGGAGTTTGAGCCGGCTTCTGCCGTCAAGTTTGACCCCGACCTGACAGGTGGATTCAGGGTCAAGTGGACCTGGTCAGCGACATTTGGGGGTAAACGGCGGGCGGGCGGGGATTTTGGCGCCCATATTGGTGATTTCTGGAAGTATCGGGCATGGAGAGCCGCCGGCAGCCCGGTCCGGGCTGCGCTGGCGCGGTTTCCCGGCGACGTCAGGCAGCTTTTCGTTGCAGGAACTTGAGTCGTGCGCGTTCCCGTGCGCGGATCAAGAAACCGACACGGAGCACATTTGCAGCGAGGATGGACAAGGCGACCGTGCGGGCGAAGCCAGCCTTGCCATGGGTGCGCACCCGGTCCAGGCCGCGCTGCTCGAGATTGTTGATTGCCGACTCGACGGCGGGATGCTGCTGGCGCGCCAGTGCGAAGTCCGGCTGCGCCTCGTGTTCGCGGCGGCTGGCGGGCAGGCGGCCCTTGGCGGGCATGGCGTTGAGTTCCAGCGTGTCGCCGAGGGCGGCCTGGTTTTGCGGGCTGTGAAAGCCGCGGTCGAAACTGCAGGCGACGAGTTCCGGGAAGCGCTCCCGCGTGGCCACGATGACGGGAACCGCGGCATCGGTGTCGCTCCCCTCCCACAGGATCCGGTGCTCGAGGAGGTGGTCCTCGACGATCGCGACGGGAACGCCCAGTTCCACGGGGACGCCCGCCTTCCCCTTGCTGTTCCACCGCGTATGTTCCTCGAAGACCGAAAAGACCTTCTCCTTCTGGGGGATCTCCTCCCTCTGCAGGATCCTCCGGTCCGTCTGGTCGATCTGGCGCTTCGTATGCGCGATGTACCGGTCGAGTTCCTTGAGCTCCTCCGGCCGGGCGCCCCGCTCCAGCAGGCTGGCCCGCGTGGCCTCCGCCTTCGCCAGAAGTTCCTCGCACTTGGCCAGGAACGCGTCGACGTCCTCCCGCCAGGCCTCCGAGCGCCGGGTGCTCGCCACCCGCTGATACAGCCGCCGGAGTGTCACCGTAAGATGCTTGACTTGGCGCCAGCCCGTCAGGTTCCATTCGTCCGCCAGCTCGGCCGCGATCCGTATCATCACCCGGGCTGCGTCCCAGAGCAGGTTGCGGTCGGTGGGATAGTGGACATCCGTCTCGACGACAAAGGTGTCGCACCGGCCCGCCAACTGCTCGCCAGCGTCGTGGCCGCAAAGGTCGTGACCGTGCCGCACCACCAGTTCGTTGATGTCTCGCAGCGTGTCCTCGTCCAGCAGCGAGACATTCCGCATCACCTGGTCATAGGAATACGTCACCGGGTCCAAATCGCTGTCCCCGAGCAGCTGGCGAAGCACCACGTGCGTGTTGGCGTGTTCATGAAGCCGGTCGAAGTCGCAGCCAAGGCCTTGCTTCAGCACCGCGAGTACGAGAACCGTCCACAGTTCCATCCCCGGACGGCCGACCGTCAGATCGCGGTCTTCCCCGAACCGGTCCAGCAGAAGCTCGAAAACCGCCTCCCGCACCGCCTCATTCAAATACAGGCCCTGCAGGCCAAGCAGGATCGCCGGGATGTCGTCCCGCGACTTCACGTCAATCTGGATCCCCCCAATCTCCGCCCGGCCGAGCATCGGCTCAAAACGCCCCAGCTTCCGCATCGCAAACTCCCACGCAAAGATCCCGGAATCCGCAGCGCGCCACTCCGGACCACTGCCCGGAAGCACACCGCGTCCCGCTTCCCGGGATACGATCTAACTATTTGTACAGTATAATGATAAATGCTGCCTGCGCAACCCCGGAAATGCCCCGTTCAACCCCGGAACAACCGGATTCCGGACCGTCCCGCCAGGTCCCTGATCGCTCGCAGCGTGTCCTCGTCCAGTAACGAAATATCCCGCAGCACCGTGTCGTAGGAATACTCCACCGGGTCATACTCGCCGTGCCCGAGCAGTTGGCGCAGCACCAGGTGCGTGTCGGCGTGTTCCCGAAGCCGGTCGAAGTCGCAGCCAAGTCTCCGCTTCAGCATCCCAAGCACGAAAATCGTCCACAGGGACACCCCCGGACCGACAGCATCCCGATTGCCATCCCCCCCGATCCGCTCCTCCAGGAGCCGGAATACCGCTTCCCGCAGTTCGACATTCAAGTATACGTCCCGCAGGCCGCCCAGAAGCTTGGGAATGTCGTCTCGAGACCTCGCGTCAATCCACACATCCCCGACCCTCATCCCCTCCTGTCCCGGATCAAAGCGGCGCAGCTTCTTCATACCGAACTCCTTTGCGAAGATTCCGGAATTTTGAACGCGCCGCGGGCACAAGGACTTCGCTGCAAGAGCAACATCGAAAGCGCCCGGCCTCCGATACCGGCACTTTAACTCATTGCCAAAACAAGCGAATTGATGACAAAAGGTCAGTCCAGACTATACCAGGCTCAAACTCCGCCCAACGGACGATCTCGTGGCAACAGCGCAAACTTCGCCATCGGATCTAGAACCTAACTCATTGATCAGTATAACTCTTATCGGTTTTTGGGCAAGCACTATATACATAACCAGTGTTCCGGCGTCATTGGATTGACGGATCTAGCGATTTCGGCTTGATGCGAGCATCCTCGGTCTTGAACCGCCATTCCACGGATGCGCTTCGCTTGCCAGGCGCCGGTTTTACGGCAGAGTTGCTCGCGGTCGGGAATGCGCCGCGCCAGGCACTGTCGGGCCATGACGCCGATCTCGATCTCGGCGAGGTCCAGCCAGCTGCCGTGCTTCGGCGTGTAGTGGATTTCCAGGTACTCCGCGATCCGCCGGGCCTCGGCCGGTTCGAACGCTTCATAGTGCGATGCAAGGGAATGGATGTTCAGGTTGTCCATCACTGGAACGATTTTCTTGCCGGGAAAGACGTCGTCCACCCGTTCGCGGATCAGATGCGCCCCGTCGTGTTGGGGCGTGTAGGCGCTTGAATCAGCCAGGTGGGAAGAGCAGGGACTTGACATCAACTCATTCTGATTTATACGTCCTCAGGACGTATAAATCAGAATGAGTTGATAAGTCTGGATGATGTCCAGGGAAATATTCAGACTGTCTCGCCGCAAACTGTCACGTGCCGACAAGTATCTTGCGGACATGATGAAAGCAGATGGCAGACCAGTCATCTCGGCTCATGACCTGTTCCATTTCATCCAGCGCATGTACGCGGAAGCAGAGGACAAGAAACTGTATCTACGGGATAGCACCGCGACGCACGATACCTACCGCACGCGAAAGAGAAACCTGCTGGCGGCGAACGTCATCCAGCCCGACCGCGACTACTACGGCCGGTTTCGCGTGTTGGCCTTGTCGGACTTGCCTGCCGACGACATCGTCTGCCTGGTCGACCGGTTCTGCTACGTTTCCCATCTCTCCGCGATGCATCGATGGGGGCTGACCAATCGTCTGCCGGTGACGCTGATGAGTACACGCCCGGATCGCAAGACAATCATGTCGAAGCTGAATGAGATCCTGAGGCAAGACGGAGAGACACCCTTTCCGATGAGAAATGTCTGCCATCCGGACACTGTCCGACAGCGCCCCGTTCAGGTGATCGAGACCCGGAAGGCCGGCGCGTTCATCCGGGATCGATCCGGATTTGCCCGTGTAGCGACGGTTGGACAGACCTTTCTCGACACGTTGCAGCAACCGAAGCTCTGCGGCTGCATGGCGTATGTTCTGGATGTGTGGCAGGGCCATGCCGGCGACTATCTTGCGGAGATTGTCAAAGCGGTCGACGGGTTGGCAAGCCCGATCGTAAAATGCCGGGCCGGTTACATTTTGGAAGAATGCCTCGGCTTCCAGAACGACCGGATCGACGCCTGGAAGGCCTTTCGCCAACGTGGCGGTAGCCGCAAGCTCGATCCGGATAGAGCGTTTACGCCCGAACACTCCGAAGCCTGGATGATTTCACTCAATGTCGAATGACACGCACCCGATTGATGTGGAGGGGTGGATCAACCGGGTCGCGACCGACCCGATTGCCCGTCGACAGCGCCAAGCCACGGAAATCGTGTTGCACAGCGTCGTACACCTTTCGCCGAAGTACAAGCTGTATCTCAAGGGCGGCCTACTCATGGGGCTGGCCCATGACAGCCCGCGACAAACGACCGATATCGATCTGACGGCCGGCTTCGATGCCGAACCTGGCATAGGCGAACGCATCGCCGACGCGCTGGGCGCCACGTTCCGGTCTGTTGCGGCCGAGCTGGGCTATCCCGCCCTCACCGTCAACATTCACTCGATCAAGGCGCTTCCACCAGGCTCTTTCGACACGGCCCACTTCCCCGCCGTCAAGATCAAGGTCGTCCATACTGTGCGAGTAGCCGACGAGAACGTACATCCGCTGTATTTCGACATCGACATCTCCTTCAACGAACCGCTGCAACAGGTCCGGGTACTCAGGATTGCGGAGGGGCGGGAGCTGTATGCTTAAGCCTTGGTCGACCGGATCGCAGAAAAATACCGTGCCGTCCTGCAGCAGATCCCGCGACGGCGCAATCGGCGCCAGGACATATACGATCTTCATTACCTGAAAGATGACAATGAGATGGAGGCTAGCGCTACCCTTTAGCCATTTTTTGCACAGGACAATGCGTCCTGTGCATCGACGATTGCCTTGACCTCGTAGGCGATTGTCGCTGCGGACAGGCGCTCCTGCCCGCGCCACATGATCTGCGCACCGGGCTCCGGATCATGTTTGCGGGCCTGGTATCCGCCGAACATTGCCACCAGATGCACGGCCGCGCCGAGATTTTCCGGAGGGGGCTGCCCGTAGGCGCGGGCATAATCTCGCAGGAATGTGACCTCATCGTCGGTGAACATCAGGCGCGGATCATTGTGGGGTGCCTCGCGTCCGAGCAGGGTCATCAGCTGGATGCGCCAGGCGATGACGGCATTGATCGCGATCGCGCAACTCAGCCGGTCCGCGGTACGGAAGGCAAGATACTCAACCCTGCATCCAGATTTGAGAATTCGGAAATAGTCCTCGATTTTCCATCTGTTGAGATAGAAGCCGATCACCTCGCGGGCGGCCTCGGCGCTGTCCACCGGCAGGCTGGTGAGCAATGTCCACTTGACCGGGTCCTCGTCGTCCGGTGGATCGGTCTCGGTCACCTGTACGGCCTGCAATGTCAGCGGCCGCGCCCCCTTGATCGTGGCCGGGAGGACGAAAGACCCGTATTGCAGGTTGCACCGCGCAATCCGAGCGCTGCGGCCCGCCCGGGTGACCTTGCCGGATGTCTGTCTCGGCGTGATGCGGTCGATGTCAATGTCGATGGTCCCCTCAACCGGTTTGGAGCGCAAGGCGGCGAACAGCTTCGTATTCTCGTCGAGACAGCGGTCGTGCTTGGCCCGCACCAGCAGGTCGACCCGGCGATGGCGCCGCTGATGGTCGAACAGGACGAAGCAATCGGCCTCCCGGTCCATCACCGCGATCACCCGGGTCCGGCCGGTCAGCGCATCGGCTGCAACCAGCGTGTCGTCGAAGCCCCGCAGCCAGCGGTGCGATTTCGGCAACTGGCCCGGTTTCTTCCTGCCCCCTGGTGGGGCCTCGAATTCGCAGCGCAGCACGCCGAGCGGCAGTCCGCTGCCGGTCACGGCAAGCGTCGCGTGCAGATGCAGCCCCGGGGTCTTGGCGCTGGTCTGGTTGTGGCCGATGACGCCGAGGCCCTCACAGCCCGGACGGCCGGCAAAGTTCAGATCGGATCCGTCCTGGATGGCGAGCACCGTGCGCTGGCTGCGCATGCGCTGGACCGAGCGCTCACGATGCGGCGCGAGGATCGCGTCGACATCGATCCCATGGACCGCCGCCTTCTCGATGAAACGGTAAAATCCGTCCACCGCGGCGCGGTCGCTCCGGCCATTGCCGCAGATCGCCTGGCCCGGATATTCCGCAAGCAGCGAGGCGCTCTTCACCAGGCGGTCGGAACGTTGGCGGTTTCCCAAGCGTGCGCCCCCGAATTCGTTCCCGGCCCAGTCGGCACGGCTAAGCCCCTCTCCCAACATCAAGGACGGCGCATGATCGACGAAGTCAACCCCGAGGTGACGGCGCCACTTGCGGTCCAGTTCATAGATATAGACCCATTTTTGCACACTTGCCCGGGAATTCATCACATCCTGCCGGCCGCGACCCGCGGTCAGCCCGAGGCGCAGGAAATTCGCCGCCATCAGGCTCCGCCCGCTCCAGGGCGGCGAAACGAACGTTTCCACCAGCCAGAGACGATAGCCATAGCGAGCCTCGAAATCCTGCGGCAGGCGCCGCAGGATGCGCCCGAGCACATGGCTGGCGAAATGCAGGCAGACGACACCGGGACGGATCAGGAAACGGTTGAGGCCAACCACCCGGTTGAGATGCGCCTGACGCTGCTCATCGCTCCAGTTCATCCACCGGTCGCGCACCGCAAGTCTCAGCGCTGCGGCGGAAAATCCGGCCGCAGCCAGAATGCCATGGGCCGACCGGACAAGATAGTAGATCTGGCAGCCGGCAAAGGTCGCTATTCCTTGCGGATGCTCGTGGGCGATCAGCGTGTTCCAGGTCCGGCGGTCTGCCCGGGAGGTGACCGGCACGACATCCAGATCCTCAATCTCCTCAAGCCGGTTCGGAACCTCCTGCACCGCCGATACCGCGGCCTGGAGAATATGCGGACCCGGACGAACCGCAGGGGCCTGTGGCGATGGCAGAGTGATCAGTTCCGAACGTGCCTCCAGAGCAGTGAGCGCCTTCAGACACCCTGCCAGTTGCGGACGACCCCGCGCATCGAAGAAACCGAACTCATCGCAAAGCCGACGCCCGACCGCGTGACGACTGACAAAACTTTCCTGCGCAAGGATCCCGGCGATGCGGGATCGCGCCGCCGCATCGCCAAGCGTGCGGGCAATCTGATTCTGTGCCAACATGCAACCAATGTAGGCTACCGCGTTCGCATTGTCCAGAGCCGATATCAACTAAAGGGCAGGGCTAGCGGCAAATGCCATATCCTTGAAGTACTGCGGATGAAATGCCGTTCGCGCAGCATCGAACCCGCCCCGACTTCCCCAACCAATCCTGAAATCAGGGAACGGTCGGAAGCGAAATGGGATTCGCTCACGCTGGAACTCGGCCAGGTCCCGGCCTTCGAGACATGTTTCGAGCAGGTGAAGGCCTTTTACGAAAGCTTGCCTTGGAAAAGCGACTGACTGGGCGGCACCGCCTGTTCCTGATGCTCATCGTCGATGAATTCCGTGCCCGCATTGGGCCTCCCTCCGGAAATCGACCAGCACAGGGGCTTCCTCCGGTGATCAGAGAGCCTGGCCGGTCCGTCGAATGGCGGTTCAAGACAGAGGATGCTCGCATCAAGCTGAAGTCGCTATATCCCTCAATCCAATGACGCCGGAACACTGGTACCTTGCACTACCCGGGGATCCAGTTCGGAAGGCGCTGACTCAGGCTCGCCGTGGCGAAGGTGCAGGACGAGGCGCCGAGCACGCCGACGAGGACCTGAGCTCCGTGGATCTCGCCGTTCACGGGATCGACGATCCCGACCGTCTGACCGGCATTGTCGGTCTGCATCACCGTGCCGGCTTCGTGCCGCTTGCGCCAAGTCGCGTGCGTACGGCGCTCGAAGGCCCAGAAGCTGTCGCATAACCAGCTGTAGCCGTAGCCCCCCCGGGACGCAATGGCATTCGTCTAGGGCGTTCTGCTTCGTGGCCCACCGGGTGCATTGGACTAAAGTATTGCGGTTATTTGTCTTTTCTCCACTGTTGGTGCGGTCATGCCCGGGGGGGTTGACTTACCGGCTCGTTCCCTGCATAGTGCCGCTTGGATTGCCCACTGCGGAGAGGTGTTTGGATGGACCCCCGAATCGAGGCGCTGCGGTCGACGACGTTTTTCGGTCGTCGTCTGACCCGGCAGCAGATTTCCGAGATCCAGACGACGGTTGCAGCGTTTCCGTCGCTGAGCCGGCACGAGCTTGGGCAGACGGTTTGCGAGCAGCTGGGCTGGCGCACGGGAACGGGCACGAACCGGATCCAGCTCTGCCAACGGCTTCTGGAGGAACTGGAGCGGCTGGGCCTGCTGGTGTTGCCGGCGAAGGATGCGTCCTATGCGCGGGGTCCGCGCAAGCCGATTGAGAAGAGCCGGCGGACGGAGAAGCAGCCTGCGATTGCGGAGCCACTGGGGGAACTTCTGCCATTGCAGCTTCGCCTCGTGCTGGACGAGGTCTCGGAGTGGAACGAGTTTGTCGACCGCTGGCACTATGCCGGTTTCCGCCACCCTCTCGGTCCGCGGCTGCGCTATTTCGTGGAGGACCGGCACGGGCGCAAGCTGGGTTGCCTGCAGTTCTCGCAGGCGGTGGTCTCGCTGCCCTGCCGGGACGCGTGGGTCGGCTGGCCGGAGGACGGGTGGAAGGCGCATCTGGAGCGGGTGGTGGGCAACACGCGGTTTCTGCTGTTTCCGTGGGTCGAGGTCCGGAACCTGGCTTCCAAGGTGCTGTCGATGGCGGTGCGGCGGCTGGCCGATGACTGGGAGCAACAGCACGGCTGCCGTCCGGTATTGGTAGAGACGTTTGTGAATTCGAGCCGCTTCGATGGCGCCTGTTACCGGGCGGCGAACTGGCTCGATCTCGGCGAGACCCGGGGCGGCAAGGGGAAAGCGCCCAAACGGGTCTACGTCTATCCGCTGAGCGCGGACTTCCGGGAGGTTCTCCTGCATGGCCCGCAACGCACTGCGCCGCGGCGCAAGGCGAAGCCACGGGCGGCGCCCCGGCTCGCCGCAGACGACCCCTTCCTGCTCGCCTGGCAGGAACTCGTCGGCGCGGCAACCGCGGCTGCGACGGCCCACGACCGTGTCTGGCAGCTCCGGCGGCGGGTCATCAACACTCTGCTGGTGGTGCTCTTCGTCTATCGGCTGATGTTCTCGGGCAACGGCTACACGGCGACCCTTGCCGCGCTCTGGGAGCAATGCCGGGCTTGCGGCATTCCGCTGCCGCAGGCCGAACCCGTCGCTGCGTCGAGCATGAGCGCCGCCCGGGCGAAGGTCGACGAAGCCATCTTCAAGAACCTGCACGCCGAGATCCTCAAGCGTGCCGAGAGCTCGCAGTGGAAGGGGCACAGGGTCTTCGCGGTCGACGGCTCGAAGATCAACCTGCCGCGCCCACTGCTCCGCGCCGGCTACCCCCTGCCGCAGGAACGGGCCCACTATCCGCAAGGCTTGCTGAGTTGCCTCTACGAACTGGCCCCGAAACTCCCCATCGACTTCGACCTGCATGCCCACGGCGATGAGCGCGCCGCCGCGCTCGCCCATCTCCCCGCCATGGCTGCAGGAAACGTCGTCGTCTACGACCGCGGCTACTACTCCTACCGGATGCTGCTGGCCCATGCGGAGCGGGGCGTGCATCCGCTGTTCCGTCTGCAGAGAAATGCCGGAACCACATTCGACGACTTCATCGCAGGAAGCCGGCAGGATGAGCTCATCACCATCACACCGGGACCCGATACGCTTCGCCGTCTGGGCCGGAAGGATCCCGAGGCCGTACCCAGGCCCATCCCCCTGCGGCTCGTCAAATACGTCCACGGCGGAACCGAGTTCCATCTCGCAACCACTCTTCTCGACCGAAGCCGATACCGGGTCCGGGAACTCGCCGACCTCTACCATGACCGCTGGGGCATCGAGGAGTTGTACAAAACCTCAAAGTGTGGCTTCGAACTGGAGAACTTCCACAGCCGATCCGAACGCGGCGTGAAGCAGGAAATCTTCGCCCACTTCAACCTCATCGCCATGACCAGGCTGTTCACCAACTTCGGCGACGCCATGCACAACTCGCAATCGCCCCCGGATCCCCTGCCGGAGAGCCAGGCAAACTTCAAGGCCGCCTTGTTCGCCGTCGCCCGAAACCTCGAAGGCCTCATCCTGCGGCAGGCGGCCATGATGCACAACGCAGTGCATCAGGTCCTCGCTTGTGTCGAAACCGCAAGGCAGCGCCTACGTCCAAATCGATCCTAGCCACGACGCTCCCGAAAACCCCTCGGCAGATGGCAGAAGGGACGAGACTCCGCAGCTGCAGTCTGAGTGCCAGAGCAACCGTCCCACCCAATACGGGCCTGGCAGAACTGCGATTCCTTAAGCGAATGCCAAAATTTCCCTAAGCGAATGCCATTGGGGGGGGGGGGGGGGGCCCGGTATTCCTGTCAGAGCAGGCTCAGCGTCATGCCCTTGCGCTTCCGCTCGCCCGCCGCTGCCGGCCCGTTCGGCGGGTGCGTGTCGCGCGACGGGCGGCCCATGCGCCGGAACTGCACCGGTTCCAGCACCGTGTCGTCCTCGCAGGCAGCCGGCAGCGCCCAGGCCGATACGCCCGCCTCTCAGGCTCGCCGAATATTGGGACGATAGAGTTGCCCCAGAGCGCTTCGGCCGCTCCGCAACCTCGCGCGCCGACAGGCTTTGTGTGTGTCTGCGCCGCGGGATCGCCCGTACGTCCTTCGCCGCGACTCGTCTCGTCTGCTTCCGTCCCGGCATGCTTCTCCCGGCCAAACGCCAGGAGGGAGACACCGAAACGGCGCACCCGAAAGCCGAACTCAAACCGCCCCGATCCCCGGGCCGGGACATTCCGAAATCACTGTCCGGGAGGTTCCGAAACCCGCAAGCGGTTGAAGGTAGTTCCGGTAGACTCAGACTTCCTGACACCGTGCGCCGCGAGGTATCGTCGACAATCAAGCAACTTCATGCTCGGCCGAGCAAATTCCCTTCTGTGTAACTCATTGCTGTATCTGATAGTGGCCAGTTTAATCTGAGCTGAAATCCGGGATTTCGGTGGCCTCACCAACCAACTCTGTTCAGAATGGCCAAGGCTGCGCCGTGCGTTGGGTGCCTTTCCTGGCCATCAGAAACTCGGACGGACTCCAATGAAGGGTGCATCTAAAATTGTATGGGTTCCGGAAGTCTGAGACTGCCTCGTCCTCGATGGTTTCCGCGAACCAGCCGCCCGTGTCGAGTTCGTTCATGACGCCTGCCCTCCTGTGGTCGAGGGAAACGTTCAGGCGCCCGAAGTTCTGCTTCAGGAAAGCGACGATCTCCGGCGTATAGCCGAACTCGCCGACCATGACCCGGCACAATTGGTCGGTCAGGCAGTCGAAGTCGAGGAACAGATCGCACCGCAGGTCCTGCAGATATCGCCCGCTCGCGAAATACGCCCCGGCTTCCTCCGGCCGCATGCGGAACACCTTCTGCGGATCGTCGAACAGGATGGTGATCGCGCGAAAGGTCAGGAATCCGGTCCGCCAGTCCGGCATCCGGTCGATGCCCACCCATGCGTTCATCATGACCTCCAGGCGAACGGTTCGGGTGAACCAGACCAGGAATTCCGCCGACAGGCCTTCGAGGGAGTCCGCGCTGGCATCCTCGTTGCGAAATCTTGCCACGAACTCCCGGCGGTGCCTTGACAGGATCTCCCTGTCTGTCCGCTTGCGCACCGCCCGGGACTCTCCGCCGACCAGCATCCGAATGGCGCGGGATAGCAGCGTGTCGGTCATCGCAGTCGTTTAGTAGAGAAAGTAGGAACAGTACCAGGTCCGGACGTCCCGCAGGACGCAGATCCTGGGATGGCGCCTGAGGTCGGGCGGCAGGCTGCTGTATCCGGCATGGTGATGCCAGGACCGACAGTTGAGGCTCCCCCAGGCGGGGCCATGGCGCTTGATTCGCCGCACAACCTCGATGCCGATCCGGTTCGGCACCGCGAGGCGGGTCAGGCCGCATCGGCGCCTGAACTCCAGCCAGTCTGCAGCATCGAGGAACCGGCTGGTGAAGCTGGAGCCGGTCTTCGGAATGTTGAGGCAGAGAGACGGTCGGGGCAAGGAGGTCATCTTCAGGGGCCTGTTCCGTGGATCGGCGGCGGAAAGTTCCCGAGGCCTGCAAGCGCGGGCTGCCAGCCCGGATGCACGGATTTGGCGCCACCAAGGAATTCGGCGTCGTGGCGCTGCCAGGTGTGGCCCTCGATACGGCGCACCAGCAGGTATCCGGCATCGTGGGTCCGGTAGACGGTCCCGCCGGCGCGCAGGACATCTTCGACCAGGGGCCCGTCGACATGGCGGCGTAGCGGCCGCCAGCCGCCGGCACGCTCCAGATCCGCGCGCGCGAGAAGCATGGTTCCGCCGGTGACGGAACGCGACCAGGTCTCGCCGGGCACCCGGCGTTGTCGCAGGGTTCGGTCGCTGCGCGCGAGGTAGACGGTGGCCGGGAACTTCCCTACCAGGGCAGCCCCGGAATACCCATGTGCGAGGACGAGATCCCATAGATGCTCGGGACCGTAGAGATCGTCGTCGTCCATCTTAGCGAGGAGCGGGCCATCGGCCTCGCTTGCCGCAGCGTTCAGGACCGCACCGTATGGTCGGTCCTGATGCACCCGGAGCACCTTCGCCGGATGCGCGAAGCCTCGAAGTGCGTGCTCCACCGCGCCCGCATCAAACCCCGGTCCGTGCAGGGCGAGGACGAGTTCGAGCCGCGGATAGCGTTGCCGTGCGACATTCGCGACGGCGTTCGCGAGCATCGCCGGCCGGCAGGTGGCCACGAGGACCGAGACCCCGGGCCAGGGGGGAGGCTCGACCCCGGCGGCCTCGCAGACCTGTCGTGTCCGGGCGCCGAGCGAATGGCCGCGCAGCGCCGCCCGGCGCATGGCGATGCTGAGCGCTTCGCGGGCGTCGGCATCGGCGTCGCGGATATCCCGGCTCATCAGGCCGTGCAGCTCCGCGCCGAGCAGCGGCGCCAGCGCGGGGTCGCGGTCCGCGAGTCGGACCGGCACCCCGCGGGCGGCGATGCGCGCCAGCGTCCCGGCGCGCTGCACCGCGTCTGCATGGAACGCGGCTACGTCTTCAAGATGGTGGCAGTGCAGCAGAGCCTTGCGGTCGCCGGGCGTCACGGCGCGGCGCGCGCCGGAGCCGGGCGGCAGCAGCGCGGTCGGGCCGAGCGCTACGACGCGGGGTTCGACATCGCGTACCCAACCGACCGGGTTGTCGAGGGCCGGGTCGAAGGCGGGGACCGCGAGCGCTGGCGCATCGCCGAGCAGCACGATCGGGGACCGGACGCTCACCGCCGCGTCTGCGCTGTCGGCCAGCGCCGCGTCGGGTGGCGGGCCGTCGGGCACGAGGCTGACCCGCGACGAGGCCGCGAAGACGGCCCGGGCGCGGGGTCCTAGGACCGTGATCGCAGCACCGAGCGGCGGATCGGCCCGGGCGGCGCAATCGCCGCGGGCCGACGGTGCCCAGCCGCGGCCCTGTCCGAGCCACCAGCGCGCTCCGGTGCCGAACCAGCGAAGGAATCGCCAAACCGTGCGCGGCCCGCGCACATGCGCCGCTTCCGCCCACACCCGCGCGAGAACGGCCCGCGCACGCCCCTGGCGCGACAGCCCACCCGCGGGCCGCGCCTTGGCAAGGCGGCGCGCGCCGCCCCCGCCGCCGCAGAGCGCCCGTGCCGGGAGCCGGCGCACATCCCCGTAATTCGCGACCGGGCCGCCGGCGCGGCGCGCGCGGTGCAGGACCCATGCGTGCGCGATCGACACCTTCCTGCCGTCCTCCAGGACGGCGTTCGCCGCGGCCGCGTCTCCGAGCGCGGCGGCGAGGCGGGCGGGAAGGCCGGGGCCGGTGACGACCCTCACCGGAAGGGCGATGTGCAGCGGCGAGGCCGGGAAGGCGTCAAGCGCCGCGCCCGGGTGTGCGATCCGCACGCGTGGATCCTCGCCGAAATCCTTCTCCAGTCGCTGCCGGGCCGGGTCTTCACCGCGCCGCGGCGGGA
>CBDCUM010000003.1:0-131679 GCA_965222665.1 Rhodobacterales bacterium
GCGGACCGTGCGCGGGTCGACCTTTCGTGCAGAAAAACCGGGAGTGCGTGCTCGCGGCCTGGATCATGGGGTTGAGCGACGTGCGAATCATGCGCCGGCATATCCTGCCGAACGTGATGAGCCCCGTGCTCGTCATCGCCACCATCGGCCTCGCGTTTGCGATCATCACTGAGGCGACCCTGTCGTTTTTCGGGGTCGGGGTGCCGATCACCAAACCGTCGCTCGGGATGCTGATCCGCTTCGGCTACCGGTTCGCCGGGGAGTGGTGGACGGTGGTGTTTCCGAGCGGGGCGCTCGTCGAACTTGCGCTGGCGGTCAATCTGCCGGGCGACTGGCTGCGCGACACGCTCGATCCCAGCCTGCGCTGATGGGTGAAGCTGCCCCGCTCCGGTGCATCAGCCCGGAGTTGTCCCTTCACACATTTGGGCCAGACCCGTTCTCCAGACGCGCGTTCGTTCGGGGGTCGAAAAGGTGAACGCGTGCCGTGTCCGGCACCAACGATATCGGATCCCCGGGCATGACAATCAGCCTCTCGGTGGAAATGGCCCGCACGACGTGGCCACCCGCATCGGCGTGCAGGTGCGTTTCAAAGCCGGCGGTTTCGACGAGCGTTACCGTGGCGGGAATCCCGGCTTGCCCGTCTCCGATCCTGAGGTGCTCCGGCCGCAAGCCATAGACGACTTCCGCACCCGGCCGCGCGGCGGCGCTCGGAGAAATCGGCAAGGTAAGATTGGCCCCGGCATCAATCACGGGACCCGCTTCGCTCTCCGTGACCGTGCCCGCGATGAGGTTCATTGCCGGCGAACCAAGGAAATCGGCCACGAACATGGTCGCCGGTCGATCGTAGAGCTCAAGCGGCGGACCCAGTTGCTCGATCCGGCCATCGTTCATGACCACGACAAGGTCCGCCATGGTCATGGCTTCGACCTGGTCGTGCGTGACGTAGATCGTCGTGCTTCTGAGACGCTGGTGCAGCGCCTTGATCTCGGCGCGCATCTCGACCCGGAGCTTCGCATCGAGGTTCGAGAGCGGTTCGTCGAACAGGAACAGTCTTGGCTCCCGGACGAGTGCCCGACCCATCGCCACCCGTTGACGCTGGCCGCCCGAGAGCTGGGCCGGGTAGCGGTCGAGGAGGGTATCGAGATACAGGATGGCAGCCGCACTTTCGATCCGCTCCTGCTTCAGGGCTTTCGGCATCCTGGCCATATCGAGGCTGAAGGAGAGGTTTTCCCGAACCGTCATGTGGGGATAGAGCGCATACGACTGGAACACCATGGCGATCCCGCGGTCCTTCGCGGGAACCCGATTGACGACCCGCTCGTCCATGACGATCGCGCCGGACGTCACCGACTCGAGGCCGGCAATCATGCGCAGCAGGGTCGACTTGCCGCAGCCGGACGGACCCACGAGGACGACGAAGGCGTGCCGCTCGATCGCCAGTTCAATCCCATGCAGGACCTCGAGCAGCCCAAAGCTCTTGCGAAGGTCGTGGAGTTCCACGAGCGGCGTGCTCATTGAACAACTCCTAAGTGTTGGTTTCTTGGTACGGCCGCGGGGACCCCTATCTTCCGCATGCTACTTCACCGCCCCCGACACGATGCTCTCGACCACCTTACGTTCGAGCAGAAGGTACACGACGAGGAGCGGGAGAACGGTCAGGACCGTGAACGCGTTGTAGACCGCATAGTCCTGCACGCCCATGGAATCCTTGAGCATGTAGAGTTGATAGGGAAGCGTTCGCATCGAGGTTTCGTTGATGAGCGCGAGGACGAAGGCAAATTCGTTCCACGCTTCGCGGATGCAAAGAACCGCTGCAGTCACCACACCGGGCCAGGCGATCGGCAATATGACTCGCCGCAAGCGGTTCCACATGTTTGCGCCGTCCATCGTGGCCGACTCTTCAATCTCCTTGGGGATCGAAGCAAAGAATCCGACCAGGATCCAGGTGGACAGCGGAATCGCGCTCGCCGTGTACGTGATGAAGAGCACCCAGTACGTATTGATGAGACCGAGATCACTCATCAGACTGTTGAGCGGCACGATGAGGCTGACGCGAGGAATGATGCGGGGCACGAGATAGAGCAGAAGCAGAAGGTGCCGGAATCGGAAGGCATAGCGGGCGAAGCCGTAGGCGGCGAGGATGCTGAGCACCAACGGCACGATGGTCGCAACGATGGTAACCAGGAAGCTGTTGAACAGCCAGGAGTCGAAACCTCGCATCGACAGGACCGTTCGATAGCCGTTGAGATTCGGATTTGCCGGCAGCAGCGTGTTCGACTCATAGATTTCCAGCGGCTCTTTCAGGGAAGACAGCACTGCCCAGAGGATCGGCAGCGTCGTCCAGATGACCAAGACCACGAGCGGAGTGCCGATCAGAATGAAGCGGCCCAGCTGGTGGCGAAAGCCAGCGGTGAATACTCCGCTCTCGCGCATCGGATTCGGACCGCTCTCTGCGCTGCTCACCATCGCGAACATCCCGTCATCGTGTTGGCCGCTCAGAGAGCATTTACGCCACGATCCTGTAGCGGCGGTCGCCGTAGACGAAGAACCTGAGGTAGACGAGGCTCAGGAGGGTGTTGAAGGTCAGCAGCATCACCATCAGGACGGAGCCCTGGCCAAAATCGAGCTCGAGGAACGCGATCTGGTACATGTAGACCGAGATCAGCTCGGTAGCGCGTCCCGGTCCCCCCGCCGTCAACGCCAGAATGATGTCGAACGTGCTGAAGCTGATGTACGAGACCCAGATGAGGCTGACGCCCATCATCGGCTTTATGAGAGGAAGCGTGATTCTGCGGAACGTGTGCAGACCGGAAGAGCCATCGAGCTTGGCCGCTTCGTAGATCTCCTTGTCGACGGTCTGGAGGCCGCCGAGCAGGATCAGGGTTGCAAACGGCACCATGAACCAGGCATTGGCGAGGATGGAAACGGTGAAGGCAAGAACTGGATTGCCGAGCCAGGACGGCGCATCCAGGCCAAGCGAGGTCAGAACGTAGTTCACGAATCCGCCGCTCGTCGTGAAGATGAACCGGAACATGACGGCCGCGGCTATGCCGGAAACGAAGTATGGAACGAGGCTGAGCCCACGGAAGAAACGGCGGCCGAAGCCGACGTGGTAGAGGGTCAGCGCGAACATCATCGACATGGACATGCCGAGGGTAATGGACGCAATGACGAAGACGACCGTTCTCCAGAGCGAGTTCTGGAACCGGGGATTGCCGAATATCGCGATGTAGTTCTTCAGGCCGACGAACGTCTTGTTGAGGAGCATGTCGGTTTCATTCAGGGACAATATGAAGCCGCCGGCCACCGCGTAGCCCAGAACACCGAGGACGAGGACGAGGCCCGGAATGACCAAGAGGTATGGTCCCAGCCGCTTGCCGATTTCCGCGGCCCGCTCGCCAGCCGTCATGACCTCCGGATCGTGGAGCATCGCGTTCATCTATTCGAAGTCTCGTGCGCCGTCACCGGTCGGGATGCGACCCGCTCTGGTTATGAGAGCGGATCGCATCCCGACCGGTGACCAGGTTCGCTTGCCTCGTCAGAGGCCGGCCGCGTCGTTCAGCTTTGTCTGAAATTCCGCGGCAATGCCCGCAGGGTCGGCGCCCGGATTGGCTACCATTTCGCTGCGGAGGTCCTTCAGTACGTTATAGATCTGGATCACGCGGGTCGGGTGCGTGGGCAGCGAGACCACGTTGGAGGCAATCGGCAAAACGTCGCCCGCCCAAGGCTTGGCCGCCAGGTACTCCGGATCCTCGGCAACGGCAGTATTGGTCGTCGGCTGATAGCGGATGGCCACCTGCTTGGCAAATGCCGGTCGTGCGAGGTATTCGAGGGCCAGCATTGCCGCCTCTTCATCCTCGTTGGCGGTGGTCACGATGAAGGGATACCCGAAACCGGACTGGACCTGCGGCTCGGTCTGCCCCGGGCGAGTCGGAAGCCTCTCGAATGCCCACTTGCCTTCTCCGTACGGCATCTGCTTGTGAACTTCGACGTAAATGTGCTCGCCCTCGTTCATCATGCCGGCCCTCTCGCCGATGAAGGCTGCACGCATCTGACCGGAATCCCACGACGGCGTATCCGCATCGGCACTGCCATCGTTCAGCAGAGTCTGGTAGAAGCTGATCCATTCAATGCCCGTCTCAGTGTCGAGCTGAGGGACCCCGTCGACGATCTGTCCGCCCATGGAAAGGAACAGTGGCAGCTCCCATACCGTGTCGTGGCAACATCCAATCAGGCTGAATCCGAGTCGATCGCCGTCCAGTGCGGCAATCTTGCGTGCGGCCTCGAGTACCCGGTCGGTCGTTTCCAGGGGCGGTTCGATTCCCACCTCTTTCAGCCAGTCAGTACGATAGGTGAGGTAGATCGACTGGGCGAACAAGGCTGCACCGTAAAGATTGCCCTTGGAATCGGAAGCGCCCTCCCAAGTCAGCGGTGCAAGCTGCCCGTAGGTCTCCGGGAAGCGATTCTTGAATTCCTCGATCCAGGCCGTGAAGTCCTTGACAACCTTGTTGATGGCGAGCTGTTCGACGTCGCGAGTGTTAATCTGCACGATATCGGGGGCATTTCCCGATCGCATCGCGAGGATGAGCTGCGAATTCACGTCTTCCAGCCGGATCACTTCGAATTCGACGTTGATGTCCGGATAATCGGCGTTGAACGTTTCGAATCTGTCCTCGGGAATGAAGTTCTCCCGTCCAAACCAGACCTTGATCGAGCGCTCCTGTGCGCCGGCCGGACTAGCGAGGAAGCCGAACGCCATGGTACCTGACACGATGGCGCCAATTAGCGCAATTCCAAAAAACTTCTTGATGCCCATTTCTCTTTTTCTCCTGCCTGTCATCACTATGGAATGCCAGTTCCGGCATTCCGGAAGACCCCACGACACGCTGCCGCGCGGTTCTTGCCCGATAGAGTCTGCGGTTTCTTTGTTGAATTGCAAGTTGCTCTTTATCGTCCCTCCTTCATCGAGATCGGCACCAAAGGCCGGATTCGCCTCGACATCTTGGTCAAACCGATGCACCATAACGTCGTCATGCTGGCGTGGCAAACTGAGCTCGAGCGCGCCCTTCGGCGGGCCGGATTGCAGCAATTCCCGCTAATACAAACCATTTCGTGTATTGATTATTCTCTGCTTGCATTTCCTCGGTTCCAAGATTTCAAACAAGACTTGGGCGTCCGGCTCGTAGCAGTGTTCCGATCTTGCCTCACCCGCTTGCCGGGGCCAGTATCGTAACGGGTTGCGCCGGTCAGGACCGGTGCTGCACTGCGAACCCGTCCGGGAAAGGCGAGGCGACGGGCGTCTTTGCCAGCAATAACCCGATATAGTACGATGGCTGACAGGCCCGTGCTGCACCTGCTTGATCCACTAGCACAGTATCGGGAGATCGTTCGAATCGGCCGGTGGACGACAGGGCTTGCCATCATCAGCGGCTGGAAGTCGATCCTCATGCCGGCGGCATCGCTCGCGCTGGTGCAGGTGACCTTCACCATGCGGCTCGTTCGCGCGGAAATGCTCGAGCTGCTGCGCACCGACTACATCCGGTTTGCGCGCGCGGGGGGTCTCACGAACCGAGCCGTCCACGTCCACCATGCGCTCAAGAACACGCTGGTGCCGGTGGTCACCGCCATCGGTCTGCAGTTGGGCACCCTGCCCGCATTCGCCACCGTGACCGAAACCGTATTCCAGTGGTCGGGCATGGGGCTCCGGTTCATTCAGTCGGTGTTGACGGTGGACGTGTCGGTCATGACCGGGTTCCCGACGGTCGTGGGGCTCATCTTCGTGGTCGTCAATCTCGCCGTCCGCTCTACCGGTCAGTCGACCCGCGCCTGCGCGTCATGGAATGAGCGAGCTCGCTTCGACTCCGGGAAACACGGCTCCACGGACGGTGTGGCAAAGCGGTTTCGCCTACCGCTTCCGCACCTCCCCCATGGCCGTGCTGTCGGCGCTCGTGTGCGTGCTCTTCTTCGCCGGCGCCCTGCTCGCGCCGTGGATCGCGCCGACGAACCCCTACGATCTGAAGACCCACAATCTCCTGGATTCGCGTATGCCTCCCGCGTGGGTGGCGGACGGCGACGTGCGATGCCTGCTCGGCACGGACAAACAGGGCGCCGGCGTACTGTCCTCGGTCCTGTTCGGCGCCCGCGTCTCGCTGCTGGTCGGCTTCGCCTCGGTGATCCTCTCGATGATCATCGGCGTCGCGCTCGGCCTCGCCAGCGGCTACTTCGGCGGGCGCACGGACGCCGCCGCCATGCGCACCGCTGAGGTTCAACCGACCTTCCCGGCGATTCTCGTCGCCCTCCTGCTCGGCGGAGTTGCCGACGCCGCTCTGCCGGAACACACCCGGGCATCGTTCTCCATCCTGATCGTCATCCTTGCCATCGGCTTCTCCAACCGGGTGCTGTTCGCGCGGACCGTGCGCGGGTCGACCTTTCGTGCAGAAAACCGGGAGTGCGTGCTCGCGGCCTGGATCATGGGGTTGAGCGACGTGCGAATCATGCGCCGGCATATCCTGCCGAACGTGATGGGCCCCGTGCTCGGCATCGCCACCATCGGCCTCGCGTTCGCGATCATCACTGAGGCGACCCTGTCGTTTTTCGGGGTCGGGGTGTCGATCACCGAACCGTCGCTCGGGATGCTGATCCGTTTCGGCTACCGGTTCGCCCGGGAGTGGCGGACGGTGGTGTTTCCGAGCGGGGCGCTCGTCGTACTTGCGCTGGCGGTCAATCCGCTGGGCGATTGGCTGCGCGACATGCTCGATCCCAGCCTGCGCTGATGCGTGAAGCTGCCCCGCTCCGGTGCATCAGCCCGGAGTTGTCACTTCACATATTTGGGCCAGACCCGTTCTCCAGACGCGCGCTCGTTCGGGGGTCGAAAAGGTGAACGCGTGCCGTGTCCGGCACCAACGATATCGAATCCCCGGGCATGACGATCAGCCTCTCGGTGGAAATGGCCCGCACGACGTGGCCACCCACATCGGCGTGCAGGTGCGTTTCAAAGCCGGCGGTTTCGACGAGCGTTACCGTGGCGGGAATCCCGGCTTGCCCGTCTCCGATCCTGAGGTGCTCCGGCCGCAAGCCATAGACGACTTCCGCACCCGGCCGCGCGGCGGCGCTCGGAGAAATCGGCAAGGTAAGATTGGCCCCGGCATCAATCACGGGACCCGCTTCGCTCTCCGTGACCGTGCCCGCGATGAGGTTCATTGCCGGCGAACCAAGGAAATCGGCCACGAACATGGTCGCCGGTCGATCGTAGAGCTCAAGCGGCGGACCCAGTTGCTCGATCCGGCCATCGTTCATGACCACGACAAGGTCCGCCATGGTCATGGCTTCGACCTGGTCGTGCGTGACGTAGATCGTCGTGCTCCTGAGACGCTGGTGCAGCGCCTTGATCTCGGCGCGCATCTCGACCCGGAGCTTCGCATCGAGGTTCGAGAGCGGTTCGTCGAACAGGAACAGTCTTGGCTCCCGGACGAGTGCCCGACCCATCGCCACCCGTTGACGCTGGCCGCCCGAGAGCTGGGCCGGGTAGCGGTCGAGGAGGGTATCGAGATACAGGATGGCAGCCGCACTTTCGATCCGCTCCTGCTTCAGGGCTTTCGGCATCCTGGCCATATCGAGGCTGAAGGAGAGGTTTTCCCGAACCGTCATGTGGGGATAGAGCGCATACGACTGGAACACCATGGCGATCCCGCGGTCCTTCGCGGGAACCCGATTGACGACCCGCTCGTCCATGACGATCGTGCCGGACGTCACCGACTCGAGGCCGGCAATCATGCGCAGCAGGGTCGACTTGCCGCAGCCGGACGGACCCACGAGGACGACGAAGGCGTGCCGCTCGATCGCCAGTTCAATCCCATGCAGGACCTCGAGCAGCCCAAAGCTCTTGCGAAGGTCGTGGAGTTCCACGAGCGGCGTGCTCATTGAACAACTCCTAAGTGTTGGTTTCTTGGTACGGCCGCGGGGACCCCTATCTTCCGCATGCTACTTCACCGCCCCCGACACGATGCTCTCGACCACCTTACGTTCGAGAAGAAGGTACACGACGAGGAGCGGGAGAACGGTCAGGACCGTGAACGCGTTGTAGACCGCATAGTCCTGCACGCCCATGGAATCCTTGAGCATGTAGAGTTGATAGGGAAGCGTTCGCATCGAGGTTTCGTTGATGAGCGCGAGGACGAAGGCAAATTCGTTCCACGCTTCGCGGATGCAAAGAACCGCTGCAGTCACCACACCGGGCCAGGCGATCGGCAATATAACTCGCCTCAAGCGGTTCCACATGTTTGCGCCGTCCATCGTGGCCGACTCTTCAATCTCCTTGGGGATCGAAGCAAAGAATCCGACCAGGATCCAGGTGGACAGCGGAATCGCGCTCGCCGTGTACGTGATGAAGAGCACCCAGTACGTATTGATGAGACCGAGATCACTCATCAGACTGTTGAGCGGCACGATGAGGCTGACGCGAGGAATGATGCGGGGCACGAGATAGAGCAGAAGCAGAAGGTGCCGGAATCGGAAGGCATAGCGGGCGAAGCCGTAGGCGGCGAGGATGCTGAGCACCAATGGCACGATGGTCGCAACGATGGTAACCAGGAAGCTGTTGAACAGCCAGGAGTCGAAACCTCGCATCGACAGGACCGTTCGATAGCCGTTGAGATTCGGATTTGCCGGCAGCAGCGTGTTCGACTCATAGATTTCCAGCGGCTCTTTCAGGGAAGACAGCACTGCCCAGAGGATCGGCAGCGTCGTCCAGATGACCAAGACCACGAGCGGAGTGCCGATCAGAATGTAGCGGCCCAGCTGGTGGCGAAAGCCAGCGGTGAATACTCCGCTCTCGCGCATCGGATTCGGACCGCTCTCTGCGCTGCTCACCATCGCGAACATCCCGTCATCGTGTTGGCCGCTCAGAGAGCATTTACGCCACGATCCTGTAGCGGCGGTCGCCGTAGACGAAGAACCTGAGGTAGACGAGGCTCAGGAGGGTGTTGAAGGTCAGCAGCATCACCATCAGGACGGAGCCCTGGCCAAAATCGAGCTCGAGGAACGCGATCTGGTACATGTAGACCGAGATCAGCTCGGTAGCGCGTCCCGGTCCCCCCGCCGTCAACGCCAGAATGATGTCGAACGTGCTGAAGCTGATGTACGAGACCCAGATGAGGCTGACGCCCATCATCGGCTTTATGAGAGGAAGCGTGATTCTGCGGAACGTGTGCAGACCGGAAGAGCCATCGAGCTTGGCCGCTTCGTAGATCTCCTTGTCGACGGTCTGGAGGCCGCCGAGCAGGATCAGGGTTGCAAACGGCACCATGAACCAGGCATTGGCGAGGATGGAAACGGTGAAGGCAAGAACTGGATTGCCGAGCCAGGACGGCGCATCCAGGCCAAGCGAGGTCAGAACGTAGTTCACGAATCCGCCGCTCGTCGTGAAGATGAACCGGAACATGACGGCCGCGGCTATGCCGGAAACGAAGTATGGAACGAGGCTGAGCCCACGGAAGAAACGGCGGCCGAAGCCGACGTGGTAGAGGGTCAGCGCGAACATCATCGACATGGACATGCCGAGGGTAATGGACGCAATGACGAAGACGACCGTTCTCCAGAGCGAGTTCTGGAACCGGGGATTGCCGAATATTGCGATGTAGTTCTTCAGGCCGACGAACGTCTTGTTGAGGAGCATGTCGGTTTCATTCAGGGACAATATGAAGCCGCCGGCCACCGCGTAGCCCAGAACACCGAGGACGAGGACGAGGCCCGGAATGACCAAGAGGTATGGTCCCAGCCGCTTGCCGATTTCCGCTGCCCGCTCGCCAGCCGTCATGACCTCCGAATCGTGGAGTGTCGCGTTCATCTATTCGAAGTCTCGTGCGCAGTCACCGGTCGGGTTGCGACCCGCTCTGGTGATGAGAGCGGGTCACATCCCGACCGGTGACCAGATTCGCTTGCCTCGTCAGAGGCCGGCCGCGTCGTTCAGCTTCTTCTGAAATTCCGCGGCAATGCCCGCAGGGTCGGCGTCCGGATTGGCTACCATTTCGCTGCGGAGCTCCTTCAGTACGTCATAGATCTGGATCACGCGGGTCGGGTGCGTGGGCAGCGAGATCAGGTTGGCGGCAATCGGCAAAACGTCGCCCGCCCAAGGCTTGGCCGCCAGGTACTCCGGATCCTCGGCAACGGCAGAATTGGTCGTCGGCTGATAGCGGATGGCCACCTGCTTGGCAAATGCCGGTCGTGCGAGGTATTCGAGGGCCAGCATTGCCGCCTCTTCATCCTCGTTGGCGGTGGTCACGATGAAGGGAAACGCGAATCCGGACTGGACCTGCGGCTCGGTCTGCCCCGGGCGAGTCGGAAGCCTCTCGAATGCCCACTTGCCTTCTCCGTACGGCATCTGCTTGTGAACCTCGACGTAAATGTGCTCGCCCTCGTTCATCATGCCGGCCCTCTCGCCGATGAAGGCTGCACGCATCTGACCGGAATCCCACGACGGCGTATCCGGATGGGCACTGCCATCGTTCAGCAGAGTCTGGTAGAAGCTGATCCATGCAATGCCCGTCTCAGTGTCGAGCTGAGGGACCCCGTCGACGATCTGTCCGCCCATGGAAAGGAACAGTGGCAACTCCCATACCGTGCTGTGGCAACATCCAATCAGGCTGAATCCGAGCCGATCGCCGTCCAGTGCGGCAATCTTGCGTGCGGCCTCGAGTACCCGGTCGGTCGTTTCCAGGGGCGGTTCGATTCCCACCTCTTTCAGCCAGTCAGTACGATAGGTGAGGTAGATCGACTGGGCGAACAAGGCTGCACCGTAAAGATTGCCCTTGGAATCGGAAGCGCCCTCCCAAGTCAGCGGCGCAAGCTGCCCGTAGGTCTCCGGGAAGCGATTCTTGAATTCCTCGATCCCGGCCGTGAAGTCCTTGACCACCTTGTTGATGGCGAGCTGTTCGACGTCGCGAGAGTGAATCTGCACGATATCGGGGGCATTTCCCGATCGCATCGCGAGGATGAGCTGCGCATTCACGTCTTCCAGCCGGATCACTTCGAAATCGACGTTGATGTCCGGATAATCGGCCTTGAACGTTTCGAATCTGTCTTCGGGAATGAAGTTCTCCCGTCCAAACCAGACCTTGATCGAGCGCTCCTGTGCGCCGGCCGGACTAGCGAGGAAGCCGAACGCCATGGTACCTGACACGATGGCGCCAATAAGCGCAATTCCAAAAAACTTCTTGATGCCCATTTCTCTTTTTCTCCTGCCTGTCATCACTATGGAATGCCAGTTCCGGCATTCCGGAAGACCCCACGACACGCTGCCGCGCGGTTCTTGCCCGATAGAGTCTGCGGTTTCTTTGTTGAACTGCAAGTTGCTCTCTATCGTCCCTCCTTCATCGAGACCGGAACCAAAGGCCGGATTCGCCTCGGCATCTTGGTCAAACCGATGCACCATAACGTCGTCATGCTGGCGTGGCAAACTGAGCTCGAGCGCGCCCTTCGGCGGGCCGGATTGCAGCAACTCCCACTAATACAAACCATTTCCTGTATTGATTATTCTCTGCTTGCATTTCATCGGTTCCAAGATTTCAAACAAGACTTGGGCGTCCGGCTCGTAGCGGTGTTCCGATCTTGCCTCACCCGCTTGCCGGGGCCCGTATCGCAACGGGTCGCGCCGGTCCGGACCGGCGCTGCACTGCGAACCCGTCCGGGAAAGGCGAGGCGACGGGCGTCTTTGCCAGCAATAATCCGATATAGTACCATGGCTGACATGCCCGTGCTGCACCTGCTTGATCCACTAGCACAGTATCGGGAGAACGGTGCCCAATTGGTACCGTAAGGGAGGACACATGAAGATCATCAAGTATTTCGCTGCCGGAGTGGCAGCACTAACTCTCATGGCGGTCGCCACCGTTGCGCAAGACGAACAGTCGACGCTGGTGGTGGCGGTTCCGTCCGATCCCGCCAACATGGAGCCTGGCACCAACCGGGCTTTTCCGGTCGGCAGCGAAATCATCCTGAACGTCTTTGACACGCTGGTGGCATGGACGCCGCCGGACTTTGCTGCGCTGGAAGGGCGGCTGGCGGAGAGCTGGACCGTCTCGGAAGACGGCAAGACCTTCGACTTCAAGCTGCGCGAGGGCGTTGCGTTCCACGACGGCACGCCCTTCAATGCGGCGGCCGCGAAATTCTCCTTTGAACGGACAAGCGAGCTCAATTCCTACGTGCAGGCGACGTTCGGCCTGATCGAGTCGATCGAGGCGTTGTCCGATACCGATCTCCGGATCACGCTCTCCAGTTCCTACCCGGCGTTCCTGTCGATCCTGGCCCAGCCGCAGGCGGCCATCGTCAGCCCGGACGCGGTGGAGCGACTCGGCGACGACTTCGCCGTGAACCCGGTCGGTACGGGGCCGTTCGTATTCGAGTCCTACCAGCCCGACACGAGCGTCGTGCTGAACGCGAACCCGGACTATTTCCGTGGCCCGCCGAACGTTGCCCGGATCATCTTCCGCATCATCCCGGACGCCACGACGCGGCGGCTGGAACTGGAGAGCGGCGGTGTCGACATCGTGCAGCAGCAGGGCCAGCTATCTGCGGTCCCCGCGCGGGATGTCGCAGAGTTGTCGCAGAACCCGGACATCACGGTCATGGAGTTGCCAAGCCAGATCATTCGCCAGCTTGAGTTCAACAACAGCCTTACCGAGGGACCCCTGACCGACGTGAACGTGCGCCGCGCGATCACCCATGCCATCGACTACGACGGACTGCTTGCCGGCGTCTTCGGCGGGACGGCCGAACGCGTTCACGGGCCCCTGACGCGCAACAATTGGGCGTTCAATCCGGCGGTCCTCGACATGGCGCCGAACTACGATCCCGACAAGGCACGCGCCATGCTCGCCGAAGCCGGGGTCGATCCCGCGGATCTCGAACTCGACCTGTACAGCTTCCAGGGACAGCTCTGGGGCGCCATCGCGACGTTTGTCCAGGCCAACCTGGCCGATATCGGCATCAACGTCACGATTGCGCAGACGGAGTTCCCCTCCTATCGTGCGCTGCATGTTGCCGGCGAGCACCAGATCGCGCTGGATGGCCGGCAGCCCTGGTACAACGACCCGGATGCGCATATCACAATCGGCTATCTCTCCAGCCTGAAGAACTCCGCGATGACCTTCCGGATGAGCGAAGACGCCGAGCTGGATGCCCTGATCGAGCAGGCGCGTCAGACTCCGGGCCTGGAGGCCCGCAGGGCCCTGTATTTCGATATCCAGGAGAGAGTCATGCAGAAGGTTCCGGGTGCGTATCTGTTCAGCCCGAAGCTGATCATCTTCCACCGGAACAATATCGAAGGGCTGGTTGTCAACAGCGCTCCGCCGCTAAACGAATACTGGAGCGTTTCCAAGAACTAGTCCCATGACCGCCGGGCGCCGCCGCGGCGCGGCGCCCGGCTTCCCGCCACTGCGCCACAAACCCGGCTCCCTCCCGGTCGCATGATCGCATTCGTGCTGCGCCGCCTGCTGGCGACCATACCCGTCCTTGCGATCGTTCTCATCCTCATCTTTTCGCTGGTGCGGATCGTTCCCGGTGATCCGGCCGTTACCCTTCTCGGGCCCGGCGCCACGGAAACGCAGATCGCCGCGCTGCGCGACCAGTTCGACCTCGACCAGCCGCTCGCCGTGCAGTTCTTCTCCTACCTGGCCGGTGTCCTCCAGGGCGATCTCGGCACGTCTCTGAAGTCGGGCCGGCCGGTCGGCGAAGAGCTTGTGCAGCGGTTGCCGGCCACGATCGAGCTTTCCGTCGTGGCCCTGGTCTGGGCGGTCCTCGTCGGCATTCCGCTCGGCGTGTTCTCGGCGACACGGCCCGACACCGCCCTAGACCAGGGACTGCGCGTCGTCTCGTTGATCGGCGTGTCGATCCCCGCGTTCCTGTTCGCACTCGTTCTCCAGCTCGTGTTCGGGCTCTGGCTGGGCTGGCTGCCAATCTCCGGCCGCCTCAGCCCCTTTATCGTAGCCGAGCCAGTGACCGGCTTCCTCATTCTCGATGGTCTCTTGATCGGTGACCCGACGCTTTCGTTGACCGCCTTGACCTACGTCGCGCTGCCGGCGTCGGTCCTTGCGGCCTTCCTCGCCGCGGTGCTCTCGCGCTTTGTCCGCAGCGCCATGCTGGAGGCGATGGAGGAGGACTACGTCCGCACCGCCCGCGCCAAGGGCCTGGCCGAGCGCACGGTGGTCTACGGCCACGTGCTGCGCAATGCCCTCCTTCCCGCCATTACGGTGCTCGGTCTGGCCTTCGCGGAGATGCTGGGCGGTGCCATTCTGACCGAGACCATCTTCGCCTGGCCCGGAATCGGACGATACATGTTCGAAGCCATCCGCAACCGCGACTACCCCGTCATCCAGGGCACGACCCTGCTGTTCGCTGTCATCTTCATCGTGACGGCGCTTGTCGTGGACCTGATCCATGGCGGGCTGGACCCGCGCGTTCGAAAGAAGCTGCGGTGAACGGCGATGCGTGAGGTTCTTCGCTTTCTGCGCGGCAACCGGCTGGCGAGCTATGGCGCCGCGCTGCTGGCCATCATTTTCCTGGCCCTGCTGTTCGGGCCGATGCTGTCACCCTACGAGCCGACGCGTCTCAATATCATCGATGCCCTGGCCCGACCGAGCGCCGCCCATTGGCTTGGCACCGACGCATTCGGACGGGACGTGCTCACGCGGGTGCTGCATGGTGGGCGCGTCACTCTCGGCATTGGCGTTGGCGTCATCGCGATCGCCTTCACGGTCGGCGTGTCCTACGGGACGGTCTCCGGCTTTGCCGGGGGGTGGGTGGATGTCGCGATGATGCGGGTTGTCGACGCGGTCCTGTCGTTTCCGGCTCTGGTTCTGGCGATTGCCCTGGCTGCCGCGTTTGGCGCCAGCCTCGAGAATGCGATGCTCGCGGTCGCGGTCACGCTCGCGCCGCAGTTCGCGCGTGTTGCCCGGGCGCAGGCGATCAGCATCTCGGTCAGACCCTATGTTGAGGCCGCCATCGCGCTTGGGTTGCCAAACCGGCGCATCCTGTGGCGCTACATTCTGCCGAACGGGCTGGCGCCGCTGCTCGTGCAGTCGACCCTTGCCCTGGGCAGCGCCGTCCTGCAGACCGCGAGCCTCGGGTTTCTGGGCCTCGGTGCCCAGCCGCCGATCGCCGAGTGGGGAACCGATGTGGCCGGCAATCTGCAATTCGCCAGAGGCAGCCCCTGGGTTGCGATCGCGCCGGGGCTTGCCATCCTGCTCACCGTGCTTTCCTTCAACATGATCGGCGACGGGTTGGCAGACTGGATGAACCCCCGCCGCAGGAAGTCCGCGTAGGTTCGCCATGGCAAACCGCCGCATTGCGCTCGAGAGGGTCGCCTTCCTTCCCCAGACCCGCGTGACCGACGATGTCGGCGTTCTGTCGCTGAGGTCACTGGTGCTGGAACCCTTGCTGACCTGGCGGAACGGCCATGCCGGACCAGGCCTGTTCGAGCGCTGGACGATGTCGCCGGACGGCCGGCGCTGGCAGTTCCATCTGCGGGCCCGAGCGAGGTTCCACGATGGGACGGACTGCCGGCCAGCCGACATCCTCGCCTTCCTGGAGGCGATTCTGGATGCGCGGGACACGTTTGGCATGAAATGGTCGTACGCTCGCTACTTCGCCAACACGCGCTTCACCGTCGGACCCGGCAACAGCGTGGTGGTCGAGGACCCGGAGCCAATCGCCCATGTCCAGGATGTGTTCTGCGAGTTCTACCCGTCGCGGCCAGACGCAGCCGGCCGGCCCGTGGTTGGAACCGGTCCATTCCGGGTAGTGGAGCTTGGCGACGGAGCCGCGGTACTGGAGCGCGTTGCCGATCCGTCCGATCGAATGGCCTTCTCGGAGATGCAGGAAGCCGAGGCGAGGCTGCTCGCGCTTCGCACCGGTCGCGTCGATGCAGCCATGAATCTGGAGCGGGTCTCCGGAAGGCTTGATCGAGATCCGGGTCTCGAGTGGCTGAGCGCGGTCAGCACCCTGTCGGTGATGGCCTATCTGAACTGCACCGGTTCCTCCTTCGCGGACTCCCGACTGCGATCCGCGGTCAATTTCGCTGTCGACCGGCCGGCCATTGTTCGGGATGTCTTCGATGGTCTTGCCGAACCCGCAACGACGGTTGTCAGCCCGTTCCACCTGGGCATGGAGGAGCGGTTTCCCCGCCTCCCGCACGACCCGGCGCGCGCGCGCGCGCTGCTCGACGCTGCCGGCGGCCCGGACAGGATTTCCCTGCGTACGCCCACATTCATGCCGGAGCGGGCGCCCGGGATCGCGGCAGCGATCGCGTCCGACCTGGAACGCGTTGGATGGCGGGTGGCGCTGGAGGTGGAATCCGACCGGCCCGAATACGCGCGGCAGATCGGACGGAAGGAGATGGGCGACATCGCCCTCTTTGACTCCTCTCCCAACAGCACGTTCCGGGTCCTGAGCGACAAGATTTCGTCCCGCGTCCGTGGCACGTGGTGGCAGGGCTACGACGATCCAGCTGCGGAGGAGCGGATGGCGACGGCATTCGCCGCGGTCGCCCCTGCAGACCGGGAGACCGCCTACGCGGCCTGCTTGCGCTACCTTGCCGGAAACCCGCCATGGCTCTACCTGGTCCATCCGGTCGTCGTAACCGGCGTTCGGCCGGGAACGGCCGGCCTGTCGCTCGACAACCGCGGAGTCCTTGTCGTCGCATGAGCCGGAGCACGAACATGCAAGCACCGTATTCGATTACTTTCTTCTATTACGAGGACATCCACGTGATCGCCCCGTTCTACACGTCGGTCATGGGGTTCGAACTCGTGCTCGACCAGGGGCTCGCACAGATCTTCAGGGCTGCGCCGGGCAACTTCCTCGGCATCGTCGACGGCAGCCAGGGACATCTTCGCCACAAGAACGAGAGCGCGGTTCTGTTCACCATCGTCGACGACGACGTGGAAGGCTGGCACGAACGCCTGTCGAAGGCCGGCGTGGACGGCTTGACGGAGATCCGGCACGGTCGCTACTGCGACCACTTCTTCTTCAAGGATCCAGCCGGCTATGCGCTGGAAGTGCAACGATTCCGCGACCCTGAGGTCGCGGCGCTGTTCCGTGGATGACGGGGCGTGCCTGAGACTCGCACGAAAGGGCTCCCGGCAGTACGAGGCAGTTCGTGACGACAGACCGGCCACCTCGCCGGACAGGCTGCGCCACGGCCTGACGGATGCGCCTGCGCAGCCGCCGGTCGGTCCTGCCTCGGAGGTTGACGAGGGGAGAGCCGCTGGATCCGGAACCGTGCTTCTTGCATGGTTCCGCCGGCATGGTCGATCCGGACCGCGATATCCTGGCTCATGCGAACGCCGCCCCCGGATTCGTTCCGAACTCTTCCAGGTCGAGCGCCACCGGGTCGGTTCCCTGGCCGGCATGGCGTCGCCACATCCAGATCCGCTTCGGGTTGCGCTTCCCCGCCTCTCCGGGCTCGAAGGCCTCACGCCCGTGGAGCAGCGGGAGGTTGTTGGGGACCAGCAGATCGCCGACTTCAAGGCGCTCTGAAAGTTCAGTTCGGGCCTCTCCAGGACTTCGTCCAGATCGTCGAGGGCTTGGCGTTGCTCCGCAGTGAGCAGCGTGCCGGCCAATTCCATGCCGGGCTCGAACGCCGTAACAACGAGGGGGTCTGACATGGCAGGCACGGCAACGCCCCTCGTCGAAATGCGCCGTATCGAGAAGTTCTACGGGCGCGTCCACGCGCTGCGGGGCGTGAGCCTCACGGTCCGCAAGGGCGAAATCGTCGGGCTTCTCTGCGACAACGGTGCCGGCAAGTCCACGCTGATCAAGGTTCTCGCCGGTGCGGTCCCCTATTCCTCAGGCGAGATTTACATCAACGGCCGGGAGGAAAAGCTCCGATCCACCAAGGACGCCATCGAGAGCGGCATCGAGACGATCTACCAGGATTCGGCCCTCGTCTCGCAACTGTCCATCGCGCGGAACCTGTTCCTCGGGCGTGAGCCTCGCACGGGGCCGAAGTTCGTCGACCGGATGGACCAGGCCCGCATGAATACAGTCGCCGCGGAGCTTCTGAAGCGCGTTGGCATCTTGAAGGACATTCTGCCGACGACGCCCATCGGCTCGCTCTCCGGCGGCGAGCGGCAGGCTGTCGCGATCGCGCGCGCAATGCATTTCGACAGCGACCTCATCATCCTCGACGAGCCGACGAACAACCTCGGCGTGGCCGAAACCCAAGGCGTCTTGCGTTTCGTACGCGAAGCGCGGGACACCGGACATTCCTGCATCTTCATCGCCCACAACATTCACCACGTCTTTCAGGTCGTGGACCGAATGGTGGTCATGCGGCGCGGTAAGATCGTCGCCGACGACGTGAGCCCGAAGACCTCGAGCATCCAGGATGTGGAGAACATCATCACCGGGGACCACCTCGCCGCATGACGAGGATCGGGGCGGACGGCATCCGGTTGCGGTTCGACGCCCGCACCGGTCTTCTCGAGGGATTCACTGTCATCGACGAGGGGGCGGAGATTGCGCCGATGCACCGTGCGCCCTGGGTCGGGACGGGCGAGGAGATGCCTCCCGACGCCGCGCCGCACATGGCGACGCTGGGTGGCGATTTCTTCTGCGCGCCTTTCGCTGCGAGCGAAGATGGCTCGCCGCTGCACGGCTGGCCTCCGAACTCTTCCTGGCGCGTGCTTGCGAGCGAAACGGGAACACTCCGCGCCGTTCTCGAGCGGCCGGTCCGCGGGGCCACGCTGATCAAGGAGCTCTCGCTCCGAGACGGCCATCCCTTTGTCTACCAGCGCCACATCTTCGTTGGCGGCGACGGCCGGATGCCTGTCGCCAATCATGCCAACGTCTCGTTGAAGACCGGCGGGATGATTCGCACTTCTCCGAAGCGCGTCTGGGAAACGCCCAAGGATCCTCAGGAAAGCGACCCGGCCCGCGGCCGATCCGGTTTGCGCTACCCGGCACGGTCGGAGGATCCACGCCTCTTCCCGGGGCGGGCCGGCCCCGTGGACCTGACGCGCTATCCCTGGAAACCGCGGCACGAGGATTTCGTCGTCGGCGTCGAACGCAATGGCCACACGCTGGGGTGGACTGCAGTAACCCGGCCCGCGGAAGGGGATCTCTATCTTTCGCTCCGGAACGCCCGGGAACTCCCGATGACCATGCTCTGGCATTCGGATGGCGGGCGTGACTTTGCGCCCTGGTCGGGTCGCCATGTCGGCTGTCTCGGGGTCGAGGAAGGCGCGGCGGACCACATGCTCGGAATTTCGACAGAAGCCGATCTTTCGGGCCCCGGCGCCGTTTCGCTGGCAGCGGGCGGCACCGTGGAGATCCGCCATGTGATCGGCGCGATCCGCTGGCCGGCGAGAGTGCCGATTGCGGACATCCGGGTGGCGGTCGGTGCCGTGGAGATCCTCGGCGAGACCGGCGTAGCCCGGCGGCTGCCCTTTTGCCCCGGCTTCCTGAATCTCCCCGCAGCGGGGTAGCCAGGGCCGGGACCGTCGAATCCGATGGCTTGGCCTCTGCATCAGCCCGAGGATACGTCGTGGAAAAGCTGTGGAAAACACGGGAGGGGCGCGTGCCCGGAAGCACCAAAGGGGCCTGAATCGGGCTTGACCGAAAACATAGATGCTGGAAGCGGACGAAGGGGCCGCTGGCCAGCATTGCCGAGATCGCGGCGGGCTGCTGTCGGCCGGTGCGGCCGGTGCCGGAGGGTCATGGCGAGGGCCGGAACCAGCCGGCACGCCATTTTAACCGGGCAGGTGCGGCTTGGCCACCCCGCGAGCATGGTGTCGGTAGGGTTCAGCAGGATCGCATGCCCAGGCATCAAGACGCTGCTGAGGTCGCGACTTCCTCGGCAGCAGGCTTCGCTCCTGCCTGGCCGCAGAGGCTCTCCTGCACGAAGTCGGAATTGGCTGCCATCGCGGCCGGAAGCGCTCAGGCGCCAATGGATGCCCCTGTGGCCCCTTCGCGCTCAAGGGTTCATGCCGGCCTACCATTCGGTGTTTGCCCATGCGTTGTGCGCCGTGCCTTTCGTGTACGGACGGAAATCGATCAGGGGTCGTGGGCCGCCTTGCATCCAACGGTTCCATCTCCATGAGGCAAATGCTTGGTCCGGGACTGCGGAGCCTACGCAGCTCTCACGCCCAGCCACCAGCAAATGGCATGACGTGGCCGGTGATGAAATCGCTCTTGTCGGACGCGTAGAATGCCACCAGCGCGGCGACTTCTTCCGGCTTTCCGAGGCGCCTTAGCGGGATGTTCCGGGTCATTCTGGCAAGGATCTCCGGATCGTTGACCAACTCGGGCGGGAAGTATGTCGGGCTCTCGACGTAGTTGGGCGCGATCGCGTTGACCTGGATGTTGTAGCGGCCGAGTTCCTGCGCGAGGGAAACCGCGAGCGCGTTGGTCGCGCCCCGAGCCGACACGTATATCGAGTAGTTCGGCAGTCCTCGCAGGGGGGCCGCCGAGGTGATGAACAGGATCTTGCCGCTCTCTCGCTTCTTCATCTGTGGCACGATGGCACGGGCCATCGCGAATGGAAACACCACCATTTCCTCGAGCGCCGAACGCATGTCGTCCGTTCTTGCGGTTTCGATGGGCGCGCGGATCGCGGCACCCGCATCGTTGCAGATGACCACGTCGATCCGGCCGCAGACCTCGGTCGCACCCGCGACGATTTCAGACGCTGTTTGCGCCTGGAGAACCGTGAGACCGGGATGGGCCGCGGCGAATTCCCCGGCAGTTGCGGCGTTGGCGAAGCTCTTGTCGTGGCACACTACGATTGCCGCCTGGGCGGCGAGCTCCGCCGCAACGGGCATGCCCACGAAGTGTTTCACGTTGGTGATCAGTACGATGCGGTCCTTCATCGGGTTGCCTCTCGATCCAGTCGGAATTTGGCGGCAAGCCACAGGCCAGTTCGCGCAACAGCGCGCGGAAGCGAATTGGCGTCAAGTGCCGCGTTTTGCGGCCATTCAACCTTCCTGCGCGGAGACGGAAATGGCCGGTCAGCCCTATCCCCGTCCGATATACGGCATCGTCGTGGCCATGATGGTGACGAATTGCGCGTTGGCATCAAGTGGCAGCGCGGCCATGTAGCGGATGGTGCGGGCCACGTTGTCGACATCCATCGTCGGCTCCGGCGCAGTGGTGCCGTCGGCCTGCGGCATGCCGGTTTTCATGCGCTCCGTCATGTCGGTGGCCGCATTGCCGATGTCGATCTGTCCCACGGCGATATCGTATTTTCGCCCGTCCAGGGATCCGGAACGCGTCAACCCGGTCACCGCATGTTTGGTAGCAGTGTAGGGTGCCGAGTTCGGGCGCGGAACGTGGGCAGAAACGGATCCGTTGTTGATGATCCGGCCCCCGCGGGGCGTTTGGGACTTCATCAGGCGAAAGGCTTCCTGCATGCAGTAGAATGCGCCCGAGAGGTTGGTATCGACGACCCGGCGCCATAGCTCTGGCTGGATGTCCTCGAGGTTGATCGTTCCCGGTGCGCCAGTGCCGGCGTTGTTGAACAGGACGTCAAGCCGGCCGAAGCGCTTCCGGATTTCTCCAAACAACGCAGACACGGAACCCGGGTCTCCCACATCGGTCGGAACGGCAATGCTCGCGGTCGTGACGCGCTGAAGCGTCTCCTCCAGGGGTTTCGGCCGGCGGCCGGCCAGGACCAGGTTGTACCCATCCTGGCCAAGGCCGATCGCTACGGCCCGACCGATTCCCGATCCAGCGCCGGTGATCAGGGCAACTTTCATGACGCATTCCTTTCCATCCTGCGGGAGTCCGTTCCAGCAAGGAGCAGCCAGCTCGCGTGATTGTCCTGCTCCGGTATTCCGGGCCTCAAGCCCATGCGAAGCCTCTGCAACGGTCGCCTGGCACGGGCGGTTGCGACGCGGGGTTGTCGGCTCTCGCTGAATTCCGGCCGTTCGAGATCCGGGCCCATTTCCTTTCGCGCCGCGGCCCATTTCCTTTCGCGCCTGGACGGTTCCGTCGGGGCGAGGCGAAGCCCATGGTATCGGCGCGTCCCCGAAGCGGGCGGCTCGAAGCGGAGGCGCCTCGGGGCTGGCCGGATCTGCGAATTCGAGGGGGCCGACGCGCCGCCGTCCCCCCGGAATTCACCGGCCAGGGCGGCCCGCAATGGCCTGTCCATCAGATGCATCCCCGCCTTAGTTGCGAGATCGCCTCGGTGAGCGCCTGCTGAAACACCCAGACATCGCCGGAGTAGCAGCAGAAATCGAACCCCCGCCCGTACAGCGCGACGCCTTCCTCGACCGATGCAACCAGGCGCCCGAGGGCACGTTCGTGCTTGCGGGCCGCAACTGCGATCCGGTCCACTGCGGCAAGATACTTCGGATGTTCGAACTGCCCGGGTATGCCGAGCGAAGCGGTCAGGTCAAAATGCCCGACCCAGAGGCAGTCGGCGCCTTCAACGGCCGCAATGGCATCCGCGTTCTCGGCCCCTTCCTCGCTTTCGATGAGACAGAACAACGTCGTCCGGTCATTGGCGTTTCGCATTCTCTGGTCCGCCGGGACGGAGTTGTCTGCAAAATTGTCGTGGGCGATGCCAAGCGCTACGCCGCGTCCGCCCTCGGGCGCATACTTGACGGCGCGAACGATCCCCTTCGCCTCCTCGGCGGTGTTGACCATGGGCGCCATGATGCCTTCGGCGCCGATATCGCAGATGCGTGCAAGGATCGAAGCATCCTTCGACGGCGACCTGACGATCATCGGCAGCTGGGCCGCTTCGAAGTAGCGAACGGAGTTCCGAAGCGTCTCAAGTCCGAAGCCCGAATGCTCGAGGTCGAGAAACACGAAGTCACAGCCGGCGCTCTTCAACAGGTGGCCGATGCCAGGGGTTGCGAACTCGATCACAAAGTGCCCGAGCTTTGCCTTGCGGCTGCGGGACATTTCCTTCAGGCTGGTCGGTCTCATGGCAGCATATCCATTACTGTGTACCCGCTGGCGGACGGGATCCTGCAGGCGAAGGGTGGCGCATTGGTTGCAATCGTCCGGCTCGTGTCCGCACGTTCCGCGTAGTACTCGCAGCATTCCCCAAAGCGCAAGCGGGCGTCAAGTGACTTGAGGCCGGCAAGCGCCTCATGGAATGGTACTCGAGCGATCCGGCCCAGTGGAACCGGCACAACGAAGTTGCGGCAGGTCGGCTCGTGCGCGGTGATTGCCGGGAACATCCGCGCGCGGCCGAGCGGCGCATTCCCGGCTGCGTCCCCGCCCGCGGGGCAATATGCCGCTGAAGCCATTCCAGAATCGCCCGGTACGAGACGCCACTCACCGGGTTTCCGCCGGTTTCAGGCAGCGGCAGGCGGAAGGCAATGTTGCTGCGCCCAGGGGCGGCAACATGTCTTGGCGAGGCGGGGGGTTCGCATGCGGCACTGCTACAAGCCGGGCGATGACCGCATCCGCGTCGCGATGTCTGCGGCGCGGTGCGCAATCGCGGTCTCGAACAACCTGCGTGCTTCCGGAAATGCCGTTTCGCCATCTGCCGGGGGCGGCAGTTGCCTTGTGGACCCAAGGGACGGATCGAACATGATGGAGATCCTTGGCCGGGAAGTGTGGGCGCGTCCGCCGGTGGCCGACTGCAGAAGTCTCTCCGTCTTTCGCTGCAGGGCTTCGCGAAAGGCCGGCCGGCCAATACCGAAGGATTCCTTCAGGCCGCGATCCGGGGCAGGTTCTCCCGCCCGTTCCGTCCGGGTCAAGTGTTCTGCCGGGGCGGAGTCTCCGGCAGGGTTCCGGCGCTGCCTGCAGCGGCGCCGGAACCGGGCGGACCGCCATGGTCCCCGGCCGGTGCGCGATACCGCACGCGCTGCGCATCGATAAACATCGCCAGCATGATGATCAGTCCCTGGATGACCTCGATCCAGAATACAGACACATGCATGAGGTTGAGTCCGCGGTCGATCGTCGACAGGAGCAGGACGCCGCCCAGCGCGCCCAGCATCGTGCCGCGCCCGCCATGGAGGCTGACTCCACCGATGACCGCCCCCGCGAAAACGGTGAAGATGTAGCCTTCGCCCAGGTTGACCTGAATCGAAGCGACCCGTCCGGCAAGCATCCAGCCGGCCAGGGCCGCCAGCAAACCGCTGATCATGTAGACCTGCCGAATTCGGCGATCCGCGTCGATGCCTGACGCGACTGCCGCCTGCCGGTTGCCGCCGATCGCATAGAGCTCCCGTCCGAACCGGTGATGCTTCAGGATGATGTGGCCTGCGAGAAAGACCAGTGCGGTGGTGATCACGGCGACCGGCAGTTTCACGACTCCCGGAATCCTGAACGCGGTGGTGTGGCCGAGCCAGTAGTACACATCGGCCGGCGGAAAGTTGAGGCCGGTGGTCGCATTGCCCTCGGTGAAGGCAAGCATGAGTCCGCGCAGGACGAGCAGCATTGCCAGGGTTGCGATGAAGTTGTTCATTTTTCCGAAGGTGATCAGCGAGCCGATGAGATAACCGATGCCGGATCCCATCAACAGGATGATCGCGATCGATAGGAAGGGACTGACCAGCAGGCCGCTGCCCCAGAAGGGTGCCGTCGCGGGCACGATCAGCCGGATTCCCATCAACGCCGCCAATCCGAGGGTCGACTCGGTGGACAGATCGAAATTGCCGGAAATCAGCACGAAGGTCTGTCCGACAACGAGGATCCCGAGCACTGCCGCGGCCGACAGAATGTTCGTGATTTTGACCTGCGACAGAATGTGCTCGCTTTGCGATACGAAGAAGATGAAGACGCCGCACAGGATCGCCCAGATCAGGTGATCCAGGAATGTCGGAATGCGCCTAGAGAGATTCATGCGCGTTCTCCGTTGCCACGCCCTCGATCGCCGCCAGTAGCTTCGCCGAGGTGATGTTGTCTGTTGCCTTGTGGAACTGCCGGACGATCCTGCCGCGGAAGAACACGACGATTCTGTCGCAAATGTCCATCAGTTCGCTCAGTTCATCCGAAATCACGGCGACCGCCACGCCTTGTTCGCTCAACTCGTCGATGATGCGCAACAGCTCTACCTTGGCCTCTACGTCGACACCCTGTGTCGGCTCGTCCATCAGGAGGACGCGCGGGCGGGTTGCGGCGAACTTGGCGACGACGACCTTTTGCTGATTGCCGCCGCTCAGGTTTTCAACGGCAGTAGCCATGGAGGGGGTCTTGATGCGCAATGTGTCGATGAAGCTGGCGACAACCTGTCGTTCACGCCTTGAGTTGACCAGCCCGAAAGTTCCGCTCAGCTTCTACGGGGTAGACATTGAGACATTGTCGCGTACGGAGCGCATCGCCACGATGCCGAGTCCGTGGCGGTCGCGGGGCACATAGCCCACGCCGTCCTCCAGCGCCTTGCTCGGGCTTCCGCGACGGCAGGGCGTTCCATTGATGCTCACCTGGCCCGCGCCCATGGGCTCGAGCCCGAACAGACTGCGGGCCAGCTGGCCCGGCCCGCTGCCTTCCAGTCCGGTCAGTCCGACCACTTCGCCGGCGTGAATGCTCAGGTTGATGTCCGAGTAGGCGCCCGGCCTGGTCAGCCCCTGGATTTCGAGAACAGGCGGGCCCGGCTCTGCAGGCCGCCGCCGGTAGCGCTCGACGTTGGCGCCGCTGATCAGCCGAATCAGGTCAGGCTGGGTGATGTCCGCAACGGGCGCTGCGCCCGCGACTCTGCCGTCGCGCAGGACGGTAACGCGGTCGGCGATTTCGAATATTTCTTCCGGGTAATGCGAAATGTAGATGAATGACGCGCCCCGGTCCCTTTGTCTGCGCACAAATTCGAAGAGCTTCTCCACATCGTGCTTCGGAAGTGGCGCAGTCGGTTCGTCCAGGATTACCACCGACGCGTCGGCAAACAGTGCGCGGGCGACCTCGATCATCTGCCGTTCGACAACCGTGGTGGTTTCCATGAGGCGGCGAACATCGATTTCCAGGCCGAAGCGGGACAGTCTTTCCTTCGCATCGCGGAAGACCTCGAACCATTTCACAAAACCCGCTCGCAGCGGAAGCGAACCGATGAAGACATTTTCGGCAATGGTCAGGCCGGGCCCGAATTGCGCGTGCTGAGCGACCAGCGCGATTCCGGCCTCCTTCGCGCGGGCGGTGGTCAGCCGGGGGAAGTTCTCGCCTCGGACCCGTATGTGCCCGGAATCCGGCGCCGACAGGCCGTTCAGGATGTGAACCAGCGTGGATTTTCCGGCCCCGTTCTTGCCGACCAGCGCATGCACTTCGCCTTTGCGGACATCGAGAGACACCCGGTCCAGCGCCCGGACTCCGGGAAATTGCTTGACGATATCCACCGTCTCGATGACGGTTTGTTCAGCGATATTGGTCATCGGGATCAATATTGGGGGGTCAGCCGGGCCGGGAGAGGGCGGCCCGGCGACAGCGCGCCGCCCTCGTTCTGTTCAACCCGTGGGGCCGCTCAGTTGCCGCTGGCCTTCTCGATGTTGCCCCACAGTCGCGGTTCATTGACGATGTCTCGCGTAACCGACAGGGTGCTGAGGAACAGTTGCATGCCGATATCGGACCTCTCCAGCCGCGCCGGCGACCACAGGGCACCTTCCTGCACGACCTCGCCGGGTTCGATCGCTTCGCCGTTCAGCGTCAATTCGATGTAGTCGGCTGCGAGCACGCCGAAATCGGGAATGGGCTGGGCGGAGGTCTGGTCAGTCGCTCCCTCCCGGATCAGGTCGAGCATGCCCAGGCAGCCGTCGATGCCACCGACATAGATATGCCCGTCTTCGCCAGCCGGCACGAACCGGTCGATCTCCACCAGTGTCTGCTTTGTGCCGGCGCTGTAGACACAATCGGAATGCATGTAGATTCCATCCAGATCGGCCTCTGTCGAGGCGACATCGCGCACGATTTCGACCCCCTTGGCGGCGTCCCAGTCACCGGTCTTTGTGATCACGGTGATGTCGGGGTAGCCGGCCATCACGTCGTTGAACCCGCCGCCACTCAGTTGCGCGACGTTCTGCGCAAGGTTGCCGGTGATTCCCAGAACCTTGCCCGTGGGTGCGCCGTGGCGCTCCGTAAGGAAGGCAACCATCGCCTCGGCCGCCTGTTTTCCGCCCAGGTAGTTGTCAGAGAGCACCGTCATGTTGATCTCGCAGCCCGAGGGCGAACGGTCGATCGTGAAGAACGGAATATCGGCCTCCTTGGCCGCGCGAACCGCCACGCATACGCCTGCGCTGTCATCGGGAACGGCGACGATCGCCGCGACGCTTTGTGCGATGAAGTCGTTGATATCATTCAATTGCTTCTGCGCATCTCCCCCGGATGTGGTGGTCAGGACTGTCCAACCCTTTGCCTCTGCAGAATTTACCAGTCCCGCCTGGATCTGCGCCTGGGCTCCTTCGAGCCCCGGGGCCGAGTAGCCGATCACGACTTCGTCCGCCGCGTGAGCCGACAGGGCCACCGTCGCGCAAAGCGCCGCAGACAGAAGCAATCCACGAGTTGCGATTCTCATCTCCCTCCAACCAATTTCTGACGGGCGCGGCGACCTTGCCACGCTATTCCGGTGGGTCGTTAGCCGACTTGCCCGGGACTGGCAATCGGACTCTAATATCGGTCTGTCACATCCCAATCTGAGGAACCCTTGTCTCATGCCCGAAACGGAAAGGACCCATATCGGCCTGGTTGGCTGTGGATTTTACGGTCAGAACCACCTCCATGCCTGGTCGGACCTGAAGCCGCAGGGGGCGGATCTCGTTGCGGTCTGCGACCAGGATCCCGAAAGGGCGGAGACGGCGGGTCGGCAATTCGGGGCTTCCTGCTACACCGACCTCGATCAGATGCTGGATGGCGAGCAGATTGATCTCCTGGACATCGCGACAAGGATGGACAGTCATCGCAGCCTGACCCGCAAGGCCGCGGAACGGGGCATTGCCGCGATCGTACAGAAACCGTTGGCGCAGAACCTGGAGGAATGCAGGGCGATCGTCGATACCGCTGCGGAGCATGGCACATGGCTTGCGGTGCATGAGAACTTCCGTTTCAGCACGGGTATGCGCCGCGTGAAGGCGTTGATGGACGAAGGGGCCATCGGCGCACCCAACTGGGCGCGGATTACGTTTCGCACCGGTTACGATGTCTACAGCGGCCAGCCTTATCTGGCGACGGAAGACCGGTTGTCCATACTGGACTGTGGCGTTCATGTCCTGGATCTGGCGAGGTTCTTCCTGGGCGAGGTGGACCGCTTGTATTGCGAGACGCAAACGCGCAAGGCCGGGATTTGTGGCGAAGACACGGCCACGATGATGCTTCGCCATTCCTCGGGCGCGGTCTCGGTGGTCGAAACGACCTATGAAGCGCACCGGATCCCGGACCCGTTTCCGGAGACGCTGCTGGAAATCGAGGGAGCGAATGGCTCGATCATCGTTTCGCGTGGCGAAATGATGACCGTGGCATCCGGCGGCACAGCGCGAGAGGAGCATGTCGGACCTCCGCCTCTTCCCTGGACAAGCGAGCAATGGCGAACGTCGCAGGTCGCTGTGCTGTGCACCAACGCCCATATGCTCGAAGCGTTCCGCGCGGGTCGGCCGGCCGAGACCTCCGGTCTCGACAACCTGAAGACATTCGCACTGGTCGAAGCGGCCTACCTGTCAGCCGAAACCCATGCAGCGGCCAGGCCACAAGACGTATCCGGACCTCTTTGAACGGATGGTCACTTCGAGCCGGAAGTTCTGCTCCGCCAAGGTTGGATTGCGGTGCTTGTGCTGCACGACAGTGTGAACCGAGGAATGCTTGCACGACTCCAGCGCGCAAGAATCAGGCTCGCTTCTGGCGCGCTGGAGTCTTGCGTCCCTCCAAGGATGTGCCAATATCGGTGGGAGCCCCGCTGACGACAGGCGGCGAAACTGGGCTTACGGCGCAACGAGCAACGTGAGATCGGCGGCACCGGACATCTCGAAGGCATGCAGCATCTGAATGCGCGCATCGGCAAGGTCGGCGGAGCGAAGTTCTGGTTCCATGCGCTGCGCAACTGCTTCACCCCGGTTGCCGACCACGACCGCATGCTGCCGGCCAGCTTGACCAAGCGGTTGGTCAACCATGCCGGGCCCCAGGATGTGACCGAGGGCTACGCCGCTGACTGGGCCATTGACCAACTTCGCGACGTCGCCCGGCGCATCGCCGACCCGACCGACGAAAGGATCCGGGCAGGAGGTCCGGTGGCGCTCCCGGCCTGAGAGTACGACTCAATATTCCCTGAATTCAAATTACTACCAACTGGCAATGAGATAGCGCCACTGCCAATGGATAAGTAACTCGCTGCCCGTAAGCGTTCGTTCAGCAGGTGATGATTTCTATCATTCGTTGAGTCTGCGCTTCCAGTCTCTGCGTAGCGGCTGCAGCCAGATGTTTTTTTTAGTGAGGGCGCATTCATGTTTTGTGTCGTAGCGTCCGCGTCCGCTGGTGGTGCCGATACAGGTCCAGTTTGCGGCCTTGTAGATGGTGCCGGCAAAGCGCGGTGTTTCGACGAATGTTTCCATCAGGACGGGCTCGACATTATAGCGTTGGGTCCAGTCGCCGGGCAGTTGTCGGCGCAGCATCGACAGGATGTGGGATCCGAGGTTTGGGATGACGATCCAGGGCAGTAGAAGCAGGCGGGACTGATTGACCACGAGATGGAGATTGCGCGCCCGGGTCTCCGGGCTCCATCCGATGGCGTGGTCTCGCGGCGCGGTCTTCCAGGCTGCTGCTGCCATGCCGATCATGGCGAGCGAGGCACCGTGGCGGTCGACCACGGTATAGCGCATCTGGGCACCGGCCATCGGCTTGTATCCGAGATAATGGTAGCGGGCGATAAACTGCTTCCACAGTAGGGCGTTGTGGCTGGTCCGGTCGAGGACGGGGACGAGGCTGAGCGGCCGCACCGCCTCGATGGTCGCGGGCGGCGGCGGCAGCGGTGGTTCGCTCTCCGGCCCGAAGACGACCGGTCTGGGCGCATGGCGCGGGCGTCGTGGTGGCGGCAGGACGATCAGCCCGTCGCGATGCATCGCCAGCAGCGCGCAACGCGCCATCATGTCCCGCAACCCGCCGTCGGGCTTGACCCAGCCGACCCGGCGGCAGAACGCCCGCGACAGGTGAGCTCGGGTCAGCTTCGGATCCTCGGCAATCAGATCCCGGATCAGCGCGATCTCGACCTCGGTGAAGTCGCGCCCCGCATAGCGGCATGTCGGTGCCGCGCTCACGCGCGAAACTCTGCCCGGCGCGCCTCGTTCATCGTCCAGGGCAGCCACGGGCCGAGATCTTCCGGCGGGCGGCCACCATTGGCGGCACAGGCAGACAGCCACGCCTCAAGCCACGGCAAAACCGCAACGTCGTTGACCTCAAGCGTGCGGACCACCGTAAGCATCGTCGCCATGCCCTCTGCGCCGGCCTTGCTGTCCGAGCCCAGCGACAGCTTCCGGCGGATGACCTCAAGGCGGAAGCGGCGTTCAGCGAGATTGTTGTCGAGCGGAACCCGGGGATCGTCGAGGAACCGGGACAGCCCCCGGCGATGACGCAGCAGAGACTGCAACACCTTCCCCTGCGGCGACGCATCATCAACGGTGGCAAGCTCCCGTTCCGCCTCCATGAAGACCTCCCCGAGGACGCGGGACAGACGGAAGTGCATCCTCAGATACCTCCTGTCAGGCGGCCTGCCGGGATCGTGAAATCGCAAGCGCTGCGCGTTCAACCTGTACAGGCGCCGGATCCGGGCCAGCCATTGGTCCTTCCAGTCATCAAGGTCGCCACGCGCCGCCGCCGCCTTGATGAAATCCCTCCTGACATGGGCCCAGCAGAATGCCAGGACCAGCTGGCCCGCCGCCAGGCGGGCCAGCTTCTTGTAGGCGCTATAGCGATCGCATACCAGGATCACGCCCTTGCGCAGCCCTCCGAGCAAGGTCGCGGCCGCCGCCGCGCTGCGCGATGCATCGACATGCAGATACACTGCATCCACGCTGGTCGCGATCCATAGCCAGGCGCGGCTGGACGAGCCCGTCGCGGCGAACTCCCGGACCCGCCAGCCGGTCTCGTCGGCGTGGACCACCGGCGCCTGTTGGAGATGCTCAAGGATCGCCGCCGACAGCGGCGTAAACAACACCGCCATCCGACCCAGCCCGTCCGAAAGCGTTCCCGGTGAGATCGACAGGCCTTGCGCCTCAAACCACGCCGCGACCCGCCGCAAGGGACGGTTGGCGACGCAAAGCTCGAACAGCAGCCGCGTCCAGACACTGATACCGAACGCGGTTCCCGGAAACAGGCGCGGCACGGGTGGGGCCGACACCTCTTCAGGCGTGTCAGAACACTGGCAGGTCTTGCGCCAGCGGGTCCGGTCGATGACCCGCACATGAGCCTTGACTGCGACTTCGATCAAGTCCGATGTGTGCGATCCGTTGGCCACCCGGGGCGCGCCGCAGCACGGACAGTCCAACGCCTCGGGCGGCGGGTCGTGAACCTCTTTCTTGCGGGCCAGTTCGGGCCGCGGTGTGCGCCCGTGGGTCTCGCCGCCAGGCCGTGGGCCGCGCTTGCCGCCGGTCTTCCCCTTGTGCTCCGGCCTCGTCTTGCGGCCCTGTTCGCTCTTGCGACCGAACTGCGCGCGCGACAGGGTCTCAATCTGCGAGCGCAGGTCGTCACGCTCGCTCTCGACCTCCTGCAGCTGCTTGCGCAGGGCTTCGCTCCCGGTCTGCAGCCGGCCGTTCTCGATCCGCAGGGACGCGATCGTGCTGCGCTTGCGCGTGTCAACGCCGATGTCGGCAAGAAGGGTCTCAAGACGAACGACCTCCGAGCGCAGATGCAACGCATCCCCGGACACACCGCGCAAGTCCTTCGCTTCCGCCCGCACCGCCTCGAGCGCGTTCCGGGCCCGACCCCACTGCGCTTTCCAGTACTGCGCCTCGCAGTGCGCCTGAACCTTCTCCCGTTGGAGCCGTTCGGTACGCCCGTCCGCAGTATCCGCGCGGCGCTTCTCTTCCTCGTGAAGCCGCCGCCAAGCCTCCGGAGCGCCAGACGGACAAGCAACCGCAGAGTCGTCCGCGACCAGATCCAAAACCGGGCCCGCCGCCATCATCAAATACAATCTTTCCTCAACATACCTCCCGTGTTAGCGCATGATGAGCAAAGTTGCCAGCCCTTAACGAATCACGCGAAAAGAAAAACCAGCCGTCACGTGCTGAACGAACACTTACCGCTGCCCCAGCAGCCGGCTGGTCGGGGAACCGCCATACTCAAGCAATTCAAGCGATTCAAGCAGCCAAGCGTAAATTACCCATTGATCATGTCAATCGTCTCCATATCGCAACCCATTGCAAAGCCAGCGACAATTGAAGGCCCGAATATTCGTTCATACTCTGAGACTGATCGCGGCACGGGCGGCGACCGCTATCACCCTTTCATCACCCCACAGTGGACTCGCGGCGATTGTCTTGGCTTGTTTCCCGCATGTTCAGTTGTCTTCTTTCATTCCGCGGTGGTAGATCAGGATTGGCTTGAACATCAGGTAGGCTTCCCAGAGTTTCCGTGTTCCCGGCAAGGGCTGCCGCTTTGTTGGATCGAATCCGGCGATGCCTGCCAGATCGATGACGAAGGATTTGATGTCGGGCGCAGGTTCGGGCGGAGCTCGGGCATTGCAGATCCTGAGGAGGTATCGATAGTTGTAGAGGCAGTCGATGGCCTCCTGCCCGACGACCTCGCTGGCCGGGGTATGGGGGACCGTCCGGGCCATGAAGTTCAGGTCGTGGACATGGCAGGCGGTAATCGCATCGAAGACGAGGCACTTGCGCAAGTCGTCGGCATCATCGAGTTGCCGGTCGCTGATCCGGGTGCCGGTTTTCAGCGCGCTGAGCCAGGTTTCGATGGACCAGCGCTTCTCGTACCACTGGACGATCTGCTGCGCGTGTTCGGCGGTTGGCTCGCCCCGGTTGGCCAGCAGCAGCCAGTGCAACGGCTCCTTGCCTTGCGGTGGTTGGCGTTCGGTCGCCGAGACTGCGAGCATCTCCGTCGGAGTCTGGTCCGCGGCTTCCTTCGGCGCCAGCAGGACCACCCTGCAGGCGCGAAGGTCGAGCTTGACCTTGCGTTGCTTGCGCTGGCGCGGGCCGCCGCATGGCGGAACCAGGATTGTCTTGCGTGCCAGCGGCTCCTGTTCTTCGACATGGGTCCAGAGGTTGCGGGATTTTCCGTCGTCCAGCAGCACCTTGCGCTGGCGCGCCGCATTGGAGCGCACCAGCAACCCGGCATGGTCGATGGCCGCCTTGCGCAGCATCTCCCAGGTATCCCCTTCCCGATCGCAAACGGTGATCACCTCGGTGTCCGGGCAGGCATCGTCCAGTTCCCGGGCTCGCTGCATCCCTTCCAGCCAGCGCGCGCTTTCGGTGTCCTTCCCGACACCCGTGACCTTCTCCTGTTCCGTCGTGCGGAAGTCGGCATTCAGGTTGTAAACGCCCAGCGGCCGGCCCACAGGGTTGACCGCAAGCCCGAAGTGCGCCATCAGTCCGTGCGCGCCCGTGCCGCGTCCGCCGATGGAACAAAGCCCGTCCGTCGCCTTCAGGCCGTGGTAGTTCAGCGTCGTGGTGTCCTGTATCGCCAGCACCACCTTCTCCATCTGGCAGCGCTCCACCGTGGAGGCCTGGTGGGGCTCAAGAATGTGCTGCATGGACACGCCCTCGCTGGACAGAAGCCGGTACGCCGCCTTGCGTTCCGCCCGCCGCGGGAACAGCACCGGGATCGAGGCCCCCGCAAGCCGGAGCCACGCCCGCCCCATCTCCACGATCCGCCTGCGGACGCGCCCGTCGGAATGGCTGCAGCGAGCATATTCCCGCTCCGCCCAGTCGGCGCCCGCCGGCAGATACACCGGCTCGGGCGGAACAATCCGGCGCTCCGGCAGGGTACATAACGTCTCCTCCCAGTGCACCCACAACGGCTTCATCCAGACCGCGCGCCCGACCCCGGGCTGCGTGCTCCCCGGCGGCTGGCCGGAGGTCGGCCGCGGGCAGCAGGACCATCCGGCCGCCCGGTAGCTCTCTCCGGCATGTTCCGGGCCGACATAGGTATAGGCCAAAACGGGCCGCGTTGCATAGGCCTCGCCCCAGTCCCCGGCAACTCGATCCGTCGCCATCTCCAGCACCCGCGATGCCAGCCCGTGAATGCGGGGCAGCAGCAGAAAGCGGTGATTGCACAGCACAAGCCCGAGATGGGCCGCGCGCGCGTCGGCCGACCAGCCGATCCATTCGTCGCGCGCCTTCTGGTGCCAGCTCGCGGCTGCAAAGCCGATGCCGCCCAGCACGCCGTAGGCCGAGGAACGGATCCAGTAGCGCAGCTGCCCTCCCGGCGCTCGCTTCCAGCCGAGAGGATGCCAGGCATCCAGCATCGCTTCCCAGCAACGCCGGTCGTCGCCCTCCGACACCCTCTCCAGCGACAGGCTGCCGAGGTCCCGGATCCCGCACTGAAGCGCCGAAATCGCCTCAAGACCCTCCGGCGCCGACACCCTCGCGGCCGCATCCGGCACGCCCGGCCTCGCCTCCGGCAACCGGAACCCCGCCTTCGCGGCCACCTTCGGCAATACATGGCCCGATGAAAGCCAATAAACCGCTTGCCAAAGGCTGCGATCGTGTCGTGATCCGGATGCAGGTTCACCGCGATGAAGCGGAAGGCCACCGACTCAACCGTCGCCCGCTCCAGCTTGCGGCTCGAGAAGACCCCGGATCGACCACGAAACGCGCCAAATAACCTTCCGGCAGCCGGTCCTGCAGCGACGGCGGCAAGAGCCACGGCGTCTCACGATCCGTCCAATGGAAATCCCGTGACATCAGAAGACCTCTTCCACAATCTTCAGCGCTTGGAACACTATATATTGATAGTGCAGTGGCTACCAGGGCAGGACTGGCCAAGAGACTACAAAGCTTGGCCCGGCCGTTGGCTGCGGCAAAGCTGAGCTATTGCCATGCCTGCGCCCACTGAGTAAATCCGACAGGTTCCTAGAGCGAATATACTCTATCACGCACCGGGAGGGAGCAAATTTGCAGGTCGTCTCCAGGTCGACATCGGCGGCTTAATAGTTGCTCTGGTATGAAACTCCGGAATTGCCGTGCCGTGCGAACCGATAACCGCAAGAAGCTGTCCCGAGCGGAGGCATGTTCGGCGGGATACCGGGAATCCGCCAACGTCTTCACGTCGCTGAACCCTTGTGATATAACTATGAGGATAGAAATATACCTCTTTGGTGGAAAGATTCCGCCACCCCCTCCCCCCCCCCCGCTGAGATCGATACATGACCACCAATGCTCTCGCCCTGAACCTGATCGCTAGAGTCATGAATTGGGACGACGACGATGCGACGAAGGAGTACGGTTGGCTGCGTCTTATGGCCGGCGTCAAGTACGATGGCTATGCCGGCTTTGCCGCAGGCGCAGGCTTTCTCGAAGCGTTGGTCGATTGGCTACATCAGTTTCAGTCTTCGGATCGCCATGCGGCCTACCAGTTCGTGAAGCAACGTCTCGTGTTTATTTCGTCAGCAGAAATGTACCGCGTAATCGAAGCTTTCCTTCCAGAGGTGGTGACGCCCTATCTACGTGAGTGCGTCGCTATGGAGAGAGGTATTGCGGCGCATGAAGTTTGGTCAATGCCTGAACACACGAAGGCCTTCAATAGTCGGCTTAGGAGATGTCTTTTTGTCGGGTTGAGCGACGGGAGCCGGATTGACATTTTGCGCCGGGCCAATTCCGGGCGACTATCTCAGGACCAAGTCGTTCCAATGATGAACGTTGACAACGAGAAATGGCGCAGTCTCGGCAAAGACCTAATGGAAGAACAGGGCGACGGTGTCCGCTTCGAAGATGTTTATCTTATCGATGACTTTGCGGCGTCTGGCACAACCTTTGTGCGTATAGTTGATGGAGAGGCCAAGGGCAAGCTGCCCAAGTTTGAGAAGGTAGTTCTTGAAGCAAGGGATGCAATTGGAGATGCTTTCCCAGTCACTGAAAACTACCGGCTACACATTCATCATTACATCTCGACAACACAGGCGCGTGCGGCGCTAAACAAACGGGTGGCAGAGGTGTCAAGTAAGATGCCAAATAGGAGTTTTGACGATAGCTTCTTGATCTGTAGAGGTATCACAGAGGGCTTGCGTCTCGGGCCGGACTTGCCGCTGGGCGATATCTCTTCCAATGTTACTCCCGGGGGGCATGTAGAAACCGGGTCGCAAGGATTGAAGCCGCGCCTGAACAAAGACGAAGACTATATCGCTCTTTGCGAATCCTACTATGATCCCATCCTCTTCAACCGGCTAAGAACGCACTGCAACGAGGCGGGCATGACGACGATGTGCTACGGATATGGCTATTGTGCTCTTCCACTGGTTCTGGAACACAACACCCCCAACAACGCAGTCCCTCTGCTTTGGGCGGAAACCGGACGCCTGCGAAGGCCACGTATGCGCCCGCTCTTCCACCGGCGCGACAGACACGGGTGACGTGATGGCGAATCCCTTCTTCAGACGCGCTACAGAATACATTCGTGATCCAGAGGCGTTTCTCTCGATCGTCAGCCCGGCTCCGCTCACAACCTTCCTTGCAGGCCATGTTCGGCAGAACGAACTCTTTACCCATCCGATCCGCATCATCGGCTCTCCGGGTACGGGTAAGACTATGCTTGCCACTTTGGCAGAGTTCCGTATGGTGGAGTCAATCTTGAGCGATTTGGACAGCCAAACCAACCGGTCACTTGCACGGGCGTTAGCAGATGCCGGTTTTGTAATTGACTGGCAACCTCAAGTCGCTGCGGCGCGCGTCCCGATGGAATCAGAATACCGTGATTTCTGGGAGCTTCCCTATCCGCCAAACATCAAGACGCGATTGGCCTTTCGGTTGGTCCAATCCCGGACTATGCTGGGCCTCATCCGCGGCCTGACGGCGAATGGAGAGCGTTCACTCGATCAAATTCGTTTCAGGCCGAGAGCAGACTACGAGGCCCATATCGACCAGGTCGGTGGTCTGAGCGCGGATGGTGTCCGACGGCGGGCTCTAGCTGTCGAACGCGCAATCTACAGCGTCGGCTCAGGGCTCGTTCCACCTGGGCTCGAAGATCTCCCAGAGGAAGCCACGTCGCCGTATGACCCATTCGATGCGATTGAGGCCGTCGAGATCCGTTGGAGCGACGAGTGGATCAAATTGCATTGCCTCGCGATATTGGATGACGTCCACGAGCTCCACCACGATCAGCTCGGTGCTCTTTTTCGGGTCATGTCGCGCCGGGAGATGCGGTTCGGTCGCTGGATGATGATGCGACTAGACGCATTGAATCCGAGCACTGTGCTTCAGTCCGGCGGGGCACCACCAGCACTGAACCGTGCCGAAGGACGCGACTTCATTGATATCCGGATGCAGGTACACGTTAACAAGGCCGAGGCACGTCGGAAATTCCGAACCATGGCGAAGGACATCGCGAATCGGTATATGCCGATGATCGAAACTTTTCGTAATCGTGAAACGCCACGGATCGATGCGGTCCTTTCGACTGCCCCGCCCACCATCAGTCAGGGACGCTTGAAAGAGTTACGCAAGCTTGTGGATTGCACGCAGAATGCGCAGGACATTACGCCAGAGAGGCGGTGCAAAATCGAGGCGCTTGTCGCCGGTTACGCAGCGAAGGGAGCCGCCAAGATCTCTGAGGATCTTGAACTGGCGATGGTGCGGCTGCTCATGCACCGATATCGCAAACGTCGAACGCGTGCGATGCCGTCTTTGTTTGAGGAGGTTGATCCTGAACCGAGAAAGCCTCTTGAGGCGGATAGGAGTGTGGCGAACGGGGCGAAGATTCACCTACACCACTTGTATAGGCGTCCGCTCCATTATGGGATCGAGGCCCTCTGCGACGCCAGCAACGAGAATGCAGAGGTTTTTCTCCGCTACGCTGGAGCGCTAGTATCTGAAGTCGAGACGCGCGCTATCCGACGCAAGTCTCTCACTCTGACGGCCGACGTCCAACAATGCGTCCTCACCAAGACAGCTTGTGCGAACATTGAAGGTTGGGCATTTCCCCATGCGAGCCGAGTAAGAGCACTAACAAATAGAATTGCAAACGACTGCGTCAAGAAGTCCCTCGAACCAAATGCATCTCTTGATGCCGGGGCAAATGCGGTTGCGATCCTTGAAGACGAGTTCGAGAAGATCCCGCACGAGGATGAACTCCTATTCGTCCTAAAGCATGCGCTCGCGAACGGCGCGGTGACAATCGAAAGGAATTACGGCCAAGGCGGCAAGCGTTGGTTCCTCATCGAATTGACTGGAACCGTTTGTCTTGCCCATGGTCTGACTCTTCTGCGTGGGGGTTTTTTGCCCAAAACAGTCCAATACCTGCGCAAGGCGTTGGCCAATGCGTGAGCACTGGACAAGTTGCATTACTCATTTCGATGAGAAGGTGGAAGAGTTCGTTGATGGCTACTTCTCCTCACCCGAACGAAGAGTGCTTCTCCTTGCGGCCGCGGGTTTCGACCCGCGTTCCAAACGCGTGACCGAGCTTCTATCAAGTAGGATGGGCGACCGTCTGTCCGCAATCTTTGTACGAGAAGAACGGCCCGGTGCGGGCGTAGAGCTTCTACAGCGAGCCAGAAACACGGAGGCCTCACTCCGTGCGGTGGTTCCAAAATGTATTGTCGAAAAGATCGACATATTTGCGGACGACGGCGCGCCCGTCGGTGGATCACAGATCGTTGAGAAGCTACTCAGTTACCCGATCCCGGATGAAATCACTGATGTGATCGTCGACATTAGCGCTTTGTCACTCGGGGTAGGATTCCCCGCGGCCCGCATGCTCTTAGAACAATGTGAACGCCGCGCTGACTGCGTTTTCCACCTCATGATCAGTTCTGATCCCGATCTTGACGACCAGATCCGCTGCGATCCTTCGGACAGACCCGGACCGGCTAAGGGGTTCGCGCCGCGGCCGATAGCCGTCGGCGGCGACGACGATCTGGATATCGCTCAGATTTGGATTCCACAGCTCACCCACGGGCTGAAGTCGACGCTTGTCAAGATCGGGCGGCAACTTCCGAAACTCTACAAGGTGTGTCCGCTCCTACCGTTCCCGTCTCGCAACCCCAGACGCGCGGATGACTTGATCTCGGAATACGCGACGGAAATCGCCGAGGAATGGCGTGTGGAACCGCACGATTTCGTCTATGCGTCGGAGAGCAATCCGCTGGACACATACCGTCTCCTGTCACGGCTCAAACAAAGGTTCGACCGTGCCATGGAGGGAATTTACGCGCTGCATATGATCCTTTCGCCAATCGGGAGCAAGGTCATGGCTGCCGGCGCGCTGATGGCCGCGATCGAACACGACATGACAGTGCGTTATGTCGAAACGGAGAGCTACGCCTTCGACGGCGTGACAACGTCCAAGGGGCACGACGCACAGGTAGTATACGGGTCGCTTGTGCACATTATTTTGGCTGGCCCACTATACGCAAGCTTCCCCACTGCGCTTCTTCAATCGGAGGCAGAATAGTGGGGATGAGTACACCGGATTTCACGGCCAAGCTTGACGCCCTCGGAGATACGCTGGCTCTGCTTGGTTCATTCGACCTCGACCCGCTAGCCTCTGCTCTCGACTGCAGCTGCAGACGAAGTATCGTGGCAGTCGGATCGGGCGGGTCGCACATAGCCGCATCACATCTTGCGCGTTGCCGCGAGACCTTGGGCCATGGCATAACGCTTGTTCAGACCCCCATGCAACTGGTGCTGGATATGGGGAGCCTTGTGGGAACCGAAGTATGGCTCTTCAGTGCCGGCGCCAACAATGCCGATCTGGCAGCGGCAGCTTACACAGCCGAAGCCCGGGGCTGTTCCTGTCTCGTTTTGTGCACGCGCAATCCCGATGGAGCCGTCGCGCAATGGGTGGGAGACCGAGGCGGGGAAATTGTTGCTGTCCCCGTAGCTGATTCGAAAGACGGCTTTCTCGCAACCCACTCGTTGCTCTCCACAATTGTGGCAGTACTTTTGGCAAGTGATGCCCAATGCGGCAATGTGCGTGGCGCAAACGCCATAGTGGGTGACATGGAAAGACATATCGACCGCAGTCGCGAGCGGAAAGTTCGGCAGCAGCGGCGAGACGCTTTTGCGGGATTGACGTCCGACACGACTCTAATCGTGCTGGCCGATCCCCGACTCCATCCTCTGACGAGGCTCCTCGAAACGTCGATCTGGGAGGCGGCACTGTGCACCATACAGGTGTCGGATTTCCGCAACTTTGCCCATGGCCGACACACATGGCTACATCATCACCCGCAGCGGGCTTTCATCCTGTCGTTGACCGGTGAGGGATCAAGAGCGGTCTGGGAGACAATTCGCCTTAACCTGCCTAGCTCAATTCCGGTGGTTTCATCGGATCATGGCGACTGCGGCCGCCTGGCCAATACATTCTCCGCAGTCGACGGCCTGTGTTGGATCGAAGCCATGGGAGACGCTGTCGGCGTTGATCCTGGAAAGCCGAGTGCGGGAAGGTTCGGTAAGACCATGTATAACGATCCGGTCTTGTTGACAGTTGCCGCGACGCTGTCATCGCAAGCAAGGCACAAGCTCGCATCTGCGGTAATCGCAGATTCGGGGGCCAGGCCCGCCGAAGTCATGAAGACGGCTTTCGAGGAGAAGATGACCGCTCTGTGCGAAACGGAATTCGAAGGCCTAGTCATGGATTACGACGGAACAGTCGTCACCACTGAAGGTCGTTTTGATCCACCGGACGAGGAGATCGTCGAGGAACTGATCCGCCTGAACCGTGAGGGCATGGCGATCGGATTCGCGTCGGGCCGCGGCAAGTCCTTAGGCAGAGTCCTTCGCGATGCATTTCCCGCCGAAATCACTGCCCAGATCTTGGTAGGCTATTACAATGGGGGCCATCTGAGGGCGGCAGATGTTGACATCACAGACGACCGTCCCGCTCCAGACCCTGCGATCGGCGAGATTGCAACGTGGCTTGCTGCCCGTCCGGATCTCTTTCTGAATGGAGAGATGGACCGCAAGGAGATTCAGATCGAAATGAACATGGCTAATCTACGCAGCCCCCACCGCTTCCCGGCGGAGCTGATGCGTTGCCCTGCTATCGCCGATGGCCAAGCGCGTGTCCTGTCTTCGGCTCACAGCTTCGACATTGTGCCCTCGTCTTCCTCCAAGCTAAGAGTCATTGATGCAATCGAGAAGGCAAGCGAGAGCGGTGGAGCCGTCTTGTCAATTGGCGATAGCGGGACAATCACGGGGAACGATCACGCACTGCTCGCTCGTCCGCACGGAATCAGCGTAGACACCGTTTGCCCGGATCTCGCAGGTTGTTGGTCACTGTTTGGTTCGCGCCTCACTGGACCGGCTGCACTTCTCCGAATCCTTCGGGCCATGCTACGTTCAGACTTGGGAGGGATTCGTCTGAACAGGGACGCTCTCGGCCTAGACATACCGTTGTAAGGTGGGTACGAAGCATGAATATGCGAGACAGTCGCCCAACCCTCTCTAAGCTTGATGTCGTTGGCACGGGCTTCACAGTTCTTGATCGAGTCTACGCCGACGGTGCACTTGAGGACGAGGCCCTCGGCGGGTCATGTGCTAACGTTCTCGTCTCTCTGGCGATGTTGCACCGCAACGTCGCGCCAGTGATTCGGCTGGGTGCAGACGCAGAAGGCGAACGGCTGGTCAACGAATTCAGCAAGGCTGGAGCGGTAGTGGATTTCATCTACCGCTATGCCGATCTACGATCGCCGGTCCTCCGGGAGATTATCGATCGGTCAACGGCGGAGCATTCGTTCAGCTTCCGTTGTCCGGAGACCGATCAAGACTTTCCACGCTATGTACCGATCGATGCACACGAACGAGCGCTCGCGCAATCGGCTTTTGCGAGTTGCACGGTATTTTACACTGATCGCCTTTCCTCTGACATCCTAGATGCCATGAAACTCGCGGCCCAAAGCGGCGCAGTCGTGGTTTTCGAGCCATCCGAAATAATGGATCCGAACCTCTTCCGTGAAGCGATGAGCACCGTGACGGTCTTAAAGATGTCTGCCGATCGTCTGGACCGAGAGGGCGCCGGCCGAGCGGCAATGGACCATTCGATCGTCATGATCGTGACGCACGGTGAGACCGGCTTAGAGATTCGCGATTGGTTTGGATCAACTTGGTGCGCGGCAATATCGGCCCCGGACCTCCGAGATGCATGCGGTTCGGGCGACATGGTGACGGTGGGCCTGATCGACTGGATTCTAACCGATGCGACCAATCAGGAAAGCATCCGAACTGCGGACATCATCAATGGCGTAGTCGCTGGGCAGAGACTAGCAGCTGCGAACTGTGGCTTCGACGGTGCTCGCGGGCTTTTCCGTTGCCGGGGTGCGCAATTTGCCCGCTCAATTCTGGATGGCGTGGAAGGTGTTTCCGCCCACGGCAACACTTCTCTGCGGCAACAACCGACAGTTGCTGCTTGTACTCAGCCCAAGTTCGGCGCGAAGTTCCATCAGCATGACACCTAGCATGTTCTGCCCTTGTCCGTTCACTTCGCCCCAAAGACGGTTCACCGTATTGTCTGTCGTGGCCGTCTCGACCAAGCGCGCATCCGCCGTCGACAACAAGAGCTGGCGAAGGTCTTCGTGCTGCGTAAATTTGGCGCGCAAAACCGCACGCATCCGATCGAATTTTATATTTGACCAGCCGGGCACAACGTCCCAGTAGTATAAGCCATGAGCCGCCATAGCTAGGAGTGCAGGCGATGGCGCATTCATAAGCCATCGTTTCACCTCGGGCTTTCGCGCCTTGCCTGCCTGATAAGCGTGTTCGCTCGTGGCGAACGTCTCCTCTTCAAAGACGATCTTCCTACGATAGAGATTGCTGAACGCGCCGTAGGGCTTCTCGTTCGCCCGATAGAATCGGATTTCTTCCATTCTTGCTTGCCTCCTTGGTGTCCTTTAACGCGGACTTCTCATAGTAGACTGCGGAATCCTGAGGCACTGAAACGCAAATTCCTGAATCATTGCAACAGGAGTTCCTGAGTTATTGCAATACGCATGGGGCGTTCTTGGCGAGGCTGGGCTGGCCTCTGGCCAGCCCGCTCTGCGCGGTTCGATATTTGACGCCCTTTCCGGGTGTTTTTGAGCGCCTCCTCTTTTGGTTACGTGGGAAGGCGGGCCGAAGGCCAGCCATGGCCGAGAGTACGCGTGGCGGGATTGGAGTCTTTCATCACCCCACAGTGGACTCGCGGCGATTGTCTTGGCTTGTTTCCCGCATGTTCACTTGTCTTCTTTCATTCCGCGGTGGTAGATCAGGATTGGCTTGAACATCAGGTAGGCTTCCCAGAGTTTCCGTGTTCCCGGCAAGGGCTGCCGCATTGTTGGATCGAATCCGGCGATGCCCGCCAGATCGATAACGAAGGATTTGATGTCGGGCGCAGGTTCGGGCGGAGCTCGGGCATTGCAGATCCTGAGGAGGTATCGATAGTTGTAGAGGCAGTCGATGGCCTCCTGCCCGACGACCTCGCTGGCCGGGGTGTCTTTGGGGCCGTCCGGGCCATGAAGTTCAGGTCGTGGATATGGCAGGCGGTAATCACATCGAAGACGAGGCACTTGCGCAAATCGTCGGCATCATCGAGTTGCCGGTCCTTGATCCGGGTGCCGGTTTTCAGCGCGCTGAACCAGGTTTCGATGGACCAGCGCTTCTCGTACCACTGGACGATCTGCTGCGCGTGTTCGGCGGTTGGCTGGCCCCGGTTGGCCAGCAGCAGCCAGTGCAACGGCTCCTTGCCTTGCGGCGGTTGTCGTTCGGTTGCCGAGACTGCGAGCATCTCCGTCGGGGTCTGGTCCGCGGCTTCCTTCGGCGCCAGCAGGACCACCCTGCAGGCGCGAAGGTCGAGCTTGACCTTGCGTTGCTTGCGCTGGCGCGGGCCGCCGCATGGCGGAACCAGGATTGTCTTGCGTGCCAGCGGCTCCTGTTCTTCGACATGGGTCCAGAGGTTGCGGGATTTTCCGTCGTCCAGCAGCACCTTGCGCTGGCGCGCCGCATTGGAGCGCACCAGCAACCCGGCATGGTCGATGGCCGCCTTGCGCAGCATCTCCCAGGTATCCCCTTCACGATCGCAAACGGTGATCACCTCGGTGTCCGGGCAGGCATCGTCCAGTTCCCGGGCCCGCCGCATCCCTTCCAGCCAGCGCGCGCTTTCGGTGTCCTTCCCGACACCCGTGACCTTCTCCTGTTCTGTCGTGCGGAAGTCGGCATTCAGGTTGTAAACGCCCAGCGGCCGGCCCACAGGGTTGACCGCAAGCCCGAAGTGCGCCATCAGTCCGTGTGCGCCCGTGCCGCGTCCGCCGATGGAACAAAGCCCGTCCGTCGCCTTCAGGCCGTGGTAGTTCAGCGTCGTGGTGTCCTGTATCGCCAGCACCACCTTCTCCATCTGGCAGCGCTCCACCGTGGAGGCCTGGTGGGGCTCAAGGATGTGCTGCATGGACACGCCCTCGCTGGACAGAAGCCGGTACGCCGCCTTGCGTTCCGCCCGCTGCGGGAACAGCACCGGAATCGAGGCCCCCGCAAGCCGGAGCCACGCCCGCCCCATCTCCACGATCCGCCTGCGGACGCGCCCGTCGGAATGGCTGCAGCGAGCATATTCCCGCTCCGCCCAGTCGGCGCCCGCCGGCAGATACACCGGCTCGGGCGGAACAATCCGGCGCTCCGGCAGAATACATAACGTCTCCTCCCAGTGCGCCGACAACGGCTTCATCCAGACCGCGCGCCCGACCCCTGGCCGCGTGCTCCCCGGCGGCTGGCCGGAGGTCGGCCGCGGGCAGCAGGACCATCCGGCCGCCCGGTAGCTCTCTCCGGCATGTTCCGGGCCGACATAGGTATAGGCCAACACGGGCCGCGTTGCATAGGCCTCGCTCCAGTCCCCGGCAACTCGATCCGTCGCCATCTCCAGCACCCGCGAGGCCAGCCCGTGAATGCGGGGCAGCAGCAGAAAGCGGTGATTGCACAGCACAAACCCGAGATGGGCCGCGCGCGCGTCGGCCGACCAGCCGATCCATTCGTCGCGCGCCTTCTGGTGCCAGCTCGCGGCTGCAAAGCCGATGCCGCCCAGCACGCCGTAGGCCGAGGAACGGATCCAGTAGCGCAGCTGCCCTCCCGGCGCTCGCTTCCAGCCGAGAGGATGCCAGGCCTCCAGCATCGCTTCCCAGCAACGCCGGTCGTCGCCCTCCGACACCCTCTCCAGCGACAGGCTGCCGAGATCCCGGATCCCGCACCGAAGCGCCGAAATCGCCTCAAGACCGTCCGGCGCCGGCACCCTCGCGGCCGCTTCCGGCACGCCCGGCCTCGCCTCCGGCAACCGGAACCCCGCCTTCGCGGCCACCTTCGGCAACACCTTGCGGGCCGACGCCAGCGCCAGCCTGCCCTTGCTATCCTTCCAGTCGGCAAGTTCGCACAGCAGACGCGCCAAGCCGCAACGGGTCGCTCCCGGCTCCTCGGAAGCCGCGACTACACGGGCAATCGTCTGAGCACCGAAATGGCGCAATCCAATCTGCATGCCGCAGCAGTAGCAGCATCAAGACCTCGAGTCAACAATGGCCCGATGAAGGCTATCACCCGTGCCTGGTGCGACGAGCGTCGCCGACCGAGACCTCGCGGGTCGGCGTGCCGGGCAGTGTGCAGACGGTGCGCGCCGAGAAGATCCAGCGTCCGGCACCCCAGGATTTCTTTCCCGACTCTCGTCGCTGCCTTGCAAACTCTCGAAGTGACGCCGGCCGGCAGGAAATCGGTTCGACGGATGGGCCAGCATGGAGCAAGTTCGGGCGACTGCCGATTTCCCTCGAATCTGCAGGGCAAAAGCAGGGGCGAACGGAGTGACCAATGTCCGGGACAGAGATCATATTCGAAGTAACCGACGACGAGCTGGACGGCGGATTTTCGGCCAGCGCGCTCGGTTTCGGCATCCACACGCAGGGCGAAACAATCGACGAGCTCCACCGCAACGTCAGGGAAGCGGTCGACTGCCAATTCGACGACGGCATGACCCGCCCGCGCCTGATACGGCTGCACAACGTATGGTGTCGCCCATCTGGAGAGGGTCATGTCGGCAGAAGGGCTCCAGTATCACTTGTTCATGAATATCCTGCGGGACCTCGACGATGTCTCCACGTTCGAGACCGCGAGTTCTCGCTTGCATGACGTTCCGGCAGGTTCTGCGTCCCTGGTGTATCAATCATCCGGTAAGAATTCGTCGTGGCCCCCGGCAGCCGGGCCACCTTCCCGCCACGCGAATATCTCCCAAAGGTGGTCGTCAGGATCGCTGAAGAAGGCTGCGTAGACGTTCCAAGGGTAGGCCCTCGGTTCACCCAGGAAAGGAACTCCATTGCGGAGCAAACGCCCATAATGATCGTCAACCGCGTCAGTTGTCTGGAGTTCGCACGCAAGTATGATTCCCTGGGATCCCTCGGAGCGGGACGATAGCCGAATACCCATGGACCGCTCGACGTGCGATGCTTCCCACAAAGCTAGGATCGCGCATTCGGTCTTGAAGCAGGCGAATCCCTCGTTCAGGCGATAAAGTTTCAACCCAACCTGATCGCGGTAGAAGGCAAGGGACCGCTCGACATTGCTCACGAGCAAGGTTGTCGCCGTGAGGGGTAACGACTCCACCACGCCGTTCAAGGCGCTGAGATCCTTCTGATGTTCAGGCATCGTCAATGGGTATGTCCTCCGGGGGCCCTGTTTCAGCCCAGGTGTAGATCTCCCACAGGTTTCCGTCGGGATCTGCAAAGTAGGCGGCGTAGGCATTCCAGTCGTAGATGCGCGGCGGGCCGAGAAACTCTATGCCCAGCTCTGCCAGTTTGGAGTATTGGTCGTCAACGGCTGCATTGGACTCAAGGTGACAGGCAACAATCGTGCCCTGATAGCTGTCAACCAGTTGCGCGCTGTTGTACCCAAGGGCTTCCTCAACCTGCGCCACTTCCCAGAGCGCGAGGTCCGCTCCGGAACCACGAATGTTCGCGAACCCCTTGTTCACGCGCGTCGGTGTCATGCCCATCTTGTTGATGTAAAAGTCCAATGATCTTTGGATGTCTTCCACGAGCAGGCATGCTGCGTTCAGGGATAGCTCTCTGTGTTCACTCACCTGTCCGCTCCCAAATTCACGAGCTAAGTCTCCGGCCCATCAGTTCAATTGCGCCTTCGCTATGCTTCTTCCACTTGTATATGCTTCGGAGGCCCACCTTCCTGCCACGTGAACAGTTCCCAGATGTTGCCGTCAGGGTCGGCAAAATAGGCAGCGTAAACGTTCCAGTCGTGGGACCGGGGTGGGGCAAAGAATTCGACTCCCCGGGAACCCAGTTCGGCATGCCATGCATCGACCTGTCGGGGTGAAACGAGGCGACAGGCAATCATCGTTTTTCGCAGTTTCCCCTTGATGGTGCCAACCCTGATGCCAAGCCCCCCCTGAACCAGACCCTTCTCCCACACGGCAAGATCTGCGATCGGGGATTCGAATTTACCAAAACCCTTGTTGACCCTGACCAACTTGAGGCCAACCTTGTCGCGGTAAAACCTGATGGACCGCTGAACGTCTTCAACAACCAACGCGATGGACGTGATTGGCAGCTTCTCATCCTGAGTGCGCCGTGGAAAGGCGCGTTTTCCTGGTGGGTGCGAATCCCACCCAGCAACTGTCCTTCCGGCTGGTAGCGGCCGGAGCGGTTCGTGGAGGTAACGACATGGACTGAAGCACTCCGGAGAGAAGGGCTGCGTTGAGCAGCTCAGCGACCATGCAGGCCGGAGCGTGAAGCGAACGCCGAGCAGGCCTCGAAACAGGCAACGCGGGGGCCGACCCTCCTTGGGTTAGGGGAAGGCCGATGGCGGTTTGGGAAGAGAAGCGACACATGCACCAGACCGCGCCCGCCGGGGTAGTGGCGCCAGCATGCATGGAAGATGGAAGACGCGGCAACACGGGAAGCCCTGTCGGTGATGTGCACGCATCAACCGGACCCCCGTGAGGGGCAGGCTGGGCCGGCAGGGTGGCGGAGGGGTCCGTACTACTGGCGACGCCGAGTAATACCGGTCGAGGAAAGGGACCCCAGGTGAGGAAGGATGTTGAAGGGCGACAGGTATCGGGAGTGGCATGGCCTATTACCCCGGAGAATGCCGGAGAGCCTGGACGCATCACATGCGGAAGTGAAGGGCGGGTCCCCGGCGGCGGTGGTTTCTCCGGCGTCCGAGGTCTCGGACCATCAAGGCGTCGACAGGCTTGCTGGCAGGCGAGGCCGCAGCCACAGTCAAGGCGGGAGCCGTGCAGCTCCTCGCGGCCGAACCCATGCGGCCAAGACCCTTGCTGTTGCTGGAACTCGTCGCCCGTGTGCGAAGTGCATGATCCCACTGGAGAGCCCGGTGCCGGAAATCGGCACGCCGGGTTCGGGGAGCGGGGGACTGGAAACGTAGCCAAGGGAGCCGGACTGAGGCCCGTCGCGAAAGCGCCGGAACTGCCACCGGACCCTACCGCGGGCGCGCCAGCCCCCGACTCTACCCCATCGTGAATCTCCATGTCGGCCGGAGTATGGACGTTGCGGACTTCGCATGTCTCCATCATCACCAGGTTGCTCAATCGCTTCATGTCTGTTGGCCGGTATCCCACGTGACCACCAGTCGCTCTGCCAGACTGACAATAGCGAAGAAGGAGACTGCAATTCCTGACGACAGGAAGATCGTCGCGTACAGCAACGCCGACCGATAGTTGAAGGTGGCGTCAATGATCAGTGCGCCCAGCCCGAAGTTGGAGCCAATCCACTCCCCGACAATCGCGCCGATGACGCACGTCGTTGATGCGATCTTGAGCGCGGCAAAAAGATAGGGAAGGCATCTGTAAGCGCGGAGATTCCAGAAGACTTCCCACTTTCGCGCGGACAACACGGACATAAGTTCGAGCTCCTGCGGAGTTACGGATTTCAGTCCGCGAATGACGTTGACCAAAGTTGGAAAGAAGCAGATCAAGGCTGCGATCGCGATCTTGGGCGCATAGCCTGTACCAAATATCAGGACGAGAATGGGGGCGATCGCAAGTATCGGTATGGTGTTGACGAACACGGCGATTGGGTAAAATGCGCGCTCAACGTTTGCATTGTGAACGAACGCCACGGAAATGATAATCGCAACGGTGTTACCGGCTATGAATCCGGCCAGGCTTTCGATTACGGTCGGGATGAAGTTCCTGAGGAGAACCGGGCCCCACTCAACAAATGTCCTGGCGACCGCAACGGGGGTCGGTGCGATGTACTCCGGAACACCGAAAACGACGATCCCCACCTGCCAGAGCAAGAGAATTCCGGCCGCGGCAAGCCAAGGTGAAGACTTGCCGAGGACGGGGCGCTTGGGATCGAATGAGGTGCTTCCTTCCACGTGCACATCTTCCGGCCGTGTCGCTCGGTTGTTCTTTGCGGTCAGCACGTTGCCAGGAGCTTTCTGAGGTGTGCCGTAGTCTGGATGAAATCCCGGGCATCGCGATTCCGCGGCTTGGCCGAATCCAGCGGCACGTGGACGAGTTCGCGAAGGCGGCCGGGACGCGATGCCATTACGAGGACTTGCTGCCCAAGGTAAGTTGCCTCCGGGATGCTGTGAGTCACGAATAGCACCGTCGTTCCCGTCTCGCGCCAAATCTTGAGGAGTTCGTCGTTCATCGTGTCTCGCGTGATTTCGTCGAGGGCACCAAATGGCTCATCCATGAGGAGCACACTTGGTTCACACACCAAGGCCCTCGCGATCGCGACGCGCTGACGCATTCCGCCCGAGAGCTCGCTCGGCATCGCGTGCTCTCTTCCGGAGAGACCGACGAGTTCAAGAAGTTCTTCGGGAGTCCGCTGTAATCGGCCCCGTGTGCTTTTCGGACCCACATCAAGTGGAAGACAAACGTTTTGCAGCGCTGTACGCCACGGCAGCAAAGTCGCGTCCTGGAATACGAACGAGATGAGCCTGCAACTTCGCGCGGTCGCGGGCGTGCCGCCAAAAACAGTTACAGACCCTGCAGTTGGAGTGACAAGGTCTGCAACAACCCTCAAAAGGGTTGATTTGCCGCAACCGGACGGGCCGATCAGGGAAGCAAAGCCTCCTTCCGGTATTTCCGCGGAGAGGCCCTCGATTGCCGTAAGTGTACCACGTTCTGATTGAAAGCGAACAGTTACATCCTCCAGGACAAGCGCCATCCCGGTTCTCGTCGCTTCACCGAAGAGTTCGACCAAACGCCGGCAATGACATTCAGGCTACCCAAGCCTTGGGCGCGATTCTGCGGTGGCCTCGAGGACAGACAATGTCATTACGTCGTCGACCGCTGGAACGGTTCTACCCTTGAATTGGTCGATCGCCTCATAGTCCGTGATTTGTTGAGACCAATTCTCCCTTTCCATCGTGCCCCAACCACCAGTTCGCGTGGCATCGTTGTAGGCAAGCGCCTGGATCATGGGCACGGTTCTCAGCTCGACCTGACGGTCGAGATTGGGATACTCATCGACTAACAGGTCAACGGCACTTTCGGGGTTGTTGTAGACGTATGCCCAGCCCTTTGAAGCCGCTTTGATGAAGCCCGCGATGGTATCAAAGTTTTCGTCGAGACTACTGTCGGAGACATAGTAGGTATTGGCGTATACGCGAATCCCCACGTCCCAGAAGCGCATGGTTATCACGTCCGGGCCCAAGACCGCCAATGCCGTTGTGTTCGTGAACCAACCGGCAACCGCGTCGACATCCCCGCGAACGAGAAGGGCGTAATCAGCGCCGATGATCTTCACATTGACGTCATTTTCCGGAATTCCGTGTTTTGCCAGCAACGCACGCAACTGGAAATGGGCACCCTTGGGAGTCGCGACTGTTTTTCCGATCAGGTCCTGCGGTGTCCGGATGGGACTCCTTGGTAGCGAGAAGTAGGAAAAGGGGTGCGGCCTGAAGCCAGCTGCGATTCCTCGCACCGGGATTCCGGCAGAGCGCGCAAACATGATCATCGGGCTTGAGGATGCCTGTCCGATCAGTGCCCGTCCTGCAGCGACCGACTGAACGCCTTCGATGTTTGGTCCGCCTGGCGTGATGGTCAGGTTGATGTTCTCCTCTTCAAAATACCCGAGGCTCTTGGCTACGGTCTCACCCATGTTGCCATTGCTTGCCAGCCACCCGAGTTGAAGATCCACGTCATTGGTTGCGGCACTTGCCCATGGGATAGTTAAACCGCCGGTTGCAACCGAAGCGGCGGCTACGGCACATCCCTTCAACACGTTTCGACGTGTCGTTGCGCGTTTTGGTTGCCTCTTGGTAGCCATCGAATTGTCCTCATTGATTCAGTTCTGGTGCCCCGCCGTCAGCGTCCGGCGATGCTCAAATTGAGCATGAATATTCCGAAAAGTCAATAGTATGATCGAATGGCGTCTCCCTTTGAGTCCGGTCACACCATATGTTGATCGTCCCTCTACGTTCCAGGCACGAATTTCGGACCGTGCCGGGCGCTGTGCGGGAGCTCTTGGACTTGGGGAAGTTGGTTTCGAGTGCTGTCAGGCAGGCTGGAGGGCCGGCATTCGGGCCCGATTGAGGCGGATCGGAGCGCGGGCCTCGGCGTCGGCCGACCGTCGGCATCCGGTGCGTTGTTCGACGAAGTCGCGGTAGCCGGCGGGTCGCAGGCGCGGGCCAATGCCGAGCAGGGTGTCGAAAGCCGTTGCGGTGTGGCGACAGCGGTTCCAACGGTCACCAGCATGTCCCACGGGAGGAAGGGGACCGGGATCGTGAGCGTTCCCCTACCCGTGCCGTGGCGGGCGGAGGGACAATAATTGCTTGAGCGTGCGGACCGGCGCGGATGGGGATACCGGGCAGGTGGGCCGAGCGGGCGCCTACCTTTGGATAGGCGAGATAATGTGCCCGGGCAGAACGGCGGCCGGTCCCAATGGCGGACGGATAGACGGACAGGATCGGCCAAGAGATCGGCCAAAAGGCGGAGTAATATCGGTCAAAATATTATGTTACTGGTATTTTTTCCTTCTCCATATCAGCCATTGCAGGGATCGAAGCAGGGCGCTAGGATCGGCCGACAAATCGGCCAGATTTGCGATCGTTCTATCTCAACCGGCTGAAACACAAGACCTTGATATCTCATGGCATCGGCCAATGACATCATTGAAGTACCGACACGGATCGAGCCGGCCCGGCTGGAGGAGACGCCGGAAGCGATCGCCGATGCGATCGTAGCGCTCTCTTCGGCAAGCGCCGTCCTGGGCGCCCGGCTGAATCCCGCGACAGCCGCGAGCCTCTCCGATCTCGTGCGCCTGATGAACTGCTACTACAGCAACCTCATCGAGGGCCACAACACTCGACCCCGGGATATCGAGCGCGCGCTCGCCGGCGACCTCGATGAAGACGAAGGGCGACGCAATCTCCAGATCGAGGCGGCCGCCCATGTCCGTATCCAGGAGAAGATCGATCGTCTGGCCGAGGAGGATCGGCTGCCCGAGCCGGCGTCCTGCAACTTCATTCGCTGGCTGCACGCCGAGTTCTACCGCGACGCACCGGAGGCGATGCTGAGGATCAAGTCCGCCCACGCTGAATTTCGCATGGCGCCAGGGGAGTTGCGCTCGGCGCCCGAACACGATGTCGCCGTCGGCCGCCATATCCCGCCGTCGAGCCGTTCTGTGGAACCGTTCATGGCGTACTTCGAGCGCCGCTATCGCTTCGGGGGGACGGGTCCGGCGGCGCGAATCCTGGCCATGGCGGCCGCGCATCACCGGTTAAATTGCATTCACCCCTTCCCGGACGGGAACGGCCGGGTGAGCCGTCTCATGAGCCACGCCATGGCCCATAAGGCCGGCATCGGCGCCCATGGCCTCTGGTCGGTTTCGCGTGGTCTCGCCCGGGGCCTCGGCAGCCGCCAGGAATACAAGATTCAGATGGATCTCGCCGATACGCCGCGTCAGGGCGATCTGGACGGGCGCGGCAACCTCTCGCAGAAGGCGCTTGTCGACTTCATGCTCTGGTTCCTGAAGGTGTGCCTCGACCAGGTGACCTTCATGGCGGAACTCTTCGACCTGGACAATCTGGACGCCCGCCTGGCGCGCCATGTCGAGCGCAGCGACAGGCTGAAACCCGAAGCCGGGCGCCTGCTGCGGGAGGCCCTGGTCCGCGGCCGGATCGACCGCGGTGAGGCATCCCGCATCACTGGGCTGCCCGAGCGCACTGCCCGGCGCGTGCTCGGCGATACTGTCGACGCAGGGCTGCTCGCGTCGGCAACGCCGAAGGGTCCCGTCTCGCTTCGGTTTTCGGTCGATACGCTAGAGGGGCTCTTTCCGCGGCTCTTTCCGGATACATGAGCAGACCGCTCAGATCGGACAACGACTGCCACACATCCTCGCACTGGTGCCGAATGTGTCGTTTGGCGCGGATACCCTGTCGAGTCCACCCCGCGGTCGCTCGATCGCCTCGTCACCCGAAGCTACCCCGCGCAGACAACGATCTTGCGTCCACCTGCCCAGAGTCTTGCAAGTTCCCCTCCTGACAAGGCCGTGCCCTGGGTGGAGCGGAAGACCGGGCTCGGCCCGGCGCCCGGCCCGGCCAATGCCGTCCGGGTGGCGCTGTCCTCAAAGGTGTCGGTGACTATCGGCGGCCCGGCGTCCGCAAGACGACGATTGTCAACACGATCCTGCATCCTGTTTGCCAAGGGCGTCGATATCCTGCCGCGCGCGCCGATCAACCGGTTGACTCCTCAAGAGGTCGGACCGTTCGGCTTCCATACTGGGGTGACCGGGCGTGTACGCGCATGTCTTCCCGCGCGTGAAAGTGGAACAGACGGAGTCGTGACTGGCGCGATACCATCGGCCGTGTGCCAAGAAACTGTTCGCGGTAGTTCTGTCGACGGTTCGTTTTCGCGACCTCATGTCATTGCGGCAACACGGGTCGAGCAGGTCGAATCGCACGGAGCACAGGTGACCCGGCGCGTGCGCCCGATTCCACCAGACGGAGCGATACGGGAAGCTCAAGCCGCACCGTTCTCTTAGTGTCGCGCCTGGCGCAGTGCACCGCGCAGCAGCAGCGCCAGCGGAGCGGGCAGCGCAACTACAAGAGCCATCGCAAGCATCGAATTCTCGAGCCCGAACCTGTCGCTGACGAGCCCGAAGGCGATCGGTCCGAGGATGGTCGCCCCGCTCGAGAGCGTGTAGATGAGGGCGAATCCACGCGACTGCCGTCGTTCGTCCACCAGGTCGCTCGCCGTACCGTAGGTAATGGTGGACGATCCCTGCAGCACGATTCCGGCAAAGGGAAGCAGACAGAACGCGACCATGGGCGGAGCGGCAAGGACAGCCAGGACCGCGACAGCGCTCAACAACTCGACAGCAATCAGGGCCCTCACCGGCCCCACCCGCGCGGCCAGCAATCCACACCCGAACTTCCCTGCAATCCCGCCCAACAGGGTGAGAACCACCGCGAATCCCGCGATTGCGACCGGCACGCCCTTGTGCAGCATCAGAAAGCCGACGAAAACGAGAAAGGCGTCCTGGACCGCGAGGTCAAGCAGCATGATCACCGCGAGCGTGACAAATCCGGTCCGGTTATGGATACCCCAATCCGCTCCGCGCAACGACGATTGACGATAGGAGACCTCAAACGGACTTCCCACCCGAACGGCACGCAACAAGAACAGGATGCCGATACCTGCCGCGAGGGCGAGCGAGCCGTACCCGGCTGCCACGCGGGGCCAAGCCGCACCGGCGCCAATCAGAGTTGTCAGGATGCCGGAAAACAGAAGTTTGCCGGCGTCGCCGCTTGAGTTGTAGGCGCCGAGTGCAACGCGGCGGGCTGGACCGAAAAAGGTGCTGCTCACGAGGGACGAGGACAGTGAGTGCTGGAAAGCGGCGCCGCACCCGGCAATGCATAGTCCGAGGAGAAGTCCGATTAACCCGCCCGCCATCGACACCGTAAGGTATCCTGTGCCCGCGCACAGCAACCCGAAACCGAGTAGGGGACGCTGGCCGACTCGCTCTGACAGCATGCCAGACGGCAACTCGAGCAAACCCATTGCGCCGCTATGGACGGCGCGAACCATGCCGACCTGGGCGAAGCTGAGACCAAAGGCTTGAGAAAGTATCGGAAGCAGGATGTAGATCGAAGTGGAGAGCCCGTCCTGAACGGCGTGGGTCGCACAGCATGCCGCGAGTGTCAGCTTGCGCCTGACGTCTGTTCTCGTCTCGTTCACTCCTCGTCCTTCATCACGATGTACCGCCGCAGTGCGAAGCCCCGATCCGCCTTGGCGGGGGGCTCGTTCGCGTGGTGAGTTTTCCTTGTCGGGAACAGCTTAGCGTCCATCCGCTACGCGCGACGAGAGCTACCGCTGGTTCTCAATGCGTTCCCCTTTGGTGCGAAGCGGGCGCCGGCGCGCAACGCGGTGGCCGAACAGGGTGCCGGCCTGAAGGACGGCGCGCAAGTGAGCGGCACCGTGTGAATCGCCGTTGCCGGGCGTTGCGTGTCTCTGCCGCCACCACGGATCGCGCCGAGTCGGCAGTTTGGAACACGGGAACGAACTATCCTGTGTTTCTCGGTCGCGTGCGGCTCCCGTAGCACATCGATTGCGGGAGCAGAAGATCCTCCCGAAGGCGCGTCCGCAGTACGGAAGGCAGTTCCAGGGAACAGAACCGTAAGAATCAGGCCCGCTTCTTGCGCGCTGGAGTTCTGCAAGTTCCTCGATCCCTTCTTTGGGACTGGACGGAAGGCCTATTCGCTGTTCTGGTCAATACGTCACGGATTGAGCAACCGAATGCCGAAGGTCCCGAAATCCTTCACATTCTGGGTCACCAGAATCAGCTCATGCTGAATGGCGACCGCGGCGATTTGGGCATCGGCTGCAGCCGGGGGGCGGCCGGAACGATCGCCGGTTCCCATGAGGCGCCCCCAGACTACGGCCGTACGGCCGTCAAACGGCAGGACACGCCCGTCGAACTGCCGGGCAAGGTCCTGTTCGATCCATCTCTCCAGTCGTTCGCGGCGCGCTTGTTCCCTCACCTTCCGAGCGCCCCGAACGAACTCTCCGATGGTCTGAGCGGCAAGGAACAGATCTGTCGGGTTCTGTGCTTCAATCCAGTCGAGCACAGGCTGCAGGGGTCTTGGCCTGGTGGTCTCCCTGACAACGTTGGTATCGAGAAGAAAGGCCATCAGCCGAGTTTGGCAGACCGGCCCGTGGAAGTGTCGCGTTCGATCGGCAGATCAGCCTCTGTCAGAGGCGAAGCACGGAGGAACGCGACCAGTTCGGCACCTGTCCGTGCTCTTGGAGTGGTCAGCACCGGTTCCAGCGTCCGGCGAATGAGTTCGGATTCTGCCCCACCCGAGCGAAGGGCGCCGGCGATCGCCTTCACGAGGGGCGCGTCCCGAGAGGGAACCGTAATTTCGACACGTTGAGCGCCGCTGGTTGCGACCCTCTTGCGGTGTCGGGAGACACGAGACGCCTCTTGCGTCTTCAGACTTGTGGGTTTCACAGCAGCGTATCCAATCTGGTAACGTTACCGGACACTAGTGTGCAGGTATCTGGTACGTCAAGTGCAAGCTGGTTCCGCGGCCTTGGGCGGCCGCAAGCACGATCGACCGGTCTGATCGGCGTTTCTCTCTGTCATCAGGTTTCCGCCGATGCTTCCCGTGATCCGCGCGGCGGCATTCTGGATGGAATCTCAGGCGGGGTGAGCGTAGCGCGCAGTCGTCTGTGCTTGGGTATGCCCGAGGAGCTTGCCGAGTAGCAATGGCCAGCTTCCCTTGAGTGAGCATCCGTCACTATTTAATAATCTAAATCAATAGGTTATGAATATATTGTCCGCTCCGGGCGCTCGTGCCGTTTCGAGCCGGGTACCACTGGGGTACCATTTCATTTCCAATCCAAGCGCATCGTTGTCCGGTTTCTACGTCGATTTCGTACCCATTCTCGGATGCGACCGATTCCGGCAATTCTACGCGGGAGTACTGAATTCACGGCCTGTGGCAATCCTTTGATGGCACGTCTCGACCTTCCCGACGGTGCAAGTCTTACTGTGATTCGCCGCCCGGAGGCCAACCCGTCGCGATTAGACACGACCTCCGATGGCGGGCCGCGTGGGAGACCGACATGCTCACCGAACCAGAAGGGTGCGTTTGGAAATCGAGCAGGGATGGATGGAACAGAACCACTACAGGCCGCGCGGCTTAGTATTCTTCCGGTACTCCTTGGTCCTCGGACCGGGATTCGGTTCCGCGGGTTTGTTTCCCAACAAATCGATATCCGGGCGTTGGGAACCTCTTCGGCATCGCCTTCCGATCGCATCATCCTGCCCAAGTTTCGGCGTCGGCTCGGTACCCCGGCAGGCTCATGCGGATCGGGCAGCGTGCTCTGCCTGTTGCCGGCGTTTGCGTGATCGGGTTCCGGGAGGCCTGTGCCGGGTTCGACGGCAACCACGTGGCAACGGAAACGCGGCGGCCAGGTGTGAATGACGTAAACGCGCCGGCTCCCGCCGGCTTGTGCCGGTCCGTCGGCCACGAGCCACTGATCGCGCCGCCAGCCGGTTTCGAGCGGGGCGGAAACCCAGTGATACTTTGGATCCGCGCGGCGGAGGAAACGGGTATGGGCGTCGTGCCGGAAGCCCACCGTCCGACCGGCGCCGATCCAGCCCGAAGCGTTCCGCGAGGGCCGGGATGGCGCCCTGGGGCGAGCCGTGCAGTTCGGCGGCGACAGCGCGCAGGTCTGCCCCCGTCCCGATCTCATTGTCGGCACTATCGGTCATGGTTTACGGGGTCCGGGTCGCGCCGCCGCCGCGTGCGACGGCCAAGCCGTTTCGCGCGAACCGAAATCTCTCTATCCCACCGTCGCCAATATATTCCGATTATGCTGTGGCCGGTAGATGCGTGCAACGCCGACTCGTTTCCGCCTGGCACTAACCCAGTATCCGGTCCGTCATCGACAAGCTCTCGCTGAGCGCCAGCTCGCGCGAGGCATAGCTGTGGGGGGAGGCCGTGCAGAAGAACCCTCGTCGATGCTGGCGGCGACCGGCGCTGCCAGGGCCTCGACCTAATCCTGCGCCGGATACCTACGGCGCGCGATGGTGTCCACCAGGGTACACACCCCATGGATACCGACACCATGGATATCGAGGATTGACAGATCGTTGGCGGCTGACTAACATTGTAAGCGAAACGCAAGCCTAGCTTGCCTTCATTCCGAGGCCCGCGCTCCGGCGCGGGCTTTCGCGTCTCTGGGGCATCCGGAGAACCTGTGACGTATATCGCCTATCTTGACGAATTCGGCCATATCGGCCCCTACATCGGCCGGGATCACCAAAGGCACAACGACAGCCCCGTGTTCGGCCTCGCCGGATTCGTCCTTCCCCTGGATGAGGCACGGGGATTTGCGACCTGGTTCTTCCAGCGAAAGTGCGACCTGCTCGACTTCGAGATCAAGCAGGCCGGGGAACACCCCGCAGTGTGGGAGAAAAAAGGGTCCAGTCTCTACACGGTCAAGAATGTCACTAAATACCCCGAGCTCCGGAAGTTCACAAATCGTCTGTTCAACAAGATCGCTACCCTCGACGGGTTCGTATTCTATGTCGGAATCAAGAAGACCTCGACGGTCGGCACGCACAATCCGAATATTCTCTATCGGAGGATTCTCAGCGAGGCGATCAAGCGGCTCGACGACTTCTGCGCCAGGGATTGCGATCCACCGAACAATTTTATCCTGGCGCTCGATGAACACGACCAGCGCTCCGCACTGATCACCGAAGCCTCACGCAGCATGTTCGGCGGCGTGCAGCCACGGCGGCACCTTATCGAACCTCCGTTTCATCTGGAAAGCCACCGGTATCAGACGTTGCAAGCTGCCGACTGGATTGCCGGCCTTGTTGGCCGCTTCGGCGCGTATTGGGTCGATCCGGATGCCTATCCTGAAAACGCCGTGTTCCGGAAATACTTCGAGGACCGGCTTCACCGTGCCAGCCGGCGAAGCGGGATCCGCAACTGAACGTCTGTTTCGGGGCAGGAGCCGCGAACCATACGAGAGACACCGGAATTCGCCTGGGGTCGCAAGAGAGAACCGGCCTTGGTCGCGGGCCGGGATCTTATTCTGGTCTCGAAGACGCGGCGGGGTTGAACAGCAGTTCGCTGAGAGTGACATCGGGCTTGCAGCCTCCCGTGCCGTTCCGCCGCCTTGCTGGCGATCAGTCCGTATCATGGCCGTACACAATCGCGCGCTACCGGCCTCTATCAACACGTCGATGCCGATGAAGGAGAGCGGCGCGTCGTTCAGGGGGATGCTGGGCGGCCTGACTGACGACCGCAATGCACCTCAACACAGACGCCGGACACATAGATGGAGGTCGTACCCTTTTCAGACGCTCGTTCCACCGACCTCAGGGTCCCGCGGTTTATCGGGGAGGTCGCATGGGCAACGCCGGAGACGATCCCCTGCCTAAGCGAACCGACTTGGCAAATTTCGGCACCGTCACTCAGCCCGCGATATTGGCAATGCGGCTCGCGATCCGATTGGCAGCTGCCTTCAACGGATCGTTCGCCAAATGCGCGTAGCGGGCAGTCGTTTCCACCTTGTTGTGACCGAGCAATTTCCCGATCATGGTAAGCCCTTCTCCGACCAGAAGGCCGCCGCTGGCGTAGGAGTGCCTGAGGTCATGAAGGCGCACGTCCTTGATCCCGGCACGGCAGCGAATGCGGTGCCACTGGTCGTAGACGTCGCTCAACGCTTCGCCCGGCTTCGGGCTCGTGATCACCCACGGATTGCCGTCCTCTCGCGTCAGGCCCCGCAGCACAGTGATCGCCGGGTCGCCGAGATGGACGATCTTGGCGCCAGTCTTGGAATCGGGCAAGCGCATCTCGCCCCGGTCCAGATCGACGTATTCCCACCGCAGCGTCAGGATTTCCGCCTTCCGGCATCCCGTCAGCATCAGCAGCCGGATCGCAGCGATCGCCGACGGCCGTTCCGATCCCTCCCGTTCGACCTCCCTCAGGACTTCGCCCAGGCGGCGGTATTCCTCGTCCGAGAGAAACCGCTCGCGCCGCTCTTCCCGGAAATGCTTGATGTTCCGGCACGGGTTGGAGCCGTCCGGGCGGATCTGCCAGAGCTCGGCCACCGCGAACATGCGCGACAGCGTCGCCAGCATCCGGTTGGCGTTCGTCGGGGTCGCACGCATGTCGTGGTGCAGGGACACAACATCGATGCGCTGGACATCCGGCACCCGGCGCGTGCCCAGCCGGGGCAGGATGTAGCCCCCGACCATCTTGCGGTATTGCCGCTTCGTATTGGGCTTGCAGTGGTCGGACACGTATTCGTCGAGAAAGCGGCGCCCCAGTTCGGCCACGGTCGGCGCCTTGGCGTCCCGTAGGTCGCGCCCCGACAGGTCCTTGCCGGTCCTGGCGGCGGTGACGATCTCGGCAGCCCTGGCCCGGGCGGCGGCCGGAGAGATCGCCCCGAGCGGCCCGATGGTGACTTTCACGGCCCGCCCGCGGTCCCGGTACTTGACGATATAGGTCTTGCGTCCCGAGGGACGCACGCGGACACCGAAGCCCTTTATCCCGGATTATTCACCACCAAACGGGCATGGCTGGATGTTGCCATTGTAACCGATTACCCTATTTAAGAATATAGTTGATTTAGTCTGCGCGGATGAGATGTGTGATGGGTGAATCAAGTATTGACCGGGCACCGTTCGATTGGAACCGTTCCATCGAGGTTGACGCGAGCGATGAGAGCGTGAGCGCGGACGCGGGTGCGCTGCTGATGCGCGAGACTCTGGAGCACTCCGGGATTGTCTCCTGGCTGGAGGAGAACTTGATTGACGACCGGCGTCCGGGTTCGGTTTTGCACAGCACGGGGAACCTGCTTCGCACGTGCCTGTTGCTGCTTTGCCAGGGGCACCGGGACCAGGACGACGCCGACCGGCTGCGCCACGACCCGGCGATTGCGGCGGCGGCGAAGTCATCGGGAGGCCCGGTTCGGTTCGACGGAGGCGATGGCCTGCCGTCGCAACCGACGCTTTCGCGCTTCGTGGATCAGTTAAGCAGCGAAGAGAACCTCGATGTTCTGAAGCAGGGGATCCTGTCGAATGGCCTGCGCCGGATCCGGGAGGGGAGCGGCGGGTCGGAGGATTTTCTGGTGATCGATGTGGACGATGTGCCGTTTCTGGCGGATGGCCACCAGCCGGGCAGCCGGTACTGCGGTTATGTCGGGCACCGCTGCTACTCGGCTCTGGTTGCGGTTTCCGGCGAGAGCGGGGACATCCTTGGCGCGCGGCTGCGCCGGCCGGAGGAGGACAAGGCCGGGGAGACCTTCGACTTCGTGCTGCCGGTCGTGGCCGGAGCGCTTGAAGAGGGGGCGGGCGCCCGGTACTGGTTCGCATGGATGCGGGCTTTCCCGACGGGCGGACCCTGGCGGAGTTCGACGCCCTGAGTATCCAGTATCTGGCCCGAGTTCGGAACAATGCCGTCCTGAACCGGATGGCGGAGCCGCATCCTGCCCATGGGTCACCTAACCGCTAGACAATTGGTTTCCGGGAGGCCATACTGCTCCCGCCATGCCCGAATCGCTCTCCATTCCCGCGGTGCTTAAATCGGACGCCGGACAGGCGTTGCTGTCCGGCCTGCAGCCTCTGGACCGGTTTCCGGGACGGATGGCGGTCGCCCGGGCGGTGTGCGAGGGCCTCGGGCTGGTTGATGCCCAGGGACGTCTGCGGCTATCGAGCTGCATGGCGGCGCTGGCGGCGCTGGCGGCGCTTGAGGCGGAGGGCGGGTTCCGACTTCCGCCGGAGGGTTCCGGCAAGGGGGTGGCGAGGGCGCCGAGGATGCAGTTGGCGCCGGTCGCGGAAGCGGTTGGCGTGCCGTCGCGTGTGGACGACGTCGTCGGACTGGAGGTGAGGCCGGTCGGCGGGGATGCGGAGCGCCGGCTTCTGGCGCGGATGCTTGCGGACGACCATCCTCTCGGCGCGTCGCAGCACGCAGGCCGGCAGTTGCGCTATCTGTTGTGTTCGGACCACGGCCTGCTCGGGGGTTTCGTTTTCGCCAGTCCTGCGCCGAGGCTGTCCGCCCGGGACGACTGGATCGGCTGGGACGCGGCGGGCCGTTCGGCGGGGCTTGACCGGGTCGTCGGCATGTCGCGGTTCCTGATCCGGAGGGGCGTCTGCTGCCGGAACCTGGCCTCGAAGGCGCTTGCGCTGTGCCTGCGGCGGCTCGGGGCCGACTTTCTCGGACGCTACGGTATCCTGCCCCTGCTTGTGGAGACCTTCGTGGGGGAAGGCTACAGCGGCGGCAGCCTGTGCGCGGCGGGATGGACCTATGTCGGCGAGAGCGCCGGACGCGGGCGGCGGGCGGGGACGGGGGAGCGGGTCCCGCCCAAGGCGGTGTGGCTGCGCCCGCTGACGTCCGGCTGGCGGCGCGAGTTCGGGGTCGTCGGCGCGCCCCCCGATCCGCCGCCGCGCCGGCGCTCCGTTCTCGGCCCCGGCGACGGCCTTGACAGGGACCGGTGGGCGGGGAATGAGTTTGGCGGGGCCGCGCTGCACGGGAAGCTGCGGGACCGGCTCGTGGCCAGCGCCGCGGTGCAGGCGGCGGCGCCCTCGAAGACGTTCTTCACGGCGGCCTGCGGCAATCAGGCCTTGGTGACGGGGTATTACCGGATGATCAGGAAAGCGGACCACGAGCATGTCGGTCTGACGCCGGAGGGCATCCTGGCGGGTCACAGGGATCGGACGGTGCGTCGCATGCGGGGCGCTGGGACGGTGCTGCTGATCCAGGACGGGACCGACCTCAACTTCGCGACCCATCCCGGCTGCGACGGGCTGGGGGTGATCGCAAGGAACGGCCGGAAGGGCTCGGGCACCCTCGGCATCCACATGCACAGCACGTTCGCGGTCAGCGAGCAGGGCATCCCTCTCGGGGTTCCGCGCATTGAGTTCGACTGTCCCGAAGGCGGCGGCGAGCGCGGGAAGCCGCCGGAGGAGCGGAAGTCGGGGCGCTGGCTCCGGGGCTGGCGCGACAGCTCCCTTCTGGCCGGGGAGGCCAACGCCGTCAAGGGGCGGGCCGGCGGCATCAGCGTGGTGTCGGTGATGGACCGGGAGGGGGACATCGCGGCGCTGTTCGTCGAGCACCGTGACAGGGGCGGCGCCGACCTTCTCGTGCGGGCGAGGGCCGACCGCGTCCTGGCGGACGGCGGAAGGCTGTTCGAGGAGGTGCGGGCGTCGACCTCGCCCTCACGGCACGAGATCTGCGTAGACCGGGCCTCGGCGCGGCGTGCCGCACGCGGCCAGAAGGCCTTCGCCGGGCGCGAGGCGCGGCGCGCCGCCGTCGAACTGCGCTGGCTGGAACTCTCCGTTCCCGTGCCCCGGCAGGAGCGCCGGCGCCTCGGCTCCGAACCCGTCCGGCTGACGGCGGTGCACGCCCTCGAGCCCTCTCCGCCGTCCGGCACGGAGGCCCTCGAATGGCTGTTGCTGACGACGCTGCCGGTCGGCAACGCGGACGAGGCGCGCCGGATCCTCGACCTGTACGCCCTGAGGTGGCGCATCGAGGACTGGCACCGGATCCTGAAGACCGGCTGCGAGATCGAGAAGTCGGGCTTCCGAACCGCCGAGCGGATGAAGGCGGCCGTGACGATCAACGCGGTGATCGCCTGGCGTCTGGCGGCGCTGACGCTCATGGGCCGGGACACCCCGGAACTGCCCGCCCACAAGATGTTCTCGGCCTCCGAGATCGCGATGCTGCTCGACTTCGCGATCGCCGGCGGCTTCCCGGTTCCCGGCCGGGAGCGGCCGGAGGATCCGGTGGACCTCGAAGCTGTATCGCTTGGACAGGCCTTGCTTCTCGTCGCCCGGCTCGGCGGCTACCTGAACCGGAGCAACGACGGCCCGCCGGGCCATCAGACGGTTTGGGAGGGATACGCCAGGCTCGTCACCGGCGCGCAGACCATCGAGCGGATCGAAGAGAACGGCGAGGCAAGCGCGCTGCATCCCTATCTCGCTCGGAACGCCGCAACGTCAGGACACGGAGAAGGCCGCAGCCGCAGGCCCTGAATCGCTGCCGAACGGCCCTCCGAAACCGGAAACGCTGCGGCGTGCGGCGTCGGGCATGGAGTGGAACCAGCCCCGAGAGTCGCCGTTGTCTAGTGGCTAAGTGATCAATGGGCAGGCCGCATCTGGACAAGCCGGCGGACATGGCGCCCGGCGAAGTGCGGACAGTCTTTCATGAGCACGAGTACCAGGCGAGGGGTTGGGATCGCAAGCGGCGCGTGACCCTGGTCGTGATCTTCTCGGAGCGGGAGCTGTTCCCGCGCCCCTTCTGGTTGATCACGAGCCTGACCCGGGAACTTGTCGGCGGGGAAGAACTCCTGGCCCGGTACCGCGCGCGGGGCAAGGCGGAGAACACCTTTGGCGAATTGAAGGGCACGCTGCGGTCACAACTGCCCTCCTCTCCACGGCCGAAGCGCCACTATGCCGGCAAGACGATCGAACGCTCGGAGCCTCCTGTCAGACAGGAGTGGCGGCCGCAGAACGAAGCCTTTCTCCGGCTCGCCCTGCTCGCCCTGCTCGGCTATCAAACCACGCACGAGGGTCGCTGCGCGATGGAGGATGCGTCCGGAAAAGGCTGGAGCCTTGAGACCTTCCGCGAAAAAGTCTTGCGCGCCGGCTGCCGTGTCGCCCGGCACGCGAGGCGCATGAAGTTCCACATCGCAAAGTCCGTCGCAAACTACTGGTCCATCCTGCATCCTGCTGGCGCAACTGAAGAAGTCCACCATGCAAAACGCGTAGCTCACACGCCTGCTTCGCGTCCTTCTCCTACCCACGTTGAATCCGGCTGCCCCGAGCCATGGCATCCGGCTGCGCAAACATCCGGGTAGCGCCATACAAACACCCAAAGTGCGCCGAACCAGGCCGTTTCTGACACGCTTCTGTCCCTTGCGGCCACGCGAAACGGGAAAACTCCCGAGCTACAAACAAAATCTCCGCCAGGACCACCCAAAGCGAGCGAGACATTCAAACTTCTGCGACCCAATTCGCGATCACTCGACACTTCATGAATACTCCGGGCTCACCGAACGCACCGTGGATCGTCTCTCGGTCAACGGCAAGGACGCCATCTTCTGGGACGGTGACCTTCCCGGCTTCGGCGTTCGAGTATATCCCTCGGGCAAGAAGGTCTTCCTTGTCCAGACGCGCGCCTTCGGCCGCTCGAAGCGCGTCAGCCTCGGCCAGCATGGCGACCCCCACTTCTCCGTCGACCACGCCCGTAAGAAGGCCACCGACATCATCGCGCGCATCAAGACCGGACAGCCGCCCGTTCCGCCTGAGCCGGCGCCCGACCCGACCGTCGCCGATCTCGCCGAGCGCTACGAGCGCGAGTATGTCGCGATGCACTGCAAGCACCTGACCATCAACCATTGCCGGCTGATGCTCCGCAAGCACATCGTGCCGGCCCTCGGCGAGCGCCTCGTCGCGGACATCGAATACAAGGACATCCTCGCCTTTCACAACAGCCTGCACCACATGCCCACCGTGGCCAACCGGACGGCCGACATCCTGGTCAAGATGTTCAACCTCGCCGACGCATGGGGCTGGCGTCCCTCCGGAACCAACCCGTGCCGGGGCGTGCCCCGCTTCAGGGTCGAGAAGCACGAGCGGTTCCTGACCCGCGAGGAGCTCTACCGGCTCGGCGAGGCGCTCCGGGCAGCGCCCGCCGAGAGTCTCGCCTCGGTCCATTCGGCGGCGGCCATCCGCCTCCTCGTGCTGACCGGATGCCGCCGCAACGAAATCCTCGGGCTTCGCTGGGACGACCTGAACCTCGACACCGGCGAGATGCGCCTCCCCGACACGAAGACTGGCACCCGGATGGTGCCGCTGACCCCCGCCGTCGCGAGAGTGTTCGACGGCCTCCCCCGCACGCCCGGCAATCCGTGGGTGTTCCCGGGCCGAAAGAAGGGCGCCCGCCTGGTCAACCTCAACGACTCCTGGGGCCGGGTCCGCAAGCGCGCCGGGCTCGAAGACGTCCGCCTGCATGACCTGAGACACACGTTCGCCTCCCGCGCCCTCGCGCTCGGCGAAGGCCTGCCAATGATTGGCGATCTGCTCGGTCACCGCATGGTGACCACGACCGCGCGGTACGCGCACCTCGCGCGCGACTCGGTGCGCGTAGCCACGGCCAAGGTCGGCGACGACCTCGGGGCCAGGCTTGCGCCGCCCGATGGCCGGTAGCGCGCCCGCGTCCACGGAACTTCTCACAGGAACCCGCCATGCGAAGCCCGAACAAGCTCGTCCTTTCCAGGCGCGCGGTCGATGCCCTGCCGGTCGCCGAGCGCGAAGCCGTCTTCTGGGACCGCGACCTGTCCGGTTTCGGGGTGCGCGTCCATCCCACGGGCTCGAAGGTCTACATGGTGCACACCCGCGCCCAGGGGAAATCCCGGCGCGTCACCATCGGCCGCCACGGGGTGTGGACGCCCGAGCGGGCGCGGCGCGAGGCGGGTAGGCTGATTGCCAGCCTCAAGGCGGGCGAGACGCCGCGTCGGCCGGGCGCGGATTCGCCCTCGGCCACCGGACCGACGATTGCCGAGATGGCCGAGCGCTACATGACCGGGCACGTGGCCGTGCGCTGCAAGCCGACGACCCAGCGGGCATGCCTCCATATCCTGGACAGGTTCCTGCTGCCGCGCTTCGGGGCCCTGCGCCTGAGCGAGGTCACGCCCGACCACGTTGCGGCGCTGCACTACCGGCTGCACGACAAGCCGACCATGGCGAACCAGGTGGTCTCCCGGCTCTCCCGGCTCTTCTACACGGCCGCGAAGTCGGGCGAGGCGCCGGCCGGAGGCAATCCCTGCCGGTTCATCGAGAAATATCCGACGCGCGGGCGCGAGCGTTTTCTATCGGAGCAGGAGTTCGACCGACTGGGCCGGGTGCTCGCCGACCTCGAAACCCGGGGCACGATCTCGACGAGCGCGGCCGGGGCGCTACGCCTGCTGATGCTGACCGGCTGCCGGCGCAACGAAGTCGTGACGCTGCGATGGGAGCACGTCGACCTCGAACACGATGAGTTGCGCCTGCGCGACGCGAAAACCGGAGCGCGGGCGGTGCCGCTCTCGCCGGCAGCAAAACAGGTACTGACCGCGCTGCCGCGCCGGCCCGACAACCCCTGGGTGTTTCCCGGCCGCGTGCGCGGCACCCGCCTGCGCACGCTGAACGCGTCGTGGCAGGTCGTTCGCAAGGAGGCGGGGCTCGAAGACGTCCGCTTGCATGACTTGCGGCATTCCTTCGCATCGCGGGCACTCGCACTCGGGGAAAGCCTGCCCATGATCGGGAAATTGCTCGGACACTCGCAGGTGCAGACGACTGCGCGCTACGCACACCTTGCGCGGAACTCGGTCAAGACCGCTGCCGTTCGGATATCCGACAGCCTCGAGGCCCACATGGACAAACCGCCTGACGTTTCCGCCGCCCTGTGATCTACGTCACTCTTGTGCATCTCTACCTTACAGCTTAGCTGCTAGAATGCCTGTAATCCATTGTGTTTCTTATGTTTTTGACTCCTTTCCGAAGCATCGCAAAATCGTAGAATTCCAATCCGTGTACAAGCGGTCAGCGGATTGGACTCAATGGAGGGGGTGACATGTCCACCCTGGGCTATCATTTTCCGGAACTCACGTTTTCTACGGGAAGTTCGGCCGGACCGTGGAGTCGCCTCGCCACCATGTAAGTTCCGCATGCACGGGCAATCGATCTCTCACCACAGCCGCCACTCCCCACCCCCACCCATTCGCGTCATCCCGATCCTGAGACTCGCCCACCGGGTGAATCCCGGATTCAAACCGCGCTACCGTCCCCCTCTAGTGGCCCCGTACGACCCCCTGACATCGACGGCCTGATACCCCCAGCGTCGCCAGATGCGCCATGAACAGCCGCCTCGAGGGCGCCCGCTTTTCCTTCGGATTTCGCCTCCTCAACACTTCAGCTCTAGTCGATGGCGAAGGTCCCTCTCAAGCCAACCTTCCATCTTGCCCCTGTCACCGAAGGCAAAAGCATCAATGACACTAAGCACTTAACCAGATCCAAACAGGCTCGCAACGCACAGGTCAATCATCCACATCGCCCTACCCGACACATCGGCGTCAACTCTGTCCGACAACTACGATGACCGCCATTCGATACCATGCTACCATCTGTCCAGTTCGCCACCATGCTGACGGAGCACGCCCACATGCGCATTTTTCATCTCGCCGCACCTCGTTCGGCCGCACCCTTCCGCTGCGCCACTGGTGCCAACAGCAAGGCAGTTTACGCTTCGATTGCAAACAACATAGAGACATGGATTGAAGAAGCTATTGAGATCCGAGGTTAAACAAGTGTATTCGGTTACAAGACACCAAACCGGGATTAACCGCCCTAATGTATGAAATTGGTATATTTGGCTCCTTCCCCGCATCTGTTTCCGAAACACTTGCGCGAACAATTGAGGATATGGTGGCTGACTTTGGCCTCGTCGTTGGCCATGACCTACTGATTCATGATGCTTCTAGTATTGCTGGTCGGAATTTCCATTCACCATTTGCAGCCATCTATTACGGCGGTCCGGACCGAACGCAGGATCCAATTATTAACGGATTGCTCCGGGAAAGTATTCCGATTATTCCAACTATAGACTCGTCTGGAAGCATCGACGCCGACATTCCACCTTCATTGCGGCACTTGAACATTCTTAGACGTCGAAACGACGACCCGAAAATGACGAGCCTTGTCTCTGCGTTGCTTGAGTGCGTCGGACTCCTACGCCCCCAGCGACGCGTATTCCTTAGCTACCGTCGAACCGAAGCTCATGTGGCGGCATCTCAACTACATGACCAGCTTACAGCGAGGGGTTTTGACGTATTTCTCGATACTCACGAACTTCGCCCTGCCGAGCCATTTCAGGAAATATTGTGGCATCGTTTATGCGACTCTGACGTCATGCTCATGTTGGAAACGCCCAGTTACTTTTCTAGCAAATGGACACGACACGAATTCGGACGAACATTGGCTAAGAATATTCATATCCTACGAGTCGTATGGCCAGACTTTCAGCCAGATAGTTCAACTGGTCTAGCGACATCCGTATATTTGGAACCAACAGACTTAGAGGGACCAGTGGGTCCACTCGTGGACCGCAGAGTGAATGCAATCGCAATCGCTTTAGAGCGGCTTCGGGCGCGGAGCTTGGCCGCACGTCATAGAGCAATCAATGGGCAACTCAGAATTGAGCTTGAAAAAATCCATGCAACTATTGAAGGAGTTGGTAGGAACCATGCTATTTCCGTTCGACTAGCGGATGATCGTAGGATCTATGCATACCCGATCGTTGGAATTCCGACCGCGGAGTTGTTGCACGAAGTAGAAAAGTAGGCCCGAATGGCCGGACTAATGGATCCGCCCGCGCTTGTATATGACCATGTAGGAATTCGTGATAGTTGGAATCATCATCTCCAATGGCTTGATACTCACATTGGCACCGTCCGTGCAATTAAGGTTGCAGAGGCGGCTTGGTCACTTGCTGTTTGGGAGAGTTGAATGCATTCGGCAGTTTTTCTTTCCGCAAGCGTCCCTGATCCTAGACGATCTCGGGAATACGCCGAGACAGCCGATTCTGTGGCGATAGCCTCCGCCGTCTCTGCGTTAGTAAACGTTACCTTGGGTCGCCGCCTTCTGGTCTGGGGTGGTCATCCAGCAATTACACCAATGATTTGGGTCGTTGCTGAGAAGTTGGGAGTGGATTAAGCTGGTTGGGTTCGGCTGTACCAGTCTCGACACTTTGATGATCAGTTCCCAGAAGAAAATGAACGGTTTTTGAACGTCACCTATACCTCCGATGTTGAGGGTGACCGTGACCGAAGCCTACTATCGATGCGGGAAAGAATGCTGTCGGAGTGTTCCTTTTTCGCTGCGGTATTTATCGGTGGCATGGAAGGTATTCTGCACGAGTACCATTTGTTTAAGAGGTTTCAACCCAGTGCTTGCGTGCTTCCAATAGTTTCAACCGGTGGTGCGACAAGAGACGTGGCGCGCCTAGTTCAAAAAGTTCATCCGGATCTTGAGTGGAACTTGGACTACCTTGGCCTCTTTCACCAGCATTTGGATGTACCGACGAACGAACGGCGTTACGTCCATCCTGCTGATCAACCGGTATTGTCCGAACATAGATTGTGGCAACCTCCCAGGAACAACCCTTAGCCCGGATTATTCACCACCAAACGGGCATGGCTGGATGTTGCCATTGTAACCGATTGCCCTATTTAAGAATATAGTTGATTTAGTCTGCGCGGATGAGATGTGTGATGGGTGAATCAAGTATTGACCGGGCACCGTTCGATTGGAACCGTTCCATCGAGGTTGACGCGAGCGATTAGAGCGTGAGCGCGGACGCGGGTGCGCTGCTGATGCGCGAGACTCTGGAGCACTCCGGGATTGTCTCCTGGCTGGAGGAGAACTTGATTGACGACCGGCGTCCGGGTTCGGTTTTGCACAGCACGGGGAACCTGCTTCGCACGTGCCTGTTGCTGCTTTGCCAGGGGCACCGGGACCAGGACGACGCCGACCGGCTGCGCCACGACCCGGCGATTGCGGCGGCGGCGAAGTCATCGGGAGGCCCGGTTCGGTTCGACGGAGGCGATGGCCTGCCGTCGCAACCGACGCATTCGCGCTTCGTGGATCAGTTAAGCAGCGAAGAGAACCTCGATGTTCTGAAGCAGGGGATCCTGTCGAATGGCCTGCGCCGGATCCGGGAGGGGAGCGGCGGGTCGGAGGATTTTCTGGTGATCGATGTGGACGATGTGCCGTTTCTGGCGGATGGCCACCAGCCGGGCAGCCGGTACTGCGGTTATGTCGGGCACCGCTGCTACTCGGCTCTGGTTGTGGTTTCCGGCGAGAGCGGGGACATCCTTGGCGCGCGGCTGCGCCGGCCGGAGGAGGACAAGGCCGGGGAGACCTTCGACTTCGTGCTGCCGGTCGTGGCCGGAGCGCTTGAAGAGGGGGCGGGCGCCCGGTACTGGTTCGCATGGATGCGGGCTTTCCCGACGGGCGGACCCTGGCGGAGTTCGACGACCTGAGTATCCAGTATCTGGCCCGAGTTCGGAACAATGCCGTCCTGAACCGGATGGCGGAGCCGCATCTGGACAAGCCGGCGGACATGGCGCCCGGCGAAGTGCGGACAGTCTTTCATGAGCACGAGTACCAGGCGAGGGGTTGGGATCGCAAGCGGCGCGTGCCCCTGGTCGTGATCTTCTCGGAGCGGGAGCTGTTCCCGCGCCACTTCTGGTTGATCACGAGCCTGACCCGGGAACTTGTCGGCGGGGAAGAACTCCTGGCCCGGTACCGCGCGCGGGGCAAGGCGGAGAACACCTTTGGCGAGTTGAAGGGCACGCTGCGGTCGCAACTGCCCTCCTCTCCACGGCCGAAGCGCCACTATGCCGGCAAGACGATCGAACGCTCGGAGCCTCCTGTCAGACAGGAGTGGCGGCCGCAGAACGAAGCCTTTCTCCTGCTCGCCCTGCTCGGCTATCAAACTATGCACGAGGGTCGCTGCGCGATGGAGGATGCGTCCGGAAAAGGCTGGAGCCTTGAGACCTTCCGCGAACAAGTCTTGCGCGCCGGCTGCCGTGTCGCCCGGCACGCGAGGCGCATGAAGTTCCACATCGCAAAGTCCGTCGCAAACTACTGGTCCATCCTGCTGGCGCAACTGAAGAAGTCCACCATGCAAAACGCGTAGCTCACACGCCTGCTTCGCGTCCTTCTCCTACCCACGTTGAATCCGGCTGCCCCGAGCCATGGCATCCGGCTGCGCAAACATCCGGGTAGCGCCATACAAACACCCAAAGTGCGCCGAACCAGGCCGTTTCTGACACGCTTCTGTCCCTTGCGGCCACGCGAAACGGGAAAACTCCCGAGCGACAAACAAAATCTCCGCCAGGACCACCCAAAGCGAGCGAGACATTCAAACTTCTGCGACCCAATTCGCGATCACTCGACACTTCATGAATACTCCGGGTTTATCTCGTCATCCCAGAGGACGTGCTCACGGTCCCGGGCTTCGAGGGCGTCGACGGTTCGTTTGGTGATCTTGGCCATTGCACACCCCGTTTCTCGTTACCTGTCGGGAACCGCATGGGTACCCACAGGATGCAAATCGGAGTGTATTATAGTCAGCGACTGTCAGGTCGAAAAGACCCTAACGCAATGAATTATATGCACTATCGTATGACATCTGCGGCCAAGTAGCGTCATGAAACGCCAATCCGTGATGATTGCCGCTCAGCGGGAGGCTGTGTGCCATGGGAAGGCACCGTCCCGCAGCGGGTGCGAATCCCGACCGGAAAGCTGGAGTTCCAGTCGGTAGCAACCGGCGAGGGTGATGGAGACAACGACATTTTGCGAAGCACTCCGACAGAGGGGCCGCCTCGGCCGGCCGGCCCTGCTACCTTGCGGTCCGTAACGCGAATGCCGAGCAGGCCTGGGACTGAAAAACGGGGAAGCTGATCCGTCAAAACAAACGCGCGTTAGCTTCATGCCAAGCCAGAGGGACCGACACTGATGCGTACCGTCTTTGTTCTCTTCGACTCATTGAACCGCTCCGCCCTCGGTTGCTATGGCGGCAACACGGTAAAAACGCCCAATTTTGATCGATTTGCGGAGCGCGCGCTGACCTTCGACAATCACTATGTCGGCAGTCTTCCCTGCATGCCGGCCCGACGAGATCTTCACACCGGGCGTCTCAATTTCATGCATCGCAGTTGGGGACCGCTGGAACCGTTTGACAATTCGTTTCCCGTTCTCTTGGGACAAAATGATATCCACACCCACCTGGTGACGGATCATCTGCATTATTTCGAAGACGGCGGGTCCACGTATCACGGCCGCTTTACAACCTGGGACTTTATCCGCGGCCAGGAATACGACCCATGGAAGGCAATGGTCCAACCGCCGGTCGAGCGGCTGCGCGAGCAATATGCAGACAAACACTATTCGTTCGGGGACTGGAAATCGGGCGACCGCCGCGCCCGGCTGCGTATGCAGCACGCCGTCAACTCAGAATACTTCGTCGACGAGACGGAATTTCCCGGCCCGCGCTGCTTCGCCTCCGCGTTCGAGTTTCTCGACATCAACCGCGGCGCCGAGGACTGGCTCATGTTGCTGGAGTGCTTCGATCCGCACGAGCCCTTCCAGGCGCCTGAGCGATTCAAGGACGCCTACCGCACCGGCTACAATGGCGGAATCCTTGACTGGCCGGTCTATGAGAAGGTCAACGATTCGGCCGAGGAGATCGCCGAAATTCGCGCCAACTACGCCGCGCTCGTGGCCATGTGCGACGAATATTTCGCTCGCCTGCTGGACGAATTCGACAAACACGGGATGTGGGAGGACACCGCCCTGATCCTGACCACCGACCACGGGTTCCTTTTGTCGGAGCACGACTGGTGGGGCAAGAACCTGCAGCCCTATTATCAGGAAATCGCCCACATCCCCCTGATGATCCACGACCCACGCAATCCGGGGGCTGCGGGCCGGCGCTCCAACGCCCTGACCCAAACCTACGATCTGATGCCCACGCTCCTAGATCTGCACGGTGTCCAGCCGCCGTGCGAGGTTCAAGGCTCGTCGGTGCTTGGTGGTGGTGGCCGGGAGGTTGCGGTTTACGGCATGTTCGGAGGGCCGGTCGGCGTCAATGACGGCAAGCACGCCTACTATCTCTATCCCGACGATGTTTTTGCGTCCGATCTACACGAATATACGCTGATCCCCACCCACATGAGGTCGCACTTCTCGTCCGATGAGATGCGCACGGCGGAGATGGTCGCGCCTTTCGGGTTCACCAAGAACATGCCGTTGATGAGGATCGATGCCTTGGCCGATGCGCAGCGCATTCCGGTTCACGACGAAGCAGTATTTCAGGACCTGGGGACGCGGCTGTACGACTTGGAAAGCGACCCGGCGCAAAGCTCGCCGTTCCGCGATGCCGCGATCGAAGAGCGGCTGCAAGGGGAACTGGTGCAGATTCTGGCCGCCCACGAGTGTCCGCCGGAGTTGTATCGACGGCTCGGGCTGAAGAAACCGGCGACCGCCTGAAAGGTATAGCGCAAATACTCCAGCCCTTCATGAAATTGGAATTTCAGACAAGTATCGGCAATACCTTTTGGCCAACCTGGGCTGGTCCGCTGTGCTCTACATCCGCTTCCTGCGCGGGCGTGGATCATTTGCGGATCTCGAGCGGTGGCAAACGGACTACCTGCCGGTGTATGGCGCGTGGGCGGCGATGGTTGTGATTGCCTCCCCCCCCTTTTCGACTACGTCTGAAGGCGCTGCTGGCGGGCTGACGTTGCTCCCGAATTCCGGACTAGTGCGTTCCTTACCCATGCGCCTTGAGCCATGCATTGTCGATCACTGTCAGCGGTGGCAAGGTCTCGGTCGATCAGGGCATCGCAGCGGGACCGAAAATGGAGGTGCAGGAAGAAATCTACGACAAACGCGCACCTGGGCGCGCTGGAGTTGCAATGACTCCGGTTTCAGAATGATTGCGCAGATTCGGGCAGGATTCGAGAGGTTCAGACTTCCTGACCTCGTGCGCTAATTGAAGGCGGGCTTGGCGATCGTTTTGCTCGTGATTTCCAGCAGTTAGGAGACATTTGAGGGGTTGACCGATCTACGGAGAGTGGCTATAATACTGTGCACCCGATATCGACCGTGGAGACTCCCTTGAACACGCTTCCGATGCCTCCTGCCGAGGCGATCCAGATCGGCGAATCCTGCTTTTCGCACGCGGTCGAGGACGGCCGGCGGGTCTACTTCAGCAACCTGGCGCCGTTCGATTCCCACGAAGTTTCGGACAACCGAGCGCGACAGCTGCGGATTGCGCGGTTTGCCGAGCACGGTGTGCTACGCAGGGATCTGGCGGCGGCGTTTGGCGTGAACCGTTCGACGGTGCAGCGGGCAGTGAACCAGCTCCGGAGGCAGGGCGAGGCCGGTTTTCTTACGCCGCGACGGAGGCGCGGGCCGAGCGCGATCGACGCCGCGACGGCGCGGGAGGCGGAGCGGCTTCTGGCCTCGGGGCTGAGCGGCCGGGCGGTTGCGCGAAAGCTGGGGATCCGGCCGAGCACGTTCAGCCTCAACCGCCGGTCGGGTGTTATCAGAGGGGGGACGCCGAACCGGGCCGTGCCGGCGCAGGCGACAGCGTCGACGGAGCCGCAGGCGACGGCAGTGCTGGAGCCGCCGGTGGTCGCGTCGACGGAGCCACAGGCGGCGGCAGCGCCGGAGCCGAGGGTGGAGCGGAGCGAACGGGACGCACGCGACCGCGAGGCGCCGATGGGTCGGGGCACCCGGGACACGGCGGGGCGGATGCTGGCGGCAACGGGACATCTGACGGAGATGCGGCCGCAGTTTGCGGAGCCGCTGTCGGCGGTTGCCGGCGGCGGCGTGCTGGCCGGGCTGCCGATGCTGCTCAAGGAGGGGCTTCTGGACCGCGCGCGGGAGTTCCTGTCGCTGCCCAAGGGATACTACGGTTTGACCACGGTTCTGCTGTTCCTGGCCTTCCTCACCCTGGCCCGGGTGCGCAATCCGGAGGCACTGCGGCACCAGGCGCCCGGGGAATGGGGCGCCATCCTGGGCCTGGACCGCTGCCCGGAGGTGAAGACGCTGCGGGGCAAGATCAAGGCGTTGGGGCGAGACGTGCAACGGGTGCGGGACTGGCAAGCTTCCCTGGCCGCGGGATGGATGGCGGAAGAACCGGACGTGTGTGCGACCCTGTCGGTGGATGGCCACGTCAAGGTGTATTCCGGCCGCAAGGGAAAATTGCCCAAGCATTACGTGGCGCGCCAGAAACTCTGCCTGCCTGCCTCCACGAGCTACTGGATCAACGCGCTCGGCGGCAAGCCGTTCCTGTGCCTGAACAAGGCGCTGGATCCGACCATGACCCACGCGCTGGAGAAGGACATCCTGCCCGCGCTGGAGAAACTGGGCATGCTGGGCCCGGATGCACCGGACCTCACCGTCCCGGACGCCGGCGAGCCCGCCCTGACGCTGGTCTTCGACCGGGAAGGCTGGAGCCCTGCCCTGTTCCGGCGCCTCGCCCGGCGCGGGGTTGCTGTGATCACCTGGCACAAGGGCTTCAAGGGGGAGGCCTGGCCGGAGGCGGACTTCCGCACCGTCACGGTGCCCATCCACGGGCCGGGAAGCACCCGCAGCGCCACCGTCCGCCTCGCCGAGAAGAGCGTGATCCTGAGCAAGGGGCCCGAAGTCCGCCAGATCCGGCGCCTGCTGGAGAATGGCCGCCAGGTGCCCCTCATCACCACCGACCCCCGCATGCCCATGGAGCGGGCCGCCAGCGCCCTGTTCTCCCGATGGTCGCAGGAGAACTTCTTCAAATACATGCGCGAGGAGTTCAATCTCGACGCGCTGGCGGTCCACGGTTTGGAAGCACAGGATCCCGACGCCCGCATCGTCAACCCGCGCTGGCGCGCAATCGACCGCAATGTCCAGCGCTTCCGGCAGCGCCTTGGCACCCTGCGCAACCGGATCGCCGACCTGTCCAGGGGAACCCCGACCCGCGAAGCCGAAGAGGCCGTCCGGCGCCTGCAGGCCCAAAGCGACGCTCTCGACGCCGAGCGTGAAGCCCTCAAGCTGCAGCGCCGCGATACACCGCGACATATCGCGGTCGCCGAACTCGACACGAACGAGGCACTCGACGCGCTCCCCGAAGGCGAGAAACTCCTCCTCGATATAATCCGCATGATCGCCTACCGCGCTGAAACCCGCATGATGCCCGCCGTTGCCCAGACCCAGGGCAAGATCCAGCGCCCCCGCCGGCACTTGCGCGCACTTCTACGGGCCGACGCCGACGTCATCCCGGAGCACGGCAACGGCATCCTCCGCGTTCGCATACTCGGCACCGCCAGCGATGCCGGCGACAACGCCATCGCAAGCCTCCTCGAAGAACTCAACCAGACACGGACCGTCTTCCCCGGTACCAACATGCACATGGTCTATGAACTACCCGGAAAAATCGCCGAGCCCCACTTCGCGGGTGCAAAAACATGACACTCTCTCGAGTTCGAGGTCAGGAAGTCTGAGGTTTGGTGGAGGAATAGGGCAAGCCAGGGAAGTAGCGCTGTTTCATATCGAGGAATTCGTCCGTGAGCGCGTCGAGCCTCGTCAGTTCAATTCCTTCCGGCATTGACCTCTCACCAACGCTCAGCTAGCGAACCCGCAACGAGACACTCTCGAATGACCGATTTGCGCCCGTTCATCCATCCATCTCCCCCTCCCATGGCTCGCCCGGAAGGAGCGAGATCAGTCGGTCGGAAACCGCTCGCGCCGCTTCTGCCGGCCGCCACTCGAAGCCCTGCCTGGGAAGGGCGCTCATGTCGGCGTCGAACTGCGGGTCGCCGAGCTTTCTCGCGAGATTCCTTTCGAACATCGCGCGCGTAACCCGATGACCGTCACGGTCCATGTACTGCCGGAACGCTGACACGATCCGTTCGGCATCGCTTCGCTCGTCGGCGAGCCCGGTTGCCAGATCGAACAGGTCCCGGCCCTTGCGGCGCTGATAGAGCGCTCTGAGCTTCGTTGCCAGCAACTCGTCGAGCGCAAAAGTCGCAATGGCGGCAGTTCTGGAGTACCACCGCGATGCCACCGAGAACGGGCGCCTGGCGAAGCCGAATGCCGAATAGTGCTCGCGGGTATCGATTTCGACCTTGAGACGCAGGCGCATCGGCGGAGTGTCCTCTGACGTGAAACGGTAGCCAAATGTCACCCGGCCTCTCGTTTGCTTCCATTGCGCCTGGCCAAGCCAGGGATCGAGGACGCTTCGCAGGCCATCCATCAACGGACCGGCTGGACCGGACTCGATCTGGACCAGATCGATATCCTCCGAGTAGCGCGCGGGCGGCGTCAGGTAGAGCTTGTAGAGCGCCGTGCCTCCCCGGAAAGCCAGTCCCTCCGCGAGAACCGGGTCGGAGAACATCTCGACCAGGGCGCGGCTGATGATCAGGTCCTGTTCGACCTGGAAGTCCTCGCTCCATGGCGCCCGCTCCCGCCATTGCGTGATGTAGTCCCGAGGGATCACACTTCCGTCTCGATGCTTGCATTGACGTAGAGGCGCCAATCCTTCGACTCAGGCGCACCCGCGGCACTCACGCCAGGCAGCAGCTTCGTGGAGTTTCGCGCGGCCTTTCGCACATGCTCCTTGAGCAGCACGGCCTTGTCTCCGGCGCCGACATGCTCAAGGAGATAGCCCAGACGCTGCGCCCACAGGATCGACGAAGTTCCCGAAGCCTCGACGAGGCGCTCCGGGTCCATGTTCTCACCGAGTTCGGAAAGAACGCCCGCCACCCGATCCAGCCCGCCGGCACGATGCATGTATCCGACCAGATCGACGGCCGTCGCTTCCACTGTCGAGACCAGAATGGTTCCCCGCGGATTGTTGAAGCGCTCGACCGGCACCGCTGCGAGGTTCCGGCGCGCAACGAACGAGACCCTGACGGACCCACACACGATCGCCGGCCGGTTCCCCTCGAGAATAACCTGGAGCTCCTGCGGACGATGATGGGCCGCACCGTGGTACTGCGCGGCCGACAGAAGCCCGACATAGAACCGGGCATTCCGGCGCTCCATGAGCGCCGGAATGAACTGGTCCGCCGGCAGGCAACCGAGCCGCCTGTATTCGGGCGGCACGATGACGTAGAACCCGCGCGCGGGGCTCGCGATCTCGCCTCTGGCCGCGAGGCGGCTAAGCGCCTGTCGTGCCGCCGCGCTGGACACCCCGAGCTTCGAGCGAAGCTCGGGCGTGGTAAAGTGATATTGGCCGCGGGCGGCCAGATCCGCGATCACGTTTCGGGCTCGCGGTGCTGCAGATGCATACATGACGCCCGCATAGTATCAATTTCCGTCACATTTTCACAGTGATATCGCAGATCACTTTGCCCAATGCCCTTCGTCGCTCACTCCTCACAATCCAAGATCAGACATCCGGACACTTGGCGTGGAGACAAGTTGCCAGAGCGCAACGCAAGGGGTTGAATTTCCCAGTATTTGTGGGCGAGAAGAGCGCTTTCTGCGAACCGCTCTCCCTTTCAGAGCTGCTGGAATTCAATGACTGGCAAAACCAGGCGACGTCTTGCCCTGCGGTTCCGAATGACCTGCTGGAACGCGAACTCTTCTATTGCACACACCGTTGCAGCCGTGCCCGCACGTCAAGATCATTGTCGGAAGTCCTGAAGTCTGAAGATACCGCTCGGCGCTCGTCGGCTCCGGTGTCTTTTCCGGCTTCTTTGCGCGTCCCATGCCCTGGACGGGCCGGCGAATCCGCACGCTGCCCCAAAAGCGCGCTTTGCACGCCAGCCCACATGGGAGCGGTAGCCGACACCGAGTCCCAGGGAGAAGACGATACTGTCTGCGATTCGGACTTCCGGTCTCCGATCCGTTCCCTACTGGAATGGGGCATGAGCGCTGATCCGGGGACCTGAGCGATGCCCGATAACCAGCTTCCGTGGGAGAATCCGGTTCGATAAGGGGACGGCATGGCCAAACGAGTAGACGGTCGCAGGCCATGGAAAGGAGCGGCAGGAAGCGATACCGGGTGCGGCTGGGCGCGGAATTTGTCTTCGCAACGGAGGACGCGCTGGAAGCATGGCACCGGGAACTCGACGAAGACAGCGTGCTGGTATGCATGGACGAGACCTCGAAGCAGCAAACGAAGAAAACACGGACTCCGCACCCGTCCGGCCCGGTCAGCCCGCCGTCGTCGACTTCAAAAACGAACGCAACGGTATCGCCAACCCGTTCATGGTGTTCGCTCCGTTGCTCGGCTGGTGACGAGTGAATGTGACCCACCGCCAAACCCGGCACAACCGGGCGCATCTGATCTGCGAACTGGTAGACGACTTCTTCCCCGGCAGGAAAATCACTCTGGTGATGGACACCCTGACCATCCATTCCTTTGCATCGCTTCATGAGGGGCTCGAACCGGCAACGACTCGGCGGGACGCGTAGTAACTGGAATTCCACTACACGCCGAAGCACGGTAACTGGCTGAACCTCGCCGAGATCGCGGTCGGCGCCATGAGCCGCTACTGCCCGGCGCGGCGCATTCCCAACCGCGAGCAACTCTTCCGCGAGCCCGGTGCCTGGCAGGCGAAGCGCTACCGTACAAGCGTATCCGTCGAATGGCGGTCCCGGACAGAGGACGCTCGCGTCAAGCTGAAGTCGCAATATCTGTCAATCCAATGACGCCGAAACACAAGCATGCCGTCCGAGTGCCACGCATGCCTGGAGTCTCTGGGATCCCCGTGCGATGGGCGCTGCGCGCATGCCCGCTATCAGCGACAATTGGTCTTCGATTTCGCTCATCGCTCGGGCGAGGGAGAGGGCTGGGCGAATCAGGGTCCATGGCCTATATCTGGAAGAATGATTCGGCGTGTTAGGCCCTAGCAAAGAGGACACAACGTTGCCTACTCAATTGGCGCCTTCTACTGTTCTTGACCGAGACCGGTTGGGGAAACGGTTGACCATGTTCGCCTGGGCCGTAGAGATACTCGCGGCATCGATCGGCCTCCTTATCGCGGTGCTCGTAATAATATCAACTCAACAATCAGTCTCGAACATGGACGAATCGGGGAGCAATTCGGCATCCCATATCATGAATGCCTTCCTTGGCGGCCTTCCCTTTATCGTTGTGGCCGCCGTGGAACTTACCAAAATACCTCTTGCTACCGCTTGCTACCACGCCGACCGTCCCGTGTGGCGATTTGTTCTTGGTGTCGGCTTTGTATTTCTAATGGTAATAACTTTTGAAACCATATTGAACGGTTTCGAGCGCAACTTCACAGAGCGAACATACGTCATCAAGCAACTAAAGAAACGTCTGATATCCACCGAAGAAGCGATTGAAAATCTACTGGACGACAACAAGACGCTATCCGAGGTCACTCATGACGAAATCCTATCGGGTTTCAATGAAGAAGTCAACCAGATCGAACGCAACTTACAAAGTGAGCTGGACGATATAGAGAAACAGGCATCGGAGGCCCGCCGAACCTATGGAGGCCGGCAGGCAGCGTTCCTTGAGGAACAAAAGGCTGAGCTCGAGGCGCAAATTCAAGACTTAGACAATGGTTTTGACATCGAGAGGACGCGCATTCTCCAGAAGTTCGACACGTCAGACCAACAGCTCAAGGAAGCTGTCGAAGAAGAGAAGGCCGCACTAAACAACGAGATCGAGCTGATACAGCGTCGATTGGCGCAGAGCCGCGAGGACGAACGACAGGAACTCACGGATATCGAGGATCCGGAGGACAATTCTGCCGAGCTTGCCCAAGAAATCCACCGGATTACTGCGGACTACGAGCAGAGAAAGGAATCGACCAGATCTACGGTACACGAAGAAGACAACACACTCACGCAAAGAATCAGCGAAGTCCGTCGGGACATAGAGGGCATTATCGAACAGCGGAACTCCGACATCAAGAACGAGGTGAATTTATTCAATCGAGTAGCAAAAAGTGCCGAGATAGAAGAGCGTTACGAGATACGGTTAGATTCGCTGCAAGAGGAATTGGGTTCACTTCGGGCGCGGCGGGGAACTTTGTCCATTGAGCAAAGACTCACGGAACTCGATGCATCAAAGGATCGGGAAATCGAGAGCGCTCGTCAATCCTTCAATTCCCGCCAGTCATCGGGGGATCGCCAGCGAGAGGAGATTCGCAGGAGTTATAGGACGGCCAGGGAACTGGATGAGCGGCGGATTCGGGAATTGAGTGAGAAACTCTCGACATTGACCGTTAGCGAGGAAGTGGTGCAGAGAACGGGCCAACGGGTTGACGAACTAGAGGAACTTGACGCGAAGCACGGGATCGAACGGGAGAGGCTGTTGGCGGAACGAAATGGAATTGCGAACGAGTTGAGTAGGATGGAGGCGGATTCGCGGGACGAGCTGCAGCCTATCCTTCGACGTCTGCAGGAACGCAGGGCGGCGGTTAGTCGGAAGTATGAGGAAATTCGACAGGTGGCGCAGGAACGGTACGAGAATAGTGTCCAGCGCTTTGAGTACCGGGGTGGTCAGGTCAACGAGAATCAAGGAAAAGTACAGGAATTGTCCGATCAGCGGCTGGCAATAAGGGACGAGATAAACGGGCGTGCCGAAACCAGCCAGATCTATCGAGTGGCCGCCCTTTGGACTGGAAAAGACAGTCCAGCAGATGTGACCAACGAAGAACTCCGATGGATTTCGCTAGTGTGGTTTGGGTCTCTGGCGGCGATCACGGCCTGGACGGGAGGATTGCTTGCGTTTGGGGGTCTCGTTGTGCGCTACGGAGGGAACGGAAATGGGAATGAAAGAAGGGGCCCCGGTCATTGGGCGCTCCTTGGCAAGACGATCCGGCGTTCGATTGTCCATGGTCAGAGAAGGAGTCGGAGACCCAGGATCAAGTATGTGGATCGGGAAGTAGTCAGGACGAAGGAAGTGGAGAAGGAAGTGCCCGTGGATAGGATCGTTTTCAAGGAAGTGCCACGTGAGGTCGTTCGCAAGGAGCTGGTTTACGTGCCGTTCTTCACGGATGACCCCGACCTTGCCCGTAAGTATGCTGAAGGCAAGGGAAATCGATCGGTGACGGGTGAACCGGACGAGTAGATTGCGTGGCTGATTCCATGGCTGACGTTCCGCCGCCGACGTACACCACGCAGGATTACTCCGCTGTCAATACGTATGTGGAGCATCTTGCGGCCCGTCACCGGTCTGCGATTTCTATACGGAGAGCCGGGGTCTTCGCGACCTATGCCAAGTGGTGTGCGGTGCTTGTAGTCGCAAGTGGTGTAACGGCTCTATTGGTGCTTTGGGGCTTGTCGTTGTTGAAGGAGAAACCTGATCCCAAAATCGTCGAGCCAGTGATTGTCGATAGGCCCGTTACAATTAATGTCCCGGGACTGGACAGTAGTCTAGAGAACAACGGCAATCCGGAAGTACAGAGGCAATTGAGCGAAATTCGTTCGACAATCGCGGATGTACGAGCCGGATCTTCTGTCGACACGCCTACGACGGAATCACTCCGTACGGTCATAGATTTTGTGATCTTCAAGGAGGTTCAGTTTTCTCAGGCTGGGTTGGAGGAAGTTGTTGTAGGAATGAGATATCAGGATTCCAGCAGCGAGAATCCCAGTACACAGCGGTGTTACGTGAACAAGCCAAACGATTCCGGGGCGGAAACGCGCGTAAACCTCGCCAGAAAGGAAGGACCGCAGCGCATTGATGACATCTTGACAACAGCCATGGCTAGAGAAATCGGCGCACCCCTTGGCGTACTAAAGGAGGCACAGAGCCTGTGTGCCTTTGAGTAGGGGTTCTCGTACGCATATTCCTTCGGCGCGTTGCAGAAAGAACGGATCGCGCCCTTGACAAGATCGACCAAGCGAGCGCCTTGGCGGCGGTCGAACGGAGCAGCCGCGCCGAGTATCATAGGAGTCATGGAGGCACCCACCTCTGTAAACCGTATGTCCCGGAAAGTGGGCCAGCTCAAGCTGCGGCGCTGAACCCTCCAAACAGCGGTAGAACACCCGACTCAAACGGGCACTGGCCACCGGCCGCAACGCTCACGATTTTGCTCGGCAACGCTTCCGCACTGGCACAAATACACGAGACGGGCGCCAAGATGCGTCTTGATATACGTGCCGTGAGGCCGCATCATCGCTATCAGGGGTTGGCACAGCTGCGATGTCACCCTTGATCCAAGAATGCCCGCACGTAGATTTGTGGTTGCGCGCATGACCGGCCAGCGGCTCACCTACACGCAGTCGGCTGCAGAGAGAATAGGGAATCTGCCAATTGTCATCGTCCGCATGACATGGAATGGGTGTTATTGCACGTTGGCTGGGTGGGACGACACTGCGTGACATTGTGTCATGTTTCACGAAGTGACAATCGCCTGCCTTCCGGCGCAAGAGAACGGATTGCTTGCCCGGAGGATTGACGCGAGTCTGGCCCGAGAATACCCTAGCAGATCATCGACCCCGGAGTGGCAAGAATCACTCCGGGGCCTAGTCGCGGAGAATTGATTCCCGCCAAAGACAACAGCGTTGGCTCGTTTCGCCGTGGGTTGCTAGCGCGCTGATTCAAGCGCACAGTTCTCTGGCCGTGAAGTCTTCCTCGCAGGCAGGGAGACTTGTCGTGGGAACTTCATTCGTGGCGCGATTCAATCTTGAAGATAAGCCAAATCGGGGCGAGCGCAGGCACAAGAAGCGCAAGCGGTGCACCGTGCGAAATTTCACCGTCACCGAGATTGCAGCTACTGGCCCCAGAGGAGCGAAAGTCGTGCCGTGGATTCCTCCAGCGTGATATTGCGTTGCGATCATCATTGTCCTGCGCTTGGATAAGGCATGAAGAGACTGGCGGTAGGCGGCATCGTTGTTCTTGTTTTGGCACTAATGGGGATGACTGATTTTCGACACTTTGAATTTTGAAGTTGAGGTATAACAAGGGATTACGAGCGCCGTTTTGGTTTCTGGCACTACACTTCCGTGTACAGGAGTTGCCCTGCAGTTGTGGCGAGCGTCGGATATCGTTCGGTCGCCGGCAGCGTTTCCCCGTGTTCGGCAGTTTCGATCTGGCGAATGGTTTGCGGCAGCCGGGCGCCGGCGCAACGAAGGATCGCGACGATGCTGCCCTGGGTTGCGCTTCGGACAAGAAAGCGTTTTCCGTCCTGCTCGATCTCGGTTTCGGTGAGCGCATTGAGGTCGCGGCGGATGTCGGCCCACTCGGCCTCGATCCCGGCGGCCTGCATGCGGCGCAGCAGTTCGCTTTGCAGGACCAGGGCAAGGAAGGAGCAGAAGACGTGGCCGCGGATGGTCTCGTCGCACTTGTGGAAGATGGGCCGCGTATCGAGGAGGGCCTTGCTCGTCCTGAACACTTGCTCCACCATCCATAACGCCTTGTACCGGGAGGCAATTTGGCCTGGTTCGAAGTCGGTGTTGGTCTGCAGGACCCAGAGGCCGTCGAAGCGCTCTTCGGATTGGATCTTGTCGTAGTCGACCTCGAACACGCCGCCTTTTGCGCGCAGGTAGCGCTTAAAGCCGCGGTTTCCGACCAGTCCCCTGGGCCCGCCCTTCTCGAGCTTGTTGTGCAGCTTCTTCAAGATCGCTTCGCAAGTGGCGGCATCCTTGCGTGCCTGGGCCGGATTCCGGCAGACCACGTAGCGACGGGAAGTCGCTTCGGCGTCTTCGTCGGCGTCTTCCCCGTCCTCTGCCTTGCCATCCTTGACGTGGACTTCCTTCACTTCGAGTTCCAGCGGCGTGTTCCGCGCCCGCGGCATCGCCACCGTCTCGAAGGGCGCGGCATCGGTCAGTACTTTCTCCTTGATCTCCTTGCTGTTGCGGTGCCGCGCGCCGAGAATGAAGTGCTATCCTCGCGCTACATGGCACGAAGACGGGAGATTGTTTTGTCACCTGTAGGTGCCACACCAGAACAAGCCGACGCAGTCGTCCGTATACGTGATGGAGGCCGTACAGGCTGCAAGCGGGTGGGCCATCTCGTCGTCGCCCGGCCCGCAATGACCTGGCATTGGCGTCAGGCGCTACTGCATGGTGAGGGGCGTCAGTACTGGTTACTCCGACGTCCCGCGAGACTGATCGCAGGTGTAGCCATTGTGACCCTGCGATAAGAGTCTCTATAGTGCCGGGTGAGTGCCCGGTTGGAGAATTCAAGATGGCTTCGCACAGCCGGTCCCAGTCCATAGTGGCCTACGAGACTGGGACGGCCCTGGTTGACCGGGCTATGTCCCACGCGCGTAAGAATGGCTGGTCAATTGCGGCGGTTGTGGTGGACCCGTCCGGGCATCTGGTTGCCGCAGGCCGGATGGACGGTGTGGCGCCTCCGATTCTCGATTACGCCAACGACAAGGCGTTCACGGCGACGCTCGGCAATTCGAGCCGCGCCTTCTTCGAGCGGATGTCGTCTTCGCCGGATCTGCAAATGGGGATGGTGAACCGGCCGCGCGTCTGCGCCTGGGAGGGTGGTGTACCCATCTACGAAGACCGTGTCCTGATTGGGGGGCTGGGCGTATCGGGTTCCGCCGGGCCTGACGATGTGGCATGCGCGGAAGTCGCGATTGCCAGTCTGGGGTTGCGTTCGGATGATGAGGCCTGAACTCCTGCCAGCATTCTCTTCGTCGCGCTCCTAGAGGGATGCTGAACGTCCGGCTTGACGTGTCTTGATGTCGGGTCCGGCGAGCTGTCAGGATCGCCGGATGGCATGCCTGGTGCCAAAGGAATCTGCCGGGCGGCCCTGAGAACGATTGACGGGCCGCGAGGGCCGATGCGCCGGAATGTATCCGCCGTGCGGGGTGATCGCGTGAATTGTCTGGACGGCAATCTACGCCTTGCCAGGATGCCAGCCCGCTGGGGCGAGTTCGAAACCGGAAAACTCGAACGCAGGTGCCACGGTGCATCCGGCCAGAGTCCAACGGCCCTCGGAACGGGCGCTCCGCCAAGCACCGACAGGGACCGCGACGTGGGGTTCGGCGCCCTCATCAAGGCCCAGGCGCCGTTCCGTGATTGTCTCGCCGTTCGGCGAGAGTTGGAGCCGCAGCCGATCGCCCGCATGGAAGTGCCAGATTTCCACCGCATCGATCCGGTGCCAGGCCGAGACCTCGCCGGCCCGGAGGAGGTAGTCGATCGCCGTTATCGCACCTCGGGATCCCGTGGGGCAAGTCGCGCGAAAGGTCTCCCGATAGTGGCCGCCCTCCGGGTGGGGCGCCAGCCTGAACCGCCTGATGATCTCTTCGGATGTCACGTTGGGGTTCCTCTCGTTCGTAGGATGACTCGTTCTGGATCGCGAAGTTGCGGTTCCTGCAGGTCGGGCAGGGTTGAGGATCCTACGAGTATCTCACCCCTGCGCGGGCGGCTCCCAGGCGGGCCGGAACCACGCTTGCGACCAAGCCTCCGTGGAAGCGTGAGCCACTCGTGCCAACACCGTTTGGGGGCCGACTTTCGCGTCTCCTGGCGACCTGGTGGATCAATCCAGCCGGCCGAGACTACTCTCAGTGGCGCGATGCGGCGGTTTCGGGGTCGTGCAGCGGTTCTCGGTAACCGGATCGGATCACCTCGGGGTCATACGGCCGCCGGGCAAAGACCTCTTCCACCATCGGCCGGAAGAACTCGATATCGAGATTCGGATACTCCGGATCGAAACTTGACTGGTCCCAGCGCTCGCAGAACGACGCGCAATCTTCAAAAAACGGGCTGTCGCGCCAGCGCTCCCGCTTTTTCGGGTTGGCGCCGACATGCTCCGCGTAGTAGACCAGCTGGAAATCGCCGTGGGTCTGGACGCACCAGGCGCATTGCTCACGGACAAAGGGCCGCAGGACCGTGGCCGCGTACTCGTCGTGGTTGAACGGCGCATAGATGTCGCCGATGTCGTGCAGCAGCGCGGACACAACCCAGTCCAGATCGGCACCATCCCGCCATGCGCGCGTAGCCGCCTGCAGGGAGTGCCCGAGGCGGGTCACCTGGTAGCCGGACAGGCCCTCGTCCAACTCCTCCAACGCTCGAAGAAGGCGCTCCGGAGTAAGGGACGCGTATTCGGCTTCGTGCTTCGACAGAAAGACGTAGTCCTCCCTGTCTCCATCCTTCATCTGGCGGAACTTCACGGTTTTCATGGCTGATCCTCGGTCTCTGCGAACTCATCGCGCGGGATGCGCGGTTTACGGCCGGCCAAACCAATGCTCGGATCCCAGATCATTTGGCCGAGACAGCGATCAGGATATACCGCAACCTCCGGCCGTTCAGCGATTCTCCATGCACTTTCGCTTCACCCGCTCCGTGTCGGATCCCCGACCGCTACAACGGAGCCCTGCCCGTCCTGGCGCAGGACGGATCGCCCGATCCGGTCAATTCGCTGGCCAGGGTATCCCTCGTCCTCGGGATGTGCTTCCGGACCTTGACGCGCCAGGACAGGATCTGAAGCCTGGTTGCGGCTCGAGGCCAATCCTGAGGCTCGCCGGAGCGCGGCACGCACACGAGTTCGAACGAAGCTGCGGGACTATCTTGCGGGCGGCGTTTGAGTCTACGGGAGAAGTGCTTTCCCGGCACTCCTTTCCGTGTCTGGAGAGGAGGCTTCATTGGCGAAATGGTGGTTGTTCGACCCTCGCTCGCTGATTGGCGGGCCGGAATCTCATTGCCGCCTGCGCGAATTCGGAAGGCAGGGCTTGACCGCCAGGAGCGTTCGGCGGCGTGCGTTGGCTCCGACTTGCAGGGAGAGGGATGCGATGCCGGCCGGGTTACGCTTGTCGCGACCGCCCGCAATGGCGGACATATCCCACGAGTAGCACTCCGAGCACGGTGCCGTTCAGGATGTGCCACAGGAAATGCGTGCCGAGCGGAAAGCCGCTGCAGACCGGCTCGTCGATCATGCGGAAGAAGATGGAAACCATGAATATTCCGGCTGCTGCTGCCAGCCATCCGGCCAGGGAGTGGCCACGCTGCCGCAGGATGGCCCCGTTGACGGCAATTAGCGCCAATGCCGCGATGTAGCCCGCGTTGGCGCCCTCGAACAGGGTGCCTTTCAGGAGAAACGTGATTCCCGCGGAGACAGGGATGAAAGCGAGCGAGACCGGAATCGCCCAGTACCAGCGGAGCGCGTAGGCGCGAATCAGGACCGCAGCAAAATAGAGCAGGATCATGGTCTGGATGGGAACGACATCCATCATCACTGCCCAACGGGTGGCAAACGTGTGGAACAGGAACGAGCCGACGCCAATCGCGAAGACATTCACGCAGAGGAGCCCCGTGCTCCAGTCGAGACGCTCCCTGCTCCGGGCCTCGTGCAGCGCCCAGAGGGCCGCGGCGAGGAAGGCCGCGTTCGTGATGGCGTTGACCGGCTCTCCCCAGAAATTCGGGTCCGTGCCCACTCGTTCGCAGTAGCCGTCGATGATGCGGTTCCAGTCCATGTCGTACCCTTCAACGCGCCTGCAGAGGATTCCTGCGCGATGTCGGCGAGTCTATCACCACGGACTGCGGGGGCGGGAGCCCCGGGCCATGCTGCCTCCGGCCGGTGGGAGCCCGGTCAGCCGCGGCATGGGGGTCGATGCACGCCGTTCCAGAGGATCGCGTCCTCTCCGAATGGCACGAAGCCCGCGAAGCCGGACTGCCAATGTGTGACGGCCGGGGGATGCTTCGCTGTTCGGGCGCGATGCGACCGCTTGACGCATCGGGGATGATGCGTAGCGTACACCTCGACCGTGGATCGTGCCCCGCTCCTTTGCCGGCATGTCTGCGGGCGCGGCAATGGAGGATATCCCAATGGCTGTTCCGGGCGACAACCTCACCATCGACAGTGGCCGCCTATGGGCCGGCATCATGGAGATGGCCAAGATCGGCCCCGGCGTTGCCGGCGGCAACAACCGGCAGACCCTGACCGATGCGGATGCGGAAGGCCGCGCCCTGTTCCGCCGCTGGTGCGATGAGGCCGGCCTTGTTTCTGGCGTGGACAGGATGGGGACCATGTTCGCCCGGCGCGAGGGCGTGGAGCCGGACCTGCCGCCGGTCTATGCGGGGAGCCACCTCGACACGCAGCCGACCGGCGGCAAGTATGACGGCGTGCTTGGCGCGCTCGGGGCGCTTGAGTTGGTCCGCACGCTGAATGACCTCAACGTCAAGACCCGTCACCCCATCGTCATCGTGAACTGGACCAACGAGGAGGGGACGCGTTTCGCGCCGCCCATGCTGGCGTCCGGGGTCTTCGCGGGCGTTCATGGGCTTGAATGGGCCTATGACCGGGTGGATTCCGAAGGCAAGCGATTGGGCGACGAGTTGAAGCGAATCGGCTGGGTCGGCGAGGAAGAGGTCGGGTCGAGGCAGATTCGCGCGTTCTACGAACTCCACATTGAGCAGGGGCCCATTCTTGAGGCCGAAGGACACAGCATTGGCGTCGTATCACGTGGTCAGGGATTGAATTGGTTGCAGGTGACGCTGACGGGACGGGAGAGTCACACCGGATCGACGCCGATGCCCATGCGCCGCAACGCGGGACTCGGGATGGCGAGGATCACGGACCTGGTGCACCAGATTGCCATGAGCCGCCAGCCGGACGCGGTCGGCGCCATCGGCCACATCGAGGTGTATCCGAACAGCCGGAACATTATCCCGGGGCGGTCGGTATTCACGATTGACTTCCGGACGCCAAGCCGGGAAACCCAGACCTACATGGAGGGAAGGCTTCGCGACGAGGCGCAGAAGATTGCTGCGGATCTGGGCCTTGAGATCGAGATCGAGCAGGTCGGGCATTTCGACCCCGTCGAGTTCCATCCCGAATGCGTCAGCGCAGTGCGCGCGGCCGCGGAGCGCCTCGGCTATTCCCATCGCGACATCGTCTCTGGCGCCGGCCACGATGCTTGCTGGATCAACCGGGTTGCGCCGGCGGCCATGATCATGTGCCCCTGCGTTGACGGCCTATCGCACAACGAGGCCGAGGAGATCTCGCAGGAATGGGCCGAGGCGGGCACCAACGTGCTCCTGCACGCGGTTCTGGAGACGGCCGAGATCGTGCCCTGATCCGCGGCGCGCGGTTGGACGGGCAACACATTGCACCGGAAGGAGAAAGCACAATGAGCAAGGTCATCAAGGGCGGAACGGTCGTAACGGCCGATCGCATCTGGGAGGCGGATGTCCTGATCGAGGACGAGACGATCCGGCGGATCGGTGAGAACCTGTCCGGAGACCAGGTGATCGATGCCGAGGGTGCCTATGTCATACCGGGCGGCATCGACCCCCACACCCACATGGAAATGCCGTTCATGGGAACCAGGGCGGCGGAAACCTTCGAATCCGGAACGTGGTCGGCGGCCGTGGGCGGCACGACCATGCTGGTCGATTTCTGCCTCCCGGGCGAAGACGGCTCCATTGTCAACGCGATCAACGAATGGCACCGCCGCTCGAAGCCGCAGATCTGCTCGGATATCGGCTACCACATGGCGATTACCGGCTGGAGCGAAGAGGTGTTCAACGAAATGGCGGACGCCGTGAAGATGGGCATCAACACCTTCAAGCACTTCATGGCGTACAAGGGAGCCCTCATGGTCGAGGACGACGAAATGTACGCGTCTTTCCGGCGCTGTGCCGCGCTTGGCGCGCTGCCCCTGGTGCATGCGGAGAACGGCGACATCGTCGCGGAGTTGCAGGCTCGGTACCTCGCCGAGGGCATCACCGGCCCGGAGGGGCACGCCTATTCCCGTCCCCCGGAGGTTGAGGGCGAAGCCACCAACCGGGCGATCATGATCGCAGACGCCGCGGACGTGCCGCTCTACGTGGTGCATGTCTCCTGCGAACAAGCCCACGAAGCGATCCGGCGCGCGCGGCAAAAGGGAATGCGCGTCTACGGGGAGCCGCTCGTGCAATTTCTCACTCTCGACGAAAGCGAGTATTTCAGCAAGGACTGGGACCATTCGGCGCGCCGGGTCATGTCGCCGCCCTTCCGCTCCAAGGATCATCAGGATGGTCTCTGGGCGGGCCTGCAGGCAGGGTCGCTGCAGGTCGTGGCGACGGACCATTGCGGGTTCACGACCGAGCAGAAGCGGCGGGGACGCGACGACTTCACCCAGATTCCGAACGGAACCGGCGGTCTTGAGGACCGCCTTGCCGTGTTGTGGACACGCGGTGTCGAGACCGGGCGGCTCACCATGAACGAGTTCGTGGCCGCCACCTCCACGAACATCGCCAAGATCCTGAACATCTACCCGCAGAAGGGCGCGCTGGTCGAGGGAGCGGACGCGGACATCACGGTCTGGGATCCGAAGATTTCGAAGACCATCCGGGCCGACGCCCACAAGTCCGTTCTGGACTACAACGTGTTCGAGGGCTTCGAGGTTTCTGCGCAGGCGCGGCACACGATCTCGCGCGGCGAGGTGATCTGGACCTGGGGCAAGAACAGCCAGCCGCAGCCGGGCCGCGGCCGGTTCGTTCCCCGCCGGCCCTTCCCGCCGGTGCACGCGGCGCTCTCGAAGTGGAAGGAGTTGAACAGCCCCCGCAAGATCGAGCGGGATCCGTTGAACATTCCCGCCGGCATCTGACCGTGCCCCTTGCGCCTCCGCCCGGCGGCGAAATTGCCGGGCGGAGCCGCGCCCTGACGGGGCCCGGGAATATTCAGGAGGTGACATGGCATGGAAGCGGGCGTAGACGGTTTGCTGCGGCTTCAAAGCGCCCTCGGCCTTGCGGCATTCGCCGCGATCGCCTGGGCGCTGAGCGAGAACCGGGGACAGGTTGGATGGCGGCTTCCTGCCGTCGGAATCCTGTTTCAGCTTGTTGTTGCGGGAATTGTCCTGCATCTGCCCTTCATTCGCCACGCATTTGCCGCTGTGAACGATGTTGTCACCGGGTTGCAGGCTGCGACCGAGGCGGGAACCTCGCTGGTGTTCGGTTACCTGGGCGGAGGTGCCTTGCCATTCGAGGAGGCATTGCCTGGGGCGAGCTTCATCCTCGCGTTCCGCGCACTGCCCTTGATCATCCTGATGAGCGCGCTTTCCGCCCTCCTGATGCACTGGCGCATACTGCCTCTCATCGTGCGCGGCTTCGCCTTCATTCTGGAGCGCTCGCTCAAGGTCGGAGGCGCGGTCAGCTTTGCGACTGCCGCGAACATCTTTATCGGCATGGTGGAGGCGCCGCTGGCGGTTCGGCCCTATCTCGCCAAGCTGACACGCAGCGAGATGTTCGTCGTGATGACGGCCGGCATGGCCACCATCGCCGGCACGGTCTATGCCCTCTATGCATTCCTGCTGCAGGGAGTCATTCCCGATGCCGCAGGCCATCTCCTGGCCGCCTCGATCATCAGCGCGCCGGCCGCCGTGGTGATCGCGCGGCTCATGATTCCCGAGACCGAGGAGCCGACGGACGCGGAATCCTACGATGCATCCGAAGCCGGGGGATCGATGGATGCCATCGTTCGCGGCACCGGTTCCGGCCTGCATCTATTCTTGAACGTGCTTGCGCTGCTCCTGGTCATGGTGGCACTGGTGCATATCTTGAACGGGTTCCTCGGAGTAATTCCGGATATTGGCGGGGCGCCGCTTACGCTGGAGCGCGGCCTTGGCTGGATCATGGCCCCGCTGACATGGCTGGCGGGGATTCCCTGGAGCGAAGCCGCGACAGCCGGGACACTGATGGGCGTCAAGACGTTCCTGACGGAATTCGTTGCCTATCTCCAACTGGCCGGCCTTCCCGAGGACGCGCTGAGCGACCGCTCCCGCCTCATCATGACCTATGCGCTCTGCGGGTTCGCGAATTTCGCGAGCCTTGGCATCATGGTTGGCGGTTTGGCTGCCGCTGTTTGTTCCAGGGCGAAGGGTGGAGATCGCCGGGCTCGGGCTGAAGAGCATCGTATCCGGCACTCTGGCGACGCTGTCCACGGGCGCTGCTGTCGGACTGGTCGGGTAGGCCGCGCTGGCATTTCGCGGCCGTCCCTCACGGCCTCGAGCGTCTGCGGTCTTCTGCCCTGCATCTGCAGGCGGGCCGCCGGTTGGACCACTTCGGGAACGTGTCGCGGGCTCTTGCCGCCGGGCATTGAAGCGCGTCGGTGATGGTTCGTTCCGGCAGGGCGGGGCCCGCCGTCGGCGGAGGCAGCACTCCCTCCCGGCTTATGGCCGTCCCGACATTCTCCGAACATTCTCGGTTCAATCTTGGATTGTGGCGCAAGGACTGCTATGTGTCTGTTGAGGGGAATTGCGTCGGTAGCGGGAGCGGGCTGTGCCTCGTCAACGTCAGGAGAGCCGAATCAAATCTCATGCGCGGAAGACGTCCGGTACGGGCAAGACCGGACGATGCAGGCCGAACGCGGCGGGAGCGTGCTGAATGGCGGAGCCCGCGGGCAGCGTCTGGACGGAGCGCGAAATCGAGTTGATTGTCGCGGAATACCTGGACATGTTGCGGGAGGAGCTCGCGGGCCGCGGAGTGGTCAAGGTGGAGCGCAACCGGGCCTTGCAGGCGATGCTCGGCCGCTCCAAGGGGTCCATTGAATACAAGCATCAGAACATCAGCGCCGTGATGCAACTACTCGGCCTGCCGTTCATCCGAGGATACAAACCGGCTCGGAACTATCAGCGGACGCTGATCGAATCCGTTCAGGAGGCCATCGCCGAACTTGGGTTGCAGGATCGCCTCGCGGATCCGTTCCGGGCGATGCAACCGCCGCCTGGCGGTCTGGAATACGGACTGCCGCCGAACGTCCGGGATCGCGCGGAGATCCCCGACCCCGCAGTCCGCGCGCTGTTGCGCAAGTGGGACCCCGCGGAGCGGGACGCGCGGGCCCGGGCGCTAGGCGAGGCGGGCGAAGGATACTTGTTCCAGTCCGAGAAGAACCGGCTTTCTGCCGCGGGCCAGGACAGGCTTGCCGAGCAGGTCCGCTGGGTTTCGCGGGATGAAGGCGACGGGGCTGGCTACGACATCCTGTCGTTCTCGCGGAATGGCGAGAAGCGACTATTGGAGGTCAAGACGACCAATGGCCCGGCGGATACGCCATTCTGGATTTCCCGAAATGAGCTCCGCGTCTCGAATGAGCGTTCGGACCACTACCGCCTCGCGCGCGTCTATTCGTTCTCCCAGCAGCCGGCGGCGTATCTCCTGAAACCGCCGCTTTCCGATCATGTCCGGCTTGAGGCGACCCAGTACAAGGCCTTGTTCTGACGGTAGCTGGCGTTCGGTCGGACACTGGCGCGGGCTGATGCGCGGATTGCCCGCGGACCCGCGGCGGGTGCGCTCACGTCGACGGCAGGAGCATCCTTGGTTCGGGTCGGACCAGCAGGTCGGGATCGACAAGCAGGTTCTCCGCGCTCTCGAATTCGTCCTGTTGGAGGCGCCACTCGCGGGAATGCTGCCTTGCTCCATGACAGCCTCTGCGATACGCCCTGTGACGTTGGCCGTGCAATCCGGACTCCCTCGAGAATGTCGTCGTTTGGCCGGTTCCGGGACCTGACGCATCGAGGACGAGACGAATGCCTGCGGGGTTTGCGGGCGTCCCGGCCCGGACTTGCCCGGCGGCACGTCGATGCGCTCCTTCACGAAGTGGAGTCGCCACGTTCGAGCCCGGTGCTCGCCCATGCGGTGTTCCGCCGCTGCGCCCGTCTTCCACGGACAGGTCGCCGCCGCAAGGCGCTTGTTAAAGCCTCCGGGCAATTGCCGGGTTTCGGCTCGTCCGATAGTCTGGGAACGGCACCTGGCGCCGGGCTCCATGCGCGCAAGTCTGGTTGAATGTACGGGGAGATACATGACGAGTGACATGAAGAGGGCGATGTCCGAACGCCAGGAAAGGTTTGCCGGGATCAGGAAGGAATACCGGGATCGTGGCGTGGAATTCGTCCAAATTCACATGCCCGACTTGACCGGGCTATTGCGGACAAAATACGCACCGTTCAAAGTGTCGGACGCCGGCGAATCCTTCAATGCGATCCTCTACAATGTCAGTCATGGAGATGGCGCGCCAATCGGCGACGTTGTGTTTGATGCCCCGATTTGCTGGCTTGACAACGGTTACGGAAGCATTCAGGCACTTGTCGACCCGGACTCGGCAGCAATTCACGGCTGGCGTCCGAATTCCTGTTCCATGATGCTCAACACATACATGCTGGATGGTGTCGCCTGCGAACTTGATATCCGGCGGCGCGTAAAATTGATCGAGGATCAGGCCCGGGAAATTGGCTTCGAAGCAAAGGTTGCATTCGAGATTGAATTCGGACTGTTTCACTACGACGAGGAGAAGATCCAGCAGGGGCGCTATTCCGAGCTTCGCCCTCATGGCAAGAGTTTTACCAACTATGACATGCTGCGCGCTCCCGGCTACGAAGACCTGATGCAGGAATTCATTCGACGCATGGCGAGCCTGGGCTATCCCGTCGTTTCCTTCGTATCGGAGTATGGACGGGGAATGTACGAGTTCGCGATGAAGCCAATGTCGCCGCTCGCCGCGGCGGACGGCATCACCCGGGCGAAACATCACCTGAAGGAGCTCTGCCTTGAACGCGGCTTGATTGCGACCTTCATGTCCCGCTTCCAGGGACCGGGCAGCGAGAGTTCTTCCGGCGCGCATATCCATCAATGCCTGGTAGACGCGGACACCGGTTCGAACGCGTTTCATGATCCGAACGGGGAGCTTTCCGAGACAGCGCGGCACTACGCGGCCGGGCTGTTGAACACGATGAGCGACTTTCACGCCATATTCCGTCCAACGATCAATTCCTATCGGCGGATGGATCGCATTACCTGGTCCCCAGAGGAAATCTACTGGGGGATCGAGAACCGTACTGCGCCAGTCCGCGCGATCACGAGGCCCAACGCCGAGGCTTGCCGGTTGGAACACCGCTGCGCAGGCTCCGATGCCAATCCGTATCTCGCCGTCATGGCGACTGTCGGCCCCGGTCTGAAGGCTGTCGCCGAGAAATGGGAGGCGTGGGATCTCGTGCCCGGCGCCTCCGAGGAAGCGCAGCGTGAGTTGCCGTTGCATCGGTCCATGCCGGAGGCCTTGGCGAAGTTCACGTCGTCAGGCATCGCTGCCGAAATCCTGGGTTCGGACCTTCACGAGCAATACGTACTCAGCCGGGAGCACGAACTCGCCGCCTACGAGACGTGGCAGGCGCAGAACATTTCAAGCTTCGAGTATCAGCGCTATTTCGAGGGAGTTTGACACCTTGGCCTGGGCGGCCGGTCAGGGTTTGGCCATGCATCCGCCGTCGACGATCAGCTCGGTTCCGGTGATGTAGCCGGCCTTGTCGGACAGCAGGAAGAGGACAGCGTTCGAGATGTCTTCCGCCAGTCCGACCCGCCCCAGCGGCACATGCTGGTTGATCGCCGCCATCGCTTCCGGATTGTTGTCCCAACGTGCCTGCATCGGCGTGTGGATCGGGCCCGGAAGGATCGTGTTCGACCGGATGCCGTCGCGGGCGAATTGGATCGCCAGCGATTTTGACAACCGAACGACGCCAGCCTTCGCAACGCCGTAGGCATCCTGCGGCTTGTCGTCGCCCCGAATGGCGTCGGTGGAGGCGATATGCACCATCGCGCCGCCGCCGGAGGACTTCATGTGCGGTATCGCGTGCCGCGCCGTCAGGGCGAAAGACTTGACGTTGATGGCAAGCACGCGGTCCCAGACGTCCATATCGATATCGACGCAGGACTTGTCCCTGTCGAACCAGAGAACGCCAGTCGTGTTGACCAGGAAGTCGAGCCGCCCCGCCGCGCCTGCGGTCCTGTCGATGACTCCCTTTACAAACGCTTCGTCCGTTACATCGCCCTGGTAGTGGACCACTCTTCCCGCGCCGGCGGACGACCCCGGAGGCTCGGGCTTGATGTCCATGACAGCCACGCGCGCGCCATCCTCAGCCAGGTCGTTTGCGACTTGATGGCCCATGCCGCCCCCGCCAGAGACAATCGCCACTTTGCCCTTGAAACTCATCGGCTATCTCCTTAAGGCGACATGAGAATTGCCGTCATTCCCGGTGGCCGAAACTCACGATCCGGTACCGCATCAAGAGATACATGGTTGCGAAGGCGAGGAAGACGACGCCGTTTACCAATGCCGCCAATGCAGGCAGTTCTGGTCCGAGTCCATGGCGTAGCGAGCCCCATGCGGTCGATGGCAGGGTCTGGGTCGCGCCAAGATTGTAGAACGAAATCTCCAGGTTGTTGAACGCCAAGATGAAACTGATGATGAAGGCGCCCAGCATCGCCGGCCAGATGTTCGGCAGAGTGACTTCCCAGAAGCAGCGCAAGGGCCGCGCGCCCATGACCAGGGCGGCATCATCGAGCCGCCAGTCATAGCGCGCCATTTGGGCCAGCATGATCAGGAAGGCGAACGCCGTGCCGGGAATGGATATCGCGATGACGCCGGAGACCATGTTGCCCGGCAGGTCGAGAACCTGGCGGTTGAATATCAGGCTTGAAATTCCGATCAGCAGGTTCGACACGAATAGTGGGCAGAGGTAGGTGATGACAACGAATTTCCGCCAACGCGACCGGTACTTCAGCACCGCCATGCTGCCGATCGTCGCCAGGAATGTGCAGACAATGGCGCTGCCCACGCCCAGTGTCAGGCTGTTGTACAGCGCTTCATGGTACGTCCGGCCAACCCAAAGCAATTCGTAGCCCTTGAGCGAGAACTTGAACGGAAAGGGCCAGGCGATGTTCTTCGAGAGGGACTGATAGATGATGTAGAAGACCGGCGCGTACAGAAAGAGATAGAGGAGCACCAGCATGATCCCGGAGATCGCCCGTCCGATCACGCTCCAGACGGATCCCGCCATGTTCAGAAACCTTTCCCGGTGAAGCCGCTGCGCCTCAGGTCGACGCTGCGCCACATCAGAAAGACCGCCGTCGACGACACGACGAACAACACGACGCCCATCGCCGAGCCGAGTGCCCAGGTTCCGGTCTCGCCGAATTGCTTGCCCAGCACCGAACCGAACGATGCGCCATTCGCGCCGCCGAGAAAGATCGGCGTGACCGAGGCGCCCATGCAGGGTACGAACACGATGACAAGACCGATTGCCGTTCCCATCCAGTTCAGCGGCCATGTGATCTCAACAAACGCGCGCCAGTGCCTCGCGCCGTTTACTTTCGCCACCTCCAGCAGTTCGAAGTCAAAGTTCAGCAGGGAAAGGTAAATGGCAGTGACCATGAACGGCATGTACAGATAGAAGAGCCCGATACCGATCGCGAAACGAGAGAACATGATCGCTTCGATGGGCGCCATGCCGAACGTCATCAGGGTCATGTTGAAGGCGCCAACCGGTCCCATGAGAGCCTGCAGGGCCGTAACCCGCAGAATGATCCCCGTGAAGAACGGCGCGGCGAGCGCAAGGATCATGAGCAGGCGGTAGCGGCCACCATAACGCGCGATGAAGAACGCGACCGGCCATCCATACAGCAGGCAGGCCAGGGAAACACAGACGGCTGTGGCAATGGACCGCCACAGAAAGACCATGTAGGTCTCTTCAGAGAACAACACGCGGTAGTTGTCGAGATTCCAGTCCGGGTAGATCTCGAAGACCTCCGTCCGCCAGAAGCTGAATACGACGATGGAGATGATCGGCAGGAACAGGAAAACGACGATGAACAACGCGCCGGGGAGGCCCATGGAAAGGAAACGCTGGTTTTCGCTCAGCCTTGCGTGAAGCCCGAAGTCGTTGCCTGGCGCACCAGTCATGTGTCGGCGGTCTCGAGATTGAAACAGTGGCCATCGTCTCGCTTCCAGACGAAGTCGACATTGTCGCCTGTCCGCACGCCATCAAACCCGGTACCGGCGCTGATCGTCACTTCCTGCCCGTTGCCGGCGACAACCTGGTAATCGACACCGGCACCCTTGAAAATCACATCGCGAACGCGGCCGCCTGCCGCATTTGCGCCAGGATCCGCAACGGTGGCTCCCGCGGGCTGCATCTTGTACTTCTCGCACTTCACGAAGTATTCCACCGTCGAGCCGACCCGTGCGCCATCGGGTAGCGGCACCTTCAGCGGGATGCCTTTCCAGTCCAGTGTGCCGACACCGGCCGATACCGATGTCAATCTTCCCTGCACGCGGTTGGAGTGACCGACAAACCCGGCCACGAACCGGGTGGCCGGACTCTTGTAGACATCGTGTTTCTCTGCCACCTGTTCGAAGACGCCATTGTTCATCACCGCAATGCGGTCCGACATGGTCAGCGCTTCTTCCTGGTTGTGCGTGACATAGAGGAAGGGAATGCCGAGTTCGAGCTGGTAGCGCCGGACCTCCACTTCCATTTCCTTGCGCAATTCCCGGTCGAGATTTGCGAGCGGCTCGTCGAGCAGCAGCAGCACCGGGCGGGAGATCAGGCCGCGTGCCAAGGCAACCCGTTGCTGTTGGCCGCCGGACAGCTGATTGGGATAACGGTCTTCCAGTCCCTCGAGATGAAGCAGGTCCATCGCCCACTTCAACCGCGAATCCTGTTCAGCCCTGGAAACGCGCTGCATGCGCAAGGGAAAAATGATGTTTTCGCCTACGCGCTTGTGCGGAAAGAGCATGAAGTCCTGGAAAACCATGCCGATGCCGCGCGAATATGGCGGCTGCCGTGTGACATCGACCCCGTTGATCACGACGCGACCGTGGTCGGTGTTCTCCAGCCCGGCGATGATGCGCAGCAGTGTCGTCTTGCCGGATCCGCTCGGCCCCAGCAAGGCGAGAAATTCTCTCTGGCCAATATCGATCGAGACCGAGTCGACGGCAGTTACCGACCCGAACCGCTTCGTGACCCGGTCAATGCTGAGTACGGTTTCACTCATGGGGAACAGTGCGAGGTCTCAATCCATGGCAAGGGCCGGCCCCCGAGTTCCGGGAGGCCGGCCCCACCCCAGTGCCTCGGGTGTCGGATTACGCGGCCTCGACCTCGTTCCAGATCCGCTCCCATTTCTCCGGGGAGGACGGCTGATCGAACATGTGCAGGCCGCGAAGCTCCGCCGTGCGGTCCATCATGAGGAGAGAGACTTCTTCTGCCGGCAACAGATCGCGTACGTCGAAACAGGGCGCAACACCGATGCCTGCGACCCGCTGCATGCTTTCGCGGCTGACGTAGTGATTCATCCAATGGTGCGCCAACTCGATCGCCTCGCTGTCGGTCGTCGCCGAACTGAGCTGCCAGCTGTCGATCCAGCCGAGTCCGCCCTCCTTCGGCTGCAGCATATGGCCTACCTCGAACTCGATCTCGCCCGCCCACCGGGCGCGGGTGAGTCTCCGGTAGATCTCCGAGAATTCCGGAGACGCCCAGACCAGCCCCGGCCGCATCAACCGCTGCAATCCGTCATAATCGGTGTAGCGGGTTACCAGGAGACCCTTTTGCTTGATGAGCAGTTCCTTGGCCCCGGCGAGCTCGTCGTCCGTCAGCTTGTAGGGGTTGAACGGCTGTCCGTCCGGTCGCGGGTCACCTGTTGTGCCCATCTGTGTCGCGGCCAGTATGCCGGCCATTGCGATGTTTTCCTCGAACCGTGCGCCGGTCGAGAGATGCCCGGCGTACTTCTCGTCGAACATCACGTTAAGCGTATCGCGATCCTCTTCCACGATATGGTCGAGGTTCATCGTAATGCCGTAGCTACCCCAGCAATTCATCACGCCGATCAGTTGTCCGCCCGGTTGGTCGTGCAGCAGGTCATAGGCACCTGGCTTGAAGTCCTGGAAGCTGTTCTCCAGGTTGGGAACGAGATCTTCCCGAAGCGGCTGAATCAAACCGTCGCGCAGGTATAGCCGCGGCCAGAACCCGTCCGCCATGACCAGATCGAAATCCTCCGTCCCGCCGGCCTTCATCTTGTTAAAGGCCTCGGAGTTGCCATCAAAGAATTGTGGTGCAATTCGCGCGTCGAATTTTTCTTCGAACTCCGTTACCGTTTCCTGAATGATGTAATCTTCCCACATCAACATGCGAACCGTGAGTGTAGCCGCTTCGGCATTGCGGATGTGCGGCATTCCAAGTGCGACACCGGCACCAGCGGCAGCGGTTGTCTTCAGAACGTCGCGTCGGTTCCATTGCGTCTTTGAATTCTTGCGAATCATGGCCCTATCGACTCCCTTCATAATCCCCCAATCGGAGCAAAACTCAAGGGAACATGATATCGGGGATGCAATTCTGTAGCAACAATGTGTCCAGGTTCTGCCGTTCGTCCGACGCATTCATGAGAATTGGTGTATCGCGGCTGATGGATGAAGGACGCGCGTTGGCACCCGACGCCAATTGGTGTCCTGGGATTGAACCTTGTTGAACCGGGGTCGGGGCGTGAAGGGAGCGGGGGTGCGCTGAGCATTGGTTCCCCGGCGGGCCAGAGATCTGCTTCCGCGGGCCCCCTGGTCTGCGAGTGGACGAGGGTGGTGGCCGGGCAGTCTTGCGGGAAGTGGATGCGGTTGTGGGCGGCCCTTCCAGGCGGCGTGGGCACCAATCTTGAGCCGGTGCAGCCTGGAAACAGACAAGGCGCCGCCGGCGAGCGGAGTCGTGCGGGCGAGGACACTTCTCCGGGAGAGAACCAACCATCCCGGATCCATGTGCAGATCCCACCCGAATACCATGACGAGCGAGATGTGGCGGGAGGTTCTGTCGTCCGCGGTGAGCGGCTTGCGTATCCCGACGGGGATCTCCAAACATCAACTTCTTGCACGCACGGAGTATTTTGAACCCGAATTCTGCGTATCGGTTGCAGGCAGTTGTTGTCTTCACGGGGACAAGAGCTTTCCGAGATTTCTTCCTGCAACTAATGAATTGGGACGCCTGGCGAGTCACCTGCGGGTCAATGAATGCCGAATTTTGAAACCTCGGCTTCCCGGCGCGGCCTGACTGCGAATGTATCCAGCCTTGCGGCTATGGTCTTCCCTGGTTCCTCAATCTTGTCCTGGCCCAGGCAAAATTAATCGTCAAAGTCTGGATCTGCCTTCGGTTGCGCACTCATACCCATCAAGGTCTCTGTCAACATTACAAGTTACGGGTTGACTTCGTCGGATTCATGTCGAAACCGCAACTTCCGGACAGAGGGAGAGCCTGCCCGGAAATGCCCCGAAGCCGTCAGGACGCCAACACAATCCCTCCCATTGAGAGTGGACCCATCCTGCGCTGGCCCGCCAAAGTGACTGGAATAGAATCGCCAGAATTCTTTGAACTCGCAACAGGCATGCAGCAGCGATGCAGAGTCGATCGTCGATCAGGCCTTCGTTAACATGATCAGCGAGATCAATGATCAATGTCGAGTCTCATGCGGCGATCTGCGGGTGCTGGCCGGCGGCGGCGATTATTCCAGCAAGCCTTCGCCAGTACCAATCACCATGGATGATCCTTTCGAGCATGTGGAATGGGCCACGGTCTGCTCAGCGACCAGCGATCCGGCGGACGTTTCCCCGATTTCCACTGCGCTCGCTTCCGGTACCGAGAACCACCTCCCCGAGGGGCACCTCGGAGTAGCCGAGCGGATCACGACTTTCCTGCGCGAACGATTTCGGCCGAGAATCGGCGCTCTGTCCGACGCGGGCCTGCAAGGGACGGATCGCGCCACTCCCGCAATTCCTGGCGATTGCCAGCTCCGGTGTGCGCGACGCTTTGCCGTGCCGTGCAGTCTCGGCATCGGTCTCCTGCTCCGGAGGCGGCTGCATGTCGACAAGGGGTTCAACCCAATGTCCAAATTCAGACATCACGACACGTAACGTTGAGACAGCTTGCCAGAGCGCAACCTAAGGGGTTGAATTTCCGAGTATTTCTGAGAGAGAAATGCACCTGCTGTGAACTGCTTTCCTTTTCGAAGCTGCTGGAACTCAATGACTGGCAAATCGCGGTGACGAGTTGCCCTACGGTTCCGAATGACCTGCTGGAACGCGAACGCTTCTATTGCAAACACCGCTGTAGCCGTGCCAGCACGTCAGGTAAATTGTCGGAAGTCCTGATGTCTGAAATTGATCCAGCATTTGCGGTATGTTGTCGGTGCATCGCTCCCGGATGGACCGTTCCTTGCTGATCTGAACCGTCCCGCAACAGGAATCGCCCAATGTCGGATACCGAGCTTCACACGGAGCGAGCACCGACCAATGTCCGAACCGGCGCCCAGATTCTCGTGGAATGCCTTCGCCTGAACGGGGTCACCCGGGCATACGGGGTTCCCGGCGAGAGCTATCTCGACCTCCTGGACGCGCTGATCGACTCGGATATCGCCTACATAACCTGTCGGCAGGAGGGTGGCGCGGCGATGGCAGCCGCAGCGCACGGACAGCTCACCGGCGAGCCGGGCGTATGCATGGTGACCCGCGGACCCGGCGCGGCCAACGCCACTGCCGGGCTGCATATCGCCCGCCAGGGCGGATTGCCGATGCTGTTGCTGATCGGGCAAGTGCCGCGGAACGAGCGGGGCAGGGGGGTCTTCCAGGAGATCGACTACCGCCGAATGCTCTCGGAGCTCACGAAGTGGACCGAGGAAATCGACGATGCCAGCCGTATCCCCGAGTTCATCGCCCGCGCGTTCAACGTGGCCCGCACCGGGTATCCGGGACCCGTCGCGCTCGCGCTCCCGGAGGACATGCTTGCCGATCCGGCCCATGCGGAGCCGATCCGGGCGGCGCGGCCGGCCCCGAACGGCCCCTCGGCGGATGAGGTCGAGGCTGTCCGCGAGCGTTTCGCAGGCGCTTCACGCCCCGTCATCATCGCGGGAGGAATTTGCTGGGACAAGGCCGCTTCCGCCGCGCTCGGCCGCTTCGCCGAGGGGTTCGGGGTGCCGGTTGCGTTCTCCTTCCGTGCGCAGGACATCCTCGACAATGAGCATCCCTGCGCGATCGGGCCCATCGGTATCGGCGGCAACCGGGGACTTGGCCAGACCCTCTTGGAGGCGGATCTGGTCCTGGTTCTTGGCGCCCGGATTGGCAGCGGAACCTCGGTCGTGGAAGATGCGCTCCTGGCCCGGCCAGCGGGGCGGACGCTGGTCCACGTGCATCCGGACCCGGAGGAGCTCGGGCGCGTGGTGGTTCCGGATCTCGCCGTTTCCGCAGACGCGCCCGCGTTCGCTCGCGCCCTCGGGAAGGTTCCGGCCCAGGCGTGTGCCGAACGGTCACGGTGGCGGCAAGGATGCAGGACCGCGTTCGAAGAATTCTCGACGCCCCGGCCGGAACCTTCCGGCTATGTCGGGCGGGTTGCGCAAGCGCTTCGCGAGGCGCTGCCGCACAATGCGATCGCGACGAACTGCTCGGGAAACTTCCCGGCCTGGCTGCACCGGTATTATCGTTACCGTGGCCCGGGCACGGGCATCGCGCCGGTTGCGGGGGCGATGGGATACGGTCTCCCGGCCGCGCTCGCCGCTGCGCTGGAGCGACCGGAAACGCCGGTGGTCGCCTGGCTGGGGGACGGCTCGATGATGATGACCGGGCAGGAGATGGCGACCGCAGTCCAGTACGGCGCCCGCTTCACGGTGGTCGTCGGCGACAACGCGTCGCTCGCAACCATCCGGATGCACCAGGAGCGGCGGTTCCCTGGTCGGGTTATTGCGACCGACATTCATCCACCGGACTTCGTGGCCTGGGCACGGAGCTTCGGGGTCTATGCGGAGCGCGCGAACAATCTTGAGGAATTCCGCGCAGCGCTCCAACGGTGCCTTGCGGAAGAAGGACCTTCCCTGATCCACCTGCCCATCGATCCGCGCGTTCTCACGCCGGAAATGATTCTCGAGGCGTGACCGCAGCGCGGTCGCCAGGTTCCCTCCCATGGATGCCAACGCACTTCCCCTCCTGATCGCCATGGTGGTTGATGCCTGGGCTGGGGATCCTGAGCGCCTGTGGACGCGGCTTGGCCATCCGGTGGCATGGTGCGGACGGCTGATTGAAGCGCTGGAGGCGCGATTCAACTACGGGAGTCCCGAACTACGGCGGCGCGCTGGCGGGCTCTCGGTTCTCCTGGTCGTCTCCGCTTCGGCCACACTCGGGTTGGTCCTGAATTGGGTGGTCCAGATCTTGCCGGCGTCCGCTCTGTTGGAGGGATTGGTCGCATCCATTTTCATTGCGCAGCGCAGCCTCGCCGATCACGTGAAGGCGGTTGCCGTCGGATTGTCCGGGAGCGTCGAGGTGGGGCGGGATGCGGTGCGGCATCTTGTCGGACGCGACCTGGAGGATCTCGATTCCTCCGGGGTTGCGCGCAGTGCCATCGAGTCCCTGGCGGAGAATTTTTGCGACGCGGTCGTCGCTCCCGCGCTCGCATTCCTTCTGTTCGGGCTGCCGGGCCTGCTGGCTTACAAGGCAATCAACACGGCTGACAGCATGCTTGGCCATCGCTCCGATCGTTTCGCGTCCTTCGGCTGGGCTTCGGCAAGACTGGACGATCTGGTGAACTGGGTTCCGGCCCGACTGTCGGCGGTTCTGATTTCTCTTGCCGCTTTGGCCATTGACGCCAAGCCCTTTCAGATCCTTGCGGTGGTCCGGCGCGACGCTCCCCGGCACCGCTCGTCGAATGCCGGCTGGCCGGAGGCTGCCATGGCGGCCGCGCTCGGAATTGCTCTCGCCGGTCCGCGCCGTTACGGCGGCCAGACGATCGAGGACGGGTGGATGAACGAAGGTGGACGGCGGAATCTCACTTTTGATGACATCCATGCGGCCTTGGCGCTCTACTGGCGGGCATGCGCCCTGCTGGGTGGCGTCGTGGCAATGTTCTGGATTCTGGCCGGGTGACGAGCAAGTGCTGGAATCGACAGTGGAACTCACACACACAGGAGGAAGCTGCAAGAGCCAGGCGCGCAAGAAGCGAGCCTGATTCTTGCGGTTCTGCTCCCCGGAACTGCCTTCGGTACTACGCGAGTTCTGGGTCTTCTGCTCCTGCGTTCGGCAGGATGCGAAATCCGCAGGATGCCCATGCTACACACCCTTATCCGCGATCAATTTCAGGAGTGGAACCCGGCTGACGCTTTGCGGGCAAAGGGTTGCAAGGAATTGGATTCACGCAAACCTTCACCAACCAGGTGCGGAAATGGTCTCAAATTCCTCTCCGCCTGTCGAGGCCGATTCTTGGGACTCCGAAGCGGAAAAGACGCCGTGTGGTGGCGTGGTGTTGCGGCTTCGTTCGGTGACGCTGAGCGGAGCGTTCCCCAATCTGCCTGCCGGTACTCGGCGTGAGCAGGGGTGGACGGACGGCCAGATGCTGTCTTCGCTGTATCTATTGAACATCAAGTATTGCGCAGCGAGTAATGTTGGGGAGGCTGGGTAACTTGTTGAAATGCTTGGATAGAGCTCGAGTCTCCGCAACATAATGTGCTTTGTTCACAGAGACTTCAGGAAGGCCATCCGCCCCTTGTTCTCCTTCCACGGCAGGCTCGACCCCCTGAACCGCCTGGCTCCGAAGGAGATCAGGCTGCTGCCCGCTTCCGCCCCTCCCGCTTGGCAATTTGCTGGCCCTGATCTCGCTTCTTCAGAAACAAACGAAGCGTCTTGTAGTCGCTGGGCTCCAACCCCGCCTTCCCGCACAACCCAACCAAATGGGTATACGCCGCGGTAAAGCATGGTTTCCGTGGGGATTCGTAAAACTCCTTCGCCGTCCGCTCCATCAGAAGTCGAATCTCGTCGTTCAACCGACTGCCGTAATTGCCTCCTTTTCATGTGTTCGGAATATGTGTGCACGTTCACGATAATTGATGGCAATTCGGTGACTTTCGATCGCGTAACGTGATGGAATGCCGGGAGTTTTCCTCGAAGAGCGTGGTTGATATCGTTTGCTGCGTGACCGTTTCTGCGTGCCTTGTCCCGCTCTGCGGGCTTTCATATTGGATTGCAGGTTCGCCGGAATCGGTTCGCTTGGTCAAGGAGAGCATTGGAGGTTGAGTGACGCTCAACGACAGGGGTTGCGGGTTACCACCGCATCCTCACATCACAGGAGAATCGGCGACATGCGAACGCTTACCGACCGCCAACGCGAAATCCTCGACTTCATTCGCTCCCACCTACGCGACCACCGAGTCGCGCCCACCAGACCGGAAATCGCCGCGGCCGTGGGCGTGAAGACCAAGTCGACCATCGACTCCCACGTCAACGCCAGGCTCCGCAAGGGATGGATCGAACTTCACCACGGCAGTCACCGCAACATCCGCCTTCTCGACGAGGACCTGCCGCTCACTGTCGCTGGTCACATCCCGGCCGGACAACCAATACTCGCCGACGAACGTATTGCCGCACGGATACCTACTGCCATCGCTGAGGCTATCCGCCATCGCCCGGACTTCTTCCTACGAGTGGAGGGTGAAAGCCTGAATCGTCTCGGATTAGTTACAGGCACGGTCGTGGCCATCCAGAGCCGTCCCGTAGGCACAATCGCGAGATTGTCGTCGCCCGCCTAGACGACGAGGTGACCCTCAAGTGCTATATCCGCAAATCCCGACGCCGCGTGGAACTCCACCCCGACAGCACAAATCCCGAGCATAAGCCCATACAGATCGACCTCAAGCATCGGGCTCTCGAAATCGCCGGAGTCGCAGTCGGTGCCTTGATCGGAGATGGCTTCAACCCCACCCAGAGCGACTACTGGGTTCCGTAACGTCGACACTTTGCCTTACTCCGGACTCCTCCGACGATGGCTCCCGTCCAAACACCCATCTGACCGTCATCGTACGCAACCACGTCAGCATCCCAGCGCCCACCTATGCCCAGAGGTCGCGTCTACGCTCTACGCTGACGCCAATCCCCAAGAGGATTCCCTACGAACGATCAAGCGCATGCCGCTTGCTGCGCTTACACTGACAAATCGTTGCTCGGCAATTCAACCTCGATCCCAACCTTCCGCCATCGAGCCGGCGGGTCATCTCCGAAGCGCCAGCCCTTCGGCATCGATTGACCCAATCCGGCGTCCCGAAGACGTTTGTCTTCCTAATAGGTAACAACTGCAACCGCGTACGCGTCAATGATCCTCAGCATGTCCCTATCCGCTTGAGCATTCCAGAAGAAACCAAACATCACCTTGACCGGAATCGCATGTTCAACCGCAACCGTACTTCGGGTCCATTCCTTGCGCGGAATTCGAAGAGCCGCTTTACTTGCCGGATGCTTGGGGTAATCCCTCGCCTTGGCAATCGCCCACACACCGCCGAACTTCGCGTCCCCCACCCTTGTGTCCCAGTTATCCCGGAACGCCTTCGCCAACTTCGACTCGGTCACTTCCGCATCTGCCGCTTCCCAAGCTTTCAATCCCGACTGAAGACGTAATGCTGTACGTTGAATCGTCGCCTTGCCCGTCGCATCATCGTTTATCTCCTCCTGAAGCTTGACTGATTGTTTATCTCCTCCTGAAGTTTGACTGTAAGTTCGTGGAGGCCGATACGTCCTTGGTCAACTGCCGTGACCAGAAGCCCCTTAACCCTCGCTCTTGAAAGGCGGCAACACCGTTCATCCTCAATTGCCACAACAACCTGCTGAGCCACCCTGCCAAGTCTAACATAATCGAGCCCGCAAATGTCGACATGCCGGTCGGCAAGATCTTTGACAGGAGTTTGTCCCTTGGTGTCATGCATAGTCTGGCCGTCGGACTGTAACTCTTTAACCGCTAGCCATACGATATCGAGTTTGTCGAGGCGTTCGCAGCCCGCCGCTATCGCCAGCGCCACATCATCTATTTCCCGGCTAGTCCCAGCGCCGCACCGCCAGAAAGACAACACATTGTCCTGAGTTCGTAGGTCCCCAGTCACCGCGTCGGCGGATATCTCCTCTTCCGCTAATCCCCGATCCGCATTGCGCTTCGCGTCCCATTTGGCGCGACTGATCTTTCGGGCAAAGAACATAGCCGCCGTTTACTCTTCAAGGTCTTGCACAATGTCCTCTAGGTACTCGCGAAGCCACGGCGTTGACTCGACATGGTTACGCAGCACGTTTCGCACTTCCTGTCCGCCCCACGACTCTGCCGCCTGCATCGCAGCATCTCGCATCTCCACATCGTCTGCTGCGAGCGCCGCTTGCACGATTCCAGCGCGCCATGCGGACGTTCCGGGCCGCCGTCGGCCCAGACAACGCAAAACTGACGATGCAAAGCCCGGGTCCGTCCGATCCACAGCCCGATCCCGAAACCACACAAGAACCTGGGGCTCGTCCATCGACCGCAACACATCGTCGACAATGCGCTCCGCCTCATGCTCTATGCCGTCCTCGAGGGGATCGTCCTCGAACGCTATTCTCATTCGGGTTTCAAGATACCCACATTCCGGCGTCTCGATCTCCAAACACCGCAGATCGATGAACGCCGGAAAGAGACTTTCTCCCAGCCGCGTATCCAGCAATGCCGGCGCGACCGCATCCTCGAGTTTTCTCCCGACATCGAGCAACGACATTGTGATACGCGCCAGATCCGCCGAAACAGCCAGAGACTCGTTGCTCTCGCCCAGCACTGCCATGGCTGCAGCCCTACCAGACGAACCGAAGCACTGTCTGTCCAACGAAACGGCAGAAGCGATTTCCAGAGTCCTTGTCTGTTCCGTTTCTTGCAAATCAACCAGCATCGAAGAGATCCCTAGCCTTGTCCGTTACGATTGCCTCAAACGCCACTCCTGACCGTTCGTGTAAATCACTCGCGATTTCCAACGAGGCGCCCCTTTCAATCGGTGTTTCGTCTGGCCGCCAAATAACATCCATGTCGAGAAGGCAATCCAAGCCGTTCTGCGATTCGCCAAGTAATCCATAAGACAATATAAGACGCACCATATCCTCATAGACATACTCGACCCGGCTCAGAAAGTTTGCATATTGCTTAGGCAAACCTTCAATCTCCAGATAAGCGCAGTTCAAATACTCCTCGACTCTGACGTTTTTTCCAGATGGAAGCGTGACCTTGTTGATGTATCGAACGCTGACGCGAGTAATTCCAATGGGTTCGACCACTGTCCAGTATGCTTCCAACGCTGTCGCGATGCGACGCTGAAACTCCTCCCATCCGCCCTTTTCCAAGTTCAAATTGTTCTGATAGGGACGAAGCATATGAACACTGAGCACGTCCGGACCGACTCCGACCGTTCTCGTTCCCTCGTTGGCAACAAGATGAACTCTTGCGAGCCCTTCGTTATACTCCAAATTGGGAGGTTTTCCTTTCCCAACATGCAATCCTACCCGCACCGCTCTTTGTTCTCTGGGTTTGCCGCAATACTGGTCAATTAGCGCAACCTGGAGCCTTCCAGGGATCGTCAAGTCCCACTCCGAATCCGATACGAACCGAAATTCGCAGATCGCTTCTTCTACCGGCGGATTCCTGTAACGCCGACGTTGATCCATTGTTTCGGCCTCCGCTTTGCCTTAACAGCTCACTGGCTTCGAATGTTCACGATACCGCGCTGCGTAAGTATCTCAGCCAAGTTCTCCTCGGCGTAACCGTCTGCAAAAGCACGGTCGCAATTGCCAGCCAGGGCGTGAGTCATACCTTGTTTGCTCGTACTCGATCGTCCATATTCATATCCCATTCCGTCGACCTTCAGTCCCAGCCCTGTTCCGCGCGAACGGGTTTGGCAGTCCTTCCACGATGACCTCTGTCTTTACGCTCATCCGCACGATCCGCCGAATCATCCGGGTCAGGTCCTTCGGATCCTCGAACCACCGGTTGCGGTCATTGACGATACCACCTTCCCTGTCCTGTGTGATTCTGTAACGGTCCACAAGCCATTCCAGAGGCGTCCTTCGGTTGACCATATAGCCATGAGATTCTCGCGGAATACCCGCAATCCGGATATGGTCATTGACGACGAGAACTGTTTTCTCGCTGTTCGCGAACCGCATGGCCCGCGCCCCTATCCGATAGTGCTCCGGTCGTAGCTCTCCGGGCCCCTCGAACAAGATCTCTAGCGGGTATTCCTCAACGGTTTCGTAGTCGAGATGCAATTCGGCCAGCCGCTTCCCGGCTTCCGCGAAGGTCTCGAAATCCTGTGCCATTGGGATACGCGGCAAGTCCTTGGCCAAATCGTTTGCGAAGCGCTCCCGATATTGGGGTGAATGGAGCACACCGTAGACGTAGTCGAATATCGCATCCCTAGGAGGCTGTCGGATTTGCTCAGTGGCCCCCGGCATGGCCGTGTCTCAGCTTTGCCGCAGCCAGTGGCCGGGCGGAGCGTTGTCGTCTCTTGGCCAATCCTGCCCTGGTAGCCACTGCACTATCAATATATAGTGTTCCAAGAGCTGAAGATTATGGAAGAGGTCTGCTGATGTCGCGGGATTTCCGTAGGACGGATCGTGAGACGCCGTGGCTTTTGCCGCCGTCGCTGCAGGACTGGCTGCCGGAAGGTCATTTGGCGCGTTTCGTGGTCGATATTGTGGAGCAGCTCGATCTGAGCGAGTTGACCTCTGACTATAGTCGCGGCGGCAAGCGAGCCTATCATCCTGCGATGCTGCTTTCGCTGCTGTTCTACGGCTATGCGACCGGGATCTTCTCAAGCCGCAAGCTGGAGCGGGCGACGTATGAGTCAGTTGCCTTCCGCTTCGTAGCGGCGAACCTGCATCCGGATCACGACACGATTGCAGCCTTTCGCAAGCGGTTTATTGGGCACCTGGGAGGCCTGTTCATACAGATCCTGATGATGGCGCGGACCCTGGGTGTGCTGCAACTCGGGAATGTGAGTCTGGACGGTACCAAGATCAAGGCCAACGCCAGCAAGCACAAGGCGATGAGCTGGGACTACGCGAACAAGCTGGAACAGCAGTTACAGGAAGAGGTTGCAGCATTGCTGGCCCGGGCGGAGCAGGCGGACGAAGCTGAGCCGGACATCGGGCTGGACATTCCGGAGGAGTTGAAGCGGCGCCGCGATCGCCTTGATGCGATCGCGGCGGCGAAGGAAGAGATCGCGCAGCGGGCGGCGGAGCGGCACCGGGCGGAGATGGCGGCCTACGAGGAGAAGATGGCGGCCCGCGCGGTGAAGGAGGCGGCGTCCGGCCGGAAGCCGGGCGGTCGCCCACCGCAAGAACCGCAACCGGGCCCGCATCCGAAGGACCAGGTGAACTTCACCGATCCGGAGTCGCGGATCATGCCGTCATCAGAAGGCTTTGTGCAGGGGTTCAACGCTCAGGCGACGGTTGACAATGGCTCCCACCTGATCGTGGCGGGCCACGTAACGGATGCCTGCAATGACAAGCAGCAGATTGCCCCGGCGCTGGAACAGCTGGCGGCGGTGGAAGCGGTGATAGGCAAGCCGGAAGGAATCCTGGCCGATACCGGCTATTTCAGCGCCGACAACGTGGCGCAGTGCGAGATGGCCGAGGTAACTCCGTACATCGCGTCAGGCCGCGACGCGCACAACCAGCCGCTGGCGAACCGGCAGGCACCGGCGCCGGAGCTTCCCGTCGATGCGGACCCAACGGCGAGAGCGAAGCACCGCCTGAAGACGCCGGAGGGCAAGGCGATCTATTCTCGGCGCAAGGTTACCGTGGAGACGGTATTCGGGATCATCAAGGAGGTGATGGGATTCCGGCGTTTCCATCTGCGGGGACTGAGCGCGGTAAGTGGGGAATGGACGCTGATCAGCGTGGCATGGAACCTGAAGCGGATGCATGCTCTCGCAAGCTGAGCAAGAAGAGAAGAAATGCTCTCATCCGGCCCGAAACAGTGCCCTCGCAGGGCCAAAAACGGGCCTTGGGGGTAAGAGAGCCACCCCGGCAACCGAACCGCCTTGGAAATCCCCCCAACCCTGAGCCGGGACCCGGCGCGCTCGCGTGTTGCCTCGGCCAGAATCAGCGCGAAGGCTTCCCTTTATGCCAATTCTAGGTCAAACCCGACAGACTCCTAGCCCGAGTTTACTGAGTTCAGACCGGATTGAAGGCGGAGCACTCGGTAGGGATCGGCGGTTTGTTGCCGTATCGTTTTGCAATGAACGAGGTTTTTCGAGCGTCCGAAGGGCTGCCATGCCGCGTGCACGGACGAGCGGGTGTATGACCTAAGCGGTGCGGAATCGCTCGAGGTTCAGGCTGTCATAGAGGGCCTTTTCGGTTTCTGACATTTGTGACAGGGTGATTTCGATCGCGGGGGTCTTGCGCTTGCGAAGGGTGCTTTGCAGAACGCCGACCTCTCGAATGTTGGCGAGGGTGTCGAACAGGCTCGCGCCGGAGAGGTCGAAGCCACGCTGTCGGGTTTCGCGTTGCAGGAGGGAGCACAGCATCAGGGCAAGCACACTGCAGCATACGTGGACCCGGATTTTCTGGTCGGTCCAGTGGTATTGCGGTCGGATGGCGATATGGCTGGTGTCCTTCATGTTCCGGAATGCGTTTTCGACGGGGATTATATACTTGACTAGCCATGTCTGATGTTGTACAATGATTCACAGCAAAGGAGACCAGACATGGCGCAAGCACCCGGAAAGTCGAATCGCGAAGGCATCAGCCTGATCGAGATGATGAACATGTTCCCAACAGAAGACGCCGCAATCAAGTGGTTCGACCAGTGCCGTTGGCCGGACGGCGAGCGGTATTGCCCGCACTGCGGGTCGGTTAGCGTTGCCGTAATCGTGAGCGGCAAGCCCATGCCCTTTCGCTGCCGGGACTGCCGCAACCACTTTTCGGTCCGGTCTGGCACAGCGATGGAACGCTCGAAGATCCCGCTTCGCAAGTGGGCAGTGGCCATCTACCTGACGCTGACTAGCCTGAAATCGGTGTCCAGCATGAAGCTGCATCGCGACCTTCGCATTACACAGAAGTCAGCATGGTTCATGCTGCACCGGCTGCGGCAAGCGTGGGACAATCAGACTGACGACGAGCCCTTCGCCGGTCCGGTGGAGGTTGACGAAACCTACATGGGCGGCAAGCGGAAGAACATGCCGAAGGCGAAGCGCAAGACGCTGACTGGTCGCGGCTCGGTGGGTAAGACGGCTGTTGTTGGCGCGAAGGACCGCGCTACCAAGCGCGTCAGAGCAAAAGTGGTGCAGAATACCGACAAGGCCACGTTGCAGGGTTTCGTCGCTGATACGGCTGCACCGGGAGCGCAAGTCTACACGGACGAACACGCTTCATACGAAGGCATGCCCTTCCCGCACGAAGCCGTCAAGCATTCCGTTGCCGAATACGTCAGAGGGCAAGCGCACACGAATGGTGTTGAAAGTTTCTGGAGCATGCTGCAGCGTGCGCATGATGGCACGTTCCACAAGATCAGCCCGAAGCACCTGAATCGCTACGTGCAGGAATTCGCGGGCAAGCACAACGTTCGCGACCAGAACACCATCGACCAGATGCAGGACACGGTTGCGCGGCTGGTGGGATCGCGCCTGCTGTATACCGACCTGACCGCAAAGAACGGGCTGGCGTCGGGCGCACGAAACTAGATCGCATTCCCTTTTTCGGCGGTCCGCGCAACGTTGCGTTCGAACACGCTAGCGACTACCGTGACGCTGTGGCCGCGACGCATTGCGGCAGGCTCCAGAAAAGCGAAAGGCCGGGCTACCACCTCCGGCCTCCGCAAAACTGAAGTCTCGTGCAACCCGGAAGAACGGGCACGAAACAGGATCAACAGCGGGTCGATAATTCCGTTTCCCGCCTCCTTTGTCCAGTGCCTCCTTCCCATAGAAGGAGGGCGCAATGCGCATTCCAGATCATTACCATCAGAAGCCATTTCTCTCGCGGGCGTCCATGGTGCCCGAGTCGTCGCATTTCGGCCTAGCGATAGATCCACCGTCCAGTGATCCAGCACCTGCCGTGCCTGCGCATGCGCCACCGGCATCGGGGCCGATGACCTGGGCTGAATTCATGACCGGCCTGCGACGTATCGGCACTGCGTTCTATCGCGGGATAGAGCATCTGCGGCAGAATTATCCACTGCTGTACGAGATCCTTTTCGGCCCCGGCAGGAGGGCCGGAATTTCTCGTAAGCATGATTCAGGGGAGAAATAATGGATTGGAAACAGGACGGAGTAACTCTCCCGCCAAGCACTCTTCTTCGTATGGAATACCGCAGGACTTACCATGACGCCAAAATACTGAGTGGAACCATTCGCTTCACTTCAGGGCCTAGAACCGGAAGCGTGGCAACCAGTCTGTCAGATGCGGCTAAAATCGCCACAGGCAAGGCCCAAAATGGCTGGTATACATGGCTGGCAAAACGACCCGGAGACAGGTGCTGGTACCAAATGGGGTGGCTTCGGGCTGGCTTGCCGGATGACAGCCTTATCGACTGAAGCCATCAAGAGGGCGGGACGGTTTTGCTAAAGAGCGTTGTGCTTTCGCAGGAAGGCCGTAAGTTCGTCTGCTCGGTCCGAGGCGTCTACGTAGCCCTTGGCGTCTTTGCGGGGATCGGACGACAGTTCTAGTATCCGTCGGTTGTCCTTCGTGCATAGTGTTACTTTCAGGATCTAGGATCCTGTCCAAAGCCAGTCGTGCTGTTTTAAGCCTAGCTTCGTAACACGACATCTTATCCAAGCAACGCTTCCGCTCTACCGCAGCTTCTCCAATTTGGTTCATCATGTCCGCCTCTGTCATTCGATATCTCCCAAATTCTCTATTGTGCTTGCCGCTTGTGTTTTGCTGTTGTCCGCACTGCCTTGCGCTTTGATGCGGCAGGCTTCGGCTTGCGCTTTACTGGCTGCATCAGGGCGCGGGCTAGCGTCTCCGGCGTAGCGCCATGGAACGCTTTCTCATAATCCGTTTTCATGGGTTCCTTTCCCGCTATTCACTGCTTGGAGTGTGTCTCGCGTGTGCCCCAAATGTCAATGCCCGGCCGCTGGCTAGTCAGGTATATAATCCCCTTTTCGACGTGGTGCTGTGCCCGGTAGCCACGGACGATTTCCAGGTCGTTCCAGTGGTGGTTGTCCGTGAAGATCAGGGTTTTGCCGAGCAGCGTGTCCTGCAGCTTCTTCCAGGCATTCCGGTCGAAGCGGAATGTCAGTCCTGGAGCCGGGTGGCCGGGTTCGAGCTGGAACCGGAACAAGTCGGCCATGTGCCGGGCACCGAGCCATCCTTCGATCTTCTTCCGCGTGCCTTCGAGGGTTGGCGGCCTTCCCTTGCGGATGGTGCCCTTGCGCCACTGCTGGAGTCGCCGCTGCAGTTCGCGCAGGCACTGGCGACGCTTGGCGATCTCCCGTAGCAGAGTGGCGGTCTGGGCATCGAAAAGGTTCTGGTTCCATGTGACCAGAACGGTATGCTCGGCACCGTAGACGGTGCGCAAGGTCCGCCAGACCTTCACGCCTTCGATCCCGTCGAGCGGTTGCAGGCGGCGGTTCGGGGTGGCCAGCAACTCGGGGTGCTGCGTGGGCACGAGTGAGCCGACGAAGTGGTAGGGGCTCCCCTCGAGTGCGACGAGATTGGCGGCCGAGTTGTTCCCCTTGTCCAGAACCAGTGTGATGTCCTCGCTGCGCAGGGCGAACAACTCTCGCCAGCGCGCCGCAAGAGTGTCGAGAAGGCTGGAGAAGGTCGGGGCGTCCGGCTGGTTTCCCGGATAGACGCTGTGCAGCAGGGGCAGGTGGCTGTCGGCAGCCACGAGCAGGGCAAGGCCGACGATGCGCAGCGACTTGCGTCCCTCCTTGCTGTGGCCGCGCTGTGCGAGGGGAGCCCGGTCGTTGAAGCTGTCGATGAAGGTGAAGAAGTTGGTGGCATCGTACAGCACCTGCCGCAGATCCACCGCAAACCGGTCGATCATCGTTGCGACAATGTCGTGCTCGATGTCGGCAATGGCGGCCTCCGGGACCCGGTTCATGTTGTCCCAGAACCGCTGGCTGGTGAGTTGCCGCGCCTGAACGTCCAACCAATGCGGCAGGATGGTACCCTCGAACCAGTCAGCGATGCTGGCTTTCGAGCAGGGGGCCACACAACGGTTGAGGATGGCGATGAGCAGATAGGTGCCCACGGAAACTTCGCCGGCACGCTTGGGGACATGCCGATCAATGTGTTCCACGATGCGCAATTGACATGCGATATCATACAGCGCCGCAATCGCGCCGAATTCCCGGACGATGGCGTGTTCAGGCTTGATCCCTTGCACGGCTTGAACAATGTCCTCGGCGCGCCCCAGGTATTTCTGCTAGACGATCTTGGGCTTGCCATTGACGCGTTTGCACTGCCGCGCGTAGTAGTAGGCGTTTCCGTTGATGGATTTCTTGACGATGCTCACCATGGCTTAGGTCATTCGTTGCTCTTCAGTGCACAAATTGTAGAACATAACTTACGGTTTTACAACATGTTACAGCTACGATAGGCTGTTCATCATATTAGGTCATACACTTTCGCAGTGTCGTGCCTGCTCGCCTGGCATCCATCGCCAGGTGAAAACACGCGTAAAATCAGCGGGTTACGAAACAGGCGATCACAGTGGAAAATGCCGTTCCGGTGCCATGCCGGCCCGAACTCGGTAAACTCGGGCTAGGAGGACTACGAACGCGATTTAGGGAGACACGCTGACGATCTGGCAGTTGGTGGTGGTGATGAAGCGGAAGGGGAGAAATCCCAGAATCGTCGTGCACACGCCATAGGTGATCGGGCCCGCCACCGCCCGTACGCCGGATATCGCGGCGCACAGCGACCCATGCCCCGCTCGCGTTCCGCCGCAATGCTTTCCGCGACCACTACGGCATGGTCCACGACGACGCCGAACATGAGGAAGAATCCGAAGACCGTGCCCATGTTCACGGTTAGTCCGGCGGGGGAGAAGAACAGCAGCAAGCCGATGAAGGACGGGGGGATGCCCACCGGGATCCAGGTCGCGACACGAAGGTCGAACACGAGCACCAGGCAGACGAAATCCAGTATCGCTCCGGTCACCCCATTCCTGATGATGCCCGCCGACCGGACCACGGCGGGTTGCGCCTTGTCGCTTCAGACGGTGTGGGTGATGCCGGGGAGGCGTGTAGCTTCCAATCCAGGCGTTTATTTCCGGGCCATGCGGACGATCGACCGCTGCTCGGTCGCATCGATCCGCACCAACACCGCCGGCGGGCCGTTGACCCGCGTGACGACCTCCTCGTCGACGAACGCATCGCGGCTCTCCGCAACGTCGCCGAGCGTCACGGTGGTGCCGTTGAGACTCGTGAGGAGAGGGATGTCCTCGAACTCCTCGCCGAAACGCCGTTTGGAAACGGTATGCAGGATGAATCCGCGGCTTCCACGCGCAGCTCTCCGAGCGAAGGTTGAGCGAAGCCCGCCGCACAACGATGGAGATCTGGCGAAAGGACAGGTCGTGGCGGCTCAGCTCGTCGTCGCTCGGCTCGATGGAGATCTCGCGATCCCGCCTGCCCCTCAGTTTCACCTGCGAAATGGTCGGCAACTCCAGCAGGTCGCTGCGCAGGCTCTCCGCAGAGCCGCAGTTCGTTCTCGCCAACGACCGCGAAGGATACCGCCAGGGTCATGACTTCGAGATCCCGGTTCTGGAGCTCCAATTCGGGCTGGTCCGCAGTCAAGGGCGGAATGTTTTCGATGCCGTCCGCCGCATTCTGGACATCGTTCCGGACGCTCGTGGCATCGGCGAACGTCGCCAGTTTGATTTCGATGAGGCCAACGCCTTCGGTTGCGGTTGCGACGACCCGCTCCATACCCGGAAGCCCGACGATGCTCTCCTCCATGCGACGATTGACGTCCTCCTCGACTTCCCTGGGCGAATCGCCGGGGAAGGGCGCGAAAACAGATACCATATGAATGTCGATTTTTGTATACTGCCGGATGGCGAGGCGCGTTCTGGAGATGATTCCGCCGATGACGAGGATCAGCATGAGCAGATTGGCGACGACAGGATTCCCGGCGAAGTACGCGATCATCGGTCCCGGTTTCGCGGTACCCTCTGGCTGTGTTGCTGATCCGGAATCCGAATCGCCTATGTTCAGACTCCTTCATCCGGACGCTGCGGCATTCGACACCGCGACCGCCAGTTCCTCCTTGGCTCCGGGCCGCGTACCGAAGGCCACTCCCGCGCCCGCGTCGCAGACTTCCACTACCCAGCCTTCGTCCGAGCGTCCGGGTTCGAACCCGCGCAGGGTGCCGCTCCGTACCACCCGGACGCTGCCCTGCTCCCGCCCCGACTCCGGCGCAACTGCATCCCTGCAGATTCGCGCGCGGGCCTCATCCCCGGGCGCTCGCCCGCACGCTCGGCGGGGGCTAAGGCCTATCTTGACGGATATGCCGTCATGCTGGACGTGGGCTTGCCGGAGAATGTCGAATCCCCCGACCATGTCGAGAACGGGCGGGGCGCGCGCCTTCGCACCCGATGCGCCCGGGAACGGGGGCGGCGCGGAATGACGACCTCCTGAGTTCGGAATGCGGATCGCCAAAATACTGAAATGGACCGTGCTGGCGGTCGCGATCCTCGTCGCGGCCGGAGCTGCGGTGCTCTATTCCATCGACGTTAACAGCTATCGGGATGAAATTGCCGCCGAATTCCGAAAGGCGACCGGCCGCGACCTCGTCATCGGCGGCGACATGGACCTGTCGATTTCGCTCAGTCCCGCTGTCGTTGTGGAGCGGGCCGCCATCGCCAATGCACACTGGGGATCGCGCCCGCACATGGTTGCGCTCGAACGCGTCGAGGCCGAGGTCGAGCTGCTCCCGCTGCTTGCAGGCGATATCCGCGTGACCCGGCTCATCCTCGTCGAACCCGACATCCTGCTCGAAACAAATTCGGACGGTCTGTCCAACTGGCAGGCCAGGCCGTCAGTGGACGATCGATCCGATGCACCCGTCCGCTCCGCAGAGATGGCCGAACGGATAGACGAGGCCGGCGACGGCCTCTCGTCAGTCCCAATTTTCATTCACGTTGAAATCCGCCGGGGACGCCTGACCTACAAGGATGCGCGGACCGGCGACGAGATGCAGCTCGACCTCGACCGGGTAACGGCGCGGGCGGCGGCCTTCGAGGCGCCGCTGGCGATCGATGCCGAGGGCGCCTGGAACGGGACCCCGTTCTCAATCGCCGGCACTGTCAACTCCCTGGCACGCCTCGCTTCGGGACAGCCGGCGGAACTTGCGCTTGAGGCAGAGGCGTTCGGTTTCGATGCGCGTCTGTCCGGCACGGTCGCCGAACCCGGCACGTCCGCCGACCTCAACCTCCGGATCGCGGTTCGCGGCGCGGACCTTTCCACGCTTGTGCCGCTTGCGGGGCCGGGCCTGCCGAATCTTGGGCCGGTCTCTTTCGACGCCCGTGTCGGGGGCAATGCCGACCGGCTCCGGATCAAGGATATCAAGGCTGCGCTCGCCTCCAGCGACGTCTCCGGCCGGATCGACCTTTCGCTGGCGGGGCCCCGTCCGCGCCTGACCGGGACGCTGGCCTCGAGGAAGATCGACCTGGCCGAGCTGCGACAGGCGTCCGCCGGGAGCGGTCGTCCGGGCGCCACGGGCAGCGGTGCGACGCGGCAAAGCGGGCAGTCGGATCGGGTCTTCCCCGACGACCCGATTCCTCTGGACGGGATCAAGGCCGCCGATTTCGATTTGACGGTCAGCGTCGAGAATCTGACCGGATATTCGGTTCGGGTCGGTGCGGTCCGGGCCCGCGTGAACCTCGACAACGGCGTTCTGGCGATAACGCCGTTCTCGGCGACCCTGTCGGGGAGCCAGGTGGATGGCGACTTCCGCCTCGACGCAGGCCAGGCAGCGCCCAGGCTTCGCCTGACGGCCGGGGCTGCGGAGCTCGATCTAGGTCGGCTACTGACGGAGGCCGGCGTTACCGACCTGTTCGAGGGGAAGGCGAAGGCGAGCGTCGATCTCGCGGGCTCCGGCGGGTCCGTCGCCGCGCTCATGTCCGGCCTCGACGGGGACATCATGCTGGTGGTCGGCAACGGCCGTCTGCAGACACAGGCATTCGATATGGCGGTTGGCGGCGCCAGCGCCGTTCTCGGCACGCTGTTCTCGGGCCAGACGCAGTGGACAGTCGTCAATTGCGCTGTCGCCTCGATTGGCATCGAGATGGGGCGCGCCACAAGCCGGGCGGCATTGATCGACACCGAATATTCGACCGTCGCTGCGACGGGGACGGCAGATCTGGCCTCGGAGACCCTTGATCTTGTCGTGGAGCCCCGGGCGAAGTCCGCAACGCTCAATGTAGCGGTGCCGGTCCAAGTCGAGGGAACCTTCGCCAACCCGAATTTCCGGCCGGAAACCGGCGCGGCGCTGCAGAAGCTCGGGGGCCTCGTCGGGATCGCGCTGTTCCCGCCGGCCGCGATCGTGGGCCTGGGCGAACTCGGCGGCAGCGACAACGAGTGCGTGAGGATCGCGACCGCCGAGGGGAAGCCGAGCACGGAGTCGCAAGCGGGCACCGCATCGCCGGAAGAGGCAGTCCGGGAACTGAGGGACGACCTGAAGGGCGCCGTAGAGGACATCGGCCGCAGCCTGAAGGGCCTCTTCGGCGGCGAGTAGGACTGAGAGTCCGTTTGAGCCGTACGCATTTGCCGAAGACGGCGGGGTCTTGCCGGTCAGGAGGCGCCCGGTGGAGGTCTCGGCCCATGCTGCCCGATCGTGCCGCCGGTCGTCTTGCCAGTTCCTCGGAAGGAGTTCGACGAGCCCGCTCCGCGGCGACCCGGCGATCTTGCCGAGGACATCGGCGAGTCAGGTTTGCGGATCGAAATTGTTGAGCTTGGCGGCGCCGATGAGCGTATGCATCGCCGCCGCCCGCACGCCGCCGCGGTCGGAGCCGCGACACAGCCGCGACTTTCTGCCCAAGGCGATACCGCGCAGGACCCTTTCGGCAGAGTGATACCGATATCGGCACAATCTCAAGGGTCAATCAGGTTCGGAGAAGCTGACCAATCCGCTTGAACGAAGCGGCGGTCCACAGGATTGCGGTTGCTATAGGGAATGTGCGGAGCCCCTCGCGCGGGACGCGCGGGATGAGGAGCCTTCCTGAGCGGGTGTCGGGCTACGGTATGTCGCCTTTGACGATAGCTTCAGACGCGGTCTTGATGCGACGCCGTCATTCCTTGTTCGATCCGTGCTTTTCCGGGGTTCGGCACGCAAAGGCCCGTCCGCGGTTGTCCTGCGACTGGTTGCGGCCGGTTGCGTTCGGGGCTGGCGGCAGGCGTTTCACAATGCGTTTTGGGCGGGGATCGTGCCGGGCGGGCCGCGGGCCGGCGAGGCAGCGATGCGCGGGGAGATCTCGCGAGTTCTCTTCAACTCTCCATCACAGTGCGGACAGGGGACGGGGGCGTCGAGGGCTTCGTCGACGACGTCGTTGTCATGTCCGGTTGCGGGGTTGGACGGGTTCGACATCCTCGCTGATGTCAAGCGCCTCGCGCGCGCACTGGCGTGTTCTGGCACGACAGCGGCAGCGTGCGGAAGCTGCGGGGCTGTCCCGGCAGCAGGCCGCGGGGCAGGCGGAATCGGCGTTGCACGCCGCGCTGCATCCGGCATCCGGTCCGGGCGTTTCGGACGGGTGCCGAGAGCCGGACCGGGACCAGGTTGACCGGGAGCTCACTCGGAAACCGAAGCGGCGGGAAGTGACGATGACTCGCCGGCAGTTGTGGCGGGCGTATCTCGAGGACGCGGTTCTGCAGGGGACGGAAGCGTACAGCTACAGCCCTTTCTGCCATCTGCTTTCCTGGGGCTCCGAGGGCCCGGTCTCGAATGTGGCAACGTGCTTCGAGTCCAAGCCTGGGGTCCGGGGCATGGCGGACTCTTCCGGCGGGATCCTGCAGCATCGCCTGCCAGGAGGCCGACGGCCATTGGGCATTCCGCGAACTCACGATGGCTGCGGTTGGGCGCGGCAGCCTGCCCGTCGAATCGGGGGGACTCGTGGAAAATCGATATCCCTGAAGCCTGAGACGGCGAACGGCGATGCCAAGGGACCGGTGCCGGAGCGGGACCGGCGGACGTGGCCTGGCTGGTGGCGGGGCGGATTCGTGGCGAAGCGTGTTACGGCCAGCCTGGCGTCCTGTCGTCCAGCCGTTGTCGGAGCGTCCGCCGCCGTCCGCGCATCACAATTTCAATACACCCTATTGAAAAAGTGTCTTGGCTGCAGCGTGGCAGTTTCCTAACTGATTCAATTGCCCGTCCCGGTCGGACGTGCCCCGAAGCAAGATGCCGGGGAGTTGGGAAATGATCGCACGAACCGCAGCCGCTGGCCCGCCGCCCGAGCCCGGCCACGGGATCCGGAAACCGGTTCCCGACCGCGGTCCAGCACCGTACACGGCTTCCCTTGCGCGGCGTTTGCGTTTCCGGATGAACACAACGATGTCCGGTCGCGATGCCTCCGCCGCCCTGCAGACGGAACCGGGGAGCGCCCGAGGCAGGGGTCGAACGGACCCGCGTCCAGGCTCGTCCGGGGCGTTTCCCAGCGCGCAGGACGACTATCGGGAGGGTGCAGCGCCATGCCGCGAGCGGCGACGCAGAGTTGTTCGAAAAAGCCCCGGAACAACAATCGATTGCGCTGGATTCCATGCGGCCCGCACCCGGCATTCGGGGCCCGGATTGGGCTCGATAACTGTCGCTATCGGTCATAACAATGAGAGTGGTTCATGCGTTCGATAACTGTCGTTATCGAACATCGTCTGGAGGCTCGGTGTTGATCTGTCCAGAGAGGCCCTGATGGATCTCGAATACCCGTTCGATCCTTCGGAGGCACCGCAACACGACCATGAACCCGCTCTGACGGAGCTGCTCGGACACTTTGCCCGGGCCGCCCGGAGCGCGTTCAGCAGCAACACCGAACGGGCCGTGAAGTCCGATCTCGGTATCTACGACGCGTGGTGCGAGCAGCGGGGGGAGCAGGCGCTGCCGGCACAGCCGGAGACGGTTGCCGCCTTCATCGACGCCATGGCGGAACTGCGCGCGCCGGCCACGGTGCGCCGCTACGTCGCCAGCATCGCCGTGGCCCACCGGGCGGTGGGTCGGGAGGAGACGCTCAAGAGCCCCCTGATCCGGCTCGCGCTCCAGCGCATGCACCGGCGCAAGGGGCGCCGGCAGGAGCAGGCGCACGGGCTGACCTGGCCAATGCGCCAACGCATGGTAAAGGCCGCGGGCGACCGCCTCATCGACAACCGCAACCGGGCGCTGCTCGCCGTCGCCTACGACACGCTGCTCCGCCGCGCGGAACTGACATCCCTGCAAGTGACCGATCTGCTTGTGGAAATGGGCGGTGACGCAACCCTGCTGGTGCACCGCAGCAAGACCGATGGCGAGGGCAAGGGCGAGATCGTCTGGCTCGGGCGGGACAGCTTGAGGCTGGTGCGGGCATGGCTCGACCGAGGCGGGATCGCGGAGGGGTCGCTGTTCCGTTCGGTCGCCAAGGGCGGGCGGGTCGGCGAAGAGCTCCCGCCGGGCCAGGTGCCGCGCATCTTCAAGACGATGGCGCGCGAGGCCGGCCTGCCGGAAACGATTGTGAAGAGCCTCTCGGGGCACAGCACGCGGGTCGGCGCCGCCCAGGACATGATCGCCGCCGGCATCGAGCTGCCGGCGATCCTGCAGGCCGGTCGGTGGAAGTCGAGCGCCATGGTCAGCCGCTACGGCGAGCGGCTGCAGGCGCAGCGCAGCGGCGCGGCCCAGTTCGCTCGCCTGCAGGATCGGGAGTGAAGGAGCGGGCGAACGCGCAGGTGGGGCTGGCGGGCAGGCATAGGCGGAGCGCGGAAGCGGCGGATCCGGCGAGCCCCGCGCCCGGCGAGTCCGGATTCATGAGACAGTCATCGAGCGAGCCTCTTGCAGGAAGGCGTTCTGAGCCGATCGTGCAATCGATATCCCGAGGGCTCTATTGGCGGGACAGGCGCTTCCTCTACGGATTCGTCGTCATTGGATTCATGGATATGGCGACTTCAGCCTGTCCTGAACCGCTATTCGACGCATACGCTTTTGCGATTGCGCTTCGCCTGTCTGGAAACCAGTGACGCGGCAGAATTGCTCGCGGTCGGGAATGCGCCGCGCCAGGCACCGCCGGACCGTGACGCCGATCTTGATCTCGGCGAGGTTCAGCCAGCTACCGTGTTTCGGCGTGTCGTGGATTTCCAGGCCCTATGCGCCGGAAACGCACCGCATCGGCCGGGTACTGCCTCGCTGTCCGTCCGCGCAACCGGATTCGGGAACTTGAAGCGAACGCAACGAGTTCCGGGATCCGCAAAGGGCAGCAAATCATTCGCTCAACTGCGCCTGGCATCCCGGCCACTCTGTCAGTCCCACCATCCGGACGGACACGCCGAACACCGTCGCAACCGGTATCAAGAGTGCCCGGCACGCACTCAGCACGAAGACTTGAGCGCTGATACGGGCTGTCAACAGGAGCTTGCCGCACATCGAATAATCCCGTAGTCTCCTATTTCGTTCGGTGTAGCGTCCGTCGATGTCCGATGGCCGTACCCGACGGACGGTCCTGGCCGGAAGGATCCCTGCGGGATTGACAGGATTGGGCTCGATAACGACAGTTATCGAACATAACAATAGGAGCGATTCGTGCAGTTTACAGATGTGGTCACTTGCCGGCCTGCGGTCGGCCTTGTTCCGGGCACCGCCGTCGGCCAAGCGGGGACGTGCCCGCGTCCTGTGGCGCGCCTGTGGCGCCGGGGTCTTGCGATGCTGGCGATGGCGCTGGTCCCGCTCCTGTCCGCCGCGCCCGAGGCCCGGGCCGAGCTGCTGATCGGCAACCTGAACATCGGGACGGCGACCGGCACTGCTGCTAATTTTAGCGGGAACCGCCTCGAGAGTAGAGGCCAGGCGTTCACGACCGGGACCAACGCCGGCGGGTACACCCTCGAGTCGATCCAGCTTTTTTTCCGAGATGACATTTCCGCCGGGGACATCGGCAACCTGACAGTGACCCTCCGGTCGGAGAGTTCAGGCAACCCCGGCACGATCCTCCATACGCTCACCAACCCGGCGAGCATCGCTGGGGAGAGAAACGTGAGCAACATAACCGCCGCCGACGCGGCGACCTTCACCCCCCCGTCCGGGACGGTCCTCGCGGCGAGCACGACCTACTTCGTGGCCGTCGCGTACGACAGTTACACAGAAATCTGGAGTACGGAGGACAATGGCGAGGAGTCCGGCGGCGCGGCCGGCTGGTCCATCGCCAACGGGATTGTTAGGGACGACGATGGCGGAGATTTGAGCAACCCGGCCCCCGACAGCGCGTCCATATACATCCGCGTCAACGGCGCGGTGAATGCCGGTACAGGCAGCACCGGGACGCCCGGCAGCACGGATCTCGTGCCGCAGCAGGCGTGGATCGCGCGCTTCGGGCGCACGGTGGCCGAGCAGGTGGTGGGTGCGGTCGAGAGCCGTCTCGCCCTGCCCCGGCAGCGGGGGGTGGTGGCGAGCCTCGCCGGACAGGCCCTGCCGCGCCGGAACGCAGACGGAACGAACGCCGGTGGAACGGCCGTCGCTGCGGCGCGCCGGAAGGCGAAGGAGACCCGGGATAGCATGGCGACCCTCTCGCACTGGCTGAGCGGTTCCGGAAAAGACGGGCCGGACGGCAGGCAGTCGGCGTCGGGCGTGCGCGCGGTGACGGAACGCGACCTGCTGACCGGCACTTCCTTTGCACTGACCATGGAGACGGCGGATGGCGGCACCGGCGCTCTCTGGGGCCGGGGCGCGATCTCGGGCTTCGACGGCCAGGAGGGCCCGCTCTCGCTCGACGGCGAGGTCGGCACCGCGATGCTGGGGGCCAGCTCGTCCGGCAGCGCCTTGACCCTGGGTCTGCTGATGGCGCACTCGCGCGGCAACGGCGGCTACCGGAGCGCGGACAACGGTCCCCGGGGCAAGCTCCGTTCGACGGTGACCGGCCTCTATCCCTATGTGGGCTACCGTCTCACCCCGCGGCTCAATGTCTGGGGCGTGGCCGGCACCGGCGCGGGCAGCCTCACACGCAAGCAGAAAGGCGAGAAGGCGCTCAAGACCGACATCGACCTCACGATGGCGGCGGCCGGCCTGCGCGGGGTTGCTGTCGAGGCGCCGGAGGACGGCGGCATCGAGTTGGCGGTGAAGTCGGACGCGATGGCGGTGTACACGACCTCGGAGGCGGCTGGCGGCGGGGAGGGCGGCAAGCTTGTGGCGGCGGAGGCCGAGGTGTACCGGCTTCGGCTCGGGCTGGAGGCGACCTGGCGCCGCCTCGTCGAGGCTGGCGACGGGGAATTGACGCCGCGCCTGGAGGTTGGCATCCGCCATGACGGTGGCGAGGCGGAGACCGGCTACGGGGCCGATATCGGCGGCGGGCTGGCCTGGTCCGATCCGGAGCGCGGCATTGCGGCCGATGTGAGCGCGCGCGGTCTCGTGACCCATCAGGCCGGCGGCCTGCGCGACACGGGCATCTCGGGATCGCTGAGTTGGCGATCCGACCCGTCGACCGGCCGGGGACCCTCGCTCACGCTGAGCCAGGCGCTCGGCGGTTCGTCGAGGGGCGGCGTGGACCTGTCACTATCACACTGTTGACACGGGCTGTGTTGTGTGGCACACATGATGCATGCAGATTGGCTTGCGACAGTTTTGCGCGGAAACTCTTTCGTGGTTTGAGTGCGCGGTCCTTGAGGGAGGCGCGAGCCGGAGCGCGCTTGCGAGCGAGTTGTGCGCTCGCGCGAACTGGCGCAACGCGCGGGGCGAGCCGTGCGTTTCGTCGGCGCGGAAGATCCTGCCGAGGCTGGCGTCGCAACTGGGGTTGAAGCTTCCGGCGGCGGCAGCGCCGCCGCCAGCGGGGGATGCATTGCCGTCGCATCCAGACCTGCATGTGGAGACGACGCTATCGGCTCTGGGAACGGTGTCGCTGGAACCGGCCGAGGGTCGCGAGGGTTCGCGGCGCTTCCGTTCGATGATGGCGTCGCACCATCCGGAGGGGGTTCCGCGGCATCCCGGCAAAGCGTTGAATTATCTGGTGATATCGTCTCGGTTCGGGTGTTTGGGTGGGATCGGCTTCTGCGCGGCGAGCTGGCACCAGAAGGCGCGGGACCGGTATATCGGCTGGAGTGCGCGAGCCCGTTGCGCGGGGTTGGGGCGGATGGTGAACAACCACCGCTTCCTGCTTCTGCCTTCGGTGCGGGTTGCGGACCTTGCCTCGCATGTGCTGGCGCAGGCGACAGGTCGGGTTGCGGACGACTGGGAGGCACGGCATGGTGATCGGCCGGTGCTGGCGTACAGCTATGTCGGCCCCGAGCATGCCGGGACCTCGTACCGAGCGGCGGGCTGGGAGGATGCTGGCGCGACATCGGGACGCCCGCCGGGCCGGCGCGGGGCGGGGCCGGTGCGCCGGGTGTGGATGAAGTCGCTGCAGGCGGGCTGGCGGGAAGCACTGTGTGAGGAGCCGGAGCGGGTTGCGGGGCGGATGGGATCGCTGCATCTTGGCGCCGACGCCGATTGGGCGGAGCGCGAGTTCGGCCGGGGCACCCATCCCGACGGGCGGGTGCGGCGCCGGATCGAGGAGATGGGGCGGTGTTGGGAGAAGCGTCCGGGAACGCCGCTTCCGGAGATCTTTCCGGACCGTGCATCGCAGGAGGCTGCGTACCGCCTGCTTTCGAACGAAAGGGTGGCTGTGGACGACATCCTCGAGGGGCATCGCGAGACAACGGTGGAGCGCTGCCGGCATGCGGGTGTGGTGCTGATGGTGCAGGACACCACCATGGTGAACTACGACAACCTTCGCGACGCGACCAGCGGGCTGGCGGCGCTGGGCGGCGGCGGCAAGGGCACCGTGGGGGTTCCCGTGCATACGACGCTGGCGGTGGCACAGGGCGGGCGCCCGCTTGGCGTTTGCGCGCTTGAGGGCGACTTCCGCGAAAGCGTCGAAGCCAAGGCCGCCCGGGAACCGGGCGTGGCGCAGGAGCCCGAGAGCGCCCGCTGGCTGCGCTCGCTGGAGCAGGCGGCGGCGGTGGGACACGCCTGCTCGAACACCCGCGTCATTTCCGTCGCCGACCGCGAGGGAGACATCTGGGGTCTGTACGCCCGCCAGGCCGAGGATCCCGCCGCCGCCGGCCTGCTGGTGCGCGCCTGCCGCTCGAAACAGCGCAAGGTGCTGGTGGACGGCAAAAAGGTGGACCTCGGCAAGCACATGGACACTCTCCCGCCCTGCGCATCGCGCAGCATCGAGATTTCCGCGCGGGGCGGCAGGGCGGCACGCAAGAAGCGCAAGGCCGTGCTGGCGTTGCGCATCGCTCGCGTCGAACTCATCGCGCCCGAAGGCAAGTCGCCGCACACGCTGCCCATGACCGCCGTGCTCGTTGCCGAGCGCAACCCGCCGTCCGGCGCTCGCCAGCCACTCCGCTGGCTGCTGCTTTGCTCCGAAGGCGAGGCCACGCCCGAATGGGCCGACCGCATCCGCCAGTGGTACGAAACGCGCTGGTCCATCGAAGAGTTCTTCCGCGTCCTCAAGACCGGAACCCGCATCGAGGACCGCCGCCTCGACGATGCCGAGGACTTGCGCAAGTGCCTCGCGTTCGACGCCATCACCGCGTGGCGCGTGTTCGATCTGGATCGCGCCGCCAGGGAAACCCCTGACAGGCCCGCCGACGAGATCATGTCCCGAGACGAAATCTTCATGCTCTATCTGGGCCTGTACGACTACCGCGTGATCCGCTGCCGGGCTCCGCCCGACTATATCCCCGACCTCCGAACCTTCGCCATCGATCTCGGTCGATATGTCGGCTTCATCCCATCCAAACGACAGCCAATGCCCGGTACCGCAAAACTCTGGACAGGAATGACATACCTCATGCAAGACACTGCCGCACTCCAACGGATGAGAAGGGCCGGAATGCTCCGCGAAACTCGCCAATGATCTCTGCGTCAACTGTGCGGTAGTGACAGGGCGTGGACTCTCTCCTGGGCCGCGAGACCCTGGCGGGGCTGGCGGCCAACGACAACGGGGATGAACTGCAGCGCCAGCGGCTGGAACTCGGGCTGGGCTACGGCTCCTCCGCCTTCGGTGACCGCTTCACCTCCACGTCGGAGCTCGGCCTCGGGCAGTCGGACGGGCACCGGGAGTACAGCCTCGGTTGGCGGCTCGACCGGATCCGCAGCGGCCCGGCCGCGCTGCGGCTGCGGCTAAAGGCGACGCGGCGCATTTACGCCAGCGACGACCGCGACGCCGAGCACGCCATCGGGTTCCGACTGTCCACCCGCTGGTAGGGGCGGAACCATCGAGCCTGTCCGGATGATCAAGGAAGCGGTTCGGACGGTCCGCCCGGTGGCAGGCGGCGCAGCGACGGCCGGAGCGCGGGGCGCGGAATGATGCGGTGATGAGACAGGGTCCTGTGGCGGGATGCGGCCTCCCCGGGGTGCCGGGTGCAGGTCAGACGGCCGCCGGCGCCCGGGGCCGGCGGAGCCGGACAGGGGAGGAGCGCCGCTACAAGCGCCCCTTCGACTTGTGCATGGTCACCCTCCTTCTCGCAGCGCTGCTGCCGTTCTGGGTCGTGCTCGGCGCGGCGATCGCGCTGGCGATCCGGCTTGAGGGCAGCGGGCCGGTGCTGTACCGGCAGGAGCGGCTCGGCCTCGGCGGGCGGCCGTTCCGGATCCTGAAGTTCCGCACGATCCCCGAAGGCGGCCCGGATCCGGATCACGGCCCGGTCTGTGCGGCCTGGCGCGATGCGCACACGACGCCGGTGGGCCGGGCGCTGCGCCGGTTCCATCTCGACGAGTTGCCGCAGGTCGTCAACGTGGTCCGCGGCGAGATGAGCCTGGTCGGCCCGCGGCCCGAGCGCCCGGTGCTTGCCGCTCGGATCGAGCGGGAGGTGCGGGGGTTTTCGCGGCGGCTGCGGGTACGGCCCGGGATCATGGGGCTGGCGCAGGCGCGTTGCCTCTACGACTGCCATCCGCGCCGCAAGCTGCACTATGACGAGCTCTACATCCGGCAGATGAACCCGTGGCTGGACATCGGGCTGATCGGCGTCTGCATCGCGCGGGTGCTGGCCGGCCGCAGAGCGGCAGGCCCGGCCGCCGGGGCCTGTTCCGGGCGCTGTTGCCGGCCCGCCCGGTGACGGCCGGTGATGTCCGGATCCCGGACGCGCCGATGCTGCCCCGCCCGTCGATCTGCCCGCACATCCCGAGGACCGGCTCTACCTGGCTCGACTGGATCTTCGCTGCCGCCGACAGGCTTTCGGTCAGGCGTTCGTTCCATTCCCGCTGCCTCGCCATGCCGCACCGCGCGAGCCTGGAGTTGGTCCGGCGAATCAAGCGCCACGGCCGGCCAACGGCAACCAGAACTGCCGGACCAGAGACCACCACACCGGATATGCCGGGCTGCCGGAAGGCCTTCGCCATCTCCCGAAGCTCGCCGGATTACGCGACCTCGAGGGCTGATTTGCCTCGTTTCACCTCTACTACACCGGCGTCATGAAGCGGACTCTGCCGAGCGAGGCGGTCCGCATGCGCGTCCACGGCGAGGATCGCCCGGTGGGAGCCGCGGCGCGCGCGGTCCTGCTCGCGAACGGGC
>CBDCUM010000004.1:0-280675 GCA_965222665.1 Rhodobacterales bacterium
ACATACGTCCTGGATCGGTTCATCGGCTATCTTGTCAAGGAAGACGCCATAGCTGCCGCGCCACAGCCGACATCGGCGTCAACGGCCCTTGAGACATTGTGCACGGATTATGGCATCTGGTTGCGCACCCAGCGCGGGTCGGCGCCCAGCACCATCCAATTGCGTCAACGCAAACTTCGCCACTTCCTGATTTTCCGATTCAACGATGCTGCTCCCGGCGACCTGAGCGCCATCACCCGCGCCGATATCGTTGCCTACCTGGGAGTTAGGGTTCGTCAAGAAATAACCGCTTGGCATTGAGGAGTCGGCAAGAAGGTATAATTCCACTCGCCATGGAACTCTGCGCGCCGGATGTCGAGGTCCTCCATTTGGGCATCCTTGATCGCCACGCCCTTGGGATAGTCGTTGTCGTCCACGTCGCAATAGACTTTGAGGCCGGTGCTGGTCGTGGTGGCGCCGATCAGACTGACGATGGTTGCGAGGGTTCGCAGCGGCTTGCCGCGCCAGTTCTGGCTGATGAACGAGAACAAGCGGTGTTCAATGCGGTTCCATTTGCTGGTTCCGGGCGGCAGATGGCAAACCGTGATCTCGAGCCCCAGTTCGCGGGCGAGTTTCTGCAGTTCAACCTTCCAGAGCCGAACCCGAGCTCCGTTGGAGCCGCCACAGTCGGCTGTGATCAACAGGCGTGAGGCCCCGGGATAGAGTTCCTGTCCCAAACGCAGCCACCAACGCCGGATACTCTCCACGGCGAAAGCAGCCGTGTCGTGGCTGATGCCGACATTCACCCAACCGATATTGTGAGCCACGTCATAGACCCCGTAAGGCGCCGCCTTGCCGAGCTTCTTGTCGGGGAAATCATGAACATTGACCTCCTCGGGCCGGCCCTTTGGCCGCCACTCACGGCCGCCGTTCCTGAAGTCTCCTACCAGTTCCTTCTTCTTGGTGTCCACTGAGATCACCGGCTGCCGGCCGGCGAGGAAGTCCGCGACCTGATCGTTGATGTATTCGAACTGGCCGTCGCGATCGGGAGGATCCGTGCCCTCCCGTGTCTTCGCATTTCCCTGAAGCGTGTAGCCGAGCTGCACGAGAAGCTTCCCCACCAGCGTGCGGGAAACCGAAAAACCCTGCTCCTTCAATGCGTTCGAAAGGCGGCGGCAACTCTTCGAGGTCCAGCGCAACGGACGTTCGGGATCGCCCCGTGCCGTGGGTTCCACCAGCGCCTCAAGAGCGCTCAGCAGTTCCGGTTGCTTCTCCGTCTCCGGCTTGCGCCCGCCACCGGGACGGCGAACTCGGCCGAGCTCGCTCGGCGCCGTCTCCCCGCTGAGTTCCCGCAGTCCCCGGCCAATGGTCGAACACGCCACCCCCGTGATCGCGGAGACAAGCCTGATCCCGCCGCGCCCAAAGCTTCCCGCCTCGGCCGCCGCCAGCAACCGCCGGCCCCGCTCGTCAAGATACGGAGCCAGAGCCTCGTATCTATATTTGATACCATCCGGGTTGTCCATTCACTATATATAGAGGACATACCCATACTGCGGAATCCCCCTTCAAACCATCCACCCGATCACTCCGTGATCAGCACCAAACTGGCCGGGATCATTCCGTCATCCGCGCAAGCGCCAGGAGCCCGCGGCGGTCTTGGAACACCCGGGCGAAGGGGTCGGACCGGAGGCCTGCGCCAAGACCGCTCAAACTTCCACGTGCATCCACACAAAGAGAAGGGTGGCATTGTACCGGTTCGGCCATTCTTCCGTCCCTTGCCGACAGCGCCCAATACCGCACCCGGCCGGCCCTTCGATTGCCGATTTCGAAGAAACGCAACCGTCGCACATGCAAGCGCAGTGGTCACCCCGCAAGCCGGTCGGACGGACTCCGAATGTCATCCTTGCAAAGAGTTGCGCCCACCAGGAAGCCGCGAGACGCTCAATCAAGAACTCGACAATTTCCGATTCGATAGTTCGTGGACGGGCCCTTACGGACGAGACGGGCCTTGTCGGTGCACGATCGAAGGCTGATTCTCTGCGATCCCTGTTCCGCTTCCTGTATGCGACCGGCCGGATCGATCAGAACCTGGCTCTCTGTATCCCGCGCATTTCTCGACCCCGATCGCCCGCCCCGACCCGGCATCTGTCGCGGGAAGAGGTTGAACGTGTTCTGGAGGCAGCCAAGGGAGACAGCTCCATCGCCCGCCGTGACTACGCGATACTGCTGACAATGGCCCGGCTCGGCCTGCGTGGCGAGGAGATCATCGCCCTCCGGCTCGAGGACATCGACTGGCAGGCTGGCGAGGTTCTGATCCGCGGCAAGTGCGCACAGCGGGCGATCATGCCGCTCCCGGTCGACGTCGGCGAGGCCATGGTGGACTGGATCCAGCACGGACGACGGGGCAACTCACGGCATCTCTTTGTCCGCATTCGACCGCCCTTCCTGCCCTTCTCGTCATCGCGCCCGATCCGCACAACGCTCCACGGGGCCTATGTGGCGTCCGGCATCGCACCGCCCGAGGGTAAGGTTCGCTGCCATGTATTTCGACATTCCCTGGCCATGAATCTGCTGCAGGTCGGAACGCCGCTGGCCGACATCGGCAACCTGCTCCGTCACCGCTCGGCAGAGACAACGACGATCTATGCCCGGCACGACATCCAGGCGCTGCGCTCAATCGCGCGTCCCTGGCCCGTAGCGGAGATCAGATCATGATGTCGATCTCCGTTCGGTTCTCCGAGTATCTTGACCATCGCCGCCGCTTCGGGGCCGACATGACGTCAGCCGGCCTCATCCTCAAGCCATTCGTTGACTTTGCCGATGCAGAGGGAGCCGAATGGATCACGACTGAACTGTTCCTGCGCTGGAAGGAGACGTTCGGAACGGCAGGCTCGAATACATGGAGCACCCGGCTTTGCATCGTGCGTGGTTTTGCAAGTTGGCTGCAAGGGATTGATGAGCGTCACGAAGTCCCATCCAAAGGACTGATTCCAAGGCGCGACACACGTCCACGACCATGGATCTACAGCGAGTCGGAGATCGAGCGGATCGTGGTCACCGCAGCGGCGCTGCCCTCGCCGACCGGATTGCGTGGTGCAACCTGCTCGACCTTGTTCGGCCTGATCGCAGTGACCGGCCTCCGGATTGGCGAAGCACTCGGGCTCGATGACCAGGATGTCGGCGCCGAAGGCGCCACCCTTTCCATCAGACACGCCAAGAACGGAAAGAGCCGCATCATTCCGGTTACCCGGTGCGTGGTCACGAAGCTGCAGGCTTATCAGCAATTCCGCGACCGAGTTACTCATGCCGACAGCGGTGCGCTCTTTCAGGTCGAGGACGGCAGGCGGGCAAACGTTTGCACCGTAGAACGGAACTTCGCCGCGGTCGGCCAAGCCATTGGTCTGCGCGAACCCTCGCCGGGACAGGGCCGCGGGCCGCGGGTCCACGACCTGCGACACAGCATGGCCACCAGGACCATCCTCGACTGGTTCCGGCAGGGGCGAGACGTGGATGCCGAAATGTACAAGCTCAGCGCCTACTTGGGGCACACGAAAGCGAACGGCACCTGGTGGTACATCGAGGCGGTGCCGGAACTGTTGGCCCTGGCGAGCGAACGAGGTCTCCGAACCCTCGGGGAAGGAGGCGCGTCATGACCAAAACCGTGCCGACACCACTGGCGCCGCTAGTTCAGCAGTTCTTCACCGAGAGGCTTATCAGCCAACTCGGGGCCAGTGAGAACACGATCGCAAGCTACCGTGATACCTTTCTGCTGCTGCTTGACTTTGTCAAGTCACGGTGCGGGCGGAAGCCTACGGACATGGATGTCTCGGACATCGATGCCGACCTTGTCGGGAGCTTTCTCGAACATCTTGAAGTCGAACGTGGCAACAGCGTGAAGAGCCGCAATATCCGCCTTGCCGCCATCCGTTCCTTCTTCAATCATGTTGCGGTCAACGAACCCCAGATCCTGCACCATTGCCAGAAAATCCTGCAACTGCCAACAAAGCGCCACAAAAAGACCACCATGAGTTGGCTCACGGAAGACGAGATCAAGGCACTCGTCACCACGCCCGACCTCACTACTTGGTACGGGCGACGGGACCGGGCGCTGCTGATGCTCGCCACGCAGACCGGCCTTCGGGTATCGGAACTGACTGGCCTCAAGATCCGGGACGTCGAACGCGGACACGGTGCCCATGTGCGTTGCCATGGCAAGGGGCGCAAGGACCGCGCGACACCTCTGCGAAGCGATACGGTGAAGGTCCTCGAGACCTGGATCAATGAACAGGGCAATGTGGAGAACGCTCCGCTGTTCCCCAGCAACCGCGGCGGTCCACTCAGTCGCGACGCCGTCGAGCGTATCGTCGCCAAACATTGCCGTACCGCGTCCAAAATCTGTCCCACACTCAGAGAGAAGAGGGTCACCCCACACAGCCTACGCCACGGCGCCGCCATGGCTCTGCTGCATCAGGGGATCGGTTGCACGGTGATCGCGCTTTGGCTCGGCCATGAATCCGTGGAGACGACGCAGATCTACCTGCACGCAGATCTCCGCATCAAGGAAAAGGCCATGGAGCAAACCCGCCCCATCGGGGTCAAACCGGGAAGGTTCAAGCCGGACGACACCCTGTTGGGCTTCCTGAGATCACTGTGATTATGCCGATAATGCCAGCAAAAAAGCCGGGGCATTCAAAGCCTTGGGCTGCAAACGCGGCATAATCCGGTTGTCGGCATGTCGACAGCTATGCCGATATCGGCATAGCTGTCGCTCCGGTTGGTAGCAGCCAGGGCGGTTTACGGAGGCAACGATGTAGACTGAAGCACTCTGGTGACAAAGGGCCGCGTATGGCGGCTCAGCAACCATGCGGGCCGGAACGCGAAGTGAACGCTGAGCAGGCCTCGAAACACTTAACGCAGAAGCCGACCCTCCGTTGTTTAGGGGAAGGCCGTTGGCAGATTGGGAAGCGAGCGACCTATGCACCGATCTGTATCTGCCGGGGTAGTGGCGCCAGCACGCATGGAAGATGAAGAAAGCAGCAACACGGGAAGCCCTGTCGGTGGCGTGCACGCGCCCACCGGAAACCCGCGAGGGCCAGTCTCAGACTTCCTGACCTCGAACTCGAGAGAGTGTCATGTTTTTGCACCCGCGAAGTGGGGCTCGGCGATTTTTCCGGGTAGTTCATAGACCATGTGCATGTTGGTACCGGGGAAGACGGTCCGTGTCTGGTTGAGTTCTTCGAGGAGGCTTGCGATGGCGTTGTCGCCGGCATCGCTGGCGGTGCCGAGTATGCGAACGCGGAGGATGCCGTTGCCGTGCTCCGGGATGACGTCGGCGTCGGCCCGTAGAAGTGCGCGCAAGTGCCGGCGGGGGCGCTGGATCTTGCCCTGGGTCTGGGCAACGGCGGGCATCATGCGGGTTTCAGCGCGGTAGGCGATCATGCGGATTATATCGAGGAGGAGTTTCTCGCCTTCGGGGAGCGCGTCGAGTGCCTCGTTCGTGTCGAGTTCGGCGACCGCGATATGTCGCGGTGTATCGCGGCGCTGCAGCTTGAGGGCTTCACGCTCGGCGTCGAGAGCGTCGCTTTGGGCCTGCAGGCGCCGGACGGCCTCTTCGGCTTCGCGGGTCGGGGTTCCCCTGGACAGGTCGGCGATCCGGTTGCGCAGGGTGCCAAGGCGCTGCCGGAAGCGCTGGACATTGCGGTCGATTGCGCGCCAGCGCGGGTTGACGATGCGGGCGTCGGGATCCTGTGCTTCCAAACCGTGGACCGCCAGCGCGTCGAGATTGAACTCCTCGCGCATGTATTTGAAGAAGTTCTCCTGCGACCATCGGGAGAACAGGGCGCTGGCGGCCCGCTCCATGGGCATGCGGGGGTCGGTGGTGATGAGGGGCACCTGGCGGCCATTCTCCAGCAGGCGCCGGATCTGGCGGACTTCGGGCCCCTTGCTCAGGATCACGCTCTTCTCGGCGAGGCGGACGGTGGCGCTGCGGGTGCTTCCCGGCCCGTGGATGGGCACCGTGACGGTGCGGAAGTCCGCCTCCGGCCAGGCCTCCCCCTTGAAGCCCTTGTGCCAGGTGATCACAGCAACCCCGCGCCGGGCGAGGCGCCGGAACAGGGCAGGGCTCCAGCCTTCCCGGTCGAAGACCAGCGTCAGGGCGGGCTCGCCGGCGTCCGGGACGGTGAGGTCCGGTGCATCCGGGCCCAGCATGCCCAGTTTCTCCAGCGCGGGCAGGATGTCCTTCTCCAGCGCGTGGGTCATGGTCGGATCCAGCGCCTTGTTCAGGCACAGGAACGGCTTGCCGCCGAGCGCGTTGATCCAGTAGCTCGTGGAGGCAGGCAGGCAGAGTTTCTGGCGCGCCACGTAATGCTTGGGCAATTTTCCCTTGCGGCCGGAATACACCTTGACGTGGCCATCCACCGACAGGGTCGCACACACGTCCGGTTCTTCCGCCATCCATCCCGCGGCCAGGGAAGCTTGCCAGTCCCGCACCCGTTGCACGTCTCGCCCCAACGCCTTGATCTTGCCCCGCAGCGTCTTCACCTCCGGGCAGCGGTCCAGGCCCAGGATGGCGCCCCATTCCCCGGGCGCCTGGTGCCGCAGTGCCTCCGGATTGCGCACCCGGGCCAGGGTGAGGAAGGCCAGGAACAGCAGAACCGTGGTCAAACCGTAGTATCCCTTGGGCAGCGACAGGAACTCCCGCGCGCGGTCCAGAAGCCCCTCCTTGAGCAGCATCGGCAGCCCGGCCAGCACGCCGCCGCCGGCAACCGCCGACAGCGGCTCCGCAAACTGCGGCCGCATCTCCGTCAGATGTCCCGTTGCCGCCAGCATCCGCCCCGCCGTGTCCCGGGTGCCCCGACCCATCGGCGCCTCGCGGTCGCGTGCGTCCCGTTCGCTCCGCTCCACCCTCGGCTCCGGCGCTGCCGCCGCCTGTGGCTCCGTCGACGCGACCACCGGCGGCTCCAGCACTGCCGTCGCCTGCGGCTCCGTCGACGCTGTCGCCTGCGCCGGCACGGCCCGGTTCGGCGTCCCCCCTCTGATAACACCCGACCGGCGGTTGAGGCTGAACGTGCTCGGCCGGATCCCCAGCTTTCGCGCAACCGCCCGGCCGCTCAGCCCCGAGGCCAGAAGCCGCTCCGCCTCCCGCGCCGTCGCGGCGTCGATCGCGCTCGGCCCGCGCCTCCGTCGCGGCGTAAGAAAACCGGCCTCGCCCTGCCTCCGGAGCTGGTTCACTGCCCGCTGCACCGTCGAACGGTTCACGCCAAACGCCGCCGCCAGATCCCTGCGTAGCACACCGTGCTCGGCAAACCGCGCAATCCGCAGCTGTCGCGCTCGGTTGTCCGAAACTTCGTGGGAATCGAACGGCGCCAGGTTGCTGAAGTAGACCCGCCGGCCGTCCTCGACCGCGTGCGAAAAGCAGGATTCGCCGATCTGGATCGCCTCGGCAGGAGGCATCGGAAGCGTGTTCAAGGGAGTCTCCACGGTCGATATCGGGTGCACAGTATTATAGCCACTCTCCGTAGATCGGTCAACCCCTCAAATGTCTCCTAACTGCTGGAAATCACGAGCAAAACGATCGCCAAGCCCGCCTTCAATTAGCGCACGAGGTCAGGAAGTCTGAGTCTGGGCCGGCAGGGTGGCGGAGGGGCCCGTAGTACCGGGGAAGCCGGGTAATGCCGGTGGAGGGAAGGGGCCCTGGGTCGAGAGCAATGCGGGAAGGAAGCAAGGCATGGCCACTGATGCAAATCTAACAGGGTCAGGGAGGGTTCGGAAACTCCAGACCGCACTTAACGTGAAAGCGAAGGAAGAACCCGACCGACGGTTTCATGCCCTGATCGACAAGGTATGGCGCGAAGACTTTCTGATGGAGGCCTGGAAGCAGGTCCGCCGCAATGGCGGTTCTGCCGGGGTTGACGGGGAGGCGATTGCGGATATCGAGGCGCTTGGGGTGGAGAAGTGGGTTGGGGAATTGGCGCAGGACCTGAAGGACGGGACCTACGTACCGAAACCGGTGCGTCAGGTTCTGATCCCGAAGAAGCAGCGCGGCAAGTTCCGGCCACTGGGCATTCCCTGCCTGCGGGATCGGGTGGCGCAGACATCGGCCATGCTCGTGCTGGAGCCGATACTCGAAGCCGACCTGCAACCGGAGCAGTATGCCTATCGGCCGGGACGAAGCGCCCACGACGCGGTAAACCGCGTGCATAGCCTCCTGAACCGGGGGTGCAATGAGGTGGTCGACTGTGACCTGTCCAACTACTTCGGCGAGATTCCTCACGCCGAGCTGATCCGGAGCGTTGCCCGGCGCGTGAGCGACGGCCGAATGCTCCGCCTCATCAAGGCATGGTTGGAAATGCCCGTCGAAGAGGACGACGGCAAGGGCGGAAAACGGCGCACGAACGCTGCGCGCCGGGAGCGAAAGGGCACCCCCCAAGGGTCCCCAATTTCTCCGCTGCTCAGCAACCTCTACATGCGGCGCTTCATACTGGGCTGGCAAGTGCTGGGCCATGCTCAGCGCTTCTGTGCGGAGATCGTGTGCTACGCGGATGACCTTTGCGTCATCGGCAAGGCTCCGGCGGCCACAATGCTGCTGGTCGTTCAACGGCTCATGACGAAGCTGAAACTACCGGTCAACGAACAGAAGACCCGATGTTTGCGGTGCCCGGAGGAACCTCTAACGTTCCTCGGATACCGGATCGGGCGCAACTACCGCGCGGACGGCCGCGGTGCGTATATCGGCACCCGGCCCAGCACGGACAGCGTCCAGAACATCTGCCGCACGATCAGCAAATTGACTGTACGGCGGCACGGGAGCCTCCCTGCGGAGACAGTGGTTGAGCGCCTTAACCGGACACTCTCCGGTTGGGCAAACTACTTTCGCTTGGGGCAGGTCAGCCCGGCCTACCGAGCCGTCGATCAACACGCTGACCGGCGGCTGCGCCAATGGCTCTGCCGGAAGCACAAGGTGAGAAGCGGGAAATACGTGCGCTTCCCGAGCCAGCAGTTGTACACACAGTACGGCTTGCACCGCCTTGCGCCGACGACGAAGGGCCTTCCGTGGGCGAAGGCGTGATCTCGACCGAAAGCCCGGTGCTCGAGATGGGCACGCCGGGTTTGACGAGCGGGGGTGAGGAAACGTGGCTACGGCCCAGAACGAGGCACTGGCACAGCGCGAAAGCAGCCAGCTAACTGCTACTCCCTGGACCTACGGCAGAGCGCGCCTCCCCCCGACTCTACCTCGGCGGAGTCCGTGGAGGGAAGGACCGGGGCCAACGGAAGGAAGGGGATCCGCAACACGTACTGGACACTGCGCCAGGTGAGCGTGTCACACGAGGCCTCCCGACCACGCCGGTGAGCGAGGCGCCGCTTGTGCGGTGAGAGTTCACTCGGACGTCTGACCGAAGGCAGGAGCCGGATGCCCTAGCGGGCCCGTCCGGATCTGTGCGGGGGGCGCTGGGAAACCAGCGTCCCTACCGCGATGGTACGATGAGATAGTCGTCGTCGAAGTCGCTCTCGCCGCCTCCAATCGATTCGGCAAAGGAGGGCAATTCGGCTTTGAATCTCTGCACTATTGGGGCCGCCTGTGGCTTCTTCTAGGTGCGACTAAACAGGCCTGTCAAACCGCGAGGGCGATCCTCGGGTTTCCGATGCGGGGCTTCGACAGAGGGAGCAAGGTCCTGGTACTGGAGTTGCTCGCTCTGGGAGCCGATGGGCAAGGGCTGGATCAGGAGACCAGGGATTGCGTAGGATCGACATACCGGGAGCTATGGCCCGCTTTCGGTTACACATCTGATACGGAACGAGCAGACCGCCAACGGATTGACGAGCTGCTCGAACGTTCGGGGATTCCCGTTCACTGAACGAGCTTAGCCCAAACGGCCAGAACGTGCATATATGGACATCCTGAAGAACGTAACGCGAGAAAACCTGCCGTGATTCTTCGAGTTGGATAGCGAAATTTCTTGGAATGAGCACGAAGTCCGGCCGACTTCGTCACGCGTAAACTTTCATGTTCGCCCTGGCCTTGTAGACAGTTCCCCGTGAAATCCCCAGCTCGAGGGCGATCTCCGTCGGTGACTGGCCCCTGGCAAGCCGGTGACTGATGGCTTCCATGTCGATCCGCGGCGGGCGACCGCGATAGGCGCCACGCTGCTTCGCCATAACGATTCCTTCGGCCTGGCGCTCGCAGCGCAGGTTGGTCTCGAACTCGGCAAAGACGCCGAGCATGTCGAAGAACGCCTTGCCGGCAGCGGTCGAGGTGTCCACGGGCTGTTCGGTAGCGGCAAGATGGGCGCCCTTGTCCTTGAGCGTCGCGACGATGACCTGAAGATCGTGCATGGATCGCGCCAGCCGGTCGATGCGCGTGACCACCAGCGTCTCGCCCGGATGGATAAAATCGAGGATGACCCCAAGTTCGGGACGACCCGTGAGGGTGGCGCCGTCGCGGGTCTCGGTGCGGATCATGGTGCATCCTGCGGCCTCGAGTGCCGCGATCTGGGCATCGAGGTTCTGGTCCACGGTCGAGACCCTGGCATATCCGATGCGGGCGGATGAATTGTTCATTTTGGGTATGCCCCTGACATGGACTGTCCATTAACCCGGAAACCACCCAAAATGAACAGCCACACGCCGGCGCGGGGTGTTCATTCGGCACGTTCACGATGAGTATACCCATAGTGACGCTCATGCGGCCTTTCTCCTGAAGTCGATGCGCTGGTCGAGATGGACCTCGAAATGGTGAAGGGGGAAATGCCCGGTGTCTGGCGCCACTAGGTCCAGTTGACGGCCCAGATACCGCAGGCCCTCTGGGCAGAGATCGGCTTCGTGCGATGGGAAACGCCCATGCGTTCGGAAAAACCGGAGCTGGAAGGCAACACAGACCGGGCTGGCGAGATTGAACCCTCCAACGAATGCAATGTCATCGAAATGCAGGCTCCAGGATTCCAAAAAGAATCGATCGGACACATGTGCCTCCTCCAGCCGCCAAAGATGTCCGATCTCGGGTCAACAGACGGCAGGCGTCAAAACCTCATGCGCTTGCGTTGCGTTCTGCAAGATGTCCATATATACACATCGGTCCGTTTGGGCCTGTTCTGCAAGTGTAAGATTCAATGCGGCAATCAAGATTCCATCTACGCCACAAGGGTGCCCATCTTACCGCGACCGAGCAGCCGGTGGACACCTCGACTGCTGCCGGCAAGGTGTTCTTCGACATGCTCGGCGTTTTTGCCGAGTTCGAGACCAAGCTGCGCCGCGAGCGCCAGGCCGAAGGAATCGTTGCGGCGAAGCAGCGTGGCGCCTATCGCGGTCGCCCGCCGCGGACCGACATGGAAGCCATCAAGCAACGGCTTGCCAAGGGCCAGTCGCCGACTGAGATCGCCCGCGACCTCGGGATCTCACGTGGAGCTGTCTACAAGGCCCGGGCGGACATGAGTGTCAACGCGAGACGAAGTCGGCCGGACTTCCTGCTCAATCCAGGAAACATCGCTGTCCAACTCGAGGAATCACCGCAGGTTCGCTCGTGTTACGTTTCTCAAGATGTCCATATGTGCACGTTCGGTCCGCTTGGGCCAAGTGGAGTGATATCCTGAATGGCGGCGTTGTCCAAGAAAACGAAATAGGATGGTGCTCCGAAAAGTGGGAGTTCAATGCCATGATGACTGAAAGGAAGGGTCGGTTGGCCGAGGAGCGGGCGCCATACCTGGGGTTGGTTCAGTACTGGCGCGCATGCGTCGCGGATGTGACGCTTGGAAAAGGTCGTTTCAGGGAGAATGAGTTGCCGCCAGGAAACAAGGATCTTCTCGAGTTGTCGACAGACGAACTGATGAAGGGGCGTGTGGGCACGCGGAAGGTCGAGCGCCTGTTCAGGGATGCGGACAAGAGGGCAGAACGTGCGGAGGTCCGCTTTTGGCCCCTTCTGGCGGCGCGGCGGACGTCGCACGGTGTCGGGCGCAGGGATCGAATGCCGGAGTGTGTTGCGCCGATTGTTTCGGTTGGGATTGTGGAGCGAGACGATGGCAGGATACGGCCGGTACGAACCGTCATCGCGCGCGATGTTCTCGAACCACTGCCGGACGGTGCATTTTCTGTCGGAACGGTCGCGGATCTGGATACTTTCCTGACAGCTTCGCCGTTTTCGTCTTCGGGGCCGGATGAATGCCATGAGGAGGTGTGGAAGCAGTTCCGTGACGATTGCGGACGACTTTTGAAGGATGTCGCTGGGGGATGGCCTCCCAAGGATGGCGAATATAAAAGGACTGGCAAGGGTCTGATTGAGGTTGCGGGTGATTCTGCGGCGACCGTTCGGGGCACGCTTGAGCTCTATGACAGCATTATCGCGACAAAGCCAGGGGCACCGTTGTTGGAATCCTGGGCGGTGACGCAGAGAGGGGCGCCAATACCTGTCCCGGGCACGGGGGAAGGCAGAGGTCTGAGACATGCCTTCGCAAAGCGGCTGGGGCATTCAAATAACTTGTTTCCGTTGGCAGACAAGCAGCGCGATGTACTTGCTTGCCTGGCGAATGCGGAGGATGGCGAGATTGTGGCGGTCAACGGTCCGCCGGGGACGGGCAAGACCACGATGCTGCTGTCGGCGATTGCGGGAGAGTGGGTGCGCGCGGCGAGAGCGGGCGGCGATCCTCCGGTGGTAGCCGCGGCTTCCACCAACAATCAGGCGGTAACCAATGTCATAGATGCGTTTGGAAAGGACTTTGCGGAGGGCAAGGACAAGTTCGCCGGTCGATGGCTGCCTGACATCGAGAGTTTTGGTCTTTACCTCCCGTCCAAAGCACGCACGGACGAGGCATCGAAACGGTACCAGACGGAGGGCTTTTTTGAAGGTATCGAAACCGAGGGCTACGTGAGAAAGGCGAAAGCGGCGTATCTTGCCGCGGCGGAGATCGCGCTGCCGGAGTTGAAGGCGCGTGACGTTGGAGCGGTCGTTGAGGCGCTGCGTGAGCGGATCGACTTGGAAGCACGAAAGTTGGAAGCCGTGGATGTGGCGTTGGGGAAATTGGATGCGGGGCGGGCAGAAGTTGAAAGCGTGCTTGGGCGTGAGCCTGAAGAGGCGTTGGCTGCGCTGGAAGCGAAACGGGACCGGGTGGTGCGGGAGAATGAGGCAAACAGGGGTTTGCTGGACGAGTGGGAGGCGTATCTCGCCGGGGAGTCAATACTTTTGTCATTGTTTGGTTTTCTTCCGGCAGTCGCGAGAAGACGCCGGCTGAAGGCGCGGCTCTTTTTGAAGACGATCGGATACAGCGTTCGGGAAGGAGTGCGTCTTGACGTCGGTAGGGTTGAAGCGGAAATGGGCAGGCGCTTGAACGAGGGGCAGAGGCATCTGCGAGCGGTGCATGGCGAGCTGGTCCGGGGCAGGGAAGCGATGGAGGGGCTGAAGCTTGCGCGCAAGGAGTACGGCGGCGCTGCAGGGGACGTGACCGGCGGTGCCGACGTGGAGGATGTGGTTGAGCTGGAGAGGCTCGCGGATCGCGGTATCCGTTTTGACCTGTTCCTGCTGGCGACGCATTACTGGGAAGGGCGGTGGCTCCGTGCAATGGAAGAGTTGCTGCCGGATGATGCGGAAAGGAAGAAAAGGGGGAAGAAGACGGTGGTGCCGCGATGGCGCCGACGGATGATGTTGACGCCCTGCATGGTTTCGACGTTTGCAACGCTGCCGGGAAAGATGACCGTCACGAGGTATGAGGATGGGACGTTCCATAAAGACTATCTGTTTAATTTCATCGACCTGTTGATCGTGGACGAAGCCGGGCAGGTCCAGCCGGAGGCGGCGGGGGGCGCCTTTGCGTTGGCACGGAGAGCCTTGGTCATCGGGGATTCGCAGCAGATCGAGCCGATCGCGTTGCTGCCGAAGCCGGTAGATATCGGCAATCTGGTGGACAGCGGTGTGCTTTCGAAGGTCTGCACGGAAGACGATCTGGAGCGCGTGGAGGCGCTGGGCGTGTGTTCAACGGGCGGCAGCGCGATGCAGGTTGCGCAGTCGGCCTGCAGGTACCATCCGGAACCGGAGTTGAGTCGCGGTCTGTGGCTGTTCGAACACCGGCGCTGCTACGACGAAATCGTCGAATACTGCAACGCGCTTTGTTACAAGGGGAAGCTGGAGCCGCAGCGCGGCGCGGCCGTTGGAAAGAATGGGGAGGTGCCCGGACTTGGCCCGCTTGCGTACTTGCATGTGGACGGATTTTGCGTGTCCGCCGGAGGGAGCCGCAGGAACACGGTTGAAGCGGAGACGATTGCGGCTTGGCTGGCGGCAGGGCGCGAGGAGCTTGAGGACAGGTACCGGAAGAGGTTGGAGGAGATCGTTGGCATCGTGACGCCGTTTGGTGCCCAGGTTCGTGAAATTGGCAGAGCGTGCAACGAAGTGGATATCAAAGTTGGCGGTCGCAGTGGAATGACTGTAGGCACGGTGCATGCGTTGCAGGGAGCGGATCGGGACGTGGTGATTTTCTCTCCTGTCTATTCGAAGCATGCGGATGGTGGGTTCATCGACATGTCTCCGAGCATGCTCAACGTTGCTGTTTCGCGTGCGAAGGATGCGTTTCTGGTGTTCGGCGACATGGATCTGTTTTCGACGGCAGCGCGCGGGTCGCCGAGGCATCTGCTTGGAGATGAGCATGCTCACGGTAAGTGATGGAGTATTGATCGTATAGTTTGATGGATTTGTTGAAGATTATTGTGCTGGAGGCTTGCGCTGGATGATTTCGTTCCAGTCTTTTTCGCCTTTGGGTCGGAAGCGTTCGACTCTTGGATCGTGTTTGGCGAGGGCTTTGGCGCATTGATCCCCGGTGTTGTCTGCGTCGTATGCGCAGAGGATACGGTTTGGCTTCCATGCTTCGATCCATGTTGGGATGGCGGGCGTTGCGCCGGCGGTGGATACGAAGACGGTTGCGCCTTTGGGTGTTTCCTGCAGGGAGAATGCGGAGAGGGCGTCGAGGCCACTTTCTGCGAGGAAGACGGTATCCGGTTTCTGGTTTGAAGCGGGGATCCAGAAGGCCCCGCTTGCCTTTCGGGATCCTCTTGCCATTGCCTTGAAGGGCTTTTCGCGGTTGCGAGTGCCGAGGATTTCGGCGCCGGTTGTTTGTCGGCGAGCGTTGGTGCAGAGGAAGACGGCGTTTTGGCGTCGGTCGGCGTAGAGGATTCCGTGTCGTTTGCATGCATCGAGGATGCGGGGCGGGATGCCGCGGGCTTCGACGAGGTATTCGCGGAGGGTTGACCAGCGTTGATTGCAGGGTTCTGGCAAGTGGGGCTGTGGGACGAGGATGGATGCGGCCTCGGCGAAGGAACATTTTCGGGCATGCATGACGAGGTCGAAGGCGCCTGCGCCACCGGTGCCCTTTTGGTGGTCGTAGAAGGCTGCGGCGTTGATGGAGAGGACGGACCCGGCGCGCTTCCATCGGGCCCGGTCGCGGGGATCCTGCCGGTATCCGAGTTGCCGCGCGATGGGTTCGAGGGGCTGGGTGCGGACTGCGTCGAGTTCCTCTTGTGTCCATCGGCGCGGCATGGTGGGTTCCTGCGGGGGCTGTTTGGAGGAGGGGAAGGGTTGCGCGTGGCGGTTGGTCCCGGGGTGTTTCCCGTTTCCCGTTTCCCTTCACCCCCCGGGGGCTGGGGCTGGAAACAGTTCGAGCGCGGCGCGGTCCTGGTATCCGTTGGGTGTCTGGATGGCGTCTCCGTTCCGGACGAGTTCGTGGAGGGCGGCGCCGACGGTCTCGGCGCGCATTCTGGCGGCATCGCGGATCTGGCGGCGGGAGAGGGGTTTGCCTGCCTCGGCGAGGATGGCGCGGATGCGCTCCCGTGGGGCGGCGTGGGGCGGTGGCGTTGAAGTGGGCACCGGTCGGGCGAGCTGCAGAGCAGGCCCCTCGGGCAGGGTTGCGAGTTCGAGGCCGAGATCGTGGAGGTTGGCTGCGGCACGGTGGTCGGAGGAGAGAAGGATGCGTTGCTGGCGGCGGCGCAGGACGAGGACGTTGTCTGCCCATGCGAAGAGCTCGGAGCTTCCCCGGAGAGCCTGTCCGGGTCGTGCTCCGCCGCTCTTTCGCGCGTGGTGGACGAGGAGGACGGCGCTCTGGAAGCGTCTCTGCAGGCGGCGCAGGCGGTCAAGGATGGGCGCGATCTCGCGGACGGCGTTTTCGTCGGCGCTGTGGAGGCGGACGAGGGGGTCGAGGATGAGCAGGCTGGGTCGGACGCGCTCGACGGTCTCGGCGAGGCGCTGGAGGTGGGCGGGATCGTCGAGCCGGAGGGAGGGAGTGTCGATGACGTGGAGGTTGAGGTCGGGGAGCGCGGCGCCGCTGGCGGCTGCGATGCCGTCGAGACGCTGGCGGAGGATGTGAGGGGCGTCTTCGGCGGCGAACAGGAGCACGGGTCCGGCCCGGGTCGGGAAGCGTTGGAGGCAGGGGACGCCGGCGGCGACGGCGACGGCGATGTGAAGGGCGAGGAACGTCTTGCCAGTCTTGGGCTCGCCGCCGACGATGCCGACGCCCTGCGCGGTCCAGAGGGCCTCGACGAGCCAGGCGTGCTCTGCGGCGCAGGCCTCGAGCTCGCCGGGGGTTCGGGTTGGGAAGCCATTCATGTCCGGATCCCTCTGCGTTTGACGGCGTGGGGGAAGACCTCGAAGTAGAGGGCTTCGTCGAGTTGCTCGCGCCGGGCGTCTTCGGCGGCGGTGAGCAGGGCGTCGGCGTGATGGGTGAGGATGCGGTAGTTGCCTGCGGCATGGCTCACGAGGGTGTCCTTGAGGCCCTGGGTCATGAGTTGGGGGTTGCCGGCGGCGTCGAGCAGGTGCTCGAGGAAGCGCAGCAGGGTCTGGGGGTCGGCGGGCTCGAGGGTGAGGCGGTAGCGGATGCGGGACCCGAGCGGCATCAGTTCCTCGGAGCGGAACATGTCGCCGAGGCGCTGGTCGCCGCACAGCACGATGCCGAGAATGGCGCGGGAGTCGAAGTCGGTGGAGGCGAGCAGGCGCAGCTCGTTGAGCACCGGGGGCTGCATCTCCTGGGCCTCGTCGACGAGCAGCATCGGGCGCAGCCGGGAGTTGCCGACATGCTCGAGCCAGCGTCCCCGCAGGGCGCTGAAGCCATTCCAGCGGTTGTGAGGGACGAGGCGCAGGCCGAAGATCTCGCCGAGTTCGCGGTAGAAGTCGCCGAGGCGGGACGAGGATCGGGTGAAGACGCCGACGGTGAGGTCCGGCACCTTGCCGAGGCGGTGGGCGAGCAGCCGCATGGCGGCGCTCTTGCCGGCGCCGGGCTGCCCGGTGATGAGGGCGAAGCCGCCTTCGCCGGCGAGCCGGTCCTCGATGCGGGCGCAGAAGCGCAGCACAGGTTCGTCGGCGAACAGGGCTTCCACCGGCAGCTGCGGCGAGAACGGGTTGTGGCGGAGGCGGAAGAAGGTGAGGATCTGGCGGTTCATCGGGGGTCCTCCTCGTCCAGGGGCAGGTAGGCGGGCGGCAGCCCGGTGGCGGCGAAGTCGGCGAGCAGCTTCTGCAGCAGCGGCGACGGGCCGTCGGTGGCCGGCGCCACGTCTTCGATCAGCGCCGGGCCGCGGCGCCGGCGCGGGCGGCCGGCGTTGGCGGCCTTGTCGAGGGGCCGCAGGGTGGCCAGGCCGGTGCCGCGATCGTCCACCAGCTCGACCTCGGACAGGTCCCAGCGGGAGTAGCGGATGCGCAGTTCCGGCATGTGCCGCCAGGCGTCCGGCACCTCGAAGCGCACACCCTGCACCGAGATGGTGCCGTCGGAGCGGCGCTGCCTGCGCCTGTCGGCGATCCGGAACGCGGCCTTCAACTCCGCCATCGGGGGACAGGGCCGGCTGGCGTCCTCGCTCTGCAGGAAGCGCTCCATGGGCGAGCCGCCGAGCTCCTGGTGGTGGCGCCGCTGGTAGGCCCTGTCGAACCAGACCATCGTGAACTCGTTCAGAGTTTGCAGCGGCAGGCCCTCGACCCCCTCCAGCATGGCCATCAGCTGGCCTTCGACCCGGTTCCAGAGAACTTCCACTTTTGCGTTTTGATGAGGTGAACAGGCCTCCGTCGGACACAGCAGAATGCCCAGATCGGACAGGCCCGCCCGCACCTCCTTCGCCAGTTCCGCGGATCCCCGGTCCGACATGATCGCGCGCGGCAGGCCGCTCTTCAGGAACGCCTGCTGAAGCCCATGGACGTAGGTTCGCGTGCTCTCCGACAGGTACCATTGGGCGTGGGCGACGAGACGGCTATGGTCGTCCAGCGCGACAAACAGCTTCGGTGCCACCCACAGGCCCGACGGCGTCAGCACTTTCCTGGATCCAACGTGATAGTCGCAATGCCATAGGCTATGGCTGCGGGAGACCTCGTAGCTGCGCACCTCGTGGCGGGGACGCGGCGCATTCGGCCCCCTGCGCCGCGGCTGCCGCACCAGGCCTCGGGAGTGCATGAAGCGCACCAAGGTCGGATAGGAGGGCAGCGGACCGAGATCGGGATCCGCCTCCACCTGCGCTGCCAGGTTGTCGTAGTGGAGCTGCTTCGACCAGGAGGGATGCGCCTTGTACTGCGCCTCCACCGCCGCCGACAGCGCCGGCGAGATCGTCCGCTGCAGTCCGGCGTCCCGCCGTCGGCGCCGTGCCAGCGCCGACACCGGGTCCTGATCCGCCGCCTGCGCCGCGTAATACCAGCGCTCGATCGTCGACGCCCCGAAGCGCACCCGCTCGCCGCTCACCGGATGCTGCCATTCCTGCCCCGCCAGCGCCTCAATCGCGGGCTTCAAACCGCCCCGCGGCGGCGGCGCCATCAGCAACTGCCCCACAATCGAAAAGCGCAGCCGCGCCCAGCGACCGCTAACCGGATCCCGTGTCTTCGTCATCTCCAGGCTCCCTCTCCGCGCTCAATGCGCACAGGGAGCCTGCACCAACCCTCACCGATCCGTAAAGATGCAACTTCTGCGGGTCGCCATCCTACGCAGAATCTCCCTCAACCAGAATGAGAAACGAGAACCATTCGCGAAGAAGCAAAAGCGCCTGAACCACCCGGTCAGCCCAATCGACACCCTCGAAGCTGTTCACCAGGTCCAGCGGAAGACCCGCCTCCTCAACCCCCGGCGCAAAGCGCCCCCGCGAACCGCGCCAGAACGCGCTGTCGGCAAAATCCTCCTGCCACCAGCGCCGCCAGCGCCGAAGCGTCCGCAAACTCAGATGCAGCTTCTTGCACGCCGCCGCAGCCGCTGTGGGGCCCTCTCGCCCCAACAGCGCAGGCAGAAGAACGAAAATCAGCCCGACATAGACCCGGCGACCGAAAAAACGCACCGAAGCCGGCATCGTCCGCCGACGGCACACCGCGCAGCAGAAGCTGTGCCGCAACGCCGCACACTCCCCGGCTCCCGCAAGCGCCGACGGAATCCCCCGCGGCTTGCGACCGTAATGCGCCGAATGCAGAACACCCCCACAGTGACGACAACCCGTCTTCCGAACCTGCGACGCCTCGCGGCTGTCGACCTGGAGCAGAAAATCCCAAATCTTGCCAACCTGGCTCGACTCTGGCAGCATCACTCAGCCTCCAAGGTTTTCGACAACATCAGAGGCTCGCCCCTCAAGCCGCTTCTCGCAAGCTGCTTGAGGGGAACTCTTGTCAATCCATCAAATTGCGCGACTGAAAAATAGCCAAACCGCCTCAACTATCGTGAACGTGCTCAGGAGAGTTTCTTTTCGGGGTTCCGGAGAACGCGTTGGAATTCGGTGCGTTGCCCAGGGACGATCTTGCGCTTGGGGAACAAGGCGTGAGCATGCTGAAGGATGCGAAGGAACACGATGAGTTCTTGCGGGAACTGCTGGCGGGCAGGAACGTGGGCAAGATCAGCATCGTGAGTCCGTGGATTGTGGTTGGCACGATGGAGAAAACGGGAATTCTCGCGGCCTTGAAAGAAGCATGCCAGCGCGGAATGGAGATAGACGTTTACGTTGATCCGGAGCTAAATGGCGGGAGCCACGGAAGTGAGGCCTCCAATCTGGAGCAGGCGCGGGCTGTGTTCGCGGCGACCGGGGTTGTTCTGAAGGAAGTGCATCGGCTTCACAGCAAGATCGTGATTTGCGGTGAGACGTTGCTTTCCGTTGGATCTTTCAATTGGCTCAGCGCCCAACGAACCGGAAAGTATGCTAGGCATGAAACGTCTGTTGCTTACAGGGGATCGCACCTTTCGGAGGAAATTGAGGTGATTACCAGGAGTTTGCGTGGACGGTTGATTGGTGGAGAGGACTGAACAAGAGAATTCCACGGGACGAGGTTGGGGTCACTGTTCCGGAGTTGCGTGGTCAGCCGGCAGGATCGGCTAGCAGACCGGGTGATGACGTGGGCCACGGCACTCCAGATGATCAAGTGCCGGACGCGGTAGGCGGTGAGCACGTTCACGATAATGGATGATAATTCGGTGGCTTTTGATCGCATAAGTTGATGGAATGCCGGGAGTTTCCCTCGAGGAGCGTGGTTGATATCGTTTGCTGCGTGACCGTTGTCTGCCGTGCCTTTTCCCCTCTGCGGGCTTTTGTATTGGAGTGCAGGTTCGCCGGAATCGGTTCGCTTGGTCAAGCAGAGCATTGGAGGATGAGTGATGCGGCCGGTATCGATCTCGAGTCCCAGATTGTGGGATTTCATGTTTCTGATTGACGAGCGGGAGGCATCCCGTGTTCGTTGCGCGGGTTGCCGCCACTGCGGCGGCGCGCTGCATTCGGCGACGTATGCGCGCAAGCCTCGTGGTGTTCCGGAGGCGGTTGCCTCCGGGGGATCGCGTCCGGTATTGCGGCACAGTTTCTGCTGCACGGTGTGTCGGCGTCGGACGACGCCCGCCTCCGTGCGCTTTATGGGGCGCCGGGTGTATGTGGTTCTGATCGTGCTTCTGCTTCCGGTGCTGCTTGGGGATGCGAGCCCTACGGCGGTTTCGGCGGCGTGCCGTCGCCTTGGTCTGAGCCGTCAGACGCTACGCCGTTGGCGGCGCTGGTGGCAGGAGACATTTGCGGGCAGCGCATTCTGGCGGGCACACCGGGGACGCTTCCGGCCGGGTGTCGAGGCGTCGGGGCTCCCGCGCGCCCTGCTGGAGGGGTTCCGCAGAGGCGGGTTGCTGGGTCGAGCGGTTCGGGCGCTGTTGTTCCTTCGGGATGGCTTCATGTTCGCGGTTTTCGAGGGCAGCGCTTCGGGGGACCGGGACCCGCAGAAGATGTATCTCTCATGATCAACGGGGGTGGACGGCAGGTTCCTGCAAGGAAGAGTGCGAAACGGCAATGCGCAAGTTGACCGCCCTGACCAGAATCCGCCGGCCAGGGGGTGCATCGGCCGAGGTTCTCCCTACGGGCCGCTGGGCGCGGCTACGCAGACCACTCGAGCTGTTTCCAGCCGAAAGCTCCAGGGGGTGAAGGGAAACGGGAAACGGGAAACACTCCCAATCCGCCGGCCCGGGACCTATCAAGCTCACACACTTAACTCGCGGGTGATTTCGTGCGATTTATTCGGGCATGCAGATTGGCATGCGTCAGATTTCAGCGGAGACGGTAGAGTGGTTCAAGACCGCCTGCAACAGCGGTGAGCTGTCGCGGAGTGCGCTGGCCCGGGAGCTCTGTCTTCAGGAGAACTGGTTTGGCCGCGTCGGCAGGCTGTGTCTTGCGTCGGCGCGCAAGCTCTTGCCGCGCCTGGCGGAGGAGTTGGGTGTGCGCCTGCCGGAAGCGGAGGCGATGGAGTTTGATCCGCACGCCCGCCCGGCATCGGACTTCGCCGACAGTTCTGTCTCGTGTTCGCTTCGGGAACTCGGTCCGCTGTCGCTTGAGCCGGTGGCGTCACCGGAGGAGCGCCGCCGCTGGGAGGCAATGATCGAGACGCATCATCCGGAGGGATGGCGCCGGCCGCCGGGAGGGCAGGTCCGTTACCGGGTTCGTTCGGAGCGGTATGGGGTGCTGGGCGGCATTGGCTTCACAGCGGCGGGGATGCAGCTTGGGCCGCGCGACGATGTCGTCGGCTGGTCGGGCGATGCCCGCGTGGCCAACATCGGCAGGGTTGTGTGCAACCATCGCTTTCTGCTGCTTCCGGGTGTTCGGGTGAAGGGTCTTGCGTCGCGGGTTCTGCGTCTTGCGACGGGCCGGATTGCCGACGACTGGGCGGCGGCCTACGGTGAGCGGCCGGTGCTGGTGCAGAGTTTCACGGGGCCGGGGCAGTCCGGGCTGAGTTACCGGGCCGCGGGGTGGAAGTGTTGCCCGCAGCTGACTTCGGGGCGCCGTTCGGGGGTGCGCCGCGCGGTCTGGCTCCGGCCGCTCGTGGAGGGCTGGCAACAGGTTCTGTGCGGTGAGCCGGAGCGCGTTCTCGGCTGGTCCGGATCGATATATTGTGCGGGGGGATGGGCGGCACGGGAATACGGGCGGAGCACGCACCCTGACGGTCGGATCCGGCGTCGGATTTCGCAGATGGGTGCGGCCTGGGTCAATCGGCTTGGCGAACATCTGCCGTCGATCTTCCCGGGGCGGGCGGAGCAGACGGCGGCCTACCGGTTGCTGTCCAATGACGCGGTGACGATGGACCACATTCTGGATTCGCATTTCGAGCAGACGGTTGAGCGGTGCGGTGCCGAGCGGCTTGTGCTGGCTGTTCAGGACACGACGACGCTGAATTATGACGGCCTGTCAACGACGTCGGGCCTCGACGAGCTTGGCGGGGGCGGCAAGGGCAGCGCGGGCATCCTGGCCCATTTCGGCGTGGCGGTGAACGCGGTGGGCCGGCCTCTCGGGATGTATACGGTGGACACCGACTTCCGTCAGGCCGATGACAAGGACAGTGTCCGCTGGGTGGACGGCCTGGAGCGGGCGCAGGAACTCGCGCGCGCCTGCCCGGACAGCCGGGTGGTGACGGTCTGCGACCGCGAGGGCGACTTCTGGGAGCTGCTCTCGCGTGCGGAGCAGACCGGGGCGGCATTGCTGGTCCGGGCCAGCCGAGGGACGCAGCGTCGGGTGGCGCTGGCCTCGGGCGGAGACGCGGACCTGTGGGACCATGTGCTGGAGACGGACCCGGTGGGCGGGCGGAAGATCGAGGTGCCCGCCTGCGGGGGACCGAACCGTCGGCGCGGCCGCACGGCGAAGCTGACCCTGCGTTGCACGCCGGTGGACCTGCTTCCCCCGAAGGACCGGGAGAGTGAACCACCGGTCCGCATGATCGCCGTCTCGGCCCTTGAGGAGGACCCGCCCCGTCGCCCGGCGCTGCCGGCATCGAAGCAAAGGAAGCAGAAGAACAAACCGCTGCACTGGATGCTGCTGACCACCGAGGGCCAGGCCGACCTCGACACCGCCCGAACCGTGCTGCGCTGGTACGAACTGCGCTGGCGGATCGAACGGTTCTTCCATGCGCTGAAGGTCGGCACCCGCATCGAGGACCGCCGCCTCGACGAGGCCGACGACCTGCGCAAGTGTCTCGCCTTTGACGCGATCACCGCCTTCCGGGTCTGGGACCTTTCCCTCCTGGCCCGCGAGAGGCCGGACGACCCGGCCAGCCGACATGTCACCGAGGACGACATCCGGGCACTCTGTGCCCTCGCCTCCCGCTATGGCTTCAAGGTGCCCCGGGGACCGCCGGACATGACCATCGCGGGCTTCGTCGTGCTCACCGGCGGCCTGGCGGGCTTCCATCCCTCGAAGCGCCAGCCGCTACCCGGCACGCAGAAGCTCTGGGAAGGCGTGAAGTTCCTGTCTCAAGCCGTCTTCGCCATCCAGGCCATGCAGGAATGGAACAGGAAAAAAACGAAAGGAGAAGTCCCGGAGTCAAGTGTGATAGATTGATAGGCCCGGGACCACCACCTTCCCTTTCCCCAAACAGCCCGCAAGAGGTCCGGTGGCACGCCGATGGACACAGGAGGATCTCCATGCCGTCCGCGGTCAGCCCCTCGAAGACGTCGCTCGCCAACTCGGACACCGCCGGGACCCAGGCGACCGCGCCGGCAAGAAGGTCCTGAAAGGTCCACGGCGCCTTCCGGATCACTACCTCAACCCTGCCACCCGATACCATCTTCCTCGCACAGAGCGCTCGACGTACTCTTAGCCTTCCTCCTCAATCGAACCCCCAAAACAACCGTCTTCCCATCCACAGAAGTCCTTGAGCTCCAGAACGCTCGACAAGACCCTCAAATAATTCGAGCAACAGGCCATCCCTGATCGTGAGCGTGCTCAGGCGGGGCTGCCGCGCGAGGACTGTGTGCACAGTTTCCGGGGGACCGGGATCGCTGCCGGGCGGGGGGGGGGGGGTGGTCAAGATGCTCGGCAAGTCCGGAGCGGTCGAAGCGCCTTCGGCGCCCTTGACGCAATTCCACGAACAACCCTTGCGATGATCCCTCATGGAAGAAACCGGTCCGAAATTCCGGGGCAACCCGCCTGTAGCCATGACCGAACGCAGGAGAGGCCGCCGGGAGGCCCGGACAGGAGGCCGCGAGGGCCGGGGTGCCCCCGGAAACCCCTCGGAAGCCCCGGAAAAGCGCTGTGCGGCGCTTCTGAGAAGCTCCTTTCCGGGGGGACGGCTTTTCGGCTCAAATTCTGCGGGATCCGGCGCCGCCTGGCGGGATGCCGGCGGAATTTGCCTCTTCAAATGCCAGGCAGGCGCGAGGGAGCCCAATGGCATTCGTCTAGGGCGTTCTGCTTCGTGGCCCACCGGGTGCATTGGACTAAAGTATTGCGGTTATTTGTCTTTTCTCCACTGTTGGTGCGGTGATGCCCGGGGGGGTTGACTTACCGGCTCGTTCCCTGCATAGTGCCGCTTGGATTGCCCACTGCGGAGAGGTGTTTGGATGGACCCCCGAATCGAGGCGCTGCGGTCGACGACGTTTTTCGGTTGTCGTCTGACCCGGCAGCAGATTTCCGAGATCCAGACGACGGTTGCAGCGTTTCCGTCGCTGAGCCGGCACGAGCTTGGGCAGACGGTTTGCGAGCAGCTGGGCTGGCGCACGGGAACGGGCACGAACCGGATCCAGCTCTGCCAACGGCTTCTGGAGGAACTGGAGCGGCTGGGCCTGCTGGTGTTGCCGGCGAAGGATGCGTCCTATGCGCGGGGTCCGCGCAAGCCGATTGAGAAGAGCCAGCGGACGGAGAAGCAGCCTGCGATTGCGGAGCCACTGGGGGAACTTCTGCCATTGCAGCTTCGCCTCGTGCTGGACGAGGACGAGGTCTCGGAGTGGAACGAGTTTGTCGACCGCTGGCACTATGCCGGTTTCCGCCACCCTCTCGGTCCGCGGCTGCGCTATTTCGTGGAGGACCGGCACGGGCGCAAGCTGGGTTGCCTGCAGTTCTCGCAGGCGGTGGTCTCGCTGCCCTGCCGGGACGCGTGGGTCGGCTGGCCGGAGGACGGGTGGAAGGCGCATCTGGAGCGGGTGGTGGGCAACACGCGGTTTCTGCTGTTTCCGTGGGTCGAGGTCCGGAACCTGGCTTCCAAGGTGCTGTCGATGGCGGTGCGGCGGCTGGCCGATGACTGGGAGCAACAGCACGGCTGCCGTCCGGTATTGGTAGAGACGTTTGTGAATTCGAGCCGCTTCGATGGCGCCTGTTACCGGGCGGCGAACTGGCTCGATCTCGGCGAGACCCGGGGCGGCAAGGGGAAAGCGCCCAAACGGGTCTACGTCTATCCGCTGAGCGCGGACTTCCGGGAGGTTCTCCTGCATGGCCCGCAACGCACTGCGCCGCGGCGCAAGGCGAAGCCACGGGCGGCGCCCCGGCTCGCCGCAGACGACCCCTTCCTGCTCGCCTGGCAGGAACTCGTCGGCGCGGCAACCGCGGCTGCGACGGCCCACGACCGTGTCTGGCAGCTCCGGCGGCGGGTCATCAACACTCTGCTCGTGGTGCTCTTCGTCTATCGGCTGATGTTCTCGGGCAACGGCTACACGGCGACCCTTGCCGCGCTCTGGGAGCAATGCCGGGCTTGCGGCATTCCGCTGCCGCAGGCCGAACCCGTCGCTGCGTCGAGCATGAGCGCCGCCCGGGCGAAGGTCGACGAAGCCATCTTCAAGAACCTGCACGCCGAGATCCTCAAGCGTGCCGAGAGCTCGCAGTGGAAGGGGCACAGGGTCTTCGCGGTCGACGGCTCGAAGATCAACCTGCCGCGCCCACTGCTCCGCGCCGGCTACCCCCTGCCGCAGGAACGGGCCCACTATCCGCAAGGCTTGCTGAGTTGCCTCTACGAACTGGCCCCGAAACTCCCCATCGACTTCGACCTGCATGCCCACGGCGATGAGCGCGCCGCCGCGCTCGCCCATCTCCCCGCCATGGCTGCAGGAAACGTCGTCGTCTACGACCGCGGCTACTACTCCTACCGGATGCTGCTGGCGCATGCGGAGCGGGGCGTGCATCCGCTGTTCCGTCTGCAGAGAAATGCCGGAACCACATTCGACGACTTCATCGCAGGAAGCCGGCAGGATGAGCTCATCACCATCACACCGGGACCCGATACGCTTCGCCGTCTGGGCCGGAAGGATCCCGAGGCCGTACCCAGGCCCATCCCCCTGCGGCTCGTCAAATACGTCCACGGCGGAACCGAGTTCCATCTCGCAACCACTCTTCTCGACCGAAGCCGATACCGGGTCCGGGAACTCGCCGACCTCTACCATGACCGCTGGGGCATCGAGGAGTTGTACAAAACCTCAAAGTGTGGCTTCGAACTGGAGAACTTCCACAGCCGATCCGAACGCGGCGTGAAGCAGGAGATCTTCGCCCACTTCAACCTCATCGCCATGACCAGGCTGTTCACCAACTTCGGCGACGCCATGCACAACTCGCAATCGCCCCCGGATCCCCTGCCGGAGAGCCAGGCAAACTTCAAGGCCGCCTTGTTCGCCGTCGCCCGAAACCTCGAAGGCCTCATCCTGCGGCAGGCGGCCATGATGCACAACGCAGTGCATCAGGTCCTCGCTTGTGTCGAAACCGCAAGGCAGCGCCTACGTCCAAATCGATCCTGGCCACGACGCTTCCGAAAACCCCTCGGCAAATGGCAGAAGGGACGAGACTCCGCAGCTGCAGTCTGAGTGCCAGAGCAACCGTCCCACCCAATTCGGGCCTGGCAGAACTGCGATTCCTTAAGCGAATGCCAAAATTTCCCTAAGCGAATGCCATTGCGAGGGAGCCCGCCTGCCTGCGGCTTGCGGTCGGGGACGCATTCAAACCGGCGGCTGGAGAATGGAGATGCCCCCCCCCCCGAGGACGGAACTTGAGAGCGGACGGCAGGCGGATGCAGTCAGCAGGTTCCGAGCGCAGGCCTGGCGAGCGGAGATGTGGAAAGGGAAGCCGTCCATATGGCCTGGCACAGCAGTCCGGTGCTGCGCAGGGCGACGGGCAGGCGGTAATTTTCGGCACCGGCCGCAATGGCATGGGGCGTTGCTTCCGTTTCGGTCGTGCAGAGAAGTCCGCGCAGATTGGTCTCGGGGTCGGAAATCCATACGCTGTAGAGTGTGCGCGGTCGCAGCCGGACGGGCTGACCGTCATCGCCGGTCTCGTACAGGTCGGGTAGGCTCCACGGGTACACGAGAGGGACGAGGGGGCTGCCGGATGCCACCAGAAGCGCGGCCTGCGGGGGGGGGGGGGCGAGATCGAATCCGACAAGACGGCGTAGCGAAAATTGCCATGGACGAGCAGACCCGCGGGCAGGCGGCCACGCTGGATCTCCGCCGCGATATGTCTCGCGACGGCATTCGTCGCGACGATGCCCAACTGGGCCAAGTGCACGGCCGCTGGTGCCACGGCGAGTTCTCCACCTGTCGGCAGGATATATTCTAGAACGTAGAGCGCTGTATTTATTGGGTTTATTGGAGAACGGGGACCCGTTCTGGGTCGTTGTCGACATCTTGGCAACACGGCGATCCGGCCGGCGAAAGGCGTCAGGCGACCGCCCCGAGCCCGTTCTTCGCCACCAGCGTCAGGAGCTTCAATGAGGCGCTACGCGGGCGCTTCTCGCCCCGCTCCCACTGGCTCACCAGTCCCGTCGTCACGTTGAGGTAGCGGGCGAACACCGCCTGGCTCGCATTCTCGCGCAGCCGGATCTCGCGGATTCGCTCCGGCGCCATGTCCTCGACCGACGTCAGGCACATCTCGTCGAAGTCCTTCATCGTCCGCTTTGACATGACGCCCGCTTCCATCATGCCGAGCGCGGTCTCGTGCACCGACGCCAACACCTCGCTCTCATACTGCTTGGCCATCGCAGCTCACCTCGCCAATTGTCCTGTTTGCCAGCATCGCCTCCAGGCCGGGGCCGTCCAACCCGAGCATCTCGTCCGCCAGCGTCCGCAACGCCCCGAGTTCCTTGCGCCGAAGATTCTCCCGGTCGCTCTTCGCAAACCCGTAGACGAAGAACGCGCGCTCCCCACCGGCGAAACACCACGATCACGCGGAACCCGATGGACCGGCCCCGTCCCTGCCGGGCGATGCGCTGCTTGATGACGCCACCGCCAAGATCGGCGTCGACCGCTCCCCGTCCGGCCCGCCGCACCGCGCCGCACCGCATCGCACAGCGCTGCATCCGGTATGCCCTCGCGACTGACGAAACGTGCGAAGGGCTTCGTCTTGAATGTGTGCAATCTGCATCCCTCGTGCGCCTTCCATCATGCCGAGTGATATAGCACTCGGTACCACGCCGTTCAATCCACCGTACACCGTGCGCGCTGGCCGCGGCCCCTGTCCGTTGCCTGCCGCACCCCCGAACCGTGCCGCATCCGCTGCCGTGCCGGCTCGCCGCCAGGAGGGAAAGCGTGGCCGGAAGCAGGACGGCGGGCAGGTGTCCGGGGGAGGGCGTCCCCGCCGTTCCCGACAATCCGGCACGAAGGAGACGGCACCATCCACGCAGCCATCGCGGTTCGCGGAAGCGCATCCACCACCTTGACCCGCTCGTTCGGCCGCGGCCTGGCCGACGAGCGCTACGTCATGGAGCGCGACAAGGCCATGGCCGACGGCGACATCCGTCGCTGGCCCGGCGACGAGACCCCGGCGAAGGGCCGGCGCAAGGCCCGGCGCACGACCGCGTTGCTGGAGGACGTCCGGAAGTTCCGTCCCGCCGCGCACCGAGATCATCATCTGCACCGGTCTGCGCACCAAGGGCGGCATCCAGTACTGGGCGACATCGCCACGGGCCTGCTCTGCGACCGCAAGCAGAAGCGAAGAGCGGCGTTCTCCGGGGACATCCCGCCGGCCCCGCGCCGACGGAGGCGTCCCTTGTCCGGATTCCAGCCCCGGCAAGGAGGATGCCATGACCTGCCATGACCTTGAAGCCAGGCGCGTGCGCGATCTGGAGCGCTAACACCGGCGCACCGCCGAGCGCCGCGCCCAGGGCCTGTGCCTGAAGTGCGGGAAGCAGCCGCAGGCGCCCGAACTCAGCGTGTGCGCGCCGTGCGCCGAGAAGAGCCGTGTCGCAGGGCGGGCCAGGGCCACGCGGCTCAGGGCCGCCGGCAAGCCTCGCCGCGACCCGGAGAGGGCGTGTGCCTACGAGTGGGAGCGCTGCCGCCGGTAGACTGCCGACCGCCTCGCCGCCAGGATCTGTCCCAATTGCGGGAAGCAGCCGCCGGCGCCCCTGGCTACGGTCACCTTCCCGCAGAACTGGTTTGCGCCGCTCGCGATAGCCGAAGCTTTGGGAGACGTTTCGAGAGTAACGACCTGCATCGAAGTCTTGGCGGATGGGCCGCAGGTGACGGACATTCTGACGTCCGTGTGACGCGCCATTCACGTGGCGGGGTGCCAGATCCATGACGCCAACATCGTGGCCGCCATGTTGGCGCATGGCGAGCGGCGGTTGCTGACCTTCAACCAGCGAGACTTCCGCCGTCATGGCGCGCGCATTGACTCGATCGGCATGGAGCCGGAGCCGTGACCAGAATAGTTGAATCTGACAGACCTCTTGCGGCGGCGGCAACGGTTGAGACAGGCCCGGAAGCGCTTCGGGCGAGGTTAGGGCCCTGAGCACGGTCAGGAGAATTGATGTGGCTCTGTTGAATTTCTGTCGAGCATCGTGATGAAATGGCATGAGTTCCCCTCAAACAGCGTGCACGAAGCTGTTTGAGGGGCGAGCCTTCGGTGTGCGTGCAACAGCATCGGAGGCGCTGCCAGACTCTTGCAAGAGCATAAAGCTTTGCCGTGAATATGCTCTTGGGGTTTTCTCGCGGCGATTGACGACCGCGAGGCGTTTCGTGTCCGGCAGGTGGGCCGCGGTCGCTGCGGGGGGTCTCTTCATGCGGCCGCGTATGCGCAAACCGCGTGGGGTTCCGGTGGCACTCTTGGCTGACGCGGAAGGTCGGGTGCTTCGATAGAGCTTCTGCTGCGACACCTGCCGTCGGCGCGTGACGCCGCCTTCGGCGCGCTCTTTCGGCTGGCGGGTCTATGCCGGACTGAATTTCGTCTTGCTGCCTGCGCTGCTGGGGGATGCGGGTTATGGGGTAGGTGCGGCGAAGCCGCAATGACTACCGTATCATCTCCGTGCTGGTTCTCCTCATTGGTGCTTCTCCTCCGTGATGGATCTTGTTTACGGAGGGATACCCCAGGAGAACCAGCGCTCCCGACACGACATCGCGCAGCAACGCGGAAACCGTCCTCGTCCGCTATCCCGAGCACACCTGGCGTGGCACTACAGGATCAGCCGCCAAAACGCCTTGCAAGGAAGGTTCCCGACCAACGCTTCAATCTCGAAAGAGCCACGACAAGGCAATGTCTCAATGGGCCGAATCGTGGTGCAATGCCACCCGAATTGCCGTGGCATGTCTTCGGATTTTGCAGTCACTGTCACGAAGAACGCCTGAATTCTTAGATGGATTTTGCCGTTATGATACAGAATTATTGATGGGGAAGATTGGCTTTCCCAAGAATGAGGAAATGCACATGAATACCCCTGAGTGGCTAAGCCCGGCAATTAAGGGCGCAGTGGTCGGTGCCGCCGCACTCGCAGTCGTCGGCTTTACGTGGGGCGGTTGGGTGACCGGTGGGACGGCCAGGGAAATGGCCAACGACCAGGCGCGCCTTGAACTGATCACGGCTCTGGTGCCGATCTGCCTCGAGAAATCCGAACAGGATCCAAACGTCGTGGCGACGCTCGCGGAGATGAAGGCAGCCAACTTTTCTCGGCGGAGCCAACTGCTTATGAACGCCGGCTGGGCGACAATGCCCGGTTCAAGCGGTCCTAACCGCGGCGTTGCCACCGAGTGCATGAAGAAGCTGGCGGCCCAGTTCTAATCGTCCGGTTTCGTGGTTTTCGACTTGCGAGAGCACTGATTCCTGACAAAGGTCAACAACGCGGTTCATTCGTTCTACGCAAGATGATCCGCGGTACATCGACCCGGGTCTCGGCTTTCTCGCAGCGCAGCTATATCACGTAAGTGCGGTTTTGTAGGAGGAAACGCTCTATAATTCCTTTGATTAGAGCAAGATAAGGAACTGCAGAGAGTTTCCTCCATGAGTAATGATTGTAAGAATTACCGGCTTGTCTGTCCACTTCCCGGGAACCGTGGGAAGCGCCGGATCAATATGAATTTCTCCTGCAGCACGCTCACGTCGGACGGCAGCGTTCTGGGGCTCGGGCTGGCGGACCGTTAGCTGGGCCTGATTTCGCGGCTTGCGGGCTGCAGTTTCCGAAACGATCGAAGTTCGCTGTTACGGGAGCACAGCGTTGCGGCCTTGGTTGGCCAGCGTCTCCAGGCACTTGCGCCGGGATGGGAGGATCTGAACGATCACGACCGGCTGCGGTACGATTTGGCCATCGAGGTGTCTTTGGGGAAGACGGACGCGATTCGGTCGGATTGCTCGCCACTGGCGGACAAGGGCACGCTGAGCCGCCTGGAGTTGTTGGCGGCGGGTAGTGACGCGACGAATCGCAGGAGGTCGAGGACTTCCCGGACATGGACCAGCTTCTGTTGGATCTGTTCCTGGAGAGCGGACCGGAGCCGGAAGAGCCTGTCCTGGGTCTGGACAACTCGGACATCCCGTTGCACGGGGACCAGGAGCAGCGGTTCTTCCGCGGCTACTACCGGGAGTACTGCTACATGCCGCTGCGGGTCTTCTGCGTCCGAACGCCGCGGTTGGTCCGGCTGCGCTCGGCTGAAGAGGACGCAGCGGCCGGCGTGGAGCAGGGTCTCGAGTGACTGGTGGCACGGATCCTCGCACGCGGGCCGTACACGCATCATCCTGTGGAGGGATTCCGGCTTCTGCCGGGAGACCATCCTGGCCAGGTGTGAGCACGCCGGCGTCGACTACGTGATCGGCCTGGCCCGCAACCGCCGCCTGCGGGAGCGGATCGCTAACGCGATGCGACGCTCCTGGACCCGGGCCGCGGACACTTGCCGGCCATCGCGGCGCTTCCGGTCCTTCTGGTGGCGGACCCACACGACCTGGTCGCGTTGGCCCGGGTGGCTGCCAATGCCAGGATCCTGCGAGAATCGCAGGGCCGCAGAAGCAAGGACAATCCGCGCCTCCTGGTGACTTCCCTGCCGGCTTCCAACCATCCGGCCAAGAAGCTCTACGAAATTTACCATTCTGCAAGGGGAGATCCGGAAAACACCGTCAATCGCCACAAGACCGTCCTCTTCGCCCGGCGGTGCTCCAGCAACCTGTTCAGCGTCAACGCGCTCCGCATCCTGTTCTCGACCTTCGCTTGCGTGTTAATCGAGCGGCTTCGCCAAGCCATGAAGAGTACCGAACTTGAGCGCGCCAGCCTGGGTCCTCTGCGCCTCCGCCTGCTCCACATCGGCGGTCTTGTCCGCGCCTCGGTCCGGCGCATCCACATCGCCGTGTCTAGCGTCTTCCCCGATCCGCTCCTCTTCCGCCACGCTTGGCAAGCGGTAGCGCCCCGTCATCCCACATCAACCGCGCCCGGCAGACCCACCTCAAGCCGAAGCGAGAGGGCGGCAGGCTCCCGCAACAGCCCCCCGATTGTCCGAAACGGAAAACCCCGGTGAGACTCGCCCAATATGCACTGTCGAATCCCGTGCATCCTCGTCAGCGTGCGCCATGCCTGTGAAACCACAATCCCGGTCCAGACCGCGCCAAGACGCAACCGGAAACAGCCGTTCCTCACGAGCCTTGAGAAGTGCGGGCCAGGCGCCTTTCCTGTCTGGCCATGCTCGGCAGCCATCATCACTGCTGAACCGCCGGCTCGTTCGGCCAGGCTGGGAGGTTGCCCCACCATTGGTGTTCCGGCGGTCAAACGGGTCATCATAGAGGACGATATCGGAACGCTGAGATCGCTTTGAGATACGGGACAAGCCTTCCTCCACTCCACGGGAGGTGGACGGTCTCCGCCCGGAGTTGTTGCAATTGCGCGCGTTCCGTGTACACCCCGGCCATGTTACGGATCGAGAATCTAACCTACAGGATCGGAGGCCGCGTGCTGCTCGACCAGGCGAGCGCGACGGTCAACGCGGGTTGTCATGTCGGGTTCGTCGGCCGCAATGGCGCCGGCAAGACGACGCTTCTAAACCTGATCACCGGTGCCCTGGAGCCAGACAATGGAATGGCCACCGTGCCAGCGCGGTGGAGTCTCGGCATAACGATGCAAGAGGCACCGTCGGGCTCCCGATGCCCGGTGGAGGCCGTGCTTGGTGCCGACCAAGAGCTCACCGCCCTGCAACGCGAGGCTGTCACGGCAACGGATCCCGGTCGTATCGCCGAGATCCATGAACGCCTGCACGACAAGGCAGCACACAGCGCGCCCGCCCGTGCCGCGCGCATTCTCGCCGGGCTGGGATTTGATCACGAGGCGCAACAACGACCCCTCGATTCGTTCTCGGGAGGCTGGCGCATGCGGGTCATGCTGGCTGCGCTACTGTTCACCAAGCCAGATTTGCTTCTTCTTGACGAGCCGACAAATCACCTCGATCTCGAAGCTACGCTGTGGCTGAAGAGTTATCTGCGCCGTTACGACGGAACTATGCTAATCGTCAGTCACGACCGTGATCTTCTGAATAGCGTCGCCAAGCAAATCCTCCATCTCGAGCAAGGTCGGCTTACACTTTACCAGGGTGGTTATGACCTTTTCGAGAAAACGCGACGAATGCGTCTTGAACACGACGCGAAACTGCGGTCTCGCCAGGAAGAGCAGCGTGCCCACATTCGGAAATTCGTAGAGCGCTTCCGCTACAAGGCCACCAAGGCGCGTCAGGCCCAGTCGCGGCTGAAAATGCTGGAACGGATGGAACCCATTCCCGAGTATCGGGATGAGGCTGGTATCGTCTTCCGGTTTCCTGATCCCGAGCCTCTTGCCCCCCCTCTATTCAGCACCCGGGACGTATCGGTTGGCTATGGTGGATCGCCGGTGCTGCAGCGACTGTCGCTTCGTCTGGACGGTGGAGACCGGATCGCGCTGCTCGGCGCGAACGGTAACGGCAAATCGACCCTGCTTCGGCTGCTCGCAGGCCGTCTCTCGCCGATGGGCGGCGAGATCACTGTCGCGCCAAGAATGCGTGTCGGCTATTTCGCTCAGCACCAGGCCGACGAACTCGATTTGGCAGCGACACCGATGATTGAGCTGTCACGCAGACGGCCGGGGGACCCGTCGGAGAAAATTCGGTCCCAGATCGCCCGATTCGGCTTCTCGCAAGAGCGTGCCGAGACCACAGTAGCCAGCCTTTCCGGGGGCGAGAGGGCGCGTCTCCTGTTTGCCCTGATGACGTCCGACAAGCCCCATGTCCTGCTGTTTGACGAACCGACGAACCATCTCGATGTAAGTTCGCGCCAAGCGCTGATCCAGGCGATCAACGCGTTCGCTGGCGCGGTAGTCATCGTCAGCCACGATCCCCACGTGATCGATCTGACGGCCGACCGTTTCTGGCGGGTTGCTGACGGGACTGTTGTGCCGTTCGACGGCGACTTGAACGATTATTGGAACCTCCTCCTCTCCGGTTCCGATAGAGGAAAGCGCGACCGAGCCGCGGCAAACACGTCGCCTCCCGACCAGCAAACCAGACGGAATCAACGACGTCTCGCGGCCGCGCGCCGCGAAGCGCTAGCACCGCTCCGCGACGATCTCCGGCACGCCGAGCGGATGCTCGCGACGCTCTCGGCACAGAAGGCCGAGCTCGAAGCCGTGATGGCTGACCCCGAAGTCTACAACGGTGACAGCAAGAAACTGGTCGCGTTGCAGAAGGATCTCGGTCGTGTCGCCAATGGCCTTGTCCACGCCGAGGAGCAGTGGCTGAAATTGCAGGAGCAGTGGGAAAGTTCCCTGCCTCCATGATCCCCTTGAAGAGCGGTCCGGAGTACTCCAGGTTGTCGAAGTTGTGCACCTGAAGTTGCGCGCAAGCGTTCCGGAGGGCACCCGGAGCCTCTTCGGCGATAGAAGGCAGAATTGCCGGTACCGAGGCCCCGCTCTTGGAGATCAATCAAGCGAGTTCTGTCGGAATGCGGACTCGGACGTCTGGCCATATTGGGCGATCGCCGCATGGTTACGCAGGCCCATATCGACGGTTTGCGCCAGCTTGGTGGCGTCGCCTGGCTCACCGCCCTGAGAGGCGCCTCGACACGCAAGCATGTTACCAGGGGCCACCCGAAGCACGGCCGGTCTGACGACGAGGCGGATCTGTTTGAGGTCCCCTTCCTGGACGATCCCGGCAAGCGCCTGGACGGGTGCCGCAACCCGTGCCCGGCCCCGCGGTTCGCCAATTCCTGAGCGTCCTTCCTCTCGCAGAGGGAGCAGAACCACAAAAATCAGGCTCGCTTCTTGCGCGCTGGAGTTTTTCAAGTTTCTCGAGTTGAGACTACGATGGCGATATCACGTCTTGAGCACACACCCCTCGCTTTATCAGGATCTTGCACCGCTCCTGCACGCCATGCTGCCAGGTCTTCAGCCATCATGTTTCGGCGGAGTATTCCGAACTCCCGGAGCCAGTCTCAATTCGAACTGTCCGCCCCGAGAGTCCGGCGCGCGAAACAAGCCCCGTCAAGAACCGCCAGGAATCCAATCCGTTCCTGCCAATGGAACCCCGGCCATAGCGGCCGCTTCAACGGTCAACGCGCAGAGGTCCTCGGGTTCGAGGTTGCGCAGATCGCTCTTGCCGCAGGCACGGGCGATGGTTTGCGCCTCCAATGTCATGACCTTCAGGTAGTTCGCGAGCCGGCGGCCGGCGGCGACCGGATCGAGCCGCTTCATGAGATCAGGGTCCTGCGTGGTGATGCCGGCCGGGTCGCGACCTTCGTGCCAGTCGTCATAGGCGCCAGCCGTGGTCCCGAGCTCGCGGTATTCCGCTTCCCAACGGGGGTCGTTGTCTCCGAGCGCGATCAGGGCCGCTGTTCCGATCGCAACCGCGTCTGCGCCAAGGGCCATGGCCTTCGCGACATCTGCGCCGTTACGGATGCCACCGGAAATCACCAACTGAACCTCACGATGCACACCGAGATCCTGCAGCGCAGCCACGGCTGGACGGATGCAGGCGAGCGTCGGCTGGCCGACATGCTCGATGAAGACCTCCTGGGTCGCAGCGGTGCCGCCTTGCATGCCGTCGAGCACCACGACGTCAGCGCCGGCCTTTATCGCCAGGGCCGTGTCGTAAAACGGGCGCGCACCTGCGATCTTGACGTAGATGGGCACCTCCCAACCGGTGATTTCCCGCAGTTCCAGAATCTTGATTTCCAGGTCGTCCGGGCCCGTCCAATCCGGGTGCCGACACGCGGAGCGTTGATCGATTCCGACCGGCAGGTCACGCATATCGGCGACGCGGTCGCTGATCTTGTGGCCGAGCAACATGCCGCCGCCGCCCGGTTTGGCCCCTTGACCGACGACAACCTCGATGGCATCCGCCTTCCGCAGATCGACTGGATTCATCCCGTAGCGGGACGGCAGCAGCTGGTAGACAAGCTTGCTGGATTGGCTCCTCTCCTCGGGCGTCATGCCGCCGTCGCCCGTTGTCGTCGACGTGCCGGCCGCAGAAGCGCCGCGCCCGAGCGCCTCTTTCGCCGCCCCCGACAGCGCGCCGAAACTCATCCCGGCTATGGTGATTGGAATGTCAAGTTCGATCGGTTTCCGGGCGTAGCGCGTTCCGAGCGTGACCTTCGTATTGCAGGTCTCCCGGTATCCCTCAAGCGGATAGCGGGACATCGAAGCGCCAAGGAACAGGAGGTCGTCAAAGTGCGGCACGCGGCGCTTGGCACCGCCGCCGCGGATGTCGTAGATGCCGGTGGACGCAGCCCGGCGAATCTCCGAGTTCACATAGGCGTCGAACGTCCAGGGAACACGTGGATGGGTCGGTGGATAGGTCATGTCAGGCGGCTCGCTCTTGCCGTTCAATAGGCGTCAATGTTGTCGATGTCGAAGTTGTACAGACGGCGCGCCGAACCGTATCGCCGGAACTCGTCCGGCCGCGCATTGGTGACGCCGCCCGCTTCGAGAAGGGCAGCCAGCACGTCCAGGTGTTCCGGCCGCACCTCCTTCTCGACGCAGTCTGCCCCGAGTGACCGGACCGTCCCCCGGACGAACAGGCGCGCTTCATAGAGACTGTCACCGAGGGCGTCGCCGGCGTCGCCGCAGACAACGAGGTTTCCGGACTGTGCCATGAACGCGGACATGTGCCCGATGCTGCCGTGAACGATGATATCGGCCCCCTTCATCGAGATTCCGCATCGCGATGAAGCGTTCCCCTTGATGACAAGCGTGCCACCATGCGCCGTTGCGCCGGCATATTGACTTGCGTTTGCCTCGACAACCACCTTGCCGGACATCATGTTCTCGGCGACACCGGGACCGGCGGATCCGTGCACATGCACAAGAGCAAGCTGGTTCATCCCGGCGCAGTAGTATCCGGTACTGCCGAGCACGTGTACCTCGATCGGCGCATCGAGGCCGGCCGCGATGGCATGAGCGCCGCGGGGGTTCAAAACTTCCCACTTGGTTTCGTCGGTTCCTCCGGACTGCGCCTGCAGGCGGCGGTTGAGTTCCCGCAGCCCGGTCTCGGCGAGGTCGATCCGCACCATGCTCAGTGCTCCCAGAAATAGACCGTCGCGGGTTCGGGTTCCCACACAGACGCGTCCTCGATACCCGGCAATCCGGCAAGAGCCCGGTATTCCGACCCGAAGGCAACGTAGCCCTCAGTCTCCGCCAGGACTGCAGGCTTGCATGCTATCGGGTCGCGGAGCACGCCGAATCCGTCGCGCGTGCCTACGACAAACGTGTAAAAGCCATCCAGATCCTCGATCCCCATGTCAAGCGCTTCGCCGAGGCTCGCCCCATCCTGTATCTTTCGTGACAGGTACGCGGCCCCCACCTCGGTATCGTTTTCAGTTTCAAACGTCATGCCGTCCCGAGAGAGGCGACGTCGCAGTGCGTTGTGGTTCGAGAGTGAACCGTTGTGCACGAGGCACTGGTCCTCGGCAGTGGAAAACGGATGCGCACCGAGAGTGGTAACGGCCGATTCCGTTGCCATGCGCGTGTGCCCGATGCCGTGCGTACCGGACATGGAACGAACATTGAACCGCTCCAGGACATCAGCCGGAGGCCCGACCTCCTTGTAGATCTCCACATGCCTGCCGCTGCTCATGACCCGGATGCCCGGGTGGTCTCGGGCAATTGCCGAACGGACATCCGGAAATGTCCCGGCCGGCACGTCCACCACCGCATGCGTGTCTCGAATCCGCAAGGACACCGGTGCGCCGACGGCGCGGCCAAGGGAGTCCTCAAGGCCCGGAAACTCACTGTCGGGCTTGCTGGACTGGAGCGTTACCTTTGCGCGACCAGGTTTCGCGTCCGAGTAGATGGCGATACCGGCGCTGTCCGGCCCCCTGTCGGACATCGTAATGAGCATGTCAGACAGGAGATCTCCGAGTTGCGGCTGCAATGTCTTGTCCTTGAGAAACAGACCGACAATTCCGCACATTTCACCGCTCCCCCGACCGCTTCCGAACCTGAAGCGACGTCGAGCCTAAGCCGAGCCCGCCGCATGTCAACATTTTCGGGGCAGGAATTCCCGGGGGACGAACCGCGGACATCAGGCGAAATCGGGAAATCCTCCGCGGGTTGGAGTTGACTGAGTGCAGCGGGCCGTCAAGGGATATCGCCCCCCGCGCCGAGACGAGAAGCAACGGGTTGCAGGGTGGTCCTTTCGAAGACCCGAATTGTGGACTCGGGCGGAGAGTAGGGTTCGCCAGCACCTGCCCGAGGACGCGCCAGGCACCGGCGAGCCAGTGACTGAAGCATGACTCTGCCCCCAGGAGTGGTCCGAGACCGGCACGGGCCTGCGCTCGAAGTTTCATGCAGTCCGCGACGCGAACCGCAACCTGTTGCGGTTGCTGCCGGAAAGGGGATTGTCAGCGATCAGCGCGGAATTCAGGCCACGTTGTGTGCCCTGCCGAATGCCAATACCTCGATTGCGGATCAGAGTTGCGGCAGCGACAGTTGCCGAGTTGCGCGGGCCCGTCGCAGGATCCCGCCGAGCATGCCTCCGGCAGCAGTCGGGAACTGTCCGTCGACTGGGCGCGGCATTCTGCCGGTCCTGTAATGCGATCGTTCCGAATGACAGCTTGGTTCACGACAAGAAGCATGGCTCATGAGCCGGGGCTCTACGACTACGAGTCTCGAAACGGGTCCACAAGTCTGGAACCAACACAGCCGTCCGAAACAACTTCGGCCGCGGCGGCGGGCACCTGTCCGACGTGCTGGCCTCCCCGATGATGCTCACACTCCTCATCGACCAGGCCGCGCAGCGTTGCTGCGCGCTGTCCAGGGCGGGCCGGCAGAAAGCCGGCAGGCTGAAATTCCTGTGGAAGGAGATCCGTAGCTTCTTCCCGAGGTTCCGCAGCCCCGGACCGGGGAAGCTCTCTACTTGTCCGTCGCATTTCCCGGCGCCCGCCCCGCGCGCCAATTCAACGATACGTCCCGACATCGGCCACCACCCCGGCACGACACTTCAACCGCCCGCCAACCGCTGGCCATATTCTCAATCCTTGACAAACCGTCGCGTGGGGAAAGGCGGATTGCCCATGAATGCACTCAAATTCCAGAAGAACATACGCGTGTTCGGCGACTCCAGAAAAACTTGTGAACTAGTGGATGCTGCTGTTGTCGATGTAGCGGGTCATAACGGCCTTTCTCCTGACGAATGGGGAAGATCCCATGCGTGCTCCTCCCGGTCTCCGGTCCCGGAGTCGAACGGGGCAGGCAGTTCCAGGGGAGTGATCAGGCCGTCTTCGAGAGGCGGGCTGTCCCAGATGCGCTGGCCCCGAGCCGGGAGGGAGCAGATCGAGGGTCCACCCAGAAGGGGATCCAGTCGTCGATGGGGACCGTGAATGCCGGGTGCCCCCGGTCTGTCACTATCACACTGTTAACACGGGCTGTGTTGTGTGGCACTCATGATGTATGCAGATTGGCTTGCGACAGTTTTGCGCGGAAACTCTTTCGTGGTTTGAGTACGCGGTCCGGGAGGGAGGCGCGAGCCGTAGCGCGCTTGCGAGCGAGTTGTGCGCTCGCGCGAACTGGCGCAACGCGCGGGGCGAGCCGTGCGTTTCGTCGGCGCGGAAGATCCTGCCGAGGCTGGCGTCGCAACTGGGGTTGAAGCTCCCGGCGGCGGCAGCGCCGCCGCCGGCGGGGGATGCATTGCCGTCGCATCCAGACCTGCATGTGGAGACGACGCTGTCGGCTCTGGGAACGGTTTCGCTGGAACCGGCCGAGGGTCGCGAGGGTTCGCGGCGGTTCCGTTCGATGATGGCGTCGCACCATCCGGAGGGGGCTCCGCGGCATCCCGGCAAGACGTTGAACTATCTGGTGAAATCGTCTCGGTTCGGGTGTTTGGGTGGGATCGGCTTCTGCGCGGCGAGCTGGCACCAGAAGGCGCGGGACCGGTATATCGGCTGGAGCGGGCGAGCCCGTTGCGCGGGGTTGGGGCGGATGGTGAACAACCACCGCTTCCTGCTCCTGCCTTCGGTGCGGGTTCCGGACCTTGCCTCGCATGTGCTGGCGCAGGCGACAGGTCGGGTTTCGGACGACTGGGAAGCGCGGCATGGTGATCGGCCGGTGCTGGCGTACAGCTATGTCGGCCCCGAGCATGCCGGGACCTCGTACCGTGCGGCGGGCTGGGAGGATGCTGGCGCGACATCGGGCTGCCCGCCGGGCCGGCGCGGAGCGGGGCCGGTGCGCCGGGTGTGGATGAAGTCCCTGCAGGCGGGCTGGCGGGAAGCATTGTGTGAGGAGCCGGAGCGGGTTGCGGGGCGGATGGGGTCGCTGCATCTTGGCGCCGATGCCGACTGGGCGGAGCGCGAGTTCGGCCGGGGCACCCATCCCGACGGGCGGGTGCGGCGCCGGATCGAGGAGATGGGGCGGTGTTGGGAGAAGCGCCCGGGAACGCCGCTTCCGGAGATCTTTCCGGACCGTGCATCGCAGGAGGCTGCGTACCGCCTGCTTTCGAACGAAAGGGTTGCTGTGGACGACATCCTCGAGGGGCATCGCGAGACAACGGTGGAGCGCTGCCAGCATGCGGGTGTGGTGCTGATGGTGCAGGACACCACCATGCTGAACTATGACAACCTTCGCGACGCGACCAGCGGGCTGGCGGCGCTGGGCGGCGGCGGCAAGGGCACCGTGGGGGTTCCCGTGCATGCGACGCTGGCGGTGGCACAGGGCGGGCGCCCGCTTGGCGTTTGCGCGCTTGAGGGCGACTTCCGCGAAAGCGTCGAAGCCAAGGCCGCCCGGGAACCGGGCGTGGCGCAGGAGCCCGAGAGCGCCCGCTGGCTGCGCTCGCTGGAACAGGCGGCGGCGGTTGGACACGCCTGCTCGAACACCCGCGTCATTTCCGTCGCCGACCGCGAGGGAGACATCTGGGGTCTGTACGCCCGCCAGGCCGAGGATCCCGCCGCCGCCGGCCTGCTGGTGCGCGCCTGCCGCTCGAAACAGCGCAAGGTGCTGGTGGACGGCAAAAAGCTGGACCTCGGCAAGCACATGGACACTCTCCCGCCCTGCGCATCGCGCAGCATCGAGATTTCCGCGCGGGGCGGCAGGGCGGCACGCAAGAAGCGCAAGGCCGTGCTGGCGTTGCGCATCGCTCGCGTCGAACTCATCGCGCCCGAAGGCAAGTCGCCGCACACGCTGCCCATGACCGCCGTGCTCGTTGCCGAGCGCAACCCGCCGTCCGGCGCTCGCCAGCCACTCCGCTGGCTGCTGCTTTGCTCCGAAGGCGAGGCCACGCCCGAATGGGCCGACCGCATCCGCCAGTGGTACGAAACGCGCTGGTCCATCGAAGAGTTCTTCCGCGTCCTCAAGACCGGAACCCGCATCGAGGACCGCCGCCTCGACGATGCCGAGGACTTGCGAAAGTGCCTCGCGTTCGACGCCATCACCGCGTGGCGCGTGTTCGATCTGGATCGCGCCGCCAGGGAAACTCCCGACAGGCCCGCCGACGAGATCATGTCCCGAGACGAAATCTTCATGCTCTATCTGGGCCTGTACGACTACCGCGTGATCCGCTGCCGGGCCCCGCCCGACTATATCCCCGACCTCCGAACCTTCGCCATCGATCTCGGTCGATATGTCGGCTTCATCCCATCCAAACGACAGCCAATGCCCGGTACCGCAAAACTCTGGACAGGAATGACATACCTCATGCAAGACACTGCCGCACTCCAACGGATGAGAAGGGCCGGAATGCTCCGCGAAACTGAACAATGATCTCTGCGTCAACTGTGTGGTAGTGACAGGCCCCCGGTGGGCATCGCTTGGCCGCTCAGCCGCCTGGCTGGCCGCCCTTGGCGCGCCGTTGCCGCCCAGGGCGGAGCTGACGGCATGTGCCGGCGGGCCAGCGCCGCGAGAGAACACGCTCGTCAGGTTGACATGCTTTTGGCTCACGTGGTCTAATCCGCCGAAAAATGAGAGACAATTGCGGTTGCGATTGGATAAGGGTTGGGATGGAACGTAGCGAGCGCAAACCGCCGCGCGTCGTCGCATGGCCGCTGTTCGTGGCACGAATTGCCGTTGTCGCGGTTTTCGCGGTCATGATCGTAATCACCTTCTTGCAGGTCGTGTTTCGCTACGTTCTTACAGCACCCTTGCCGTGGTCGGAGGAAGCGGCCCGGTACTGCTTCGTATGGATCGTGTTCCTCGGTGCGGCCCTCGGACTTGAGCGGGGGGTCCATCTAGGCGTAGACCTCCTGGTCAATCGAATGCCGACGGGCATGCGGCGCAACACCGCGGTGGCCTGCAACATTTGCATCGCCGGCTTCGCCCTGATCCTCATCTACGCCAGCGCACCGGTCCTTCAGTTGAACGCGTGGCAGCACTCTCCGGCGCTCGGTATTCAAATGTCGTATGTCTACATGGCCATACCGGTTTCGATGGCGCTGATCGCTCTGATTGCGCTCCTGCGCGTCGTGCAAGCGTTGCGCGGTGTGCAGACGTGAGTGAGTGCGGTCACCGATGCTGACGATCCTCTTTGCGTCGTTCCTGGTCTTGCTGTTGATCGACATGCCCATCGCCTTTGCGCTTGGAATTGCCACGATGATCACTCTGGCCACCAGCGAGACGCTTCCGCTCAACAGCTTGGTCACGCGCGCGTTTGTCGGTGTTGACTCCTTCACGTTGTTGGCGATTCCATTCTTTATCGCTGCCGGTGAGATCATGAACGCCTGCGGCATTACGGAACGAATCGTGACATTGTCACGGGCCATCGTCGGGCACATCCGCGGCGGGCTCGCACATGTCACAATTGTGTCCAACATGTTCTTTTCTGGCATCTCGGGCTCGGCGACTGCCGATGCATCCGCGCTAGGCTCAATGATGATTCCGGCGATGCGCAAGAACGGTTTCGACGCTGACTACGCCGTGGCTGTCAATGCGTCAGCGAGCGCTATGGGACCGATCATTCCTCCGAGCATCATGATGGTGATCTACGGTTCGATTGCCAGCGTCTCGATTTCTCAGCTGTTCATGGGAGGCTTCGTGCCCGGCATCATGGTTGGGCTCGGACTGATGGTCATGGCATATTTCATCGCCAAGCGTCGGTCCTACCCGGCGCCGGATAGGGCCGAACTTCCGCCGATCCGGCCCGCTCTGCGCCGTGCGACGCTGGCCCTTGCGATGCCGGTGATCATATTGGGGGGAATCTTTTCCGGCATCTTCACCGCGACCGAGGCCGGCGTTGTCGCTGTTGTGTACGCACTCCTGGTGGGAACCTTTGTCTACAGGACGCTCACATTGCGGAAGTTGGCCGATCTGCTGGTTCAGTCGGCGATCACGACTGCTTCCGCAATGTTCCTGATCGCCATGGCAACCTCATTTGCCTGGCTGCTCGCGTGGGGTGGTTTCGGCAGCGCGGTGCTGTCATTTCTGTCACGTATTTCCTCGGAACCGACCGTAGCTGTGATGCTCATACTGGGCTTCATTCTATTGCTTGGCCTCTTCATCGAAGGGATCCCGATCCTGGTGATCTTTACACCGGTTCTGTTGCCGGTGGTCGTCGGTCTCAATGTCGACCTGGTCTATTTCGGAGTCGTCCTGGTAATGGCTGTGGTCATCGGCTCCGTTACCCCGCCAGTCGGCATTCTTACCTATATCTGTTGTTCGATTGCTGGAATTTCGATTTCCCAGGCACTTGGGGCATTGATCCCGTTTTGCGCGGTGCTGATCGCGGTGCTGGTACTCGTGTCAATCTTCCCGCAATTGATTCTCTTTGTCCCCAACCTGTTCGGGTAAATGGGCAGTCAGGATTTCAGGCGAGGGTAAACAGTGTCCATACAACGTGCAGAACTTGAGCGGCGAACCGAGCGACTAAGGGAAAGGATGCACCTCCGGGGACTGGACGCGCTTGTCATCTATTCCGACGAGTACAGATCCGGGCACTCGACCTATCTGACCAACTACAGACCAATCAATGTCATCGAGGAATCACCTCAAATGGTCGTCATGATCGGCGATGCACAGCCCATCGTGCTCATTGGCCGACTGAATGCCTACGCGGCCCGTGACATTGCATGGATGGACGATATCCGCGGCATTCATCGGCCCAGCGAGGATCTGCCGGAAATCTTTGCGCCGCTGCATGGTCGGCGAAGCCGCATCGGCCTGATCGGAATGAACATCCTTCCAGTGCTTCTCTTCAATCACTTACAGGCTGCATTGCCAGCCGGCGAATTCGTGTCGTGCGACGATGTCATTCTGGATTTGCGAAAGATCAAGTCGCAGGCCGAAATCGAACTCATGGCCAGGGCCGCAGAAATCAATGACGAGGTGCTGCGTTGTGTGCGGCGCGAATGTCGAGTGGGCATGACCGAACTCCAGGTCGCCGGAATTGCCGAGGGCCTGGCTCGCAAGATGGGCGCCGACATCGGTTCCGCCACGGTCGTGATGTCCGGACCCAACACGAACTACCCGGCCTGGCGTGCGGGCGCTCGCAAGATTGAAGCAGGCGACTACGTCATGATCGATTTCAACCCGGCCGTCGAACACTATTGCAACGATGGCGGCATTACAATTCTGATGCGGGGCGGCGATCCGGACCAGGAACGAGCACTTGTCGCCGGGTACGGTGTCCTCAAGGAGATCATACCTGAAATCGGACCCCATGTTCCCGGGCAATCCATATTCGACGCCATTCTGGAACGACTTGAGCCGCACGGGTTCGCGGCACATTTTACTCCGTACGCGAAGGGACTTCGAGGCGTGGGGCATGGCGTCGGGCTGGATGTCGTGGAGCCTCCCAATTTGAGCGCGGACAGCGACATTGTTCTCGAACCCGGCATGACACTCGCAATCAAGCTCGATCTGCACGGTCTCAAGGGTGGTGGCTACCGCATTGAAGTGGTGCTTGCCATCACCGAGGACGGCAACAGACCGTTGAACAGGTTGGTCTTGGAAGAGCCGGACGATTTCGCTGTCCTGCGTTAATTGGTTGCAGCGTACGTCCGTTCCACCGAGGAAGGCGTCGACAAAGGGAGTATGAAAATGATTGAACGAAGATGTTTCACGATCTTGGCGGGTGCGTTGGCCGCCCTGGTTCTTGTTGGTTCAGCGCAGCCTGGCATTGCCCAGAACATGACCCTGCGGATTGCGTCCGTAACCGGGCCGGCGCATCACCACAATGTCGCTCTTCGCTGGTTTGCCGACCGCGTTGCCAGCCGCAATGTTGGCCTTGAACTCAAGGTTCTCGATGGAGCCCAACTTGGCGGCGAGCGCGATTACATAGAAGGAATGATACTTGGCAGCATTGAGATGGCGCAAGTGTCAACTGCGCCCATCAGTGGATTCATTCCAGAGTTCGACTTGTTCAGCTTGCCGTACATCATTCGCGATACCGACCACTTCAAGAAGGTGGTGTCGGGGCCCGTTGGCGAACACTATTTTGAATTGCTGGAGGCTCGGGGCATCAAGGGCCTCGCGTGGTTCGACAATGGCTATCGCAATGTCTTCAACAAAGTGCGGCCTGTACATACACCGGACGATATGGATGGGCTGAAGATCCGCGTGATGGAAAGCCCCCTCATGGTCAACACAGTGAACGCGATGGGCGGTGCCGCGACGCCGATGTCCTATAGCGAACTCTATACCGCGCTGCAGCAGGGGGTGCTTGACGGTGGCGAAAATGCAGCGGGCAATGTGCTGAACGACAAGTTCTACGAGGTCAGCAAGTACTATTCGCTGACTCACCACTTCCGTCCGCCAGGCGTTGTTGCCATCAGTATGACCTCGTGGGATCGTCTCTCAGATGATCAAAAGAACGCCCTTAGCGAAGAGGCGAGTGCTTTGCAGGACTATGAAATTGAACTGACCGGCACGGTGGCGGCCGAGGCCATGGAAGCGCTGAAGGCCAAGGGCATGGAGATCAATGAGGCGGACGTGGAATCGTTCCGCGCCCGAATGGAGCCCGTTTATCAAGGATTCATCGATCAATTCGGCTCTGATCTTCTCGATCAAATTTCGGCGACAAACTGAGAAACCCTCCGCGGGCCTGCAATGGCAGGCCCGCGGCTCGGGGCACGGCGGTCTGGCGCGCAACCTGCGTGGGAATGATCACCGGCGCTTCCGGTTTCCTCTTCAGGTCTTCACCCGGATGCACAGTGCCCGTGAACGTGCGGGTCTCCTTCCCACCACTGGCCGAGCTCGCCCTCCAGGCGGTCTGTCGCCTCACAGCGCCCGGCGCCGTTGCCGACTCGGAACACGGATGGCGCCGCCGGAGGCGAGGATTCCGGGGGAGCTGGAGCCCGCTGTTTCGGCGGCCATGATGCGAACTGCATGGCTTCGGCCGACGAAAGGTCGAGACTGCGCCTGTCCAAAGTCGTCCAGCGCGCGCGGACAGACCCAAGAGCAGCCTTCCCTACACAGCATCGACTTCATGGTCCGCCAATGTCCGTCCGAAGCGCGCAGTCCAGGCTTGGGGAATCGGTTCGCAATTGAGGGATGCTTGCGATTGCTTCACACCGGACGAATGTCGCACTTGCCTCCGGGCGGCAGGATACGCGTCTGGATCAATCAGAACCGCTCAAAAAGCAGTCCTGCCGATGCATTGCAGGCTCGTCGTGGGTCACAAGACCGGATGGCCGGATGCATCGGCAAGATTGCAGGCAGCGCGCCCGCCATGCCGTACCGCACGGAGGACGGGCTCTTTGGCCCTGCATTCGGCAATGGCCACCGGGCACCGCGAAGAGAAACGGCAGCCTGGCGGCGGGTACAGAGGCGAGGGCGGATCGCCCTCCAGGAGGACGCGAGGACGGGTCGCTTCGATCCGAGGATCCGGTGAAGGCACCGCGGAGAGAAGGGCCTGCGAATAGGGGTGTGCGGGATTGGCAAAAAAGTCGCGCGCGACGCCTTCCTCGGCGACGCGACCAAGATACATGACCATCACCGCGGAGCAGACTTCGCGCACGATGGCGAGGTCATGGGAGACGATCACGATGGTCAGATCCAGCTGCTTCTGGAGCCGCGCGAAGAGGTTCACGATCTGGGCCCTGACCGAGACGTCAAGAGCGGACAGCGGCTCGTCGCAGACGAGAACCTCCGGGTCGAGACCGAGTGCCCGCGCAATCGAGATGCGCTGGCGCTGGCCGCCCGAAAGGGATCTGGGGAGACGGTCCAGAACCGAGGCGGGGAGCGCGACGAGGTCGAGAAGCTCCGCAATCCTCTTGCGGCGCTCTGTCGCGGAGCCCATCCCGTGGATGCGAAGAGGCTCTTCGAGAGTCTGCCCAACCGTCTGGCGACGGCTCATCGAGCCAAGAGGATCCTGAAAGATGAATTGGACAGCGCGGGCGAAGCCCTTTCGATCTTGCGCCTGCCACTCGGCACGGTCGCGGTCGAAAATGCGTACGTTGCCCGCGGTGGCGGACTGAAGACCGACAATCGCGCGCGCGAGCGTTGTCTTGCCGCACCCGGATTCCCCCACGATCCCGTGAAAGGCGCCATGTTCGACAGTGAGATCCACGTCATCGACTGCGCGGACAAGGCCAACCGCGGTCTTGAAGTGGACTTTGAGCCCCTTCACTTCAATCGCCGGAGGAGACCTGACTCTGGTCTCGAGCGCGGGCACGTCCGGACTGACGAGTTCAGACATGTTGCGCGATGCCCTCGGATCGGATCACGACAGGACAGGCAGCCCGGTGCGGCAAGACAACTCCGCCGACCCGGGTCAGAGTCGGAGAGTGCGTCCGGCACGAAGACTGCGCTAGCGAGCATCGCTCGGCGAAGCTGCAACCCGGCAGAAGGCGTGTCTGATCGGGGGGGAGGCCCGGGATTTCGCGCGTGCCTGTCGCCGTCTCGGACCGGAAGTCCGGCACCGAAGCAAGAAGCCCGCGGGTGTAGGGATGAACCGGTACCGTCAGCACGTCGAGCGCGCTGCCTTCCTCGACGATCCGTCCGGCGTAAAGCACGATCACGCGGTCGGCGAGCACGGAGACGGAACCGATGTCATGGGTGATGAGTACAACCGCAATCCCGTCCTCCCGCTGAATATGCCGGAGAAGTTCGAGGATCTGCGCCTGGACGGTGGCATCGAGCGCAGTGGTGGGCTCGTCGGCGATCAGTACGCGAGGTCTTGCCGCGAGCGCGAGCGCGATCATGGCACGCTGCAGCATGCCGCCAGAGAGTTCGTGGGGGTAGCGGTCGTATCGGTCTTTCGGGTCGGGTATGCCGGTTCGGGCCAGAAGCGAGATCGCCTCGCAACGGGCAGCTTCCGCCGAAAGACCGGTAAAGCGACGCGCCTGCTCCGTAATCTGGGGTCCGATCTTCAGCATCGGATTGAGGGCACTCATCGGGTCCTGGAAGATGACCCCGAAGTGCCCGCCGCGTAGCCTTGACAGTTCCCTCGGCGACATCTTCACGAGGTCGCACCCGGCGGTACGGGCCGATCCTTTCAGGTCGATCGAGACACCTTCCGGCAACAGGCCGAGTGGACCGAGCGTCATGACGGTCTTGCCCGAGCCGCTTTCTCCCACCACGGCAAGAGTTTCACCAAGGTTGACGACGAAACTCACGCCGTCGACGGCGCGAACGGAAACCGTCGGCGTGTAGAGGTCGATGACAAGATCCTCGACGGCGTAGACTTGCGTGGTCACGCTTGGCCCTCCACGGTTCTGCGCGCATCATCCTCTTCGGCCCGATCCGCACGTTTGCGGTTGAGCAGCCCCCGCCTGAGCGGCTTCGGGACCTTTTGAAGGGCGAAGGCCTCCCCGAGAAGGTTGAAGCTCACCACCACCGCGGTTAGCGCGAGACCGGGAATGATGACGAGGCTCGGGTATTCTTCGATGTAACTCCAGACTTCCTGACCTCGAACTCGAGAGAGTGTCATGTTTTTGCACCCGCGAAGTGGGGCTCGGCGATTTTTCCGGGTAGTTCATAGACCATGTGCATGTTGGTACCGGGGAAGACGGTCCGTGTCTGGTTGAGTTCTTCGAGGAGGCTTGCGATGGCGTTGTCGCCGGCATCGCTGGCGGTGCCGAGTATGCGAACGCGGAGGATGCCGTTGCCGTGCTCCGGGATGACGTCGGCGTCGGCCCGTAGAAGTGCGCGCAAGTGCCGGCGGGGGCGCTGGATCTTGCCCTGGGTCTGGGCAACGGCGGGCATCATGCGGGTTTCAGCGCGGTAGGCGATCATGCGGATTATATCGAGGAGGAGTTTCTCGCCTTCGGGGAGCGCGTCGAGTGCCTCGTTCGTGTCGAGTTCGGCGACCGCGATATGTCGCGGTGTATCGCGGCGCTGCAGCTTGAGGGCTTCACGCTCGGCGTCGAGAGCGTCGCTTTGGGCCTGCAGGCGCCGGACGGCCTCTTCGGCTTCGCGGGTCGGGGTTCCCCTGGACAGGTCGGCGATCCGGTTGCGCAGGGTGCCAAGGCGCTGCCGGAAGCGCTGGACATTGCGGTCGATTGCGCGCCAGCGCGGGTTGACGATGCGGGCGTCGGGATCCTGTGCTTCCAAACCGTGGACCGCCAGCGCGTCGAGATTGAACTCCTCGCGCATGTATTTGAAGAAGTTCTCCTGCGACCATCGGGAGAACAGGGCGCTGGCGGCCCGCTCCATGGGCATGCGGGGGTCGGTGGTGATGAGGGGCACCTGGCGGCCATTCTCCAGCAGGCGCCGGATCTGGCGGACTTCGGGCCCCTTGCTCAGGATCACGCTCTTCTCGGCGAGGCGGACGGTGGCGCTGCGGGTGCTTCCCGGCCCGTGGATGGGCACCGTGACGGTGCGGAAGTCCGCCTCCGGCCAGGCCTCCCCCTTGAAGCCCTTGTGCCAGGTGATCACAGCAACCCCGCGCCGGGCGAGGCGCCGGAACAGGGCAGGGCTCCAGCCTTCCCGGTCGAAGACCAGCGTCAGGGCGGGCTCGCCGGCGTCCGGGACGGTGAGGTCCGGTGCATCCGGGCCCAGCATGCCCAGTTTCTCCAGCGCGGGCAGGATGTCCTTCTCCAGCGCGTGGGTCATGGTCGGATCCAGCGCCTTGTTCAGGCACAGGAACGGCTTGCCGCCGAGCGCGTTGATCCAGTAGCTCGTGGAGGCAGGCAGGCAGAGTTTCTGGCGCGCCACGTAATGCTTGGGCAATTTTCCCTTGCGGCCGGAATACACCTTGACGTGGCCATCCACCGACAGGGTCGCACACACGTCCGGTTCTTCCGCCATCCATCCCGCGGCCAGGGAAGCTTGCCAGTCCCGCACCCGTTGCACGTCTCGCCCCAACGCCTTGATCTTGCCCCGCAGCGTCTTCACCTCCGGGCAGCGGTCCAGGCCCAGGATGGCGCCCCATTCCCCGGGCGCCTGGTGCCGCAGTGCCTCCGGATTGCGCACCCGGGCCAGGGTGAGGAAGGCCAGGAACAGCAGAACCGTGGTCAAACCGTAGTATCCCTTGGGCAGCGACAGGAACTCCCGCGCGCGGTCCAGAAGCCCCTCCTTGAGCAGCATCGGCAGCCCGGCCAGCACGCCGCCGCCGGCAACCGCCGACAGCGGCTCCGCAAACTGCGGCCGCATCTCCGTCAGATGTCCCGTTGCCGCCAGCATCCGCCCCGCCGTGTCCCGGGTGCCCCGACCCATCGGCGCCTCGCGGTCGCGTGCGTCCCGTTCGCTCCGCTCCACCCTCGGCTCCGGCGCTGCCGCCGCCTGTGGCTCCGTCGACGCGACCACCGGCGGCTCCAGCACTGCCGTCGCCTGCGGCTCCGTCGACGCTGTCGCCTGCGCCGGCACGGCCCGGTTCGGCGTCCCCCCTCTGATAACACCCGACCGGCGGTTGAGGCTGAACGTGCTCGGCCGGATCCCCAGCTTTCGCGCAACCGCCCGGCCGCTCAGCCCCGAGGCCAGAAGCCGCTCCGCCTCCCGCGCCGTCGCGGCGTCGATCGCGCTCGGCCCGCGCCTCCGTCGCGGCGTAAGAAAACCGGCCTCGCCCTGCCTCCGGAGCTGGTTCACTGCCCGCTGCACCGTCGAACGGTTCACGCCAAACGCCGCCGCCAGATCCCTGCGTAGCACACCGTGCTCGGCAAACCGCGCAATCCGCAGCTGTCGCGCTCGGTTGTCCGAAACTTCGTGGGAATCGAACGGCGCCAGGTTGCTGAAGTAGACCCGCCGGCCGTCCTCGACCGCGTGCGAAAAGCAGGATTCGCCGATCTGGATCGCCTCGGCAGGAGGCATCGGAAGCGTGTTCAAGGGAGTCTCCACGGTCGATATCGGGTGCACAGTATTATAGCCACTCTCCGTAGATCGGTCAACCCCTCAAATGTCTCCTAACTGCTGGAAATCACGAGCAAAACGATCGCCAAGCCCGCCTTCAATTAGCGCACGAGGTCAGGAAGTCTGAACTCATCCCGTCGACGAGCATCTGCCCCCATTCCGGGGTCGGCGGCGCAACCCCGAGGCCGAGGAAGGACAGCGTGGCGATGGCGAGCACCAGAGCGCCGGCATCCGCGCTTGCGTAGACAACAACAAGGCCTAGAACGTGCGGCAGGATGTGGCGCATGAAGATCCAGAGACGGGACGCGCCCAGGACACGCGCTGCCTCGATGTAAGGCTGCTGGAGCTCCGCGACCACGACCGCGCGGCTCATCCGCGCGTAGTTGGCCCACCAAGCCAGGGTCAGGGCGAAGATCATCTTCCAGTAATTCGACATCCAGTCGAAGTTCTCGCCCGAGAAGACACCCATGAGCGCCAGCGCGATGACCAGAGAGGGAAGGGCGAGCGCAATGTCGATCAGCGAAATCAGCACGGTTTCCACGAGGCCGCCCGCGTAGCCTGCGATGGATCCGATCGCGACACCCACGACCAGGGCCGCCACCAGTACGAAGGCCATTGCGACCAGCGACGTTTGCGCGCCGCCCACGATCCGGCTCAAGAGGTCGCGGCCCAGATAGTCTGTGCCGAGCCAGTGCGCGGTGGACGGGCCTTGCAGGATCGCCGTGTAGTCCTGCGCTGCGGGGTCGTGTGTCATCAGAAACGGCGCCAGAATCCCGATCATCACGAAGACAATTGCCGGCGCAACAACCGCCCAAGGAAGCCTTCCGAAGGGCATCTCAGGCTCTCCTCGCGCGGCGCAGACGCGGATCGATCAGCATGGCGACGAGGTCGGCGAGCAGATTGACGCTTACGAAGAAGACCACGAAGAGCGTGAGGACAGCCTGCATGCCCACGAAATCCCGGAAGCGGATAGCTTCGATGAAGAAGGCACCGACTCCATTCAGGCCGAAGACACGTTCGACCACGATCGCACCGATGATCATCAGAGTGAACTGGGCGCCGAGTGTGGTGATGTAGGGAATGGCGATGTTCGGCAGTGCCTCACGGAAAAGCACTGCACCGCGGGTCATTCCCTTGGAAAAGCCGGTAGTGGCAAAGGGACGGGCCATCGCTTCCTGCAGGTTGACGCGCACGACGCGCGACAGTACCGACCCGGGGAAGAGCGCAATGGTGACGCAAGGCAGAATCCACGAGCTCGGGCCGTACAGGCCAAAACTCGGAACCCAGCTGAGCCCCACCGCGAAAGCGATCACGAGCAGTGCTGCTACAAAGAAGTTGGGCGTCGATGCGCCGACGAGGGCGATGCCGTGAAGGAGGCGGTCGGCGATGCCACCGTTCGATATGGCCCCCCACAGGCCCAGCCCGAGCGAATAGATCAGCGCCAGGATGCCGCCTCCCGCGAGCAGGGTAGCAGTCACCGGGATGCGCTCGGAGAATTCCTCCAGGATCGGTTTTCCCGTACGCAGACTGACCCCGAAATCGCCGGTAACCGCGGCGCCAAGCCATCGCAGATACCGTACGGGAAGCGGGTCGTTCAGACCAAGTTCTTCGGCGATGCGTTCGATCATCTGACCGTCCGCGCCAGCACCCGCAGCCCGTTCGGCGATCAGGGCAGCTACGTTGCCGGGGGCGGCCGTAACCAGCGCAAACGTCAGCGCGGTGGCGGCCACCATGAGCAGGAGGGCGAGGCCCGCCCGCCGCAGGAACATGCGTCGCATGGGCCTCGCCCCGAGCGTAGTTCTCAGCCGAGCGTGATTCCCTTGTAGGGCAGGTCATAGTCGGTCGCCGGGAGGCCGAAGCCCTGAACCCGTGGATGGACCGCCCAGATCCGTTGGGTGACGAGAAGCGGACAGGCCGCCACCTCGTCATGGAGCCAGTCATAGATCCCCTGCATCGCGGGTTCCCGCGCCTCCCCGGAGGCTTCGAGCGCGGCAAGCACCACGCCGTCGAGTTCGTCGGAGATATAGATCTTGCCGTCAGGTCCCGTGTCCACCGTCGATACGAAGGCGGCACCGAGCGATCCGTGCGGGTCGTACGGCGCCCCGTAGGTAGCGAAGAAGGTGAGGTCGTAGTCGAAGTTCGGACGGCGTTCATGCATGGTCGCATTGTCGACTGACGAGATATCCACCTTGAAGCCGACCTCGGTGAGCATGGCCTGGATCATCTCGGAGATCCGGCGCGAGCCGGGGAAGGACTCCTCCGAAACGAGGAATTCGATCTCGAGCGCTGTGCCGTCCTTTGACCAGCCGGACCCATCGCCGCTCCATCCAGCCGCTGTGAGCGCCGCTTGTGCGGCAGCCATATCCCTGGCCGGAACCTCGCGGCGGATGCCTGCGGTTGGCACCGTGGTCGGGAAGATGTCAACGGTCGGGTCAGCATAACCCTCGAACAGCACCGTCGAGACGGCGGCGCGATCGATGCCGAGGAAGATCGCCTCGCGGACGCCCTTGTCCTGCATCATCGGCGAGTTCGGCGAGTAGCCGAGAATCGTCGTCGCCGTGCCGGGCTCTGAAACGATGGTCATTCCTTCTCCCTCAAGCGCCTTTGCGCGGCGCGGAGACAGCGGTGCGACCCAGTCGCCGCCGATCACGTCGAGCTCGCCGGCACGGAGCGCAAGGGCGCGGGCGAGTTCGTCGGGTACTACTTTCAGCTCCATGCGGCTGAACGAGGGCTTCTCCCCCCAGTAGTTGTCGTTGCGTACCAGAGTCGTCTCGGTCGAGGAATAGTTCTCGACGATCCATGGGCCGGTGCCGATCGGCGCAATCTGCTTGCCGTCCGCGTCCACAGCTTTGGGCGACAGGAAACGTACGGGACGCACGATGGTCAACTCCAGGAGTGCGGCTGGAACGGGGCGCTGCAGCTTTACGGTGATCCTGTTCGGCGCTTCCTTGACGATGCTGTCATAGGCGTCGGCAATGCCGATCCACGAAAAGTCATCGACACCCATCCATCGCTTGAGGTTCCACTCGGCCGCGTCCACATCGAAAGACGTACCATCGGAGAAGGTCACGCCCTCGCGCAGGTCGAAGCTGATCGAGAGACCGTCATCGGCCACCGACCACGCGGTCGCCAGGCCGGGCTCCAGCGTGCCGCCGGGGCCGTAGTGGATCAGACCGTCGAAGACGACCGTATAGGACGAGAGGGTCGAGACGTTCTGTAGAAGATCGAGGTCTCCGGTTTCACCGGCAATGGCAACCCTCAAAGTGTCGTGCCCATCAGCAAAGGCAACGCGCGGAAGTGCGGACAAAAAGGATACTGCAGCGGAAGATGCCATCAGTTGGCGGCGGTTGAGGCTTGGCATTTCGTTAACTCCCTGTTGTTATTACGGCCAGACTACCGGCCTTGGCCCGATCACATGAATCTTGCGCGTAGTGAGTAATAACAGAGCCAACGCGGTTTGGCGAAGTCACAGGCGGCCTGAAAGTGTTCTGAGGAACTGCGAGAATTGTGACGGCTCCCTTCGAAGCTGGCGTACCGAGAGTTGACATTCGCGAAATTCACCGTGAATGCGGAACCTTGAGCGGAGAAGTGACGGACTGAATTATCGAGCGGTCCGCTGGAATTCTCCCTCCGGCCGTCGCCGGGCAGGCCGTGTGCCCAGCATGCTCGATAGCTTGGGAGTGAAAGTCTTCTATCCAACCAGATGGAGGTGAAGGATTAGTGAAACGCAAGGGCACTCTCGCGAGGGGGTGTCTGAAGGAAGCGTGAATCAAAACCGCGACCTGACGGACAGGAACCGGATACGAGGCAGGCTTGGTCGGACGAGCGGGCGGCTAATCGCGAAGTCCATATCCATCAAGGGCCAGGCTTGTATATCCGGCAGGTGTGCGGGGAAGGCGATCGAGCTTACCTGGGGAGGTCTGCGCCGTGTCCCGAAGGGACTGAGGGAATCGCAAGGTGCCCTGACCGCGGCGCAGAAGTCAGCAGAGGGCATATTAGGTCAAGCAGTCGGCAAGGCTATTGAGGCACTCCAGGGCCGAAAGGCGGAGCAACAGATATGCCGAACCGGGAACGTTGACTGAAGGCCCGAACGACGGGAAGAGGCAAGTAGGACTGACGACTCATGAATGGAAAGCGGCAGAAAATCCAGCCTGGTCTGGCCCTTCAACCACGCGATTGGGGTGAACCCTCGGTCGGCGGATCACAAGGGGTCGAACCATCCATGGCGAAGTCAACTCTCGAAAGCCCGGCGCCGACGGACAGAATGTCTCCGTCGACGCTTAATCCGGTCGAACCGCCGTGGTACGGACCCGTATGCCCGGTGGTGTGGGAGGGGCGGCACCGCGAGGTGCCCCCCTATCCCGATCCGATGGCCGAGCCGGTCAGACGGCGTCGGTGTCAAGTTCTGCTGCCGTGCACTCCTGAGACTGTCGATGCCCGCGCTGACAGCTTCATCGGCGCAAGTCAGAGTTCAGACTCACGGGAAGTGAATGCCGACCGGCACGTCGATGCAAATCGATCGGCGGCGGGGGACAATCTCTGGCCCTTCCGATGGGCCAGAACGACTCGGCTGGAGTCCGGGTTTCCGGCCAGCGGACGGGTGACCAGACGCATGCCATCGTAGCTCATGCCGCTCACGGGCTTGGTTGCAAGCAGCGCATATCCCAGGCCATGTCCAACCATCCCCCGGAGCATTTCCAGCGAGGTCGTCCGTTGCCGGATTACCGGTGTCACACCCGCAACTCTCATGATGCCGGTGAAGTACTCCGCGCTGGGCGGAGTGTCGAGGAGGATCATCGGTTCCTCGGCCAATTCCTGCGGCGTCACTTCGCGCTGATCGGTCAGCGAATGTCCCGCGGGCAGGAGGACATAGGGCCAAAGTTCGGTCAAGGTCTCGGTATCGAGATTCTCGTCAAGACCGATATCGTAGAGCAGCGCCAGTTCGCATTCGCCCGACGCAAGGCTTTCGCTCAGTCGCCGTTGGTCTCCCTCGACAAGCTTCACGTTGATGTCGGGCAACCCTGCCAGAAGCTTGGGAATCAGGAAAGGGCCGAAAGTATGGAAATACCCGACGGCAAGCTTGCTTCGTTCGCCATCGACCGCCTCCCTGAAGGTGCTTGCGCTTTCGATGCGGCTTGAGGAGACATAGGCGCGATTTGCGTAAATCAATGGCGATCCGGGCCGCGATATGTGCAGGTTCTGGACTTCGCCCAGAAAGATATGGTGCGAGCCCACTCTCTCGCCGGATTGCAGCCGGCAGTCAAAGGCCACCAGCCCATCCGCAATCCGTGGTGCGCCGGTCTCGCAGTCCAGCCACTCGGCGCAATCAAACTTGTCGTAGACTTCGTTCTTGAACCTGCCTGCGAACGTGTCCGAAATATACGACTGGTCGTTGCGCAAGACATTGACGCAGAAGACACCATTCTCGACGATCGCTGCCGCGGCCGGACACTGGTGATGAACGCAGACAAGCAAGGTTGGCCTTTCTGTGTCCGCCGAAACGGAGGACATTGCCGACACCGTGACGCCTGCCCGTCCGGCAGGCCCGTTGGTTGTCACAACGTTCACCGTGCAGGCCGCGTGGCTCATGCCGTTCAAGAACCGGCTGCGCAGATCCTGTTCGGCAGTGGAATCCATCGTGGCTCCCCTCGTTGTCTGGACTGCTACGGTCGCTGGGGCACATTGTGGACCTGTCAGGGAGGAAGGGGAATTCGGTTTTTCGGCATCAGCCCATCAGGAATTGCGAGGCAAGGGGATCAATGCCCGGTGTAGGGTGCCATGCCGGGTATCTTGCCGGAAACGATCATTTCGCGGCAATGGGTTTCGAACGCGTCGACGAGCCGGGTGCGCTGCATTTCCTTCAGCGAGGCAAGGCCGATTGTGAGTGGCGGATGATCCGCGGCAAGCGGGACGTAGGTAAGCGGCCTGTCATTCTCCGCGCGCATGTTGAGCGGCCGGGATGTCATCAGCGAGTACCCGATCCCGGCCGCGACCAGCGATCGCAGCATCGCGACGTCCGCGGATTCGGCCACGATGCGCGGATTGACGCTCGACCGCTCGAACAGGGAGAGGAAGTACTGGCGGCTGAGGGGCAGATCGAGCAGGACGAAGGGCTCCTCGGCAAGGTCCGCAAGGGTCAGGGGAGTCTGCCCGGCGAGAGGATGCTCGGAAGCGAGTAGGACATAGGTCGGCAGTTCCGCGACCGGTTGGAAGTGCATGTCATCGCCGAGATGAATTGCGTAGGTCAGCGCAATGTCGATCCGCGCATCCCGAAGCCCGTCCAGAAGCTCCGCCTCGTCGCCTGCCATGACCTTGATTTGAACATCCGGGTTGCGCTCGGTGAAGGAAAGCCAGATCTCGGGGATGATCAGCGGCGCGAATGTCCGAAACGCGCCGATGCTTATCGGACCCGACACGGTGCCGGCGGACTCGCTGGCAACATCGTAGAGGTCCTGCGCCGCGCGCAGGGACTTCCTGGCAGCCTTCAGCAAGCGGGTGCCCGCCGGGGTCAGCGCCAGGCCCTGCGCGTGCTGGCGAACAAAGAGCTGAACGCCGAGCTCCCGCTCCAGGTGGGAAATCGCGGCCGAAACCGAAGGCTGGGAAATGCACACGCGCTCCGCCGCGCGCGTCACGCTGCCGGACTCGCCCGCGGCGACAAAGTAGCTGAGCTGCCTGAGTGTAAACCGCATTCCGCTAGCCGCCCCCGGCCATCACCGGTTCAGTCTATATTCCGCGATGCCTGGTGTCTGCTTCTAGGAAATGGCCTGCAGTTCCTTTTTTCGATCACCTCGAGACAACCAGGCTCTCGGGCGAGCACCGGGCATACACCTTGCCGGTCAACTGCCCGGCAGCGAGGCGCGTTGCGACACGGAACGTGCAGTCTTCGCGGCGGAGCCCTGCCAGGCGCCAATACGGCAAATTCGAGACTCGGCTGACGGTGGACCGCGCGATTGGCGGGTCAGGTGCGTCGGACGCCGCCGGTGCGTCAGAGATCGCCCGGCACACCGTAGCTTGGCGCCGCAGACGGGTTCAGGGCCCGGCTGACATAGGCATCCATCTCCACTTTCCAACGGTTCCACAGATCGGCCAGTTCCTCGATCGGGTCTCTGTCGGTCCAGTCGACACGCAAATCGGCGACCGGCCACTCAACGTCTAATGCGAGGAGCATCCCGATGGAACGCACCGGTCCTTCTTCACCGCCGGCCCCCGAGGCTGCACGCATGGCGGTCACCAGGCGGTCGCCGAGGGGTGTTCCGGGGCTTGCGGCGAATTCGGCAACCATCGCCTCTGTCACGCTTGTCGAGGCCATCAGGTTGCCCGCCGCCACGACGCCGCTGCCAGTGGCGACATGGTGGGTGCCAAGCGTGTGCGCGCCCGAGAAATGCGCGGTGCCACCGCTCGAATCCACCAGGGCGAGCTGGCGGTATTCCAGATGCGGCGCATCGGGCTTGAGCAGGTGCAGGGTCTGTTCTGCCGTAAGCCCGGCAGCCATCAGGTCCAGGCCTTTCGGGCCGAGCCGCGGATCGGTGATGTTCTGAGTCGCCACGACGCCTGCGCCTGCGCGGACATGGGCGCAGCGCGCGGCGACGCACGGCGAGGAGGACGAGACAGCGATGCCGAGCATTCCGCTGTCAGGGCACCGCGCCGAGATCGAGAAGGTCATGGATTCCTCCGGGCCAATCGGGAATGACAGCGGTGACTTCGATTTCCACGATCCATTCGGGCCGCGCGAGCGCAGACACCACCAGCCCCGTGGAGCAGGGATAGACGCCCTTCAGCCACTTGCCCATCTCCTGGTAGACGGCTTCCCGGTATCGGATGTCGGTCAGGTAAACGACAATCCGGCAGATATGCGACAACTCGCTGCCCGCTTCTTCCAGCAGCCTCCCGATGTTCTCCATCGTCCTGGCCGTCTGCGCGGCGGCATCGCCCGCATGAAGGCTCTCGCGGCTGTCGAGGTCCTGGCTGACCTGGCCGCGGAGGAAAACCATGGTCCCGCGCGCAACAACGCCCTGTGACAGGTCGTTGTCGAGGTTCTGTTCGGGGTAGGTATCCTTCGTGTTGAAGGGGCGGAGGCGCGTGTGGGTAACCATGTTCGTCCGTTTCCGTTTTTCTGTCCGTATGGTTGCACGGGCCGGGCGTCCCGGCCTGTTGACTTGTTCCGGACCGTCGGCGTTGCCCCGCTATGCCGCTGCCCCCTTCGACTGCGCGCCCTTGCGGGAGGAGAACCAGCTGGAGACGGAACGGTCGTCCGCCGACAGCGTTCGCCCCTCCAGGACACTGTCGCTGAGGCCCGCAGCTTCCTTGACAAATGCCAGCGGGCCGTCCCACTCGAAGTTGCGGTAGACCGCAGCGAGATGGGCGAAGGGCGGCGACTGCGCGAAGAGCTGGAAGGTGAGCCGGTGGCCAGCATAGTCCGAGTTGAGCATGTCGCGGGCGAAGGCCAGGAGCTTGCGCCGGTCGTCGGCTACCCATTCCTCGTTGATGGAATAGTATTTGTCCATCCAGGGCTTGGTCTCGGGATGCTCGAACGCCGCCGCGTCCGGTGTTACGCAGATCTGTCCGCCGCACAGTTCGCGCGCCAGGTGCATCATCTCGTGAAGGTGGCTGCAGGCGTGGACTCGGCCGGTGAAGAGCAGCGACTGGTTCGGCATGATCAGCCCTGCCGGGCTGCGTTCTCCCAGCGCAATCGCGGCGGTCAGATGAGCGTTGATCCCCTCGCGGTAGACGGCAAGCTGGCTCAGCTTCTCCTGCACGGCCGGCTGCTTGTCGAGGCCCGTCTGGCGCACGTTGAACAGGGCCGCGCCGATCATCATGTCGGACATTTTCAGAATGCGCTGGACGAAGGCAAACGCCGAATACCGGTGCAGTGTGGCCCGGATGAAAGCGGCTGCGCGGGTGTGCCGGTAGAAGAGCACGTTTTCCCACGGGATCAGGATGTTGTCGAAGATGACAAGCGTGTCCACTTCGTCGAAACGGTTGGCGAGGGGATAGTCGGCTTTCGCAGCCCGTCCGGCGAAGCCGGTTCGGCAGATGAATTTGAGATTCGGCGAATTCAGGTCGCATATGAAGCCCACCGCGTAGTCCGATAGTTTCGCATTTCCCCAATTGGCGATGGTGGGCTTGGTAAAGGCCTGGTTGGAGTACGCCGCTGCGGTTTCGTACTTCGCTCCGCGCACGACGATTCCCTGGTCGGTTTCCTTCACGACATGCAGGAGCATGTCGGGGTCCTGGTCCTGCGGCGCCTTGGAGCGGTCGCCCTTCGGATCGGTATTGGCCGAGACGTGGAACGGATCCTCCCTCAGAACCTTGAAGACGTGGTGCTCGATATTCCGCGAGAACTGCGGATCGACCTCGTTGAGCACGTCCTGCCCGTCGTAGAGCGACCACATCTCGCCCACGGTTTCGTCGCCGACCCGGGTCACCACTCCGCCGATCTCGTTCATCATGTGGTCGGTCGCGCGGCGCTTTGCCCACCAGTCGTCCTGCGTGTAGGGCAGCGCGTTTCCGAGCGCGTTGCGCTCGCCATCCTGCTCTACGGTCATCACATCCCGGTGTTCGGTCTCGTGCTGCATGTCGTAGATGCGCGCGCGGATATCAACGAGCGGTTGGAACTGGGAATGCGTCGTGACATCCTTGACCTTCTCACCGTTCACGTAGACATCGCGAGTGCCGCGGACGGAGTCGCGGTACTCGTCTCCGGTTCTGATCATCCTGTGTCCTTTCCTGTCGTTCCCGGGGGGACATGGCCGGGTTGCGCGCGAAATATCGCTGCCGGTCTGGTTGCCAGGGCAGTGCATGCTCCAGAACGTAGCCCTGCCGTCGTGATGGTGCGAAAATGCGCGGGCACTGCGGATTGCATCAGCCCACACGTGCCCCCAGGGCCGCAGCCTGGTCGAACACGGACTCCCGATGCCGGTAGAGCTGGTGTCCGCCCACGCCGTTCACACGCAGGTGCCTGAGCCCGCAGGCCACGTTGTTGGTGACAGTCACATGCGGGAACCGCAAATGGTGCCGGAAGACGGTGTTCACCGGGCGCCTGTAGGCCGGAACATCCAGGATGTCCCGGCCGAACAGGCGGATCACGCCGCTGGTCGCATGTTCAAGCCCCGTCAGGGCGCGAAGTTGCGCGGTCTTTCTGCAGCCGGACGGGCCGAGAAGGGTAGGGAACTCGTTGTCGCGGATGTAGAAGCTGACGTCGCGGAGCGGTTGCATCGCACCGGGTCCGCGCCCGAAGGACTCGACCCCGTTGTCGAAGGCAACCGCGGGTTCAGGCTCCGGTCCGGAAACGGCATCGCGCGGTGGGTCTTTTTCGCCCCTTGTGCCCCTTGCGCCCCTTGTGCCAGGGGACATGGCCATCCTATGGCGAGCGTCGCTCATTCCCGGCCATCCTCGGGGGCGAGTTCCACGCTTTCCCGGCGGAAGGGAAGGATGCCCTCCGGCCGGGAAGTATCCAGTTCGCGGGCGAAGCGGTGCCCGGCATAGGTTGCCCATGCGATGGGAGCAGGAGTGCAGGCATCGCCGATCCGCTCAACGCGGCGGACGCCGGCGGTCGCCCATTCATTCTCGCGCGCCTTGAGCGCATGCCAGAGCGCGTCGTCCGGCAGCCGTGCGGTGACCAGAACCGCCGCATCGCAAGCGATATCGCGCGTACGCCCGGTGAATGCGCACTCGAGTACGGCCGCGTCCGGGGTGACTGCGCGAAGACCGTGCGCCGTAATGATCCCGACGCCCAGTTCGATCAATCTCGACTGGATGCGGTGCTGCTCCAGCGTGTTCACCGACCATTCGCTGACGAGGTTCGATGGGGTCACCAGGGTGACACGGAACCCGTTTCGCGCCATCAGCTCGGCCAGGACGCCGCCCATGTAATAATGATCGTCGTCATAGAGAACGACATGCTCTGCCTCCGGCAGTTGGCCTGCCATCAGGTTGTCCGGGGTGAACAGGGGCATTGTCCCGTCGATCGGGATTGGCAGGAGATTGTGCCGCGCTACGCCATCGCGCCGCCAGGTCGATCCGGTGGCGATTGCCACGTTCTCGGCTCCGAGCTCCAGCACGTTTTGGGCCGTCACCGGCGAGTCCGGATAGACTTCGACATTCGCCATCTGGCGGATCTGGTACTGGCGATAGTCGCGCACCCGGCCCCAGACGGCGAGGCCCGGCAACCGCGATTCCAGCCGAACCCGGCCACCGAGTTCGGTTTGCGCTTCTGCCAGCGTCACGGCGTAGCCTCGCAGGCCGGCCGCGCGCGCGGCTTCGAGTCCGGCGGGACCCGCGCCGACCACCAGGACGGTGCTGCTTTCACCCTTGCCGTTCATTCGCTCGGGGTGCCAGCCCTTGCGCCATTCCTCCATGAAGGTCGGGTTCTGGGTGCAGCGGCTCAGCGACATGGTCATGTCGCCGGCCACGCAGATGTTGCAGCCGATGCATTCCCGGATGTCCTCGACGCGACCCTCGTCGATCTTGTGCGGGAGGAACGGGTCGGCGATCGAGGGCCTGGCGGCCCCAATGAAGTCAAGCACGCCGCGACGGACCTGACCGACCATCGCGTCGGGTGAGGTGAAGCGCCCGACCCCGACAACCGGCTTGTCCGTCAGTTCCTTGATGCCACGCGCCAGGGGTTCTTGCGCCCCCTCTTCGACGAAGCGAGAGGAGCGGGAGCAATCGTCCCATGCCCCATGGGCCAGATCCCAAAGGTCGGGCAGATCGGCATGCATGGCGATCAGGTCGCGGACCTCCGAATTGCCGAGCCCGCCTTGCTCGTCCAGCGACAGGCGGACCGCGACGGCCATGGTGCCGCCGACCGTGTCCTTGCACTCCGATACGAGTTCGCGGAAAAGCCGGGCGCGGTTCCTGAGGCTTCCGCCATACTCGTTGCTGCGCTGGTTGGTCAGCGGCGAAAGGAAATGCTGGATCACGCCGAAGCCGTGCGCGCCGTATAGCTCAATGATGTCGTAGCCCGCCCGCCGTGACCGGAGGCAGGCATCACGATGCCACTTCCGAAGGTTGCGGATGTCCTCCTTGTCCATCGCCCGGGCCGAAACCGGATCCTTGAAGAAGGTCAGGATTGGCGTGGTCACGGGCGCCATCGGAGGCTCCCGGGAGTAGAAGTTGGCACCATTCACGCTGCTGTAGGCCAGTTCGATCCCGGCCAGCGCGCCGTGGGATTTCATCGCCCCGGCGCTGCGGGCCAGCGCCGGGATGTCGCTGTCATCCCAGAGCCGCAATTCGATGAAGGGTGTGATCTCGGACGTGTGGTGCAGCTCCACCTGTTCGGTGAAAATCACGCCCCATCCGCCTTCGGCCTTTACCCGCCGCATCTCCGCCACTGCAGAGGGGTCGCGGTAGCCGCCGCCGTTGCAATGAGGCACCTGGAAGAATCGGTTCTTGGCCGTGACGGGGCCAATCCTCACCGGCTCGAACAGGATGTCGTAGCGCGGATCGCGTTTCGAACATCCGTCCTTGGTTGAGCGCCCTCCGATCTGCCGTGGGCGCTGGGATCCGGCGAGCGTCATTCCGTAGCCCCGGACGGTCCGCGATACAGATGGGGCCCTCTTTCGGGCAGCTGGAAGCCCGAGCAGCCGGGCTGGCACTCCGTTCCGCTCGTCGCAACACCGCGCCGGAGAACCCGGGACCGACCGACGGACCGGTCGGTGCGCAGTGTGCGTGCAGGAGCCTCCCCGGAAGCGGCGCCGATGAAGTCGTGCTTGCTGTCGGATCGGAAAGCGCGCCACGCGTCCGCAAGAAACTCCATTGACATGCCATCCCCTCCCCCTTGACCAAGGGGACGCTATGGGGCGGGCATACACCCGTCAATAATCAAGAACCGAAGCATTGGTTCACAAAATTCTATGCTTGGGACGCCGTCTTCGGAACACGCGGCACCGGTTTGTCCGGCGACCCGGGCGGGAATATGTCCGGCGGGCGCCGCAGCGCTGTCCGCATCGCCGACGCCGCGACTCGGTGCCGGTGATTCGCGGGCCGAGGCCAATTCGAAAGCAATTGCGTGCAGTCGGGGCTGGATACGAAGGCCATGATGCACTCAGAGAAGGGCATGTCGGCGATTCCCGGCAAGAATGTGCGGCAGAAGGCGGGCTTCAACCGGGAAACCCTTGTGACGGGATCGGGCGCTATCCGGCAAGCGCTTGATTACAAGGCCGGGACGTCATCGAAGTTCCCGCCGCCCATAGGTCGCAGACATGCAGCGCGTGCGGTGTGGCAGACGTTGGCTCCCGGAACGTTGATTGGAATTCGCGTGCATGGCCTGCGGTCATGCACAGAACGCGGATCGGAACGCAGCCCGCAATATCCTGGCATCGGCGGCGGGCGCACCAGCACGGAGAGGCACGCCAGCCACCACTGCGATTCGTGATATGGATGCAAGCCGGACAGGGGTCTGGCGATGCATGGAAGCCACCAGAATTCCTGCCATGCATCCATATCAGCCATCCGGTTGCCGGATTGGGGCGTTGAAGGATTCGGCACCTGGAACAGCAAGCCAGGATCCACGCGGCGAGGCTCCGGTCCTGTCCCCGCCAGGGAGCGGTTGGACAGGGGCGCGTGGGAACCAACCGCATGCGAATCCGGATGGCCATGGCTGTTGATCGGGAGCAGGGGAGCGCCTGGGAAGGGGATGTCGTACGGGAATACGAGCGATTCGCCCCCGGACCGCCTGGTCCTGATCGTGCCGGCCAATCGCATGCCAACTGCGCGGCAACGACAGGCTCCCCCAGTCCGTGCGGGCGAAGTGGATGGGGATTATATACTCAACTTGACACGGAACTAATCGAATCAACATCACCGTGTCATTATGTGTTCTGTGGTCGTCGCTGTGCGGCCACAGCCACACGGCCCTCACGCTACAGGACCGAGCGCGATGGAAGAATATACGACCTATCGGAACATTACCTATCGACTGTATCCGGGCGACATCGGTACGGCGGAACGGATGCTGGGCATTTTGGGACGCGTGCCGGATTGCATGGAACGAGGTCAAAGAAGCGCGTGAAATCCAATACGAGCACGTCTGCGGACGCAAGATCGAATCGCCGACGTTCTTTACGTTCGGGAGAGCCTTCAAGATCCTGTGGGACAGCAACGACTGGTTGCGGGAACATTCCTATTCCATTGTTCGGTACGCGCTGAAATATCAGGCGGACGCTTGGCAGGCGTTCTTCGCTGGGCACGCCGAATATCCGAAGTGGAAGTCACGCCATGGCACGCCATCGTTTACGATCCCGGACAAGGTGCGCATCGCGGATGGTCGGTTGGCGGTCCCCAAGGTGGGTTGGTTGCGCATTCGGCGGCGGGGCGGGAACCCGTACGAGGATTGCGAACCAGTCAAGGCCGTCGTCAAGCGCACAGCGGGTCGCTGGTATGCAACCGTTTGCTACAAGGTCGCCGTCGCGACATCGCAGGATGATGGCAGCGCCATTGGCGTTGATATGAACGTACGGCAGGTGGCGGACAGCGATGGCACCCTGCATCGCATGCCGAACCTGCGCCTGCTCGAGACGAAGTACAAGCGGCACCAGCGTGCGTTGTCTTGCAAGCGGAGGGGGAGTCGGAGACGGGAGCGCGCCAGGCGCAGGCTGCAACGTGCGGCACGCAGGCTGGCCCAGGCGCGCAAGGCATGGCAGCACCGCACCAGCCGCACGCTGGCAGACAAGGCGCAAACGGTGGTCGTCGAAGCACTACATCCCGAGGCCATGACGCGCAAGGGCAAAGGCGGCAAGCGTGGCTTGAACCGCGAAATTCGCAACACAGGCCGGGGTGGGCTGCGCCAGATGCTCGCCTACAAGGCTGGCCAGATCATCGAAGTCAACCCCGCCTATACTTCGCAGACTTGCAGTGCATGCGGCGTGATCGACGCAGACTCACGCCGCTCGCAAGCGAGCTTCGTGTGCGTGGCATGCAACCACACACAGAACGCGGACCCGAATGCGGCCCGCAACATACTGGCGTCGGCGACTGGCGCTACTGCACGGCGAGGGGCGTTTGGACTGCCAACCTCTACGACCCGTGAAATGGATGCAGAACTGGCTCATGTCAAGTTATGCATATAAGTCCCAAGTGGATGATGTTCCGGAACCCCGGATCTGCCATGGAGGCTCCCCCGGCCGCGCGGACGATGTCTGGATTGCGATGCCCGTTTCGCGGATCCGGTTCCGCGCGGCATCCCCTCGATTGCCATTCCTGGACCTTCCACGTGTCGACACGGACTTGGTGACTATGATTGGGGCGTACGAATGCCGCCTGAATTCGAATGTGGCCGCAACGGCTTCGGATGGGGATTGAACAGCCGCTCCAAGTCGGTTCGGTTTCGGATCGGGCAGATGACTGCATCGTTATGGCTGCGCGCGCTCGAAACGCCGGCCGCAGGAGGAGGGGATGCGGAGCATGACGCTGGTGCCGGCGATCGATTCCCATCATCACTTCTGGGATCCCGAACGGGACCGCTTCCCCTGGATGACGAATCGGCACCGTGCCATCAACCGCCGATTTGCGCCCGAAGATCTGAGGAACGAACTGGCACCGGCGGGGGTGATTGGAACGGTCCTGGTTCAGATCGGAGCCAGCTACGAGAAGAACCTGCCGCTCTTGCGAGCTGCTTCTGAGGCCGGGTTTGTCGTGGGCGTGATCGGCTGGGTCGATCTGGAATCTGCCGATGTCCCGGATCAGCTCGACCGGCTGTTCGATATGCCCGGCGGCGCGTTGCTGGTCGGAATTCGGCATCCGGTCTGCAACGAGACGGACCCCGGCTGGCTGCTGCGCAGGGACACGCAACGCGGACTGGCAGCGGTGGCGAAACGGGGGCTGGCCTTTGATCTGCTGGTTGGTCAGCGGGAATTGCCGGCGGCAGGCAAGACTGCCGAAGCGTTTCCGGAAATGCGGTTCGTTGTCGATCATCTCGCGAATCGGGATATTCGGATCAGCGATTTCGCTTCCTGGGCCGTTGCGCTCAAGCGCTTCGCAGAGGGGCACAGCAATGTCTGGTGCAAGCTGTCCGGCATGGTGACAATGGCCGATTGGGCAAAATGGGAGCCCGGGCAGATTCATCCCTTCCTGCTGGAAGCCATCAGGGTCTTCGGCCCGGAGAAATGCATGTTCGGCTCCGACTGGCCTGTCTGCCTGCTCGCGGCGACATACCGGCAGGTGGCGGACCTCGTTCGCAGCGCTCTCTTGCCGCTCCCCAACCGGCAGCAGGAGGCCATTCTTGCGAACTCGGCGATCGAGGCCTATGCGCTTCAGGAGCGGTGCGGCGCGTTGCTCCGTGCCGCCTCGGAAGATGGCGCCAAGGACGCGCAGGGTGCATGTCCGATGCCGGAGCGCTGTCGGCAATAGTCCAGAAGCGGGTTGCGCATCCCCTGGTCGCTTTTTCAGGGGATCTGCGTGCTGATGCGGATGGCGTGTTCCGGGATGGAATTCTGCCGGGGGCTACCGCCGCTTTCGCAGATACACGTAATAGGCGCCGTTCCCGCCATGGCAGGCATGTGCCTGCTGGCAATGTATGACGATATTGGCCAGATCGCCATCTCGAATCCAACGCGGAAAATCGCGCCGGAGGACTCCAGCCTCCGGCTTGTCCAAGCCAGCATACGGGTCGTCTCCGCGCGCTGCACCCACGAGCCTTGCCCCGCCGCGGCCTGTGATGACAAGGACAAGGCGGTTCCCCAGGCGATGTCGCTGCATCAGGAAGTTCGACACCGCCCGCATTGCGTCGACATAGCGCTTGCCGTGCAGGTCGAGGCGGGCTTCGGGCTCGATCCTGCCCCGTCTCAGGCGGTCGAGGGTCCTGCGGTCGAGTGAGTAAGTGCCAAGCGCAGCGTTTCCCGAGGATTGCGGCGGCCGCATGGCTACAGCCGGCCCGGAGTTGCCAGCTTCGGATTCGCCCTCGCCTTCGCCAGAGGGGATGTTTCCCGATTGCTCGACGGGGGATCGCTTTCCCAGCGGCACGACGTCCCTGGTGAACTCGATCCAGGCTTCGTCCTGCCCCAATTCGCGGCGATCATTGTTCCGATCGGAAGGAGCATCGCCGGGCGGCGCCACAGAATTTGAGCGACCCGTGTGTCGAAGCGGCCTCAGGCCTTGCGTCTCGCGATCCCAGGCTTCCCGGTCGCCGCGCCGGAGTCGGTCATGCGGCTTCATGGCGCGTTTGGGTTGTTCAGGTTTCGACGAGCGTCCAGTTCGGATTGGGTGACCCGAATTCGCGCTCGAACGTCCAGTTTTCGACTCTGCGGGCGATGGTCTTCGGGTCGCCTTCGATAACGAGACCGCTGGCATCCCGGACCGCGGTTATGATATCCGCAACGATGCGAACGCTGATCTCGGCGCGACCTGTATTCTCGTCGAGGGCGAGGCGCTCTACTGCGGCTTCACGAATGCCGATGAACCTGGCCTCCACGGAAAGCTCCTTGTCCCTGCGGTCCTTGATGACGCGGACGAAGTCCTCAAGAACGTCGTCCGAGAGCAGAGGCGCCAGCATGTCCGTATCGCCATCCGCGTAGGCAAGAAAGATCATCTCGTAGGCTTGCTTCGCTCCGGCGAGGAACGTATCCAGCGTGAACTCCGGCTCGACCGCCTTCAGGGCCACGAGCGGAGCGCGTCTCGGGTCGTCCTTGGGAAGCTTTGCGAGGTCGGGCGCTTCCTCGGTAGAGTCTTCTGCGGTGTCCGGGTGGCTGGGCGGCCGGTCTGGGCGAAGAGGTATGATCGATGCCTCCTCCTGCCGGTCCGGATCCGCTCGCACATCGTGCGTCGAGATACCCTTCGACGGATCTTCAAAACCGCTCCGCGTCCCGAGAACCCCCCAGAGGCGGTAGGCGAGAAACGCCGTCACCGCGGCGAAGATGAGAATCTCAATGATTGGCGCAGACATCATGCCACGTTGCTGCTATCGTTCCCACCCGCGCAATCAGCACTGAACCTAACAGTCACAGCAATTGCAGCCCGGGTCACGCGCGGTGGGGCGCGTTTGTTTCCGCGCTCAACGAGTCTAGGGCAGTGCGGGTCCCGTGTCCATAGCGGTCGCGCCTTACTCTGCCACGGAATCCTCTCTTACAGCCTCAATTTCGACACCCGCGGCGTCCGCGTCCGGGATTGCCTGTGGCTTGCGGACGCGCAGGATCACACGGACCACCCGGCCATCGGCAAGGCAGAGCGCGACCAGAGCCTCCGCGAGGTCTTCGGCGAGCGCCCACACCCGGGATTCCGCGACGCCCCGAATTCGTGTTGCCAACGTGTCATAGCAGACCGTTTCCCGGTACTCCGCTTCCGCAGCCCAGGACGCGGACAGGGCGCCCGGGCCGGACGGGGGCCCCCTTCGCATCTCGAGCCTGGCGTCAACCACAATCGGCTGCGGAATTTCTGCCTCGCCGTCGCGGATTCCGATCCGGACACCGAGTCTGAGCCCCTGCAGCAGTACCCGGTGGCGGATCCTGGCCCCATGTTCGATCATGACGGGCCTTCCGGTCTGGCGAGTCGCCGTCCTCCGTCCAGCGGAATGGTCGCGCCGGTCATCGAAGGGCAGGCAAGGATGTGCAGGACGGTACGTACGATTTCGTCGATGCTCGCATGGCGTCCCAGGGGTGCAAGGCGGCGCGAGCGTTCGAAATGGGCGGTGCTCTCCGTGGCAGCAGGCAGCACGGGACCAGGCGCGATCGCGTTGACCCGGATTCCGGGGGCAAGCGCGAGCGCTGCGTCCTGTGTAAGCGCTGCCAGGCCGGCCTTCGCCAGCCGGTAACTTGCGAAATCCTCACCGGGGCGGCAGAGGTCCGCGTCGAGCAGGTTGATGATGTTGCCGTTCGGGGCCGGTGCCGGTTGCTGCGCAAAAGTGCGAGTCAGGGTAAAGGGCGCTGCCAGGCCGACGGCCAGGTTGTCTTCCGCGGCATCTTTTCTCGCTCCCGCGTAGTCGTCCCGCTTGAAGAGTGAAGCGTTGTTCACGAGCAGAGAAATGGATCCCCCGAGTGCTTCCGCAGCGCGCCCCATCAAATCGTCGCGCTCCGCGCGGCAGGAGAGGTCGGCTCGAAGCGATGATGCGGCGGGCGCACCCGCCACCAGGCATTCGCGCACGGTGTCTCCGGTATCCGACTCCGCCCTGTGCCAGTGCAGTGCGACCGAATAGCCCTGTCTCGCGAGCCCGATGGCGATCGCCCGGCCAATCCGTCTACCACCGCCGGTAATCAGCGCCCTTCCTGATGCGGCAATGCTTGCCGCCGGATCATCCGGCGGAGTCATCGCGCTGGCCGCAATTGCAGCGTCCGTCGGGGACATAGGCGCCGCAGCGAGGGCATTCGACGAGCTGCGTTGCAGAAGCCTTTCTCTCCGGGCGCCTCCTCCGGGGTGCGGGCGCCTGCCCGAGGCGGGCGAGTGCACGGCCACCATAAAACACCACGATGATCAGGAGAAGGAGAAGGGCGATCTTGGTGAGCATGGTCGCCTCTTTTCAAAAGGCTGCCTGGCGCAGCATAGGCTGGTGACGTACCGACAGTCTAGCAGCACGCGGCCGGGGCGGCAGCCGTGCGGATCTGGACGTCCCGAGTGCCTGGCTCGGCTGCGTGCGCCCGACTGCAGGATTCGGTTGCGTCCCCCGGTAGTGGGCTCGGTCGTGGACGGGCTCGAGGGGCGGCGTTCGAGTCCGGGCTGAGGATGATGTGCCGTTCTGCGGTCCTCGCCCGGAATCAGAACTGCGGATCGGGCCGTCCGGGTTCGCTCGGCGGAGGCCGCGCACTGTCCGTTCGCACGGCCCCTGCCGGCCTTCGCAATCTCGAATCCCGGCTCCCGGTATTGGCGCCGTTCCGGGAGCGGAGAGCCGCCTTGATTCCGGCAATTCACGCCGGGACCGGCGCGGTGGGCGCCTCCCCACCGCCAGGCCGGGCTGTGTGGGGAACCGGTGTCTCCGACATCCCGGTTCGGACCCGGCCTTCGGGTCCCGTGTTGCGGACGCTCCGGTCCGGGCTCCTCGGGACTGTCCAGGGCGCTCTGGCACCGTAGCGGTCGGCTGAAGGCGGCAATCGCAGGACGCGATCCTGCGGTGGGCCTCGCTCCAGTGCTATAAGTGTTAACAGGTGCAATGAAGAGATCGCGAGTCGGGAGCATGGACGGTTTCGGTCGGCCGGAGATAACCAGCGCGCAGGGCGCATTGCTTGCGCGACTCGAGGCGCTCCGGGCGCAGCACCGGAAACTGGAGGAACGCTTGGCGCGGATGATCGCGCGTTCGGCGCCGGATGCTGTCGAGGTCGCGGAGATCAAGAAGCGCAAACTTCGCACCCGCGACGAGATCGCCCATCTGGAGCGCACGCTCTACCCGGACGAGCCTGCCTGACCGGAACCGGCGGACCCGCGGCCCGACAGGAGCGCAGGATGAGGGATTCCGAATTTCCGCTCGTGAGCGTGGTAATGGGAAGCCAGTCTGATTGGGAGACCATGTCGCGTGCGTCCGAGACGCTGCTGTCCCTGGGGGTCCCGCACGAGACCCGGATCGTTTCTGCACACCGGACACCGCGGCGGCTTGTGGCTTTCGCCGAAGAGGCAGATGGCCGGGGAATCCAGGTCATCATTGCAGGCGCAGGGGGCGCGGCGCATCTGCCGGGGATGATCGCTTCGTTGACGACCCTTCCGGTGTTTGGCGTGCCGATCCCCGCGACGTCGCTTCACGGTATGGACAGCCTGCACTCCATCGTCCAGATGCCTGCAGGAGTGCCGGTCGGAACCCTGGCTATCGGTAAACCGGGCGCCGTCAATGCGGCCCTTCTCTCCGCCTCCGTGCTTGCCCTCTCGGATTCCGCGCTGGCCGAAAGACTCCGGAGCTGGCGCGGCGCGCAGACCGAGGCTGTCCCCTTTGCGCCAGTCGATGCACGGGAGAGCAGCGCTTGACGGACCATCCGGTCGCTTCGCCGGGAGAGGCCGTCGGGATTCTCGGTGGCGGGCAGCTCGGACGCATGCTCGCCCTGGCCGCTGCCCGCATGGGTCTGGACACGGTAGTGCTTGATCCGGACCCGGATGCGCCGGCAGCGCGGGTAGCAGCCAAGGGAATTGCCGCGTCCTACGAGGATCACGATGCGCTTCGCGCGCTGGCGAGAGCGGTTCGTTTCGCGACATACGAATTCGAAAACGTACCAGTGGGTTCCGTGGAACGGCTCCAACGGGATGGGGTTGTCGTTCGCCCGGGCGCCGAAGCGCTCCGGGTTGCGCAGGACCGGAAGGCAGAGAAGGCATTCCTTGAGAGTCTGGAAATACCGGTGGCCCCGTGGCTTCCCGTCGGGAGCGGGCAGGAAGCGGAAGCCGCCCTCAGGTCGCTTGGCGCTCCGGCGATCCTGAAAACACGCCGCATGGGCTATGACGGCAGAGGGCAGCGGCGAATCGGCCCGGACGAATGCCCCCGCCGTGCGTTCGATTCGCTCGGCAGGGCTCCGGCGGTTCTGGAGCGTCAGGTACAGTTCTCGCTGGAGTTCTCGGTTGTCGGCGTTCGCGGCGCTGATGGTGGCGAAATCGTATTCGACGCGAGCCGCAATTGGCACGAGGAAGGAATCCTGCGCTGGAGCCGGGTGCCGGCGGGAATACCGGAATTCGCGGAGGAGTCCGCGCGGATGGCCGTTGGCCGGACGCAGCGGGCTCTCGGCTACGTCGGGGCGGCGGCGATCGAGTTCTTCCTCCTGGCGGATGGGTCGATCATGGCGAACGAAATTGCGCCTCGGGTGCACAATTCAGGCCACTGGACGACGGACGCGTGTGATCTCGACCAATTCGAGGCCCATATGCGGGCCGTGGCGGGCTGGCCGGTCCATCAGCCGAGGCGGCATTCTTCGGCGGAAATGCGCAATCTGCTCGGAGAGGAGGCCGACGGCTGGCCTGGCCTTGCCGTGCAGCCGGGACTCCGGCTGCACCTCTACGGCAAGCGTCAAGCGCGGGCGGGAAGAAAGATGGGCCACGCCACCAAGCTCGGCGTGGAAGAACAGGCGTGAGGGGACTTAGGTCGCCGGGGCGCCGGGCATGCCTGCGGGCGCAGAGTCCGGGGCACGGCATCGGCGAAGCGCGAAACGCGGGCCGGCGAGCAGGCAACAGGTGACGGGGTTCTTGCGGAACCGCGCCTTTGCACGCTCGATTCGCATGACATCCCCGATGCGGCGGTCGAGAAACCGCCAGGTCGCCTCGGAGCCTTCCGACTCGTCACCGAGCCATCGAAGAGCGGTGGAGCCGTAAACCCCGGCCAGGGTCATCCGCTTGGTGTACCAGTTGTAGTCGCGGGAAGGATCTCCCAGCGTGGTCCAGATCGCGTCTGCCGTCCGGAAAAGGGATCTCGCGCCATCCCCTGCGTTCAGGGGCAGGGCAAGAAAGGCGGCCCCACGGCGGACTGCTTCCCGATGCGGCTCGCCGAGTTCGATTCGTAGCCGGACAGCGGCCGTAACCCTCACGGTTACTCCGCCTTCCACCGGTTCTTCCGAGATCTTCCGGGACATTTCCCGGTCCAGGTTGCGGTGGAGCCGCAGCAGGAGATCGATCGGGCCGCGCGGAAAGGCGAGGCGGACCAGCCCGGGCTCGGACCCCGTCTCGCGCGCCGCCGCAGCGAGGGTGCGCGTTGACCAGCCATCGAATGGAACATGCGGAAGCGCCGCCTCGAGAATTCGATCCCGTGCCGCTTCGACCGCGTCCTCCGGCGGGGCGCTGGCTTGCTCATTCCTGACCATGGGGGGATTGTACCGCAACATGCAGAACATTGCGAGGCTCTTGCGCGGCCAAACTGGCGGATTCGGCTGAGGGACGGAGAAGCGCTCGCACAAGCAGACGCGGGTTCGGCCGGGCTCGTGATCGACATCGCAACATCCGTGCCGCCGGGGTGTCCCGAGATGGCCCGGGTCCTTTCCCCGATTCCGTGTCCCTTCCCCCGATTCCGTGTCGATGAATCAGGCAGGCAGGCAGCCTGTCCTGCGGCGTTCCGACCAAACTGGCGGACCCGTGCCGATCGCGATGGCCGTGCCGATTGAACACGGATGCTGTTTGCCATCACGGCCTCGGTCGGGCGCTGCCTCAAATCCTCGCGCCGCCGGAAGTCCTGCCCCAGGGATTGCCGCAGCTACCCGCGTACCGCCTTTGCACAGTATTGATTGGCGCCTTTCTCCTGTGATCCGTTCCTGTTCGCTGCCAGCCGAGCGTCAGGTCGGCGCCGATCTGTTCTTCAGGCCCGTCGCTGGTGCGACCGTCGCGCATGGCCGCGCTCCTGATCCGGGACGAATGCCATGAACGCCGGCTGGCGCCAGTCCCTGAAGTCGCCGCCGCCACGGGCGAACGCACTGCGCTCCCATTGGTCGGCCGCAATTTCCCTTCCGTGTTCCCGATTCTGTTCGCGCCGTCGGTCCAGTGCCGGTCTGCGCCTCGGGTTCCTGTGTCGAAGAGCCCCGCGAATTCGCGACCCGCGTAGCAGTGCGGCTTTTTCGCCGGGATCGGACGGCCTTCCGGCAGGACCAGGCGCGCGGGTTTCCTCCCGTGGCGGTGGTGCATCAACTCCGAAATCGCCCGGGAGACAATGAGGTGCAGCCCGGGCGAATGGGCGCGGATCCGGTCCGGCGGCAGGAAGAGGAAGACGTTTCTGTCTTGCCGTGCGGCCTCCCGAACGGTGAATTCTCATCGCGAGAGTGAAGCCGAAACCAGCGGCGAGTCCAGGAAATGCGTGTACGGCTGCGCCGTCGAGAGGATCGAAGCGGCTTGCCGCTCACTTTGCCGAGCGAACCACAGTCTCGAGAAGCGAATGGCTGCAACCCAGGTGCGGCTACGGAACTCGAAGCAGGGCTGCCCGCAGACTTGTCCGTGCGGAGCCCTTGCAGGGCTCTGCACTCCGTTGCAAGATCCTCCCGGAAGTCCGGCGAGAACGTGAGCAGAAGCTCCCGATCCTCCTCCATGCGACTTGCCCCGACAATCGCCGCAACGCCAGGGGCAAACAATGCCACCTGCGCCGAGCACGAACGGACGAGTCAACGCTTATGGGGGGAGCGACCGACCGCCGGTGCAGGGGCGTTCTTCCGGCATCGCCGTCTCGGCAGGCGCGGTCCGCGGACCGGAGCAATTCCGTCTCTACCGGGATGGGTCGGGATGGGCTTGCCAGTGGATGTTGTTCGGAGCGCCGGCACGGGCGAGGGCACCATGCATCGCCTCTCCCGGCAGCGAGTCTTTCAGGATGCCGCGCGCGGCGATTGCGCCGGGGAGGTCGATCCCTGTCGCATAGCCGCTTCGTTCGCAGAGAAACACGAGATCCTCGAAGGCAACATTTCCCGTCGCGCCCGGGGCGAAGGGGCATCCGCCCAGGCCGCCGAGCGTGCCGTCCAGGATTCGCGCGCCGGCCGCGAGCGCGGCCGACGCATTGGCGACGCCCATGCCCCGTGTATCGTGAAGATGGACAATCAGGGGCACGCCGTCCAGCACGCCGATCGCGCGATCCGTCATTTCCCCGACCTGTGCCGGGCCGGCATAGCCGACCGTATCCGCTATCGCGACTGCGTCTGCGCCTGCCTCCGCGCAAGCCGCCATGAGCCGTAACACCTCCAATGGATCGACCTCTCCAGCGATCGAGCAGCCGAAGACCATGGAAATCGCGGCGATGACGCGGGGATTCCCCGGAGTGGACCCGCGCGATCCGGCCGCATGGCGAAGGAGGCCGATCGCCTCTTTCCTGGAGCGGCGGATATTGGCCAGGCTGTGCTCCTCTGTCGCGGAGATGCTGACCACCATTTCGCCCACCCGTGTCTCCAGCGCTTCGCGCACGGCCCGCTCATTCATCGTTAGCGCTGCTGCGGTGGCGCCGGGCAACTCGGAGATCGCGTCGATCAGCGCCACCACATCCGCAAATTGCGGAAACCGTGACGTCGGGAGGAAGGAACCGACCTCGAATTCCCGGACACCCGCCGCGTAGGCGCGCCGGATCGTGGCGATCTTCCGTTCGGTCGACGGCCAGACGGATGTTTGCTGGAGACCGTCGCGAAGGCTCAGCTCGCGGAGCGTCACACGCTCCCGGTGGTCATTGCCATTCAGTCTCATGGCGCCCCATTTCTTCGCTGGCGTTGGCGGCCGGAGGCCGCGCGGATTTCCTCCGAACCGAGGCCGAGGGCGCCGAGAACCGCATCGGAATCCGCTCCCGGCGCGGGTAGGTCCATGGGGGCGTCTAGGGGTGCACCGTCGATCTCGAGGGGCATCCCCGGCCCTCGTATTGTCCGCCCATCCGGCAGCAGGGTGGCGGACAGTTTGCCACTGGCATGGGGGTCCGAATACATTTCAGCGGGGCGGGCAACCGGGGCGCAGGATACACCATGGGCGGCCAGCATTCCGGCGAGTTCAGAGGCGGTGAACCGACGGGCGGCTCGACGGAATTCGGGAATTGTACGGTCCCTGGCGCTCATCCGGCCGGCGCGGGTCTTCAGACCGGGATCCGCCAGCAGCGCTTGAAGCCCGAGCGCTTCGCAGAGCCCGCGCCATTGGCGATCCGTGATTGCGCCGACAAAGGCCTGGAGGCCATCCGCTGTCTCGAATACGTCGTAGACCGGCCAGGTGAACTCCCGCTCCGGCATCGGAGGGGCTTCCTTGCCCTGGAGCGCATACGCCATCATGTGCTGCGCTACCGTGAACAGTCCGGTCTCGAACAGCCCGACACGGATCTCCCGGCCCCTGCCGGTTTCCTCCCGCTCGCGGAGGGCCGCAACGGCACCGAGCGCTCCGAACAGCCCTCCGAGGATGTCGGTGATCGAGGCGCCTGCGCGTAGCGGCCGCCCGGACGGGCCGGTCATGTAGGCGAGGCCGGTCATCATCTGCACGACTTCATCCGCGGCCGTCCGCTCCGAATACGGCCCGCTGAGGAAGCCCTTGCATGCCGCGATGACCAGGTGAGGATGTCGCCCGCGGAGCGCCGGGCCGCCAATGCCCATCCGTTCCGCGGTGGCTCCGCTGAAATTCTCCACCAGCACATCCGCCCTTGCCAGAAGCCGCTCGAGTGCGGCGCGCCCGGCCTCGGAAGCCAGATCCAGTTCGACGGATTTCTTCCCCCGGTTGAACGAGGCGAAGAACGATCCGCCCATGCCTTCGAGCCGGCGCGTGGGCTCGCCGCCGGGCGGCTCCACCTTGACCACTTCGGCGCCGAGACCCGCGAGAAACATCCCGCAGGCGGGTCCCATCACAACGTGGCTGGCTTCGACAACCCGGACGCCGGCAAGCGGCCGGAAGGCCGGGTCTGCGTCTCGCGACACCGATGCTGTGGCCGCCCGATCAGGCGGCCGTGGCCTCGATCTCGATCACCGGCTCCATGGCGGCGAGCCACTCCGGTTCAAGATGGCAGGCAATGGCGTGCCGCGGACCGAATTCACGGACCGGAGGCGGCGTTGTTTCGCAAAGCCCCTCGATGGCGTAGGGGCATCGGGTGCAGAATGGGCAGCCTTTCGGCGGATTGAGCGGCGAGGGGATCTCGCCCTGAAGGACGATCTTGCGTTTCCGGACGGAGGTATCGGCGATCGGAACGGCGGAGAGCAGCGCCTCGGTGTACGGGTGGTAGGGCGGGGAAAAGATCTCCTCGGTGGTGCCTTTCTCCATGATCTGACCGAGATACATGACGATGATGCGGTCGGACAGGTAGCGCACCACCGAGAGGTCGTGGCTGATGAAGAGGAGCGTCGTTCTCTTGTCGCGCTGGATATCCATGAGGAGTTCGGTCACCGCGGCCTGGACGGAGACATCAAGCGCGGATACCGGCTCGTCCGCAATGACTACCTTTGGATCGCCCGCGAAGGCGCGGGCGATCCCGATGCGCTGCTTCTGCCCGCCGGAGAGTTGGCGCGGCCTTCGATTGGCGAAGTCGCGCGGCAGCTTGACGATGTCCAGCAGGGCGTCGACGCGCTCCTGCACCCGTTGCGGGTCGCGTTCAACCCCGAATTTCCGGATCACCCGGGCGATCTGGGAGCCGACGGTGTGGCTGGGATTGAGAGTATCGAACGGGTTCTGGAACACCATCTGCAGGCTGCCGATTGTCTTGGCGTTCCGCTTGCGCACTTCAAGCTGGCCGAGTTCGAGATTGTCCAGCATGACGCTGCCTTCGGTAGATTCCTCGAGCCCCATGAGCACCTTTGCAAAGGTCGACTTGCCGCAGCCGGATTCGCCCACGATGGCCACTGTTTCCGCTTCCCGCGCGCGGAAGTTCAGGTGCTCATTGGCCTTTACCGTGCCCGATCGCCTGCCGACCAGGAATCCGGAAGTTCCCACATCATAGTGCTTGCTGAGGTTGTCGACCTTCAGGATCACGTCCCCAACCTCGATGGGCGCCCGGGTCGCTTCGGGTTCTCCTGCGTGCTCCCAGTCGATCTCCTCGTGGCGGTGGCACCGAACGAAGTGGTCCGAATTGCCGACTTCCCGAAGAGGCACCCGGCCGCCATCGCAAAGGCCCGCCTTGAAATGGCCGCATCTCGGGCCGAAAAAGCATCCCTTCGGCCGCGCGTAGGGAAGCGGTAGCTGGCCGGGTATGGAAGTCAGGGGCCGTGCGTGCTTGTCCGCGCCGGGTACGGGAATGGAGTTGAACAGGCCACGGGTATAGGGATGGCGCATATGGTCGAAGACTGCGCCGATGTCGCCGATCTCCACCGCTTCGCCGGAGTACATCACGGTGAGACGGTCGCAGGTCTCGAGGATCAGCCCGAGATTGTGCGAGATGTAGATCATCGAGGTTCCGAACTCGGAGGAGATCTCCTTGATCAGATCCACGATTCCGGCCTCGACGGTGACATCCAGAGCGGTAGTCGGCTCGTCGAGCAGGAGGAGTTCAGGATTGGAGAGCAGCGCCATGGCGATGACTACGCGTTGCTGCTGTCCGCCCGAAATCTGATGAGGGTAGGACTCCATGATGCGCTTCGGATCCGGCAGCCGCACCTTCTCCAGCAGTGCCCCGGACCGGTCGATCGCTTCAGCCCAGGAGACCTGCTCGTGAAACATCGGAACTTCCGCAAGCTGATCGCCAACGCGCATGGACGGATTCAGCGAGGCCATCGGCTCCTGATAGATCATCGCGATCCTGGAGCCGCGGATCTGTCTGAGCTCTTCCTCCGACATGGTGCGCATTTCTTTCCCATGGAAGAGGATCTCGCCGCCCACGATGCCGCCATTGGTGCCCAGATAGTTCATGACCGCGAGCGCGACCGTGGACTTGCCGCAGCCGGATTCGCCCACGATCCCATGCGCCTCGCCGGGCATCAGCTTCAGGTTGAAATCTATGACGGCGGGGACCTCTCCCGCGCGGATGAAATACGAAATGGACAGGTTCCGGCATTCGAGCACCGGCTGCGCGGTTCCGCTCAATCTATCCTCCCTTTCCGAGCGTTCCCGGCGCCCGATCTCAGTCGCGCGACGCGATCTCCCGCATTCCGTCAGCAAGCATGTTGAAGCCCAGCACCAGGAGCGAGACGGCGAGCGCGGGCGCGATAGCCATGTGCGGGAAGCCGCCATTCACATAGGCGCGGGTCTGCGTGATCATCCCGCCCCAGTCAGGGTCGGGCGGAGGTAGGCCCAGTCCGAGGAATCCAAGCGCGCCGATGGTAATGGTCGTGTAGCCCATTCGCAGACAGAAATCGACGATCAGCGGCCCCCGCGCGTTGGGCAGGATTTCGACGATGGCGATGTACCAGGGGTTCTCGCCACGCGTCTGCGCCGCGATGACGTACTCCCTCGTGGAGATGTCCAGCGCGAGCCCGCGCACGATGCGCATGATTCCGGGAGAGCTGCCGAACACGACCGCGAGAATGATATTGCCGCCGGATGCGCCGAGCTTGGCGATGATGAGGACGTAGAGCACCATCACCGGGAACGAGAGGATGACATTGGCGATAAAGGAGATCACTTCGTCGACCCAGCGCCGGTAGTAGCCCGCGATGAGCCCCATGGCGATTCCCACGACATAGGCGGCCAGCGTGGCGCTCGTAGCGTAGAACAGGACGCGCCGCGCGCCCCAGATGATGCGTGAGAGGATGTCCCGCCCCTGGTGGTCCGTTCCCAGGAGGAAGATTCCGCCCTCCGGCGCTGCTGTGCCGGGATAGGCGAAGGGCAGGATGGACAGATTGGGATCGAAGGGCGAGATCCAGGGCGCGAGAAGGGCGAGCAGGCAGAAAAAGACGACGAGAACGGCTCCGACCATGCCTACCCAGCTTTCCCTGAGCAGGGCCACCATCCTGAGCCAGCGGACGATCGATGTATCGCGCCGGGCCATCGCGGCAATGGTTGCGGAGTCGCTCGACATGGCAGGCTGGTCCTAGCTGAAGCGGATGCGGGGATTGAGATAGGTGTAGGCAATGTCACCGATGGTTTGTGTTGCGACGGCGACGAAAACCGCGACGATTCCGCATGCCTCGATCAGGAAAATGTCCCGGCGCAGCGCCGCTTCCAGCAACAGGGCGCCGAACCCCTTGTATCCGAAGGCGTATTCCGTAACGACGACGCCCGACAGGAGCCAGTTGAACTGCAGCATGATGACCGTGAAGGGTGCGATCAGCGCATTGCGCAGCGCATGCTTCATGATGACCCGGCGGTAGGGGATGCCTTTCAGTATCGCGGTGCGAATGTAGGTCGAGGTCATGACCTCGGCCATTGAGGCCCGCGTCATTCGCGCTACGTAGCCGAACCCGTAGAGCGTGAGCACCATGACAGGGAGCACCAGTTCGATCGGCGAAAATCCGCCGGTCATGGAACTGGTTCCCGGCAGCCAGGCCAGCCAGAACACGAAAATGCCGGAAAGGATGACCGCGCTTGCGTATTCGGGAACGGAGGTGGTGAAGATGGAGATGAACGAGATCACCCGATCCCGGATCGACCCCTCTCGCATGCCGGCGAGGACACCGAGCACAAGAGCGATTACGACCATGAAGCTGAAGGTTACGCCGGCCAGGATGGCGGTGTTGCCGACGCGCTTCCAGAAGATCTCCTTGACAGGAACCCTGTAAATTACGGAATCGCCCAGGTCGCCGCGCGCAACGCGTCCGATCCAGTCAAAATACCGGACCACGACCGAACGGTCGTATCCGTTCTGGACGACCCAGGCCTGCAACTGCTCCGGTTGCGCGTAGGGGCCCAGAACGCTGCGGGCAACGAGCGTCGGTTCGCTTTCATTGGCAAAGAAGAGAAGTGCGCTTACCGCAACGATGATCAGAACCATGACGCCGAGACGGCGAGAAATGATCTTCAGCATGCCAACTTCGGCTCAACCGGGTCCGGTACGGGGCGCTTGCGGTTGCCCGGCCGCACGGTCATGACCGCGCGGCCGGACAAATCTCGGGCAATGGCCGTAGGATCGGTTCAGCCGTCCAGCCACACGTTGTGGAACTGGTGGTAGAAGGTGGGATGCGTCTGGTGCCCCTTGACCCGCTTGTTGGATGCCTTGTAGACCCGCCGCCAGAACGGCTGCGGAATGACCGCGTCGTCCTGCAGAAGGCTCTGGCAGACTTCCATCTTTGCCTTACGCTCGTTCGGATCCGGAGTCGCCTCCGCAGCGTCGAGAGCGGCGTCGAAGGCGGGATTGTCGTAGGCGACCTCGTTCCACGGAACACCCCGGCGGAAGGCGAGGCCAAGAACCATGGTCCCAAGCGCCCGGTGTGTCCACCCGGTGTAACCCCACGGCGTCTTGTCCCACACACCCCAGTACTGCGAAGCAGGCATCTTGTTGATGTTCACCGTGATGCCGGCCGGCTCGCACTGCTTCTTGAAGATCGAGCAGACATCGGTCATCCACGGACCATCGGTGTCGCCATTGTCGATCGTAAGGGAGATGCCGTCCGCATATCCGGCTTCCGCAAGGAGTGCTTTCGCCCTTTCGATGTCCCGCTTGAGAGGCGGAAGTGCAAAATACTCCGGATGAATCGGAGCGACATGGTGGTTCTCCGCGATGGTGCCGCGCCCCTGGAAACCCGCCTGCAGCAACTCGTCGTGATCCATGCACGCCGCGACCGCCTGGCGGAGTTTCTTGTTGTTGAACGGCTCCTCGCTGATGCGAAAGCGCATGACGGCGGTTTGCGCAGTGTCTGCCGGGTGCAACTCGAGGTGCGGGACGCGGGCGATGGTGTCGACGGCATCGCTCGGACAACGATACAGAATGTCGACCTGGTCCGAGACCAGAGCCGCGATCCAGGCGTTCGTATCTTCGCCGTGATCGAAGTAGTGGATCTCGTCCAGGTAGAAGTCGCCAGCCCACCAATCCCGGTTCCGCCGCAGGATGGCCCGGTCGGCCACCTGGTAATCAGTCAGTTCAAAGGGTCCGGTGCCGATGGGGTTCTTCGAGAGATCCGCTTCATAGTCGACGCCGAATCCCTGGTGAACGATCGCGGTCGGGTAATTGTAGAAGTTCTCCGGCATGGCGAGCGCAGCCTGCTTGAGGTTGAACTTGATCGTGTAATCGTCGATCACTTCCACGGCATTTGCGATGCCGCGCTTCTTCATGACCGGATTGCCTTGATCGTCCTTTTCACCCGAGTCGTACTCCTCGACCATCGCTCCGAAGAGGCCGAGATTGGACGAACCGGTTGCCGGGTCGAGCCAGCGGTTTACGGTGTGCGCCACGTCTGCGCTGGAGAAGCGATCCCCATTCGACCAGGTAATGCCGTTCCGCAAATGGAACACCCATTCCGTGAGATCGTCGCTTGTCTCCCAACTCTCGGCGAGGTAGCCCACCGTCGTGTTGTCTGCGCGAGTACGGGTCAGGTATTCCGTGATGAAACGGGAGACGTTGGATTTCTCGGTCCAGTCGAAGGAGGCCGGATCGGTCATATCCTGCACGCGGGAGGATACCCGGATTGTGCCGCCGAATTTCGGTGTTTCCGCTTTCGCGGTCGCCGAGAAGGGCATTGCACCGGTCAAGGTGTCTGCCATTCCGTAGGCGACGGGCGCCGCAAGGCCGAGCAGGCAAGCGGTGCGCGTGAACTCCCGACGGGAAATCGCTCCGGTGCTAAGCTGATCGCAGAGCTCCGGCAGGTATTCGTGGGTTTCCGCCCCAAGACGCCGCTCCGAACGGAGCAGGTAGCGCTTGTTTGGACGGAGGATTGTTCGTGTCATGCTCTTAACCTCCTTGTCTTCGCTTTCGCCGGCACGGAGCCGGTTGCGGTTTGAGCAATCGGTACCGCGGTTCCAGGAACCCGGGACCGGCTACGCAAGGCTACATGTCGGGGTAGCGGGACGCAAGCCGCGAATGCGGGCAGGTCGCGCAGTCCGCGTCGGCCGGCTGCCGCGCGTTCGGCGTGGCGCTTCCCGGCGTGGCGCTTCCCGGTGTTGCCGCTTGTCGCATTCAGCCAGCCGGGCGTGCAGCCGATCTTTCCGGCTCGTGAAGCGCGACAGGATCCGCAATGCGCGGAGCGGGTTGCCGGGTAGCCCGTCTGGCGGTCGGACGGCCTGCGCCGTCGGGTTTGATCCTGTCCTATCAGGCTAGCGCTACCGTGTAGCTGCAATTTTGGCTGACAACGTGCTCCGGCTGATCTGTGTGCAAGCGAGCGCGGCTGGGATTTCGGGCCGACCTGACCGCTTTGCGCCCGGCGTTCCGAGGGCAGCGGAGGTGGGTGGAAAGACCTCTGGACAACCCGAGACCGATCGTGTATACCGTCGGCACTATGGCACAATCACAGATCCAGCGCACGCTGAATGCAGCGGTTCCGCGGATTGCCGAGATCCTGTTGCACGAGCGGTTCGAGAGCCGCCACGCGCTTGGCCGGCGCCTTTGTGAGGAGTTCGACTTCCTGGACCACCGTGGCCGAGGTCAGCTTGCGGGCTGTCTCAAGGCGCTGCGGATCCTTGAGCAGCGATCGGACGCGATTGTCCTGCCCCCTGCCCGGGAGGCGTCTGTATTCTCGGGGCCGTCACTGCTTGCTGCGCCGGTCGCTCCGCCGGAGGGGGTTCCGAACCGGCTTGCGGAGATTTCCGGGCTTGAGATCATCGTTGTGCGCTCTCGCGATCAGCGCCGGATCTGGAATACGCTGCTTGCCCATGAGCATCCGCATGGCATCACGACGTTTGCCGGCCACCAGATGCGCTATCTTGTCGCCTCACAGCACGGGTTTCTGGGCGCTGTCGGGTTTTCGGCGGCGTCCTTGCGCCTTGCCGCACGCGAGCGCTGGATGGCCTGGACGGACGACCAGCGCCGGGCGCATCTTGAGCGGGTTGTCTGCCTGAGCCGGTTCCTGATCCGTGCGGAGGTCTCCTGCGGCAATCTTGCGAGCCATGTGCTGGGGCGGATCCTGCGGCGTCTTCCGCGGGATTTCGAGGCGCGATACGGGTTCCGGCCCTGGCTTGTCGAGACGTTTCTGGAAGCGCAGTATGACGGTGCGAGCCTGAAGGCTGCGAACTTTGTGCGCATTGGCGAGACAGCGGGGCGGGGGCGGCAGGATCGCGAGAACCGGAGGGACAAGCCGGTCAAGTCGGTGTTCATGGTTGCGCTTTGCCGGCGCTGGCGGCGGCATCTGGAGGTTCCGGTTGTGGATCCGGCGCCGATACTGGGGCCCGGGGAGGGTCTTGGCGCGGATGTGTGGGCTGCAAACGAGTTTGGAGGGGCGGCATTGGGCGACAAGCGATTGGCGGTACGGCTGGTGAGGAGCGCGGCGTTGCTTGCGGAGTATCCCGGGCGCGCGATCAATGCCAATCCCGGCAGCAACAACGCAGCGGTGGACGGGTTTTACCGTCTTGTCGAGCATCCTTCGGAGTCCGATGTGACGGTGGAGAACATCCTGGCTCCGCACCGCGCGCGCAGCATCGCGCGCATGCGCGGGCAGAGGACGGTGCTTGCGATCCAGGACGGCAGTGACCTCAATTTTGCGCGCCGTCCGCACACCGAAGGGCTGCAGATCATCGGCAAGAACCAGACCGGCGCCGGGACGCTGGGACTCCATCTGCATGCGACGCTTGCGGTGACCGATAGCGGGTTGCCGCTTGGCGTGTTGCGGTTGGGCTTCGATGAGGTGAACGACCAGCGCAACGCCCGATGCAAGACGGCGCGGTGGCTCGATGGGTTCGAGGACACGCTCAAGGCGGCCCGTGAGCTGACCCGCAGGACGCGGGTGATTGCGGTCTGTGACCGCGAGGCGGACGTGTTTGAACTGTTCGACGCCCGGCGCCGCGCCTCCCGGGTGGAACTGCTGGTACGCGCCAGGCACGACCGCTCCCTGGGCGAGAAGCAGACGCTGTTTGCGACGGTGCGGTCCCAGGTCGTGGCGGGCATGATCGAGGTCGAGATTGCAGGGCTGACCGAGCGCCCGAAGGCGAGCCGGAAGAAGGCGCGGGAGGCGCGCACGAAACGACTTGCCCATTGCGAGCTGCGGTTCTGCACGGTCTCGCTGCCGGCGACCGGCAAGGGGATCGAACCGGTGCCGATGTCTGCAGTCCACATCGTGGAGACCAACCCGCCCGCGAAGGAAACGCCGGTTCAGTGGTACCTGCTCACATCCATTGCCGTCGACAATGCCGCAACCGCCGCCGAGATCGTCGGCCACTATCTTCAGCGCTGGCGCGTCGAAGATTGGTTCCGAGTGATCAAGTCTGGCTGCAAGTCCGAGTTCCTGCTGTTCAGAACGGCCGACCGGCTGCAACGGGCGATCGCCATCAATGCCGTCATCGCCTGGCGGATCATGCTCATGACCTTGCTCGGACGCCAGGTCCCGGAGTGCGACGCCGAGCTGATGTTCACCGATCACGAGCTCGCGTTTCTTCGCGACTACGCGTCTCAAGCAGGCCTCGCGGCGCCCGACGACCTCGGCAAGAGCGTGCAGCTGGTCGCACATCTCGGCGGCTACCGTGCGCGAAAGCTCGACCCCGAGCCAGGGAACCAGATCATGTGGCAGGGCTACAGCATGCTCACCAAGGCGACCATCGGCCACAGAATCGGTGTCGAGGCTGGCCAGCAGCGCGGCTTCGAGGCGGGGAAACGATACATGCTGGAACAGGCCAAGAAACACGTTGTGTAGACAAGTTATGGCTACACGGTAGGGCTAGCGTCCCCGAGGACGACATCGATTGCGGGATCCTCGACACTGGCCGCCGGAGCTTGGGAGGGCGCATGCGGAACATCGAAGCCGCAAAGGCAGCGGTTCTATCTGCCTGGGCGCGGGCATCAAGCGGGGAAACGGTTGGCTGGCGGCCTGCCTTCGAGGCCTTTGCCGAGGAAGTTCGCTACTGCGGGCCGTCGCCGATTCACGCGGGCAAAACGCGGGAGGACCTGTTCGGCCGCGTGTATCTGCCGCTGGAGCGGGCTTTCCCCCAGGCCTGCCGCCAGACCTATCTTTTTCTGGGCGGAGAGTTCGAGGGAAATACATGGGTCGCGGCGTCGGGCGATCTTGTCGGTGCCATGCGCGGGGACTGGCTCCGCATTCCCGCCTCGGGACGGCGGCACCGTGTGCGCTTCGGCGAGTTCTACAGGATTTCCCGGGGCCGGATTGCAGAGTTCCGGTTCCTCTTTGACGTTCTCGGGTTGGCGTCTCAGGCGGGCATGGCGTTGCCGGCCCCCTTCGACCGGCCCGCGGTGCCGCCGCCCGGCCCGGCAATGGCCAACGGTCTTTGCCTTGGGCCGTCGGACCCGGCAGAGACGTCCCGCACGCTCCGGCTCGTGGAAGCGATGGTCGGCGGTTGCAACCGGCTTGACGGGCGTGGCCTGGAGAGCATGGGAATGGAGGCGTTTTGGCATGGGGACATGGTGTGGCACGGACCGTTCGGAATCGGCTCGCCGCGGGGTTTCCAGGCATTCCAGGAAGAGGCGCAGGGTCCCTCGGTGGCGAGCTTCCCGGATCGCCGGGGCGGCCATCACAACGCCCGGATCGCCGATGGCATCACGGCCGCGTTCACGGGATGGCCGAGCCTTCGCGGCACCTTCTCCGGGGCGTCGTTCCACGGTCTGCCGCCGACCGGCCGGTCGATCGGCATGAATTTGATGGATTTCTACGTTCGCCGCGGCAACCGGCTGGCGGAGAACTGGGTTCTGATCGACCTGGTCGATTTCTGGGCGCAGTGTGGCGTCGACCTCCTCGGCGCCGCTGCCGGGACGACGATGGCGGCCACCGGGCCTCAGGATCCGGAACGCCCCGGAAGCGCATCCGGGTGAACACCGCCACAAGGTAGCCGAAGACGACGCCTTCACCGAATCTTCGCGCTGCGTTCGCGAGATTGCCCCTGACAGGGCAGGGCCGGGCGGCCGCAAGCTCCTGCGCTATCGCTCAAGGCGTGGCGAGGTCTCCGAACAGGGAGGCGGCGAGATGCTGGAGTCCAAGATGTGCGCATCCTAGCAAAGCGGCCTCGAAATCCGGGGTCTCGGGGACGACTGGCGCGGGGTCCGGATGGATGCGCGCCAATGTGGCCGCAACGCGGTCCACGATCTCCCTTCGGCATCCGATGGAACCTCCCAGGATGATCTTCTCGGGATCGATCATCGCGCAGGTGGCGCCGAGCCCCAGCGCAATGTTCCGAGCCGCTTCGTCCAGCGCCGCCATTGCCGCCGAGTCGCCGTCGGCGGCCCGGTCGAAGATCGCGGCCACGTTCGCGTCGCTGCCGGACAGCGCCTGGTAATGGCGCCGAATACCCGCCCCCGCCGTTACGCGCTCAAGCGCACCGGCCCGGAGGGACTCCGGGTCCTCGGGATCGGCCCCGATCGGCACTGCGCTGATTTGCCCGGCGGCGCCCTTGAAGCCGCGGATCAGGGCGCCGTTGCAGAGGATTCCGGCGCCAAGTCCGGTGCCCACATTCACATAGACAAGATTGTCGATGCCCCGGTTTTCGCCTGCCCAATGCTCTCCGAGCAGGGCAGCGTTGACATCGTTCTCCAGGACTGTGTCGATGCCCAGCGCCCCGTGCAGGGCGGCCCGCACGTCGAAGCGGTCCAGTCCGTCAATGTTGGGCGCCATGCGCACCCGGCCTGTCTCCCGGTCGGGAACGCCAGGCACGCCAACCGCCGCGATGCCCACACGGCCGAATGGAATCCCGTCATGCTCCGAGGCCGAGCGGCAGAGTTGCGCGACCTGCTGCGTGACATGGACGCCTCCGCGTGGATCCGTTGACTGGCGGTGCTGGGAGCGGAGGTTGCCGGACCAGTCGGAAATCGCAACCCGGACATTGGTGCCGCCAAGGTCGACGACCGCGATTGCGGCCGCTTCCGGCGCTTCCTCGTAGGTTACGTTGGCGAGGCTTGCGCCGAGGGCGCCTCCGCCCGGTTCATGTATCCAGCCGCGTGAGAGCAATTCCGACAACGCGTCGGAGACCAGCCCGGGAGGCAGGCCCGTCCGCCGGACGATATCCGCCTGGCGAACCGGGCCGCAACGGGCGACAGCCTCCATGGTCTTGCAGGTCGCGTGAAGCTGGTCGGGCGGAAGCCGGTCGTGCATGGCGACTCCTTGTTCGGTCGCCGCGGCCGGCCCGTGGGACGGGCTCTGCGCGCGGCCGCGATGGAAGCCCGGGCGGCTGCGCCTCCGCGCTGTACAGCCCCGGGGCCGTCGCGCAGGACCTTCGGTGGCCTGTCAGGACGTGGCGGCCTCTCCGATATTGTCCACGCCGCGCTCCTCCAGAACCGTGCTCAGCCAATTCGGATCCATCTCCGGCACCGACGACAGGAGCAGGTCCGTGTATGGATGGTGGGGCGGCTTGAACATGACGTCCTTCGGCCCCTGCTCCACCACCTTGCCCTGCCTCATCACAACGACCTCATCGGCAATCGAGCGAACCGTGGCAAGGTCGTGGGTAATGAACATGTACGCGAGACCAAGATCATTCTGCAGCCGATCGAGCAGCTTGAGGATGCCTTCTGCCACCAGCTGGTCCAGAGCACTGGTCACCTCGTCGCAGATGATAAATGTCGGTTCGGCCGCCAGCGCCCGGGCGATGCCGACCCTCTGCTTCTGGCCGCCCGACAGCTCGGGCGGGTAGCGGCCGTAGAATTTCGCTGGATCCAACTCGATCATGTCCAGCAACTCGTCGACCCGGGTCTTCAGGTTGGTGCCCCTCAGCCCGCCATAAAACTGCGCAGGCCGGCCAATGATCTCGCCGATTCGGATCTTGGGATTGAGCGCAGTGTCCGCCATCTGGTAGATCATCTGGGCCTGGCGAAGCTGGTCCTTTTTGCGGGCGAGGTAGTGCGGCGGAAGCGCCTCGCCCCGGAACAGGATGCGGCCGCCCGTGGGCGGCAACAGGCCGGTGATGCAGCGGGCCGCCGTCGACTTGCCCGAGCCGGACTCGCCCACCACGGCAACCGTCATGCCCGCATGGATATCGAACGACACGTCCTCGAGCACCTTGACCGTTCCGTAGGCGGCATCGACGTTCTCGACCGAGACAACGGGTACCCCATCGCCCTTTGGCCGGTGCTTCTGCGGCCGCTGGAAGCTCCGCACCGCCCACAGGCTCTTCGTATACTCCTCCTGCGGGTTTGCGAGCATCGACCCGGTCTCGGCCTCCTCCACTTCATCGCCGTTGAGCAGCACCTTGATGACGTCGGCCATCTGCGCCACGACCGCGAGATCGTGCGTAATGTAGATCGCGGCCGTGTCGAACTGGTCGACGATGTCGCGGATCGCCGCAAGAACCTCGATCTGGGTGGTGACGTCGAGCGCTGTCGTGGGCTCGTCGAAGATGATCAGGTCGGGCCGGCATGACATGGCCATCGCGGTCATGGCCCGCTGCAATTGGCCGCCCGATACCTGATGCGGATAGCGAAACCCTATTTCGCGCGGGTTCGGAAGGCGCAGGCGATGGTACAGCTCCATCGCGTCCTCCTGGCTATGGAGGCGCTTGCGGATTCGGTAGTGGACCGGCGCTTCCGTGTGCTGGTCGATCAGCTTGTGCGCGGGATTGAAGGAGGCCGCAGCGGATTGCGCGACATAGGCAATGCGTGATCCCCGGAGCCTGCGCCGATCGGTCTCGGTCGTCGTGGTCAGCTCCAGACCGTCGAACTCGACGGAACCGTCGGAGATCCGGCAGCCGTCCCGGGCGAACCCCATCGCCGCGAGTCCGATGGTTGACTTGCCGGCGCCGGATTCGCCGATCAGCCCCATGACCTGCCCTCTGCGCAGCGTGAGATCCACGCCATGCACGATCTCGAACCACTTCTCTTCGGCGTAGGCCTCGATCCGAAGCCCCTCGATCTTCAGAAGGATATTTCCCTTTGCAGCCATGGCGATTACTCCTTGAGGCCCGACGACCGGAACAGCAGCCAGTCGACAACCATGTTGACGGACACCGTGAGCAGTGCGATCGCCGCGGCGGGGATCAGTGGCGTGACCTCGCCGAAGGAGATCAGCGTGGCGTTCTCACGCACCATCGATCCCCAGTCGGCAGTGGGAGGCTGGACTCCGAGCCCGAGGAAGGAGAGCCCTGCAACCAGCAGGAAGACGAAGCAGAACTCGAGTCCGAACTCGGCGATCAGCGGCGCTGTCGAGTTTGGCAAAATCTCCTTGCGGATGAGGTACCACATGCCCTCGCCCCGCAGCTTCGCTGCCTCGATGTAGTCCATCACGACGACGTTGCCCGCGACGGCCCGTGTCAGGCGGAAAACGCGTGGGGCATAGATCACGCCGATGATGATCACGAGGATGATCAGGTTGGTCCCGAGGATGCTGAGGAGCAGCAGCGCGAAAATGAGCGAAGGAATCGACATCACTACGTCGATCATCCGGCCCATGAATTGGTCGAACCAGCCTCCCTTTACCGCGGCAATCATGCCGAGGGCGGCGCCGAGGAAGAACGCGATTGCCGTTGCCATGAGCGCCAAGCCGACCGTGTTCCGGGCGCCGTAGACAATCCGGCTGAACATGTCTCGTCCGAGCTGATCAGCTCCCAGGAGCATATTCTCGTCGGCTGGGGCGAAGGACTGGGAGATGACTTCCGCCTCGCCGAAGGGCGCGATGACGGGCGCGAAAATGCCGAGTACGGCGTACGTGAAGATGACGAACATGCCGAAGGCGGCCGTCAGGGGCGCTGTCCGCAGAGCCCGCGCGGTAAGCGGTCTCGCGATGACGATCAGGAACTCGCGGAACGAGAAGGCCGTTCCGGCGGCGAGCGCCAGTAGCCCGGCGATGACGGTGACCGCCCAGAGCGCGTCCTCGCCGCCGATGATTCCCATCACGAAGGAGGCGAGGGTAAGAGAGAACAGCAGCAGGAAGGCCCCGCGCATCTTGTAGTGCGCGGCAAGGCAGGAGCTGCTGATGAGCAGGGCGTAGTAGCCGATTACGAAATAATTCATGCCCGCTCTCCCTTATTTCGGATGCCGCAGGCGCGGGTTGGTCAGGATTGCCCCGACATCCGCTGCGAGGTTGAGAAGGATGAACGTTGCGGCGAAGATCAGGCAGCAGGCCTGCACCACCGGGAAGTCCCGCTTGGTTACCGCGTCGACCAGCAACTGCCCGATCCCCGGATACACGAACACCACTTCCACGAGCACGACTCCGGTAATGAGGTAGGCGAGGTTGAGCGCCACCACGTTGATGATCGGCGCCCAGGCATTGGGGAGCGCATGCCGCGTGATCACCCTCCAGCCCGGCGTGCCCTTCAGGCGGGCCATCTCGATATAGGGCGAGGCGAGAAGGTTGATGATCGCGGCGCGCGTCATCCGCATCGTGTGTGCCACGACCACGAGCACCATGGTCAGCGCGGGCAGGAACGTGCTTTCCAGAAGCTCGAGGAACGACATGTTGGTGCTGAGAGTGGCAATGGAGGGAAACCAGCCAGTCTTCACCGAGAAGTAGAGGATCAGGATGTATCCAAGGAAGAATTCGGGCGACGAGATGGATGTCAGCGTGGCGACATTTGCAACCCGGTCGAAAATCGTATTGCGGAGCAGCGCGACAATAATTCCGAGAGTGATCGCCACGGGAACCGCGATGGCTGCCGCGTAGGCGGCGAGGAACAGGGTATTCGCGAACCGCGGCCCGATCACCTCCGCCACGGGGGTCTGGTTCAGCAAGGAGATGCCAAAGTCCCCGACGACGGCGCCTGCCAGCCAATCCACGTAGCGCACAGGAGCCGAGCGGTCGAGGCCGAGCTCCAGGCGCAGGGCGGCCAGGGTTTCCTCGGTCGCGCTCTGGCCGAGAACCGCTTGCGCGATGTCGCCCGGCAGCAGTTCCACCGCTCCAAAAATCAGGGCAGAGATCACGAGCAGGGTTAGTATTCCCAGTCCAAGCCGCAAGAGAATGATTCGCGCTAAGTCCGCCATCGAGCCCTCCGTTTGCCATGGTTGCCTTCCGACAGGAGCGGTTCGTTGCCGCTCGCTCGAGAACCCTCCGCTGCCCAAGGCGCACGGGAACCGCAGCCACGCCCCTGGTGACCGGAATCCCCCCGCTCGTTCACCGATGTCCGAAAGTCAGATTGTTCCACCGGTCCGCCATTCGCGCGGTGCCTGCATGCCGCCCGCCGACAAGCCGTCCCTGACGGCTGTGCAGGGCCGGAAGAACTCGCCGAGGATGGCTTTCCATCCCGCTGGCGCTCCGCTATCCTGCATTACTACATTCATGGAAAGAGGATAAGGGAGCAACGCAAACATGTCTAATGCCGAACATCCCGGTGTTGTTAATCGCATCATCACCGCCGGAAGGCGGAATCGAATTTCCCGTCGCGAGTTCATGGTCGAAGCCAGCGCGGCGGGAATGACTATCGCTGCGGCATCGACCCTATGGGCCCGCAATGCTGCCGCAGAGACCCCAAAGCAGGGTGGTACTTACCGGCTGGGCCTGCATGATGGAAACACGGCGGATCAGATGGATCCGGGCAAGTACCAGAGCGTCGGCGAGATCCAGACCGCCCACAGCCATCGCAGCTATCTGACCCAGATCACTTCTGACAACGGGCTTGGCGCCGACATGGCGGATTCCTGGAGCGCAACACCGGACGCGAAGGTCTGGACGTTCGAGCTCAACAAGGACGCCGGATTCCACGACGGGAGGAAGTTCACCGCCAGGGACGCGATTGCATCGCTGAACCACCACCGCGGCGAAAACAACACATCGGCGGCGAAACCCCTGCTCGAGAGCGTTACGGATATCCGCGCCGATGGCGACCACACCATCGTCATCGAGTTGAACCAGGGATTTGCCGACCTTCCGTGGGTGATGACCGACTACCATCTGACGATGCTGCCCGCCAATGAGGACGGTACGATCGAGTGGGACACCGGAATCGGCGCGGGGCCGTATCGAATCGAGGACCACCAGCCCGGCGTGTCGACCGCGCTGGTACGCCACGACGGATGGCACGGGGAGGGTGCGTATTTCGACAGGATCGAAATGACGGTGCTCAACGATCCGAACGCGCGGCAGACCGCGTTGCTCACGGGCGCGGTTGACGCGATTTCTTCGGTTGATCTGAAGACCCTCTCGCTGATGAGCCGCAGCAGGGATATCGAGGTGGACAACGTGCCGAGCGGCTCGGCAATCACACTTCCGATGTTCTGCGACCAGGCTCCGTTTGACAATGTGCATGTCCGTCTGGCGTTGAAGTCCGCGATCGACCGGGAGGAGATCGTGGAGAAGATCCTGTTCGGAACCGGTACGCCGGGCAATGATTTCCACGTTTCGCCGAACATGCCGTACTGGCCGGACATCGAGCAGCGCAAGTACGATCCCGACGAGGCCAGGTTTCACCTGAAGCAGGCGGGAATGGATTCGTTGAGCGTGGAGCTTTCGGCCGCCGACAGCGTGCTTCCGGGCGCGGTCGACATGGTCGTGCTTTACAGCGAGCAGGCAAAGAAGGCGGGCATCGACATCAAGCCGGTGCGCGAGCCGAACGACAGTTACTGGGCGGATGTCTGGCTGAAGAAGCCGTTTGTCTTCGTCAAGTGGGGTGCGCGCCCGACGCCGGACAACATGTTCACGCTGGCCTACAGCGCCGATGCGGCGTGGAACGAGGGCCACTGGTACAACGACCGCTTCAACGAGTTGCTGCTCCTGGCCAAGGCGGAACTTGACGAGACTCGACGTGCGGAGATGTATCGCGAGATGTGCCAGCTTGCCCGGGACGACGGCGGCACCATCATTCCGCTGTTCGTGAATTTCGTCTACGCGCGCCGGGCCAACGTGCGGCACGGGCCGAGCCTTGCTTCGAGCTGGGAATGCGATGGCGCGCGGTCTGCGCATCGCTGGTGGTTCGCCTGATCCCGGGCGGCAAGCCTTCGGGTAGCAGGCAGGTTCTCTGCCTGGTCTGACCTTCAGGCCGGGCCGCCCCCGTTTCCCGGTGGGCGGCCCGGCGTCTCACGTTCGGGACTTGCCCGAACCCGAGGCAAGTCGCGATGCTGCCGGTGTCCGGGCCTCGCGGGTTTCCCTAATGAGATATTCCGCAGTTCTTCCCAGCGCATGGGCGAGTCGCGGCAATGCGGTGGAAGAGGCCAGCCGACCTGGCGGTTCCGCTCCGCCGGGACAGTAAGTTCCCGGAAGGATGCTTCGGCCGACGAACGCACGTCGTCCGATAGAGCCGGTTTCATCCGGTCGCGGCCGCGTGTCACTCGCATTATCGGAGCCAGGAAGGGCGGTGTGCGGGGGACAGGTGCGCGACGGGGTCGCACGCCCGTTCAAGCATCGCCAATCCGGGTTAACCTGTACCTCAGCGGCTGAAGGACGGGGCGGCGCGCCTTGAGTGGATATGACCGACCAGAAAGAAGGCTGTGGACGGAATCGCATCGAGCAGCTTGCCGCCGGGGTGCAGGGGCCCCTTCCGCCGGTCGAGAAATGGAACCCGCCGCTTCTCGGCAGGCTGGACATGCGGATTTCCCGTGACGGCGTCTGGCACTATCTGGGCGGGCCGATCCGGCGGGAAGCCCTGACGCGCCTCTTCTCCAGAATTCTTCGACGGGAGCCGGACGGCTCGTACTGCCTCGTGACGCCTGTCGAGCGTTGGGAGATCGAGGTCGAGGACGCTCCTTTCGTCGCGGTCGACTTCGAGGTGGTGGAACGCCAGGGACAGGAAGTGTTCGAGTTCGAGACCAATATCGGTGACCGCGTCGTGGCCGATGCGGCGCATCCTGTCCGTGTCGTGCTCGACGCGGACGGTACGCCGTCCCCCTACATCATGGTGCGGCAGAAACTCGAGGCGCGCATCGACCGCAAGAGCTTCATTCGGCTCGTGGATCGATGCCTCCACGAAGCGGTGGGCGGCGAGCGTCAATTCGGGTTCCACTCATCCGGAGTATGGTTTTCGGTTGCGCCGTCCGCTGCCGTGGAAGCGGAGCACGTCCTGCCGTGATGCGCGCCGATATCGAGCGCGCCTTCCGGCAAGAGGGTCCGTGTCCTGCCTGCGACCCCGTCGACGCTACCGATGTGGCGTCCTGCGGCGAGTTCACCCCGGCGGCCGTGCTCTGCCCTGTCGTCGAGCGGGAGGCAGGGCTCTTCGTCCATCTGGTCCGCCGCTCCGAAAATCTTCGGCGGCACGCCGGCCAGATCAGTTTTCCGGGGGGGCGGATCGAACGGGAGGACAGGGATTCCCTTGCCGCGGCGCTTCGCGAGGCGAAGGAAGAAATCGGACTGGATCCGCATCTCGTCGAGCCCGTCGGGAGGCTGCCGCTCTATCGAACCGGAACCGGGTATGAGATCCGCCCCCATGTCGCTTTCGTGTGCGCGGGATTCACCCCGCGGCCGGACGGAAGCGAGATCGCGTATGCGTTCGAGGCGCCGCTCGCGTATCTGCTCGATCCACGCAATCGGCGGATCGAGCGCCGAATGGTCAACGGCAGGCTCCGCAGCTACTACGCGATCCCATGGGGGGAGCATACGATCTGGGGGGCCACCGCCGCCATGCTAAAATCCTTCGCGGATAGAGTGCTGGCTGGTTAGCGCTGGCCGGATAAAGCGTTGCAGAGTGCGCTAGTCTCTGGCAGCGGCGGCGATGTGCGGGCGGACTTGACAGATGCTTCGACAGATACTCACCACGGTACTCCTGATTCTGATTCCCTACGTCGTGTACGGCATCATTGCGACCATTCGGCGGCGGATCACGGCGCGAGCGACAGCCCCAGCCCCAGCCCCAGCCTCTGCCGAGTTCTGGAGCGGGGCGCCCGTCCTGGTGCTCGGCCTCATCGGATGCGTGCTCGCAGTCGCAGTGCTGATTGCGATCTCGGTGATGGACAACGACCCGAGCAAGCCCAGGTACGTTCCGCCAGTCAACGCGGAGCAATCGTAGCCTCCCATCTGCCGAATGATGCGGATCAAGTCCGAGGCGATTCTCACGCCCGGCCTCCGCAGCGTTCTCAATGCGCTCGGAGCGGGAGGGGCGACCGCCAGGCTGGTGGGCGGCTGCGTCCGCGATGTCTTGCTCGGAAGGCCGGTTGGGGACCGCGATGTGGCGGTCGATGTTCCGCCGCAGGAGGCTGTCCGCCTGCTGGCGCGGGAAGGGATCCGGGTCAAGCCGATTGGAGTGGAATTCGGCAGCATCCTTGCGCTTCCGAAGGAGGGCGGCGGCTACGAGGTCACGAGTCTTCGGCGGGATATCGAGAGTGACGGCAGGCGTCCCGTGGTGAGGTTCGGCACGGACTGGACCGAGGATGCGCGGCGCCGGGACTTCACGATGAACGCGCTCTATGCCGACGCGGAGGGTGTGGTGTACGACCCGCTCGGCGGTATCGGCGATCTCCGTGCCGGCCGGGTCCGGTTCATCGGCAGTCCCGTTGAGCGCGTGCGGGAGGACTACCTGCGAATTCTCCGGTTCTTCCGTTTCCACGCATGGTATGACGCAGGTCCGATGGACCCGACGGGCATTGAGGCCTGCACGGCGGCTGCCAGATGCCTCGAAAGGCTCTCGGGTGAGCGCGTGGGCAGCGAGATGCGAAAATTGCTGGCGGCGCCCGACCCATCGGTGGCAGTCGCAGAGGCAGAGAAGGCGGGCGTGCTGACACAGGTTCTTTCCTGCTCCGGGCCAGCGGTTCTCGGCCCGCTGATCGCCCTGGAGCGGAAGCTCGGAATTGCGCCGAATTGGATGCGCCGATGGCTGCTCCTCTGTGCGGGCGCGGCTGGCGACCTTCTCGCCCATTGGCCATTGTCCCGGCAGGAGGAACGCGACCTCCGCGCCCGGCTTGACGCCTGGAGCGCCAGTCCGGGGCCAATGGAAGCGGGGCGACGCTGGGGCGCGCAGGCTGCCGGGGATGCCATGCTGGTCCGTGCCGCCCGGGGTGGAGCAGAAGTAACGGCGACGCACCTGGCTGATGCACGGGCCGCGGCAGCGGCGGAACTGCCGGTTTGCGCCACGGATCTCATCAAAGCCGGCGTGCCGGCCGGGCCGGACGTCGGGCGCGCTCTCCGCCGCGCCGAGCGGCATTGGCTGCTGCGGAGAATGGAGGCGGGGCGTGAGGAGTTGATCGAGGTCGCGCTCGGTGGACAGAGGTGATCGCGGCTTCAGGGGTGGATGCCGCACGCCTGTCTGCGCTTGCGGGATTTGCGCGGGTGGCGCTCTGGACGCCTGGGCCCAACAACATTCTCCTTGCGCGGGCGGGTGCCGCGTTCGGTTTCCGGCGAACCATTCCTCACTGCGTTGGCGTGGTGCTCGGGCACTCGGCCATGATATTCATTCTGGCCTACGGGCCCGGCGAGACATTCCGAGCGGAACGGACCCTTCAGGAAGGGGTTCGCCTGGCCGGCATCGCCGTGCTGCTCTACCTGGCATGGAGGATCGCCGCGGCGCCCTGGAGGGAATCCACGGCCGCCGCCGCCCGCCCCGTTCGGGTTCTGGAGCGCCGTCGCCTTTCAATGGGTGAATCTGAAGGGTTGGTTCGTGGCGGTGTCGGTATCCGGAGCCTTTGTGACCGGTGCCGTGCCCCTGTTCGAATCCGCCATCTGCTCCGCCATCTTTGCCGTCGTCGGCTTCACATTTTCCGCTGGCTGGAGGGTGTTCGGAGTTCGGATGGGGAGGGCCTTGAACTGCCAGGTCCGCTCGAGGGCGTTCAGTGTTGCGATGGGGCTGCTCCTAGCCCTTTGCGCGGGGCTTACTTGTGTTCGATGACTTCGGGCAGGCCGCGCAGTAGCGGCTGAATCCGGCTTCCTGCGCCGATCTGTCCGGCCTGGGGCTCGCCGCTCCAGGCGCGAAGGAGCGGCGACATGGGTCGAACCGGCCGCCGGGGCCGGAATTCGTTCCTGGTCCCTGCAGTTGCATCGTGATACCGGCGCTTGTCGAACGTCGCGTCGGGGAACGGTCTGCACGGTTGGTGCCGGACCGCAGGTTCAGCGGTAGCGGGTTCCCTCGTCCCGCCGGTATCCCCATGCCGCGAGAGCGGCGAAGGCGACGGTGTAGCCGGCCAGCCACAGGAGGGAACGGATCGGCCACGGGTGGTCGAGGATCGCCGCCCAAGTCAGCTCTCCGATGTGGCGGGTGGGCAGGAGGAGCGAGAATTGCTCCAGGAAGCCCGGCATGAACTCCGGTCGGAAAAACAGGCCGCCGGCGAATGCCAGGGCGAGATTCAGAATGTTGGCGATGGGAAGCGCTGCCTTGGGCTCGCACCAGTAGCCAATTGCGATTCCCAGCATCGCCATTGGCACCGCCCCGATCATCAGGCTTGCGAGCATGAGCACCCAGTTGCCGGGCGCCATGCCCGCATCAGTCGAGACCAGAGCAACCACCGCCAGCAGTGTGAGGGCGGCCATGGTGAAGGCCAATCCGGAGAGGATCATGGCGGCAAACCGCGTCCCGCGCGGTACCGGGAGAATTCGGACGAACGCCTCCCACGGAGTCAGCCGCTCGTTGGCGATGCCAACCCCGAACTGGAAGAAGGCGATGCCGAGCACTGCGAAAATGCTGATGGAACCGAGCGCCAGGTTGGCGGCTTCGCGCGTATCGGCGAACGTGGCGCCGAGAAAGAGAAACACCAAGCTGGGTATGAGAATCGTTGCCGCCGAGTAGGCTGGCGTGCGGATCAGGCCCAGCATCGTCGCCCGGAAGTGCTCGACGAGAAGCATCGGCTACCCTTCGGCTCCGGTGATCGCGACAAACGCCTCTTCGAGGTTCGCCCGACGGACCTGGAGGTCCGAGAACGGGACGCCCTGGAGCACCAGCGCGCGGACGGCAGCATCCGCGTCATGTGCGTAAGCAACTACCTCGTGGCCCGTGCACTCGATTCGCGCAACTCCAGGAAGCCCGTCCTTCGCCTCTCCCCGGTAGGAGATACGGCTTTGACCGACTTGCGCACGGATCTCGCTGGCGGTGCCCTCGGCGAGTCTGCGTCCCTGATGGACAACGGCAACCCGCGTCGCCAGTGCGTCGGCCTCCTCCAGGTAGTGGGTCGTGAGAATAACGGTTGCGCCGCGATCGCGGTGCAAGCGGATTGCTTCCCAGAGCGCTTGCCGCGCCGAGACATCAAGGCCGGTTGTCGGCTCGTCGAGGAAAACGAGGTCCGGTCTGCCGGCGAAGGCGAGCGCCGTTGCAAGGATGCGCCTTTGGCCTCCGCTGAGCCCCCCGGCCTGGCGGTCCAGCAGGTTGCCCAGCGGAAACTGCGAGAGAAGGTCTCTGTGGGGCACCGGGTCGTCGAAATGAGCGCGCACCAGCCTCAGGATCTCGGAGACGCGGAGATTGGGAGGGAACCCGCTCTCCTGCGGAGTGAGGCCGATTCGCCGCCGTATCCGTGTATCTCGCGGGTTTCCCCCAAGCACACTCACCGTGCCGGAGTCGGGGAGGCGCAGGCCGGTCATGATGCTGATGGCGGTTGTCTTCCCTGCCCCGTTGGGTCCGAGGACTGCGTGGACTTCGCCCTCTCCAAGCGCCAGATCAAGACCGGCAAGGGCCTCAGTCCCGCCAAACGCCTTGCGGACTCCCCGGAGTTCTACGGCGGATTTCATGTGGACTCTGCTCTCGATGCGTGGCGTATGGTCATGTCCTGCGTCGCCGCCGGGCAGCCGCGACCCGCTTGCCGGTGCATCTGCGACAAGCCCGGACTGCTATTCACGTCGGAGAGCGCGGAATCGCTGGCGACTCCTGCTCCTCTGCATCCAAGGCGCGGCGTTGATGGCGCGGATGTAGACGAAACCGTCATGGGGACCGAGTGTAGCCATTCCAGCCGCCGAGGGATGTTGAATCCATCGGAGGCTTTCGTTTGCAGGGGCGCTCGCATGCGGAAGCGGTCTTGCGCAAGCGCCTCTTCCGGCTGCCTCGTTTTTCCGCCACGACTGGATTGCCCGGTTTTGGACCCAGCCCGACACTGTCGCTCTCTGCAAGGAATGGTCTTGGGTGTTCACCGTTCTCCGGCCGGTTCTGCTCAAGACGGCGCGAGACCGCACTAGTTCGCGGTGAGGTTCAGGAAGAAGCATGCGAGTTCGGCGACTCATCAGAGCCAGGAAGAAGTTGCGATCCGCAACCAAGTGGAAAGAAACGGACCTGCCGACTCGTCATGCACCGGTGTTTCAAAGAAGGGCTCCGATCCGGGCGGGATGGCAATGGCGGTCGGCGCGTTTGGAAGGGACGGGCAGCGAATTCGTTTTGCTTGTCAAGTGCAATCCGCTGCGCGACAATTGGCAAGCATGGCTCATGACAGTAACAGAGGGGGGTAAGGGATCGCTGGTCGTGCGTCTGGAACACCATGGCACCCATCCGGGGCTCTACGTCCATACGAGTTGCCAGCGGAGCGGGATGGAGGAGGGTCCCGGTGGACTGGATGGCCTGGATCGTATTCCGACTGTGGAGCGGCCCACGTACCATCGCAGAAAGAACGCCTGGACAGCGAATTCGTTCTGGCATTGCGCATTGCGCTTCTTCAGGGTCGCGGAAGAAAAGGGGATGCTGCTATGATCAGGGCGGAGAATCTCAAGAACACGCTGTGCAGGACGTTTTGCGCCTCCATTTCTGTAGACCCTGTTGCAGCGGGCTTTGCCGTAAGCACGCATTTCGCGGATAGTTCCGGCGATCCAATCGGATTCTACGTTGTCAGGACGGAAGACGGATTTCGGATTGAGGATGATGGGGAGTACTTGTCCAGGCTGATTGCGTCCGGCATTCCGATTGATCAGGGTTCGCGAGGTCAGATCCTTAGGGCCATCCTGCATGCAGGCGGCGCGGAACTGGATGAAGATACACTCGAAATTCGAAGTGGAGTCGTTGGCGAACGCGAGTTGGGAAGTCGACTGATTGATTTCTTGTCAGCCCTGATCCGGATGCGGGACCTGGAGTTGATCACGCGGGACGCGGTGCGTTCGACGTTCTGGGAGGATGCATCGGTTGCGTTGAGGCAACATTTCGGCAAGGTTGCAGCATTCATTGAGAATCAAGCCGTTGCGGATGAGTTTGCGGAGTTTCCGGCCGATCTGGTTGTTCTGCCGGAATCGATCAACGGTTTGCGTGGTGCAATCTATTTCGTCACCTCGAACGATAAGCTGAATGAGGCCTTGCTTCTCAAGATGGAGGCGGAGCGGCTGCATTGCAGCAACTTCGCCACAATCGCGCTGATCGAGAACGCCGATTTGCGGGGGATTAGCCGGAGAAAATTTCAGCGAGCGCAAAACCGTTCATTGCCCATGCCGATTTACCGCGGTGACGAGAACGCCGCGATGAGGAGAATTGGCGAGGAGCTGAGGCTGCCCCCATGAATGTCTTCTGCTTGCAGGTCGCGTGACGGCTGCGTCTAGCGCTTGCGATACCAGGAAACGGATCGCCGAAGGCGCGTGCGCAGGATTTCCAGGCTTTCTGCTGCAGTTGCGCAGGCGTCTTGCCGTCCCTCGGTTCCCATGCCTCTGTTGATTTCTCGCAACGCCAGCGAATTGATTCCTGGTGCCCGTGTCGCATGTCCCCATCCAGGCGATTGGGGCTAGGACTGCCCTTTAGCCGTTTTTTGCACAGGACAATGCGTCCTGTGCATCGACGATTGCCTTGACCTCGTAGGCGATTGTCGCGGCGGACAGGCGCTCCTGCCCGCGCCACATGATCTGTGCACCGGGCTCCGGATCATGTTTGCGGGCCTGGTATCCGCCGAACATTGCCACCAGATGCACGGCCGCGCCGAGATTTTCCGGAGGGGGCTGCCCGTAGGCGCGGGCATAATCTCGCAGGAATGTGACCTCATCGTCGGTGAACATCAGGCGCGGATCATTGTGGGGTGCCTCGCGTCCGAGCAGGGTCATCAGCTGGATGCGCCAGGCGATGACGGCATTGATCGCGATCGCGCAACTCAGCCTGTCCGCGGTACGGAAGGCAAGATACTCAACCCTGCATCCAGATTTGAGAATTCGGAAATAGTCCTCGATTTTCCATCGGTTGAGATAGAAGCCGATCACCTCGCGGGCGGCCTCGGCGCTGTCCACCGGCAGGCTGGTGAGCAACGTCCACTTGACCGGGTCCTCGTCGTCCGGTGGATCGGTCTCGGTCACCTGTACGGCCTGCAATGTCAGCGGCCGCGCCCCCTTGATCGTGGCTGGGAGGATGAAGGACCCGTATTGCAGGTTGCACCGCGCAATCCGAGCGCTGCGGCCCGCTCGGGTGACCTTGCCGGATGTCTGTCTCGGCGTGATGCGGTCGATGTCAATGTCGAGGGTCCCCTCAACCGGTTTGGAGCGCAAGGCGGCGAACAGCTTCGTATTCTCGTCGAGACAGCGGTCGTGCTTCGCCCGCACCAGCAGGTCGACCCGGCGATGGCGCCGCTGATGGTCGAACAGGACGAAGCAATCGGCCTCCCGGTCCATCACCGCGATCACCCGGGTCCGGCCGGTCAGCGCATCGGCTGCAACCAGCGTGTCGTCGAAGCCCCGCAGCCAGCGGTGCGATTTTGGCAACTGGCCCGGTTTCTTCTTGCCCCCTGGTGGGGCCTCGAATTCGCAGCGCAGCACGCCGAGCGGCAGTCCGCTGCCGGTCACGGCAAGCGTCGCGTGCAGATGCAGGCCCGGGGTCTTGGCGCTGGTCTGGTTGTGGCCGATGACGCCGAGCCCCTCACAGCCCGGGCGGCCGGCAAAGTTCAGATCGGATCCGTCCTGGATGGCGAGCACCGTGCGCTGGCTGCGCATGCGCTGGACTGAGCGCTCACGATGCGGCGCGAGGATCGCGTCGACATCGATCCCGTGGACCGCCGCCTTCTCAATGAAACGGTAAAATCCGTCCACCGCGGCGCGGTCGCTCCGGCCATTGCCGCAGATCGCCTGGCCCGGATATTCCGCAAGCAGCGAGGCGCTCTTCACCAGGCGGTCCGAACGTTGGCGGTTTCCCAAGCGTGCGCCCCCGAATTCGTTCCCGGCCCAGTCGGCACGGCTAAGCCCCTCTCCCAACATCAAGGACGGCGCATGATCGACGAAGTCAACCCCGAGGTGACGGCGCCACTTGCGGTCCAGTTCATAGATAGTGCTTGCCCAAAAACCGATAAGAGTTATACTGATCAATGAGTTAGGTTCTGGATCCGATGGCGAAGATTGCGCTGTTGCCACGAGATCGTCCGTTGGGCGGAGTTTGAGCCTCGTATAGCCTGGACTGACCTTTTGTCATCAATTCGCTTGTTTTGGCAATGAGTTAAAGTGCCGGTATCGGAGGCCGGGCGCCTTCGATGCTGGTCTTGCAGCGAAGTCCTTGTGCCCGCGGCGCGTTCAAAATTCCGGAATCTTCGCAAAGGAGTTCGGTATGAAGAAGCTGCGCCGCTTTGATCCGGGACAGGAGGGGATGAGGGTCGGGGTGCGCCAGGCTAACTCTGGCGTGGACAGCCGGTGCAAGTCCGGCGGAAAGGAAGGTGTAACGAGCCACTTTTGCCGCGAGCCGTGCGTCGGTTCCCGCGAGGGGATGGGCGAAGCGTCGGTAGCGGTGCGCGTGGGCAGGGCTAATGAGCGACGAAATTCATGACTTTCGGAGTGCCGAGACCGTCCCGACAGTCGAAGGCAACACTAAGCCGTCCGTATTCGTGAGGGCGGCCAGGCTCCGCGGCGTCCAAGAACCCATGCACGCGCGTACGTCCACCCAGGGGACCTGGGAAGCCTCCAACATACCCAGGACGCAGAGCCCGGGTCGCGAGGGGAAGAACGAATGTTCGTAGCCCGCGATGTACGTGTTGGAGGACTCAGACTCGGTCATAGTACTGCTGAAGCGGGCGAACAATGGGGTGTAGCAACCTCGGCGGAGTCCGTGGAGGGAAGGACCGGGGCCAACGGAAGGAAGGGGATCCGCAACACGTACTGGACACTGCGCCAGGTGAGCGTGTCACACGAGGCCCCCCGACCACGCCGGTGAGCGAGGCGCCGCTTGTGCGGTGAGAGTTCATTCGGACGTCTGACCGAAGGCAGGAGCCGGATGCCCTAGCGGGCCCGTCCGGATCTGTGCGGGGGGCGCTGGGAAACCAGCGTCCCTACCGCGATGATGTGTGGATTGACGCGAGGTCTCGAGACGACATTCCCAAGCTTCTGGGCGGCCTGCGGGACGTATACTTGAATGTCGAACTGCGGGAAGCGGTATTCCGGCTCCTGGAGGAGCAGATTGGGGGGGATGGCAATCGGGATGCGGTCGGTCCGGGGGTGTCCCTGTGGACGATTTTCGTGCTTGGGATGCTGAAGCGGAGACTTGGCTGCGACTTCGACCGGCTTCGGGAACACGCCAACACGCACCTGGTGCTGCGCCAACTGCTCGGGCACGGCGAGTATGACCCGGTGGAGTATTCCTACGACACGGTGGTGCGGGATATTTCATTACTGGACGAGGACACGCTGCGAGCGATCAGGGACCTGGCGGGACGGTCCGGAATCCGGTTGTTCCGGGGTTGAACGGGGCATTTCCGGGGTTGCGCAGGCAGCATTTATCATTATACTGTACAAAGAGTTAGATCGTATCCCGGGAAGCGGGACGCGGTGTGCTTCCGGGCAGTGGTCCGGAGTGGCGCGCTGCGGATTCCGGGATCTTTGCGAGGGAGTTTGCGATGCGGAAGCTGGGGCGTTTTGAGCCGATGCTCGGCCGGGCGGAGATCGGGGGGATCCAGATCGACGTGAAGTCGCGGGACGACATCCCGGCGATCCTGCTTGGCCTGCAGGGCCTGTATTTGAATGAGGCGGTGCGGGAGGCGGTTTTCGAGCTTCTGCTGGACCGGTTCGGGGAAGACCGCGATCTGACGGTCGGCCGTCCGGGGATGGAACTGTGGACGGTTCTCGTACTCGCGGTGCTGAAGCAAGGCCTTGGCTGCGACTTCGACCGGCTTCGGGAACACGCCAACACGCACGTGGTGCTGCGCCAGTTGCTCGGGCACAGCGAGTTGGAACCGGTGACGTATTCCTATGATCAGGTGATTCGGAATGTCTCGCTGCTGGACGAGGACACGCTGCGAGACATCAACGAACTGGTGGTGCGGCACGGTCACGACCTTTGCGGCCACGACGCTGGCGAGCAGTTGGCGGGCCGGTGCGACACCTTTGTCGTCGAGACGGATGTCCACTATCCCACCGACCGCAACCTGCTCTGGGACGCAGCCCGGGTGATGATACGGATCGCGGCCGAGCTGGCGGACGAATGGAACCTGACGGGCTGGCGCCAAGTCAAGCATCTTACGGTGACACTCCGGCGGCTGTATCAGCGGGTGGCGAGCACCCGGCGCTCGGAGGCCTGGCGGGAGGACGTCGACGCGTTCCTGGCCAAGTGCGAGGAACTTCTGGCGAAGGCGGAGGCCACGCGGGCCAGCCTGCTGGAGCGGGGCGCCCGGCCGGAGGAGCTCAAGGAACTCGACCGGTACATCGCGCATACGAAGCGCCAGATCGACCAGACGGACCGGAGGATCCTGCAGAGGGAGGAGATCCCCCAGAAGGAGAAGGTCTTTTCGGTCTTCGAGGAACATACGCGGTGGAACAGCAAGGGGAAGGCGGGCGTCCCCGTGGAACTGGGCGTTCCCGTCGCGATCGTCGAGGACCAGTACCAGTTCCTCCTCGAGCACCGGATCCTGTGGGAGGGGAGCGACACCGATGCCGCGGTTCCCGTCATCGTGGCCACGCGGGAGCGCTTCCCGGAACTCGTCGCCTGCAGTTTCGACCGCGGCTTTCACAGCCCGCAAAACCAGGCCGCCCTCGGCGACACGCTGGAACTCAACGCCATGCCCGCCAAGGGCCGCCTGCCCGCCAGCCGCCGCGAACACGAGGCGCAGCCGGACTTCGCACTGGCGCGCCAGCAGCATCCCGCCGTCGAGTCGGCAATCAACAATCTCGAGCAGCGCGGCCTGGACCGGGTGCGCACCCATGGCAAGGCTGGCTTCGCCCGCACGGTCGCCTTGTCCATCCTCGCTGCAAATGTGCTCCGTGTCGGTTTCTTGATCCGCGCACGGGAACGCGCACGACTCAAGTTCCTGCAACGAAAAGCTGCCTGACGTCGCCGGGAAACCGCGCCAGCGCAGCCCGGGCTGCCGGCGGCTCTCCATGCCCGATACTTCCAGAAATCACCAATATGGGCGCCAAAATCCCCGCCCGCCCGCCGTTTACCCCCAAATGTCGCTGACCAGGTCCACTTGACCCTGAATCCACCTGTCAGGTCGGGGTCAAACTTGACGGCAGAAGCCGGCTCAAACTCCAAAAAGGGGGTTTTTCGGCAGACACTAGATATAGACCCATTTTTGCACACTTGCCCGGGAATTCATCACATCCTGCCGGCCGCGACCCGCGGTCAGCCCGAGGCGCAGGAAATTCGCCGCCATCAGGCTCCGCCCGCTCCAGGGCGGCGAAACGAACGTTTCCACAAGCCACAGACGATAGCCATAGCGAGCCTCGAAATCCTGCGGCAGGCGCCGCAGGATGCGCCCGAGCACATGGCTGGCGAAATGCAGGCAGACGACACCGGGACGGATCAGGAAACGGTTGAGGCCAACCACCCGGTTGAGATGCGCCTGACGCTGCTCATCGCTCCAGTTCATCCACCGGTCGCGCACCGCAAGTCTCAGCGCTGCGGCGGAAAATCCGGCCGCAGCCAGAATGCCATGGGCCGACCGGACAAGATAGTAGATCTGGCAGCCGGCAAAGGTCGCTATTCCTTGCGGATGCTCGTGCGCGATCAGCGTGTTCCAGGTCCGGCGGTCTGCCCGGGAGGTGACCGGCACGACATCCAGATCCTCAATCTCCTCAAGCCGGTTCGGAACATCCTGCACCGCCGATACCGCGGCCTTGAGAATATGCGGACCCGGACGAACCGCTGGTGCCTGTGGCGATGGCAGAGTGATCAGTTCCGAACGTGCCTCCAGAGCAGTGAGCGCCTTCAGACACCCTGCCAGTTGCGGACGACCCCGTGCATCGAAGAAACCGAACTCATCGCAAAGCCGACGCCCGACCGCGTGACGACTGACAAAACTTTCCTGCGCAAGGATCCCGGCGATGCGGGATCGCGCCGCCGCATCGCCAAGCGTGCGGGCAATCTGATTCTGTGCCAACATGCAACCAGTGTAGGCCACCGCGTTCGCATTGTCCAGAGCCGATATCAACTAAAGGGCAGGGCTAGGAGCCCGAGAGCGGAGACCGAGACGCAGGAGCTTCCAAGGATGTCTTTGGCGAGTGTTTCGATGCCGGGAACCACGGGCTTGGCGGGCGCGACGGGTTGCACTGCCCGTTTCCGTAGTTCAGGGCCAGGCCGCAAGTGGTGGGAGTGACATCAGAACCGCGTCCGGGTTTCCGCCGGTCATCAGCCCGAAGCGGGTGCCCCGGTCGTACGCAAGGTTGAATTCCGCATACCTTCCCCGCTTCCGGAGTTGTTGCGCGCGGTCGGCCTCATCCCACGGCTCCGCCATGCGCGTCCGTACGAGCGGGGGGTAGGCGTCGAGAAAGGCTGAGCCGACCGCCTTCGCGAAGGCAAAGTCCGCCTCCCAGTCGCCGAAGTTGCGATAATCGAAAAATATCCCGCCCACCCCGCGGGATTCACCCCGGTGCGGGAGGAAGAAATACTCATCGCACCATTGCTTGTACTGTTCGTATAGCCCCGCGTCATACTTGTCGCAGACAGCCCTGAAGGCGGCATGGAAGGACTCCGTGTCCTCCGGTATCGGGATTACGGGCGTGAGGTCGCTGCCGCCGCCGAACCACCAACTGCCGGTCATGATGTGCCGCACATTCATGTGGACCGCCGGGACCTTCGGTGAGCGAGGGTGCGCGACCAGCGAGATGCCCGCTGCCCAGAACGAGCCGTCTTCCCCGGCACCGGGTATCTCCCGTGCGAATTCGGGCGAGAATGCGCCCTGCACCTCCGAGATGTTGACCCCGATTTTCTCGAACACGCGTCCTCGAAGAATTGACATCGTTCCCCCGCCGCCATCCGTACCGTCGTGGTTCGCGCGCTGCCATGGCTTGCGCTCGAACCGGCATGGGGACTCGCCGGTGCCGGCGGCGTCCGCTTCGAATGCCTCGATGCGCGTGCAGATCCGGTCGCGAAGCGTGGAGAAGAACCGCACGGCGCGCTGCCGACAGGCCGCCGCGCCGGGCATCAGTCCCTTCGGGAGGTCTTCCTTGCGGTGCATTCCGAATCCTTCGGGCGGTTATTCCCGTCAGCGCCAGGGGACAGCGGGTGGCAGCCGGAAGGGTAGCGGAGGCCGCGCAGCCCGCAAGATCCGGCCAGCTGGCAGGGCCACGCGGGCTCGCGTCAGCGGCAGGCGCGCTCCAGCGCCTCGAGGAGTCGGTCTGCATCCTCTTCTGTGTTGTAGAGATGCGGCGTCACTCGCACGGATTCGCCCCGGACGCTCACATGCACGTTCTCCGCGGCCAGCGTGGCGGCCAGCGCGCTCGGGTCGATGCCATCGGGAAGGCCGAGGCCGAGGAAATGGCTGGCGCGAAGCGCAGAGGGTGCCGAGTGGAACCCGAGCCGGGCTGCACGTCGGGCGATTTCGCTGGTCTTTGTGGCCAGGGTCGCCTCGATTTGGGCAACGCCCCATTCGAGGATCTGTTCGAGCGCAGCGTTCAGCATTGGTACCAGGATGAAATTCGCGCTCTCCCCGACATCGAAGCGTCGCGCGCCCGGCCGGTATCCGGTGCTGTAGTTGACGAGGCGCGCAAAGTCCTCCGCTCCCTCACGGGCGGTCCAATTGAATTCGATCGGCCGTCCGTCGCGGTGCTCGGGAGCCACCCAGAGAAAACCGAGGGAATAGGGGCCCAGCAGCCACTTGTAGCCGGCGCAGGCCACGTAGTCCGGTTGCACCGCCTTCGCGTCGAAGCGCAGCGCCCCGGCCGACTGGGTAAGGTCGAGCACGAGTCGGGCTCCTGCTTCGCGGCACCGCGCTCCGATCCGGACGAGGTCGAGCAATCCGCCATCGGTCCAGTGGCAATGGGGAAGGGCTACGACGGATGCGCGCCCGTCGATCACCTCGTGCACGGCCCGCGACCAGTCGCCGTCGGAGGGGCGGGGAACGGTTGTCAGAGTGGCGCCACGCGTGCTCGCAACTTCCCGCCAAGCATAGACATTGGAAGGAAACTGCTCAGCCAGGACGATCATGTTGCCGCCGCTCGGAACAGTCATGTTCCGCGCGGCGCAGGACAGGCCATAGCTGGCCGATGGGACCAGGGCCACGCCCTCCGCGTCGGCGCCGATGACATCCGCAAAGAGCGACCGCGCGCGCTCCACCGCCGCGAAGAAATCGCCAGAAGCGATTCCCCAGGGCCGCGCCTTCGCGCGCAGCCCTTGCTCTCCGGCTTGGACCACGGAGTGCATGAGGGGACCCATGTAGGCACAATTGAGATAGGCCACCTCTGCCGGAATATCGAACAGATGGCGTTGGCTCGGGATGGTCGGGACTTCCATGCGCGCCATCTTGGCGAAACCTTGTGCCGGCGGCAACCCGGAGAGGCGGGCCTGCGTGATGGCAAGGCCGGGTGCGACTGTACTGGTACCGGAGCAACGGGTCCGGTATTCGGGAATCCCACTGCTCCAGCGGATCCGGGACCGTGCTTCCCCTACGCCACGTCTTCCCAGAATTCCAGCAGGAACGACCACGCCTTGGCAATCGCTCTGGATGCGCAACGGTAGGCGAATTCAGTTTCACCAAGATCGGCGAATCCGGGATGTCCGACAAGGTCCGGCCTTGTTGCGCTCTTGAAAGCCATCGACCAGTCGGCGAAGTCGCGTGCGGGTCTTGCGCCGCTCTCGAGCACGATCCTGGTTTGGTGTTGCGGATCGGCGAATATCCGGTCGCGCAGCGATTTGATTTGCGGTTCGCTCCCTCGAGCAATCGCATCAAGCTTCCGCTGCCCCGTTTCGGCCCTCCGCGAAAAGCAGCATTCCCGTGATGGCTCGCTTGGGGTTGTTGCGACGGCTTGTGGAGAGAATCTCGTCGAAGTCTCCGGGATCGAGTCCGGACCGGGCCTGGCTGACATAGACGAGGTAGTGGACGGTCACGTGGCACGCTCCGCTTCCCGGGTCGGGTAGGAGCCCGTCTCTATTACGGACTGCATCCTTCCGGCAATGTGTGCGCAGCCCGAATCCGCGTTTCGTGTCGCGGAAATGACGGATGCCGTCGGGCCTCGACGCCCAGGCCTGGCTGCCGTGCCATGGCGGCAGATGCCGGGATTTCTTTCGGCAAGCCTCAGGCAATTTGATATTATGAAATACATTGTCTCAATGTTGTAATAACTGGATATAGTTCCCGGATTGTGGTATTCTGCAATTGAAATCGTCAGGGGAGCGAGCCGATGGCCCTCGAACATGTGGAGCCGCGCGAATCATCGGGGACTCGATCCCGGTTTGTGAATTCCGTTCCGCGCTCGGGTGCCAGGACGGCGGCGGAGCGGTCTCCGAAGACGATTCAATCCGTGGACCGTGCGCTTACCCTGCTGGAGATTCTCGCGCGCGCCAGGGACGCCATGCCGCTCGGCGAGGTGGCTGCCGCGGCCCGGCTGAACACCTCCACCTGCCATCACCTGATCGCGACCCTCGTAGAGCGGGGGTTCGTCCTTCATGCGGGCCGCAACCGGGGATATCTTCTCAGCTCGCGGCTGCGGGAGCTTGCCGAGATCGGCCAGTCCAGGGAGGACATCTCGGAGTTCGCACGCGGGGACCTGAACCGGCTTGCCCGCAGGCTCTGCCTGGCCGTGCATCTCTCGGTTCTTCAGGATGGCGCGCTGATCACCCGGGTCAAGGCGGCGGCCCCGGAAGCGCCGGTTGTCGGCCCCGACGAGGTGGTCCAGATGCGGGCGGCCCACGCGGCGGCGGCCGGGAAGGCCATCCTGGCCTGGCTGCCCGAATCGGTGATGGTGAAGATCATCTCACAGAATGGCCTGCAGAAATTCACCGAGAACACGATCACAGGCCTGTCCGAGCTGATCGAGGAATTCCGCTGGGTTCGCCGGAACGGATATGCCGTCGACCGGGAGGAGTTGCAGGTCGGGCTGACAGGCTTCGGCGCTGCCTTGCGCGACGAGTCGGGAGCCGTGATCGCATCCATCGCGGCAACGCTTCCCGCGGAGATGGCGGTCGATCCCTATCGGGGAAGGGTCGTGTCGGAACTTGCGAATTGCGCCCGGAAATTGTCGGATCGGCTCAAGGTCGATCGATTCTAGCGGGAAGGATGGGGCCTTCGGGCCCCTGCCAGGGGAGATCGACGATGGTCATGCCGGAAACCGTTGCCACCGATCCGCACCACCCGATACCGGATTCCATGAAGGCATGGGTGCTGAGGGATCCCGGTGAATTGAAATGGGTGGACAAGCCCGTGCCGGCGCCGGGAAGGGCGGAGGTGCTGGTTCGCATCGACGCAGTGGCGATTTGCGCGACCGATCTCGAGATCATCTACCACGGCCCGCCGGCGCTGATCCAGGGTGGAGACCCGTACAACAAGAACTTCACGCCGGGTCACGAATATATGGGAACCATTGTGGCGCTCGGGCCCGGCGTGGACGAGTTCCGCATCGGGGAGCGCGTGACGGTGGAGATCCATGCCGGCTGCGGCCAGTGCCGCCGATGCCGCCAGGGCATGTATACCTCCTGCCACAACTACGGCAAGAACTACGGCAATGTGGACAAGGGGCACCGTGCAAACGGCTTTACCACGGATGGCGGGTTCTGCCAGTACCAGGTGAACAACATCAACACCCTCGTCCATGTGGATGACGGGATGTCGGACGAAGAGGCAACGCTGGTGGTTACTGCCGGCACGGCGATGTACGGCCTGACCGAACTGGGTGGCCTGGTGGCCGGCGAGAGCATCGCGGTGACCGGGCCGGGCCCGATCGGCCTTCTGGGCGTGGCGGTTGCCAAGGCGCTCGGCGCCCAGCCGGTCATTCTGACCGGCACCCGCGACAACCGCCTTGGGATCGGCAGCAGACTGGGCGCCGACCATGTCGTCAACGTGCGCAGGGAGGATCCGGTCGAGGCGGTCCGGAGGCTGAATGGCGGTGTCGGTGTCGACTACGTGCTCGAGTGTTCCGCCGCTTCCGACGCGATCAATGAGGCCGCGCAAATGGTGAACCGCGGCGGCAAGATCTGCCTCGCTGCCTTTCCGCACGAAGCTCCCGCGGTCGATGTCGCCCATCTCGTGCGCAATAACATCTACGTTTTCGGGATCCGCGGGGAGGGCAGGTCCGCCACCCACAGGGCCGAGGCGTTCATGCGCCAGAAGCGGTTCGATGCCACCCTCATCCATACCCACACCTTCGCGATGCAGGAATTGCACGAGGCGATCCGCTTTGCGAGGGACCGCGTCGAGGACGCGATCAAGGTGGTGGTGAAGAACGATCACGCCGCTGGCCGGGCGGTTGCCGCGTAGCCCCCCGCGATGCTGCGCGTTCATCAGGATCGGGACGATGCTGCGGTGTAACCGGTACGAGATGCCGGCAACGCTCGCCGATGCCCTGGAACTATGGGCGGGTGCGCCGGAGGGAAGCCGCGTTGTCGCCGGTGCGACCGACCTCCTTCCATGGGCGCGCGAGGGGCGCGCCGGCGATGTCGATGCCGAGCTCCTGATCGATCTCAGCCGTGTGGCGGAGTTGCAGGGGTACGAGGTCCGCGGCGGCCGGGTCCGCCTCGGCGCCAATGTGGTCTGGCAGGACTTCCTCGAGAACCCGGCCCTTGCGCGGCTTCTCCCCTGCATGCCCTATTGCGCGGTCTGGTTTGCGGACGACCAGATTCGCACCCAGGCGACGCTTGTGGGGAATTTGGTCAACGCCTCGCCGGCGGCGGATGGCACGCCGCCGGTGGTCGCCATGAACGGGGAGGTGGAGTTGGCCCGCCTCCAAGGGGGGCGGATACGGAAGCGCACGCTGTCGGTGGAAGCGTTCGTCACCGGTCCCGGGCCTTTCAACTACCCACTGTTGACACGGTTATCGTCTGATCGTTTCTCCCAAGCATTGACGGCATCGAGACCTTCCTTGTAGCTTCTCCATGCCTGCCAGATTTTTTCGGTTCCGGGGAGCGGTTGCCGCTTGCTGGGACGGAATCCGGCGAGGCGAGCGAGGTCGACCACGAAGGTTCGGATATCCGGGGGCGTTTCGGGTGGAGCGCGAATGACACGGCGGTGTTTGAGCCAGACGTAGAGCACGTTGATCTCGTGTTCGGAGAACATGTTGAGTGCCGGCATGTCTGGCGTGTCGCGGGCGCGTCGTTCCAGGTCCATGACACGCCATGCGGTCACGGCATCGAATGCGAGGCACTTGCGCAGATCGTCGGCGTGATCGAGTTTTCGATCCTCGATCCGGGTGCCGACCTTGAGGATCCGGAAGTATTCCTCGATGGTCCAGCGTGCTTCGTACCATGCGACGACGCGCCGGGCATTGTCGATTTCGGCCTCGCCCTCGGTGGTGAGGAGCACCCGGTGGAGCGGCATCTTGCCTTTCGGCGGTTCGGGTTCGAGGACCGAGACGGCAAGCATGGCGAGCGGTGCTTCGTCGCCGGCCCTGTTCGACGGTGGAACGAGGTCGACCATCGCGGCACGGAGTTCAAGCCGGGCCTTGCGTTCGCGGCGCTTGCGGGGACCACCACAGGGGCTGATGGTGATGGTCTTTGTGCCCAGAACCGGTTGCGCATCCATGAAGTCCCACAACTCTCGGGTGTCGCCGTCGACGGCGACCGGGCGCTGGCGGCCGCGGTCGGAACGCACCACGAGCCCGTTGCCGGTCTGCCGTGCCGTTTGCAACAGGTCCCATATGTCTCCTTCGCGATCACAGACCGTAATCACGCGGCTGTCGGGACAGGCTGCCGCGATCTGCCCGGCGCGCTCAAGGCCGCGCAGCCAGCGCACGCTTTCCGGCACGTTGTCCGGCGTTTTGGCGGCCAGCGTGCCGTCGCGCTGTGTCGCGTTGATTTCGAACACTCCGAGCGGGCGTCGGGCTTCGGTGACCGCAAGCCCGACATGGGCGAGCAAGCCCCAGGTTCCCGATCCGCCGCCGCCGAGATTGACCAGACCCGCCGTCTTCTGGTGGCCGTTGTAGTTGAGGGTCGTTGTGTCCTGGAGCGCGAGAACCACCGGTTCCAGCCGGCAGCGGTCGACCGTAGCCTCTTGATGGGGTTGAAGAATATGCTCCATCTTGATCCTGTCGTTCGAGAGCAGCCGATAGGCGGCCTTTTGTTCCGCCGGGCCGGGGAAGATCGCCGGCAGCGACGCACCCGGGGCATGTTCCCACGCCCGGCCCATCGCCACCACCCGGTCACGCAGGCGGCCGTCGGGATGGCTGCCGCGCCGGTACTCGATATCGGCCCAGTCCGTATCCTTCGGCAGATGCGGCGTCGGTGCCGCGCCAAGCCTGCGGTGTGGTTCCTGGCACAATCTCTCGCGCCATCCCGCGGCCAACGGCTTGATCCATACCGCTTTCGGCGCGACCGCGCGCCGCCCGGGCGGACATCCCGAGGTTCGCGCCGCACAACACTTCCAGCCTGCGGCCCGGTAGCAGGTTCCGAGCCGGTCGGGAGCCACGTAGGTATAGGCCGCCAACGGCCTTACCCCATACGCTGCTTCCCAGTCGTCCGCAACGCGGGCCGCCGCCAGCGCCAGCACATGCGACGCCAGGTTGTCGACCCGTACCCCGGGCAACAGAAGATAACGGTCGTTATTGACTACAAGCCCGAGATTCGCAACCCGTGCGTCGGGCGACCAGCCAAGGAACGCATCGCGCGCCTTCTGGTGCCAGCTTGCGGCACAGAACCCGATCCCGCCAAGCGTACCATGAACCGAAGACCGCACCCAGTAGCGAAGCTGGGCACCCGGCATGCGCGAAAAGCCTTCAGGATGATGGCTCGCCATCATCGCCCGCCACAGACCACGCTCGGCGTCGCCGACAGGCTCCAGCGCAACTTCGCCGAGCTCCGCAAGCCGGCAGGTCAGCGTCAGGTCCGGGAACGCCCTCTCCGCGGCAACCGGTAGCGACGGCATCGGCCGCGCCGCGGGCAACGACAGGTTCAGCCGGGCCGCCAGCCGCGGCAGCGCCTTGCTCGCCTGCGCCAGACACGCAACGCCCCGCGGATTGCGCCAGTTCTCCCGTTCGCAAAGCTCGCGCGCAAGCCCATGGCGCGTGCCACCCTCTGCCGCAACCGCACCGATCAGCCAGTCGATCGTTGCGGAACGGAAATATCGAAGCCCGATCTGCATGCACAGAATATGCGCCAATCAAACAACCGTGTCAACTGTGTCTAAATGAAAGGTCCCGGGCGCACGGATCTGCGCGCTGGCGAGATCGTGGTGGCGGTGACGGTGGATGCACTGGAGGGGTACGGCGGCTCCTTCCAGAAGGTGGGGCAGCGCCGATCCCTGGTCATTTCCGTCGCGTGTTGCGCCGCCCTGGTGAGGATGGACAGCACAGGGAAGTGGTTCGAGGATGTCCGTCTTGCCCTCGGGGGAGTCGGACCGCGGCCGATGCGCCTTGTTGAGGCAGAGTCGCTGCTCAGGGGACAGCCGGCCAGCGCAGAGCTCATCGAGCGCGCGAGCATGGGTCACGCGGCTGGCGTCGCCTCCCGCAGCCGTATCAAATACCGCCGGAGTGTTGTGCGCGGCTTCGTGCAGGCGGCGATCGAAGAGGCGCTCTCGCGCAGTGGCGCGGCTTCTTGCGTGTCCGAGACAGGTGAGAGAATGGCGGATGCCCGAACTGGAACTGACCTTCGAGGTCAATGGCCGCCCGGTTTTCCGCCGCGTGGATCCCGGCCTGCGCCTGCTCGACGTCTTGCGGGAAGAGTTGCAGCTTCAGATGTCCTGACATCGTGCGCTGCTAGATATCGTCGACAAGTAGGCAACTTCTTGCCCGGCCGAGCAATACTTGCTCTGCGTAACTCCTTGCCGTATTTGATGATGGGCAATTTAATCCGAACTGAAATCCGGGGTTGCGGTGACCGCACCAACCGTCTCAGTTCAGAAAAACCAAGGTTGAACGAAGCTGCTACGCAGCATTCTGCGCATGAATATTGGCCTTGTGTGACGAGGCTGTTCGGTAATTGTCGATCGGTCTGTGTCTGCTTTCCTGAGTATTGCATTTCGAGTTGGGGCTACGGCTGCACGGATTGACGTTGCGGTGCCCGGCGGCCCGTTCATGAGCGAGGAAGGGCAGGCTTTGTGCGCGCCTGCTGTCAGCAGATCGGGGCAGCGGAGCGTGCGGACCCCATCAGCCTGACGGCTGCTGGCCCCCCAATGGCATTCGCTTAAGGAATCGCAGGTCTGCCAGGCCCTCATTGGGTGGGACGGTTGCTCTGGCACTCAGGCTGCAGCTGCGGAGTCTCGTCCTTCTTGCCATTTGCCGAGGGGTTTTCGGGAGCGTCGTGGATAGGATCGATTTGGACGCAGGCGCCGCCTTGCGGCTTCGACACAGGCGAGGGCGTGATGCACTGCGTTGTGCATCATGGCCGCCTGCCGCAGGATGAGGCCTTCGAGGTTTCGGGCGACGGCGAACAAGGCGGCCTTGAAGTTTGCCTGGCTCTCCGGCAGGGGATCCGGAGGCGATTGCGAGTTGTGCATGGCGTCGCCGAAGTTGGAGAACAGCCTGGTTATGGCGATGAGGTTGAAGTGGGCGAAGATCTCCTGCTTCGCTCCGCGTTCGGATCGGCTGTGGAGGTTCTCCAGTTCGAAGCCGAGCTTTGAAGGTAACTGCTCACCCGGTGGTTTGAGTGGTTATTCGGTGTCCTGGTTGAGGCAGTGGACGGCCTTTCCCTGCAGGGCGATGGTGATGGCGACCAGGGGGTTGTATCCGAGTGCGGCCATGGTCTGGAGGTAGCTCGAGATTCGACAGTAGGCGTGTGCGAAGGATACGGTTCGGAAGCACCCGGAGACCTTCTGCTTGACCTTTGCCATGCGTATGTCGCGCTCGCTACGATTGTTTGTGAACGGAGTGTCGGCGCGCCTGGTAAAGCGCAGGACGTTTTTTCTCTGGACGACGAGGCGTTGGTGGAGGTTATGGGCGTCGGACTTGGCGACCGGTCCGCGTTGGCCCTTTTTTGGCGGCGGGATTTCGGGCATCTCCGAGCGTCCCTGCTCGAGGATCGCCTTGTAGCATCGTGCGATGCGCTTGTAGTGTCGCATGGACAGCCGCTGTTGCGGGCGTTGGATGACCTGTCGCCGTGCGATGAGCAGCAGCTTGTGCATTTTGCGTGCCCACGGATAGCCGTTGCTGTCGGTCACGGCCTGAAGTTCCCGGAGCAGGTGCGCGCCGCAGAGTTGATGCTTGCACTGTGTGTAGGTGAGATAGGCTTTCCAGCAGTCATGGACGATGAGGCCCCCGTATCGGGGGATGATCCCGAGGGAGTTGATCGCCTCACAGCCGCGGTTCCGGTGCAGGCCCTTGACGGTGATGGGCCCGCCGGCACAGACATGGATCCAGTAGTTTTTCCGGTCCACGCGCAACGAGGTTTCGTCGACATGCAGCACCGGCATGTCAAGGAGCTTGTCGATGGCGGCAGCTTCCCAGCATTCCAGGGCCTGATGCAGGCGCCAGACGAAGGCGAGCAGGGTGGCCTCGGAGAGCAGCCGTCCGGTCATCGCCTGGATCATGGCCGCAGTCCGCTTGAGCGGGACCATCTGGGCACAGAGCAGGTGCACGACATAGGCGACGATCCCGGGTCCGTACTGCAGAGGACCGGGCATGGTGTCGGGGAAGCGGCCCTTGGTCCGGGTGTGGCAGCGCGGACAGGCCTTGATCTCGGCGGTGACCCGACGTTCGACGGTCTCGAAGACGATGTCGACCTCGATGCGCTGCTCGTGTCCGGTGCACGCGGTCCCGGTCAGGTCGTGGCCGCACTGCCGGCACTCGGTGACCGGGCTGGTGTGCGTCGTGGTGACCGTGCGCAGGGTGTCGGAGCGTGCGTGGCGTGCCTTCGGTCCGCGGCTTCCGGACCTGCCCGCGGTGTGGGTCTCGCCTTCGTCGGTGCCGTCCCGTGAACTCGGCAGACTGGAGTTGCGCGAGGTCTTTGGTGTTGTCTTCTCGAGGAACACCGCCACCAGGATATCCACCAGCATGAACAGGGCATTGATCAGCACGAGGGTGTCCGCGCTTGCCTCGCCCTTCTGCTTGATGGCATCGAACTGGGCTCGGCAGTCGTCCAGCTGCACGCGCAGCGAGGCCTGGTTGATCCGCGCCATCACTCGGCCTCGACCGCCATGATCGCCGAGATCACCGCGAGACGTTCACCCGCCGGCAGGTTCTTGTAGCCCTGTGCCCAGCGGGTGGCCTTGCGCTTGATGCGCTGACGGTCGGTGGCGTTCCGGCCGGCATGGCTGGCCCAGTGCATCCGCTCGGGCGTGAAGTTGAACCAGGCCACCTCGGTGCGGACCTGGGCCTGGGTCGTCACCTGCAGAGCGACCCGGCGCCAATCCGACAGCATCTCGTCATACAGCGCCGAGGGGTGTCCCGAGACCATCACTTGGCACGGCAGGCCCGTGAGCAGCTCGAGAAGGGTTGCGTGGTCGGCATCGGTATACTCGTAGCGGTACCGTCGGTCCGACCGACGGGTCGCATGCAGATACGGCGGATCGCTGTAGACCAGTTCCGTACCGCGGAACGGGAAGCGGGCCAGGAACTCGTGGGCACAGCCATGCACCAGTTCCACCGGGTAGTCGCATCGGAACCCGTCAAGCGCGCGTTGATCGCGGTCAATTCCGATGCTGCGCATCGCCGGGGCCTTGCGCCGCATCAGGGCACCGCCTCCGAGATGCGTCTCGACATACAGATCGTGGGGAGGCTGGAGCCCCAGTAGCGCCTGGCAGAGCCCGGTCGTGGCCTTGGATCCGAAATACCCCATCGGTGGTCCCCGTCGACAGCGATGACCACTCTTAGTCAGATCTCGCTAGAGTGTCAACCTCACGTCGCCGTCAGCGATCCGCAACCAGACACCACCCGCTCAATCACCTCCAGGGAGGCTCGTCAACAGGCACACCGACCTCAAACCAGACCCAGGAGGGAGTGAGTAGTTACCTTTGAAGTTTTGTACAACTCCTCGATGCCCCAGCGGTCATGGCAGAGGTCGGCGAGGTCCCGGACCGGGTACCGGCTTCGGTCGAGAAGGGTGGTTGCGAGGTGGAACTCGGTTCCGCCGTGGACGTATTTGACGAGCCGCAGGGGGACGGGTCTGGATTCTCGCGCGGGCGAACCGTGTCAAGCGGACTACTGTACGCACCCCATCAGGGCCAAAGATCGCCCAAGCTGAAGGTGATCGCATTGAACGGACGGACGCTCACGGGGTCGTCGTCCTTCGCGCTCGCAATCAGCAGCCACTGCCCGCCTCGCAGCTCGAACGCCTCGAGGGTGCGATCGATTGGGTCGACGAGCCACAGGTAGGACACTCCTTCGCGGGCATAGATCGGGCGCTTTCCGTGCAGGTCGACCTTGCGGGTCGAGTTCGAAAGCACCTCGCACATCCAGTCGGGCGCGAGGGTGAAGTACGCGGTGCCAGGCAGCTCCGGCATGCGCTCGCGGCGCCAGCCCGCGAGGTCCGGCACCAGAACGTCTTCTTCGAGATGGAGCTCCGGCTCGTCGAGGATCCACCATCCTCCCGGACCGCCTCGACCGAACTGGAAGGGGTTGCCGAGATCGTTACCGAGCGCTGAACTCGCGAGCGTGTGCGCCGGCGCCGGTCTCGGGTGGGTGTGCAGGGTCCCGTCGATGATCTCGGCGACCCGATGGGCCGGCGCGTCGAGCACATCCTGGTAGGTGGCCTGACGGGTCGTACCGTGCTTGTGCGCGGCGGATTGAGTCATCAATGTCCTCCTCGCGTCAGAGTACCGCACGGCGCCGGCTGCGCAACAGCGGGGGAGCACCAAATAGCTGGGGGTCAAGCGGTGCTTGACAGGCGTCATCAAAGCCGCTGGCCTCCAGCATTGCCGCGGAAATCGAAGCCGGTCGACTGGCCGTCCAACTCCGCCCGACGGGACGGGCAATGCGTGCTCGGCTCTGAGATCGGATTCCGTTTCCTCGTCACAACTGGCTGAGCCGGGCCGCGGATCCTGCTGAACGCTGGCAATTTCAGTGCCGGGTTCAGCGTACAGGCCCGGCACCTTTCTCCATCATCCGTGCATCCTCATCAGGAAATGGAACCAATGCCGAACATGAGCGCAGCCACGCACGGCCCACTGCTGAGGCATACCAGGGCGATGCGGTTGCTCGCGATCGGCATGGACATCGCGGATATCCAGAAGTTCCTCGGTCATGTGGACATCAGCGAGACACGCATCTATGCCGAGACCAGCATCGCCATGCTGCGGCGCAAATTCGATCGGGTCACTGACCCGGCCGGACGCGACCTCGTGGGAACGGTGAGAGGCCGCCACGGAGATATCGTCGGGGCGTTCGCTGCAGATCTGCTGTCAGGGAACCGTCGCCGCCTCACATGATCTGCTTGTGCATGAGCCGCCGGTGATCGCCTGCGCGGTACCGCTTGTTGACCGGCCCGCGGAGGAACCTGTCCTCCAGAAACCGGACACGGGACCTGCATCGCTCCGCTGCCGATTCAACGCGCCAGCATGTGTCCTCATCGTCAAGCATGGAACGAATTCCCCGAAGCGTACCCTGATCGATGATTTCGGCGAGAAACCGACGATCTTCCATGGCATTCAGGCTCATGGCTTCCTCCCGCCCAGCGAAATAGCCATTGGCACCACCGCACACCTCCGGTGGACAAGCACTTGACCCGCCGATGCAGTTCGGATTTCGCTTGCCCGGGACGGCGGATACGTGGTCTTCCAGCCGCAGCTCGTGTTCCCACCAGCAACCCGTGTCGTAGATGTAGCGAAACTTCCCGTTCCGGCGAGACCGGAAGTCCGACAAGGGAACGTCCACGGGCTGACCGTGCAGATATGGTCCAGCACGCATGGTGCTCCGGATGTTGAACTGGAAAGGGTGGATCCCTCCCCATCCCATCGCCGCCTGGAGCACTCCGTGAAGTTCATGCAGTGACATGGTCTCCGGCACCAGCACGCGCCGCCAGACCATCGGGCTGACACCAAGGAGGCGAACCTTGATCTGAAGAAGAATGCCACAGCCCGACGCGGTTTTCGGAGCGTTCATACCAATTGACTAAACCCGATCGATCGGGTCGACAAATCACTTGACCCCGAGGATTTTGGCAGTCCCGCATCTGCCCCTGGTCCCGGGCGACCGTCCACCGAAAGATCACTGGGATCGTGGCTGACGTCAGCATCGAGGGCCTCCAGGCGTGCCCCATGCAATGGCATTCGCTTAAGGAATCGCAGTTCTGCCAGGCCCGTATCGGGTGGGACGGTTGCTCTGGCACTCAGGCTGCAGCTGAGGCGTCTCGTCCTTTTTGCCATTTGCCGAGGGGTTTTCGGGAGCGTCGTGGCCAGGATCGATTTGGACGCAGGCGCTGCCTTGCGGTTTCGACATAGGCGAGGGCCTGATGCACTGCGTTGTGCATCATGGCCGCCTGCCGTAGGATGAGGCCTTCGAGGTTTCGGGCGACGGCGAACAAGGCGGCCTTGAAGTTTGCCTGGCTCTCCGGCAGGGGATCCGGAGGCGATTGCGAGTTGTGCATGGCGTCGCCGAAGTTGGTGAACAGCCTGGTCATGGCGATGAGGCTGAAGTGGGCGAAGATCTCCTGCTTCACGCCGCGTTCGGATCGGCTGTGGAAGTTCTCCAGTTCGAAGCCGAGCTTTGAAATCTTGTACAACTCCTCGATGCCCCAGCGGTCATGGTAGAGGTCGGCGAGGTTCTGGACCGGGAAGCGGCTTCGGTCGAAAAGTACGAGCCGGTAAGTTAACCCCCCAGCATGCCCGCCACCACAGCGGAAGAAAAAGGCAAAAATCGCAATCCATTAGACCAATACCGCGGTCGCGACAAGAATCAGAATGCCAAGACGAATGCCATTGCCGGGCGCAGGGCGGGCGCGAAGGCCTTCTGGACTGCGGTCTGAACCTCGTAGCGGAGCAGCCGGCTGACTGGGACGCCGGAAAGGCACAGACGGCCACCGAGAACATGCTCACGGCCAACCCGAATCTGCGGGCGATTTTTGCGTCGAATGACAACATGGCGCTTGGCGCGATCGAGGCGCTTCGGACCGCGAGGCTGCTGGACCAGGTCATGATCGTCGGATTTGACGGCAACCCGAACGCCGCCGAGAGCATTCTCAAGGGCGAGCTTGCAGCCTCCGTCGCACAGCGTCCGGCTGTCATGGGAGCCATGGGTGTCGAGGCGGTTCTGAAGCTCGTTGCGGGCGAGGAGCTTCCCGATGAAATCGACACGGGTGCCGAGCTGGTAGTCCCGGAGAACGCGGAAGGCTACCTGTAGGCCACGCAATTCTCCGACTCAGACGCGGGGCTCAGGGCGTGCAAACCGCGCCGGGCCCGTTTCTCGTTCGCGGCAGAGCCATGGGGCTGGATTGAATCCCGGCCGGGTGGCGGAGCTGGCCGCGCACGGGTCGCTCCCGTTGATTGGCAGCGCCGCCATGATTTCTGTGGTCGCAGGGCGCGACGGCCGCTGACCGGAGTTCAGATGGGATATCCTTGGTGCCCCGGCAGGAACACACAAAGCGGCAGCTGCCGGGATTCGCGAGACTGGCAGGTGAGATTCGCCTGGGCTTCCGTGCGCCGCAGGATCCGGTTCCGGCAACCTTGGCAGAGTGGATGAATTCCAGTGCAGGCTTGGCGGTTTCCGTAGCGTCCGGAGCGGCGGGAATGGGCGGGCCGCTGTGCGACGGTTGCGAATCTGGTCGCCTTCGGCTATCAACCGCGCGGCGCCAAACCCTGTTTCGTTGCGCGTCGACAGCACGCGCGGCCGTGCGCGGGTCACAACTGGAATTCAGGAGGAAAAGTGGGCGACAGCGACACGGCAGTTCATCCCGAGCGGCGGGACTTCCTGTACATCGCGACGGGCGCAGTGGGCGCGGTGGGCACTGCCGCCGCCGTCTGGCCGCTCATCGACCAGATGAATCCGGACGCCACGGTACTGGCACTGGCCTCGGTCGACGTCAATGTGGCGGACGTGTCTCCCGGCATGCAGATCACCGTCAAGTGGCGCGGGAAGCCGGTGTTCATCCGGCGCCGGACGCCGGGCGAGATCGAAGCTGCGCGGGCGGTGCCATTGGACGATCTGCGTGATGAGGAGGCCCGAAACGGGAACCTCGCCGACAGCGCCTCGGCAACGGACGAGAACCGGACTCTGGATGACGCAGGCGAGTGGCTGGTGATGGTCGGCGTATGCACCCATTTCGGCTGTGTGCCGATCGGTGATGCGTCCGGCGAGTTCGGCGGCTGGTTCTGCCCGTGTCACGGTTCGCATTACGACACTGCTGGCCGAATCCGGAAGGGGCCTGCGCCGGAAAACTTGGCAGTGCCACCTGCAGAATTCATTACCGACACCGTGATACGGCTCGGATGAGGTAGCCAACCCATGGGCAGTTTTCCCCAAGATCCGTACGAGCCCCGGTCGGGCTTCGCTCGCTGGATGGAGCGCCGGCTTCCGGTGCTCGGTCTCATGCACCACATGCAGACCTTCCCGACGCCCAAGAATCTCAATTGGATGTGGGTGTTCGGGGCGGTGCTGATGATGTTCCTCGTGATCCAGATCGTCACCGGCATCGTGCTGGCGATGCATTACACGCCCCATGCCGACTATGCATTCGCATCGGTCGAGCACATCATGCGCAATGTGGAAAGCGGGTGGCTCCTGCGCTACGTGCATGCGAATGGGGCATCCTTCTTCTTCATCGCGGTCTATCTGCACATCTTCCGCGGCCTCTATTACGGCTCCTACAAGGAGCCGCGCGAGATGATCTGGATCGTCGGCATCATCATCTATGTCGTCATGATGGCTACCGCGTTCATGGGCTATGTGCTGCCGTGGGGGCAGATGAGCTTCTGGGGCGCTACGGTGATCACCAACCTTTTTTCGGCCATTCCCTTGGTCGGCAAGACGATTGTCGAGTGGCTATGGGGCGGTTTTGCGGTCGACAACCCGACACTCAACCGCTTCTACTCGCTGCACTACCTGCTGCCCATGGTCCTCGCGGGACTGGCCGCCGCGCATGTCTGGGCGCTGCATGCGGTCGGGAACAGCAATCCAACCGGCGTGGAGGTGCGCCCGAGCGAGGTGAAGAAGGACACCGTTCCCTTCAGCCCGTACTACACCGTGAAGGATCTCTATGCGGTTGTCCTGTTGTTGGCGCTGTTCGCGGCGTTCGTGTTCTTCATGCCCAATTATCTGGGCCACCCGGATAATTACATCGAGGCCGATCCGCTCAAGACACCGGAGCATATCGTTCCGGAGTGGTACTTCCTGCCGTTCTACGCGATCCTTCGTTCCATTCCCGACAAGCTGCTCGGGGTCATTGCCATGTTCGGCTCGATTGTGTTGCTGGCGCTGGCTCCCTGGCTTGACACCTCGAAAGTGCGCTCGACGCGCTATCGGCCGATCTATCGTTGGTGGTTCTGGATCCTGGGGCTCGACTTCCTGGTGCTGATGTATATCGGTGCGAAGCCTCCGGAAGGCGTCTTCCTGATCGTCGGCCGCATTGCAACGGCGTACTGGTTCGTGCATTTCCTGCTGGTCATGCCGATCGTGGGGTTGGTGGAGACACCGCGGAAGCAGCCCGCCAGCATCGAGGCGGATTTCCACGCCAAGCATGGCACCGCCAGCCAGGGCGAAGGCACAGGCCAATGACGACAATCCGGAATTTGGCCGCGGCGGCCGTCCTGGCTTTCGCGGGGGCCGCTGCCCAGGCGGCGGAGGGCGGTGCCTCTGTTGAGGACCACGCCTTTTCCTTCGAAGGTCCGTTCGGCCAGTTCGACCAGTCCCAGCTGCAGCGGGGCTGGCAGGTCTACAGCGAGGTGTGCTCGGTCTGCCACGGGCTGAAGCATCTCTACTACCGGAATCTGGCTGAACACGGAGGCCCGACATTCAGCGAGGCACAGGCGAAGGCGATCTCCGCCGGATTCACTACCGTTGACGGACCGGATTCCGAGGGCGAGATGTTTGATCGCCCGGCAATGCTCTCGGACCACATTGTCTCGCCGTTCCCGAATGATGCGGTGGCAGCGATCGCCAATGGCGGGGCAGTGCCGCCAGACCTTTCGCTGATCACAAAGTCGCGGGCGGCGTTTCACGGGATGCTGACCCAGGTGCTCTACGGCAGCGGTGGGCCCGAGTATGTCCGGGCCCTGCTGCTCGGATACGAGGAGGCGCCGTCCGATGTGGACGTCGGCTTTCTCTATTACAACCCGGTTTTCGCCAGCGGCGCCATTGCAATGGCACCGCCCCTGGTGGATGACATCGTTGAATACCAGGACGGAACGCCGGCGACCGAGGAGCAGATGGCAACCGATGTCAGCGCGTTCCTCGCCTGGGCCGCGGAGCCCAAGATGGGGGAGCGCAAACTCGCGGGCATCCGCAACATTGTTATCCTACTTGTTCTCGCGGGCCTGCTTTATGCGTCAACCCACAAGCTCTGGAAGCCGATCAAGCGGGCTGCGGAGGAGTAGGGCGCCGGCGCGGGGAGTCCCGGATGGCCGGAAACAGTTTCGGACGCCTGTTTCGATTCACGACTTGGGGTGAAAGCCACGGTCCGGCGATCGGCTGCGTCGTGGACGGTTGCCCACCGCAGATTCCCCTGGCAGAACCGGATCTTCAGGTCTGGCTGGATCGGAGGCGGCCGGGATCGAGCCGTCATGTGACTCAGCGGCGTGAGAGCGACCGCGTCGAGATTCTTTCGGGCGTCTTCGAAGGAAGAACCACCGGGACGCCCATCGGGCTGCTGATTCGGAATGAGGATGCGCGGAGTCGCGACTACGAGCGCATTCGCGAGTCGTTCCGGCCCGGCCATGCGGACTTCACCTACCAGCGGAAATACGGCGTTCGGGACTACCGGGGCGGCGGGCGTTCTTCGGCACGCGAGACGGCCATGCGTGTGGCCGCGGGCGGTGTCGCGCGCGCTGCGCTCCGGGCGCTTGCTTCGCCCGTCAGGGTGCGGGGCGCCCTCGTCCAGATCGGCCCGGAGCGGATATCGCGGGAGCGCTGGGACTGGGACGAAGTCGATCGGAACCCGTTCTGGTCTCCCGACAGCACAGCGGCTTCCAATTGGGAGAAGTCGCTTGATGCGGCCCGGAAGAAGGGCGATTCTCTCGGGGCGGTGGTGGAGATCCGTGTCGAAGGCGCGCCCGCCGGACTTGGCGCGCCAATTTACGCGAAGCTGGACCAGGATCTTGCTGCCGCGATGATGTCCATCAACGCGGTGAAGGGAGTTGAGATCGGTGCAGGCTTTGGTGCGGCGTCCTTGTCTGGTTCCGAGAACGCCGACGAGATGCGTCAGCGGGGCGACGGGGTTGCGTTCCTGTCGAATAACGCCGGCGGCATTCTCGGTGGGATCAGCACCGGACAGGACGTCGTGGTGCGCTTTGCAGTGAAGCCGACCTCTTCCATCCGCACGCCGAGGCGCAGTGTCATGGTCTCCGGGGAAGATACGGAGGTCAGCACGCTCGGTCGCCATGATCCATGCGTGGGCATCCGGGCGGTTCCGGTCGGCGAGGCGATGGCCGCTTGCGTGATTCTGGACCATCTGCTGCTCGACCGCGGCCAGATTGGGCCGCGCGGGCACGAATGATTCAGGAGCCCGGCGCATCGAGCCCTGCGGGTCGCGCCCCGCAGTCTGGAGAGAGCGAATCCCTGTCCGGAGTGGTTCGAAACGTCATCTACCGGAACGAGCAGTCCGGATTCACGGTTCTGAGCGTTGTGGTGAAGGATACGGAGAAACCGGCCAGGCTCGTCGGAGAAATCGGCTCCATCGAGGCCGGTGAGCAGGTCGTCGCCGCCGGACAGTGGGTCGATCATCCGAAGCATGGTCGGCAGTTTCGCGCGCGCCATGTTGCCGTCGCGATCCCGACCGGGCGTGAAGGGCTGCTCGGATATCTGGGCTCGGGCGCGGTTCACGGGGTCGGCCCCGTGTACGCAGAGGCGATCGTCGATCAATTCGGCGACGAGACGGTTGACGTACTCGATCGCCATCCGGATCGGCTCCGTGAGGTCGAGGGAATCGGGCCGAAACGGGCGCAGCAGATTGCGGAATCATGGGCCGAGAGGCGGGACGACCGGGAAACGCTGATGTTCCTGCACCAGCACGGAATCGGCGCCGCTCGCTCCGCCACGATCAGCCGCGTCTACGGGCAGGCGGCGGCAAGCCTGATCAAGGCGAATCCATACCGCCTGATCCGCGACTTCAGGGGCATCGGGTTTCTGACGGCGGACGCCATCGCGAGGAGCGTCGGAATCGAACCCAGCGCGCCGGAGCGGCTCACCGCCGGGGTCGCGTTTGCGGTGCATGAAGCGGTGCGGGAAGGGGGCCATACGGGGGTTCCCGCCGAAACGCTTGTCGAAAGAGCACGGGCGCTGCTCGATTGCGAAATCATGGATGTGGAGGCGGCCCTGGAGCGGGAGAGCGTTCCGAACGGTCCCCTTGTTGCGGACAGCGCCGACGGCACGGATTGCGTGTTCCCCCGGGTACTGTACGAAGCGGAACGCCAGATTGCCGCGGATCTCGCGCGGCTGGCCTCGGGCTCGATGCCCTGGCCGCCGCTGGATCTTGCGCAAGGGATCGAGAGCGCTTCGACCGCCCTTGCGATGAACCTTGGCGCGGACCAGGAGGATGCACTCCGGATGGCCCTGACATCCAAGGTCATGGTGATGACCGGCGGTCCCGGCGTTGGCAAGACAACGATTCTGAACGCGTTCTTTCACCTGGTTGCCGAACGGGGCGTGTCCTTCGAACTCTGCGCGCCGACAGGCCGCGCCGCCAAGCGGATGGCGGAGGCTTCGAACCGGGAGGCAAGAACGATTCATCGGCTGCTGGAGTTCAATCCCGTGGACGGCAGGTTCTTGCGTGGGCGGGACCGTCCTCTGGACAGCGAACTGATCGTGGTCGATGAAGTCTCTATGGTGGATGTAGAGCTCATGGCATCCCTCCTGGAAGCCATTCCCGATCGCGCAGCGCTTCTGCTCGTCGGCGATGCGGACCAGTTGCCCTCCGTGCGGGCAGGACAGGTCCTGGCCGACGTGATCGCCTCCCGCGCGTTTCCCGTCTCCCGCCTTCGAGAGGTCTTCCGGCAGGCCGAGGGAAGCCAGATCCTGCGTGTCGCGCACCGCATCAATGCCGGGGAACCGATCCGTCTCGGAACGCCCCAGGATCCGGAGGGGGACTTCTTCTTCGTGCCGGCAAAGGACCAGTCCCTGATCGCGGATCGGATCGCGGAGCTGGTGCGGACCCGCATCCCCCGGCGGTTCGGGCTGGATCCGGTGCGCGATATCCAGGTTCTGTCGCCGATGCGCACCGGTGATGCGGGAGTCGACGCGCTGAACGCGCGCCTTCAGAGGGAACTGAACGGGAATGCGGGTGAGGGAGTCCGGGTTGGCCTCGAGACGCTGCGCCGTGGCGACCGCGTGATGCAGGGGCGGAACAACTACCAGCAGGAGGTCTTCAACGGGGATATCGGCTATGTCGAGCTGGTGTCCCCAAGGGAGAGCGTGGCCGCTGTCCGGATCGACGGGAGGCGCGTGGATTACGGTGTGCAGGAACTGGACGCGCTGAGCCTGGCCTATGCGGTGACGATCCACAAGAGCCAGGGTTCAGAATATCCCGCAGTCGTCATTGCGCTGCATGGGGGGCATCACGTGATGCTTCGGCGCAACCTTCTCTACACGGCGGTCACCCGGGGAAAGCGGCTCGTTGTGCTGGTCGGCGAGGAGCAAGCTGTGCACAGGGCAATCCGCACCGGGCGAAGGGATTCACGGGTTACGAAGCTGCGCGAGTGGATCGGGGACGGTGTGCGCCACGGCACGTCTTGACTTGCACGGCTCCCCGGCATCGGGAGCCGAGTGCGAAACACACTGCGGTGGAGCGATCGGAGTTGCAGGCGGCGCATCGGAGCGACAGGCTGCGCCGCATGCGGCTTCGGGAGGGCACGGCACTGGCCCGAGGGAGTCGTCTTCCACGGTCGAGCGGATAGACCCGGCGGGCGGGTAGTCTGGCCAAGCTCACCATGCCGCGCAGGGTGCGGGCACGACCCGACGCAAGTTGGCCATCGGCATCCAGACACCTCGCGGAATTCCCGGCGAGGGATTCCACGACGTCGACAGGACGGCACAACGAATAGTACTGCAACAACAGCATCACCGTCTCCGAGGGCTTCCACGCCAGCGTGTTCAATTCCCGACTTGCCGCATTGGGCTCGATTTCACCGTCGAGGACAGCAGCAGCCACACCGGGCTGGATATGGAAGCACGGTTTGGCGGTCCGGTCTTCGAGTTCAAGCTTGACGGGACCGGGGGCCGCGGCTCGGCGATCGGCTACGTCCGAAGCCGGGACCGTGCGGTCGAGTACCGTCTGCCCGGCCGTCTCGTTCACCGTGCAGTGGTCGAGCTCAACCGAGAGTCGCGAGATATTTCGGCGTTTGAGCGGGCTCCCGTGCCATAGCCGTCTGGTGCGGCGGCCCGGCCGATGGACTGTCAACGGGTCGTTTCCGGCGCAGAGCGCGCGGCGCAGGGCATCCCGGGCGTCGGCGCCCGGACCTGTAACGCAAGCGGGCCTCCGAGGAGGCCCGCCCAAAGTCCAGGAAGGGGTGTGGTTCTACTCCCGCGCCATCCCGAGGAAGTACAGCAGGAAGAGGAACATGTTCAGGAAATCGAGATACAGCGAGAGCGCTCCCATGATCGCGCTCTTCTCCCGAATTTCCGCGCCGCCACGCTGCCGGCCGATCTGGCTGATGCCGGCGTAGGTGTTCTTGATTTTCTGCGTGTCATACGCCGTGAGGCCGGCGAAAATCAGCACGCCGAGCACCGAGATCGCAAATTCCAGCGCAGCGGAGGCCAGGAACATGTTGACGACCATGGCCACCACGATCCCGATTACGCCCATGACCAGGAATGATCCCATTCCGGAGAGATTGCGCTTGGTGGTGTAGCCGTACAGGCTCAGCCCGAGAAACGCGATCGCCGTGATGAAGAACGTCCGGGCGATGGAGACGTCCGTGTAAATGACGAAAATGGACGAGATCGAGGCACCGACAAGAGCGGCATAGATCCAGAACAACGTCTGGGCGGTTGTTGCCCGCATCTTGTGAATTCGGGCTGCCAGGAAGAACACCATGGCGAGCGGTGCGAGAATTACGACCCATACCAGTGGTGTTCCGTAGATCGCCGCGACCAGCGTCGCATTGGTTCCGATTCCGTAGGCAACCGCGCCTGTGAGGGCCATTGCACCGGCCATCAACCCGTATACGCGGCTCATATAGGCGCGCAGGCCTTCATCCATGCGGACCCCGGCTGCCTCCCGGGTGGCGGCGAAAGCTCTGGCTTGGCGGTTAAATTCGGACATTGGCGCTAATACTCCTCCTGCTGCGGGCGCGGGTTGTGCGCGCCCCGACTGTAATATGGTCTGTCTTGCCCAAGTGCGCAAGTCTGCCGGCGCGTCAATCGCGTCCGCGGAGCAGAGTCGCGGGGGACGCCCCCACGGCGGCGCGGGCGAATCCGAGTCCGGCCGCCAGGCTTGCGATGGCTCCGGCCGCGGTTGTCAGCAGTGCGATCGGGACGGAGAACGCGAAGCCGAGATCCATGACGAAGCGAAGCGTCGCCCACGCGCCGACTGCGCCGAGGAAGAGGGCGGCGAGAGCGGAGACCGCTCCGAGCAGGCTCCATTTGAGGGCGAGGGCAGACAGGATTTCACGCCGAGTCGCCCCGAGGGCCTTCCAGATGGCGCTTTCATAGATCTGGCGCCGCTGACCGGCGGCAGCGACACCGGCCAGGACCGCCAGTCCCGTAAGCACCGTCACCGCGCTTCCCCAGAGTGCCGCCGCAGCGATCTTCTCCAGGGTGCCGCGGACCGCACTGATGCCCGCCCGAACGGATACGGCGGTTGACGCGGGGCAGCACGCCCCGAGATCCGCGAGGAATGCCTCACCGCCTTCCTCGGGCATATACACAGTGGCAATATTCTGGTGCGGCGCGACGGACAGGCTCTTCGGGTCGAAGATCATCAGGAAATTGATCCCGAGTCCCTGCCAGGACAATTCCCTCAGATTGGCGATCGTGGCAGTTAGCGGCCGCCCCAGCACATTGACCGTGACGGTCGATCCGACCCCCAGCCCGAGTTCCCGCGCCTCCTCGGCAGCGAAGGATACGAGCGGAGGTCCATCATAGTCGGCCGGCCACCAGTCGCCTTCGAGAATCCTTGCATCCTCCGGCGCCTTCTCGGAATAGGTCAGCCCCCGATCTCCCCGAAGGACCCAACTGGCGTCCTGCCGGATTTCCGCCTCGGCTGCGGGCACGCCGTTCAGGCGGGTGACAAATCCTCGCAGCATCGGCGCGGTTTGAACTTGGCTCGCCCCTGCGCGGAACGCGGCCGCCTCCATCTCGGAAATCTGCTCCCGCGGCAGGTCCAGGACAAAGAACGCAGGCGCTTCATCGCCGGCCAACCCGCTGATTTCCGCGCGCATGGAGTGGGAGATCAGGGCGACCGCTCCGAGAATGGAGATGGCTGTGCCCAGTGATACGGAAATACCGCCAGCATCGCCTCCGGTGCCGGCGATCTGCGCTACTGCGCGGCGCAACGCTGGCGGTGCACGCCGGAGACGGGGACCGAGATGCCTGCAAAGGCGGGCTATGCCTTGACCGATCAGGTATAGCAGGACGATGGCCACGGCGAATCCGCCCGCAAACCAGCCGGCGAGGAACACGTCGCGGGCGAGCAGGAGCGCAACGCCGAACATTCCGGCTGCAGAGGCGGCGATACCGGCGGCCCAGGGTAGGGTGACTCGTGTTCGCATGGGTGCGCTGGTTGCGCGGAACACCGAGGCGGCGGAGGTTTCGCAGGCGGAGGCGAGGGGCGACAGCGAGAAGAGGAGCGCCGTCAGGTATCCAGCGGCGGCAGACAGGAGGAGCGGCGCTCCGTAGACACCGAACACGGCAGGAACCGGGAGGAGATCGGATAGGGATGGTCCGAGGATCGCTGGCACCCCGGCGCCAATGGCAAGTCCAGCGACAACGCCCACCGTCGCGATTGCGAGCGTTTGCGCGATGTAGGCCGCCGCAATTGTGCCACGGCCCGCGCCAACCGCTCTCAGTGTCGCGATGGAAGTTGTCTTTCTCTGGAGATAGGCGCGAATCGCCGATCCTGCGCCGATACCGCCGAGCGCAAGCGCGGCGAGTGCCACCAGAGACAGGAAGCTGCCGAGGCGCTGCACGAAGCGTTCTACGCCGGGGGCTCCTGCGCGCCGGTCACGCCAGCGCCAGCCAGCGTCCGGAAAACGCTCGACCGCATCCGCCCGGATTGCCTGGAGATCGGCTTGCTCGTCGATTTGAAGCCGGTACCGGGGATAGAAGAGACTCCCCCTCTCGAGAAGCCCCGCCGAGCGTATGGCTTCCAGATCCCCCAGCACGCGCGGCCCGAATTGCATCCTGCTGGTTGCCCGGTCCGGCTCGGATACGATGCTTGCCCGGTACTCGAACTCTCCACTGCCCAGGCGGACCCGGTCTCCGGGTTCCAGTCCGAACCGCGCTGCCAATTCAGGCGCCGTGGCAACACCGGGCACTCCGTCTGCGCCGGGATCGAACGCGGCATGCCGGTCAAGCGGCGGATCGAGTTCGAGGGTTCCGTAGAGCGGGTACTGCCCGTCGACGCCCTTCACCTGGACCAGAGTTCGGTTGCCGCCATCCGCCCCGGCGGGCGACAGCATTCCCCGAAAGGAGACAGCTCGGGAAACAAGGCCGAGGCCTTCCAGGAAATCGGTCTCCTGCTCGTCGGCAAAGCGATGGACGAAGCGGACTTCGATGTCGCCGCCAAGCAGGTCGCGTGCCGACAGCGACAGTCCCTGGGAAATCGCCGTCAGCGTGGAGGAAACGCCCGCGACCGACGCCACGCCGAGCGCAAGGCAAATAATGAAAACAGGAAGCGCCTCGCGCCCACCCCGCAATTCGGCGCGGGCGATTCGCAATGCCGGGCCGAGTCTCATTCGCTGTACACGAGACTGCCGCCCTGGAGGCGCAGGATGCGTTCCGTGCGGGATGCGAGGTCCGGATCGTGTGTAACGAGAATCAGGGTGGCGTTGCGTTGTGCCGCCGCCTCGAAGAGCAGATCGGCGACGGCATTGCCCGTGTCTTCGTCGAGATTGCCGGTGGGCTCGTCCGCGAGGATCAGGCTTGGCGCCGTCGAAACCGCCCGGGCGATGGCGACGCGCTGTTGCTCGCCGCCGGACAATTCGCCGGGATGGTGATTGATCCGAGCCTCGAGCCCGACTGCGGCGAGTTCCTGGCGCGCAGCGCTCCGGGGGTCGTCGTGACCGGCGAGGTCAAGGGCGGTTGCCACATTCTCGAGGGCAGTCATGGTCGGAATGAGGTGGAAGGATTGGAAGACAAACCCGATATGGTCACGGCGAAGGCGCGCGAGCTGATTCTCGTTTAGAGCAGCAAGATCGTGCCCGAGAACCTCGACCCGGCCGGAGCTCGGATGCTCCAGGCCTGCGAGCAGCATGAGGAGGGAAGACTTGCCTGATCCCGACGGTCCGACCAAGGCCACCCGCTCGCCTGCCTGGACACGCAGACTGAGTGCCCGTAGTACCTCTACACGCCGCTGCTCGCTGTCGAAGAAGAGCGAGACATCGTCAAGGTGGATGGCGATGCTGTCCACGTTTTCCTCTCGTCTGGGGAGGGTGCCACGCGTTAACGGTGCAGTCTCCCAATTCCTGCGATGCGCGCTGGTAGCAGCCGCCGGCACTGCGGCTGTTGCGGCAACGCCTGAAGACGCTGACGGCAACACGCTTCGAGTCGTGGCGGTTGGCGATTCCCTCATGGCGGGTCTTGGCCTCGACTTGGAACAGGGCTTCGTGCCGCAACTCCAGAAATGGCTCTCGGATCGCGGAGCCGGTGTGGAGATTGTGAACGCCAGCGTGTCGGGAGACACGACCATGGGCGGGCTCGCGCGGCTCGACTGGTCGGTAGGCGACGACGCGGATGCCGTGATCCTGTCTCTGGGTGCCAACGACATGCTGCGCGGCATGGATCCGGCAGCGACGCGGGCACATCTGGAGGGCATGCTGGCACGGCTGGCCGAGCGCGGTCTGCCAACCCTCCTCGTCGGGATGCGCGCGGGTGCCAATCTTGGGCCGGAATACCGGGACGCGTTTGATTCCGTCTATCCGGATCTGGCGGAGCAGTTCCACGTGCAGCTCTACCCGTTCCTGCTGGAAGGCGTCGCGTTGGAACCCGATCTGAACCAGGCAGATGGGATCCACCCGAATGCCGCCGGAGTCGCTCGGATTGTCGAGGAAATCGGTCCATTCGTGCTGGTCCTTGCCCGATCGATTCGCAGCGGAGAAGAGCCATAGGCCGCGAATCCCGGAGCCCCCATGGCGAACGTGACCTACCCTGACACGAGCCGGCAGGCCGATTCATGCGGCTCGCCAGCAGGTGGCAGCGCTCCCGTTCCGCAGCGGGAGCCGCAGCCATCATACGGGCAGAGCGATGGCTAGGTAGCGTAGCTGCTGCCTTCTTCGTCGAGTATCGTTTTCAGTTCCGTCAGGTGGCGCTCCGCCTGCCCGGGATATGCCTCCATCTCCCGGGCAGTCTTCTCGGCAGTCTCATCCGAGAGAATCCGAAGCGGCTTCCCCGTTTGCAGCGCCCGTATATAGGTTTCTGCCGCCCGCTCGAAGTAGTAGAGGCGGTTGAACGTGTCGGCCACGGTATCCCCGATGACGAGAATTCCGTGATTGCCCATGATCAGCACCTTGCAGCCGGGGTCGGCGAGGAGGGAAGCGCAACGTTCTCCTTCCTCCTCGAAGGCGAGCCCACCGAACTGGTCGTCGATCGCGTGGCGGTTGAAGAAGGTCGCGGTGTTCTGGTCAATGGGCGGGAGCGCCGAGTCCGCGAGGGAGGCGAGCACGGTCGCGAACGGCGAATGAGCGTGCATGGCGCAACGTGCACGGGGACAGCGACGATGGATGGAACCGTGAAGACCCCAAGCCGTCTCATCCGGAGCGTCAGGGCCCGACATGGCGTCCGGATCTTCGGCATCCAGCAGAAGCAGGTCCGAGGCGCGGATGCGCGAGAAATGAACCTGGTTGCGGTTCATGAGAAATCGGGTGCCCTCCTCGTTTACCGCCAGGCTGAAATGGTTGGCGACTGCCTCGTGCAGGCCGAGTCGGGCGGTCCAGTGAAAGGCTGCGGCAAGATCCACGCGCTCCGCCCAGTGGTCGATGGCGGCGCGTGCCTGCGGTTGCGGTTTGCCGGGCATAGCTGAATTCTCCTGCGTTCCAAGACGCTCCCTGCGTGTGCCGTGAGTATAGTGTCTGCTGGACCGGGAAACAGGGCGGAAAAAGCTCGGGCGTCGGTTTGCCGCGACTTGCGCGCGTACGGCCTCGGGTATCGGGGTGTGACGGTTCGACGGCGACCGGGCTTCCTCCAGGATGCGCCGGATCCGGGGAAATTCGCCGGTCGGTTGGCGTTTCGTTGAAGTCCCCGCGCGGACGCAACTGGGCGTCCGGCCGCGTGACCACGCCGAGCCCGTGCCGCGACGGTCCACCCTGAGAGCGCCAGGATCGACACGCTCCACCGCCTCAATCACGAAGTGCTCCATATCATCCGCCAGGAGTCGGTCAGGAAGATCGGGAGGAAGCAGAAACGCCTGGTCCCGAGCACAGTCGACGAATTCGCTCATCGGGCGATTCCAAGGGAAATCCGGCCCAGAGTCCGACAGACCGTCAGTGCCCGCGCAGCGCACCAGTTGTCCGGCACCGATCGGACTGGACCCATCAGCCCTTCATCCGCTTCATCTGGGGATCGTAGAGGGGACCCCTTCGTATCGTGCAGGGGACGCGCTCGTCCACCACTTCGAGTTCGTAGGCTCCGCCGTAGAGAAAATCGTCGGAGACGCCGTTGCCGGAGCGCACATAGCCGTAGCCGATGTTCTTCCCGACCGTGTAGCCCCAACCGCCGGAGGTGAGCCAACCTGAACGCTGGCCGTTGCGGTAGATGGTTTCGCCGCCGAGCAGGCCGACCGAGGGATCGTCCACAGTAAAGCACGCCAGGCGTTTCTTGAGCGGTGCGGCCTGTTGCGCGACCAGCGCATCCCGTCCCCTGAAGGAGATGCTCTTGCGCAGCTTGACCGCCCGGCCGAGGCCGGCCTCCAGAGGCGTGTGATCCGGGCCGATGTCGCTGCCGCAGGCAAGGTAGCCCTTTTCCAGGCGCAGGCTCTCGATCGCGCGATAACCGGCATTGGCGAGACCGTACGGCTTTCCGGCTTCCAGAAGCAGTTCGTAGACGCCAAGCGCCTGCTCGGCGGGAACGTGCAGCTCCCAGCCCAGTTCGCCGACGTAGCTGATCCGAATTGCATGGAGGCGCGCGCCGCCAATCTCGATGCGCCGCCCGCTTCCGAACGGAAAACGCTCGTTTGAGAGATCGGAGTCGCTGATCGAAGCGAGGAGATCTCGAGCCCTTGGTCCCATCAGCGACAGTGTCGCATGGGCCGAGGTCACGTCCACAAGATAGGCGCGCGAACCCGCGGGAATTGCACGGCGGATCCAGTCGAAGTCGTGGGTGGCAAAACCGGTGCCCGCTACGATGTAGAATTGATCCTCGTCCTGGCGCGACACGGTGAGGTCGCACTCGATGCCACCGCGGTCGTTCAGAATCTGCGTATAGGTCACTGCACCGACCGGCTTGTCGACATCATTGGCGCAGATCCAGGTCAGAGCCGCCGCCGCATCCGGCCCGACTATTATGAACTTGGCGAACGAGGACTGGTCGAACAGGCCGATCCGCTCACGCACGGCCCGATGCTCCTCGCCGACCGCTTCGAACCAGTTCTGCCGACCATAGGAATACACGTCGCGCGGCGTCTCGCCGTCACGCGCGAACCAGTTGGGGCGCTCCCATCCGAGCTTCTCGCCGAAGCAGGCGCCCTGCGCCTTGAGGGCGGCGTAGAGCGGCGAGACGCGGTTGGGCCGCCCGGCCTCGTGCTCTTCGTGCGGCCAGGCGGGCGTGTAGTGCTTGCCGTAGAGCTCCAGTGTCCGTTTGCGTACCCAGTCGATCGAAAGATGCGGGCGGCCGAAGCGGCGAATGTCGACCGCCCAGAGGTCCATCGGCGGTTCGCCGCCGACGATCCACTCGGCCAGCATTTTTCCGGCGCCGCCGCTGCTCGCGATGCCGAAGGCGTTGAAGCCGGCACCGACATGGAAACCGCGCCGTCCGGGCGCCTCGCCGAGAATGAAGTTTCCGTCGGGTGTAAAGGATTCCGGGCCGTTGATTAGCTCCTTGACGCCCGCTCGCTCGAGCGCCGGCACGCGCGCCACGGCCTGCTTCATGAGCGGCTCGAAATGGTCCAGGTCGGGGTCGAGCAACGAGAAGTTGAAGCCGGGCGGAATGCCCTTCTCGGCCCAGGGCCTGGGATTGGGTTCGTAGCCACCCATCACCAGGCCGCCGACCTCCTCCTTGAAGTAGGTCAGGCGGTCGGGATCGCGCAGGGTCGGGAGATCGTGCGTCACGCCCTCGATGGGGTCGGTGATCAGGTACTGATGCTGCACCGAGACCAGCGGGACGTCGACACCGGCCATCGCACCTACCTCGCGTGCCCATTGGCCGGCGCAGTTGGCGACGATTTCGACGGCGATGTCACCGTGCTCGGTCAGCACCCCTGCAACGCGCCCGTTCTTCACTGCGACTCCCGTGACCGCGCAGTCCTCGATGATGGTCACGCCGCCTTGCCGCGCGCCCTTGGCGAGCGCCTGGGTGATATCCGACGGATTCGCCTGGCCATCGGTCGGCAGGAAGGCGGCGCCCTCCAGGTCGGCGATGTCCATCAGCGGCCAGAGATCCCGCGCCTCCCTGGGGCCGAGGATGTGCATGTCGAGGCCGAAGGAGCGTGCGGTGGTCGCCTGGCGCTTGAGCTCCGTCATGCGTTCGCGGTTGCACGCCAGGCGCAGGCCGCCGTTCTGTTTCCAGCCCGTCGCCTGGCCGGTCTCGCGCTCGAGCCGCTCATAGAGCGCGACGCTTTCCGTCAGCAACCGGGTGATGTTCGCATTTGTGCGCAGTTGGCCGACCAGTCCGGCGGCATGGAAGGTCGAGCCGCTGGTCAGCCTGGCCCGCTCGAGCAGCACGACCTCACGCCAGCCAAGTCGCGCCAGGTGATAGGCGGTGGAGCAGCCGACAATGCCACCGCCAATGATGACAACGCGCGCAGTGGCAGGAACATCAGCCATCGCGATTCCCTTGTTGATTTTTCAGGATCCGCCCGCGATTTCCTCATACGCGCGGTCGAAGCGAGCCAGGTTCTCCTGGGTGTAGGCGACGTAGTCGACATCGAGCCGGGAGTGCAGTTCGGACACCATGGACCACATGCTCTCGCGCAACAGCGACGCGCACTTCATCGCCCGGTAGCCACGTTTCCGGGCCGCATCGGGGCGCCGCCCGAAATAGCGTTCGAGCAGCCAGTCCTCCTGCTCGGAAGTCAGCTCACTGTTGGAGGCGAGTCCGCCAAGATCGAAAAGCGGGCTGTTGAATCCGGCGTATTCCCAATCGACCAGCCAAAGACGGTCGCCGTCGTCGATGAAGTTGGCCGCCAGCAGGTCATTGTGGCCGAAGACGACGTCGATCGGGCCGATCGCCTCCTCCAGCTCGTCGGCGCGCGCGAGCAGGGCGCCGAGCTGCGGTACGAAGCGGCTGCCGTCTTCTCGCAGGCTGGCGGCATAGTCGCGCAGCACGTGGAAGACCCAGAACATCAGAATCGGCCCACGCAGGACGCGCGGGATGTCTCGATGACAGCGACCTACCAAGGGCACGATGCGCTCCAGCATGTCGGGTTCGCGTACCGCGCTCGCAGTCAACGTGCGGCCCTCGATGAAGCGGCTGACGAGTACGCCCGGTTCGCTGTGGACCACCGCCGGGGCGATCCCCGCCATCGCAGCCGCGCGCGCCGCCGCTTCCTCGTTGAACCGCAAGACGCCATGCACGGGGATGTCTTCTCCGACGCGCACGAAGTTGCGCTCGCCGCGATCCCTGACCAGGAAGTTGGTGTTGGTGATGCCGCCTGCAATCGGCTCCGGCTCAACCGGACCCGACCAGCATGTGAGACATGCGGCGCGGGCTTCGGCCGACTTCGGACCGGTCATGACAATCCCAACTCTCTCTTGCGCCGCGTGGCCCAGTTCGCGATCATCCGGTCGGCAATGATAGCGATGAAGGCGACGCACAGCCCGGCAACCACGCCGCGCCCGGTGTCTGCCTTGGTGAGGGCGATGTACACCTCCTGCCCCAGGTCTCGCGTACCGACCAGGGCCGTGATGACGAGCATGGAGAGGGCAAGCATGATGGTCTGGTTGAGGCCCAACATGATTTCGGGCAGCGCCAGCTTCAGCTTGATCTTGTACAGGAGCTGAAAGCGGTTGCACCCGGTCGCCACCCCCGCCTCGATGAGCTGCGGCGAGATCTGGCGTATGCCGTGCGCGGTGTACCGAATTACCGGGGCTATTGCATAGGCGATGACGGCGATCATGGCGGAGAAGTCGCCGACCCGGAACAGCATCACCACCGGGATCAGGTAGACGAAGGACGGCAGGGTCTGCAGGGTATCGATCGCCACCTGCACGATCCGTCCGACGCGCTCGTTCTCGGCGGCCACGATGCCGATGGGTATTCCGACAAGAGCCGCAATCGCTACCGAGAGGCCGCAGAGATAGACCGTGATCATGGCCTTGTCCCAAAGCCCCATCACCACGATGAACAGCGCGAGCAGACATACCTGCAACGCGAGGCGCCACCCGCCGAGCCGCCAGCCGGCCAGCCCCAGCACAACGATCACCCAGGGCCACGGCAGCCCGAGCAAAAAGCGTTTCACCGGAACCAGCAGATGGATCAGCAGGAACGTCTTCACCGCCTCGAACTGATCGAAGAAGTTCGTGTTGAGATAGCTTACGAGCGCATCCCAATAGGGTCCGGTGGTGATCTCCAGGGCGGCGGGGTAGCGTTGCAGCGCGGGTAGCGCCAGCCCCGCAGCACCGGTCAGCAGGATCACGCCGAGCGCGATGGCAAGATTGGGATGGCGAGCCAGAAGACCGTGCGGCTGCTCGGAATTGTACTCCGGCGGCGGGCGGCGGGCGAAAGCCTGGCTCAGGCGGTCGAGCGCGATGGCCAGCACCACAATGGCGACGCCGGCCTCCAGTCCGGCACCGATGTTGAGTCGCTTCAACGAGGTCAGTACGTCGTAGCCGAGACCGCCGGCACCGATCATGGAGGCGATGATCACCATGTTGAGCGACAGCATGATGACCTGGTTGACCCCGACCATCAGGCTCGGCAACGACGAGGGCAGCATCACCTTCCAGAGCATCTGCCTCGTCGTGCACCCGGCCATGCGCCCGCATTCGATGACCTCGCTCGGTACCTGGCGCAGCGCAAGCATGGTGACTCGCACCATGGGCGGCATGGCGTAGATTCAGACTTCCTGACCTCGAACTCGAGAGAGTGTCATGTTTTTGCACCCGCGAAGTGGGGCTCGGCGATTTTTCCGGGTAGTTCATAGACCATGTGCATGTTGGTACCGGGGAAGACGGTCCGTGTCTGGTTGAGTTCTTCGAGGAGGCTTGCGATGGCGTTGTCGCCGGCATCGCTGGCGGTGCCGAGTATGCGAACGCGGAGGATGCCGTTGCCGTGCTCCGGGATGACGTCGGCGTCGGCCCGTAGAAGTGCGCGCAAGTGCCGGCGGGGGCGCTGGATCTTGCCCTGGGTCTGGGCAACGGCGGGCATCATGCGGGTTTCAGCGCGGTAGGCGATCATGCGGATTATATCGAGGAGGAGTTTCTCGCCTTCGGGGAGCGCGTCGAGTGCCTCGTTCGTGTCGAGTTCGGCGACCGCGATATGTCGCGGTGTATCGCGGCGCTGCAGCTTGAGGGCTTCACGCTCGGCGTCGAGAGCGTCGCTTTGGGCCTGCAGGCGCCGGACGGCCTCTTCGGCTTCGCGGGTCGGGGTTCCCCTGGACAGGTCGGCGATCCGGTTGCGCAGGGTGCCAAGGCGCTGCCGGAAGCGCTGGACATTGCGGTCGATTGCGCGCCAGCGCGGGTTGACGATGCGGGCGTCGGGATCCTGTGCTTCCAAACCGTGGACCGCCAGCGCGTCGAGATTGAACTCCTCGCGCATGTATTTGAAGAAGTTCTCCTGCGACCATCGGGAGAACAGGGCGCTGGCGGCCCGCTCCATGGGCATGCGGGGGTCGGTGGTGATGAGGGGCACCTGGCGGCCATTCTCCAGCAGGCGCCGGATCTGGCGGACTTCGGGCCCCTTGCTCAGGATCACGCTCTTCTCGGCGAGGCGGACGGTGGCGCTGCGGGTGCTTCCCGGCCCGTGGATGGGCACCGTGACGGTGCGGAAGTCCGCCTCCGGCCAGGCCTCCCCCTTGAAGCCCTTGTGCCAGGTGATCACAGCAACCCCGCGCCGGGCGAGGCGCCGGAACAGGGCAGGGCTCCAGCCTTCCCGGTCGAAGACCAGCGTCAGGGCGGGCTCGCCGGCGTCCGGGACGGTGAGGTCCGGTGCATCCGGGCCCAGCATGCCCAGTTTCTCCAGCGCGGGCAGGATGTCCTTCTCCAGCGCGTGGGTCATGGTCGGATCCAGCGCCTTGTTCAGGCACAGGAACGGCTTGCCGCCGAGCGCGTTGATCCAGTAGCTCGTGGAGGCAGGCAGGCAGAGTTTCTGGCGCGCCACGTAATGCTTGGGCAATTTTCCCTTGCGGCCGGAATACACCTTGACGTGGCCATCCACCGACAGGGTCGCACACACGTCCGGTTCTTCCGCCATCCATCCCGCGGCCAGGGAAGCTTGCCAGTCCCGCACCCGTTGCACGTCTCGCCCCAACGCCTTGATCTTGCCCCGCAGCGTCTTCACCTCCGGGCAGCGGTCCAGGCCCAGGATGGCGCCCCATTCCCCGGGCGCCTGGTGCCGCAGTGCCTCCGGATTGCGCACCCGGGCCAGGGTGAGGAAGGCCAGGAACAGCAGAACCGTGGTCAAACCGTAGTATCCCTTGGGCAGCGACAGGAACTCCCGCGCGCGGTCCAGAAGCCCCTCCTTGAGCAGCATCGGCAGCCCGGCCAGCACGCCGCCGCCGGCAACCGCCGACAGCGGCTCCGCAAACTGCGGCCGCATCTCCGTCAGATGTCCCGTTGCCGCCAGCATCCGCCCCGCCGTGTCCCGGGTGCCCCGACCCATCGGCGCCTCGCGGTCGCGTGCGTCCCGTTCGCTCCGCTCCACCCTCGGCTCCGGCGCTGCCGCCGCCTGTGGCTCCGTCGACGCGACCACCGGCGGCTCCAGCACTGCCGTCGCCTGCGGCTCCGTCGACGCTGTCGCCTGCGCCGGCACGGCCCGGTTCGGCGTCCCCCCTCTGATAACACCCGACCGGCGGTTGAGGCTGAACGTGCTCGGCCGGATCCCCAGCTTTCGCGCAACCGCCCGGCCGCTCAGCCCCGAGGCCAGAAGCCGCTCCGCCTCCCGCGCCGTCGCGGCGTCGATCGCGCTCGGCCCGCGCCTCCGTCGCGGCGTAAGAAAACCGGCCTCGCCCTGCCTCCGGAGCTGGTTCACTGCCCGCTGCACCGTCGAACGGTTCACGCCAAACGCCGCCGCCAGATCCCTGCGTAGCACACCGTGCTCGGCAAACCGCGCAATCCGCAGCTGTCGCGCTCGGTTGTCCGAAACTTCGTGGGAATCGAACGGCGCCAGGTTGCTGAAGTAGACCCGCCGGCCGTCCTCGACCGCGTGCGAAAAGCAGGATTCGCCGATCTGGATCGCCTCGGCAGGAGGCATCGGAAGCGTGTTCAAGGGAGTCTCCACGGTCGATATCGGGTGCACAGTATTATAGCCACTCTCCGTAGATCGGTCAACCCCTCAAATGTCTCCTAACTGCTGGAAATCACGAGCAAAACGATCGCCAAGCCCGCCTTCAATTAGCGCACGAGGTCAGGAAGTCTGAGATTATGGTTGCGATCATTGCCGCCACGGTCCCGAAGCCGAACAGAAAGAGAATGGGCACGAGGTAGGCGAAGATGGGCACGGTCTGCATGATATCGAGTAGCGGCGTAAGCAGCCGCTCGAACCGCGGCCAACGGTAGCCGGCAATCCCCAAGTGCGCCGTGGAAAGGCGCGTTTTCCTGGTGGGTGCGAATCCCACCCAGCAACTGTCCTTCCGGCTGGTAGCGGCCGGAGCGGTTCGTGGAGGTAACGACATGGACTGAAGCACTCCGGAGAGAAGGGCTGCGTTGAGCAGCTCAGCGACCATGCAGGCCGGAGCGTGAAGCGAACGCCGAGCAGGCCTCGAAACAGGCAACGCGGGGGCCGACCCTCCTTGGGTTAGGGGAAGGCCGATGGCGGTTTGGGAAGAGAAGCGACACATGCACCAGACCGCGCCCGCCGGGGTAGTGGCGCCAGCATGCATGGAAGATGGAAGACGCGGCAACACGGGAAGCCCTGTCGGTGATGTGCACGCATCAACCGGACCCCCGTGAGGGGCAGGCTGGGCCGGCAGGGTGGCGGAGGGGTCCGTACTACTGGCGACGCCGAGTAATACCGGTCGAGGAAAGGGACCCCAGGTGAGGAAGGATGTTGAAGGGCGACAGGTATCGGGAGTGGCATGGCCTATTACCCCGGAGAATGCCGGAGAGCCTGGACGCATCACATGCGGAAGTGAAGGGCGGGTCCCCGGCGGCGGTGGTTTCTCCGGCGTCCGAGGTCTCGGACCATCAAGGCGTCGACAGGCTTGCTGGCAGGCGAGGCCGCAGCCACAGTCAAGGCGGGAGCCGTGCAGCTCCTCGCGGCCGAACCCATGCGGCCAAGACCCTTGCTGTTGCTGGAACTCGTCGCCCGTGTGCGAAGTGCATGATCCCACTGGAGAGCCCGGTGCCGGAAATCGGCACGCCGGGTTCGGGGAGCGGGGGACTGGAAACGTAGCCAAGGGAGCCGGACTGAGGCCCGTCGCGAAAGCGCCGGAACTGCCACCGGACCCTACCGCGGGCGCGCCAGCCCCCGACTCTACCAGGAGGCCGCCGGCAACCCCGAAGGGCACCGCGATGGCGATCGACGACAGCGTGATCATGGCGCTGTCCCACTGGCCGAAGACAGCGAGGTAGAGAAAACAGCTGCCGATCAGCAGCGCCAGCTTCCGACCCCCGGCAAAATGCGCTATCAGCGCCGCAAGGGCGGTCACGGCAATCCAGCTGAGCGGCGGCAAGATCTCCACGGCTCTCGAACCCTGGCCCTGCAGAAAGCCGCTCGACAGCAGGCTGGTGGCGAGCTGCAGCGGCCAGTCCAGCAGCCAGGAGATCGAGCGCGTCAGCTCCTTGAAGGTGAACAACCCGAAGGTGGCATCATTGATCAGCCACTTCATCAGGTCGGAGATCCAGCCCTTGAGCGGCACCTCCCAGTTGCGCGGGTACTTCAGCGTCCAGGACGGCAGCACATTGTCGTAGACTACGAGGAACGCCGTCGCGGCAATGGCCGCGAGCCACATGCCTTTCACGAGAAACGGACGCATTCGAACCTGACCAGGGCTGTCGATTGCCGTTTCCACCGGGCGCGGAAGGGTGTGAGGACGATCGCGGTCAACGGCGGCCCCGGCCGATCAGTACGGCGATCACGTCGTCCCGCGTCAGCTCGCCGAGTAACCGTCCGTCGTTGCCGCGCACAGCGAATGGCCGGTCGGCCGTATCGATGTCGATCGCGACTTCGGAGATCCGCACGTCCGGCCGCACTTCGCCGGCGTAGTCTCCCTGGCCCTGCCCGGCGGCTGCCGGCCGCATCACCGAGCGCACCGAGAGAACCTTGGCGCGCGACACCTCCCGTGTGAACTCGGCGACATAGTCGGTCGCCGGTCGAATTACCAGTTCCTCCGGCGTGCCGACCTGGATGACGATGCCGTCCTTCATGATTGCGATGCGATCGGCCAGTCGGATGGCCTCGTCGAAATCGTGCGTGATGAAGATGATCGTCTTGTTGAGTACGCTCTGCAGGCGCAGGAATTCGTCCTGCATCTCTCGCCGGATTAGTGGATCGAGCGCCGAGAACGGTTCGTCCAGGAACCAGATCTCCGGTTTGACGACGAGCGAGCGGGCAATTCCGACACGCTGCTGCTGACCGCCCGACAACTCGCGCGGGAAATAGCGTTCACGTCCTGCGAGGCCCACCAGTTCGATTACTTCGAGCGCCGCCCTTTCCCGGCTGCGGCGCGCAACACCCTGTACCTCGAGCGGAAAGGCGACGTTGCCGAGCACGGTGAGGTGGGGCAACAGTGCGAAGTGCTGGAACACCATGCCCATCTTGTGGCGGCGCAGTTCAATCATCTCTCGCTGGGAGGATTTCAGCAGGTCGCGTCCATCAAAGGTGATCTCGCCCGCGGTCGGTTCGATCAGCCGCGACATGCAGCGCACGAGAGTCGACTTGCCCGAACCGGACAGGCCCATGATGACGAATATCTCGCCGGATCCGATCTCGAGGGTGACGTCGCGCACAGCGCCGATCAGTCCGGCCCCCGCAAGATCGGCGGCCGTCGGCGCGTGTCGCGTGCGAACCAGGAACTGCGCCGCACCAACGCCGAATATCTTCCAAACCGATCGGCAGGCGAACTTGACGGGACGAGCACCGTCGTGCACACCGCGCACCGGAGTTCCGCCTGGCTCGGTCGCCGCAACCCCGGCCATTATCCCGGCCGCTCTGTCATCAAGGACAAATCGGATCGGCGGCCGCGGGCGGCGATGCCTGACGGATAGGCACCGGCCGCCTACGATCGCCGTTTCCCGTTCGGGATGTTCGGCTCCCTATCGGGAGCAGGCAATCCATTCCTGCCAAACGTTCTCGTTTCCAGTGATCCAGTCGTTGACCACGTCGCTGAGCTCACGACCCTCAAGATCGACCTGGCCGATCATCCCGCCCATCGACGCGTTGTCGATCCTGAAGCTGCGTACTGCCTCGTAGGCACACGGCCACTTCGTCTCGCCGTCTTTCCAGCCGACCTTCTTGATCCAGCCGCGCGGCTTGCCGCAGTCATACGCCATGTCCGGGTTCTCGCCGACGGAGGGGTCGGCGTAGCACTCGTCGCTGTACGTCGGAAACTCCACCCATTCACCCTCGAACTTGATCGGCGCCCAGTGCGGCGTGTAGATCCAGCCGAGCCAGGCATCCTCGCGCTCGTAGGCCGACTGCAACTCGGCGAAGAGCGCCGCGTCCGTGCCGGCGTGCACCACCTCGTACTCCAGGCCCAGCGCTTCGGCGCGCTCGTCGTCGAAGCCGCCCCAGGTCACGGGGCCGCCGAGATAGCGGCCGTTCGGTGCCGTCTCGGGTGTCGAAAAGAGCTCCGCACAGTCGTTGAGAGCCTTCCAGTCAGGCAGGCCGGGGCAGAGTTCCTTCATGTAGAGCGGATACCACCATTCTTCGATCGCCTGCATGCCGGTCTCGCCCAGGTCAACGGTCTTTCCCGTCTCGAGGCTGGCCTCCATGGCCTGCTTGCCCGTGGTTTCCCACATCTCCATGGCGATGTGCAAATCGCCGGACTCGAGTCCGGCGAACTGGGCGATGTAGTCGGCCTGCTGGTAGGTGACGTTGTATCCCGCCTTCGTCAGCACCTCCCCCATGATGTTGGTCGTGATGTACTGGCCGGTCCAGTCGTGAATCGTGAGGATGATCGGATCCTCGGATTCGACTTCGGCCCAAGCCTTGAGCGGCCCTAGCGCCATTCCCAGGAGGACTGCGCCTCCCACCCATGCTGTCGCAAGTTTCATTCTTGTCATGTCTTCCGTACCCCCCTAGTGCTCCGGCGTCATTGGATTGACGGATATAGCGACTTCAGCTTGATGCGAGCATCCTCTGTCTTGAATCGCCATTTGACGGATACGCTTTCACGATTGCGCTTCACCTGCCAGGCACGGGTCTCGCGGCAGAGTTGCTGACGGTCGGGAATGCGCCGCGCCAGGACTGCCATGCCATGACGCCGATCTCGATCTCGGCGAGGTTCAGCCAACTGCCGTGCTTCGGCGTGTATGGCCGCCCCCGGGGAGCGACGGGCGGCCGGAAGATCGGCAAGGACGTTCCCACGATCACCTGCCACCTGGAGCCGGAGGCGGCTGCCTGCCCGTCCTGCGGCGGCGAACGCAAGACGATCCGGACCGAGGCCGCGGAGCGGGTGCATTATGTCCCGGCCAGCTATGTTCGGGTCGTGATCGAGCGTCCCGTGCTCGGCTGCGTGTGCGCCCGGTGCCGCCACGCCGCACCGGAGCAGGCACCGGCACCGGACTGGCTGATCCCCCGCGGACTGCCCACGGAAGCCTTGCTGGCGCACACCATGGCGTCAAAGTTCCAGGACCACTTCCCCTCCTACCGCCTGTCGCAAAGGCTTGCCCGCCACGGCATCCTCATCGGCGATGCCACCCTCAACAGCTGGATCGCCCGGGGCTTCGAGATCCTGCAGCCGCTCTATGACGCCATCAAGGCGCATGTCCTCAGCGCCGACCGGCTGTTCCTCGACGAGACAACGGTCAAGTTCCTCGAACCGGGCTTCGGAAAGGCCCGGACCGGCTACCTCTGGGCCGCGCTGCGCGACGACCGCACCTTCGCCGGGCCGGCGCCGCCCGCGGCGCTCTTCTGGTCCGGCCCGGGGCGCGGAAAGGCCATCCCGGAAGCCACGCTGCGGGACTTCGCCGGCCTCGCCCAGGTCGATCGCTACGCCGCATACAACATCCTCGCCGACCCCGCGCGGCCCGCCGGACCCGTCTTCCTTCAGTTTTGTATGACGCATTGGAGACGCAAGTTCCACTATCTGACGGAATCCCGCTTCCGCAATGAGGCCCTTGCGCGGATCGGCAAGCTGTTCGCCATCGAGAAGGGCATCCTGTTCAAGCATCCCGATGAGCGCCTCCGCGTGCGGCAGCTCGAGTTGAAGCCCGCCTTCGAACAATGGAAGGCGTTCCTCGAGGCCGCCGCCAGCCGCCTGCCCGAAGTCTCGGCGGAGGCCGCCGCCATCCGATACGGCCTCGCCGACGGCGTCTGGCCGGGCTTCATCCGCCTGCTCGACGACGGCCGCCTCGACCTGCACTCCAATCGCGGCGAAAACGCCCACCGGCCCGTCAAGCTCACCATGCGCAACTCCCTGTTCGCCGGATCCGAGAATGCCATCGACATCTGGGCTCGTGCCAACACCCTGATCACAACATGCCGCCTCAACAACGTCGACCCGGAAGCCTGGCTCACCCATGTCCTGGTTCAAATCCGCGACGGGTGCAAGGATGTCGAAAGCCTCATGCCATGGCAGCCCTTCAAACCGCCGGGGGATCAATGCCTCGCCATCTGCGGAACAATCCTCAGCCCCGAACCGCACGCCGAGGGGCCTTGAGGCCCCGCCAGTCACAGACATCGAACAGCGCCGAGAACTCTACTCGCGAAAGCCGCAAAAGACCCTCCGACACCGGCGGCCAGCGGAACGAACCCCGATCCGGCCACTTCGCAACCAGCACCATCCCGCTGCCGTCGTGGAACAGTACCTTCACCCGCCCCGGACGCCGCGAGCGGAACACCAGCACGACCCCCGAATCCGGTGGAACACCAAGATGCTCCCGCGCGTAGCTGCTTAGCGCCGCGATCCCGCGGCGGAAATCAACCGGATGCAACGCAAGGTACACAGCAGAACCATCGCCAACCCCAAGCATGACAACCTCCCGGAATGCAAATGCCTTCCCAGAAGATGGTGCACTCCGCAACTCACCGAAAGCAGGGGGAGAAATAGTCGCTTACGGTTCTTCCGCCTGGTCACCTGCCGATACGGCCGTGGCGCCATGATGCTCACCACCAACAAGAGCATCCGGGACTGGACCGAACTGCTCGCCGGCGACGAAATCCTTGCCACCGCCATCCTGGACCGGCTCCTGCACAGAGCCCATGTCCTCAAAATTCGCGGACGTAGTTACCGGCTGCGTGATCTGGAGGAATCCTTGAAACCCTGAATCCAGCCGCACCAAACTCCCCACCGCCCCGCAAGAATCGCCTCCTGCGCCCTGCCAAGAGCCCGGAAAACCCTCCCGGAATGCCGCCTTCGGCGTGTCTCAGTGCGTAAAGATAGGTGTCGCCCCAAAGCGAAAAAAATAGGTGTCGCTTGACACCGGGCCGCAAGGGCGGCGCGTTGCTGCGGCTAGCGTACTGTGGGTCCCACGCTAGGCGCAGACTTCGCGAAATCTACGACAGCAGCGGCTCCGAGATCGCACCGAGGGCCTGCGCAGGATCGCCGAGCTCTATGCCATCGAGGCCGATATCCGCGGCAGCCCGCCGGAGCGGCGTCTCGCCGAACGGCAGCTGCGCTCCGCTCCCCTGGTTGAAGACTTCGGCGAAGCGCGCCCGCGTCTCGCCCAAGTCCCGCCTCGGCGAGAAGCTCGGCTACATCGTCCGCCCCTGGGACGGCCCCCAGCTCTTCCTCGCCGACGGTCGCGTCGAGATGGATAGCAACAGTGTCGAGAATCTCGCCCAGCCGATTGCCCTATCGAGAAAGAATGCGTTGTTCACGGGTCACGACGAAGGCGCCGCCGCATGGGGACGCATCGCTTCGCTCATCGAGACGGCAAAGTTGAACGGCGTCGAGCCCTACGCCTGACTCACGGCCACACTCGAAGCCATCGCAGCCGGCCGTCCCAACAGCCGCATCGACGAACTGCTACCCTGGAACTTCAAGCCCGCGTCAACCTGAAAGCCGGGTGCCGCGCTCGCAACGCTTGCCATTGACCAGCGTTTCGGAACAATTTGGAGGTCCGGTGCGCGCTGCCGTCGCGGAGTTGAGCGCCGCGCATCTGCACGAGGAGTGCGCAAAGGCGTATCTTCATTGCCCGGCGCGTCGCGCTCCTGAGCCAGGGCATTGACGCGTCCTCGGTCCTGAACACTTCAAATGATGGACATCAAACAACAGTTATACCGTGAATGTGACTTTCGGGGGTGACATCAACTCTTCATCGGCCCGGATTTTTGCGAATTCCTCTGCAGGTGTTAACGAAAGCAAGTATGCTCGATGTCCGTAAAATGTGGCAAGCCTCACGTGCGCCCGAAAGAAACTTACAAAATATGTAATTATCACAAAAAACAGTGTCAATAGTGCGCCTCGGATTGCTATTTCCTTTATACTCATCCAAACAATATCTGTCGCTATTACATTGGCAGCATTTTCATCTACAATGGATTTAGACTGGGAGAGGTTTTCGTCGACATAACGACTCGATGATGCCGATATGAGGGAATCGACTGATATGTAGCCAACTATTACAATGCTTGGAACAACGGCAAAGAATAGCAATGCAAAGGCAATTATCCAATTTCGCCTAGAATCCCCCCTGGCCGAGTTGATTGCTTCTGCAATATTTGTTGAATTGCCATTAGCCATACTGTGTCATGATCCCCTGCTGTTGAATCCAAAAACAGCTCATTCCATTTTATGTATTTCGTCCAGAACGTCACATTCTTCCCTGATTTGTCCAAGCAACACTCGAGGTTTATTATGACGAATGACCCCCTTTAACGCCCCTTCACTCCAGCCGCCACCTGCGCCAACATGATTCGGGGGATCGCAAATAAGAGTAACTGATATGGATGTGATCATTTCATCTTCTCCCTCGGAAGTCTCGATTTTTGTCCAAGATCCATCATTCATTGCGATAGGTTCAAACCAGTATGTATCTATATGAAAATTGGATGGAGCCTTGTAAATGAGTTCTCTTGTCCGTCGGTTGCAACTTCCACTTTGTAGGAAACATCCGCCGCCGGGGCATCTAGCTTTCCCACTTTGAGAAAACTCCTGTGTAAGTCGGGTTGATATTCCGTTGGCAAGGCAAGCTTTCAAAGACACCCATTCTTTTGGCGCGTTGTCTGCAGCGATAATGGGAGTACTTACGGCGCAGACGAACGTGAGTACGAGAAGAAATCTATAATGCATGATGCCCACTGTGTAGCTCTTATATGGAGGCCATGATGACATATCGGGTCAATGGTGTCAAAGTAGTCGAACTCGGATGAACCCCGTGAAGGATTATGCGCATCAAGTATAGTGGAAAATATTATAGGTGCAATCGTTTTTTGCATAACAGAATATATATGCATAGATTTCCAGGTTACTATGGCAAACGCCCATCGATATCTTCAGAGATTCTTGATAGGCGACAGACAAGTGCCATCCGCGAAAGACGTTGTTGTTGCGTTAACTTGGGTTACTTAGTGTCTGCCGAAAAACCCCCTTTTTGGAGTTTGAGCCGGCTTCTGCCGTCAAGTTTGACCCCGACCTGACAGGTGGATTCAGGGTCAAGTGGACCTGGTCAGCGACATTTGGGGGTAAACGGCGGGCGGGCGGGGATTTTGGCGCCCATATTGGTGATTTCTGGAAGTATCGGGCATGGAGAGCCGCCGGCAGCCCGGTCCGGGCTGCGCTGGCGCGGTTTCCCGGCGACGTCAGGCAGCTTTTCGTTGCAGGAACTTGAGTCGTGCGCGTTCCCGTGCGCGGATCAAGAAACCGACACGGAGCACATTTGCAGCGAGGATGGACAAGGCGACCGTGCGGGCGAAGCCAGCCTTGCCATGGGTGCGCACCCGGTCCAGGCCGCGCTGCTCGAGATTGTTGATTGCCGACTCGACGGCGGGATGCTGCTGGCGCGCCAGTGCGAAGTCCGGCTGCGCCTCGTGTTCGCGGCGGCTGGCGGGCAGGCGGCCCTTGGCGGGCATGGCGTTGAGTTCCAGCGTGTCGCCGAGGGCGGCCTGGTTTTGCGGGCTGTGAAAGCCGCGGTCGAAACTGCAGGCGACGAGTTCCGGGAAGCGCTCCCGCGTGGCCACGATGACGGGAACCGCGGCATCGGTGTCGCTCCCCTCCCACAGGATCCGGTGCTCGAGGAGGTGGTCCTCGACGATCGCGACGGGAACGCCCAGTTCCACGGGGACGCCCGCCTTCCCCTTGCTGTTCCACCGCGTATGTTCCTCGAAGACCGAAAAGACCTTCTCCTTCTGGGGGATCTCCTCCCTCTGCAGGATCCTCCGGTCCGTCTGGTCGATCTGGCGCTTCGTATGCGCGATGTACCGGTCGAGTTCCTTGAGCTCCTCCGGCCGGGCGCCCCGCTCCAGCAGGCTGGCCCGCGTGGCCTCCGCCTTCGCCAGAAGTTCCTCGCACTTGGCCAGGAACGCGTCGACGTCCTCCCGCCAGGCCTCCGAGCGCCGGGTGCTCGCCACCCGCTGATACAGCCGCCGGAGTGTCACCGTAAGATGCTTGACTTGGCGCCAGCCCGTCAGGTTCCATTCGTCCGCCAGCTCGGCCGCGATCCGTATCATCACCCGGGCTGCGTCCCAGAGCAGGTTGCGGTCGGTGGGATAGTGGACATCCGTCTCGACGACAAAGGTGTCGCACCGGCCCGCCAACTGCTCGCCAGCGTCGTGGCCGCAAAGGTCGTGACCGTGCCGCACCACCAGTTCGTTGATGTCTCGCAGCGTGTCCTCGTCCAGCAGCGAGACATTCCGCATCACCTGGTCATAGGAATACGTCACCGGGTCCAAATCGCTGTCCCCGAGCAGCTGGCGAAGCACCACGTGCGTGTTGGCGTGTTCATGAAGCCGGTCGAAGTCGCAGCCAAGGCCTTGCTTCAGCACCGCGAGTACGAGAACCGTCCACAGTTCCATCCCCGGACGGCCGACCGTCAGATCGCGGTCTTCCCCGAACCGGTCCAGCAGAAGCTCGAAAACCGCCTCCCGCACCGCCTCATTCAAATACAGGCCCTGCAGGCCAAGCAGGATCGCCGGGATGTCGTCCCGCGACTTCACGTCAATCTGGATCCCCCCAATCTCCGCCCGGCCGAGCATCGGCTCAAAACGCCCCAGCTTCCGCATCGCAAACTCCCACGCAAAGATCCCGGAATCCGCAGCGCGCCACTCCGGACCACTGCCCGGAAGCACACCGCGTCCCGCTTCCCGGGATACGATCTAACTATTTGTACAGTATAATGATAAATGCTGCCTGCGCAACCCCGGAAATGCCCCGTTCAACCCCGGAACAACCGGATTCCGGACCGTCCCGCCAGGTCCCTGATCGCTCGCAGCGTGTCCTCGTCCAGTAACGAAATATCCCGCAGCACCGTGTCGTAGGAATACTCCACCGGGTCATACTCGCCGTGCCCGAGCAGTTGGCGCAGCACCAGGTGCGTGTCGGCGTGTTCCCGAAGCCGGTCGAAGTCGCAGCCAAGTCTCCGCTTCAGCATCCCAAGCACGAAAATCGTCCACAGGGACACCCCCGGACCGACAGCATCCCGATTGCCATCCCCCCCGATCCGCTCCTCCAGGAGCCGGAATACCGCTTCCCGCAGTTCGACATTCAAGTATACGTCCCGCAGGCCGCCCAGAAGCTTGGGAATGTCGTCTCGAGACCTCGCGTCAATCCACACATCCCCGACCCTCATCCCCTCCTGTCCCGGATCAAAGCGGCGCAGCTTCTTCATACCGAACTCCTTTGCGAAGATTCCGGAATTTTGAACGCGCCGCGGGCACAAGGACTTCGCTGCAAGAGCAACATCGAAAGCGCCCGGCCTCCGATACCGGCACTTTAACTCATTGCCAAAACAAGCGAATTGATGACAAAAGGTCAGTCCAGACTATACCAGGCTCAAACTCCGCCCAACGGACGATCTCGTGGCAACAGCGCAAACTTCGCCATCGGATCTAGAACCTAACTCATTGATCAGTATAACTCTTATCGGTTTTTGGGCAAGCACTACTTAGTTGGAAGTGTCATGTAGCTACTGACATTTATGAATATCACGAATGTAGCTGCGCACCCGCAACGTTCTTCTGACTCTGTGCCGGGATAGTGTTCGCTTATCATGTGCGGTTGAGGGGCGTTTCCGTCGATGACGATCTGGATCGTGACCAGTGGATGGTAGAATCAGCTTTCGACTATGGACCACAGGTAGCTAGTGTCGCGTCGCTGTTGATTTGGTGAGTTTCTCTTGCCGACCATTCCTGTGGGCGAGGCTTGCATTGTTGCCCAGATATAGTATGTCTCCGTATACAAATAACAAGTGAGCCGGACTTCCGCTGCGAGCTTCGGTCTGCGATTGCGGGGCGTAGTTGCGTAGGCGCGGGAGCATGGCGGGACGGTCTGGCCGAACGAGCAGACGGAGGCAGGCCATGGAAACGAAAGGCAGGAAGCGATACCGGGTGCGGTTGAGCGCGGAGGAGCGAGCGGAGTTGTCCGGGATTGTGAACGGGAAAGCGGCGGCGCATCGCCGGAAGCACGCGCACATCCTGCTGCTGGCAGACGAGGATCGGGAGGATGGCGGACGCACCGACGCGGATATCGCGTCGGTTCTGGGGGTTGGCGCCTCCACCGTGGATCGGGTGCGCAAGCGCTGCGTGGAGGAGGGGCTTGAAGCGGCGGTGGAGCGTCGCACGCAGGTCAATCGCAAGCCGCGGAAGCTGGACGGTGCGGGGGAGGCGAAGCTGGTTGCGCTGGCCTGCTCGGCACCTCCGGAGGGCCATGCGCGCTGGACGCTGCGGCTCCTCGGCGACAAGCTCGTGGAGTTGGAAGTCGTTGACAGCATTCACAAAGAGACAGTTCGGAAGGCGCTAAAAAAAACAATTTGAAGCCGTGGCGCAAGCAATGCTGGTGCATTCCACCGAAGGCCAACGCGGAATTTGTCTGCGCAATGGAGGATGTGCTGGAAGTCTATCACCGGGAGTTCGATGAAGACACCGTGCTGGTATGCATGGACGAGACCTCGAAGCAGCAGACGAAGGAAACCCGGACGCCGCGCCCGGTCCGGCCCGGTCAGCCCGCGATCGTCGACTTCGAATACGAGCGTAACGGCGTCGCCAACCTGTTCATAGTATTTGCTCCGTTGCTCGGCTGGCGATGGGTGAAAGTGACCGACCGCCGAACACGGCACGACTGGGCGCATCTGATCCGCGAACTGGTGGACGACATCTTCCCCGGCAAGAAAATCGTTCTGGTGATGGACAACCTGAACATCCATTCCCTTGCATCGCTCTATGAGGCGTTCGAACCGGCCCAGGCACGGCGGATCGCGCAGTGCCTGGAAATCCACTACACGCCGAAGCACGGTAGCTGGCTGAACCTCGCCGAGATCGAGATCGGCGTCATGGCCCGGCAGTGCCTGGCACGGCGCATTCCCGACCGCGAGCAACTCTGCCGCGAAACCGGCGCCTGGCAGGCGAAGCGCAATCGCGAAAGTGCATCCGTCGACTGGCGGTTCAAGACAGAGGATGCTCGCATCAAGCTGAAGTCGCTGTATCCGTCAATCCAATGACGGCGGAACACTAGTTCATCGCTCGCACCCCGGGCTCGCACGCTCAGTGGTCGTGGAGGACAGCTGCGCGACGCGTGAATACCCGTCGAGCCTATCAAATTCACCGCATGAATCAACTCACAGAGCCTCTTGCAAGCGTTACTCGGCACGGTAATTGACCGGGTCAGGTGGCAATCCCGGTATCCAATTTGAGAGAGTGAACGGAATCGTCGGCGCCGTGCGTGCGTGGCGGTGTTGTTGATCAAATGGTCCGTTCTTCGAACATGCGGCGTGTCGGTGCCGTGACTGCCTCGATGATGTTCCGAAGGGTCTCGCCAGACACTCTGCGCGCAATGTCCACATGTCCAACACCGCAACAATCAAGCCTCCAGCTGGTCGAAACACTCACCGGACTGTGCAGAGATCAACAGGCTCAGCGCGAGCTTCCGGGGCAGTCGCAATGAACCGTTCCCTTTGTCTCAGTCTGGCGGGGCACAGAATCCGACTCCGGGACCGGTGCGTCCTCTTCGTGCAGGATCCTCTCCGCCGCTCCATCGAGATCCTCGTACTGGCCCTTGTGAAGCGTCCAAAGAAACACTCCAAGCCCCATTGCGCCGAGGCCCAGGGATAGTGGAACCAGATACAGGAATCCCTCCATCTTCCGGTTCAGCCTCCCGCGCCTTCCGCTACTGGCTCGCCGACAATCCGGCGCCCCATCGACAGGTTCAGCCGTAGCGCGTTGGCTGCCACGATCAGGGATGAAGAGGACATGGCGATGGCCGCGACCAGCGGCGTCACGGCTCCGGCTGCCGCAAAGGGCAGGGCGACCGCGTTGTACGCGATCGCCAGCGCAAAATTCTGCCGCATCAGGGCGCTCGCGCGCCGCGAAACGCGAATTGCGTCCGGCACGGCCAGAAGACTCTTTCGCATGAAGACAAGGTCCGCTGTGTTGCGGCCGATCTCAGCGCTTTCAGCCGGCGCCATCGATACATGCGCTGCCGCGAGCGCCGGAGCATCGTTCAGCCCGTCGCCAACCATCAGCGCCCTGCGTCCCTTCCGGGCCAGCGCTTCCACTCTTGTGCGCTTGTCTTCCGGGCGCATCTCCGGCGAGGCACAGGAGACGCCCGCTCGGTCCGCGGCGCGGCGCACCGGGACTCGCCTGTCTCCGGAAAGAATCGCGGCCGCGAGGCCCATGCCCTTCACGGCTTCGACCGCACGTCCCGCATCCTTGCGGAGAGGGTCTTCGAAGGTGAACGTGGCGACATGCTCGCCCTCCCTCGAGAGAACTGTGGCGGGCAATGCGCTGTCCTCACGAACATGGCGCGCGACCGCATTGAGCGCCCAGTCCGGGCGGCCCAGCCGGATCCGCGTCCCGCCAACCCGTGCCTCGATGCCGTTCCCCGGCGATTCCGCGACCTGGTCCACTGCCGTGGATGGCGCGGCCGGAGGCGCGGAGGCGATCGCGCGCGCAAACGGGTGCCGGGAATGCGCCGCAACCGCTTGCGCAAGTGCCAAGGCTTCGTTTGCCGCGGCTGCCGGATGGCAAAGCCGTGCCTCGCCTGAAGTGATGACGCCTGTCTTGTCGAAGAGGACCGTGTCCACGGAGGCCAGCCGCTCCAGGGCTTCGCCGCTGCGAATCAGGATTCCGTTCCGGAAGAGCCTTTGGGCGGCGATGGCCTGCACCAGGGGGGCTGCCAGACCGAGTGCGCACGGGCAGGTGATGATCAGAACCGCGACGGCAATGGTGACAGCGTCGTGCAGGTTGGCGCCAGCGAGGCCCCAGCCAACAGCGCTCGCCAGTGCTGCAAGATGGACAGCCGGAGCATAGAGGCGGGATACGCGGTCGGCGATGTGCCGGTAGGGGGATCGGCCTTCCTCGGCTTGCTCCACCATCCTTGTGATCTCGGCAAGGAATGATTCACCGGCCGCGCGGGAGGAGCGTAAGACAATGGGAGCCGTCAGATTGCGTGTGCCGGCGAGAAGTTGGCTTCCCGGGCCGGCGGGTTGCGGAGCACTCTCGCCTGTGGCGAGCGAGGCGTCGATCTCGGTGGCTCCACTCACGATGCGACCGTCGGCAGGCACCCTGTCCCCTGTGCCGACCCGCAGGTTCATTCCCGGCTCGATCTTGTGGATTCGCAGAAACGATTCGGTTCCGTCCGCCTCGATGACCGACGCGCCGCGCGGCGCAAGGCGTCGCAGGCCGTCCGCCGCGGAGCGGGCGCGGTTGCGCATGGCCGCTTCCAGCGTCCGCCCGGCCAGCAGGAAGAACACGAGCGTTACCGCCGCATCAAAATACGCGTGCTCGGCCCCGTGAGCGGTGTCGTAGAGGCTCAGTCCAAAGGCAAGCAGAATCCCGATTGAGATCGGCACGTCCATGTTTGTCCGGCCGCGCCTGAGCGCCGCCAGGGCGGGCCGGAAAAACGGCTGCCCGGAATACGCCAGGACGGGAAGGGCGATTGCCGCGGAAATCCAGTGGAACAAGTCGCGCGTGCCGGGGTCCGCACCGGCCCAGACCGAGATCGACAGCAGCATGATGTTGCCGGCCCCGAAGCCAGCCACCGCGAGAGCCCGCAGGAACTGCTTGACCTCGCCGTCAGCGCTTGCCGCGTCGTCAGCAGGGAGGTGTGCTTCAAAGCCTGCGCCAGCCAGGGCATCCAGGATCGGCGGCACCGTGCTTCCCGCGTTCCGCCAGCGTACCCTGACCCGTCTGGCCGTGAGGTTTGCCCGTGCCTGCAAGACGCCTTCGACTCCGGCGAGGGCCTGTTCGACGGCGAGCACGCAGACGCCGCAATGCATGCCGGGAACCGAGAGCGTCACTTCGCGCTCCCCCGCACGGTCGAACCGGCTTGCGAGATTCAGTTCGGCAAGGGTGATGCGGCCAGCTGGCGCTGCGGCTCGCGGTTCGGGGGGGACCGCAGCCCCGCCGGCAAGTTCACCGCCGGATGGCGCGGAATGCGCGGGCATTGCCGCCAACGGAATCCGTCAATCCCGCATCGCGACCCAGGCATGCCAGGTGGCGTGGCCGAGCAGGGGAAAGACGAGCAAGAGGCCAACCAGTCCGGCCGCCATGGCCAGCCCGGTGAGCACGAGCACGATGGCACCCCATGTGACCATGACCGGGAAATTGTTCCAGACCAGCGCCAGGCTTGTTCCCATCGCGGTGAGCGCGTCCACCCGCCGGTCGAGCAGCATCGGTACGGCGAAGACGCTGATGGCGAAGGCGAAGGCGGCAAACACGCCGCCCACCAGAGTTCCGATGACCAGAAGGCTCCAGCCGTGGGAGGTCGTGAACAGGATTTCGGCGACGTTTTCGAGGCCGGGAAAGCCCCGCACGCCGAAGAAAAGTGCGTAGAGCAGAACCGCCGCGCGCATCCAGATCAGCGCCAGCACCAACAGCAGGACGCCGACGAACAGAACCTGGCCGCCCGACTGTGGCCGCACGGCCAGCATGTTCGAGAGGGTGAACTGTTCACCGGACGCGATGCGGCGGCTCTTCTCATAGAGGCCGACCGCCAGAACAGGCCCGACAACGACAAAGCCAGCCAGTGCCGGGAACAGGATGTAGTCCAGGGACAGGGCATAGATGCCGTAGACCGATGCCACGGACACGAGGAACACCAGGAGGCCGTAGAACAGGCTCGAGCCGGGGTTGCGGATCAGGTCACGCCAACCCGCGCCGAGCCAGCGGAACGCGTCTCCTGGCCCCCGGTCACGGCCGTATTGCGGCCTGCTCGGGTTCTCGGGCGGAACGATGGGCGGAAGTTGGTCCATCAGGTGTGCTGTTCCTCGGTTGTGGCTGGCTCAGCAGCCCGGCTTCGCCGCGCGGTAGCGAACCGCAGTGTCGCTGCCGACCGGCTTGACGCATTCGGGCTGGGTCGAGACCGCCACGTATACGAGATGCGCGTTCGCAAGGAGGATCCCTCCGCCGAGAGCGGCCGCGCCGGCGATCGCGGCCGCCCGGATCTGCCAGGCCCTGCGACGACGGCGCAGCAACGGGCCGGTCATTGTGCGCCAAGCTCCCCGGACAGGTCCAGAACGTACACTGCCAGGACCTTCCGTTCCGCCTCGGAGAGTCTATCCGCCCAGGAGGGCATCCAGCCTTGCCTGCCGTTCCAGATCGTCTCGAACACCGATTGCGGGTCGCTCCCGTAGAGCCAATACCGGTCCGCCAGGTTTGGAGCGCCGAGTTCCGGCATCCCGAGACCGTCATCGCCGTGGCAGACGGCGCAATTCTCGGCGTAGGCGGTTGCGGCCGACTCCGCCGCCTCTGCCCCCATGGCCCCGGTGTCTTCCAACCCCGAGAGGGATCGCACATGGGATACCAGGCCAAGCGCGGTTTCGCGATCCAGGATGCCGTCCCGCCCAAAGGCCTGCATCAACCCAAATCGGGATTCGGGATGGAGGGCATTGACTCCGACCCGCAACGTCTCCTGGATATCACCGGGCGTGCCGCCCCACTGCCAGATGCGGTCCGCAAGTCGCGGGAACCCCATCCCGCCGTACCCATCCCTCCCGTGGCAGGCGGAGCAGTTGTCGATGAACAGCGTGGCTCCGGTCTGCCGCACCGAATGCATGAGGCCCGGGTCTTCGACTATGGCGTCGACCGGCTCCGCTGCGATCCGGGCAAACCAGAGGCGATGGGTATCGTTGGCGGCACGGATGGATTCCAGGACCTCGGTCCGCTGGTCGTTGCCAAGAATTCCCCGGGTGTACGAAGTGACAAGGGGCCAGGCGGGCATGAGAACCCAGTAGGCGACGGAGAAGGCAACGGCTGCCGCAAGAAAAAACCAGACCGGCCGTGGCACCGGCGTATTCAACTCTTGAATACCGTTCCATTCGTGGCCGGTGGTTGGCCAGCCCGTGTGCGGGTCGCGTTTGCCTAGCGGCATGGCCGGTCCTCTCCCTCGAGAATGCTCCGTGCGGCCTTCTCCAGGCGCTTCTTGCGTTTGGGCCAATAGGTCCAGGCCAGCGCGATGGCAGCGAGGGCAATCAGGTAAAAGAGGCCGAATTGCTTGGCGAGGCCGACCAGGAATTCATGGTCGATCGTCATTGCGTCAGCCTCCTGAATCGGCTGTTTCGTGCGCCTTGTCCGTCAGCCGTCCCAGAATCTGCATGTAGGCGATCAGGGCGTCCATCTCGGTGAGGCGCTCGGCATCGCCATCGAACGCTCGAACTCCGGTTTCTTCGCCGTAGCGCTCGAAGACTTCGAAGGAAGCGTCTGAATCGGGCGCGGATTGCGCCCAGGCATCCAGTGCGGCGTTTTCGATCATTGCTTCCGTGTACGGCGTGCCAAGGCGGTGGAGCGCCTGCAGGTGCAATTCGAGGTCGTCAACCCTGAGTTCATTTCGCATAAGCCAAGCGTAGGCAGGCATCACCGAACTCGGCATGACGGCTCGCGGATCCAGGAAGTGGGCGAGATGCCAGTCATCCGAGTACTTGCCGCCTACGCGCGCGAGATCCGGTCCGGTGCGTTTCGATCCCCAGAGCATCGGCCGGTCGTACTGCGACTCGACCGCCAGGGAATAGGGGCCGTAGCGCTCCACTTCGTCGCGCAGGGCCCGCACCATCTGGGAGTGGCAGGCATAGCATCCCTCGCGCATGTAGATATGGCGGCCAGCCAACTCGAGCGGCGTGTAGACCCGCATGTCCGGGTCCTTCTCCACCGTCTCGTCGATGGTGAAGAGCGGCGCGATTTCCACGAGGCCGCCGATGGCTGAGACGAGAAGGATCCCCAGGAGGAGGCCGAGGGAGTTGCGCTCAAGACGGTAGTGAAGCTTGAACATCTGCGGACTCCGGGATCAGTCGCTCGCCGCCGGCACGGCGGCGGCCACGGGCCGCTCGGCCTCCGCTTCCGGCTTACGCGCTGTCCGGAGGGTCATCCAGACGTTCCAGCAGCCAACGGCGGCGCCCGAGAGGAACAGCAGTCCTCCGATAGCCCGCGCGACGTAGTAGGGGAACATCGCCTCGACGGATTCGATGAACGAGTAGGCAAGGGTTCCGCTCTCGTTGTAGGTCCGCCACATCAGACCCTGGATGATGCCGGAATTCCACATCGCGAACACGTAGATCACGGTGCCGGCGATCGCGAGCCAGTAATGGACTTCCACCAGCTTCGCCGAATACATGCCAGGCCGCTTCCAGAGCCACGGGACCAGCGCGTAGATCGCGCCGAAAGTGATGAACGCCACCCAGCCAAGTCCGCCGGCGTGTACATGCCCGATCGTCCAGTCCGTGTAATGCGACAACGAGTTGACGGCCCGGATCGCCATGAAGGATCCCTCGAATGTCGTCAGGCCGTAGAACACCGCGGCCGTCATCATGAATCGAAGAACCGCGTCGTCGCGCACCTTGTGCCAGGCTCCGTTGAGTGTCAGGAGGGCGTTTGCGGCGGCGAGCCAGGAGGGTACCAGGAGCATGATGGAGAAGGTCATGCCAAGAGTCTGCACCCATTGCGGCAGCGCCGTGTAGTGGAGATGGTGGGAACCGGCCCACATGTAGAAGAATGTGATGCCCCAGAACCCGACGATCGACATGCGGTACGAGTAGATGGGCCGCCCGGCGCGCATGGGCAGGAAATAGTACATCATCCCGAGGAAGGCGGCGGTCAGGAAGAAGCCGACCGCGTTGTGGCCGTACCACCATTGGGTCATCGCATCCTGGACGCCCGCGAAAATGGGATAGCTCTTTGCGTAGCCAAATCCGATGGGAAGGGCAAGGTTGTTGACGATGTGGAGCACCGCGACGACCAGGATGAAGGCGAGGTAGTACCAATTCGCCACATAGATGTGGGGCTCGTGCCGCCGCATGAGCGTGCGGACGAAAACAAGCAGGAACGCCACCCACACCACCACCAGCCAGAGGTCCGCGTACCACTCCGGCTCGGCATATTCCTTCGACTGCGTCAGGCCGATCACGTATCCGGTCGCCGCGATGACACAGAACAGGTTGTAGCCGAGGACGACGAACCAGGGGGTCAGCTGGTCCGGCAGCCGCGCGCGCGATGTCCGCTGCACAACGTGGAATGCAGTTGCGAGCAGCGCATTGCCGCCGAAGCCGAAGACGACTCCGGAAGTGTGCACGGGCCGTAGCCTGCCGTAGCTCGACCATCCCTCTCCGAAGGTCAATTCGGGGAACGCGAGCTGCCAGGCAATCAGGTCGCCGACAGTCAGGGCCGCCAACAGCCAGAAGAGCGAGAAGAGGATCGCCGCCTTGCCGGGGTCGTCAAAATACTCGGCCAGGCGCTCCGGTCCGGGCTCCGGCGCGAAGCTCTGCGGAATGAGCAGAAAAAACAGGACAATCGCGATTGCTGCGACGAGAAGGCCGTGAAATTCCAGCGTGTCCGTCTTGGCGCTGAGAGCCAATGTCAGCCCAAGGGCGCCTACGGCGCCGAGGATCAGAAACGCACCCTGCCGTTCCGGGCCGGTGAGCTTCGCGAACATGGATTCAATCCCTTCACTGCGTCGACATTGTGCCGCCGGAGCGGGGACCGGAGAATATCAGGCCCGGGCTCCGGCGTCGAGGCGCACGCGCGGCGAATGGCCTCAGGCCATGTATTGGCCACCGTTGATGTTGATGGTCGCTCCCGTGATCCAGTCGGACTTTTCACCGACGAGGAAGGCGACGGCATTTGCGACTTCGTCGGCTTCGCCGAGACGTCCGGTTGGTATGAGGGGAAGGATCGCCTTGTTCAGCACATCCTCGGGAACGGCCGCCACCATTTCGGTATTGATGTATCCCGGAGCGACGGCATTCACGGTGACCCCCTTGCGGGCGTTCTCCTGCGCCACCGCCTTCGTGAAGCCGATCACGCCTGCCTTTGCCGCGGAGTAGTTGGACTGCCCCATCTGGCCCTTGATGCCATTGACCGAGGAGATATTGACGATTCTCCCCCAGCCCTGGTCCCGCATGCCGTTGATGACAGGCCGCGTCATGTAGAACAGACTGCTCAGATTGGTCGTGATCACCGCGTCCCATTTGGCCGCGTCCATCCGGTGCAGCATCCCGTCTCGCGTGATGCCTGCGTTGTTCACCAGAATGGAAACGGCTCCGTGCTCCTCCGCGATGGCGCCGAGCTCCCGCTCGCACGCCGCGGCATCGCCGACATCCCACTTGCGCGCGGCGATGCCGGTTTCGCTCGTGAAGCGCTGGGCCGCGTCGTCATTGCCCCCGTAACTGGCCACCACCGTGTGCCCAAGGCCTTGAAGCGCGACGGAAATGGCGGCGCCGATTCCGCGCGTACCCCCGCTAACCACTGCTAGGCGTTGCATGTTCGTGCTCCTTCCTGAAAGGACTGTTTGTCCGGCTGCGTCAGTCGCGCTCGACGCAGAGCGCCACGCCCATTCCGCCGCCGATGCACAGAGTCGCAAGGCCCTTCTTGGCATCGCGACGTTTCATTTCGAAGAGCAGCGTGCAAAGGACCCGCGCTCCCGAGGCGCCGATCGGGTGCCCGAGCGCGATGGCGCCGCCGTTGACATTTACCTGGTCCGGGTTCCAGCCCATTTCGCGGTTGACGGCGCAGGCCTGCGCGGCAAACGCCTCATTGGCCTCGACGAGGTCCAGATCGTCGACGGTCCAGCCTGCCTTCTCCAGGGCTTTGCGGGACGCACCGATGGGCCCAACGCCCATGATGGAGGGGTCGAGCCCGATCGTCGCCCAGCTCCGGATCCGGGCCAGAGGCTCGATCCCGCGCCGGGCGGCCTCCTCCTCCCGCATCAGCACGACCGCGGCGGCCCCGTCATTGATGCCCGAGGCGTTGCCTGCCGTGACTGTGCCGGATTCGCGGTCGAATGCCGGGCGGAGCTTGCCGAGGCTCTCGATGGAGGCATCGTGGCGGATGTACTCGTCGTCCTTCACCACCGTCTCGCTGCGGCGGGTCGCAACCGTGACCGGCACGATCTCGTCCTTGAACCTGCCGTCATTCTGCGCTCGGGAAGCCTTGCTCTGGGATGCACACGCGAAGGTGTCCTGCTCGTCCCGCGTGATCTGCCACTTGCGGGCGACATTCTCCGCGGTTGTTCCCATGTGGTAGCCGTGGAAGGCGTCGAAGAGCCCGTCCCGAAGCATGGTGTCCACGAATTTGACATCGCCCATCTTGGCGCCTGGTCGGAGATAGGCACAATGCGGCGCCTGGCTCATGCTCTCCTGGCCGCCGGCAACGACGATGTCGTCGTCCCCGAGAGCGACATGCTGGTAGCCAATGGCCACGGCGCGCAATCCCGAGCCGCAAAGCTGGTTGATGCCCCAGGCTGGCGTCTCCACGGGAACGCCGGCATTGACGGAGGCCTGCCTCGCCGGGTTCTGACCGGCTCCGGCCGTGAGGATCTGGCCCAAGATGACTTCGTTCGCCTCCGTGGGAGCGATGCCGGCGCGCTCCAGCGCTCCGCGGATGGCGACTTCACCGAGCTTGTGTGCTGGCAGTGTGGCAAAAGCGCCGTTGAAGCTTCCAACCGGGGTGCGGGCTGCGGAAGCGATGACTACTTGGGACATGGCATGGAACTCCTGTCAGGAATTGGCAAGGCGGGAAGCTTGTCGTCCGCCGCGAAAGAAAGCTTCGCCTGCGCGCTGCTCACTCCCGGGTACATTTATGTTGCACTGCGGCAAAATGCAACTGCACCGGCTCAGAGGGTCCGAATTTCTGCGGGCTATACAAGGCTCATTCCGCCGCCAGCCACGCAGCGAGCGGTGCCCACATTGCTTCCCGCGCCCGGCTTCCCACCATCATCCCGACATGGCCAGCGTCGATCTCCAACCGCCTGGCGCCGGGAATGCGTTCGACAAGCGGCAGCACGCCGGCAGGCGGCGCGATGCGGTCCGAGCGCGATGCGACGACCATGGTCGGCCGTGCAACGCCTTCCGGCCGGACAGCAACGCCGTCCACCAGCCAGAGTCCGCGGTTCGTGCGGTTCTCCAGGCACCAGTCGATCAGCAGCTCCTCGCCAGCGCGGAGGGCGAGGGGCATGCCGTCATTCAGCCAGTCCTCGGTCGCGACAAATACGCGCGCGGCGAGGCTTGACGACGGGACTTCGCGGAATGCGGAGAACTTGCGAACCGCGAGATTCGGATCCAGGAGCGCGAAGATCGCTTGCAGGAAGTCGACCGGAACGCTGCCCAGGCATTGGCCCATCTGGTGGATCAGCGAGCGTAACCGGTTCTCGCCCACGCTGCGGGCGAGACTGCGGAGCATCGCACTTGCACCGTGGCCGGCGCTGAAGTCCCACGGCGTCGCAATCAGGCCGATGCGGCGGCAGCTTTCGGCGTGGCGCTGCGCTGCGGCGATGGCGAAGTGGCCACCCATGCAGTAGCCGATGACGTCCACTTGACCCGTTCCTGACGCTGCGTGAAGAGCGGGCGGGAGTCGGCGGATCAGGTAGTCGTTGATTCCGTAGGCGCGCTCGGCCGCGCCGGGACAGCCCCAGTCGAGGAGAAGCGGGCGCCGCCCCTCGGCCGCCAGCCACCGGAGCAGGCTCCTCTCTGGCAGAAGGTCGAGAACCCAATACCGGTTGACCAGCGAAGGAATGACCAGGATCGGCCGGCCAGCCGACTCCGGTGCGTAATCGAGCAATCGGCTGGACCCGCTTTGCCAGATCGCGGGCGCTTCCTCGGGCGGGCGGCGCCAGGGGTGGGTTCGATAGGCCGTGATGCCTTCCAGCATGGTGTCGATCCGCTCAAGCGCCGAGGCGGCCACCGCCGCGCCTCGCTCCGGATCGAAGCCGGAGTTGCCCTTCTCACCAGGGCGGTCGGGACGCGAGAGCGACTCCACCAGGTCGGGAGCGAGTCCGGCCGCCTCGAGCACGGCGCGTCCGGCGAGCGCGCCGGCGATGCCGAGATGCAATGCCAGGGGACGGGGCGCGGACAATCGATCGAAGCGGTGGGTCAGGTCGCCGTCCTCGCTGTTCGACGCGGACGCATACGTGCCACTTCCCGCCCACTGGGAAAGACGGTCCTCCCAGGCCCGGAGCCACGCGGCTGCTTCTCCGGAATGGTCGGCGCTCATCACGGTTCTGCCCATTCGCTCCGACGCGAGTCGCCGATCGAACCGCCGGTTCGGAAGGCGCTCGTTCGGGCATGCCGCTGCCTCTCTCTACGCCTGCGGCACCCGGTTCTCCTGCCGAACGCCAGAGGAAATACGTTTGAATCGCTGCCGCTGGAACGCTGGGAGGATGTCGGATCGAGCAATGGCAAGTGGAGTTCGCCTCGTCCTGTCTGGGTGTTCTGGTCGAGACTAGGGGGCGGGATGCGCCGGGGCAAGAAAGATGCGGGCTCGCGGGACATGGCCGGTGACGGAGGCGCGGAACCTTTCAACATCCCACACTTATATAGGCGATCCTATTCCAGCTTTCTCTCGCCGAGTGCGTTGCGCACTTGCACCGCCCAGTTCAGCCTTTCGAGCCCTTGCCAGACCCTTTTCGCACCCGGCAGCGGCTGCCGTGTTGTGGGATGGGCCCCGACGAGGCGCCCGATGTCGATGACGACGGTCTGGATGTCGGGCGCCTGCCCGGCAGGCTTCCTCCGGACGTTTCGGTGGCCCTGCGCCTCCAGCAACGTCTGGAGCAGGTCGATGTCCTCCTCCGGAAAGACCTCGGTCGCCGGGGTCTCGGGGCGCTCCTGCGCGAGGATTGTCAGGTCGGCGACATGGCAGGCCGTTATGGCGTCGAAAGCGATGCACTTGCGCAGGTCGTCGGCATGGTCCAGCCGGCGGTCCTTGATCCGCGTTCCCGTCTTCAGCGTGCGGAACCAGGTCTCGATGGTCCAGCGCTTGCGGTACCAGTCCAGCACGGTTGCGGCGTGCACGGCGGCGACCTCCCCGTCGGCGGGGCGTTCGGTGGTCAGCAGCAGCCAGCAGAGCGGGTCGTCGCCGTCGGCGGTCCCGGTCTCCGTGGCCGAGACGGCGAGCATGGGCAGCGGCTCCGCGCCACGGTCCCGATGCGGCGGCAGCAGTTCGACCTCCGTCGTGCGGATCTCCAGGCGGGCGACGCGCTCCTTGCGGGCGCGGGGGCCGCCTGCGGCCGGGATCGTCAGTTCCGTCACCGCGACGGGCGACCGGGCAGCGACATGCTCCCACAGGCACTCCTTCCCGCCGTCGGGCGTCCGCACCCGCTGCTTCGCCGAGCGGCTGGCGCGCACCAGCAACGGGATCCTCTCGTCCCCGGCATGGGCGAGCATGTCCCAGAAGTCGCCCTCGCGGTCGCAGACGGAGATCACCCGCGTGCCCGGGCAGGCCTCCGCGAGCTCCCGGGCCCGCTCGAGCCCCAGCAGCCAGCGGCGGCTGTCCGCCTCGGGATCCTCCCGGAAGGCCGCGTCCATCGTGAACAGGCCCAGAGGCCGGCCCTCCGGCGTCACCGCCAGCCCGGCATGGGCCAGGATGCCCTTGCTGCCCTTGCCGCCGCCGCCGAGCTCGGCAAGACCCTCCGTGGCCTCCAGGCCCGTGTAGTTCAGCGCCGTCGTGTCCTGTATGGCGAGGACCACCGCCTCCCCGCGGCAGCGGTCGGCGGTCGCTTCGCAGTGCGCCTCGAGAATGTGCTCCATGGAGATCCTCGGGTTCGACAGCAGGCGGTAGGCGGCCTTCTGTTCCGCCTTCTCCGGAAAGATGACCGGCAGATCCTCGCCCATGCTCTTCAGCCAGGCCCGGCCCATCCGGACGATGCGGTCGCGCACCCGCCCGTCGGTGTGGCACGTGCGGCCGTACTCCCTCTGCGCCCAGTCCGCGTCCGCGCCGTCGAAGGCGCCCGCCAGCGCGCCGACCGGGCGGCGTTCCACATGGCGCAGCGCCTCCCGCCAGCCGTCCTCCAGGGCGGTCGCCCGCACCGTGCCGGCCCCGCCCCTGCGGCCGCTGGTCCGCCCGATGACAGTCCAGCCGGCACGGTGGTAACAGTATCCGCTGTGTTCCGCGCCGACATGGGTGTAGGCCGCCACCGGACGTACCGAATAGCGGGACTCCCAGTCGTCCGCCACCCTCTGCGTGGCCATGCGCAGGATCTGCGACGCCAGCGCCGGGACGCGCACGCCGGGAAGAAGCAGGAAGCGATGGTTGCAGAGGACGCGCCCGATGTTGGCGGCGCGGGCGTCGGCGGACCATCCGATCCATTCGTCCCGCGCACGAAGCTGCCAGGTCGCCGACCCGAAGCCGATTCCGCCAAGGACGCCGTGACGCTCCGAGCGGATCCAGTAGCGCATCTGGCCGCCGGGAGGCCGCGCCCATCCCAGCCGATGATGCTCCTCCATCATCGCCTCCCAAAGCCGGCGGTCATCGGCATCGCCCACCGGATCAAGCGAGACGGGGCCAAGCTCCTCCAGCGGGCAGGTCAGCCTGGTGTCGGGAACGTCGCTGACCGGGACGGCGGGAGCAGTGGCCGGATCCGGCACGTCGCGTGCCGGCGGAAGCTCAAGACCCACACGCTCCGCGAGCGCCGGCAGCACCTTCGCCGCCGCCGAAAGGCACAGGGCGTCAAGCGGATTGCGCCAGCCAGTGCGCTCGCACAGATCCCGGGCAAGGGCGTGACGGGTGATGTCGCCGGAACGCAAGGCGTCGGCGAACCAGTCAAGCGTCTGCGAATCAAAATGGCGGAGACCTATCTGCATACCTCACGGAATACACGAACCAGATCACCTATACAAGTGTGGGACGTTGAAAGGCGCGGGACGGGCCATTGAGGAGACCGGTTGCCATCCACGGTACCATGGGGCACCTTGCCCGCAGTCGTGCGACAGGGCACACTCTCAACGTCCGTGGGCAATCATACACCTGCCCGCGGTTTCTCATGTCCGGCAGAGTCTCTTGAGAACAGGACGCATGGATCTCGGCCATCCGGGGATCGATCGCAATTGGAGTTGAACAATGGCAGGAAAAATCACCCGCGTCGCGACCGATGTGGGCGGAACCTTTACGGACCTCGTCTGCTTTGAAACAGATCCGGAAACCGGCCAGATGAAATTGCACACGGCCAAGTCCGACACTACTCCGCCGAACTTCGAGATCGGCGTGCTCGACGTGCTTGCGAAGTCCGGGGTGGAGCCGACCGAGATCGATTTCCTGGCGCATGGCACAACCGTCGTGATCAATGCGCTGGCGGAACGAAAGGGCGTTTCCGTCGGCCTGATCACGACCGAGGGCTTCCGCGACGTGCTGGAGATCGCAAGGGGGAACCGGCCGGATTTCTTCAACCTGCACTACCAGAAGCCGCCACCGTTCGTGCCCCGATACCTGCGCAGGGAAGTGCCTGGCCGGATGACCTACCGCGGTGAGGAGTTGAAGCCGCTGGACCTGTCGCCCGTTCCCGGGATCCTTGAGGATTTCCGGGCGGAAGGCGTGCAGGCGATCGCGATCTGCCTGCTCCATTCCTATTCGGACCCGACCCACGAATTGGCGGTGCAGGCGGAGATCAAGCGCCTCTGGCCGGAGATCTTCACGGTTGCATCGCACCAGATCACGCGCGAATGGAGGGAATACGAGCGCACGAACACCGCGGTTCTGTCCGCGTACGTGCAACCCGTCGCCGAACGCTATCTGCAGCGGTTGAACGCGGGCGTCCGGGACCTCGGGTTTTCGGGCGCCCTGTACGTCATGCAATCCAATTGCGGCGTCGACACCGTCGATTCCGCGTCCCGCATTCCGATCACCATGGTGGAATCCGGCCCGGCTTCCGGCGTCTGGGGCGCTGCCGAGCTCGGCAAGCTGATCCGCGAGCCCAATGTCCTTGCGCTCGATATCGGGGGAACCACGGCCAAGTGCTCCCTGATCCATGAGGGGCATGTGAAGATCGTCACCGACTACTGGATCGAGAGGAACCGGACCTCTTCCGGCTATCCGGTCATGGTGCCGGTCGTCGACATGGTGGAGATCGGCAATGGCGGCGGCTCCATCGCGCATGTAGACGAATTCGGAAAGCTCTATGTCGGTCCCCAATCCGCGGGCGCCGTCCCGGGGCCGGCATCCTACGGCAAGGGCGGGATGGAGGCCACTGCGACCGACGCCAATCTGTGGCTCGGACGCATCAATCGAGACTACTTCTGCGGCGGAACGATTCAGGCGGACATGGAAGCGGTCGAGAAGTCGATCCGTGCGGTCGGCGAGAAGCTCGGGGCCGGACCCGACGAGGTTGCACGAGGCATCATCCGGATCGCAAACAACAACATGGTCAACGCGCTCAAGCTTGTTTCCGTCAATCGCGGCTACGATCCGCGGGATTTCAGCCTCGTTGCGTTCGGCGGGGGCGGGCCGATGCACGGGGTCGCCCTCGCACAGGAGCTTGGAATCGACCGGGTGGTCATTCCGCCGGGGGCGGCCGTGTTTTCCGCGTGGGGAATGGTGATGACCGATCTCCGGCGCGACTATTTCGTCACCAGCCTGATCGATCTGGCGCCTGGTTCAGCCGAGCGAATCGAGGCGGTATTCCGCGAATCCGAGGATCTGGCGCGCAGGCAATTCCAGGACGAAGGGATTGCCCCGGAACGGCTGCAATTCGTGCGATACGGAAGGTTTCGGTACCAGAACCAGGAGCATACGACGGATGTGGAAATCGGCTTTTCGGAAATCGGCGAGCAGCATGTTTCCGGGATCGAAGCCACTTTCCACGATACGTACGAGCGCGAATACACCTACCGGCTCGATGCTCCGGTGGAGATGGTCGGGATTCATCTCGTGGCCTCCGCGGAGGCGGGGCGGTTCACGATTCCCGAGAGAGCGGAGACCGGATCGGATGCCGGCGTCGCCGAGAAGGGTGTCCGCGATGTGGACTACGCCCTCGAGGGCGTCCATGCCGCGACCCTCTACGACGGCACCCTCCTGGAGCCGGGGATGCGGTTCGAGGGGCCCGCAATCATCGAGGATCCGGGCATGACGGTCGTGGTACATCCGGGCAACCAGGTCCGCATGGACGGATTTGGCAATATCCTGATCAAACTCAGCTAGAGAAGGGCGGAACGCAGAGATGGCTACCAGGACAAACGATCCCGTAACACTCGAGATCATCCAGAACTCCTTGCAGTCGGCCGCGGATGAAATGTTCGCGGCGATGAAGAAGACATCCATGAGCTCCATCATCTATGAAGTGCTCGACATGGGCACCGGCGTGATGGATGCAGATGGAGAACTCGCCAGTTCCGGCGCCGGCATTCCCGCCTTCATCGGAGTGCTGGACAAGGCTACCAAGGTCATAGCCGAGAAATTCATGCCGTCGGGCAATGTCCGGCCGGGCGACGTGTTCGCGACCAATGACCCCTATTACGGCGGCGTAACCCACCTGAACGATATCGTGGTGGTGATGCCGGTCTTTGCCGACGGCCGGGTGATCGCCTGGACCGCCAATATCGCGCACAACTCCGATGTCGGCGGCATGGCGCCCGGTTCGCTGACCGGCGACGCGACCGAGATCTTCCAGGAGGGGCTTCGGCTGCCCGCCATCAGGATCATTGCGGAAGGCGAGCCGATCCGGCCGGTCTTCGAGATCATCAAGGTCAATTCACGAATGCCCGAGGTTCTGGAGGGCGATGTGTGGGCAGCGGTCGCTTCGGTGCGTATCGGCGCGAACCGGCTCCAGGAGCTGGCCGACAAGTACGGCGCCCACACCTTCGAGGAAGCGATGGCTTCCTTCATGGATTTCGGCGAAAAGGTCTCCCTCGCAGAGCTCCCCAGGCTGCCCAAGGGCACATTCGAGCTTTCCGAGGAACAGGAGGATGGTCGCATATTCAATGTTGCGATCACGATCTCGGAAGACGAATTCCTGGTGGATCTCCGGAACAACCCGGATCAGGCGTCGGATCCGGTGAACACCAGCCGCGACGGCGTGCTTGTTGCGGCGCAGATGATCCTGAAATCCCTTACGGATCCCTATTCGCCCGCCAATTCCGGATCATTCCGGCCCCTGAAGGTGCTGACCCGCGAAGGCACGATCTTCCACGCCAAGGAGCCTGCCGCCATCGGCTTCTACTACGAGCTCGAGCTCCGCGTGTACGACCTGATGTGGCGATGCCTCGCCCAGCACATGCCGGAACGCTTCGGGGCCGGGCACTTCGCTTCCGTCTGCGGGACCTTCATTGGAGGAATCCATCCGGATACCGGCCGACAGTACACGATCATCGAGCCGCAACTCGGCGGCTGGGGCGCCCGGGACGGAAAGGACGGCAACAACGCGATGTTTTCGGGCTTCCACGGGGACACCTTCAACTGCCCCGCCGAAATCAACGAGGCGCGCAACGGGCTCTATGTGGACCGGATGCAGCTCAATGTCGAGCCGGGCGGAGAGGGCCGGTTCCGGGGCGGGCACGGTATCGTCATGGATTACCGGCTGAGAACCGACAACGGCTTCCTGACCATCTGGTACACGCGCTCCAAGTTCCCGGCATGGTCGCTCGGCGGCGGGCTCGAGGGATCGCCCAATTACGTGCACTACATTCCCAGCGAGGGCGAGAGCCGCAAGATCACTTTCGCATCCAATTTCACTACCCGCAAGGGGGATATCATTCGGGTTGTCTCGGGCAAGGGCGGTGGACTCGGGGACCCGCGCGAGCGGGATCCGGAGCTCGTCCGCCAGGATCTGAAGAACGGGCTGATCACGAAGGAACGCGCCTTGGAAATCTATGGAGTGGAAAGCGAGTAGCAGACGCCCGGCGCAGTCCGTGCCGGACGCCGCGAACAACCAAACCGGGGAAGGTCACACAATGTCAAGCATTCTGATTCGAAACGTACGCATCTGGGACGCCTCGCGTCCGGAGCCCGAGGACGGGGAGGTCCTCGTGGAAGGCGGACGGATCAAGGAGGTGTCCGAACAGCCGATCCGGACCTCCACTGCGCGGACGGTCGACGGTTGCGGCGGCGTGTTGATGCCCGGGCTGATCGACTGCCACATTCACGTAACCCTCTCGGACCTCAACCTTCGAAAGCTCGCGGATATTCCGGTGACACTGATGACGGCGCTGGCCGCGCAGAATCTCCGGGAGACGCTCATGCGGGGATTCACCACCATTCGCGACTGCGCCGGGGCCGATCGGGGGCTGGCCGACGCAGTGGAACAAGGGCTATTCGCCGGACCCAGGATCTTCGTGTCCGGAAAGGCCCTGACGCAGACCGGCGGGCATGGCGACTTCCGCCCCCAGACCGATGATTCCCGGGCCTGCGGCAGCGCAAGTGCGCTCGATATCCAGAGCCAGATTGCCGATGGCGTGCCGGAAGTTCGGGCAGCAGCCCGGAACGAGCTTCGCAGGGGTGCGGACCAGGTCAAGGTGATGGTTTCCGGCGGCGTGGCCTCGCCCACCGATCCCATCGAGAACACGCAGTATTCGGCCGAGGAGCTTCGCGCAATCGTCGAAGAGGCGGAGGCCTGGAATACCTATGTGGCGGCGCACTCCTACACGTCCCGCTCCACCAAGCTGGCTGTCGAAAGCGGCATCCGGACCATCGAGCACGGCAATCTGATCGACCCGGAGGCCGCCGCACTCATGGCGGAGCGCGGCGCCTATCTGGTTCCCACTCTCGTGACGTACGAAATCATGGACAAGGTTGGCAGGGATCTCGGCCTGCCCGAGGTCAGCATCGAGAAGCTCCAGCGCGTGAAGGACGCGGGGTTGCGCGCCGTCGAGCATTGCCGTGCGGCGGGTGCCAGGATTGGTTTCGGATCGGATCTGCTCGGCGACCTGCGGAAGCACCAGTCGCGCAGCTTGCCCCTGCAGGCGGAGGCACAGTCTCCGCGGGAGGTGCTGATTTCCGCAACGCAGATCAATGCGGAGATCCTCAATCGCTCCGGGACACTCGGAATTATCGCTCCGGGTGCCATCGCCGATCTCCTGGTCGTCGACGGCAATCCGCTCGATGATCTCGGCCTCCTGGAGCAGCAGGGCCGCTTCCTCAAGGCAATCATGAAGGATGGCAGCTTCGCCAAGTGCGAACTCGAGTGATTTCGGCCGGGAACGGCGAGATCGACCGGGCTCGAACGGGGAGCGGGTATTTTTCGTGGCTGCTTCGGTTGCAGTTGGTCCGAATGCGGCATACATTCGGGCTGCCAGTATCCGCTTGACGAAATTGCGGCAAGGCGGCGCAGCCGCCGACGGACCGCAGAATCCGGTCGCCATGCGGATCCCGCCAAGCCGAAGCATCCTGCTGCAGGCATTCCGATCTGGCGGAGGCGGCGAAGGCTCGGCCTTCGGCGACAGGCGGCCGGAAGAGATGGAGGAAACCTGTATGAAATTCTTAGGGCAAACAATTCGGCGCAGCGCGTTCCTGGCGGCTGCCGCCGCGCTTCTCTGCGCCGGAGGCGCAGTGGAAGTCTCTGCGCAATCGGATGAGAACACCCTCATCGTTGCGGTGCCGGGGGATCTGCAAAACACCGATCCCACGCTGACCAGCGGGAACACCAATACATGGGAGTTCCTGACCAACGTCTATACTTGGCTGATCGACTACGAGGTCGTGACCCTCGACGATGGAACCCGGATCGGCGACGCCAACAGCTTCATCGGCAGCCTGGCCGAGAGTTTCGAATGGAGCGAGGATGGCAAGACCGTCACCTTCAACATGCGCGACGGGCTCAAGTTCTCAAACGGTGATGCACTCACCGCTGAAGACGTCAAGTTCACCTTCGACCGGCTGTTCGATCAGCAGGGCGTGACTGTCGGCAACATGGCCCTGGCGGAAGTGCCCGACAAGCACCATATCGAGCTGATCGACTCCGACACCATTGCGATTCACCTCGACCGGGCGAATTCCCTTCTGTTCGGCAACATGGCACAGGCCGGCAACTCGATTCTCAATCCGGGCGTAGTCGGACCTCTCATGACGGACGAGGATCCTTCCGCGCATGAATTTCTGAAATCCAGTTCCCAGGGAACGGAGCAGGGCCCCTACCGGCTCGAGAGCAGGGATCCCGGCAACCAGTACGTGTTGGTGCGGAACGAAAATTACTACGGAGAGCCCGCGCATATCGAGCGTATCATCTTCAAGATCATTCCGGATCCGTCGAGCCGTCTGGCGCAACTCGTAAGCGGCTCGGTCGATATCGCGATGCAATTGCCGACCATCGATATCCCTGCGCTCGAGGCGAATCCCGACATAACCGTGCATCGCAAGACGAGCCGACAAATTGCCTATACCGGCATGAACAACGAGGTTGCGCCCTTCGACAACAAGCTGGTCCGGCAGGCGGTCTCCTACGCATTCCCCTACGAGACCGTGCTGAACGACGTCATGAACGGATACGCCGTCCAGTTGAAGAGCCCGATTCCGTTCGGAACTCCGGGTCACACGGACGAGTTCTTCGTCTACGAGCATGACCTGGAGAAGGCGAAGGCGCTGCTCGTCGAGGCCGGCTACCCGGATGGGTTCGAGTCCGTGTTCGAAATCCCGATCGGAAACCAGGCGGCGAAGGAAGCCGCCGTGTACCTGCGGCAGTCTCTTTCCGAAATCGGTGTTGACATTACCATCCAGGAGATGCCAGAGGCAGCGTACTTCGAAAGGATCCAGAAGCACGAGCTGATCTTCTTCTACACGGATTTCTGGACTTCCATCAACAACGATCCGTTTTACCACGTGTACTGGAAGTTCCATCACAGCTGCTGCAACTACGCGAACTACTACAACGCCGAAGTCGATGCACTGATTGCAGAGCACACGGTAAGCACGGACAAGGAAGCGCAGGCAGCGGCGTTGGTCGAGATTCAGCGCATCCTGCTGGACGAGGCACCCTGGGTGCTGATGTATCAGCCGCAGGACATTCTCGTCACGCGTTCGAACGTGAAAGGCTACGTTTTCTATTCCTCGGACGGGTTCACCCGATTCTGGCACCTGTACAAGGAGTAGCGGTTCGATTGCGGAGCAACCAGGCGACGAGATGACTTGCAGCCCCGCCTTTCGGGCGGTGCGGGATCGCTTCGATCCGGGTTGTGCTTGATGTTCAAGGCATGATCCCATTCATCGCGCGTCGCCTGATCCTGCTCATTCCGGTGTTGCTCGGGGTGACGGTTGTCACCTTTACACTGACCCGCATCATCCCGGGCAATCCCATTGACCTGATGGTGAGTCCACTCGCGAGCCAGGAAACCCGCGACAAGATTGCCGAGAATGCCGGACTGAACGACCCGCTCTGGGTCCAGTATTTCCGCTATATCGGAGGCGTTTCCCGCGGCGATTTCGGCGACTCGTTTGTTACCAACCAGCCCGTGCTGGATGATCTGACGTCGCGCTTCATGCCCACCTTCGAATTGACGCTCTTCGCAATGCTGCTCGCCATGCTCCTTGCGGTGCCGCTGGGGATTGCCTCTGCCGTTTGGCAGGGTACCTGGATCGACCACGTCTCCCGCCTTCTCGCGGTATTCGGTGTGGCGATGCCGGTCTTCTGGGTAAGCCTGGTCGCAATCTACGTCTTCTTCTTCGTGCTGCACTGGCTTCCCGCGCCGCAGGGCCGGATCAGCGTCATGATCCCTCCGCCGGACAGCATCACGGGGCTCTTTACCATCGACGCGCTCCTGACCGGCAATTGGCAAGCGTTCAAGAGTTCGGTGCAGTCCATCTTGATGCCGGCCGCGGTGCTGGCGTTCGCGGCAATGGCGCCGCTCGCCCGCATGACCCGCGCGAGCATGATCGAGGCGCTCGAGGCGGACTACACGCGAGCGGCGCGCGCATTGGGGCTCTCCGAGTGGTCCATCATCTTGCGGCATGCGCTTCGCAACGCGATTCTCCCCGTAATCACGATGATCGCTATCGTCTACGGCTACCTGCTCGGCGGCGTGGTGCTGGTGGAGAACGTCTTCGCATGGCCAGGCCTTGGGCGCTACGTCTACATCGCCATCGCGTCGAGCGACTATCCGGCATTGCAGGGGTTCATTCTCTACTCAACATCCGTGTACGTGCTTCTCTTCCTGCTGGTCGACATTCTCTATGTTCTTCTCGATCCGCGGGTCCGGATCTAACATGTCAGACACTGTCCATCATTCGCCCGGCCGCCTATGGATCCTGCTGCACTGGTGCCGCAGGAATCCGGTCACTGCGCTCGGGTTCACCATCATTCTCGGGCTTGGACTGCTTGGTCTCCTGGCACCGCTGATCGCCCCCTATGACCCGTATGCCCTCAAGGTCGGCCCGCGAATGCAGGCCCCATCCTGGGATCATTTCTTCGGCACGGGCATCTTCGGGGAAGACATATATTCCCGCGTACTCTACGGAATCCGCATTGACTTCGGCATCGGTCTCGGCGCGGTTGCCATAGGACTCGCTGCCGGATCCACAGTCGGCGTCCTTGCAGGTTACTATGGAGGCAAGACCGACGAAGTGTGCATGCGGCTGATGGACATCATTGCCGCATTTCCAGGCTTCATTCTTGCGATGGCCATCGCCGGCGTGCTTGGCCCGAGCATTCCCAACCTGATCATCGCGATTTCGGTCGTCAACATTCCCGTGTATGCGCGCCTCGCGCGCAGCCGGTTTCTGGTGATCAGGAACTCGCTTTACGCCATGGCGGCCCGCGGCGTGGGCGCTTCCGACTGGCGGATCCTGACCTGGCACCTTCTTCCCAACAGCCTCGCGCCGATATTCGTGCAATCGACCCTGCAATGCGGCTGGGCGATTCTCGACGCGGCCGGACTGAGCTTCATCGGGCTGGGCGTTCATCTGCCGACACCCGAGTGGGGCGTGATGATCGGTCTCGGCGCACCACGGATCATCTCCGGGCAATGGTGGCTCTCCTTCTTCCCGGGACTTGCCATCGCGATCACCGTGATGGGATTCAACCTGATCGGCGACGGACTTCAGGACCTCCTCGACCCGAAACGGCGATGACTGAAACTGCAGCGGATAGCAAACGAAGCCTCGCGCCGGTGCCAACGGAAGATTTGCATCATCCAGCCGGCCGGGAGCGGAATTCCCGGAGGGAACTGCTCCGGGTGGACGGAATTCGCGTCGAATTCCAATTGCCACACCATACGATTGTCGTTCTCGACGGCATCGACCTCAGGGTGGAGGAAGGAGAGATCCTTGGCCTCGTGGGTGAAAGCGGCTCCGGCAAGTCGGTGACGGCGCTGACGATCGCCGGTTTGCTGCGGCCGCCGGGGGTCGTGACCGGGGGCCAGGTGTGGTTTGCCGGAAGCAATCTCCTTGAACTCGACTCGCGGAACATGCGCGCGATACGCGGCGACCGGATCTCGATGATCTTCCAGAATCCGCGCGCATCGCTGAATCCCGTGCTTACCATTGGAAAGGTGCTGCGGGAAGTGCTCCGGGTGCACGGGGGGCTGCGCGGGGCAAGGGCCACGACACGTGCCATGGAACTGCTGTCCGATGTCGGACTCTCCGATCCTGCTGCCGTGCTGCGCCGCTATCCGCACCAGCTGTCTGGCGGCATGGCCCAGCGCGTCATGATCGCTCTTGCGCTCGCTTCCTCGCCGGACCTGCTGCTCGCCGACGAACCCACGACCGCACTCGATGTCACCATTCAATTCCAGATCATCCAACTTCTGTCACGTTTGCGAAAGGACCGGAACCTCGCGCAGATCGTCATATCGCACAATCTCGGGGTGATTGCGGAGCTTTGCGACCGCGTGGCAGTGATGTATGCCGGATCGATCGTCGAAGAGGCAACAGTGGAGCAGATCTTCGATGAAGCGCGGCATCCCTATACCAGGGGATTGCTTGCCGCACGCGCCAGGACGGAGAGCACGGGGGAGCTTGAGAGCATTCCGGGCCAGGTGCCGGACATGCGCAACCGTCCTTCCGGCTGTCCGTTCCATCCCCGGTGCGAGCATGCGCGCGACGTATGCCGCGCAATGGTGCCATTCTTCGAACTCGTATCAGCGGACCACAAGGTGGCCTGCCACAGGTGGCGGGAACTTGCATGAGCAAGCCGCTCCTCGAGGTCACGAAGCTGGAGAAGCGCTATCCGGTTCGGAGCGGGCTGTTTCGCTACCAGGACCTGGTTGCGGCGGATGATATCTCCCTGACGCTGCGCGCCGGAGAAACACTTGCGCTCGTAGGCGAGAGCGGCAGCGGCAAGTCCACGGTTGGACGCTGCGTCCTGCGCCTGGAATCACCGAGCGGTGGCCGCGTTCTCCTGGGAGAGCAGGTCATCACGGACCTCCGGGACTCCGAGATGCGCAGGATGCGGCCGCATATGCAAATGGTCTACCAGGAGCCGCTGGATTCGCTCAATCCCCGGCATCCCGTGGGGAAGCTGGTCGCCGAACCCCTGCGGCTGCACGGAATTGTGCCCAGGAGCCAGGTCCGTGAGCGGGTTGCCGAACTCTTCCACCTTGTCGGCCTTGGCAGGGAACATATCGGACGTTACGCGCACGAGCTGTCGGGCGGCCAGCAGCAGCGCGTGGGAATCGCCCGGGCGCTGGCCACCAATCCCAGGCTCCTGATCCTCGACGAACCAACCTCCGCGCTCGACGTATCGGTGGAGGCGCAGATCCTGAATCTGCTGCGGGACCTGCAGAAGCGCCTCCGGCTCGCCTATCTCTTCATTTCCCATGACCTGGCGGTCGTCTCCATGCTTGCGGACCGGATTGCGGTCATGTATCTCGGACAGATCGTCGAAACCGGGCCGACCCGGGATGTGCTGAACAACGGCTATCATCCCTATACGCGTGCGCTCGTTTCGGCAACGCCGGTGGACCATCCCCGGCAGAAGAAGCAACGCATCATGCTGGAAGGCGAACCGACATCCCCCATCGATCCGCCGTCCCATTGCCGACTCACTCCGCGTTGCCCATTCGTCATTCCGCGATGCAGGCAGGACGACGCCGAGCTTGCGCCCATTACGCCGCACAGGTCCACCCGCTGCATCCGCTTTCAGCGGGAGCATGAGAACGGCACCTGGAATGCCGAGGCGACATGCGCGGATTGAAGCGCCCGCGGGTCGCACGGATTGCAAACCCGGCCAGAGGCGGCAGCGCGGCAACAGGCTGGCTGCCGGACGAGGAGTCGGCGCCGGGATGAACGGCCCGATCCTTCAACCCCCGCATGGCGGACTCCGCTTGCCGGGAGTCCCGCTTCACCTGCCAGCGGGTCCAATCGACCCGGCTGGCTGGCGGCCTTGCAGGCTGCCATTCCGGATCCATTGCCGGTCCGCTACGCTCCACGGGGCTGAAAGAGGAGGAGGACAACAATGCCACGCGCCTGGGTCATTCACGATTTTTCCGGTTACCAAGGGCTGTCGCTTGTGGAAGTGGAGGAGGAGGAGCCAGGGCCGGGCGAAATCCGGCTACGGATCGAGGCATTCTCGCTGAATTGGGGCGACATGAACCTGATGCGCGACCGGTACTCGTTCAGTTTCTCGTCCCTCCCCGCGAAGATCGGCATAGAGGCGGCAGGGATCGTCGATGCGGTAGGGCCGGATGTCGCCGACATCGAGCCGGGCATGCGCATGTGCACGCTGCCGTATTTCTACGACAAGCGCGGGGCCAGCACTGAATCCATGATCATCGACCATCGCTACGTGACGCCTGCGCCAGAGGGTCTGAGCGCGGTGGAAAGCGCCTCGATCTGGATGCAGTACATGACAGCCTACTTCCCGATCGTCGAACTGTCGCGTGCTGCTCCGGGGAAGACCATTCTGGCTCCCGCGGGAACCTCCACCGCCGGCTCGGCGGCGCTGCAAATCGGACGCCATTTCGGCGCGCAGATGATCACGACGACCCGCTTCGAGTACAACCGGCCGTTTCTGGAGGAACTTGGCGCGAACCACATCTTTGTCGAGGGCAGCGGCAATCTGGCGGAAATGATTCTCGAAGTCTCGGGCGGGCGGGGCATCAATGCCGCATTCGATCCCGTGGGTGGCGGAATGATCCGCCAGTATTCACCGGCCCTGGCCCGGGACGCGCGAATCTTCTTCTACGGCACCCTGGACGGGAACTTTCCGGAGTTGCCGATCGTCGACATGTTCCAGGCGAACGCCGTCTTCCATCCGTATTCGCTGTTCAACTACGTGGAAGACCTCGACATGCAGGCCAAGGGAACAGCTTTCGTTTACGACGCGCTTGGGCGGGGCCTGATCGGGCCGCGGATTGATCGAGTTTGCCCGATGGAAGGGTATCGCGACGCGTGGGACTATATTCTCTCTGCCAGACGGAGTCACGGAAAGGTCGTCATCGAGACGGGGCTATAGTTGTCCGGACACTCACGAACTGCGCACACAAGTCCGGAGCGGGCAGGCGCAAGTCGCCTGCTGGGCAGACCCTGCCGCCGGCCAGTCCTGGTCAGATCAGGCCGGTAGCGGGAATCCGGTTCGTTCTCCATCGGCAATCTCGGCAGGGTCGCGCGACCGTCCGTGGAGTCTTGGGTGCCCATGTGCGCCACGCCGCTTGCGATCAGATTGTCCCGGGCGTGGCGGTCCGCTGTTTCCATCGTGTCGAAGTCCCTGGCAATGAAGGTTCAGACTTCCTGACACCGTGCGCCGCGAGGTATCGTCGACAATCAAGCAACTTCATGCTCGGCCGAGCAAATTCCCTTCTGTGTAACTCATTGCTGTATCTGATAGTGGCCAGTTTAATCTGAGCTGAAATCCGGGATTTCGGTGGCCTCACCAACCAACTCTGTTCAGAATGGCCAAGGCTGCGCCGTGCGTTGGGTGCCTTTCCTGGCCATCAGAAACTCGGACGGACTCCAATGAAGGGTGCATCTAAAATTGTGTGAGTTCCGGAAGTCTGAGGTTCGGTCAATCCGCTTGTGGAACAGGTCGATCACGGGATTGACGAGGACATCCGTGGGTTGGTCCAACCGTTGGTCTGATGGAGTCGCGGCGGCCCGGGAGTCTGTCCGGTTTGACCCGGAATTGGCGTAAAGGGAATCCTTCGCGCCAATTCCGGCCGAGGCAACACGCGAGCGGCGCCGGATCCCGGTTCGGGGTCGGGAAATTTCGCGGGCGGTTCGGCCGCCGGGGTGGCTCTCTTGCTTCCAAGGGCCGTTTCGGACCCGGAGAGGGCAGGCATTCTCTTGTTTCTCAGCTTGCGAGAGCGTGCATCCGCTTCAGGTTCCATGCCAGGCTGATCAGCGTCCATTCTCCAATCCCCGCATTCCGTCCTCGCAGATGGAAACGCCGGAATCCCGTCACCTCCTTGATCCCGGATTATTCATGAAGTCGCGTCGAATCGCGAATTGGGCTGCGAGAGTTTGAGTTTGTTGGTCGATCGGCGTGTTCCTGGCGGAGGTTGAAGTTGAAATCGCGGAGCGTTGTGAATTTGCGGCGCTGTACGGTGGGGATGCGTGGGATGATCGGGTGGGTTGCGGGGACTTTGCGTTGAAGGGACGCCTTTTGCGGCGTGTTTGCACAGCCGGATCCCATGGCTCGGCTTTGCCGGCTTCGGGGTTGGCGGGAGAAGGAAGCGGAGCCGGGGAGCGGGCTACGCGTCTTGCATGGCGGACTTCTTCAGCCGCTGCAGCAGGATGGCCCATTGGCTTGCCACGGAGCTGGCGATGTAGAATTTCATGCGCCTTGCGTGCCGGACCACGCGGCAGCCAGCGCGCAGAACCTTTTCGCGGAAGGTGCCGAGGCTCCAGCCTTTCCCGGAGGCGTCCTGCATCGCGCAGCGGCCCTCGTGCATGGTCTGATAGGCGAGCAAGGCGAGCAGGAGAAGGGCTTCGTTCTGCGGCCGCCACTCCGCTTCCGTGGGCGGGTCGGACCGCTCGATCGTCTTGCCGGCATACTGGCGCTTCGGCCGCGGAGAGGACGGCAACTGCGCCCGCAGCGTGCTCTTCAGTTCGCCGAAGGTGTTCTCCGCCTTTCCCCGCACCCGGTACCGGGCCAGGAGCTCCTCCGCTCCGACATCTTCGCGGGCCAGGCTCGTGATCAACCAGAAATGGCGCGGGAACAACTCCCGCTCCGAGAAAATCACGACAAGGGCCACGCGCCGCTTGCAGTTCCCGGCCTGGTACTCGTGCTCATGAAAGACCGTACGCACTTCGCCAGGCGACAGGTCCGCCGGCTTGTTCAGATGCGGTTCCGCCATCCGGTTCAGTACCGGATTGTTCCGGATACGGGCCAGATACTGGATATTCAGGGAATCAAACTCATCCAGCGTCCGCCCATCGGGAAAGCCCGCATCCATGCGTACCAGCACCGGGCGTTCGTTCCCCTCTTCGAGCGCGCCCGCCACAATCGGCAGCACAAAGTCGAAGGTCTCTCCGGCCTTGTCCTCCCCCGGCCGGCGCAGCCGGGCGCCAAGAATGTCCCCGCTTTCGCCAGATACCGCAACCAGAGCCGAGTAGCAGCGATGTCCGACATAGCCGCAGTATTGGCTGCCGGGCTGATGCCCATCCGCCAGGAACGGCACATCGTCCACATCGACCACAAGGAAGTCCGCCGACCCGCGGCACCCCTCCCGGATCCGGCGCAAGCCATTCGCAAGGATCCCCTCCTTCAGCACATCCAGGTTCTCTTCGCAGCTCAACTGATCCACAAAGCGCGATAGCGTCGGCTGGGACGCCAGGCCATCGCTTCCATCGCCACGGACAGGGCCTCCAGAGGACTTCGCTGCCGCAGCAAGGGCCGGGTCGTGGCGCAGACGGTCGGCATCGTCCTGGTCCCGGTGGCCCTGGCAAAGCAGCAGCAGGCACGTGCGCATCAGGTTCCCCATGCTGTGCACAACCGAACCCGGACGCCGATCGTCGATCAGATGATCCTCCAGCCACGATACAATCCCAGAACATTCCAAAATCTCGCGCATCACCAGCGCTCCCGCGTCCGCGCTCACACTCTCGTCGCTGCCGTCAACTTCAAGCGACCGGTTGTAACCAAACGGAAACCTGTCAATACTTGATTCACCCATGGCATCTCACCCCAACGTCTCAATGAACTGCTATTACTATATATAGGGCAATGAGTTAAAAGTACAACTCTCGTCCGCTCATCAATCTTCGTGAATAATCCGGGTGGATGATCCCGTCTCCACTGTTGTCTTGCGCCGGGCATGGATCGCCTTGCCCTCCGGCGTCGTCTGGCGGTGTTTCGCCTTCACCACCGGGTCCGCATCGACAGGAAGCGTCGGTGCCGGGGCCTGCCGGTTCGCCAGCCTCTGGTTGTGCGCATCGCGGCCTGACGCGATGTACGGCGTCACCTCGGCCATCTCGCACTGCGCCGCGTTGTCGGCGCTGAAACAGCTGATAAGGATTCCTTCCGGCTTGCCGATTATCTCTTCCGCCGCTGCCAGCGGTTCCAGCGCCGGGGCACCCTGCTGCTTGTCATTGCAGGCGTCCCTTACATGGCCCGCCACGATCCGGCGGGAGCCATTTTCGACCGCCGCCTGGGCGTTGAGCCCCTGCACGAAGCCTTCCGATGACGGCATGATCCGCGATTCCGGATTTGTGAAGTTCACCGGGTCCTTCTGATGCGGGCCCGGTTGTGGTTCTTGCGGCGGCCGACCGCCCGGCTTCCGGCCGGACGCCGCCTCCTTCGCCGTGCGGGCCGCCATCATTTCCCCGCAGGCCGCCATCCCTGCCCGGCCGCCGCCCGCCGCGCAATCCCTTCCTTCGCCGCCGCGATCGCCTCCAGGAGATCCCGGCGTCGCTGCAACTCCTCCGGAGTGTCCAGCCCGGCGTCCGGCTCCGCTTCGTCCGCCTGCTCAGCCCGGACCAGCAACGCTGCAACTTCTTCCCGCAACTGCTGCTGCAGCGGGTTCGCGTGGTCCCGGCTCATCGCCTGTGTTTGCTGGCGCTGGCCTTGATCCTGGTGCCGTCCAGGTTCACATTCCCGAGTTGCAGTACGCCCTGGATGCGCGCCATCCTCAGGATCCGTATGAACAGGCAACCAGGCGCCGGGGAAGCCGCTTGCGAAAGGTTGCGATCGTGTCGTGATCCAGATGCAGGTTCGCCGCGATGAAGCGGAATGCGACCGACTCAACCATCGACCGCTCCAGCTTGCGGCTCGGAAATGAATGGTCGCATCGCCGTGGATCAGCAGCGCGAGCAGCATCGCAGGATGATCGGCCCGCTTGCCGCCGCGACTGCAGTCAGACGTCAGATCTCTCAGATCGAGCTGCTCCACGATATGGGCCAAGAAACGAGCGAAATGCCCCTCCGGCGGGCAGTCCTGCAGCGGCGGAGGCAAGAGCCACGGCGTCTCACGATCCGTCCAGCGGAGATCCCGCGAGATCTGCAGACCTCATCCACAATCTTCAGCGCCGGGAACACTATGCATTGACCGTGCCGTGACTACGGGGACAGGACTGGCCAGGAGACGACGAAGCCTGGCCCGGCCTCCGGCTGCGGCCAGGGTGAATCATGGCCATGACCGCTCCCGCTGGGTAAATCCGACAGGCTCCGAGGAGATGGTTCCGATGCTCACTCTCCGACATCTGCGCGCAACTGGCCGGCATGCTCGTCTGCTCCCGGCCGCGGGGTCAAATGCAGATCCGACCCGGCGGTCTTGCAGGACTGTGCGATGAGAACGCACAGGCCGCTGTACGGCTTGTCATTGTGGTCTTGTCTCGTTGCTAGCATGACGCTAGCATTCTGATGGCAATTCGAAGACGAGAGACTGCTGTGGGTACTCTAACCATCCGTAATCTCGATGATCGTGTTATCGACCGCCTCAAGGTGCGCGCCAAGACGAACCAGCGCTCTCTCGAAGGAGAGGTCCGCTACTTGCTGACAGAGCACGTGGACCGCCCTAGGTGCATTGCGGACTTTCGCGAGCGCACGCGACGTATCGTCTCCCTGACAGCGGGTTCTCGCCAGAGCGACAGCGTCAACCTGTTGCGCGAGGATCGCGATCGGTGAAGCTCACCGTCGATGCCAGCATTGTCGTAAAGTGGTTCATCGCCGAGCCCATGTGCGATGAATCCCGCCTTGCGATCGGTCGTCGTGCCGAGTTCCACGCTCCCGAGTTCGTGCTTGCCGAGTTCTCGAATACCGTCTGGAAAAAGGTGCGACGCAAGGAAGTGCCCGACCCGGGGCCCTACCTTACGGAACTCGCGACTCTGCCGAACATCATCGACTTCCGCCCCATGCGCGATCTTGTTGAACGCGCCGTGCAGATCGCATTCGAAATTGATTATCCCGTCTACGACTGCCTCTACCTTGCCTGCGCCGAGATCACGGACTCGGTGTTGATCACCGCGGACGGGCGCTTCGTCCGCAAGTGCGCCGATCAATTGCCGGACGCGCGTGTCCGCTACATTGGCGCGCCTGGTGTCGCAGATTGGCTTGCGAAGGCGGCGACGGCGCCGGTCATCGACAGAGCGACCATCGAAGAATTGATCGCCGTCCACAAGACGTTCGAAGAGTCGGAGCAGTCCGTTATCGATGCTCTGTTCAGTGCGAAGCAGGGGCCGCGCATCCTGAGTTCTGAAGATCAGGAACGATTTCTGAACTCTCCGTCGTACACGCGCCTGGTCGAATCGGTCGACAAACTAAGCGTTGAGGAGCGTATCGATCTGCTCGCACTCGGATGGCTCGGCGCTGGACTGTTTCCCGATTGGCGACGAAGCTTCGCCCATGCCGAACAGATGGCCGAACAGTTCGATCCGAAGTACGCGGCTGGCTACGGTCACCATTGGCGAACTGGATACGCGTCAACGACCGGCACATGAGCAACTCGAGAACGCTCAAGAATAGCAAGCAGCTACACTTGGTTGAACATGCCCAGGCTCCTGCCTCGCACGCACTGGGCGACTCTGTCAGGGAACGCCAGCATATCTGGCGCAGCCACGATGAGCGCACAGCCGCAAAGTCAACTTCTACGATGGCCGAATGGCGGAGGCGTCAAGCGCCGGGATGCGGTCCGGTGATGACTTCGTTGTTCTGCCCGACCTGCCAGGTCGCCAGGTTTCGGATCAGGCTTCAGCAAGGCTCGCCGTGGATCCCCTGGATTTTCGCGAGCGCTTCGCTCGCAGCCTCGTGCAAGGACCCCTCACTATGCTCACAAATCCATTCAAGACCCCCGACTGCTCGTTGCTCCCCGAACTCGCCAAGTTGCCATAGGATCGTCTCTCCCAACCCAATTCCCAGCGGGTACCAGCCCTTTAGGGTCTGTTCGTGCAGGGACTGAAACAAATTCAGACTTCCTGACCTCGTGCGCTAATTGAAGGCGGGCTTGGCGATCGTTTTGCTCGTGATTTCCAGCAGTTAGGAGACATTTGAGGGGTTGACCGATCTACGGAGAGTGGCTATAATACTGTGCACCCGATATCGACCGTGGAGACTCCCTTGAACACGCTTCCGATGCCTCCTGCCGAGGCGATCCAGATCGGCGAATCCTGCTTTTCGCACGCGGTCGAGGACGGCCGGCGGGTCTACTTCAGCAACCTGGCGCCGTTCGATTCCCACGAAGTTTCGGACAACCGAGCGCGACAGCTGCGGATTGCGCGGTTTGCCGAGCACGGTGTGCTACGCAGGGATCTGGCGGCGGCGTTTGGCGTGAACCGTTCGACGGTGCAGCGGGCAGTGAACCAGCTCCGGAGGCAGGGCGAGGCCGGTTTTCTTACGCCGCGACGGAGGCGCGGGCCGAGCGCGATCGACGCCGCGACGGCGCGGGAGGCGGAGCGGCTTCTGGCCTCGGGGCTGAGCGGCCGGGCGGTTGCGCGAAAGCTGGGGATCCGGCCGAGCACGTTCAGCCTCAACCGCCGGTCGGGTGTTATCAGAGGGGGGACGCCGAACCGGGCCGTGCCGGCGCAGGCGACAGCGTCGACGGAGCCGCAGGCGACGGCAGTGCTGGAGCCGCCGGTGGTCGCGTCGACGGAGCCACAGGCGGCGGCAGCGCCGGAGCCGAGGGTGGAGCGGAGCGAACGGGACGCACGCGACCGCGAGGCGCCGATGGGTCGGGGCACCCGGGACACGGCGGGGCGGATGCTGGCGGCAACGGGACATCTGACGGAGATGCGGCCGCAGTTTGCGGAGCCGCTGTCGGCGGTTGCCGGCGGCGGCGTGCTGGCCGGGCTGCCGATGCTGCTCAAGGAGGGGCTTCTGGACCGCGCGCGGGAGTTCCTGTCGCTGCCCAAGGGATACTACGGTTTGACCACGGTTCTGCTGTTCCTGGCCTTCCTCACCCTGGCCCGGGTGCGCAATCCGGAGGCACTGCGGCACCAGGCGCCCGGGGAATGGGGCGCCATCCTGGGCCTGGACCGCTGCCCGGAGGTGAAGACGCTGCGGGGCAAGATCAAGGCGTTGGGGCGAGACGTGCAACGGGTGCGGGACTGGCAAGCTTCCCTGGCCGCGGGATGGATGGCGGAAGAACCGGACGTGTGTGCGACCCTGTCGGTGGATGGCCACGTCAAGGTGTATTCCGGCCGCAAGGGAAAATTGCCCAAGCATTACGTGGCGCGCCAGAAACTCTGCCTGCCTGCCTCCACGAGCTACTGGATCAACGCGCTCGGCGGCAAGCCGTTCCTGTGCCTGAACAAGGCGCTGGATCCGACCATGACCCACGCGCTGGAGAAGGACATCCTGCCCGCGCTGGAGAAACTGGGCATGCTGGGCCCGGATGCACCGGACCTCACCGTCCCGGACGCCGGCGAGCCCGCCCTGACGCTGGTCTTCGACCGGGAAGGCTGGAGCCCTGCCCTGTTCCGGCGCCTCGCCCGGCGCGGGGTTGCTGTGATCACCTGGCACAAGGGCTTCAAGGGGGAGGCCTGGCCGGAGGCGGACTTCCGCACCGTCACGGTGCCCATCCACGGGCCGGGAAGCACCCGCAGCGCCACCGTCCGCCTCGCCGAGAAGAGCGTGATCCTGAGCAAGGGGCCCGAAGTCCGCCAGATCCGGCGCCTGCTGGAGAATGGCCGCCAGGTGCCCCTCATCACCACCGACCCCCGCATGCCCATGGAGCGGGCCGCCAGCGCCCTGTTCTCCCGATGGTCGCAGGAGAACTTCTTCAAATACATGCGCGAGGAGTTCAATCTCGACGCGCTGGCGGTCCACGGTTTGGAAGCACAGGATCCCGACGCCCGCATCGTCAACCCGCGCTGGCGCGCAATCGACCGCAATGTCCAGCGCTTCCGGCAGCGCCTTGGCACCCTGCGCAACCGGATCGCCGACCTGTCCAGGGGAACCCCGACCCGCGAAGCCGAAGAGGCCGTCCGGCGCCTGCAGGCCCAAAGCGACGCTCTCGACGCCGAGCGTGAAGCCCTCAAGCTGCAGCGCCGCGATACACCGCGACATATCGCGGTCGCCGAACTCGACACGAACGAGGCACTCGACGCGCTCCCCGAAGGCGAGAAACTCCTCCTCGATATAATCCGCATGATCGCCTACCGCGCTGAAACCCGCATGATGCCCGCCGTTGCCCAGACCCAGGGCAAGATCCAGCGCCCCCGCCGGCACTTGCGCGCACTTCTACGGGCCGACGCCGACGTCATCCCGGAGCACGGCAACGGCATCCTCCGCGTTCGCATACTCGGCACCGCCAGCGATGCCGGCGACAACGCCATCGCAAGCCTCCTCGAAGAACTCAACCAGACACGGACCGTCTTCCCCGGTACCAACATGCACATGGTCTATGAACTACCCGGAAAAATCGCCGAGCCCCACTTCGCGGGTGCAAAAACATGACACTCTCTCGAGTTCGAGGTCAGGAAGTCTGAAATTGAGCAGGTGTTGACGGATTTCTGCGGAATCCGGCGAGCGCTTCCACACAGTCCGCGGGTACTCATCGAAAGGTCCTTTCCAGCCGCCATGACACATCACAGGGCCAATCGGTATTGGGTCGCGATCGGGCCGCCGATGGGGATGGTTGGCGCAGTAGGTGTAAAAGGGGTTCTCTATGGCCAGATTCCTGATCTCGCAGTAGGGCGGCACCGACCTGTCGGCATGTTCTTGCCAGTCACGCTTGCCCCGGTTGGTTCGATTAAACCAGCAGGTTCCGCAGCAATCCGAGCCTCCGTTCGGCATGGTCCGAACGCCCTTCCGAGTACGCCGTGACGGTTTGTGTGCTCAAGGGAAACGACGTGGACACCAGAGCGTCGGCGCGTCGGCACTCTCACGCCAAGCCGCAGCATAGCGCGGACCGGATCTCAGCCGCTGCCAGTCGCGGTCTACGAGTCGATGCTGAGCAACATTGGCCATTTTCATCCCGTCTGTCCTGGGGCCAGTGCGTGATCGCACTCTATCTCGCCATCGTGTGCAGGAACGCGTCTCCACGATCCTGTGTCGGAACACGCACCGGCACCGTGTATCGCAGCCGAACACACGCCGGCCCCATGCTGTAACGCCCCTCTCTTCGCGGCAGCCCCGGTCCCAGAGGCCGGAATGCTGCACGGGATGGAGCCGAAATTCAGATGTCCTGACATCGTGCGCTGCTGGATATCGTCGACAAGTAGGCAACTTCTTGCCCGGCCGAGCAATACTTGCTCTGCGTAACTCCTTGCCGTATTTGATGATGGGCAATTTAATCCGAACTGAAATCCGGGGTTGCGGTGACCGCACCAACCGTCTCAGTTCAGAAAAACCAAGGTTGCGCCGTGCGTTGAGTACTTTTCCTGGCTATCCGAAACTCGGACAGACTCCAAAGTTGGGTTCATCGAGAATTGTGCGAGTTCCGGAAGTCTGAAATTTGGTCGCTCTCGCCTCCTTCCTGTGCCGGGCGGTTCGGAGCGGGAAGCGCCACAGGGCGCCCTGCGTGGCGGCGGCCGGCCGCGGTGATGACATCCTCGTGAGCAGAGGCACCAACGACGTGGTCCTGGTCGGCAGCGGCAATGATTTCATTGTTGCCACGGGCGGCAATGACGCTGTCGTCCGGGGCGGCACCGGCAATGACACCATTCTCGGCGGCGACAATTCAAGGTCGTTCGACGTTCTCGTTGGAGACGAAGGCGACGACACCATTTACGGACACGCGGGAACAGTTCTCATTCTTGGCGGTGCCGACCGCGACACGCTCTATGGCGGCAGTCGCCCGGCACGAACCGTAGACGGTCCTTGCGGGACTGCGGAGACCAATGCAGGGAATTTGCGATGCATCTGGAAATCTGACACCAGTGCCCGCCACGAACGCACCGGCTCGATCTACTTCCTGCCACGATTTGCGGAGGGGCGCCGGGAAACCAGCGCTCCTACCGCGACCCCATCTTGCCGCTACCGAACAGCCCGTGGACACCTCGACCGCTGCCGGCAAGGCGTTCTTCGACATGCTCGGCGTCTTTGCCGAGTTCGAGACCAACCTGCGTCGCGAGCGCCAGGCCGAAGGAATTGTTGCGGCGAAGCGGCGTGGCGCCTATCGCGGTCGTCCGCCGCGGATCGACATGGAAGCCATCAAGCACCGGCTTGCCAGGGGCCAGTCGCCGACGGAGGTCGCCCGCGAGCTGGGGATCTCACGGGGAACTGTCTACAACGTCAGGGCGGACATGAAAGTCAACGCGTGACGAAGTCGGCCGGACTTCGTGCACATTCCAGGAGACATCGTTATGGGTGCAACTTTCGCAGAGCGTATTAGGAGTCTTGCGTTAGCAAGGAGTTAGCGTCGGTCATCTGTTTCGCGACGACCGGTTTTGTGTCACGGTTTCGCCGGTGTGTCAGGAATCGGGGGGTTTTCCGGCTTGGAGGGATGTTGGGGCGTGAGTGCTCCGCCCAACATGTGGTATACGGATAGAAGGATGAACATCAATATCCGGGAGCACTCACGATGACACTATTGCCTTTTTCTTTTGCCGAGTCCACTGCCGCGAGCGCGAAGCGGGTCGCGAGTGTGGATGCATCTCTGGAGGCCCTTCGGGCCGAACTTCTGGCGCTGCAGTTGCCGGATGCGGCTGGTGAGAACGGTCCGGAATCGTATGAGCGGGCCGTTTCGTCTGCGTTGGGGCTGTGCCTTGCTGGGCGCGGCAATCGAGGAACTGGACGAGTGCGAGGACCGCGTGGTCCTGGATGGCGCGGTGTATTACCGGGCCGGGAAGTCTGCGGGGGAGATGATGAGTTCGTTCGGCCGGGTGCGCTATGAGCGGAGCCAGTATCGGCGGCGCAACTGCGGATCGGTGTTTCCGGCGGATGCGCGGTTCGGCTTGATCGGCGAGTTCTGGTCTCCCCTTGCCGCCCGGCAGGGATCGCTTGGCCTTGCGCTGGTGCCGGTGAAGGATTGCGAGGGGTTGTTCCGGGAACTGGGCGGGATGCAGCCGTCGGCGACGGCGCTGAGCAACCTCGCGGTGACGATGGGTTCGGCCTGGGGCGTTGTGCAGGATGGCGCGCTGAAGGCAATCCGGATCGAGGAGGGCATTCCTGCGGAGGCGGTGACAATGGCGGTTGCCGTTGATGGCTCGATGCTCGGGATGCGCAAGGAGAAAGCCGCGCCCGGGCAAGGGAATGCGCCACGGCCGGCGGGCTTCCGGGAGGCGTCGTCGGGAACGATTTCGCTGTACGATGCCGCCGGGGAGTGCCTGCGTACGGTGTGTTACGGCCGGATGCCGGAGGCCGGGAAAGTGTCCCTGAAGGGGGATGTGGTCGCAGAAGCGGAGCACTGTCTGCGTCTTCGCCCGGACCTTGAGGTTGTGTTCATCGCTGATGGCGCGCCGGATAATTGGACATCGGTTCTGCATTGCTCCTCTTGTTAATCACGATCCTGACAGTCGGGCCTTTCGGCGCGTAACCTGCTGAATCAACTCGGTTATTTCCCTGCCGTACGGTTTTGGTCCCTGATCGCCGGTGGAGTGTTGACCTCGTGACAATAGGGATATTCGGTGATTCGGGCCGGCCTGTGCCCTGGATTTCATCGCGCAAGGCCGCCTTGTGCGCTGCTCTTTCCCTCTCCGTCGCTGGATCCGCCACGCGAGTGTTCCGGGATCGGCCGGAGGCACCGCTCCTCTGAGGGATGCACCGGATTTCCGGGATCTGGAAGCATCCGGGGCGGTGTTAACCCGATGACAATGCCGCTTGGCAGAACAACCTCGCCCATCGGACCGAGGGCCTGCGCGGGAACCGTGCGGATCAATCATCGTTGACCTGCGCGGTGTCGGGCAGAACAAGCCCCGGCAGTAGCGGTGTTTCCATCTCCGGGCTGATCCGGACATGGAGCCCACGGTGACTGCCACGCGTAACGTAGACGGCCTGCAACTGCCCGGCACGCATGCGCTTCCAGATCGTCTGCCTGGTGATGCCGAGACGGCGGACGGCCGTGGCCAGCGGAACAAATCCGTCTGACGGGTTGGGGCAGAACCGGGAGCGGAACTCATCTGTCAGGCGAACGCGGACCGGTGCCCCGGAGCTGTCACTATCACACTGTTGACACGGGCTGTGTTGTGTGGCACACATGATGCATGCAGATTGGCTTGCGACAGTTTTGCGCGGAAACTCTTTCGTGGTTTGAGTGCGCGGTCCTTGAGGGAGGCGCGAGCCGGAGCGCGCTTGCGAGCGAGTTGTGCGCTCGCGCGAACTGGCGCAACGCGCGGGGCGAGCCGTGCGTTTCGTCGGCGCGGAAGATCCTGCCGAGGCTGGCGTCGCAACTGGGGTTGAAGCTTCCGGCGGCGGCAGCGCCGCCGCCAGCGGGGGATGCATTGCCGTCGCATCCAGACCTGCATGTGGAGACGACGCTATCGGCTCTGGGAACGGTGTCGCTGGAACCGGCCGAGGGTCGCGAGGGTTCGCGGCGCTTCCGTTCGATGATGGCGTCGCACCATCCGGAGGGGGTTCCGCGGCATCCCGGCAAAGCGTTGAATTATCTGGTGATATCGTCTCGGTTCGGGTGTTTGGGTGGGATCGGCTTCTGCGCGGCGAGCTGGCACCAGAAGGCGCGGGACCGGTATATCGGCTGGAGTGCGCGAGCCCGTTGCGCGGGGTTGGGGCGGATGGTGAACAACCACCGCTTCCTGCTTCTGCCTTCGGTGCGGGTTGCGGACCTTGCCTCGCATGTGCTGGCGCAGGCGACAGGTCGGGTTGCGGACGACTGGGAGGCACGGCATGGTGATCGGCCGGTGCTGGCGTACAGCTATGTCGGCCCCGAGCATGCCGGGACCTCGTACCGAGCGGCGGGCTGGGAGGATGCTGGCGCGACATCGGGACGCCCGCCGGGCCGGCGCGGGGCGGGGCCGGTGCGCCGGGTGTGGATGAAGTCGCTGCAGGCGGGCTGGCGGGAAGCACTGTGTGAGGAGCCGGAGCGGGTTGCGGGGCGGATGGGATCGCTGCATCTTGGTGTTGTTTCCCTGAATATCTCGGCCGAAGTAGGCCCTTTTGTACCGGGCTATTCCGGTTACGGATTTTAGTGGACAGGGATTAATCCGGTACGGTTCTGTGGGCTTCTTTTCCAAGCAGGCCGTTTCCGAGGAGGCGGATTCCGAGGAGGCGGATTCCGAGGAGGCGGATTCCGAGGAGGCGGATTCCGAGGAGGCTGCTTTCTGGGAGGCGGGTTCGTTGTAGTCTGGTAGCGGGCGGCGGGTTTCCGGGCAGGGAGTTGCGGCGTCCGGGGTTCTTGTTTCCGAGAGGGGTTCGGCCCGCGCGACCATCAATCGCCGGGCCGTGGACGGCCATTGCAATTCCGTTTCGAGACCGGTTTGACCGCCGGAGAGTACGGTAGCAGGCAGGCGTGGCGGGATGCAAGTCCCCCGCGGTGCTGTCGGGGACGCGATGCTGGTTGCGGGCTGCGGCGGCACGGGACCTACGGACGCAAGACGCCAGTTGGGACCCGGATTTCGCGCTGGTACTGTCGAGACTGCAGGATGACATTCAGCGCTTTGCCGGACTGTCTTTCGGCGCGTCTTCCGGGTTCGCTTGCGTCTGCGGAGGAGGTTGTCGCGTTTGCCGAGCGGCATGGCATCAGCGCGGCAGCACGCAAGTGGCGTGGGGAAGCGGCTGACTTCAGCAGCGCGCGGCGCTGGGTTCGACGGCGTGTGTTGCTGGTTCGGGCGAGCCTTTCGCTTTTCCTGGGGCTGGAGCCGGTTCTGCTGGCGGGGCTTGTGCTGCTGATCGGCGCCTTTCGGGACCGGCTGGATGCTCCGGTGGCGCTGCTTGAGCTGCGCCGGCTCGGCTCTTTGCGGCTTGCCCTCATCCCCTATCCGGTCGGATTTGATTTGCGTCGGCGACGTGCTGGATCGCAAACGGGTCCGCCAACAGAAGATGGCTCTGCTCGGGCTGCCTCCTTTCTCCGATGATGCTGTTGCGGGCCGCGCCGGGTCCGTGAAGCAAGCAGAGGGAAAGGGGAATCATCGATGGGTGACGTGATGGAAGAGCACCGGAAGGCGGTAGCGCTGTTCCGGTTCGAGGTTCTGGCACCGGTTTTGAACGAACCGTCGGAACGGACCGCTTCGCGGATCCGTGTGCAGGCGGCGAAGGTGTGGGACATCCCGGGCAGCAGCCGGATGCGTGTCGCGGAAGGGACGATCTACGACTGGCTCCGGCTGTATCGCTCGCGGGGCTTCGATGGGCTGCTGCCGAAGAGCCGCCGCGACGGGGCGAAGCCGCGGCGGATGCCGCCGGATGCGGTCGATGCGGTGCTGTCGATCAAGGGGGAGACCCCCGAGTTGAGCATCCGGCAGGTGATCCGGCGGGCCCGGGAGATGGGTGCGGTGCCGGAGGCTGTCCCGCTCCCCCCCTCGACGCTGCACCGGCTGTTTACGCGTGAGGGGCTGATGGTGCGGGAACAGCAGGGGCCGCAGAAGGATCTGCGGCGCTGGGCGTTCTCCCATGCCGGTGACCTCTGGCAGTCGGATGCGATGCACGGTCCTGCGGTGCGCGACGAGCGCGGGCGCATGCGGAAGACGTATTTGCTCGAACTCCTGGACGACGCGACCCGGGTTGTCCCTCACGGAGCGTTCCAGTTCTCGGAGAACGCGTCCGCGTTCCTGCAGGTGTTCCGGGAGGCGGTTCAGCGCAGGGGCATCCCCCGGCGCCTCTATGTCGACCAGGGGGCATGCTTCCGGTCGAAATGGCTGGCGCTTGTATGCGCCAAGCTGGGCGTCGCTTTGATCCACGCGCGGGCCTTCCATCCGGCTGGGAAGGGCAAGATCGAGCGAAAATTTCGGACCACAAGATCACAGTTCCTGCCCTTGGTGGACGACGCAGCGAAGCGCAGCCTGGAGGCGCTGAACCGGAAGTACTGGACCTGGCTGGAGGGGGAGTATCACCAGGCCCCGCATCGCGGGCTCGACAACCTGTCGCCCCTGGACAAGTGGGCGCAGTGCGGCGAGCGCGTCCGGCACGCCGGGCCGGAGATCGATCTCGAGGACCTGTTCCTGTTCGAGGCGACGCGGCGGGTCTCCAATGCGCGTACCGTGAGTCTCAACGCCCGGCTCTACGAGGTCGACGCGGCGCTCTGCGGCCAGCGCGTCGTCCTCCGCTTCGATCCCCTCGCTCCTCCGGAACGCCCGATGCAGGTCATCCACGAGGGCAAGCCGGCCGGCGTTGCAACGCCCCTCGACCTGCACGGGAACGCCCGCGCGAAGCGGGACGGACCGTCGCAGCCGCTCTCCTTCCGGTCGCTCGACGACAAGAAGGAGGACGAGTAATGCACAAGCACCACTTTGCACTCAAGCACTATCCCTTCGAGCGCACGCTGCACGCGGACGAACTCTTCGAAGGCCAGACCCAGGGCGAGGCACGGTCGCGGATCAGGCACCTGCTGGAGCTGCGCGGGATCGGCCTTCTCACCGGAGAAGCCGGCAGCGGCAAGACAACCGTCTGCCGTCTGGCCACCTCCGGCCTGCACGCGGGCCTGTTCCGGGTCTGCTACGTGTCCCTCTCCACCGGAAGCGTGCTCGACACCTACAACGCCATCGCCAGCGAGTTCGGCCTGCCCGCCTTCGCCGGACGTGCCGCGGCCTACCGCGCCATCCGCACGGAAGTCTCGCGCATGGTGGCAGAATCGAAGCAGCTTCCGGTGCTCATCTTCGACGAGGCGCACCACCTCCGCAACGAGATCCTCGAGGAACTCCGGCTCCTCACCAGCTACCAGATGGACTCCGAGAAGCGGCTCTGCCTGCTGCTGGTCGGCCTGACAGAACTGCGGCGCAGGCTTGCCATGTCCGCACATGAGTCCCTCGCGCAGCGCATCGTGGTCCGCTTCCACCTCCGCGGCTTCAGCCGCGAGGAAGTCGGCGCCTATCTCGAGCACCGATTGCGCCTCGCCGGAGCCAAGGTGCCGATCTTCGAGCCCGGCGCCGTCGAGGCCGTCGCCCTGGCCAGCAACGGCATCCCAAGGCGCATCGACCGCATCGCGCACTACGCGCTGCATGCCGCGACCGCGGCCAAGGCGCACAGCGTGGACATCGCCCATGTGGAGGCCGCCAACGCCGAGCTGGGTCCGTGAGGAATCGCAGCAAGCTGCGGGCCGACGCGCTCCGGGGCATCCCCCTGGAGCGCGTCGCTACCGCCCTCGGATACCACCGCGACAGCCGCGACCACACGCGCTGGAAGCGCCCCGGCTCCATCCTCAGCATCAACGGCGCCAAGTTCTACGATCATCTCACCGGACAGGGAGGCGGTGGGGCCGTCGACCTCGTCCTGTATGCCAGCAACTGCTCCTTCCTGGAGGCCCTCGAAACCCTCGCCAACATCGCGCCGCCCCCCAGCACGCCCCCCGGCACGCCCCCCGGAAAGCCCCCCGGAAAGCCGTTCCGAAAGCTCCTCGATCCCGCATCCTGGCCCGCCGCGCTGGAATACCTCTCCCGGCACCGCAGCCTCAATCCCGCAATCCTCGACGCAGGCTTCCGACAGCGCATCCTCGGCGCCGACCATCGCGCCAATGCCGTCTTCATCACCCGTGATGCCGAGCGCACGCCCGCCGGAGCCGAACTCCTCGGCACCCAACCGGATCACCCCTTCCGGGGCATGGCGCCCGGTTCCCGCAAAGCCAGGGGCGGGTTCTGGATCGCGCGCCGAACGCTACCCCAATCCGCCCTCATCGTCGAAAGCGCACTCGACGCACTCTCCGCCTTCGAACTCCCCTGCATGCAGGACACCGACCTCTTCCTCTCCACCGCCGGCCTTACGCCGCGAATGCCAACATGGATCGCCGCCTTCCGCCTCCAGGACATCGCATGCGGATACGACGCAGATCCCCCCGGAGATCAGGCCGCCGAGCGTCTCATCCGCACAAATCCAAACATCCGGCGAATCCGACCCACCGGCGAAAAGGACTGGAACGACGTCCTGCAATCACGCAAACGCAACCCTCTACAGAACCCTTAGGCAACCCTCCGAACACACCGATCCCGGTCCGGGAGCCGGATGCCCAGACCGAACCCGCCAACGATGCCGCAGGGCCGGAAGCCACCCCGAACCACTACACGCCTGCCGGGAAAGAAAAATCCCCGACGAAAAGCGATCGCTCCAATAAATCCGGAAGAGCGTGGGAAATCTTGTCCCACTCCGATCGGATTAATCTGGGAAAGCCATTCCGACCTAATGCGAAAAACAACACTTGGCGCCGACGCCGATTGGGCGGAGCGCGAGTTCGGCCGGGGCACCCATCCCGACGGGCGGGTGCGGCGCCGGATCGAGGAGATGGGGCGGTGTTGGGAGAAGCGTCCGGGAACGCCGCTTCCGGAGATCTTTCCGGACCGTGCATCGCAGGAGGCTGCGTACCGCCTGCTTTCGAACGAAAGGGTGGCTGTGGACGACATCCTCGAGGGGCATCGCGAGACAACGGTGGAGCGCTGCCGGCATGCGGGTGTGGTGCTGATGGTGCAGGACACCACCATGGTGAACTACGACAACCTTCGCGACGCGACCAGCGGGCTGGCGGCGCTGGGCGGCGGCGGCAAGGGCACCGTGGGGGTTCCCGTGCATACGACGCTGGCGGTGGCACAGGGCGGGCGCCCGCTTGGCGTTTGCGCGCTTGAGGGCGACTTCCGCGAAAGCGTCGAAGCCAAGGCCGCCCGGGAACCGGGCGTGGCGCAGGAGCCCGAGAGCGCCCGCTGGCTGCGCTCGCTGGAGCAGGCGGCGGCGGTGGGACACGCCTGCTCGAACACCCGCGTCATTTCCGTCGCCGACCGCGAGGGAGACATCTGGACATCGGTTCTGCATTGCTCCTCTTGTTAATCACGATCCTGACAGTCGGGCCTTTCGGCACGTAACCTGCTGAATCAACTCGGTTATTTCCCTGCCGTACGATTTTGGTCCCTGATCGCCGGTGGAGTGTTGACCTCGTGACAATAGGGATATTCGGTGATTCGGGCCGGCCTGTGCCCTGGATTTCATCGCGCAAGGCCGCCTTGTGCGCTGCTCTTTCCCTCTCCGTCGCTGGATCCGCCACGCGAGTGTTCCGGGATCGGCCGCAGGCACCGCTCCTCTGAGGGATGCACCGGATTTCCGGGATCTGGAAGCATCCGGGGCGGTGTTAACCCGATGACAATGCCGCTTGGCAGAACAACCTCGCCCATCGGACCGAGGGCCTGCGCGGGAACCGTGCGGATCAATCATCGTTGACCTGCGCGGTGTCGGGCAGAACAAGCCCCGGCAGTAGCGGTGTTTCCATCTCCGGGCTGATCCGGACATGGAGCCCACGGTGACTGCCACGCGTAACGTAGACGGCCTGCAACTGCCCGGCACGCATGCGCTTCCAGATCGTCTGCCTGGTGACGCCGAGACGGCGGACGGCCGTGGCCAGCGGAACAAATCCGTCTGACGGGTTGGGGCAGAACCGGGAGCGGAACTCATCTGTCAGGCGAACGCGGACCGGTGCCCCGGAGACCTCCGGATGGACCGACGGTACCAGCCCCTTGCGGATCCAGCGATAGAGCGTTGTTCCCGTCACACCGAGTTCGGCGGCGGCTTCAGATACGCTCAGAGCCGGCACCCCGGAGGCATCCGCCTCCGACGGCGGGCAGACGGCAATGCCATGGCGGCCCCGCAACGCGGCAACCCGGGATGCCGTGTACGGCAACCCCCGGGCCGTCACGCGCTTCTGACGATTGAGAATCCGGGCGATCTCCCCATCCGGATAGAATGCCGCCAGCCGGCGCAGGAGGTCCACCGTGTCCGCATCGTCGCGCTTGATCTCCCGATGTCCAGTGAGGATCGGCAGTTGGTGTTGATCGCTCCGCCCGCCCTTCCATTGCAAGACCACACTGATCTGCATGGCATTCCGGTCGATGTTCAGGATCACTTCATCAAGCAGGCAGGAGAGCAGACGCTTGCGGTCCCGCGCCGTTGTCCCCTCAGCCTCCCACAGCGCCGGAAGATCCCGGCCGAGAGACGCAAGCCGTTGAGGGTCCGGCGCCCGGGGCTGTTCGGCCTCGGCCACCTCAAGCTGCTGTTGCGCGCGCTCCAGCGCCCGCAACGCCTGTTCCCACTCCCCTTCCAGCGTCGCCGCAATCAGGCGGTTGTCGGGATCAACCTGCCGATAACGGCGCGCCGCAAGAGACGCTTCGTAGGTGCACCGCTCCAACTCAAGGCGATAACTACGCTGCGCCGTCTCCCTCTCAACGACCAGCTGCTGCTCGGCCTGCAGTGCCGCCTCCAATCCTGCCGGGCCCACCGCCTCCAGAAAGCACTGCGAGACCAATCGGTCAATGCGAACGCCTCCGACCGAAAAACAGCCGTCGTGGCTGCCAAGGGTGTTCATGCGCCCCGAGCAGAGATAACGCCAGGACTTGTTGTACCGGCTGCTCATCGAGCGGCCGCAGTGGCCACACACCGCCAGACCCTGCAGCAACGCTGGGCCTTCGCGCAACGCACCACGGTCCGAAGCCCGCTTCCCCTGGTTGCGGAACAGCTGTTCCTGGATCCGGTACCAGCTCGGCAGATCCACATACGCCTCATGATGGTCCGGGATCCACACCCTCCATTGCTCGCAAATCGGCCCGTCCACCGGCCCGCCCTGGCGGGCCCAGGCATAGACGCCGGCCATCATCGGGTTCTTCAGAACCGCCTGAATACGGCCGTAGTCCGCATCCCGCCAACTCACCTGACCATGTCTGCAAACCGGAAAACGCACCCCCGAACCGCGAAGAAGTTGCGCCGCCGCACGGGCCGAACCAGCCTCGAGAAAGGCACGGAACACACCCTCGATCGACGCCTGGACCTGCTGGTCCGGATCCTTCGACAGCCGCTCCCCGTTCAGCACATACCCGGCAGGAAGATGGCTGTACAAAGCCCCGCGCATCGCCTTGTTGCGCTTGCCGCCCTCCAGGCGAGCCTTGATGATCGACAACTCCGAGGCGGAAATTGTACCCTTAATTCCGAGCACCAGGTCGTCGTCGTTGCGACCCGGAGCATAGACATGACTGTCCTCGACGATCACCGTGTTGCTCCGGCGGCACAGATCCAGAAGTTGAAACCATTCCACCGTGTTCCTCGCCAAGCGCGACACCTCAATCCCGAACACCGCACCCACTTCGCTCACGGCAATCTGCCGGCACAGCTGGTCAAACCCCCGACGCCGCCCAGCAACCGCGCCGCTCATCCCGAGGTCGCCATCGATCGTCTCGACGCGACCCTCGGGCCAGCCAAACTCCCGCGCACGCTCCACCAGCGCATACTGACGCTCGGTCGATTCCCGGTGGTTCCGCACCTGCCCCGGACTCGACTGGCGCACATACACGATCGCAAGACGCGACAGCTGCTCAGCCGTGATCCGGTCCGTCACCGTCCCGCTCCCGAACCGCCAGATGGACCATCAATCTCGCCAGCTCCGCCACAAACTCTCTGCGCGCATCCTCCGGGATCGCTTCCCATCGATGCTGGCGATCCTGCCATTCCAGCAGGCTGAACAGCGTGTGTTCCTGATCCGCGTCCATCCGCCTCTCGTCGCTCCAACGCACCAACAAGTTCAGCCAATGCTACAAAATCCGACAACCAGCCATATAGTGCAACCTCGCAAGGCATGCTCGCCTCAAGGCTCGTCCAGCGGGCAGGAATCCACCGCCGCCGACCGTCCGCAAATTCAGCCTCCACGATCAGCCGGCCCGATCCTTCCCGGCGACGGCGGTTGCCAATCCTGATCGTCTGACCGTCGAAAGGGTGCCCGCGGCGGCAGAGAACAATCGCTTGCTGCTCAATTCCGTGTTTTATAGCAATAGAAAAGGGACGTGTGGGGTCTGTACGCCCGCCAGGCCGAGGATCCCGCCGCCGCCGGCCTGCTGGTGCGCGCCTGCCGCTCGAAACAGCGCAAGGTGCTGGTGGACGGCAAAAAGGTGGACCTCGGCAAGCACATGGACACTCTCCCGCCCTGCGCATCGCGCAGCATCGAGATTTCCGCGCGGGGCGGCAGGGCGGCACGCAAGAAGCGCAAGGCCGTGCTGGCGTTGCGCATCGCTCGCGTCGAACTCATCGCGCCCGAAGGCAAGTCGCCGCACACGCTGCCCATGACCGCCGTGCTCGTTGCCGAGCGCAACCCGCCGTCCGGCGCTCGCCAGCCACTCCGCTGGCTGCTGCTTTGCTCCGAAGGCGAGGCCACGCCCGAATGGGCCGACCGCATCCGCCAGTGGTACGAAACGCGCTGGTCCATCGAAGAGTTCTTCCGCGTCCTCAAGACCGGAACCCGCATCGAGGACCGCCGCCTCGACGATGCCGAGGACTTGCGCAAGTGCCTCGCGTTCGACGCCATCACCGCGTGGCGCGTGTTCGATCTGGATCGCGCCGCCAGGGAAACCCCTGACAGGCCCGCCGACGAGATCATGTCCCGAGACGAAATCTTCATGCTCTATCTGGGCCTGTACGACTACCGCGTGATCCGCTGCCGGGCTCCGCCCGACTATATCCCCGACCTCCGAACCTTCGCCATCGATCTCGGTCGATATGTCGGCTTCATCCCATCCAAACGACAGCCAATGCCCGGTACCGCAAAACTCTGGACAGGAATGACATACCTCATGCAAGACACTGCCGCACTCCAACGGATGAGAAGGGCCGGAATGCTCCGCGAAACTCGCCAATGATCTCTGCGTCAACTGTGCGGTAGTGACAGGCCCCGGAGACCTCCGGATGGACCGACGGTACCAGCCCCTTGCGGATCCAGCGATAGAGCGTTGTTCCCGTCACACCGAGTTCGGCGGCGGCTTCAGATACGCCCAGAGCCGGCACCCCGGAGGCATCCGCCTCCGACGGCGGGCAGACGGCAATGCCATGGCGGCCCCGCAACGCGGCAACCCGTGATGCCGTGTACGGCAACCCCCGGGCCGTCACGCGCTTCTGACGATTGAGAATCCGGGCGATCTCCCCATCCGGATAGAATGCCGCCAGCCGGCGCAGGAGGTCCACCGTGTCCGCATCGTCGCGCTTGATCTCCCGATGTCCAGTGAGGATCGGCAGTTGGTGTTGATCGCTCCGCCCGCCCTTCCATTGCAAGACCACACTGATCTGCATGGCATTCCGGTCGATGTTCAGGATCACTTCATCAAGCAGGCAGGAGAGCAGACGCTTGCGGTCCCGCGCCGTTGTCCCCTCAGCCTCCCACAGCGCCGGAAGATCCCGGCCGAGAGACGCAAGTCGTTGAGGATCCGGCGCCCGGGGCTGTTCGGCCTCGGCCACCTCAAGCTGCTGTTGCGCGCGCTCCAGCGCCTGCAACGCCTGTTCCCACTCCCCTTCCAGCGTCGCCGCAATCAGGCGGTTGTCGGGATCAACCTGCCGATAACGTCGCGCCGCAAGAGACGCTTCGTAGGTGCACCGCTCCAACTCAAGGCGATAACTACGCTGCGCCGTCTCACTCTCAACGACCAGCTGCTGCTCGGCCTGCAGTGCCGCCTCCAATCCTGCCGGGCCCACCGCCTCCAGAAAGCACTGCGAGACCAATCGGTCAATGCGAACGCCTCCGACCGAAAAACAGCCGTCGTGGCTGCCAAGGGTGTTCATGCGCCCCGAGCAGAGATAACGCCAGGACTTGTTGTACCGGCTGCTCATCGAGCGGCCGCAGTGGCCACACACCGCCAGACCCTGCAGCAACGCTGGGCCTTCGCGCAACGCACCACGGTCCGAAGCCCGCTTCCCCTGGTTGCGGAACAGCTGTTCCTGGATCCGGTACCAGCTCGGCAGATCCACATACGCCTCATGATGGTCCGGGATCCACACCCTCCATTGCTCGCAAATCGGCCCGTCCACCGGCCCGCCCTGGCGGGCCCAGGCATAGACGCCGGCCATCATCGGGTTCTTCAGAATCGCCTGAATACGGCCGTAGTCCGCATCCCGCCAACTCACCTGACCATGTCTGCAAACCGGAAAACGCACCCCCGAACCGCGAAGAAGTTGCGCCGCCGCACGGGCCGAACCAGCCTCGAGAAAGGCACGGAACACACCCTCGATCGACGCCTGGACCTGCTGGTCCGGATCCTTCGACAGCCGCTCCCCGTTCAGCACATACCCGGCAGGAAGATGGCTGTACAAAGCCCCGCGCATCGCCTTGTTGCGCTTGCCGCCCTCCAGGCGAGCCTTGATGATCGACAACTCCGAGGCGGAAATTGTACCCTTAATTCCGAGCACCAGGTCGTCGTCGTTGCGACCCGGAGCATAGACATGACTGTCCTCGACGATCACCGTGTTGCTCCGGCGGCACAGATCCAGAAGTTGAAACCATTCCACCGTGTTCCTCGCCAAGCGCGACACCTCAATCCCGAACACCGCACCCACATCGCTCACGGCAATCTGCCGGCACAGCTGGTCAAACCCCCGACGCCGCCCAGCAACCGCGCCGCTCATCCCGAGGTCGCCATCGATCGTCTCGACGCGACCCTCGGGCCAGCCAAACTCCCGCGCACGCTCCACCAGCGCATACTGACGCTCGGTCGATTCCCGGTGGTTCCGCACCTGCCCCGGACTCGACTGGCGCACATACACGATCGCAAGACGCGACAGCTGCTCAGCCGTGATCCGGTCCGTCACCGTCCTGCTCCCGAACCGCCAGATGGACCATCAATCTCGCCAGCTCCGCCACAAACTCTCTGCGCGCATCCTCCGGGATCGCTTCCCATCGATGCTGTCGATCCTGCCATTCCAGCAGGCTGAACAGCGTGTGTTCCTGATCCGCGTCCATCCGCCTCTCGTCGCTCCAACGCACCAACAAGTTCAGCCAATGCTACAAAATCCGACAACCAGCCATATAGTGCAACCTCGCAAGGCATGCTCGCCTCAAGGCTCGTCCAGCGGGCAGGAATCCACTGCCGCCGACCGTCCGGAAACTCAGCCTCCACGATCAGCCGGCCCGATCCTTCCCGGCGACGGCGGTTGCCAATCCTGATCGTCTGACCGTCGAAAGCGTGCCCGCGGCGGCAGAGAACAATCGCTTGCTGCTCAATTCCGTGTTTTATAGCAATAGAAAAGGAACGTGTGGAACTTCTGCGAGGAAGCCTTTCCGGGCGCGACCCAGGTGTTGGACTGTTGGCACGCCTTGCAGCATTTGAAAGAGGCGCTGGACACCGCCTACGGGGAGGGATCGCCGAAGGCGTGGAACCGGTTCGAGACGCTCCGCGAGACCCTGAAGGAAGGGAAGGACGGCATCGGCAAGGTCATCCGCGCGCTGCGACACCTCGCGAAGAAGCATCCCCGCCGGAAGCCCATCACCCGCGTGCTCAACTTCTTCCGAAAGCATCAGCACCGCATGCGATATGCCGAAGTCCACACCCGAGGGATGCCAATCGGAAGCGGCGCCGTAGAGTCTTCCAACAAGGTCTTGATCAAAAGCAGGATGAAGGGCGCCGGGATGCGCTGGTCGGAGAACGGCACAGGACAGCCAATCCTCACATTCCGTGCCTTGTGGAAGTCAGGCCGCTTCGGTGCAGCGTGGCGGCAAATCTCCCGCGCACTGGAGCCGCCGGAGTTCGAATTCCGAAGCCGGCAACGACACAACATCTTGAAAATGGCAAATTAGCCGGATTTACGCTCTGAAAAATTTGCACCCCATCGTTATCCAACTCGAGGAATCGCTGCAGGTTTGCTCGGGCTACGTTCTTCAAGATGTCCATATATGCACGTTCGGTCCGTTTGGGCCTCGTTGGGAGTCTCGTGCCTCGACGGCAGAATTGACAAAATCCGTCACTTCCTCAAACTGGGAGTGCAGAGAAGCTCAATCGCGAAGATCACCGACGTCACTCGCCCGACGCTCTACAACTTCGTTGCGATTCGTGGACTGGAGGCCGGCCCTTAGCGTGCATTCTCACGCGAATGTTGTCTGTGCCCTAAATTGCGGCAAGAGCCACCTCAGGCGCTTTGTCGAGGATCTTAAGCAAAGCCCGTGCGGGGCCGACAGGCCGTCGCTTTCCCTGCTCCCAGTCGCGGACTGTTCCCGGAGACACGTGTATTCGGCGAGCAAACTCCTCTCGCGAAAGGCCTAGGCGCTTGCGCACCCGCCGGGCGTATCTTGCCGCATCCATCATCGCTTCGGCCTCATCTTCCCGTTGGTGTCTCGCAATGTCCTCCTCGGTCGTGCGGTCCAGCATGTCGTAGTCGACCGAACCCTTCGGCCAGCTTTGCGGGTCGTTTGGGTCAATTCTGATACGCGTTGTGCTCATATTCCCGTATCTCCCTCTTGTTGGCCTTGCGGGCTGAAATAATGCGGATGGCAGAGCCCTGCATCGTGTAGATCACCACGAATACTCGTCCGTTTATCCGGCCGAGCAGCCGGAAGCGTTTCTCGCCGTACTCCGCCCGCCGGTCCCGAACGACCGTACGACACGGGTCGCACAATGCGCGGGAGGCAAAGCGGAAATCAAAACCACGCTGTGCGCGGCTCGCCTTGCTCTTGGCTTCGTCCCATTCGAACTCTGTCATAGCGAGAATATACGTCCACCGCCCGCTTGGTGGCCAATCCCGATATCGTAGTCGGCTGTGGAGGGCGCGCAATGAGCGCTCCCGAGACTATTCATATACTATTCATATACCCGCCAAGCAGCGACTTCGGTTGGGGCCGAGTAGGAGGGTAATGCCGAGAAGATTCTAATGCCGAGTGGAATGAGGTATCCCTTTGGATAGAGGGGATATTCTACCATGATCACTCGGCATTAATTCTGCCCGCTTTCCATCTTAAGCTTGCCCTCGTTGGCAATGACAAGGAGGACGGCAGGTGTCTTCGATACCCAATCGCCAGTCCGTGCCGAACGCGGCACTAGCTGGCATCGATGCAATGCCGCAAATGTCGTGCACGATATGAGCGGCACTCTACGGCAATGGCGATCTTGTTTGCTACAGGGAATGTTGCCTTGAATATTCCCACATTTTCATGCATCGGGGGTGCGGAGACACAAGACTCAGCATGAGCGTTTCAGTAAGGTCTCGATCCGGCTTGGACATACAGAAATCAAGACAACCGAGGCTTAACCTCTGTGCGAGCCCGGAGGAGAAGCTCGAATTTCCAAAGGCCAACACTCCGCCGGCGATCCGGCCCGAAGCCGTCCCAGGCGCGCATGACAACCCACGAGGCTCCTGAGAGGGAAGTGACCGGCAGAATTAATGCCGAGCGATCGAAGCAAAATACCCCGAATCTTCAAATTGTTACCGCATGTCACTCGGAATTAGAAACTTCTCGGCATTACTCCCCTACTCGGCCACCAGTGCCCGCCACGAACGCACCGGCTCGATCTACTTCCTGCCACGATTTGCGGAGGGGCGCCCTGGCGACCGCCGGTACCGCCAACGGAGTTTTCCGAGCCAGTACCGGAGAGATGCGAGGGCGCATCACAGGGTTTCGAACGTTCGCGAATTGGGCGGCTTGTCCTTGGGGGTGCCCGCACTCCTCGTTGGTTGCGCGGGAACCAGCCGCGGTCCCCGTTCCTCAATAGGCGAGCAGATGGAGTGCTTCCGCGAGTACCCGGATTCCATCCGCGCAGTCGTCGGTTGAGGAAAACTCTTCAGGCGTATGGCTGAGCCCGCCTCTGCTTCGCACAAAAATCATTGCGGTTCGTGCGATCTCGCCCATCTGCTGCGCGTCGTGGCCGGCGCCGCTCGTCATGGCCAGGGTCCGAATTCCGCAATTTGCTGAGGCGCGCTGCAGCGTAGCGACAAGGTCCGGATCGCAGCGGCAGGGTTCGTGATCGATCATCATTCTGATCGTGGCGGCAAGACCCCGGCGTTCAGCGGTTTCCTGAATCAGGCGTTCCTGTACAGCGTACATTCTCGCTCGTGCATCCGGATGGGGATGGCGGGCGTCGATGGAAAAGGCAACGCGGTGCGGCACCACGGCGGATCCACCAGGCTCCACATTACACCGCCCGATGGTGGTGACAGCCGGTCGGCCCAGGCGGTGCGCATGATCGATCAGGCGGCATGCGATCTCGGCGAAGCCGGCCATCGGGTCGCGGCGAAGGTCCATCGGGCACGCGCCAGCATGGTTCTGCTCGCCGGTCAGCGCCACATCGAACTGCGCAATTCCTGTGATGGACTCGACGACGGCGACCGGCACGCCGGCATCCTCGCAGACGGGCCCTTGCTCGATGTGGAGTTCCAGGAAAGCGTCAATGTCGCGCCGCCGAGCTTCGGGGATCCGGAGGGGATCAAGCCCCGACGCCCGCATCGCACTGGCGATGCTCTCGCCGTCCCGATCGAGGATCGTATCAGGATCCGTTGCGGAGATCCTTCCGACCACCGCCCGCGAGCCCCAAAAGCCGGTCGTGGGAAAGCGGCTGCCCTCTTCCTCGCAGAGAACTACCGCTTCCAGGCTTCGCCGAGGCTGTCCAAGCTGCTCCTTGAGCGCCTGAAGCGCGAGGATCCCGCCAATCGCGCCGAGGGCTCCGTCGAACCGACCTCCATTGCACTGGCTGTCGATATGGGAACCGGCCGCGATGGCGGGGCCATCCACGCGTCCGGGCAGCCGTGCCCAGAGATTGCCCACCGCGTCAGCCCACACCTCCAGTCCTGCCGACTCCGCCCAGCCGCGGCAGACTGCCATCGCCGAAGCCCATGCCTCGGTGTAGACCAGCCTCTGGACGCCGGTCTTCCCGATTGCACCATGCCGGGCAAGCTCGTGAAGCCGCCGCCCGACTTCGGCGGCATCAATGTGAATTGTCGTGCGTGCCATCGACGGATCTCCGGTCTCCGCGCGTCGGGCGGGGCTATGCCGGCAGTTCCGGAGCCGCAGAAACGAGCTGGCGCGCATAGTCGGTGCGCGGGCTTTCCACGATCTGGGCGGCCGGTCCCGATTCCACGACGGCCCCTGCCTGCATGACGAGGACGGTATCGCACATGAAGCTCACTACGGGCAGGTCGTGGGTAACAAGAATGAGAGAGAACGAGAACCGATCCTGCAACTCCTTGAACAGGTTCAGTACCTGAGATTGTACCGAGACGTCGAGGGCGGAAGTCGGCTCATCGAGGAGCAGCAGATCGGGCTGCACCGCCAGGGCGCGGGCGATCGCTGCCCGCTGCCGCTGGCCGCCGGAGAGCTCGTGGGGCAGAGCCCGGTGCATGCCGGGGTCGAGGCCGACCTCCGAGAGCAGGCGCTCGACTTCCTCCTGGCGTTCCGACTGGTTGCCGGGACCTTCCACACGAATCCCGAGACTGATCGAGCTGCCGATCGAGAAACGCGGATTGAAGGTCGAGTAGGGGTCCTGGAAGACCGGCTGCACCCTGCGGCGGAACACGCGGATGGCGGATTTGCCCATGCCCGCGATCTCTGCGCCGTCGAAGGCAATCGATCCGGAATCGTAAGGAGTCAGCCGGAGAATCGTGCGCAGCAGCGTCGACTTGCCGGAACCGGATTCGCCGACGACTCCGAGCGAACTGCCGGACGGTAGCAAGAAACTAACGTCGTTGAGGGCGCGGATCTCGGTCTTGCGAGAGAGCGGGCCTCCGCGGCGAAACGTCTTGCACAGGTCCTTCGCTTGCAGGAGCATCGGTCTAGGCCAGCCAGCATCTCGCGGCATGTCCCGCGGAATCGTGGCGCAACTCCGGGGGCAAAGTGCAGCGTGCCTCGGCAAGCGGACAACGCGGGCGGAAGCGGCATCCGGCTATTTCCTCGCTCGGGCGCGGTATGCGCCCCGGGATCGTCGCGAGTCTCCTGGCGCTGCCCCGCAGACGCGGAACAGACCCGATCAGACCCTGTGTATAGGGATGGCGCGGCGCGCGAAAGATCTCGTCCCGCCTGCCGCTCTCCACGATCTCTCCGGCGTACATCACGTAGATGCGGTCGCATAGAGTCGAGACCAGCCCGAGATCGTGCGAGATGAAGAGGAAGCTGGTGCCCGTGTCATTCCTGAGATCCCGGATCAGCTCCAGGATTTGCGCCTGTATGGTGACGTCAAGCGCGGTGGTTGGCTCGTCCGCCAGGATCAGCGGCGGTTCCATGGACAAGGCCATGGCCGTGAGGACGCGCTGCTGCATTCCGCCGGAGAATTGGTGGGGATAGTCCGTGGAGCGGACCGAAGGATCGGGAATCCTGACCTGGCGAAGCAATTGCTCGACCTGCTGGCGTATGGCGGATCGCGGCTGCCTGGTGTGAACCTCGATCGGCTCGCCGACCTGGCGTCCGACAATATGCACCGGGTTGAGAGCATGCAGCGCGTCCTGGGGAATGAGCGAAATTTCGGCCCCGCGGATCGCGCGCATGTCGCGAGGGCCCAACCGGAGCAGGTCCCGTCCCCGGAATTCCGCCGTGCCGCCGGTGACGCGAATGCCGCGGGGCAGCATTCCGATCAGTGACTTCGCGGTAACCGATTTGCCGCTCCCCGATTCCCCGATCAACCCAACAATCTCACCAGGATCAACCCGCATCGATACGTCACGCGCAATTGGTGCGGCCGCCTGGCCGCGGCGCTCGTGATCAATGCACAGGCCTTCGACTCGCAGCAGAGGTGGCGCGCTCGCATCCTGCGAGGCCCGGAGTTCTTCCCTATGCATTGAGTTTCGGGTCCAGGAGATCGCGCAGCCCGTCGCCGAGCAGGTTGAAGGCGAACACGGTCACAAACAGGGCTGCGCCGGGCGCAAGGCTGATCCAGGGCGCCTGGTCAATGAAGCCGCGCCCCGTGTTGATCATGTTGCCCCAGGATGGCTCCGGTGGCTGGGCGCCCAGTCCCAGGAAACTGAGAGCGCTTTCAAGCAGCACTGCGTACGAAAACGCGACCGCCGCCTCCACCACCACCGGGCCGATGACATTCGGCAGGATTTCACGCGTAATGATACGATGCCCAGGGACTCCCAGGCAGATCGCTGCCTCGAGGAATGATTGGCGCTGCACGGTCTGTGCCACGGCCCGGGTCAGGCGCGCGAATCCGGGTATGAAGATGATGCCGATCGCAAGCATTGCGTTGAGCACGGAGGTACCGAGGTTGGCCATCAGGATGACCGCGAGAAGGATGGCGGGAAAACAGAAAACGATATCCATGAAGCGCATCAGCAACGCGTCGACCACGCCGCCGAAATACGACGCCAGAATGCCGACGAGCGTACCGCCGAGCGACCCGATCAGCACGGCCACGATCCCCACCGTGATGGAGACCTGCGATGCGTGGATCATCCGGCTCAGCACATCCCGTCCCAGTTCGTCCGTGCCCATCGGATGGGCAGCGGAAGGCCCCTGCAGCATGACGAGGACGTCAAGCGCGTAGGGATCGTAGGGAGCGATGAGCGGGGCCAGAGCCGATACCGCGAAGACGAGAACGACGACCGGGAGGGTTACCGCCACCAGCCCGTAACGGCGCCAATTGAAGTTCGACAGCACGATTCAGTGGCCCGTTCGGACCTGGCGCGGATCGATGACCTGCGCCGCGAGGTCGACAAGCAGATTCACGACGAGGACGATGACCGTGATCGACATCGCGGCGGCGAGCAGGACGGGGTAGTCGCGGTTGATGATCCCGACGAGGACAAGCGATCCGATCCCCGGGATGCGGAACACGTCCTCGATGATCACGACGCTGCCGACCAGGAAGCCAAACTCCACGGCTCCCACGGTAAGGAACGGGATCATGGCGTTCCGAAGTACATGGGTGGTAACGAGCCGCAAGTTCGAGACGCCCTTGGCCTTCGCGGTTTCGATGAAGTTGGCCAGCATTACCTCGATGACAGCCGTTCGCATGATGCGGATCAGGAGGCCGGATGACACCAGCCCGAGGGCGATGCTCGGCATCAGCATTCCGGCGAGGTTGGCCGACGGATCCTCCAGGAACGGCGTGTAGCCGCCCGTTGGAAGCCAGCCCAGGCGGATGGAGAAGAAGTAGATCATCAGCGTGGCGAGCCAGAAATTCGGGGTTGAGCCGAATAGTGTCGCGAGCGTGGTGACTGCCCCATCCGCTGCGCTCTGGTGCCGGAAGCCCGCGAGTGCGCCGAGCGGAACGGCGAGGCAGATGGCGACCAGGAAGGCCATGGCTGCCAGCTGCAAAGTTACGGGAAGCCGCTCGACGACATTTGGTCCCACCGCGACCGCATTCTGGAAGGACGTGCCGAAGTCTCCGCGGAGCGCGTTGCCTGCCCATTCCAGGTACTGCACGGGCAGCGGCCGGTCGAGTCCATGCTGGTGCTCGAAGCGCTTGAGTGCTTGCGGCGTCGCGTGGATGCCGAGCGCTGAGCGCGCTGCCGAGCCGGGCACGACATTCACGGCCACGAAGAGAATGACCGACGCCACGAAGAGCGTGGGAATGAAGGAGATCAGCCTCCAGAGAACGAGGCGAAGCATGTCACTGTCGCTCCGGCCCGGACGAGGCCGATCCGGTTTCCCGGGCCGGAGCGCGGACGCGGGCTATTCGAGCCAGGCGTCCTTGAGCGTCTTGAGGAATCCGGTTCGCATCGGCCGGAAATTCTTGAGACGGTCGGTGTGCGCGGTCAGCACCCAGCCGTTGGCCACCGGGATGACATCCATCGAATCCAGCGACAATTCCTGCTGCTGGCGATAGAGTTCCTTCCGGTCCTCGACGGTCACCGCCGACTTGGCGGCAAGCATCAGGTCGTCCATTTCCTTGGACCCGCCCAGCTGGACGTTCACTGCGGACGTCGTGGCATAGGTGTTCGTGACAAAGTCATCCGGGTCAGCAAGGGGCGAGAGCCAATACATGACCGTGATGTCGAAATTGCTGGGTCCCCAGATCTCATCCCAGTACCGGGGCACTTCCATGGTGTCGATCGTTGCGTTGAACCCGATCTGCGCCAGATTTGCCTGGATAATCGGGGCCATCGACATCATCGCCGGCCAGGACGAGACCATGGTCAGGGAGATCGGGGTCCCGGGCTCCACGCCCGCTTCAGCCAGCAGTTCCTTGGCCCTTTCGATATCGCCGGCCGGTTCGAAGACCTGGAGGTCCGCGAACCCCCAGTTCCATTCGGGGATGACGCCGCCGACGATCGGCGTCGCCTGTCCGAAGAAAGCACCCTGTACGATTGCCTGGCGGTTGAGCGCATGAGCGATCGCCCTGCGCACGAGGGGGTCTCCAAGCGGACCGCGCGTGTGATTGGGCACCATCCAGTAATATCGCGACCCCTCGATGGAAGCGTCCATCATGTTGGGCTGCGAAATGATGGCGTTCCAGTCCTTCGGCGGGACTTCGTTGGAGAACAGGATTTCTCCGGATTTCAGGCCGTTCGACAGCGCCGTCGCGTCGGATACGATTCGATAGGTCATCGCGTCGAAGTAGGGGCGGCCTTCCTCGTAGTATTCCTCGTTCTTGACGAACTCGATGGAGTCGCGAGGAGTGTAGGACACGAACTTGAAAGGCCCGCTTCCCACCGGCTCGGCATTCAGATCGTGCCCGCTTTCCACCAGATCCTTGGGGACGATCGAGGAACCCGGGAATGCCATGTAGATCTCGAATGGCCCCGTGACCCGGTTCAGCCGGAACTGGACCGTCAGGTCATCGACTGCCACGACTTCGTCGATTGTCTCGATTTGCGAGCGGTAGGCGTAGCCCGAGTCCGTCGGAAGGATCCTCTCGAACGTATAGACGACATCCTCAGCAGTCAGGTCTTCGCCGTTGTGGAACTTGAGGCCATCGCGCAGCTTGAACGTCCACGCCAGGCCGTCTTCCGACTGTGACCAGCTCTCCGCGATTCCGGCGTAGGGCTGCGCATCCGCATCCAGGTTCAGCAGCGTCGAATAGACCTGCTCGATCACGACATGCGACATGCCGCTCGGGCCCCGCGCCGGGTCGAACCCGCCCGGATCGGCGGCAAATGCCGCCACAAGCTTGCCACCGTACTTCCCGTCCTGGGATACGGCGGTGCCTGCCGTTCCGCAGGCCAGCGCGATTCCGGCGAGCGCGGCTAGGCCGACGCGCGTGCTTCTTCCCAATTTCATCAACTTCATCAACGTTTCTCCATCCTTGGTTGTCCGTTTGCACTCTGACAGGACATGTGCGCATGCTAGGAACGAACAATTGGAGCGTCAACGACGAGAACTGCCGGAGGTGCGTGATTGGACCGGCGCCTCGACTATCATCGGGACCCAGCGAGGCGCTCGAAAGGCTCCAGCGCGGAGACATCCGCAAATCGGTGAGCGACGGGAGGGGACAGAGTGGAAATCACGGCTGAATTGATTGCCGCGGCAGAGCGGATTCTGGGCGTGTCATATACCGACGCGGAACGCAGTCTGATGGTGGACAACCTGGCGGCGCAGGCAGAAAACGCGCGGCAGCGCCGCGTGCTTGTGTTTCCAAACAACCTGGCGCCCGCGCTCCGTTTTGATCCACGGCCACCGGGCTTCCGGGCTCCGGCGCCCCAATCCCCCGTTCGCTGGAGCGAGGACGGACCGGACAATCCGCCCGGGGACGACGAGAGCATTGCCTTCTCGCCGGTTGCGCATCTCTCGCGGTGGATCCGGAACAGGTCGCTCAGCAGCGCTCGGCTCACCGAGATCTATCTCTCTCGGATCGACGCGTTCGCGGATCGGTTGGAATGCTATGTGACCGTGGCCGCTGATCGGGCCCGGGCCGAAGCCGAGGCCATGGACGCGCTCTTGCGGGCGGGGGTGAACCTCGGTCCATTGCACGGCATTCCGTATGCGCTCAAGGACATCTTCGACGCCAGGGGACTGCGGTGCACATGGGGCGCGGAGCCCTGGGCGGATCGGATCGCTGAAGCCGATGCTGCCGTCGCCGAACGGCTGCGGGCCGCCGGCGCCGTCCTTCTTGGTAAGTCCTCGGTTGGCGCGATGGCCTATGGAGACATCTGGCTCGGCCGGAAAACTCGCAATCCCTGGAACCTGAACGAAGGCTCCAGTGGCTCGAGCGCCGGGTCCGCATCGGCTACGGCGGCGGGCCTTTGCGGGTTTTCCATCGGCACGGAGACCCTGGGTTCGATCATTTCGCCTTCGGAGCGGTGTGGCGCAACGGGGTTGCGGCCGACCTACGGGAGGGTTTCGCGGGTTGGCTGCATGGCCCTCTGCTGGTCGCTCGACAAGGTCGGGCCGATTTGCCGGTCTGTCGAGGACACGGGAATCGTTCTCTCTGCCATCAATGGAGGAGACAGCCGGGATCCCGGGTCCATCGACCAGCCGTTCAACCATGATGCATCGGCGGAGATCAAAGGCATTCGGATTGGGTATCTGCCTGCGTTATACGAGGGCGATCAGGCTACGGACCTCGACCGGGATGTCTTGCGGCGCGTTTGCGGCCTCGGATTTGAAGTCGCGGAAGTCGCGTTGCCGGATCTGCCCTATGGCACGCTGATTGACACGCTTTACGCGGAAGCCTCGGCAACCTTTGAGGCGCTCACGCTTACAGGCGCGGATGACACGCTGACCCGGCAGGATGAAGGCGCCTGGCCGAATGCGTTCCGCAAGGCGCGCTTCCTGTCCGCAGTGGACCACGTGCAGCTTGACCGGCTGCGAAGGAAGGTAATGGAAGCGGTGGGCTCGCTGTTTGACGAGATTGATGTCCTTGTCGGTCCCGTTCCCGGCGGATCCATGCTGATAGCGAGCAACTTCACGGGGCATCCTTCGCTGGTTCTCCGGGCAGGCTTCGAGCGCATTCCGACCCGGTCGGAGCTGTCTCTCGCCAAGGGGAAGCTGGAACTCGGGGAAGCCGGGGCGACCGGTCCGGTGTTCGAGGTTCCGCGCGGTGTCTGCCTCTGGGGCACACTGTTCGACGAATCGAGCCTGATCCATGTCGGAAGGGCACTGGAGGCCGAGTTGAACGTGGGCGGAAACCGGCCGCCGCTGGAGGCGGCAGGCGCAGCCCGAGCGTGACGTTCGAACTGCGGCGAACCGCGGCCTTGGGGAAGGCTGCTCCTATCCCGGTCCGACGGGATCACCGCCCAATACGCGGCTGTCGGCTGTACGCGAGTTGCTGTATCGAATCGATTTTGCGGTGTTTGCGATGGCTATACGTGCCTGCGGGATGCCTTGAGGTTGGGCGGACCGCCTTGCTCCTTTTGTCGGTTTACCCATAACTTGAGACGGAATTTACCCATAAAATGAGATTTCCCGCCCGCACCCTGGGCAACCCCGGGGCGTGTTCGCCCCACCTCGCAAGGGCCCGGCTCAACAGCCATTGCCCAAGGCTTTCCGGCGGCACACACGCCGGCATACCATCGGCAAGGATCGAATCCCCGCGGACCGCAACGCCAGCAACACCACCCGGGGACGGGACGTCCCCACTCTTCGCGACACCGCCCGCAAGGCAAAACCCCGCAAGCAGTACCAGCACCAGATTTCCTGCCGCAGCCCGGTCGCGATCCTCCCGCGCACCACAAGCCCCGCACGACACATGCGTGCGATCAAGCTCTGTCTCCCGGCTGCCGCACCGAACGCACTGCCGCGACGTATACGCCGCCGGCACACCCGCGACCGTACAATCGCCCTTGCGAACCGAGATCTCCTCGAGAGCCTTCCGGAACATCCCCGGCGCACCGTTCTTCAAACTCCGGTTCATGCCACGCTTGCCACGGCCCCGCCCACGCATCTTCGCATGGTCCAGGTCCTCCACCACAATGCAACGCCCCGGCCGAACCATGCGGGACGCCTTCTTCCGGCACAGCTGCCGCTTCTTCAACGCCGTCTTCCCGCGGTGCCGCTCCAGCCGCGTCCTGCCCATTGATCACTTAGCCACTAGACAACGGCGACTCTCGGGGCTGGTTCCACTCCATGCCCGACGCCGCACGCCGCAGCGTTTCCGGTTTCGGAGGGCCGTTCGGCAGCGATTCAGGGCCTGCGGCTGCGGCCTTCTCCGTGTCCTGACGTTGCGGCGTTCCGAGCGAGATAGGGATGCAGCGCGCTTGCCTCGCCGTTCTCTTCGATCCGCTCGATGGTCTGCGCGCCGGTGACGAGCCTGGCGTATCCCTCCCAAACCGTCTGATGGCCCGGCGGGCCGTCGTTGCTCCGGTTCAGGTAGCCGCCGAGCCGGGCGACGAGAAGCAAGGCCTGTCCAAGCGATACAGCTTCGAGGTCCACCGGATCCTCCGGCCGCTCCCGGCCGGGAACCGGGAAGCCGCCGGCGATCGCGAAGTCGAGCAGCATCGCGATCTCGGAGGCCGAGAACATCTTGTGGGCGGGCAGTTCCGGGGTGTCCCGGCCCATGAGCGTCAGCGCCGCCAGACGCCAGGCGATCACCGCGTTGATCGTCACGGCCGCCTTCATCCGCTCGGCGGTTCGGAAGCCCGACTTCTCGATCTCGCAGCCGGTCTTCAGGATCCGGTGCCAGTCCTCGATGCGCCACCTCAGGGCGTACAGGTCGAGGATCCGGCGCGCCTCGTCCGCGTTGCCGACCGGCAGCGTCGTCAGCAACAGCCATTCGAGGGCCTCCGTGCCGGACGGCGGAGAGGGCTCGAGGGCGTGCACCGCCGTCAGCCGGACGGGTTCGGAGCCGAGGCGCCGGCGCTCCTGCCGGGGCACGGGAACGGAGAGTTCCAGCCAGCGCAGTTCGACGGCGGCGCGCCGCGCCTCGCGCCCGGCGAAGGCCTTCTGGCCGCGTGCGGCACGCCGCGCCGAGGCCCGGTCTACGCAGATCTCGTGCCGTGAGGGCGAGGTCGACGCCCGCACCTCCTCGAACAGCCTTCCGCCGTCCGCCAGGACGCGGTCGGCCCTCGCCCGCACGAGAAGGTCGGCGCCGCCCCTGTCACGGTGCTCGACGAACAGCGCCGCGATGTCCCCCTCCCGGTCCATCACCGACACCACGCTGATGCCGCCGGCCCGCCCCTTGACGGCGTTGGCCTCCCCGGCCAGAAGGGAGCTGTCGCGCCAGCCCCGGAGCCAGCGCCCCGACTTCCGCTCCTCCGGCGGCTTCCCGCGCTCGCCGCCGCCTTCGGGACAGTCGAACTCAATGCGCGGAACCCCGAGAGGGATGCCCTGCTCGCTGACCGCGAACGTGCTGTGCATGTGGATGCCGAGGGTGCCCGAGCCCTTCCGGCCGTTCCTTGCGATCACCCCCAGCCCGTCGCAGCCGGGATGGGTCGCGAAGTTGAGGTCGGTCCCGTCCTGGATCAGCAGCACCGTCCCAGCGCCCCGCATGCGACGCACCGTCCGATCCCTGTGACCCGCCAGGATGCCCTCCGGCGTCAGACCGACATGCTCGTGGTCCGCTTTCCTGATCATCCGGTAATACCCCGTCACCAAGGCCTGATTGCCGCAGGCCGCCGTGAAGAACGTCTTCGAGGGCGCCGCCGCCTGCACCGCGGCGCTGGCCACGAGCCGGTCCCGCAGCTTCCCGTGCAGCGCGGCCCCGCCAAACTCATTCCCCGCCCACCGGTCCCTGTCAAGGCCGTCGCCGGGGCCGAGAACGGAGCGCCGGCGCGGCGGCGGATCGGGGGGCGCGCCGACGACCCCGAACTCGCGGCGCCAGCCGGACGTCAGCGGGCGCAGCCACACCGCCTTGGGCGGGACCCGCTCCCCCGTCCCCGCCCGCCGCCCGCGTCCGGCGCTCTCGCCGACATAGGTCCATCCCGCCGCGCACAGGCTGCCGCCGCTGTAGCCTTCCCCCACGAAGGTCTCCACAAGCAGGGGCAGGATACCGTAGCGTCCGAGAAAGTCGGCCCCGAGCCGCCGCAGGCACAGCGCAAGCGCCTTCGAGGCCAGGTTCCGGCAGCAGACGCCCCTCCGGATCAGGAACCGCGACATGCCGACGACCCGGTCAAGCCCCGCCGAACGGCCCGCCGCGTCCCAGCCGATCCAGTCGTCCCGGGCGGACAGCCTCGGCGCAGGACTGGCGAAAACGAAACCCCCGAGCAGGCCGTGGTCCGAACACAACAGATAGCGCAACTGCCGGCCTGCGTGCTGCGACGCGCCGAGAGGATGGTCGTCCGCAAGCATCCGCGCCAGAAGCCGGCGCTCCGCATCCCCGCCGACCGACCTCACCTCCAGTCCGACGACGTCGTCCACACGCGACGGCACGCCAACCGCTTCCGCGACCGGCGCCAACTGCATCCTCGGCGCCCTCGCCACCCCCTTGCCGGAACCCTCCGGCGGAAGTCGGAACCCGCCCTCCGCCTCAAGCGCCGCCAGCGCCGCCAGCGCCGCCAGCGCCGCCATGCAGCTCGATAGCCGCAGACGTCCCTGGGCATCAACCAGCCCGAGGCCCTCGCACACCGCCCGGGCGACCGCCATCCGTCCCGGAAACCGGTCCAGAGGCTGCAGGCCGAACAGCAACGCCTGTCCGGCGTCCGATTTAAGGACCGCGGGAATGGAGAGCGATTCGGGCATGGCGGGAGCAGTATGGCCTCCCGGAAACCAATTGTCTAGCGGTTAGGTGACCCATGGGCAGGCCGCGTCCGCGCCTTCCTGCGGCCTTTCGACCGCTTCCGGCACCGAGACAGCACCCGTTGCAGTTCCCGCTCCCTGGCACCATCCTCTGCAGCCGACAGAATCGTTACCGCACCCGTGTCATCCGTCGCAGTCGCCCTGCCGCCGGCATCCACTCCCACGATCTGCTGTAACGGCAACTGGGTATCACCAGCATCCGGCTCCTGGACCGTGAAATGCACCTCGTAGACCGACGGTCCCACGCCACGCTCCCCGCGTCGCGTGCGCACCAGCCGCATGGACCGCATCTCCACACCTTCCGGCAGATCCTCATACAACCTGAAGCGCAAACTGCCCGTATCCTTGCCCTGCAGCTTGCCATGCCGCCGGCTGCCCGCGGCAAAGACCAGTCCTCTCAATCGATCCCACTCGACCGAAAAACGCTTCCGCCAACCACGGAACCGCAACGGCTTCCGCCCACCCTTCCCCACGCCCCGCGCCACCCTGGAGGCATCGCCCCTCGCCAGCGCCACTGTGTACTCCGATGCCAACGGCATCTTCCCGACAGTTCGCAGCCGTGTAACCGCCCTGTTGCGCACCGCCTGCGAACTGTAACGCGCCAGCTTGCCCGGTTGCCGAACCGTGTCCGGCCCCTCCCACTCAAACCAGTCGTCCGAGCCAGGCTTCCACTCCGGATCCACCCTGCGTTGCCGGCGCAACTCCCGCAGGTTCCACGCCCGCGCCGGACGAAAGTCCTCAATGACCGCGTTCCGCGCTTCCTGCGCCGCCATGAACAGCCGCTCCACCCGGCGATGCTCCCGCGCATTCCGCAAATCCAGCCGCCCCCTCAACGTCCGCTCTGCCATTCCTGCACCCATGCAACCATATTTCAGGAGAAACTACACCGAATTACCCATAACCCGAGATTTCCTTTACACCATATCCTGAACCACATTCTCCCACCACCCCAAGATCAGCTTCATTACCCCCAGAAATCCGCTGAATTCCCTTTGAAGCATAAAATGAGACTTCCTGCATTTACCCATAACATGAGACTCAGTCCCATTTTATGGATAAACCGACACCTTTCCTCCTGCTTGCTCCGGTTGTCGGGACCGGCCGGGCCCGTCCGTGCGCGAGCATTGGCACCGGGGTGCTGGGGGGAGGCACTCGGCGCAGTCCCTGTCAGTGTCGGTTGTCGAGTGCGGGGTTCCGGCTCCCGACTGTCACCAATCTTCGCCGGAATCGACGCCTGAGAGCAGGGGTAGCGCGTCCGGGACCGTTCCCGACTGTCGACCGGGCATGGCCTGTGCGCCGCGCCGGGCGATGAATGGCACTGAATGACGGAGCGGATCGAAGTCCTGGAATTCCATTCGCGGGAGTTTGAACCGTGCCTCGCCGGTCCTGCTCCAAGGTGGCGCGGTCCCGGAATCTTCTCGTCGTCTCTTCCTGCGCGGTACCGGTCGCCAGCGTGGCGCAAGCGCTTACGGATACCGAGCGGGAAACGCCACGAACGACAGTACGCGGATCGAGGATCATAGGTCGAGAACACGTCGCGGGCCGTTGGCTGGAAGTCCGGCCCGTCCAGCCGAAGACGCGCTGGTGCAGAGCGTCGTGGCTCCGAATTGCGCTTGTGCGGCATCCCCGGCCGTCGGCGATGCCGGACTCGCAAACCCGGCCGCAACGATGGCGATGCAGTGCGCTGGCGTCACTCATGCGGTCTTCGGGACCCAGGCTGGTGAGAGCCGCAGCAGGCAGCCGGGCAGCGTCCGCAGAGACGCGCAGGATGGTGCTCCTCAGTCCGGCCGGAGGCCGCGTTCTCTTTTTGCGCCGGGAGGGCAATTGGTGCTATTTTGTGTGCAGCGCAACAGGAGTGCGTGCGGGACGAAGTCGGGAAGAGGGCATGGCGAAAGCAAAGGCGGAGGCAGACCCGTCGAGAACGAAGGACGACGGCGCGGACCGCGCACCAACCGTCATCAAGAAGTATGCCAATCGGCGGCTGTACGATACGGAGCGCAGCACCTATGTAACTTTGGTGGATCTCGCGGCCATGACCAGGGCGGGCCGCCATTTCGTGGTCAAGGACGCCCGTACCGACGAGGACATCACGGCGGCGATTTTCGTCCAGATCGTGCTGGAATCCGAGAATCGCGGAGAGCACCTTCTGCCTATCGGTTTTCTGAGGCGCCTGGTCGCCCTCTACGGCGGGTCGATGCAGTGGGTGGTGCCGAGCTACCTCGAATCCAGCATGGAGATTTTCAGCCGCAACCAGGAACTGCTCCGGCAACAGATGAACACCGCGTTCTCCAACCCGGCGGCAGCGGGCCTGGAGCAATTGAAGGAAGTCAACCGCGCCCTGTTCGAACCGGCTCTGGAGTTGCTTGCGCCATACGCCGCGGGCGGCGCCGAGGCATCCGCGGAATCCGGTGGGTCAGCTCCGGCCGGTGACCACGCGGCGGAGGAGAGCGCAGAGGACCAGATACAGGAGCTTCGCTCCCAGGTTGACGAGTTGAAGACCCAGGTCGCGAAGCTTGCCGGAAAGTCCTGACCGGATGCCGGTGGCCGACCGGGTGCGCTGTCCCTGGTGCGGCGCGGATCCGCTCTACGTCGCATATCATGACGAGGAATGGGGAGTTCCTGTCCGGGATCCTGTGGTGTTGTTTGAAGCGCTTGTTCTGGATTCGTTTCAGTCGGGGCTTTCCTGGATCACCGTATTGCGGAAGCGGGAGGCATTTCGCCGGGCTTTTCGGGATTTCCTGCCGCATGCGGTCGCGCGGTTTGGCGAAGATGACGTGAATCGACTGCTAATGAATTCCGGGATCATTCGCCACCGCGGCAAGATCGAGGCCGCGGTTGCTGGTGCGCGCGCATGGCTCAGGATAGAGGAGCGGGAGGGCTTCGGAGCCTTTGTATGGAGCTTCGTCGATGGACAGACCGTGCAGAACAGGTTTCATCGCATGGAGGAGGTTCCGGTCAGCACCCCGGCATCGGAGCGGCTCTCCGGGGCTTTGCGTGCCGAAGGGTTCCGGTTTGTCGGACCGGTCAGCGTCTATGCCTTCATGCAGGGCGCCGGCTTGGTAAACGACCACCTCGTCCACTGCTTCCGGCATGCGCAAGTTGCGCGGTCGTCAGGGCGGCGCGAACAGGATTAGAGCACATGTTTCAGAAGATCCTGATCGCAAACCGGGGTGAGATCGCGCTTCGCATCATGCGCACGGCGAAGCGCCTCGGAATCGGAACGGTTGCCGTGTACTCGGAGGCGGATTCAAACTCGCCCCATGTCCGCTTCGCCGACGAGGCGGTTCTGATCGGGCCGGCGCCAGCGGCGCAGTCCTATCTCCGGATCGACGCGATTCTGGACGCGGTGCGCGGGACAGGTGCGGACGCCGTGCATCCCGGTTATGGGTTCCTTTCCGAGAATACTGCCTTTGCCGAGGCGCTGGAGGCCGCGGGGATCGCGTTTGTCGGCCCGCCTGCAACCGCCATCGCCGCGATGGGCGACAAGGTCGAGTCGAAGCGGATTGCTGCGGCTGCCGGCGTCAACACCATTCCGGGCCACGCGGATATTATCCGCTCTCCGGATGAAGCCGCCTCCATCGCAAGGGAAATCGGTCTTCCCGTGATGATCAAGGCGGCCGCAGGGGGCGGCGGAAAGGGCATGCGGGTCGCCCGCGACGAAGCGGGGGTCCGGGAGGGATTTGTCCGCAGCAGCTCCGAGGCTCGCTCAAGCTTTGGCGACGATCGGGTCTTCATCGAGAAGTTCATCGTGGATCCGCGGCACATCGAAATCCAGGTGCTGGCCGACGGCCATGGCAACGGGGTCCATCTCGGTGAGCGGGAGTGCTCGATTCAGCGCCGCAACCAGAAAGTCATCGAGGAATCGCCGTCGCCGTTCCTGGACGACGAGGGCCGGAGGCGCATGGGAGAGCAGGCTGTCGCCCTGGCGCGGGTGGTGGGATACCGGAGCGCCGGGACCGTCGAATTCGTGGTGGATTCGGGGCGGAATTTCTATTTCCTGGAGATGAACACGCGCCTCCAGGTGGAGCACCCGGTCACCGAGCTTGTGACGGGAATCGATCTCGTCGAGCAAATGCTGCGTGTGGCCGCCGGTGAGAAGCTGGCGCTTGCTCAGGAGGACATCGCCCAGACGGGGTGGGCGCTTGAGTCGCGCGTATATGCAGAAGACCCGTTCCGCGGCTTTCTCCCGTCGACGGGTCGGTTGACCAGGTTTGAACCGCCTGCTGAGGAAGGCGGGGTGCGCGTGGATGCCGGAGTGGTGGAGGGTTCCGAGATCAGTGTCCACTACGATCCCATGATTGCCAAGCTCTGTTCGCATGGAGCCGATCGGAGCGAGGCGCTGGAAGTGATGCGTGGCGCACTGGATCGATTCGGAATTTCCGGAGTCGAGCACAACGTACCGTTCCTGCAAGCGGTTATGGATGACCCCGATTTCATTGCCGGCAACATGCATACCGGCTTCATTGACGCGGCTTATCCGGATGGCTTTTGCGGAGCGGAACTCCCGGAGGCGGAATTTCGGGGCCTGGCCGCGCTTTGCCTGCTGCTCCGTTGGCGACTGGAGCGGCGGGCCGCAGGCGGAGCCGCTCCACCCGCCGATTGGGTCGCCTCGGCGGGGGATCGGTCCTGGGAGTTTCACGCTGCGGAGGCTGGATCCGGACTCCGGGTGGAGTTGAGGAATGCGGGGAAGCCATCCGGAGTCTCGATGTCGGTCGACGCGGAGTGGGTTCCTGGCGCAATCCGGTGCGAGGGGACCGTGGATGGAAGGCTGCTCGTCTTTCAGGTCGAGCGCCGGGGGGAGACGTTCGCGGTATCGCGAAGGGGCGCGCGCGTTTCGATTCTGCTCCGCACGCGCCGCCTTGCGGAACTTGCGCGGTGGATGCCGCGGGACGCGAGTGAAGATAGCGCTGGCGCTCTCGTCTGTCCGATGCCCGGGCTGGTCGTCTCGATCGAAGTCGAAGAGGGCAGCGAAGTGGAACCGGGTCAACCTCTCGCGACGATCGAGGCGATGAAGATGGAGAATGTCCTGCGCGCCGATCGCAAGGCCAAGGTGGAGCGCATTCTGGCCGCGCCGGGAGATGTGCTCGCAGTCGACGATGTGATCCTGGAATTTGCGTGAGCCGTCGGCGGACCACGCCCGTAGTCGGTTTCAGCTTGCGCAGGCTTGCCGAAGCCGTTTCAACCCGCGGGCGAGATCGGCGATCAGGTCTTCCGGATCCTCCAGGCCGACATGGATCCGGATCAACTGCCCCCTCGGGCCGCCGTTGGTCGGCCATTCGGTAGCGGTTCGAACCCGCTCCGGGTGCACGGGCAGGATCAGGCTCTCGAACCCGCCCCAGCTGTATCCCATTCCGAAGAGTTCCATGCCGTCCAGCATGGCGGCGAGGGCGGGCTCGTTGCCCGAGAGCGCCGGCTGGATGCCGAAGGAAAACAGGCCGCACGCGCCGGAAAAGTCCCGCTTCCAGAGCACGTGCCCAGGATCCTCGGGGAGGGCAGGGTAGAGTACCGTCTCCACTTCCTGCTGCTCGCGCAGCCAGATCGCGACGCGGAGCGCGGAGGCCGCATGGCAGGCGAGGCGGGCGGGCATGCTGCGCAGGCCCCGGAGAGCGAGGAACGCATCGTCCGGCGATGCGCACAGACCCAGTTCCGCCCATCCCTTCTGCAGGATCGGGTACGCAGTCTCGTTTGCCGTGGCGGTGCCGAGCACGAGGTCCGAATGGCCCGCGATGTATTTGGTGGCCGCATGGATCGAGATGTCGACTCCCAGCGCGAAGGGCTTGAAGTGGAGCGGCGTTCCCCAGGTCGAATCCACGATCGCCAGGGCGCCGGCCGCATGGGCAGCCGCGGCGATGGCAGGCACATCCTGGACCTCGAAGGTCAGGGAGCCGGGCGACTCCATGAAGACCGCACGTGTCTCTGGACGGATCAGCCGGGCGATGCCTGCCCCGATGCACGGATCGTAGAACTCGGTATCCACGCCGAATCGACGCAGCATGCCGTTGCAGAAGGTCCTCGTCGGATCGTAGGCGCTGTCTGTTACGAGGAGATGGTCGCCGGGCTTCAGGATGGCGAGGAGGGGGCCGGAAACCGCCGCCAGGCCCGACGGGGCAAGGCGGGTGCGGAAGCCGCCCTCCATTGCCGTGATGGCCTCCTCCAGCGCGAACGTGCCCGGCGTGCCGTGGACACCGTATGTGACCGCGTCTCCGTGGAGGATCCCCCGCGAGCCGCGAAGCTTCTCAAGCGTCGGCCAGAGAATTGTCGAGGCACGGTGCACGGGTATGTTGACCACGCCGCTATGGGATTGCGGGGCACGCCCGGAATGGGATGCGATGGTCGCATCGCGGGGACTTGCGCGATCAGGCATGGAAGCGCTCCGGGTCCCGGTCACGACGAGCGGGACGCGACATCATACCGCCACGCGCCGAGAATCGCGGGGTTCCCTTGAACGAGCAGCCTGCGCGGCCGGCGGTTCCCGCCTCGGTGGTGCCGGGGGCGAGGAGGCGCGCTGCGGGCAAAACCGCAGAGGGCGCCGGCGGGCAATGCGGGATCCCAAGCAGGGGAGCGGCCGGCAACACGGGAATTTCCCGCGACCCTCGGCTGAGCCGCCATCAAGTGGCGGAGTTCGATTGATGGCGCGGCACCGCAGCTGGGTGTCATGCTGTGGCGGATGGATCCTGGAACAGTGGGCAACTCCAAGTAGTTTCACACGAATTGTCGCAATCCGGCGTGGAAATCGGCAGGAATTTCTTGCGTGGCGCGAGGCCATATGGCAGAGCAAGGGTTGAAGGTTGGCTTCAAGCAGTGCATACTCCCTGACGGTGACGGACCACTGCCCGTTGGCGGTGCACTCGTTCCGAATACGACGAAAAACGGGGAAGAAGGAGACACAGCATGAGACTACGGGTACTTTCGGGTGCCGTTGCCGCGGCAGGATTGCTGGTCATGGCCGGCTCCGGGCCCGGCCAGGCGGCAACTCTCGATGATGTGCGCGCCGCCGGCGAGTTGAAATGCGGCATCAATACCGGCCTCGCCGGATTCGCATTCACGGACGACGACGGCAATTGGACAGGTTTTGACGTTGCCTACTGCCGGGCGCTCGCAGCGGCTGTGCTCGGCGACGCCGACGCGGTGACATATGTCAATCTGACCGGGAAGACCCGCTTCCCGGCGCTGCAGTCAGGCGAGATCGATGTCCTGTCGCGGAACACCACCTGGACCCTTTCCCGCGACGTCGATCTTGGATTCACGTTCATCGGTGTCAGCTACTATGACGGCCAGGGCTTCATCGGCCGGACCGACCTGGGCATCACGAGCGCCACGGAGCTTAGCGGCGCCTCGATCTGCATCCAGACCGGCACGACGACGGAGTTGAATCTGGCGGATTTCGCCCGCACCAACAACCTCGAGTATGAGCCGGTTCCGATCGAGACCAACGCCGAGGCCCGCACTGCCTACGAAGCCGGGCGCTGCGACGTCTACACGACGGACGCCTCGGGTCTGGCTGCGACAAAGGCGACCTTCGACGATCCGGACGCCCACATGGTGTATCCCGAGATCGTGTCCAAGGAGCCGCTCGGACCGCTGGTGCGCCACGGCGACGACCAGTGGGCCGACGTTGCCCGGTGGGTGCTGAATGCACTGATCATCGCCGAGGAGTTGGGCGTAAGCCAGGCCAACGTGATGGACATGGCCAGCAGCGATTCCAGCAACCCGGAAGTCAAGCGGATGCTGGGTTTTGACGGCAACTACGGCCAGATGCTCGGCCTCGACGCAGACTGGGCGGTCAAAGCGATCGCCGCAGAAGGCAACTATGCCGAGATCTTCGACCGTTATGTCGGTCCGGACACCAAGCTCGGCTTGGCCCGCAGTCTGAACGCGCTCTACAAGGATGGCGGAATCCTTTACGCGCCGCCGTTCCGTTAAGCCAAGTTGGTACCGGCCCCCGCCGGCGGCAATTGCCGCCGGCGGGGGCCGAGTGCACTTGTCACTGCACAGCCGCGTCGGCACTACAGGCCAGCGGCCTCTTCTCGGTCGAGGTAGGTGAGCCAATCCATGAGGATCGCTGAACTCTGGACGAACGAGCGGGCCAGAAGTATAGCCTTCCAGGTCCTCTTGATTCTCGCGCTTGTGGCGCTCTTCCTTGTCATCGGTTACAATACGGCACTAAACCTCGAGCGCGCCGGCCTTGCTTCCGGCTATGGCTTCCTGTTCCAGACTTCCGCGTTCGACATAAACCAGCGTCTGATCGAGTACGATTCCACCCACACATACGGCAAGGCGTTCATCGTCGGCGGCCTCAACACCATTCTCGTCGCGGTTCTCGGAATCATCGCGGCCACGGTCATCGGATTCCTGGCCGGCATCCTGCGGCTGTCGAATAATTTCCTCATCAGCAGGATTGTCGGCGCCTATGTCGAGTTCACCCGAAACGTTCCCGTGCTTCTGCAGATCATCTTCTGGTGGATCGTTCTGCTGGCGCTGCCCAGGGTGCCCGATAGCATTTCGATCGGCGAAACGTTCTTTCTCAACAATCGAGGCGTACGAGTTCCCGCCCTCGTGTACGAGGACGGTTCGTGGTTCGTGGTTCTATGCATCGCGGTTGGCCTGGTCGCCACGTTCCTTATCGCCCGCTGGGCAGCGGCTCGCCAGGACCGCACCGGGCAGACCTTTCCGGTCGGCTGGTCCGGACTTGCGCTGATTGTCGGACTCCCGCTGGTCGCATATCTTGTTCTTGGCGGTCCGGTCGGCCTGGACACCCCCGAGATGGGCAGGTTCAACCTGCAGGGTGGTATCAACATCACCCCGGAGTTCACTGCGCTCTGGTTTGCGCTTTCGACCTATACAGGCGCATTCATCTCCGAAATCGTCCGCGCCGGCATTCTCTCCGTGAGCAAGGGCCAGACGGAGGCTGCCAACGCGCTGGGTCTCCGTCCCCGGGTTACCACGCGCCGGATCATCCTTCCGCAGGCGCTTCGCGTGGTCATCCCTCCCCTGACGAGCCAATACCTCAACCTGACCAAGAATTCTTCGCTAGCGGTTGCCATCGGATACCAGGATCTGGTCTCCATCGGCGACACCATCCTGAACCAAAGCGGGCAGGCACTCGAGGTGATCTCGATCTACATGATCGTCTACCTGTCGTTAAGCCTGCTCACTTCGGCTCTCATGAATTGGTACAACGCCCGAATCGCGCTGGTGGAACGATGACGAACAGGCAATCCTTCCATCGCAGCCAGGCCGAATTGCTGGAGCCGCGCCCTGCGCCCCTCGCGACCGTAGGCTGGATCGGCTGGGTGCGGACAAACCTGTTATCGGGTTCCCTCAATATTGCGCTGACGGCAGCTTCCATCGCGTTGCTTTGGCTGGCGATACCGCCGTTCCTTGACTGGGCGGTGTTCGATGCCGACTTCGTTGGCGGCACCGGCGCGGATTGCGCCGGACAGGGAGCGTGCTGGGCTTGGCTGGACCAGCGAATCGAGCAGTTTCTCTACGGCTTCTATCCGTCCGAATCCTACTGGCGGGTCAATCTTGCGGTCGCCCTGCTCGTGCCGGCGGTCGCCTATGTCCTGTTCGAAGGCCTGCCATATGCCCGCTACGGGCGGTATTTCTCTGTTGCCTACCCGGTGATCGCAGCCTTCCTGCTCCTCGGCGGTCTTGGCCTCGAGTCGGTCTCCACGACGGATTTTGGCGGTTTCATGCTCAACCTCGTCGCGGGTCTGGCCGGGATCGTCCTGTCGCTGCCCATCGGCATCCTTCTGGCGGTCGGGCGTCGTTCACGCATGCCCGTCGTCCGCATCCTTTCCGTCGCGTTCATCGAGATCATTCGCGGGGTTCCGCTGATCACCCTGCTGTTCGTTGCAGTAATCATCCTGCAGCTGTTCCTCCCGCCAGGGGTCTCGCTGGACCAACTCGTCCGCGTCATGATCATGATCACGGTTTTCGCCTCCGCGTATATGGCGGAAGTCATTCGCGGCGGCTTGCAGGCAATTCCGAACGGGCAGTACGAGGCGGCCCGCGCGATGGGCCTGGGTTACTGGCAGATGATGCGCCTTGTGGTCCTGCCGCAGGCACTCAAGATCTCCATTCCCGGAATCGTCAATACGTTCATTGGCTTGTTCAAGGACACGACGCTTGTCATCATCATCGGACTCTTCGACATTCTCGGCCAGGCGCGCCTGCTGCAGACCAATCCGGACTGGATCGGGGAAGTGGATCATGAGACCTTCCTGCTTGCGGCGGTGTTTTTCTTCGTGATCTGCTTTGCCATGTCCCGCTATTCCATCAACCTGGAGAAGAAGCTGGATACGTCCAACAAGTAGCTGCAGCGAGCCATTCCCTCTGCGGGACGCGGCCCGCAGGGCGGCTGTGGGACGATACGCAGGGTGCGGTTGCCGCAGTACGCCCGGCACCGCTATTCTCCGGGATACTGCGGGGCTTGGCGTGGAGCGCGAACCCGTGCCGTCGGGACGCGAACGGATCAGGAGGCGATCGATGGAGGATCTCAGCCAGCGCGAGTTGGATCGCTCGAAGATGCGCGTATCGGACGAGATCGCGATCCGGATCGAGGGAATGAACAAGTGGTTCGGCGAGCTCCACGTTCTTCGCGATATCAATCTCACGGTTCATGAAGGTGAGCGGATCGTGATCTGCGGTCCCTCCGGCTGCGGAAAGTCGACTCTCATCCGTTGCATTAACCGGCTCGAGGAGCATCAGAGCGGCACGGTCGAGGTGGACGGCATCGAACTAACCGGAGATATCAAGAAGATTGACGAAATCCGCCGCGAGGTTGGCATGGTATTCCAGCAGTTCAACCTGTTCCCCCATCTCACCGTGCTGGATAATTGCACCCTGGCGCCGATCTGGGTTCGGAAGATGCCGCGCGCTGAGGCCGAGGCGACGGCCATGCAATATCTGGAGCGGGTGCAAATTCCCGAACAAGCGGCCAAGTATCCGGAGCAACTGTCCGGCGGACAGAAACAGCGGGTCGCAATCGCGCGCTCGCTGTGCATGAAGCCGAAGATCATGCTGTTCGACGAGCCGACTTCGGCCCTCGATCCGGAGATGATCAAGGAGGTTCTTGACACCATGATCGGTCTGGCGGAAGACGGAATGACCATGATCTGCGTGACCCACGAGATGGGATTCGCCCGAAAGGTCGCGAACCGGGTGATCTTCATGGCCGACAACCAGATCGTCGAAGAGAACAATCCGGAAGACTTCTTCAACAATCCCCAGAGCGACCGCACGAAGCTGTTCCTGAGCCAGATTCTCGGCCATTGAGGGAGCGCGGCCGCCCTGCCTGGAGCGGCGCGAGAACTCTCCCGCGGCGCGGAAGAGTAGCTGGCGGCAAGGACTCAGACGGGTTGGATTCCACGGGGTACCGAGACGTTGGTGGACCCGCGGCGCTGTGGGTCGTTTGACGGACGGACAGGGCCCGTCTTCTGAAGCTGATTGCCGAACGGAAGAATTCGGGGATCGCATTCAAGCACGATGATGTCCGCCCGGGGCCTGTCACTATCACACTGTTGACACGGGCTGTGTTGTGTGGCACACATGATGCATGCAGATTGGCTTGCGACAGTTTTGCGCGGAAACTCTTTCGTGGTTTGAGTACGCGGTCCGGGAGGGAGGCGCGAGCCGTAGCGCGCTTGCGAGCGAGTTGTGCGCTCGCGCGAACTGGCGCAACGCGCGGGGCGAGCCGTGCGTTTCGTCGGCGCGGAAGATCCTGCCGAGGCTGGCGTCGCAACTGGGGTTGAAGCTCCCGGCGGCGGCGGCGCCGCCGCCGGCGGGGGATGCATTGCCGTCGCATCCAGACCTGCATGTGGAGACGACGCTGTCGGCTCTGGGAACGGTTTCGCTGGAACCGGCCGAGGGTCGCGAGGGTTCGCGGCGGTTCCGTTCGATGATGGCGTCGCACCATCCGGAGGGGGCTCCGCGGCATCCCGGCAAGACGTTGAACTATCTGGTGAAATCGTCTCGGTTCGGGTGTTTGGGTGGGATCGGCTTCTGCGCGGCGAGCTGGCACCAGAAGGCGCGGGACCGGTATATCGGCTGGAGCGGGCGAGCCCGTTGCGCGGGGTTGGGGCGGATGGTGAACAACCACCGCTTCCTGCTCCTGCCTTCGGTGCGGGTTCCGGACCTTGCCTCGCATGTGCTGGCGCAGGCGACAGGTCGGGTTGCGGACGACTGGGAAGCGCGGCATGGTGATCGGCCGGTGCTGGCGTACAGCTATGTCGGCCCCGAGCATGCCGGGACCTCGTACCGTGCGGCGGGCTGGGAGGATGCTGGCGCGACATCGGGCTGCCCGCCGGGCCGGCGCGGAGCGGGGCCGGTGCGCCGGGTGTGGATGAAGTCCCTGCAGGCGGGCTGGCGGGAAGCATTGTGTGAGGAGCCGGAGCGGGTTGCGGGGCGGATGGGGTCGCTGCATCTTGGCGCCGATGCCGACTGGGCGGAGCGCGAGTTCGGCCGGGGCACCCATCCCGACGGGCGGGTGCGGCGCCGGATCGAGGAGATGGGGCGGTGTTGGGAGAAGCGCCCGGGAACGCCGCTTCCGGAGATCTTTCCGGACCGTGCATCGCAGGAGGCTGCGTACCGCCTGCTTTCGAACGAAAGGGTTGCTGTGGACGACATCCTCGAGGGGCATCGCGAGACAACGGTGGAGCGCTGCCAGCATGCGGGTGTGGTGCTGATGGTGCAGGACACCACCATGCTGAACTATGACAACCTTCGCGACGCGACCAGCGGGCTGGCGGCGCTGGGCGGCGGCGGCAAGGGCACCGTGGGGGTTCCCGTGCATGCGACGCTGGCGGTGGCACAGGGCGGGCGCCCGCTTGGCGTTTGCGCGCTTGAGGGCGACTTCCGCGAAAGCGTCGAAGCCAAGGCCGCCCGGGAACCGGGCGTGGCGCAGGAGCCCGAGAGCGCCCGCTGGCTGCGCTCGCTGGAACAGGCGGCGGCGGTTGGACACGCCTGCTCGAACACCCGCGTCATTTCCGTCGCCGACCGCGAGGGAGACATCTGGGGTCTGTACGCCCGCCAGGCCGAGGATCCCGCCGCCGCCGGCCTGCTGGTGCGCGCCTGCCGCTCGAAACAGCGCAAGGTGCTGGTGGACGGCAAAAAGCTGGACCTCGGCAAGCACATGGACACTCTCCCGCCCTGCGCATCGCGCAGCATCGAGATTTCCGCGCGGGGCGGCAGGGCGGCACGCAAGAAGCGCAAGGCCGTGCTGGCGTTGCGCATCGCTCGCGTCGAACTCATCGCGCCCGAAGGCAAGTCGCCGCACACGCTGCCCATGACCGCCGTGCTCGTTGCCGAGCGCAACCCGCCGTCCGGCGCTCGCCAGCCACTCCGCTGGCTGCTGCTTTGCTCCGAAGGCGAGGCCACGCCCGAATGGGCCGACCGCATCCGCCAGTGGTACGAAACGCGCTGGTCCATCGAAGAGTTCTTCCGCGTCCTCAAGACCGGAACCCGCATCGAGGACCGCCGCCTCGACGATGCCGAGGACTTGCGAAAGTGCCTCGCGTTCGACGCCATCACCGCGTGGCGCGTGTTCGATCTGGATCGCGCCGCCAGGGAAACTCCCGACAGGCCCGCCGACGAGATCATGTCCCGAGACGAAATCTTCATGCTCTATCTGGGCCTGTACGACTACCGCGTGATCCGCTGCCGGGCCCCGCCCGACTATATCCCCGACCTCCGAACCTTCGCCATCGATCTCGGTCGATATGTCGGCTTCATCCCATCCAAACGACAGCCAATGCCCGGTACCGCAAAACTCTGGACAGGAATGACATACCTCATGCAAGACACTGCCGCACTCCAACGGATGAGAAGGGCCGGAATGCTCCGCGAAACTGAACAATGATCTCTGCGTCAACTGTGTGGTAGTGACAGGCCCGGGGCAGCGGGCGAAAGAGATTGCGGCGCGGGTGAATTTCCAGGGCGGCTGCATCCTCCTCGGCGTGGGGAATGATGGGCCGCCATCCGGGATCCGTTGAGTCGGACTGGAGCGCCGGCTGACGGACACCGTTCGCGGCCGGTATGTCCATCCCGCGATCATCCCGTTCTACCAGGAGTTGCCGGTGGGCGATGAGCGAAGAGTGGATCGTTTCGCTCAGCCGGGGTGTTGCCAAGCCCCGGGTGGCCTGGCATCGGGACCGGGCGAGGATTGGAATCCGGCTGGGAAGCGTTTTCCGGCCGGCGACGCGGGAGGGACGGGCACGGTTGCGTGCGATCGGTGAAATGCTGCGGGCCGGCCAGCGCCCGGTTTCGGGCAGCCGATTCATGGACCTCGGCATGGATTGGCCATTTACCTGCTTCACGCGGCCTGCTGGAGAAGCGGAGTCCTGGTTGCGGGTTGGGACTTCTCCAGAGCGTTGTCCAGTCCTTCCGGCCGAAGCCTTGCGCGAGGCCATCGAGAGTGCCGTGGCGCACCGGGACCGGACCCGCGACGTGAATATCGAACATGTCCGACTTGGGGACCGCCCTGAGATCGTCGCGACCGAGAACCCGCTTCGGGTCACCCTGCGGAGGGGCCGGTCAGGCCCGAACGTGGCGCAGCCGCAGACGCCCGAAGGCGCCGCCTGCCGGCACGACACCCTGGATTCGCGCGGATCCCGGATATGCTGCCCGCGCTCGAGGCCGCCGTCCCGCCATGTTCAATCCGTCAGGGACCGTGCGTCCACGAACTGCATGATTGCCGCGTGCTCGATCCGGAACGACGCCCATTCGGACGAGGCAACCGAGAAGACCGCAAGGCCCGCTGTCGGAAACTTAAGGAATCTCGCCTCGGCTGGCCCGGTGCCGTTCCCGCCCGCCAGGGAATACGCCAAGGCGCCCATGCCGGGATTGTGGCCGAGCAGGAGGACCGAGTCTGCCTGTGCGGGGGATTCGCGAATCGTCCACAGCATGGATTCGGTGTCCCCATGGTAGAGGGACTCCGAAAACGCGGCTTCCGGCGGAGACGCGATCTGCCGGCAGGCCAAATCCCAGGTCTCGCGGGTGCGGCAACTCACGGAGACCACCGCGTGGTCGGGCACCAGCCCGTTCGCGGACAGGAAATCGCCAATGGCCGCGGCTGCCGTGCGCCCGCGCGCGTTCAGGGGCCGATCGATATCCGCGAGTCCGGGATGGCTCCAACTCGACTTTGCGTGGCGCAGCAGGAGAAGGCGTTTTGAAGGCATGGCGGTCAACCGGACGGCCCGATCATGGCTTCCGGACGTACGATTCGATCGAAATCCACGCCATCGACCAAGCGCATGCGGAGGGCTTCCTCCCGCAACGTCGTTCCGTTGGCGTGGGCCGCCTTGGCGATCTTGGCCGCGTTGTCGTAGCCGATATGGGGCGCGAGTGCGGTCACCAGCATCAGCGACTCGCGCATCCTCCTTGCGATCGTGTCCTCATTGGCCTCGATGCCGTCGACGCAGCGCTCGCGGAAGCTGTCCGCTGCATCCGCAAGCAGCCCGACAGACTGCAGCAGGTTGTAGATCATCATCGGCTTGAACACATTGAGCTCGAAATGCCCCTGGCTCCCGGCGAAGCCGACTGCGGCATCGTTTCCCAGGACATGGGCGCAAACCTGGGTCAGCGCTTCGCACTGCGTGGGATTCACCTTTCCCGGCATGATCGACGAGCCGGGCTCGTTTTCCGGCAGCGACAGCTCTCCCAGTCCGCTCCGCGGTCCTGAAGCCAGAAACCGGATGTCGTTGGCGATCTTGAAGAGCGATGCCGCGACGGTTCGCGCGGCGCCAGACGCCTCGACGACAGCGTCATGCGCGGCCAGGGCCTCGAACTTGTTCTCGGCCGACGTGAATGGATGGCCTGTGATCGCGGCGACCCGCGTCGCGAATCGCTCGTCGAAGCCCTTGCGCGTATTGAGGCCGGTTCCGACCGCCGTGCCGCCCTGTGCCAGCGGATAGAGGTGGCCAAGAGCCGAACGGATGCGTTCCGCGCCAAGTTTTACCTGGTGCGCATAGCCGCCGAACTCCTGTCCCAGGGTCATGGGGGTCGCGTCCTGCGTATGCGTCCTGCCGATCTTGACAATCCGCCCGAACAATCGGGCCTTTTCTGCCAGCGATCGTTCGAGACGCTCGAGCGCGGGAATCAGGCGGGCCGAGATCTCGGAAACCGCTGCAATATGCATCGCCGTCGGATAGGTGTCATTTGACGACTGAGAACGGTTGACGTGGTCATTCGGGTGAACCGGGTCCTTGGAGCCGACCGTGCCGCCAAGGAGTTCGATCGACCGGTTGGCGATGACTTCATTGGCGTTCATGTTGGTCTGGGTGCCCGAGCCCGTCTGCCACACGACCAGAGGAAAGTGGTCGTCCCAGCGACCCTCCGCGACTTCAGCGGCGGCAATCGCGATCGCCTTGCCGATTTCCGGGTCCAGATCCCCCGACGCCGCGTTTACCTCTGCCGCGGCGCGCTTAATGGCGCCGAGCGCGCGTATCACCGCGATCGGCTGGCGCTCATTCCCGATGGGAAAGTTTCCGAGGGATCGTTGAGTCTGCGCTCCCCAATAACGGTCGGCGGGCACCTCGATGGCGCCGAAGGAGTCGGTTTCTGTCCGGGTTACCACGTTGATTGCCCTCGTTGCCTATCGGCGGAAGGTGTCGAAGGGAATCACATTCGAATCGCCCGAATCGGCGTCTTTGGCTTCTGCGGGATCATCCTCGACCAACTCCTCGGTTTCATCCTCGGGTGGCGCTTCGGCGCCTTGCTCGCTCTTGAACCGCAATCCAAACTGGGCCTGGGGATCTGCAAACACCGTAATGGCCCGGAAGGGTACCCGGAGGCGGGCAGGACGGTTGCGGAAGCTCAGATCGACCGAGAAATGTTCCTCATGGGCTTGAAGGTTATAGAATTCATACTGCAGCACGATGGAAATGCTCTCGGGGTAATCGGCCCGCAGCCAATCCGGCAACTCCACGCCGTCATCCTCCGTTGGGAAGGTGATGTAGAGGCTGTGCCCGTCCGGTAGTCCGTGTTCGGCGACTTGTGCGATCACACCGGCGATCACCTGCCGAAGCGCCGTGTCCATCAATGCGCCGTAGTCAAGACTGGGTGTGCCCATGCCGCATCTCCGCCTACGCGCGCCGCATCAAGGGTAGCGCCTCATGCTCTGAGCGTGTAGCACATTTCCAGGGGTGGGGGCATGCTGAATTCCGGGAGGTGGATGGATGATCAGGTTCGGCAACGGGCGTGAGGGCCATCCAGACGTCTTGTTTCAATTGTTCCGTGCCGCATTGTCGGGCGTTGACCCGATGCGACTGGTGCCGCCAGCGCTTCCCTCTCCTCCTTCGGGCCGGACGCTGGTGGTAGGCGCGGGCAAGGCGTCGGCTGCCATGGCGCGCGCCGCGGAGGATGCGTGGGAAGGCCCGTTGGAGGGGTTGGTCCTGACCCGGTACGGCCATGCCGTCCCCTGCCGAAGCATCGAGATCGTCGAGGCCTCCCATCCGGTGCCCGACGCTGCAGGGGCGGCCGCTGCGGCCCGTGTACTGGAACAGGCGAGGGCTCTCGGCAAGGATGACTTGCTGCTGGCACTCATTTCCGGCGGCGGTTCGGCCCTTCTGGCGGCGCCAGCGGCCGGAATGACCCTCGCGGAGAAGCGCTCGGTCTCGTCGGAATTGCTAAGGGCGGGCGCGCGAATCGGTGAGATCAATGCGGTCCGAAAGCACATCTCCTCCATCAAGGGCGGACGCCTGGCTGTCGCGGCATTTCCGGCATCGGTTCACACCCTCGCCATATCCGACGTGCCGGGCGATGACCCGGCAACCATCGCGTCGGGTCCGACCGTGGCGGACCCTACCAGTGTCAAGGAGGCGCGGGACGTGGTCGAGCGCTACCGGATCGACCTGCCGCCGTCGGTGGCTGCCATCCTTGCCGATCCCGGCAACGAAACGCCGAAGCCCGGCGATCCGCGCCTCGCTCTCGCCCGATTTGCCAGCCTGGCTGGCGCGAGGGAATGTCTGGTTGCCGCTGCGGCCTGTGCCGTGGATCTGGGCTACCGTGTACGCATCCTCGGCGATGCAATTGAGGGGCCCGCGGTGGAACTGGCCGAGCGCATGGCCGACGTGGCGCGCCGGGCACAGCAGGAAGGCGGCCGCCAGGTGCTGCTTTCGGGAGGCGAGAGCACCGTGGAGGTGCGCGGGAGCGGGCAGGGGGGACCGAATGCGGAATTCGCTCTTGCCTTCGCGATCGCGATGCAGGGATCGCCTGGCGTGAGCGCCATCTCCGCCGACACCGACGGCATCGACGGGACTGGCGGCCACGCCGGCGCGGTTGCGCTGCCTGACACGCTGGCCCGCGCCGCCGCAATGGGCCTCGACCCCGGGGCCGCGTTGCGGAACAACGACGCGGCTGGTTTCTTCCATGCGCTTGGAGATTTCGTGGAGACCGGGCCGACGCGCACAAACGTTAGTGACTTTCGCGCTATCATCGTCGAGCCGAACTAGGCTTTGGACGGGAAGCGAATGCGCCGGAACCGCAACGCCAAGATTGTCGTAACCCTTGGCCCGGCAAGCGGGACTCCCGGCATGATACGGAAACTCGCCGATGCCGGGGCCGATGTCTTTCGACTCAATTTCAGCCATGGACTGAGGGAGGAGCACGCGGAGCGCGTGAAGGCGATTCGGGCGCTGGAAGAGGGACAGGGCCGACCGACGGTTGTGCTTCAGGATTTGCAGGGGCCGAAATTCCGCATCGGAGAATTTGCCGATGGATCCGCCGAATTGCGGAACGGTGCGCCGTTCCGGCTGGAGGCGGATGGCGGGCCGGGCACCGCACGCCACGCGCCACTTCCCCATCCGGAGGTGTTCGATGCCGTCCTCCCCGGCAGTGCGATCCTGCTCGATGATGGCTGCGTTCGCCTGCGGGTGGTTTCCAAGGGTTCCCGGCATGCGGATTGCATCGTGGAGGCAGGCGGGCGGCTCAGCGACCACAAGGGCGTCAACCTGCCCGGCGTGGTAGTGCCGACGACGCCCCTCACACCAAAGGATGTGAGCGACCTGGAGTACGGCAAGACACTTGGGGTGGACTGGGTAGCGCTTTCCTTCGTGCAGCATCCGCGCGACGTTCGTCAGGCGCGGGAACTGGCGGGGAATTCCTGCAAGCTGATGGTAAAGGTGGAAAAGCCGACCGTGCTGGAGCACATCGACGAGGTTGTCGGGCTTGCCGACGGCGTGATGGTGGCTCGGGGAGACCTTGGCGTGGAGTTGCTGCCCGAGGAGGTTCCGGGGCGCCAGAAGGAACTGGTCCGGCTCTGCAGGTTGGCCGGCAAGCCGGTTGTTGTCGCCACGCAGATGCTCGAATCAATGGTTCATGCCGCGACGCCGACCCGCGCCGAGGCTTCGGATGTCGCGACGGCGATTTACGATGGTGCGGACGCCGTGATGCTGTCGGCGGAATCCGCCGTTGGCCTTCATCCGGTCGAGGCGGTGGCCATGATGAACCGCATCATCGAACGGACCGAGCGGGAGCGGAGCTACCGACCGATCATCGATGCGCTTCATCCCCCGCTGCAGCCGATTGCGGAGGACGCGATCTCGGCCGCGGTGTCGCAGATTGCACGCACCATGTCGGCCACGGTGATTGTCACGTACACCGCGAGCGGCTCGACCGCAGCCCGCATGGCGCGGGAGCGGCCCGAGGCGCCGATACTGACGCTCACCAATTCCCTCGAGACGGCCCGGCGGACGCAGATATTCTGGGGAACCCACTGCGTATATACCGAGAATGTGACCACGTTCGGTGCCGCGGTCGGCGCCGCCTGTGCGATCGCCCGCAGCGAGGGTTTTGCCTCGCCTGGCGACCGGCTCGTGATCACCGCCGGCGTGCCATTCGGGAAGACGGGCACCACCAACACTCTCCGAATCGCGACCATCGCGCGGGACTGACACTTGTTCTCCCGTCCGTTCAGCAGGCGGAAGATCTCTGATCTCGATGAGCGCGAGGTGCTTGCACTCGCGATCTCCAACGAGGAGGACGATCGACGCCGCTATGTGGATTACGCTGACGCCATCCGCGATGAGTCTCCCGAATCGGCCGCCGTGATGGAGGAGATGGCACGGGTCGAGGACGACCACCGCCGCCGCTTGATCGAACTCTTCCGGGAGCGGTTCGGCGACCATATTCCGCTGGTTCGGCGGGAGGATGTAGCGGGATTCGAGACCATCAAGCCCCTTTGGCGGCTGGCGCCGAAGGGACCGGCCGCGATTCGGGCGCAGGCCTCGGCGCTTGAGGATCAGGCGCGCGGGTTTTATCAGCGCGCCGCTTCGCAGGTTCGCGATGCGCGCACGCGGGCGCTGTTGGGCGATCTCGCGGCCGAGGAGGAGCGGCACGCGATTCATATCGGGGAAATCGAATCCCGCGGTGCACGCCCGTCGGCATTGCGCGGCGAGGACGATGCCCACCGCCGCAGGATCCTGCTCCAATACGTGCAGCCCGGTCTCGCCGGGCTGATGGATGGCTCTGTATCAACTCTCGCGCCGCTATTCGCCGCCGCGTTCGCCACGCAGGACAGTTGGAGTGCGTTTCTGGTCGGGCTCGCGGCGTCGATCGGCGCCGGCATCTCCATGGGGTTCGCCGAAGCCCTTTCAGACGACGGCGAGTTGACGGGCCGCGGCTCGCCCATTGTGCGGGGAATCGTGACCGGTGCCATGACCACGATTGGTGGCGTGGGCCATACGCTGCCCTATCTGATTTCGGATTTCAACACGGCGACCGTGCTCGCGGTGCTGGTTGTTGTCGTGGAGTTGATCGTGATCGCGTGGATCCGCTGGAAATGGATGAGCACGCCTTTCCTTTCGGCCAGTTTTCAAATCGTAGTGGGCGGCGCGCTTGTCTTTGCCGCCGGCATCCTGATCGGCAGCGCCTGACAGGACTCAAGGGCCGGGATCTCCGAGTTGGCCGACGGCGTGAAGCCTGGAAGAACAAGGGGAAGCGGGGGCTTCTGTTGCTAGGCACCCCCAGACCCCACCCGGGCGTGCTAGGGCCCGGGAATTCAGTTCCTGTCTACCTGCGCCGCTTAAGCAGCGATGGCGACCGGAGCACGATTGTCGTTGCCAATTGTGCGTTTTGATCCGATAACGGCGGAATCCCACCGGGCGAAAAGATGCACCTTTACACGTCCGTCGATCCTGTTTCGGCCCCTTGGCTAGCCCTTTCGGGAAAGAGCTTTGGTGGAGCCGCCGGGTACCGCCCCCGGGTCCGAACCGCTTATTCCGTGTCCGTTTATCGCCATAGCTCCATCGGAGCCCTGGGAAGATAGTGATCGTAGGCGCCAAGTCAATGCCGCCCTCCTGGCCGGGTGAAACGGCGCCTGGTGTGGCGGAGCGGCAACACCGTCAGCTTCTCATCCGTACCGGTAACGGTGCGGATGTGCCTCGTAAACGCCGAGAAGCTTGGTGTAGGTGCAGAAGAAGCGTAGCTCGTCCATCGCCAGGCGGACCTCATGATCGTCTGGATGCCCCTCGATATCGGAATAGAACTGTGTCGCCGTGAATGAGCCACCGGCCATGTAGCTCTCCAGCTTGACCATATTGATGCCGTTGGTGGCAAAACCGCCGAGCGCCTTGTAGAGGGCTGCGGGAATGTTCCGCACTCCGAACACGAAGCTGGTGATGTTGCGCTCCGCGCGGGTGTCCCGGGAAGGGGTTCTCGCCATCACCAGGAAGCGGGTCGTGTTGTGCTGGTTGTCATGGATGTTCTCGGCGATCGGCTCCAGACCGTAGATCTTGCCTGCGAGGCTGGAGCAGATGGCGGCACGGGTTGGATCCCCGAGCCGCGCGACGGACCGCGCCGCCCCGGCCGTGTCGGCAACTGCGTCCGGCCGGATGCCGTGGCGCCGCAGGAATGACCCACATTGGCCCAGCGCCACGGCGTGGCTGCAAGCCACCCTGACGTCGGCCAGCTCGGCGCCGGAAGGACCGAGGAGCTGCAGCTGTATCGGCATGAAGTGCTCGGCGATGATGAACAGGTTCGAATCGGGCAGCAGGTGGTGAAGATCGGTTACCCGGCCATAGGTCGAATTCTCGATGGGCAGCACAGCGCGGTCGGCGCCGCCATCGCGTACGGATTCGATCGTCTCCTCGAAAGTCTCGAAGGCAACGACCCGCGGATTTCGCTCGATTTCCTTGCACGCCTCATGGCTGAAAGCACCGAGGATGCCCTGAAAGGCCAGAATGGGCGACGACTTGCTGGATTCAAGGATGTTCACGAGATTCCTCCCCGCGGCCGGCCCTGCCCGGACAGGCTTCTGCTTTCGGGCGTTTCCATGTTGCCCGCCGGACCATAACCGCCGCCGCCAGGAGTTTCCATGATAAACAGGTCGCCCGGCTCGGCGGCGATCTGGTCTGAACCCTGCAGCTCCTCCACCTCGCCGGAAATTCTCTGGATCGCGTTCCGCCCGCGCTTCCCCGGCTCGCCGCCGGCCAATCCGTAGGGGTCGGTCTTCCGGTGCAATGAGAGTGTCGTAACAGTCATCGGCTCCAGAAAGCGCAGGCGGCGGACCACGCCGTCTCCGCCCCGGTATCGGCCCGCCCCGCCGGAACCGCGGCGGATGGAGAACGACTGCAGGCGTACGGGAAAGCGCTCTTCCAGGACTTCCGGGTCGGTCATGCGCGTATTGGTCATGTGGCTGTGGACGGCATCGCAGCCCGGATGCCCGGGTCCCGCGCCCGTGCCGCCGCAGACGGTCTCGTAGTTCTGGTGGAGGTCATTGCCATAGACGAAGTTGTTCATCGTTCCCTGCGAGGACGCGAGGACTCCGAGCGCGCCGAAGAGTGCATCGGCCACGCACTGTGAAATCTCCGTGTTGCCGGCGATTACGGCGGCGGGATACCGCGGCCTCAGGAAGCATCCTTCTGGCACAACGATCCGGAGAGGTTTCAGACAGCCCTCGTTAAGCGGAATCTCGTCATCAACGAGGGCGCGGAACACGTACAGCACTGCGGCGCGGCAGACAGCAAGCGGCGCATTGAAGTTGCCGGAATCCTGGGAAGACGTGCCGGTGAAGTCGATGGTCGCTTCGCGGGCCTCCCGGTCAATTCGGACCTGGACCCGGATCTCCGACCCGTTGTCGAGCGGGTAGCGGAATTCCCCGCCACGAAGCGTGCCGAGAACGCGGCGCACGCATTCCTCCGCGTTGTCCTGGACATGCCGCATGTAGGCGTGGACGGCATCCAGGCCGAAATGCTCGATCAGGCCGTGCAATTCGCGGATCCCGGTCTCATTGGCCGCAAGCTGCGCTACGAGGTCGGCGAGATTGTGTGCCGGGTTGCGGCACGGCCAGGGTCCCGACCCAAGAAGATCGAGGATCTCCTCCTCTCGCAGGCGGCCATGTTCCACGAGCAGGAAGTCCTCGATCAGCACGCCTTCCTCATGGATGCTCCGGCTGTCCGGCGGGGCGGAGCCCGGCGTGCGCCCGCCGATATCCGCATGGTGTCCCCGGGAGGCAGCAAAGAAAACAGGCTCCTCGGAGCCGTCGTGGAACACGGGGGAGATCACCGTTACATCCGGCAGGTGCGTGCCGCCGTCATACGGAGCGTTGAGGACGTAGGCGTCCCCAGGGCGCATCCGCTCCTCGCGGTTCCGGATCACGGTTCGAACCGACTCGCCCATGGAGCCGAGATGCACCGGCACATGTGGCGCGTTCGCGACAAGGCTCCCTTCGGGATCGAAGAGCGCACAAGAGAAGTCCAGCCGTTCCTTCATGTTGACGGAATACGCGGTGTTCTGAATTGTGGCGCCCATCTGCTCTGCCACGGAGATGAACAGGTTGTTGAACACCTCGAGCATTACGGGATCTGCCCCGGCTCGGGCCAGGGCCTCCCTGGCGCGCGCCTGGCTGCGAGCAAGGACGAGGCGGCCGCTCCCATCCGCCGTGGCAGACCATTCTGGAGCAACCCAGGCGGTCGCTGTGTCCTCGACAATGATCGCCGGTCCCGGCACCTCCTGTCCCGGCATCAGGTCTGCCCGCCGATAGAGGGGTGTTTCCTTCCATGCGCCCCCGGTGAAGGCGCGGTGAATCGAAGCCGGGCGGGCGGGCCGGCGGATTCTCGCATTGCGCGCCGGTTCGTCCGGTGACTTCGTCTCGCAGATGGCCTCGGCAAGCACGGATTCGATCAGCACCTGGCGGCCTGGCGCGGAAAAGCCGAAGCGCTGCCGGTGCGCGCCGTGGAAGCCGGCAGCCATCGTCGCCGCGTCCGCGAATGGAACCTCGAGCGTCGTATCGCTTCCCTCGTAGCGAAGAAACGCCGTGGTCTCGACACGTGTCTGGCCTGCCACGGCACCCTGACCCTCGACCTCGTCAAGCGCCTCGCGCGCCGCTTCCGCCAGAGCGCGGCGCGCGGCCGCCGCGCCTTCCCGATCCAGAGGCGCAAGCGTTTGCCGGTTTCGTAGCGCCCGGATGTCGGCAAGGCCCATGCCATAGGCGGAGAGCACACCGGCGTTGGGATGAATCAGGATGGTCAGGATTCCGAGCGCGTCAGCGACCTGGCACGCATGCTGCGCCGCGGCGCCGCCGAAGGCGTTCAGCGCGTATTCGGTGACGTCGTGGCCTCGTTGCACGGAAATGGTCTTGATCGCGCTGGCCATCTTCTCCACGGCGATCCGCAGGAATCCCTCCGCGACCGTCTCTGGCTCCATCAGGCTCTGTCCCGTCGCCGCGGCAATCTCTGCCGCCAGTCGGCCGAACCCGTTCCGCGCGGCCTCCACGTCCAGGGGCAGGTTGCCCTCCGCGCCGAATACGCTCGGAAAGTAGTCAGGTTGCAGCCGACCGAGCGCGGCATTGCAGTCCGTTACGGCGAGCGGGCCGCTGGCGCGGTAGCAGGCCGGGCCGGGGTGGGCGCCGGCCGAACGAGGGCCGACCCGCAGGCGCTGTCCGTCGAACTCCAGGATCGAACCGCCGCCAGCGGCGATCGTATGGATTCGCATCATCGGGGCGCGGATCCGGACACTGGCGACAATGCTCTCGTAAGAACGCTCCAGTGCGCCGGCATAGTGGGTGACATCGGTGGAGGTTCCGCCCATGTCGAACCCGATCAGTTTCGAATATCCGGCCTGGGTTCCCGTGCGGACCATGCCGATGACGCCTCCTGCGGGGCCGGAAAGGATTGCGTCCTTTCCCTGGAAGAGTCGGGCGTCGGTTAGTCCGCCATTGGAGCGCATGAACATGAGGTGCGGCCCGGACTCTCCCTTCGCGCCCAGGGACTCCGAGACCTGGTCGACATAGCGGCGGAGGATTGGGGAGAGGTAGGCATCAACGACGGCCGTGTCGCCTCGGGCCACAAGGCGGGAAAGGGGGCTCGACTCGTGGCTTGCCGACACCTGACGAAACCCCGTCTCCCGGGCAATCTCGGCTGCGCGCCTCTCGTGGTCGGGAAACCGGTGCCCGTGCAGGAACGCGATTGCGACGCCGCAGATGCCGGCATCGAGGGCTTCCGCCAGCGCCTGGCGAAGCGACGCCTCGTCAAGCGGCTGGATGACGGAGCCGTCGACCCCCATCCTCTCCGGCACCTCGACCGCCCGCTCGTAGAGCGGTTCCGGAAGCACCACGTGAAGGTCGAAGAGCCGGGGCCGGTTCTGGTAGCCAATGCGGAGGAGGTCCCCGAATCCTGCCGTCGTCACATAGAGTGTCCTGTCGCCTTCGCGCTCGAGCAGCGCGTTGGTGGCGACCGTTGTTCCCATCTTCACATGCTCGATCGCGTTCTCCGGAACGGGCTCGCCCGGTGCGAGGCAAAGGAGGCGGCGAATCCCTTCCACGGCGGCGTCCCGGTAGGCCCCCGGGCTCTCCGAGAGAAGCTTGCCCGTGCGAATGCTGCGATCGGGAGCCTCGGCGACGATGTCGGTGAAGGTGCCGCCCCGGTCGATCCAGATGCGCCAGCCGGAACTCGCGGGAGATCGGCTCATGGGCAACTCCGTTGGGCAACCGTGACGCGGCGAACGAGAGCGGTAACGAAATGCTGAGGGCCGGCGGCGGGCGGATGATCGTGTTGTCCTCCCGGCGCCCGGGCCGCGGGCCTTGGCGCGCCGCATGCGAACGCCGCATGATACCGGCTGCCGCCGGTCCGGGACAGCATTCGACCCGCCGGGCGAAATCGCCTTGCGGAGTGAGGTGCAGCGGAAGTGCCTTGAAAGCGAAGTTCTCCCCCCTATAATCGGCCCGCTCATAGCGCTCCAGGGAAATCACGTCGATTTCCGGTGCGCAGTTCCCAACTGGAGTTTCGTAATGTTTATAACCGAGGCACATGCGCAGGTAGCGGGCGGTGCGGGTGATGCCTTCGTTTCCTTTCTTCCGTTTATTGCGATCCTCGCGATTATGTATTTCCTGCTCATTCGGCCGCAGCAGAAGAAGGCGAAGCAGCACCGGGAGATGGTTGCAGCGCTCCGCCGCGGCGACGCCGTGATCACGGCCGGGGGAATTGTCGGCAGGGTCGTTCGGGTGCGGAGTGATGACGATCGCGTTTCCGTGGAAATCGCCAAGGGTGTCGAGGTGGAGACCGTACGCAGCACCATTACCGCAGTGATCTCGAAGTCGGACCCGGTGCCGGACTCGAGGTGAGTGGCGCTCTGGCGGAGCCGCTTTCATGCTTCAGTTTCCCGCGTGGAAGCGGGTACTCGTGGTGGGCATTTGCCTGGCGGGCATGGTTCTGGCCTTGCCGAACCTGTGGTCCGAGGAAGGGCGGATGTCGCTCCCGGGCTGGATGCCGCGCGACGCCGTCAATCTGGGTCTGGATCTGCAGGGCGGCGCCCATTTCCTGGTCGAGGTCCGCGTCGAGGATGTTTTCCTCGAGCGCATGGAATCCTTCGTCGCCGAGGCAAGGACAGCGCTCCGTGAAGGCGGTGTCTCCCGCTTTACCGGTTTGCGGGCCAGCACCGATGGCGCTTCGGTCCGTATCACCCGCGCCGAGGACGTGGAGGCAGCCGGAGAAATTCTCCGCGATCTGGCGAATCCCATTGCCGAAACCCTGTTCAATGCGGCTGGCGTGGATATCGAGGTTGAACCCTCAGCCGACCAGAGCTTCGAAATGCTGCTGACGCCGGTCGCCAAGGCCCAGATCGGGCGGCGCACGCTGGAACAGTCCCTGGAAGTCATCCGTCGGCGCGTGGACGAACTGGGAACGCGCGAGCCGACGATCCAGGCGCAGGGGGAGCGTCGCATCCTGGTGCAGCTGCCGGGAGCGAGCAGCGTCAATCCCAACATTATCGGCAAGACGGCCAAACTTACCTTCCACCTCGTTGACCAGTCGGTCACGCGCGCGGAATTGGATGCAGAGCGGGCAGGGCCGGGGCGCATGGTGCTGCCGGACGCCGATGCGTCCGGTGTTCGCTATGCCGTGGAGCGGCGGGCGATCGTGACCGGGGAGCAACTCGAGGACGCGCAGCCGGGATTCGACAGCCAGACCGGTGAACCGATCGTGACATTCCGGTTCAACACGGCTGGTGGCAAGCGCTTCGCGGATGCAACGCAGGCCAATGTAGGGCGGCCCTTCGCCATCGTCCTGGATGGCGAAGTGGTATCCGCGCCGGTGATCCGCGAGCCAATTCTCGGAGGCAGCGGCCAGATCAGTGGCAGCTTCTCCGTTGTCGAGACGCAGGAGCTTTCCGCCATTCTGCGGGCTGGAGCGCTTCCCGCCACGATCACAATCGAGGAGGCGAGCCAGGTCGGTCCGGAACTCGGTGCGGATTCCGTGGAGGCCGGTCGCATAGCGTGCCTTGTTGCCCTGGTCGCGGTGCTCGTGTTCATGATCGCGTCCTACGGGCTCTTCGGCGTGTTTGCCGACATTGCCCTGTCGATAAACGTGATCCTGATCATCGGCGCCCTGTCGATGCTCGGGGCCGCGCTCACGCTGCCGGGCATCGCCGGCATTGTGCTTACGGTCGGAATGGCGGTTGACGCGAATGTCCTTGTATTCGAGCGGATCCGGGAGGAGGTGCGGAGTGGCAGGCGGCCGCTGCAAGCGATCGAGACAGGCTACGAACGCGCCCTCACCGCCATCATCGACGCGAATGTGACCACCTTCATCGCGGCCGCGATTCTGTTCGCGATGGGCTCGGGCCCGGTCAAGGGCTTTGCCGTGACGCTGGGAATCGGAATCATCACATCCGTGTTCACGGCCTTCATGGTGACCCGCTTCCTCGTGTCGCTCTGGTTTACAGCACGGCGCCCAAGGGTGCTGGCATTGTGATCATGTCGCTGCGATCACCGGAGTCTGTCCCGGGAGGGCCTCGATGCGCCTGAAGCTGGTTCCGGAAGGGACAGAATTCGACTTCCTGCGTATCCGGCGTGTCTGCCTCCGTGCGTCCGCTGCGCTCGTGGTACTCTCCGCGGCGCTGTATCTCGTGCTCGGCCTCAACTACGGCATCGACTTCCGCGGCGGGACCATGCTTGAGGCACGCTTCGGGACGGAGGCGGATATCGGCGGCATCCGAAGCCTGATCTCGGATCTTGATCTGGGCGATGTGGCAGTGCAGGAATTCGGACAGCCGACTGATGTCCTGATTCGGGTGGAGACCCAGCCGGGGGGTGGCGACGCCCAGGTGGCGGCCATCGAGCGCGTGCGCGAGGCGCTTCTCGAGGGAAGTCCGGGTGTCGAGATTCGACGTGTGGAGGTCGTGGGTCCGAAGGTCTCGTCGGAACTGGTATTGCGCGGCCTCGCCGCGGTGGGCCTCGCGGTTGCGGTCGTTCTGTTCTACATCTGGATCCGCTTCGAGTGGCAGTTCTCGGTCGGGGCTGTGGCCGCCCTGATGCATGACGTCATCCTGACGGTCGGAGTTTTCTCCGCGCTCCAGCTGGAGTTCAATCTCTCGATCGTGGCCGCGATTCTGACCATTGTCGGTTACTCTCTCAACGACACCGTGGTCGTCTTCGACCGTGTCCGGGAAGTGTTGCGGCGCTCGCGAAGGAAGCCTCTCGACGAGGTTCTGAACCTTGCCATCAACGAGACCCTGTCGCGAACCGTGATGACTTCGGCCACAACGCTCCTCGCGCTTCTTGCGCTCTACATATTGGCCGGCGAGGTGATTCGCGGCTTTGCGTTCGCGATGATCTGGGGAGTCGTCGTGGGCACATACTCCTCCGTTTTCATTGCCTCGCCTGTCCTGCTGTGGCTGGGCGTGCGACGGGACTGGGATGACAACGACGCCGAATCGGGCCCGGTCGGAATGCAGGTCGGGCCGGCTGCGGACGGTTGAGGAAGGGGATGTCTCGGTCGGGGCATCCGGGCCGGGAGCGTTGCCGTGCAGATCCGTGAGGTCGCGCCGCAGGATCGACCCGCTGTCCTGCTCATGCGGGACGGACGGTTGCGCGTTGGCCCGAAGACGTATCCCGGCGCGGTGCTGCTGATCGGCGGGGACACCCGGGAATGGGGGCCCTGTTCTGCGGCGGCAATCGATCCCTTGTCTCTTCGTCCCGTCATGGACTCCGTTCCGGTTGTGGATCTGCTGCTGATCGGAACCGGACCCATGCGCGTGCGGATAACGCCGGAGGTCGTGTCGGCGCTTGATGCCGCCGGCATTGCCCATGAAGCGATGGCGACGGCGTCTGCCGTTCGCGCCCTCAATGCGCTCGCCGGAGACGCGCGTGAAATCGCGTTCGCCGCCTTGCCAGGCTGACTCGCAGCATCGCGCGCGAAGCACGCCTTCCCGCGTTACAATGGATCGCCCCCGCAGAAATCAGCAATCAGGAGAATCGCCATGGCGTTCGAGCTACCCGACCTACCCTACGCGCATGACGCGCTGGCCTCCGCCGGCATGTCGAAGGAGACGATGGAATACCATCACTGCCTTCATCACAAGGCCTACGTGGACAACGGAAACAAGCTCGTGTCCGGCTCCGGCCTCGAATCCCTTCCGCTGGAGGATATCGTCCGCAAGACCCATGGCGACGAGTCGAAGGCGGGTATCTTCAACAATGCTTCCCAGCACTGGAACCACATCCAGTTCTGGCAAATGATGAAGCCCGAGGGTGGCGGTGCGCGTCCGTCCGAACTCGACGGGCTGATCAGCGAATCGTTCGGATCCTTCGACGCGTTCCGCCAGGCCTTTGTGCAGGCCGGTGTCGGCCAGTTCGGATCCGGATGGTGCTGGCTGGTCAGCGAAGGCGGCGCCCTCAAGGTGACGAAGACTCCGAACGGGGTCAATCCGCTTTGCCTCCCGGGACAGACCGCCCTGCTTGGCTGCGATGTCTGGGAGCACTCCTACTACATCGACTTCCGCAACAAGCGTCCCGTCTACCTGGAAAACTTCATAGACAATCTCGTGAATTGGGAGGATGTCGCGGCACGCCTGCCCGCCTCCTGACGTCGGACAGGGCGCCTGCAGCCCTCAACCTGCGTAATCGCGCTCGAGGATGCGGTCGATCTCCACGGCCGCCTCCTCGGCATCCTCCACCACCGTCAGGACTTCCGGAAATCCCTCGGCGACGAACCCTCGCGTGACAAGGTCCTGCAGCGCCGCGAGGAACGGGTCCCAACACCCCTCTGTGTTGACCAGGATGATCTCTTTGCGGTGCTGGGACAGCTGGCGCTCCATGGTTGCTTCCACGAGTTCGTCCAGGGTGCCGATGCCGCCGGCGAGAACAACGAATATTTCTGCATTGGCGCGCATCAACGACTTGCGCTCGCGCAGGGACTGAACCGTGTGAAGGTGGTCAGCGCCGCTGGGCACGCCGTCCTCGAATACCCCTTGCGGAACGATGCCCGCAAGAGTGCCGCCGGCGTTCTGGACCGCCGCTGCGGCGGCACCCATGAGCCCGGTTTCCCCGCCGCCGAAGATCAGCCGTAGGCCGCGTTCGGCGAGGGCGCGGCCCAGTTGCGCGGCGTCTTTCGCATAGGCGGGATCGTTGCCGGGCCGTGCGCCGCAGAATACTGCGACGCCCGGCGGGTGATCTTCGCCGGTCCGGTAGCGGGAAGGAGTTCGGTGCGCTTGCATTGGAATTCCACTCTTCAGTCGACCGGCGCCAGGGAAGCGGAACCGGGCCGGGCGTCCGGCGGGGCTGCGGTTGGGACAGGACGTTTCCTGGCGATCCGGGCTTCGCTATCGCGTGCCGTAGAGGCGATCCCCGGCGTCCCCGAGTCCCGGCAGGATGTATGCTTTCGCATTCAGTTCCCGGTCCAGGGCGGCCGTGTAGACGGGGACGTCCGGGTGGGCCTCCGCAAGCGATTCGGCGCCCTCGGGTGCGGCGAGCAGGCAAAGAAAGCGGATCCGGACCGCGCCCGCTTCCTTCAGCCGTACGACCGCGGCTGCGGCCGAATTGCCCGTCGCCAACATCGGATCGACGACGATCACCTCCCGCTCGTCGAGCTGATCCGGCACCTTGAAGTAGTACTCCACGGCCTCGAGAGTCTTCGGATCGCGGTAAAGACCGACATGGCCGACCCGTGCTGTCGGGACAAGATCCAGGAGGCCGTTCAGCAGACCGTCGCCGGCACGAAGGATGGACACGAAGCAAAGCTTCTTGCCCTCGAGAACCGGGGCTCTCATCTCCTCGAGCGGCGTGCGGATGGGAACGAGGTTCAACTCCAGCCCCCGCGTGACCTCGTATCCGAGCAGCATGCTGATTTCGCGCAGAAGTTGCCGGAACAGGCTCGTCGGCGTTTCGGCGCTCCGCATCAGGGTGAGCTTGTGCTGTATCAGGGGATGGCTGACAATCCGCAGGGTCGAGGGAAGCGTCTGCTGCGCGTTCATGATCTGGCTCCTCGCACGCATGCGCCACAGTCGGGCGCGCGCCAGGTTTGGGAACAGGCTTCGGCTCTCACTGGACCAGGAAACCGAAGACTGTTGGTGCTTTCCTTCATGCGGGCGGGGAGGGTATTGATCTTCGCTCCTGGAGTCCACTTCCGGGGAGCGCATGGCCACTTTTCCCATCGGGGATTCCGCCGGAGTCCCTGCTCTGCGTCCCGGATCCGCGCGGCGGGAGCGTTCCTGCCTCTGCCTTCGGCTGCCTGTGGCAGATATGGGTCGGAAGGCACCGGATGAGCCCCGGGACCCGCGGAACAACAATCGCCGACAATGGGCGCAATTGATTGTGGAACGGAGCCGCAGCACAGAAATACAGTAAGGATACGCATCGTGGTTTGCCGGTGTCGGCGCAAGGGCAGCAAGCCGTGTGAGTTCGCAAATGCGAGAGTGGTACAGATATGGTCAAGAACACTTGCCGCCCTCGCTCTCGCGGGGGCAACTGCCGTGGCGCAGGTGGAGGGGTGTTGTTTCCCTGAATATCTCGGCCGAAGTAGGCCCTTTTGTACCGGGCTATTCCGGTTACGGATTTTAGTGGACAGGGATTAATCCGGTACGGTTCTGTGGGCTTCTTTTCCAAGCAGGCCGTTTCCGAGGAGGCGGATTCCGAGGAGGCGGATTCCGAGGAGGCGGATTCCGAGGAGGCGGATTCCGAGGAGGCGGATTCCGAGGAGGCGGATTCCGAGGAGGCTGCTTTCTGGGAGGCGGGTTCGTTGTAGTCTGGTAGCGGGCGGCGGGTTTCCGGGCAGGGAGTTGCGGCGTCCGGGGTTCTTGTTTCCGAGAGGGGTTCGGCCCGCGCGACCATCAATCGCCGGGCCGTGGACGGCCATTGCAATTCCGTTTCGAGACCGGTTTGACCGCCGGAGAGTACGGTAGCAGGCAGGCGTGGCGGGATGCAAGTCCCCCGCGGTGCTGTCGGGGACGCGATGCTGGTTGCGGGCTGCGGCGGCACGGGACCTACGGACGCAAGACGCCAGTTGGGACCCGGATTTCGCGCTGGTACTGTCGAGACTGCAGGATGACATTCAGCGCTTTGCCGGACTGTCTTTCGGCGCGTCTTCCGGGTTCGCTTGCGTCTGCGGAGGAGGTTGTCGCGTTTGCCGAGCGGCATGGCATCAGCGCGGCAGCACGCAAGTGGCGTGGGGAAGCGGCTGACTTCAGCAGCGCGCGGCGCTGGGTTCGACGGCGTGTGTTGCTGGTTCGGGCGAGCCTTTCGCTTTTCCTGGGGCTGGAGCCGGTTCTGCTGGCGGGGCTTGTGCTGCTGATCGGCGCCTTTCGGGACCGGCTGGATGCTCCGGTGGCGCTGCTTGAGCTGCGCCGGCTCGGCTCTTTGCGGCTTGCCCTCATCCCCTATCCGGTCGGATTTGATTTGCGTCGGCGACGTGCTGGATCGCAAACGGGTCCGCCAACAGAAGATGGCTCTGCTCGGGCTGCCTCCTTTCTCCGATGATGCTGTTGCGGGCCGCGCCGGGTCCGTGAAGCAAGCAGAGGGAAAGGGGAATCATCGATGGGTGACGTGATGGAAGAGCACCGGAAGGCGGTAGCGCTGTTCCGGTTCGAGGTTCTGGCACCGGTTTTGAACGAACCGTCGGAACGGACCGCTTCGCGGATCCGTGTGCAGGCGGCGAAGGTGTGGGACATCCCGGGCAGCAGCCGGATGCGTGTCGCGGAAGGGACGATCTACGACTGGCTCCGGCTGTATCGCTCGCGGGGCTTCGATGGGCTGCTGCCGAAGAGCCGCCGCGACGGGGCGAAGCCGCGGCGGATGCCGCCGGATGCGGTCGATGCGGTGCTGTCGATCAAGGCGGAGACCCCCGAGTTGAGCATCCGGCAGGTGATCCGGCGGGCCCGGGAGATGGGTGCGGTGCCGGAGGCTGTCCCGCTCCCCCCCTCGACGCTGCACCGGCTGTTTACGCGTGAGGGGCTGATGGTGCGGGAACAGCAGGGGCCGCAGAAGGATCTGCGGCGCTGGGCGTTCTCCCATGCCGGTGACCTCTGGCAGTCGGATGCGATGCACGGTCCTGCGGTGCGCGACGAGCGCGGGCGCATGCGGAAGACGTATTTGCTCGAACTCCTGGACGACGCGACCCGGGTTGTCCCTCACGGAGCGTTCCAGTTCTCGGAGAACGCGTCCGCGTTCCTGCAGGTGTTCCGGGAGGCGGTTCAGCGCAGGGGCATCCCCCGGCGCCTCTATGTCGACCAGGGGGCATGCTTCCGGTCGAAATGGCTGGCGCTTGTATGCGCCAAGCTGGGCGTCGCTTTGATCCACGCGCGGGCCTTCCATCCGGCTGGGAAGGGCAAGATCGAGCGAAAATTTCGGACCACAAGATCACAGTTCCTGCCCTTGGTGGACGACGCAGCGAAGCGCAGCCTGGAGGCGCTGAACCGGAAGTACTGGACCTGGCTGGAGGGGGAGTATCACCAGGCCCCGCATCGCGGGCTCGACAACCTGTCGCCCCTGGACAAGTGGGCGCAGTGCGGCGAGCGCGTCCGGCACGCCGGGCCGGAGATCGATCTCGAGGACCTGTTCCTGTTCGAGGCGACGCGGCGGGTCTCCAATGCGCGTACCGTGAGTCTCAACGCCCGGCTCTACGAGGTCGACGCGGCGCTCTGCGGCCAGCGCGTCGTCCTCCGCTTCGATCCCCTCGCTCCTCCGGAACGCCCGATGCAGGTCATCCACGAGGGCAAGCCGGCCGGCGTTGCAACGCCCCTCGACCTGCACGGGAACGCCCGCGCGAAGCGGGACGGACCGTCGCAGCCGCTCTCCTTCCGGTCGCTCGACGACAAGAAGGAGGACGAGTAATGCACAAGCACCACTTTGCACTCAAGCACTATCCCTTCGAGCGCACGCTGCACGCGGACGAACTCTTCGAAGGCCAGACCCAGGGCGAGGCACGGTCGCGGATCAGGCACCTGCTGGAGCTGCGCGGGATCGGCCTTCTCACCGGAGAAGCCGGCAGCGGCAAGACAACCGTCTGCCGTCTGGCCACCTCCGGCCTGCACGCGGGCCTGTTCCGGGTCTGCTACGTGTCCCTCTCCACCGGAAGCGTGCTCGACACCTACAACGCCATCGCCAGCGAGTTCGGCCTGCCCGCCTTCGCCGGACGTGCCGCGGCCTACCGCGCCATCCGCACGGAAGTCTCGCGCATGGTGGCAGAATCGAAGCAGCTTCCGGTGCTCATCTTCGACGAGGCGCACCACCTCCGCAACGAGATCCTCGAGGAACTCCGGCTCCTCACCAGCTACCAGATGGACTCCGAGAAGCGGCTCTGCCTGCTGCTGGTCGGCCTGACAGAACTGCGGCGCAGGCTTGCCATGTCCGCACATGAGTCCCTCGCGCAGCGCATCGTGGTCCGCTTCCACCTCCGCGGCTTCAGCCGCGAGGAAGTCGGCGCCTATCTCGAGCACCGATTGCGCCTCGCCGGAGCCAAGGTGCCGATCTTCGAGCCCGGCGCCGTCGAGGCCGTCGCCCTGGCCAGCAACGGCATCCCAAGGCGCATCGACCGCATCGCGCACTACGCGCTGCATGCCGCGACCGCGGCCAAGGCGCACAGCGTGGACATCGCCCATGTGGAGGCCGCCAACGCCGAGCTGGGTCCGTGAGGAATCGCAGCAAGCTGCGGGCCGACGCGCTCCGGGGCATCCCCCTGGAGCGCGTCGCTACCGCCCTCGGATACCACCGCGACAGCCGCGACCACACGCGCTGGAAGCGCCCCGGCTCCATCCTCAGCATCAACGGCGCCAAGTTCTACGATCATCTCACCGGACAGGGAGGCGGTGGGGCCGTCGACCTCGTCCTGTATGCCAGCAACTGCTCCTTCCTGGAGGCCCTCGAAACCCTCGCCAACATCGCGCCGCCCCCCAGCACGCCCCCCGGCACGCCCCCCGGAAAGCCCCCCGGAAAGCCGTTCCGAAAGCTCCTCGATCCCGCATCCTGGCCCGCCGCGCTGGAATACCTCTCCCGGCACCGCAGCCTCAATCCCGCAATCCTCGACGCAGGCTTCCGACAGCGCATCCTCGGCGCCGACCATCGCGCCAATGCCGTCTTCATCACCCGTGATGCCGAGCGCACGCCCGCCGGAGCCGAACTCCTCGGCACCCAACCGGATCACCCCTTCCGGGGCATGGCGCCCGGTTCCCGCAAAGCCAGGGGCGGGTTCTGGATCGCGCGCCGAACGCTACCCCAATCCGCCCTCATCGTCGAAAGCGCACTCGACGCACTCTCCGCCTTCGAACTCCCCTGCATGCAGGACACCGACCTCTTCCTCTCCACCGCCGGCCTTACGCCGCGAATGCCAACATGGATCGCCGCCTTCCGCCTCCAGGACATCGCATGCGGATACGACGCAGATCCCCCCGGAGATCAGGCCGCCGAGCGTCTCATCCGCACAAATCCAAACATCCGGCGAATCCGACCCACCGGCGAAAAGGACTGGAACGACGTCCTGCAATCACGCAAACGCAACCCTCTACAGAACCCTTAGGCAACCCTCCGAACACACCGATCCCGGTCCGGGAGCCGGATGCCCAGACCGAACCCGCCAACGATGCCGCAGGGCCGGAAGCCACCCCGAACCACTACACGCCTGCCGGGAAAGAAAAATCCCCGACGAAAAGCGATCGCTCCAATAAATCCGGAAGAGCGTGGGAAATCTTGTCCCACTCCGATCGGATTAATCTGGGAAAGCCATTCCGACCTAATGCGAAAAACAACAAGGGGCCGCGCGAATCCGGAGAAGCGGATTCAATGGACGGTCGTGGCTGGTCTTCGTTGCACCCCGGTCTCCGCCCGGTATCCGTGATTGACCGGAGCGAGACCAAACTCTCCGGTGCGCGCAACGTGTGGGATCTGATCGCCGGCCAAGTGCCGTACAACAGCTTTGGCCTGCACCGGCCGTATGTCATTGGCTCCCGCCGTACCGCCGTCCTGATCAATGGACGGCCAATTACAGACTTCAACATCGATCTGGACGCGGTGCACGTGTCCGCCATCGATCGCATCGAAATCCTTGCCGACAGTGATGTGGCAATTCGCGGTCCCGGCGCAGCGGCGGGCGTGGTCAATATCGTGTTTCGCAATGGTCTTGAGGGTGTGGAGGTCGTCGCAGGCGGGGAAGTTCCGGCAGGCGCTGGTGGCGATACCGGGCACGCTTCCGTCCTCTGGGGCGGCCCGGCAGGCGCTGGCCATCTCACGATTGGTGTTGATGCGTTCCAGCGCCGGGAAATTCGCTCCGCCGAGCGGGACTACGGCCGTTCGACCTGAACTCCGGACGGGTCCTTCGCGGATGCCGTCAACGTATCCGTTTCCGGAAACACCGCCTTCACCGTAGGACCAGGCGGGGTTGCAGCCCATTCGCTTGGGGAGTGCACGGGAGATGGATTCACCGGCCCCCTCTCGGAACCCTTTGAATATGACGGGGCAGGATGCGGATTTGCCTACGGCAATTCGGGCTGGGTGTGAGCACGCTCACGATCAGGGTGTGGGAGCGCCGAGAGCGGCAGGCCCTTTTCCTCGGCTACGAGGCTCCTGCGGGAGGAGACGAGCGGGTAAATTTCGAGAGCCGCTTGTCGGAGGGCACGACTTGTGATCCCCGCAACGCGCCGCCCTTCACGGAAGTGACCTACTACAAACCGGAGGACTGCACGGATCCTGATGATCCTGTGGATTGCGAGGTTGAGGAAGACACGTTTTATCGGGAATTGGTTGGCGACATCGACCCGGGACAATCTCATTCTCTCGTCGTCGGATCCGTGTGCGCCTTGGAAGGCGTTGAGCGGAGCCTTTCCGGTTTGTCGCCGGCCTGTCGTGGATTGATCGGAGTGTGCAGCAGGGCGCTGAATGGGGTTTCTGGCGCACCGCCGCGGGGTTGGGAATGGATTTGCCGGCGCTCGGTGGCTTTCGGAAGTGGGTTTTGCCGGGAAGCGGCTTTCCGGGATGGGGTCAAGTCTTACGTGGACGTTTGGCGAGCACGCGCTTCAAGGCATCGTCGCGGTGCCACTCGAAGTGGTCGGTTGCGGCGGGGACGCGGTCGAAGCCGGCGGTGAGGAAGATTGCGAGGGCGAGGTTGCTGAAGGCGGTGTTGTTTGCCGGGCCGTGGCCGGTGCGCATCAGGCAGGCGTCCTCCCGGAAGGCGGTGTCGCGCCGGCGGTGGTTCTTGTTTTCGATGGCCCAATGTCCGCGGTTGAGGGAGAGGAGATGCTCTGGCGATGCCTCTGCATGGGAGAGCGAGGTGATCCCGCAGGCATGTTCGATGGAGGTTTTGCCGGACCTGGCGAGTTTTCGCTCGCGGGTGATGCGGAACATCTGGCGCACGTGCCGGATGGTGAACAGGTTGTCGAGCGGGGAGATGCATTCGATGGAGCGGGTGTCCCAGCGGCCGTGAAGCGGCTTCTCCGGCACGTGGGTGAAGCGCCGCTGCGCATCCCGTTCCCAGTTCGTCGCCTTCAGGGTCTCGAAGGTCTCGGGAGCATTGCCCTTCACGGTGAACAGGTAGTGGGCGCCGTGCGTGCACACGATCGCATCCGCGGTGTTGCGGGTTTTGTGCAGCGCGTCCACGGTGATGACAGAGCCGCGAATTCCGACGTCTTCCAGCACCGTGAGCACTGCAGCCTTCTCCCCGCCCTCTTCATGGCACATCCGGCAGGCGATCGGAACCCCGTCTGCATGGGTCACCAGCGTCGCTGTCTCATGGTGCACCGCGCCGCTGCGATTCACGCCGTTGATCCGCTTGCCGTCCGCAGCGAGCGCCGAGCGGTCCGGGACGGGATGGGCCTGAGCCCAGCGATTGGCTGCGGCCTGCACTTCGTCGCTGTCCGCCTGCACCATCACCCGGTGGATTGTGGCTCGCGAGGGCGGGATGTAGAGGTCGCTGTTCCGATCCTGCCGTGCGTCGAGGGCGGCAAGGTGCTCCTGCGGCGTGGTTTTCGCGTAGCGCGAAGTCGCATCGCAGCCGACCTTGCCCGCAAGGCGCGCCAGCACGCAAATGGCCAGCACTGTCGCCAGCTTGTGCCGCCGCCCCTGCGCATGGCGGAAGTCGGGGATCCGCTGCAGTTCCTCCAGCAGCGAAGGAAGCGTTTCCTCCGTCGCGTCCACCTCCGTACGGGCCACCGCCCAGTCCGGATGCGGCTCTGTCGCGCAAAGCCGGGCCACCGACGAGCGGCCCAACGGGTAGACAACCATCTCCTTCAGCTTGCCATGCGATTCCGTGTAGCCGCCCCGGCCGCGCGCATAGCCCTCGGTGAGCCCCGCCGGCGCCCGGTTGGAGGCTCGGTACACCGTCCCGTGGTGCTTCTCCGGATCCACGAAGGTCTCCGCCAGTTCCAGCGGATGACCGTATGTCGCCTTCCAGTCGTCACGCAGGCGGCGGAGCATCCCGCCGACAAACCAGCTGCCCGGATTCGGGAAGGCCCGGAAGCACCAGCAGGCGCGAATTGCTCGCCACAAGGTGAAACCGCTCAACCTGCTGCAGAGCCTTCCAGCCGATGAACCGGTCTCGCGGACGGCACTTCAGCGCGCCTGCCTGCCAGCCTGCCAGGCCGATCCAAAGCGTCCCAAGAACCGCAACATACCGTAGTCCGCGTCCCGCAAAACGCAGGAAGCCAAGCTCGTGGCGCTCGGCCATCAGACCGTCCCAGCGAAGGCGTTCCTCCGGCCGCGCAAGCCGAATCACGACCTTCGCCACCGAGGGGTTCTGGGGCCAACCAAGCATGCCATCAAATTACCGGACCGAATACGAGAAATTCAGACCCCACGAGTCCGAATCAACCTCGAAAAAGAATGAGATTGTCCTGACATCGCCCCGGCCCTTCTTGACTCTGCCACGCTACCGGATGCCATCGTCGTTCGGCATCGTCTCGCCGGACACGGCGAACGCGGTTCGCGCGAAACGGTCAGGGAATTCGATGCGTCGATTGGATTGCGAGGCAGCATTGCCCCGCGAACCAATTTTGACGCCCATATCCGCGCGTATCGCCACTCCGGGGGCTATGAAGGCGGCGATTATGTTCGCAACAGCCTGTTCGCGGTCGAACCTGGTTCCTGTCCTTGAAGAAGACCTGGTGACGATTTCCGGCGGATTGTTGCCGAGGCCGGTGCGCTTTTCGCGGACGAGCGATGCGGGTCAGGAACGACGGGGCTGATCGTCCTCCAAGCCTGGAATCCAGGTCCGGATCCAGGGAGCGTTCCAACGCGCCGCCGCGACCCCCATGAAGATGGCCCTGCTTCCGCGGGCTGGAGCGCACCTCGCTCCAGGCTTGGCCAACGCCCGTTTCTGGCTCGACGCGCCGCAAGAGGTCCTGAGCACCGGTGCGCCGATCTGCCGCATTCTGACCGTCGAGCGCGCAAATTTGATTCAGATGAACGCCTTGCGAGCAGAACACAGGATTATTGAAATCACTCATTTGACTTGCAAAATATTTCCGTTATACCCGCGAACGATCCCCCGCTGGGTGGCTGAATCATGCGAGCGCGACCGCAAGAATTGGGGTATGTACTACGGTTACCCGTGAAAGCAGGGCCTGCCGGGATATTGGGGAGCGTGATTCCGCAGTGAGCAATCTAGCCCGATCCGTTCTCGTGGTCATCGTTCTAGCGCTTGTGCTTGGAGCGCTCCTGTGGTTTGCGTACAAGCCTGGTCTGGAAGTCGGGGGCCCGCCCGCTCCCGCACCCGAAGTCACGGTTCCGGAAATCGAACCATCCGCTCCGGTCTCGGCGGCCGCGGAGGCTGAAGAAGAGCAGGTCTCGCGGCAGCCTCCCATTCGCCCGGCCGAGCCGAATGCTCCTGCCGCGGCTCCGGCGAATCCAGTGTCCGCGCTTGAGGATGCTGAAAATGCGGAGGAAGCCGGGGAGCCTGCCGCAGCACAGACCGAACCCCGGAAAGATGTCTCCGAGCCGGATGCTGCTGCCTCTGTAGCGGAGGATGGCGCGGAGCCGGATGGTGCGCGGGAGGCTCCCGCGCCACTGGTCAGGCCAAGGGTTGCCCTCGAGGAACCGACGGTCCCAGTGTCCGCGCCTGAGGATGCTGAAAATGCGGAGGAAGCCGGGGAGCCTGCCGCAGCACAGACCGAACCCCGGAAAGATGTCTCCGAGCCGGATGCTGCTGCCTCTGTAGTGGAGGATGGCGCGGAGCCGGATGGTGCGCGGGAGGCTCCCGCGCCACTGGTCAGGCCAAGGGTTGCCGTCGAGGAACCGACGGCCCCAGCGGCGGGAGTGGAGGAAGTTCGAGACGCTGAGGAAGCGGAGGAGCCCGCCGCAGCGCAGACCGAACCCCGGAAAGATGTCTCCGAGCCGGATGCTGCTGCCTCTGTAGCGGAGGATGGCGCGGAGCCGGATGGTGCGCGGAAGGCTCCCGCGCCACTGGTCAGGCCAAGGGTTGCCGTCGAGGAACCGACGGCCCCAGCGGCGGGAGTGGAGGAAGTTCGAGACGCTGAGGAAGCGGAGGAGCCCGCCGCAGCGCAGACCGAACCAGAGGAAGATGTCTCCGAGCCGGATGCTGCTGCCTCTGTAGCGGAGGATGGCGCGGAGCCGGATGGTGCGCGGGAGGCTCCCGCGCCACTGGTCAGGCCAAGGGTTGCCGTCGAGGAACCGACGGCCCCAGCGGCGGGAGTGGAGGAAGTTCGAGACGCTGAGGAAGCGGAGGAGCCCGCCGCAGCGCAGACCGAACCAGAGGAAGATGTCTCCGAGCCGGATGCTGCTGCCTCTGTAGCGGAGGATGGCGCGGAGCCGGATGGTGCGCGGGAGGCTCCCGCGCCACTGGTCAGGCCAAGGGTTGCCGTCGAGGAACCGACGGCCCCAGCGGCGGGAGTGGAGGAAGTTCGAGACGCTGAGGAAGCGGAGGAGCCCGCCGCAGCGCAGACCGAACCAGAGGAAGATGTCTCCGAGCCGGATGCTGCTGCCTCTGTAGCGGAGGATGGCGCGGAGCCGGATGGTGCGCGGGAGGCTCCCGCGCCACTGGTCAGGCCAAGGGTTGCCGTCGAGGAACCGACGGCCCCAGCGGCGGGAGTGGAGGAAGTTCGAGACGCTGAGGAAGCGGAGGAGCCCGCCGCAGCGCAGACCGAACCAGAGGAAGATGTCTCCGAGCCGGATGCTGCTGCCTCTGTGGCGGAGGATGGCGCGGAGCCGGATGGTGCGCGGGAGGCTCCCGCGCCACTGGTCAGGCCAAGGGTTGCCGTCGAGGAACCGACGGCCCCAGCGGCGGGAGTGGAGGAAGTTCGAGACGCTGAGGAAGCGGAGGAGCCCGTCGCAGCGCAGACCGAACCAGAGGAAGATGTCTCCGAGCCGGATGCTGCTGCCTCTGTAGCGGAGGATGGCGCGGAGCCGGATGGTGCGCGGGAGGCTCCCGCGCCACTGGTCAGGCCAAGGGTTGCCGTCGAGGAACCGACGGCCCCAGCGGCGGGAGTGGAGGAAGTTCGAGACGCTGAGGAAGCGGAGGAGCCCGCCGCAGCGCAGACCGAACCAGAGGAAGATGTCTCCGAGCCGGATGCTGCTGCCTCTGTAGCGGAGGATGGCGCGGAGCCGGATGGTGCGCGGGAGGCTCCCGCGCCACTGGTCAGGACAAAGGTTGCCGTCGAGGAACCGACGGTCCCAGCGGCGGGAGTGGAGGAAGCTCGAGACGCTGAGGAAGCGGAGGAGCCCGCCGCAGCGCAGACCGAACCAGAGGAAGATGTCTCCGAGCCGGATGCTGCTGCCTCTGTAGCCGAGGATGACGCGGAGCCGGATGGTGTGCGGGAGGCTCCCGCGCCACTGGTCTGGCCAAAGGTTGCCGTCGAGGAGCCGACGGTTCCAGAGGCTGGAGTGGAGGAGGCTGAAGACGCCGAGGAAGCGGAGGAGCGTGCCGCAGCGCAGACCGAACCCCGCGATGAAGTCTCCGAATCTGCGGCTCCCGATACCACGGGCGAGGAAGCTGCCGGGGTGCGGGATGCGCAAGGTCCGCCTGCGTCAACTGTCGATACTCGCATACCCCGCTTAGGTTCGACGGTTCCGGAATCTCCATTCGAGAATGCCGCAGCACTCGTGGAAGGGCTGGAACGGCCCGAACCGTTGTCCGATCGCGGTTCGCCGTTGGTGGTCGTCGAGCCGACCGATCAAGAACCCGCGGCCGAGGATGAGGGTGCGGTGGCTGTCGGCGACACGCGGAAACCTTTCGCGCAGCCGGTTGCGGTCCAACCGGCCGTTGCCGAACCGACTTCTCTGGATTCCGGTATTCTGGGCGAGGATGAGGAAAGTGCGCGGCGGCGTGCCAGCCCAGACCCCGAGAGTGGTGTTGCCGAGGCAGAGGCAGTGTTGGCAGAGAATGCCGCCCGGTTAGGTGCGGTCCCCCTCTTCCGGGCCGACCGGGGGACGCTGCCCCGGGCGGCGGATTCCGGCGGCGAAGCGGATGCCGTGAAGCTCGCCGACTCCACAGTTGCAATGCCCGTGCCGGGCGCTTTGCGTGACATACCCGGTTCCACCGCTGAGGCTGCGGGACAGAATGCGGATCCCGGAGAGCCTCCTGCTCAGGTCGCCTCCACGCCCCCTCAGCCGCCGGCAAAGGCGGACGCGGTTGCACCCGAGACGTTCGGTCAGCGTGTGCTGGAAGCGATGGCAAATTTGGTGGCCGAGGTCTTCGTGCCCGAGGAGGCGGCTCGTGATGCGCCTTCCGAGGATGGCTTGGCCGCGGCGTCCTCGGATCCGGAGGGAAGAACGATTCCCGTCCGGCAGCCGGAAGCCATCGCTGCGGTCGAATCTGTCGAAAATCCGGATCCCGTGCTCAAGCCGGAGACCGGGGAGACGATGGTCACTCTGGACGAGAGTGTTCAAGAGGAGCGCCCAGTGCCGCCGGATCCGGGGGAGTCGATCGAAACCACGGGCGACGCACTGGAAAAGCCGGCGGAGATTGCCGGCGTTCCGATTGACGTTTCCGTTTCGGGCCTGCCGGTGGAAGTTCCCGCAGTCGAACCACCCAGCTTTGATATCGTGCGATCAGAGCCACATGGAGCAATTGTCGTCGCGGGCCGCGCGCCAGCGGGATCGAATGTCGAATTGCTTGCCGACGGCGCGGTGATCGCGGATGCTCGAGCGAGCGATCGCGGCGAGTGGGTTGCCATTCTGGACCCGCCCGCACGGGCGGGAGAAACGGTGCTCGCTGTGCGGGCGACGGTTGGCAGCGGCCAGCCCATTGAAGGCGATGCACCGGTCGCCATTCTCGGCGGGGGTGTGCTGGGGTCGTCGTTCGCAGTGGAACTTGACCCGGACGGAAGTGCTCGGCGGCTTTCTCCTTCCGTACCGGCCGGCTCCGGAATTACCATCGAGACTCTGAGTTACAGCGAGCAGGGCGACGTGGAGATATCCGGCGGGACCGTCGCGGAGGCACCGGTTGTGGTTGCCATCGATGGCGGGGACGCGCGCTCCGGCGCCGCCGAAGCGGTGACGGTCCTGGCGGGACGTGACGGCCGCTGGTCTGTGGTGGTTCCGGGTAGCTTGCTGGAACTCGAACGGCTCTACCAGATCCGCGCGGTCGCGACCTTGGACGATGGATCCGTCGTGGAAGCTTCAACGCCATTCAAGCGCAATCGCGTGCGATTCGCGTTCCAGGAAGGTGCTGTCGTCGTGCAGCCCGGAAACAACCTGTGGGTCATTGCCCGGCACGTCTATGGCCGCGGCATCCGGTATCACTGGATCTTCCAGGCGAATTCCGACCAGATCGACGACCCGGATCTGATTTTCCCGGGCCAGGTCTTCATCGTTCCGGAAGGGGAGCCGGCTCCGCAGTAGGCGGAAGCAGGTGGTCGGAATCCGTCCAGACCAGATCTCCGCTCGTGTTGCTCCAGGCGATCCAGGTGCGCAGGCGCGAACGATGCTCCAGCGCTCGCCGGCGGCTGCCGGTCAGGAGTCCTGCCCAGCGGCCCAGCCTTCTGGTGCCGTGCGCAATCCAGTAGCGGGCCGCCAGCGCCGAAGGGGTCACGACAAGGGTCAGGATGGTCGCGAAACCGAGCCCGAAGACAATTGCCGTCGCGAGCTGGGACCACCAGAGCGCCGACGGATTGCCCTGTTCGATGTCCCGGTTGATGAAATCGATGGATACCGCGAACATCATGGGGCAGAGGCCGGCGATGGTGGTGACCGTAGTCAGAAGCACCGGACGGATCCGCCGTGCAACAGCTCCGGATATGGCGTCCAGATCGTGCATCCGCTGCCGAAGCGACTGGTAAGTGTCCACAAGGATAATGTTGTTGTTGACGACAATTCCGGCCAGCGCGACAACGCCGATTCCCGTCATGATCACCGAGAAGGACTGCTTCATTACCAGCATGCCCAGCATGACGCCGGCAAAGGAAAGCACGACGGCCAGCAGCACCACGAACACGGCGAAAAAGTTGTTGAACTCCAACAGCAGCACCGCGAACATCAGCAGCAGCGCAAATCCGAAGGCGTAGGCCAGGAATTGCTGGCTCTCCTGCTGCTCTTCCAGTCGGCCGGCGACCGTGACCTCGACCTCCGGCGGAAACTCCTCCTGCGCGAGCCAGCGCTGAACTTCCTGAGTCTTGCGGAGGGCGTTGAAGCCGTCGGCGACATCGGATGATACGCTGATCCAGCGGGCGCCTTCGCGGCGCGTGATGGCGTCGACCGCGCGACGCGGCTCGACATTCACGACACTGGAGAGCGGAATGAGGCCGCTCGACGTCCGGAGGCGAAGCTGTTCAATGGAATCAAGCGTTCGGTCGGTCTTGGGAAACCGGGCGACGATGTCCAGTTCCTCGGCACTGTCCGGAGGCCGGTACTCGCCGATGGAGACTCCTCCAGTGAGCAGCCGAATCAGTGTGCCCACCGACAGGACATCAGCGCCCAGCGTGGCTGCCCGGGCCCGGTCGACATTGAGGTCCCACTCGATGCCCGGCAGCGGCCGAGTGTCCTCGATGTTGATAAACCCTTCGGAGCTTTCGAGGAAGTTCCGGACACGCTTTGCGGATTCGAGGAGCTTGTCCCAATCCGCGGAAGCGAGTTCGACCGACACGGGCTTGCCCTGTCCGGGGCCCTCTGCCGGCACCGTAACGTCCAGCATGATTCCGGGGACTGTCGAGCCGCGTTCAACGATCTCCTTGATGATCGTCTCGCCCTTCGGGCGGCTTCCCCATTCCTCAAGCTCGAAGTTGATGTCACCAATGGCGTCGCTTGGGCGGTTCGTACTGCGGCTCGTGGAACCGACCGAGCCAATCTGGAGTCGGACTCCGGGCACGCCAGCCGTGCGCTCCTCCACTTCTCGGATCAGGCGGTTGTTCTCTTCGAACGAGAGGTTTCCGCGGGCCCGGACATAGGCGACGACACGCTCGGGCTCCGTAGTCACGAAGAACTCGATGCCGCGGTTGTTCTGCGCGTAGTACGAGCCGATCGCTCCGATGAGCCCGGCGACGGCCGCGAGAATGACGAAGGGCAACGCCGGTTTCCGGATCACCCAGCGAAACGATCTCCCGATGATCCCGTTGTCCACCTGGGATCCCGAGAGGCCAGCGGAGACTCGCCGCCGCCCGGAGGCGGATCCGTGGATCGAGGCTCCGATGACGGGCAGGAAGATCAAGGCCACGAGAAGCGATGCGGACAGGACGAAGATGAGCGTGACGGGCAGATGGCGCATGAACTGGCCCGGGATTCCGGGCCAGAACAGCATCGGCAGAAAAGCGCAAAGCGTTGTCGCTGTGGAAGTTGCGATGGGCCAGAACATCCGCTTGCTGGCCTCGCGGAATGCTTCCCTGCCGCTCAGGCCCTCGGCTCGCCGCCGGTCGGCATACTCAACGACGACGATGGCTCCGTCGATCAGCATGCCGACCGACAGCGTGAGCCCGAACATGACCATGTTGTTGATGCTGAGCCCGAAGACGGAGAGCATCATGAATGCGATCAGGAAGGAACAGGGAATTGCGACGCTGACCAGCAAGGCCGGCCGCAAGCCCAGCAGGATGACGGTCAGCACCAGGATCAGCGCGACCGCCGTCGCGACCGAATTCTCGAGATGGTCGATCATGTCCCGCGCGTTGGTCGAGAGGTCAAAGGCGGGGGAGACATTGACGCTGGACCGCAAGCCTTCCGGCCACCCGCTGACCGTTTCCCCGACCGCGCGTTTCACGTCTTCGACGGCATCGAAGACGTTTGCGCCAAGAGCCTTCTGGACCTCGATCAGGATCGCGGGTTCACCGTCGATACGCGCTGTCGTGGTCTGATCGCGGTATGTGCGCCGGATCTGGGCGAAGTCTCCAAAGGTGAGGGACCGGCCGTTCCGGGCCACGACGGAAGTCTCGGACACATCCTCGACGCTCGAGAAGGTGCCGGAAAGCTTGACCGCGAAGGCGCCCTGGTCGCTCTGGACATTGCCCGCCTGCACAAGCGTGTTGTTCGCGGAGGTCGCGCGCAGCAGCTGATCCAGCGTGACGTCATAGGCCTCCAGCTTGAGGGGGTCGATCAGCACCTCGACCACTTCCTCCCTGGTCCCCTTGACGTCAACTCCCTGGACGCTTCCAAGATGCAGCAGCCTGTCGCCCAGATCGTCCGCAATCCGGGTGAGTGTGCGTCGGGGCACCGGGCCCGCCAACGTGATCGCGATGATCGGCCTGTCGGCAATGCTTCGCTCGATGATGGTCGGCTCTTCAAGATCCTCTGGCAGATTCGGCATGATCTCATCGAGTTTTGCCCGGAGGTCGGCGATGATCTCGTCCTTGTCGAACCCGACATCGAATTGGAGGAAAACTCCGGTGTGGCCGTCGGAGACGTAGGTCGTCATCTCCTCGAGTCCGGCAACTTTGGCAAGCTCCTCCTCCAGAACTTGCGCCACGAGCACCTCGTTGTCTTGCACGGAGACGCCTGGAAAGGGGGCCGAAACGTACAAGAACGGGATATCGATGTCCGGAGCCCCTTCGCGGGGGATGCTGCCATACGCGATCACGCCGCCGATTATTGCCATGGCGAGAACCACAAACACGGTTCGCGCGCGATCGAAAACCCAGTCTAACACCGCGTTCATTGGGCAAAGGCCTCCTTCACCGCCCGCGGGTCTACCTTGACGCCGTCCTTAACGAACTCCTGCCCGATCACGACGATATTGGCTCTCGCGGGAAGCTGGTCCACCCAGAAGCCTTCTGGAGTGTCCCGCAGGAGCCGCACCGGCGCGAAGAAGGTGGTGCTGTTCTCATCGACGAGGCGAAGTCCGACTACTCCATCGTCGCTCAGCGTGAGAGCCGATTGAGGGACAAGATGGGCCGCGGCGCGACGAATCGGCACCAGGATCTCGGCGCTCAGGCCGTCCCGAACCGCATAGTCGGGGTTCTCGATCGTCAGCTCCACGCGGAAGGTGCGCGTATTGGGATCCGCTGCGCGTGAGACAAAGGAGATTACGCCCTCCCTCCGCTGCCCTCCGGCAAGCTCGGCAGTGGCGGCCGTGCCTTCAGCGAACGCATCGATGGTGCGCTCTGGAGCGAAGCCCACGACACGGATGGGATCGAGGCCGAGGATCGATGCGCAGAGCGATCCTGGCTGCAGCAGGGATCCTGGTTCGGAGCTGCTGGTCTCCAGCGCGCCGCTGAACGGCGCCCGGATAACGGTACGGCTGATATCAAGCTCGATCTGCTCGACTTCGGCGAATGCGGCGGCCCGTGTCGTCTCTGCGGCTGCGGCCGCTGTGCGGGAGCCGTAGCCTTCGGTGGCAAGTTGCCGCGCCGTCCTGGCGTCTGCTTCCGCCTGTGCGATTCGGGCCCTCGCCTGGGCCAGACGGGCTGGCCTGTCGCCCTGTTCAATGCGGCACAGGACATCTCCTGCCTCGACCCGGCTTCCCTTTGGAACCGATTCGCTGGTTACCAGCCCCGATGTTTGCGCCTGTATATCAATCCTTCGCGCTGCCTCCGTGAAGCCGCGAAGCGGAAAATCGTAGACCAGTTCACGGCTTTGGCTCTGGAGGATGGCCACTTCGGGGAGCGGTCCCGGTTCCTCCGCGGGCGCGCCCGCCGGCTCCGGGGCGGGGCGAAGGGAACCCGGAGAATAGGGCGCGCCAGCAGCGGCGGCGGCTCCCTCCTGTGGTCCAGGAGCCTCCCGCGTTCCGGAAAGAACCCACAAGCCGATCCCGGTGGCGATCGCGACGCCGAGCAACAGATTGAATATGCTTCCAATCCAACCCTTGTTTCGTCCAAAGAAACTTTCTCGGCTCATGGAAGTTTCTGTTTCAGCCTCCCGTTCAATTGCCGACACATTCCCGACTGTAAAACGCTGGTTCTATCCTACTCCTTCGGTGTGGAGTTGACAGGACCCGTCCGGGGGGGGGTGCCTCCGGCCGAGATTGTTCCCTGTGTCACGGCCGAAGTCCGGGCAACTTTCGGTATCGATACGCCGCTTCCACCGGGTCATTCCGTGGGCAGCCCGAGACGCTCCCGAATCCCGTGCCGGGTGACCCCGGCATCGCGGAGCGCCGCAATGCTGGCGTCGTCGTCGCGCTTTGCGAGGCGCTTGCCATTCCGGTCCCGAATCAGCCGGTGGTGCCGGTAGCGAGGTGCCTGCACTCGAAGCAGGGCCTGCAGCAGCCGATGAATGGGTGTTGCCGGAAGGAGGTCCTCGCCGCGTACGACCCGTGTGATCCCCTGTGCGGCGTCATCGACAACTACGGCGAGGTGGTAGCTGCAAGGAATTTCCTTCCGCGCCAGGACAACATCCCCGGTCTGCTCGGCGAGGCCTTCGGGGTCAAGCCCCAGGAACCGCTCATCCTCGCCAGATCCTTCATGGAAGCCCAATTGCTGGACTGCCCTCGAGCCCCCCAGCACTCCGATGGCTCGGCGCATGTCAAGCCTGATCGCGAAGGGCCGGCCGGCTTCCACTGACGGCGGCGGGCGGTTGTCGCGCCGGGGCCGGCAGAAACCGGGATACGGTGGCGCGCGCATCGAGCCGTCCCCCTCCTGGGGAGCCCGAACCGCCGCAGCGATTTCGCGACGCGTGCAGTAGCACCGGTAGAGCAGGTTCATCGTTCCGAGCCGGGCCAAGGCTTCGCGATAGGCCCCGAATCTCCGGGACTGCCGCATCACGGGCTCTTCCCAGGTCAGGCCGAGCCAGGCAAGATCCTCGAAGATTCGCGCCTCGAATTCCGGCTTTGCGCGGAGGCCGTCGATATCCTCGATCCTGAGGAGGAAACGCCCGCGCTCGGCAGCCACGTCATGAAACGAGAGCAACGCGGAGTAGGCATGCCCGAGATGGAGGTGCCCTGTCGGGCTCGGCGCAAACCGGCCGATAGCGGCATCCGCCATCGCGACCCCGATGTTCCGTCAGCCGCCGGCTCGTTCCCGGAGGTTGGCGATCAGGCCGTCAATGCTGTTGCGCTCCGCTTCGAGCACTGCTTCCACCTCGGACCGGTAGGTAACCAGCAGCGATATGCCCTCCATGATCACATCCACGATTTGGAACTGCCCATGCTTCTCGGAAACGCGCCATTCTACGGTGAAATCATCCGAACCAGTGCCCGTCAACTCCGTCGAAACCAGGTACCCCTTGTTGTTGGGAAGTTCGGCGCTCCGCACCACCCTGTAGTCAGGGTTGTCCGTGTGCTCGATACGCGTTACGAGGAATCGTGCGGCGAGGTCCCGCAGGGCCATCTGGTAGGCATCGCGCTGTGCGTCCGACATTTGCCGCCAAACCCGCCCGGCCGTGAACCGGGCAATGGTTACCAGGGCGGTTCGGCGCTCGAGAAAATCCCCCACGCGACTCGTCCGGGAATCGGCAACGCCGTTCATCGGGTTCGCCACCGCCAGGAACTCGGCGCCAGCTTCCTCGATGAATCGGGCAGCGTCGTCGGCGTTGCCAAACGCCGGTCCGGCGCCGACGGCCAGCAGCGCTGCGATGAGTGCGGAGCGAATCGCTGCGACCAACGCTCGTGCGCGCAATGCGGTGGGTCGCGCCACCGGAATTCTGCTACCGATTGACATTGCTGTCCTCCTCGCCAAGCAGGTCGTCTTCGAAGTCGAGGTCGGGCAGCGCACTTTCGTCGACCGCGCCTCCATTGACGCGGTGCCTCCTGTTCTGCAGGTAGTAGGCGCGCAGTCTTTCGTATCCGAACTCGTCCTCGTAATAGATTTCGTTCAGCAGAGCTTCGTGCTCCAGCCGGACGCTCGCAACTGAGACGCTGTAATACGCGCCCCATTCCAACGCTTTTAGTTCAACCAGGCTGGAGACGCGGAGTGGATTCACCAGGAAATCCGCAGCGGTCCCAGCAAAATCGCGAACCGTGGACGGCCCCAGCACGGGTACGACCAGATAGGCGCCTTCTCCGACTCCGTAGCGGGCCAAAGTGAGCCCGAAATCCGTGGGATGCCTCTCGAGGCCGGCTTCGGCGGCGACATCCACCAGACCGGCAATGCCGACTGTCGAATTGATGGCGAATCGAGCTGTCGTGGTCGCTGCTCCGTCAAAATTGACCTGGAGAAGATGGTTCAGGGCTTCCGAAGGTGCCTCCAAATTCGCGAGTGCGTTGGAGATTCCCCTGCGGGCCGTCTTTGGCACCAATTCGCGGTAGACGACCGAAAGCGGCCGGAACGCAATGGCGTCCAGACCTCGGTTTGCCTCGAAGCTCGGCTCGTTGAAGCCGACGAGCGGGTCGATAAATGCCTGATCCTGCTGCGCGACGGCCGGACCTGTGCCGAGGACAAACCCGACAACAACGCAGGTCCAAAGTATTGTGCGAGCGGAATGTGGACATCGGTACATATTGGCGCCGTTCTCAGATAGAATCGCTGTCTCCTCGAGACGCCAGAATATAGGCAATTGCTCATGCGCGCACTATAGCAGCGCCAGGGCGCAGCACGGAAGCGGCAGCCGGATCGCCCGGCTTGCTGGAAGCGGGAGAATTGCGCCGGCAATGCCTTCAAGCGGAATTGCATATCTGTTTACCCCGGGTGTCCTGTATCGGACGCCTTGCTCATATCAATCTACGCTTCAACCGCGTCGGCCCCTGGTGAGCAGTGAGTGGGTCACGGCCTCCGGTCTTTCCGCAGGGTCCCGATGAAGAAAGCAGCATTAGGAGTTCTTGTTTGCCCGGTCGGCGCACGACGCGGAATGGAATTTGGCGGGCCTGCCTTCACGGCGGGTGAACGGCGGTACAAGAAATGGCGGTGGATCAAGTCATTTGCGCGCTCGCTGTCGCTGAGGATCGCGCGGAAGAACGCGTCATGACAATGGAGCGTAAAGGCGTGGACGGCGCGGGAATCGGGCTGGGGCATCGTCGGCATGCCTCCTGGCAGCGATCGGGAATGCCCTGCCAGCGGCACGGCGTTCGGGCAGTTTCGAGCCTTGCGGTCCGGTTCAGGCGGCGCAACCCGGAAGCAGCCCCATTCCGCCGGTGCGGCCAGCCCTACGCAAACCGAGCCTGTACAGCCTCCGGTCGCGTGCCGCAAAAACATGTAACAGACGGACGCGCCAGCGTGGGATGAAACCTCCGGAATTCGGTTCCAGAAATGACGCGCAAGACGACGCAGAGGCGCCTGCTCCCCGGCTCCCGCGCAGCCTCGGGGTCCGAACGGTGGCGATGCGATGCGAATCGGGACATGGCGGGGACCCGGCGGAACCGCTCCCTGAATCGTCAATACAACGAAGTCGAACGATTCGTTCCTGCCTGATGCAGGGGGCCGATCGCATTGTCCCCGAGTCGCCGCAACCGGTTTCCACCTGAGATCGCGATCCCCGGGTCCGCGGTTTCAATTCGCGGCGACACCGGGGCGACCCGTCCTTGGTTCCGCTCCTCCGGTTCAGCGATCGATGGCCTCCAGCCCAAGCCGCGCCAACGCTTCGACCGCCGGCCCGTAGCGGCGCCAGCTGGCGGAGCTCGCGTTCCCCTCTGTCCCCCGCCGGTACACTCCCTGGGAGATCGCGGCCAGACGGAACAGTCCGTACGCGAGCCACCAGTTCCAGTCTGGCGGAACGTGGGCGCCACCCGCTTCGCAATAGGCTTCGAGTGCCTCCTCCTCGGCGGGGTATCCGAGGCCTGCGCGCTCGAGACCGCGGATGCCGGGAAATCCCGGGGTGCCGGGAACGCAGCGGAAGGCGGAGCAGGTGTAGGCCAGATCGGCAAGCGGGTGCCCGATTGTCGCCAGCTCCCAGTCGAGGATGGCCGCCACCCGCTCCGCCCCCGGGGTAAAGATCACGTTGGCGAACCGGTAGTCGCCATGCGCAATTGCCGGGGCCGCATCTTCGGGATCCCAGCCGAGCAGCGCTTCCCGCAACCGGTCGAATACGGCGATATCCCGGGTACTGGAAGCGTCGTACTGGGCGGACCAGCGTCGGATTTGCCGGACCACGTAACCCTGGGCGCGGCCCATGTCATCGAGGCCGAGCGCTTCGGGATCCTGGTTGTGCAGCGCGGCGAGCGTTCGAAAATGTGCTGCGTAGGCGTTTCGGCGGGATCTCGGGGCGATCTCCTCGAGCAGGGGCGTTGCGAAGCAGTGGCCATCCACCCAGGACATTACGTAGAAGGTTGTTCCGATCAGCGACTCGTCTTCGCACCAGGCAAGCGCCCGTGGCACGGGCACCGCGGGCGCCCGACCCAGAGCCTCGAGGAACCGCCATTCGCGGTCAATTCGGTGCGCCGAGGGGAGGAGCCTGCCGGGCGGCTTCTTTCGCAACGCAGCCGCACCGCCCGCGCAGTCGAGGCGATAGGTGGGATTCGACTGGCCTCCCTCGATCTGAACGACGCGCCGCAATGCCCCGAGACCTGGAACGGCTTCCTGCAGCCATCCGGCGAGTGCGGCAGGCTCGAACCGGTGTTCCGGCCGCGCGTCGATGGGGATCGGGTCGATCATGCTGGCCGGCTCCGGTTCGGTGGTGCGATGGTCCGGGCATTGCGCTACAATTCCGGCGGCGCAGCGCGGCGCCGCTCGTTCCTGAACAGGAGATACTAGCGATGCCAGGCACGATTTCCGCCCGACTGGAAGAACTCGGTATCGAACTTCCGGCTGCGCCTCCGGCGGGAGGCAGTTATGTGCCGTGCCGGCGAGAAGGCGCCTTGATTTTCGTTGCAGGCCAGATTGCGGCCGACGCTGCAGGGCCGCGGGTCGGCCGGCTCGGCGACAATTTCGGAATCGAAGAGGGGCGGGCCGCGGCTCGATTGTGCGGGCTCAATCTGCTTGCGCAACTCCACGAGCATTGCGGCGGCATTGACTGGATCGAGGGGTGCCTGCAACTCACGGGATTCGTCAATGCGATACCGGATTTTCGGGATCACGCGCACGTGATGAACGGCGCTTCGGACTTGATGATCGAGGTGTTCGGGGATGCCGGCAGGCATGCCCGGGCGGCTGTGGGCATGGGTTCGCTGCCGCTCGGTGTAGCGGTCGAGGTCGCCGGGATATTCCGCGGCGCCGCCGGACGTTGAGAGCGCTGGCGCGCCGTGTGCGTGCCAACGGACGGAGCAGGCGGCGCGTTCCGGGTGTCACGTCTGCGGATGCCCGGTGAATCGCTCGGGCGGATCCGGTGCGCCGGGTCTCCCGGTCGTCCGCCATGCATGCGACGAAATCGAATCGGGTGGCTGAAGACTGCTGGCGTGGCTTTCCGGCGGCTGCGCAGGCACGGTGCCATCTCTCGGATCCGGCGATCCCGCCTCCGAATATTCCGGGCGCTTTCCGGCAGCCTCCAGACTGACCTTCTTCGCCAGCCCCGCACACGCCGTCAAGCGCCCCGTTCGGATCCGGCAGTGTTCCGAAGCGCAGCCGCGGGGGCGAGAGTCGCGGCAGGCCATTCCCGGGCGTCTGTCACTGGATGAGGGCCACAAGCGCCTGACACCGCGCAAACGATTTCCGGCCGCGAACCGGCTCGCTCGCGGCTCGGGAAGTGATGCCGGATCAATGAGGTCCCCGTCCCGATTCATCCGGCGCCCGAAGATTGCCCGGCGCTCGCCACCGATGAGGGGTATTGCACGGCGGGCTGGCCCGATTTCCCCGGTTGCGCACCGGCTGTGCGGGGAAGCGAATGGCGGAATCCTGAAGCGCCACATCGCAGGAGACGCGGGGAAGGCACTTGTGCCGGCTCGGACGCGCCGGGGCGGCCCTAGAATGCGCGTGGGCATGCTGTGTGAACGGCATTTGGCAAGCAGGTTCGCAAGTTCAAAATGATTCGCATTCGGATTCTTCGCGGGATCCATGGGTGCTCGGAAGAGTCCTGGGACCGGTGCGCAGCGCCAGGCGTGCTGGAGGGTCGCCGGCCCGGGAACCCGTTTGTAACCCATCGGTTTCTTTCCGCGCTCGAAGAGAGTGGGTCGGTGTGTCCGGAGTCCGGCTGGGCTCCACTCCACGCGGTGGCCGAGGAAGCGTCAGGACGAATTGTTGCCGTCATGCCGCTCTATCTGAAGTCCCACAGTCGCGGCGAGTACGTCTTCGATGACGCTTGGGCGGTTGCGTTCATGCGTGCGGGCGGCCGGTACTACCCGAAGCTCCAGTCGGCGATTCCGTTCACCCCGGTGTCCGGCCCGCGGATCCTGGTCGCGGCGGGGACGGAGGAATGGCGCCGCGGGGTCACCTCCGCAATGCTGGATGGCGTCGTCCGCATCGTTCGCGATCTGAGCGTCTCGTCGATCCACATTTCCTTCTGCACCCGGGAGGAATGGGAACTGGGCAGGGCTCGGGGATGGCTGTGCCGCGAGGCCCTGCAGCTTCATTGGACCAACCGCGGCTACGAAACCTTTGCGCATTTCCTGTCAAGCTTCTCGTCCCGGAAACGCAAGCAGGTGCGCAGGGAGAGACGCCTGGCCCAGGAGTCCGGCCTCCGCTTCGCGACCGTCGAAGGCGATGACCTGCGCTCCGACCATTGGGATGCGGTGTGGGCCTTCTACCAGGATACCGGGGCCCGGAACTGGGGCACTCCCTACCTGACTCGCGCATTCTTCGACCGCTTGCAGGCGGATTTGCGTCGGGATGTGGTGCTTTTCCTGGCCTTTGACGGCGCGCGTCCCGTTGCAGGCGCTCTCAACTTCCGCGGCGGCGATGCGTTGTTCGGACGGTATTGGGGTTGCGTGGAGGAAATTCCCTTCGTTCACTTCGAACTGTGCTACTACCGCGCCGTGGAGTATGCGATAGAGAACGGATTGCAGCGGGTCGAGGCTGGCGCCGGAGGGGGGCACAAGATTGCGCGCGGCTACAATCCGGCTCCAACCTACTCACTGCACTGGATCGCCCATGAGGGGCTTGCCCGGGCGGTTCGTGAGTTTCTGGATGAGGAGCGGGAGCATGTGCGACAGAATGCGGACGAAATCGAGGAGGCCGGATCGTACCGGCGGGGTGGAGCGGGTCCGTGAGCGGACGGCTTGAAGGTGCGGATCGCGAGACCGCGCTGGAAGCGCTGCTCGCCGCTGGGTGGCGTGAACTGGAGCATCGCGATGCGATTGCCAAGACATTCACGTTCCGTAATTTCTCGGAGGCATGGGGCTGGATGAGCCGGGTTGCGCTGGCAGCCGAGCGCGCAAACCACCATCCCGAGTGGCGGAATGTCTACCGTACCGTGGAGGTGGTTCTGGCATCCCACGACGCCGGAGGGGTCACGGGCAGGGACGTCGAACTGGCCAGACGAATGGACCGGATCCGGGAATCGACGCGGGTCCCGGGCTGAGACCCGCGGCGGGCTATCTCGGGCGTCAGAGCTTCGCGAGCAGTGATTCGGCGGAGGCAATGCCGACTTCGGCGAAGTTCGGCTCCAGCACGAGGTCCTGCACGACTCCATCGTCCACCAGCATGGCGAAGCGCTGTGCGCGCATGCCGATGCCAAGGCCCGACCCGTCGAGGTCGAGGCCGATCGCCTTGACGTAGTCGGCGTTTCCGTCGGACAGCATTTCGATTCGTCCCTTGGCCCCGGTGGCATCGGCCCAGTGGTCCAGGACGAAAATGTCATTGGTCGACATGCACGCAACGGCATTCACGCCCTTCTCGCGGAACGCGTCGACGCTCTCGACATAGCCCGGCATGTGGCTCCGGTGGCAGGTGGGCGTGAAGGCGCCGGGAACGGCAAAGAGAAGTACCTTGCGGCCACTGAAGATGTCCGAGACGGATCTTGGTTCCGGGCCTTTCTCTCCCATCACGGTAAGAGAACCGTCCGGCAAACGCTGTCCAACCTGAATTCCCATTTCGCTCGCTCCTCCTGCTTGGCGCCTAGCGGGGACCCATCCGAAGGGCGCCGTCGATTCGAATTGTCTCGCCGTTCAGGTACGGCATTTCGACGATGAAGCATACCATAGACGCAAATTCCGAGGGATCGCCCAGCCGTGCCGGCGCGGGTACCTGGGCCGCAAGGCTCTCCCGTACGGACGCCGGGAGGCCCGCCAGCATCGCCGTGTCGAAGACCCCGGGAGCGATCGCCATGACCCGCACATTCCGGGCGGCGAGGTCGCGGGCAGCCGGGAGCTATCAAGCTCACACACTTGACTCGCGGGTGATTTCGTGCGATTTATTCGGGCATGCAGATTGGCATGCGTCAGATTTCAGCGGAGACGGTAGAGTGGTTCAAGACCGCCTGCAACAGCGGTGAGCTGTCGCGGAGTGCGCTGGCCCGGGAGCTCTGTCTTCAGGAGAACTGGTTTGGCCGCGTCGGCAGGCTGTGTCTTGCGTCGGCGCGCAAGCTCTTGCCGCGCCTGGCGGAGGAGTTGGGTGTGCGCCTGCCGGAAGCGGAGGCGATGGAGTTTGATCCGCACGCCCGCCCGGCATCGGACTTCGCCGACAGTTCTGTCTCGTGTTCGCTTCGGGAACTCGGTCCGCTGTCGCTTGAGCCGGTGGCGTCACCGGAGGAGCGCCGCCGCTGGGAGGCAATGATCGAGACGCATCATCCGGAGGGATGGCGCCGGCCGCCGGGAGGGCAGGTCCGTTACCGGGTTCGTTCGGAGCGGTATGGGGTGCTGGGCGGCATTGGCTTCACAGCGGCGGGGATGCAGCTTGGGCCGCGCGACGATGTCGTCGGCTGGTCGGGCGATGCCCGCGTGGCCAACATCGGCAGGGTTGTGTGCAACCATCGCTTTCTGCTGCTTCCGGGTGTTCGGGTGAAGGGTCTTGCGTCGCGGGTTCTGCGTCTTGCGACGGGCCGGATTGCCGACGACTGGGCGGCGGCCTACGGTGAGCGGCCGGTGCTGGTGCAGAGTTTCACGGGGCCGGGGCAGTCCGGGCTGAGTTACCGGGCCGCGGGGTGGAAGTGTTGCCCGCAGCTGACTTCGGGGCGCCGTTCGGGGGTGCGCCGCGCGGTCTGGCTCCGGCCGCTCGTGGAGGGCTGGCAACAGGTTCTGTGCGGTGAGCCGGAGCGCGTTCTCGGCTGGTCCGGATCGATATATTGTGCGGGGGGATGGGCGGCACGGGAATACGGGCGGAGCACGCACCCTGACGGTCGGATCCGGCGTCGGATTTCGCAGATGGGTGCGGCCTGGGTCAATCGGCTTGGCGAACATCTGCCGTCGATCTTCCCGGGGCGGGCGGAGCAGACGGCGGCCTACCGGTTGCTGTCCAATGACGCGGTGACGATGGACCACATTCTGGATTCGCATTTCGAGCAGACGGTTGAGCGGTGCGGTGCCGAGCGGCTTGTGCTGGCTGTTCAGGACACGACGACGCTGAATTATGACGGCCTGTCAACGACGTCGGGCCTCGACGAGCTTGGCGGGGGCGGCAAGGGCAGCGCGGGCATCCTGGCCCATTTCGGCGTGGCGGTGAACGCGGTGGGCCGGCCTCTCGGGATGTATACGGTGGACACCGACTTCCGTCAGGCCGATGACAAGGACAGTGTCCGCTGGGTGGACGGCCTGGAGCGGGCGCAGGAACTCGCGCGCGCCTGCCCGGACAGCCGGGTGGTGACGGTCTGCGACCGCGAGGGCGACTTCTGGGAGCTGCTCTCGCGTGCGGAGCAGACCGGGGCGGCATTGCTGGTCCGGGCCAGCCGAGGGACGCAGCGTCGGGTGGCGCTGGCCTCGGGCGGAGACGCGGACCTGTGGGACCATGTGCTGGAGACGGACCCGGTGGGCGGGCGGAAGATCGAGGTGCCCGCCTGCGGGGGACCGAACCGTCGGCGCGGCCGCACGGCGAAGCTGACCCTGCGTTGCACGCCGGTGGACCTGCTTCCCCCGAAGGACCGGGAGAGTGAACCACCGGTCCGCATGATCGCCGTCTCGGCCCTTGAGGAGGACCCGCCCCGTCGCCCGGCGCTGCCGGCATCGAAGCAAAGGAAGCAGAAGAACAAACCGCTGCACTGGATGCTGCTGACCACCGAGGGCCAGGCCGACCTCGACACCGCCCGAACCGTGCTGCGCTGGTACGAACTGCGCTGGCGGATCGAACGGTTCTTCCATGCGCTGAAGGTCGGCACCCGCATCGAGGACCGCCGCCTCGACGAGGCCGACGACCTGCGCAAGTGTCTCGCCTTTGACGCGATCACCGCCTTCCGGGTCTGGGACCTTTCCCTCCTGGCCCGCGAGAGGCCGGACGACCCGGCCAGCCGACATGTCACCGAGGACGACATCCGGGCACTCTGTGCCCTCGCCTCCCGCTATGGCTTCAAGGTGCCCCGGGGACCGCCGGACATGACCATCGCGGGCTTCGTCGTGCTCACCGGCGGCCTGGCGGGCTTCCATCCCTCGAAGCGCCAGCCGCTACCCGGCACGCAGAAGCTCTGGGAAGGCGTGAAGTTCCTGTCTCAAGCCGTCTTCGCCATCCAGGCCATGCAGGAATGGAACAGGAAAAAAACGAAAGGAGAAGTCCCGGAGTCAAGTGTGATAGATTGATAGAGCCGGGAGGCACAGTGAAGCGATTCCACCCTTGGAGGCCGCGTACGCGGCCTGCCCCATCTGCCCGTCATAGGCGGCGATGGAAGCCGTGTTGACAATGGCGCCCCGCTCCGCATCCGGCCCCGGCAGCGGATCCGCCTCGATCATTGCGGCGGCGGACTTCGACATGACCCGAATGTTCCGACGAGGTTGATGGCGATGGTCCGTTCGAAGAGCACCATTTCATGGGGACCTCGGGAACCCGGGTCTTCGCCGAGGGAGCGATGCCGGCGCAGTTGACGCAGAGCCGTTCCACTCCCTGGGCCTTTCGCGCTCCGGAAAGGCCTTCCTCGACGCTTGCATCGCGGGTCAC
>CBDCUM010000005.1:0-26316 GCA_965222665.1 Rhodobacterales bacterium
AAAATCCGGCGCATCCCTCAGAGGAGCGGTGCCTCCGGCCGATCCCGGAACACCCGCGTGGCGGATCCAGCGACGGAGAGGGAAAGAGCAGCGCACAAGGCGGCTTTGCGCGATGAAATCCAGGGCACAGGCCGGCCCGAATCACCGAATATCCCTATTGTCACGAGGTCAACACTCCACCGGCGATCAGGGACCAAAACCGTACGGCAGGGCAATAACCGCGTTGATTCAGCAGGTTCAGACTTCCTGACCTCGAACTCGAGAGAGTGTCATGTTTTTGCACCCGCGAAGTGGGGCTCGGCGATTTTTCCGGGTAGTTCATAGACCATGTGCATGTTGGTACCGGGGAAGACGGTCCGTGTCTGGTTGAGTTCTTCGAGGAGGCTTGCGATGGCGTTGTCGCCGGCATCGCTGGCGGTGCCGAGTATGCGAACGCGGAGGATGCCGTTGCCGTGCTCCGGGATGACGTCGGCGTCGGCCCGTAGAAGTGCGCGCAAGTGCCGGCGGGGGCGCTGGATCTTGCCCTGGGTCTGGGCAACGGCGGGCATCATGCGGGTTTCAGCGCGGTAGGCGATCATGCGGATTATATCGAGGAGGAGTTTCTCGCCTTCGGGGAGCGCGTCGAGTGCCTCGTTCGTGTCGAGTTCGGCGACCGCGATATGTCGCGGTGTATCGCGGCGCTGCAGCTTGAGGGCTTCACGCTCGGCGTCGAGAGCGTCGCTTTGGGCCTGCAGGCGCCGGACGGCCTCTTCGGCTTCGCGGGTCGGGGTTCCCCTGGACAGGTCGGCGATCCGGTTGCGCAGGGTGCCAAGGCGCTGCCGGAAGCGCTGGACATTGCGGTCGATTGCGCGCCAGCGCGGGTTGACGATGCGGGCGTCGGGATCCTGTGCTTCCAAACCGTGGACCGCCAGCGCGTCGAGATTGAACTCCTCGCGCATGTATTTGAAGAAGTTCTCCTGCGACCATCGGGAGAACAGGGCGCTGGCGGCCCGCTCCATGGGCATGCGGGGGTCGGTGGTGATGAGGGGCACCTGGCGGCCATTCTCCAGCAGGCGCCGGATCTGGCGGACTTCGGGCCCCTTGCTCAGGATCACGCTCTTCTCGGCGAGGCGGACGGTGGCGCTGCGGGTGCTTCCCGGCCCGTGGATGGGCACCGTGACGGTGCGGAAGTCCGCCTCCGGCCAGGCCTCCCCCTTGAAGCCCTTGTGCCAGGTGATCACAGCAACCCCGCGCCGGGCGAGGCGCCGGAACAGGGCAGGGCTCCAGCCTTCCCGGTCGAAGACCAGCGTCAGGGCGGGCTCGCCGGCGTCCGGGACGGTGAGGTCCGGTGCATCCGGGCCCAGCATGCCCAGTTTCTCCAGCGCGGGCAGGATGTCCTTCTCCAGCGCGTGGGTCATGGTCGGATCCAGCGCCTTGTTCAGGCACAGGAACGGCTTGCCGCCGAGCGCGTTGATCCAGTAGCTCGTGGAGGCAGGCAGGCAGAGTTTCTGGCGCGCCACGTAATGCTTGGGCAATTTTCCCTTGCGGCCGGAATACACCTTGACGTGGCCATCCACCGACAGGGTCGCACACACGTCCGGTTCTTCCGCCATCCATCCCGCGGCCAGGGAAGCTTGCCAGTCCCGCACCCGTTGCACGTCTCGCCCCAACGCCTTGATCTTGCCCCGCAGCGTCTTCACCTCCGGGCAGCGGTCCAGGCCCAGGATGGCGCCCCATTCCCCGGGCGCCTGGTGCCGCAGTGCCTCCGGATTGCGCACCCGGGCCAGGGTGAGGAAGGCCAGGAACAGCAGAACCGTGGTCAAACCGTAGTATCCCTTGGGCAGCGACAGGAACTCCCGCGCGCGGTCCAGAAGCCCCTCCTTGAGCAGCATCGGCAGCCCGGCCAGCACGCCGCCGCCGGCAACCGCCGACAGCGGCTCCGCAAACTGCGGCCGCATCTCCGTCAGATGTCCCGTTGCCGCCAGCATCCGCCCCGCCGTGTCCCGGGTGCCCCGACCCATCGGCGCCTCGCGGTCGCGTGCGTCCCGTTCGCTCCGCTCCACCCTCGGCTCCGGCGCTGCCGCCGCCTGTGGCTCCGTCGACGCGACCACCGGCGGCTCCAGCACTGCCGTCGCCTGCGGCTCCGTCGACGCTGTCGCCTGCGCCGGCACGGCCCGGTTCGGCGTCCCCCCTCTGATAACACCCGACCGGCGGTTGAGGCTGAACGTGCTCGGCCGGATCCCCAGCTTTCGCGCAACCGCCCGGCCGCTCAGCCCCGAGGCCAGAAGCCGCTCCGCCTCCCGCGCCGTCGCGGCGTCGATCGCGCTCGGCCCGCGCCTCCGTCGCGGCGTAAGAAAACCGGCCTCGCCCTGCCTCCGGAGCTGGTTCACTGCCCGCTGCACCGTCGAACGGTTCACGCCAAACGCCGCCGCCAGATCCCTGCGTAGCACACCGTGCTCGGCAAACCGCGCAATCCGCAGCTGTCGCGCTCGGTTGTCCGAAACTTCGTGGGAATCGAACGGCGCCAGGTTGCTGAAGTAGACCCGCCGGCCGTCCTCGACCGCGTGCGAAAAGCAGGATTCGCCGATCTGGATCGCCTCGGCAGGAGGCATCGGAAGCGTGTTCAAGGGAGTCTCCACGGTCGATATCGGGTGCACAGTATTATAGCCACTCTCCGTAGATCGGTCAACCCCTCAAATGTCTCCTAACTGCTGGAAATCACGAGCAAAACGATCGCCAAGCCCGCCTTCAATTAGCGCACGAGGTCAGGAAGTCTGAGGTTACGCGCCGAAAGGCCCGACTGTCAGGATCGTGATTAACAAGAGGAGCAATGCAGAACCGATGTCCAATTGTCCGGTGCGCCATCGGCGATGAACCCAACCTCAAGGTCCGGGCGAAGACGGAGACAGTGCTCCGCTTCTGCGACCACATCCCCCTTCAGGGACACTTTCCCAGCCTCCGGCATCCGGCCGTAACACACCGTACGCAGGCACTCCCCGGCTGCATCGTACAGCGAAATCGTTCCCGACGATGCCTCCCGGAAGCCCGCCGACCGTGGCGCATTCCCTTGCCCGGGCGCGCCTTTCTCCTTGCGCATCCCGAGCATGGCGCCATCAACGGCAACCGCCATTGTCACCGCCTCCGCAGGAATCCCCTCCTCGATCCGGATTGCCTCCAGCGCGCCTTCCTGCACCACGTCCCAAGCCGAACCCATCGTCGTCGCAAGGTTGCTCAGCGCCGTCGCCGACGGCTGCATCCCCCTCGAACAACCCCTCGCAATCCTTCACGGGTGCCAGCGAAAGGGAAAGCGATCCCTGCCGGGCAGCAAGGGGAGACCAGAACTCGCCGATCAAGCCGAACCGCGCATCCGCCGGAAACACCGATCCGCAGTTGCGGCGCCGATACTGGCTCCGCTCATAGCGCACTCGGCCGAAGGAACTCATCATATCCCCCGCAGACTTCCCGGCGCGGTAATACACGGCGCCGTCTAGAACCAGACGGTCCCGGCAATCGTCCAGGTCCTCGACCGCCGCGCCCAGCAAGGCACAGCCAGTCCGGTTCAACGCAGCCGAAACGGCCCGCTCATACGATTCCGAACAGCTCTCACCGGCTGCGTCCGGCAACCGCAGCGCCAGCAGCTCGGCGCGAAAGCGCCTCCAGCGCTGCATCCACACTCGCGACCAGCTTCGAGTTCGCGGCAGTGGACTCGGCGGAAGAAAAAGGCAATAGTGTCATAGTGAGTGCTCCCGGATATTGTTGGTGTCAGACCTATCCGTATACCACATGTTGGGTGGAGCACTCACGCCCCAAACATGCCTCCAAGCAGGAAAACCCGCCGATTCCTGACACACCGGCGAATCCGTGACACAAAACCGGTCGTCGCGAAACAGATCACTGACGCTAACTCCTTGCTAACGCAGGACTCCCAATACGCTCTGCGAAAAATGCACCCTGTTGCTCGTCGTTGGAAACTACTCGCCATTGTCCTCCTCTTCGGCGCCTACTTGCCCCTGAAGAGGAATATTCGCGGTTTCCTGGTTTGCCACCATTCGCTACACAATGGTAACTCAAACACGCTGCTCAATGGATTGTTTCAGAAAATCGAGGCACCGGCGCGCGAGAGGTGTTGATCGTCCCTTCTTGGTGAGTACGCCATAGTAGTAGCTGTCCAGTTCGACAAACTTCTCGGTAAGCGCGGCCACAGTGCCCGACTGTACGTACTGATCGAAGAAACCCCGCCAACCCAGCGCAATGCCGCGTCCGGCCGCAACCGCTTCGAGGACATACGTATAATGATCGAAGACGATGATTCTGGGCGGCGATATCGGATACCCGACAGCCTGAAACCAGTCATCCCAAACCGCAGAGCCTTCATAGGGCTGTGAGACGCCAAGCATCGTCAACTCGCCCCAGCCCGTAACCGGCCCATTGAGTACGTCCTCGTGTTTGGCGATGTACGAAGGCGAGCAGATCGGCCCCACGGCCTCCTGGTAGATCGGCACCAGGCTTCCCGGCGCGGCCCTTGGCTTGTTCCAGGTAAGAATCAGATCGGCAATCGGGTTCGGCGGAAGATCCTTCGGGTCGCGATGATAGGTCAGTACACGTACTCTGACATTTTCGCCGAGAGCTTCCTGCAGCTTGCTGTAACGCGGCATCAGCGCGAAGTGAGATACGCAATGGGAGCAAGCGATCACAACCTGTTGCTCGTTTGTTTGGTCAGCCACGTCGGTAGCCGCCCAATGGATAATGCCGAGCCCGGCGACCACGGCATCGCGAAACTGGACTCCGGCGTTGGTCAGGCGCACTCCGGTCCTGGACCGTTCGAACAGCGGTGTGGCAAGTTCGCGCTCCAGCCTGGCGATGTGGCGGCTAATCGCGGGCTGAGAGGTTCGAAGCTCCTCCGCAGCCCGCGAAAAACTGCCATGCCGCGCCGCGCTCTCAAAAGTGATCAGAGCGCTCGCGGCTGGAATCTGAAAGCGGCTTCGTCGTCTCATATCAATAGAGGATATCTGCATTCAAGACATTTGCAAATTCCCGCCCATGTAAGTGTCAATGTAGTGACATGTCAAGCTAGTCATGAACGCCGTGTCTCTTGCGCTACCGGCAGTCAAGTTACATTGCGAGAATGATATTCATCAATACCATAAAATAATAATTACAGAAGATTCACCGGAAATGTTGACATGGCGCGGCCAAAGGCATTAGTTGTGATATTGAGTGCACGTGGTTGACTCACGTTGTCATGGATGATCGGGCTCTTGTGGTTCGCCGGTTTGAATAGAGTTTCCTGATCCGTACGGAGTTCCGCAAAGCCTGACTGTCACGGATATGGCTCTCTCCTGAGCGGATGGTAACCTTCCATGGAGTGAGCGCCACGACCTGGGCATATCCAGTATATTGTTGTCCCATAACACGTTTCATGGGATGAACTTGCCTCCGTCCCAACCGGAAATGGACCCAAATCCATACAATTCGAACAACTCCGACTAAACTTGGCGAAAATCGAATCTCGCGGACCGAGATCCACACGCCTTACCAATTGCTACCACTGAATCTGCATTACTCGATAAGAAATGTGTACCCTTCCTGGGCTCGCCAGTGCGCTATTGCCCCACTCTCACTGCAATCCCTGAGGACCACCATCGATTCGCTGACTCACTGTTCACGTCTCCTTGGGAGGCAAGAAAGCAAGGCTTGCTAATTGCCGGCCTAATCGGAAGGCAGGAAGCCTTTGTGCAAGAAGTCGTTCTTTCCAGGGAAAAGTTTCCGCTCAAGCCGCAGTTGTCACGGGTCCAATGAGCGGTTGAGATCCGGTGGTTTCACGCATAATACTTTATGTGGTCGACCACGTCCCAATCACGTGTAGCATGAATACTCAAACCGCTCCGCTAGAGCGCCTTCAAGAGAAATGATGCCCGCCGAATCTGCAGGCAGGAGCGGAGGCCTCACATTCCACCAGCGGATATCCCCCGATGCTCGTGCAAGAAGCCCTTTCATCGCCGGAATGGGTGCGTATCCCTCCACTGTCTTTCGAAACGCACGGACACTTGCCATGGCTTCCCTTGCCGCGTCTTGAGCGCCGGAATCGAACATCCGTACGATCTTGCCGATCGCGCCAGCATTGAGATTCGCCGTAGCCGTAATGCATCCTGGCGCGCCCCGCTCCAGCGCTTCGAAGAGATAGTTCTCCTGGCCTGGATAGACCTGCAGCCCTGGAATCGGAAACAACGCCTCCAGATTCTCCCAGCTACCCGAACTGTCCTTGATGCCGTGGATCACATCGGGATGGGCCTCCCGAAGCCTGCGGACCACGGAGGCGGGCACGCCAACTCCCGCCACCTGCGGGATGTGATAGACGTAGATGCCGCAACCGCTGCCGCGGATTGCGGCAACCAACTCCCCGAAATACCGGAACAACCCCTCGTCAGGCACGTTCTTGAAAAAGAAGGGCGGCAGGACAAGCACGCCCCTGCATCCTGCATGCGCGGCCGCCTCAACGAGTTGCAGCGTGTCGGCCAGATTCGTGAGGCCGGCTCCCGGAAGCAGCCTTCCTGCATCGATGCCCGATTCGACCAGCGCGATCAGCGCACCGATTCGCTCTTCAATCCCCACCGAGAGTGCTTCGCCCGTGGTTCCGAATGGAACGAGCCCGACGCACCCTTCGTCGAGGAGGCGCTTCGCATGGGCCACGTAGAGGTCCATCGCAATTCTTCCGTTCTCCTCGAAGGGCGTAAGGTTGGGCGCAAGAACGCCGCGCAAGGCGCTGCTCGAATTCATCGGCTTTCTCTCCCTACTATCATGGGGCTCCCGGCGGAACGTCGGGCAACAGTGTATCGGAGTGCGGGAAGACGCGAAGTGGCCGCATCCTTGGCGCATAACACCTTCAGGCAACCCAGCTTGCGCTGCAGCATCCCTGGCGGTCGGTCGATTCCAATCCGGAAGTGCGGCCGCAACGATCCCGCTTCGCAACCGTCGACGCTGCGCGTGCCTGCGCGCCCCCAGCCTTGATCGATCCTCGCGTTCTTCGGCGCGACGCGGAGGCTGCCGTTGCCGCGCTTCCGCCACTCGTGGCAATGGCGGAGCGCCGCTCGCGCGCCCAGGGGCCCGGCTTTCACGGGCGACGGCGACCAGGGCAGGGCGGCAGCTTCTGGCAATACCGGCAGGCTGCTCCGGGCGATCCGTTCGGAACCATCGACTGGCGGCAGTCCGCGCGAGCCCGCTGGCCGCTCGTCCGCGAGAATGAATGGGAGGCGCCGCAGGATATCTGGGTCTGGGCGGATTCGGCCCGGTCCATGCGGTTTCGCTCGAAGGCCGCACAGGCGGAAAAGCGCGACCGGGCAGCCGTTCTCGCGCTTTCCCTGGCAATCCTGCTCGTCCGGGGCGGGGAGCGGGTGGCACTCGCCGATGCGCCCGGGCTTCCACCGGCCATCGGCACGCGCCAGCTAGACCGGCTGGCGGAACGCCTCGCGCTGACCGACGCCAGCGACGAGTACGGCGTGCCGCCGGCCGAATTCGCCCGGGGCCACGGAAGGGCGGTCCTGATCAGCGATTTTCTCGCCAGCACGGAGGCAGTCCTGGGCCGGCTGCACCGGGTTGCCGGAAGCGTTTCCCATGGCTGCCTGCTGCAGGTTCTGGATCCCATCGAGGAGGCGTTTCCCTATCGGGGCAGAATCGCGTTTGAAAGCGTCGGGGGCACCCTCCGGCACCGCTCCGAGGCGGCCGAGGCCCTCGCGGAGGACTACAAGGAAGCGCTTGCAGCGCGGCGCGCGGAACTCAGGGCCTTCGCCCGCCGCGTGGGATGGCAGTTCAGCGTCCACCGCACGGATTCCTCCGCGTCCGGCCCGCTGGTTTGGTTGGCCGGTGCGCTCAGGGACTCGCGATGAACCTCGCCTTCGCGTCCCCCATGCTCCTGCTGGCGCTCGCAGTGCTTCCGCTCCTGTGGCTCCTTATCCGATTTGTGCCGCCTCCCGAACGCGTGGAACGATTTCCGCCGGTCGCCCTGCTCCTGCAGCTTCGCGACAAGGAGGCTCGCCGGAGGTCCGCCCCCCTCTGGCTGGTCCTGCTTCGGCTCGCCGCTGCGGCCCTCGCCATCCTCGGATTGGCGGGTCCGGCGCTCGACGAGGGCGCAAACCTCGAGGCCAACCGCCCGATTGTGCTGATGATGGACGGAGGCTGGGCCAGCGCCCCGGATTGGGATGCGAGACGAGATGAAGCGCGGGCGCTGCTCGCCCGGGCAGAGCGGTCTGATATTCCTGTCGAGCTGGCTCGACTTTCCGATATGCCGCCGGCTGAAGCGGCTGCACGATTTCGACCCGCGCGGGAAGCGATTTCTGCGCTCGACGCGTGGGAGCCACGCCCCTGGGCGCCGCGCCGCGCCGACTGGGCCAGTTGGGCAGCCGAAGCCAGCGAGCGCGGCGCAGTGATTCACTGGTTCCACGACGGGCTGAACCACGACGCGGATGGCCCGCTCGCTGACGCGATCACCGGTGCGCCGGCCGTGATCCATCTCCGCTCGACGGAACTGGTTGGGTTCGGCGGTCTCCGCAGGACCGAGCGGGGCGCCGAGGCCGATGTCATCCACCGCGGTCTCGGCGGCAATCCCGTGGTGGTGGAGGCGAGGGATGCAGAGGGCCGCACCATGGCGCTCGCGCAATTGGATTCGGACCCGGCGAGAGGGACTGCGACGGCTGAGCTGGAATTCCCACCCGAGATTCTCGGACGGATCGCCATGGTCCGGGTGCGGGACCATCGAAGCGCGGCCGCGGTTCGTCTCCTTGGCGACCAATGGCAGCGGCCCCGGGTCGGCATACCGGTCGAGGATTCGGAAGGCGAAGCGCCACCGCTCCTGCGCGGCGCCCACTACGTAAGAACAGCGCTGGCACCTGCTTCGGACATCGTGGAGGCGGAGCTTCTCGATCTCGCAGTCCCCTCGGTCGACGCCGTCATCCTGGTTGACCACGCTGCCTTCAGCGTGGATGAGCGCAAGGCGCTCGAGGCGTGGGTCGAGGCAGGCGGCCTTCTCGTCCGGTTCGCGGGGCCGCGCCTGGCGCGCTGGAGCGAAACCGGAGCGGGCCTCGAGCCGGATCCGCTCCTGCCCGTCCGGCTCAGCCCGGGTGGTCGGGACCTGGGCGGAGCAATGTCCTGGCGCACCGAGCAGCCCGTCGCCCAGTTCAATCCGGATGGTCCGTTCGCGGACCTGCTCCCCTCCGCCGAGATGCTTGTCAAACGGCAGATTCTCGCGGTGCCCGATGCCGTGCTGCGGGAGCGCGTCTGGGCCGAGCTGGCTGACCGTACTCCGCTGGTGACGGCCCGGACCGTCGGCGGTGGGGAGGTGGTCCTCTTCCACTCCACAGCAGAGCCCGGCTGGTCCACGCTCTCCCTGACCGGCGGCTTCAGCGAAATGCTGTCCAGGGTGGTTCGCCGCGCAGGCCGGGGCGGCGTCGGCGCAACCGCAGCCGAGGCCGGTTGGACGCTCGAATCGGCCCTGAATCCCTGGGGCAGCCTTGAGGCCCCGCCGCCCGGGCTTGCGCCGGTGTCCGGCTTGCGGCTGGACAGCCGGAGGCCGGGGCCGGATGCGCCGCCAGGCATATACGCGAATGAATCCCATAGACGTGCAAGCGATGTGGAGGGCGCCGAAGCGCTGCTCGGGCTAGACCCGGTGTTGCCGGAGGGGGCGGAGGTTCGAATGCTTGGCGGCGAGGCCGCCCGCGGATTCGGGTGGATCCTGCTGCTTGCCGCTTTGGCGCTCGTTCTCGTGGATGGGACGGCAACGCTCTGGACCGGTCGTCGGGCCCGTGGAGCCTTCGCGGCACTGCTTGCCGTTCTGGCAATATGGCCCTTCGGCGAACCCGCCGCGCAAGTGGCGCCGTATCCGGCACTTCAAACCGCGCTCGGCTATGTCGAGACGGGCGACCCGGCAGTCGATCGCATGAGCAGGGATGGGCTCGACGGGCTTGGCAGGGCGCTGGCGAGACGGACATCCGTGAAACCGGTCGATCCGGTCCGGGTTCGGCTCGGGGAGGACGACATCAGCGTCCTGGCGTTCCTCTACTGGCCCGTCGTTCCGGGCCAGGCGGGCCTGTCTCAGGCGGCTGCGGCGTCCATGAACCGGTTCCTCGCAACCGGAGGCCTGTTGGTTCTCGACACCCAGGATGGGGGCATCGGAACCTCCGCTCCGGCGCTTCAGCGGCTTCTGCGCCAGCTCGCGCTTCCGGCGCTCGCGCCTGCCGGGCCGGACCACGTGATCACCCGGACCTATTATCTCACGCGGACTTTTCCCGGCCGGTGGCGCGAGGGCCGGGTCTGGGTTGCGAGGGAGGACGCCGAGTCTTCCCACACGGACAACGTGTCGCCGGTGGTTGTCGGGGCGGCGGATTGGGCTTCGGCGTGGGCGCAGGATGACATCGGGCAGCCCGTCGCGGTCATTGGTGCCAAGGATGCCGGCCAGCGGGAACTGGCGGTGCGCGCAGGCATCAACTTCGTGATGTACGCGCTGACCGGCAACTACAAGACGGATCAGGTCCACTTGCCGGCGATCCTCGAGCGCCTCGGCTTGCGGAACTAGGGGCGGACGTTGGAGCGGGCAGTTTCAGAACTGGCATTCGCGCCCGTGGTGCCGCCAGCAGGCATTGCCGTTCTCGCTTGTATTGTCGCGGCGCTCCTGGTGCTGGGGATTGTCTGGCGCATACGAGGCATGGCCGGGAGGACGGTCGCGGCCGCGGTACTGCTTCTGGCGCTTTCCAATCCGCTGGTACTGGTGGAGGAGCGCGAGGCGCTCCCGGACGTGGCGTTCCTGGTGGTGGACGAGAGCGGCAGCCAGAAGCTTGCGGACCGCAGTGCCGCGACGGAATCTGCCAGACTTGAACTTGAGGACAGGATTCAGGGGAAGGGACTGGAGTTGCGCGTCATTCGCACCGGCAGCCGCGACGCCTCGCCGATCCTCGGGGCTCTGCAGGAGGCGGCGCAGGAGGTTGCCGCGGAGCGCGTTTCGGGAGCGGTGCTTCTCACGGATGGGCTGGCCGATGACGAGGGTGCGCTGCAGTCGTTTCCGGGCCCCGTGCACGCATTGATCTCCGGCGGTCCCGACGAGAGCGATCGGCGGGTTCGGCTTCTCAGTGCACCAACCTTCGGAATCGTCCGGGAGAAGGCGGAGATCGTGTTCGTTGTCGAGGAGTCCGGCACCGCCTCCGGCACGCCCGCCAACGTGGAGATCCGCGTGGGCCGGGACTGGGTCGAGCAGGTGCCTGCCGTGCCGGGCGTTCCGCAGACTGTCAGGTTTCCCGTGGATCGGGCGGGATCCATTCCGGTCGAGATCCGGGCGCCTCTCCTGCCGGAGGAGGTAACCGGGAGAAACAACATTGCCGCGTTCACGCTGGAGGGCGTTCGGGATCGGCTCCGCGTGCTGTTGGTGTCCGGGTCGCCGCATCCGGCTGCCCGCGTTTGGAGGAACCTCCTGCGCGCGGATCCGGCAGTGGATCTTGTCCACTTCACGATTCTGCGGTTGACGGCGAGCGTCGATCTGGCGCCGTCGGAAGAGTTGTCCCTGATCGAATTTCCCGTGCGCCGTCTTTTCCTCGACGAGATCGATCAGTTCGATCTCATCATCTTCGATCGCTACGAGCGGCGGGGATTCCTGCCGGAAGGGCATATCGCCAATATCGTCCGCTATGTTCGCGAGGGTGGCGCGGTCCTGGTCGCGGGAGGCGGGGAGTTTGCGGGTGTTCAGGGCCTTTCCGGGGGGCCTCTTGATGCAATCCTTCCCCTTTCGCCGACGGGTTCCGAGCACGTCACGGCATACAATCCGGCACTGACAGACATGGGCCGCCGGCATCCCGTGACAGCCGGGATCGCGGCGTCGATCGAGGGCGCGGGCCCGTGGTACCGCCTCGTGGAGACGGACGCCCGAAGCGGGCGCACGCTGTTGGAGGGAACGGGCGGCCGCCCACTTCTCGCGCTGGATCGTGTCGACGAGGGGCGGATCGGGGTTCTCGCTTCCGAGCATGCATGGCTCTGGTCCCGGGGCCATGGCGGGGGAGGACCGCACCGCGAGCTCTTCCGCCGGGTCGCGCATTGGCTGATGCGGGAACCGGATCTGGAGGAAGAGGCGCTGAGGGCGAAGGAGGCGGATGGCGCGGTGTTGGTATCCCGTCGCACCCTGGAAGAGGAACCTGCAGAGGTCCGTGTCGTCGATCCCGACGGGCGGGAGGCTCTCGTGAACATGGAGGCGGTTGCGCCTGGCCTGTGGCAGGGGGCCGTCGAGGACGCTGCGCCAGGCCTCTATCGGTTTGCGAGCGGAGAAATGGAAACGCTGGCCATTGTCGGCGGCAGGCGCGGGAGAGAGCTGGAGGAAGTGGTGTCGACCGGGGAGGCTCTCATGCCGCTTGCTCAGGCGACGGGGGGAACCGTTCGGCGTCTGAGCGACGGAATTCCATCCATCCGTCGCGTCGCGGCGGGGCGTCCCGCCTTTGGGGCGGATTGGCTCGCGTTTCCAAGGCGCGATGCCTACCGGGTGGCGAGCACGGAACTCCGTTCGCTCATGCCTCCCTGGCTGGCAGTGGTGCTCATCCTCTGCGCGCTCGCGGCCTCCTGGATTTGGGAATCCGGTGCGGGGCTGCGTCGATGGCGAGCGATCACCAGCGAGGTGCCCGCCGACCGGTAGCCCGGAAACCGGCGCCGATACCAGACAGCTTCCGCAAGGTTCGGAAGGGGCTGCGGAATGCGTGCCCGGCGCTTGAGCATTGAGATGGCAGAGCAGTGCGCTGCGTTGCCCATGGCCCGGCGCCTGCTTCAGGCAATCTCGGGTTCAGGGATTGCTTCTTGAACCATGGCTGCGTCCGTGGACCGGGCTCCGTCTCATCAGCAATTCGAAGCAAGTGCGGCTGGTCGAAAGGGCGCGCCGCTCGTCTCTCGGCCAACGCCTTGCCGACCCGCATGATTCCGTGCCCGAACGGCAATCCGGCTGGTCGTTGCCTGCGGCGGATGCGATCCCCGCCAGCGAGGCGGATTCATCGGGTCGACACCGCGCTCCTGGGCCGCAAGGGGGCGAGTCCCAGGAGTGATGTCGATCCTGGCCATCACCGGTTCCGCCTTGCGGCGGCCACAGGTTCAGATGTCCTGGCACCGTGCGCTGCTAGATATCGTCGACAAGTAGGCAACTTCTTGCTCGGCCGAGCAATACTTGCTCTGCGTAACTCCTTGCCGTACTTGATGTTGGAAAATTTAATCCGAGCTGAAAACCGGAGATGCGGTGACCTCACCAACCGTCTCAATTCAGAAAAACCAAGGCTGCGCCGTGCGTTGAGTTCGTTTCCTGGCTATCCGAAACTCGGACAGACTCAAGAGTTGGGTTCATCGAGAATTGTGCGAGTTCCGGAAGTCTGAGGTTGGCCGCTTGCCCCGGCTGGGTCAGGACCGTGATCGACGAGCGCGTCCATCCCTCGTCTGCCATTTCGTGCGATGCGCATCCCGGCGAGACAGCGGGGCCACGTCATGTTCTTGCCCGGCCGGAAGTGCGATCGGAGGAGGCCGCCTTCCGGCGCGGTGCTCCTGACTCCGGCGGTGCGCAGCCGGAAAATCCTTGCCGATCTCTGAGTTCAGGGGTTTGCTGTCCGGTTCCCTCTCGGGGCTGCGACGGAAGGATCTGCACGAACTGACGGCGTTTCTCCGTCTCGGCATGGGCCCGGGACGGCCGACGAGGGGATTATGTGCGGGGTTCCGCCCGGGTCATTCCTTCCAGGGATCGATAACCCTGAGGCCGGCCGCCTGGAATGGCTTCGTATCCCGGGTTGCGACCGTCATGCCGTTGAAGGCAGCTGTTGCGGCGATATATCCGTCGGCCACAGCGACCACCGCGCCGGCACGGCGGGCCGTTGCCATTAGATCGGCGTAAGCCTGCGAAACCGCGAGATCGAACGGGAGGATACGGCCGGAAAACAGTGGCAGGACCTGGTGCTCCAGATCTTCGTGCAGCCGATCCCTGCGCCGGCCGGCCGGCAGGGACGTGACGCCGAAACGCAACTCGGCGACCGTGATCGCTGAGAGATACAGAGTCTCCAGCGGCTGAGCGTCGATCCACTTGGCTACGCGCGGTTCGGGAGCCCTTCGCAGCGGCTCGGAAACGACGTTGGTATCGAGCACGATCATTCGAAGGAGACCGGTCGCCCCGGTGCCTTGTCGCGGGGTGCGAACCCGGCCCATTCCCCGTCTGTCAATGCGGCGCGATGACCGATGTCGGCGAGTAGCGATCCCAGCCTGACGCGGCCCTCCGGCCTGACCGCATCCTCGAGGATTGCACGGACCTCAGCCTCGGTGCTGCGACCGCGGTGCGCCGCGCGGACCCGCAGACCGCGGTGGACTTCATGGGGTACTTTGCGAATGGTCAGCATTGGCATATGCATACTCCCAAATTGCCGTCATTGCATGCAAGTTATCGTGAAGGGTTCATTCCGGCAAGAGGTAGTGAGGGGCTTTCCGGCCGTAACCGCCGCGTCACGACCGCTGAGGTAATGCAGCGGTTATGTGCCATCACATACCCTGTCACCAGCACAGTTGACGCGATGATCACTCCAGCCTCTTTCAGCGCTCGGTATGCGGTCGTTGCGATCATGAGATATTCCAATCCATTCCAGAGTTTTTCTGCTCCGGGAATCGGTTGAAGCCGGGATGGGATGAACCCGACGTATTGACCGAGGCCGACTGCGAGAGTTTGGAGGTCGGGGATGGAGTCTGGTGGCGCGTGGGCCCGGATGACGCGAAGCCTGCACAGTTCGAGATAGAGCATGAAGACTTCGTCGGGGTACATGACGTCGGTGGCGCGCCGTTCCGGGTGGTCCCTTGCAGCGCGTCCGAATTCGAACACGCGCCACGCGGTGACGGTGTCGAAAGCGAGGCACTTTCTCAAGTCGTTCGCGTCATCGAGCCTGCGGTCTTCGATGCGCGTGCCGGCCTTGGGGGCGCGGAAACACTCCTCGATGGAATTGGGCAGACGGCGAGAAGGAGAAGGCGGCGGCAAGGGACTGGGCCAACCTTGCGCTGCGGTCATCGCTGACCGTACTGACGGGGGAGAACTCTCGCGCTTCCTGTCTGATTGTGACGGCGAACTCGAGACACATTTCGGAGAGGGTCGCGTAGCCGCGCTGCATCCAGGAATGAGGTTCAAGGGCTTGCGGACAGAATTCGGAACGGTTCCCGGAAATTCAGGGTTGCCGCATTTCCGGGTCGCCGGAACTACGACCCAGGGTATCCAATTCCAGAATCATCGCAAGTTTCCGCGGCCTCTCCCGGGGTTCCGTATGCCGGAAGGCTTGGGTGCCTGCGTCCGTTCGCTGCCAGCAGTGTATCGCGCACGAATGCCACATGCGCCGTTTCCTCGATGATCTCCACGAGGTACTGCGCTTCGGTCAGAGTGGCCCCAACGCCGATCGTGCCGTGGTTGGCGAGAAGGGCGGCACGGATGGATGGATTTCGGAACACCGGCGAGATCTCGGCCTCGGTCTGTGGGCCGCCGTTCTTGGACAGGGGAATCAGCGGCATCCTGCCGATCTTTTCAATGGTCTGAACGGTGAGGCACGGAAGCTCGATCCCGGCGCTTGCGTAGCCGGTCGCCCAGGGGCTGTGGCAATGAACCACGGCGTTGATATCCGGCCGAACGCGATAGAGGCCCAAATGAAAGTCCAGATCCTTCGACGGTTTGAAGGCCGATGGCTCGATGGACCCGTCGAGGCCCACGATCTGCAGGTTGTCGCGCGTGCATTCAGCGAACCCGACTCCGGACGGCTTGATGACGATCGCATCTCCCGAGGCAAGCCGCACGGAGAGGTTGCCGCCGGCATTGGTCTGCAGGCGCAAGTCGAAACATCGACGCGCGGCGGCGACGAGCGCGTCCTTGCAAGCTTCTACATCATGCCGGGCGTGCATTCGGAACCTCCTTCTTCCTTCTCGCCAGCATTGGCGAGAGGCGCTCCATGATCAGCATGGCCACCTCCGGATCCGCGATATGGGCATCGGTCCGGACAATCTCCGTACGGCCGGAGAGTGTGCGGGTCGCTGTATCGAGAAAGACTTCCCGGAGGGACGGATCACAGATCGCGCCTCCCGGACGATCCTGATGGGAGAATCCCCCCATGGGAACGATCAGGAGGCTGGTCACCCTAGCGCCGTTCAGATGTCCGCAGAGCCTCTCGGCCACGCGTGCCATTTCCTCAGAAGTCAGCTTTACATGGGTGAAGAACCCGGAATGCCGGTAGTGCGGGCGGGCCAGATGCTCCGCGGGCACGGTCTCGATGGAGTCGAGGCCCAGAAAATTCAGTCCACCGGGAAGCACGATTTGCGGAATGCAGGCATCGCTGGCGGCGCTGAAGCGCGTTGGCATGGGCACATGGGGCCCGTCAATCAGGATCCGGGTCATCTCGTGGGTTGTCAGGTCGACCAGCGCGTCGGGGGTTCGCTGCTCGATCATGCGGACGAGCGCGGCGCCGCCGTAGCCGTTCGCGTGGAACACAGTCGCCTCGATACCATGGGTCCGCAAGCGCGCCAGGAGGGCATCCGTCGCGGCACCTGTCGCCCCGAGCGACGTGACCGCGATGGACTGGCATTCGGACTTGGCGACAGGCTGCGCCGCGCTCAGGCCAGCGGCCAGGGCGGCGGTTTGTTCCAGAACCCCGCGCAGCGTGTCATTCAGGCCACAAATATCGGCGAGAGTCGGAACCAGTATGACCGCGTTGTCCGCAAGCGGGGCCCGCGGGTCGAACGGGAGCGGGGTCACGAGAATTTTCGGAGAGTTCATCGGGAAGCTCTGGAGGACGCGCAATATGATTTCGCTACCCGTTCCGCCGCCAAGGCCGATGGCCACCTGCCGGGAGGGGGCTCCGGTCTCGGCGATGGACCGGATGGCCCGCTGTGCGACTCTGCCAATTTCGTCTAGTTTGCGCTCGCCGTCCCAGATCATTCCACCCGAATCAAGCGAAAGATCAATTTGCTTCGAATTGACTCCGTGCGCCGCAAGGCGCGAGGCAAGATAGGCCGTCTCTTGTGCCTTGGTCTCGAGAGTCGAAAGAATCAGGACCTGTGGCGCCATCTTGTCATCCGCAATGGGTCTCTGCAGGATCGCCGGGCCCGATAGCCGTGTGGCCGGGGGCGCGCCAGCATCGCCGGATGCGGCAGCCGCATTCCGACCGCAATCTCACGCCATAGGTCAATGCCCGGCAGCGGACCGCAGACAGAGTTCCGGGCTCCCCGCCTCCGACGGATTTTTCGGGTCCCGCCTTGTGCTGGTTGAGCGCCGGGGCATCCATTGGCAGCAGGTTCGAAACTAGCCCTTGACGGCACCCGCCGTCATTCCGGCAATGATCTGGCGCGCCGCAAAGAAGGTGAAGAGGAGCGGTGGAATGACGATCAGCGTGCCCATCGCCATGATCCGCCCCCATTCGACGCCGGTATCGGTGATGAAGCCCGCCGCGCCGACCGGCAGGGTACGGGTCTTCCGGCCCGTCAGCAGCAGGGCGAGGATGAACTCGTTCCACGCGATGCGGAAAGTGAAGATGCCGGCCACGGCGTAGCCGGACCGAACCAGCGGCATGAGAACCCGGAAGAACACCTGAAGGGGCGTTGCGCCGTCGATGATTGCCGCCTCCTCGAGTTCGACGGGCACCTGCTTGTAGAACCCGAACAGGAGCCAGATGGCGAAGGGCAGGTTCAGCGCCGTGTAGAAAAAGGTCAGGACGGCGAGATCATTGTCGAGATTCAACGTGACCACCATCGCGAATGCCGGCACTGCGAGGACCGCGGGCGGCACCATCCGGACCAGGAGCGTGGTGTTGGCGACAAATCGCCGGCCCCGGAATTCCGTTCGCGCGATCGCGTAGGCACAGAGGCCTCCCAGGAACAGGGTGATGACCGTGGACAGGGTTCCCACGATTACCGAGTTCCAGAGATAGCGGTCGAAATTCCCGCGGGTCAGGATGTGTTCGTAGTTCTCGATCGTCGGAACGAAGAAGAACCAGAGCGGCTCCTTCGACTGCACGATCACGTCGTCCTTGAAGGAGGTCGCGACCATGACCCAGATCGGTGCCAGCGCCATGGCCGACAATGCGATCAGCGCGACGTAGTAGGCGATCTGCTGTCGGCGGCGCTGCGGGGGTTGTGCGGTCATGATCAGATATCCGATTTTTCCTTGAAGGGGTTGCCGACGACCAGGACGGTAAGGCTCAATCCGAAGACCAGCAGGATCAGCAGAACCGAGATGGCGGCTGCGTAGCCCAGTTGCTGTGTATCGAACGCGCGGCTGTAGATGTGGAGCGACAGGAGTTCCGTTGCCCGCCCGGGGCCGCCGCCGGTGAGGATGTACATGACCTCCAGAGCCCGGAAGATGTCGATCAGGCGCATCAGGAGCGCAATGACCAGGATCGAGCGGATCATCGGCAGCTTGACGAAGAAGATCTGCTGCCACCAGTTGACGCCGTCGATTCGGCTCGCTTCCAGCACCTCGGAGGGAAGCGACTGCAGTCCGGCGAGGATGATAATGAAAATGAAGGGTGTCCACTGCCAGATGTCCGTGAACACGATGGCGAAGAACGCGAGCTCGGCATCCCCGAGCCATACCTGCGGCTCGATTCCGATCAGGCCGAGATAGTAGTTGATCCAGCCGATCCTTGCGTCGAACAGGTAGCGCCAGATCAGGCCGACAACGACCGGCGAGACCATGAGTGGCAGGATGAAGATCGTCCGGAAAACGGAGGCGCCACGGATCGGCTTCTCGAGCAGTAGCGCCAGGCTGACGCCGAGGAACATTTCGATGGTGATCGTCCAGAACCCGAAACGGATGGTCACCCAGATGGACTCGAGAACATCCGGATCGACCAGCATCCTCCTGTAGTGCGATAGCCCGGCATAGGGAGCCTTGGATATCGGGGTCCCGAGCTTCCAGTCGTAGAAGCTCAGATAGAAGGCGTCCAGAATCGGGTAGACGAGTCCCGCGAAGATCACGAGAACCGCCGGCAGGATGAATAGATACGGAGTTACATGCCGGGGATCGAACTTTGGCCGTCCAGAAATGGAACCGTCCGCTACGGCGCGTTCAGCCACGGATCCAACACTCACCGTTCATTTCCTGCTGCCAGGCGGGCCCGGAGCCCGCCTGGCAGGATGCGTTTCTGCTACTGGGTGCGGTAACTGGCCCAAGTGTAGTAGCCTTCCCGCTCCATGATCGACCGAGCCTTTTCGTTGGCCGCATCCATGATGCCCTGGATCGGTTCGTCGGTCGTGATCACCTGGGTCAGGGCCTGGCCAAGTACGTCGATGTTCAGCTCGTTCCACTCCGGAATGAGCGGACGCCAGTCGGGATCGGCGCAGGGCAGCTGCGCCAGCACGACCGGATACTCGTCGAAATTACCGAGGTTGTTCTGGATCGTGGACATCCTGACGGGGTCTCCCCCAAGCTCCACCATGCGCTGGTCGCCATACTTGGAGGTGATGTACTGGATGAACAGGAATGCGGCCTCCTGGTTCAGCGAGTTCGCCGGGATACCGACCGCAAATCCGCCGGTCTCCGATCCGCAGCGGACGCCAACCGGGTGCTGGGCGAAGCCGACCTTGCCGTCAATCTTGGAGAGCTTCGGATTGCGCGACATCGCGGCAATCTTGAGCGTGTCGAGGTACATGGCGGCATCGCCCTGGAGGAACGCGGCCGATGCCTCGCCGAACCCGAAGGTCTGAATGCCCGTCGGTCCGGTCTCTGCGATCTCGCGCATGACCTGCGCCGCTTCGACGGCCTCCGGCGAGTTGACGACCGGGTTCCATTCACCGTCGAAAATCTTCCCGCCGAGAGGCGCGAGGTGCAGCAGCCAGCCCGCGGTGACCTGATGGCCGGTCTGGCCGCGGGACGTCATCGCCGGAATGCCAAGCTCTCCAAGCTGCTTCATGACCGCCCGGAGCTCGTCATAGTTCGTTGGAACCGCGATTCCGTGCTCCTCGAAGATGTCCTTGCGATAGGCCAGGATCGAGGTCTCGGCGCCAAACGGAATTCCGTAGAGCGCCCCGGACCTGCCGGGCATGTACCCCTTGGTTCCGCCGACGACTCCGCCATTCTGCAGATACGCATCGGCAACGTCATCGATATCGTACTGCGGGTCGACCAGGGATCCGCTCGTGAAGAACTGCGAAAGTGGCGTAAGCAGGCCCTTGGACACGTACTCGCCCTTCCACATCACGACCCACGACACGACGTCATAATCGCCCTCGGACTTTGACATCTCCAGGAGCTGACGGTCGCGGAGCTTCAGATACTGGAGCGCGTCGATCTCGACCTCGATACCGGTCTCCTCGGTGAATTCCCCCACCAGTGTCTCGGCCGCCTGGAAATGCGCCAGCGCCGGCCAGCTGACCACGATCGTCGTTCCGGCGTACTTCTCGTACGGGTTCGCCGAAGCGGTGTTTGCCGGCAAGGCGAGCAGCAGGGCCGCCACGGCCCCGGCGCACCACGCCATTGCGCTATGGAATCTTTTCATTGTGTGTCTCCCGGTTGAAAAAGAACATGGGTTGGGGTGTTTCCAGGCAGCCTTCAGATCGACTGCCCGGTTTCGGTATCGAACAGGTACAGCCTGTTCGTATCGAAGGCGTATTCACCGCTTTGCATCGGCGGCGTGTCGGGGCCGACCTCGACGGCCGCAGTGACCGGTTTGCTCCCGATCCGTGCCGCGAGGAATTGGCTGGAACCGATGTATTCCGCGACATCAACCTCCAGATGAACTGGCGCCAGCACGGCTTCGATCGTCCGGCCGGCAATCGAGGGTGCGGTGAAATGCTCCGGGCGCAGGCCGACCGTAACCTTTCCGGATGACGCCTTCTGCGCCCGTGCGGCAAGCTCAGCCGGAAGCGGAAATCCAAATCCGTCCCCGCGCACGGTGACGGTTTCCCCGTCGACGAGTTCGGCGTCGAGAAAGTTCATGGAAGGCGATCCGATGAAGCCCGCGACAAACAGATTGTCCGGCGCGTTGTAGACCTCGCGCGGCGTACCCACATGCTGGATCCGGCCGCTCTCCATGATGACGATCCGGTCCGCCATCGTCATGGCTTCGATCTGGTCGTGCGTTACGTAGACCATGGTGCGGTCGAGCTTCTTGTGCAGGATCGACAGCTCCGTCCGCATCGAGGCGCGGAGCTTGGCATCCAGGTTCGACAGCGGCTCGTCGAACAGGAAGCAGTAGGCATCGCGAACGATGGATCTGCCCATGGCCACGCGCTGGCGCTGCCCGCCGGAAAGGTCCTTGGGTTTCCGGTCCAGGTAGTCGGTCAACTCCAGCATTTCGGCAGCGTGCCGCACGCGCTCCTCGATCTCCGCCCTGGGCGTTCTGCTCAGCCGCAGGGCGAACGACATGTTCGCTGCCACGTTCATGTGGGGATAGAGCGCATAGGACTGGAACACCATCGCGATGTCCCGCTCCTTCGGGGGAATCCAGGTAACATCGCGGCCAGCAATATGGATCGAACCGCCGGACACGTCCTCGAGTCCGGCGATCATTCGCAGCGTCGTCGACTTGCCGCATCCCGACGGGCCGACAATGACCACGAACTCACTCTCGTCGATCGACAGGCTGAGTTCCGGAATGATAACCTCGCTTCCGAACTGCTTCACAACCCTGTCGAGAACAATGCCGGACATTCAACCGCTCCCCGGCCTCGGCGAGCCCAGTCTCTGGCGCAACGCGCCGGCGGGGGTGCCGGCGGCAAGGACGTGAAGTCCGCGGAGGTCCGACCCCATCATAGCGGAGCCGCCGCCGCGCTGGCGCGCCAGATGATTTCCGGCTCCGGCTCCGAAATCCGAACCTCCCGCGGTGCCGGGTCCTCCTTGCGGCAGCAGGCGGAAACCGCCGCGGCTCCCAGCTCCCGAAGCGGCATCCGGACCACCGTGAGCGCGGGACGCACGAATTGGGCGATCTCGGTGTCGTGTATTGCCACGAGCGACAGATCTTCGGGGACGTGCCGTCCCAGATCCGCAAGCGCGGCCAGGGCACCGACTGCCGCGGCCACGTTCGCGACCACGAGGCCCGTGATCTCCGGCGCGACTTGAAGCAGCTCCACCGCGGCATCGGCACCGGAAGCGAAAGCGAACCCCGCATTGGCGTGCCAGTGCTCCGGTGGTGCAACGCCGGCGTTCTGCATTGCCGCTTCCCACCCCATTCGGCGATCGGCCGAGAAGGGCAGGCCATCGGCGACGCCAAGGCAACCGATACGCCTGTGGCCCAGTTCGAGGAGGCACGTCGTCGCCATCCTTCCGGCCCGTTCGTCTGCGAGACGGATGACGGTTGCGTTTCCCCTGGCTTCTCCGGACTGGAGCAGGACGGTCGGAATCCACCTGCGCGCGGCTCTCGCCAGCGCCCGGTCGTGGTCCGATCCCGCTCCCTGGAGAATCAGCCCGTCGACTCCCCCGCCCGCGACCAATTCCTCGATCCGGCGCAGGCCCTCGCCCATCCAATGGCATTCGCTTAGGGAAATTTTGGCATTCGCTTAAGGAATCGCAGTTCTGCCAGGCCCGTATTGGGTGGGACGGTTGCTCTGGCACTCAGACTGCAGCTGCGGAGTCTCGTCCCTTCTGCCATTTGCCGAGGGGTTTTCGGGAGCGTCGTGGATAGGATCGATTTGGACGCAGGCGCTGCCTTGCGGTTTCGACACAGGCGAGGACCTGATGCACTGCGTTGTGCATCATGGCCGCCTGCCGCAGGATGAGGCCTTCGAGGTTTCGGGCGACGGCGAACAAGGCGGCCTTGAAGTTTGCCTGGCTCTCCGGCAGGGGATCCGGGGGCGATTGTGAGTTGTGCATGGCGTCGCCGAAGTTGGTGAACAGCCTGGTCATGGCGATGAGGTTGAAGTGGGCGAAGATCTCCTGCTTCACGCCGCGTTCGGATCGGCTGTGGAAGTTCTCCAGTTCGAAGCCGAGCTTTGAAGTTTTGTACAACTCCTCGATGCCCCAGCGGTCATGGTAGAGGTCGGCGAGGTCCTGGACCGGGTACCGGCTTCGGTCGAGAAGGGTGGTTGCGAGGTAGAACTCGGTTCCGCCGTGGACGTATTTGACGAGTCGCAGTGGGATGGGCCTGGGTTCGGCCTCGGGGTCTTTCCGGCCCAGACGGCGAAGCGTGTCGGGCCCCGGGGTGATGGTGATGAACTCATCCTGCTCGCTTCCCGCGATGAAGTCGTCGAACGCGGTTCCAGCATTTCTCTGCAGACGGAACAGCGGATGCACGCCCCGCTCCGCATGCGCCAGCAGCACTCGGTAGGAGTAGTAGCCTCGGTCGTAGACGACCACGTCTCCGACGGCCAAGGCGGGGAGATGGGCGAGCGCGGCGGCGCGCTCATCGCCGTGGGCATGCAGGTCGAAGTCGATGGGAAGTTTCGGGGTCAGTTCGTAGAGGCAACTCAGCAAGCCTTGCGGGTAGTGGGCTCGTTCCTGGGGCAGGCGGTAGCCGGCGCGGAGCAGCGGGCGCGGCAGGTTGATCTTCGAGCCGTCGACCGCGAAGACCCTGTGCCCCTTCCACTGCGAACTCCCGGCACGCTTGAGGATCTCGGCGTGCAGGCTCTTGAAGATGGCTTCGTCGACCTTCGCCCGGGCGGCGCTCATGCTCGACGCGGCAACGGGTTCAGCCTGCGGCAGCGGAATGCCGCAGGCCTGGCATTGCTGCCAAAGCGCGGCGAGGGTTGCCGTGTAGCCGTTGCCCGAGAACATCAGCCGATAGACGAAGAGCACCACCAGCAGGGTGTTGATGACCCGCCGCCGAAGTTGCCAGACACGGTCGTGGGCCGTTGCAGCCGCGGTTGCCGCGCCGACGAGTTCCTGCCAGGCGAGCAGGAAGGGGTCGTCTGCGGCCAGCGCCGGTGCCGCCCGCGGCGTCGCCTTGCGCCGCGGCGCAGTGCGTTGCGGGCCATGCAGGAGAACCTCCCGGAAGTCCTCGGCCAGCGGATAGACGTAGACCCGTTTGGGCGCTTTCCCCTTGCCGCCCCGGGTCTCGCCGAGATCGAGCCAGTTCGCCGCCCGGTAGCAGGCGCCATCGAAGCGGCTCGAATCGACAAATGTCTCTACCAATACCGGACGGCAGCCGTGCTGTTGCTCCCAGTCATCAGCCAGCCGCCGCACCGCCATCGACAGCACCTTGGAAGCCAGGTTCCGGACCTCGACCCACGGAAACAGCAGAAACCGCGTGTTGCCCACCACCCGCTCCAGATGCGCCTTCCACCCGTCCTCCGGCCAGCCGACCCACGCGTCCCGGCAGGGCAGCGAGACCACCGCCTGCGAGAACTGCAGGCAACCCAGCTTGCGCCCGTGCCGGTCCTCCACGAAATAGCGCAGCCGCGGACCGAGCGGGTGGCGGAAACCGGCATAGTGCCAGCGGTCGACAAACTCGTTCCACTCCGAGACCTCGTCCTCGTCCAGCACGAGGCGAAGCTGCAATGGCAGAAGTTCCCCCAGTGGCTCCGCAATCGCCGGCTGCTTCTCCGTCCGCTGGCTCTTCTCAATCGGCTTGCGCGGACCCCGCGCATAGGACGCATCCTTCGCCGGCAACACCAGGAGGCCCAGCCGCTCCAGTTCCTCCAGAAGCCGTTGGCAGAGCTGGATCCGGTTCGTGCCCGTTCCCGTGCGCCAGCCCAGCTGCTCGCAAACCGTCTGCCCAAGCTCGTGCCGGCTCAGCGACGGAAACGCTGCAACCGTCGTCTGGATCTCGGAAATCTGCTGCCGGGTCAGACGACGACCGAAAAACGTCGTCGACCGCAGCGCCTCGATTCGGGGGTCCATCCAAACACCTCTCCGCAGTGGGCAATCCAAGCGGCACTATGCAAGGAACGAGCCGGTAAGTCAACCCCCCCGGGCATGACCGCACCAACAGTGGAGAAAAGACAAATAACCGCAATATATTAGTTCAATGCACCCGGTGGGCCACGAAGCAGAACGCCCTAGACGAATGCCATTGCTCGCCCATCTCCGTTGCTTCGCCGAGAATGAGCAACTTCATCAGGCGTTCGGCTTCCTGCCTTGCTCCCCAGGCAATCTCCGAGTGAAGTGGGTTGGACAGGTCATGCACAACCAGCGCCAGCAAGCCGGTCTCGGCTGTGCGCAGCGATTTCGCTGCCGCATTCGGCGCATAGTCGTATCGCTGGATGGTTCTGAGGACCCGCTGGCGGGTCTCCTCCCGGATGCGGAGGGAAGGGTCCCGGTTCGCAACGCGCGAAATGACGGCGGGCGATACGCCGGCGGCTCGGGCGATATCGGACATGGTGGCCACGGTCGCTTGGTTCCGACTCCGTCTTGACGCGGCACGCGGAATTCCACTATACCCGGGTAATTCGAATTATCAAGCAGGGCGGCGAGACGCGGCGCGACGGGAGAAAGCACTGCCGACGCGGAGGCGCGCCCGTAGCGAAGGGGAGAGGAATCTTGGCCACAGTGGATTTACGCATTGTCGCCTGGGATGATCCGCGCTGCGTGCAGCCGCTCCAGAGCGCAGCGGCGGTGTGGAGCGAGCGGACCGGCGACCGGATCGCCATCAGCCGCCGCCCGCTCACGGCGTTCAATGACCAGCCGCTCCACGAACTCTCACCCGAATGCGACGTGATGATCGTCGACTACCCGCATATGGCCCAGGCGATCGCGGAAGGAGCGATCACGCCGATTGAGGACCTTGTCGATGCGGGTGTGATTGCCCGGGCGGCCGACCGGGCTGTCGGTGCGGCCCAGGCATCCTTCCTCGTGGATGGTGTTGTCTCCGGCCTTGCATCGGATGCAGCGTGCCACGTGTCCGCGCATCGGCCGACGCGCCTCGGGGCGCTCGGGATCCATCCTCCGTCGAGTTGGGAGGAAGTGTTCGCGCTGCAGGAGGCCAGACCCGGCTCGGTTGCGCTGGCGCTCTACCATACGGATGCGATTTCCTGCCTCCTGAGCCTTCTCGCTCCGGAAGGCGCGGGGCCGGATGGCGGGAACAGGATGTTCCGGGACCCCGAAAGAGCGGTTGATGCGACCGCGCTTCTCCTCCGGCTGGTATCCCGTGTCGGCGAGTATTGCTGGCGATGCACGCCGCGGGAGATTTTTCATGAAGCGGAATCCCGGACCGAAATCGCCTTTGTGCCGCTGACATTCGGCTATGTCGGGAGAACCGCGCCAGAGCAGGGCGGCTGGCGGTTTGGCCCACCGCCCGACGGTTGCGGAAGCCTGCTCGGAGGGGCGGGGATGGCGGTTTCCTCGCAGACACCGGTCGTGGAACAGGCCGCGGCATTCGTGAGCTGGTATTGCTCGGATGAGGGGCAGCGCCTTGCCGGGCGAAACGGCGGTCAGCCGGCTGGACTCGCCGCTTGGGATGA
>CBDCUM010000006.1:0-502554 GCA_965222665.1 Rhodobacterales bacterium
TCAAGGGCCGTTGACGCCGATGTCGGCTGTGGCGCGGCAGCTATGGCGTCTTCCTTGACAAGATAGCCGATGAACCGATCCAGGACGTATGTCCATCTTTGCCGGCTGTAATCTGAAAGCCTCGCCGGCAGTCGGTCTCGAATTTGCTCGAACATTGCCTCGTCAACGCCGTCCGGCGTCAGCAGTGTTGTTTTTCGCATTGGGTCGGAATGTCTTTCCCGGATTAATCCGATCGGAGTGGGACAAGATTTCCCACGCTCTTCCGGATTTATTGGAGCGATCGCTTTTCGTCGGGGATATTTCTTTCCCGGCAGGCGTGTAGTGGTTCGGGGTGGCTTCCGGCGCTGCGGCATGGTTGGCCGGTTCGGAGTAGGCATCCGGCTCGCGGACCGGTATCGGTGTGTTCGGAGGGTTGCCTAAGGGTTCGTCAAGAAATAACCGCTTGGCATTGAGGAGTCGGCAAGAAGGTATAATTCCACTCGCCATGGAACTCTGCGCGCCGGATGTCGAGGTCCTCCATTTGGGCATCCTTGATCGCCACGCCCTTGGGATAGTCGTTGTCGTCCACGTCGCAATAGACTTTGAGGCCGGTGCTGGTCGTGGTGGCGCCGATCAGACTGACGATGGTGGCGAGGGTTCGCAGCGGCTTGCCGCGCCAGTTCTGGCTGATGAACGAGAACAAGCGGTGTTCAATGCGGTTCCATTTGCTGGTTCCGGGCGGCAGATGGCAAACCGTGATCTCGAGCCCCAGTTCGCGGGCGAGTTTCTGCAGTTCAACCTTCCAGAGCCGAACCCGAGCTCCGTTGGAGCCGCCACAGTCGGCTGTGATCAACAGGCGTGAGGCCCCGGGATAGAGTTCCTGTCCCAAACGCAGCCACCAACGCCGGATACTCTCCATGGCGAAAGCAGCCGTGTCGTGGCTGATGCCGACATTCACCCAACCGATATTGTGAGCCACGTCATAGACCCCGTAAGGCGCCGCCTTGCCGAGCTTCTTGTCGGGGAAATCATGAACATTGACCTCCTCGGGCCGGCCCTTTGGCCGCCACTCACGGCCGCCGTTCCTGAAGTCTCCTACCAGTTCCTTCTTCTTGGTGTCCACTGAGATCACCGGCTGCCGGCCGGCGAGGAAGTCCGCGACCTGATCGTTGATGTATTCGAACTGGCCGTTGCGATCGGGAGGATCCGTGCCCTCCCGTGTCTTCGCATTTCCCTGAAGCGTGTAGCCGAGCTGCACGAGAAGCTTCCCCACCAGCGTGCGGGAAACCGAAAAACCCTGCTCCTTCAATGCGTTCGAAAGGCGGCGGCAGCTCTTCGAGGTCCAGCGCAACGGACGTTCGGGATCGCCCCGTGCCGTGGGTTCCACCAGCGCCTCAAGAGCGCTCAGCAGTTCCGGTTGCTTCTCCGTCTCCGGCTTGCGCCCGCCACCGGGACGGCGAACTCGGCCGAGCTCGCTCGGCGCCGTCTCCCCGCTGAGTTCCCGCAGTCCCCGGCCAATGGTCGAATACGCCACCCCCGTGATCTCGGAGACAAGCCCGATCCCGCCGCGCCCAAAGCTTCCCGCCTCGGCCGCCGCCAGCAACCGCCGGCCCCGCTCGTCAAGATACGGAGCCAGAGCCTCGTATCTATATTTGATACCATCCGTGTTGTCCATTCACTATATATAGAGGACATACCCATACTGCGGAATCCCCCTTCAAACCATCCACCCGATCACTCCGTGATCAGCACCAAACTGGCCGGGATCATTCCGTCATCCGCGCAAGCGCCAGGAGCCCGCGGCGGTCTTGGAACTCCCGGGCGAAGGGGTCGGACCGGAGGCCTGCGCCAAGACCGCTCAAACTTCCACGTGCATCCACACAAAGAGAAGGGTGGCATTGTACCGGTTCGGCCATTCTTCCGTCCCTTGCCGACAGCGCCCAATACCGCACCCGGCCGGCCCTTCGATTGCCGATTTCGAAGAAACGCAACCGTCGCACATGCAAGCGCAGTGGTCACCCCGCAAGCCGATCGGACGGACTCCGAATGTCATCCTTGCAAAGAGTTGCGCCCACCAGGAAGCCGCAAGACGCTCAATCAAGAATTCGACAATATCCGATTCGATAGTTCGTGGACGGGCCCTAAGGGTTCTGTAGAGGGTTGCGTTTGCGTGATTGCAGGACATCGTTCCAGTCCTTTTCGCCGGTTGGTCGGATTCGCCGGATGTTTGGATTTGTGCGGATGAGACGCTGGGCGGCCTGATCACCGGGGGGATCTGCGTCGTATCCGCATGCGATGTCCTGTAGGCGGAAGGCGGCGATCCATGGTGGCATTCGCGGCGAGAGGCCGGCGGTGGACAGGAAGAGGTCGGTGTCCTGCATGCAGGGGAGTTCGAAGGCGGAGAGTGCGTCGAGTGCGCTTTCGACGATGAGGGCGGATTGGGGTAGCGTTCGGCGCGTGATCCAGAACCCGCCCCTGGCTTTGCGGGAACCGGGCGCCATGCCCCGGAAGGGGTGATCCGGTTGGGTGCCGAGGAGTTCGGCTCCGGCGGGGGTGCGCTCGGCATCACGGGTGATGAAGACGGCATTGGCGCGATGGTCGGCGCCGAGGATGCGCTGTCGGAAGCCTGCGTCGAGGATTGCGGGATTGAGGCTGCGGTGCCGGGAGAGGTATTCCAGCGCGGCGGGCCAGGATGCGGGATCGAGGAGCTTTCGGAACGGCTTTCCGGGGGGCGTGCTGGGGGGCGGCGCGATGTTGGCGAGGGTTTCGAGGGCCTCCAGGAAGGAGCAGTTGCTGGCATACAGGACGAGGTCGACGGCGCCACCGCCTCCCTGTCCGGTGAGATGATCGTAGAACTTGGCGCCGTTGATGCTGAGGATGGAGCCGGGGCGCTTCCAGCGAGTGTGGTCGCGGCTGTCGCGGTGGTATCCGAGGGCGGTAGCGACGCGCTCCAGGGGGATGCCCCGGAGCGCGTCGGCCCGCAGCTTGCTGCGATTCCTCACGGACCCAGCTCGGCGTTGGCGGCCTCCACATGGGCGATGTCCACGCTGTGCGCCTTGGCCGCGGTCGCGGCATGCAGCGCGTAGTGCGCGATGCGGTCGATGCGCCTTGGGAAGCCGTTGCTGGCCAGAGCGATGGCCTCGACGGCGCTGGGCTCGAAGATCGGCACCTTGGCTCCGGCGAGGTGCAATCGGTGTTCGATGTATGCACCGACTTCCTCGCGGTTGAAGCCGCCGAGGTGGAAGCGGACCACGATGCGCTGCGCGAGAGACTCATGTGCGGACATGGCGAGCCTGCGCCGCAGCTCTGTCAGGCCGACCAGCAGCAGGCAGAGCCGCTTCTCGGAGTCCATCTGGTAGTTGGTGAGGAGCCGGAGCTCCTCGAGGATCTCGCTGCGGAGGTGGTGCGCCTCGTCGAAGATGAGCACCGGAAGCTGCTTCGATTCTGCCACCATGCGCGAGACTTCCGCGCGGATGGCGCGGTAGGCCGCGGCACGTCCGGCGAAGGCGGGCAGGCCGAACTCGCTGGCGATGGCGTTGTAGGTGTCGAGCACACTTCCGGTGGAGAGAGACACGTAGCAGACCCGGAACAGGCCCGCGTGCAGGCCGGAGGTAGCCAGACGGCAGACGGTTGTCTTGCCGCTGCCGGCTTCTCCGGTGAGCAGGCCGATCCCGCGCAGTTCCAGCAGATGCCGGATCCGCGACCGTGCCTCGTCCTGGGCCCGACCTTCGAAGAGTTCGTCCGCGTGCAGCGTTCGCTCGAATGGATAGTGCTTGAGCGCAAAGTGGTGCTTGTGCATCACTCGTCCTCCTTCTCGCCGTCGAGCGACCGGAAGGAGAGCGGCTGCGACGGTCCGGCCCGCTTCGCGCGGGCGTTCCCGTGCAGGTCGAGCGGCGTTGCAACGCCTGCCGGCTTGTCCTCGTGGATGACTTGCATCGGGCGTTCCGGAGGAGCGAGGGGATCGAAGCGGAGGACGACGCGCTGGCCGCAGAGCGCCGCGTCGACCTCGTAGAGCCGGGCGTTGAGACTCACGGTGCGTGCCCTGGAGACGAGCCTCGTTGCCTCGAACAGGAACAGGTCCTCGAGATCGATCTCCGGCCCGGCGTGCCGGACGCGCTCGCCGCACTGCGCCCACTTGTCCAAGGGCGACAGGTTGTCGAGCCCGCGATGCGGGGCCTGGTGGTACTCCCCCTCCAGCCAGGTCCAGTACTTCCGGTTCAGCGCCTCCAGGCTGCGCTTCGCCGGGTCGTCCACCAGGGGCAGGAATTGTGACCGTGTGGTCCGAAATTTTCGCTCGATCTTGCCCTTCCCAGCCGGATGGAAGGCCCGCGCGTGGATCAACGCGACGCCCAGCCTGGCGCATACAAGCGCCAGCCGTTTCGACCGGAAGCATGCCCCCTGGTCGACATAGAGGCGCCGGGGGATGCCCCTGCGCTGAACCGCCTCCCGGAACACCTGCAGGAACGCGGACGCGTTCTCCGAGAACTGGAACGCTCCGTGAGGGACAACCCGGGTCGCGTCGTCCAGGAGTTCGAGCAAATACGTCTTCCGCATGCGCCCGCGCTCGTCGCGCACCGCAGGACCGTGCATCGCATCCGACTGCCAGAGGTCACCGGCATGGGAGAACGCCCAGCGCCGCAGATTCTTCTGCGGCCCCTGCTGTTCCCGCACCATCAGCCCCTCACGCGTAAACAGCCGGTGCAGCGTCGAGGGCGGTAGCGGGACATCCTCCGGCACCGTATCCGTCTCCCGCGCCTTCCGGATCACCTGCCGGATGCTCAGCTCGGGGACCTTCCCCTTGATCGACAGCACCGCATCGACCACATCCGGCGGCATCCGCCGCGGCTTCGCCCGGTCGCGGCGGCTCTTCGGCAGCAGCCCATCGAAGCCCCGCGAGCGATACAGCCGGAGCCAGTCGTAGATCGTCCCTTCCGCGACACGCATCCGGCTGCTGCCCGGGATGTCCCACACCTTCGCCGCCTGCACACGGAGCAGCGAAGCGGTCCGTTCCGACGGCTCGTTCAAAACCGGTGCCAGAACCTCGAACCGGAACAGCGCTACCGCCTTCCGGTGCTCTTCCATCACGTCACCCATCGATGATTCCCCTTTCCCTCTGCTTGCTTCACGGACCCGGCGCGGCCCGCAACAGCATCATCGGAGAAAGGGGGCAGCCCGAGCAGAGCCATCCTCTGTTGGCGGACCCGTTTGCGATCCAGCCCGTCGCCGACGCAAATCAAATCCGACCGGATAGGGAATGAGGGCAAGCCGCAAAGAGCCGAGCCGGCGCAGCTCAAGTAGCGCCACCGGAGCATCCAGCCGGTCCCGAAAGGCGCCGATCAGCAGCACAAGCCCCGCCAACAGCACCGGCTCCAGCCCCAGGAACAGCGAAAGGCTCGCCCGAACCAGCAACACACGCCGTCGAACCCAGCGCCGCGCGCTGCTGAAGTCAGCCGCTTCCCCACGCCACTTGCGGGCTGCCGCGCTGATGCCATGCCGCTCGGCAAACACGACAACCTCAGATGTCCGGACCTCGGGAGTGAATCGAGCTCACCTATTTGAACCCGAAGGGTCCGGATCGGCCGTATTCCCGGGCAGTTCGTAGATCATCCGGAGGTTGGTGCCTGGGAAGATCGTCCGGGTCAGGTTGAGTTCCTGGAGGAGGCCTGCAGTGGCGTTGTCGCCAGCGTCGCTGGCGGTGCCGAGGATGCGAATGCGGAGGATGCCGTTGGATGGCTCCGGGATGATGTCGGCGTCGGATTGGAAGATCGCGCGCAGGTGCCTGCGGGGTCGCTGTGTCTTGCCCTGTGCCTGTGCGACGACAGGCATCATGCGGGTTTCGGCGCGGTAGGCGATCATGCGGATGACGTCGAGGAGGAGCTTCTCGCCTTCGGGAAGCGCATCCAGGGCCTGGTGGTCGTCGAGCTCGGCGACGGTGATGTGGCGCTGCGTGTCGCTGCGCTTCTGCTTGAGCGCCTCACGCTCGGCGTCGAGAGCGTCGATCCGGGCCTGGAGACGTCGGGCGGCTTCGGCGGTCTGGTGAGACTGGGCTCCCTTGGCCAGATCGGCGATCCTGTTGCGCAGGGTGCCGAGGCGTTGCCGGAAGCGGCTGACATTTCGGTCGATTGCGCGCCAGAGCGGGTTGACGACGCGGGCTTCGGGATCCTGCGGCTCCAGGCCGCGGACCACGAGGGCGTCGAGATTGAACTCCTCGCGCATATATTTGAAGAAGTTCTCCTGCGACCAGCGGGAGAACAGGGCGCCGGCGATCTGCTCCACGGGCATGCGGGAGTGGGTGGTAATGAGCGGGACCTGGCGGCCGCTTTCCAGCAGGCGGCGGATCTGGCGGACCTCGGGCCCCTTTTTCAGTTGCACGCGCTTCTCGGCGAGGCGGACGGTGGCGCTGCGGGTCGTGCCCGGTCCATGGATCGGTACCGCGACACTGCGGAACTCCGCCTCCGGCCAGTCCTCCCCCTTGAAGCCCTTGTGCCAGGTGATCACCGCAACGCCGCGCCGGGCGAGGCGCTTGAACAGTGCCGGGCTCCAGCCTTCCCGGTCGAAGACCAGCGTCAGGGCGGGCTCGCCGGCATCCGGGGCGGTGAGATCCGGCGCCTCCGGGCCCAGCATGCCCAGCTTCTCCAGCGCAGGCAGGATGTCCGCCTCCAGCGCGTGGGTCATGGTCGGATCCAGCGCCTTGTTCAGGCACAGGAAGGGCTTGCCGCCAAGCGCGTTGATCCAATAGCTCGTGGACGCGGGCAGGCATAGTTTCTGTCGCGCCACGAAGTGCTTTGGCAATTTCCCCTTGCGACCGGAATAGATCTTCACATGCCCGTCCACGCACAGCGTGGCGCCGACCTCCGGGTCCTCCTCAAGCCATCCCGCCGCCAGGGAGGATTGCCAGTTCCGCACTTGCTGCACATCCTGCCCCAGCGCCTTGATCTTGCGCCGCAGCGTCTTCACCTCCGGGCAGCGGTCCAGGCCCAGGATCGCGCCCCATTCCCCGGGCACCTGGTGCCGGAGCGCCTCCGGATTGCGCACCCGGGCCAAGACGAGGAACGCCAGGAAGAGCAGAACGGTGGTCAACCCGTAATACCCCTTGGGCAGCGACAGGAACTCCCGCGCGTGGTTCAGAAGCCCCTCCTTCAGCAGCATCGGGAGCCCGGCCAGCACCCCCCCGCCGGCAACCGCCGACAGCGGTTCCGCAAACTGCGGCCGGATCTCGCTCAGATGCCCCGTCGCGGCCAGCATTCGTCCCGTCGTGTCCCGAGCCCCACGGCCCATCGGCGCTGCCCGGTCGCGGGCGTCCCGTGCGCTTCGCTCAATCGGCGGCTCCAGCGCGTCCCGCTCCGGTGCTTCCTGCGGCGCCTCCCGCTCCGCAGGTGCTTCCGGATCCGGTTCAGCCTTCGCCGTCCCGGCCGGCATCCCACCCCCGACAACGCCTCGCCGGCGATTGTCGTTCAGCGTCCGCACCGGAATCCCCAGCCGTCGCGCAACCGCCGAGCCGCTCAGACCCGAGGTCAAAAGACGGTCCGCTTCCCGCGCCATGTCGGCATCGATTACGCTCGGACCGCGCCCGCGGCGCGGCGCAAAGAAGCTCGCCTCGCCGTCCCTCCGGAGTTGGTTCACCGCCCGCTGTACCGTCGAGCGGCTCACGCCGAGCGCCTCCACCAGGTCCGAGCGAGGGACACCGCTCTCCGCGAACTTCGCGATCCGAAGCAACTTCGCTTCGCGCTGATCGTCAGCGTGAAAATCAAACGGCTCAAGATTGGAGAAATACTCCACTCGGCCGTCCCGCCTCACGAAGGAAAAGCAGGAGTTGCCAATCTGGACCGCCTCGGCGGGTCGCATCGGAAGCGTGTTCATGAGATCCTCGGGCACCGAATAATGGGTTCATATTATTATGCCAGATACCCGCCGCTCTGTCAACCCCAAAATCCAATCATAACTCTATCAATTCAAACGATAATTCAACCCACAAGCAGCTCTCGAAAAGAGAGCGATGTCCGGACGTCTGAACCTCCTCCGCAGACGCAAGCGAACCCGGAAGACGCGCCGAAAGGCAGTCCGGCAAGGCGCTGAACGTCATCCTGCAGTCTCGGCAATACCAGCGCGAAATCCGGCTCCCGACTGGCGTCTTGCGTCCGTAGGTCCCGTGCCGCCGCAGCCCGCAAACAGCATCGCGGCCCAGACAGCACCGCGGCGGACTTGCGTCCCGCCACGCCTGCCTGCTAACGTACTCGCCGGCGGTCAAACCGGTCTCGAAACGGAATTGCAATAGCCGCCCACGGCCCGGCGATTGGTCCTCGCGCGGGCCGACCCCCTCCCGAAAGCGAGAACCACGGACGCCGAAACTCCCCGCCCGGAAACCCGCCGCCCGCTACCAGACTACAACCAACCCGCCTCCCACGAAGCAGCCTCCTCGGAATCCGCCTCCTCGGAATCCGCCTGCTTGGAAAAGAAGCCCACAGAACCGTACCGGATTAATCCCTGTCCACTAAAATCCGTGACCGGAATAGCCCGGTACAAAAGGGCCTACTGCGGCCGAGATTTTCCGGGAAACAACAGCAGCCCTCGACGCCCGACTTCGGCACAAAGCCAGTCGATTGCACGGGCATAGTCCTTGACGGTACCAGTCTTCAGGCCTAGCGATACAAGCAAGGCCAGAAATCCGTTGCGCAAGGGTATCAGCCAACCCGGCGCCTGTTCCGTTGGCAATGGGATTCCAATTGAGTTTGATTGCATCCTTTCGCTCCTTCGCTGCGGATGAGTGGAACGAGCAGGATCGCGTGAACTGGACAGAAATCCAAAGACCAGGTTCTCACTTGATCGCCAGAGTCGTCGAGAAACGCATCCGACAGTGTGTGTTCTGCGAAAGCAATGGCTGTGTGTGGTCTGTCAAAAGTCGACAACAGACTCGACAAGAGCTTCGGTGTAGAGGAAATGCAGGTCCAGATTGGAAGTGATTATGCCGATAATGCCAGCAAAAAAGCCGGGGCATTCAAAGCCTTGGGCTGCAAACGCGGCATAATCCGGTTGTCGGCATGTCGACAGCTGTTGCGCGGGGTTCGCACCCGCCAGAAGAAAGCGCCTTTCCACGGCGCACGTTGCTACACCCCTTTGTTCGCCCGCTTCAACGGTACTATGACCGAGTCTGAGTCCTCCAACACGTACATCGCGGGCTACGAACATTCGTTCTTCCCCTCGCGACCCGGGCTCTGCGTCCTGGGTATGTTGGAGGCTTCCCAAGGTCCCCTGGGTGGACGTACGCACGTGCATGGGTTCTTGGACGCCGCGGAGCCTGACCGCCCTCACGAATACGGACGGCTTAGTGTTGCCTTCGACCACGGGGACGGTCTCGGCACTCCGAATGTCAGCTATTTCGTCGCTCATTAGCCCTGCCCACGCGCACCGCTACCGACGCTTCGCCCATCCCCTCGCGGGAACCGACGCACGGCTCGCGGCAAAAGTGGCTCGTTACACCTTCCTTTCCGCCGGACTTGCACCGGCTGTCCACGCCAGAGTTAGCCTGGCGCACCCCCATCTGATCTCCCTTCGCGAGCGGCCTTTTTTTTCCGTTGATCAATCAATGCCCATAGAGCTCGAGGGCCGACTCTGGGGCTACGCGCCTGTTCCAGCAGCCATACTTCGCTCGGTTCGCCAAACTCGACGGCAGAACGAGCCGCATGCTCCGATGTGACTGATGCATCACGCCCGTCAGCGAGGTACTGGCCGGCGAAGTAGCAGTGGCTCCACACCGCCTCGGCGAGAGCACGGACTCCAGCGGGATTGATCACACGGTTGATCTGTTTCAGACCTGCGATCGCGTGGAGTGCGACGAGGAACCAGATTTGCGCCGCCCGGTCGGCGGTGCTGAAAGTTTGGTAGTTCTCCTCGGCATCCCACACGCTTAGTCGCAACGCTCGGCAACGCATCGCAACCCAATTGAGCAGGTCGATCCCATCGATAGACAGCGCAAGGGCCGCACCGAGCCCGGCGATCCACTCGCGGTCGTGCCAATCGTTCAAGTTCAAGAACAGATGGCCGTTCTCCGACTCGTCGGCAACGCGCCGCTCGAGTTCGTCGAGAGTCGCCCAGGCAAGCGTGGCAGCCCGCGCGGGTTCCACGTCGCGGACCTCCCAGGCCACCTCCGCCAAATGTCGTGTCCAGGTTGTTCGCGGCGTCAGGCATAACCCCGCGCATATTGCGGCAGGCAGATCATCGGACCAGGAGTGCCGAACGAGGCGAGCGAGCAGTTCCGTGCCCACTTTTTCAAGTTGCTCGATTCGCGGGGGCTTCTCGAAGTCGCCAGCTCGGATCAGCGCATACGGAGCAGCGCTCAGCAGCTCACCGATCCACTGCGCGCAAGCCAATGGATCGAGCGTAGCCAGCCGATCGACGAGGCCTTCAAGAAGGTTAGCGACAGCGGCATCAAGGTCGTCCTGTGGAGTGCGAAGCTCGGTGCTCCATATGGGTCGATCTTCGCCCAGGCGAGCGGAGGACCGGATGTCTTCGTCCAATCTGTTGACCGTTTCGAGCGTATGCACGATCGCCAGCGCAATCAGCGCATCGCATGAATTCTCGGCAATCCATAGCATCGGCTTGCGGTGATCCAATGTCCGCGTCGCGGCAACCATGTGGTAAGCCGCCCGGGCCCGTATCACCGGATGATCGAGCCGTTCGATCAGGGATTCAAACCGTTCGGGCTGTAGGCCAATAACGAGTTCGATCAGATTGCCCGCCGGAGGATGCAACGCGCCGTGGATGAGGTCGAATCCATGACTGCTAAGGTGCCGAAAGGTTTCCAACCTCCCTTCGCGCTGCACGGCGTCTCTCGGAATCTTCGCCTTACCGGAATCAAACTCTGCGAAAGGAACTATACCTGCCGCGTTGAGAACTTCATCTCTCTCACAGATCTTCCCAAGTGTAGTAAGCGCAGCGTCGACGAAGGAGTCGATTTCCTCAAGACTCCAGCGAGAACGAATGATCCTCGATGCCAAGTCGCCGTCTATCGAGCCGATGGCCCAAATTGCTGTCTCCGACCGATCGGTGCCGATGCCCTCCAGGATCAGGACTGCAACTGGCTCGCGTATGTCCTGCTTGAGCCATCGTCGCTCCCCAATAGTCTCGAACCACGCGCGGATCGTGGAGATGGCCTAATCCTGCTGCGTGGAGGAAGAGACATACCTGTAGATGACCCGCTCGATCAGATCGAAAGTCGAACGCCGCGTCAGGGGCGATTCGCCGGCTCCGAATATTCGCCAGATCACGGCTTTCGCCTCGTCGGGCAAAGAGACATCAGTCATGGTACCGGCGGCCATCAAGAGATCTGCTCAACCCAAAGAGATTCGGTGGCCGATTGGAGGTTCAGCGCCCAAAGATTATCCGCTTCGGCGCGATACACTCCCCGGCGATGGCTGATAAAGGTCACCCCGTGCTCGCGCCAACCGTTTAGGGAGTTTGTGATGATTATCTCGTGCTCAGGCGTTATCAGATAGCGGTCGTGGAACCCGGGGGGTGACCTGATCACGCTTGAAGAATGCTCGAACGCTGACATGGTTCGTCAGGGGCTTCGGGTAATTGGCCCACCATGGCCGAGCACCGCCTTGCTTCTTCTGAGTGCACAAGATTTGCAAATACCGGCCGGTAGTGGCCGCGAACAACTCAAGGTATAGCTGCACAAGGTCCGAGTTCGCTCCTGTAATTTTCTCCAGATAGGGCGTGAAGTACCGATCAGCGAGGTAGAGCGGCTCCGTCCGGTGAGAGTGCCGACGCAGAAGATGAACGATGTGCTGAGCGGCTTGATCGAACTGGCCCGGTTGAAATCGCACGACACTTCCCTCTCTTCGCGCATTCGCCTCGCGTTCGCGCAGGCGACGTTCAAGCCATAGTCGCCGGATTCCTTTGTCGATTTCGGCGCTTTCGTCATCGAAGCGGACGCTGATCATGGACGTTGAACCCGCTGGCGTAACCTTGTGGTTCAAGCGCCGTCGGCGGTCTTGGATGTGCAGTGTCGGATTCGACGCGACCTCCAGGCCACCACCTCTACCTGACCCGTCAGGTGGAGACCGCCAGGACCCCCGAGGAGCACAACAGGCTTCGGCGCATGATCTCAGTCCATTCGCCCCAGTCATGGGCGCATTTCAACATGTTCGGGGAGTACGACTTCTCCAACGAGAGGCCGCAGAACAACACCGGTGTCCTGCCCCCAAAATCTGTGCTCAGAATCATCCCGGACAACTGGGAGCCGCCAAATCGGTGAAACCCCAGACATCCGGACACTTGGCGTTGAGACAAGTTGCCAGAGCGCAACGCAAGGGGTTGAATTTCCCAGTATTTGTGGGAGAGAAGAGCGCTTTCTGCGAACCGCTCTCCCTTTCAGAGCTGCTGGAATACAATGACTGGCAAAACGCGGCGACGTCTTGCCCTCCGGTTCCGAATGACCTGCTGGAACGCGAACTCTTCTATTGCACACACCGTTGCAGCCGTGCCCGCACGTCAAGATTATTGTCGGAAGTCCTGAAGTCTGAACCCAAGCTATAGCAGCACAAAATGAAAATCCCAGTGGGACTTTCGGGACCTATGTGCGTTTAGAGCCGAGATCAGGTCGCGTTCGATCTCGGCGGCCATGGAGAAGGCCATGGCGATGATCCTGCTCTGGATGGTTTCATCGAGCCGCCAGGCTCCCTTGATTGCATAGACCCGAATACCGGCGGCCGAGGCAATGGAGAGAATCTCCATGCATTCGAGCATGGAGCGCCCGAGCCGGGAGAGTTCGCTGACAATGAGGGCATCGCCTTCACGAAGTTCGCCCAGGACAGCTGCAATCCTGCGTTTGCGCCATGGAATCTTGTCGGATACCTTTTCCTCGACGAACTCGACTTCGATGAAAACGCCGCTTTCGCTAATAAATGATATCGTTTCGTTCGATTTATTCAACGCAATGCATTGTACCATAAGCAAACCGGAAACGTTCGTTTTCTCCGCAATTCCCCGGAGCGGATTCTCTCATGCCCCGAATGTGCATACGGAACACTGCCGAACAGGCGCGCTTCGAACATCCTCCGGCTTTCAACAGTTCCGAACGCAAACGATTCTTCGACTTTTCCCAATCCGTCATGGATGCGGTACAGGACCTCCGCAGCCCGGCGAACCGGATCGGGTTCCCTCCAAGCAGAGGCTGCAGAACAACACCGGCGTCCTGCCCCCAAGATCTGCGCTCAGGATCATCCCGGAAAACCGGGAACCGCCCACCCGCTGAAAAAAAACCAGACACACCAGAAAGATACGGAAAACCCTGTGGCGGATTGCGTCCCTTCGTCGGATTGAGGCCAAAAGCGCCTAAGCCAATCGCAAGCTCATCGTCGCTGAAATCGCTCGCCTTGCTGGATATGCCCACCAGAGAACATTACGCTGTACAAGCCCCTGCTTAGGATCCCGAGAAATGACTGCCCTACACCAACCCCTGGAAACGTCCACGCGTCCCGCCACCTACCAAGACGTACTGAACGCTCCGCCGCACAAAGTCGCGGAAATCCTGGCCGGCACACTTCACCTACAGCCAAGACCGGCTGCTCGCCACGCATGGGCAAGCTCCGCCATCGGTGCCGAGCTGCACACACCTTTCCGCCAAGGAAGCGGGGGCCCTGGCGGCTGGTGGATCGTCGACGAACCCGAGCTTCATCTCGGCGAGGACATCCTGGTTCCCGATATCGCCGGATGGCGCCTCGAAACCATGCCCACCTACCCCGACACCGCCTTCTTTCGGATCGCCCCCGACTGGATCTGCGAGGTGCTGTCACCTTCCACTCGGCGCATCGACCTGACGCTCAAGCGCGACGCCTATGCCCGGGAACAAGTCTCCCATCTCTGGCTCGTCGATCCGGATGCCCGCACTCTCGAGGCCTTCCGCCTCCGCAACGGCACCTGGTCCCTCATTGCCGCCCTGGCCAACGATACACCCATATCGCTTCCGCCGTTCGAGGCGATCAGCTTCCCGCTTGGCGCACTCTGGCCCGACACGCCCGAAGACCGCCCCGAAACCGATCGATAAGGAGACGGACATCACCACCCGGAAAGACGACCTTCTCGGCTATGCGCGTGTCTCGACTGTCGATCAGGACACAACCGGCCAGAAGGATCGCCTCACACGGGTTGGCGCAATTCGCGTGTTCGCGGACGTGATCTCGGGCGACCGTGCCAAACGTCCAGGCCTGGTCGAACTGATCGATCATGCGCGGCCCGGCGACAGCCTGTGCGTCGCCCGTCTCGACCGCCTTGGCCGGCCCCTGAAGGAACTGCTCAAGATCGTCGAGAACCCAAGCGTCGGGGCGTTCACCTGGTCAGCCTCGAAGTGCGGATCGACACGACATCCGCCGCCGGTGAGCTGGTATTCCATGTCTTCGGAGCAATCGCCCATTTCGAGCGACAGCTGATCTCCGAACGCACGCGCGATGGCATCGTGGCTGCCAGAAAACGCGGCAAAAAGCCGGGCCGGCCACCGCTCTCCACAGAGACAGTTTCAAGGGCGCGAAAGCTCATCGAAGCCGGAATAAGGGAACCACCAAGGGTACTAGCCAGATTCGTGCAGAAATACACGGTAAGGGTTCGCCTTTGAAAATGGCAAACGCCGTTGATCACGTCAGAATTCGAGATATCGCAGGTCAACCCGAAGTGTCCAGAACAAACGTGCGTTTCCTTTAGACAGAACCTTGCCTGCTTCGGATCCCGACGTTTCCCGCCCGCGCCTGAACCGAGACGCCAGCTTTCTCGAGGCCGACTTGCGCGAGATCGTCCGTCGCCGTAGCCGCCGCAACCGGCTTGGATTTGCGTACCAGATCGCCTTCGTGCGCGTTCTCGGGAGGTTTCCCCGACAGTCGCCATTGGAGATCGAGGAGGAGATCCTGAGGTTCGCCGCCCTGCAGCTGGGTATCGACCCGGAGACCATTCACGCTTACGCTGATCGGCAGCAGACGGTTTCCGAACATCAACAGCACATTGGCCAGTACCTGTGTCTGCGCGCATTCGATGCCACAGCCGACAAGGATTTGGCGCGGTTTCTCGAGGATGAGGCGTTCCAAGCTGAAGATGCGCATCTCTTAACGTGTATTTCAACACGAATCTGGCTAGTACCCTGCATTGGACAGATTCTCAATCACGTGCTGTCGATCCGTGGTCGTCCCCGGCGCGGCGAGAGCTGGCGCAGCCTGTTTCTCGCGTTCCTGTATCGATTGTAAGCCTCTGCCACTTCTGGAGGCGCCGTATTCAGACCGACCCGGCCAAGTCCGCCGTGAGCCTCCAGCTCATAGGCTGCTCCCATATCCATCAGAAAGTTGCGCCAGACGGAGGACCCGACACCCTTCGCCAGGTTCCTCGCATCATGCACCGCAGCCACATAATCGCGCCTGGCTTCTTCAAGCTCTTTGCCCGGCATCCCAGCTCCCTCCAAGTGCAGGCGGCTCTTGAATCATATCCAGGCCCATTCCGCCAGGCATTCCCGTGTCCCGGCCAGCAAAGCCGGAACCAGGGCCGCGCCCCTCCGGAAAACGCCTGCAAGGACCGCTCAGGGGCCTCTCCCACGATTTTGCCTGAACCCCCCGTGACCGCGCCACTCCACCGACCATCACTCCCAGAGAAAAGCCTCACGTCCAATCCATGCGCCCGGTTTACTCCCGCGGCCGGAAATACCTCACCCCCGCAACCTGACTCTTCCATGGGCATCCGCCACGAACCCCAGACGAGAGAGGCCGAAAGGCCGGGAATTGCTCCTCCGAAACCCGCTTGCACCCGATTTTCCGTTTGCGACCGCAGGTTCCGTCGACCGTGAAGGGCGCACGCCCCAATGAGACAGAATTGACATTCCGTCTCATCCCGAGGGGCAGGAAGCAGTCGGCGCGCCACGCCGCAGCCTTCTACCCGATAACCCTGCCAGCCTTAGGGCTTACCCGTTGTCCGGTTCGTCCGTTGTGACCCGGGGCCGCGCGTAAGCTTGCTTCGTCACCTCCCGGCACTACTGCTGCGCACGCAGCATGGTATCGTTCAGGCTTTCGCCGTCGTTCGGCGCGAAATAGCGCACGAATGTCTCGTCGGCCATTTCCCGCTCCTCGAACAGCCACGTCGCCCATGCACGGAAGCGGCCGTTGCGCACGCGCTCGAGCTCGCAATACGCACCTTCCCCTTACCATTCGATCCCACCCGTGTCACCGAAGCAGCTGGGCGGCTCCGCGTCTTGTGCCTGGCTCTGGCTGTCCTGGCCTTCGCGGTAGCGGCTGGCGGTCGCCACGAGGCAATGGCGGAGCACGTCCTGCCGCGACAGCCCGCGGCTTCGAATCTGCACTGGCAGCATGGCCTCGATCTTTTCCAGTTCACCCGCGACGAATTCGATCAACTCCAGATCGTTCTCGTGCGCCCGGAACCCGATCATTGTGTCCGGCATTCGTCTCTCCTGTCGTCTTGCGCGATATATCAACCAATGTAAACATAGTCCCCGCTGTAGCGCAGCTGGCGTGGAGCAGTCCACTCTGCACCGATGAGACAGAATCTACATACTGTCTCATCCACGGCCCACCGCGGACCCCCTGCAGGCCGCGATCGCGGCGGATCCCTGGTTCCCGGACGTTCAGGTGGGGCCTTGCGGAAGGGCCACGGTAGACACTACGTCGAGCGAAATGTCTCGCCTGATCCGCGGCGTCCAACTCGTCGACGCCCGCGGCCGGAAGTACCTGATCGCTGATGAGCGCCAGCGCTTCCCCGAATCCGCGCGCCTGGTGCCGCGGCCGGCACCCGGGTCTCCGAGGCCCTGCCGTCCGGCCCATGGACATCGACCTCGAGGCCGCCTCGATCCGGATCCGGACCCTGAAGCGCCGCGCCGAGCACTGGCGCGAGATCCCCGTCCCTCCCGAGCTGCTCCGCGCCCTTGAGCTCGTCCACGCGCTCCGCTCAACGCCGGCGAAGGCCGCCAGCAAACCCCTCTAGCCCTGATCGCGGGCGACCGCCCATCGGAAGATCGCCAGGACCATGGCCGACGTCGGCGTCGAGGAGCCCCAAGCATGTGCGAAGGGCCTCCAGCACGGCTTCGGCATCGCGACTGTCGCCGCCGGCATCCCACCGACGACGACCGCGGCCGCCTTGGGTGCAAAATCCCGGAATCTGCAGCCTTGGGCCACGCCAACCTGTAGAGACCATCACGGTCTACACCACCGCCGCGAGCACCGAGACGCGGGTTTTTCTGGCCAAGACGTGAAATCAGGAGGCGAATTTGGCCGGATCCGGCGCCTGAAGGCCTCCGGAGAGGGGCCCGTAGCTCGCATGGCGTGTAGTGTGGCACGAAAAATTGGTCCGCCATGCGAGCTACGCGCCCTCCCGGGCCTGTCACTACCACACAGTTGACGCAGAGATCATTGGCCAGTTTCGCGGAGCATTCCGGCGCTTCTCATCCGTTGGAGTGCGGCAGTGTCTTGCATGAGGTATGTCATTCCTGTCCAGAGTTTCGCGGTACCGGGCATTGGCTGTCGTTTGGATGGGATGAAGCCGACATATCGACCGAGATCGATGGCGAAGGTTCGGAGGTCGGGGATATAGTCGGGCGGGGCCCGGCAGCGGATCACGCGGTAGTTGTTCAGGCCCAGATAGAGCATGAAGATTTCGTCTCGGGACATGATCTCGTCGGCGGGCCTGTCGGGGGTTTCCCTTGCGGCGCGATCCAGATCGAACACGCGCCACGCGGTGACGGCGTCGAACGCGAGGCACTTGCGCAAGTCCTCGGCATCGTCGAGGCGGCGATCCTCGATGCGGGTTCCGGTCTTGAGGACGCGGAAGAACTCTTCGATCGACCAGCGCGTTTCGTACCACTGGCGGATTCGGTCGGCCCATTCGGGCGTGGCCTCGCCTTCGGAGCAAAGCAGCAGCCAGCGGAGTGGCTGGCGAGCGCCGGAGGGCGGGTTGCGCTCGGCAACGAGCACGGCGGTCATGGGCAGCGTGTGCGGCGACTTGCCTTCGGGTGCGACGAATTCGACGCGAGCGATGCGCAACGCCAGCACGGCCTTGCGCTTCTTGCGTGCCGCCCTGCCGCCCCGCGCGGAAATCTCGATGCTGCGCGATGCGCAGGGCGGGAGAGTGTCCATGTGCTTGCCGAGGTCCAGCTTTTTGCCGTCCACCAGCACCTTGCGCTGTTTCGAGCGGCAGGCGCACACCAGCAGGCCGGCGGCGGCGGGATCCTCGGCCTGGCGGGCGTACACACCCCAGATGTCTCCCTCGCGGTCGGCGACGGAAATGACGCGGGTGTTCGAGCAGGCGTGTCCAACCGCCGCCGCCTGTTCCAGCGAGCGCAGCCAGCGGGCGCTTTCGGGCTCCTGCGCCACGCCCGGTTCCCGGGCGGCCTTGGCTTCGACGCTCTCGCGGAAGTCGCCCTCAAGCGCGCAAACGCCGAGCGGGCGCCCGCCCTGTGCCACCGCCAGCGTCGCATGCACGGGAACCCCCACGGTGCCCTTGCCGCCGCCGCCCAGCGCCGCCAGCCCGCTGGTTGCGTCGCGAAGGTTGTCATAGTTCAGCATGGTGGTGTCCTGCACCATCAGCACCACACCCGCATGCCGGCAGCGCTCCACCGTTGTCTCGCGATGCCCCTCGAGGATGTCGTCCACAGCAACCCTTTCGTTCGAAAGCAGGCGATACGCAGCCTCCTGCGATGCACGGTCCGGAAAGATCTCCGGAAGCGGCATTCCCGGGCGCTTCTCCCAACACCGCCCCATCTCCTCGATCCGGCGCCGCACCCGCCCGTCGGGATGGGTGCCCCGGCCGAACTCGCGCTCCACCCAGTCGGCATCGGCGCCAAGATGCAGCGAGCCCATCCGCCCCGCAACCCGCTCCGGCTCCTCACACAATGCTTCCCGCCAACCCGCCTGCAGGGACTTCATCCACACCCGGCGCACCGGCCCCGCTCCGCGCCGGCCCGGCGGGCAGCCCGATGTCGCGCCAGCATCCTCCCAGCCCGCCGCACGGTACGAGGTCCCGGCATGCTCGGGGCCGACATAGCTGTACGCCAGCACCGGCCGATCACCATGCCGCGCTTCCCAGTCGTCCGCAACCCGAGCTGTCGCCTGCGCCAGCACATGCGAGGCAAGGTCCGCAACCCGCACCGAAGGCAGGAGCAGGAAGCGGTGGTTGTGCACCATCCGTCCCAACCCCGCGCAACGGGCTCGCGCGCTCCAGCCAATATACCGGTCCCGCGCCTTCTGGTGCCAGCTCGCCGCGCAGAAGCCGATCCCACCCAAACACCCGAACCGAGACGATATCACCAGATAGTTCAACGTCTTGCCGGGATGCCGCGGAACCCCCTCCGGATGGTGGGACGCCATCATCGAACGGAACCGCCGCGAACCCTCGCGACCCTCGGCCGGTTCCAGCGACACCGTTCCCAGAGCCGCCAGCGTCGTCTCCACATGCAGGTCTGGATGCAACGGCAATGCATCCCCCGCCGGCGGCGGCGCTGCCGCAGCCGGGAGCCTCAACCCCAGTTGCGACGCCAGCCTCGGCAGGATCTTCCGCGCCGACGAAACGCACGGCTCGCTCCGCGCGTTGCGCCAGTTCGCGCGAGCGCACAACTCGCTCGCAAGCGCGCTCCGGCTCGCGCCTCCCTCAAGGACCGCGCACTCAAACCACGAAAGAGTTTCCGCGCAAAACTGTCGCAAGCCAATCTGCATGCATCATGTGTGCCACACAACACAGCCCGTGTTAACAGTGTGATAGTGACAGAGGCGGGGCTGCCCGCGGAGATCTGCGCGCACAGCTTTCGGGGGACCGGGATCACGGAGTACCTCCGGAACGGCAGCGACCTTGAGGTTGGGGCGCGGATCGCCGGCCAGGAGTCGACGCGCACACGCAATTCTATGAACTCTATAATCGGGTCCAGGACGAGATTTTGCTCGACGAGATCGAGCGGATAGATATCTGAGGTAGAGTCGGGGGCTGGCGCGCCCGCGGTAGGGTCCGGTGGCAGTTCCGGCGCTTTCGCGACGGGCCTCAGTCCGGCTCCCTTGGCTACGTTTCCAGTCCCCCGCTCCCCGAACCCGGCGTGCCGATTTCCGGCACCGGGCTCTCCAGTGGGATCATGCACTTCGCACACGGGCGACGAGTTCCAGCAACAGCAAGGGTCTTGGCCGCATGGGTTCGGCCGCGAGGAGCTGCACGGCTCCCGCCTTGACTGTGGCTGCGGCCTCGCCTGCCAGCAAGCCTGTCGACGCCTTGATGGTCCGAGACCTCGGACGCCGGAGAAACCACCGCCGCCGGGGACCCGCCCTTCACTTCCGCATGTGATGCGTCCAGGCTCTCCGGCATTCTCCGGGGTAATAGGCCATGCCACTCCCGATACCTGTCGCCCTTCAACATCCTTCCTCACCTGGGGTCCCTTTCCTCGACCGGTATTACTCGGCGTCGCCAGTAGTACGGACCCCTCCGCCACCCTGCCGGCCCAGCCTGCCCCTCACGGGGGTCCGGTTGATGCGTGCACATCACCGACAGGGCTTCCCGTGTTGCCGCGTCTTCCATCTTCCATGCATGCTGGCGCCACTACCCCGGCGGGCGCGGTCTGGTGCATGTGTCGCTTCTCTTCCCAAACCGCCATCGGCCTTCCCCTAACCCAAGGAGGGTCGGCCCCCGCGTTGCCTGTTTCGAGGCCTGCTCGGCGTTCGCTTCACGCTCCGGCCTGCATGGTCGCTGAGCTGCTCAACGCAGCCCTTCTCTCCGGAGTGCTTCAGTCCATGTCGTTACCTCCACGAACCGCTCCGGCCGCTACCAGCCGGAAGGACAGTTGCTGGGTGGGATTCGCACCCACCAGGAAAACGCGCCTTTCCACGGCGCACCTGGGTTTTGCAGGCTACCGTCGTGCGGTTATCAATAGGGAGAAGAGTGTGCTTCGATTCTTGCCAGGGGTTAGTGGTGCTGCCTGTGCTTTTGTCGCGCTTAAGCTAATTGCGTTCATGGAAATAATCCCACTGTGGCTTGAGATCGGGATTTACGCTGTGGTCTTTATCGCAGTGTCACTCGCGGTTGACCAGGCGATGTCACGTTACGGGCGATAAGGGGGAAGACCGAAGGAGCCGCTGTTCCGGAGCTGCGCGGTCGGTCGGCAGGACTTACTGGAAGACCGGGCGATGTCGCAGGCAACGGCTTGGATCTTCCGCACTTCCGCCAACGACAGGACCTGCCCGCCAGCCGGCATCCCTCTCCGGATCGTCCGGACTTCCGCAGGCTCTTCCCCGACGTCCTCCACGACATCGCATCCCGCGCCGCGCTACTCCTCGGGGCCTTGGCCGCCCTCATCCCACCCGGCACGCTTTTTGCGCTCCGCCGGCTGCGGGAAGCGAATATCCACGCCCTCGCCGCCATGGCGCCGCCCGATCCGGAAGCCGCCCGCCGGCGGGCCCGGTTCATGCGTACACACCCGGCGCACGCCGCCCTCATCCTGCACTCCCATCATCCCGACCACCGCGGAAGGGGCTCCTGCTCCTCCATGCCCGCGCCAATCTGTCAATGGGCGCATAAACTCGCACTATTGCCAAGTTATAGTCCCTTCCAGCAATTGCCATTAATTGGTCCCGGAAATCGACAAAGCACAAAGTGCGCTCCCTGGCACGGCAACGCTGCCCACCACGAGTTACGGGCAATTGCGACCAACCCAATCCGCTGGAAGCACCCAATAATCATCCTCTTGCTCGCGAAACCGCACAGCAACCCCACGACCAGCCGTACAGCCGCGATACAGCTTTCCGCCCCCGCCGCCGAACCGTCTCGCTATGATCCCTACACTCTGCCAACTAGTAGGGGTCATCAGAAGGTTTGTGCGCAGAATTACGTTAAGGGTTCGTCAAGAAATAACCGCTTGGCATTGAGGAGTCGGCAAGAAGGTATAATTCCACTCGCCATGGAACTCTGCGGGCCGGATGTCGAGGTCCTCCATTTGGGCATCCTTGATCGCCACGCCCCTGGGATAGTCGTTGTCGTCCACGTCGCAATAGACTTTGAGGCCGGTGCTGGTCGTGGTGGCGCCGATCAGACTGACGATGGTGGCGAGGGTTCGCAGCGGCTTGCCGCGCCAGTTCTGGCTGATGAACGAGAACAAGCGGTGTTCAACGCGGTTCCATTTGCTGGTTCCGGGCGGCAGATGGCAAACCGTGATCTCGAGCCCCAGTTCGCGGGCGAGTTCCTGCAGTTCAAGGTTCAACCTTCCAGAGCCGAACCCGAGCTCCGTTGGAGCCGCCACAGTCGGCTGTGATCAACAGGCGTGAGGCCCCGGGATAGAGTTCCTGTCCCAAACGCAGCCACCAACGCCGAATACTCTCCACGGCGAAAGCAGCCGTGTCGTGGCTGATGCCGACATTCACCCAACCGATATTGTGAGCCACGTCATAGACCCCGTAAGGCGCCGCCTTGCCGAGCTTCTTGTCGGGGAAATCATGAACATTGACCTCCTCGGGCCGGCCCTTTGGCCGCCACTCACGGCCGCCGTTCCTGAAGTCTCCTACCAGTTCCTTCTTCTTGGTGTCCACTGAGATCACCGGCTGCCGGCCGGCGAGGAAGTCCGCGACCTGATCGTTGATGTATTCGAACTGGCCGTCGCGATCGGGAGGATCCGTGCCCTCCCGTGTCTTCGCATTTCCCTGAAGCGTGTAGCCGAGCTGCACGAGAAGCTTCCCCACCAGCGTGCGGGAAACCGAAAAACCCTGCTCCTTCAATGCGTTCGAAAGGCGGCGGCAGCTCTTCGAGGTCCAGCGCAACGGACGTTCGGGATCGCCCCGTGCCGTGGGTTCCACCAGCGCCTCAAGAGCGCTCAGCAGTTCCGGTTGCTTCTCCGTCTCCGGCTTGCGCCCGCCACCGGGACGGCGAACTCGGTTGAGCTCGCTCGGCGCCGTCTCCCCGCTGAGTTCCCGCAGTCCCCGGCCAATGGTCGAACACGCCACCCCCGTGATCTCGGAGACAAGCCTGATCCCGCCGCGCCTAAAGCTTCCCGCCTCGGCCGCCGCCAGCAACCGCCGGCCCCGCTCGTCAAGATACGGAGCCAGCAATTCCCACTAGCCTCGCGGGTTGTTGCGTACACTGGGGTTATCGAGCATGAGGCGGGGTTCCATTCGTAGACTTTTGGGCGTTTCCGTGTTGAGATTTGCGGCCGTCCACGCTGTTTCCGCTGGAAAGGGCAGGCACCAGCGCTTGACGTAGGTTCGGACTGTGGCAGGCTGGACAACTTTCGTCGTTTGCATAGAGTTGGAGAAAACGAGCAGACGATGGCAGGGCAATGGCAAGATATGGAATCGGCTTTCGCAAGACACTAAGCAAACCGGGCCTTCTGAAAGAGGTCCGAGCGAGTTTCGAACGGATCGACGACGGCGTGTCGGGACGGAAGTTCCGGCTGGCCGACTATCTGATGTCGGGCCTCGCGATCTTCTCGCTGAAGTATCAGTCTCTTCTGCAATTCGATCGGCATGCGAATGAAGAGGGCACGATCCGCTTCAACTTGCGGAGCCTGTTCGGGGTCCGGCAAGCTCCCTCGGATTCCGGCTTGCGCAAGCGCCTCGACAATGTCGATCCCCGAAGCTTGCGGCCAGCCTTCAAGCGGGTGTTCCGCGCGCTGCAGCGCGGCAAGGCGCTGGAAGGGTACGCGTATTGGGACGGCCACTATCTGCTTTCGATCGACGGCACCGGGATGTTCTCCTCCCGCAGCGTGCACTGTGCGAACTGCTGCGAGAAGCACCACCGGGATGGTAGCGTGGAGTATTACCACCAGATGCTGGCGGCGGCGGTGGTGCATCCCGAGCACCGGGAGGTCTTTCCCCTGGCGCCTGAGCCAATCCAGAACACGGATGGCGCAACCAGGAATGACTGCGAGCGCGAGGCGGCGAAGCGCCTGATCGCCGATGTGCGCCGGGAGCACCCGCACCTCCCGCTCATTGTGCTGGAGGACGGGCTGGCGTCCAATGCCCCGCATATCCGCAAGCTCCGCGAGTACGGAATGCGCTTCATCCTCGGCGCGAAACCGGGCGACCACAAGGCGCTGTTCGACGAATTGGAGAGCAACGCCCGGGTTCAGCACTGGGAATCCACGGACGGGGACGGCACCCATCGCCGCTTCCGCGTTCTCGAGCAGGTAGCGCTGAACAAGACCAACAAGGATGTGGAAGTCAATGTGCTCGAATACTGGGAGACGAAGCCGAATGGCAAGCGCCAGCACTTCTCCTGGGTCACCGATCTGCCCGTGAACCGGGATACCGCCATGAAGATCATGCGCGCTGGACGGGCGCGGTGGCGCATCGAGAACGAGACTTTCAACACGCTAAAGAACGCTGGCTACAATCTGGAACAGAAGACGGACTCACAATACCATATCCTTGTATGTCTTTGTCATTGCGCGATTTCCACTTTGCTCACAGGGAGAAGTGGGCTTCTACCATCGTCAAAACCTTCAAGTACAGCACAACCTGGTCGTTGGGGCTGTTCTCGGGCCTTCTCCAACGCGGCCAGATCTTTGCCGGAAATGACCCAGGGAGCACCTTTGCATAGCTGCTTTGCAGGTATTGTTCCGCTGTAGATCATTCTGTAGGCCTTTCGCACTCCTACCCCCAAGCGCTCCGCCGCTTCCGCAAGGGTGAATTCGTCGCGTTCACGTTGTTCCCCGGCGTGATAGACCGGAATGCGACGGTTGTTGCGAAAAGAGCAAACGATGGACCGGCTCCAGCCTTTGCCCGTGCCGGTCCGGTGGCCAAGCCGGTTCAGAAGCCTTGCGATGCTTTCATCAGGTAGTTGCCGGGCAAGTCCTTTGACAAGCTCTTCGACGTCGGCACTTGCAACATTGCTGCCCCGCCCGAACCGAGGCCGACGAACCGCGAGTTCCGTATGGTCGCCACCCTGCCAATGAAGAAGCAACTTGATCCAGTCGCTCTCAACCTTGACCACAACTTCCACCAAAGCGGCCCGCATGAGCACGCTCACGGTAATGGATGGAGTATTGATCGTATAGTTTGATGGATTTGTTGAAGATTATTGTGCTGGAGGCTTGCGCTGGATGATTTCGTTCCAGTCTTTTTCGCCTTTGGGTCGGAAGCGTTCGACTCTTGGATCGTGTTTGGCGAGGGCTTTGGCGCATTGATCCCCGGTGTTGTCTGCGTCGTATGCGCAGAGGATACGGATTGGCTTCCATGCTTCGATCCAGGTTGGGATGGCGGGCGTTGCGCCGGCGGTGGATACGAAGACGGTTGCGCCTTTGGGTGTTTCCTGCAGGGAGAAGGCGGAGAGGGCGTCGAGGCCACTTTCTGCGAGGAAGACGGTATCCGGTTTCTGGTTTGAAGCGGGGATCCAGAAGGCCCCGCTTGCCTTTCGTGATCCTCTTGCCATTGCCTTGAAGGGCTTTTCGCGGTTGCGAGTGCCGAGGATTTCGGCGCCGGTTGTTTGTCGGCGAGCGTTGGTGCAGAGGAAGACGGCGTTTTGGCGTCGGTCGGCGTAGAGGATTCCGTGTCGTTTGCATGCATCGAGGATGCGGGGCGGGATGCCGCGGGCTTCGACGAGGTATTCGCGGAGGGTTGACCAGCGTTGATTGCAGGGTTCTGGCAAGTGGGGCTGTGGGACGAGGATGGATGCGGCCTCGGCGAAGGAACATTTTCGGGCATGCATGAGGAGGTCGAAGGCGCCTGCGCCACCGGTGCCCTGTTGGTGGTCGTAGAAGGCTTAATGGGAACATTCCCATTAAGCCTTTTATGGGAACCAAATGGTTATGGGAACCTGGAATCCCAACGTGCTGTCATGACGTATTTTTTGCGGCGATCAGGTTCCCATAAAAATGTGCTCAACTCCTGTCGGTTTTTTACATTGACAGGAGAGAAATCATGCCTTCGAAACGATACAGTCCGCCACTGTCCGATGGGGTTCGGGAGTGGGATTCCCGTGTTGTCCGATGCTACGCGGAGCATCTTGAAGGCCTTGGCCTTTCGTCCGGGAAGACCGGCGAAATGATCAGTACAGCCCGGCATGTCGCGGTCTGGCTGGCGGCCAACGAGCTGGGTCTCGACAAGCTCGACATCCGCCTCCTTGATCGCTTCATGGGCCATGAATGCCACTGTTCGGGCCGGCCCCGGAAGGGCAAGAGGCCCGGTCAGAATTGCAGGCGATTTGCGATCCGGTTCCTCCGGTATCTTCTTGCGACCGGGCGGGCCGAGATGCCTCCGGAGATCATATCCGGCGGGCACCTCGCGACGCAATTCCTGGATTCCATGGAAGAGCGGGGATATGCCCGTTCGACGATCCAACTGACCGGGAACCTGTGTCGTCACTTCATCGTTTGGCTCACCCTGTCGGACATTCCCTTGACGGAGACTGACAAGCGAATCCGGAATCGCTTTCTTGCCCACGACTGTACCTGTGTTCATCCGGGGTTCCTCGACAGGCCCTGCGGGTTTGCCGGTTCCGACAGCTCCGAATCAATGCTCCGGCTTTTTGTCACGTTCCTGGTGCACAGGGCTGTCATTCCGGCACCGAAGGTCCCGGAGCCCCATGAGGAACGGGGCGACCATCTGGATGCGTTCCTGCACTGGCTTCGACAACATCGCGGTCTCAAGGACTCATCAATCGATCAATACGAACGGCACATTCGCACGCTGCTTCCGGATCTCGGCGACGACCCGGGGGCGTTGGGCGCCGCGCGGGTCCGGAACACAATCCTGAACCGTCTTGAAACCGCGTCTCGTGGACAGGTCGGAAACGAGGCGAGTGCGTTCCGGATGTACCTGCGCTTTCTCGGGTCGAGCGGCCTTTGCCGGCCGGAACTCGTCCACGCGGTCCCGACGATCCCGAGACTCCGGGGCGAGAGCCTGCCCCGGCATGTCGGGCCGAACGACATCGAACGCATGATCGCGACCTGCGACGTGACGACGCCGATGGGGGTCCGCGACAGGGCCGTCCTACTGCTGCTGGCCCGGCTTGCGTTGCGGGCCGGCGATGTCTCCGGGCTGAATCTCGACGACATCGACTGGGACAGGGCCGTCATCCGGGTCAGCGGGAAGTCGCGGCGAGAGGCGGAGCTGCCGCTGCCGCAGGATGTGGGCGACGCGCTGCGGGACTACATCCTGGAGGCCCGGCCATTTACCGATGAGAGGAAGGTGTTTCTCCTCAGCAGGGCACCCTACCGCCCCGTGTCGCGACAGAGCATCAGCACCTCCATCGTCAGCCGTGCGATCAGGCGAGCCGGTATCCGGGGCGTCGGCCCGGCATCATCACACCTGTTCAGGCACTCGGCGGCAACGAATCTCCTGCGTGCCGGCGCCCCTCTGGAAGCCATCGGCACCCTGCTCAGGCACAGGTCTCCCGACGCCACCGCGATCTATGCCCGCGTCGATGTCCGGATGCTCCGTGAAATGGTGCAGCCCTGGCCGTTCGAGGGAGAGGCCCGATGACCATGACGGATCACGCGAAGGATTACGTCGCCCACAAGAATGCACTGGGCCTGTCGTTCAAGGAACAGGAGCGGGTTTTGATGTGTTACGCCGAATATGCTGACGCCAGGGGCGACAGATTCGTGCGCGCAAACAGCGTTCTGGACTGGGCCAGTGCGACACCGTCGGCCCGCGAGGCCCAAAGGCGATTGCGCATCGTCCACCGGTTGGCTGTCGCCCTCCATGTTGAGGATGACCGTCACGAGGTGCCCCACCGTGACGCTCTTGGCAAGCCCAGAGCGTCCCGGCCAACGCCGACCCTTCCGTCGCTGGAGGAGATCCGGAAGATCATGACGGAGGCCCTGTCCCTGCCGCCGACCGGGTCACTCACCCCGTTGACCTTCCACTTCATCATCGGTCTCATCGCATGCACCGGCCTGAGACGCTCGGAAGCGACCCGCCTGCTGCTGAGCGACCTGGGACCGGACGGGCTCCTGCTCAGAAACACCAAGACCCGCAAGGACCGCCTGGTGCCCCTGCACGAGAGCACCTGCCGCGCCCTCGACGATTACCTCGTGGTACGGTTACGCCAGGGCGGACGCAGCGAACACCTGTTCGTGCTCGCATCCGGCCAGCCAGTGCGCTCGGACTATCTGACCGCGACCTTCATCATGCTGGCACGCAAGGCAAGTGTTCGCGGCGGGACCGGAGAACCCGGCCTCAGGCTGCATGACCTGCGCCACGGATTCGCCGTCCGCGCACTGGAGGGCAGCATCGGTTCCAGCCGGAAGGATGTCGGCCGGCACATGCTCGCGCTGTCGACCACCCTCGGACACACCAGCATCAGCAACACTTACTGGTACCTCGAGGCGACCCCCGTCCTCATGCGCCAAGTGTCGAATGCGACCGAGAAACGACACATGGCGGGAAAGGAGACAACATGACTGGACTCGCACCGCCGCTTTCCGCTTTCCTGCGGGAGTATCTCCCCCGTGACCGGGGGGCCAGCCGGCACACTATCGAGAGCTACGCCACAGGCTTCAGGCTGCTCGCGACTTTCGCCGCGGACTGGCACGGCATCCGCCCCTGCACGCTCGAGGTCGGGCATCTCGATGTCGATACCATTCTCGCCTTCCTCGACCATCTCGAGACCGAGCGTGGAAATGGGGTTCACACCCGAAACGTCCGTCTCGCAGCGATCAAGGCCTTCTTCCGTTTCCTCGAGTTCCGGCACCCGGGATATCTCGACCTCGCCGCGCAGGTGCATGCGATCCCGCAGAAGAAGGGCGATATCCCCGGTCTCAAGTCTCTCGAACGGGACGAAGTGAAGGCGCTGCTCAAGGCGCCGGATGCCGCCACCCGATCTGGAACCCGCGACCGGGCGATGTTGGGCCTCGCCTACAACGCCGGGCTCCGCGTCTCCGAACTGGTCGGCCTCGGCCTCGACGATGTCAGGATGCCGGGATTCGACGAGGTCCGGGTCATGGGCAAGGGACGGCGAGCCCGCGTCCTGCCGTTGTGGAGGGAAACAAGCAGCGCACTCGGGGCCTGGCTCTCCATCCGCCCCGAGCTTCCTGACCGGCACCTGTTCCTGAATGCGATGGGACGGGGAATGACTCGGCGCGGCTTTGCCAAGCGGCTCGCGCTGCATGTCAAGACGGCAGCGCGAACCGCGCCGTCGATCACCCGCCGGACGGTGACGCCGCACACACTACGCCATGCCTGCGCCCTGCACACTCTCGAGGCGACCGGAGACATTCGCAAGGTCTCGCTGTGGTTGGGGCACCAGACCCTGCAGACCACGGAGATCTACCTTCGCACAGACCCTGCCGAGAAGTTGGACATTCTCTCGGAGTGGCACTCCCCGGGCCTCGGGAAGGGACGGTTCAGGGGCGTGAAAGACGAGCTGATGGCGATGCTTTCCAACGTCTGAGCCGAAATTTTATGGGAACCTGATCACCGCAAAAAATACGTCATGACAGCACGTTGGGATTCCAGGTTCCCATAACCATTTGGTTCCCATAAAAGGCTGCGGCGTTGATGGAGAGGACAGACCCGGCGCGCTTCCAGCGGGCATGGTCGCGGGGATCCTGCCGGTATCCGAGTTGCCGCGCGATGGGTTCGAGGGGCTGGGTGCGGACTGCGTCGAGTTCCTCTTGTGTCCATCGGCGCGGCATGGTGGGTTCCTGCGGGGGCTGTTTGGAGGAGGGGAAGGGTTGCGCGTGGCGGTTGGTCCCGGGGTGTTTCCCGTTTCCCGTTTCCCTTCACCCCCCGGGGCTTTCGGCTGGAAACAGTTCGAGCGCGGCGCGGTCCTGGTATCCGTTGGGTGTCTGGATGGCGTCTCCGCTCCGGACGAGTTCGTGGAGGGCGGCGCCGACGGTCTCGGCGCGCATTCTGGCGGCATCGCGGATCTGGCGTCGGGAGAGGGGTTTGCCTGCCTCGGCGAGGATGGCGCGGATGCGCTCCCGGGGTGCGGCGTGGGGCGGTGGCGTTGAAGTGGGCATCGGTCGGGCGAGCTGCAGAGCAGGCCCCTCGGGCAGGGTTGCGAGTTCGAGGCCGAGATCGTGGAGGTTGGCTGCGGCACGGTGGTCGGAGGAGAGAAGGATGCGTTGCTGGCGGCGGCGCAGGACGAGGACGTTGTCTGCCCATGCGAAGAGCTCGGAGCTTCCCCGGAGAGCCTGTCCGGGTCGTGCTCCGCCGCTCTTTCGCGCGTGGTGGACGAGGAGGACGGCGCTCTGGAAGCGTCTCTGCAGGCGGCGCAGGCGGTCGAGGATGGGCGCGATCTCGCGGACGGCGTTTTCGTCGGCGCCGTGGAGGCGGACGAGGGGGTCGAGGATGAGCAGGCTGGGTCGGACGCGCTCGACGGTCTCGGCGAGGCGCTGGAGGTGGGCGGGATCGTCGAGCCGGAGGGAGGGAGTGTCGATGAGGTGGAGGTTGAGGCCGAGGAGCGCGGCGCCGCTGGCGGCTGCGATCCCGTCGAGCCGTTGGCGGAGGATGTGGGGGGCGTCCTCGGCGGCAAACAGCAGCACCGGTCCGGCCCGGGTCGGGAAGCGTTTGAGGCAGGGCACGCCGGCAGCGACGGCGACGGCGATGTGGAGAGCGAGGAAGGTTTTGCCGCATTTGGGCTCGCCGCCGACGATGCCGACGCCCTGCGTGCTCCAGAGCGCTTCGACGAGCCAGGCTTGCTCTTCGGTGCAGGCCTCGAGCTCGCCGGGTGTGCGGGTGGGGAAGCCGTTCATGTCCGGGGCCTTCCGCGCTTGGCGGCGTGGGGGAAGACCTCGAAGTAGAGCGTCTCGTCGAGCTGTTCGCGGCGGGCGTCTGCGGCGGCGGTGAGCAGGGCGTCGGCGTGGTGGGTGAGGATGCGGTAGTTGCCTGCGGCATGGCGGGCGAGGGTCTCCTTGAGGCCCTGGGTCATGAGCTGGGGGTTGCCTGCGGCGTCGAGCAGGTGATCGAGGAAGCGCAGCAGGGTCTGCGGGTCGGCGGGCTCGAGGGAGAGGCGGTAGCGGATGCGGGACCCGAGCGGCATCAGTTCCTCGGAGCGGAACATGTCGCCGAGGCGCTGGTCGCCGCACAGCACGATGCCGAGGATGGCGCGGGAATCGAAGTCGGTGGAGGCGAGCAGGCGCAGCTCGTTGAGCACCGGGGGCTGCATCTCCTGGGCCTCGTCGGCGAGCAGCACCGGGCGCAGCCGGGAGTTGCCGAGATGCTCGAGCCAGCGTCCCCGCAGGGCGCTGAAGCCATTCCAGCGGTTGTGGGGAGCGAGGCGCACCCCGAAGATGTCGCCGAGTTCGCGGTAGAAGTCGCCGAGGCGGGAAGAGGATCGGGTGAGGACGCCGACGGCGAGGTCCGGCACGCGGCCGAGGCGGTGGGCGAGCAGCCGCAAGGCGGCGCTCTTTCCGGCGCCGGGCTGCCCGGTGATGAGGGCGAAGCCACCTTCGCCGGCGAGCCGGTCCTCGATGCGGGCGCAGAAGCGTTGCACGGGCTCATCCTCGAACAGGGCTTCCACCGGCAACTGCGGCGAGAACGGGTTGTGGCGGAGGCGGTAGAAGGTGAGGATCTGGCGGTTCATTGCGGGTTCTCCTCGTCCAGGGGCAGGTAGGCGGGCGGCAGCCCGGTGGCGGCGAAGTCGGCGAGCAGCTTGCGCAGTAGCGGCGACGGGCCGTCGGCGGCTGGCGGCGCGTCTTCTGTGGGCGCCGGGCCGCGGCGCCGCCGCGGTCGGTCGGCGTTGGCGGCCTTGTCGAGGGGCCGCAGGGTGGCCAGGCCGGTGCTGCGGTCGTCGACCAGCTCGACCTCGGACAGGTCCCAGCGGGCGTAGCGGATGCGCAGTTCCGGCATGTGCCGCCAGGCGTCCGGCACCTCGAAGCGCACGCCCTGCACGGAGATGGTGCCGTCGGAGCGGCGCTGCCTGCGCGTGTCGGCGATCCGGAACGCGGCCTTCAGGTCCGCCATCGGGGGACAGCGCCGGCTGACGTCCTCGCTCTGCAGGAAGCGCTCCATGGGCGAGCAGCCGATCTCCTGGTGGTGGCGCCGCTGGTAGATCCTGTCGAACCAGGCCACCGTGCAATCGTTCAGAGTGCTCAGCGTCAGGCCCTCGACGCCCTCCAGCATGGCCATCAGCTGGCCCTCGACCAGGCTCCAGACCACCTCTGACTTACCGTTTTGATGGGGTGAACAAGCCTCCGTCGGACACAGCAGAATGCTCAGATCGGACAGGCCCGCCTGCACCTCCTTCGCCAGTTCCGCGGATCCCCGGTCCGACATGATCGCGCGCGGCAGGCCACTCTTCAGGAACGCCTGCTGAAGCCCGTGGACGTAGGTCTGTGCGCTCTCCGACAGGTACCACTGGGAGTGGCAGGCGAGCCGGCTATGGTCGTCCAGCGCGGCAAACAGCTTCGGGGTCACCCAGAGGCCCGACGGCGCCAGCACCTTCCGGGAACAATTATGAAAATCGGCGTGCCATAAAGCGTGGCCGCGGGAGACCTCGTAGCTGCGCACCTCGTGGCGGGGACGCGGCGCATTCGGCCCCCTGCGCCGCGGTTGGCGCACCAGGCCCTCGGTGCGCATGTATCGCGCCAGGGTCGGGTAGGACGGCAGCGGGCCGAGATCGGGGTCCGCCTCCACTCGTGCCGCCAGGTTGTCGTGGTGGAGCTGCTTCGACCAGGAGGGATGCGCCTTGTACTGCGCCTCCACCGCCGCCGACAGCGCCGGCGAGATCGTCCGCTGCAGTCCGGCGTCCCGCCGTCGGCGCCGTGCCAACGCCGACACCGGGTCCTGATCCGCCGCCTGCGCCGCGTAATACCAGCGCTCGATCGTCGACGCCCCGAAGCGCACCCGCTCGCCGCTCACCGGATGCTGCCATTCCTGCCCCGCCAGCGCCTCAATCGCGGGCTTCAAACCGCCCCACGGCGGCGGCGCCATCAGCAACTGCCCCACAATCGAAAAGCGCAACCGCGCCCAGCGACCGCCAACCGGATCCCGTGTCTGCGTCATCTCCTGGCTCCTTCTCCGCGCCAAACGCGCTCAGGGAGCCTGCACCAACCCTCGCCGACCCGTAAAGATGCAACTTCTGCGGGCCGTCATACTACGCAGAATCTCCCTCAGCCAGAATGAGAAACGAGAACCATTCGCGAAGAAACAAAAGCGCCTTAACCCCCCGGTCGACCCAATCGACACCCTCGAAGCTGTCCACAAGGCCCAGCGGAAGACCCGCCTCCTCAACCCCCGCAACAAAGCGCCCCCGCGAACCGCGCCAGAACGCGCTGCCGGAAAAATCCTCCTGCCACCAGCGCCGCCACCGCCGAAGCGTCCGCAAACTCAGATTCAGCTTCCCGCACGCCTCCGCGGCCGCCGTGGGACCTTCAGCACCCAGAAGCGCAGGCAGAAGAACGAAGATCAGACCGACATAGATCCGACGGCCGAAAAAGCGCACAGAAGCCGGCGTCGTCCGACGACGGCACGCCGCGCAGCAGAAGCTGTGCCGAAACGCCGTACACTCCCCGGATGCCGCAAGCGACGACGGAATCCCCCGCGGCTTGCGCCCGTAATGCGCCGAATGCAGAACACCCCCACAGTGACCACAACCCGCCTTCCGAACCCGCGACGCCTCGCGGTCGTCAACCTGGAACAGAAAATCCCAAATCTTGCCAACCTGGCTCGACTCTGGCAGCATCACTCAGCCTCCAATGTTTTCGACAACATCAGAGGCTCGCCCCTCAAGCCGCTTCTCGCAAGCTGCTTGAGGGGAACTCTTGTCAATCCATCAAATTGCGCGACTGAAAAATAGCCAAACCGCCTCAACTATCCTGAACGTGCTCACCGCAGGATGCGCTTGCGGATTTCGGACCCGGCCCCGGGGTGGTTCCAGGCACGCTCCAGATCGTCGCCGAGCGCAAGGCAGGCGGGCCGCTCTTCGGCCGACATCCCATCTTGCACCGCTTCAGCGCGCAGTTCCTCCAGCGCCACATCCAAACGGCGAACTTCCGCGAGCCGATCATTCCAGCGCCGCTCCAGTTCGCCTGCGACCTGCCGATTCTCCGGATCCACCGCGTCATACTGGCGCTCGGCCCGCCCGGCTTCGTACCGGGCGCGTTCCAGAGCCAGCTCCTTCTGGCAAATGGCATCCGCCCGAGCCTGCCCGCTTTCTTCTATAGCAAGAATCGCAGCCTCAACGCCAATCGGCTTCAAGGCACGGGCCACGGCAAGGCCGATGGCTTGATCAACCTTCCTGGCGGCAAAGGCGATACACTGGTTCGCTGCCCGCTTTACCATGTCACGCGAGCAATGGTAGCGAGGGAAACTGTTTCTGCCGCTCGTGTGGTACTGTACGTTCAGTCTGTGGCCGCAGTGGCCGCACCGCAGCAATCCACCGAGCAACCCTTCTCCTGCGCGCACCGGCCCGGCGGATTCCGAGCCATGGCTACGCCTGCTGTTGTTTGCAATCAATCGCTGGTTCATTTCGTACTCGTCCCACGAAAGATACGATTCATGGTGCTCCTTGATCAGCACTTGCCAGTCCTCCTGCGCGACAGCGTGGCCCTGCGTGACGTGCTTCCGGCCATCTCGAATGCTGACCTGCTTTCTGGTGCGACCATACGCATAGGCACCAGCATAAATCGGGTTCGAAAGAATATTACGCACTCGCTCATAGCCTGGCAGCTTCCAGTACGGCTCGCGATGGCCTGGCAGCAGGCTCGGGAGTTCCAGCTTCTCCTCCAGGAACCAGAGGTAGACCTGGCGAATGCTTCGCAGCTCCGAAAACTTCCGGAAGACCAGTTCAATGGCGCTTCGCACACGGAGGTCCGGATCCTTTTCGATCCCGTCACGGCCAACCCGCTGATACCCTGCCGGAACGGAGTGGATCAACTCGCCCCGCTTTGCCTTCAACCGTCGTGCCGCCAACGAGCGTTGCAGGATGTTCGATAGCTCAAGCTCGCTGACCGCGCCTTGGATTCCGAGCATGGCTCGATCCGTGGGAATGGCGGGATCGTAAACCGACTGCTCATCCGCAATCAGGCAGCCGACAACTCCGCAAAACTCGATCAGCGTGTGCCACTCACGGCCATTGCGCGCGAGCCGGGTTGCATCCACGGCGAGAATGATGCCCACTTCTACCCGGCAGACTGCGGATAGCAAGTCCTCGAAACCACTCCGCTGAACGGTGCCATCACCTTTCCGCCCCAGATCCTCGTCGATGATCTGAACTTCCCGCCAACCAAGCTGTCTTGCACGCTCCGCCATGCCGGACTGCCACCGCCGGCTCTCCACGTTCCTGCGAACCTGCTCCGGCGACGACTGGCGAACGTAAACGACCGCCCTTCGTGAACAATGTTCAGGCGTGATCCGGCTCATTGCGATCTCCAGCTTCTTCCTGTTTACCCATCGCCAATCGTGCCAGAAGCGCAGCAACCAGCCGAAGCAACGCTTCCTCCCGCTGGCCCTCTAGCAGCCGCTGAGGCGTCTCCATCGCCAGCAGCGACCGCGCCTGCCGGTTCCTCTCCATGCTCCCCTCCTTCGCCAACGCAAGCCGTTTCAAGAAACGTATCGACGATTGCGCAAAGGCCCAAAAGAGCTGCACGGGAGATTCGAGGCCTGTCGCGCACCGCAAAGTGCGCAGCCTCGGGAAGAGACATCCATTCTGGAATGGAAAGCGGGTTCCCATTCGATCGCCGCACAACCAACACTGCGCTGCCACTACGGCTTGCCAGGCGTCGGATCGTCGGATCTGCGTCACCTTTTCTCCAGCGTACGGATGAAACTTGTAATGGATCGTCACGCTCTTGGGGCGAAAACGGGAATTCTGATGCCCTCTTCCACAATTTCGGCCATGGATACAACCAGTTATCGACCGTCTTCGCCAGCCTCATGATGCTCGCGTTCCTCATCGATCAGGCCGAACAGCGATGCTGCAAGCTGTTCCGAATGGCCCGCGAAAGACCGAGCGTCCACTCTACTTCTGGGAGGAACTCCGCAGCCATGTGTTCAACTTCGAGATCCCGGACTGGGAATACGTGTACAAGATGATTGCGTTCGGGTACCGAAAAACTACCCCCGAACTGATCGATACATCGTGACGTCGGACCACCCATCCTTTCGCCAAGTACTTTGAACGCCCCGAAACCTCCAGCCACATCAATGCGCTTCCATGCAACCGCTACGAGCCGGACGCCAAAGTCTTGTTCGAAAACTTGAAACCGAGGGAAAACAAGCAGATAATGAGCGATACAAGAAGTTTTTTGTATTAGTGGGAATTGCTGCTCATGGAGCCAATCTACGAAGCGGATTTCCATACGTGTTCGTATGGTTTCCGGCCGGGCCACTCCGCCCATGGCGCCCTGCGCGACCTGCGCAGCGGCATCATGGACGATGGCCATCGCTGGATCATCGACGCTGACATCCAAAACTATTTTGGTAGCATCGACCATGGGCATCTCCGGGCCTTCCTTGACCTGCGGATCAAGGACGGCGTCGTGAGACGCATGATAGACCGGTGGCTCAAGGCCGGGGTCCTCGACAAGGGCGTGCTACAACGGTCCGAGACCGGCACCCCTCAAGGCGGTGTGCTCACTCCCCGTACGCAAAAGGCAACTTCACGTTCGATCGCCGGATTGAGGGCTTCCGGCAGCACCCGCAGCTTGATTTGAGACGCAAGGGGTAATACGCTTATGGCAGATGACCCGTTCGACCCGATCCCAGAAGGCCTACCGGCTGAATGTCGCCTATGGGCTGCTTGCCGACGGTCTCGAGGCCGCGGCGGCCGTCGAGCGGATGTCCAGCCAGTTCGGCCTTTCCCGGCGGCAAGCCTATCGGTATGTGCAGGCGGCTCGCGCGATGAGCGAACCGGCGCAAGCGTCGGAAGCGTCGGTTCCCATCACCCTGAAGATCCCGCGCAGCCTTGTCGCGGCGTTGCGTGCGCATGCCCGGAGCCGCGGTCTCTCGATGGGCGAGATTGTCTCGCGAGCCCTGGCTCGATGGTTCCGGGATTCCGGCCGTCATGGCTGAACGGGGCGCCAGCAGGCGGCCTGTTGTCAGCCTCCATTGCGTGTTTGATCGATTGGGTACGGTCAAGCTCCAGCGGGCCCTGGCGATACTGGTACCGGACCAGCCCCGCAAGGTTGGCGAGTTGAGAAAGGGGGAGCAGGATGAAGGTTGCCGCCATCTACGCCCGGGTTTCGGGAGATCAGCAGAAGATCAAGAACACCATCGCCAGCCAGACCGAGGCCCTGATTGCCTTCGCCCGGGAGCGGGACTACAGCGTCGGGCCGGACATGGTCATCGAAGATGACGGCTATCGCGGCGCGACGCTTGACCGCCCCGGCCTCGAACGGGTGCGCGATCTCGCCGCCGACGGCCAGATTGAGGCGGTGCTGGCGTATGAGCCGGACCGCCTGAGCCGCCAGTATGCCCATCAGTTCCTTCTCATGGAGGAGTTCGCACGCAACGGTGTCGAGACCGTGTTCGTCAAGGCTCCCGCCATGGATACGGCGGAAGATCGCCTTCTCCTCCAGTTCCAGGGCATGATCGCGGAGTATGAACGGGCGCAAATCATGGAACGTTTCCCGCCGCGGCAAGCGGCATCGGGCGCTCCGCGGCGAAGTGAGCGTTCTTTCCGGCGCGCCTTACGGCTATCGCTATCACAAGAGAACTCTGGAGAGCGACGCCTGGTACGAAGTGATCGAGCCGCAAGCTGCAGTGGTCCGCGACATTTACACATCCTACACGGTTGACCACGTAAGCATCGGCGCGATCACGCGCAAGCTGAACGAGCGCGCGATCCCAACCCGCAACGGAGGCGCGCGCTGGGAGCGCTCGGTGGTGTGGGCGATCCTGCGGAACCCGACCTACATGGGCATCGCCTGTTTCGGCAAGACCCGGACTGCGCCGCGCCAGCGCGTGACACGGCCCCTGCGCATGCGCGGTGGATTCGCCAGCCGCAACAGCGCCAGTCAGGAGCGGCCGCGCAAGGACTGGATCGAGATCCCGGTTCCCGCCATCGTCAGCGAGGAAACCTTCGCCCTGGCCGAGGAACGGCTGGCAGCGAACAAGGCCTTTTCCCGGCGCCGAACCCGAACGCTGAGCGTCGCGCAGGGTCTGGCATGCTGCCGCAAATGCGGGTATGCGATGTACCGCACATCAACCCGGAGCAGTACCCGCGTGATCTACTACTATCGCTGTCTGGGCTCCGATGCCTGGCGATATCCCGATGGGCCACTTTGCGACAATCGTCCGGTTCGTCAGGATCTCCTGGACGAGATTGTCTGGACGGAAGTCATTCGCTTGCTTGAGGACCCCGGCTTGATTGAAGGCGAGATCGACCGGCGGCTGGAGGCAGCGCGGAACTCGGATCCGAACCAGAAGCGGGAAAAGGAGCTCCAGCGGCAGTTGGCCCGCAAACGCAAAGGCATCGACCGCCTCATCAATGCCTATCAGGAGGAATTGATCACCATCGACGATCTGCGCGCACGGATACAGGAACTGAGACGGCAGGAACACGCACTTCAAGCTGAGTTGCAATCGGTCGCCGACCAGGTCCAGGAACGCGAAAACTGTCTCAGGCTCGCCGAGACGCTGGCCAGCTTTCTCGCACGACTGCGCGAATCGGCTGAGACGCTCGACATCGCCGAACGGCAGCGGATCGTCCGGCTCCTCGTCAGGAACGTATTGGTTGGCGACGATGAGATCATCATTCGGCACTCAATCCCAATGGCACGAACGCCCCGAGCAAGAGGCCAATCGCCGTCCGCTTCCGACGGTCCCGTCTCCCACACCGGAAGTTGCCTTTTGCGTACGGGGAGTGCTCAGCCCGTTGCTCTCGAATCTCTATCTGCACCATGTGCTGGACGATTGGTTCGAGCGCACGGTCAAGCACCGAGTGCAAGGCTCCTGCCAGCTGATTCGATTCGCCGATGACTTTGTCATCGCCTTCTCGGATCGGCAAAGTGGTCAGCGTGTTCTGGAGGTGTTGGGCAAGCGCCTTGGCCGGTTCGGCCTCGCGCTGCACCCGGACAAGACGCGCTTCGTGGCCTTCCGGCGGACCAGCCTGAAAGGGCATGGCTCGTCAGGGACCTTCGACTTTCTCGGCTTCACCCACATATGGGGTCGATCGAGGAAGGGCTTCAACGTTGTTCGACAAGTGACGGCCAAGGACCGGTTCGCCCGCGCGGTGAAATCCGTGTTCGACTGGTGCAAGCGCCATCGGCACTTGCCATTGCCCGATCAATGCGAGCATCTCGCCCATGCCATCCGTGGCCATTGCGGCTACTACGGTCTGACCGGCAACGGGAAACGCCTTGGCGGCTTCCGGTACGAAGTCATCCGCGCTTGGCGGAAATGGCTGGCGCGCCGCAGCCGCTCCGGCACGCTGACGTGGGAACGTATGAACGCGATCCTGCTCACGCATCCCCTGCCTCCGGCTAAGGTCGTGCACTCGATCTACGCATCCTGAGCGAACCTACCGTGTGAGGAACCGTGTGCGATAGTGCTCGCGAGCACGGGTCTGCGAGGGGAGGGGCCGGCGACGACCCCTCCTACTCGGCCCCGCTTCTTTCTGCCGTTCTTTGATCCAGGCAATCATGTCGTTGCAACCCGCAATATTACGCTGGATCGCCTCTCGTGCTTTCCCGCCGTCGCCGTTACGCAGGCCGTCGAGCACGTCGTAGTGGTCGTGTTGTTCCATGGCCGCCTTTCCCATCATTTCCAATTGGTAGATGCGCAGAATTGGCCCCTTCAGCGCCCACATATTTTCCACGGTCGCATGCACCAATGGCATATCCGCAGCAGCCATAAGGTTGCCATGGAACCGGCGATTGAGACGCGCTGCTCGCATCCGGTTGCCACGAGCTGCTTCGACAAGCTGCTCCTGAATGTCTTCGAGGCTCTTGAGCTGCTGGGGCGTGATCTTTTGTCCCGCAACTTCCGCGGCTTCGCCCTCGAGCAAAATACCGATCCGCTGGATTTCGCGAAATTGATCGGGCGTCAGTTCGGGGACGTGAATAGCCGTGGCCGCCTTCATTTCGAGCGCTCTTTCGCTCACTAGGCGAAAAATCGTCTCGCGAACCGGAGTGATCGACACGCCGAGCTCCATGGCAAGCTCCGCAATCGTAAGTTTTTCGCCAGGCTCATACATTCCTTCCACCAAAGCATTCCGGACAGCGTCATAAACCTGTTCGGACAAATTGCCACTTTTCAGCGGCGTTAAAGCAGTTTTGCTCAACGTAAGACCTCACATTGCCTATATTTTACACGACACTTTGCCGTGCAATGCTAACAAAAAACGACGATCGGATGGCGCCCTTTATCTGGCTTCGGACGAGTCCTCCTTTGTCACCGGCAGCGACTTGGTCATTGACGGCGGAGTTACCGCGGGGTGATGATTAGGTCATACATCTGCCTCCTTATTGGTTTAATACAATATCCTCTGGTCACCAAGGTCACCGGAACCAATTCGGTTTTCCATTCTGGCTCCCCTGTATTCAACAATTTCAAGCTCATGGAGGGTATTGACTATCATGTGCTGTGTTGGCAGGTCTTCCCAGCGAGCTTTATGAAAATTTACTTCTCCAGTAGCAGTGAAAAGTTTTTCTGGAGGTGATGGTCTTTCTGGATCAGGAGATAAAACTGCGTACTCTGAATCAGCCTTGCCCCAGTCTCCTGTTCTAGGCATGTACTTGTAATGAATAGTACCTCTGAGGAGTTTTTCTTCGGATTTATTAAATATGGAGCTGCTCTCTTTGGGATTAATTCCATTTAAATTGTTCAGTTTGAGATCCAAAAATCGAAAACCCATCCAGCTTGCCGTACAGTGTGTCTCGCCCCTGCAGACATTGGGCTCGGGCAAGTCACAATAAATCTTTGAGAATCCTAGCTGCTCTCTTCCGGTTAGTATTGGGTCTGTCAGGTTTTCCCATAAAACTGTTAGAAATGGACCGGTCGCACGGTCCTTAGTCCCGTTGTAAATCACTGGGAATGTTACACCAAGGACGTTGTAGCCTCTGCCCGCAAGCCAATCGATTTCTTTCATAAACGTCTCAAAAACCGTCACGACAGGTTCACCTGCAAGTTCAAATCTTGGTGGAAGGAGTTTTTGTAGTTGAGACGCATTTGTCAAAAAACTAACTGAAAGACTAGTGATCTTTCTCTTGTCGGTATTAAACGCGAATTTTTTGCCTCCAGGCCCCTGTCTGGGTCCGCACATAGGGCCAAAATGAATGGGCATCATGTACATTGATTCAGGATTTAGTGAGTAGGTCATCTTAATGTTTTAGAATTATTGGCCCAGCCATTGGGGGCTAGGCAAATTTCCTTTCCAGACTTCGAAAGGGATTTCGTCCCCCTACCATGGCTTGGATTGAACAGTTATTTTGTTCTTTTGTCAAGGGTATCATATATCCTATGAGCGCAAAACTCCGTTAAGTTCCTCTAACGCATTGAATTTGTGTAATATATGAATCGCAATTGTTTCATGCCGCCAGCATCGAAACTGCTCGATTCTTCTCCGGTGCCCTCAATCCCGTCCAATTTCCGTAAGAACACCCTCATTTCCGTGCAGTTTCAGCCACAGTTTACTATAGTGTACTATCCTGTTGCTAAACTATAACAGAGTGATTGCCATGCTCTCCAAGTCCGATGTCGCCAAGGCGCTGCGCACCCACTTCAAGAAGCACCTTGTCGCAACCCTGCCCGAACTGGTGGAGGTGCTGCGAAATCCTTCGCGCTCCAGTGTGTACCGCCGCCTCAAGACGCTGGGCTACCTCGCAAGCTACACCCATGCCGGAGCCCATTACACGCTGTCCGAAATCCCGGATTTTGACGAGGCGGGCTTGTGGTGGCACCAGGGCATCGGCTTCTCCAAGTGCGGCAATTTGAAAGACACCATTGCGGCATGGGTCGGGCATTCCGCCGCCGGATACACGCTCAATGAGCTGGAAGCGCCCCTGAAACTCCGTGTGCAGAACGCGCCGCTGGCTCTGGTGCGCGAGGGTACGATCACCCGCAACGCTTTCGACGGCGTCTATGTGTATCTCAGTGGGGACCCGGTCCGCGCCGAGGAACAAATGGCGGCGCGTCATCAGTTCCGCGCCATCCGGACCGGCGGCGCGTTGCCTGGCGAGTTGGTCATCGACGTGCTGGCCACGGCGATACGCGGCCATCAACGGGAATTGGATCATGCCGCCATCACACAGGCGCTCCGCGGCCGGGGACGATACGTGACACGGGCCCAGGTCGATCAGGTGCTCACCGCGTTGGCGGGAAAAAAAACGGTGCCTCCTTCCTGATCGAGGAACTCCAACGGGCGATCCAGCAACAAATCGAGACCTGTGCCCCCGGCAATCTGTTTCCCGTCCCCCCGGTGTTCGACTTTCAGCCGAGGGCGGTCTCTTGCGCCTGTGGCGGCGAGCTGAAGCCATACAAGACCGCAAGACGCACGGTGGCAACCCTCCATATCGGCACGTTCCATGCGCGCCTCAAGTACCGGGCCTGTGGCCGCTGCAAGCGGGTGGTCAAGCCCGGCGAACTCGACCGCCTCGTTGCGCCGCACTGCAAGTTCGGTTTTGACGTGATCGAATATGTGGGCCGGGCGCGGTTCGAGCACTGTCAAAGCCAACGGGCGGTTCAGGCCGCGCTCGCGCTGCGCCATGTCGCGATTTCGTTGCGCGAGATCGAGGTTCCTGGCCGGCAGTTCATCGTCTATCTGTCCCGAGCGCACCGGGACAGCCAGGCATCGCTGAAACAGTTCATGCAGATGTCGCGGGGCGGGTACATCCTGCATCTCGATGGCACTTGCGAGGGAAACAGCCCACATCTGATGAGTTCGATCGATGAATTGTCCGGCATCGTGCTCGGAAACATCAAGATCCCTTCAGAAAACTCCGACCAGATCATTCCGTTCCTCCAGGATGTCCGGGCGGCCTACGGGGACCCCATTGCTCTGGTTCACGACATGGGCACCGCCATCCTGAAGTCTGTTGCACAGGTCTTTCCCGCAGTTCCCGGCACCGTCTGCCATTTCCATTTCCTGAGAGACATCGGCAAGGATTTGATGGCCGACCCATACAACGCCATCCGGCGGCGCCTGAGGACGTACAACGTTCGAGGAACCCTGCGAAACATGGTGCGGGAACTCAAGGCAGCCATTGACAACAACCAGGAATACACTGGCAGCCTCCATCGCTATCTGCGCGCCGGCGAGGCGGAGCGGCAGGGGATGAGGCCGCCGCCAGCGGTGGAAGCCTATCTGATCGCGGCATGGATTGTGGAAGCCAAGAGCCAGGGAAACGGCTTGGGATTCCCCTTCGATCGGCCTCATTTCAATCTTTATCAGCGCTTGGCGCATGCCTGGCCCGCTCTCAAAAAGATCAAGACGAAAATGCCGGGACCCATGGCCAGCACGATCACCCTTCCATCGCTGCGCCAGGTCCTGAAGGACCCGGACTTGTCACACATCGCGACGCTGATGCAGCACAGAATGATCGTGTTCGAACAGTTCCGCGAGGCGATGCGCATCGCCTTGCCAGACACCAAGGGCGGCCTCAAGGACACGGGCGAAACGGATCTCCAAACCATCCGGGAGAAGGTGACCGCTTTCCGAAACAGCAGAGCGATCAGGCATCTCGCGGACACCGACAAGACCTACGGGAAAATGGTCCGACAGATCGACAAATACCAGGACAAGCTCTTTGCCGACCCGATAACCGTTCATTGCGCTCACGGAAGCGTTCAGATTCAACCGCAACGCACCAACAATCTCATGGAGCAATTCTTCCGAGACCTGAAACGAGACGACCGCAGGAGAAGCGGTACCTGCGCATTGGCGCGCAGATTGACCGCCATGCTCGCCGATGCGCCCTTGGTGAAGAATCTGAAGAGCTCTCACTATATGGAGATCATTCTGAACGGAGAAACCACCTTGGCGAAGCGCTTCGCTTGCATCGACAGGGGGCAAGTCCGCAAGGACGCAAAAGACGCGCGAAACGCCGCGCAGAAATATCCCAGACACATGGGAAAGCTCTTCAATATCCCGGACTTGCCCGCTACGCTAGGGCACCCAAACCCCTCAGCGACGGAACCTCAAATCCAAATCTAACGGAGTTTTGCGCTCATAGCATATATCATATAACCAGCTTCCGCCCGAGAATCCCACAAGTCATTGAGTCCATTCGATGAATTCGGCCATTTTCGGATCGAAAAACCACTGAGGAAGACCGGTTTCGGGCCGTTCTGGCGCAATTCTGGGCGGATTCGGCAATTCTTCGCGAGGCAGGCATGAGAAAGGCACACGATCCGGAACCGGAACTCGGCGAGGTTGGCATCGAGAACATCGAGCAGGACCTCAGGTCCAGGGACGAGATCCCCGCCCTGCTCATCGGGCTCCAGCATCTCTGTTCCGACGAGGATTTCCGCGCACGGCTGTTCGGGCTCATGGACGAGCACTTGCTTCCCGGCGTGGACCGGACGGTCGGGCGTCCGGGCATGGAGATGTGGCGGATCCTCGTGATGGGCGTGGTCAAGCAGGGGTTGGGCTGCGACTTCGACCGCCTCCACGAGCTGGCGAACCAGCACAGGACGCTGCGCCGGTTCCTTGTCCATGCGGACATGCGGGACGAGCACCGCTACAAGTACCGGACGCTGGTGGACAACGTGAGCCTGCTGAAGTCCGGGCTTCTCGTCGAGGCCGACAAGCTGATCGTGGAGAGCGGCCATGCGGTCGCGGGAAAAAAGCCTGGCGCGCCCTTGCGCGGGCGCTGTGATTCCTTCGTGGTCGAGCTTGAACTGGACAGATCGAGGAGAAACCTATGAAGAAACTGCTGAATGACCCGAACGACTATGCCGACCAGGCGATCGATGGCCTGTGTCTGGCGTATCCGGACATCTACACACGCGGCGGCGAAAACGGGCGGGTGGTCTATCGAACGGGCGGTGCTCGACAGGGCAAAGTTGGCATCGTCTCCGGTGGCGGTTCCGGCCACCCGCCGGTGTTCACCGGTTACTGCGGCGACGGGTTGCTTGACGCCTGCGCCATCGGCAACGTCTTTGCCGGCCCTAGCGTTCTAGCGTCGCCGATAGCACGGCCGCTATCAAGCTGGCCGACGGCGGTGCTGGCGTTCTCCGGCTCTATGGCAACTACGACGGCGACCGGATGAATTTCGACATGGCTGGCGAGATGCTCGAAATCGAGGGGCTGGAGCCCACCACAGTCCTCGTGGCGGACGATGTTGCCAGCGCCGGGCCGGAAGAAACTGAGAAACGCCGCGGTGTCACCGGTCTCGTATACGCCTTCAAGATGGCCGGCGCGAAAGCCGCCTCGGGGGCCGCGTTGGCCGAGGTGACCACGACCGCGCAGAAGGCGGCCGACGCCTGCCGCTTTATCGGAATCGCCCTAGTACCCTGCACAGTTTCCGAGGCCGGCAAGCCGACCTTCGAAATCGCCGATGATGAAATCGAGATGGGCATGGGCATCCACGGCGAACCCGGGATCTGGCGCGGCAAGATCAAGACGGCCGACGAGATCGCCGGGGAAATGCTCGTTCGGATTCTGGCCGATATGCCGCTTGAACGCGGCGACCGGATTTCGGTCCTGGTTAACAACCTTGGTGCGACTCCCCATGAGGAACTCTTCATCGTCTATCGCTATCTTGCGGGCCGGTTTGCTGATCTTGGCGTGACGATCGTCATGCCGCTTGTCGGCCGCTACGCCACATCAATGGAGATGACCGGCGTCTCGCTCACCGTCTGCAAACTGGACGATGAGTTGGAAGAACTGCTCAAGGCGCCCGCGCACTGCGCCTTCTGGAGCGTCTAATGAGTTGGTCGCCCGAAGAGATCCGCGACTGGTTGTTGCGCTGCGCCGATCGCATGGAAGCGGCAGCGCCGGAGCTGAACGAGTTCGATGGACGGCCCGGCGACGGCGACCTCGGCGCGACACTTGAGAAGTGCGCCATTCAGATGCGCACCGGACTTGACGGGGAGTTTTCGACGCCGTCGGATGTGTTTAAGGCAGGCGCCATGGCGTGCGCTCGCGCATCCGGCTCCAGCTTTGGCACACTGCTGGCGGTCGCCTTCATGGCGCTGACCAAAGAAACGGCGGGCAAGTCGGAACTTGAATTGGCCGATATCGGGCCCCTGCTCGCGACCGCCCTGACGGCCCTCAAGGTACGTGGGCAGAGCAACCTTGGAGACAAGACGGCGCTCGACTCCCTGGAGGCGATCCGCGCTGCAGTGGCGGAGCAATCCGAAGCGCTTGAGCTGTACGACGCGGCGGCGTCGGCCGCGGAAGATGCGCTCGAGAGGTTCAAGAACAAACCGAACAGAATCGGCCGGGCCCGAATGTTCGGTGAGCAGTCCATCGGTGTGGCGGACCCAGGCATGGTCGCAGTTGTACGGATCATCGGCTAGCTGCGGAGCAACGGATTTGTTGGTATCGACCTCCGTATCTTCGGCGGCCGAAAAGACCGAACTATAGTGTCCGACCTTAGCGACTTCGATCAACCGGATGGTTTCGAGCCGAATAAACTGCGCGCGGTCGCGCAGGTGCCAAAGCTCGGATGCAGTTAGAACGTGGTCGTTGCTCAACATTTTCCAGTCCCTGTGCCCCTCTGACGGAGGAAGCCCTTGTTGTGTTCCTTTTGCAGTTAGTGTCCGCCCGAAAACCCCTCCATTCCGCGAATCCCGGCTTCGGTTTCCGCCGTGCCTGCGTATCCTCCGTCGGCCCCGATGCCGCGGCGCAACCTGATAGCGCTGTCAGGCCGCAGGATCGCGATTCCGGGACATCCTTCCGCCGCCCCTGGCGACACCGGCGCACGGGCCGCCGTTCCCGCGCCGGGCGGGGTCTGCAACTTCCGGATCTTGCGGGGGCGCCGTCAGGCGGCACGTGGCCGCTGCGTCCTCCGGCGCTCCCTGCGGCGCAGAAGCAGGCCGACGCGGTGGACGTTCAGGGCGACCACGGAGAGGGCGACGACGCGGTCGAAGCCCTTTGCGCCATGCGCCAGGACCCGGTCGAGGCCGCGGTGCCCGAGGTTGTCGGTCGCCGATTCCACCGCAGGATGCTGCCGGCGCATCCCGGCGAAGTCCTCGGCGCTCTCGCGTTCGCGTTCGGTCGTGTTGAGGCAGCCCTTCTTCGGCAGCGCGGCGCAGTCGAGCAGTTCGTCGAGGCAGACCCGGTTCGCGGGGCTGTGGAAGCCGCGGTCGAAGCTCACCGCGCGGAGGTCGGGAAAGCCTGACTGCGCGGCCTCGACCATCGGCACGGCTTGATCGACGTCGCCGCCCTCCCACATGACCTCGTGATGCAGCACGAACCCGTGCCGGTCCTCCAGGATGCAGACCGGAACGCCGAGCTCCACCGGGCATCCCGCCTTGCCCTTCGAGATCCAGCGCGTGTGCGGCTCGAAGATCGAGAACACCTTCTCGTCCTGGGGGATCGTCTCGCCCTTGAGCAGGCGCCGGTCGACCTGGTCGATCTGGCGCACGGCATGCGCGGCGTAGCGCCGGATCTCCTCGATCGTCCGCGCCGTGGCGTCCTTCGCGGCCAGTGCGGGCAGGCTCGCCTCGACGCGCAGCACGAGATCCCGGCAGCGATCGAGATATTCCTCCACACGCTCCGGGCTGGCGCGACGGGTCGACCGGACCGTGTTGAAGAGCTTCCTGACCGACGTCTGCAGGTGCTTCCACTGGCGCCAGCCGCGAACGTCATGCTCCGTCGCCGCACGGCCCGTCGCGCGGATCAGGCAGCGCATCGCGTCCCACAGGAGGCTGACGTCCGTGCGATGGTGGACACCGGTCTCGGCCACGAAGGAGTCAACGCGCCCGCGCAAGGGCGCGCCAGGCTTTTTTCCCGCGACCGCATGGCCGCTCTCCACTATCAGCTTGTCGGCCCCGACGAGAAGCCCGAGCTTCAGCAGGCTCACGTCGTCCGCCAGCGTCCGGTACTTGTAGCGGTGCTCGTTCCGCACGTCCGCATGGCCAAGGAACCGGCGCAGCGTCCTGTTCTGGTTCGCCAACTCGTGGAGGCGGTCGAAGTCGCAGCCCAGCCCCTGCTTGACCACGCCCAGCACGAGGATGCGCCACATCTCCATGCCCGGACGCTCGACCGTCCGGTCCACGCCGGGAAGCATGTGCCCGTCCATGAGCGCGAACGGCCGATCGCGGAAACCCTCGTCGGAATACAGGTGCCGGAGCCCGACGGGCAGGGCGGGAATGTCGTCCCAGGACCTGAGGTCCAGCCCGATGTTCTCGATGCAGACCTCGCCGAGTTCCGGTTGCGGATCGTGTGTCCTTCTCATGCCTGCCTCGCGAAGAATTGCGGAATTCGGCCCGAATCGCGCCCAAACGGCCCGAAACCGGCCCTTCCCGTTGGATCTCCGATCCGAAGACAGCCGGATTCATCAAATGGAGTCAATGCCTTGTGGGATTCTCGGACGGACACTGGTTATATGATATATGATGCTTGACAATAGAACAATATAACTATACAATCCAAGCCATAGTAGGGGACGAAATCCCTTTCGAAATCGGGAAAATTTGGAAAGGAAACTATCATGAAGAAGAAAAGTTTAGGCCTTATACGGGCCTTTGTGGTCGCTGCGGCAAGCGTCACCCTGACGGGTGTCGCGCATGCTGATGGCCACCTCATATTTCCGATTGGCGAAGGCGAGTTCAGCTGGGACAGCTACCACGCCTTTGCGAAGGAGCACGACTATTCTGGCCAGCAACTTACGGTCACATCAAGATTTGCGGGTGAACAAGGGGACCTAATTTTTGCGGCGATGCAATATTTCGGAGAAGCGACCGGTGCCGACGTCCGCCACAACGGCACACAGAACTTCAAGCAGGAAGTGGTGACTAACCTCGAAGCAGGATCACCAGCGAATGTCACCGGATTCTCGCTGGTAGGTTTTCTCGCGGGGATGGCCGAGCGCGGTTTCCTGACGCCTTTGTGTTCCGATTTGGCCGACTGCGATTTGGCCGATTATCTCCGCAATGACTACGCCTCTGGCGAGAGCTGGATTAAATACGGCTCCGCGAAAGGCCCGGACGGGAAGGATCATTTTTACGGCGTCGTTTACCAAACCTACATTAATTCCTTAATCTATTACGTCCCCGAAAACTTCGAGGACGCGGGCTACAAAGTCCCGACGACCATGGAAGAATTGGAGGCGCTGGTTGATCGGATCGTTGCCGACGGCGAAAAACCGTGGTGCGATGGTCTGTTTGCTGAGGGTTCGACGGGATTTACGGCACAAACATTCATGGCAGAATTATTGCTGCGCAGAGAGCCTATTGAAGTGTACGACATGTATGACAAAAACGAAATTCCAGTCGATGACCCCCGACTCGTTGCCGCACTCGAGGAATATGGCGAACTTGTTGCCAACGAAGAAAATGTAGCAGACTTTGCTAGTATGGGCACCAACAATTGGGCCGAAGCCAGGAATGGTATCTTCACCAGCCCGCCTAAATGCTACATGACTGCCACAATTGGATCGTACCTTCCGCAATTCTTCCCAAAAGATAGAGAATACGGCGACTGGGACTTCTTCTACATGCCGACCCGGGCGAACAGGCCCGATCTTCCCAAGAAGCCAATAGGTGGCGGAGGTCACTTTTTTACCATCACCAAAGACAGCCCAGTAGCAAGGGGGTTTGTGAAGTGGCTACTGACGCCGATTGCAAGTGAGTTATGGATGGCTCAGGGTGGCTTCCTGACGGCGAACAAGCTCGCCAACAATGCGGTTTACAGAGACAAGGCGATGGCCGCTATGAATAGATTGATGGGCGAGGCGGATCCATGGCGGTACAACGTAGGCGAGACTATGCCCGCACCCGTTGGCGGCGGGGCCTTGAACAAGGCCACGGTGGACTTTGTCGGTGGCGAGGATGCCGCCACCGTGTTACGACGCGTCCAAGAGGTCTGGGACAAGAACAAGTAGTCCGGGACGCAATACTTATCCCGGGCCACCTGGCCCGGGATCCTTCACAGACACCGACGTGGTGGGCTTCCAGTTCATGCTTCGCACCATTCCCGAAATCGAGGCTTACCCTCAGAACTTGTGGGACTTCGTTTTCGACTCGGCACGCGGTCCGGGGACCTATGACGTACTCGTGTTCTTCAACTGGCACCAAAGCACGCCCGCTGAAAAAGAGGGCAAATTAGAGCCCGGAACATCTAAGCAGAGCGGAGCCATAAAGGAGATGCTGGAGGGCCTTCGCGATGGGGACCAGGGGATATTTCTGCTGCATCACGCGCTGGTAGCCTTTCCCGACTGGCCGCTCTGGAGAGAGCTTAGCGGAATGCGTCAGCGAGGCTCAATACCGTGTACCTTCGACCAGACCGTGCACATCGACATCGCGGACACCGCATATCCAATCACTTCTACACTGAAGCCGTGGGACATCGTCGACGAGACCTATAACATAGACGACGCGGACGAGGACAGCCACATCCTGCTCACCACCGATCATCCCCAGAGTATGAAGACGATCGCGTGGACGCGGACTTTCGGTAAGGCGAGGGTCTTCTGCTATCGGGGCGGGCACGATAACCAGGCCTACTCAAACCCCGGTTTTCGTGCGGTAGTGGGGCGGGGCATCCAGTGGTTAGCGGGGAGGCAAAGTTAGATAAGAAGTGAAGGAGACAATATGCCACGAAAACTAGCCTTCACAGGCGGGCATCAAATTGAAGTCGTTGAATATGAAGATCGACCATTGGAGCCGAATGAGCTTCGAATCAAAACGGAATATGCCGCAGGTAAACACGGGACGCCCCTCGCTTATATGGATGACCAGAACCTTCAATGGCAGCGTTTCGATGAAAAGATGCGCCTCTTCATCCCAACAGAAGAGTCGGCAGCGGAAGATCGGCTCGTCGGTTTTCCTGTCGGTACCAGTGGTGTCGGCACCATTATCGAACTAGGTTCCGAGGTTTCTCGTTGGCAAATTGGGGATCGGGTCTTAGGCTTCCTGGATGTGAGCGAAACGAATATCATTTGTGCACATCGACCGGCTCATTGGTCGGGACCTCCTCTTTGGCTAGATGGTGGTCTGTGGGAGTTGGGCGATCTCGATCCACTGTTGGCCTTATGCTTCGAGCCGGCCTTTGTTGCCTTCCACTGCATACGAGAATCCAACGTCCGCTTTGGTGATACGGTAGCCGTCATCGGACTGGGAGCCATTGGTTTACTGGCGGTACGCATGGCTGCTCTCAGTGGGGCAGAACAGGTTTTTGCCGTGGATCCGCTGCCGAACCGCCGCCAATTGGCGACTGAATTTGGGGCGCACCACGTCCTTGATCCCTTTGCCGGGGATGCCGCCTGGGAAATTCACCAGTTGACGGGCGGAGCCGGTGTGGATGTGGCGATTGAGATCAGTGGCAAAATTCCCGCGCTGCAAACCGCGATTCGAGCTGCTCGGATGGAGGGGATAGTCTGTTCGGCGGGCGCCTACGCTGGCCAACCGGCGAAGGACCTATGGCTGGGCCGCGAATGGCACAACAACCAGCTGACGATGATCGTTCCTCATGGCTGTTCTTTTGGTCTTAAGCCGCGCGACTTCCCGCGCTGGGACGAGTACCGGGCCTACGACTGTATTGTGAGTATGATGCGTCAGGGCCGATTGACCGCTCCTGGCCTGATCCAGCCCCTCGTTTCGCTTGATAAATTCCAGGAGGTCTGGCGCCTGATCCAGGACCACCCGGAAGAGGTGGTCAAATTTGGAATCCGCTTTTGAAAAAAGAGACGCGACATGGCCAAAGATTACACACTCCTCATCGGCACCGTCGGCCAAGGGCTGAACTTGAGTGCCGAGGGCGGTGACTCCTGGACCAACATCGATAACATTTAGGGCAGAGCGCGGACATGAACACGGCAATCCAGGGTCTGATCATCATCATCATCGGTGTCGGTGGTTGCCTCGGTTACTTCTACCTCTCCAATCAGTTGCTCGACAAAGTCCTGTTCCCGCCGCGCGGCAAGAACGCCGGACGCAACATCAATCGTGCCAACATGATCCGGCCGTGGTTGTTCAGCTTCCCGGTCATTTTCGTGGCGGGGGTCTACCTGTTCTACCCGGTTTTCGAAACACTGCGCTTGTCGTTCACCGACCGCGATTTGGGCGGAGCGTTTGTTGGTCTTGCGAATTATCAGGAGATGTTCCGTCAAAAGAGGTTCTTGGAAGCGATGCGCAACGACATATTGTGGCTGAGCGTCGTACCCACCGCGTCGACGGCGTTTGGTCTCCTGGTCGCCCAACTGACGGACCGCATTGCCTGGGGCAACATCGCCAGGACGATCATCTTCATGCCCATGGCGTACTCGTTTGTCGGCGCCTCGATGGCCTTCTTGCTGATCTATGATGGCCGCCCCGCGGTCGGGGTTCTGAACGCGGTCTGGATGCAGTTTGAAGGCGGGATCGGCTCGTTTCTTTTTCTGCGGATATTCCCAACCATCATCATGTTTGGCTTCGCCGCGGTGGCAGCGTATGTCTGTTACCTATTCCTGCGCCCCTTCTTCATTCCGGAGGAACGAAGGGCGAGAATACGACTATATTCCTATTCGGTGCCGACTCTGCTTAGCGGAATCATCACTGCAGCTCTGCGAGCAGTTGCCGGCGCGGTAGCGGCCTATCTCGCCGTCATGGCGCTTCTGAACGTGATCGACGTGTTCACGATCACCTGGACTTACGGCAAACCCCAATCCTGGCTGACGATGCCGTTTTGGAACAATTTCTTCCTGATGGCCGTGTTGATCTGGACCCAGACCGGCTTAGCCATGGTGATCCTGTCAGCGGCGCTGCGCGGCATTCCGCAGGAAACGGTTGAGGCCGCCATCATCGATGGCTCGACGCCGTTCCAGTTATTTTTCCGCATCAAGATCCCGCAAATCCTCGGCACAATCGTCGTAGTGTGGACCATGATCTTTGTGGTCGCGTTGAGGGTGTTCGACATTGTCTTTGCGATGACCTACGGTAATTGGGAAACGGAGATCCTGGCAAATTACTTGTACCGCACGCTGTTCGTAGACCTCGACTTTGGCGTCGGGTCGGCCTCTGTGATCATCCTGGTGCTCCTAGTGTCGCCGATTATGATCTATAACGTGTACAGAAACCGCTAAGAAATAGGGAAGATTGAACGTGGACGGAATTGTAGAAACCAAATCATTGCTCAACAAATGGGTCGTTCACATCACGGTCGCTTTGCTGGTCGTGGTGTGGGTGGTTCCGACGGCGGGTCTGTTAGTCTCTTCGTTACGAACCAGAGACCATATCTTTTCTTCAGGATGGTGGTTAGCGCTCTTTCCATTAGAGATAAACGAAATTCACCGGGCCGCCGATCCGGACGACTTTCGCGTGGCTGACGGCTACGTCTTTACGGTCTCGGGCAATCTGTTCGGCGAGGGGGCCTCGAAGAAGATTTCCGTCTGGGGCACCTCGTCGCGAGCGATTGATGCCTATGTTCCTGGCGACGTGGCCGACCTGGGAGACGGCGAAAGCATCACTGTTCAAGCCAACGGCGACTACGTCTGGCGCGGCAACGACGATCAGTTGAGCGGTCGCGGACAACGCGTATTCGTCACGACAAGAGGGCCACCCGAATTTACGCTCGAAAATTACCACTTTATGCTGTTCGACAAGAAGAACAGCCAAACTATAATGAAGGCCTTTATCAACTCGCTGATCGTGGCAATTCCGTCGACGATTATCCCGATCGTGATGGCCGCATTTGCCGCCTACGCGCTCGCCTGGATGAAATTCCGAGGCAATGCATTGTTGATCTCAGCGGTCGTCGTGGGCCTGGCTGTGCCACCCCATATTGCCTTGATTCCCATACTGAAGCTGCATTTGAACATCGGTATCGGAAAGAGCTATCTGGGCATGTGGCTCGCCCATTCCGCGTTCACACTGCCGTTCGCCATCTTTCTTTTGCACAACTACATGGCCGGCATACCGCGCGAAATTATCGAAAACGCCAAGCTCGACGGTGCGAGTGATTTCCAGATTTTTATCAGGATCATTCTGCCGCTCAGCATTCCGGCGCTCGCCTCGTGGGCGATCGTCCAGTTTCTGTGGACGTTTAACGATCTCCTGGGGCCCATGGTGTTTCTGCACGACAACACTGGTGACAACGAGGTCCTGACACTTAAACTCACCAAATTATTTGGAATGTGGAAAAGCAACTGGGATCTCATTGCGACGTCGACCTTCATTTCCATGGCGGTGCCGTTGGTGGTCTTCTTGACCATGCAACGATATTTCGCGCGTGGCCTGTTGGCCGGATCGATCAAAGGGTGAGCGGTTGAAGAATTGAGAGTAGGGCGTCGCGACACGTGGCGTCCATGAACCGGGTCCGGCAGAGGCGCCGGACCGTAAACAAACAGGGACGGCCCGATGTCCGAAATAAAGCTGACCAACGTCGAAAAAATCTATGGAGGAGCGGTCAAGGTCCTCGAGGATATCAATCTTGATATCGAGAGGGGTGAACTGATCGTCTTACTCGGGCCGTCGGGCTGTGGCAAGACAACCCTTTTACGCATGATCGCCGGGCTCGAGACCATCACGTCGGGCACGCTGGAGATCGAGGGGCAGGTCGTCAACGATGTGCCACCGGCCCAGCGTGGTATCGCGATGGTGTTCCAGTCCTATGGGTTGTATCCGCACATGCCCGTGCGCAAGAACATGAGCTTTGCCCTCGAGCTCGCCAAGAAATCGCGTCAGGTGATCAATACCACCGTCACGCAGGCCGCGCGGACCCTCCAGATGGAGCCCTATCTCGACCGACTGCCCAAGACGCTCTCCGGCGGCCAGCGTCAGCGGGTAGCCATCGGCCGGGCGATCGTGCGTGACCCCGAGGTTTATCTGTTTGATGAGCCGCTCTCCAATCTGGATGCCGCCTTGCGGGTAGCCACCCGGATTGAGATTGCCCAGCTCAAGGAGTCGATGCCCGAGAGCACCATGATCTACGTGACCCACGACCAGGTGGAGGCCATGACCCTGGCGAGCCGCATCGTGTTGCTCACCCCCGGTGGGCACATTGGTCAGGTCGGCAGACCGTTGGAACTGTATACCCGGCCCCAAAACGAGTTTGTCGCCCAGTTCATCGGCTCGCCCGCCATGAACCTGCTTCCCGGCGAAGTCGTCGGCACGGGAGAGCAGACCACCATTAAACTCGACACCGGCAGGGTTGCCGTCTCGTCTGCCCCGACGCGAAGTTCGGAGGAAGGCCTGAAGGTGAACGTCGGTGTTCGGCCGGAGGATTTGGTAGAAACCGACGGCGATTATATTTTCGAGGGCAAGGTGAGCATCACCGAGGAATTGGGCGAGGTGACCCTGCTCCACTTTGACCGGGTGCAGGGCAAAGATGCCATGCTCGCAAAGCTGCCGGGCATTCACACAGGGTTGCGGGGCAACACGGTCAAACTGACCGCCGAGCCCCCGAAGATTCACCTCTTCCACGAGGGCGTTTCCCTCAATTACCGTTAGCTTTGCAGGAGACAGGAACATGGCGAATGGAAAGATAAAAACAGCAGTGATTACCGGCGAGCACCCATACGACGTGGTCGGCTTCCAGTCCATGCTTCGCTCCCTTCCCGAAATCGAGGCCTACCCTCAGAACATGTGGGACTTCATTACCGACCCGGCGCGCGGTCCAGGGGACTACGAGGCACTACTGTTCTACAACATGCACTTCCGCACGCCGGCTGAAGAAGATGGCGGATTCGAGGCCGCCATGAAGGAGACGCTGGAGAGTCTTGGCGATGGGGACCAGGGGATACTTCTGCTGCATCACGGGCTGGTAGCCTTTCCCGGCTGGCCGCTATGGAGAGAGCTTAGCGGCATGCGTAAGCGAGGCAAAGTACCGTACGCCTTCGACCAGACCGTGCACATCGACGTCTCGGATACCGAGCACCCCATCACTGCCACACTGGAGCCGTGGGACATTGTCGACGAGACCTATAACATAGACGACGCGGACGAGGATAGCCACATAGGGGCCGAGTAGGAGGGGTCGTTGCCGGCCCCTCCCCTCGCAGATCCGTGCTCGCGGACATTACCGCACACGGTTCCTCACACGGTAGGTTCGCTCAGGAGGCGTAGATCGAGTGCACGACCTTGGCCGGAGGCAGGGGATGTCGGAGCAGGAGTGCATTCATGCGCTCCCACGTCAGCGACCCTGAGCGACTGCGGCGCGCCAGCCATTTCCGCCAAGCGCGGATGACTTCGTACCGGAAGCCGCCAAGGCGTTTCCCGTTGCCGGTCAGGCCGTAGTAGCTGCAATGGCCCCGGATGGCGTGGGCGAGATGCTCGCATTGATCGGGCAAGGGCAAGTGCCGATGGCGCTTGCACCAGTCGAACACGGATTTCACCGCGCGGGTGAACCGGTCCTGGGCCGTCACTTGGCGAACAACGTTGTAGCCCCTCCTCGAGCGACCCCATAGGTGGGTGAAGCCGAGGAAGTCGAAGGTTCCGGACGTTCCATGCCTTTTCAGGCTGGCCCGGCGGAAGTCCACGAAGCGCGTCTTGTCCGGGTGGAGCGCGAGGCCGAACCGGCCAAGGCGCTTGCCCAGAACCTCCAGAACGCGCTGGCCACTTTGCCGATCCGAGAAGGCGATGACAAAGTCATCGGCGAACCGAACCAGCCGGCAGGAGCCTTGCAGACGAGGCCTGACCGTGCCCTCGAACCAGTCGTCCAGCACATGGTGCAGGTAGAGATTCGAGAGCAGCGGGCTGAGCACTCCCCGTACGCAAAAGGCAACTTCCGGTGTGGGAGACGGGACCGTCGGAAGCGGACGGCGATTGGCCTCTTGCTCGGGGCGTTCGTGCCATTGGGATTGAGTGCCGAATGATGATCTCATCGTCGCCAACCAATACGTTCCTGACGAGGAGCCGGACGATCCGCTGCCGTTCGGCGATGTCGAGCGTCTCAGCCGATTCGCGCAGTCGTGCGAGAAAGCTGGCCAGCGTCTCGGCGAGCCTGAGACAGTTTTCGCGTTCCTGGACCTGGTCGGCGACCGATTGCAACTCAGCTTGAAGCGCGTGTTCTTGCCGTCTCAGTTCCTGTATCCGTGCGCGCAGATCGTCGATGGTGATCAATTCCTCCTGATAGGCATTGATGAGGCGGTCGATGCCTTTGCGTTTGCGGGCCAACTGCCGCTGGAGCTCCTTTTCCCGCTTCTGGTTCGGATCCGAGTTCCGCGCTGCCTCCAGCCGCCGGTCGATCTCGCCTTCAATCAAGCCGGGGTCCTCAAGCAAGCGAATGACTTCCGTCCAGACAATCTCGTCCAGGAGATCCTGACGAACCGGACGATTGTCGCAAAGTGGCCCATCGGGATATCGCCAGGCATCGGAGCCCAGACAGCGATAGTAGTAGATCACGCGGGTACTGCTCCGGGTTGATGTGCGGTACATCGCATACCCGCATTTGCGGCAGCATGCCAGACCCTGCGCGACGCTCAGCGTTCGGGTTCGGCGCCGGGAAAAGGCCTTGTTCGCTGCCAGCCGTTCCTCGGCCAGGGCGAAGGTTTCCTCGCTGACGATGGCGGGAACCGGGATCTCGATCCAGTCCTTGCGCGGCCGCTCCTGACTGGCGCTGTTGCGGCTGGCGAATCCACCGCGCATGCGCAGGGGCCGTGTCACGCGCTGGCGCGGCGCAGTCCGGGTCTTGCCGAAACAGGCGATGCCCATGTAGGTCGGGTTCCGCAGGATCGCCCACACCACCGAGCGCTCCCAGCGCGCGCCTCCGTTGCGGGTTGGGATCGCGCGCTCGTTCAGCTTGCGCGTGATCGCGCCGATGCTTACGTGGTCAACCGTGTAGGATGTGTAAATGTCGCGGACCACTGCAGCTTGCGGCTCGATCACTTCGTACCAGGCGTCGCTCTCCAGAGTTCTCTTGTGATAGCGATAGCCGTAAGGCGCGCCGGAAAGAACGCTCACTTCGCCGCGGAGCGCCCGATGCCGCTTGCCGCGGCGGGAAACGTTCCATGATTTGCGCCCGTTCATACTCCGCGATCATGCCCTGGAACTGGAGGAGAAGGCGATCTTCCGCCGTATCCATGGCGGGAGCCTTGACGAACACGGTCTCGACACCGTTGCGTGCGAACTCCTCCATGAGAAGGAACTGATGGGCATACTGGCGGCTCAGGCGGTCCGGCTCATACGCCAGCACCGCCTCAATCTGGCCGTCGGCGGCGAGATCGCGCACCCGTTCGAGGCCGGGGCGGTCAAGCGTCGCGCCGCGATAGCCGTCATCTTCGATGACCATGTCCGGCCCGACGCTGTAGTCCCGCTCCCGGGCGAAGGCAATCAGGGCCTCGGTCTGGCTGGCGATGGTGTTCTTGATCTTCTGCTGATCTCCCGAAACCCGGGCGTAGATGGCGGCAACCTTCATCCTGCTCCCCCTTTCTCAACTCGCCAACCTTGCGGGGCTGGTCCGGTACCAGTATCGCCAGGGCCCGCTGGAGCTTGACCGTACCCAATCGATCAAACACGCAATGGAGGCTGACAACAGGCCGCCTGCTGGCGCCCCGTTCAGCCATGACGGCCGGAATCCCGGAACCATCGAGCCAGGGCTCGCGAGACAATCTCGCCCATCGAGAGACCGCGGCTCCGGGCATGCGCACGCAACGCCGCGACAAGGCTGCGCGGGATCTTCAGGGTGATGGGAACCGACGCTTCCGACGCTTGCGCCGGTTCGCTCATCGCGCGAGCCGCCTGCACATACCGATAGGCTTGCCGCCGGGAAAGGCCGAACTGGCTGGACATCCGCTCGACGGCCGCCGCGGCCTCGAGACCGTCGGCAAGCAGCCCATAGGCGACATTCAGCCGGTAGGCCTTCTGGGATCGGGTCGAACGGGTCATCTGCCATAAGCGTATTACCCCTTGCGTCTCAAATCAAGCTGCGGGTGCTGCCGGAAGCCCTCAATCCGGCGATCGAACGTGAAGTTGCCTTTTGCGTACGGGGAGTGAGAACCCCGCCTTGCGGTGCCCCTGCTTCGGGGCGGTGGAGCGTTGATCCCTCCATCACCCCGGCCTTGAGCCACCCGTCCAGCATGCGTCTCACGACGCCGTCCCTGATCCGCAGGTCAAGGAAGGCCCGGAGATGCCCATGGTCGATGCTGCCGAAATAATTCGTGATGTCAGCGTCGATGATCCAGCGTTGGCCATCGTCCATGATGCCGCTGCGCAGATCGCGCAAGGCGCCATGAGCCGAGCGGCCCGGCCGGAAGCCATACGAGCACGGATGGAAATCCGCTTCGTAGATCGGCTCCATGAGCATCAGGATCGCCCGCTGCGCCACTTTGTCTTCAAACGTCGGGATGCCCAGAGGGCGCTTCCTGCCGTCCGCTTTCGGGATGTAGTGCCGACGCACCGGCGGCGCGACATAGCTGCCTGACTTCATCCGTTCCAGAAGGCACTCCAAGTTGGCCTCCAGGTTCGTCTCGTAGTCGGCAGCCATCACGCCGTCGACGCCTGCGGCGGCATCCTTGCGCGTACGCCGATGCGCCTCCCGCATCCAGTCGATGTCGATCAAGTGGTGCAGCGAGGTGAATACCCGCTCCGGGTGCTGCCTCGCCTGTTCGGCTATCCACTGCTGTTTCGTGGACGTGTTTGTGGAACCCAGTGTTTCCTCCATCGTTTCCCACCAGTGGGTCTATCCATGTGATGCCCCGCTTCCCTCGGACGGGTCCCGGTGATCCCGGTTCCCCGCCGTCAGCAGTACTATCAGGGCACTACGACTTCCCGCATCGCACGTCCTTCGGCTTATGGATTCGCCAGCCGGGTCCGTGGCTGCCTGCGTCGGTTTCGTGTCCGCCATAGCGATCCCGGCGTTGAGCAGGCCTCGCGCCGGGCCAGGAGTCTTGGTCATCCGGGTCTCCATCTCCGGAACCTGCCTCCACGGGCAAATGCGGGATCTCCCAGGTTGCCTGGCAACCCATCCCATGACTTCGCGCCGTTCCCGCGACCCCGGACGACCCGTGGCACCTCGCCGTGACGGTGCTTCCGGTGCTGCCCCCGGTAACACAACAGCGAGGGCGTCATCATTGGAACTTTCGGGGCTCAATGGAGCCCTTCCCATTCTGCCCATATCGGGCGACCGGCGAGGGTCCATTATCCGTGGCATCCTCTTTTTGGCTGCGAGGTCCGGGAACTGAGGCGTGAACAGCACGCCTCAGGCGAGTTTGTTCGTGTCGAGAGTTCGCCCGGTGAGGGCGCACTGATCGCGGCCTGGATGCTGGACGCGGTTGCCTGCGCGCCAATGGAACTCGGCGAGCCGCGGGCATCGCTGTCGGCGCTGGTCGAACTCCACCACTTCTTGATCGGATTGGGTTTGAGGAGAGAATGCCGGGAGACCATGCGCGATTCCCGGGAGAACGTCGATGACCGCCCCTGCGCACCCGACACGACTGCCACGCACGACCCAGCTATCGCTGGTTCTCGACGACGGCGAACTGCAGAACCTGACCGGAAGCGAACGCGATCAGGCCGTCCACCAACTAGCTTGGCTGTTGCTGGAGGCGGCAGGCCTCAAGAGGGACGAGGATCCCGATGACGATGCCTGATGTGCTTGCCGATTCGGTCCTGAACCGCAAGGCGGTGGTCTACGTCCGCCAGTCCACTCCCCGACAGGTCCTCACCAACCTGGAGAGTCAGCGGCGGCAATACGAACTTGTCGCGACCGCCCACAGTCGCGGCTTTCGGGATGTGGAGGTGATCGACGAAGACCTGGGGATCACGGCGAATGGCCAGATGGATCGGCCCGGCTTCGAGCGATTGTGCGCCGAGCTTTGTGGGCAACAGGTCGGTGCCGTGTTCTGCTTCGATGCTTCCAGGCTCGCTCGCAACGGCCGTGACTGGCATCAGCTCCTGGAGTTGTGCGGTGTGTTCGATGCTCGCGTGATCGACCTGGATGGTGTCTACAATCCCCGACTTCCGAATGATCGTCTCCTCTTGGGAATGAAAGGTAGCATTTTCGAGTTCGAGAGTGGCATTCTCCGTGCCCGGATGCTTGGGGCGCTGCAAGACAAGGCGCGCCGCGGTGAACTCCGTATCAACGTTCCGGTCGGGTACGTCTGGTATCGCGAAGCCGATGGTCCCGTCTTCGATCCCGACCTACGAATTCAGGAGACCATCCGACTGGTCTTTTCCCGATTCCGTGACTTGGGCAGTGCACGGCAGGTTGCGCTGGCACTGCGAGCGAAGGAAGTCTGCTTTCCGTCTCCCTTTGGCGGAGGCCTCGCTCCTCAATGGAGGCTGATCAGCTACAGCAACGTCCACACCACGCTGAAAAATCCCTTCTATGCAGGCGCTTACGCCTGGGGCAAGACCGGCCAGCGAACGGTCGTCGTTGACGGGCGTCTGCGCAAGAGTTCCGGCCATGACAAGCCTGTCGAGCAGTGGGAGGTCATCATCCGGGACCACCATGAAGGCTACATCGACTGGGCCGAATACGAGCGCAACCTCGCCCGCCTCGCGGCCAACAACTACGGCAAGAGCGGCGGCTCAAAGTCTGGACGAGGCGGCAGGGCACTGCTCGCCGGGCTGCTCTCGTGCGCCCGTTGCGGACGGCGCCTGCAGGTGGTCTATTCGGGCCGAGCCCCGGGGCGGGCTGTCTACCTGTGCAGACAGGGCCATGTGCATGGGCTGCCGACGTGTCTGCGGTTCGCCGCGAAACGCATCGATGCCGCCCTTGCCGCAGAGGCCATCCGCGTGGCGGCACCCATGGCGATCGAAGCGGCTCTGGAGGCCGAACGGATGTACGGCGAAGCGCAAGCAAAACAGCAGAAAATCGTGGACCTCGAACTGAAGCAGGTGCGCTACGAGGCCTCACTGGCAGAGCGTCGCTATGCCGCCTGCGACCCTGACAATCGACTCATTGCGGCGCAATTGGAGAAACGCTGGGAAGAGGCGCTTCAGCGCGTTGTGGCCGGCGAAACACGCATCCGGCACGTGCCAGAGCCGACCTCAAGCATGCCGGACTTCACCGGACTTGCCGTTGATCTCGAAGCCGCCTGGAATGCGCCAACGACCACCATGCGCACGCGCCAGCAACTCTTGCGCACCCTCGTCACCGAAATCATCGCAGATATCGACAACACGGCCCGTGAGGTCGTACTGGTCATTCATTGGCGAGGGGGACAACATTCTCAACTACGGGTCCGAATACCCGCATCCGGCGCCCATAGCGTGCGCACCTCTGAACAAGCCGCCAAGGTCATGCGCAGCATGGCGGGGCACTGGTCCGATTGCGATATCGCCGCATCGCTGAATCGCATGGGGATGTCGTCCGCCCATGGATACACCTGGAACGCCGAGCGGGTGAGGCGGTACCGCGGAGATCACGGCCTTCCGTCCCGCAGGACCGTTTCCGGAAAGGAGAAACTCCTGACCTTGGCAGAGGCTGCAAGCAAACTCCGCGTCAACCACCACGTAGTCCGCCGACTGATCCGACAGGGGGTTCTCCCGGCTCAACAAGCCGCTCCAAAGGCTCCCTGGCGCATCCGAGCCGCCGATCTACTGGACGAAACCGTGGCCGCCGCCGCTGCCAGGGCCGGAAACAGCCCGTGTCAGGACCAAGACCTTCCACAACTCCCAATGTTTTCAAACACTTCAGAAGGGGACTCATAATGGAAACCGCTCCATAGCGGCGCTTTGTCATCTCCTGTCTACGCTTCACGACCCGCGTTGCCGTTGGCCATGCAAGACTCGGTTCCGGCTGGCGGGCTGCGCCTTTGCCGGGCGGGAGTCGAACCCGCTGGGTTGCGATGAAAGGTTTCAGTTCATCTCATCCTCCTTTCCAGACCTTCGCCTGGCGCTATGCGATTCTCGCATGGCGGGCATTTTCGAGGATTTGTCAATTTACAAGTTTTGCGCCTATAGCACGATCAAGCCGCCGCTTTGTGTGAGTTTGGGAAGCGGTTGTCATTTTCTGCGGGCGTTTGCTTGTGGTGATCGAGTATGGCAGTCCAGGCGGCGTCGAAGCGCTCGGACTTGACGAGCGCTCGGAAGGCGAGGATGGCCTTGCCTCCTTCCATTCCCCAGCGCTGGCCCGACCTTTTCATCCTGGCCCCGACCAGGGTCTTGCATGCGCTTTCGGTCACGCCGGACCCGATCGGGATGTTCATGGCCTGATGTTTCGCATAGCTCATGCGGTTCCGGTGATTGCGGAAGTAGTTCAACTCGCTCTCCAGTCCGGCATCCAGCCTGCCACCGGAGGTCCAGTAGTATCGCAAGGACCGGATCACCTTTTCGGCTCCCTCTGGATCGTCCCGGAGGATCTTGCGGTATCCTTGGAACCATGTGCTGCGGGCGGTGCTGTCGTGGGGGAAGATGTGCTCGGCGGCCGCGGCGAGGTGTTGCGCTGCATGCCAGAAATCGATCAGTTGGAACGCCTCTGGAACCAAGGCGGACAAGAAGCGCCAATTGTCTGCGGCCGCGTCTGCGACGGCAACAAGCCGCAAATCGGGCCGGAGCCTGGTGACATGCACAAGTTCCTCCTCCAGCCGCTGCTTGAGGGTTGCCTTGCGGTGTTCGGGCATCTCGCCGAAATACACGGTGTGCAAGCGGACGCCCTGAGCATCGTAATAGGAGATCGTCCCGACGGACGCCTCTTTCCAAATCATTGGCCTGACGGCACCTTTCCCCTCCAGGAACATGGGGAGCATGGTCCCGTCGAGGGAGATGCAGACGCTCACCGCCTGCGCCGGGATCGCCTCGCCCGCGCGCATCGCCACAAGCGCGTCGTCCGCGCAGCCGCTCCAGAGACGGCCTGCATCGACCGCCAGGCGCTGCAGGCTACTCACCGAGGCTCCCTCGATCCCGAACTTCCCGTACAGCGACACACAGTCCCGTGGCGAGAGAGCGCTCATCAGATACACTCCCTGCTCCGCAGCCCGCTCCGTGAAATAGCCGCCCGCAAAGCAAACTTGCTCGTCGACCGGCATGATCGCGGCCCCGGATTCCGACCGGTAGCGCGGTCTCGAATACTCCACCGGCCCGGCCGAAGTCATCACCCTGCGCGGTGTCGCCTGTACCCGACGGTGCCGCCTCCCGCCACGAAACACATGCCGCGCGCCATCATCCAAAGACTCGATGCCCGCTTTCAGAACCGCGCGCACGCAGGCCTGCGATGCAGACATCACCTGATGTTCAAACGCCGAAAACGCCGCCCCCAATGTGCCGGAGGAAAGTAGTTGGAACGCCGCGTCTGCAAACTCCCGCCCAATCGCGTCGCAAAGCGAGCGGCAGGCTTCCATCTCCTCAACGGGCGGCACACCCCCGCAAAGCTGGTTCGCAACAACATAGGGATCAAAATCAAACTCGAATTCCACCTCGGAATGGGTTAGCATGGTCATTGGAGTGCTCCTGATCTGGATGTTTTACTACTTTCAGAATACCACTGCATGTGGTCGGGGGCACTCCCCTCTTCCTCAACATCGCGCGTTCCCGCACAAATTATCGGCCGTCAGCGCCGGATTGTCACAAACTTCCCGATACCGCTCGAACGACTGCCCGTAACTCATTGTCATTGCTGAATGCACTTCCGCCATGACAGAAACACACCCGCCACATACTGCTCACCACAGATCATCCCCAAAGTATGAAGACGATCGCGTGGACTCGGACCTTCGGTAAGGCGAGGGTCTTCTGCTATCAGAGCGGGCACGATAACCAGGCCTTCACAAACCCGAATTTTCGAACAGATCAATGAACAATATACTGAAAGATCGGGTAGCTATTATTACCGGTGCCGGGCAGGGACTGGGACGCACTCACGCCCTTTACCTGGCAGGCCTGCGTGCGAGGGCAAAATTCTTGACAACAGAACAAAAAATAGCTATTCAAATTGCTTGACAATCAAATGTTGCATCATATATCATATGCGGAAATAGGAGGAGATGATGCACGACACCAAGGAGACGCGAGATGGCAAAAGATTACACAATCCTCATCGGCACCCTCGGCCAAGGGCTGAACGTGAGTGCCGACGGCGGTGAATCCTGGACCAACATCCGCCCTGAAATCTACAACACGCCCAAGCTGAAAGACACACTGCCGACGGAGGGCAGCGTCAGGGCGTTGAGCGTGTATCCGGACAACCCCCGGTGGGTATTGGCCGGTTCCGACGTGGGCGTTTTCCGCAGCGAGGACGGCGGCGCGACCTGGGAAAACCTGGATGCCCCCACAAAGAACCTTGAGGTCTGGTCGGTGACTGTGGACCCCACGGACCCGGACACCCTATTCGTGGGCACGCGGCCCGAGGGATTCCGCTCCAGGGATGGGGGGAGGTCTTGGAGCAAGCTTCATATGGGCGTAAACATGAAGAGCCCCGTCACTGAACCTCCCTCGCCGCCGCGGACCACCTGCATGTTCGTAGATCCCAGGGACAACCGCACCATCTGGGCCGGCATGGAGGTTGACGGGATTTACAAGAGCCTGGATGGCGGCGACAACTGGGTGCGCCTGCCCGACCTGGGGCCTGACCCATTCCAAGGCGACATTCACAGTATGGCTCTGAAGACTGGCGCCCGTTCCGCAGTCTACTGTACCTCTCCCTTTGGGATCGCCACCAGCCACGACGAAGGTGAAAGCTGGGATTACCACTATTTCCCCAAGTTCAATGAAGCGGACGCCGTGTCCTACTGCCGCGGCATGGTCATCAAAGCGGATAACCCCGATGTCATGTTCGTCGGCAACGGCGACGTTATTCCCGGTACAACCGGTGCCGTGCAGCGCACCCAGGATGCCGGGACGAGTTGGGAACCGGTGTCCCTGCCGGTAGAGCCCAACTCCATTATTTATGGGATAAGCTCTCACAAGGAGCGGCCCAATGTAATCGTCGCGGCCAGCCTCCTCGGCTATGTGTACGTGAGCGAAGACGGGGGTGATTCCTGGCAAAAGCTGCAAAAGGAGTTTGGCGAGGTCCGTTCCGTGGCCTTGCTGCCCAACTAACTTGCGAACTTTAGCCCTACGGTTCTAGGGCTTCTGACAGAGGCTATCACGCTTGGTATACGACCAAACAATTTTAGGAGGTAATCTAGAATGAAGCTGCTGCTGATTTCCGGAGGAATGTACCACCCCTATGTGGTAACCACGCCCATTATTGAAGATTTCCTGAAGGCGGCCGGTCATGATGTTCGCGTTACGGAAGACGCTTCCGTCCTGAGAGAGCCTGCCAACATGAAAGGCTACGATGCGCTGGTCTTCAATACGCAACGGGATAACAGCTTACGTTTCAACCACGGACCTTTTACCTGGTCCGAAAACGAACAAGTTGGGATAAAAGATTTTATAAGCTCGGGTAAAGGCCTCGTATGTCTCCACATCGCCTGTTATCTGCCTTACAACTGGCTGGAATACCACGACATTACCGGCGGAGGCTGGATCGACGGAAAAAGCTTCCATCCACCTTACGGCAAGGTCACCGTGAAGGTGAGCGATCCGAAACATCCGGGGGTCCACGGCGTAGCAGACTTCACGACATACGATGAACTCTACATGGGCCTCGCGTTCAGAGACGGTAACGATGTATTCATCACTGGTACAAATGAAGATTTTCCGGGAGGGACCGTTCCCTTAGGGTGGACTCGCAAGTATGGCGATGGAAAAGTCTTCGTTTTGTTGCTGGGGCATGATGGGCAGAGTTGCCAGACCGCGGAGTTTCAGAAGATCGTTCTGAATGGTGTGGACTGGGTCACCGGTGGGTAAACCAAAGAAGACATTCACAGTCCCCAGGTTAGCGGCATGCGTGTCAGGTTAAGCGATTCCTTCTTTCTTAGGAGCTATCCATGCCAATATTAACGAAACATCAGATTGTCCGGATAACAGATGTGATGATGCAGGCGGGAGGAGCCTCGGCCGGCCACGCCGGTATCGTGGCGGACCACCTGGCCAATGCCAATCTTGCAGGATACGATTCCCATGGATTCATTCGGATACCATGGTACCTGAAGTTCATTGACGACGGAGAACTCGATCCGAAGGCAGAGCCGGAAGTTGTTGGCAACCATGGGGGGATCCTCCAGATCGATGGCCATTCAACCTTTGGTCAGGTGGTTGCCACACGAGCGACTGAAGTGGCGATCGAGAAGGCTCGTGATCATGGGTTCAGCTTGGTGACGATGGGAAACCATACCAATACGGGTCGAATCGGAGCCTACCCTGAAATGGCAGCAGCGGCCGGCATGGCTGCCATCATGTTCTCGGGCTGGGCTGGAGGACCGTACGCCACCGTGGTTCCCTTCGGAGGACGTGAGGCCCGACTGGGGACGAACCCTTTAGCGATGGCATTTCCTCATGCCGAAGGCGCCCCCATCCTTATTGATCTGGCTAGCTCTATGGCAGCTGATGGGACGCTACGGGTATACCGTAACAAGGAACAGGAGCTTCCTGATACTTGGATCATTGATAAGCATGGGGTCCCCAGTAGGAACCCTAACGATTTCTTCGATGGTGGGGCACACTTACCCGTCGGCGGGATGCAAGGGGGCCACAAGGGATATGCGCTCTCGGTCATGGTCGCGCTTTTCGGGGCACTTCTTGGCCAGATCGCTTCCCCTCCAAGAAAGATGGATCTGTGGGCAGGATCCACGATACTCGTCATCGACCTGGGCTGCATGGCGCCCCTGGAAACCATCCGGACCGAGGTCCAACAGATGATGAGATACCTTCAAGACACCCCCCTGATGGAAGGATCGAGCGGGGTTTTCTTTCCGGGGGAAAGATCCGCCAATACGCGCCAGGAGCGATTGGCCCAGGGCATCCCTGTGGATCCCACCACCTGGGCTCAGGTAGAAGCCCTCTTCGACCCTTACGGGGTCCGTGACCAATTGGCGGATGTCCTTCCCTCCGGAGGAAATCCCGAATGGGGGTCAAGTTAAAACATGATGGAAAAGGTTCTGGATGTTAAGAAACTTGAAGAGCTTCATTTCAAGCCATTGCTGGAGGTAGCCGCCCTCCTCCAAAACCGAGACATTTCTTCCGTCGAACTGACCCAATCTCTCCTGAAGCGCATTGCATCCCTGGATGGGAGGCAACAAAGTTATGCCACGGTGATGGCCGACCAGGCCCTGGCGGCAGCGGAGCAGGCAGATCAGGAGCTGGCGGAGAAGAAGTATCGGGGGCCTTTACATGGGATCCCTATCGCGGTGAAAGATGTGTGTTTTACCAAGGGGATCCGAACGATGGGGGGAGCGGCGGTACTGGCCGATCATATTCCCAATGAGGATGCGACTGTCGTGACACGGCTGGCAGAAGCCGGGGCGGTTTTGCTGGGTAAGCTCAATCTGACGGAAGGAGCCATGGGGGGATATAATCCTCAATTTGAAGCTCCGTTGAATCCTTGGAATCCGGGGGTGTGGTCGGGGGCTTCCTCCAGCGGATCAGGGGTCGCTACCGCGGCCGGACTGGCCTATGGGACTCTGGGAAGCGACACAGGCGGGTCCATCCGCTTCCCGGCTGCTTCCTGTGGGGTCGTGGGCTTGAAGCCGACCTGGGGCAGAGTCAGCCGCTATGGAGTTCTGGCCCTGGCCGAATCGATGGACCATGTCGGTCCGCTGACTCGCAGAACCGCCGATGCGGCAGTGATGCTCCAGGCCATTGCCGGTCATGACCCCAAGGATCCTACCTCGCTTCCTGTCCGGGTTCCGGACATGGTGAAACACCTGAATGCCGGGGTGAAAGGGGTCCGGATCGGGTTTGATGAACAAGGAATAAGACAACACACCAATGCGGAGTTGGCCGAAGCAGTCGCTTCAGGGGTGCGGGTCCTGGAGCAGCTGGGTGCCGAACTGATCGAAATTCAGTTGCCCGATGTGGATGAGTTCTTGCCCGCGTGGCCCATCCTCTGCTCTGCCGAAGCGGTATTGGCCCATGAGGCGACCTATCCCTCCCGTCGTGAAGAATATGGGCCCTGGTTTCGCGGCTGGCTGGATATGGGAGCCAAGGTCAGGGGTGCCGAGTACGCCAGGGCCAATAACCTGCGGGCTGCCTGCAATGGGCGGTTTCGAGAAATCTTTGAGACCATTGATGTGTTGGCTTGCCCCTCGATGACGGGTCCTCCCTGGCCTGTGACCCCTGAAGAGTCATATGGTCCCATGGATGACTATGACCCTTCCGTGCAAAGATTCACCATCCCTTTTGATTTCAATGGCACTCCAACCCTCTCGGTGCCGTGTGGATTCAATCAAGACGGTTTGCCCCTGTCCCTCCAGTGCGTCGGACATCCACTCAAGGAACGTCTCCTGTGCCAGGTCGGCCATGCCTACGAGCAGGCAACGGAATGGCATATCCTGCAACCAAATTTAGAAGAGGGATAGTCATTGGTTTTTCTTTATGCTGGGATTTCTCAGCACCAAAATAAAGGGCATTATATATTAGTTTACCCAAACCTCTTGACATTCCGGCCCGAATTGGGTAATCTGTGAATCAATCAAGAGGAGACGCACATGCCGCAGAAAGCGTCGTCCTCCACACCGTTCGGTTGTCAGTCCGGTAACGGGCGGCTCGCGATTGCAAGTCCTTCGGACGCGGAGCCGCGGGAATTCATGCTCAAACCGTCTCTGCCGACAGTCCGGGGCGTTTCCACAACATCAATTCCGCAACATGATCCGGCCAGAAAGGGATTGCTGGGGCGGCTTGAGCACGGGCTTGAAACCGGTGTGCGCCGCCGGTAGCCGGTCTGTTGTCAGCCGGCTTGCCGGGCGCCTCAGGCTTCCGGCAGACGGCTCGAGCCGGTCAGTCCGTACGCCCCGGCGGCCCTCCCTTCGGTTCCTCTCTCTTGCGAGTCGGTCCGGCTCCCGTGTTCATCAAGCCACAAAGCTGTCCCTTGCGGTCAGGGTATTGCTCTCATAATGCCGCCGAATAAGGGTGATTTCGCCAGAGCCCCGTCGATCGCCCGGAACTCGCCAGCATATTGACCAACCCGTGTGGACCCGGCCAGTTGGTGGAAACATGGAGCGCCTACACACACGAATTTGCAAACTCTGACAGCTGCAACCGTGTTCTCCAGTGTCCGGAAAGCGACGTGAGCGCAAAACATGCCTCGTCACCGCTGCAATCTGTCTGTCATAGCGTTTTCCAGGAAGTCATGCTCTTGGGGGGGGCCGAGTAGGGGGAGTCGTTACCGCAATGGCATTCAGTTTGTCGTGGGGCGAGTGTCAATCTTTCGTATTGATTTGCAACGGATTGATTTGGCTGCGTGATTTGGAACCATTTGGTCGAGGGTAAGGAGGGGTTGACTCGCTGCCGGATTGCTGGCAAACTACGGGTGTGAAGGAGTCATCCGGGGCTTGCAATGGACACTCGCATCACGGCTTTGCGTTCGACGACGTTTCAGGGCAGGCGCTTGACGCGCAGACAGATTGCGGCTGTGCAGGAGACGGTTTTGTCGTTTCCGGGGCTGAGCCGGCGGGAGCTTGCGCACACGATCTGCGAGCAGCTTCGTTGGTATACGGCGAAGGGGGACAATCGGATTCAGGCCGTGCTGCGGATGCTGGAGGAACTGGATCGGCTGGGCGTTCTGTCTCTTCCTGCGAAGGATCTGTCGTATGTTCGTGGAGCCCGCAAACCGGTGACCTGGGGTTCGCGGACGGATGCGCCGGCGGCAATCGAGGGGGATCTGGAGGCCTTGCTGCCGATCCGGCTACAGGTGGTGTCGGATGCGGAGGATATCGGGGAATGGAATGAGTATGTTGCGCGCTACCACTACATGGGGTTCCGTCATCCGATTGGTCCGCATCTGCGTTATTTTCTTCTCGACCGCGATGGCCGCAAGCTGGGTTGCCTGCTGTTCTCCCATGGCTCGCGGCAACTGCCGTGTCGAGACGAGTGGATTGGGTGGCCGGAGGGCTACAGGAAACATCTGGACCGGGTGGTCGGGAACAACCGGTTCCTGCTGTTTCCGTGGGTTCGGGTTGGGAACCTGGCATCCAAGGCATTGTCGATCGCGACCGGTCGCCTGGCGGACGACTGGGAGGAGCGCCATGGCTTTCGCCCGGTTCTGGTGGAAACGTTTGCGGACACGAGCCGCTCTGATGGCACCTGCTACCGTGCGGCGAACTGGGTCGATCTCGGCGAGACCCGGGGCGGCAAGGGGAAGGCGCCGAAACGGGTCTATGTATATCCGCTGGCCACGGACTTCCGGGAGGTTCTCCTGCATGGGCCGCAACGCAGCGCGCCGCGGCGCAGTCCTCGGCGGCCCCGGTTGGCTCCGGACGATCCCTTCGTGTTGCTCTGGCGGGATCTCATCGGGGCGCTGACGGCAGTGGCGGCCGAGCATGACAGGGTGTGGCAGGTGCGGCGGCGGGTTCTGCATACGCTGCTGGTGATGCTGTTCGTGTACCGGCTGGTGCTGTCCAGCGGCGAGCAGGGCTACGCGACCACGCTTGCCGAACTCTGGGAGCAGTGCCGCGCGCTCGGTGTCGCGCTTCCGCAGCCGGATCCGGTCGCCGCGTCGGCGATGTGCAGGGCGCGGGCCAAGGTCGATGAGAACGTGTTCCGGAGCGTGCATGCCGAGATCCTCAAGCGTGCCTCCTGCCCGCCCGCGTGGCGGGGACACCGCCTGTTCGCGATCGACGGCTCAAAGCTCAACCTGCCGCGGCCGCTGATCCGTTGCGGGTATCGCACGCCCTCGGATACGAGCCACTACCCGCAGGGCCTGCTCAGTTGCCTGGTTCAACTTCCGGAGCGAATTCCGGTCGCGTTCGACCTTCGCGCCCACGGCAATGAACGAAGGGCCGCGCTCGACCTTCTGCCCGCCTTGTCGCCTGGGGACGTAGTGATCTACGATCGCGGATATTTCTCCTGGGAGTTGCTGGCCGTCCATCTCGAGCGGAACATGCATCCCGTCTTCCGGATCCAGAAGTCCGCCAGCCCGATCATGGATGCTTTCCTCGCCGGAAGCCGGACAGATGCCGTCGTCGAGGCAATGCCCGGCGAGAAGCTTCTCCGGAAGCTGCGCAAGAGACATCCGCAAGCCCTTGCAGAACCTGTCCGGCTGCGCCTCGTCAAATACACTGCCGGCGGCTCAACAATCGGCCTCGCCACCACTCTCCTTGATTCGGAAACCTACCCCGCCAGCGAACTCGCCGATCTGTACGGATCGCGCTGGGGCATCGAAGAGATGTACAAGATCTCCAAGTCCATCATGGAAATCGCGCCGTTCCATGCCAGAACCGAGCGCGGTGTCCGACAGGAACTCTTCGCCCACTTCAACCTCATGGCCATGACGCGCATCTTCACAATTCATGGCGATGCGATCCTCAACGCCCGCAAGCCATCCCCTTCCGCAATCGATCGCACCGCAAACTTCAAGAACTCCCTCGCTGCCGTCGCGCGAAACCTCGAAGCCCTGCTGCTGAAGCACGCCGCCACCGTCGCCGCGGCGATCAATCAGGTCCTCGATTGCGTCGCCACCGGGCGGCAGAAGCCACGCCCGGGTCGAAGCTACGAACGACGATCCCGCAAACCCCTCAACCGGTGGCACGGCAAGCACAGGAAAGCATCGACAGCCTGAACCACAGGACTCCGAAACGCAGCCCCAACAGGCTGTCAGGACTGCGAATCCTTAAGTGAATGGAAAAAAACTCGTTAAGTGAATGCCATTGGTCGTTACCGAGCTCCCCCCCTCGCAGAGCCGGACGTGCGCACACTAGCGGTCGCGGTAGGAGCGCTGGTTTCCCGGCGCCCCTCCGCACAGATCCCAGCGGGCGCGCTAACGCACTGGGCTCCTACCTCGGGTGTGGACGGCCTGAAACCGTTGGTTTGGCCATGGGTGCATGATGCGAAGTGCAGGAAAATGGCTGCTCGCCAGTTCCTTGACCAATTCCCACAAGTCGAGAATTGAGCGCCTTTGCGAGCGCCGTCTCAACTGTCGGAACCAGAGCCACTTGACGCGGTCAATGAAGGCCGAGAGGTATGGGTGACTGGTGGGAACCGCGAAATAGCGCAGCCATCCACCAAGCACCGATCGTAGCCATACTGCCACTTCCTCTGGCGGGTCATGTCGTCGTCGTCGTAGTACCAGTCCGATCCGCTTCAGCGTACGCCGAACGCGTCGGGCTTGCGGCTTCCGCCCGAGTCCAAACCGCCCCTTCCGCGTGGTCCGGCAATAATGCGTGAACCCCAGGAAGTGGAAGGTTTCGGGACGCCGCTGACCACGGGCGCGGCGGTTCGCCATGGCGTACCGGCCGAACTCGATGCAGCGGGTCTTGTCCGGGTGAAGAGCCAGGCCAAATTTGTTCAGCCTCTGCTCCAGGTCGGAGCGGAATTGTTCCGCATCTCGACGGGTCTCGAAGCCTGCGACAAAGTCATCGGCGTAGCGGATCAGTACCGCTTCGCCTTGTGCCGTCTGCTTGCGCCATTTCCGGTCGAACCAAAGGTCCAGTACATAGTGTAGGTAAATATTTGCCAATATTGGCGAAATTACCGATCCCTGCGGGGTTCCGCAGAGGTCGTCCTTCCACTCCGTGCCTTCCATGACGCCAGCGTTGAGCCACTTGATTATCAGCCTTATCACCCGGCGGTCCCCGATCCGATGTTCCAGAAACCGGATCAACCAGTCTCGATCCAAAGTATCGAACGACCACACGACACACTACCCACATCCACGAACTTCCCGAATCCGTCAAGATTACGCGCAGGGCACATGTATTTTTTGGTTGCTCGCTCAGGGTGTCAGGTCAGCTTTACCGCCAGGGTGAGCGTCAGCTTCTGCTGCTGTTCCCAGATGGTAGCCGGCGGATCGTGCCAACGACCTGGACTGACGTGTCACACGAGGTCATGCCGCAGGAGGGTGCTGGAGAACTTCTTGTCGCGCCTGAGGATGTTGTGCGCATGAGAGCCGTGGTCGATGCTCTGCTTCGTCGTCTGGAAACGGAGAAGAACGATGGAGCTGAAGCTGATGCCTCCGGGTCCCCCGGAGCCTCGCCTGGAACTTTGGACGCAACTCGACGAGCCGACACGCCAAGCCCTGCTGGAGCAACTCGCAACGATGATCGTCCGTGCTGCAACCACCCGACCGGAAGCGGAGGACGAGCACGATGACTGATCCCAAGATCACGACATCGCATCAGGAACGGCATGCCCTGGTGTACCTCCGCCAATCCACGCCCTCTCAGGTCAAGCGACACGGGGAGTCCACCCGGCGACAATACGCTCTTGCCGACCGCGCTCAAGACTTGGGCTGGCCCTCCGAAAAGATCGAGGTCATTGATGACGATTTGGGCTTGTCGGGCGAGTTCACGCAAGGCCGTGTCGGGTTCGCCCGCCTGACCGCCGAGGTCGCCCTTGGCCACGTCGGCATCCTGTTCAGTATTGAGGTGTCACGCCTCGCTCGAAATAGTGCCGACTGGTACCGGCTCCTGGATCTGTGCGGAGTCACGAATACGCTGATCGCTGACGTCGACGGGATCTATCACCCAGGACATTTCAACGATCGACTCTTATTGGGACTTAAAGGTACAATGTACGAGGCTGAGCTTCACATACTGCGTGCCCGTCTCGACGGTGGAATCCGCAACAAGGCGTTGCGCGGCGACCTCTACCGGGGACAGCCGATCGGCTACGTGCGCGGAGTGGCTGACGCTGACATTCTGATCGATCCCGACGAAGCGATTCAAGGAGCAGTGCGTTGCGTTTTCGAACGCTTTGCCGAGTTCGGGTCAGCGCGACGAGTATGGCGCTCGTTTATCGACGAAAGACGGACGTTTCCAACCCGCAGTCAGCCGGGAAGAACGTTGGAATGGCTGCCGCCCACCTATGTGAAGATCCACCACATCCTGACCAACCCGGTCTACGCGGGAGCCTACGTCTACGGCAAGACGCGACGGGAACGCTTCGTGGACGAGAACGGCTCCCTGCGGATGCGTAGCCGCAAGTTGCCCCGCGAGGAATGGATGGTGCTGATCCGGGATCATCATCCGGGATACATCGAATGGCAGACCCACGAGGCGATTCTGGAGCGGCTCGGTCGCAACAACCGACCACAGCGCCATGGCAGTGGAGGCGCGGTGCGCGAAGGAAGAGCCTTGCTGCAAGGCATTGCCACCTGCGGACAGTGCGGGCGACCACTGCGCACGCACTATACCGGGCGCACCTCGTCGCCCGGCTATCATTGCTCTGGCAAGACGCTGACGACAGAACGCCGCGCATATTGCCTGCACATTGGCGCGGTACAGATCGATCGGGCCGTCTGCGGAGCCTTGCTCGAGGCAATCCAGCCCGCGGGCCTCGAGGCCGCACTCCGCGCTGCAGACCAGGTGGAATCCCGGTTCGAGAGATCCCTGCAACATTGGCTGCTGGCCGTCGAGCGAGCAAGGCAGGACGCAGACGCCGCTGAGCGCCGATATCGGGCTGTGGAGCCAGAGAACCGACTCGTGGTCCGAAACCTGGAAGCGGCGTGGGAACGCAGCCTGCAAGCGTTGGCGGCGGCGCAGCGCGAACTGGAGCGCCGCCGGGAGGACCGCCCCAAACCGCTTGTCGCGGCCGAACGAAAGCAAATCCGTGCCTTGGCACGGGATCTGGAGCGCGTCTGGGACGCTCCGCAGATCACGCCGCGAGACAGGAAGGAATTGTTGCGCACCGCGCTGGAGGAAGTGATCGTGGCTGCCCCCCGCGGTGAGCACCGGATCGATCTCACCCTGCGTTGGCGTGGCGGAGCGCTCACCAGCATCCAGCTCGACCGGCCCCGCAAGCAGGCCACCATCCGGACCAGCGAAGACACCGTCAATCTGCTTCGCCGCCTCGCTCAATTCCACCCCGACGATGTCATCGCCGGAATCCTCAACCGTCAGGGCAAGGTTACGGCCTACGGCCATCCGTTCAACAAGATCCGTGTGAAAAGCCTGCGCCAGCACTGGAACATCCCGCGCTTCGATCCCGCAACCAGGCCCGCCAACGGCGAACTGGTCACGATCAAGCGAGCCGCCGAACTGCTCGGGATTGCTACTTCCACCGTCCACCGCTGGTTGAATGACGGCTACCTCGATGGCGAGCAGACAACGCCTGGCGCGCCTTGGCGAATCCGGCTCACCGAAAACTCGAAACTCAGACGTCCGGACATCGCTCTCTTTTCGAGAGCTGCTTGTGGGTTGAATTATCGTTTGAATTGATAGAGTTATGATTGGATTTTGGGGTTGACAGAGCGGCGGGTATCTGGCATAATAATATGAACCCATTATTCGGTGCCCGAGGATCTCATGAACACGCTTCCGATGCGACCCGCCGAGGCGGTCCAGATTGGCAACTCCTGCTTTTCCTTCGTGAGGCGGGACGGCCGAGTGGAGTATTTCTCCAATCTTGAGCCGTTTGATTTTCACGCTGACGATCAGCGCGAAGCGAAGTTGCTTCGGATCGCGAAGTTCGCGGAGAGCGGTGTCCCTCGCTCGGACCTGGTGGAGGCGCTCGGCGTGAGCCGCTCGACGGTACAGCGGGCGGTGAACCAACTCCGGAGGGACGGCGAGGCGAGCTTCTTTGCGCCGCGCCGCGGGCGCGGTCCGAGCGTAATCGATGCCGACATGGCGCGGGAAGCGGACCGTCTTTTGACCTCGGGTCTGAGCGGCTCGGCGGTTGCGCGACGGCTGGGGATTCCGGTGCGGACGCTGAACGACAATCGCCGGCGAGGCGTTGTCGGGGGTGGGATGCCGGCCGGGACGGCGAAGGCTGAACCGGATCCGGAAGCACCTGCGGAGCGGGAGGCGCCGCAGGAAGCACCGGAGCGGGACGCGCTGGAGCCGCCGATTGAGCGAAGCGCACGGGACGCCCGCGACCGGGCAGCGCCGATGGGCCGTGGGGCTCGGGACACGACGGGACGAATGCTGGCCGCGACGGGGCATCTGAGCGAGATCCGGCCGCAGTTTGCGGAACCGCTGTCGGCGGTTGCCGGCTGGGGGGTGCTGGCCGGGCTCCCGATGCTGCTGAAGGAGGGGCTTCTGAACCACGCGCGGGAGTTCCTGTCGCTGCCCAAGGGGTATTACGGGTTGACCACCGTTCTGCTCTTCCTGGCGTTCCTCGTCTTGGCCCGGGTGCGCAATCCGGAGGCGCTCCGGCACCAGGTGCCCGGGGAATGGGGCGCGATCCTGGGCCTGGACCGCTGCCCGGAGGTGAAGACGCTGCGGCGCAAGATCAAGGCGCTGGGGCAGGATGTGCAGCAAGTGCGGAACTGGCAATCCTCCCTGGCGGCGGGATGGCTTGAGGAGGACCCGGAGGTCGGCGCCACGCTGTGCGTGGACGGGCATGTGAAGATCTATTCCGGTCGCAAGGGGAAATTGCCAAAGCACTTCGTAGCGCGACAGAAACTATGCCTGCCCGCGTCCACGAGCTATTGGATCAACGCGCTCGGCGGCAAGCCCTTCCTGTGCCTGAACAAGGCGCTGGATCCGACCATGACCCACGCGCTGGAGGCGGACATCCTGCCTGCGCTGGAGAAGCTGGGCATGCTGGGCCCGGAGGCGCCGGATCTCACCGCCCCGGATGCCGGCGAGCCCGCCCTGACGCTGGTCTTCGACCGGGAAGGCTGGAGCCCGGCACTGTTCAAGCGCCTCGCCCGGCGCGGCGTTGCGGTGATCACCTGGCACAAGGGCTTCAAGGGGGAGGACTGGCCGGAGGCGGAGTTCCGCAGTGTCGCGGTACCGATCCATGGACCGGGCACGACCCGCAGCGCCACCGTCCGCCTCGCCGAGAAGCGCGTGCAACTGAAAAAGGGGCCCGAGGTCCGCCAGATCCGCCGCCTGCTGGAAAGCGGCCGCCAGGTCCCGCTCATTACCACCCACTCCCGCATGCCCGTGGAGCAGATCGCCGGCGCCCTGTTCTCCCGCTGGTCGCAGGAGAACTTCTTCAAATATATGCGCGAGGAGTTCAATCTCGACGCCCTCGTGGTCCGCGGCCTGGAGCCGCAGGATCCCGAAGCCCGCGTCGTCAACCCGCTCTGGCGCGCAATCGACCGAAATGTCAGCCGCTTCCGGCAACGCCTCGGCACCCTGCGCAACAGGATCGCCGATCTGGCCAAGGGAGCCCAGTCTCACCAGACCGCCGAAGCCGCCCGACGTCTCCAGGCCCGGATCGACGCTCTCGACGCCGAGCGTGAGGCGCTCAAGCAGAAGCGCAGCGACACGCAGCGCCACATCACCGTCGCCGAGCTCGACGAGCACCAGGCCCTGGATGCGCTTCCCGAAGGCGAGAAGCTCCTCCTCGACGTCATCCGCATGATCGCCTACCGCGCCGAAACCCGCATGATGCCTGTCGTCGCACAGGCACAGGGCAAGACACAGCGACCCCGCAGGCACCTGCGCGCGATCTTCCAATCCGACGCCGACATCATCCCGGAGCCCTCCAACGGCATCCTCCGCATTCGCATCCTCGGCACCGCCAGCGACGCCGGCGACAACGCCACTGCAGGCCTCCTCCAGGAACTCAACCTGACCCGGACGATCTTCCCAGGCACCAACCTCCGGATGATCTACGAACTGCCCGGGAATACGGCCGATCCGGACCCTTCGGGTTCAAATAGGTGAGCTCGATTCACTCCCGAGGTCCGGACATCTGAAACTACAGCTGATGGAAAAGGCACCGCCCGGCTACGTGCCGATGCGCGAGGCAGTCAAACGCATGGGCGTGACTCGCCAAACCGTGTTGCAGCGTGTAAAGAACGGAAGCCTGCACGCGATCCATATCCGCGCAGGGAGGAAAAAAGCGCTACGTATCAAACTGTTGGACGACTTGCCGAATCTCTTCGAAGCACTGAAATGAACCAGGGGGCATTATGAACTGTCATCGAAAAATTGTCGAATGTCAGCGTCAAGTATCCAGTTGACCTTGCGTTTGTCGATGCAGTAGGCAAGGGCGTCCAGCGCGTCATGCGCCGACCGCCCCGGCCGAAACCCATAGCTCAGCCCGAGTAGAGTCGGGGGGAGGCGCGTCCGGGCTTAGGTATAGGGAGTAGCAGTTTGCCGACGGCTTTCGCACGTTGTCGGTGCCTCGATCTTTACCGTATCCGCGTTTCCTCACCCCCGCTCATCAAACTGAGCGTGCGGTTTTCCCGCACTCAGCTTTCGGACGAGATCATGCCTTCGCCCACGGAAGGCGCCTGGCCGTCTGCGCAAGGATGGTGAGGCCATATCTTTCCCATAGCGTCGTGTCCGGGAAGCGCACGTACTTCCCGGACCTCACCTTGTGCTTTCGGCAGAGCCACTGTCGCAGCCGCATGGTGGCGTGTCGATCGACCGACTGGTAGGCCGGTCCGACTTGTCCGAGGTGGAAGTAGTTCGCCCAACCGGACATGGTCCGGTTCAGGCGGTGCACCGTGTCCTCCACGGATAGCTTCTCGTACCTCGGCGTCGTCATCTCACGTATCCGACGGCAGATGCTTTGGACGCTCGCCTTGCTCGGACGGGTGCCGATGTAGGCCCCTTTGCCGTGCGGGCGGTAGTTGCGTCCGATGCGGTATCCAAGAAACTCAAGAGCTTCGTCCGGACACCGCAAGCACCGGGTTTTCCGTTCGTTGACCGGCAGCTTCAGACCCGCCATGAGTCGCTTGGCCGCCACCAGCATCTCTGCCGCCGGGGCCTTGCCGAGAACACAGAGGTCATCCGCGTAATTCACGATCTCCGAACGAAAGCGCCGGGCATAGCCCAGCACTTCCCAGCCCAGTATGAAGCGTCGCATGTAGAGGTTGCTGAGCAGGGGCGAGATCGGGGATCCCTGTGGAGTCCCTTTCCGTTCCCTGCGCGCCCGGTTCGTACGGCGTTTGCCGCCCTTGCCGTCATCCTCCTCGACAGGCATTTCCAGCCACGCCTTGATGAGGCCGAGCATCCGTCCATCGCTCACGCGACGTGCGAGGCTCGTCATCAGTTCGGCATGGGGAATCTCCCCGAAGTAGTTGGACAGGTCGCAGTCGACCACCTCGTTATGCCCCCTGTTCAGGAGGCGGTGGACGCGTCTCACCGCGTCGTTCGCGCTCCGCCCCGGCCGGTAGGCATACTGCTCCGGTTGCAGGTCAGCTTCGATGATCGGCTCCAGCACGAGCATGGCCGATGTCTGCGCTACCCGGTCCCGTATGCAGGGAATGCCCAAGGGCCGGAACTGGCCGGGCTGTTTCTTCGGGATCAGCACCTGTCGCACCGGTTCCGGTGTATAGGTCCCGTCCCTCAGATCCTGCGATAGTTCCCCAAGCCACCGCTCCAAGCCGTTCAACTCAATGTCCTGGAAGCTCTCCCCGTCAACCCCGGCGGAGCCGCCGTTACGGCGTACCCTGACCCAGGCCTCAGCCAGAAAGTCTGCTCGCCACACCTTGTCGATCAGTGCGTGGAACCGTCGCTTGGGTTCTTCCTTCGCTTTCACATGTAGCATGGTCTGGAGTTTCCGAACTCCTGTTGACCCTGTTAGGCTCTTGCCAGTGGTCATGCCTTGCTTCCTTTCCATACCGCTCTCGAACCAGGGCCCCTTCCCTCCGCCGGCATTACCCGGCATCCAAGGTAGTACGGGCCCATCCGCCACCCTGCCGGCCCAGACTGACCCTCACGGGTTTCCGGTTGACGCGTGCCACGCCACCGACAGGGCTTCCCGTGTTGCTGCTTTCTTCCCCTTCCATGCGTGCCAGCGTCCTTACCCCGGCGGAAACAGACCGGTGCATATGTCGCTCACTTCCCGGTCTGCCATCGGCTTTCCCCCATGTTCCGCAGGGTCAGCTTCCGCATTAGAAATTTCGAGGCCTGCATGACGTTCACTTGCGTTCCGGCCCGCATGGTTGCTGGACCGCCTTATGCGGTCCTTTGTCACCAGGGTGCTTCAGTCCATGTCGTTACCTCCATGACCCGCCCTGGCTGCTACCAACCGGAGCGACAGCTATGCCGATATCGGCATAGCTGTCGACATGCCGACAACCGGATTATGCCGCGTTTGCAGCCCAAGGCTTTGAATGCCCCGGCTTTTTTGCTGGCATTATCGGCATAATCACTTCCAATCTGGACCTGCATTTCCTCTGCACCGAAGCTCTTGTCGAGTCTGTTGTCGACTTTTGACAGACCACACACAGCCATTGCTTTCGCAGAACACACACTGTCGGATGCGTTTCTCGACGACTCTGGCGATCAAGTGAGAACCTGGTCTTTGGATTTCTGTCCAGTTCACGCGATCCTGCTCGTTCCACTCATCCGCAGCGAAGGAGCGAAAGGATGCAATCAAACTCAATTGGAATCCCATTGCCAACGGAACAGGCGCCGGGTTGGCTGATACCCTTGCGCAACGGATTTCTGGCCTTGCTTGTATCGCTAGGCCTGAAGACTGGTACCGTCAAGGACTATGCCCGTGCAATCGACTGGCTTTGTGCCGAAGTCGGGCGTCGAGGGCTGCTGACGCCGGACGGCGTTGACGAGGCAATGTTCGAGCAAATTCGAGACCGACTGCCGGCGAGGCTTTCAGATTACAGCCGGCAAAGATGGACATACGTCCTGGATCGGTTCATCGGCTATCTTGTCAAGGAAGACGCAATCGCTGCCGCGCCACAGCCGACATCGGCGTCAACGGCCCTTGAGACATTGTGCACGGATTATGGCATCTGGTTGCGCACCCAGCGCGGGTCGGCGCCCAGCACCATCCAATTGCGTCAACGCAAACTTCGCCACTTCCTGATTTTCCGATTCAACGATGCTGCTCCCGGCGACCTGAGCGCCATCACCCGCGCCGATATCGTCGCCTACCTGGGAGTTACGGACGAGACGGGCCTTGTCGGTGCACGATCGAAGGCTGATTCTCTGCGATCCCTGTTCCGCTTCCTGTATGCGACCGGCCGGATCGATCAGAACCTGGCTCTCTGTATCCCGCGCATTTCTCGACCCCGATCGCCCGCCCCGACCCGGCATCTGTCGCGGGAAGAGGTTGAACGTGTTCTGGAGGCAGCCAAGGGAGACAGCTCCATCGCCCGCCGTGACTACGCGATACTGCTGACAATGGCCCGGCTCGGCCTGCGTGGCGAGGAGATCATCGCCCTCCGGCTCGAGGACATCGACTGGCAGGCTGGCGAGGTTCTGATCCGCGGCAAGTGCGCACAGCGGGCGATCATGCCGCTCCCGGTCGACGTCGGCGAGGCCATGGTGGACTGGATCCAGCACGGACGACGGGGCAACTCACGGCATCTCTTTGTCCGCATTCGACCGCCCTTCCTGCCCTTCTCGTCATCGCGCCCGATCCGCACAACGCTCCACGGGGCCTATGTGGCGTCCGGCATCGCACCGCCCGAGGGTAAGGTTCGCTGCCATGTATTTCGACATTCCCTGGCCATGAATCTGCTGCAGGTCGGAACGCCGCTGGCCGACATCGGCAACCTGCTCCGTCACCGCTCGGCAGAGACAACGACGATCTATGCCCGGCACGACATCCAGGCGCTGCGCTCAATCGCGCGTCCCTGGCCCGTAGCGGAGATCAGATCATGATGTCGATCTCCGTTCGGTTCTCCGAGTATCTTGACCATCGCCGCCGCTTCGGGGCCGACATGACGTCAGCCGGCCTCATCCTCAAGCCATTCGTTGACTTTGCCGATGCAGAGGGAGCCGAATGGATCACGACTGAACTGTTCCTGCGCTGGAAGGAGACGTTCGGAACGGCAGGCTCGAATACATGGAGCACCCGGCTTTGCATCGTGCGTGGTTTTGCAAGTTGGCTGCAAGGGATTGATGAGCGTCACGAAGTCCCATCCAAAGGACTGATTCCAAGGCGCGACACACGTCCACGACCATGGATCTACAGCGAGTCGGAGATCGAGCGGATCGTGGTCACCGCAGCGGCGCTGCCCTCGCCGACCGGATTGCGTGGTGCAACCTGCTCGACCTTGTTCGGCCTGATCGCAGTGACCGGCCTCCGGATTGGCGAAGCACTCGGGCTCGATGACCAGGATGTCGGCGCCGAAGGCGCCACCCTTTCCATCAGACACGCCAAGAACGGAAAGAGCCGCATCATTCCGGTTACCCGGTGCGTGGTCACGAAGCTGCAGGCTTATCAGCAATTCCGCGACCGAGTTACTCATGCCGACAGCGGTGCGCTCTTTCAGGTCGAGGACGGCAGGCGGGCAAACGTTTGCACCGTAGAACGGAACTTCGCCGCGGTCGGCCAAGCCATTGGTCTGCGCGAACCCTCGCCGGGACAGGGCCGCGGGCCGCGGGTCCACGACCTGCGACACAGCATGGCCACCAGGACCATCCTCGACTGGTTCCGGCAGGGGCGAGACGTGGATGCCGAAATGTACAAGCTCAGCGCCTACTTGGGGCACACGAAAGCGAACGGCACCTGGTGGTACATCGAGGCGGTGCCGGAACTGTTGGCCCTGGCGAGCGAACGAGGTCTCCGAACCCTCGGGGAAGGAGGCGCGTCATGACCAAAACCGTGCCGACACCACTGGCGCCGCTAGTTCAGCAGTTCTTCACCGAGAGGCTTATCAGCCAACTCGGGGCCAGTGAGAACACGATCGCAAGCTACCGTGATACCTTTCTGCTGCTGCTTGACTTTGTCAAGTCACGGTGCGGGCGGAAGCCTACGGACATGGATGTCTCGGACATCGATGCCGACCTTGTCGGGAGCTTTCTCGAACATCTTGAAGTCGAACGTGGCAACAGCGTGAAGAGCCGCAATGTCCGCCTTGCCGCCATCCGTTCCTTCTTCAATCATGTTGCGGTCAACGAACCCCAGATCCTGCACCATTGCCAGAAAATCCTGCAACTGCCAACAAAGCGCCACAAAAAGACCACCATGAGTTGGCTCACGGAAGACGAGATCAAGGCACTCGTCACCACGCCCGACCTCACTACTTGGTACGGGCGACGGGACCGGGCGCCTGTCACTATCACACTGTTGACACGGGCTGTGTTGTGTGGCACACATGATGCATGCAGATTGGCTTGCGACAGTTTTGCGCGGAAACTCTTTCGTGGTTTGAGTGCGCGGTCCTTGAGGGAGGCGCGAGCCGGAGCGCGCTTGCGAGCGAGTTGTGCGCTCGCGCGAACTGGCGCAACGCGCGGGGCGAGCCGTGCGTTTCGTCGGCGCGGAAGATCCTGCCGAGGCTGGCGTCGCAACTGGGGTTGAAGCTTCCGGCGGCGGCAGCGCCGCCGCCAGCGGGGGATGCATTGCCGTCGCATCCAGACCTGCATGTGGAGACGACGCTATCGGCTCTGGGAACGGTGTCGCTGGAACCGGCCGAGGGTCGCGAGGGTTCGCGGCGCTTCCGTTCGATGATGGCGTCGCACCATCCGGAGGGGGTTCCGCGGCATCCCGGCAAAGCGTTGAATTATCTGGTGATATCGTCTCGGTTCGGGTGTTTGGGTGGGATCGGCTTCTGCGCGGCGAGCTGGCACCAGAAGGCGCGGGACCGGTATATCGGCTGGAGTGCGCGAGCCCGTTGCGCGGGGTTGGGGCGGATGGTGAACAACCACCGCTTCCTGCTTCTGCCTTCGGTGCGGGTTGCGGACCTTGCCTCGCATGTGCTGGCGCAGGCGACAGGTCGGGTTGCGGACGACTGGGAGGCACGGCATGGTGATCGGCCGGTGCTGGCGTACAGCTATGTCGGCCCCGAGCATGCCGGGACCTCGTACCGAGCGGCGGGCTGGGAGGATGCTGGCGCGACATCGGGACGCCCGCCGGGCCGGCGCGGGGCGGGGCCGGTGCGCCGGGTGTGGATGAAGTCGCTGCAGGCGGGCTGGCGGGAAGCACTGTGTGAGGAGCCGGAGCGGGTTGCGGGGCGGATGGGATCGCTGCATCTTGGCGCCGACGCCGATTGGGCGGAGCGCGAGTTCGGCCGGGGCACCCATCCCGACGGGCGGGTGCGGCGCCGGATCGAGGAGATGGGGCGGTGTTGGGAGAAGCGTCCGGGAACGCCGCTTCCGGAGATCTTTCCGGACCGTGCATCGCAGGAGGCTGCGTACCGCCTGCTTTCGAACGAAAGGGTGGCTGTGGACGACATCCTCGAGGGGCATCGCGAGACAACGGTGGAGCGCTGCCGGCATGCGGGTGTGGTGCTGATGGTGCAGGACACCACCATGGTGAACTACGACAACCTTCGCGACGCGACCAGCGGGCTGGCGGCGCTGGGCGGCGGCGGCAAGGGCACCGTGGGGGTTCCCGTGCATACGACGCTGGCGGTGGCACAGGGCGGGCGCCCGCTTGGCGTTTGCGCGCTTGAGGGCGACTTCCGCGAAAGCGTCGAAGCCAAGGCCGCCCGGGAACCGGGCGTGGCGCAGGAGCCCGAGAGCGCCCGCTGGCTGCGCTCGCTGGAGCAGGCGGCGGCGGTGGGACACGCCTGCTCGAACACCCGCGTCATTTCCGTCGCCGACCGCGAGGGAGACATCTGGGGTCTGTACGCCCGCCAGGCCGAGGATCCCGCCGCCGCCGGCCTGCTGGTGCGCGCCTGCCGCTCGAAACAGCGCAAGGTGCTGGTGGACGGCAAAAAGGTGGACCTCGGCAAGCACATGGACACTCTCCCGCCCTGCGCATCGCGCAGCATCGAGATTTCCGCGCGGGGCGGCAGGGCGGCACGCAAGAAGCGCAAGGCCGTGCTGGCGTTGCGCATCGCTCGCGTCGAACTCATCGCGCCCGAAGGCAAGTCGCCGCACACGCTGCCCATGACCGCCGTGCTCGTTGCCGAGCGCAACCCGCCGTCCGGCGCTCGCCAGCCACTCCGCTGGCTGCTGCTTTGCTCCGAAGGCGAGGCCACGCCCGAATGGGCCGACCGCATCCGCCAGTGGTACGAAACGCGCTGGTCCATCGAAGAGTTCTTCCGCGTCCTCAAGACCGGAACCCGCATCGAGGACCGCCGCCTCGACGATGCCGAGGACTTGCGCAAGTGCCTCGCGTTCGACGCCATCACCGCGTGGCGCGTGTTCGATCTGGATCGCGCCGCCAGGGAAACCCCTGACAGGCCCGCCGACGAGATCATGTCCCGAGACGAAATCTTCATGCTCTATCTGGGCCTGTACGACTACCGCGTGATCCGCTGCCGGGCTCCGCCCGACTATATCCCCGACCTCCGAACCTTCGCCATCGATCTCGGTCGATATGTCGGCTTCATCCCATCCAAACGACAGCCAATGCCCGGTACCGCAAAACTCTGGACAGGAATGACATACCTCATGCAAGACACTGCCGCACTCCAACGGATGAGAAGGGCCGGAATGCTCCGCGAAACTCGCCAATGATCTCTGCGTCAACTGTGCGGTAGTGACAGACCGGGCGCTGCTGATGCTCGCCACGCAGACCGGCCTTCGGGTATCGGAACTGACTGGCCTCAAGATCCGGGACGTCGAACGCGGACGCGGTGCCCATGTGCGTTGCCATGGCAAGGGGCGCAAGGACCGCGCGACACCTCTGCGAAGCGATACGGTGAAGGTCCTCGAGACCTGGATCGATGAACAGGGCAATGTGGAGAACGCTCCGCTGTTCCCCAGCAACCGCGGCGGTCCACTCAGTCGCGACGCCGTCGAGCGTATCGTCGCCAAACATTGCCGTACCGCGTCCAAAATCTGTCCCACACTCAGAGAGAAGAGGGTCACCCCACACAGCCTACGCCACGGCGCCGCCATGGCTCTGCTGCATCAGGGGATCGGTTGCACGGTGATCGCGCTTTGGCTCGGCCATGAATCCGTGGAGACGACGCAGATCTACCTGCACGCAGATCTCCGCATCAAGGAAAAGGCCATGGAGCAAACCCGCCCCATCGGGGTCAAACCGGGAAGGTTCAAGCCGGACGACACCCTGTTGGGCTTCCTGAGATCACTGTGATTATGCCGATAATGCCAGCAAAAAAGCCGGGGCATTCAAAGCCTTGGGCTGCAAACGCGGCATAATCCGGTTGTCGGCATGTCGACAGGTGTTGCGCGGGATTCGCACCCGCTAGAAGAAAGCGCCTTTCCACGGCGCACGAAACACCGGTTCATAAATCGGTGTGAGGATAACATCTGCAATCACCTTCTGGACGATTTTGTCCTCCAGAGAGGTAATGCCGAGCGGTCGTGTCCCCCCGTCCGGCTTCGGGATTTCCACCCGCCGAACCGGAAGCGCCCGATAGGCACCGCTTTGCACACGGTCGTGGAGGTCGAGCATCCGCTCTTCCAGTCCCTCGCCGTACGCGTCCCATGTCATCCGGTCTACCCCGGCCGCGGCTCGCGGGTTCAGGGCATGGTAGGCCCCTCTCAGGGCCTCCACCGTCACATGGTGCAGCAGCGTCGTAAGACGTTCCTCAGGTTTCCTCTTGGCTGCCTGCCGTATCCGGTCAGCCGCCTGTGACACGCTTGCCCGGCTCTGCGTCCGGTACGTGCTTTGGCTTCCCGTCTTCCCCTCGGTTGGCGTCCTTCCCTCCAGCACCTCCGCCGACGTTCGCACGTCCTTGTTCGGCACCTTCACAGGTACTGTTCCGCCATCCGACTTCTGCGGTCCGGTCATCATCATCAGTCCAGATTACTCCTTTCCTTCGCGGCCCCGGCACGACTGCCAAGGCGGGCCACAGATCTCCCAAGGTCCCGACAATGGACTTCCATGCATGCGATGGTTCTTCGACCCCGCGGGGTCCAACCGTCCCTCGCCAAAGCGGAACGGCCGGTGCGGCCTTCGGCCCAGATGACAACCTCGGCACCCCGAATGTTGGAATTTTCGTGGCTCAATATTCCTCGCCTGCATGCTCCCCTACCGACGCTTAACGTCCCACCTCGCGATGGACCGTCCACGGCTCGGGGCAAGAGTGGCAGCTACTCCCTTCTCTTGATCGGACTTCCACCGAATATCCAATTGCCAGTTAGCCTGGCGCACCATCCGGTTCCTCTCCTGGCAGGTTCGCACTAGGCACAGGGCCAAGTGCCGCAGGCGGAAGTCCGAAGGATTTCACACCCGCACGGCTATCCGCGGCTGTTGCGTTGACTCGGTTATGGAACCCAGAGTTTCCCCAAGTGTCTCGTCCGCGGTTCTGTCCAGGAGACACCCCCCTTCCCTCCAGCGGGTCCCGGTGGCCCCGGTTCCCCGCCCTCCTCGGTACTATGAGGGTGCTACGACTTCCCGCACCGCACGCCCTTCGGCTTATTGATTCGCCAGCCGGGTCCGTGGGCGCCTGCATCGGTTTCGTGTCCGCCAAAGCGATCCCGGCGGTAAGCAAGCCTCGCGCCGGGCCAGGAGTCTTGGTCATCCGGATCTCCATTTCCGGAACCTACCTCCACGGGCAAATGCGGGATCTCCCAGGTTGCCTGGCAACCCATCCCATGACTTCGCGCCGTTCCCGCGACCCCGGACGATCCGTGGCACCTCGCCATGACGGTGCTTCCGGTGCTGCCCCCGGTTTTCCAATAGCGAGGGCGTCATCATTGAAACTTTCGGGGTTCAATGGAGCCCTTCCCATTCTGCCCATATCGGGCGACCGGCGAGGGTCCATTATCCGTGGCATCCTCTTTTTGGCTGCGAGGTCCAGGAACTGAGGCGTGAACAGCACGCCTCAGGCGAGTTTGTTCGTGTCGAGAGTTCGCCCGGTGAGGGCGCACTGATCGCGGCCTGGATGCTGGACGCGGTTGCCTGCGCGCCAATGGAACTCGGCGAGCCGCGGGCATCGCTGTCGGCGCTGGTCGAGCTCCACCACTTCTTGATCGGATTGGGTTTGAGGAGAGAATGCCGGGAGACCATGCGCGATTCCCGGGAGAACGTCGATGACCGCCCCTCCGCACCCGACACGACTGCCACGCACGACCCAGCTATCGCTGGTTCTCGACGACGGCGAACTGCAGAACCTGACCGGGAGCGAACGCGATCAGGCCGTCCACCAACTGGCCTGGCTGCTGCTGGAGGCGGCAGGCCTCAAGAGGGACGAGGATCCCGATGACGATGCCTGATGTGCTTGCCGATTCGGTCCTGAACCGCAAGGCGGTGGTCTACGTCCGCCAGTCCACTCCCCGACAGGTCCTCAACAACCTGGAGAGTCAGCGGCGGCAATACGAACTTGTCGCGACCGCCCACAGCCGCGGCTTTCGGGATGTGGAGGTGATCGACGAAGATCTGGGGGTCACGGCGAATGGCCAGATGGATCGGCCCGGCTTCGAGCGATTGTGCGCCGAGCTTTGTGCGCAACAGGTCGGTGCCGTGTTCTGCTTCGATGCTTCCAGGCTCGCTCGCAACGGCCGTGACTGGCATCAGCTCCTGGAGTTGTGCGGTGTGTTCGATGCTCGCGTGATCGACCTGGATGGTGTCTACAATCCCCGACTTCCGAATGATCGTCTCCTCTTGGGGATGAAGGGTAGCATTTTCGAGTTCGAGAGTGGCATTCTCCGTGCCCGGATGCTTGGGGCGCTGCAAGACAAGGCGCGCCGCGGTGAACTCCGTATCAACGTTCCGGTCGGGTACGCCTGGTATCGCGAAGCCGATGGTCCCGTCTTCGATCCCGACCTCCGGATTCAGGAGACCATCCGACTGGTCTTTTCCCGATTCCGCGACTTGGGCAGTGCACGGCAGGTTGCGCTGGCACTCCGAGCGAAGGAAGTCTGCTTTCCGTCTCCCTTTGGCGGAGGCCTCGCTCCTCAATGGAGGCTGATCAGCTACAGCAACGTCCACACCACGCTGAAAAATCCCTTCTATGCAGGCGCTTACGCCTGGGGCAAGACCGGCCAGCGAACGGTCGTCGTTGACGGGCGTCTGCGCAAGAGTTCCGGCCATGACAAGCCTGTCGAGCAGTGGGAGGTCATCATCCGGGACCACCATGAAGGCTACATCGACTGGGCCGAATACGAGCGCAACCTCGCCCGCCTCGCGGCCAACAACTACGGCAAGAGCGGCGGCTCAAAGTCTGGACGAGGCGGCAGGGCACTGCTCGCCGGGCTGCTCTCGTGCGCCCGTTGCGGACGGCGCCTGCAGGTGGTCTATTCGGGCCGAGCCCCGGGGCGGGCTGTCTACCTGTGCAGACAGGGCCATGTGCATGGGCTGCCGACGTGTCTGCGGTTCGCCGCGAAACGCATCGATGCCGCCCTTGCCGCAGAGGCCATCCGCGTGGCGGCACCCATGGCGATCGAAGCGGCTCTGGAGGCCGAACGGATGTACGGCGAAGCGCAAGCAAAACAGCAGAAAATCGTGGACCTCGAACTGAAGCAGGTGCGCTACGAGGCCTCACTGGCAGAGCGTCGCTATGCCGCCTGCGACCCTGACAATCGACTCATTGCGGCGCAATTGGAGAAACGCTGGGAAGAGGCGCTTCAGCGCGTTGTGGCCTGCGAAACACGCATCCGGCACGTGCCAGAGCCGACCTCAAGCATGCCGGACTTCACCGGACTTGCCGTTGATCTCGAAGCCGCCTGGAATGCGCCAACGACCACCATGCGCACGCGCCAGCAACTCTTGCGCACCCTCGTCACCGAAATCATCGCAGATATCGACAACACGGCCCGTGAGGTCGTACTGGTCATTCATTGGCGAGGGGGACAACATTCTCAACTACGGGTCCGAATACCCGCATCCGGCGCCCATAGCGTGCGCACCTCTGAACAAGCCGCCAAGGTCATGCGCAGCATGGCGGGGCACTGGTCCGATTGCGATATCGCCGCATCGCTGAATCGCATGGGGATGTCGTCCGCCCATGGATACACCTGGAACGCCGAGCGGGTGAGGCGGTACCGCGGAGATCACGGCCTTCCATCCCGCAGGACCGTTTCCGGAAAGGAGAAACTCCTGACCTTGGCAGAGGCTGCAAGCAAACTCCGCGTCAACCACCACGTAGTCCGCCGACTGATCCGACAGGGGGTTCTCCCGGCTCAACAAGCCGCTCCAAAGGCTCCCTGGCGCATCCGAGCCGCCGATCTACTGGACGAAACCGTGGCCGCCGCCGCTGCCAGGGCCGGAAACAGCCCGTGTCAGGACCAAGACCTTCCACAACTCCCAATGTTTTCAAACACTTCAGAAGGGGACTCATAATGAAAACCGCTCCATAGCGGCGCTTTGTCATCTCCTGTCTACGCTTCACGACCCGCGTTGCCGTTGGCCATGCAAGACTCGGTTCCGGCTGGCGGGCTGCGCCTTTGCCGGGCAGGTGTCGAACCTGCTGGGTTGCGATGAAAGGTTTCAGTTCATCTCATCCTCCTTTCCAGACCTTCGCCTGGCGCTATGGAAATTTTCTATGGAGTAAATGCCAGAATCTGAGCAAATCCAGTATCTTGTTGTCACATAACATTTTTTGTGGGGTGCTCTCTCCTCCCTCCCAATCGGAAATCGACCGGAATTCGCACAATTCGAACAACTCCGACGCTACGTGGTGCAATTCCAAGCTCGCGGACCGAGACCCACACTCCTAACCCCTTGCTACCACTGGATCTGCATTACTCCATACGGAATGTGCACCCGGTGCTCTCTCCTCCCTCCCAACCGGAAATCGACCGGAATCCGCACAATTCGAACAACTCCGACGCTACGTGGTGCAAATCAAAGCTCGCGGACCGAGACCCACACTCCTAACCGGAACTTCCAGCCAGTTTCGCTTGCCTTCGTTGCCTTAATCAATTGATTTGACTCATGTTTTGGCGCCAGGCGTGCTGGAAGTGCCTGCGGATTTTACTCCATGTAAGATGGCATGATCCATGGAAATTGTCTCTTACATGCTGTATATAGTTGGCAAGCTGGTGACTCCATGCAGGTCTAGTGCCCATGTCCCTCTATGTCGAGTCCATTCCGAACCGCAACAGCCGGCCCGCGATCCTGTTGCGGGAATCGCGCCGCGAGAGCGGGAAGGTCAAGCGCCGTACGCTGGCCAATCTGTCGCGGCTGCCACCCTACCTGGTCGAGGCCATCCGGCTGTTGCTCAAGGGAGGCAGGGTTGTCGCGGATCCGAGAGAGGCTTTCGTCATCCATCGGGCCTTGGCCCATGGCCATGTCTGCGCCGTGCTGGGCTTGTGCCGTCAGCTGGGATTGCGCTCGATCCTGCACCGCCGCGCCAGCCGCGAGCGGGATCTCGCCCTGGCTGCCATCGTCGCGCGGGTGCTCGATCCCGCGTCCAAGCTGGCGACGGCACGTCAGCTGTCACCCGAGACGGCCGCTTCCAGCCTCGGCGCCGTTCTCGACCTGGGAGCGGTCAGCGGCAACGAGATGCTTGCGATGCTCGACTGGCTGCTCGATCGCCAGCCCTGGATCGAGCAGAGCCTTGCGAACCGGCACCTTCGCGGACAGACGCTGATTCTGTACGACGTCAGTTCCAGTTACTTCGAGGGGCAAGAGTGCCCGCTGGCGAAGTTTGGCCACAACCGGGACGGGAAGAAGGGCAAGAAGCAGATCACCTTCGGCTTGCTGTGCGCTGGCGACGGTTGCCCGGTCGCCGTGGAGGTGTTTGCCGGCAACACCAGCGATCCGGCCACGGTGTCCGCGCAGGTCGCGCGCATCCGGGAGCGGTTCCACATCGAGCGGGTGGCGCTGGTGGGCGACCGCGGCATGCTGACGTCGGCACGCATTCGCGAGGATCTGGAACCCGCGACGCTGGACTGGATCTCGGCGCTGAAGAGCACGGACATCCGCAAGCTGCTGAAGCAGCCGGACGAGGCGCAGCCGGCGCCGCTGAGGCCGGGCGAACTCCTGCCCGACGCGGTCGCCGAGATCGCCAGCCCTGACTTCCCCGGCGAGCGCCTCATGGTGTGCCTCAACCCCCGCCTGCGCGAGGAGCGCCGGCGCAAGCGCGAGGCGCTGCTGAAGGCCACCGAGGCTGCGCTCGAGGAGATCGCCCGTATCGTCGGCCAGCCGCGCTCGAAGCTGCGCGGCCGGGACCGGATCAACCGCAGGGTCGGGCGCGAGGCCAACCGCCGGAAAGTGGAAAAGCACTTCCAGATCACCGTCACCGACGACAAGCTCGAATGGGCGCGGGACGAGGGCAAGATCACCGCCGAGGCGCTGCTCGACGGCATCTACATCGTTCGCACCAGCCTCCCCGCCGATGCCATCAGCCCCGACGAGGCCGTCCTGGCGTACAAATCCTTGTCCAAAGTCGAGCGGGCATTCCGATTTATGAAGCAAAGCCGGCTCCAGGTCCGGCCCATCTATGTCTACAGCGCCGACCATGTCCGCGCCCATGTCTTCCTGTGCATGCTTGCCTACTATCTCGAATGGCACCTGCGCAAGCGCTTGGCGCCGATGTTGTTCGAGGACGACGACCCCGAGGGCGCAACCGCCCAACGAAAGACACCGGTGCAAAGGGCCGAAGTATCCGAGCGGGCAAAGCAGAAGGCCGCAACCAAGATCACCGAAACCGGCCTGCCCGCCCACAGCCTGCGCACCATGCTCCAGGATCTTGGCAACCTGACCTGCAATGAAGCCACCCTGCCCGGTCAGCCAATCCACCCCTTCACAATCATCGCCCAGCCGACACCGCTGCAGGCCGAAGCCTTCCAGCGGGTGGGTGTGGAGCCAAGAAAAATGATTCCAGTACCGCTGCACCCCTGAAACCTGCTAACTGCTTGCCAGAGAAAAGCTATCTGCGCACAATCAGGATGAAGTTCCGCCTAACCCATTGCTACCACTGGATCTGCATTACTCCATACGGAATGTGCACCCCTGCGGGACGTGTACTTGAATGTCGAACTGCGGGAAGCGGTATTCCGGCTCCTGGAGGATCGGATCGGGGGTGACGGCAATCGGGGTTCTGTCGGTCCGGGGGTGTCCCTGTGGACGATTTTCGTGCTTGGCGTGCTGAAGCGGGGACTTGGCTGCGACTTCGACCGGCTTCTCCAACGCCTGCGCGCTTCCGCCCGCTTCCGGCGGTGCCGCCGCTCGTCTTCGGTGGCACTGACTCGCATGATTCCTTTGCTCCACCGCGTAACGATTGCGAATCGTACGGTGGACGCGCAGGCACCCGCCAACATGCAGTTCCCGGACAAGCACCGGTCCCCTAAATGCAGACTTCCGGAACTCACACAATCTTAGATGCACCCTTCATTGGAGTCCGTCCGAGTTTCTGATGGCCAGGAAAGGCACCCAACGCACGGCGCAGCCTTGGCCATTCTGAACAGAGTTGGTTGGTGAGGCCACCGAAATCCCGGATTTCAGCTCAGATTAAACTGACCACTATGCGATACAGCAAAGAGTTACACAGAAGGGAATTTGCTCGGCTGAGCATGAATTTCAGATGTCCGGACCTCGGGAGTGAATCGAGCTCACCTATTTGAACCCGAAGGGTCCGGATCGGCCGTATTCCCGGGCAGTTCGTAGATCATCCGGAGGTTGGTGCCTGGGAAGATCGTCCGGGTCAGGTTGAGTTCCTGGAGGAGGCCTGCAGTGGCGTTGTCGCCAGCGTCGCTGGCGGTGCCGAGGATGCGAATGCGGAGGATGCCGTTGGATGGCTCCGGGATGATGTCGGCGTCGGATTGGAAGATCGCGCGCAGGTGCCTGCGGGGTCGCTGTGTCTTGCCCTGTGCCTGTGCGACGACAGGCATCATGCGGGTTTCGGCGCGGTAGGCGATCATGCGGATGACGTCGAGGAGGAGCTTCTCGCCTTCGGGAAGCGCATCCAGGGCCTGGTGGTCGTCGAGCTCGGCGACGGTGATGTGGCGCTGCGTGTCGCTGCGCTTCTGCTTGAGCGCCTCACGCTCGGCGTCGAGAGCGTCGATCCGGGCCTGGAGACGTCGGGCGGCTTCGGCGGTCTGGTGAGACTGGGCTCCCTTGGCCAGATCGGCGATCCTGTTGCGCAGGGTGCCGAGGCGTTGCCGGAAGCGGCTGACATTTCGGTCGATTGCGCGCCAGAGCGGGTTGACGACGCGGGCTTCGGGATCCTGCGGCTCCAGGCCGCGGACCACGAGGGCGTCGAGATTGAACTCCTCGCGCATATATTTGAAGAAGTTCTCCTGCGACCAGCGGGAGAACAGGGCGCCGGCGATCTGCTCCACGGGCATGCGGGAGTGGGTGGTAATGAGCGGGACCTGGCGGCCGCTTTCCAGCAGGCGGCGGATCTGGCGGACCTCGGGCCCCTTTTTCAGTTGCACGCGCTTCTCGGCGAGGCGGACGGTGGCGCTGCGGGTCGTGCCCGGTCCATGGATCGGTACCGCGACACTGCGGAACTCCGCCTCCGGCCAGTCCTCCCCCTTGAAGCCCTTGTGCCAGGTGATCACCGCAACGCCGCGCCGGGCGAGGCGCTTGAACAGTGCCGGGCTCCAGCCTTCCCGGTCGAAGACCAGCGTCAGGGCGGGCTCGCCGGCATCCGGGGCGGTGAGATCCGGCGCCTCCGGGCCCAGCATGCCCAGCTTCTCCAGCGCAGGCAGGATGTCCGCCTCCAGCGCGTGGGTCATGGTCGGATCCAGCGCCTTGTTCAGGCACAGGAAGGGCTTGCCGCCAAGCGCGTTGATCCAATAGCTCGTGGACGCGGGCAGGCATAGTTTCTGTCGCGCCACGAAGTGCTTTGGCAATTTCCCCTTGCGACCGGAATAGATCTTCACATGCCCGTCCACGCACAGCGTGGCGCCGACCTCCGGGTCCTCCTCAAGCCATCCCGCCGCCAGGGAGGATTGCCAGTTCCGCACTTGCTGCACATCCTGCCCCAGCGCCTTGATCTTGCGCCGCAGCGTCTTCACCTCCGGGCAGCGGTCCAGGCCCAGGATCGCGCCCCATTCCCCGGGCACCTGGTGCCGGAGCGCCTCCGGATTGCGCACCCGGGCCAAGACGAGGAACGCCAGGAAGAGCAGAACGGTGGTCAACCCGTAATACCCCTTGGGCAGCGACAGGAACTCCCGCGCGTGGTTCAGAAGCCCCTCCTTCAGCAGCATCGGGAGCCCGGCCAGCACCCCCCCGCCGGCAACCGCCGACAGCGGTTCCGCAAACTGCGGCCGGATCTCGCTCAGATGCCCCGTCGCGGCCAGCATTCGTCCCGTCGTGTCCCGAGCCCCACGGCCCATCGGCGCTGCCCGGTCGCGGGCGTCCCGTGCGCTTCGCTCAATCGGCGGCTCCAGCGCGTCCCGCTCCGGTGCTTCCTGCGGCGCCTCCCGCTCCGCAGGTGCTTCCGGATCCGGTTCAGCCTTCGCCGTCCCGGCCGGCATCCCACCCCCGACAACGCCTCGCCGGCGATTGTCGTTCAGCGTCCGCACCGGAATCCCCAGCCGTCGCGCAACCGCCGAGCCGCTCAGACCCGAGGTCAAAAGACGGTCCGCTTCCCGCGCCATGTCGGCATCGATTACGCTCGGACCGCGCCCGCGGCGCGGCGCAAAGAAGCTCGCCTCGCCGTCCCTCCGGAGTTGGTTCACCGCCCGCTGTACCGTCGAGCGGCTCACGCCGAGCGCCTCCACCAGGTCCGAGCGAGGGACACCGCTCTCCGCGAACTTCGCGATCCGAAGCAACTTCGCTTCGCGCTGATCGTCAGCGTGAAAATCAAACGGCTCAAGATTGGAGAAATACTCCACTCGGCCGTCCCGCCTCACGAAGGAAAAGCAGGAGTTGCCAATCTGGACCGCCTCGGCGGGTCGCATCGGAAGCGTGTTCATGAGATCCTCGGGCACCGAATAATGGGTTCATATTATTATGCCAGATACCCGCCGCTCTGTCAACCCCAAAATCCAATCATAACTCTATCAATTCAAACGATAATTCAACCCACAAGCAGCTCTCGAAAAGAGAGCGATGTCCGGACGTCTGAAGTTGCTTGATTGTCGACGATACGTCGCGGCGCACGGTGTCAGGAAGTCTGAAATGGCTCGATCGTCGGTTGTCCGATAGCCGGACCTCGAACGACAGAAAGCGGTCCAACAGGACGCTCTTGCGCCATGCCACGTCCCGCGTCTCTTCGGGCCCTCGGTACTCGAGAAGCCCGAACCAGCGGAGCGGCCAGAGAATCCGCCACACGAACATGGTGGATGCCGGCCCTCGACGCGTCTCCGGTAGCTCGTCGTCGGGGATCGTGCATAGCGCCGTGAGCGCGGTCGCATTTTGCCAATCCTCCGCCACCGCGGACAGTCCCCAGAGGATGACGCCTATCTCGTCCTGCGGCCACCAGCCAAGCAGTCCACGGGGATCGACGAACGAATCCAGAGAGGTCCATATCCCAGAACGCGTGACGAAACAGCAGCGCCTGCACAGTACCTCGCCTTCCGGGCTCCTGCAGCGCGCGGCCGAGCGGCGTCAGCTCGAACCAAAGTCCGGCCGACCTGATCAACCCCGCCCGCTCGACCACGAGCCGCAGCAGGTGCAGCTCTCCCACATCCTGCTCACGATACGTCTTGCCCTTGCGGAAGTGCTCCGTCCCCTCAAGCCCCGGCCAGGAGATCAGGTTCCGGAGCCGGCTCACGCACTTCTTCATGAGACAGTTGCTGCTCGACGATATCCACATCCTTTCTTTGCCGTCCATCTGCTCGAGCAGATGGACGGTATTGCGGACAAACACCGACTGCGCTAGCGCCTCTTCCTCGACATCCGCCGCGAAACTCAGGGCACCGTTTTCGGGCGATGGCTCGCGCGCAAGCGCCTGCGCGCTCTGCGGTTTGAGCAGCGACCTCACCGGTGGTAGAGTCGGGGGCTGGCGCGCCGACGGTAGGGTCCGGTGGCATATCCGTTGCTTTCGCTCCGGTCCTCAGTCCGGCTCCCATGGTTGCGTTTCCAGCCCCCGCTCCCCGAACCCGGCGTGCCGATTTCCGGCACCGGGCTCTCCAGTGGGATCATGCACCTCGTACACAGGCGACGAAGGCCAACGACAGCAAGGATGAGGTGGCCGCACGGGTGTCGGCCGCGGAAGCTGCACGGCTTCCGCCCTTCCTGCCGCGACGCGCTCGTCGGTCATCAAGCCTGTCAACGCCTTGACGAACCAGATCCGGGCACCGGCAGAATGCGCCACCGCCCTGGAACTGCCCTTCACTTCCGCATGTGATGTGTCCAGACTCGCAGATACAATGCCGGGGTACTAGGCTGAACCACTCCCGGTGCCTGTCGTCCTTCAACATCCCTCCTCACCTGGGGTCCCTTTCCTCAGCCGGCATTACCCGGCGTCCCCGGTCCTACGAACCCCTCCGCCACCCTGCCAACCCGGCCTGCCCCTCACGGAGTTCCAGTTGGCGCGTGCACACCATTGACAGAGTTTCCCGTGTTGCCACGTCTTCCATCTTCCATGCATGCTGGCGCCACTACCCCGGCGGACGCGGCCCGGTGCACATGTCACTTCTCTTCCCGAACCACCGACGGCCTTCCCCTAATCCAAGGAGGGTCGGCTTCCGCGTTGCCTGTTTCGAGGCCTGCTCAGCGTTCACTTCACGTTCCGGCCTGCATGGTCGCTGAGTTGCTCAACGCAACCCTTCTCTCCGGAATGCTTCAGTCCATGTCGTTACCTCCACGAACCGCCCCGGCCGCTACCAGCCGAAAGCGACAGCTGCTGGGTGGGATTCGCACCCACCAGGAAAACGCGCCTTTCCACGGCGCACCCAGACCCCCAGGCCAGTCCGACACGTCCAATGTCTCCCTGGCTTTCCCATGAGTACGCCACCGCACGTTCCGCTCACCCGTCCGATCGGCGGACACCGTTTCCCAACCCCTTTTCGCCGCGTCCCTCCGTGCCTTACCCGCCTTGAACGACGGCGCTTTCGAAGCTGCGATCTGCACGTTCTCCCCGGTCCTCGGGTTCCGTCCGGACCGGGCCGCACGGCTCTTCGTTCTGAACGTCCCGAAGCCGGCAAGCCGCACCGCCTCTTCCTTGGCCAGCGCCTCGGCGATCGAATCGAGCACCGTGCCGTCGGCGGCGGTGGAAGCGCCCGGCGACCCATAGCCATGACCATGCCGGTACCCGCTGGATGAACCCGACAGGCTCCCGGGCTCGAGAAATCGAGGCTTGGCCATTGGTTTCGTCGTATGTGGCCCTAACCCAACAAAGGTACCAATCCCGCCATAGGATTTTTCGTATCTCACCGAGATGCATTACTTCTAACCGTGTTGGCGACTCCCAATATTCCAGAATCATTTTGGCGACAGATTTGGGGGGCAGGACGCCAGTGTTGTCCTGAAGCCTGTCGTTGGAGAAATCATACTCTCCGAGCAGGTTAAAATGCCTCCATGACTGGGGCGAGTGGATTTCGATCATCCGGAGAAGCCTGTCTCGCTCCTCCGGGGTTCTGGCATCATTGAGCTGACGGGGCAGGTAGAGATAATTCCAGCCGATGATGCGGTCGCAGCATTGCAGCCGTCCTGGACGAACTTCGCGAACGCGATGCCCTCATTGTCAGCGTACTCTCCCGGACCGGGCGCTCCATGCTCGAATGGATGGAGATTCTCTCCATTACCGCGGCGGCGCCTATTCGGGTCTATGCAATCAAGCATCCATGTCTCAAGTCAAGCCCTAATCGTGCCGATTCGTATCTGACGCGGGGTCTGTGTTCAACAGGTTCTCCACAAGTTTTCCACAGCTTATCCACATGACGGGATTACTGATTTGGGTGCAGTCGGGGCCCAATTGCGGCCATCCCGCAGTAGCACGTTCGCCAAGATAATGAGCTTCCGCATGATGGCGACGATGGCGACCTTGTGCCGTTTGCCATTGGCTATCAACCGATCATACATAGCGGCCATGTCCTGGTTCCATCGAGAGGCGGTTTGCGCGGCCATGTACATGGCCTCGCGGGGGCGCCTTCTGCCGCCGCGGATGTGCCGCTGCCCCTGTGCCTTGCCGCTGTCCCGACTGTAGGGTGCGACCCCGAGCAGGCTGGCGGCCTGCCGGTTCTCGAGGTGGCCCAACTCCGACATCCAGCAGCAGAGTGAGGCCGCGTTGACGAAACCGATGCCGGGAATGGAGCGCAGGATTTGGTATCGCGCCGCGAAGTCCGGATCCGACCGGAGATGCGCCTCAACTGACGTCTTCAGCTCGGCGATTTCCGTCCCGATCGAGGCGGCGATTTTCTTCAACCGCTGCTCCTCCTCTCCGCCCAACTCGCCGGCGGTCTGCAGCAGCGACACGCGGTGGTCCACCAGGCTCTCCCGGCAAACCAGCATGGCCTCAAGCCGTTCGAGGAACGCGGTTTTCGGCTCTGAAGAATCCAGGTTCGGCAGGACCCTTCCGTAGGCGGCCAGCATGGCCGCATCCACCCGGTCTGTCTTTGCCAGCTCTCCCGTCGCCTCCGCAAAGCGCCGGCTTCGGGTCGGATTCACCAGCACGACCTCGAAGCCTCTGTCGAACAGCGACTGGTGAAGCCGTCGATGGAAGCGGCCGGTCGGCTCGATCACAACCCTTTCCACGTTTCCGGTGCGAAGCCACTTCCGAAGGCTGCCGATGCCGGTGCCATCGTTGGCAAACCGGCGATCCTCGCCCTCCGCGTGCGCATGCAACTCGCTCTTGCTCACGTCAATCCCGGCGACTATCATTTTCGTGCTCCTTCACTCCTAACCTCATGATGATGCGGTTCCAGACCAAGCATCCATTCAGGACGCGAGGAGTTCAGGAAGGCGGGCCGACCAAGCTTGATTACGGTTCCGAATCGAACCGAGGGAGCAACGGTCCGACCCGCCTTCGCGGAAAGCCTGGGCCTTCCGCATTCCGCCCTCTTCGCTAGCAAGGCGGAGGGGGCGGAATCTCTGCAGAGAGAATATACAATTTCCTCAGCCGTTCCCACTAGACTCGAGAGTCCGTGCGTACACTGGGGTTATCGAACATGGGTCGGGCTGTTATTCGTAGACTTTTGGGCGTTTTCGGGTTGAGATTTGTGTCTGTCCACGCTGTTTCCGGTGGAGGAGGGCAGGCAACAGCGCTCGACGTCGGTTCGGCCGGTTGCGGTCTGGACATTTGCGGCCGTTTGCATAGAGTTGGAGAAAACGAGCAGACGATGGCAGGGAAATGGCAAGAAATGGAACTTCCTTTCGCAAGACACTGAGCAAACCGGGCCTTCTGAAGGAGGTTCGGGCGAGCTTCGAACGGATCGACGACGGCGTGTCGGGGCGGAAGTTCCGGCTCGCGGACTATCTGATGTCGGGCCTCGCGGTCTTCTCGCTGAAGTATCAGTCTCTTCTGCAGTTCGATCGGCATGCGAATAGAACGGGCACGATCCGGTCCAACCTGCGGAGCCTGTTCGGCGTCCGGCAGGCACCGTCGGATTCCGGCTTGCGCAAGCGCCTCGACGATGTTGATCCCCGCAGCCTGCGGCCAGCCTTCAAGCGGGTGTTCCGGGCGCTGCAGCGTGGCAAGGCGCTGGAGGAGTACGCGTATTGGGACGGTCACTATCTGCTTTCGATCGACGGCACCGGAACGTTCTCCTCTCGGAGCGTCCACTGTGCGAACTGCTGCGAGAAGCACCACCGGGATGGCAGCGTGGAATATTACCACCAGATGCTGGCGGCGGTGATCGTGCACCCCGAGCACCGGGAGGTCTTTCCCCTGGCGCCCGAGCCAATCCAGAACACGGATGGCGCAGCCAAGAACGACTGTGAGCGCGAGGCGTCGAAGCGCCTCATCGCCGATGTGGGCCGGGAGCACCCGCACCTGAAACTGATTGTGCTGGAGGACGGGCTGGCGTCCAATGCCCCGCATATCCGCAAGCTCCGCGAGTACGGAATGCGCTTCATCCTCGGCGCGAAACCGGGCGACCACAAGGCGCTGTTCGACGCATTGGAGAGCAACGCCCGGGTTCAGCACTGGGAATCCACGGACGGGGACGGCACCCATCACCGCTTCCGCGTTCTCGAGCAGGTAGCGCTGAACAAGACCAACAAGGATGTGGAAGTCAATGTGCTCGAATACTGGGAGACGAAGCCGAATGGCAAGCGCCAGCACTTCTCCTGGGTCACCGATCTGCCCGTGAACCGGGATACCGCCATGAAGATCATGCGCGCTGGACGGGCGCGGTGGCGCATCGAGAACGAGACTTTCAACACGCTAAAAAACGCTGGGTACAATCTCGAACTATGAGCGCAAAACTCCGTTAAGTTCCTCTAACGCATTGAATTTGTGTAATATATGAATCGCAATTGTTTCATGCCGCCAGCATCGAAACTGCTCGATTCTTCTCCGGTGCCCTCAATCCCGTCCAATTTCCGTAAGAACACCCTCATTTCCGTGCAGTTTCAGCCACAGTTTACTATAGTGTACTATCCTGTTGCTAAACTATAACAGAGTGATTGCCATGCTCTCCAAGTCCGATGCCGCCAAGGCGCTGCGCACCCACTTCAAGAAGCACCTTGTCGCAACCCTGCCCGAACTGGTGGAGGTGCTGCGAAATCCTTCGCGCTCCAGTGTGTACCGCCGCCTCAAGACGCTGGGCTACCTCGCAAGCTACACCCATGCCGGAGCCCATTACACGCTGTCCGAAATCCCGGATTTTGACGAGGCGGGCTTGTGGTGGCACCAGGGCATCGGCTTCTCCAAGTGCGGCAATTTGAAAGACACCATTGCGGCATGGGTCGGGCATTCCGCCGCCGGATACACGCTCAATGAGCTGGAAGCGCCCCTGAAACTCCGTGTGCAGAACGCGCCGCTGGCTCTGGTGCGCGAGGGTACGATCACCCGCAACGCTTTCGACGGCGTCTATGTGTATCTCAGTGGGGACCCGGTCCGCGCCGAGGAACAAATGGCGGCGCGTCATCAGTTCCGCGCCATCCGGACCGGCGGCGCGTTGCCTGGCGAGTTGGTCATCGACGTGCTGGCCACGGCGATACGCGGCCATCAACGGGAATTGGATCATGCCGCCATCACACAGGCGCTCCGCGGCCGGGGACGATACGTGACACGGGCCCAGGTCGATCAGGTGCTCACCGCGTTGGCGGGAAAAAAAACGGTGCCTCCTTCCTGATCGAGGAACTCCAACGGGCGATCCAGCAACAAATCGAGACCTGTGCCCCCGGCAATCTGTTTCCCGTCCCCCCGGTGTTCGACTTTCAGCCGAGGGCGGTCTCTTGCGCCTGTGGCGGCGAGCTGAAGCCATACAAGACCGCAAGACGCACGGTGGCAACCCTCCATATCGGCACGTTCCATGCGCGCCTCAAGTACCGGGCCTGTGGCCGCTGCAAGCGGGTGGTCAAGCCCGGCGAACTCGACCGCCTCGTTGCGCCGCACTGCAAGTTCGGTTTTGACGTGATCGAATATGTGGGCCGGGCGCGGTTCGAGCACTGTCAAAGCCAACGGGCGGTTCAGGCCGCGCTCGCGCTGCGCCATGTCGCGATTTCGTTGCGCGAGATCGAGGTTCCTGGCCGGCAGTTCATCGTCTATCTGTCCCGAGCGCACCGGGACAGCCAGGCATCGCTGAAACAGTTCATGCAGATGTCGCGGGGCGGGTACATCCTGCATCTCGATGGCACTTGCGAGGGAAACAGCCCACATCTGATGAGTTCGATCGATGAATTGTCCGGCATCGTGCTCGGAAACATCAAGATCCCTTCAGAAAACTCCGACCAGATCATTCCGTTCCTCCAGGATGTCCGGGCGGCCTACGGGGACCCCATTGCTCTGGTTCACGACATGGGCACCGCCATCCTGAAGTCTGTTGCACAGGTCTTTCCCGCAGTTCCCGGCACCGTCTGCCATTTCCATTTCCTGAGAGACATCGGCAAGGATTTGATGGCCGACCCATACAACGCCATCCGGCGGCGCCTGAGGACGTACAACGTTCGAGGAACCCTGCGAAACATGGTGCGGGAACTCAAGGCAGCCATTGACAACAACCAGGAATACACTGGCAGCCTCCATCGCTATCTGCGCGCCGGCGAGGCGGAGCGGCAGGGGATGAGGCCGCCGCCAGCGGTGGAAGCCTATCTGATCGCGGCATGGATTGTGGAAGCCAAGAGCCAGGGAAACGGCTTGGGATTCCCCTTCGATCGGCCTCATTTCAATCTTTATCAGCGCTTGGCGCATGCCTGGCCCGCTCTCAAAAAGATCAAGACGAAAATGCCGGGACCCATGGCCAGCACGATCACCCTTCCATCGCTGCGCCAGGTCCTGAAGGACCCGGACTTGTCACACATCGCGACGCTGATGCAGCACAGAATGATCGTGTTCGAACAGTTCCGCGAGGCGATGCGCATCGCCTTGCCAGACACCAAGGGCGGCCTCAAGGACACGGGCGAAACGGATCTCCAAACCATCCGGGAGAAGGTGACCGCTTTCCGAAACAGCAGAGCGATCAGGCATCTCGCGGACACCGACAAGACCTACGGGAAAATGGTCCGACAGATCGACAAATACCAGGACAAGCTCTTTGCCGACCCGATAACCGTTCATTGCGCTCACGGAAGCGTTCAGATTCAACCGCAACGCACCAACAATCTCATGGAGCAATTCTTCCGAGACCTGAAACGAGACGACCGCAGGAGAAGCGGTACCTGCGCATTGGCGCGCAGATTGACCGCCATGCTCGCCGATGCGCCCTTGGTGAAGAATCTGAAGAGCTCTCACTATATGGAGATCATTCTGAACGGAGAAACCACCTTGGCGAAGCGCTTCGCTTGCATCGACAGGGGGCAAGTCCGCAAGGACGCAAAAGACGCGCGAAACGCCGCGCAGAAATATCCCAGACACATGGGAAAGCTCTTCAATATCCCGGACTTGCCCGCTACGCTAGGGCACCCAAACCCCTCAGCGACGGAACCTCAAATCCAAATCTAACGGAGTTTTGCGCTCATAGATCTCGAACACAATTTCGGCCATGGATACAACCAGTTATCGACCGTCTTCGCCAGCCTCATGATGCTCGCGTTCCTCATCGATCAGGCCGAACAGCGATGCTGCAAGCTGTTCCGAATGGCCCGCGAAAAGGCCGAGCGTCCACTCTACTTCTGGGAGGAACTCCGCAGCCATGTGTTCAACTTCGAGATCCCGGACTGGGAATACGTGTACAAGATGATTGCGTTCGGGTACCGGAAAACTACCCCCGAACTGATCGATACATCGTGACGTCGGACCACCCATCCTTTCGCCAAGTACTTTGAACGCCCCGAAACCTCCAGCCACATCAATGCGCTTCCATGCAACCGCTACGAGCCGGACGCCAAAGTCTTGTTCGAAAACTTGAAACCGAGGAAAACAAGCAGATAATGAGCGATACAAGAAGTTTTTTGTATTAGTGGGAATTGCTGCAATTTCCTTCGCGCACGCCTCCGGAGCCGAGTTATCAACAAAACTCCAGACCCGGGTGGGGAGAAGGAACTGTGAATCTCTCTTTCTTCTGATTCCTGTCATATGAGGGAGCCTGGTGGCCCGATGGAACAATCCAGAGCAAGATCATCGCCATGGCCTTCTCCATCGACGCCGAAATCGAACGTGACCTGATCCTGGCCAGAACCACCGAGGCGCTCGGGGCCAGAAAGGCGGCCGGCCTCCCCCTCGGACGGCCGAAAGGGCCGGGCAAGAGCAAGTTCGATCCATATCGTCCGGAGATCGAGCCCCTGCTCGCAAAACGCGGGGGCGTCGCCCGCTGCGGCGGCGACTCGCCCGAGCTACCCGAACCGTTGCGAGTTGCCTCGTTGCGTTCCAGACGCCCAACACCCGCCCGGCTCCGCCCACGTTGCCGCCGGACATTGGCCGCCCGGGCGCCTGCTTGCGCAACAACGGCCGAACCGGCAAACTGAAAGAGGGCACCGCGCCGATTGTCGATGTGCATCCGCACCTGGAGGAGACACCATGAAAAAGGCCGATCTCACCGCACACGTCGCCGCGCAAGTCGCCCTGCCCAAGGTCGCGGCCGACCCCGCTGTCAGCGTAGTCCTCGCCGCCATCGGAGATGCACTCGCTAGGGACGAAGCCGTCGCCATCGCGGGATTCGGGACGTTCTCCACCCGCTCGCGCCCCGCGCGTCAGGGGAGGAACCCGCAAACGGGCGAGAGCATCGCCATCGCCGCTTCCAAGGCGCCGGCGTTCAAGGCCGAGAAGAAACTCCGCGACATCGTCAAACGGTCGTGAATGACTCCGCCCGCCCGTACCCCATCGACCTTCCTGGGGGGAGCCGCCCGGTGCAGGTCCGTGATGGCGACACTGCGTTTGCGGCCAGTGACCGGCATACGCGGAGGTTCACGGATCTCGAACCCGCCTCGCACTCGCTCCACTCACGTCAGGCGATGCCGTTGCAACGGTGTCGGCGTTCCCCGCCGGGCGTCAGGGCCGTTAACAACCGGGATATACGAACACGTCCTCGCAGGGTGTCACAGCGCGAGGGAATGTTTGTCGCAGAAAGGAGACGTGGGAATTTCGTAGCTCCGTCGAGCGTGCGAACATCTCCGCAGTCCATGCGCGGATATAGCATGCCTTCGGCCCGGTCACTCCTCTTATAGGGAGATTTCGAATTGCCTCGTACGACAGTGAAGCGCTCCACTGCGCTCCCGGCAAAGCGGAAACGCTCCCTGTCCGTTTACGACGCTCGACACCTCATAGTCCAACGCCTCACGCAACAACGGCCAGCGGGTCGTGTCCGCCACATACGCTGGCAGCGCCCAGGGTCACTCCGCAAGAACCATTTGTCACCTGTTACCCAGACACGATCAGTCTCAGTACGAGGGGTTCGTCCTTTCCAGACAGCTATTCCGACGAACTCCTCCAGGCTGCACCGGCTACAACCTACGTACTGTCAACGAACATTCGTGCGGGGTTAGTCTGATGCAAATTCCTCCTGAATCGGTCTGACGAGAATGTTCATAAAATCGGTGAGACTAAAGGGCTACAAGCGTTTCCACGACTTGACGATTGACCTCGGTGACAAACCCTGCCGAATAGTTGCTCTCGTTGGACCTAATGGTTGCGGTAAAAGCAGCGTCCTTGACGGCTTATTGTATTTGCAGAATAACTACGAGACCGTAGGAAATACTGCACACTTCGGTTCAGAATACCATTCTCTCTATCGCCAACCGAACTACGAATCGAAAAATATTGAAATCCAATTTACAACAGGGTCCTATAGGGAAGTAAGAAATCGCAAAAACCAATCGGGAACTCAGAACACCATATTTTCCTTCCGTAGCCCATACCGATACAACTCTCAAGTTAAGATATCCGAGACCAAATCGGTAGACGAAATTCGTCTCAACAATTATGGTGCATCCACTGCGTCGTCACTAGACGCCAAGATGGAGTTAAACTATCGTCGCCTGCAAGCGAGTTATAGCAAGTATCGCGATGAAAACGACATCCGGCCAAGCGAAGCAAAATTCCATATCATCGGCGAGCTAAATACCGCAATTAAGAATTGTCTCGCACTCGAAATCGTCGATATCGGGGAAATTCAGACCGGGAAAGGAACAATTTACTTCACGAAGCCAGATCAACCGGTACCCTTTGAGTACAATGTCTTGTCCTCTGGGGAGAAGGAAGTAGTTGACATTCTTTTGGATCTCTATCTTCGGCGAGAGGACTATACCGATACCGTATTCATAATTGACGAACCAGAACTTCACATTAACACCGCTATTCAAAAATCGCTGCTTGTTGAGATAAATAGACTCATCGGCGGCGACTGCCAGATTTGGGTAGCAACGCATAGTATTGGATTTCTACGCGCACTTCAGGATAATTTTCGAGACAGTTGTCAGATTGTGCATTTCAAATCCGGCACAGATTTCGCGACTTCGCCTCATACGCTATATCAAATCGAGCCAAGTCGAAAAAACTGGTTGGATATGTTTGAAACAGCACTCGACGATTTGACACACCTCGTCAGCCCGCGTCGAATCATCTATTGCGAGGGGAGAGCGGAATCGAAAGACGGCGAAGAACGTGGAGTTGATGCGCAAGTATATAACAATATTTTTATGTCGCAGTATCACGAGACACTATTTGTGTCAAGCGGTGGGAATACAGAACCTCAGCAGCGAAGCCAAGTAGCACTGGCCATTCTACCAAAGATATTTAGTGGAGTAGAAATATTGGTTCTTCATGATCGAGATTTCGCGTCCGGAGCTCCTACCACGGAGACCGACCGTAAAATATTCCTACAAAACAACCCTGACAACTATCGCGTCTTGATCCGTTGGGAGCTGGAAAATTATCTGTATGACCTCGAGGTTCTGAAAATCTATTGTGAACAGAACGGCCTCGATCTCGACGAAACCTCCTACTTCAAGCACGTAACTGATATCATTAACGATAGTGTCAAAGACAAGACTGGCATAATCAAGAACATTTGTGGGATAAAGGGCAACATAAATAGGGACAAGTTCAAGATTCAACTTTCAAAGTGCATTTCGCCCGATATGGAGATCTATAGGGAACTTCAACGAAGCATCTTCCGCCGTCTCAACGAAGACTGAGTCCGCATGCTTCTCTAACATGTCAGTAGGTAATCATTAAGAAGATAAGGTGCTGTAATAGTATCATTGTTCTGGTTGCAGGATTTGTTCAAGAAGAATTGTCAACACCCTAGCAACACGAGGTGCCGACCGTGAACGTGTCCCCCCCAGGCGGCGCATGCGTCGCCGCTGGTGACCAATCCGGTCGGCCAACGGCGCGGTCGTCGTCGCCGGCCAGGCCCACAGTCGCGCGCGCCTCAGCCGTCGGCCTGCTCCAGGCCCACCGTCAGTCGCGTGCCGGTCGCTTCGGCGTAACGGCGCAAAGTGGCGAAGGACGGGGACACCCGGCCGCCCTCCAACCGCGCGACGGCGGACTGGGTCGTGCCGAGGCGCTGGGCAAGTTCCGCCTGCGTCAGCTTCGCTGCCGCCCGGGCGCGAACCAGCGCCTCAATCAGCGTGAACTCGTCATCGGCCCGCGCGTACTCATCCCGGAACTCGGGGTCCTCCATGAACCGCTTCTTGAGGCTCTTCAGTTTCGTCATCACGTTACCTGCTTCATCCGTTCCTTGGCGGTCTCGAGCACGCGGCGTGGCGTCTTGCGGGACTTCTTCGCGAAGACGTGCAGCACCACCACACGCCGCCCCGCCGCCGTCACGTAGATCCCCCTAGCAATTCCTTCTTCCGCCCTGACCCGCAGTTCCCAGAGCTTGCCGTCGAGATGCCTGACATGCGGTTCCCGAAGCGTCTCCAGACCGACGTTCTCCACCGTCTCCAGGAGCCGCACCAGCCGGGCGCGCAGCTTCACCGGCAGGGCTGCGATTTCGGCGTCCACGGCGGAGACGGTTTCCACTGTCCATCCCATGCCGGACATATAGCGCATCCGCTATAAACCTTCAAGCGCCGTCACCGCACCCGCGACGCGAGCTCAGGGCCGCCGGCAAGCTACGCCGGGACCCCGCCGAGTACCACACCTATGGACCAAAACACTCCCGCCGCCAGACCGCTGAGCGTCGGCCCGCCGGCACCAAGGCCCGCCTGTAGAAGCCATGCCGCGAGAAGCGCCGCGAGTCCGAACGCGCCCGCTACGCCAAGGGCATCCGCACGCCGTGGCCCGAACCTCCGTCCACTTCCTTGCGGGTACGCCACCGAAGGCCATCTCCACTGTTCCCCGGTACCAGGGAAAGCGCCGACGTCCACATCGTCGCCAAGGTGCTCTGGAAGGTCACCCGGGACCGGGCCGCGCCAACGCCGCCTACCACCGCGCGCCGACCCGGAAGCCGACCGCGTGCTCCGGGTCCGCATCGTCGTTCGCGCTCTCGCGCCGGCGCGCCTCGAGCAAAAACTCCAGCGACCCGGCTCCGGACTCGGCGCGGGTCAAGCGCCAGCCCAGGCTGTAGTCGCGCGACGAGCCGGATGCGCGCTCTCCGAGAGTTCGAAGCCGATCTCCGGCGTGCCCGTAAAGCCGTAGCCCGCACGCAGATCGAGACGGCGCTGCGCCAGAGGGTGGTGCGCGACAGCAGCGCCTCCTTGCCGCCCGACGCCACCGCGCCGATGGTCTGAGTGAGCGTCAGCTTCGGCCCGCGGCCCGTCGATGGCGGCGGGTTCCAGGCGAGCGATCCGGCAAGGCCGCGGTCCTCCTGGCCCACGAGCGCAAAGGCCACCGAAACCATCGGTCGCCTCATCGACGATTCTGCGCAGCCCGCGCTCCTGCACACCGTCGCTTTCGGCAAGCACCGTAGCTGGCCCCGGCACGAGGTACCCTTCGATTTCGTCCTCTGGGCCAGCCGCCAGAACTGGGACGATTCCGACCTGGCCTATGCCATCAACACGGCACTCCGCGGCACATTTGCACCCTTGGCGCGTTCGCGGCGGTCTCGGTCGAGCGCCGGACGGTGTGGCGCCGCCCCGCCCCGCCCTTCACCACGGCGGCGCTGCAGCAGGAGGCCGCGCGCCGGTTCGGCTTCGGCGTGGGATACACCATGCGGATCGCGCAGGCGCTTTACGAGGGGATCGATCTCGACGGCGGGCGCGCGGGTCTCATCACCTACATGCGCACCGACGGGGTCGCGGTCCCCAAGGCGGCGGTGGACGACGCGCGGCGGACGGTGCGGCGCGAGCACGGGGGCGGGTAAGCGCAATGTGAACCGCGAATTGCCGCTACAACCTCTGCAGCCTACACTCGGTCCTTGGATACTAACGACAACGACTGCACTTCGTTCGGCTGCCTGTAGAGTCGGGGGGAGGCGCGCTCTGCCGTAGGTCCAGGGAGTAGCAGTTAGCTGGCTGCTTTCGCGCTGTGCCAGTGCCTCGTTCTGGGCCGTAGCCACGTTTCCTCACCCCCGCTCGTCAAACCCGGCGTGCCCATTTCGAGCACCGGGCTTTCGGTCGAGATCACGCCTTCGCCCACGGAAGGCCCTTCGTCGTCGGCGCAAGGCGGTGCAAGCCGTACTGTTCGTACAACTGCTGGCTCGGGAAGCGCACGTAATTCCCGCTCCGCACCTTGTGCTTCCGGCAGAGCCATTGGCGCAGCCGCCGGTCAGCGTGTTGATCGACGGCTCGGTAGGCCGGGCTGACCTGCCCCAAGCGGAAGTAGTTGGCCCAACCGGAGAGTGTCCGGTTAAGGCGCTCAACCACTGTCTCCGCAGGGAGGCTCCCGTACCGCCGTACCGTCAATGCGCTGATCGTGCGGCAGATGTTCTGGACGCTGTCCGTGCTGGGCCGGGTGCCGATATACGCCCCGCGGCCGTCCGCGCGATAGTTGCGCCCGATCCGGTATCCGAGGAACGTCATCGGTTCCTCCGGGCACCGCAAACATCGGGTCTTCTGTTCGTTGACCGGTAGTTTCAGCTTCGTCATGAGCCGTTGAACGACCAGCAGCATTTCCGCCGCCGGAGCCTTGCCGATGACGCAAAGGTCATCCGCGTAGCACACGATCTCCGCACAGAAGCGCTGAGCGTGGCCCAGCACTTGCCAGCCCAGTATGAAGCGCCGCATGTAGAGGTTGCTGAGCAGCGGAGAAATTGGGGACCCTTGGGGGGTGCCCTTTCGCTCCCGGCGCGCTGCGTTCGTGCGCCGCTTTCCGCCCTTGCCGTCGTCCTCTTCGACAGGCATTTCCAACCATGCCTTGATGAGGCGGAGCATGCGGCCGTCGCTTACGCGCCGGGCAAGGCTCCGGATCAGCTCGGCGTGAGGAATCTCGCCGAAGTAGTTGGACAGGTCACAGTCGACCACCTCATTGCACCCCCGGTTCAGGAGGCTATGCACGCGTCTTACCGCGTCGTGGGCACTTCGTCCCGGCCGATAGGCATACTGCTCCGGTTGCAGGTCGGCTTCGAGTATCGGCTCCAGCACGAGCATGGCCGATGTCTGCGCCACCCGATCCCGCAGGCAAGGAATGCCCAGTGGCCGGAACTTGCCGCGCTGCTTCTTCGGGATCAGAACCTGACGCACCGGTTTCGGTACGTAGATCCCGTCCTTCAGGTCCCGCGCCAATTCCCCAACCCACCTCTCCACCCCAAGCGCCTCGATATCCGCGATCGTCTCCCCGTCAACCCCGGCAGAGCCGCCATTGCGGCGGACCCGCGTCCAGGCCTCCATCAGAACGTCTTCGCGCCATACCTTGTCGATCAGGGCATGAAACCGTCGGTCGGGTTCTTCCTTCGCTTTCACGTTAAGTGCCGTCTGGAGTTTCCGAACCTTAACTGACCCTGTTAGATTTGCATCAGTGGCCATGCCTTGCTTCCTTCCCGCATTGCTCTCGACCCAGGGCCCCTTCCCTCCACCGGCATTACCCGGCTTCCCCGGTACTACGGGCCCCTCCGCCACCCTGCCAGCCCAGACTGGCCCTCGCGGGTTTCCGGTGGGCGCGTGCACGCCACCGACAGGGCTTCCCGTGTTGCTGCTTTCTTCATCTTCCATGCGTGCTGGCGCCAATACCCCGGCAGATACAGATCGGTGCATACGTCGCTCGCTTCCCAATCTGCCAACGGCCTTCCCCTAAACAACGGAGGGTCGGCTTCTGCGTTATCCGTTTCGAGGCCTGCTCAGCGTTCACTTCGCGTTCCGGCCCGCATGGTTGCTGAGCCGCCATACGCGGCCCTTCGTCACCAGAGTGCTTCAGTCTACATCGTTGCCTCCGTAAACCGCCCTGGCTGCTACCAACCGGAGCGACAGCTATGCCGATATCGGCATAGCTGTCGACATGCCGACAACCGGATTATGCCGCGTTTGCAGCCCAAGGCTTTGAATGCCCCGGCTTTTTTGCTGGCATTATCGGCATAATCACTTCCAATCTGGACCTGCATTTCCTCTACACCGAAGCTCTTGTCGAGTCTGTTGTCGACTTTTGACAGACCACACACAGCCATTGCTTTCGCAGAACACACACTGTCGGATGCGTTTCTCGACGACTCTGGCGATCAAGTGAGAACCTGGTCTTTGGATTTCTGTCCAGTTCACGCGATCCTGCTCGTTCCACTCATCCGCAGCGAAGGAGCGAAAGGATGCAATCAAACTCAATTGGAATCCCATTGCCAACGGAACAGGCGCCGGGTTGGCTGATACCCTTGCGCAACGGATTTCTGGCCTTGCTTGTATCGCTAGGCCTGAAGACTGGTACCGTCAAGGACTATGCCCGTGCAATCGACTGGCTTTGTGCCGAAGTCGGGCGTCGAGGGCTGCTGTTGTTTCCCGGAAAATCTCGGCCGCAGTAGGCCCTTTTGTACCGGGCTATTCCGGTCACGGATTTTAGTGGACAGGGATTAATCCGGTACGGTTCTGTGGGCTTCTTTTCCAAGCAGGCGGATTCCGAGGAGGCGGATTCCGAGGAGGCTGCTTCGTGGGAGGCGGGTTGGTTGTAGTCTGGTAGCGGGCGGCGGGTTTCCGGGCGGGGAGTTTCGGCGTCCGTGGTTCTCGCTTTCGGGAGGGGGTCGGCCCGCGCGAGGACCAATCGCCGGGCCGTGGGCGGCTATTGCAATTCCGTTTCGAGACCGGTTTGACCGCCGGCGAGTACGTTAGCAGGCAGGCGTGGCGGGACGCAAGTCCGCCGCGGTGCTGTCTGGGCCGCGATGCTGTTTGCGGGCTGCGGCGGCACGGGACCTACGGACGCAAGACGCCAGTCGGGAGCCGGATTTCGCGCTGGTATTGCCGAGACTGCAGGATGACGTTCAGCGCCTTGCCGGACTGCCTTTCGGCGCGTCTTCCGGGTTCGCTTGCGTCTGCGGAGGAGGTTGTCGTGTTTGCCGAGCGGCATGGCATCAGCGCGGCAGCCCGCAAGTGGCGTGGGGAAGCGGCTGACTTCAGCAGCGCGCGGCGCTGGGTTCGACGGCGTGTGTTGCTGGTTCGGGCGAGCCTTTCGCTGTTCCTGGGGCTGGAGCCGGTGCTGTTGGCGGGGCTTGTGCTGCTGATCGGCGCCTTTCGGGACCGGCTGGATGCTCCGGTGGCGCTACTTGAGCTGCGCCGGCTCGGCTCTTTGCGGCTTGCCCTCATTCCCTATCCGGTCGGATTTGATTTGCGTCGGCGACGGGCTGGATCGCAAACGGGTCCGCCAACAGAGGATGGCTCTGCTCGGGCTGCCCCCTTTCTCCGATGATGCTGTTGCGGGCCGCGCCGGGTCCGTGAAGCAAGCAGAGGGAAAGGGGAATCATCGATGGGTGACGTGATGGAAGAGCACCGGAAGGCGGTAGCGCTGTTCCGGTTCGAGGTTCTGGCACCGGTTTTGAACGAGCCGTCGGAACGGACCGCTTCGCTGCTCCGTGTGCAGGCGGCGAAGGTGTGGGACATCCCGGGCAGCAGCCGGATGCGTGTCGCGGAAGGGACGATCTACGACTGGCTCCGGCTGTATCGCTCGCGGGGCTTCGATGGGCTGCTGCCGAAGAGCCGCCGCGACCGGGCGAAGCCGCGGCGGATGCCGCCGGATGTGGTCGATGCGGTGCTGTCGATCAAGGGGAAGGTCCCCGAGCTGAGCATCCGGCAGGTGATCCGGAAGGCGCGGGAGACGGATACGGTGCCGGAGGATGTCCCGCTACCGCCCTCGACGCTGCACCGGCTGTTTACGCGTGAGGGGCTGATGGTGCGGGAACAGCAGGGGCCGCAGAAGAATCTGCGGCGCTGGGCGTTCTCCCATGCCGGTGACCTCTGGCAGTCGGATGCGATGCACGGTCCTGCGGTGCGCGACGAGCGCGGGCGCATGCGGAAGACGTATTTGCTCGAACTCCTGGACGACGCGACCCGGGTTGTCCCTCACGGAGCGTTCCAGTTCTCGGAGAACGCGTCCGCGTTCCTGCAGGTGTTCCGGGAGGCGGTTCAGCGCAGGGGCATCCCCCGGCGCCTCTATGTCGACCAGGGGGCATGCTTCCGGTCGAAACGGCTGGCGCTTGTATGCGCCAGGCTGGGCGTCGCGTTGATCCACGCGCGGGCCTTCCATCCGGCTGGGAAGGGCAAGATCGAGCGAAAATTTCGGACCACACGGTCACAATTCCTGCCCCTGGTGGACGACCCGGCGAAGCGCAGCCTGGAGGCGCTGAACCGGAAGTACTGGACCTGGCTGGAGGGGGAGTACCACCAGGCCCCGCATCGCGGGCTCGACAACCTGTCGCCCTTGGACAAGTGGGCGCAGTGCGGCGAGCGCGTCCGGCACGCCGGGCCGGAGATCGATCTCGAGGACCTGTTCCTGTTCGAGGCAACGAGGCTCGTCTCCAGGGCACGCACCGTGAGTCTCAACGCCCGGCTCTACGAGGTCGACGCGGCGCTCTGCGGCCAGCGCGTCGTCCTCCGCTTCGATCCCCTCGCTCCTCCGGAACGCCCGATGCAAGTCATCCACGAGGACAAGCCGGCAGGCGTTGCAACGCCGCTCGACCTGCACGGGAACGCCCGCGCGAAGCGGGCCGGACCGTCGCAGCCGCTCTCCTTCCGGTCGCTCGACGGCGAGAAGGAGGACGAGTGATGCACAAGCACCACTTTGCGCTCAAGCACTATCCATTCGAGCGAACGCTGCACGCGGACGAACTCTTCGAAGGTCGGGCCCAGGACGAGGCACGGTCGCGGATCCGGCATCTGCTGGAACTGCGCGGGATCGGCCTGCTCACCGGAGAAGCCGGCAGCGGCAAGACAACCGTCTGCCGTCTGGCTACCTCCGGCCTGCACGCGGGCCTGTTCCGGGTCTGCTACGTGTCTCTCTCCACCGGAAGTGTGCTCGACACCTACAACGCCATCGCCAGCGAGTTCGGCCTGCCCGCCTTCGCCGGACGTGCCGCGGCCTACCGCGCCATCCGCGCGGAAGTCTCGCGCATGGTGGCAGAATCGAAGCAGCTTCCGGTGCTCATCTTCGACGAGGCGCACCACCTCCGCAGCGAGATCCTCGAGGAGCTCCGGCTCCTCACCAACTACCAGATGGACTCCGAGAAGCGGCTCTGCCTGCTGCTGGTCGGCCTGACAGAGCTGCGGCGCAGGCTCGCCATGTCCGCACATGAGTCTCTCGCGCAGCGCATCGTGGTCCGCTTCCACCTCGGCGGCTTCAACCGCGAGGAAGTCGGTGCATACATCGAACACCGATTGCACCTCGCCGGAGCCAAGGTGCCGATCTTCGAGCCCAGCGCCGTCGAGGCCATCGCTCTGGCCAGCAACGGCTTCCCAAGGCGCATCGACCGCATCGCGCACTACGCGCTGCATGCCGCGACCGCGGCCAAGGCGCACAGCGTGGACATCGCCCATGTGGAGGCCGCCAACGCCGAGCTGGGTCCGTGAGGAATCGCAGCAAGCTGCGGGCCGACGCGCTCCGGGGCATCCCCCTGGAGCGCGTCGCTACCGCCCTCGGATACCACCGCGACAGCCGCGACCACACTCGCTGGAAGCGCCCCGGCTCCATCCTCAGCATCAACGGCGCCAAGTTCTACGATCATCTCACCGGACAGGGAGGCGGTGGCGCCGTCGACCTCGTCCTGTATGCCAGCAACTGCTCCTTCCTGGAGGCCCTCGAAACCCTCGCCAACATCGCGCCGCCCCCCAGCACGCCCCCCGGAAAGCCGTTCCGAAAGCTCCTCGATCCCGCATCCTGGCCCGCCGCGCTGGAATACCTCTCCCGGCACCGCAGCCTCAATCCCGCAATCCTCGACGCAGGCTTCCGACAGCGCATCCTCGGCGCCGACCATCGCGCCAATGCCGTCTTCATCACCCGTGATGCCGAGCGCACCCCCGCCGGAGCCGAACTCCTCGGCACCCAACCGGATCACCCCTTCCGGGGCATGGCGCCCGGTTCCCGCAAAGCCAGGGGCGGGTTCTGGATCACGCGCCGAACGCTACCCCAATCCGCCCTCATCGTCGAAAGCGCACTCGACGCACTCTCCGCCTTCGAACTCCCCTGCATGCAGGACACCGACCTCTTCCTGTCCACCGCCGGCCTCTCGCCGCGAATGCCACCATGGATCGCCGCCTTCCGCCTACAGGACATCGCATGCGGATACGACGCAGATCCCCCCGGTGATCAGGCCGCCCAGCGTCTCATCCGCACAAATCCAAACATCCGGCGAATCCGACCAACCGGCGAAAAGGACTGGAACGATGTCCTGCAATCACGCAAACGCAACCCTCTACAGAACCCTTAGGCAACCCTCCGAACACACCGATACCGGTCCGCGAGCCGGATGCCTACTCCGAACCGGCCAACCATGCCGCAGCGCCGGAAGCCACCCCGAACCACTACACGCCTGCCGGGAAAGAAATATCCCCGACGAAAAGCGATCGCTCCAATAAATCCGGAAGAGCGTGGGAAATCTTGTCCCACTCCGATCGGATTAATCCGGGAAAGACATTCCGACCCAATGCGAAAAACAACACTGCTGACGCCGGACGGCGTTGACGAGGCAATGTTCGAGCAAATTCGAGACCGACTGCCGGCGAGGCTTTCAGATTACAGCCGGCAAAGATGGACATACGTCCTGGATCGGTTCATCGGCTATCTTGTCAAGGAAGACGCCATAGCTGCCGCGCCACAGCCGACATCGGCGTCAACGGCCCTTGAGACATTGTGCACGGATTATGGCATCTGGTTGCGCACCCAGCGCGGGTCGGCGCCCAGCACCATCCAATTGCGTCAACGCAAACTTCGCCACTTCCTGATTTTCCGATTCAACGATGCTGCTCCCGGCGACCTGAGCGCCATCACCCGCGCCGATATCGTTGCCTACCTGGGAGTTAGGGTTCGTCAAGAAATAACCGCTTGGCATTGAGGAGTCGGCAAGAAGGTATAATTCCACTCGCCATGGAACTCTGCGCGCCGGATGTCGAGGTCCTCCATTTGGGCATCCTTGATCGCCACGCCCTTGGGATAGTCGTTGTCGTCCACGTCGCAATAGACTTTGAGGCCGGTGCTGGTCGTGGTGGCGCCGATCAGACTGACGATGGTTGCGAGGGTTCGCAGCGGCTTGCCGCGCCAGTTCTGGCTGATGAACGAGAACAAGCGGTGTTCAATGCGGTTCCATTTGCTGGTTCCGGGCGGCAGATGGCAAACCGTGATCTCGAGCCCCAGTTCGCGGGCGAGTTTCTGCAGTTCAACCTTCCAGAGCCGAACCCGAGCTCCGTTGGAGCCGCCACAGTCGGCTGTGATCAACAGGCGTGAGGCCCCGGGATAGAGTTCCTGTCCCAAACGCAGCCACCAACGCCGGATACTCTCCACGGCGAAAGCAGCCGTGTCGTGGCTGATGCCGACATTCACCCAACCGATATTGTGAGCCACGTCATAGACCCCGTAAGGCGCCGCCTTGCCGAGCTTCTTGTCGGGGAAATCATGAACATTGACCTCCTCGGGCCGGCCCTTTGGCCGCCACTCACGGCCGCCGTTCCTGAAGTCTCCTACCAGTTCCTTCTTCTTGGTGTCCACTGAGATCACCGGCTGCCGGCCGGCGAGGAAGTCCGCGACCTGATCGTTGATGTATTCGAACTGGCCGTCGCGATCGGGAGGATCCGTGCCCTCCCGTGTCTTCGCATTTCCCTGAAGCGTGTAGCCGAGCTGCACGAGAAGCTTCCCCACCAGCGTGCGGGAAACCGAAAAACCCTGCTCCTTCAATGCGTTCGAAAGGCGGCGGCAACTCTTCGAGGTCCAGCGCAACGGACGTTCGGGATCGCCCCGTGCCGTGGGTTCCACCAGCGCCTCAAGAGCGCTCAGCAGTTCCGGTTGCTTCTCCGTCTCCGGCTTGCGCCCGCCACCGGGACGGCGAACTCGGCCGAGCTCGCTCGGCGCCGTCTCCCCGCTGAGTTCCCGCAGTCCCCGGCCAATGGTCGAACACGCCACCCCCGTGATCGCGGAGACAAGCCTGATCCCGCCGCGCCCAAAGCTTCCCGCCTCGGCCGCCGCCAGCAACCGCCGGCCCCGCTCGTCAAGATACGGAGCCAGAGCCTCGTATCTATATTTGATACCATCCGGGTTGTCCATTCACTATATATAGAGGACATACCCATACTGCGGAATCCCCCTTCAAACCATCCACCCGATCACTCCGTGATCAGCACCAAACTGGCCGGGATCATTCCGTCATCCGCGCAAGCGCCAGGAGCCCGCGGCGGTCTTGGAACACCCGGGCGAAGGGGTCGGACCGGAGGCCTGCGCCAAGACCGCTCAAACTTCCACGTGCATCCACACAAAGAGAAGGGTGGCATTGTACCGGTTCGGCCATTCTTCCGTCCCTTGCCGACAGCGCCCAATACCGCACCCGGCCGGCCCTTCGATTGCCGATTTCGAAGAAACGCAACCGTCGCACATGCAAGCGCAGTGGTCACCCCGCAAGCCGGTCGGACGGACTCCGAATGTCATCCTTGCAAAGAGTTGCGCCCACCAGGAAGCCGCGAGACGCTCAATCAAGAACTCGACAATTTCCGATTCGATAGTTCGTGGACGGGCCCTTACGGACGAGACGGGCCTTGTCGGTGCACGATCGAAGGCTGATTCTCTGCGATCCCTGTTCCGCTTCCTGTATGCGACCGGCCGGATCGATCAGAACCTGGCTCTCTGTATCCCGCGCATTTCTCGACCCCGATCGCCCGCCCCGACCCGGCATCTGTCGCGGGAAGAGGTTGAACGTGTTCTGGAGGCAGCCAAGGGAGACAGCTCCATCGCCCGCCGTGACTACGCGATACTGCTGACAATGGCCCGGCTCGGCCTGCGTGGCGAGGAGATCATCGCCCTCCGGCTCGAGGACATCGACTGGCAGGCTGGCGAGGTTCTGATCCGCGGCAAGTGCGCACAGCGGGCGATCATGCCGCTCCCGGTCGACGTCGGCGAGGCCATGGTGGACTGGATCCAGCACGGACGACGGGGCAACTCACGGCATCTCTTTGTCCGCATTCGACCGCCCTTCCTGCCCTTCTCGTCATCGCGCCCGATCCGCACAACGCTCCACGGGGCCTATGTGGCGTCCGGCATCGCACCGCCCGAGGGTAAGGTTCGCTGCCATGTATTTCGACATTCCCTGGCCATGAATCTGCTGCAGGTCGGAACGCCGCTGGCCGACATCGGCAACCTGCTCCGTCACCGCTCGGCAGAGACAACGACGATCTATGCCCGGCACGACATCCAGGCGCTGCGCTCAATCGCGCGTCCCTGGCCCGTAGCGGAGATCAGATCATGATGTCGATCTCCGTTCGGTTCTCCGAGTATCTTGACCATCGCCGCCGCTTCGGGGCCGACATGACGTCAGCCGGCCTCATCCTCAAGCCATTCGTTGACTTTGCCGATGCAGAGGGAGCCGAATGGATCACGACTGAACTGTTCCTGCGCTGGAAGGAGACGTTCGGAACGGCAGGCTCGAATACATGGAGCACCCGGCTTTGCATCGTGCGTGGTTTTGCAAGTTGGCTGCAAGGGATTGATGAGCGTCACGAAGTCCCATCCAAAGGACTGATTCCAAGGCGCGACACACGTCCACGACCATGGATCTACAGCGAGTCGGAGATCGAGCGGATCGTGGTCACCGCAGCGGCGCTGCCCTCGCCGACCGGATTGCGTGGTGCAACCTGCTCGACCTTGTTCGGCCTGATCGCAGTGACCGGCCTCCGGATTGGCGAAGCACTCGGGCTCGATGACCAGGATGTCGGCGCCGAAGGCGCCACCCTTTCCATCAGACACGCCAAGAACGGAAAGAGCCGCATCATTCCGGTTACCCGGTGCGTGGTCACGAAGCTGCAGGCTTATCAGCAATTCCGCGACCGAGTTACTCATGCCGACAGCGGTGCGCTCTTTCAGGTCGAGGACGGCAGGCGGGCAAACGTTTGCACCGTAGAACGGAACTTCGCCGCGGTCGGCCAAGCCATTGGTCTGCGCGAACCCTCGCCGGGACAGGGCCGCGGGCCGCGGGTCCACGACCTGCGACACAGCATGGCCACCAGGACCATCCTCGACTGGTTCCGGCAGGGGCGAGACGTGGATGCCGAAATGTACAAGCTCAGCGCCTACTTGGGGCACACGAAAGCGAACGGCACCTGGTGGTACATCGAGGCGGTGCCGGAACTGTTGGCCCTGGCGAGCGAACGAGGTCTCCGAACCCTCGGGGAAGGAGGCGCGTCATGACCAAAACCGTGCCGACACCACTGGCGCCGCTAGTTCAGCAGTTCTTCACCGAGAGGCTTATCAGCCAACTCGGGGCCAGTGAGAACACGATCGCAAGCTACCGTGATACCTTTCTGCTGCTGCTTGACTTTGTCAAGTCACGGTGCGGGCGGAAGCCTACGGACATGGATGTCTCGGACATCGATGCCGACCTTGTCGGGAGCTTTCTCGAACATCTTGAAGTCGAACGTGGCAACAGCGTGAAGAGCCGCAATATCCGCCTTGCCGCCATCCGTTCCTTCTTCAATCATGTTGCGGTCAACGAACCCCAGATCCTGCACCATTGCCAGAAAATCCTGCAACTGCCAACAAAGCGCCACAAAAAGACCACCATGAGTTGGCTCACGGAAGACGAGATCAAGGCACTCGTCACCACGCCCGACCTCACTACTTGGTACGGGCGACGGGACCGGGCGCTGCTGATGCTCGCCACGCAGACCGGCCTTCGGGTATCGGAACTGACTGGCCTCAAGATCCGGGACGTCGAACGCGGACACGGTGCCCATGTGCGTTGCCATGGCAAGGGGCGCAAGGACCGCGCGACACCTCTGCGAAGCGATACGGTGAAGGTCCTCGAGACCTGGATCAATGAACAGGGCAATGTGGAGAACGCTCCGCTGTTCCCCAGCAACCGCGGCGGTCCACTCAGTCGCGACGCCGTCGAGCGTATCGTCGCCAAACATTGCCGTACCGCGTCCAAAATCTGTCCCACACTCAGAGAGAAGAGGGTCACCCCACACAGCCTACGCCACGGCGCCGCCATGGCTCTGCTGCATCAGGGGATCGGTTGCACGGTGATCGCGCTTTGGCTCGGCCATGAATCCGTGGAGACGACGCAGATCTACCTGCACGCAGATCTCCGCATCAAGGAAAAGGCCATGGAGCAAACCCGCCCCATCGGGGTCAAACCGGGAAGGTTCAAGCCGGACGACACCCTGTTGGGCTTCCTGAGATCACTGTGATTATGCCGATAATGCCAGCAAAAAAGCCGGGGCATTCAAAGCCTTGGGCTGCAAACGCGGCATAATCCGGTTGTCGGCATGTCGACAGCTATTGGGCGGGGTTCGCACCCGCCAGAAGAAAGCGCCTTTCCACGGCGCCGCGCTGCGAGCATGAACATTGGAGCCGATTGCGCGCGATGCGCTATACGAAGGTTCCCCATCCACGCGAGGCGGGATTCTTTGATTCGATTCACGAACTGGGCTGTAAGGTATGACAAGACTCACCAAATCCGAAATCGAGCGCCAGCTTCTATCTGGAAATGATGTTCAGTGGCGCGACGCCAATGGCAAAGAGCAACGCGTAGCGCTTGCCACCGCGAAAGGTCGGCGACTCCTAGCCTATTTGTTGGCAAGCGATGTGCGGAAGCCGACGGGGCTCCCGCCAACCTTCGTTGCTGGCCTATCAAACGCATACGGGGCAAATGAAGACCCCGCCACAAACAACGCGGCTTCACCGACTGGCACTACGAACGCTCACTCCTGGCGGCTGAAATCTGTCGTAACGGAAGGATTCGGTGGCCTGAACAGTTGGAGAGGAAGCCCATTCAGCTTCAATTTCAACGGGGAGAGCCTTCTTCTTGAAGGGCCTAATGCGAGTGGGAAATCCTCGCTGGTGGGCGCAATACTTTGGGCAATATCCGGTGAACGACCTCGCGACCAAGCCAACGTCAAGCCAAATGAGATGCGCCCAGTCTTCTCCTCCGACGACAAGCAGGCTGGGGAGTGGCCTCCAATCGCATGCTATCCACCTACACCGTGTGACTTGAATTCACCGCCGCGAGTTCGGGTGCAGCTGACTTTTCAGGCGTCTGATGGATCAACTGCCAAGGTGGAACGAACCTTGGACGGCGCGAAGGTAACCTCAGCCGTAGATCCAACATTTGACGTCCCGTCAGTTCTAATCGAGACAGGTCTTCTTATGCCCGCACGCCTTGCCCAGCTTCGACTCGACGAAGGGCGTGGTCGGCTGACCGATGCAGTACAGAAGCTGACGGGCCTCGATGACCTTGTATCCATCGGCACATTGGTCGAGGGTCTTTGTCACCAAAGTCGTGAATACAGATCACACAAGAGTAGGGACTTACAAAGTGGCCGTCGCAAATTCGACGATGCATTAACAGCCGCGCGTACCGCTCTGGCACCAGTCGCATTAGACGTTCCCGCGTTTGTCCCTGGGGACACGACTGACGACCAAGGTCCCATGTCGCAATTTGGTAAGAAGTTAGCCGCTCGCGCAACGAAATTAACACAGGTCGTTTCCGGTGATTTGGCTGAAGGACTCGATCTGTCGAACCCCAAAGTGCAGCACTATGTAATCGGGATCGTTGCCGCAGTAGAGGAAGACCTGAAAGTCGGAATAGAAGGTCTGGATACGTGGATAACTCTACAATCTATCGGGAAGGCATTCAGTCCAGAAGCATCATCTAAGGTCAAAGCGGCGCTTACGAAGGCTGTCGCCGAATCCGAGGAAGCGGTTGGCCTCTTCAAGAAGTCCACCGTCGATTCAAAATTCCAATTGAAGGCACTTGCGGCCAAGTGGCACAGGGAACACAGGGCTGGGCCGGTTGAAAATTGTCCACTTTGTGAACACGGGCTACAGGGCTCACCTTCCCTCGCCGAGGAACTTGATGTATTGCGATCCGTAGGGGATGCTGCCGCACGGACGTTCGACGACAACGTCAATGCCATTTGGGCCGATTTAGAAGCTGCTTCACCAGCGCCGATGGCGCAGATTGATGCAGCGATCCTGACACTGAATCCACGCGTCCGCCTAATGGACGAATTGCGCGCAGCCTTTGTTCTGAGCGAGCGTTACGACAAGTACCTCGTGCGATTCGGCGCGCTCGTGGATGCTGCACTTTCCAGTGTACCCACGATTGACCCCGTACCACCGGAATCCCGACCGTTGCCGACAGATGTCGCCCATCTCGACAAAGTAGCTGAGCGGGCGGCAATTTTGGGATGGCTACAGGCACTTGGCGATTGGTTCAACACCCATTCAGCCGATTGGAGAGTTTGGTGGAGTTCTCTGGCAGCACCCGAGTCCGAGTGTTCAGAAGAAGTAATTCCAAAAATCGAATTCGTGGCTGAATCCGCAATAAGAGAATCCCTATCAACTCTCGTATCGCGCCTTACTGATGCCTTGGCAACGGCCGAGCCCTACCGCACCGCTGCCGGGGCAATGCGGGAAGCGTGGGGCGTTGGCAAAACGGTGGCCGAGATCGAATTGGAAGTTAACCGAAGGAAGGAGATTGCGGACACCCTTCAGCCGCTTAAGAGCTTGAAACCCCTGTGTGAAGCTGTAGCGCGGGAGGCAATTGACGGATTGTCCGATCGGATATCTAAGTTGCTAGATCGGATTCATCTGACTGAAGAGCTTCGGTTCCAAAGCACCCAACTCAAGCGGAAAGAAGGCCTGATCGTTCGAGGTGAATTTGCCCCTGATCTTCGGATTGACGCAACTTTGGTGGCGAACTCCTCATGGTTGCGAGCCGTTCTATGGGCGTTCCTTTTCTCACTACGCGAGGAAGCAGTGGAGCAGATGGGGCGTGATTCGTTTCCCTTGCTCGCGTTCGACGATCCCCAGTCAACCTTCGACGCCCAACATCGACACATGTGGGCGCGCTACGTCGTTTCGCTCCAAAGCGGTCCTTCCAGGATCCAACTCCTGCTGACGACGTACGATGAGAACTTCTTAGGATTGATTAAGGTAGATGGCATTGAAGGCAGGCAAGCGTTAATTGGCGCCGGCGGCTCTGACGGCAATCGAGTCGCCATATACGAAGGGGAGTCTTTGGATCGCGAATGGATCACGGCCCTAAAGGAAAACACGCCGAAAGCAGCGGTATCCTACATGATTTCTGTGCGCGAGTACCTCGAGGGAATGCTTAAGCTGATGCTGCGCGGCGAGGATGCTGATATCCCAACCCTGGTCCTGGGTGGTCTGCGCGACAGGCTCTCTCAATTTCATAAAGCGCAAAGGGCGCCCTGGAACCAGTCACCATTCTGGAAACTTATCGCCTCGCTGGAGCGAGGGCGATCGGAGGTTAAGTATATCGAGGGTTCGCATCATACCACTAGGCGCAATTATGGGATGGGGGAAGCAACCACCGTCGAGGAATTCTGGCGGAAAACTCTGAGACCGACATTGGACAGGGCGTGTCGTACAGCGCGGGAGCATCGCTTGGTCCATGGCGGCCTTCACTCACTTCACGCACCACCACCGCAAGCGGATCTCCCTGAGGGGTATCAGGAGACAGTTCGCACCATACCCCTTCGCCTCTTGGGGCGGGCAGCGGCTCTCTCAGACGGAAAGGTGGCTGACGGCAACGTTGATATGCGTCAGTTTGTAGAGGGGGCCCAATTGCCCGTCGTCCTTGGTCGCCATTTTGCCTATCGCCTAACAGCTTCTACACTGGAACCCGTGGCTTGGGCGGGTGATATAGTTCTAGTGAAGGAGCATGGGGAGCCTTCGGAAAATTCTCTTGTTGTCGCCGTCAGTGAGGAACGACTCTTGGCGCGTCGATTCGAGATCGCCGATAACCATACCGATATTGCAGTGCTCACAGCACAAGCGATCAATCCTCGCCAAATTGCACCGCCGGTAATTGCGCATAAGGGGACATTTAGATTGCACAAGATTATAGCAGTCCTCTATGAGAAGTCCGATTGGAGTACATCTTTGCATTCAAATGATGAAGTCTGTGATTGCGGCGGAGAAAAGATGCTTAGCCGCCTCACAACCGACGCATTAGGGCTTGTTGAAGTGATAGGTCAAAGCGCGGAGCCGTACGCACTTAACAAACAACATTTGATCGTCAAGGAGCCCATCTTGTCACACACATCACTGGGATTACTTCAAGGAAGACCCGTCATAGCGTCAGATTCAGATGGAAGCACTTATTTCAAACGCCTGCATTGCGTTTCAGAAAACCAAGTGGTCCTTGAAAGCCTAGATAGCACCGGAACCTACAGCCCCGTCATCCTTTCTTTTCCGGGAAGTGCGGGAATCTGCCTGGACAAGGTATGGCCGGTAGGCGGCGTTCTTTTTGAGCAACCAACTTGATAGGCTTAGTATGGGCTAGCGCCGCGACTGCCGCTGGCGGCGGTTCTCTGCCGAACCGCCGCCGTGCAGGAAATCTCCCGCAATGCTGGCCGCGACCCGCGCCGCCGAGGCCTTGACCGAATCCCGCGCCAGATGCGCATAGCGCGCCGTGGTCTGGATCTGGCTGTGACCGAGGCGCTTTGCGATCACGGGCAGGCTTTCGCCCAGCGCCAGCGCTCTCGACGCAAAAGAGTGGCGACAGTCATGAATCCGCACTTCCTCCAGCCCCGCCCGTTTCCGCACGATCCACCACGGACCGTCCAGGTTGGTCAGGTGCGTGCCGGTTTCTGCCCGGGGATGACCCAGGGACTGTCCGCAACGCGCGGCAGTTCCGCCAGCACGCGGACCGCCGGCGGCGACATTGGCACCGCGCGCGGACCCGTCTTGCTATCGGCGAGACGGAGCTCGCCCGCCGCCAGATCCACGTCCTGCCATCTGAGCGACAGGATCTCGCTCTTGCGGCACCCGGTCAGCAACAGAAGCCGGATTGCCGCCACCGCATGGCCCGACACCCCGCCGTCCCGCCGAACAGGGAAGCCGGCTTGCCGCGACCTCGGACGCAATGGCGGTGCGCAAGGACGACGACAGTCTCGGGGCCTCCGAAGCCAAGGTGACCCGGCTCCGGCTGGGTCTCGAGGGGACCTGGCGCGGGCTGACGCTCGGCGGCGGCGATCTGACGCCACGCCTGGAGGCCGGCGTGCGCCATGACGGCGGCGACGCGGAGACCGGCTTCGGCCTCGACCTCGGCGGCGGCCTGGCGTGGTGCCATGTGCCAAGCGGAATCGCGGCGGAGGTGAGCGGGCGTGGTCTGCTGACCCACGAGTCGCAGGGCTTCCGCGACCGGGGCATCGCGGGCTCGCTGACCTGGGATCCGCGCCCGGCGACGGAGCGCGGGGGCGGCTCACGCTGGGCCCGGCGATGGGGGGGGGCAGGCCTCCGGTGGCATGGACGCGTTGCTCGGGCGCACGACGCTTGCCGGGCTCGCGGCCAACGACGACGGCGACGAGCTCGCGAACCGGCGCCAGGACCTGAAGCTCGGCTACGGCTTCGCGGCCTTCTCCGACCGGTTCACGTCGATCCTAGAGTTCGGGCTCGGGCTCTCGGACAGCGCCCGCGACTACCGTCTCGCCTGGCGGCTCGCGCGCGCGCAGCGCGGCGCCAACGCGCTTGAACTCGGCATCGAGGCGACCCGGCGCGAGAGCGCCAACGACAGCGTGGAGCCCGGGCACGCCATCGGGTTACGGCTGACCGCGCGCTGGTGAGGTGCGCCGAGGGAAGCTCCGGCCCGCCCGACGCCGGCGCCTTCACCAGCACGCCGCGGACACCCAGCGCCGCCATCGCGAGGTCGATGTCGGTCTCCATGGCCGGCTGGTTCTCCGGCGTCAGCGTGCCGCCGCCGTAGCCCGCAACGCCCCGGAGCGTCAGCCGGTCGGTCCATGCATAGCGCCCGTAGAGATAGACCCCGGTCAGCGACGCCTCGACCGTGCCGCGGTCGGACCCGCCCCGGTAGTCACCCTCGCCGCGCGAGTGCGCCATCGTCGGCGACCAGGGCAGGTTGAACGGCGCGCCGACCACGATGTCGAAGGTGTCGCTGACCGACGCGGTGCAGTCGCTCGCCGTCACCTTCACCGAGACCGTTCCCACGTCCGCAGTCCCCGGCGTGCCCGCGAAGGTGCGCGTGGCGGCGGTGAAGCTCAGCCACGCCGGCAGATCGGCACCGTCGGATTTCGCTGCCGTGTAGGTCAGGGACAGGCTCAGGACTTCGTGCCCGTGGTTCGCCACGTCCTCCCGAATCGTGACTCGTCGACCTCGCGTACCTCGGTCGGTCCCGGAAGCAGATCGCACCTGATCAGCTTCGGTTCCGGGCTGCGGGCCATTGAGCGTGAGGCGTGTTCGCGTTCTACCACCCCGATAGACTCTTCCGCGCCTGCCAGGCATTGAAGGGGCAAATTACGCCGGCATCGTGTCGGCGGGCTGCGCCTCGCCGAAATTTAAGTCGGAAACCAGCTGTTCCGGAACTTCTCCCCACTTCTGGACCGAGGCGGCATTCGCCGACCGCCAAGGGCTTACCAATAGAACCTGGCATGAGCTTGCATGCTCATGGAACATGTGCCCACAACCGGAGCACACTCTCTTGTCGGCAGGTTCATGCTTGAACAACGTCGAATTCCTTTCGTTTCGTGCAGGGGCCTCGTGGGCCAGGCTTCGGCGCAGCTTTTGACGCGTCGTACCCCACCGACGCTTGACTATCGAATACCCGGTCTGAACAAGCGTTCCTCGAATCACTGCGCGAGTTCGTCGTAGTCCGTATCGCCACGCGCGACGCTTGCAATGATATCTGCGACTACTTCGTCCTCCTCATCGAATTCATAGCCGCTTCTCTGCACCAACAATTCCACCAGATAAAGGGACGTTCGCTTGTTGCCGTCCGCAAATCCGTTATTCGATACCATACCGTGAACCAGCGCCGCCGCCTTCTCATGGATCAAGCGGTGGTAACCATGATACGGACGGGCAAGAGCCGACCGAATCCCATGTTCAGACTTCCGGAACTCGCACAATTCTCGATGAACCCAACTCATGAGTCTGTCCGAGTTTCGGATAGCCAGGAAAAGGACTCAACGCATGGCGCAGCCTTGGGTTTTCTGAATTGAGACGGTTGGTGAGGTCACCGCATCTCCGGATTTCAGCTCGGATTAAATTTTCCAACATCAAGTACGGCAAGGAGTTACGCAGAGCAAGTATTGCTCGGCCGAGCAAGAAGTTGCCTACTTGTCGACGATATCCAGCAGCGCACGGTGTCAGGACATCTGATGTTCGTTTACGATGCCTGGAGCCCCGCCATATCGCAGCGCTTCCTCGTGGCCGAGAACCGCGTCTGCCCAGGTAACGCGGTAGTGACGCCTACCGATTGGCCAGTACCGGCGACACCTGGCTCCCGCGACACGGTTCGCACACCAGCTGTTGTTTTTCGCATTGGGTCGGAATGTCTTTCCCGGATTAATCCGATCGGAGTGGGACAAGATTTCCCACGCTCTTCCGGATTTGTAACTACTCACTCCCTCCTGCGTCTGGTTTGAGTTCGGGGTGACTGTCGACGAGCCTCCCGGGAGGTGATTGAGCGGGGTGGTGTCTGGTTGCGGATCGCTGATGGCGACGGGAGGTTGACACTCCAGCGAAATCTGACTATGAGTGGTCATCGCTGTTGACGGGGACCACCGATGGGGTATTTCGGATCCAAGGCGACGACCGGGCTTTGTCAGGCGCTACTGGGGCTCCAGCCTCCCCACGATCTGTATATAGAGACGCATCTCGGAGGCGGTGCCCTGATGCGGCGCAAGGCCCCGGCGATGCGCAGCATCGGGATTGACCGCGATCAACGCGCGCTTGACGGGTTCAGGTGCGACTACCCGGTGGAGCTGGTACAGGGCTGTGCCCACGAGTTCCTGGCCAGCTTCCCGTTGCGGGGTACGGAACTGGTCTACAGCGATCCGCCGTATCTGCATGCGACCCGTCGGTCGGACCGGCGGTACCGCTACGAGTATACGGATGCCGACCACGCAACCCTTCTTGATCTGCTCACGGGCCTGCCGTGCCAGGTGATGGTTTCGGGACACCCCTCGGCGCTGTATGACGAGATGCTGTCGGACTGGCGCCGGGTCGCACTACAGGTGACAACCCAGGCCCAGGTCCGCACCGAGGTGGTCTGGTTCAACTTCACGCCCGAGCGGATGCACTGGGCCAGCCATGCCGGCCGGAACGCCACCGACCGTCAGCGCATCAAGCGCAAGGCGACCCGCTGGGCACAAGGCTCAGACATCCTGACATTCACGGGTCGTCCAGAGCGGTTCAAGGTGTTTGTAATTCTCTGACGTAGTGCTTCTTTTCGCGATTTGTTGGAGCATTTCGGGGTTGCATCTGGCGCCGTAGTATGCTAATATACTCTGACTAGCATAAAGGGGTTCCCGATGCCTCCCTCCCTTCCGATGACACCTCCGGCAGCCACGCAGATCGGTGGCGACCTTTCCATGCAGACCTGCAAGGATTGGACGACCTACTTCGCGAATCTGGTTCCGATCGACCGCCATTCGGCGGAGGATGTTCGCGCCCGGCAGTGCCGCATGGCGCGCCTGCATCTTTTGAGCGGCATCCGGCAGGAGGATGTTGCGCATGCGTTCGAGGTCTCGCTTTCCACGGTGACGCGGTCGGTGCGGCTCTACCGGGAGCGGGGGGAGGAAGGTTTCCGTCAGCCTCGCCGGGGGCGCGGGCGGGTGGTGCTGAATGCCGGGCGAGTGCGGGAGGCGGAGGCGCTCCTCGCAGGAGGGATGAGCGGTAGCGCGTCGGCGCGTCGTCTGGGCATACCGGTCAGCACGTTCAACGAGAACCGTCGGGCGGGTGTGATTGGTGGCGGTGGTGGGAAGACGCGGGGGAGCAGCCGCAGCGAGCGCGACAGCTGTGACCGGGAGGCGCCGATGGGTCGCGCGACGCACGACGTTGCGGGGCGTGTGCTGGCGATGACCGGACAGATGGAGGAAGCGCGGCCGACGTTTGGCGAGCCCGCGCATGGGGTGGCTGGCGGCGGGGTCCTTGCAGGGCTGCCAATGCTGCTCCGCGAGGGACTGCTTGGCGCGGCGAGCCGGCTGCTCGGGCTTCCGAACGGCTTCTACGGCGTGGCGAGCGTTCTGCTGTTTGTCGCCTTCCTGGCGCTGGCACGGGTGCGCAATGCGGAAAGCCTGCGCTACCAGGCTCCGGGCGAATGGGGCATTCTGCTCGGCCTGGACCGCTGTCCGGAGGTGAAGACCCTGCGCCGCAAGATCCGGCTGATGGCCGGTCGCGACGGCGCCGTCCACGCCTGGCAGGACGCGCTGGCGCGGCAGTGGATGGCCGAGGACCCGGAAGCCTGCGCGACCTTGGCCGTGGACGGGCATGTGAAGACGTATTCTGGCCGCAAGGGAAAATTGCCCAAGCATTTCGTAGCGCGCCAGAAATTGTGCCTGCCGGCAAGCGTCTCGTATTGGGTCAACGCCCTGGGTGGCAGCCCGCTGCTCTGCCTGCACAAGGGGCTGGATCCGAAGATGGTGAAAGCTCTGGAGGGGGATATCGTGCCGCAGTTGGCGGCGCTCGGCGTGCTGCCGGCGGACGCGCCGGATCTCACCGTGCCGGAGCCGGGCAAGCCGGCTCTGACGCTGGTCTTCGACCGCGAGGGCTGGAGTCCGGCGCTGTTCCGGCGCCTGGCGCAGCGCGGCATCGCCGTCATCACCTGGCACAAAGGCTTCAAGGGGGAGGACTGGCCCGCGGCGGCGTTCCACCGGCTTGCGGTGCCCGTCTTCGGCCCGGCAGGTTCCGGAGAGACACAGGCCACCCTCGCGGAGCAGCGCATCGAACTGCGCAACGGGTTCGAGGTCCGGCAGATCCGCCGCCTGCTCGACAACGGCCGCCAACCCGCGCTGATCACCACCCATCCGCAGCTACCCATGGCGCAGGCCGCCGGCGCCTTGTTCTCACGATGGTCGCAGGAGAACTTCTTCAAGTACATGCGCCAGGAGTTCAACCTTGATGCCTCGCCGACCCATGTCCTGAAGCCAGCCGACCCCGAGGCACGGGTAGTCAACCCCGTCCGCCGCGAAGTCGAGAAAGTCATCCGCAGGCTGCGCTCCCGCATCGCCGGCATGCACGGACGCATCGCCCGCGCCCGCAAGCCCCGGGAGCGCGAAAAGCGGCAAGCCGAGCTCGCCGAGCTGGACCGCGAGATCGAAGACCTCAAGGCGACCCGCAAGAGCCTTCCCACCCATATCCGTGTCGCCGATCTGCCCGAAGGCGAGGCGCTCCACATGCTGCCGGTCGAGGAGCGTCTGCTCCTCGACATCATCCGAATGATCGCCTACCGCGCCGAAACCCGCATGATGCAGCCCCTCGTCACCGGGCCCGGCAAGGGCCGCAGCGCGAGGAAACTGCTCCGCGCCTTGCTCACATCCGATGCCGATGTCATCCCCGAACCCGAAGCAGGAATCCTGCGCGTCCGGTTCCTCGGTCTCGGCAGCGATGCCTGCGAGCAGAACCTCGCTCCCCTCATCAACGAACTCAACCAAACCCGCACCAGGTATCCCGGCACGGATCTAACCATCTTCTACGAACTGCCGCTCTCACAGCCCGAACAAATCGTCATACAAATTGGTCGAGGTCCGGATGTCTGAGGCTACAAGAACCTGCCGGCGGGTGAACGTCTCGCGGTGATCTCGGCGATCATGGCGGTCGAGGCCGAGTGATGGCGCGGATCAACCCGGCCTCGCTGCGCGCGCAGCTGGACGACTGCCGAGCCCGGTTCGATGCCATCAAGCAGAAGGGCGAGGCAAGCGCGGACACCCTCGCGCTGATCAATGCCCTGTTCATGCTGGTGGATATCGTGGTGGCGGTGTTCCTCGAGAAGACAACACCAAAGACCTCGCGCAACTCCAGTCTGCCGAGTTCACGGGACGGCACCGACAGCGAGACCCACACCGCGGGCAGGTCCGGATCCCGCGGACCGAAGGCACGCCACGCACGCTCCGACACCCTGCGCACGGTCACCACGACGCACACCAGCCCGGTCACCGAGTGCCGGCAGTGTGGCCACGACTTGACCGGGACCGCGTGCACCGGACACGAGCAGCGCATCGAGGTCGACATCGTCTTCGAGACCGTCGAACGTCGGGTCACCGCCGAGATCAAGGCCTGTCCGCGCTGCCAATCCCGGACCAAGGGCCGCTTCCCCGACACCATGCCCGGTCCTCTGCAGTACGGACCAGGGATCGTCGCCTATGTCGTGCACCTGCTCTGTGCCCAGATGGTCCCGCTCAAGCGGACGGCGGCCATGATCCAGGCGATGACCGGACGGCTGCTCTCCGAGGCCACCCTGCTCGCCTTCGTCTGGCGCCTGCATCAGGCCCTGGAAGACTGGGAGGCTGCCGCCACCGACAAGCTCCTTGACATGCCGGTGCTGCATGTCGACGAAACCTCGTTGCGCGTGGACCGGAAAAACTACTGGATCCATGTTTGTGCCGGCGGGCCCATCACCGTCAAGGGCCTGCACCGGAACCGCGGCTGTGAGGCGATCAACACTCTCGGGATCATCCCCCGATACGGGGGCCTCATCGTCCATGACTGCTGGAAACCCTATTTCACCTACACCCAGTGCAAGCATCAACTCTGCGGCGCGCACCTGCTCAGGGAACTTCAGGCCGTGACCGACAGCAACGGCTATCCGTGGGCACGCAAAATGCACAAGCTGCTGCTCATCGCACGGCGACAGGTCATCCAACGCCCGCAACAGCGGCTGTCCATGCGCCACTACAAGCGCATCGCACGATGCTACAAGGCGATCCTCGAGCAGGGACGCACAGAGATGCCCGAAATCCCACCGCCAAAAAAGGGCCAACGCGGACCGGTCGCCAAGTCCGACGCCCATAACCTCCACCAACGCCTCGTCGTCCAGAGAAAAAACGTCCTGCGCTTTACCAGACGCGCCGACACTCCGTTCACAAATAATCGTGGCGAGCGCGACATACGTATGGCCAAGGTCAAGCAGAAGGTCTCCGGGTGCTTCCGAACCGTATCCTTCGCACACGCCTACTGTCGAATCTCGAGCTACCTCCAGACCATGGCGGCGCTCGGATACAACCCCCTGGTCGCCATCAACATCGCCCTGCGGGGAAAGGCCGTCCACTGCCTCAACCAGGACACCGAATAGCCACTCGAACCACCGGGTGAGCAGTTACCCGGATTTATTGGAGTGATCGCTTTTCGTCGGGGATTTTTCTTTCCCGGCAGGCGTGTAGTGGCTCGGGGTTGCTTCCGGCGCTGCGGCATGGTTGGCCGGTTCGGAGTGGGCATCCGGCTCGCGGACCGGTATCGGTGTGTTCGGAGGGTTGCCTAAGGGTTCTGTAGAGGGTTGCGTTTGCGTGATTGCAGGATGTCGTTCCAGTCCTTTTCGCCGGTGGGTCGGATTCGCCGGATGTTTGGATTTATGCGGATGAGACGCTCGGCGGCCTGATCACCGGGGGGATCTGCGTCGTATCCGCATGCGATGTCCTGTAGGCGGAAGGCGGCGATCCATGGTTGCATTCGCGGCGAGAGGCCGGCGGTGGACAGGAAGAGGTCGGTGTCCTGCATGCAGGGGAGTTCGAAGGCGGAGAGTGCGTCGAGTGCGCTTTCGACGATGAGGGCGGATTGGGGTAGCGTTCGGCGCGTGATCCAGAACCCGCCCCTGGCTTTGCGGGAACCGGGCGCCATGCCCCGGAAGGGGTGATCTGGTTGGGTGCCGAGGAGTTCGGCTCCGGCGGGGGTGCGCTCGGCATCACGGGTGATGAAGACGGCATTGGCGCGATGGTCGGCGCCGAGGATGCGCTGTCGGAAGCCTGCGTCGAGGATTGCGGGATTGAGGCTGCGGTGCCGGGAGAGGTATTCCAGCGCGGCGGGCCAGGATGCGGGATCGAGGAGCTTTCGGAACGGCTTTCCGGGGGGCGGCGCGATGTTGGCGAGGGTTTCGAGGGCCTTGAGGAAGGAGCAGTTGCTGGCATACATGACGAGGTCGACGGCGCCACCGCCTCCCTGTCCGGAGAGATGATCGTAGAACTTGGCGCCGTTGATGCTGAGGATGGAGCCTGGGCGCTTCCAGCGAGTATGGTCGCGGCTGTCGCGGTGGTATCCGAGGGCGGTAGCGACGCGCTCCAGGGGGATGCCCCGGAGCGCGTCGGCCCGCAGCTTGCTGCGATTCCTCACGGACCCAGCTCGGCGTTGGCGGCCTCCACATGGGCGATGTCCACGCTGTGCGCCTTGGCCGCGGTCGCGGCATGCAGCGCGTAGTGCGCGATGCGGTCGATACGCCTTGGGATGCCGTTGCTGGCCAGGGCGACGGCCTTGACGGCGCCGGGCTCGAAGATCGGCACCTTGGCTCCGGCGAGGTGCAATCGGTGCTCGAGATAGGCGCCGACTTCCTCGCGGCTGAAGCCGCCGAGGTGGAAGCGGACCACGATGCGCTGCGCGAGGGACTCATGTGCGGACATGGCGAGCCTGCGCCGCAGTTCTGTCAGGCCGACCAGCAGCAGGCAGAGCCGCTTCTCGGAGTCCATCTGGTAGCTGGTGAGGATCCGGAGTTCCTCGAGGATCTCGTTGCGGAGGTGGTGCGCCTCGTCGAAGATGAGCACCGGAAGCTGGTTCGATTCTGCCACCATGCGCGAGACTTCCGTGCGGATGGCGCGGTAGGCCGCGGCACGTCCGGCGAAGGCGGGCAGGCCGAACTCGCTGGCGATGGCGTTGTAGGTGGCGAGCACGCTTCCGGTGGAGAGGGACACGTAGCAGACCCGGAACAGGCCCGCGTGCAGTCCGGAGGTGGCCTGACGGCAGACGGTTGTCTTGCCGCTGCCGGCTTCTCCGGTGAGCAGGCCGATCCCGCGCAGCTCCAGTAGGTGCCGGATCCGCGACTGTGCCTCGCCCTGTGTCTGGCCTTTGAAGAGTTCGTCCGCGTGCAGCGTGCGCTCGAAGGGATAGTGCTTGAGCGCAAAGTGGTTCTTGTGCATCACTCGTCCTCCTCCTCCTTCTTGTCGTCGAGCGACCGGAAGGAGAGCGGCTGCGACGGTCCGTCCCGCTTCGTGCGGGCGTTCCCGTGCAGGTCGAGGGGCGTTGCAACGCCGGCCCGGCTTGCCCTCGTGGATGACCTGCATCGGGCGTTCCGGAGGAGCGAGGGGATCGAAGCGGAGGACGACGCGCTGGCCGCAGAGCGCCGCGTCGACCTCGTAGAGCCGGGCGTTGAGACTCACGGTACGCGCATTGGAGACCAGCCGCGTCGCCTCGAACAGGAACAGGTCCTCGAGATCGATCTCCGGCCCGGCGTGCCGAACGCGCTCGCCGCACTGCGCCCATTGTCCAGGGGCGACAGGTTGTCGAGCCCGCGATGCGGGGCCTGATGGTACTCCCCCTCCAGCCAGGCCCAGTACTTCCGGTTCAGCGCCTCCAGGCTGCGCTTCGCTGCGTCGTCCACCAAGGGCAGGAACTGTGATCTTGTGGTCCGAAATTTTCGCTCGATCTTGCCCTTCCCCGCCGGGTGAAATGCGCGCGCATGGATCAATGCGACGCCCAGCCTGGCGCATACAAGTGCCAGCCATTTCGACCGGAAGCATGCCCCCTGGTCGACATAGAGGCGCCGGGGGATGCCCCTGCGCTGAACCGCCTCCCGGAACACCTGCAGGAACGCGGACGCGTTCTCCGAGAACTGGAACGCTCCGTGAGGGACAACCCGGGTCGCGTCGTCCAGGAGTTCGAGCAAATACGTCTTCCGCATGCGCCCGCGCTCGTCGCGCACCGCAGGACCGTGCATCGCATCCGACTGCCAGAGGTCACCGGCATGGGAGAACGCCCAGCGCCGCAGATTCTTCTGCGGCCCCTGCTGTTCCCGCACCATCAGCCCCTCACGCGTAAACAGCCGGTGCAGCGTCGAGGGCGGTAGCGGGACATCCTCCGGCACCGCATCCGTCTCCCGCGCCTTCCGGATCACCTGCCGGATGCTCAGCTCGGGGACCTTCCCCTTGATCGACAGCACCGCATCGACCACATCCGGCGGCATCCGCCGCGGCTTCGCCCGGTCGCGGCGGCTCTTCGGCAGCAGCCCATCGAAGCCCCGCGAGCGATACAGCCGGAGCCAGTCGTAGATCGTCCCTTCCGCGACACGCATCCGGCTGCTCCCCGGGATGTCCCACACCTTCGCCGCCTGCACACGGAGCAGCGAAGCGGTCCGTTCCGACGGCTCGTTCAAAACCGGTGCCAGAACCTCGAACCGGAACAGCGCTACCGCCTTCCGGTGCTCTTCCATCACGTCACCCATCGATGATTCCCCTTTCCCTCTGCTTGCTTCACGGACCCGGCGCGGCCCGCAACAGCATCATCGGAGAAAGGGGGCAGCCCGAGCAGAGCCATCCTCTGTTGGCGGACCCGTTTGCGATCCAGCCCGTCGCCGACGCAAATCAAATCCGACCGGATAGGGAATGAGGGCAAGCCGCAAAGAGCCGAGCCGGCGCAGCTCAAGTAGCGCCACCGGAGCATCCAGCCGGTCCCGAAAGGCGCCGATCAGCAGCACAAGCCCCGCCAACAGCACCGGCTCCAGCCCCAGGAACAGCGAAAGGCTCGCCCGAACCAGCAACACACGCCGTCGAACCCAGCGCCGCGCGCTGCTGAAGTCAGCCGCTTCCCCACGCCACTTGCGGGCTGCCGCGCTGATGCCATGCCGCTCGGCAAACACGACAACCTCCTCCGCAGACGCAAGCGAACCCGGAAGACGCGCCGAAAGGCAGTCCGGCAAGGCGCTGAACGTCATCCTGCAGTCTCGGCAATACCAGCGCGAAATCCGGCTCCCGACTGGCGTCTTGCGTCCGTAGGTCCCGTGCCGCCGCAGCCCGCAAACAGCATCGCGGCCCAGACAGCACCGCGGCGGACTTGCGTCCCGCCACGCCTGCCTGCTAACGTACTCGCCGGCGGTCAAACCGGTCTCGAAACGGAATTGCAATAGCCGCCCACGGCCCGGCGATTGGTCCTCGCGCGGGCCGACCCCCTCCCGAAAGCGAGAACCACGGACGCCGAAACTCCCCGCCCGGAAACCCGCCGCCCGCTACCAGACTACAACCAACCCGCCTCCCACGAAGCAGCCTCCTCGGAATCCGCCTCCTCGGAATCCGCCTGCTTGGAAAAGAAGCCCACAGATACCGTACCGGATTAATCCCTGTCCACTAAAATCCGTGACCGGAATAGCCCGGTACAAAAGGGCCTACTGCGGCCGAGATTTTCCGGGAAACAACACCAGCGAGACCGGCAAGCTCACCTCGGCCGCCATCGACGCACGGGACTTCATGCGGGCGAAGAACGACCGCGAACCCGCGCGCACCTGCCCGAGGGAACGCTGATTGCCATCGCGGGCGGGAAGAACGTCACCAACGCCAACGCCGTCATCGCGCGGCTTGACACGGCGGAGGCGAAGTACGCCGACATCATCCTCGTGCACGGCAACGGACCCGGCGTCGAGCGAATCGCCGCACCGTGGGCCGAACGGAACGGCGTGCAACAGGTGGTGTGCAAGCCCGACAGGAACGCACACGGACGGGCCGGCTTGATGCCCGTCAGGACAGCCGTGGCGGCCAGCACTCCTGGGTTACTTGCCTACATAGTGCCGACACGCACAAATTCTCGAATCGGCTTCTGTCTCGTAACTCTTTGATCTGTCTGGAGGGCGCGCAGGGATTCGAACCCTGGACCCGCTGATTAAGAGTCAGCTGCTCTGCCAACTGAGCTACGCGCCCCTGCGCAACTAGATATCGTGGATGCCGCTCTGGCGCAACGCTCTACGCAGGCCGGGCGAGCCGCGCGCGACCGAGTCCTCGTGGCGAGCTTGGCAACGCCAGCGCAGCGATCGCCGCAACGGCAGCCACCGCGGCGAGCACGGTGAAGAGCAATTCGAACGATCCCTGGGTGCCGTAGAGCCATCCGGCTATTTCCACTGCCGGCCATCCCAGACCGAAGGCCAGGATGAATTTCAACCCGTAGAACGTACCCCGCCAGGCAGGGGGACTGAACCGCGCATACATCAGGTTTTCCGGAGGCACGGAAGCAACGCTGCATGAGACCGCTATCAGCGCCAGCGGGATGGCCGCCGGCCCGATCGCATGCACAAGGGCTCCGAGCGCGCAGGCCTGCAGGAGCCAGCAGCCGATGTAGATGGGCTTTACCGGCAACCGGTCGGAAAGCCATCCGCTCAGGAGTTGCGCCCCCGCGCCGACCAAGTAGATTGGCGCCACAGCGAGCCCGAGCTGTGTCATTCCACCACCTGTGAGACCCGGCGCCGAATCCGCAACGAACTTGGGCAGCACAGCCGAGATGGCATTGAAGACCAACCCGGTGCAGACCACCACAATTGCCAGGACCACCATGGCCCGGCGCATCTCGCTCGCCGTCGTCTCGTTCTGCGCGAACTCCGAGAGGTGCCGGCTATCAGTGAAACGGCCTTGCCGCCACGCCCACGCCATCAGCAGGCCCGTGATGAGGCAGAGGATACCGGGCAGGATGAATACCGTGCGCCAGGAGAAGAGATCAATGAGGACGCCGGCGATCAAGGGGCTGAAGCCGATCGAAAGGTTGCCCACCATCCCGTTGACGCCCAACATCCAGCCCCGTCCCTCCTGGTCCCGGGTCAGCCAGGCAATGCCGACCGGATGATAAATCGAGCCGAATAGCCCGAGCGCCGACAGTCCGAGCCAAAGCATTGTCCCGTTCGTGGCATAGCCTGTTGCCCAGGCCGCTGCACCGGTTCCGATCAGGAAGACAACCAGCATGCCGGGCGCGCTCCAACGGTCACCCAGGAGTCCTGCGGGAACCGCTCCGGCGCCATAGAGGAACAATCCGAGTCCCATCAGCGGCAACAGTTCCTCGTAGCTGAGGCCGAACGCCCCGCGTGCCGCGAGGTCAACTACGGTCATCGCATATGCGGAGAAGAAAAGGTGGCTGAAGAAATGCCCCGCTCCGGAGAAGAAAAGCGTCAGGCGGCGCTCGTCGCGGCTCAGCATCGCCAATCTCCCTGGAACGTTTCCATGAAGCACAGAAAGCGCTGCCGACGGCAGCGTTCCGGCATCGGGCCGGCACCGGCTCGATCCTTCACGGGCGACGATGCATTCGGTCGGGCCTGGCGGCGACGCCGCCACCAGCCTGCCTTGCTTTCCTGCAGCTTCCACCGCAACCTGGCGGCCCCCTGACCAGGAAACCAAGGAGCCCGGAGCATACCGGCCCCGGCAAACCCTGTCCCGCTCCTGGTCGCGTTGCGTTGTGCAGCCGTCACATGCTTGATCGGACGACCCGATTTGGCTTAATGTGCCTCTGCCCAGTTCGCGCCACGGCCGGCGTCCACGACGATCGGCACCGAAAGCTCAATTGCCGGTTCCGTCGCGTGTGCCATGATCTGGCTTGCAATGCGCACGATTTCGTCTGCTTCCCCCTCGGGCGCCTCGAACAGCAATTCGTCATGCACCTGCAGGATCATGCGTCCTGTCAGGCCCGACGCCTTGAGGGCCTCCGGAATCCGGATCATGGCGCGACGAATGATGTCCGCAGCCCCGCCCTGGATCGGCGCATTGATTGCAGCGCGCTCCTGGAAGCTCCGCCGCGGCCCCTTCGCGTTGATGTCGGGCGTGTGCACCCTCCTCCCGAACAGCGTCTCCACGTAACCCCGTTCCCTCGCGAAAGCCTTGGTGTCGCGCATATATGCGCGAATGCCGGGAAACCGCTCGAAGTAGGCGTTGATAAACGCCCTCGCTTCGGTGCGGGAGATCCCCAATTGGATCGAGAGTCCGTGCTCCGAGATACCGTAGATCACCCCGAAATTGATCGCCTTTGCCCGGCGCCGGACCATCGGGTCCATTCCCTCGATGGGCACGCCGAACACCTCGGACGCGGTCATGGCATGGATGTCGTGGCCCGCGTGGAACGCCGCCCGGAGCGCCTGGATTCCGGCCATGTGGGCCAGCATCCGGAGTTCGATCTGGCTGTAGTCGAGAGAGACCAGCACCGAACCCGGCTCGGCGATGAATGCCTCCCGTATCCGCCTTCCCTCCCTCGTCCGCACCGGAATGTTCTGAAGATTCGGATCGCTTGAAGCGAGTCGCCCCGTCGTGGTCGCGGCCAGGGAGAACGAAGTGTGCACGCGTCCGGTTTCCGGGTGAATATGCTGCAGAAGCGCATCCGCGTAGGTGCCCTTCAGCTTCGAGAGCTGCCGCCATTCCAGGAGCCGCTCCGCGATTTCGGCGCCACCGGCCGCCAACCCCTCCAGAACTCCGGCCCCGGTCTGGTAGTCCCCCGATTTCCCGGTCTTCTTCGCACCGGGCAGCCCCAGCCGGTCGAAGAGGATCTTCCCGAGTTGCTTGGGTGAGGCGACGTTGAACGCCTCGCCCGCCAGGCGATGGATCTGCCCCTCGAGATCATCCAGACGCTCCCTGAGCTCCACGGAGATCCCCCGAAGCAGATCGGGATCGATGCGCATGCCCGCCCGTTCCATGTCCCCCAGCACCGGCACGAGCGGCCGTTCGAGGGTTTCGTAGACCGAGTTGAGCCCTTTGGCGACCAAAGCGGGGCGGAACACGCTTCGGAGCCGGAGTGCGACGTCGGCGTCCTCCGCCGCATACGGTCCCGCGCGCTCGATCGGAACCTCGGCGAATGTCCGCGCGTTGCGGCCGGTGCCAATGAGCTCCTTGATGGATTGCGGCTCATGGCCGAGATGCCGTGCCGAGAGATCATCCAGCCCGTGCCGGTGCATTCCCGCGTTGAGGACATACGACATCAGCATGGTGTCATCGATCGGCGCCACGGAAACCCCGTGGCGGGCAAGAACCTTGGAGTCGAACTTGATGTTGTGGCCGACCTTGAGGACCGACGGATCCTCCAGAAGCGGGCGAAGCAGATCAAGCGCCTCCGCGAGAGGAATCTGCGTGAAGTCCGCCTCCGGGGCATCCTCGAACAGATCTCCGTTCGGGGGACGGTGGCCCAACGGCACATAGCAGGCCTCCCCCGGCGACAGGGCGAGGGAAACCCCGACAAGCCTTGCCCGCATCTCGTCAAGCGAATCGGTCTCCGTATCGATGGCGACGACATAGGGCTCCCGCGACCAGTGGATCCATTCGCGAAGCCGCTCCGCGTCGCGGACGATCTCATAGCGATCTCTGGAGAATCCCCGCGTTGCGGAGGGGACGGCCTCCCTTCCCTCCTCCGGCTCCCAGCCGAACACCGTCTCGGTCCGGCGGGTCAGCGTCCGGAACTCCATCTTCCGCAGAAACGCGCCAAGCGACTCCCGCTCGGGTGGCTGTGCGCGGAGATCCCCCACCGCCACCGGAACCGGGACTGCATCATCGAGGCGGACGAGCGCTTGTGAGATCCGGATCTGATCCACATTCCCCGCCAGCGCCTCCCGGCGCTTTGGCTGCCGGATCTCATCCACCCGTGCGAGAAGTCCGTCGAGGTCGCCGTATTCCTGGATCAGCATCGCCGCAGTCTTGACGCCAATACCCGGAGCACCGGGCACATTGTCCGACGAGTCCCCGGCTAGCGCCTGCAAGTCGACCATTTGCGCGGGGCCCACGCCGAACTTGTCCCGCACCTCGGCGGGACCGAATTCGACGCTCTTCATGGTATCAAGCATTCGGACGTTGTCCGACACCATCTGCATGAGATCCTTGTCGGAGGAGAGGATTGTTACCCGAGCCCCGGCCGCCTGCGCCTGCCTCGCATACGTAGCGATGATGTCGTCGGCCTCGAAGCCCTCGAGTTCCACGCAAGCCAGATTGAATGCCCGCACGGCCTCGCGAATCAGGGGAAACTGTGGCACGAGATCCGGTGGTGGTGGCGGCCTGTGCGCCTTGTATGGCGGATAGATCTCGTTTCGAAAGCTCCGGCCGCTATAGTCCAGAACCACGGCGATATGAGTTGGGGAAACGCCCCCCACTCCCTCTTGCAACAGGCGGATCAGCATGCCGCAAAACCCGGAGACGGCCCCGACCGGCAAGCCGTCCGACTTGCGGGTCAGCTTCGGCAGCGCAAAATAGGCGCGAAACAGGAACCCGGAGCCATCGACGAGGACGAGGTGGTCGTCGGACCCGATCCCGGTGGCCGTGCTCACGGGGATCTCTGCGTCATGCGGCGCCGTCCCCGGTGTCGCCGGCCCACAGCTCGAACCGCTTGTCGCAGTAAGGGCACTCGACATAGCCGGAATCGCCGATACGGAGATACACGAGTGGATGACCGGCCAAGTCCCCCCCGTCACAATGCACGGTGGATGCGGTTACTTTCTCGACTTCCGGCGCCGCCGGCGCTTCTGCGTTCACGTTCCGCCTCTCCGAGAGTGCGCGCTTGGAATGGACACGCAAATCATGATATCACGCGCCACAGGCGCGGCAAGGCGCAGGAGATCCAAGGATGCCCGAACTCGCGGTGGAAGTACGGGAGCTACAGAAGATTTACGCCTCAAACCGGGGGGATCGCATTGCGCTGCGCGGGATCGACCTCGCAGTGCCTGCAGGCTCGATATTCGGGCTGCTCGGCCCCAACGGCGCCGGCAAGTCGACATTTATCAACGTGCTCGCCGGGACGGTAGTCAAGAACTCCGGATCGGTCCGCATCTGGGGATTCGATCAGGACGAGAATCCGCGCATGTCGCGCGCCGCGATCGGTGTCGTTCCACAGGAGTTGAACATCGACCCCTTCTTCACGCCGGAGCATTCCCTTGAGATCCAGGCGGGTCTCTACGGCGTACCAAGAGCGCGCCGCCGAACCCGAGAAATACTGGATGCGACAGGACTCACCGAGCAAAGAAAACTGTACGCAAGAGCCTTGTCCGGCGGCATGCGCAGGAGGCTCCTGGTTGCGAAAGCGATGGTCCACAATCCGCCAGTCCTGGTCCTGGACGAGCCAACGGCGGGAGTCGACGTCGCGCTCAGGGCGGATCTATGGAGCTTCGTGCGCAGCCTGAACCGCACGGGCTCCACGGTGATCCTGACCACGCACTACCTCGAAGAGTCCGAGGCCATGTGCGACCGCATTGCAATCATCGACCGCGGGCGCGTAATCGCCGAGGACGAAACGGATGGACTCGTCAACCGGATTGACTCCAAGACCATGATTATCGTGCCCGAAACCCCAATTACCGCGGTGCCGAAGGGGCTGGCCGCCGCAGTTCCGGAGGCCAGGATCTCACTTCGGCACGACGGGGCGCTGGTTGCGACCTACTCCCGGCGCCGACTCCGCGCTGGGCGGATGCTGGAGGCCATCGCCCAAGCCGGCGTGGCGATCGCCGATGTGACCACCCGGGAGCCCCATCTCCAGGATGTATTCCTGGCGTTGACCGGCGGCGGAACGGAAGGGCGAAACAGCAGCAACGCTGCGTAATTCAAGGGACTTATATACGATGGGGCCTCTGCACTATCGTATACAAGTCCCAAACAATACGAGGCGAAGAGACTCGCGGAGGTCGTGGGAGGTTTGCCGGACATGGCGTTCGGACGCGTGGCCGAGGCTGTCAAGCGGATGGAGCGGGTGGGCGCGCTGGAGGCCGGTCTCCGGGAGAGTAAATCCGAGCCTCTCGCCCAGATCGCGGGATCGCGGTGACGTCATACTTCTTGTAGCCGGGAGGCAAGGCCGGCGCGGGTTGCGCCAGAGCCGGATCTCCGGCCGTCCGTTCCAATGTGTAGGCGATGCAATATTTGGATATTTGAGGTTTTTGACATGCGGGGCAACGTGCATATTTTCTATAGTGGGTGCGGTGGTGCTCTATCGGGCCTGCACACGTCCCGGAGATCGGTAGCACAATTGCCGAGTAGGCGGAGGGATCGCTCCGCTCCGCCCCTCGCAGATCCGGACGCACCCGCATTAGGGTATCCGGTTCCTCGCAGGTCAGGTTCGCTCAGGTGGCGAGCTTCGAGTGCACGGCCCGTGCAGAAGGCAGGGGGTATTGACGGAGAAGGGCCTGCATCTGGTCCCAGTTGATCCGTGTCGAGCGACTGCGGCGCGAGAGCCACTTTCGCCAGAGTTGGGTCACTTGGTAGCGGAAGCTGGATAACCGAGCGCTGTTCCCGGTCCGACCGTAGTAGGCACAGTGGCCGCGGATCACGCGTGAGAGATACGCGTGCTGTTCAGGCAAGGGAGCGTGACGGTGCCGTCGGCACCAGTCCCGCACTGCCCGTACCGCCCGCGCGAAGCGGTCCTTGGCTGTGATCTGCCGCAGGACGGTAAAGCCTCGCTGGGAGCGCACCCAGGTATGGGTGAAGCCCAGGAAGTCGAACGTTTCTACGGCGTCGCGGCCAGAGGGCTGCGTCGCGCGGAAGTCCACAAAGCGCGTCTTGTCGGCATGGAGCGTTAGCCCAAAGCGTGCGAGGCGCTTGCCCAGGACGGCCAGCACCCGCTCGCCGTCCCGTCGGTTTTCGAAAAGCATCACATAGTCATCTGCATACCGCACCAGTTGGCAGCGGCCACGGAGGCGGGGTTTCACGTCCTGTGCGAACCAGATATCAAGCACATGGTGCAAGTAGATATTAGATAACAAAGGCGAAATTACGCCGCCTTGCGGCGTTCCCGCTTCCGACCGTCGCCAGGCGCCATCCTCCATGACACCCGCCCGAAGCCATTTGTCGAGCATGCGTCGAATCACGCCGTCCTTGATCCGCAGGTCGAGGAATCCACGTAGGTGTTGATGCGAGATGCTATCGAACGACCACACGACACACTACCCACATCCACGAACTTCCCGAATCCGTCAAGATTACGCGCAGGGCACATGTATTTTTTGGTTGCTCGCTCAGGGTGTCAGGTCAGCTTTACCGCCAGGGTGAGCGTCAGCTTCTGCTGCTGTTCCCAGATGGTAGCCGGCGGATCGTGCCAACGACCTGGACTGACGTGTCACACGAGGTCATGCCGCAGGAGGGTGCTGGAGAACTTCTTGTCGCGCCTGAGGATGTTGTGCGCATGAGAGCCGTGGTCGATGCTCTGCTTCGTCGTCTGGAAACGGAGAAGAACGATGGAGCTGAAGCTGATGCCTCCGGGTCCCCCGGAGCCTCGCCTGGAACTTTGGACGCAACTCGACGAGCCGACACGCCAAGCCCTGCTGGAGCAACTCGCAACGATGATCGTCCGTGCTGCAACCACCCGACCGGAAGCGGAGGACGAGCACGATGACTGATCCCAAGATCACGACATCGCATCAGGAACGGCATGCCCTGGTGTACCTCCGCCAATCCACGCCCTCTCAGGTCAAGCGACACGGGGAGTCCACCCGGCGACAATACGCTCTTGCCGACCGCGCTCAAGACCTGGGCTGGCCCTCCGAAAAGGTCGAGGTCATTGATGACGATTTGGGCTTGTCGGGCGAGTTCACGCAAGGCCGTGTCGGGTTCGCCCGCCTGACCGCCGAGGTCGCCCTTGGCCACGTCGGCATCCTGTTCAGTATTGAGGTGTCACGCCTCGCTCGAAATAGTGCCGACTGGTACCGGCTCCTGGACCTGTGCGGAGTCACGAATACGCTGATCGCTGACGTCGACGGGATCTATCACCCAGGACATTTCAACGATCGACTCTTATTGGGACTTAAAGGTACAATGTACGAGGCTGAGCTTCACATACTGCGTGCCCGTCTCGACGGTGGAATCCGCAACAAGGCGTTGCGCGGCGACCTCTACCGGGGACAGCCGATCGGCTACGTGCGCGGAGTGGCTGACGCTGACATTCTGATCGATCCCGACGAAGCGATTCAAGGCGCAGTGCGTTGCGTTTTCGAACGCTTTGCCGAGTTCGGGTCAGCGCGACGAGTATGGCGCTCGTTTATCGACGAAAGACGGACGTTTCCAACCCGCAGTCAGCCGGGAAGAACGTTGGAATGGCTGCCGCCCACCTATGTGAAGATCCACCACATCCTGACCAACCCGGTCTACGCGGGAGCCTACGTCTACGGCAAGACGCGACGGGAACGCTTCGTGGACGAGAACGGCTCCCTGCGGATGCGTAGCCGCAAGTTGCCCCGCGAGGAATGGATGGTGCTGATCCGGGATCATCATCCGGGATACATCGACTGGCAGACCCACGAGGCGATTCTGGAGCGGCTCGGTCGCAACAACCGACCACAGCGCCATGGCAGTGGAGGCGCGGTGCGCGAAGGAAGAGCCTTGCTGCAAGGCATTGCCACCTGCGGACAGTGCGGGCGACCACTGCGCACGCACTATACCGGGCGCACCTCGTCGCCCGGCTATCATTGCTCTGGCAAGACGCTGACGACAGAACGCCGCGCATATTGCCTGCACATTGGCGCGGTACAGATCGATCGGGCCGTCTGCGGAGCCTTGCTCGAGGCAATCCAGCCCGCGGGCCTCGAGGCCGCACTCCGCGCTGCAGACCAGGTGGAATCCCGGTTCGAGAGATCCCTGCAACATTGGCTGCTGGCCGTCGAGCGAGCAAGGCAGGACGCAGACGCCGCTGAGCGCCGATATCGGGCTGTGGAGCCAGAGAACCGACTCGTGGTCCGAAACCTGGAAGCGGCGTGGGAACGCAGCCTGCAAGCGTTGGCCGCGGCGCAGCGCGAACTGGAGCGCCGCCGGGAGGACCGCCCCAAACCGCTTGTCGCGGCCGAACGAAAGCAAATCCGTGCCTTGGCACGGGATCTGGAGCGCGTCTGGGACGCTCCGCAGATCACGCCGCGAGACAGGAAGGAATTGTTGCGCACCGCGCTGGAGGAAGTGATCGTGGCTGCCCCCCGCGGTGAGCACCGGATCGATCTCACCCTGCGTTGGCGTGGCGGAGCGCTCACCAGCATCCAGCTCGACCGGCCCCGCAAGCAGGCCACCATCCGGACCAGCGAAGACACCGTCAATCTGCTTCGCCGCCTCGCTCAATTCCACCCCGACGATGTCATCGCCGGAATCCTCAACCGTCAGGGCAAGGTTACGGCCTACGGCCATCCGTTCAACAAGATCCGTGTGAAAAGCCTGCGCCAGCACGGGAACATCCCGCGCTTCGATCCCGCAACCAAGCCCGCCAACGGCGAACTGGTCACGATCAAGCGAGCCGCCGAACTGCTTGAGATTGCTACTTCCACCGTCCACCGCTGGTTGAATGACGGCTACCTCGATGGCGAGCAGACAACGCCTGGCGCGCCTTGGCGAATCCGGCTCACCGAAAACTCGAAACTACAGCTGATGGAAAAGGCACCGCCCGGCTACGTGCCGATGCGCGAGGCAGTCAAACGCATGGGCGTGACTCGCCAAACCGTGTTGCAGCGTGTAAAGAACGGAAGCCTGCACGCGATCCATATCCGCGCCGGGAGGAAAAAAGCGCTACGTATCAAACTGTTGGACGACTTGCCGAATCTCTTCGAAGCACTGAAATGAACCAGGGGGCATTATGAACTGTCATCGAAATACTTCGATATATCGGCCTCAAGCACCCAGTGCTGGCGCTGCTTCATGATCCCGACGTCAATCGCGTCGAGGGCAGCATGGGCAGACCTTCCGGGCCGGAAGCCGTATGAGCAGGACAGAAAGTCTGCCTCATAGATCGGTTCCAGCAGCATCAGGATCGCTCGTTGCGCCACCTTGTCTTCAAAGGCCGGGACACCGAGGGGCCGTTGTCCGCCGTCCGCTTTCGGGATGTAGGTCCTCCGTACCGGCGGCGCGTAGTAGCGACCCGATTTGAGCCGGTCCAGAAGGCGCTCAAGATTGGCCTCCAGGTCCGTCTCATACTTGGTCGCCGTTACGCCGTCGATACCGGGCGCTCCATCCTTCCGGGTCCGGCTGAATGCCTCCCGCATCCAGTCCATGTCAATCAGGTGATGCAGCGAGTTGAACACCCGTTCCGGGTAATCCCTCGCCTGCGCGGCTATCCACTGTCGTTTCGTTGACGTGTTTGCAGAACTCAGGGTTTCTTCCATCGTGTCCCTCCAGTGGTTCTGTGCCTGCGACACCCCCCTTCCCTCCAGCGGGTCCCGGTGGCCCCGGTTCCCCGACTTCCTAGGTACTATGAGGGTGCTACGACTTCCTGCCCCCGCGTGTCCTTCGGCTTATTGTTTCGCCAGCCGGTTCCGCAGGTGCCTGTAGGGTTCGTCCGTCGTTTTCACGCTCCCGACGCCGGAACAGGCACGGCGCCGGGCCAGGAGTTTTGGTCAGCCGCGCCTCCCCGGGCATGCGGCACACTCCCTGCGGACAGAGGCAGGATCTCCCAGGTTCCCTGGCGAGCCATCCCGCGGCTTTGCATCGGTCTCAGACCCCGGACGGTCCGTCGCGCCTCGCCATGGCGGCGCTTCCGGTGCTGCCCCCACTATCTGAAAAATGAAGGCACCGACGTTGAGGATATCGAGGCTCAATTGCGATGCTTCGCCGCCCACTGTGTACGCTTCACGACGCCCGTTGCCGTACGCCATGCAACACTCGTTCCCGGCTGGCGGGCTGCGCCTTTACCGGACGGGAGTCGAACCCGCTGGCTCGCTTCGAAAGGTTTCTATCTCATTGTGATTTCCTCCTTTCCAGAGCTTCTCCTGGCGCTATCAGATGTCCGGACCTAGGGGGTGAATCGAGCTCAGCGATTTGAACCCGAAAGGTCCGGATCGGCCGTATTCCCGGGCAGTTCGTAGACCATCCGGAGGTTGGTGCCTGGGAAGATCGTCCGGGTCAGGTTGAGTTCCTGTAGGAGGCCTGCAGTGGCGTTGTCGCCGGCGTCGCTGGCGGTGCCGAGGATGCGAATGCGCAGGATGCCGTTGGAGGGCTCCGGGATGATGTCGGCGTCGGACTGGAAGAGCGCGCGCAGGTGCCTGCGGGGTCGCTGTGTCTTGCCCTGTGCCTGTGCGACGACAGGCATCATGCGGGTTTCGGCGCGGTAGGCGATCATGCGGATGACGTCGAGGAGGAGCTTCTCGCCTTCGGGAAGCGCATCCAGGGCCTGGTGCTCGTCGAGCTCGGCGATGGTGATGTGGCGCTGCGTGGCGCTGCGCTTCTGCTTGAGCGCCTCACGCTCGGCGTCGAGAGCGTCGCTTTGGGCCTGCAGGCGCCGGACGGCCTCTTCGGCTTCGCGGGTCGGGGTTCCCCTGGACAGGTCGGCGATCCGGTTGCGCAGGGTGCCGAGGCGTTGCCGGAAGCGGCTGACATTTTGGTCGATTGCGCGCCAGAGCGGGTTGACGACGCGGGCTTCGGGATCCTGCGGCTCCAGGCCGCGGACCACGAGGGCGTCGAGATAGAACTCCTCGCGCATATATTTGAAGAAGTTCTCCTGCGACCAGCGGGAGAACAGGGCGCCGGCGATCTGCTCCGCGGGCATGCGGGAGTGTGTGGTAATGAGCGGGACCTGGCGGCCGCTTTCCAGCAGGCGGCGGATCTGGCGGACCTCGGGCCCCTGTTTCAGTTGCACGCGTTTCTCGGCGAGGCGGACGGTGGCGCTGCGGGTCGCGCCCGGCCCATGGATCGGCACCGAGACGGTGTGGAACTCCGCCTCCGGCCAGTCCTCCCCCTTGAAGCCCTTGTGCCAGGTGATCACCGCAACGCCGCGCCGGGCGAGGCGCTTGAACAGTGCCGGGCTCCAGCCTTCCCGGTCAAAGACCAGCGTCAGGGCGGGCTCGCCGGCATCCGGGGCGGTAAGATCCGGCGCCTCCGGGCCCAGCATGCCCAGCTTCTCCAGCGCAGGCAGGATGTCCGGCTCCAGCGCGTGGGTCATGGTCGGATCGAGCGCCTTGTTCAGGCACAGGAAGGGCTTGCCGCCGAGCGCGTTGATCCAATAGCTCGTGGACGCGGGCAGGCATAGTTTCTGTCGCGCCACAAAGTGCTTCGGCAATTTCCCCTTGCGACCGGAATAGATCTTCACATGCCCGTCCACGCACAGCGTGGCGCCGACCTCCGGGTCCTCCTCAAGCCATCCCGCCGCCAGGGCGGATTGCCAGTTCCGCACTCGCTGCACGTCCTGCCCCAGCGCCTTGATCTTGCGCCGCAGCGTCTTCACCTCCGGGCAGCGGTCCAGGCCCAGGATCGCGCCCCATTCCCCGGGCACCTGGTGCCGGAGCGCCTCCGGATTGCGCACCCGGGCCAGGATGAGGAACGCCAGGAAGAGTAGAACGGTGGTCAACCCGTAATACCCCTTGGGCAGCGACAGGAACGCCCGCGTGTGGTTCAGAAGCCCCTCCTTCAGCAGCATCGGCAGCCCGGCCAGCACCCCCCCGCCGGCGACCACCGACAGCGGTTCCGCAAACTGCGGCCGGATCTCGCTCAGATGCCCCGTCGCAGCCAGCATTCGTCCCGTCGTGTCCCGAGCCCCACGGCCCTGCGGCGCTGCCCGGTCGCGCGCGTCCCGTGCGCTTCGGTCAATCGGCAGCTCCAGCGCGTCCCGCTCCGGTGCTTCCTGCGGCGCCTCCCGCTCCGCAGGTGCGTCCGGAACCGGATCAGCCTTTGCCGCCCGGGCCGGCTTCCCCCCTCCGACAACCCCCGCCCGGCGATTGTTGTTCAGCGTCTGCGACGAGATCCCCAGTTCCCGTGCAACCGCCGCGCCGCTCAGCCCCGAGGCCAGAAGCCGGTTCGCCGTCCGCGCCATCGCGGCATCAATCACGCTCGGCCCGCGGCCCCGGCGCGGCGCAAAGAAGCTCGCCTCGCCGTTCCTCCGGAGTTGGTTCACCGCCCGCTGTACCGTCGAGCGGCTCACGCCGAGCGCCTCCATCAGGTCCGAGCGACGGACGCCGCTCTCCACAAACTTCGCGATCCGAAGCAACTTCGCTTGGCGATGATTGTCAGCGTGAAAATCAAACGGCTCAAGATTGGAGAAATACTCCACTCGGCCGTCCCGCTTCACGAAGGAAAAGCAGGAGTTGCCAATCTGGACCGCCTCGGTGGGGCGCATCGGAAGCGTGTTCATCGGGACCTCGGAGCCGGATATCGGGTTCAGTATAGTCTTTCATATTTCAACCGCCCTGTCAACCCCCCAAATGCCTCCTAACTCCCCGAAATCACGAGGAAAACGACCGCCAAACACGCCTTCAATCAGCGCACGAGGTCCGGACATCTGAATTTGGTAGTTTGGTGGCCGGTTTCGCAGGTTGGGTGTAGGCGGTTTGACTTTGGCACGCATACGCTACTAAGCTGTTCCCTGCTGGCTATGGCAGGGGAATTGCGCCTGGGTTTCGTTCCGTAGTCACCACTCCGCACCCGTAGCTCAGCTGGAAGAGCACCGCCCTCCGAAGGCGGGGGCCAGAGGTTCGAGTCCTCTCGGGTGCGCCATTCTCCTCTTGCCGTGCGCCCCTTCACGTGATGGACGGAAGATTCGGGTGCCGTGGTCACACGCCGGGATTGAACCCGAGCCCCTGCGAATCGGCGAGTTGCTGGACAAGCCCCAGCAGCGCGTCGATGAAGGGCGTCCTGACTCCCACGATCCTGCCCATCTCCTGCACCGACCCGATGATCGCGCCGATCTCCAGCACCTTTCCCGCCTCCAGATCCTGCAGCATCGATGTCCGGTGCGCGCCAACACGCCGCACGAATTCAATGCGCTCCTCCACGTTCATCCGGAATCGCGCGCCCACACGCTCGGCGACGGCCTGCGCCTCGATCATGGTTGCGCGCGCCAGTTCGCGCGTTCCGGCATCGTTCACGATCACGTCGAGGGTCGCCCGGGTCAGGGCGCTGATCGGATTGAGGCAGAGATTGCCCCACAGCTTGAGCCAGATTGCCGAACGGATGTCGTCGGAAACCGGAGCTTCGAGGCCTGACACCTCCATCGCCTGTGAGAGGGCCGCAACGCGCAGCGTCGATGCGCCGTCCGGCTCGCCAATCTCGAACCGAATACCCTGTTGATGGCGTATCACACCCGGCTCCACAATTGCTCCTGCCGGATAGATGCAGCACCCGATGATGCGCTCCGTGCCAACGGCGTTCCGCTGCCGGTCGCCAGCATCGACGCTCGCGAGCCGCCGCCCCTCCCAAGGACCCTCAAGACCGTCGAAATACCACCACGGCAACCCGTTCTGGCAGGTGACGACGGCAGTCTTCGGCCCAAGCAGGGGCGCCATGCTCTCGGCCGCTGCCCAGGAATCATGCATCTTCAGGCAATTGAGAACCACATCCTGCGGTCCGAAGTCGGCCGGCCGGTCCGAGGCCGCGAGCCGCACGACCCTTGGGCGGTCGTCACCAAGGACGGTAAGTCCCCGTTCCGCGACAGCTGCCAGATGCGCTCCGCGGGCAATGGCCGTGAGCTTGACGTCCCGATTGCCGGCCAGGCGGCTCGCCAGAAGTCCGCCCATCGCACCGAGCCCGAATACACAGATCTTCATGGCTTGCATGCTCCTCCCGGCTGTAGGCCCGCCCGGATGCCGCGCCAAAACGGCGAAACCGGCAGGAACTGAAATCCCGCCTCCTTCCCCGGCAACCGGGAGCGACCCCGTTGACCGGCGCTGCCGACCCCGCTGCCCATGAGCGGCCTCGATAGCACGCCAAGATAGCGGCGAGTGAAGCAATGGCGAAAGAGAGCGTCGGCACGGGCGGCAAGGCCGCCCAATCGCAGTGGAACTCCTGGGGGACATGAATTTGGTACCGTGCGAAGTTCAAACGGCCTTCGCAGTCGATTCCCACCCCCGCCGGCACCGCACCGCGCTGATTCCAGCGGCGTCGCGGTCGAAGGCTCCAACCCAAAGGAGACAGCCCCGTGGAGCGCCACTTTCCCGCACAGCAGACCTTCGTGAAACGGGCCGCCTCCGGCCCGAGGGGTGTTGCGGCTGCCCAGCACGGCGAGGCAGCGCGAATCGGCGCGGATGTTCTGGCGGCGGACGGCAACGCCATCGATGCCGCCGTGGCCATCTCCTTTGCCCTCGGCGTGATCGAGCCCTGGATGAGTGGAATTGGCGGCGGCGGCTTCATGGTTGTTCGCGAGGCCACCGGCAGCGTGCATTCCCTCGACTTCGGGATGCGGGCGCCAGCGCTCCTTGATACTTCGGCATACCCGCTCACAGGCGGCGTTGCGGACGGTGTATTCCCGTGGCCGGCCGTGCAGGATGACCGGAACCTCAATGGGCCCCTGTCCATCGCCGTTCCGAGCCTCGTCGGTGGCATCGGTGCCGCGCACCAGCGATGGGGAGCCATGTCCTGGGAATCGCTTCTCGCGCCTGCAGCAGCGCTTGCCAGGGAAGGCCTCTCCGCGGACTGGTACGCAACGCTCTTGATCGGCAACGCGGCGCGGCGCATTTCCGGCAACCCGGAGTCCGCGCGGTGGCTGTTGCCCGGCGGATTCCCCCCCTCGGTCGCCAACGACCCCGAGGCGGCCCCCCGGATTCGCCATCCGCGCCTTGCCGAGACCCTGGAGGCGATTCGCGCGGAGGGCCCAAGGAGCTTCACACATGGCGATGTCGGGGCAGCAGTCGCATCGGATGTCGAAGCGCTCGGAGGCTGGCTCCGGCGCGAAGACCTTTCGCGATGCAAGGCGAAACTGGCCGGTACGCTACGAATTCCATGCCGTGGTGCGCAAATCCACGCGACGCCAAGCCTCACCGGCGGGCCCACGATTGCTCGGGCGTTCCGGGATCTTCTCCGCCATGTTGGCCCAGAGTCGACCGGGACGCCGAACAAGTCCTTCTATCTTTCCGCCGCACTTGGCCTGCGGAATGCATTTGCGCATCGCCTCAAGCATATGGGCGACTCCGCCGAAGCTTCGGCGGCTTCGGAGGATGCGGCCTGCACAAGCCACTTTTCCATTGTCGACAAGGACGGCATGGCCGTGGCGGTGACCCAGACGCTGCTCTCGGCCTTCGGCTCTGCGGTCACGTCAAGGCAAACCGGCGTGCTTCTCAACAACGGCCTCTACTGGTTTGACCCGCGGCCGCGAATGCCGAACTCCCTCGGCCCCGGAAAGCGCTGCCTCTCCAACATGTGCCCGCTCGTGATCGAGGGCGCGGACGGTTCGACCACTGCAATCGGCGCCTCCGGCGGCCGCCGGATCATTGCCGCCGTGCTGCAGGCCGCCTGGTTCCTGATCGAAAGCGGAATGAGCCTCGAGGATGCGCTCCACTACCCACGCATAGACGTGAGCGGAGACGCACTGATAGCCGACAGCCGCCTGGATCCGGCGATCTGCACCGCGCTCGGCGAAGTCCTGCCCGTGATCCGGAAGCCTGCCTCCATCTATCCGGCGTGGTTTGCGAACGTGTCCGCAGCACGATGGCACGAGGGAATTGCAGCCGGATGCGTCGAGCCATCCCTGCCCTGGGGCGAGGCGATCTCCGCCTGACGAAACCGGCGGCAGATGGGGATCAGCCCTTGTCGCTGGCTGCCCGGGCCAGATCTCGCTGGAACAGCCACTCAAAGTCCGGATCATTCCGGAAACGCCACTTCCGAATCGGTCCGGCCATCACGTTCAGGTAGTAGAGTTCATGGCCGTAGGGCGCCCCACAGGAATGGTAGCCGCGTGGCACGAGCACGGTGTCGCCGTCCTCAATCGCCATGGTCTCGTCGAGATCCCGGCTGTCCGTGTAGACACGCTGCAGCGCAAACCCGGTTCGCGGAGCAATCCGGTGGTAGTAGACCTCCTCGAGGCGCGTCTCCGCCGGAAACTCGTCTGCATCGTGCTTGTGCGGCGGATAGGAAGACCAGTGGCCGTCGGGCGTGTAGACCTCGACCACAAGGAGCCGCTCGGCCCAGTCCCGGTCCTCCATCATGATCGGGTGGACGTGGCGTTCATTCGCATCGAGCCCCCGGATCTCGGTGGGAACCTCTCCCGGGGGGACGAGGCGGGCCGGATAGCGCCCTTCGGCCGGCGCACGGCAAACCGCAAGGTCGAGATCGCTCGCGGCTTCGACCGTCCACGCGGTCCCGGGCGGCAAATAGAGCGACCAGGGCGGCTCTCGCGTAAACAGATCCTGCCTGCCGCCAATCTCACCGTAGTCCTTGCCGCCGGCCAAAGTGTGACCCCGGCCCTCGACGAACACCAGCATCGCCTCCGTACCGCCGGTTTGCCCCAGCGCAGTCTCTCCCGGCCTGCGGCGGTAGAGGTCGAAGCTCGTATACTCCCACCCGGCATCTGAAGGCGCGATTCCGAGAACCTTCCCGTCCGGGTCGGGCGCCCCGGGCTTTCGAAGGAGCCCGCTCACCGGCCGCCACCCCGGCGTGCCGCGTCCCATGTCCCTGCGAGACCGCGGTACCGCTTCGCCATTTCTGCGATCGCGCCGTCGTCCCCGATAGCGCCGCCGAGCCAACGCTCCAGGACCGCGCCAAAGACGGTGCGTCCAACGGCGAATCCACGCACGCGCTCGTGGACCGCCGCAATCCGGAATGTCTCCGCCAGCGTATCCATCGGCGCATCGCGGCCGAGAACGACGATTCCGCGGCAATGCGGATCAAATGTCTCGATCATGGCGCATGCCTCCTCCCAATGCTTGGAATCGCTCATCGGCTCCAGCTTCCACCAGTCGGGGCGAAGGCCGGCGCCGTAAAGCCGCTCCATGACCATCGCGGTGCTGCCCGAATGGGCTTCGGCAACTGCGGAAGGCAGGGTCTCCAGCAACCACTCGAGCCCTGCGCGAATAACGGCGTCCTGCAGGCGCAGCAACGTCCGGATCTGCCCATCCCACATCTCATCCGGATCGTCCGGATGGCAGTTGCAAAGGCACTTCACCACGTGCTCTCGCGGCCACTCCACGAGATCGGAGCCGATGTCGGGTCCGATCTCAAGCGCCAGCGGGCGGGAGCCCGGTCGCTCAACCGGCCGGCCGATCCAGAGGCCGGATCCGGCCGCCGCATGCAACGCCTCCTGCCCTAGCGAGCCATCGCACAAGACTCCAAATCCCGGGGCTCCGTCCGCGACCTCCAGCGCCGCGCGCAAACAGAGGTGCTTGAAGGCGCCGACCCGGTCCAGGCCGGCGCCGGCGCGCGCCGCCATCTCCCGCATCTGGCTGCGGTGGTCGAAGGCGAATGCCCGCACCGTGGGCCACTCGCGCCACCGCGTAGTCGCGCGGTGAAGATGCGCCAATTCCGTGTCCTTGCGAACCGCCCGCTCCGAACTGCCGTGTTCAATGAAGCGGACGAGTTCCTCCCAGCTCGGATACGCCGGCGCGCAACCGTGCCGCGAGACGGCAAGCGCGCCGCACGCATTCGCGAAGCGAAGCGCCTCGAGCCAGGGTTCCCCCCGAAGCCAGCCGCGAAGGAGCCCGGCCATGAAGCCGTCGCCCGCACCCAGAACGTTGAACACCTCGATCGGGAACCCGGGCGCCTGGAGGCCCTCATCGACCGTGCCCGGAATTCCACCTTCGAACAGCACCGCGCCTGTGGGTCCGCGCTTGCAGACGATCGCAGCCTCCGTGCATGCGCGGATCGATCGAATTGCATCCATCAGATCCTCTGCGCCACCCGCCGCACGGAGTTCCTCCTCGGTGCCGACAACGAGATCGCAAAGCGGCATCACTTCCTGCAGGCGCTGCGCGACGCGCCCGGATGCCTGGTACCGGTCCTCCCCGGCTCCGTGTCCGCCGAGCCCCCAGAGGTTTGGCCGGTAGTCGATGTCGAGCGCCGTGCGGGCACCATTCCCGCGGGCGAGGCGGAGTGCCCTGCGGCACGCCGCATCGGTGCCTTCATGGGAATGATGGGTGCCCGTCGTCACGACGCAGCCTGCCCTGCTGATCGCGGCCGGATCAATATCCGACTCCGACAGCGCCATGTCTGCGCAGTTCTCGCGGTAGAAGATCAGAGGGAAGGAGTCGCGGTCCCGGATGCCGAGAATGGCCAGCGCCGTGAGCCGTTCCGGGTCCGTGCGCACGGTCCGGGTGTCCACCCCCTCGCCCTCCAGGGTCTCGCGGATGAACCGCCCGAAATGCTCGTCGCCGACCCGCGTGACGACTCCGGCCCGCAAACCGAGCCGCGCCGCGCCGACGGCCATGTTGGTCGGCGATCCGCCAACATACTTGGCGAAGGACAGCATATCTTCCAGGCGCCCGCCAACCTGGCGGCCATAGAGGTCGACCGACGAGCGGCCGATGGTGATCACATCAAGCTCAGTCATGGGTTGGCGCAACCGACTTCGGCGAAGGAACGGCGGATTATACTTACGAAAGTCGCCAATGGCCTGCCGATCCCGGGTGCAAACCGGCCCGCCCTTGCCACATGCCAGCCAGAGAAATGCCGCAGATTGACGGATCCGAAGCATGCCTTCTCCTGCCCCGGGACACGACCCCAAACCGGGGGCGGCCCCAAGGGGCGTCGGCGAAGGTACAGGGGGGACCCGCCCGTGCAACCGACGTCCGGTTTTCCACCGAACGGCAGGCTGGACGGGCTGCAGTCCCGAATGATGATCGTGCCGGTCGCAGGAACACGCCTCCCGGCGCTTCATCATCCGCTGCCCGTGCTCTTCGTCCCGGGTTGCCGCGCCCGACCAAGCCGCGACCCTGGCGGACGGGCTTCATCCTTTCCGAGCGCCAAGCGAAGATGCGCAAGCACCGCAATGGGGTCCAGAGCGCTACCTGTCTGGATGCCGCTCCTGGGCGGGAACCGAACACAAATCGGCCGGTGGCGCCAAGTCCCCGCATGACGTGCGGTCTGAACAGGTCCCCAGCGCGCCGAGAGCCGTTCTATCCTCACACCGTCCCGCCGAGCGAATCCTCGAGAGCAACCATTTCCTGACCGCCGGCCATGAGATCCTGCAGTTCTTCAGGCGTGATCTCGCCGCGTGCGGCGGTGCCAAGCGTCCTGCCGCGATTCAAGACGGTAAAGCGGTCGCCAACGGCCAGCGCGTGCCGGACATTGTGGGTGATCAGCACCACACCAATTCCCTGCTTGCGGACGCTGTCGATCGTCTTCAGCACGTTCGCCGTCTGGCGTACGCCCAAGGCAGACGTCGGCTCGTCGAGAATCAGGACTTTCGCTCCGAAATAAACGGCGCGAGAGATCGCGACGGTTTGCCTCTCGCCGCCCGAGAGCGTCCCCACCCCCTGATCGGGCTCGCGAAGGTGGATCCCCATTTTCGCCATTTCCGACATGGTCGTTTTCGCTGCGAACACGGAATCGTATCGCTTGAAGATGCCCTTCCCCTTCGACGGTTCCCTTCCCATGAAGAAGTTGCGGGTAACCGACATGAGCGGGATCATGGCCAGGTCCTGGTAAACCGTCGCGATGCCCGCATTCATCGCATCCCGGGGGGAGTCGAACACTGTTTCCGCGCCCTCGATGAACATCCGGCCACTGGTCGGCTGGTGAACGCCGGCCATGGTCTTGATGAAGGTCGACTTGCCGGCGCCGTTGTCGCCAAGAAGGCAGTGGCATTCCCCTGCACACACATCGAAGGATACGCCGGACAGCGCGATGACATTGCCGAAATGCTTTTCGATATTCTCCATGTTAACGATTGCGTCAGCCATCTTACCTCTCCCCCGTCACACGCTTTCGAATCATGTTGTTGAACAGAACCGCGATGAGCAGCATTCCGCCGAGAAACACGAGGTACCAGTCCTGGTCAATCTGGGTGTATGTCAGTCCGATCAGCACCATTCCGAAGATGATCGCGCCAAAGAATGCGCCAATTGCCGAGCCGTAGCCACCCGTCAGCAGACAGCCGCCAATCACGGCGGCAATGATTGCCTCGAATTCCTTCTGGAACCCGCGCCGCGCATCGGTTGACCCGGAATCGAGGACGGTAATGATTGCGACCAGAGCGGCGCAGGAAGCCGTCAGCATGAAAAGGCAGAGCTTGACCTTGCGCACCGGAACGCCCGAGTTGGAGGCCGCGTTCGCGTCGCCTCCAGAGGCGAATATCCAGTTGCCGACCGGTGTTCGCAACAGGACGTAGGTTGCCGCAAGCGCAACCAGGATAAACCAGAGGATCTCCACGGGAATGCCCTGGACCTTGGGTGTCCCGTTCTTGAACGTCGCGACCAGCCCGAGATCCGCGAGCCAGACAAACAGGCCCGGAAATGCATCGCCGCTGAAGACCGAAGCAAGAAAGCTTCCCTCCACCGCGTCGCGTACACCGCGAAGCTGCGTGGAGCCGCCCGTCGCCCATTTCAGCCCGACCAGCGACAGCCCCCGGAAGATGAACAGAAAGGCGAGCGTGACAATGAAGGACGGCAGTCCCGTGCGAATGACAATCTGCCCGTTGATCGAGCCGACGATTGCGGCGAAAACCAGTGTAGCCGGAATGGCAATGATCAGCGGAAGGTTGAACGTTACGACGCAGGCACCGAAGAACAGCCCTGCAAACGCGATCATCGAGCCGACCGACAGGTCGAATTCACCCCCGATCATGAGCAGTGCCGCACCCACTGCCAGGATCCCGAGCTGGGCCGCCGGCGACATGAAATTCATGAACCCCGCCAATGTGAACATCGAGGAGTCCGCCGTTCCGAGAAAGAAGACGGTGACCAGTACGACCCCGGCGATCGCGCCAAGTTCCGGCCGCTTCATCAGCCGTGCCATTAGAGAGATGTCCTTGACGCGCTCGTCTACGGGAGGATTCGTTTCAGCCATCGTGCCACCACCTCGGGGTTGAGTCGGGCCGGGGCGCCGTGCAGCGCCCCGGCTGGAGAGTCTGTGTACGACTAGCGAATTCCCATCGCCGAGAGTTCCACGACCTGGCCCGCCTTGTCGGCCGTGATCAGGTTCGGCCCCGACGGCACGTCACCGCCCGGCACGAGACCGTAGTCGGCCTGCAGCGCAAGGAACACGACGGGCAGGTAGCCTTGCAGGAATTGCTGCTGGTCGATCGCAAAGGCCGCGTCCCCGGCAACAACCGACTCGAGGAAGTTTGCCGACATGTCGAACGTTGCGACGTTGATCCCGGAGCCGCGCCCCGATCCCTTGACCGCTGCGACGCACGGCTCGCCTGCGGTGCTCGCGCCAAGCGCCATCACGGTATCGATGTCCGGATTGGAATCGAGCGATGCCCGCACTTTCGCCTCAATCTCGGTGAAATCGTTCGAGGTCGGAAGAATGGTGACATCGCCGCCGAATCCTTCCGCGAAGCCTGCGCAGCGAAGATCGAGGGCGACATTGCCCACCTCATGGTTCACGCAAAGCGCCGTGGTCCCGCCCATGGAGGCGAGCCTTTCGCCGGCTGCCAGGCCGGCATCGAATTCATCCTGACCAACATGCAGGAGTACACCGAGCCCCTTGGCGACATCCGATCCGGAATTCATGGATATGACCGCGATTCCAGCGGCGACCGCCTTCTCGATCGAAGGACCCAGCGCGTCCGCGTCCGGAATGGAAACAACGATTCCATCGGGCTCCTGATTCACGGCTGCGTCAATCAGCTGGCTCATCGCCACCATGTCAAAGGTTTCCGGGGCACGGTAGGACACGTTGGCGCCCGTGTGCTCCGCAGCCTTGTCCACGCCATTCTTGACAACAGACCAGAAGGCATCATTCGCCTGGCCGTGCGAGACAACGATGATGTCGGCAGCCTGCGCGGAAGAGCCGCCGACGAGCCCCGCTGCCAACAGTGTGGATACTAGTAATTTCTTCATCATTCCCTCCAATGTTCGAAAAACGCAAATAGGCCCGAACAAATCTATCCTGCGATAGTGTTCCGTAGCCTAGCCCCCAGAGCATAGCGGTACGGGAGAATAAATCCAGCCTGGGTTCCCGTGGCACCGCATGGCAAGGGACCTTGCCGCTTCCATCGTCTCCTGCTGCCCCTGCCACGCGCCTGCAAGAGCGCCGCACTCCGCGATGGCGTGACCATTCGCGTTCGTGCATTCAGCATTCCCGGAATGCCCATCCGTGGAAACCTCAGTACCGGATTCCGGATGCCGGCAGGTCAGCAGGAAGGCCATGGCTGCCGTCGTGCCGCGTCCTGGAACACTGCAACAATGTGTGGATCCTGCCTCCAGCCACTATCCCGTTCCGCCAGCGCCACGCGCGACCCTCAGCGGCGAGCAAGTGCCCGTGCAATGAATGGCGATTCCGGCAAGTCTGCTGTCCGTGCGCGCCCGGACGCCGTGGTGTCGTGGCCCACGACCATCGGGAGGCCCTGCTGCTGTCCGTGCGCGCCCGGACGCCGTTCTGAAGCCGAGGAGCGCGGCGAGACATCGCTGCAAAGCGCCCTCCGCCCGTTGCGCCGACCGAAGGGACTGCTATGCGGCCGGTGAAGCGCTCCGAATTGGCCTCGGAAGCCCTCTCTGCCTGCCGCACCAACCTCGTTTTTCCGGCCTGCGCAGAAGAGACCCGGCACGCTCCCGCTTCGGCATACCCGAACATTGTGCACCGGACGCGATGGCGATCACTGGCGGGAAAGTCCGCGCTTCCAAGGGCGACAAGCACGTGGCCGCCATTGCCCGGTCCGTGCCCCGGGGGCTCGGCAGAACGCGACCGTGCTGCACCGTAACTCCATGCCCCGGCGCGTTCCCGATCGCCTTCAATGGGAGCCCCTCCATGGCAGCGGGAGAGCGCTACGCGGATTGCGGCGCCTCGTGGCACGCCCGGAGTGGAGTGCCCCCGCCAGAGCAAGGCGGCAACGCCCGGCGGCACGCGACGCCAAGGCTTCCGGCTGCCAATTCCGCCGTCACGCCGGAGCCTTGAGCCGCGCTCTCGAATCTACACGCCCACGCGCTGCGCAGCCCGGCTCTTGCCTTGTTCAAGCCGCGCGGCGCGAACTTCCTCCCGCTCGCTGACCTCCGGCACCCCGACATCCCACCAGGCATCCCCCGGCGTCCATGCGAAGCCGTCCGTCGTGATCGTGACAACGGTCGTTCGATCATTGCCTTTCGCCCAGTCGATGGCCTCTTCCAACTCCGCAACGCTGCCTACGCTGCGCGACAGCGCACCCATTGATGCCGCATGCGCGGCGAAATCCACGGCCACGGGCTCCTTCACGCGGCAATCGCGGATGAGATTGTTGAAGGAGGCGTTCCCCTTGCCGTTCTGAAGCCGGTTGATGACCGCGAAGCCGCCATTGTCGCAAACCACGAGGATCATCTTGTGCCCGGTGAGAACCGACGAATAAATGTCGGAGTTCATCATCATGTATGAGCCGTCGCCCACCATGACGATGACATCCCGGTCCGGATCGGCCATCGCCGCGCCCCATCCGCCAGCGATCTCGTACCCCATGCAGGAGAAGCCGAATTCGCAATCGAAGGTATACGGGCTCTTCGCGCGCCAGACCTTGTTGAGTTCGCCCGGCAAACCGCCAGCGGCCGTCAGCACCAGGTCCCGTTCTCCGCACTTGCGGTTCACCGCGCCAATTGCCTGCGCGTAGGTGGGCACCGGCGCATTGGTGGGCCGGCACGCATCATCCACGAGACGGTTCCACGCGACGAACTCGTCGCGGCCCCGGTTCGCCCACGCCGCGCTCGAGCGCCAATCCCCAAGCGCCTCGCCGAGCTCCGAGACCGCCTCGCGGGCATCCGCAACGACGGCAACCGCACGGTGCTTGACCGCATCGAACCGGGCCGCGTTGATCGTCACGAACCGCGCATCGTGGCTGAATGCCGTCCAGGATCCGGTCGTGAAGTCCTGGAGCCGCGTCCCGATTGCCAGCACGACATCCGCCTCCCTGGCCAGCGCATTGGCGGAAGCCGAGCCGATCACGCCGATGGGACCGACGTTGCATGAATGACCGTGAACCAGAGTGGAGCGCCCTGCAATCGTCTCGGCGACAGGAAGCTGGTGCCGCTCCGCAAATGCCGCGAGCTCCGCCTCCGCCATCGAGTAGCGGACGCCGCCGCCTGCGATTACCAGCGGACGCGATGCGCTGCGCAGAACATCTGCCGCCGCCGCGAGGGCCATCCGGTCCGGGCGTGGCCGCGGGATGCAGTGCGTGCGCGGCTCCAGGAAAGCCGCCGGGCAGTCGAAGGCAATTTCCTGGGTGTCCTGGCAGAGGGAGAGGAGCGCAGGCCCGCAGTCGCCGGGATCCAGCATCATGGAAATCGCCTGGGGAAGCGACGAGAGAATCTGCTCCGGATGCGCGATTCGATCCCAGTACCGGCACACTGCACGGAATGCGTCGTTTACCGTCGTAGAAGGGTTGCCAAAATGCTCGACCTGCTGGAGGACCGGGTCCGGCCGGCGGTTGGCGAAGGTCTCACCCGCCAGAAGCAAGAGCGGAAGCCGGTTGGAATGCGCGACGCCGGCGGCGGTGACCATGTTGGTCGCGCCGGGCCCGATGGACGAGGCGGCAACCATGATCTGCCTGCGCCGGCGCGCCTTGGCAAATCCGATTGCGGCAAGCGCCATGGATTGCTCGTTCTGTCCGCGCCATGTCGGAAGCTGATCCTGTGCCGCTTCAAGGGCCTCACCCAGGCAGGTGACATTTCCGTGCCCGAAAATCGCAAAGACACCCGCAAAAAGGGGCATCACTTCCCCTTCGGTCTCAATCCGCTGCGCGGCGAGGTGCCGCACAAGCGCCTGCGACATGGTCAGTCGAACGGTTTTCGGCATGGTCTTTCTCCCATCATTCTGCATCCCCGGCCCTCTGGCCAACATCCATGCAAAGAATACCGCATCGCCCGCGCCGCGGCACGATGCCGACCTTCGGAGTGTCCTGCGCCGGCAGCTTGCAAATCCGCCCGCAAGCGCAACAATGCCCGCCATCCCGGCGTGCCCGCCGCCTGCGGCCGGGACGCGTCCAGGCACGGACTGTCCCGTCGGGACCGGCCCACGCAATCCCCAGTCCGGAAGTGAATCGCCATGAACGCAGCGCCCCTGCCCGTCGGCGTCGGAGTCGTCGGCACCGGATTCATGGGGCTTTCGCACACGATCGCCTTCACGAACGCACCGCGCATCCTCGACATCCCGGTGCGACTTCACCTGGCGCACCTCGTCGACGCGTCCGCGACACGGGCCGATGAAGCGGCTCGCCAATGGGGATTCGCACGATCCGGCAGCGACTGGCGGGCCCTCGTCGACGACCCCGCGGTCAGCCTGGTCGCGATCGCGGCGCCCAACCATCTGCATCGCCCGATCGCGCTGGCGGCCGCGGCGGCTGGAAAGCATGTGTATTGCGAGAAACCGCTCGCGCCAAGCGGCGCCGCGGCGCGGGAGATGGCCGCTGCGGCCGCAACCGGCGGCGTGCGGACACGGGTCGGCTTCCAGTATCTCGCCAACCCGGTCGTGCAATTCGCGCGCAACCTGATCCGCCAGGGTGAAATTGGCGAGGTCCGGTTCTTCCGGGGCCTGCACGCCGAGGACTACATGGCGGACGCCTCGACTCCCTGCAGCTGGCGCACGGATCCTGATGAAGGGGGTGGTGCCATGGCGGATCTCGGCAGCCATGTCCTCGCCATGGCGCGGTTCCTGGCAGGACCGATCGCCGCGGTGCTCGGCGATATCCATACTGCAATTCCGGAGCGTCCGGCGGGGACCGGGGAGAAGGAGCCGCGATCCGTCGGGGTCGAGGATGTAGGTCGGGCGGTTCTGCGCTTCGAGAGCGGAGCAACGGGGTCCGCGGAAGGCAACTGGATGGCTACCGGCCGGAAAATGCAGCTGGAGTTCGAACTGGGTGGAAGCGCCGGCGCAATCCGCTTCACCCAGGAGCGATTCAACGAGCTGAACATCTACCGGACGGCCGATCCTGCCGGAGTCCAAGGCTTCCGAACCATATGCGCGGGTACCGAGCATGGCCGCTATGCGAACTTTCTTCCGGCCGCCGGCCACCAGCTGGGCTTCAACGATCTGAAGATCATCGAAGCGGGGGAATTCCTGGATGAGATCGCAGGCGGCCCGCCATCCGGACCGGACTTTGCCGAAGGCGCCGCGGTGCAGGAGACGCTCGACGCCATCTACCGGTCCGCCCGGTCCGGCGGGTGGGAGGATGTACGACCGGCCGACAGGCTTGAGACGACCCCTTCCTCCTGACCGGCCGCAGCCGCTCGGTTCCGGCATCCGGCAGGGCTGGATTCGACCCGGGCTGACGGCAATCGGCTGACCGCACCCCGGCCTCCCCGACGCGACAGCGCGGGACAGCTCGCCTCGATTCGCCTTGTCGGACCGGATGGTGTCCGACCCGAAGATTCCAGCTTGCACGGGGAATGCCGGGGCATTGCGCGGAGGAACGGGTTCGTGGCCCTCGCGCGGTCTCCCCCCGTCTCCCGAACCCGATGCGAGCGGGCCAGGTTGAGCGCTACCCGGATGGTCCGGCCCGTCTGCGGAGCCCACCTCGCATGGATTCCCCCGTTGCGGAAGGGAAGTCGCTACCTGAACCCTTCTGCCCTTCCCACAACGAATTCTCAACTCCCCGGAGCCAGGCTTGCCATGCGAACCTGACCGGAAGGCGGCGCAGTGATCCGTATTCGGATTGCGGCGGTTCAGCCCGGGAACGGGCCGGATTCGGCGGCCACGACCGCCTTCGCCGGCATCGCCGATGCCAGCCGGGCGTTGCCCATTCGGCTCGATCGCGCATCCATCGCCATCCAGTGAAGCGCCTCCCGGGAATCGCGGCTATCCGGTTCATTTCCCGGGCCGGATTACATTACAAACAAATTGTTTGCATTGTATTGTATTTTGTGCTAGCATCATCGTCGAAGCGGCATCTCAGCCGCCAAATTCAGATGTCCGGACCTCGGGAGTGAATCGAGCTCACCTATTTGAACCCGAAGGGTCCGGATCGGCCGTATTCCCGGGCAGTTCGTAGATCATCCGGAGGTTGGTGCCTGGGAAGATCGTCCGGGTCAGGTTGAGTTCCTGGAGGAGGCCTGCAGTGGCGTTGTCGCCAGCGTCGCTGGCGGTGCCGAGGATGCGAATGCGGAGGATGCCGTTGGAGGGCTCCGGGATGATGTCGGCGTCGGATTGGAAGATCGCGCGCAGGTGCCTGCGGGGTCGCTGTGTCTTGCCCTGTGCCTGTGCGACGACAGGCATCATGCGGGTTTCGGCGCGGTAGGCGATCATGCGGATGACGTCGAGGAGGAGCTTCTCGCCTTCGGGAAGCGCATCCAGGGCCTGGTGGTCGTCGAGCTCGGCGACGGTGATGTGGCGCTGCGTGTCGCTGCGCTTCTGCTTGAGCGTCTCACGCTCGGCGTCGAGAGCGTCGATCCGGGCCTGGAGACGTCGGGCGGCTTCGGCGGTCTGGTGAGACTGGGCTCCCTTGGCCAGATCGGCGATCCTGTTGCGCAGGGTGCCGAGGCGTTGCCGGAAGCGGCTGACATTTCGGTCGATTGCGCGCCAGAGCGGGTTGACGACGCGGGCTTCGGGATCCTGCGGCTCCAGGCCGCGGACCACGAGGGCGTCGAGATTGAACTCCTCGCGCATATATTTGAAGAAGTTCTCCTGCGACCAGCGGGAGAACAGGGCGCCGGCGATCTGCTCCACGGGCATGCGGGAGTGGGTGGTAATGAGCGGGACCTGGCGGCCGCTTTCCAGCAGGCGGCGGATCTGGCGGACCTCGGGCCCCTTTTTCAGTTGCACGCGCTTCTCGGCGAGGCGGACGGTGGCGCTGCGGGTCGTGCCCGGTCCATGGATCGGTACCGCGACACTGCGGAACTCCGCCTCCGGCCAGTCCTCCCCCTTGAAGCCCTTGTGCCAGGTGATCACCGCAACGCCGCGCCGGGCGAGGCGCTTGAACAGTGCCGGGCTCCAGCCTTCCCGGTCGAAGACCAGCGTCAGGGCGGGCTCGCCGGCATCCGGGGCGGTGAGATCCGGCGCCTCCGGGCCCAGCATGCCCAGCTTCTCCAGCGCAGGCAGGATGTCCGCCTCCAGCGCGTGGGTCATGGTCGGATCCAGCGCCTTGTTCAGGCACAGGAAGGGCTTGCCGCCAAGCGCGTTGATCCAATAGCTCGTGGACGCGGGCAGGCATAGTTTCTGTCGCGCCACGAAGTGCTTTGGCAATTTCCCCTTGCGACCGGAATAGATCTTCACATGCCCGTCCACGCACAGCGTGGCGCCGACCTCCGGGTCCTCCTCAAGCCATCCCGCCGCCAGGGAGGATTGCCAGTTCCGCACTTGCTGCACATCCTGCCCCAGCGCCTTGATCTTGCGCCGCAGCGTCTTCACCTCCGGGCAGCGGTCCAGGCCCAGGATCGCGCCCCATTCCCCGGGCACCTGGTGCCGGAGCGCCTCCGGATTGCGCACCCGGGCCAAGACGAGGAACGCCAGGAAGAGCAGAACGGTGGTCAACCCGTAATACCCCTTGGGCAGCGACAGGAACTCCCGCGCGTGGTTCAGAAGCCCCTCCTTCAGCAGCATCGGGAGCCCGGCCAGCACCCCCCCGCCGGCAACCGCCGACAGCGGTTCCGCAAACTGCGGCCGGATCTCGCTCAGATGCCCCGTCGCGGCCAGCATTCGTCCCGTCGTGTCCCGAGCCCCACGGCCCATCGGCGCTGCCCGGTCGCGGGCGTCCCGTGCGCTTCGCTCAATCGGCGGCTCCAGCGCGTCCCGCTCCGGTGCTTCCTGCGGCGCCTCCCGCTCCGCAGGTGCTTCCGGATCCGGTTCAGCCTTCGCCGTCCCGGCCGGCATCCCACCCCCGACAACGCCTCGCCGGCGATTGTCGTTCAGCGTCCGCACCGGAATCCCCAGCCGTCGCGCAACCGCCGAGCCGCTCAGACCCGAGGTCAAAAGACGGTCCGCTTCCCGCGCCATGTCGGCATCGATTACGCTCGGACCGCGCCCGCGGCGCGGCGCAAAGAAGCTCGCCTCGCCGTCCCTCCGGAGTTGGTTCACCGCCCGCTGTACCGTCGAGCGGCTCACGCCGAGCGCCTCCACCAGGTCCGAGCGAGGGACACCGCTCTCCGCGAACTTCGCGATCCGAAGCAACTTCGCTTCGCGCTGATCGTCAGCGTGAAAATCAAACGGCTCAAGATTGGAGAAATACTCCACTCGGCCGTCCCGCCTCACGAAGGAAAAGCAGGAGTTGCCAATCTGGACCGCCTCGGCGGGTCGCATCGGAAGCGTGTTCATGAGATCCTCGGGCACCGAATAATGGGTTCATATTATTATGCCAGATACCCGCCGCTCTGTCAACCCCAAAATCCAATCATAACTCTATCAATTCAAACGATAATTCAACCCACAAGCAGCTCTCGAAAAGAGAGCGATGTCCGGACGTCTGAAATTGCTGCAAATTTCGTGAGGACCCACATGTTCACGCTCGCACGAAGAGGCTTCCTGCAAGGACTTGGTATGGCCGCAGGAGCAACGATGATTCCAAATGCCGTTGGGGCACAGGGCCGCCGCAGCCTGACGGTCGGCGTCCAGCGGCTTCCGGAGAACATCAGCCCGGGCCGCGACACGGCCGACTACACCGTGCCGATCACATACAATATCTTTGACAAGCTGATCGAACTGGACTTCCAGAGCGGCATGGCACCGGGTCCCGGTCTTGCCACCTCCTGGGAAATCGTCGACCACCGCGAAATCACCTTCCGGCTCCGGGAAGGCGTCAAATTCCACAATGGCGACGACATGACCGCCGAAGACGTGGCCTTCACATTCTCCCGGGAGCGCCGGGAGAGCGAAGGGCCGGTCCGACTGTCCCAGTTCTTCTCCAACGTCGAAGACGCCGTTGCGGTCGACGACGTGACGGTCCGGATCACCATGAACGGCGTCGACCCGATCATCGAGCAGCGCTTCGCGATGTGGAGCAGCGAGATTGTCAACAAGCGGGCCTACCAGTCGGCCGCGAGCTACTCCGACTGGGCGCTGAACCCGGTCGGGACCGGACCCTTCCGTGTCGCCAGCCTCGACACCGACGCCTTCGTGCTGGAAGCATTCGACGACCACTGGCGCGGATCGCCGAACATTGAGTCGATCCGCTTCGTCGAAGTACCGGAGGTTGCGGGGCGTGTCGCCGGCTTGGCCGCGGGCGATTTCGACCTGATCACGGTCCTTCCCGCCGACCAGATCACGACAGTCGAGCGCTACGACGATATCGAGGTTGTCGGCGGACCCGGCGCCAAGATGCGCATTCTCGTCTTCAACCAGGGGGAATTCGCACAACCCGTGATGAAGGACGCGCATCTGCGGCGGGCGTTGAGCCTGGCGATCGACCGGCAACTCCTCGTTGACGCCCTCTTCGCGGGAAGGGCAAGCGTTCCCAAGGGCCTGCAACTGCCCAGCTTCGGGGAAATCTACGACCCCGCCTACCCGGCGCCGGCGTTCGATCCGCAGCTGGCAGCGGAGGAGCTCGCGAAATCCGGTTACGGTGGCGAGGCAATTGACTATCCGCTCCTGCCCAACGTGATCGACACCGAGGTTGCGGTCGCCGAAGTACTGCGCGAAATGTGGAAGGCGGTCGGAATCAACGTGGATCTCCAGATCCGCGAGAACTGGAGGCAGATCACAAAGGGGCACCATTCCATCCGCAACATGTCGGCCACCATGGTCTGGCAGGATCCAGCCACCATCCTGTGGCGCCTGTTCAAGCCTTCCGTCATGAAGGGACGCGGCTGGGGATGGGTCAACGACAAGTTCAATGCGGGCGGAGATGTGCTGGAGGCCAACCCCGACCCCGCGGCACGCCAGGCGGCATTCCGAACGATGATGGATGAGTGGGGTTCGAATGACCCGATGGGCACGATCCTGTTCCAGGAAGTATGGCTCTACGGGAAGAAACGCGACCTGGACTGGAAGCCCTATCCGCTCCCGTACCTGGACTTCGGCCCCGGCAACGTCTGAGACACTCCCGGATCGAACGGAGCGCACGGACATGATCGGCAATTGCATGCAACGGTGGCCACGAGCGGGGAAACTCCCGTGCAGCCGGGCACGGCGGAAGGGCGCCAGCATGTTGAACCGGTCATCTGGAACCGGCACACGGGCTCAGGGGCGGCCCGAGCCCGTGTGCCGGCACCGAGGGTGCGTGGTACACCGACGACAGCCTCCGATCCTCACGGCCCCGCAAGGAGGCGCAACCTTGCTGATTGCCCCCGGATTCTCGACGATGCGGCCGGAAGGCATTCCGGGAAGCGCCCGCGTCCCGAATCATGGCTGCCGGACGCGGCCCGGAGTCGCGCTCGCTCGGGTCTTGCGCCCAACAGGGATGCAGGAGGCCGGGCCGTTCAGATCCGCCGCTTCGGATTCAGAGGCGGATGCATGCCGGATTGGCGCGCCGCCCCCCGCGCCTCCCGGACTGCCCGCCCGAACCCGCCTTCTTTCCGGACAAGCCGGGAATGCCACGGCCTGCGCGGCGGCCCGGGAATGCCTTCGCAGGATTTTCCCGGCGACCGGTCCGGCCACAATCTAGAGACCGATCAGGGACCCTTCGAAGGGAGGACGCGATGGCCCGAATGAGCGATGGCTCCGAATTGCTGGGCAACCTGCGCGAAGAGTTCCGGCACCTTCCCGCCGGCTCGCGCGTACCGACAATCCGGGAGATTTCCGGACGGTATGCCATCAGCCAATTTTCGGTCCAACGCGCATTCGAGGCTCTGAAGGAAGAAGGCTTCATACAGAGTTTCGTCGGCCGCGGCTCGTTTGCCGTCGGGCGGGGAACGGCCACCAATTCCTCGACCCTGGTGAAGCAGGCTCGGATCCTGATCGTCAGCCATTCGACCCCGAGTTCGCGCGGCAATGACATCACGACGCTCCTCCAGAGCCTCCTGCAGTCGGCAGGACACAAGCTGATCAGCGTGAGCTACAGCGACGTGGCAGACCTGAAGGACCTGCTCGGCCGTGGCGGCTTCGACATATGCGTGCTCCAACCTCGCCGGTCCGTCCTGCCGGTCGAGGTGCTCGCGCTTCTGCGCTCCAAGGCATCGCACATGATTGTCGAAGGCCGGCAGTTGGAGCAGACGGACGTGGATGTCTACCTCCGCAACCGGGCCAAGAGCATTGCGATTGCATTGAGCCATCTCCGTGGGCTCGGCCACGAGGACATTGGCCTGCTGACCGAGCGCCCGGATGCGGCCGCCGGCTATGCCGAGATTGAAAATCTCTACATGCAGTCCTATGGCTCCTATCCCGATCGTCCCCCTGCTCCGATCGTGCGCGTCGGGATCGACCGGAACGGCACCTCCAACGCCGAGTACATCGGCCATGCCCTGAAAGAAGAACTCAACGGCCGCTCGGCAGCGCCGAGCGCCTTTATCGTGTCGGGGCGGTTCGGGCCGGCGGAAATCTCCGAGGGTTTCCGCCGGGCGAATCTAGAAATCCCGAAGGACGTCAGCGCCGTTCATCTGCGCAGTGCGTCCGAGGACGACCCCGGTGGCGGGGGATTCACCAGAGTGGGCCGCAGCGCGCATCATGTGGCCAGCGGGATTGCGGACATCGTGAAGTGGCGCCTTGCAAATCCGGCGGAGCCGGCAGGACTTGTGCTCGATGATCCGAGACTTGTGGTCGGCCGGACAACAACCCCAATGAGGCGCGGCTGACGCGGGCCGGGCGATGTGAGAACGAACATGTCCCAGAGCACAGCAACGCATCCTCCGGATCCGAAGCATCCACTGGATATCAGCAGTCTGTCGGTGTTTCTCGGAGACGCGCCCGGCGGGGTCCGCATCGTCGAAGATGCCTCGCTGAGAGTGGCGCCCGGCGAGATCCTCGGCCTTGTCGGCGAGAGTGGAAGCGGAAAGTCGATTACCTGCCTTGCGGCAATGGGCCTCCTCGGTGCCGGCTGGCGAACGGAAGGCGACATCCGGCTGGGCGCTTCGCGGCCCGACAACAGGATACGCTCCACGGAATGGACTCGATTGCGCGGCCGCGCGGCCGCCATGGTTTTCCAGGATTCCACGGCCTCCCTGAACCCGATCCAGAAGATCGGGAGTCAGCTGGCGGACACGGTTTCCCGCCTGCGACGGGTTTCGCGGTCGCAGGCACGAAGGATCGCCATCGAGTTGTTGCGCCGGGTCGAAATGCCCGATCCCGAGGAGAGATTCCACGCCTATCCCTTCCAGCTCTCCGGTGGCCAGAACCAGCGCGTGATGATCGCACTGGCCCTCGCGGGCGAGCCGGCGCTTCTCTTCGCGGATGAGCCCACCACGGCGCTGGATGTAACCGTCCAGTCGCAAATCCTGGACCTGATCAAGTCCCTGCGGGATGAAACCGGCATGGGCGTTCTCTTCGTCACCCACGACCTCGGCGTTGTCCGCGAGGTCTGCGACCGTGTCGCCGTGATGTACGCCGGCCGCATCATCGAGACCGGGAGCGTGTCGAGAATCATGACCGAACCGCGGCACCCCTACACCAAGGGCCTGATCGAATCCATGCCCACGCTGAAGGGACAGATCCCGGAGGGAATTGAGGGTCAAATTCCCGCGCCCGGAAGCCGGCCGTCCGGATGCGTCTTCGCGCCCCGTTGCTTCAAGGTCGCCGCGCGCTGCTCGGAGGTCCGGCCTGATCATGTCACGGTCGGACCGGGTCACTCGGTCAGCTGCTTCTTCCCGCTCACGGACGATGAAATCCTTTCGAGCGCCGGAAAGGAGAAGAGACTGCCCGATCCGTCCCCCACGGCCGCAGACCGCGCGCTACTGGCGTTGATGGGCGCCGCATGCGACTACAAGACGCGCAAGGGACCGTTCCGGGCCGTGTCGAATGTAACCCTCGCCCTGCACGAAGGAGAAAGCCTCGCGGTCATCGGTGAGAGCGGCAGCGGCAAGTCCACGATTGGCAAGCTGATGCTCGGGATCGAGCCGACATCGGCGGGACAGGCGCTGTTCGAGGACAAGCCGGTACCGATCCTCGGCACGCGCGAGCACAAGGTGTTCGCCCGCTCCGTGCAGCTTGTCCCCCAAAACCCCTACCTGTCGCTGGACCCGAGAGCCACAATCGGCAAACAGGTTGAAGAGCCGCTCGTCATTCATCGCATCGGGACACCGGCGGAACGCCGGATCCGGCGGGACCGCCTCCTTGACGCTGTCGGCCTGGCGCACGCGCATGCCGATCGCTATCCCCACGAAATCAGCGGCGGCCAGTGCCAGCGCGCCGTGATCGCCCGTGCCCTGAGCCTGGAGCCCAACCTCCTGATCTGCGACGAGGCGACAGCCTCGCTGGACGTTTCGGTCCAGGCGCGGATCATCGAGTTGCTCATTGACCTGCGGGCGCAGTTCAGTCTGTCGATCGTCTTCATTACCCATGACCTGCGGCTCGTTCGGTCCCTGTGCAGTCACGTGGCCGTCATGCGGGCCGGCGAATTGGTGGAGTTCGAAGAGACGGAAAGCCTGTTTCGACAGGCGGGCCACCCGTACACGAGGGAGCTTCTCGCCTCCATTCCGGATGTGGCTACAGGGCCAGAGAGCAGGGAGGCAATCCAATGATGGCGGGGATCGTTCTTCGAAAGCTGTTGCGGGCGCTTCTGACGTTGTTTCTCGTCGTCACCTTCGTGTTCCTTGTCTTGCGGATTACGGGTGATCCGGTATCCGCAATGATGCCAGACGACACCGACCCCGCAATTCTGGAGCAACTGCGCGAGGAATGGGGCCTGAACCGGCCGCTTGGCGTCCAGTATGCCGAGTACTGGCGCAACATCCTCGTCGGTGATTTCGGCAATGCGTACCGCGATGGCCGGCCTGCCATCGAGATTGTCTTGGAGCGCGTCCCGGCAACCCTGAAGCTGACGCTCACCGCGTTCGCCTTTATTCTGCTGATCGGCTTTCCGCTGGGCATCATCGCCGCTGTGAATCGGGGCACGGCCATCGATCGCGCCATCATGACCCTGTCGGTGACCGGATTCAGCTTGCCGAATTTCTTCCTCGGCATCCTTCTGATCCTGGTTCTCTCGGTGAATTTCCGATTGCTTCCCGCATTCGGCAGCGATCACTGGTACAACCTGATCATGCCTGTCATCACGCTCGGCACGGCCGGCGGTGCTGTCATCGCGCGATTTGTCCGCTCCTCCATGCTCGAAGTGCTGAATGCGCCCTACAATCGGGCGGCCCGGGCGAGGGGCATGTCCGAGCGCGAAATCCTGTGGACGGTCGCCCTCCCCAATGCCGCGATTCCGACGATCACCGTCATCGGCTTCATGGTGGGGACCCTGATCGGAGGCTCCATCGTTACCGAGACGGTTTTCGCGTGGCCCGGAATCGGGAGACTCCTGATCGACGCGGTATCGTCGCGGGAACTGGCCGTGGTGCAGACCATCGTGATGCTTACGGCAGCCTGCATGGTGGCCGCGAACTTCACCGTCGACATTCTCTACCTGGTTATCGATCCGCGACAGCGGTTCGGGACCAGTTCGGGAGAGTAGGCATGGCACAAGTCGAACTGTCAGCGCAAACCGAACTACATTCGCACCGTCGGACGGCCATCCGGGCAGTCGCCGGCGCGCCCCTCCTGGTCAAGACGGCTATGGTCTGGCTCCTGGCGATCCTGTTCGTGGCGGCTACCGCCCAGTGGATCATGCCGTACGATTATCAGAACACCTCGCTGCTGTCCCGGCTGCTGCCGCCGGGCAGCACCGGAATGGATGGGAACTTCTACCTTCTTGGGACAGACCACCTGGGCCGCGACCTGCTGAGCCGGCTCTTCATATCCATTCAGTTGACCATGCTGGTAGCCGTGTTCGGGACATTCTTCGGCGCGATCGTCGGCAGCGCCATCGGGTTCGTTGCCGCCCGTTTCCGCGGCTGGGTCGATGACTTCATCATGGTCCTCGTTGACTTCCAGGCGTCCATGCCATTCGTCATCATCGCTCTTTCGGTGATCGCGGTCACCGGTACCGGAAACCTGTTGCTCTTTGTCCTGCTCGTCGGATTCCAGGGCTGGGAGCGCTACGCGAGAATCAGCCGGGGGCTGACCCTGGCCGCCGTGAACCATGGATATGCGGCATCCGTGCGCCTGCTCGGCGGCGGGACGATGCGCGTCTACATGCTTCATATCCTGCCGAATATTCTGGCCGCCCTGATCGTGCAGGTCTCGATCAACTTCCCCGAAACCGTCATTCTGGAAACCTCGATGAGCTTCCTCGGTGTCGGGATCCAGCCGCCGAACACGTCACTCGGAAACCTGCTCAGCTATGGGCGAGACTATCTCCTGAATGCGTGGTGGATTGCCGGAATTCCGGGATTCGCAATCTTCCTGACGACCCTGTCCATGAGCGTCGTCGGCGACTGGCTGCGCGATGTGCTGGATCCGACGACACGCAGGACGGCCTGATCCGCGCTGTCAGGCGTTTCCGGGCAACGCATGCGCGCCAGGCCTTCCAGCCGCTGTGCTGAACAGCGTCCGAATTCGTGGGACACCCCGTTTTCACCGGCTCGCCCATCCAGTGGGCGATTCATCAGCCGGGCACGGTCTCCCCGGCGGCCTCCTGCCACATCTCCGGCCGCTCCGCCAGGCCAGGCCGGCCCTCGACGAAGGGTCCGCCGGGAATGCCGGCCAGCACGACTTCCATCCGTGCCCGGAGTCTGGCGTCCTCATCTGAAGCCATTGCCGTCCGCAGTACATTCGCAACCGCCTCGAGATCGACGGACCGGATGGCGCGTTTGACCGGACCGACGGCAGTCGGACGAACGGAAAGCCCGCCAAACCCAAGCGCGGCCAGAGCGACAGCGACAACCGGGTCGGCTGCCGCATCGCCACAGAAGGAGAGCGGAACCCCGTGCTCCCGGCACCGGGACGCCAATGCCTGCAAAAAGCGCAAGAATGCTCCGTGCATCGGCTCGTATCGATTGGCCACCCGCTCGTTGCTCCGGTCCGCGGCGAAGAAGAACTGCAACAGGTCATTGCCGCCAACCGAAAGAAAATCCACCTCGCGCAAGAAGGAATCCGGTGCGAAGGCGAGCGAAGGCGTCTCCAGCATCGCGCCCACCCGGATGTCCGATGGCGATACCCCCGCCTCCCCGAGCTTGGTCGCCTCCTCCTCTACCATGTGCCGGGCCCTCCGGTATTCCGCCGCGTCCGCGACCAGCGGAAACATCACGCGCAGCTCGCGCCCCTGTGCCGCCCGGAGAAGAGCCTGAATCTGCATCCGCAGGAGCCATGGCCGCTCAAATCCGATCCGGAGGGCGCGATGGCCGAGCGCCGGGTTGGCCTCGCGCTCGCGCCGCAAGCCGGGCAAGGGCTTGTCGCTGCCGAGGTCCAGGGTCCTGAACTGGACGGGCCGGCCCCCGGCTCCATCGAGAACCGTCGCGTAGGTCTCCGCCAGCAAGCCGCGTTCCGGCAGGGACCGGCTCGCCAGGAACTGGAATTCGGTCCGGTACAACCCGATTCCATCGGCGCAGAGTTCATCCGCCACCGCCGCGTCGGCGACGAGATTCGCATTGACCATCACGAGAATTCGGCTCCCGTCAAGGCTCCGGGCGGGTTTGCCGCGAAGGGAGCGATATCCGGAAATCGTCTCCTCGCGAAGCTTGGCCTTGTCGCGGTAACCTGCGAGAACCTCCGGTGTGGGACGAAGGAAGACCCTCCCCCGGTCGGCATCCACGATGATGCAATCGCCACTCTCCGCGGACCGGACCGAATCCGGAGATTGCACGATCATGGGCAAGTCGAACCCCCGCGCCAGCACCGCGGCGTGGGCGTTCGAGGAGCCGTCGGCCAGCACTACGGCCCGGAAGGCCGAACCGTGGTCGCCAAGCAGGGACGCGGGCCCCGCATCCCGGGCGACGAGAACCGCGTCTTCGGGAGGCTCGTCCGTGCAATCATCCCCTTCCCGGCCGAGCAGGGCGCCAAGAAGCCGTGCAGCCAAATCATCAAAGTCCCGGAAGCGTTCCCGGAGATACTCGTCCCCGGCGCTCTCCAGGCGCGTCCTGACCTCGCTGCGGACGGCATCCACCGCCGCCTCGGCGGAAAGCCCCGCCTCGATCCGGCTTTCCATCCGCCGTAGCCAGCCACGGTCGCCGAGGAACTTGCGGTAGGCGTCAAGCACACCGGTTCGGTCTTCCGCAAACCCTTCTGCCCATTCCTCGAACCGGCGCCTGAAATCACCCTGAACGAGCTCGACCGCTTCCGCCAGCCGCCCGCGCTCCGCCGCCGGATCGTCCGCGATCGGACGGCTCACGATGATTCTCGCCTCCGCGCACCACACGGTGCCGACAGCGATTCCGCTGCTCACCGCAATCCCGCGCCCGACAAAGGGGCCTCCGCCTGGCTCGGGGCGCTGCAGCTGCTCGTTCTCCACCATTTCGGCAATGACGAGAGCCACCAGTTCGAGCGCGTCGCGATCCTCATCGACATAGCGCCGCGCTGCCCGGTTCTGAACGACAAGAACGCCCAGCATGCGGTCCGCGTGGCGAATGGGGACCCCGATGAAGGATTTGAGCGGTTCCTCCCCGATTTCCGGAACGTAGCGGAAGCCGGGCTCATTCGGAGCATCGGCGGTGGCGAGCTGCTCGCCCTCCTCCGCGACCCGGCCAACCAGGCCTTCTCCAGCCCGAAGCCGTACCCGCCCCACGGCATCCGGGCGAAGTCCCGTATTGGCACACAGCTCCAGGATCCGGTTGCCCCGCATCAGGTAGATGGAGCAGACCTCGGCGACGATGTACTCGGCCACGATGCGCGGAATTTCCGCCAGCCGTTCCGCCGGATCGTTGATGCCGGACAGGCGACGTGCGAACTGCCTGAGCAGGGCCCGGGCGCCTGCGGCGGCTGCGTCCCTCTTCTTTGCCATAGCCGCCGGCTTCAACCGCCGTCGAGGCCGAAGGCGCTGTGCAGCGTCTGCGCCGCCACTTCGAGATGCCTGCGCCGGATCAGCACGCTCGTCTTGATTTCCGACGTGGAGATCACCTCGATGTTGACGCCTTCCTCGGCCAGCGAAGCGAACATCCGTTGCGCCACCCCGGCATGGCTCCGCATGCCGAGGCCGACGATCGAAACTTTGGCCACGTCCCGGTCGACCAGCAGTTCCTCATAGCCGATCATCGAGCTGACGGCCTGGATCGACTGCTCCGCAACCGCGACGTCCCCTTCATCAAGCGTGAAGGTCAGGTCCGTGCGCCCGTCGGCCCCGACATTCTGCACGATCATGTCCACGTTGACGCCCGCTTCCGCCAGCGGACCGAATACGGCAGCGGCAACGCCCGGTCGGTCAGCGACGCGCCGCAGCGTGATCTTCGCCTCGTTGCGCGAGACAGCGACACCGCTGACGACATTCTCTTCCACGATCCCTTCCTCCCCGCAGAGCAGCGTGCCAGGCCCGTCCGAGAAGCTCGACAGAACCCTCACAAGCACGTTGCCACGCGCCGCCATCGCGACGGACCGCGACATCAGGACCTTTGCGCCCAGCGACGCAAGCTCCAGCATTTCCTCGTAGGCGATGCGGCCGAGACGCCGCGCCTTCGGTACAACCCGCGGATCGGCCGTATAGACGCCATCGACATCCGTGTAGATGTCGCACCGCTCGGCACCGAGCGCAGCCGCGAGCGCGACCGCCGTCGTATCGGAGCCGCCGCGGCCGAGTGTCGTGATGCGGTTGCCGGGAGAGATCCCCTGAAACCCCGCAACCACCGCGTGGAGGCCGTCCCGGAACCGCTCCTCCAGCGCGGAAGGATCGATGTCCACGATCCGGGCGACGCCGTGGGTGTCGTCGGTCCGGATCGGAATCTGCCAACCCAGCCAGGAGCGGGCCGCCACCCCCTGCCGCTGCAGGGCAAGGGCCAGGAGTCCAGCCGTAACCTGCTCGCCACTGGAGATAACGGTATCGAATTCCCTCGTGTCGAAGATGGCGCCTTCCGCCCGCACCGCGGAAACCAGCTTGTCGGTCTCTCCCGCCATGGCGGAGACAACGACGGCAACATCATAGCCCCGCTCGACTTCCGCACGCACGCGCGAGGCCGCGGCCCGCACCCGCCCGATATCCGCCACGGAGGTTCCGCCGAATTTCATGACCAGGCGAGGCATGGGCGAATTCCTCAGGGAGCAGGATGGCACGGAGCGGCCCCCGCGCCGAATGCGTTGCGCTGCAATGGCCTCAGTTCCCGCGCCGTCCCCCCCAGGGAACGCGCAGGCAGGGGATTCCTTCCTCGCGGAGGGCGCGCGCTTCCGCCAGATCCGTCTGGCCATAGATGGAGCGCGCCTCGGTCTCCCCGTAATGCATTCGCCGGGCTTCCTCCGGGAAGTCCCGGCCGACATTGGTCGAGTTCGTCTCGACAAACTCGCGAAGCGAATTCACCGCATCGGCAACGCGGTCGACATCCGTCTTCGGCTGGGTGCCCGGTCCAGCGTCTCCGCCGCCCGGGCCGCCGATCTCCGTCGCATCCAAGCTGCGGGAATCGCCGGCGGCGACATTGGGCGCCATCGGAGCCTTCTTGACATCCGCGCTGCCGCAAATGGGACAGGCGACCTGCTTCGCCTTTACCTGCTCCGCGAACCCGGCGCCATCGCGGAACCAGGCCTCGAAACTATGGCCGCGGCCACAGGCGAGCACATATCTGATCATGGCGCGGCCTCCGGATGCTCCCACTGGAGTATAGGCGGGATGCTGCGGCGGCGCATTCGCATTGCCGGCTCGAATTCGGGCCGGCCCGCCGGTTCGGGATGGAAACGCTCCCGAATTCGGCGCCGATCACGCGGGCCCGTGCCCCGCAGACCGCCCCGCCAATCCCCACCAACGCGGATGCTCCACCCACCGCACGTCCCGGCATTCGACAAGCATGGAACGGTTCCGTGGTGGTGAATGGTCCGGCGCGGAGGGAAGGCCCAGCGATCTGACAGACGGTCGCAAAGGGAGCTCATGCGCCTCTGGAACGCGATCAGCGCGCCGGTTGCCCGGAAGAGTCCGGCGCCCTGTCCCGGTCGCCCAATTCAAGCGCGTAACCGCCCAGCCGCACGGTTCGGACCACCTCGCACGCGCCCTGCGCCTCGAGACCCCGCCGCAGCCGATTCACATTCACGTCAACTGTGCGCGGGTCCACGAACGCATTGCGGCCCCACACCGCCTCGAGGAGTTCCTCCCGCGAGAACACCCGGCCGGGCTCGCGCATCAGGCATTCCAGGATGCCGAACTCCTTGGGTCCGAGTTGAACGGGCCTCCCGCACCGCCGCACGCTCCGCATCCTTGCGTCGAGAACGATATCTCCGGCCCTGAGAGTCCCATCCTTGTGTTGTACTTCAACCCGGCGCAGAACCGCCCGCACGCGGGATATCAGCTCTGCCATCGAGAATGGCTTGGTGACATAGTCGTCGGCCCCGCTGTCTAGTGCGGTCACCCGGTCCTCGACCTCGCTCCGGGCCGTGAGCATGATGACTGGCAGGCCAGCGGTCAGCGGGTTGGCACGCACTTCGCGGCACACCTCTATCCCGGAGCGTTTGGGAAGCATCCAATCGAGGATCGCCAGATCCGGACGCTCGGCGCGTATGGTATTGGCCGCGGTTTCCCCGTCCTCGCAAGCGGTCGTCCGGAATCCCTCGCGATCCAGATTGTAGACGAGGAGATCCCGCAGGCCGCACTCATCTTCTGCTACCAAGACATGCTGCTGCGACACACGCCCCTCCGTTCGCTAGACGCGGCACCCGCGAATCATCGCTCGGCGTGTCCGAGAAACAGGCCGGCCGGATCTCCCTTCGGCCGCTCGTCTCCCAGAATCTCACCCGTCACGACATAGTGGATCATCTCGGCGATGAACGTCGCGTGGTCGCCCACGCGCTCCAGGTTCTTGGCGATGGTCATGAACAGCGCACAAGTCCCGACTGTCCTCGAATCCTCCATCATGTAGGTCGTGATTTCGCGGAACAGGCTGTTATACGTCTCGTCGATCCTGACATCTTCATTCCAGACCTCGATCGCCTTCTCCGCATCGCGGGCGCCGTAGGCGTCAAGCACCTTGGTCAGGAGCGCGCCGGTGTCATGCCCCATCTGCACGAGCGGATGCGCAATCATCACGGGTGCGCGCGCGGCGATGGTCGGCACACAGCGCGAGATGCTCTTGGCGATATCCCCGATCCGCTCCAGCGTCGACGCAATCTTCAGGGCGGCAATGGTTTCGCGCAGGTCGAGCGCCACGGGTTGCCGGGTAACCAGTGTCCGGATTGCGCTTTCGATGAGGGCCGCCTCCGCAGCATCCATGCGGGCGTCCGCAGCCACGATTTCCGCTGCGGCGGCCGTGTCGCGCGCCTGCAAGGCGTCGAGCGAACGGCGCAACTGGTGCTCCGCCAGACCGCCCAATTCCGAGACCTGCCGGGAGAGGTCCTGCAGGTCCGCGTCGAAGCTGGAGACAATGTGCCGGCTTGCGCGTTCCGTCATTTCGGGCATTCCTTCTCCAGTCCGGAGGCTGCGGAATTCTTCAGCCGACGCGGCCGGTGATGTAGTCCTGCGTACGCGGATCGGCCGGATTGGTGAACAGCTGGCTGGTTGGCGCCTCCTCGACCAGATTCCCCAGATGGAAGAATGCCGCCCGTTGCGAGACGCGCGCCGCCTGCTGCATGGAGTGGGTTACAATGACGATGGTGTAGTTGACCCGCATTTCATCGATGAGTTCCTCGATGCGCGCCGAAGCGATCGGGTCGAGAGCCGAGCAGGGCTCGTCCATCAGGAGGACTTCCGGGGAATTCGCAACCGCGCGGGCAATGCAGAGGCGCTGCTGCTGTCCGCCGGACAGCCCCGTCGCCGCCTCGTTGATCCGGTCCTTCACCTCGTCCCAGAGTGAAGCGCGCCGAAGCGATTGCTCGACAATGGCATCGAGATCCGCGCGGCCTTGCGCCAGCCCGTGGATGCGGGGGCCATAGGCGACATTCTCGTAGATCGACTTTGGAAACGGGTTCGGCCTCTGGAAGACCATTCCGACGCGGGCGCGCACCAGCACCGGATCCACATCCGGGCCGTAAATGTCCTCGCCGTCGAGAAGGATGCTGCCGGACACCTCGCATCCGTCAATGGGATCGTTCATGCGGTTCAGGCAGCGAAGAAAGGTGGACTTCCCGCAACCCGATGGACCGATGAAAGCCGTGACGGCCCTGTCCGGAATTTCGGTCGTCACACCCCGAATGCCCGCCTTCTCGCCGTAGTGAACCGTACAGTTGACTGCGGAAATCTTGGCGGCGGATCCGTTGGAGCCACCGCCGGCTCTCGGTTGGGGAATCATCTCGACTCCTTGAGGCTACCAGCGGCGCTCGAACCGGTGGCGCAGAAACACGGCAAAGGCATTCATCGCGACCAGGAACACGATCAGCGCCAGGATCGCAAGCGCGGCCTTGTTCGAGAACGCGACTTCCGGAAAATCCGACCACTGGAAGATCTGCACGGGCAACACCGATGCCGGCTCCAGCACACCGCTTGAAGTCCCGACGATGAAGGCGACCATCCCGATCAGAAGCAGCGGCGCGGTCTCGCCGAGCGCCTGGGCCATGCCAATGATCGCTCCGGTCAGAATTCCTGGCAGGGCGAGCGGAAGAACATGATGGAACACCGTCTGCACTTCCGAGGCCCCGACCCCCAGCGCCGCATCGCGGATGGAACCTGGAACGGCCCGTATCGAGGCCCGGCTGGCAATGATCACCGTCGGCAGCGTCATCAGCGCCAGCACCATTCCGCCCACGAGCGGCACCGAGCGTGGCAGCCCGAAGAACTGGATGAAGGCGGCAAGCCCAAGCAGACCGAAGACGATGGACGGTACGGCGGCCAGGTTGTTGATATTGACTTCGATGAAGTCGGTGAACCGGTTCCTTGGCGCGAATTCCTCCAGATACAGGGCCGCGAAGACGCCGATCGGGCCGGCGAGGACGAGGGTAACCAGCATCGTCCAGAACGATCCGCTGACGGCACCGAGAATCCCCGCCAGCTCCGCCTCGCGGCTGTTTCCCGAAGTGAAGAACCGCCAGTTGAATTCCGTCTCGATCCGGCCCTGTGCGTCCAGCCATTCGATCCAGCCGATCTGCCGGTCTGTAAGCGCCCGCCAGGCTTCCGGTGTCGTGTTGGCGAGAAGCTCCCACTCCCCCGCGGCGAAACCGCCTTCGTGCTCCGGAGTACGCACGACGGAAAGCGACATGGATCCGCGGTCCAGCTTCTCGGCCTTCAGGATCCCCCCCGCGATCCGAACCAGGACACTCGGAAACTCCGGGTCCGCCTCAACGGAAAGATCCGCGGATTCCGAGCGGGCACGCAGTTCGCCGGCCTCTGTCTCAAATGCCTCCGCCTTCTCCCGATAGCGGAGGATGTCCGCCTGGATCTCTTCGCGAGACCGCGTGTCGGAGCCGTCAGCGAGGCCGGCGGCGACGCTGTCCACCGCCGCGCGCTGCCGCACGGCATCCTCGTCCCGCCGGACTGCAATTTCCTCGAGGCGCGCGCGGAACGGCGCCAGCGCATCGTCGAAACCGCCTGCCTGCGCCGGGCGCAGGCGATACCCGCCATCCGCGCTCTCCAGCGAAACGGCGAACTCGCCCGGGCTTTTCAGCAACGCCCCGAGCTGGCCCTTCAGATAGAGGTCGACGTGATCCGAAGCCAGAACCGGCAACCGCACGGCACCGTCCTCGTTGTCTGGCAGGGCCGCGATCTGGTCCGGGAGCTCGAACGCAGCGCCGTCGCTGATAATCCCGTAGAGTTGCCGCCGCTCCCTTCTCCCGTCGCCCTCGGGAACATTCTCCCTGATCGTCGAGCGCAACCAGGACTCGGCCCCGCCTTCCTCGTAACCGGACAGGTCGAAGTCCACGAGGATATAGCTCTCGGTCAAGGCAAAGACGGCCCGGGACGTTACCGACCAGATCAGGGCGAGCAGCGCCGCGACGGAGGCCAGCAGTGCCAGGCGGCCCCACAATTTGAGCCACCATTCCGCGCGGTGCCGGCGCGTCAGGTTGTGCCTGGCCGCCTCCGACCGGTGTGGCGTACGGTGTTCTCCGGGCATCGGCGCTACTCGTAGGCTTCGCGGTAGCGCCGCACCGCGCGGAGCGCCACGATATTGAGCGCAAGCGTAATCACGAACAGCGTGAAACCGAGCGCAAATGCCGGCCCTGCCGCTGTTTCGGCCTCGGTGTCGCCGGTAATCAGGGCCACAATTTGCACGGTTACCGTAGTAACCGCCTCAAGCGGATTGGCGGTCAGATTTGCGCCCTGCCCGGCTGCCATGACGACGATCATGGTCTCTCCGACCGCGCGGGATACGCCGAGAAGAACTGCGGAAGCGATTCCCGGCAAAGCCGCGGGCAGGATCACCTGACGGACGGTTTCCGCCTTGGTCGCCCCGAGGGCGAGGGAGCCGTCCCGAAGTGTCTGCGGGACAGCATTGATGACGTCATCCGACAAGGAGGAGATGAAGGGGATGATCATGATCCCCATCACGAGGCCGGCCGCGAGCGCGCTTTCGGAAGCGACGGACAGCCCGATCACACTACCGCTTTCACGCAGGAACGGCGCGACCGTCAATGCAGCGAAGAACCCGTAGACCACCGTCGGAATGCCGGCCAGGATCTCCAGTGCGGGCTTGGCCCAGAACCGGAGCCGCGCCGTCGCGAATTCGGAAAGGTAGATGGCGGCCATGAGCCCGATCGGCGCTGCCACAAGGATCCCAATCAGCGTGATCATGGCAGTGCCGACAAAGAGCGAAACCGCCCCGACCCGATCCGGGTTCAGGCTTCCCTCGAAGACCCCGGCGAGTGGCGCCCAGTCCAGCCCGAAGAGAAACGCCGTGAACGGTATGTCCGTGAAGAAACGGAGCGTCTCGCCAAGGAGAGAGAGCACGATCCCCAGTGTTGTGAGAACGGCCACGCCAGCACAGATCCAGAGGCCGGCCCGGGTGATCTGCTCCAGATGGTTGCGCGCCTTCCAACGCGGCGTGATCTGGCGGAGCGTGACGAACAGCGCCGCCAACGCGGCCAGAATGGTTGCCCCCCCCACTCCCCATAACCGGTACGGCGCCATCGCGAGATAGTGTTCGGCGATCTGCAGGCGCGCCTCGTCCCCGGCACCGGCACCGGCAATACCCCCGGTGGCAATTCGGATGCCGTCGGAGACCATCCGGTCGTGATCGATTCCCGGCGCATCGGGCAGCGCCGAAATGGCAATCCCGCCGAGGTCGCTTGCAAGCTTCCACTCAAAGACGACAATCGCGACCAGGCACACGCCGTAGCCGGCCAGAAGCGCCCGGACCGCCGCGCACAAACCGTAGTAGCGAGGACGGGAATGCAAGTGGCGCAGGTCGCCGCCTGCCACCTGCATGGCGCGTCGGCGGCCCGCAAAGAAGGCGAGAAGCGCCAGTGGAAGAAGCGCGGCGGCAGCCCAGGCGTACATCGGTGCGAAGTCTACAGGGAATTCCGCCGCGTCCCGGGGAAAATGGCTACTTGAGCTTCTCTTCGCCGGTCATCGGCATGAGGTCCATGGCGTGCATGGCATTCATCCTGAACTCATCGTCCGGCAGCGGAATCAGGCCCTTGTCGACCAGGTAGCCGTCCGGGCCGGAGGCATCCGCATCGACAAATGCCGCGACGTAGTCCGCGATGCCCGCGACCCCGCCGACATGCGCCTTCTTGACGTAGAAGTAGAGCGACCGGGAAACCGGATAGGAGCCATCCGCGGTCTGTCACTACCGCACAGTTGACGCAGAGATCATTGGCGAGTTTCGCGGAGCATTCCGGCCCTTCTCATCCGTTGGAGTGCGGCAGTGTCTTGCATGAGGTATGTCATTCCTGTCCAGAGTTTTGCGGTACCGGGCATTGGCTGTCGTTTGGATGGGATGAAGCCGACATATCGACCGAGATCGATGGCGAAGGTTCGGAGGTCGGGGATATAGTCGGGCGGAGCCCGGCAGCGGATCACGCGGTAGTCGTACAGGCCCAGATAGAGCATGAAGATTTCGTCTCGGGACATGATCTCGTCGGCGGGCCTGTCAGGGGTTTCCCTGGCGGCGCGATCCAGATCGAACACGCGCCACGCGGTGATGGCGTCGAACGCGAGGCACTTGCGCAAGTCCTCGGCATCGTCGAGGCGGCGGTCCTCGATGCGGGTTCCGGTCTTGAGGACGCGGAAGAACTCTTCGATGGACCAGCGCGTTTCGTACCACTGGCGGATGCGGTCGGCCCATTCGGGCGTGGCCTCGCCTTCGGAGCAAAGCAGCAGCCAGCGGAGTGGCTGGCGAGCGCCGGACGGCGGGTTGCGCTCGGCAACGAGCACGGCGGTCATGGGCAGCGTGTGCGGCGACTTGCCTTCGGGCGCGATGAGTTCGACGCGAGCGATGCGCAACGCCAGCACGGCCTTGCGCTTCTTGCGTGCCGCCCTGCCGCCCCGCGCGGAAATCTCGATGCTGCGCGATGCGCAGGGCGGGAGAGTGTCCATGTGCTTGCCGAGGTCCACCTTTTTGCCGTCCACCAGCACCTTGCGCTGTTTCGAGCGGCAGGCGCGCACCAGCAGGCCGGCGGCGGCGGGATCCTCGGCCTGGCGGGCGTACAGACCCCAGATGTCTCCCTCGCGGTCGGCGACGGAAATGACGCGGGTGTTCGAGCAGGCGTGTCCCACCGCCGCCGCCTGCTCCAGCGAGCGCAGCCAGCGGGCGCTCTCGGGCTCCTGCGCCACGCCCGGTTCCCGGGCGGCCTTGGCTTCGACGCTTTCGCGGAAGTCGCCCTCAAGCGCGCAAACGCCAAGCGGGCGCCCGCCCTGTGCCACCGCCAGCGTCGTATGCACGGGAACCCCCACGGTGCCCTTGCCGCCGCCGCCCAGCGCCGCCAGCCCGCTGGTCGCGTCGCGAAGGTTGTCGTAGTTCACCATGGTGGTGTCCTGCACCATCAGCACCACACCCGCATGCCGGCAGCGCTCCACCGTTGTCTCGCGATGCCCCTCGAGGATGTCGTCCACAGCCACCCTTTCGTTCGAAAGCAGGCGGTACGCAGCCTCCTGCGATGCACGGTCCGGAAAGATCTCCGGAAGCGGCGTTCCCGGACGCTTCTCCCAACACCGCCCCATCTCCTCGATCCGGCGCCGCACCCGCCCGTCGGGATGGGTGCCCCGGCCGAACTCGCGCTCCGCCCAATCGGCGTCGGCGCCAAGATGCAGCGATCCCATCCGCCCCGCAACCCGCTCCGGCTCCTCACACAGTGCTTCCCGCCAGCCCGCCTGCAGCGACTTCATCCACACCCGGCGCACCGGCCCCGCCCCGCGCCGGCCCGGCGGGCGTCCCGATGTCGCGCCAGCATCCTCCCAGCCCGCCGCTCGGTACGAGGTCCCGGCATGCTCGGGGCCGACATAGCTGTACGCCAGCACCGGCCGATCACCATGCCGTGCCTCCCAGTCGTCCGCAACCCGACCTGTCGCCTGCGCCAGCACATGCGAGGCAAGGTCCGCAACCCGCACCGAAGGCAGAAGCAGGAAGCGGTGGTTGTTCACCATCCGCCCCAACCCCGCGCAACGGGCTCGCGCACTCCAGCCGATATACCGGTCCCGCGCCTTCTGGTGCCAGCTCGCCGCGCAGAAGCCGATCCCACCCAAACACCCGAACCGAGACGATATCACCAGATAATTCAACGCTTTGCCGGGATGCCGCGGAACCCCCTCCGGATGGTGCGACGCCATCATCGAACGGAAGCGCCGCGAACCCTCGCGACCCTCGGCCGGTTCCAGCGACACCGTTCCCAGAGCCGATAGCGTCGTCTCCACATGCAGGTCTGGATGCGACGGCAATGCATCCCCCGCTGGCGGCGGCGCTGCCGCCGCCGGAAGCTTCAACCCCAGTTGCGACGCCAGCCTCGGCAGGATCTTCCGCGCCGACGAAACGCACGGCTCGCCCCGCGCGTTGCGCCAGTTCGCGCGAGCGCACAACTCGCTCGCAAGCGCGCTCCGGCTCGCGCCTCCCTCAAGGACCGCGCACTCAAACCACGAAAGAGTTTCCGCGCAAAACTGTCGCAAGCCAATCTGCATGCATCATGTGTGCCACACAACACAGCCCGTGTCAACAGTGTGATAGTGACAGATCCGCGGTGGCGTCAAACGTGGGCACGACATCGTCAACCGCGATGCCCTTGAGCTTCGCCGCGTTCTGGTCCAGGAACGAGAAGCCGAACACGCCGACCGCCTGCGGATTGGCGTCGAGCTTGGAAACGATCAGGTTGTCGTTCTCGCCCGCATCGACCCAGGGGCCGTCAGAGCGGATTTCGACCCTGTTGCAGTCCATGCCGGCGTCCGCGGCGCCCGCCGCCCTGCAACCGGCCTGCATGGCCAGTTCCTCGAACGCGTCCCGGGTGCCGGAAGTCGGGGGAGGGCCGAGAACCTCGATTGCCTGGCCGGGCAGCGACGGTTCGATATCGGACCATTTCCGGTGCGGGTTCGCGCCGTCACTTCCCGGGATCTCGCTGGCCAGCGCGGAATACACCTGCGCGAGGGTCAACGAAAATTCCGGCCCGCCACGAGAGTTGGCGATCACGATGCCGTCGAAACCAACCACGACTTCGACTACTTCCTCGACACCGTTTTCCATGCATGCCTTGAGTTCCCTGGCCTCGATGCGCCGGGAGGCATTGGTGATGTCAGGATGCTCCTCGCCGATGCCGGCGCAGAACAGCTTCAGGCCTCCGCCCGAGCCCGTGGACTCGATAACCGGCGTGGGATGCCCGGAAGTCCTGCCGAACCGCTCCGCGACAGCGGTGGCGAACGGGAAGACGGTCGACGAACCAACGATGCGGATTTCGTCGCGCGCCGAGGCGGGGGCGGAAGCCAGCAGCGCCACCGCCAAGCCGGCGGCCGCTAGCAAGCGAACCAGGATCATGCGGAGGCTCCTCCTGAATCGAGAGAAAAGGCGTGCGGCGCACAGAAGTGCGCCGTTGCCTTCGACGCTAGCCGGACACGCCCGCAAACGCAGCACCAGTAATGTTGCAGTTCCATGAAACTCACGGACAGGGGCAGCGCCGTGCCTGGCTCAGTCGCGATCCCCGGCGAGATCGAACCGGAGCGTGAATCGGCTGCCGGCGCCCGGTTCGCTCTCGATCCGGAGCTCCCCCTTGTGTCGGGATACCACGTGCTTGACTATGGCGAGACCGAGCCCGGTTCCTCCCCGGCTCCGGCTGTCGGCCACGTTCACCCGGTAGAACCTCTCCGTGAGGCACGGAAGGTGCTCGTCCGGAACGCCCGGACCCTGATCCTCGACCACGATCTCCACCCTGTCGCCAATGCGGCGGACCCGCATGGCGGACACGCCCCCCTGCGTGGTTCTCCGCATTGGCGAGGATGTTGTCCAGCGCATGCAGCAGGTCGACCCGCGCCCCATGAATGACCAGCGGCCGACCCGGCAAGCGGACGTGGATTCCCCGCGTGGCGGACGGCGGACGGGAAGCCAGCGCCTCCCGCGCAAGGGCAACGGCATCCACGCGGTCGGTGGGGCGCACATGCTCCTGCATCTCGATGCTGTTCAGCGACAGGAGATCGGACACAATTCGCCGCATCCGGTCGGTCTCGCGCAGCATGACGTCGGTAAAGCGTTCTGAAGCCTCCGGATCGTCCCGTGCATGGCCCCGAAGGGTCTCGATGCAACCGGCGACCGTTGCGAGGGGGGTACGCAACTCATGGCTGGCATTGGCCACGAAGTCGCGATGCAGCTCCCGGCCACGGTGGATTTCCGTCCGTTCATCCAGGCAGACGAGCAGATTCCCTTGCTTCTCGCCGGGTTCCGCCTCCTGCTGCCAGGAAGCCCGGATCCACGCCCGGAACTGCCGCTCCGGATCGCGCCCCATTCCAAATTCGGCTTCCCTCCGTTCCCCGGACAGGCGCGCTGCATTCAGCGCCTCCGAGAATCCAGGATCCCGAATCGCGTTGGAAACATGCGAACCGGCAACGGCCTCGCCAAACAAGTCGGTGGCCGGGCCGTTGGCGTAGCGGACGATTCCGTCCGTGTCGAGGAGGAGGAGCGGAAACGGAATCCTGCCGCCGAGACTGTCCGGATCCGGTTCTGGCGGCTCGGGCGGCGCAGTAGGCGGGGCTGGCGCAGCCCGGGATGGCCGCAATACCTCCCACAGCAGAAAGGTGGCGAAGATCAGCGCCCCGACTGCAAGTGCCTCGTTCCCGATGATGCCGGCCGCCCGCAGCAAGGCAAGGATCCCCGCGCCCGCGAGGAGCGCGGCGTTCGCGTTCAAATACCCGGGCACCATCAGCAAGGATCCCCGCGCCCGCGAGGAGCGCGGGCAGCGGGGACGGCCAATTCATCTACTTGCCAGCATCCCGCTCCCTAGGCCGGCGGGACGCCATGGGTTGGTAAGCCAGCTTCGCGTGATCCTCGCAGTAGGGCTTTCGGGGCAAGGACGGCAATCCGCAAAATGCGAAATCCCCGGCTTCCGGGTCGCCCAGGGGCCAGCGGCATGTGGCTTCCGTAAGGGCGACCAACGGGATCCTCAGCGGCTCCCTTGCACGGAGACCCTCGCCAGCACTTGGCGCAGCCGAATCCGCTTCGAGCCGGGACGTTCCCGAAGCCCTCACCGCATCCCCGGAGCCAAGTTCGCGGAGTCCCGCCGCGGCAGGGAAATCCGGCGGGGACCTCATCGCCGCAGCAGCGTCCTCCCCGGCCCGAGTCGCCGCCAACCTGTCCGACCTGGACAGCTCGGCCTTTTGAGCCCGGGCCTTCCCCGAGCGCTCCGCCTCCCGCAGCGCCCGCGCTTCCTCTGCTTCGCGAGCCCGGATCAGCGCCCGTTGCTCGCGCTCCCAGCGACTTCGCCTCGCCTTCGCTGCCCTTTCCGTGGCGGCGAAATACTTTTGCAGTGCCCCGCTTGCCGCGCCGGATCCCGGTTGCGGAGGAGCTTTTCGCACGGCGCTTCGACGCTTTCGGCCGGAATAGTACTTGTCCAGCACCCTGAATTCCGGGACGCGCGGCGGTCGCTGGGGGGCTTCCGGCTTTCGAGGAGCCGAAACCGGCGGATGCGCCCTGACCGGCCGCGCGGCGGATTCCGGCCGCTTTCTCGAAGCCGCCCCAGAGGCCTTGCCGTGCGGCGCCTTCGCTTCGCCGGAAAGCCCCGGACGCGACGCAGTCTTGAATCGCAGGCCGAGGCGATTCGCCTTCCCGATCACCGCGTTGCGGCTAACGCCGCCCAGCCGCTGCGCGATCTCGCCGAAAGTCAGCCCTGAGCTATGCAACTCGCGCAGGAACTCCTCCCGCTCACGAGTCCAAGTCGTTGATTCCGCCACTCCGACTCCCCATTCCCGGGATCTTCATCCCGTCCAGCCAAGGCCGAGCCCGTGCCAGCATGCGATAGATATAGCCGCGTTCGCAAACAATTGCAGTTCCCACGCACTGCGCCGATTGAATTGGCGCTAGATTCCACGCCGCAATACCGGGTGCAAAGCCCGGCTTGCCCTCGTCGCAATCGCCATCCGAGATAGCATGCCGTTCCAAGACCTGCCCCACTTCGCATCCGGCGAGCGGCAATTCGGACGCGTGAACTGGCTCGGCCTGCGCACGCTTGCCAAGCGTGAAATCATGCGCTTTCTCTCCATTCCGCTGCAAACGATCGTGGCACCTGCTGTCACCGCGCTCCTCTTTGTTACGATCTTCAGCCTTGTCCTCGAATCCCGGAGACCGGCTTTCAGCGGCGGTTCCTACATCGATTTCATCGCGCCGGGAATGGTGATGATGGCAGTGATCCAGAATGCGTTCAATAACACAGCTTCCTCGATCCTTCAATCCAAGATCCTGGGCAACATCTTCGACACGCTGGTCCCCCCGCTATCGCCGACGGAAATCGTCCTGGGCTACGCCGCCGGCGGAATCGCCAGGGGGCTGGCCGTTGCAGCGGGAACCTGGCTCATCCTGATTCCGCTCTCCAGCGCAACGATCGCAAATCCACTCTGGGCGGCATACTTCCTGGGCTCCGCATCCTGCCTGCTCGCCAGCTGCGGGATCATCGCCGGCCTGTGGTCAGAGAAATTCGATCACATGTCTGCGGTCACGAATTTCTTCCTTGTTCCCATGGCTTTCCTGTCAGGATCCTTCTATTCCGTGTCCGCGCTTCCGGAGCCATGGGCAACGGTTTCCCTGTTCAACCCCTTCTTCTACCTGATCGACGGGTTCCGGTACGGAATCGCGGGCGTATCCGATGCGGACATCCACCTTTCGCTGTGGCTTTCCCTCGCCGCAAACGTGCTCATGGCCGCCCTGGCGTGGCGCCTGTTCCGAATTGGCTACAAGGTCAAGAACTGACCCGGACGAAGCGGCTTGCCCGATGATCCCCAACCTCTCCTTTTGCGCGATCGATGTCGAGACAGCCAATCCGTGGCCCGGGAGCATCTGCCAGATCGGAATTGTCGAGGTAGCAGACGGCGAGGTGGCAAGGGAGTGGTCCACGCTTGTCGATCCGGAAGGGCCATTCTCCCCGTTCAACATCCGCATCCACGGCATCTCGGAGGCGGACATCCGGCACGCGCCTCCCCTTCCCGGGGTCCACGAAGCGATGCGCGAACACCTGGAAGGCTGCATCGTGGTCAGCCACACTGCCTTCGACCGCGGCGCTCTCGACAAGGCCTGCGGTCGCTACGGGCTTCCCCTGCCCCGGATGCGCTGGCTCGACAGCGCACGCGTGGCGCGGCGCGCCTGGCCCGCCCATTTCGCGCAGCGCGGGTTCGCGCTCGGCAGGGTAGCCACACATCTGGGAATCCGCTTCCGGCATCATGATGCGCTCGAAGATGCCCGCGCCGCCGCGCTGATCATCCTGGCCGCACATCGCGACTCCGGCCTCGACGTCGATGGCTGGATCGAGCGCGTCGAACGGCCGATCGCATGGAAGCCGCAGTCGCCGGAAGCCGGCGGCGGTTGACCCCGGCCCCGGACTTCGCTTCTATGCGGGCGCGAAGGGCAGCCCTCTGTCCCGACCCGCGCTCCAGCCTCAACACAACTTGCGGAGAGTATCGATGACCAAAGCGGTCCTGCCCACATACAACCGCGCGACCCTCCGCTTCGTGAGCGGCCAGGGCGCGTGGCTTACGGACGAATCGGGAGAACGCTACCTGGATTTCGGCGCCGGAATAGCAGTCAACGCGCTCGGGCATGCGCATCCGTGCCTCGTCGAAGCGCTCACCGAGCAGGCGGGACGCCTCTGGCATACGTCCAACCTGTACGAAGTGCCGATCCAGGAGGCGCTCGCCCGGCGGCTGGCGGAAGCGACCTTCGCCGACATGGTGTTCTTCTGCAACTCCGGCGCGGAGGCGATGGAGGCATCCATCAAGATGGCCCGCAAGTTCCACTCCCACCGCGGCCAACCGGAGCGGTGGCGGATCATCACCTTCGAGGGTTCCTTCCATGGGCGCACCCTGGCGACGATTGCGGCCGCCGGCGCCCCGAAACTGGTCGACGGGTTCGGTCCGATGCCCGGCGGTTTCGACCCGGTCGCCTTTGACAATCCCGGCGCGGTCGAGGCCGCCATCAGTACCGAGACCGCGGGCGTGCTGCTGGAGCCGATCCAGGGGGAGGGTGGAATCCGCCCGTTTTCCCACGAGACTCTCCGCGCCATCCGTGCGCTCTGCGACCAGCATGGAATCCTCCTCATACTCGACGAGATCCAGTGCGGCATGGGCCGCACGGGCCGCCTGTTCGCCCATGAGCTGGCTGGAATGACGCCGGATATCATGGGCGTGGCAAAGGGAATTGGCGGCGGCTTCCCCCTTGGCGCCTGCCTTGCCACGAAGGAGGCGGCGGCCGGAATGACGGCGGGAACCCACGGCTCGACCTTCGGCGGCAACCCCCTGGCCATGGCGGTGGGCAATGCCGTCCTCGACCAGCTGCTCGCGGAAGGATTCCTCGACCATGTGTGCAGGCAGGGTGGCGCTCTGCGACAGGGGCTCAGTGCCCTCGCCGATTCCCATCACGGAATCGTGGAGGGTGTGCGCGGCGAAGGCCTGATGCTCGGAATCAGGTGCCGGGTGCCGGCAGCTCCGCTCGTCGCCCGGTGCCAGGTGGAGAAACTGCTCGTCGTGCCGGCTGCGGAAGAGACGCTGCGGATCCTCCCTCCCCTCAACGTGACGGACGAGGAAATTCGCGTTGCCTGCGGCGCGCTGGACCGGGCCTTCAGCGCCCACGCCCGCCAGGATGCGGGTAGCTGAGCATGAAGGGCGGACCACGGCATTTTCTTGATCTCGGCGAGGTTGATCCGGCCGAACTCCGGCGCATGGCCGAGGAGGCACGTCGGCGGAAGGCGGACCGGATGGGGATGCCTGCCCTGGCAGTGGACGAGGATGCGCCCCTCGCAGGTCATGCGCTGGCGATGCTGTTCGAACGGCCTTCGACGCGGACGAGAGTCTCTTTCGAGCTTGCGATCCGCCAACTCGGCGGGGGAGCGATCCTGCTCAGCGCCGCGGAAACCCATCTCGGCCGGGGCTCCCACGGCGAGTCCATCGCCGACACTGCGCGCGTGCTTTCCCGCTATGCGGACGCCGCGATGATTCGCGCCACCAGCCATGACGGCCTGCTGGCGTTCGCCAAGCACGCCGCCATACCGGTGATCAACGGCCTCACGTACCGTAGCCACCCCTGCCAGGTACTGGGTGACGTGATGACCTTCGAAGAACGACTCGGGCCCATTCGAGGGAGGACGATCGCCTGGTGCGGCGACGGCAACAATGTCGCCCATTCCTTTATCCAGGCGGCGGGCCGGTTCGGCTTCCGCCTGCGGCTCGCGTGTCCCGAGGGGCATGGGCCGGACCCGGGCATCCTCGGAACGGCTCGCGGGGAGGGTGCCGAAATCGAGTGCCTCGAAGATCCGGACGAAGCCGTGCGGGGCACCGATTGCGTCGTGACCGATGCATGGGCGTCCATGGGCGATGAAGAGGATGCCACGGCGCGGCAGGAACGGTTCTCCCCCTACCGGATCGACTCGGCCCGGATGGCGCGGGCAGCGCCCCACGCCATCTTCCTCCACTGCCTGCCCGCGCATCGCGGCGAAGAGGTGGTGGACGAGGTCATGGACGGCCCGCAGTCGGCGGTGTTCGACGAAGCGGAGAACCGGCTGCACATCCAGAAGGCAATCCTGCTCCACTGTTTCGATCAATTGCCCTGAGTGGACGGGCCCCTACCGCTCCCAGGGCGGATTCGCCCGGGCGAGCGCCATGCGCGCCTCCTCGCCATCCCGCTGCATCTGCTCCGCCAGGGCGTCGATGGTTTCAAACGTGGCCTCGCGTCGCTGAAACGCGATCAGGGAGACCGAGAGGCACGCACCGTAGAGATCGCTTTCAAAATCGAACAGGTGGACTTCGAGACATGCCGTGCGGCCCGGAAACATGGGACTCACACCGATATTTGCCACACCGGCATACTCGCCCCGCCAGCGGCCACCCACCACTTCGGCGCGAATCGCGTAGACCCCGAATGCCGGGCGGCAGACCTCGCCGAGCGGCAGGTTTGCGGTGCGCATGCCGAGAGTCCGGCCCTTCCCTTCGCCCGGGCTGACCTGGCCCTCGATCCGGTGCCAGTAGCCGAGCTGGCGCGCCGCCTCCCCGGGATCCCCTGCCGCCAGCGCGGCGCGAATGGAAGACGAAGAGAAACCCGAGCCCCCTCCACCGGCCATGGGCTCGACAACCACAGCATATCCAGCCTCAGGGCCCAGGCCGCGCAACAGCGCGGCATCGCCTGCCCGGCGGTGCCCAAAGCGGAAATTCGCTCCCGCAGCTACGGTGCGAAGTCCGAGCTGCCGCCCGAGGACGCCTGCCGCGAACTCCTCCGCGGACATGCCCGCCAGTGCCGCGTCAAACGGGAACACGAAGAGAATGTCCACGCCGAGACCCCGGAGGAGGCGCTCCTTGCGCCCCGCCGGAGTCAGGCGGAAGGGCTTGAGATCGGGAGTGAAGAAGGATCGGGGGTGGGGCTCGAAGGTGACTACGGACAGCAAGCCCGAAGCGCTCTCCGCCGCCCGCCTGGCGCGATCGATGATGACCCGGTGGCCCCGGTGGACGCCGTCGAAATTGCCGATCGCGGCATGGGAACCCAGGTCCCCCGCAGAAACGGCCTCCAGGTCGCGGACAATGCGCATGGCAGTGGAATGGCGCCCTTACCCGTTGCGCGAAGGAACCATAACCTTCGCCTCCCCGCGAATCACATCGATCTCGCCAACCCGGCAAAGGCAATCGAGAATGACCCGCTTCTTCGCTGGAACGACTTCCTTCACCGTGCAGGTTACGGTCAGTTCGTCCCCCGGGCGCACCGGCGCAAGAAATCGGAGCGTCTGCTCGAGATAGATGGCGCCGCGTCCCGGCAATTGCATTCCGATCACGGTGGATATGAACGCGCCGCTGAGAAGGCCGTGGGCGATCCGGCCGCCGAAGCGCGTTCCGGCCGCATACTCGTCATCGAAATGGATCGGGTTGCGATCGCCGCTCAGCTCTCCGAAAGTCTCGATTTCGGATGCGGTTACAATGTGCTTCATGGACCGGGAAAGTCCGGGCTCCAGATCCTCCAGAAACAATTCATCGGCCACGGAACCCTCCCTCGACAATCCGGCGGCTGTACCGCAGCAAACCGGCCGAGAAACTAGCGCCCGCCATTGTGCGCCGCAACAGACGACTGGTTGCGAGTCCGATCCTCGTCCACCGGCCGCATCGCATTCTCTCGGCATCACCGCCGGGATTGCGGAGCAGAGAAAGACGCAACTCTCGGGAATTCCCCGGGCAACGCCTCGCGGGGGGACCCCCGTTTCCCGCCTGTGGTCTCCACGCTCCGGTGGACAGAGGCAGGGGATTCGGCGAGAGCGCCTAACGCCGCCACGACGTTCTCCCGGCCGGACCTGGCGCCTGCGACCGGGGCGACCGCCTCCTGTCCATCGGACGCGACCCTGCGCGGATTCGCGACCATCCGGCCCCGGCGGAAGGCGACAATCCGTTCGATGAGATCGAACACCTCCAGCATGTTGTGACTGATGAGGATCAGCGGCTCTCCCGCCTCCGGAAACCCGCGCTGATGATCTCGACCTGCCCGGTTTCCGGCTCGCCAGGCACGGCCGAGGGCTCCCCCACGATGGTGGGCCTGGAATCGAACGCCGCCGCCCGCGCGGTCGCCCCGCACCGCCGCTGCCCGCGGGACAGGTTCCGGATTGGAAACCGGGGGGTTCGGAATTCTCGCACCCGTTTTCCGCAGGCTGTTCAGGGTCTCTTGCCGCATCCCCCGGCAGTCAAACCCCGAGAACCACCCGAGACTGACAGCCTTGGCCCTGTCCTCCTCCGCCTCGGGACTGAACACCGGCGGCCCCGGAAATCTCGATTGCAGCCCGGCAGCAAGGATGTCGACCAATCGCATCGCATCCGGGTTGTGAAACGGATCCGGGACCAGCGCAATCAACGCGGAAAGGCCGTTTGCCACGCTTCACGCCGGGACGTCGGGCTGAGATTCCGGGTCCCTCCCCTTCGGCCTCCATGACCCGACGGCACATTTCCGTCTACACCGATGCCCCTGGCTGCAGGCCAACGAATCCTCTGTGTCACGCAGACCTTCGCAGGGCGCGCGACGTCAGCCAGAGTAGCGCTGAGGGGCTCCCGAACCTGCTCTGCTCACGGCAATCCAACTCCTCCGTCCTGGTGAAAGTTGGCGTCGGCGCGAAGCGGGCTCCACGCATGCGCGATCAGGGATTCCCAAGTCTCACCCATGCTCCGTCCCGCTTCGCCGACTGCACAGACGCGTGCACCGCTCGGACCATGTCCGCGCCCGCCTCCGCCGCCGGGTAGGCCCCGACCCTCTCCCCGCCCCTGCGCCTGACGGCGATGTCCGCGTGGATGGCCTTGTAGATGTTTCCGAAAGCCTCGTGCATCCCTTCGGCATGGCCCATTGCGATGCGTCCCGCAGCGAGGGCGTCCGGGTAGAGCGACGGGTCGCTCCGCTCCAGAATGCACGTCGCGGCTCCAATGGGGGAGTAATGGAGCTGGTTCGGAAACTCCTGGCGCCAGCGCAATCCTCCCCTGGAACCAAACACCCGGAACCCGAAGCCGTGCGCCTGACCGGTGGCGACCGCGCTGAACCAGAGGCGTCCCACCGCTCCCCGTTCGAAGCGGCACGCGAGCAGGGCGTCATCCTCCAGCTCCCTCCCCGCGACGCAGCGCTCGAATTGCGCGGAGATCTCGGTGATGCGCTGCCCGGTCACAAATTCAGACGTCCGGACATCGCTCTCTTTTCGAGAGCTGCTTGTGGGTTGAATTATCGTTTGAATTGATAGAGTTATGATTGGATTTTGGGGTTGACAGAGCGGCGGGTATCTGGCATAATAATATGAACCCATTATTCGGTGCCCGAGGATCTCATGAACACGCTTCCGATGCGACCCGCCGAGGCGGTCCAGATTGGCAACTCCTGCTTTTCCTTCGTGAGGCGGGACGGCCGAGTGGAGTATTTCTCCAATCTTGAGCCGTTTGATTTTCACGCTGACGATCAGCGCGAAGCGAAGTTGCTTCGGATCGCGAAGTTCGCGGAGAGCGGTGTCCCTCGCTCGGACCTGGTGGAGGCGCTCGGCGTGAGCCGCTCGACGGTACAGCGGGCGGTGAACCAACTCCGGAGGGACGGCGAGGCGAGCTTCTTTGCGCCGCGCCGCGGGCGCGGTCCGAGCGTAATCGATGCCGACATGGCGCGGGAAGCGGACCGTCTTTTGACCTCGGGTCTGAGCGGCTCGGCGGTTGCGCGACGGCTGGGGATTCCGGTGCGGACGCTGAACGACAATCGCCGGCGAGGCGTTGTCGGGGGTGGGATGCCGGCCGGGACGGCGAAGGCTGAACCGGATCCGGAAGCACCTGCGGAGCGGGAGGCGCCGCAGGAAGCACCGGAGCGGGACGCGCTGGAGCCGCCGATTGAGCGAAGCGCACGGGACGCCCGCGACCGGGCAGCGCCGATGGGCCGTGGGGCTCGGGACACGACGGGACGAATGCTGGCCGCGACGGGGCATCTGAGCGAGATCCGGCCGCAGTTTGCGGAACCGCTGTCGGCGGTTGCCGGCGGGGGGGTGCTGGCCGGGCTCCCGATGCTGCTGAAGGAGGGGCTTCTGAACCACGCGCGGGAGTTCCTGTCGCTGCCCAAGGGGTATTACGGGTTGACCACCGTTCTGCTCTTCCTGGCGTTCCTCGTCTTGGCCCGGGTGCGCAATCCGGAGGCGCTCCGGCACCAGGTGCCCGGGGAATGGGGCGCGATCCTGGGCCTGGACCGCTGCCCGGAGGTGAAGACGCTGCGGCGCAAGATCAAGGCGCTGGGGCAGGATGTGCAGCAAGTGCGGAACTGGCAATCCTCCCTGGCGGCGGGATGGCTTGAGGAGGACCCGGAGGTCGGCGCCACGCTGTGCGTGGACGGGCATGTGAAGATCTATTCCGGTCGCAAGGGGAAATTGCCAAAGCACTTCGTAGCGCGACAGAAACTATGCCTGCCCGCGTCCACGAGCTATTGGATCAACGCGCTCGGCGGCAAGCCCTTCCTGTGCCTGAACAAGGCGCTGGATCCGACCATGACCCACGCGCTGGAGGCGGACATCCTGCCTGCGCTGGAGAAGCTGGGCATGCTGGGCCCGGAGGCGCCGGATCTCACCGCCCCGGATGCCGGCGAGCCCGCCCTGACGCTGGTCTTCGACCGGGAAGGCTGGAGCCCGGCACTGTTCAAGCGCCTCGCCCGGCGCGGCGTTGCGGTGATCACCTGGCACAAGGGCTTCAAGGGGGAGGACTGGCCGGAGGCGGAGTTCCGCAGTGTCGCGGTACCGATCCATGGACCGGGCACGACCCGCAGCGCCACCGTCCGCCTCGCCGAGAAGCGCGTGCAACTGAAAAAGGGGCCCGAGGTCCGCCAGATCCGCCGCCTGCTGGAAAGCGGCCGCCAGGTCCCGCTCATTACCACCCACTCCCGCATGCCCGTGGAGCAGATCGCCGGCGCCCTGTTCTCCCGCTGGTCGCAGGAGAACTTCTTCAAATATATGCGCGAGGAGTTCAATCTCGACGCCCTCGTGGTCCGCGGCCTGGAGCCGCAGGATCCCGAAGCCCGCGTCGTCAACCCGCTCTGGCGCGCAATCGACCGAAATGTCAGCCGCTTCCGGCAACGCCTCGGCACCCTGCGCAACAGGATCGCCGATCTGGCCAAGGGAGCCCAGTCTCACCAGACCGCCGAAGCCGCCCGACGTCTCCAGGCCCGGATCGACGCTCTCGACGCCGAGCGTGAGGCGCTCAAGCAGAAGCGCAGCGACACGCAGCGCCACATCACCGTCGCCGAGCTCGACGAGCACCAGGCCCTGGATGCGCTTCCCGAAGGCGAGAAGCTCCTCCTCGACGTCATCCGCATGATCGCCTACCGCGCCGAAACCCGCATGATGCCTGTCGTCGCACAGGCACAGGGCAAGACACAGCGACCCCGCAGGCACCTGCGCGCGATCTTCCAATCCGACGCCGACATCATCCCGGAGCCCTCCAACGGCATCCTCCGCATTCGCATCCTCGGCACCGCCAGCGACGCCGGCGACAACGCCACTGCAGGCCTCCTCCAGGAACTCAACCTGACCCGGACGATCTTCCCAGGCACCAACCTCCGGATGATCTACGAACTGCCCGGGAATACGGCCGATCCGGACCCTTCGGGTTCAAATAGGTGAGCTCGATTCACTCCCGAGGTCCGGACATCTGAAATTGGGCCATGTGCAGGCCGTGGACACCCGCATCGGCAACGACCGAACTGGCACCCGCCTGCTCCGGGTCGTACCGCCACCGAACCCGCGGATTCTCCGAGTCGTCGCCCGCGGCATGGAACCCGTGCGCGAACTCCACACAGACGACCCGGATATCCCCCAGATCCCCTCTCCGAACCATCTCCCTCGACTGGATGGCCATGGGGTATCCGGAATATCCGAAGTTCGTGGCGCAGATCCGCCCGGTCCTCCGGGAGGTGGCTACCAGATCCTCCGCTTCGACTACCGTCATTGCCAGCGGTTTCTCGCAGAGGACGTGAAACCCCGCTTCCAGAAACGCTTTCGCAATCTCCCAATGGGTGTTGTTGGGCGTTGCAACGGTAACGAGATCCAGCCGGTCGGCGGTTCGGTCTGCCTCCTTCCCGAGCATCTCCCGCCAGTCGCCATAGGCTCTCCCGGATGTCAATCCGAGTTCCAGGCCAAACGCACGGCTGTGCTCCGGATCAATGTCCAGCGCCCCCGCGGCCAGCGTGAACAGCCCATCCATCTGCGCGCCGACCCGGTGGACGCCTCCGATCTGGCTGCCTTGCCCGCCGCCAATCATCCCCCAGCGCATATCGACCCTCCGTTCCTCATCCGGCATGTCCCGGCACGGCCCCAGGATCCGGTGTCCCGATGTTGCGTGCCGGCGCGAAACGCGGCCGCCCGAACGTTCTCTGGCCAAGCCCACCGCCCGGGACGGATTCCGGGCCTGCCCAGCGATTCGAAGCTCCGCCGGCAGACTCACGCCGCGGCGGCGGCCGCGCAAGCCATCTGCCTCCCGAGCACGCGGCCAGGAGCAGGAGCCCGGCTGCAGACACGCGCCTGCCCTCCGCCGTCGGCACACGAAACCGGTCGCCCCCGGTCGGAACCGCCCATGCCGCCTGCGCTTCGGACGCCTGCGCTTCGGACGCCTGTGCGTGAAAATCCTCCCCGCAAGGTTGAACGGTGGCCGGAAGGACCCGCCGAAGGAAGACATCGTCATGGCGAAGGCGCCGTCGCAGCCATGGCCGGGATTCGGCATGAACCGGCCCGTTCGATGCATCGGGTCCGGGCAGGTCCTGCCGGATCCGCTCGTGCAGAACGGACTCCCGGTGGCACGGCACCATCGGGAACATGTGATCCTCCACATGGTACTTCATCTTCGAATGGAAGAAACGCCGAAACATTCCCGGAAGACGTGCTGCGTTACGGCGTCGAGCTCCTCGGGGGTCCATCGGCGAGGCATCGGTGGTTCCTGCGGGGGGCTGTCTGGAGGCCGGTCTGGACGAGTTCGTGGAGGGCGGCGCTGACGGCCTCGGTGCGCATTCTGGCGGCATCGCGGATCTGGCGGCGGGAGAGAGGCTTGCCAGCCTCGGCGAGGATGGCGCGGATGCGCTCTCGGGGGGCGGCGTGAGGCGGTGCCGTCGGGGTGGGTTCCGATCCGGCGAACTGCAGGGCAGGCCCCTCGGTCGGATGACGTCAGCGCGAAGGTGAGCTCCCGGTTCTGCGGGCGGACCGACTACGCGGCCCGCTTCAGCCGCTCGTCCCATTCTGGAAGACCTCGTCGAGGCTTCGCGCCCGCAGAATGGAAACTGCCCACGTCTCGAGATCGCATAGCGGCGCTGATCGGACTCTCAATTCCGCGTCCTTCGGAATCTCGCCGAAGCGCTGCCGACACAGGTGAAGCAGCAGTTCGGCGCTTCCCTCTGCCTTTCCCTCTGCGATGCCCTCTGCTCTACCCTCTGCGATTCCTCTCTTCACGGCATCCAGGATCAGCGGCTGCGTAATCATGCCCATGTCCACCTCCCCTTCCACCAAGCCCGTCTTCAGAGCCAACGCCCGCAATTCCGCCTCCGGGAGATCGGATGTCGTCAGCGCGAAGGTGAGCTCCTGGTTCTGCGGGCAAACCGACCACGCGGCCCGCTTCAGCCGCTCTTCCCGTTCTGGAAGACCTCGTCGAGGCTTCGCGCCCGCAGAACGGAAACTGCCCACGTCTCGAGATCGCATAGCGGCGCTGAACGGACTCTCAATTCCGCGTCCTTCGGAATCTCACCGAAGCGCTGCCGACACAGGTGAAGCAGCAGTTCGGCGCTTCCCTCTGCCTTTCCCTCTGCGATGCCCTCTGCGATGCCCTCTGCCTTTCCCTCTGCGATGCCCTCTGCCTTTCCCTCTGCGATACCTCTCTTCACGGCATCCAGGATCAGCGGCTGTGTAATCATGCCCATGTCCACCTCCCTTTCCACCAGGCCCGTCTTCAGAGCCAACTCCCGCAATTCCGCCTCCGGGAGATCGGATGTCGTCAGCGCGAAGGTGAGCATTTGCGCCTGCAGCAACCGACAGGCCACGCGCCCCTCGACATCCCTGCGCCACATCCGCTCCAGCGCGTCCCGCGGATACGGTTGCAGCCCGGCAAGCCCCATCATGCCAAGCATAGCACGCGAGACAGGCTCGCAGGACAACTGCCCGTACTCCATCCTCCGCGTCAGGCGTCCAAAATACGCCCCGTTCTGCCTCATCTGCCGCACGATGTCCATCGGGTCATCGGACGATTCGTCGATGGCGCCCGGCAGGTTCCGGCCTCCATCCGACCCGGTGTCGAAGACGGTCGACACGAGCCATGGCGTCTCGTCGACGTCATACCCGTCCAGCACCGTGCTCGCATAGCCGCACATCTTCCCAGGCATCCACGCCCCAGCACGGAACGTGTGTTCCGAAAGAAACAGCGCACCGGGACGGCAGCCTTCGCCGCCGACCAGGAAAAGGGCGTCCGTCCGGAGCTGCCGCAGGTCGCAGCGAACGAGTTGGCTGTGGGCGGGCCGGACAGGCGACCCGTCCAACAGCCAGCGTAGCTGCCTCGGCCAATGGGTGCGGATCACCGCGTCCGCGCGCACAGGGTCGGCGAGCATCGCCCGGAAGAACGCATCATGCAGGTGACGGCCGATGTCTTCGATCGCCGGGAAATCGGGCATGCGGCAGGTCTCCGGTTCCGGCCCGGATGGCGGGCCGCCAGCCAGGCGCCTGGACGGCGTGGAGGGGCGAGTGTTGCGACGGTTTCCGGGCGGCGCAAACCGGTCTGGCGGCGCTTCGTTTCCTGCCGCGCAGAGCCGCGTGAACAGCGCCGGGACAGGCTCCGAACGGAAGGCGCACAGACACGCTGCAAACGGAGAACACGCAGGGGAGCCGAAGCCCGCCCGCCCGCGGCGCCTTCATGCACATTGTGATTTGTACCTCGGTGCAGGAAGTGCCCGGCGCAACTTTCACAACCGCCGGCCGTCGTATCGCCGGGAGTGAGTCGGGGACGGGCGGGAGGCGGTTCGCTCCGATTCGCGGGGTTGACCTGCGGCGGACCCCTCCGCCCGAAGGGATGCCGGCCGGAAGCGCAGCGGCACCGGGAGAGTCACTTCGGCATGGTTGAACTACCGGTAGCTCCGCCGCCTCGATCCCAAGGGTTCGTCAAGTAATATCCGCGTCGATCTTGGGAGTCGGCAAGAATGTATGAGTCCACTCGACATGGAACTCCGCGCGCCGGATGTCGAGGGCTCCTGTTTGAGCATCGGCAATCGCCACGCCCTTGGGATAGTCGTTCTCGTCCACGTCGCAATGGACTTTGAGGCCGGTGCTGATCGTGGTGGCGCCGATCAAGCTGACGATGGTGGCGAGGGTCCGCAGCGGCTTGCCGTGCCAGTTCTGGTTCATGAACGAGAACAGGCGGTGTTCGATGCGGTTCCATTAACCGATTCCGGGCGGCAGATGGCAAACCGTGATTTCGAGCTCCAGTTCGCGGGAGAGTTCCTGCAGCTCAATCTTCCAGAGCCGAACCGGAGCCCCATTGGAGCCACCACAGTCGGCCGTGATCAACAGGCACAAGGCCCTGGATCGAGTTCCTGTCCCAAACCCTCATGCCGGGCCTTGTGCCTCCGCACCCCAAGACATGAAAATATGGGAATTTTCCCGGCAAACGCAGCCACCAACGCCGGATGCTTTCCACGGCGAAAGCGGCCGTGTCGTGGCTGATGCCGAGTTCACCCAACCGATATCGTGAGCCACGTCATAGACCCCGCAAGGTGCCGCCTTGCTCAGCTTCTTGTCGGGGAAGTCATGGACAGTGACCTCCTCGGGCCGGCCCCTGGCCGCCACTCACGGCCGCCGTTCCTGAAGTCTCTCACCGGTTCCTTCTTCCTGGTATCCACCGGGATCACCGGCTTCCGGCCAGCCAGGAAATCCGCAGCTCGGCTGTTGATGGTTTCGAACTGGCCGTCGCGATCGGGAGGGTCCGTGCCCTCCCGTGTCTTCGCGTTTCCCTGAAGCGTGTAGCCGAACTGCGCGAACGGCTTCCCCACCAGCGTGCGGGAAACCGAATAACCCTGCTCCTCACACGCGTTCGCAAGGCGGCGGCAGCTCTTCGAGGTCCAGCGCAACGGACGCTCCGGACCGCCGCCCGCACCTCGAAGCGGTGGCGCTGACGGTTCATCAGCCCGTCCACCGTGACCCGCCGGTCCGTCCCGTTCTGCATCCAGTCCGTGTATTCAAGCGCCCCGTTCTCGACCGCATGGCGGTACTCGTACTTGGTGATCGCCGAGCCGCCGTTGCTCACCGGCTCGTCCCAGGACAGGGTCGCCTGCCGATCGCCCCCCACAGCGATCAGGTTGCGCGGCGGGGCAGGCCGACCGGCGGCCGTCGTCTCGTAGGCAAACAGGGAGGGGCTGCCGGTGTCGACTGAATTGATCGCCGAAACCCGGTAGTGGCGGGTCGCGAGGCCATGGAGGCCGTCGTCGATCTAGCTGGTATTCGTGCTGTTCGTGTTCGCGACCAGAACGCTCCACCACGTTCCGCCATCGTCGGCAGCGGGTTCAGCAGAGGGTTGGACCGACAGATTCGCGCGCCGCCGGCCACGCGGTGCCGAAGCTTGGCAAGATCGGTGCGATCAGGCAGCCCCGTCCGCCGGCTGGCGCTTCATGACATCCGACGCTTGCATAAAGCTCAAGGCGCCGTATCCGACACTACACCGGGAGACCCCGGGAGGCGTCAGCGAGGAGGAGCAGAGCGGCCAGGGCACGGAATGTCACGATCACATGCGCGGTGACTGGCGCGATTCATACACCGACCATGTCGCCCCACCTGCCGGTGACGCCCGACGAGATCGCCGGGGAGGCTCTTGCCGCGGCGGAAGCGGGGGCGACGGTGCGTCATCTGCACGCCCGGGATCCGGAGACTGGCATACCCGACCCGTCGCGCAAGGCATTTGCGCGCTTCCTCCCGCGGATCAAGCAGGCGTCGAACGCCGCAATCAACGTTACCACCGGCGACGTTCGAGCCGAAATACCCGCGGTACTTCTGCATCTCGTCCACGATCAACCATTTCAGGCTGCGGTAGATCTTCAACCACTGTTCCGAGGGGCCGAGAAAGCTGTTGTGCAGCATGTCGGGGTTTGAGCACGCGGAAAGCCTCGCGGCGTGCCGGACGGTCTGTGCTGCCACGGGAAACTCCTGCGAATGTGCCGCGCGGGAGCGCATCGACGTGAGGGGACCGCCGCATTCGGTGGCAACGGTTCGGCTGCTGGTCGGCGCACAGCCAATACTGCACAGTATGGCATTGCACTATCAAATGAATCCGACCCCCGCAGGCACCCGGTTCCCGGTTCCCCTTGCCGCGGCATCGGTATGCGAGGGAAGAGACGTTGGCGGGCCGGGGCGGGATCATGAAGACCACGGAGTCAGCCACGATCCCCTGTCGGAACCGGGCCGCCGATTCAGCCTGGCAATGCTTCCCGGACTGCGTGCGCCGGACTGCGCCCGGCAACCCTCCTGTCGCAAGAGAGCCGGGCAGGCTCCGCCCGGACGTGCTGCAGTTCGTGGACGCGGGACCGACAGGGTCGGGCCGCCGGCTGGAACGCTGGCGCAACCCGCCGCCGCGCGGCGAAAGGATGAATACGTGCAAGGATTCCGGAATCTTCAAATACGGTAGTAGGCATTCGGTTACGTGAACAGGGCCGAAAACCGGAGACAAGACCATCCGTCATCGATACCATGGGAACCCATATCGTGCTTGCTGCCTTGCCCCGGAATTCACCTCAGGTTCGGCACCGAATGAAGCGCCAGACTTGCGAATTGTGCAAGAGGCTCGGGAGACGATTCAGATGCTGAATTTTGCGCTTAACCACGTGACCGTGGCGCGGGCGGATTACACGCAGTTGCTGGAGATCGCTTCCACGCTCGGATGCATCGGTGTCGAATTGCGCAACGATCTTTCGCAGCCCCTCTTCGACGGAATGGCACCGGCCGCGGCCGGTGCCATGGCGAGGGATCGAGGCCTCCGCATTCTGTCCGTCGCCGAAGTGAAGCGCTTTGACGCCTGGAACGGGGAAAGACGGAAGGAAGCCCTTGAACTGGCACGAACAGCCGCCGCCGCGGGCGCGGAGGCTGTCAGCCTTATTCCCCGAAACGATGGCAGCGCTCCCGATGGACAGGAGTTCGCCGCAGGCCTCGTCCAGTCCCTCCGCGCATTGCAACCCATTCTCTCTGATTACGGACTGGCAGGACTTGTCGAGCCCCTCGGCTTCGAGACCTGCACGCTGCGCGCGAAGCAGCACGCGGTGGACGCGATCCGGTCCCTGGATGCCGTCAGCACATTCCGGATTGTCCATGACACGTTTCACCATTGCCTGGCGGGCAGCGGCCCGCATTTTCCGGAGCACACGGGCATGCTGCATATCTCCGGTGTAGCCGACCCCGACGTTCCGGTATCCGACATGGAGGACGGGCTCCGCGGCCTCGTGGATCACACAGACCGACTCGATTCCGTCGCGCAGATCGGCGCGCTTTTCTCCAAGGGCTATCACGGCCCCGTTTCTTTTGAGGCGTTCGCGGAGTCAGTCCATCGGCTGACAGATCCCGTTCAGGAATTGCGAAAGTCCATGGAGTTCATTCGAGGGCAACTGGAAGCACATCCCGCCTGATTCCGCGCCAGGGGACGCCGGTCCACTGCCCTTTTGCTGCCGAAGGCGCGACCAGGAAGGGATTCACGCGAGCGGAATTCCCTATAGTGGCGCATGGTCCCGCCTGGGGCCAACCGACCCGGCATCGCCCCTGCCATCGTGAGGAGGCCACTCGTTTCGTATGCGGGCCAGTACCGGTGCACCGCGTCCGTTCGATCGCCCGTTCCTGCAGGATGGACTTGACGGCATGCGAGACAAGAGGATCTGGAGCGAACCCGTGGCTGTAAACCGGAAGCGCAGCAAGACGAATTTTCTCGACGTGCGGACTTCGTTCTTTCGCCCGCTCTGGAAGCGTGTACTGGTCACGGGTGTATGTCTCACCTGGGCGGCTTTCGAACTCGCGACCGGATCGATCTTCTGGGCAATCCTGTTTGGTGCTGCGGGCGCGAGCATCGCGTGGCAATTCTTCGTGACCTTCGACGACAGGCCCGACGACAGTCCCGGCGACGGCAAGGACGAAGGTTGACGGAGCCACGCCACGGGCCGCCTGCGGCGCCTTCCATCTGACGCCCGGAAGCGATTCCGGGGCAATCGAGTCCGGTGCGTCCCAGCGGTTGAATAGTCCGAGCCTGGTCCCGCGCCTCCGGACAAGCCCTCCCACCTCCCCTCCATTTCCATCCGCCGTCCTTCGGAGCCCGCGGCACCACCGGAGGATTCCGGGCGTTCGGCAGGCCGCTGCAGCCAAGACTGGAATTCCGGCATACCTTGCGACCGGTCCCCGCGAGACAGGCGCTGGAATACCGATACAGGATCGCTGCATTTACCCGCAACGGGCCTGCTTCCGCGACAGGCCCTTTCCACTTTCGCGCAGACCGGCGCATGGGGACGCCGGCAGGGAGACCGGTCAAGTTGCTTCCGCGGGCGAGAGCCATCAGAACGGCGAGGACACCGACGAATGAGGCCGCGATCAGCAGCGGCAGTACGATGGCGGATGTCCGCACCCGGCACCGCTCGCCCCAGCCACCGCAGCGAAAACACTCACGGAGAACCCGACGAACAGTGACACGAACAGGAAAACCGCCGTCGAGGAGAATGCAGGCGACACGAGTTCGGCGGATCCAGGCCTGCCCACAAGAACCGTGTCGACGATCTGAACGAAAATGGTCAACATCATGCCGAGACGGATGGGAGCGGCTCTTCGAAGCAGCACTGCGCCGAGGCGTCCCGGTGCCCGAGTCGGGCAGTTCCCGCCTCGGGCGAGTACTCGCGCCCGCAAGCTGCCCACGCCCTCCGAATCTGGTGGGCGAGACCTACGCCAGTTTGCCCATCGCGGCGATGGGCGCGGCGCCGTGCTGCTCCAGGAATCGTGCGAGTTCCGCCGGTTCAGGCAAACCGCCCTCGTGGTGGATCTCGCTCGACGCCAGCCCTCCGGTTACAAACAGGCAGGCGAGACCCATACTGGCCGCCCCCGCCACATCGGTCAGAATTCCATCTCCGATCGCCAGCACCCGTTCGCGGGAGACGGTCCGACCGGCGATCCTGCAGAGCGATTCGAGTGCGGCCTCGTACACCGGCGAATGCGGCTTTCCGAAATACGCCACGCGACCTCCCATCGCCTCGTAGGCCACGGCGATCGAGCCCGCGCAGGGAACGCGCAGGTGCCCGATATCGACGAACCTGTCGGGATTCGAGCAAAGCATGGGGAGCCGCCTCTCAAGGGCGTTCCCGAGCAGGTCGGCATAATCCTCCGGCCCTTCCGATCGGTCGTCGAACAACCCGGTGCAAAGAATGAACTCCGCTACCGCGAACGGTACCAGTTCGACGGAGAGGCCGCGCACCAACGGCAGGTCACGGGGCGGACCGAGATGGAAGGCCCGCAGGCCCCAGGCTCCGCTCGCGAGAAATGACCTCGCCGCATCGCCGGATGTCACGATTGCGTCGAAATCCGCCACGCCGCCACCGAGCCTCCGAACGGCCGCCTCGACTTCGCCAGCCGGGCGCGGGGCGTTGGTCAGCATCACCACCGTTCCGCCCTGTCCGCGATACTCGGCCAGCGCCCGCGAGGCCTCCGGATACACCCGGACGCCGTTGTGGTAGACGCCCCACACATCGCACAGGATACCGTCGTATCCGCCCGAGACCTCCTGCAGCGAGCGGATAATCCGGGCGCTCACGCTGGATCCGGCGCCGAATCGCCGCGTTTCTCGACGTAGACGGAATGGCTCGGAAACGCGAAGCTCGCGCCGGCCTCCTCGACGATTTCCTTGACCTTGATCAGCAGGCGCTCCTTCGTCTCGAGCCAGGGCACCCACTCATTCGTGTTGGCAAAGGCGTAGATCATGATGTCGATGGACGAATCCGCGAATTTTTCCAGCCGGACCTCCTGCGTCGCCTCGCCCGCAGGCGCGAAATCCCCGCATTCCCGAAGGTAGTCCCGGACTTCGTCCCGGATCCGGATCAACTGCGCAGCAGTGGTGCTGTATTCCAGATTGATCGTCCAGAGCACGCGGCGCCAGGGGATTTCGCCGTAATTGACCAGCGCCCCGTCGGCGAGCATTGCGTTCGGCACCGAGACCGGGGCACCGTCGAAGAGCCGGACCCGGGTCGAGCGGAACCCGATCCGCTCCACCGAGCCATCGACGACCCCGGAGAGCTGGACGCGGTCTCCCGTCCGGTAGCGCTTTTCGCTCAGCACCACGAGACCCGAGATCAGGTTCTTGAAGAAGTCCTGGGCTCCGAGCGCCACCGCGACGCCCAGGATGCCCAGGCTCGCGATCAGCGGAGCGACCCGAATTCCCCACACTTCGAGGATTGCGGCAGCACCGACAAGCCAGACCAGGATCTCCAGGAGGCGAACGCCCCAGGCGACGATCTCTTCCCCGAGAGCCGAGGCGAGAGCCCGGCTCTCCCGTGCCAGGGCCCGAAGCGCCCGGGCCATCAGGAGCGTGGTCCCGAATACGCCGATGGAGCGGACGACAAGAGTCACGATGTCCTGCGCCCACTGATCGAATTGGAGGATCCTGGCCGCGAAATAGATGCCCGCGGCAATCGGCACGAGGGTTGCCGGATCACGCAGGATACCGTCGATCCGCGACCGCTCGAGGCGCAGCAGACGGGAGAGGCCGCCCAGCAGCGGCCACAGCATCCAGTGCGTCAGCAGGCGCCGCAGCACCAGGAAGAACACCAGCACAACGAACGCAAAGGCGGGCCGCTGCCAGGGGCCGCCGTCCAGATCAATGACCCGGAGCAGAAAATTCCAATCCAGGAGAGCCGAAAGATCCATTTCTCAAAGCGCCTTCATCTGTGTCTTCCGATTGCGCGCGGGGTTACGGCCGCGCGCGAACCAGCATAGGCGGAATCGTCCCGCGGGGCTGCCCCTGCCCTGGCCGGCACGTCGCGGCCGGAACGATGCTGTCAAAGCAAGAGGGGCGCCCCTCGCGGAGCGCCCCTTCCCGGATTCCCTCCCCGGCCCGAAGGCCAGCGCGGGATGGTTACATCATTCCGCCCATGCCCATGTCCGGCATGCCACCGCCCGGCCCGGGCCCGGAGTTGCTCTCGGGCTTCGGCTTCTCGGCCACCATCACCTCGGTGGTGATGAGGAGGCCGGCGACGGAGACCGCGTCTTCGAGCGCCGTGCGCACCACCTTGGCCGGGTCGATGATGCCCGCCTTCACGAGGTCGCAGTACACCTCGTCCTGGGCGTCGAACCCGAAGGTCTGGCTCTTGTTCTCGAGGATCTTGCCGACAACCACGGCGCCGTCCACGCCGGAGTTTTCCGCGATCTGCCGGGTCGGCCCCTCCAGAGCGCGGCGGAGGATCTTGACGCCCGTGGTCTGATCCTCGTTATCACCCTTCAGCTTCTCGAGTTGCCGCGAGGCGTGGAGCAGCGAAACGCCGCCGCCAGCGACGATGCCCTCCTGCACCGCGGCCCGGGTGGAATTGAGCGCGTCGTCGACGCGGTCCTTGCGCTCCTTCACCTCGATTTCGGTCGCGCCGCCGACCTTGATCACCGCGACGCCGCCCGCGAGCTTGGCGAGCCGCTCCTGCAGCTTCTCGCGGTCGTAGTCGGAAGTGGTCTCCTCGATCTGCGACCGGATCTGCTCGACCCGCGCCTTGATCTCCGATTTCTTGCCGGCACCGTCGACAATGGTCGTGTCGTCCTTGCTGATCTCCACCTTCTTGGCCCGACCGAGCAACGACAGCCCGACATTCTCGAGCTTCATGCCAAGATCCTCGGAGATCACCTCGCCGCCGCTCAGCGTGGCAATGTCCTGCAGCATCGCCTTGCGGCGGTCGCCAAAGCCCGGAGCCTTGACGGCGGCGACCTTGAGTCCGCCGCGAAGCTTGTTGACCACGAGGGTTGCGAGCGCTTCGCCCTCGACATCCTCGGCGATGATCAGGAGGGGCTTGCTGGACTGTATGACCGACTCGAGCAGCGGAACCATCGGCTGCAGCGAAGAGAGCTTCTTCTCATGCAGCAGGATGTACACATCCTCGAGTTCGCAGGCCATCTTGTCGGCGTTGGTAATGAAGTACGGCGAGAGGTAGCCGCGGTCGAACTGCATTCCTTCTACGATATCGACCTCGGTGTCGAGACCCTTGTTCTCCTCGACCGTGATGACGCCCTCGTTGCCCACCTTCTGCATGGCATCAGCGATTTTTTCGCCAATAGAGGTTTCGCCGTTCGCGGAAATCGATCCGACCTGCGCGACCTCCTCCGAGCTCTTCACGGGCCGGGAAGACTTCTGGATGTAGTCCACGGTCTTGCGACAAGCAATGTCGATGCCGCGCTTGAGGTCCATGGGGTTCATCCCCGCGGCCACGGCCTTCAGGCCCTCGTTCACGATGTGCTGGGCCAGCACCGTCGCGGTCGTGGTTCCGTCGCCCGCCACGTCGTTGGTCTTCGACGCAACCTCTCGAACCATCTGCGCGCCCATGTTCTCGAACCTGTTCTCTAGCTCGATCTCCTTCGCGACGGTCACGCCGTCCTTGGTGATTCGAGGAGAGCCGAACGACTTCTCGAGAATGACGTTCCGCCCCTTCGGGCCGAGGGTGTAGCGCACCGCGTCGGCGAGGGTATTGACTCCACGCTGCATCAGCCTGCGGGATTCGTTGGTGAATTTCACCTCTTTGGCAGCCATTGCTGATTTTCCCTTTCTTTTCTCCGAGTTCCGGTTTCGCCCTCCCGGCGCCTATGCGCCGGAACAATTCAGGAGATGACGCCGAGAATGTCGGATTCCTTCATGATCACGAGGTCTTCGCCCTCGAGCTTGACCTCGGTCCCGGACCACTTGCCGAACAGGATCCGGTCGCCGGCCGAAACCGACATCGGGATCAGCTCGCCCGAGTCCTTGCGGGCACCCTCGCCAACCGCGGCGACCATGCCCTCCTGGGGCTTCTCCTTTGCGGAGTCGGGAATGATCAGCCCACCCGCAGTCTTGTCGTCCTCTTCCACTCTCCGGACCAGAACCCGGTCGTGGAGCGGACGGAACTTGGTCTTCATCTGGCTCCTCCTGGTTTGCTTGTGATCAGCGCGTCGCGCGCGTCGGCAGCACCGTTGCAACGCGTCACGGCAATTGTTGGCACTCTCTCATGACGAGTGCTAACAACAACAGGACATGTAGGGCGGAGGCCCCCCGGCGTCAAGAGGCTCGCAGACACCTGGAACACGGCTTGGAACCCATCCTGGCTTCGGACAATGCGCGAATTCCCTATGATGGCCCGCATGATGCGAAGGGATGACCACTGGAGCGAGCGCCGCGCCGGCGGGGCGGGCGGTTCTCCGGAAGGACTGTTCGCGAATTACGACTACGACGACCAATTCCATGACGAGATGTTCTCCGCCGCGGATACGCCGCGGGCGCATTACCGCATGCTCTGGGAGGCGCTTGGCTCCGTATCCGTCGACCGGGTCGCCGGCATGCAGGAGGACGCCGAACGGTCATTCCTGATGGACGGGATCACCTTCGCGGTTTACGGCGAGGACAGCGCGCAGGAGCGAATCATCCCCATCGATTTCCTGCCCCGCATCCTGGCGCGGAAGGAATGGCTCGGCATCGAGTCCGGGCTGAAGCAGCGACTCCGCGCCATCAACCTGTTCCTGAAGGACATTTACGGGCCGGCCCGAATTGTCGCCGACGGTGTCATCCCGGCCGAACGCGTGCTGGGGTGCCCGCAATACCGCGTCGAGATGAAGGGGGTCGAGCTTCCGGGAGACGTCTATGTCGGCATTTGCGGAACCGACATCGTCCGCGACCACGACGGTTTCAAGGTGCTCGAGGACAATTTGCGCGTCCCCTCGGGCGTGTCCTACATGCTCGCCAACCGGCACGTCGTGAAATCGAACTTTCGCAGCGTGTTTCGCCAATACCAGGTTCTGGGCATCGAGCATTACGGCGCCCTGCTGCGGCGGACCCTGGGTGAACTCGCTCCGGAGGGGGCCGACGATCCCTGCATCGTCCTGCTGTCCCCCGGCGTGTTCAACGCGGCGTTCTACGAGCATGTCTTCCTTGCCAGGGAGATGGGAGTCGATCTCGTGCAGGGGAGCGACCTGCTGATCCATGACGGCTTCGTGTACATGCGCCAGACCCGCGGCCTCCGCCGCGTCGACGTCATCTACCGGCGCATCGACGACGACTTCCTTGACCCGCTCGTCTACCGGCCTGACTCCCAGCTGGGCGTGCCCGGGCTCCTTGCCGTGCTTCGACTCGGAAATGTCGCAATCGTGAATGCTCCCGGGACCGGAGTCGCCGACGACAAGAGCGTATATTTCCATGTGCCCGACATGATTCGGTACTATCTGGGCGAGGAGCCGAAGCTGCCGAACGTGGAAACCCATCTTTGCCGCAATCCGGAGGGCCTTGAGTACACGCTCGACAACCTCGACCGACTGGTAGTGAAAATAGTTGGCGAATCCGGCGGTTACGGAATGCTCGTCGGGCCACACTCGACACCGGCGGAACGGGAGGAATACGCACGGGAGATCCGCCGAAACCCTGCCAACTTCGTCTCCCAGCCGACCCTGGCGCTTTCCCGCTCGCCGTGCCTCACGACCAGGGGGGCCGCTCCCCGCCATGTCGACCTCCGTCCGTTCGTTCTGCGGGGCCGTGAAATCAACATCGTACCGGGCGCGTTCTGCCGGGTTGCGCTCGCCGAGGGCTCGCTGGTGGTCAACTCCAGCCAGGGGGGCGGCGGCAAGGATGTCTGGATCGTGGATCTGTAGGATGCTCTCGCGCAACGCTCAGGGGCTCTACTGGATGAGCCGGTATCTGGAGCGGGGCGGACATCTCTGCCGACTGCTCGCTGGCCAGTTCGGCGTCATCCATGACCGGTCAGTGGACGACATCGACCGCAGCTGGCAGCGCATCTACGCTGCGCTTGAGCGGGAACCGCTGGGCGGAGGTCTCCAGCCCAGCGACGGGCTCGAACCGATCATGCTCGCGGATGCCTATACGCTCACCGACGACTTGACCTTCGAGCGTCAGAACCCGGACTCCGTGCTCTCCTGCTTCGCCTTGGCGCGTGAGAATGCCCGCCAGAACCGGAACCACATCAGCCATGAAATGTGGACCTGCCTGAATGCGGCCTATCTGGAAATGAACGAGAAGCGCCTGCTGGATATCTGGGAGAGCCGGGCCCGGGAGTTCTTCCTGTCGGCGTCCTCCGCCGCGCGGGCGTTCTCCGGATGGGCCGCCAACAACATGTACCGCGACCATGGCTGGCAATTTCTCCTCCTCGGTCAATACATCGAGCGAGCGCTGCTGATCACGGCGCTTGTGAAAGCGCAAATCCGGATCTATCCGACGTCTGACCCGAACCGGACTCCCGACTGGGAGTCGCTGCTCGGCATGTGCGAAGCCTGCGCGTCCTACCGCCGGCTCCATTCCATCGAATACGCCCCTGCAGACGTCGTCCACTTCCTGGTTGCCGACGCCAGGCTCTCGAACTCCGTACGGCACGCGCTGCAACGTGCATCGGACACCCTGGCGGACATCAACGCGGAAGGACGATCCGCGAAGACGGGTGACATCGACTGCCCGCTGATTCAGGCAAACTCCCTGCTGGACGTAGACTGGCTCCGCCGGGACCACGATGACGACGATGCGGCATGCGAGATCCTTGATGGCGTCCGCGCCGCTTGCCGCACCCTCCATGACCGGGTTCAGGAAGCCTATTTCCACTACGCGATCGAGGATGCGCTCGACCCATGAGCAAGCAAGGCTCCGCACAGTTCACGATTGAACACACATCTGCCTTCGAGTACACGGAGACAGCGCAGGGCAGCGTGATGCTGGCCCGGCTGTCGCCGCGCCAGGACAGGGGGCAGTGCCTGGTTTCCTTCGATCTCGCGGTCGACCCGCAGGCCAGCATCGTCCCATTCCGCGATGCGTTTGGAAACTCCTGCCACCTGTTCAACATCCATCGACGGCACCGGCGCGCCACCGTCCGGTCCCGCGCCGAAGTCGAAACCGTGGATGGCCCGGTTCTGCCGGACCGCCTCGAATCCAAAGATTGGGACGCGCTCGCGCGGGAAGCGGAAAACCCCGCATTCTGGGACTTCCTGGCGCCCAGCCATTTCGCCCGGCCCTGCGACGCGCTCGATTCCTTCGCAGACCGGCATGGCCTGATTCGTGGCTGCGACCCGCTTGCAACGCTCCACACGACCTGCGCGGCGCTCCACGAGTCGTTCGAATACACGCCGGGCAGCACCGGCGTGGACTCGCCGATAGAAGACATTCTCGAGTCCGGGAAGGGGGTGTGCCAGGACTACACCCATGTCATGATCGCGCTCGGGAGACGATGGGGAATTCCAAGCCGATACGTGTCAGGATATCTGCATCTCGGCGCAGCCTACGAAGGGGACGCCAGAGAGGCCGCCAGCCACGCATGGGCCGAATTCTGGCTGCCCGGCATCGGCTGGGCAGGATTCGATCCTACGCACAACACCTGCGCGAACTGCCGGCATATCCGTCTGGCCGAAGGCCGCGACTATGCGGATGTCGCCCCGACCCGCGGCACCGTGTTCGGCGGCGGCACCGAGCGCCTGGAAGTCGCCGTCTCGATCGTGGACGAGGGCGACGGCAAGACCTTCACGGCCGCGAGTGAGGAATTGATTGCGCATCCCGCCGACGGGACACCCGTTCAAGGCAGCGAGCCGTCCGGCCAGCAGTGACACGCCAATGCCTGACCGGAACATCGCGGAGCCGGGTTCCGGTTCCGGACGTGGATCCTTCCGGTGGTCGTTGGTCACGACAGCGATCCGTTGACGATTCCGCATTCCAACGTCGAGACGATCCGCGCTGGCGATGCTGGCTCCCTCTTCGCGGTCCCTCTCCTGCGTGCTGACGAGCCTGCCCGAGACCCCGACAGACAGCTCTGCCCGGACCCGGAGCTGCAAGCCGGGCTGTTCGCCATGTGGTACGTCCTGGCGGACGAGCAAACGAGGCGGGAGGGGATTGCCGCGGTGTCCATGCCGAGCCTGCAAGACTTCCTTCCAGCAGCGCTGCGTGGGCATCCATGATGCGGTTCACGTCGCCGGGGTTCCCGATGCCGCGGGTCGAGACCGAGGCCCGGATTCGCGAACACCATCCTGGGGAAGGAGAATGGGCGGTGCAAACAGCGGTGGACAGGGCATGGTAAAGGGCCAGGCCAACAAGCTTCTTCGGCTTCGGAGGCGTCGCTCCGGCGGGGTTCCGACCAATGTGGAAGCGCGAATCCAGGCGGCCTCCCTGGAGGAATGGGAGGTGTGGTACGACACCTTCCTAGAAGCGCGGAACGTGAACGAGATCTTTCGCAAACATTCCATGAACTGGCGCGCAGCGCACTGCGGCCTGGCAATGCCACCGACCATGCCGGCATCCGCGTCCTCTCAATAGGGCAGGCCGGCATAGTTCTCAGCCAGCGCGGTCATGGCCGCGCGGGACGTGGCGAGATACTCGAGCTCGGCCAGCTGCAAGCGTGCGCCGAAAGTGCCTTCATCGGGGAAACCGTGGGTCAACCTTGTAAACGACCACGAGAACCGCTCCGCCTTCCACACTCGCCGAAGCGCGGTGGCAGAGTAGCCGCGGAGACCTGCCTCATCACCCGTCCGGAACCACTCGATCAGCGCCTTCGACAGGTAATGCACGTCCGAGGCAGCGAGATTCAGGCCCTTCGCGCCCGTCGGCGGTACGATGTGCCCAGCGTCACCGGCAAGGAACAGCCTCCCGTGCTGCAGCGGCTCCGCAACGAAAGACCGTAGCGGCGCGATTGATTTCTCGATCGAAGGCCCGGTCTCCAGCCGCTCGGCAACGTCGGCGGGCAAGCGCGCGGCAAGCTCATCCCGGAACCGGTCATCCGGCCACGCTGCAAGATCGGCATCGAGCGGCACTTGCACGTAGTAGCGGCTGACCGTGTCGGAGCGCATGGAGCAAAGCGCGAAGCCACGTGCATGGTTGGCGTATATCAGTTCGCCATGCACGGGCCGGGCACGGGATAGCACTCCCAGCCAGCCGAACGGATAGCCGAGCTCATGCTCCGCTATCGTGCCCGGGGGAAAGGATTTTCGGCCAACGCCATGGTATCCGTCGCACGCGGCGATGAAATCGCAATCCAGCCGGATGGTACCGCCACCACTCTGGTAGACGAGGAAGGGCCGGTCGGTATCGACATCGCGGGGAGAGACATTCTCCGCACTGTGGACAATCGTTCCTCCTGCGGCATCGCGGGCGGAATACAGGTCGCGGGTGATCTCGGTCTGACCGTAGACCAGCACCGTCTTGCCGCCCGTCAGACCCTCCAGATCGATCCGCACCATCCGCCCGCCGAAAGCGAGCCAGAAACCGGTGTGAACCTGCCCTTCGCGATCCATCCGATCGCCGACTCCCGCGACCCGCAGCATGTCCGCAAGCCCCTGCTCCAGCACGCCCGCACGCACGCGTTCGAGCACGTAGTCGCGCGTTCGGCGCTCCAGCACCACGGTCTCGATTCCGTTGACGTGGAGGATCTGGCTGAGGAGCAGTCCGGCGGGCCCCCCGCCGATGATGCCAACTTGGGTCCTGTGGATTTCGGTCACGTGGCTCCTCCGCCTCGCGGCGCGCAAACCGCGCCGATCGAACGGGCGCGGCCTTCCCGCCAGCATGGTAGGCGGCAGTCGATGACAGTCCAATGCGGCGTGGCCAGCCCTCGGACCGCGCTACGGCTTCCGGGCGCGAATCGGGACAGGACACTCCTTGAATCCCGGATGGATCAGGCCTGACCGATCCCCTCGATCGAATTGAGCAGCGTTTCCGCTTCCCGCAGGCTGGCGCCGGTCGCCTCGCAAAGCGGCGGCAGCATCAACGACTCCATCGCCCAAGCAGAACCGGATCGCTCCTGCTCGTGGAGCATCGCGTGCTGGAGCCCGCCCGCCAGCGCCGCGGCTTGGCGAGCAAGCGCGACCAGGGCCTCGGCACGGATCGGGTTGCGCTTGTGCGGCATGGCCGAGGACTCGCCGCCGCCAACAAGACGGATCTCTCCCATCTGCGCCATCAGCGCGACGTCCTGTCCGATCTTCCCGCAGGCCCCGGCAGAAGCCGCGAGCCAGCCACCGCAGCGGACAATCCGGGTGCGGTCGGTATGCCAGCAGGGCGCGTCCGCCAACCCGAGCTCAGCGGCAATCCGCGCCGCGACAGCATCGCCCTTCCCCGCCATACCGCGCCGGTCGCCAACCGGGCCGCCAAGCTGAATCGCCTCGACCTCCATGCGCAACGCGTCCAGGTGGTGCCGCGCGGCGGCGACCGGAGCGCGCCATTCAGCCACACGGTGGGCGGCAGGGATCTCGAGCGCGGCCTGCATTCGGGTCCGGCCCATGATGCGGGCATCGCCGTGCCGTGCCGCAAGCGTGTCAAGGGAGCCGAGAACGGCGTCGAGCCGCGCCGCGTACAGACGGTTCGCCGCGCGGATCGATAACGCCGCGACCGTATCGATGACGTCCTGTGAGGTTGCGCCCCAGTGAACGGATGCCGCGTGCGGCGAAGCGATCCGTGCGCGAAGCTGCGACACATAGGCGGGAACGGCAAGCCCGTCCCGGATCAGTCCCGCGCGCAGTCCCTCGCTTTCCGGCACGAACCGGGCGACCGCCGCGGCAATTGCGTCCGCAGCCGCCTCCGGAATGAGCCCCTCCGCCGCCTGTGCGCAGGCGAGCGCAACCTCGAATTCCCCGTAACCCCGCAGCGTGGCCTGGGCGGAGAACAGCGCCGCGATCTCCGCGTCCGCGAAGAGCGGCGAGCGCAGTGCCGGGCCGATCCCGCTCACGCCGCTACCGGCCGGAGGTCGAGAATTCTCCGCGCCTCGGCGGCTGTCGCGACCGGGCGCCCGTGCTTCTCGCAAAGCGCCGCCGCTCGCCGAACCAGCGCTGCGTTCGAGGGCGCGAGCGTCTCCCGGTCGAGGCGGACGTTGTCCTCCATCCCGGTGCGAGTGTGACCGCCCGCAGCGATGCACCATTCGTTGATCACGATCTGGCCTGCCCCGATGCCGGCCGCGCACCATTCCGCTTCCGGGACAAGGCGTTCCACGGTACGGACGTAGTAGTCGAACACATCGCGATCGACCGGCATCGCGTTCTTCACACCCATCACGAATTGAATGTAGAGCCTGCCGGGGATTCGGCCGTCCCGGTTCATCTTCGCGGCCTGGTGAATATGGGAGAGATCAAAGGCCTCGATCTCCGGCTTCACTTCGCAGGCCCGCATCTCCGCGGCCAGCCAGTCGACGAGATCGGGCGGGTTCTCGTAGACCCGCGCCGGGAAGTTGTTCGATCCGACCGCGAGCGAGGCCATGTCCGGACGAAGCGGCAGCATGCCGCCCCGCTCCCGGCCCGAACCCGAGCGCCCGCCCGTCGAAAACTGCACGATCATGCCTGGGCAATGGGCATCGATCCCCTCCTTCAGGCGCGCAAATTTCTCCGGATCGCTCGTCGGGGACTCATCGGCATTGCGAACATGGCAGTGAACGATCGCCGCCCCGGCCTCGAAAGCCTCCTGTGCGCTCTCGACCTGCTCCTCGATACTGATCGGCACTGCGGGATTGTTGGACTTCCGGGGAAGGGAGCCGGTGATCGCAACACAGAGTATGCAGGGTTTTGCCATCAGGGCCTCCTCAGATGTCGAAAAACACGGTTTCGCGGTCACCCTGGAGCCGGATATCGAACCGGTACTCCGCCTCGCCGACCTGTTCGGCGACCAGTGTGGGGACCCGGACCCTGTGCTCGATGGCGCCCAGGACGGGATCTTCCGCATTCGCCGCCTCCTCGTCAGGAAAGTACATCCGCGTGTGGAGTCCGACATTGATCCCTCGGGCAACAATCCAGAATGTGATGTGGGGTGCCATCTGCCGTCCATCCCTGAACGGCACAAGCCCCGGCTTGATGGTCTCGAACGCCCATTCCCCGGTCTCGCGGTCGGTCGCCTGGCGGCCCCAGCCGGCAAAGTTCGGGTCGGCGGCAAGCCCGCGCGCATCGTTGCCCGGATGGATGCCGTCGGCGTCGGCCTGCCAGATCTCGACCATCGCATCCCTCAACGGCGTGCCGGAGCCATCCAGCACCCTCCCGCGAACGGTGATGCGCCTGCCCTTGGTCTCCCCGTTTACCAGGGCGCATCCAGGATCTCGCGGGTACACGCCGGGAATGCCGGCAACGTTCGGCATGCATCCGATATGGACGTACGGCCCGGCGGTCTGCGAAGGAGATTCCTTCCTTCGGTCCGGCAAGTGGGTCACAGCCCGTCCCTCCGGTTCTCGAACAGCGTCTGGCGGCGGCCGCGGAGGACAATGTCGAATCGGTACGCGCGTGCGTCCATGGGAATGGTGTTCTCCATGTCGAGGGGCGCCACCAGGCGCTCGATTGCCTCCCTGGCGGGTATCGTGGACACGATGGGACATTTCCAGATCAGCGGATCCCCCTCGAAGTACATCTGGGTGATCAGTCGCTGCGCGAAGCCCGATCCGAAGATGGAGAAATGGATATGGGAGGGCCGCCAGTCATTGGGCCCGTTGGGCCACGGATAGGGGCCCGGAACGACCGTGCGGAAGCGGTAGCACCCGTCCTCCGCGGTTACCGTGCGGCCGCATCCGCCAAAATCAGGATCAAGAGGCGCGAGATAGCCATCGGACTTGTGTCGGTACCGCCCGCCGGCGTTCGCCTGCCAGACCTCGACCAGAATCTCCGGGACGCCCCTCCCGTCCTGGTCCATTACCCGGCCGTAGACGATGATGCGCGGCCCGATCGCGGACTCCCCGGGCCGCGAGAAGTTCCGCGTCAAGTCATCGTCCAGCGGCCCCAGCATGCCGCGGCCGAAGGCTGGCCCCGACATTTCCGAAACCGTGCTGTCGAGGGAAACCAGTGCCCGCCGCGGGCTGCGCAGGACGCTCGACTTGTAGCCGGGCGCGAAGGCTGGCGGATGCCAGTTCCGGTCCCGCTGGTAGAAGGCGCCTCGCCGCGCTCCGGATGTCATGTCTCCACACCCATCTCTGCGTAGACCTCCCTGGCCACTTTCAGCGCCTGGTTCGCCGCCGGAACCCCCGCATAGACCGCGACATGCAGCATTGCCTCTCGCACGTCCTCCGGGGACGCTCCGGTATTGGCGGTCGCGCGGACATGCATGGCCACTTCTTCCCGATGCCCGAGTGCCGCGAGGAGCGCCAGCGTGATCAGCGAGCGTTCCCGCCTTGTCAGACCCGGGCGCGACCAAACCGAACCCCAGGCGCCTTCGGTGATGAAGTCCTGAAAGGGTGCATCAAACGCGGTCTTCGCGGCCTCGGCGCGGTCGACATGGGCGCTGCCCAGCACTGCCCGACGAGTCCGCATTCCGGCCTCCGCCCGGTCAGACATGCCCGATCTCCTGCAGGAACCGGCAAATCAGCGCTGCGGACTCCGCCGGCTGTTCGACACAGGGCAGGTGCCCGGCATCCGCGATTTCCTCATAGCGAGCCCCCGGAATCAGGTCAGCGGTTCCCCGCACGAGGGCAGGCGGCGTCGAACCGTCCTCGCTTCCGGCAATCGCAAGCACCGGCAGGTCCAGCGTTCCCGCAGCCGCGGTGAAATCTGTATCCCGGATCGCCGCGCAGGTCTTGAGATATCCGTCGACCGGGGTGCGGCGGAGCATGTTGCGGTAGATGGGAAACGCCGGATCTCCCTCCCGAAAGCGCACCGTGAACCAGCGCTCGAGGACGGAACCGGACACGGCCTCGATCCCGCCCGCCTCGATCTTCCCGATGCGATCCGCCCACATTTCGGCCGTGCCGATCTTCGCGGCGGTATCCATCAGCACCAGGCCGGAGACGAGATCACGCCGCTCTGCGGCCAGCCCCTGCGCGATCTGCCCGCCGACGGAGAGCCCGACGACGACGGCACGAGTGACGCCCAGATGGTCCAGCAGTGCGGCAAGATCGGTGACATGCTCCTCCATTCCCCAGTCGCCTTCGGGACAGTCGCTCAACCCGTGACCTCGCTTGTCGTACCTAATCACGCGCAACCCCGCGGGCAGGAGCGAAACGAGCCTGTCCCAAATCCGGAAGTCCGTTCCCAGCGAATTCGAGAACACGACCGCCGCTCCCGTCCGCGGACCATCAACCCGGACATGCAGCGTTGCGCCCCCAATCAGCACCGTCCGCATCGCGTTTCCCCCTTGTGATCCGAACGAACCGCGCAAGCGCGCGCCAACAGGATACGGCGTCTCGAGACCGGGTTCATCAATCCCCGCCCGGGCTCGTGGCCCGACGGCACAGCCGGCTCAGACCCTGGATGCACCCTCCGCCAGCGCCGCCAGCTTGGCATACGCGATTTCCGGATCGACGGCGCCATAGCCGGCAAAAGTGCCGAATCCGCAGTCCGAGCCCGCCATGACGCGCTCCGCGCCCCAGATCTCCACGAAGCGCCGCAACCGCTGCGCAACCGTTTCCGGATGCTCGACGAAATTCGTCGTTGTATCAACCACGCCGGGCACGAGGACCCGGTCCTCCGGAATCTCCCGCTTCCGGTCCCGGAACACCGTCCATTCGTGCGCATGGCGCGGGTTCGAGGTCTCGAACAGGAGATGGCGCGCATTGGCCTGCATCAGAACCGGAAACACCTTGTCCATGGCAATGTCGCAGACATGCGGGCCCTCGTAATTTCCCCAGCAGATGTGCACGCGTACCCGATCCTGATCGATGCCCTCGAGCGCGGCGTTGAGCGCCTCCACATGGGTCCCCGCGACCCGCAGGAAATCCTCGTCCGAGAGATCGGTGAACACCATGTGGCGGGCGAGCGCGAGGTCCGGGCAATCCAGTTGCAGATCCAGGCCAGCCTCCGCGATCTGCCGGTACTCATCCCGCATGGCGTCAACCAGCGCAGCAAGATAGGCCTCGTGGCCCGAATAGTGCTCATTGGGCAGGAAGAGCGCGATCACGCCGGGCGAGGCCGCATTCATGAAGCCGCGCTCGACACCATGCGCCGCCATCGCGGTCTTCAGATTGGCGATGTCCTTGCGGAGTGCCACATGGCCGTCGGCCGGACGGACCGGACCTACGCAGACCGGCCGCGAATAGGTCGCCGTTCCGCCGGATTTCGCGAGCCGCTTCAGGAATCCCGGAAAGCGTTTCAGATCCTCCGGCGCCTGCCGCGGGCTGTCGCCGGCAAATCCCGTGTAGCGGTCCTTGACGTAGGTGGCATAGGAAATCTTGGAGGTCTCGCCATCGGACACGATGTGTATGCCCGCCTCCACCTGCCTGCGCACAGTCTCAAGGACCGCGTCCCGCATGCAGGCATCAAAGGCCTCCTCGTCGACAGGCTCCCCACGCTCCCGCGCAAAGATCTGGTCCACAACTGCCTGCGAACGGGGCAGGGAACCGACATGCGTCGCGAGAACTCCGCTCTCGCCACGCGACCCTCCACGCCCGGCCATCAGACCAGCGCCCTTGTCAGGCCGGCGGGATCATCGTTGCTCCACACCCGGTAGAGCGCCGCCTCCCCCTCCATTGCCGGCGCGAGCGACACTGCGAGGCCCGGAGGAACAGCGCAAACGTCCCCCTTTGCCAGGGGCGCGCCGCCACCATCCCACTCGAGCCGCCAATGGCCCTTCGCGACCATCAGCACCCGGTGCCGGCCGGAGGCCTCCGGCTCCTGTCCGACCGAACCCCGGGTCAGGAAGTCCACATCGAAGCCGGGCCGGTCCATGATCCTGCCCTGCGCCCCGATGACCGGGCATGGCCCGTCCCTGGCAACGGCAAGGAGATCCAGGTGGCGGGCAACGAATTCGGGTACGATTTCGGCCGCGGAAGGTTCGGGAATCTGTGCGAGCTCCGCCTCTCCCAGCGGTGGCATGGGCGCGAGCCCCTCCGGCAGGCGCTCGCCTCGATGCGAGTTGTAGAGCCGGCCATTCGCACCCAGCACCAGTCCATGCACCTGCGCCTCCTCGAGCACCTGGGGCGCCCACACGACGCCACCGCCGGCGTCGTCGCCGCCGAGGATCGCCATGATCATCCCGTAATCCGTTCCGACATTCTCGAATCCCCGGAATATGCCCGTCGGAATGTTGAAGATGTCCCCTTCCTCCAGCACGACCTCCCCGGCCGAGCCCCAGCGACCCCAGAAGAACCGCCACCGACCGGACAGCACAAAGAACACTTCCGCCGTGCGGTGGATATGCAGCGAGTTCCGGCAATGCGGGGGCTGACCGGCCGCGCCGATGTTGAACCCGGGCGTGTCCTTGATATGGACATGCTGGTCGCGACTCTCGGAGACCCCGCCGCCGATGATGGTGAAGTTCTCCTTGCGATCCGAGCCCGGCGTATGGGCATCGATGAACGCAGTGCGGCAAGGCACGAGTTCGCCATAGCGGACGATGCGGCCTTCAATCGAATTCGGGCTCACGGGCGCCTCCACCCGGCACCCGGCGTGCCGCGTCGGTCCGCGTCTGGACGGTCGAGCATCATGTTCTTCCTCCTCCATTGAATCCGGCAGCGCCGAAGCAATCGGCTCCCGCTCCCCGGCCAGCGCATCGCCAACCGCGAACGAGTTCTCACCCCTGGTGCCGCACGATTTGCTTCCAGATGGCAACTTCGTCATACAGTACGAATTCCCGCCGCACGCCACGCGGCCCGAATTCGGCGTGGCAGATACCCATTACATGTACATTCGCACCGCTGGGCCTGCCAAACGTCCCGACGCCGTCATGCCGTCCCTGCAGGCTCCATCGAATCGCGGCCCGCGGCGGCAATCGCGGATCCTCGCGGCCAATGCAGTGATGGACATCGAAGGCCGCAGAGGGGAAACTCGACCGCAGACCGAGCCAGAAGCGGTCTGCGGCAGCGTGCGAATACTGGATGCCGCCACCGGGATAGGCCAGCTCCGCCGCCCGGTCGAATTCCCTCGGAATAACAGCCAGATCGCTGGCCATGATGCGCTCCAGAATCTCCTGGTAGCGTTGGCCCCATTCGCCGGGTGCGCCGGAACCGCGGTACGGGCCGGGCCGATCCAGGCTCGGGGCAAACGGCTCCCAGGCTTCAGACGCCCCGTCCCCCTTCGCCAGTTGCCGGACATACGCTTCCGGCACGCAGCCTAGCTGGCGCACGAGCGCACCCAGGTCCCGAACCAGCCACTCGTCGTCGATCTGCCCGTTCCGGGCGTGGCAATCCGCGATGATCCGGTAGCGAATCCGCGTGCCGGTCGCGGCGCCGAACGTGCCGTCGCCGAGGTGGGTCGCCTCGGAGAGGATGCGGTGCGAGGACAGGAGCCCCTCTTCCGCGCCACCGCACCAGATCACATCCTCGCCATAGAGCGTTCGATCCGGAAATTCCGCGAGCGTGGCAAGGGTGGCCTCGATCACCGCCTGGTTTCCGACGACCACCGAATCCGGGGAGCGAACGATGATGTCGGGCGCATACAGGCCGTTGAGCGCCGATACACCGCGATCCTCCCAGATCCGCTTCGTGATGCCGATGATGAACTCCGGGAAGTCCCGGTAGCCGGCGTAGGGCGCGGTCATTGCCCGTCCTCCATCCGGCCGCGGGCGGAACCGCGCACGACGAGGGGCCCCGTGATCAAGAGACGCCGGGGCTCCGCCTCCTTCCGCTCGATCTTGCCGAGCAGGATATTGACGCATTCCTCCGCCATGAGATTGGTCCTCTGGCGTACCGTGGTCAGGTTGTAGGCCGCCCAGGATGCGGGCGGGACATCGTCGTATCCCACGACGGAGACATCCTCGGGGATACGCAGCCCCAATTCGTGCCGAATCACGTCCATGGCGGCAAAGGCCATGTGATCGTTCGCGACGAACAACGCATCCGGCGCCTCCCCTTCCGAGAACATGCGGCGCGTGGCCTCCTGCGCCCGGCCGAACCGGTAGGCACCCGCCTCCCGCACGGCCAATTCCGTACCGGCCTCCGCCAGACCCGCACGGAAACCCGCCTCCCGGTCGCGCTGGGTGGATGCCTCCTCCCAGCCGGCGATGTAGCCGAACCGCTTGTGGCCCCCCGCGAAGAGAAACTCCGCGACCCGGCGGCCACCGGCGAAATTGTTCGAAGTCACGGACGACACGCTCTCATGCTCCTGGTCACGGTTGAACAGGACAACCGGAATTCCCTCCGCCGTGCAGCGCACCGCGACATCGGAGGAAAGGGAGACGGCCGCCATGATGAGGCCGTCCACCTGGTAGTCGAGAATCTCCTCCAGCACGTCTTCGACATTGCCGACTTCGTGCTCTGCCATGAACACGAGAACACGGTATCCGGCCGCCTGCAGACGGCTGGAGAGCTTTTCCACCGCAACCGGATAGAAGAAATTCTCGAAGTGCCCCACCAGGAGGCCGATGATGCGGCTCCGCCCGGTAATGAGCGAACGCGCAAGGACATTGGGGCGGTAGCCCAGCTCCTGCGCGGCTTGGCGGACCTTGCGTGCCGTCTCCGGTGAAAAGCTGGCGCCGGGGGTGAAGACCCGCGACACGGCGGACTGGCTGACGCCGGCCCGCTTTGCCACATCGAATGAAGTGATCCGGTCGCTTGCCATCGCGCAGCCTTCAGCCCGCGGTCCAGCCGCCGTCGACCACGATGGCGGTTCCGGTCACCAGCGATGAAGCGCTGGACGCAAGATAGATAACGGCGCCCGCGACATCCTCCGTCTCTCCGATCCGGTTCAGCTTGATCTTGGACCGTATCCATTCGAGCCGCTCGGGATCGGTGAAGGTTACTTCCGTCATGGGGGTCCGGATGAAGGTCGGACAGATGGTGTTGACCCGGATGCCGTGCGGAGCGAATTCGATCGCCATGGCCTTGGTGAAGCCCTCGACGGCATGTTTGGTTGCGCAGTAGACCGCCCGCTCGATGCCGCCCACGAGCGCCATCTGCGAAGAAACGTTGATCAGCGAGCCCGGCCGGCCGGCCGCGACCAGCCCGTTGGCCACCGCTGCGGTCAGAAAATACGCGCCGCGCAGGTTCACGCCGACCACAGCGTCGAAGTCCTCTTGCGTGGTCTCCAGCGCGGGACCGTGGCGCGCGAAGCCGGCACTGTTGACCAGCACGTCGAAGGGTCCCGAATCCGCCACCTTCCTCCGCGTGTCCTCGACATTCGCGACATCGAGCTCCATCGCGTCGGCGGCGCCCCCCGCATCGCGTATGGCAGCCGCAACCTCTCGCAGCCGGCCGGTCTGGCGCGCAGCCAGTGTTACCGAGGCTCCGGCGTCCGCGAGCGCTGAGGCGGCCGCAAGTCCGATTCCCGAGGAAGCGCCGGTGACCAGAGCGCGGAGGCCGTCGAGCCGGAAGGACGGTGCCCTGGGCAACTCGCTCACGGCGCAGCGCTCCCGTAGGGAATGTTGCGGCCTCCATACCGACGGGCGCGCAAATTGGCCTGCTCGGCATGGCCGACGAATCCCTCGAGAATGCAGAGCCGGGAGCAGCGCTCCCCGAGTGCGGTGGCAGCAGCGTCGCTGTCGACCCGCTGCCAAGTGTGGGTCTTCAGAAACTTGCCAACCCAGAGTCCTCCCGTATAGCGGCCGGCCCGGCGCGTTGGCAGCGTGTGGTTCGTGCCGATCACCTTGTCCCCGAACGCGACATTGGTGCGGGCGCCAAGAAACAACGCGCCATATGAGGTCATCCTCTCGAGGAACCATTCATCGCGATCGGTCATGACCTGAACATGCTCCGAAGCGATTTCCTCCGCCGCCTGGAGCATTTCCTCGTAAGTGCCGCAGAGTAAGACGGAGCCATAGTCCCGCCAGCTCGCGGATGCCGTCTCCGCAGTGGGGAGGATTTCCAGCAGCCGCTCCACTTCGGACATGGTCTCCTCCGCGAGGCGGCGGGAATTCGTGACCAGCGAGGCAGGCGAATCCGGGCCATGCTCCGCCTGTCCGAGAAGGTCCGTCGCGCAGAGTTCCGCGTCGACGGTTTCGTCGACGATCAGCAGGGTCTCGGTTGGACCGGCAAGAAGATCGATTCCGACGCGACCGAAGAGCTGCCGCTTGGCTTCCGCCACGAACGCATTCCCCGGTCCCACCAGCATGTCCACCGGCGCAATGCTGTCCGTGCCGATCGCCATCGCTCCGACCGCCTGGATGCCGCCGAGAACATGGATCTCGTGCGCGCCCCCGAGTCGCATGGCCGCAATGACGGCAGCATTCGGCTCTCCGCGGAAGGGTGGAGTCATGGCAACAATCCTCGGCACGCAAGCGACCGATGCGGTAACCACGGACATGTGGGCGGAGGCGACCATCGGAAACCGCCCGCCCGGCACGTAGCAACCGGCGGACCGCACGGGAATGTTGCGGTGGCCCAGAACCACGCCCGGCAGAGTCTCCACCTCGACATCGCGGAGTGCCCCGCGTTGCGCCTCGGCGAAACGGCGCACCTGGGCCTGCGCGAAGCGGATGTCCTCGAGGTCCCGGGGCGAGACCCGCTTCACCAGGCTCTCGATCTCGTCCTCCGACAGTTGGAAGCTCGGCGGATCAAAGCGGTCGAATTTGCGCGACATTTCCCGCACGGCTTCATCGCCACGGGCCTCGATGGCCGCCAGCGCACTGGCGACCGCTTCCTGCACCGCCGGATCGGCCACGCTGCGACCATTCGCCGCGCCGCCCCGTTTCAGATATTCGATCGCCATTCACCCACCTCCGTCCTGAACGCCAAGGACCGGATACCGCCACCGGATACCGGGGCGCCGAACCTCCCGCAATAAAACCCCGTGCGGTACGGGGCCCGCGCGCTCCCTCTCATCCCTTCACGGCGCCCGCCGTCAGGCCGCTGACGATCTGCCGCTGGAAGACCATCACGAGAAGGAAGAGGGGGGCTGTGATCGAGACCGCCGCCGCGACGGCCTCCACCTGGTCCGTCGTCGTGGTTTCCCGGTTGAAATATCCGGCGATGGCCGGGACCATGGTCTGGTTCTGCGCATCCAGGAGAAGCGATGTCACCAGGAAGTCGTTGTAGGCAAGGAGGAAGCTGAACAGGCCGGTAGTGATCACCCCGGGCCACATGACCGGCATGATGACCCAGCGAAAGGCCTGGAAGTGGGTGCATCCGTCCACCCGCGCGGCCTCGTCGAGATCGGCCGGAATGTTCTGGAAGAAGGAGCGCAGCATCCAGATCGTGAAGGGCTGGTTGATCGAGACCAGGACCGCGATCACGGCCCAGGGCTGCCCGTAGAGAGTCGGTGCGAATTCGCCGAGGATCGGGCGGAGGATTTCCGCCGAATTGATGAAGACCGGAAGATAGCCGGCTAGCAGCACCGAATGCGGCAGCGCCCGGAAAATGAGCGCCGCGATCAGGAGCCAGAAGGCAAGATCGGAGCCGGATCGTGCCAGACCGTAACCGGCAAGCGTGCCGACCGTCAGCGAGACCGAAACGACGCCGGCAGTCACGATCAGCGAGTTGATGAAGTTCCGGTAGAAGCCGTGTTCGACCCAGACCGCCTCGTAGTGCTGCGTGGTCAGGCCGAGGATCGGGGATCCGAGCGGTCCGAGTAGCGGATTGACCCATCCAAGAACGAGCGGCAGGAGCCCGAAGAACACGACGATGAAGGCAAGGGCGGCAGCCATTGCCCCGATGATCCATCCGAGTGCGAGGAAACCCGGCGGCGAATGGCGCGCCACCGCGCGGGACAGCGCGCCGCCGGCAAGCCTCACCGAGTACCAGAGCGCTACCAGACCGGCGGCGATGTCGAGAACCGACAGGCCCCTTCCGGCCGCCCTCGTTGCAGGGCCGAAGATGACGGCGAGCGGGTTGGGTGCAAAGGCATCGACCGGCGCCTTGAAGCTCATCACCAGGATCCAGAAGAGCGGGAAAGACGCGACAACGCACCAGAATACGAGGAAGGTTGCCGAGCCCGCGCGGAGAGCGGCGGATTGCTGAAGCGCCCTTGAGGTGCTCACGATGCCCTCCGGTGGTCCCGCCACGTGCGACGGAGCGGCAGAATGAGCAGGACGACGATGCCGATCATGGTCAGCATGGAACTCGCCGACGCTCGCGAGACGGCCCGGTTGCCGCTGTCATCGGGGGTGAGCAGATCGTAGGTCAGCCACTGCAGCGAGATCCGGTGCGCCTGGCTGGAGAAGCCCACCACCTCCTCGAATACGCGGTAGGCATCCATCAGGTGGATCAGCGCCACGAACACGATGAGCGGCATGAGATGGGGGATGATGACGTAGCGAAGGCGCTCCCAGCGGCTTGCTCCGTCGATGACCGCGCTCTCCAGCGTGTCCTGGTTGACCGTTTGCAGCCCGGCGTAGAACACGACAAAGGCGAAGGGCGCCACATGCCATACCCGATAGAACAGCATGAGGATCTCGATGGTCCAGCCCTGCGCGAACATGGCGATATCGCGCTCCAGCAGCCACTCGAGGAACGCCGTCATGATGCCGTCGCCGATGAAGAGCCAACGGATCGACAGAGCCCCGATGACCGGTGTGATGATGAGCGGCAGGAGCGAGACGAAGATTGCCGGTCCGCGAACCGAGCGCGCCGCGTTGTTGACCGCGAGGGCGATCGCGAGGCCCAGAAACAGGATGAATGGCAAGGTGATCAGCGTGAAGGTCACGGTGAAGCGCAACGCCTGCCAGAAATCGATGGTGAGCAGCGCCTGAAAATCCAGCGCTGCAAGGGCGGCCCATGCGCGCTCCGGCTCCAGCAGGTTGCGGTAGCTCTCGAACCCCACATACTCGGTGCGGGTAATCATCTTGCCGGCTTCGTCCAGGATCGGCCGGGTCTGCAACTCCGTCACGCACACCTGCCCCGTGAAGCCCGGCGTGCAGGATTCCACCTCGACCCTCTCGAAGATTGGCCGGGTTACGTGAAAGCTCTGCCACAGAACGCTGAGAAGCGGTGCAGCGATGAAGATGAGCATCAGGGCCATGGAAGGCCCGACGAACGCGGCAAAGGTCCTGAACCGCATGGTTCCCGCTCCCGGGATGTGCCGCCCGGAGGGCAATCGCCTCCGGGCGGCTCTCGCCGTCGAGACCGGCTACAGCAGGCCGGCTTCCGTGGCGGCCGTGATGTAATCGGCCTCGATGTCCGCGAGGGTGGTCGCGGCGTCCTTGGCGCCGGTCAGGAAATCCGCGACACCGTTGCCGAGTGCAGTCTGCATCAGTCCCATTGCCTTGCTCGCCGGATAGGGAACCGCGCCCGCATTGGCGGTTGCGATCGCCCCCTCCGCAAGTCGGCCAGGCGTATAGCCCTCGATCAGCCAAATCGCCGCGTCGTTGTTCGCGGAGACCATTTCGGTGTCAAGACCTTCCATTGCAACCTGGAACGCGGCTTCCGCCTCCGCATCGGTGATGTTCTTCGCGATGACGACCCCATCCCACCAGAGCGTGGAAGCGGGCCGTCCTCCGGCCGCCACGGCCGGGGCAGCGGCCATTGTCACCTTGCCGACAACCTGGCTCTCTGCCTCGTCATCCATGGCGGCGGCGCGCGATGCCCAGAGATTGGCGATGGCGATCTTTCCCTGCTGGAACTGCTGCTGAACATAGGTGGAATTGGAGACCAGATACTCGGGATCCATGTACGCACTCAGCGCCTTCATCATCTCGAGCGTGTTGATCCCCATCTCGTTGTTGATCGTCGGGTTGTTCGCAGAATCCATGAACGTCCCACCAAACCCGATGAACATGTTCACGAAGTCCTGGGCCAGATCCCAGCCTGCCTTGACGGTCGCCCCAAGGGGGTATTCGACCACGCCGGCGGCCTGGATCTGTTCCGCCGCCGCGAGCACCTCTTCATAGGTCGTCGGCTGCGCAATGCCAAGATCGCCCAGAATGTCCGAGCGGTACATCAGGTGTTGCGCGTTGACCATCATGGCAATCGCCATGACCTTGCCATCGATCAGGATCAACTGGTTCGGGCGCAAATGGCCGCCGTACTTGGCGACCAGATCGTCCAGCGGCCGGATCGTGCCCTCAGAGAGCAGGGGAACCAGCGTTCCGTTCGACACGCCGCCGATTTGGTACAGCGATGGGTCCGCCGCAAAGGCGGCTGGCTGCTTGGTGCGGAATTCCTGATCGAGTTCCGCCTCCAGATTCCCGCACTCGGCCATGGCCCCTGTCGCCGCCTTCCACGCTTCGAAACCTGCCGTCAGCGATTTCAGCGGCACGTCATTCTTGAACGCGCAGGCGGCATTTGCGCCTCCTGCCACAAGCGCGAGCGCTGCGGCCAACGCGAGAGTCTTGAATTTCATTCCCCGGTCTCCCTTTCCATCTGCGGCGCCTTGCGGCCGCGACCTTACCACTTGCATTCCTCCGATCATCCCATGGAAGGGAGCACTGGCGGCGCTCCGGCGCCGTCCAGCCACTCCTCTGATTGTTCCCTTCACCCCTTGGGATGGAGCACCGGCGGCGAACCGCCGCCGTTCAGCCGCTCTCCTGTGTGCCGATCGAAGAGGTGGCATATCCCCGCCGGCACCCGGATCGATGCCTCGTCGCCGATATCGATCCGGAATTCCTTGTGCGCCTTGACCGCCACGAGCGCATCGCCAAGGCGAACCGTAATCATCGCCGCTTCGCCGAGCAGCTCCATGGTGTATACCGGCGCCGCGATACCCGATCCCTCCGCATCGCCAACCTCGGCGTCCTCCGCACGAAAGCCGAGCACCGTCCCGCCATCGGCTGCCTGAAGGCCCGGAATTTCGATGCCGGGACCGCGGAACGTCCCGCCCTCGACATCCCCTTCGATCAAATTCATGCCTGGTGAGCCGATGAAACCGGCAACGAACGAGTTCGCCGGCCGGTCGTAAATTTCCTTCGGAGAGCCGGTCTGCTGGATCATGCCGTGGTTCATCACCACGACGCGATCCGCGAGCGTCATGGCCTCGATCTGATCGTGGGTGACATAGATCGTCGTCACCGCGAGCTCGTGCTGGAGGTTCTTGATTTCCGCGCGCGTCGAAACCCTGAGCTTGGCGTCCAGGTTGGACAGCGGCTCGTCCATCAGGAATACATTCGGCTCGCGAACAATGGCCCGCGCGAGGGCGACACGCTGGCGCTGCCCGCCGGACAACTCAGCCGGGCGCCGATCGAGAAAAGGTCCGAGTTCCACCATCGCCGCCGCGCGGTTCACGCGCTCGTCGTGGGTTGCGGTATCAACCTTCCGGACCTTGAGCGGAAAGCGGATGTTCTCGAACACCGTCATGTTCGGATAGAGACCGTAGGACTGGAAGACCATCGCCACATCCCGGTCCTTGGGGTCCAGATCGTTCACCAGCCTCCCGCCGATGTAGATCTCCCCTTCCGTCGGGTCCTCGAGACCGGCGACCATCCGCATCGTCGTGGTCTTGCCGCAGCCGGACGGCCCAAGCAGCACCAGGAATTCCCGATCTTCGATGAGAAGGTCAAACTGGTCCACGCCGACGAAGCTGCCCCAGCGCTTCGAAACTCCGCGCAACTCCACTTCAGCCATGGCAGGGCTCCGGCAATCTGGGAAATCAGTCGGCCGCGCAGTTCGCGTGCATACGATTGCATCATAAAAATGCCGGCATGCATGTCAAGCCGGTAGTTGCGCGAAAGAGCAAGCGACAGAACCCCATTCCCGCAATCCGCGGAGAGACGGAGATTTTGGCCAACAGACTGCGGCAGGAGCCGGACAGGCGTGGGAAACGCTCCGGAGCTGGCTAGATTCCGCCGGCACTGCGCCCAGCAGCCCAGCCGGCCATGCCGCGCAAGCTCCTGTCCGCCCCGAATTGCCGCCGCGCGCCAGCGAGGCGCCCTGCCCTGTCCCGGTCCGGCTACAACACCCCGCCGAGAAGGACTCTTCCGATCCAGTCGGGAACCGCACTGGCGCATCCGCCGGCGTCGTGGCCGCTTCGCGCACAGACCCGTCCGATACCGCGGGCCATCGAGGACTTGTCGTCCCGAGCCTCACCGGAGCACCGGAGGAACGGAGTTGAAACGCGGGCGTTGATTCGGCGAGGAGGACGCCGGTGTGCGAGAGGCATACAATTGGCGGCGCGCCCGGCCGCCAGAGCGGGGTCTTTGCGCAGGGCGGCAAGGTGGACCATCCGCCCAACCAGTTCCAGGGCGTTCGGGCCTTCGCCCGCCCTTGCCCGAACAGCAATGCGTGCCCGAGAGGAGACCCCCATGTACAAGGAATTCGCCCGCTACCCGGATCTCGAAGGAAAGACCGTCTATATCACTGGAGGCGCAACCGGAATCGGCGCCGAGATCGTGTCCGCCTTCGCGAATCAGGGCGCCCGGGTCGGGTTCCTGGATTTTGACGAAGCAGCCGCACAGTCCCTCGCCGCATCGACCGACGGAGAAGTTGCCGCGGAAATCTGCGACCTCCGGGACATTCCGGCACTCAAGGCCGCGTTTGCCCGGCTGAAGGAGCGGCTCGGCCCGGCCACCGTTCTTGTCAACAACGCCGCACGGGACGACCGGCACGACTGGAAGGAGACCTCCGAGGAATATTTTGACGAGCGGATCGCAACCAACTTCCGCCACCAGTATTTCGCCATCCAGGCCGTAGCGCCCGACATGGTCACGGCCGGACGGGGCTCGATCATCAACATGGGATCCTGTTCCTGGTGGCAGGCGATGGGCGGAATGCCCATCTACGGCGCGGCAAAGGCCGCCGTGCACGGTATGACGCGCATCATGGCGCGCGAACTGGGACAGCACCGCATCCGCGTCAACACCGTGGTGCCCGGCTGGATCATGACCGAGCGCCAGAAACAGCTTTGGGCCACGCCCGAAGCGCTTGAGGCGCATCTGAAGCAACAGTGCCTGCCGGATTCGATCGAGCCCGTCTATGTGGCACGCCTGGTCCTGTTTCTTGCCTCGGACGATTCCGCGATGTGCACGGCGCAGAACTACTTCCTTGACGCGGGATCCACGTAGCGCGGGAAAGCGGTTGATGAGGACGTCGCGGAATTGAGCATTTCATGCCTGGCCTTGCTCATCCCGGGAGCAGAAGGTCCTCCAACAGACCGGGATTGGTGTTTCCTCCGAGAACGTCCGCAGGCCGCTGGCCGGATCCGGGAACGGCCGCGGGGGCTCTTCCCCGACGCGTGGAATGGGTATGGGAAGTCGGCGGAGGCGTAGCAGTCCGACCTTCCATCGCTGAAAATGTCTGTGCGGTTCTACGATGAGAGGCTGGTAACCGCCGGGCAGCGAAAGATCTTGCCAACGGACGGCACCATGTGGCTCTTGGCCCGGAGCCGCATGCGCAACGAGAATGCACCCGTCCAACACCATCCTGAGAGAAAATCCGATCGCCGCAAGGCGCCCCGAAGAGGCAAAACGAAACGGATGCCACTGAGTTCCTGCCTCGTGGGAGGTTCGGAGCGGTTTCGTGACCCCGCCACCGGCCATCTCCAGTTCAGCCTCAGACTTCCGGAACCCATACAATTTTAGATGCACCCTTCATTGGAGTCCGTCCGAGTTTCTGATGGCCAGGAAAGGCACCCAACGCACGGCGCAGCCTTGGCCATTCTGAACAGAGTTGGTTGGTGAGGCCACCGAAATCCCGGATTTCAGCTCAGATTAAACTGGCCACTATCAGATACAGCAATGAGTTACACAGAAGGGAATTTGCTCGGCCGAGCATGAAGTTGCTTGATTGTCGACGATACCTCGCGGCGCACGGTGTCAGGAAGTCTGAGCCTGCTGCCTTCCCACCAGCAGCAGCACGCCTCACCAGGACCGAAGCACGTTGGCGGGCAAGCCAGCGCACCGCGCTTCGCGATTCCCTGTCCGTCCATCCGCCGCAGCGATCGGCACTCTCCGGCACGACCCGTCGGCCCCGGAACGACCAGATAGACATGGCAAGAGCCGCTGGCGCGCCAGAGCGGCGAATCGCTTGTCGCCTACCACTCGCCGCGGGAGGCGATTCGGAACCCGCCTGGTCCCGCTCGTTCAACGACGCGCTGGCGCACGCGGCAATTGCCCGAAATTACGGCGTTGGATCTCCGTAACCGGGGTTCGTGATCCGTTCGACATCTGTGCGCTCTCCATACACGAGATGGACCGAGGCTGTTCATCGAACATCCAACGGCAATAAAACCATAAGCAAACTCAATCAGTTGCGTTCACAATACGGATGCGCATCATGGATGGAGACCATTCCTCCCCGGCGCCATGGCGGCACTGGGCAGACAACACCGCGAGGGCGCATGCTGGCAGCCATCAAGCTGGCCTCGGACGAGATCCGCCAGCCCCGCAACACGGATACCCGGGCGTTTGCCAACGCTCCGACACGGGCGGAGGCGGTTATCCGCACGCAGGTTCCGGACCACTGCCCGGGTCGGCTGGAAGGCACCCGGCCGCGCCCCGGTGTCACGATCGCCCCGGGCCCGATCCCGAGGGGCGGCTCCCCGGACAGCGTGTTCGAACCCGGCCGAAGCGAAGGCGAGCTGAACCTGCCGTTGGCTTGCGAGCGCGGGCGGATCCTGACCTGGCAGATGATCGTCCCCTCGGACGTCCGTTTGCCGGGCATCAGGCGGCGCCGTCGAAGAGTCGCCTCTTGGCCGGTGAAAAGGCGGATGCGGGGAACCACGCTTCCCGCGCATTTCCCTGCGCACCGACTCTGGAACGGCACGCCCGGCGACCGGCGGCTGCTGACGGAGAAACCGGTCCGGCGACTCCGCCTCGGGCCCACCGTCACCGGGCCCCGCCATCGAAGGCCTTTCGGCGAACCAGACGTTTGTACCTCACCTGTCACTCTTCGCTGTGGCCTCCCCGAGCCACCGACATCGGACATGCCGGAAGGAATCGTCTGCGAACGGTCCTCCCGCATCCTGGCCGCTCCGCAGCGGGGGATGACAGCATCATTCCTGCTGCACTCCAACACCTTGGCGCGGACGACGCTGGTGGCGTCACACCGCACGAAGGGCCGTGGAAAATCTTGTCTCCGCCAGTTCTGGCGATGCTTCGACCCGGTTCCGGCAGATTGGGAGACCCGGACGCGTGCAACTTCGGCCGCGAAGGCAAGAGCGTCGTTCGAGGCCATCGCCGTTGCGCCGGGACCGGTTGACGTATTCCCGAGAGTCCGTCTGGACCCGTCGCGACACTCCGCACCAGGTCGACTGCGGATCAGATGCACGGAATCTGCGCGACCGACTCTTTCTATGCCGCCGCCGGCACCGCACTTGCCGCAATTTGTGACACCGGTCATCCCTCGATGCGGGCGCTTCGGAACGCCCGGCGAACAAAAGTGCAAGAATCCGTGGCGGCCTGCCCTTTCGAAGCATGGCGCAGGCAGATCGGCCCTGATCCGATCCAGCGCTTGCGCGGAGCGTCGCATCGCTGAAGACCGGTTCCCCGGCCGCTGCGGCATTCTAGCTGCCGCATTCTATACCTGCCCGCGGGCGGCAAGTCGCGGATGCGGTCATGCGGTTTCCGAACAGCAACGCGGCCGTACCGCTTCCTGGCGGCGACTCGCAACTGGTGGCGCCCGGGGATCGCTGACGCACCAGGCCGGAAAAGCAGCAAGGATCTGCGGCGGACTGCCAGGCCAAGGCCTGGTAGGAGCAGGGCTTTCCACGAGAAAGCCCAAGGAAGGAATTCCCGACACGAAGCTGGGGGCACGTCCTGGTGTTGGGACCGCGGGACAGCCTACCCCGATTGCCGCGGACTGGCCGCCGAAGGGAAGCACAGCGCAGGCTCCTCACGGCCTGACGGCTACCGCGATCCGCCCCGGGGTCCGACTGGGCGACGGCAGGCAAATGTGCACTCGGGTGGCGGGTGGCTTCCCGCATCCACGATTGGCCAAGACTGGAGCGAGGCCCGACGCAGGTGCGCGAATCCCGTCAGCGACCGGCATCCGTGGGTGGAAATCGGATCGGCGAAACGGATGCCACACATCGCCGAGGCTGCGGCACCGGTTCGAGGCGGTTCCCTTCCCGGTGGGCCCACCGGCCGCGCACGCTTCATCGTAGTTCCGTCAGTGTCGCTCCGCAGGGACCGGCGGCCAAGCCGCCGAGAATGAGTTCAAACAAGGAAGGATGACGAACAATGGGAAAATGGACGCATGTACTCAAGGACCCTCTTTGCCCTTTGGCTGACACCGAAGAGGGTGCTGCAGAGTGTTTGTTCGGCTTGGCAAGGAAGACGTTCCTGAGAGACGGCTACCATTCGTCAATTGCGTTTCTCTTGAGAGAGCGGCGACTCGTGGCCATCCGGGGAGTGTCGACAAAAACCCGGTCCCGGAAACGGATCGCGCAGCGCCGTCTCGGGCCGCTTGTCGCCAAGTTGGAGGCGGACGCGGTGGTGTCCATTTCCGAGGCATGGCTGGGGGTAACTACGGAGTTCACGGGAAAGGAGAGCACATCCATGATGCCGCACCGGGCAGAAGTCCTTTCACTGATGCTCGTCTCGAAGAACCTTGATGCGACGATGTTCACGGCCCCCATCTATCGGTTTGAGTCCGAATTGACGCTCGGAGAAACAATCAAGCAGCCGCTTCACGCGCCAGTCATGTTCCACGCCGTCTACAAGGCATGGGGGCTGGAAGTGCCGGAATCGTGGGAGCGGGATGTGAAACATGCCGACGGTGCGATAGCAGTGAGACTCGAGGGAGGGGTGAAACCGAACTAGTGACGCGTCCTTGTTGACTTGATGAGTTTCTCCTGCGTTTGCTCTCTCGGAGCAGGGTTTGCAATGCCGCCCGGATGTAGTATTTCTACGAAAGCGAACAACAAGCGTGCCAGACGAGTGCAGGGAGCTTCTGTTTGCCATTTCGGTGTGTTTCCGCGTTGCCCGCGGGAGCACGGTGGAACGGTCTCGCCGAACGAGCAGACGGAGGCAGGCCATGGAAGGGAAAGGCAGGAAGCGAAACCGGGTGCGGCTCAGCGCAGAGGAGCGCGCGGAGTTGTCCGGGATCGTGAACGGGCAGGCGGCTGCGCGTCGCCGAAAGCATGCTCACATCCTGCTGCTGGCAGACGAGGAGCGGAAGGATGGCGGACGCACCGACGCGGATATCGCGTCGGTTCTGGACGTTGGTACCGCCACCGTGGAACGGGTGCGCAAGCGCTGCGTGGAGGAGGGCCTTGAGGCGGCAGTGGAGCGCCGCGAGCAGGTCAATCGCAAGCCGCGGAAGCTGGACGGTGCGGGAGAAGCGAAGCTGGTTGCCTTGGCCCGCTCGGCGCCGCCGGAGGGCCATGCGCGCTGGACACTGCGGCTTCTCGGCGACAAGCTCGTGGAGTGGGAAGTCGTAGACAGCATTGCGAAAGAGACGGTACGAAAAGCGCTGAAGAGAACAACTTGAAACCGTGGCGCAAGCAAAGCCGGTGCATTCCGCCGAAGGCCAATGCGGAGTTCGTCTGCGCGATGGAGGACATGCTGGAGGTCTTTCACCGGGAGTTCGATGACGAAACCGTGCTGGTTTGGATGGACGAGACGTCGAAGCAGCAGACGACGGAAACCCGGACGCGGCGCACGCCGGGCTCTTTCGCTGGTCAATCGAATTCATGAGCAGGTCGTCACGCTTCTTGTGACTATACGGAACCCCGCTGAAACGAGATTCTGCGTGAGATTCCGCCGACAATGGACGACGGGACTCCGAGTCAGCAGCGGACCTCGCGAGACGGAAGACAAGTTCAATTTCCGGGAGTTCGCCTGCTTCACAGCCGATCTCCAATGACTCCAGGTTCCTTGCGTTGGCGGTGCCCCACTCAGAAATCGCAAGATTGCCGAATTGACCGCTCATGCATATGCACTCTGAGAACCCCTGCCCAACAGGAGATCTCGGCAGCGCCTCTCTCGACAATCAAGCCAGCCGCAGCGCAAACCGACGCGGAGTCTCGCCTCGAACTCCTTGGCCAGGCCACCGAACCGCGATTGCGTCCCACCTGCCGTCCGAAAGACGAGCGCAGGGCCATGGCGGGTAGAAGCAACTGAGAAGATCGATGTGCAGTTGCATCCAGGAGCCATGGCCGAACGAACCGTCCCAAAGCCCCCATTCGGTTGTTGCCCCGACGCCCGGGGCGGGCTTGACGACCGGAGACTCTCGGACGGTCCTCGCCGGAAAGGCCGGCTGGCCCGCAGGTTCAACGGCTTGGGCCAAACTTGGCGGTATTTCCCGCTGGCCTCGTCATCCAATGGCCACGGCACCGCCCGCGCTGCTGTCCGCAGTTTCCCGGTGATGCGCTGGCGCAGCAGGTCGGATAGGCTCGGCGTGAGCCGGAAGACTGGAGCCGGACAACACGATGGTACTTCCGCACGACTACCTCGAACGAGTGTACGCCGGCATTCTCGGCAAGCTGATCGGCGTGTACCTGGGCCGCCCCATTGAGGGCTGGACCCATCAGCGGATCATGCGCGATCTCGGTCCCATCGAGTACTACGTTCACGAGAGGCTTGGCGAACCGCTCGTAGTCACGGATGACGATATCGGGGGAACCTTCACGTTCATCCGGGCCCTCGAGGACTGCACGCGGCCGGAAGACCTGACCTCCGAAAGCGTCGGCAAGGCGTGGCTGAACTACATCGTCGAGAAGCGATCCATTCTCTGGTGGGGCGGGAACGGAATCTCCACCGAACACACTGCGTGGCTCAACCTGAAACGAGGCATTCCGGCTCCCGAAAGCGGTTCGATCGAAGTCAACGGGAAGACCGTCGCCGAGCAGATTGGCGCGCAAATTTTCATTGATGGCTGGGCGATGGTAGCACCCGGCAAGCCCCGGCTCGCCGCCCGGCTCGCCCGGGAAGCTGCACGCGTCAGCCATGACGGCGAGGCCGTCCACGCGGCGATGCTCTGGGCAGCCATGGAAGCAGAAGCATTCCAGACGAAGGATATCGAGAAACTCCTGGACACCGGGCTCTCCGTCATCCCATCCGGCTGCTTGATATCGAAACTCGTCAAGGACATCCGGGAGTGGCACCGGCGAAGTGCGGACTGGCGCGATACGCGCCAGCGGATCGAAGACAACTACGGATATGACCGGTTTCCCGGAAACTGCCATGTCGTTCCCAATCACGCCCTGATGATCATGGCCGTGCTGCACGCGCCGGACGATTTCCAGCGCGCCCAGATGATCGTGAACACTTCGGGGTGGGATACCGACTGCAACGCCGGCAATGTCGGCTGCCTGCAGGGGATCATGCTCGGGCTGAAGGGCCTCGATGGCGAGCCCGACTGGCGGGGGCCGATTGCCGACCGAATGCTGATCTCCTCCGCGGATGGCGGGTTTGCCATCAACGACGCAGTGCGGATGGCGGGGTACATCGCCAGTCTCGGCCATGTGCTCGAAGGCTCCCCGCCGCCCGCCGCCCCGAAGGATGGCGCGCAGTTCCATTTTTCGTTGCCGGGTTCAACCCAGGGGTTCCGGATCGCGGAAGGATCAACCAGGACGGCCAGACCCTCGGCCGCGGGAGCCCTTCGGAACGGAACCCATGTCCTGGTGATCGGCTTCAGGTCCCTCCGCGCCGGCGGATCCGTGATTGCGACTACTCCCACTTTCGCCCCGAAGGACGTCCTTCGCATGCGCACCTATGAGCTGATGGCGACACCCCTCCTCTATCCTGGCCAGACGCTCTCCGCGCGGGTGGCCGCCTCGGAGCGAAATGCCGGCGCCGTGGAAGTCCGGCTGCTACTCCGCCGCTACGGAGATGGCGATCAGTTCGTGGACATCGATGGTCCCGCCCACCGCCTTGCGGCGGGAGAGGCCGGTGACCTCTGCTGGATCCTGCCGGATTGCGCATCGCAACCCATTGCGGAGATCGGGCTTCGCATCACGTCGACGGACGCCGAAGTCCACGGAGAGGTGCTCCTTGACCGGATGGGCTGGCACGGCGTGCCGAGTCTCGTCCTGCAACGCCCGCCGGAGGAGGGCAGCTTCTGGAGGCGGGCCTGGGTCAATGCGGCCGATACATTCTCCGATACGGAAACCGGCGGTTTTCGGCTTTCCCGCGAGCGTGGCGAGGGCCTGATCCTCCACGGAACCCGGCAATGGAAGAACTACTCGGTCGGAGCGAACATCACGATCCATCTCGGCCAGTATGCGGGGTTGATCGCACGTGCTCGCGGCCTCAACCGCTACGTTGCGGCCCGGCTTCACCGCGGCGGTCGTTTCGAGATCGTGCGCGCGATGGACGAGGAGCGCACGGTTCTGGCTTCCACCGCACTTGCCTGGCGCCTGGACGAGAGTGTTCCGATGTCGATCACGGTCCGTGGCGAGAGCATCTCCGCGCGGGCAGGCGAAACCGTCCTGGAGATCGACGATGCGATCGGGGCGGCGCTCGCGTCAGGAGGGATCGGCCTGCTTGTCGCAGATGGCGCCGTCTCCGCGAACCCGATACGCGTCTCTGCGGCCGACTGAGGTCAACACCTCCCGGAAATGGCGCAGGACCATCTCATTCTTTTTCGAGGTTGATTCGGACTCGAGGGATCTGAAGTTCTCGTAATATCCGGAATTCCCAACTATGCTGAATGTTGCGCTCAACCCATTGATTCCAGTCACTTTCTCCTTGGATGTTTCGGCATAGTCACAGGCTGTCCAGGTAGTCTATCAGCTGTTCCGTTGGTTGATAGCGCCCTGGGGGCACATCGATTGGTCTTGTCCGGCCCATGGCGTCTTCCTTTATCTTCGGGTCTGCATGCAGGTATTTCATTGTTGACTCGACGGACTGGTGGCCGAGCCAAAGCGCTGTTACGGTTGCCGGCACGCGCTGACGGAGTAATTCCATTGCCGACGAAGTGCCTCAAGGAATGCGGGCTGATGCGCTTGTCCCTAATGCCCTGCTCGGTTGTGGACACGTCAAGCTGGAAGCGCCTACAGCATCAGGCGTGCGCAAACAGGTTCGTGACTATGCCGAAACATCCAGAGAAAAGGTGATCGGTGTCAACGGGTTGAGCGCAAGATTCAGCATAGTTTGGAATTCCGGATATTACGAGAAGTCCAGACCCCACGAGTCCGAATCAACCTCGAAAAAGAATGAGATTGCCCTGGAAATGGCGCAACGGCCGGGTGGCGCCCCCGCTCAAGCGGATGGCCCGTATCCCGGCGGGGCCGCAAGACCGTTCCGGCGGGCGACGTCGCGGAGCCAGTACGCGCTGTCCTTCGGGCAGCGCCGCTGGGTGCCGTATTCGACATAGACGATTCCGTAACGGGAGCTGTATCCCGAGTCCCACTCGAAATCGTCGAGCAGCGTCCAGACATAGATGCCGCGAAGATCCACCCCCTTTTCCATTGCCCGTTTCGCCGCGCGGAACGCCTCGTCGTAATACCGGATGCGGGCCGTATCGTTCACCCGTCCCTCCGGATTGACGTAGTCATTGAACAGGTAGCCGACTTCGGTCACAAAGATCGGCAACGTGGATCCATAATCGCGGCCCGGCTTCAGGAGGATTTCCTCGAGCCCGTCCGGTCGGAGGCCGCTGCCAATCGTGGTGAGCGGTCCCTGTGGCGCCATGCGGCGCGCATGCAGGATCGGAATCGTGCGCTCGAACTGGACGACCTCGTGGACATAGTAGTTGAGACCGAGAAAATCGATCGGCTGGGAGATGCACTCCAGGTCGCCGTCGCGGACGACGGCATCATCGTCGAGGCATGGCAGGTACTCGGACATGTGGCCCGGATAGCTGCCCTTCAGCAGGGGCTCCAGGAAGAGCCCGTTGGCTTCGCCATCCACCGCCTGCGCCGCCTTCACGTCTTCCGGCGAACTTGAGAACGGTTCGATGACCTGGAGGCAATGCACAACGCCGAGTTCGCCATCGCCGATATTGGGCCGCATGGCGGAAACCGCAAGCCCGTGCGCCAGGTTCAGGTGGTGTGTGGCGACTCCCGCCGCGTGGTAATCCCGCATGCCTGGCGCGTGCAGTCCCCGCGCATGCCCGAGAAACGCGCAGGACCAGGGCTCGTTGGTCGTGTTCCAGTAGGGAACCCGGTCGCCGAAATGCTGCGCCACGGCTCCCGCATGATCGGCAAACCGGTACGCGGTGTCCCTGTTCAGCCATCCGCCCTTTTCCTGCAGCGCCTGGGGAAGATCCCAGTGATAGACCGTCACCATGGGTGTCAGGCCATTCTCGAGGAGCGAATCCAGAACCCGGTCGTAATGGTCGATTCCCGCCTGGTTGCGCCGCGATGAGCCCTCCGGCGAGATGCGGGGCCAGCTGAACGACATGCGCAGGCTCTCGAGGCCGAGATCCCGCGCCAGCCGGTGGTCTTCGGGGTATCGGTGGTAGTGATCCGCGGCAATATCTCCATTGTCGCAATTCAGGGTGCCGCCAGTGCGCGCGAACACGTCCCAGATTGATTCCCCGCCGCCATCGGCGCGCCGGTGGCCCTCGATCTGGTACGCCGCGGTTGCCGCGCCCCACACGAAACCCTCCGGAAAGGCAAGAATTCCACCCTCGTTCATCTTCTGCTCCCCCGTTCACGCTCCTGCAGCGCCGCTTCGGATTCTGCGCTTTCGCGCGATCATGTCGACGGAGACCGCCGCAAGCAGGATCAGCCCGGTGATGATCGACTTGACGTTTGCGGACTGCCCGAGCAAATCGAGCCCATTGGCGACGCTGCCGATCACGACGGCACCCAGTAGTCCGCCGAGAATCCGCCCACGGCCCCCGAACAGGCTTGTTCCGCCGATCACTGCCGCAGCGATGGCATCGAGGACCAGGTTGCCCCCGCCTGTGTTGCTGTCGACCGCGTATTGCCGGGACGCCGCGACGATTCCGGACATTGCGGCGAATGCGGAGCAGACGGAGAACAGGATCACCCGCACCCTCGCAACGTTGATTCCGGCGCGCCGGGCGGCTTCGGCATTCCCGCCCACGGCGAATATGTGGACACCGAAGGGAGTGTGCTCGGTCAGCACCGTGAGAATGAGCGCCAGTCCGACAAGGATGAAGAGCAGCACCGGGATCCCGAGATGATTCGAAAGTACGGCGAAGATGATGACTGCCATCGCCGGAAAAAGCGCAGCCCTTCCCAGCATTTCCAGCCGATCGAAGCCGTCGGCAAGGGGCTGCGAGCGCCATCGCACGGCGCAGATGGCCAAGGACGCAACGATGATGAGCGCAACCAGGAACAGGGAAAACCAGTCCGGCATGAAGGTGGACGCGATGCTGATCACGAGCGGATCGTCGATCAGCACCTGCCCGATCTGGTTTCCGACCAGCATCCGCTGCACGCCCTGCCAGACGAGAAGCCCGGTCAGTGTGACAATGAAGGAAGGTGCCCCGATCACGGTAATGCACGTTCCGTGTATCCATCCGATCATTGCGCCGCAGACGATCGCCGCAGCAATCGCAGCAAGGCCCGGAACGCCGTAGCGGGACGCCAGGAGCACCAGCACAACTGCGCAGACTCCCGAGACCGATCCCGCGGACAGGTCAATTTCGCCGATGAAGAGCACGAGGCTGACCCCGAGCGCCATGACTCCAAGCACGCCGACTTGCAGCGCCAGGTTGGAAAGGTTGCGGGGAGTCAGGAAGTAGGGATTCAGAAGGTGGAAGACGATGAATGCCGCGAGCAGCGCGACCAGCACCGGTGTGAAACCGAGTTCGCCCTGGCTGAGCCGCGCAAGGAGCCTGTGGTGCCAGGGCAGACTCTCGGCCGTCGCCCACTCGCCGTTCCCGGATTGAAGCTCGCTCACGGCCGGGCTCCCTCCGCGATCTCGCTTCCCGTGATCTGGCGCACGACATCGTCCGGCGTGCAGGTCCCGGGATCCATGTCCGCGACCCGCTGTCCCCGGCGAAGTACGGTCAGGCGATCTGCGAGCGCAAAGACATCCGCCAGATTGTGCGAGATCAGGACGACGCCGACACCCTGGTCGCGAAGCCCCCGGATGAGACGGTGGACATTGCCCGTCTGCTCGACGCCGAGCGCCGCCGTCGGCTCATCGAACAGGACGACTCGACTCTTCCAAACAACGGCGCGGGCGATGGCGACCGCCTGCCTCTGCCCGCCAGAGAGATTGCTGACCTGGCCCTGGAGGGACGGGAGCCGCGCGCCGAGACTCTCGAACGCCTGGACGGCTTCGCGCTCCATCGACTTCCTGTCCAGGAACGCCCGGGCAAACGGAATTCCGCTCTTCCGCCGCTCTCGGCCGAGAAAGAGGTTCTGTATGACCGTCAGATTGTCGCAAAGCGCCAGATCCTGGTAGACGGTCTCGATGCCCGCTTCCGTTGCCTCCCGGGGCGACCCGATATCGCGCGGCTCGCCGTCGATCAGAATCTCGCCCGCGTCCGGCCGGTACGCGCCGGAAAGAATTTTTACCAGCGTCGACTTGCCGGCCCCGTTGTCACCGAGCAGCGCCAGCACCGAGCCGGCGTGGACGGAAACGTCCACGCCGGTCAGTGCCTGCACGCGGCCAAATCGCTTGGAAAGACTCCGGGTCTCCAGCAGCCGCAGCGACGGTTCGCCGCGCGAACTCACGTCAGAAGGTGCAAGCCTGCGCCGCAGTGCCCGTGCAGACGGCCTCCCGCTGGGTGAATCCGTCCTTGATGACCGTATCGCCAATATTGCTGACATCGACGACGGTCGGCTGGAGAAGCAGCGCAGGAACGTTGCCCCACTCGGTCTCCACCACGTCGGGGAAGATTCCCGACACATCCTCGCCCCTGGCCAGCGCCACGGCGCCGCGCGCGGCCGCACCTGCCTGCGCCTGGAGCGACTTGTAGACCGTCATCGTCTGCTCGCCGTTCAGAATGTTCACGATCGCCGCATCGCTGGCATCCTGTCCGGTCACCAGGACCTTTCCTGCGAGATTGGATCCCTTGAGGGCGGCGATCACGCCCTGGGCGAGGGTATCGTTTGCCGCAACGACGCCATCGATCTGCTCGTTGGTGGCAGTAAGGGCCTGCTCAATCGCCCGCTGCGCATTCGCGGCAAGCCAGCCTTTCGCCTCGGCTTCATGGACGATCTCGATCTTGCCGGCATCGGCCAACGGGTCGAGCACCTTGTGGGCACCGACCTTGAAGGCCCGGCAAGCGCCGCAGAACTGCTCGCCGTTGACAATGGCGATGCGCGCGCCGTCGCCGAGTTGGTCGACCAGGTATTGCGCCTGGAGCGCGCCGACGAGTTCGTTGTTGAAGGTGACAAAGCCCTCGGTGGCAACGCCGACCATCAAGCCGTCATAGGCAATGACCGGGACTCCCTCCTGCTGCGCCTGGCGGACGATCGGCACCGCCGTGGTTTCGCCGATAGTGTTGATGACGATCACCTTGACGCCCTGCGCCAGAACGGATTCGCCCTGGGCGATCTGACGGTTTCCATCACCTTCGGCATTCAGCGCGATCACCTCGATGGAGGGGTCAATCTCCTTGACCGCCTCGATGAAGAACGGCCGGTCCTTGGTTTCCCATCGGTCCGCACATTGCGTGCACGGCATGAGGAACGCGATCTTGATCGCGTCCGCGGCCATGGCGCTGGTGCCACCCAGCATCACCGCGGCCAGGCCGGCAGCCCCCACGAATTGCCTGAGTTCGAGTCTCATGTTGATTCCTCCCTGGTTTCTTCGGACGCCTTGATCGCTTCCTGTCTTGCGGTTCGCGCCTGACTTCGTTTGCACAGCGTCCGTAACACCGTCGTTTGGTAGCCAAAGCGCGCATGCCATGCAACCGGTGCTGCGCCCGGAACGGGGTGATGGATGGCAGCGGTCGCCCCCCGGTCGCTCGGGATCGGCAGACAGAACGCAGCAAGGCGAATCTGCCGGATCCCTGGCTCGGATGCGCCACGCGCCGACCATGCCGGAGTCGCCGCACGCGTTCGTGGCCTGAACGCCGGCTCCGCCACCTGTGCCAGCAGGGTCCCGGCAGCACTTGCACAGGCTTGGTGGAACCGGGGATCGACCGAAGGCGGCAGGAGCCGCACACTGTAGTAGGAACTGCAAAAAATTGAGGGGGACCGGTGCGATCCGTCTCGCTGATGACCGCGAACCAGGAATTCGCCGGCTGATCCGGGAGGTTGAGCGCGGGGCAGCGTTCATTGTCACGTGCCGCGGGCGCCCGGTCGCCAAGCTCATGCCAGCGCCCGCAGAGAAGGCCGGCGATCCGGACTGGGCGGCGGCATGGGAACGAATGATGGCACGCCTGGACGAAGGTGCCCCGCTTGGCGGGCTGAAGCTGGCGCGGGAAGAACTCCATGAACGTTGGGGCCCGGTTCATCCTCGATGCCGGCATCCTCCCCTACTCCGCTGATCGCGACGCCGGAGACCGGCAGGACCGGGCGCGGGATCCTGTCGGCCGCGCCGCGAAGCGTGATTGCGTGCTGACGATTCAGGCGCTTGCCGAATTCTTCCAGGCCACCGCGCATGAAGACCTTCTGCAACCCGCTCAGGCGCGGGCGTTCGTAAATGATTGGCTCCATCCGTTCGATGTCGTGGCCGCACACGACCGCTCTATTACCGAAGCCATGGATGCGGTCGAGGAGCATCGACTGCCGTTCCGGGATGCGATGCTATCGGCGACAGCGCGCCACGCCGGCCGCACGACAATCGTTACGGAGCGGATGCAGGACGGCCGGCGCCTCAACGGGTTTTCATTGTCAGCCCGCTCGCCGCCGATTCCGATGGGCGCCTGGCAACTCTGGTCGGAGTATGACGACTGCGTGGCACCTGAACCGGCTCGCCCCGCTACTGCGTTCGCCTGAGCGTACGGATCCCCAAGCCCGAATTCTTCGGCAGAGCGCCTTTTCCTCCAGGTGGCAGGCCGGCATCCTCTGGCGGGTCCCTCAGCTCCTCGAACCACTGTCGCGCCCGGCGCATCGCCCCATGTCCAAGCGCGTGCGCTCCGATTGTCTGCTCGACTCCGGCCCGAGCGTCAACGCTCGGGTGTGCGCCTTCCGGGCGCGGGAACCGTCGGCCCATCCAGAGAACGGCGTGCCTTTCGCGCTCCATGTCGGTCAAACCTGCCAGGAGGCTTCGACTGAACATCGCCCGCGCGGTGTCACGGCGCTGCAAGACCGCCTCGGCGCAGAGAATTCCACTTCCATTCTCGGCGTTCACCGGTTCACTTCCACGCAGCGGCACCTTCGGCGAGTTCCTCCACGCGATGGCAGGCCGCCAGGTGGCCGCTTGGATGGATCTCGCGCAGAGGCGGCAGGCTGGTCCTGCACACCGCCCGGGCGTGCGGGCAGCGGGGATGGAACGGGCACCCGGAAGGCGGATTGACCGGGCTCGGAACTTCCCCCCGGACGGTCGCCCGTCTCTCGGAGCGCTGCGCCGGGTCCGGCACCGGAATGGCACCGAGCAGGACGCGGGTGTAAGGATGCGACGGTACGTCAAACAATCGATCCCGGTCCGCAAGCTCCACGATGCGCCCGAGATACATCACCGCGACGCGGTCCGCGAGATTCTCCACGACGGCCAGATCGTGGGAAATGAAGAGGATCGCAACCCCGGTGTCGTCCCGCAGATCCCGCAGCAGATTGACGATCTGGGCCTTGACGGAAACATCGAGAGCGGAGACCGGCTCGTCGCAAATGATGACTTCCGGCTCCAGCGCGAGCGCCCGCGCAATCCCGATGCGCTGCCGCTGCCCGCCCGAGAACTCATGCGGGAACCGGCTGCCGGCGCTCTCGTCCAGGCCCACCCGCCGCAGGAGCGTTCCGATCGCCGCTTCCAACTCGGCTCCCGCGAGTCTTCCATGGATTCGGTATGGAGCCGCCAGGATGTCCCGCACGCGATGCCGGGGATTCAGGGACGAAAAGGGATCCTGGAAGACAATCTGCATGCGGCTGCGCAGTTGCCGCAACGACCCGGCCGAAACCTCGGTGATGTCATCGCCCATCAGGCGCACTCTCCCCGCGGTGGGCGTCTCAAGGCGCAGGAGCAGCCGGCCGACCGTCGTCTTGCCGCAGCCGCTCTCCCCGACCAGTCCCAGGGTCGCCCCACGGTCGACGCAGAGGTCAACGCCTTCGACGGCGCGCACCCGCTTCTCACCGCCTGACAGCAGTCCCCCGATCCGGAAATGCTTCGTCAGGCCGACGGCTTCGAGAACGGGTTCGCTCATGGTCCGGCGCACGGATTGTGGCAGGCGCTCCGGTGGCCGCTCCCCGGCGGGCCCAGATCGGGAATCACTCGGCTGCAGATTCCAACGGTACGGTCGCAGCGGGGGGCAAAGGCGCATCCAGGCGGCAATGCGTTCGGCAAGGGAACCACGCCATCGATCTCGTGAAGCCGCGTGTCCCGGCAGCGCCCGAGCACCGGTATCGAGCCGAGCAGTCCCCGCGTATAGGGGTGTCGGGGCGCCGCAAACAGTTGCGAGACGGGCGCTTCCTCGATCTTCCGCCCGGCATACATGACCATGACGCGGTCAGCCAGCTCGGCAATCACGCCGAGATCATGGGTAATCAGGATGATCGCCATCCCCGTCTGCGCCTGCAATTCGCGGATGAGATCCAGAATCTGGGCCTGGATGGTCACATCCAGCGCGGTGGTTGGTTCGTCCGCGATCAGCATCGCCGGTTCGCAGGCCAGTGCGGCGGCGATCATGACCCTCTGCCGAAGGCCGCCGGAAAGTTGGTACGGGTAGCCGCGCGCCCGTCTGCCGGGGTCCGGAACGCGTACCTGGTCCAGGAGCTCCACGGCCCGCCGCCAGGCCGCCCGGGCGCCAAGGCCGAGATGCCGCCGGCAGACCTCCGCGATCTGCTCCCCGACCTGCATCACAGGATTGAGGGCGGTCATCGGCTCCTGGAAGATCATGCCGATCCGGTGGCCCCGGATGTTGCGTAGCCGTTCGGGAGAAAGCGCCACAAGGTCCACGCCTTCGAATTCGGCTCTTCCGGCGGTGATCTCCGCCGGCGGATTGGGCTGAAGGCCGAGAAGGGAAAGGGCGAGCATGCTCTTGCCGCAGCCGCTTTCCCCCACGATGCCGAGGGTCTCCCCGAGACCGACCTCGAGATCAATACTGTCGACCGCCGGCGCCACGCCGGCCGGAAGATGCAGCACGGTGGTCAGGCCGGTTACCTTGAGGAGAGCCTCCGCCATAATCACGCCGCAGCTGCGGCCGCCTTCAACCCATTCGCGAACGCCTCTTCGAGCGCCGTGAGCTCAGCGTCGCCATGGCCGAGCGAAATGGCATGGTGGGAGAGCGGATTCGGCAGCGTGAGAACACGGGATTCGGCAAGCGCGCCGGTAAAGGCGCGATACGCCGCCGCGTTGGTCCGGGCCGCCGAACGGAAATCGACGATCTCGCCCTCGCAGAAATACCAGTGGAAATGCGAACCGCCTGTCACATACTGCGCCGGCACGCCGCGAAGCCTGGCCTCCGACTCGAAGCCCGCCCGCAGCCTCTGGTTCCGGGTGGCCATTTCCTGCTGCACTTCGCCGGTGGAGAGAATGGGAAGCGCCGCGGAAGCAGCCGCCACCGAAACCGCATGCCCGTTGAACGTCCCGACAAAGGCGGGACCCTTTCCCGGTTCGGTCATCCGCATCAGTTCCTCGCACCCCGCGACCGCGGCGAGGGGATACCCGTTCGCAATGGCCTTGCCGAAGAGGGCAAGATCCGGCTTCACGTCGGCGAGCGCCACCGCACCGCCGACCGCGACGTTCAACCCCGTGAGGAGCTCGTCGAACACGAGCACGATCCCGTGCCGGTCGGCGGCGCGGCGGAGCGACTGGAGAAACGCCGTGCGTCCGGGAATGAAGCCGACATCGATGAGCGTGGGCTCCAGCAGAATGGCGGCAAGCTCGCCGCCAACCTCATCGAGGATCACCTCCGCCGTCTCCGGATCGTTGAAGGGAAGCACCAACATCTCGGCCACGAGATCGCTCCGCTGGCCGGCGAACTGGGCAACGGGGGTCATCCTGCTCGCGGGGCCTGCCCTGGCCGGATCCACCCAGACGCTTACAAAGACTTCGTCGGACCACCCGTGGTAGCTCCCCTCCACCTTTGCGATGCGGGTCCGGCCAATTGCATGACGGGCGATGTGGAGCGCATGCAGGACCGCCTCGGTGCCGGTGTTGGTGAATCGGACGAGGTCCGGCCATCCGGCCGCGGAACTGAGCGCTTCGGCGGCATCCAGAACGAGGGTTGATTCGACGCCGCATGTAAGCCCGGATTCGATGGCACGCCGGACCGCGGCCTGAACCGCCTCGTGGCCATGTCCGAGGAGGACGGCGCCGTTGCCCATGACGATGTCCAGATGCCGGTTCCCGTCGGCATCCCGGACCCAGGCCCCTTCCGCCTTGTCGAAATAGAGCGGATGGGGCGCACGCGCGCGCGTGTTGGTACTCACGCCCGCCGGGATCGCCCTCGCGGCGCGCTCGAAGATCGCTCTCGATCGCGGATAATCGGCCATCCTCAAGCCTCCGCTGTATCCATGTCGCCGACCATGTAGCCGTAATCGCCTGGCTCGACGACATTCCGGGTGAGATGCGACAGGATCATGATTCCGCGCCTGACCGGCGTGTGGATCACTTCGAGTTCCTCGAACGAGTACGGGCTGACCACTCGGCCGAGCACCGCGCCTTCCCCGATTTCCCGGCCAAGGGCAGGCGCCTCGGTCTCGAGCCAGCCGCCCTGAGTCGGACGCACGATCTCGATCCGCGAGACCACGATCTGGGGCGGCGGCGGCACCGCTTCGCCTTCGAGGACTCCTGCCTCGGTGAGCATGTTCAGCACCCCGGCAACGCCCCGCGCCACATAGGGCTCCTGGGAGACCACACCGCCGCCAAGCTCCACCACGACGGAGGGAATGCCGCGTTGATCGACCGTGACACTCTTCGTCGTGCCGCTGTACTTTGTGCCGCCCATTCCCTCGGTCGGCCGGTAGAGAACCGAAGAGCCGAATGCGCGGGACAGGGCCTCGTTGTTCAGGATGTAGACGTAGTCGACGGTTGGCCGGTCGGTCCCCGCATGGAGATCGATGTGGATATCGATCTTGTTCAGGAATTCCCGCGTGATCGCCGCGGCGAGATGGTCCGAATACCAGCCCGTCGTGGAGCCCGGGAATTGCCGGTTCAGGTTCAATTCGTCGACCGGGGTGTATCGCCGGTTCACCGCGAATGCCCGCGGGTTTCCAACCGGCAGCAGCAGGAGGCGCCCGGACAATCCTGCTGACGCCAGATGCGGCCCGAGCGCGCGGATGATCTGGCTCCCGGTGTTCTCGTTGCCGTGGATCGAGCCGGATATCCCGACCACGGGACCGTCGCGCTCTCCACAAAGCTCGTGGATGGTCAGCACGGCGTCCGTTCCGTCGGCCATCGTCGTGAATTTGGGTCGGTGAATGATGTGCCGTTCCATGTCGGTCTCCTTCATGTCCGCAACGTGCGGCGGATGCGCCGCGAAACGCCGCGCGGGTCAAGTTGATCCCGGAGTCCGTCGCCAAACAGATTGAATCCGAGAACGGTAATCATGATGGCGAGGCCGGCTACCGTCGAAAGCCAGGGATGGGCGCGGAGGTAGCGGGTTCCGTAGGACAGGGTCCAGCCCCAGGTCGGCGTCGGCGGCTCGACCCCGAATCCCAGGAAACTCAGTCCGGACTCGGCGATGATCGCTGTGCCGAGGCCCAGGGTCGCGAGCACGATCACCGGGCCGACGACGTTCGGAAGGATCTCGCGGAACAGGATGCGCCCGTCCGAGGCGCCGAGCGATATCGCCGCGGTCACATAGTCGGTTTCCCGCTGCGAAAGGGTCACGGATCGGACCACCCGCGCGTATTCGGTCCAGAACACAGCCGCAAGGGACAGCGTGAGGTTCATGACGCCAGGACCAAGCGCAGCCACGATCGCAAGCGCCAGGACGATTGGGGGGAAGCCGAGGACGACATCGACGACGCGCATGATGGCGAGATCGATCCATCCCCCGAAATACCCGCTGACGAGCCCGACGGTCGCCCCGACCACAACGGCGATCGCGATCGAGGACACGGCGATGGTCAGCGATACCCGGGCCCCGACCGCCATCCGCGTCAAGAGGTCCCGGCCGAAATTGTCGGTGCCGAGCCAATGGCCGGAAGTTGGCCGGGCAAAGCGGTTCCGCATGTCCATCTGATCGACTTCGTAACCGGACAGGTTTGGCCCCAGGAGCGCAAATCCGACCATCGCGAGCACGATCGCACCGCCGACCGCCAGCGACAGGTTGTCCCGCAACGCCTTCACGGCTCAGTCGTACCGGATTCGAGGATCGATCACCGCGTAGAGGAGATCGACGATCAGGTTCACGAGGGCGTAGGCCACGGCGAACGTGAGCACGATGCCCTGCACGAGGGGGACGTCGCGCTGCGAGATGGCCGAAACCGCGAGCTGTCCAAGCCCTGGCCATCCGAAAATGCTCTCAGTCAGCACGGCGCCCCCGAGAAGCGCTCCGAAGCGAAGGCCGATTACGCTGACAACCGGCAGGAGTGCATTGCGGAGACTGTGGACGAAAACGACGCGCGGTATGCGAAGCCCCTTGGCATGGGCTGTCCGTATGAAGTCCTGCCCGAGCGTCTCCAGCATCGAACTCCGCACCAGCCGCGAGATCACGGCGGCGTTATTGAGCCCGAGGGTCAGGGCCGGCATCGCGATATGCGACATCGCCTCCATGAGCGGTCCCGGCCTTCCGGCGAGCAGCGCCCAGAATGCGTCCACGAGCGGAGGCCCGCGTCCAATGGACGGGAGGATGTCGAGGCGGAGCGCAAAAAGGTACATCAGCAGGATGCCGAACCAGAACACCGGCATGGACACGCCGAGCTGCGCGAACAGCATGCAGGCGGCATCCACCACCGTTCCCCGCTGGATTGCGGCGATGACGCCAAGCGTGACGCCAAGAACGATTGAAATCAGAAGCGCCACGAGCGCCACTTCGAGCGTGGGCCCGATCCGCTGCCCGATGGCGTCGATGACCGGCTGGTTCTGAAAATACGAGGACCCCATCTCGCCCCGGAAGAGGTCCACGTAATAGGCGCCGAGGCGCACCCACCAGGGCCGGTCAAGCCCGAGGGCGCGCCGCATCTCCGCCACCGCGTCGGAGGAGGCGTCGTCCCCCAGCAAGACGGCCGCCGGATCCCCAGGCAGCAACTGCATGATGCCGAAGGTGACCGCCACGATTCCCAGCATCATGGGAATGAAGAGCCCGAAGCGGCGAAGGGTATAGGCGATCATCGGCGATTGAGCCGGCGCCCGCCCAGGGCGGGCGCCGGATGGACTGGATGGAAGGCCTGGTGACCTACATGCCGATCACGGACCGCATCATCCCGCGCGAATCGGGCGTCAGAGACACGCCGTCGCTGTGGAACACCTGGTAGCCCTGATAGGCGATCACGTAGTACGGCAGCTCATGCGCAATGATCCCCGCAGCGGCCTGATACGCGGCGATGCGTTCGTCAAGATCGATGGATGCCCGTCCCGAATCCAGGAGTCGGTCGACTTCCGCATTCGCGTATCCGCCCCAGTTGAGCGTGCCACCGGAGTGGAACTGCCCGTACATCAGCCTGTCCGGATCGACGATGTTCAGCCAGCCGAGCAGCGCGATCTGGTGCTCGCTCGCCTGCACCCCGGCCGAAAAGGCAGGCCAGTCCGAGATGCTGAGCGAGGCGTCAACGCCATTCTCCAGCATGATCGCCTGGATGTATTCCAGTGACTGGATCCGGTTCGGATCCTCGCTGTGCGTGGAAAGGGTCAGACTGAGCGGAGCGCCATCCTTGTCGAGCGTGCCGTCCCCGTCGCTGTCGGTCCAGCCCGCTTCCGCAAACGCCGCCTTTGCCCCATCGGGATCGAATCCCGGCTGGGTGATGGAAGCATCGTAGGCCCAGGAGGACGGCAGCAGGATGGAGGTGGCGACCTGATCGACCCCTTCGTAGATCCCGTTCACGATCGTGTCCTGGTCAACGAGCATTGCAAGCGCCCGGCGAAGGCCCGGATCGGAGAGGAGCGGATCCGTCACATTGATGTTCAGATACGTGATTCCGAGGCCGCCCCGGACGGTCCCGTTGTACTGCTCCTCGGCCAGAAGCCGCTCGATGTCCTGCGGAGAAAGCGGCGGCTGGATGATGTCGAGATCGCCCGCTTCAAACGCCTGGGCCCGGGCAGTATTATCCGCGACAATAATCAACTCGAACCGCTCGATCGAAGGCGGGCCGCTCCAGTGATCGGCGAAGGGCTCGAGAACGATCTTCGAACCCCGGTCCCAGGCCGCAAGCTTCATCGGGCCGGTCCCGACGGGAGCCGTGGACAGGTCGCCGCCTCCGGTCACGTAGTCCATCGGCACGATGCCCATGTCGAGGTAGCTCAGGAGCGGCGCATAGGGCTCCTTCAGCGTGATCCGCACGGTCAACGGGTCGACGGCCTCGATCGTCTCGATCGGCGTGTACAGGGAGCGGAAGCGGGCCATGAGATCCGGATCCAGAATGGTCTCGAAGGTGAACACGACGTCGTCGGCCGTCAGCGCGGATCCGTCATGGAACGTTACGCCTTCCCGGAGATGGAACACCCACACCGTCGGCTCCGGGTTCTCCCAGCTCTCGGCAAGATCCGGCACCGGCTTCAATTCGGCGTCCAGCTGGAGCAAGCCGCTATAGATCATGTTGGCGGACCGGTACGATGTCGTGTTGCGCATGATCCGCGGGTCCAGCGTGCCGGCGTCCACATCCGTGCCCAGACGAATTACCTGGGCCGAAGCCGGCAGCGCCAGAGCGCCCAGCATCGCGGCAAGCGCAAGGTATCGCAGTTTCGTCATTTGTTACTCCCTCCTGTTCTTGGCTTTCAAGAATTTGACCGAGCCCGGATCTCCTTCCAAACCGCCTGCTGCCTTGCACGGCATCGGCTGGATGCTCCGGATGCAATCCTCGATCCGACCGAGAGCAACATCCGTGCTCTCGACAAGCGCACGCAATTTCCGCGCCGTCGAACGACCGGGCCCGTATCCTCCCTGACGGTCTACGTTGCGCGAAGTCCGGTGTCAACTTCAGACTTCCGGAACCCATACAATTTTAGATGCACCCTTCATTGGAGTCCGTCCGAGTTTCTGATGGCCAGGAAAGGCACCCAACGCACGGCGCAGCCTTGGCCATTCTGAACAGAGTTGGTTGGTGAGGCCACCGAAATCCCGGATTTCAGCTCAGATTAAACTGGCCACTATCAGATACAGCAATGAGTTACACAGAAGGGAATTTGCTCGGCCGAGCATGAAGTTGCTTGATTGTCGACGATACCTCGCGGCGCACGGTGTCAGGAAGTCTGAACTTCCGCCCTTTCCCGCCAGCGCCTTGCCCCCGCTGCATTCGCCGCCCGCGCAATCCTGAAATCGGGTTCAGCGACGGGGCGGATTCGACGGGCACAGCCGCGCCGCGATCTGTAGCCAAGGCTGTCCGGCAGGACCGCCGCGCGCAAGACTGATCCCCTCGCGTCGGAGAGTCTGGCGAGAGATGGGAATCGGGAATGAACCCGGGGAAGGCTGTCTGCCGCCCGTGCCAGGCAACGTCCCTTGCCCGAACTCCGCACGTGGCTCAATTGAGTCACGTCCCCCCGCAGCCTATCGGAGCAGCCCGTAGAGGCCGACGCCGAACAGGATGCCGAGGGCAACGCGCCGGTACAGCGCCTCACCCGACTTGCGAAACAGCCTGGAGCCAACCCATGCGCCCAACATGAACGCCGGCAACAGCATTGCGGCAGTCAGAATTTCGCCCCGGCCGATCAGGCCTGAAAACGCCATCATGGAGATCAATGCAGTGAGCGTTACAGCGAAATAGGCCGTGAAATTCGCGCGATTTGACGCGGCCGTGCCGGGCCCCGAAAGGAGATAGACGACTACCGGAGGGTTGCCGAGGCTTGTCGATCCCATCAGCACTCCTGAGAGCGCGCCAATGCCGACGCTTGCCCAAACCGGCTTGCCGCCGCCATGGCGCCAACCGAGCATCAGCACCACCGAGAACGCCACCACGACAAGCGCGATGGCGCGCGCCATCACGTCCGGATCCACCGAGACAAGGAGCCACGTCCCCACAGGCATCAGGAGCCCGGCCGCAATGCCCATGGTCAGGACCAGTTTCCAGTCCGCCTCGCGGCGTATGCCGGGCAGAAGCTGCGCCGTAACGACGAGCTCCATGAGGACGATGATCGCAACGGTGCGTACGGGCCCGAACAGAATCGCGAAAACGGGCGCCATCAGCATGCCCGACCCGAAGCCGGCAAACCCCCGCATCAATCCGGCGGCGGCTGCAACGGCCACGGCAAGCAGCAGGTCTTGCGCCGGAATGTCCATTCCACCGCCTCCGCACGAGCGGGCCGCCCGACCGAAACGTAGCAGGGTATCGGCTTCATGCCCCCTCCGGCTCCGTCGCTCGCTCGCCGGCCGGATTCGCCCATCCCTTCGCTGGAAGCCGGCCCGAAACCCGTTACAATGCCGCGCGGGTTCCTGGGCGGACAACCATCATGCGCAGGGACGCGAGCGGGTCCGGAGACAGATCAAGCGGCACCATGCCCGCCACTCCCCGCCGAGGTCAGCCGGGGCCGTTTCCAGGGCTTGGCCGGCTTCAAATACCGCTTCAAGGATACCTTGGGTGAATTCGGCGCTTTGGCGGGATGGACGCCGGATCGAACGAAAGGGAACACAAGATGGAGAAACGGTCCGTCGGCAATACCGGCCTGTGCGTCACGGAAATCTGCTTCGGAACATCCGCGCTCGGCAACATGCCGGACACCTATGGGTACGATGTCGGGGACGAGCGCGCCCGCGCGACCGTCCGCGCGATCTTCGACGGCCCGGTCAATTTCCTGGACGCGTCCCGCAACTACGGCTTCGGCCGCAGCGAAGAGCGGGTCGGCGAGGTCATCCGCGAGCGTGGCGGCCTCCCCGAGGGGTTCGTCCTCGCGACCAAGCTTGATCGGGACATGGAAACGAACCGATTCGACGCGGCTCAAGCCCGCCGCTCCCTGGAGGAAAGCCTGGAAGCGCTCAATCTCGACCGGGTCCAGATCCTGCATCTCCACGACCCCGAATACGCCCGGGACCTCCAGGAGACGACGGGGCCCGGAGGGGCGATCACGGAGTTGTTCCGGATGCGCGATGAGGGACTCGCGGACGCCGTCGGCATCGCCATGGGCCGGATCGACCTGCAGCTCCCGCTCCTGACGGACTACCCGTTTGACGTCCTCATCAACCACAACCGCTACACCTTGCTCAACCGTCAGGCCGAAGAACTCTTCGCCTTCGCCCATGACAAGGGGATCGCCATCTTCAACGCGGCTCCGTATGCCGGCGGGGTGCTCGCGAAGGGCAGCGCCGCGATGCAGCGCATCACGTATCAGAAAACCGATGACGCGGATCTCGCCCCTGTCCGGGAAATCGAGCGCATATGCGCGGAACACGGCATATCGCCGGGTGCCGCGGCGCTCCAGTTCAGCCTTCGGGATCCGCGCATCGCTTCGACCATCGTGGGAATATCCACCCCCGAGCGCATCGCGGAGACGCTGGCCTGGGCGAACGCGCCCATCTCCGATGCCGCCTGGGAAGCGCTGGAGGCATTCCCCTTCGACGACGGCAATCCGGAAGCCAGCCGGGCCTACCTGCCTGGCTGATCCGCCGCGCGACACCCCACGGAGCGAAGCGCGAGCAGAAGCGGGCGCGTCCGCTTGACCGGCAGAAGCCACCGAGTCAGGTGGTAGAATTCGGTGGAAATTGCCCAACTCCGGCACCGCGCCTGGATCAAGGGAGATCGGTTGGAGCCCCCACCATTCGCCCGCGCAGCGCTTCCCTTGCATCGAGCCGGCGGCACTATTGGGATTCTGGCAGAACCTGACTAAACATATGTGTGACCATTCCAGTCGCCGCCACCGGACGCGCCTCCGCGGATGGCTTGAGACCGCTGCGGTGCAGAGAACGGTCCTTGGCGTGATCCTGTTCAATGCAGCCCTCCTCGGGCTGGAGACTTCGAACTCGGCCATGGATGCCCTGGGACCCGTGCTGACCGGGCTGGATCATGCCTGCCATGCCTTCTTCTGCATCGAATTGGTCACCTAGTTCTACGCGTATGGGAGGCGGTTCTTCCGTGACCCCTGGAACTGGTTCGTCGCCATCGTCATCGGAATCGCGCTTGCTCCCGCCACCGGTTCCCTGTCCGTGCTCCGGACGCTCCGCATCCTTCGGCTGCTGCGCGTCGTCTCCATCGCACCCCGGCTGCGCCGCGTGGTCAAGGGGTTCATACGGGCGCTTCCCGGCATGACCTCGGTCCTCCTCCTGACGGGCCTGATCTTCTATGTCGGCTCGGCCATCGCAACCAGGCTCTTCGGTGCTTCGCGCCCGGAATAGTTCGGCACTATCGGGCGTTCCGCCTACTCGCTCTTCCAGATCTTGACGCTGGAGAGTTTGTCCATGGGGATCGTGAGGCCCGTGATGGAAGTGGAGCCTCTCGCGTGGCTCTTCTCCGTGCCATTCATCATCGTCACCGCCTTCGCCTTCGTGAACCTGCTGGTTGGCCTCATTGTGTACTCGATGCAGGAGGCGCACCACGGGGAGGATAAGGCGCAGGCCACCGACTATCGGGAGGAGGTCCTCCAGCGGCTCGCGGCGATCGAGGCGAAACTGGACGGGCGGTCTGATTCGGGCGCGTCGGCGCGCTGACCGCGGAAGCCGGCTCCCGCCGCCGTCCCCGGGCCGCACAGCCCGCCAAGCGGAACCGGCGGTTCCGCTTGGCGGGGCTCCCGACTACTTTCTCGAGAATTTTCTGGTACTCGGTCGGGATACACTCGAGTCCGAGCGGCAGACCGGCCCAAACGGCACCTGGCATGCGGACATGCTCCGGTATGGTCCTCGGGACATCGGATCCCGCACCTGCGGGCCGGCCGTTCCGAACCGCTGGGCCGGCAACCAAGACTGCCGGATCGGCGACGGCGACTACGCGGCGATCAGCGGATCGCCCTCCATGACCATGACTCACCGCGGCGCCTAACTCGGCATCGAGCCCGCCAATGTCGCGTCAACGCTGCGGGTGATGGACTTCTACCGCTGCGAGAGCCGCAGGCTGATCGGGAATTGGGTGCCCCTCGACCATGTCGACAGGCTCCGCCAATGGGGCATCGACGTGCTCGCCAAGGCTGGGGAAACGGGCTGACTGCCAGCGCTGCGACGCGTGCAGGCGGGCCCTGATTCGCCGCTGCCCGCAACCCGGTCCCCCTGATATGCTTCGAGATCGCGAGAGCCGGAGAGTGCCCCCATGAAAGCTGCTGTCCTGCACGAATTCGGAGCGCCTCTCGCAATGGAGGATGTAACCCTCGCGGCCCCGGGCCCCGAGGACGTCCGCGTGCGGATCACGGCCTGCGCGATCTGCCACAGCGACGTGCGCGCCATAGCCGGGGGCTGGGGCGGCCGCCTCCCGGTGGTGTACGGCCACGAGGCTGCCGGCGTGATCCTCGAGGCTGGCGCCAGGACGGGACGGCTCAGGGCCGGAGATACGGTCGTCGTAAATCTGGTCCGCCATTGCGGTGCCTGCCCCGCCTGCGCGCGCGGCGAACCGATGCTTTGCGGATCCTCCGAGCTCCTCGACCACCCGGGACCGCTCAGCGATGGCGAAGGCGGTCGGATCACCCAGGGGTTCAGGACCGGCGCGTTTGCGGAGGAGGCCGTGGTGCACTGCTCCCAGGCTGTTCGGGTGCCGCCGTCGCTACCGCCGGAATGCGCGTCCCTTCTCGGCTGCGGCGTGCTGACCGGGTTCGGCGCCGCGGTGAACACCGCCGGGATTCGGGCCGGCGAGAGCACCGCCGTATTCGGAACCGGGGGCGTCGGAATCAATTGCGTGCAGGGAGCCGCGATCGCCGGGGCGGAGATGGTCATTGCCGTCGATACTTCGGACAGCAAGCTGGCGCTCGCCGCAACGCTCGGCGCAACCCATACCATCAATCCGCTTCGCGAGGACGCCCCTGCCTGGGTCAGGGACCTGACCGGAGGCGGTGCCGACTGCTCCTTCGCAACCGTTGTCGTGGACCCCGTATTCGGGGCGGCGTACGGGTGCCTTCGTCGGGGCGGCCGCATGGTCGTCGTCGGAATGGCGGATGACGGCGCCATCGTCTCCCTGGACCCGACCACGCTCTCGGACCATGGAGTCCGAATTCTCGGGCCGAAGATGGGGGGCGGCCATCCCCTGGTCGACATCCCCACTCTCGCTACCCTCCACGCGTCAGGCTGGCTGAAACTGGAGGCGCTCGTCAGCGGCCGGCACCCGCTCCACCGGATCAACGAAGCCCTCGACGAATGCCGCGAAGGAACCCCAATCCGCAATGTCATCCTGTTCTGAACCATGCGAATCACGGACGTAACCACCTGGGCCGTCGCCAATCCGCCGCCTTCCTACGGCGGCAAGTACTGGATCTTCCTGCAGCTGACGACGGCGGATGGAATTACCGGCGCCGGAGAGGTCTACGCTGCCACGTTCAGTCCGGATGTTGTACGCGCCATGATCGAGGACGTCGCTGGCCGGCACCTGATCGGGTGCGACCCGCACCACATCGAACGGTTCTGGCGCACCGCCTACGGGCGCGGATATTCCCTCAGGCCGGAAATTTCGCTCCTTGCGATCATGAGCGGGCTGGAAATGGCCTGCTGGGACATTATCGGCAAGTCTGCGGGCAAGCCCGTATACGAGCTGCTCGGAGGGCGGATCCATGAACGGATCCGCTCGTACACCTATCTCTACGCCGAGGAGGGCGACGGGGACGAACGCGTCTTCACGGATCCCGATCTTGCCGCCGAGCGCGCCTTCGAATATGTCGAATCCGGCTTTACCGCCGTGAAGTTCGATCCGACGGGCGGCTACTCCGTGTTCGACCCGCGGCAGCCCTCCATGGAGGTGCTGGACCGATCGGAAATGTACGTGAGCCGGATTCGCGAAGCGGTAGGCAGCCGCGCGGATCTCCTGTTCGGCACTCATGGGCAATTCACGGCCCCCGGCGCCCTCCGTCTCGCGCAGCGCCTCGAGCCCTACGAACCGCTCTGGCTCGAGGAGCCCGTTCCGGCCGAGATGCCCGAAGAGATGGCCCGCGTCGCCGCCCGCACCTCGATTCCCATCGCAACCGGCGAACGCCTCACGACCAAGTACGAGTTCGCGCGCGTCCTGCAAACCGGCGCCGCGCGAATTCTCCAGATGAACCTGGGACGCGTTGGCGGCCTCCTCGAAGCGAAGAAGATCGCCGGCATGGCGGAATCCTACTACGCCCAGATCGCACCGCATCTCTATTGCGGCCCCGTCGTGGGTGCCGCGAACATCCAGCTCGCCGCTTGTTCCCCCAACTTCCTGATCCTCGAAGGACTGAAGGACTGGGGCGGCTTCAGCGCCGACGTTCTGGCAACTCCCATCCGCTGGGAGGAGGGGTATGTGATCCCTTCGGGCGAGCCCGGGCTTGGCATCGAGCTCGATGAACTGGTGCTCGAAGCGCACGCCTGGGGCGGAGAGGGACTGCACCTCGAGATGAACGAGGAGCCGCTCGGCTGACATTCACAGCCCGCCGCTCCGGGGGACAGGGATGCAAGCACGTTCGACGCGCTACGCCTTCATCGGACTTGGCAATCTGGGCAGGCGCCTCGCCCGCAACCTGGTGCGGAAGGGCTTCTTCGTCGCCGTGCACGACCTCGATCCTGCGGCTGTCGATTCCTTTCTCGAGAATGTCAGCGAAGGCCTCGCGGTCGGCGCGGCCTCTCCAGGGGAAGCGGCCGGGCTGGCCGATGCAACGATTACCTGCCTACCCTCCCCGACTGCGACGCGCGCCGCGCTCGGTGGCGACGGCGGTGCGCTTGCCGGACTACGGCCGGGCAATGCGTGGATCGAGATGGGAACCAACGACCCGGAAGAGATCTCGCGGCTCGCCGATCTCGTCTCCGCCAAAGACATCGCAACCCTTGAAGCGCCGGTAACCGGCGGCGTCCATCTCGCCAGCACCGGCGACATCACGGTTCTCGCCGGCGGTCCCGAGGCCGTGTTCGCCGCCCACCGGAGCGCGCTTGCCGCGATGGGCAACCCGGTGATCCATGTCGGAGAACTCGGTCAGGCGTCGATCATGAAGGTGATCACCAACATGCTGGCCTTTCTGCACCTGGTCGGGGCGGGGGAAGCGCTCATGCTGGCGCGGCGGGGCGGAATCGATCTCCGCACCGCCTTCGAGGCGATCCGCCACAGTTCCGGGAACTCCTTTGTCCACGAGACCGAGTGCCAGGTGATCCTGAACGGCTCCTACGACATCGGATTCACGCTCGATCTGGCATGCAAGGATGCAGGCTTCGCAACCGCGCTCGGCAAGCGGCTCGGGGTCTGTCACTACCGCACAGTTGACGCAGAGATCATTGGCGAGTTTCGCGGAGCATTCCGGCGCTTCTCATCCGTTGGAGTGCGGCAGTGTCTTGCATGAGGTATGTCATTCCTGTCCAGAGTTTTGCGGTACCGGGCATTGGCTGTCGTTTGGATGGGATGAAGCCGACATATCGACCGAGATCGATGGCGAAGGTTCGGAGGTCGGGGATATAGTCGGGCGGGGCCCGGCAGCGGATCACGCGGTAGTCGTACAGGCCCAGATAGAGCATGAAGATTTCGTCTCGGGACATGATCTCGTCGGCGGGCCTGTCGGGGGTTTCCCTGGCGGCGCGATCCAGATCGAACACGCGCCACGCGGTGATGGCGTCGAACGCGAGGCACTTGCGCAAGTCCTCGGCATCGTCGAGGCGGCGGTCCTCGATGCGGGTTCCGGTCTTGAGGACGCGGAAGAACTCTTCGATGGACCAGCGCGTTTCGTACCACTGGCGGATGCGGTCGGCCCATTCGGGCGTGGCCTCGCCTTCGGAGCAAAGCAGCAGCCAGCGGAGTGGCTGGCGAGCGCCGGACGGCGGGTTGCGCTCGGCAACGAGCACGGCGGTCATGGGCAGCGTGTGCGGCGACTTGCCTTCGGGCGCGATGAGTTCGACGCGAGCGATGCGCAACGCCAGCACGGCCTTGCGCTTCTTGCGTGCCGCCCTGCCGCCCCGCGCGGAAATCTCGATGCTGCGCGATGCGCAGGGCGGGAGAGTGTCCATGTGCTTGCCGAGGTCCAGCTTTTTGCCGTCCACCAGCACCTTGCGCTGTTTCGAGCGGCAGGCGCGCACCAGCAGGCCGGCGGCGGCGGGATCCTCGGCCTGGCGGGCGTACAGACCCCAGATGTCTCCCTCGCGGTCGGCGACGGAAATGACGCGGGTGTTCGAGCAGGCGTGTCCCACCGCCGCCGCCTGCTCCAGCGAGCGCAGCCAGCGGGCGCTCTCGGGCTCCTGCGCCACGCCCGGTTCCCGGGCGGCCTTGGCTTCGACGCTTTCGCGGAAGTCGCCCTCAAGCGCGCAAACGCCAAGCGGGCGCCCGCCCTGTGCCACCGCCAGCGTCGTATGCACGGGAACCCCCACGGTGCCCTTGCCGCCGCCGCCCAGCGCCGCCAGCCCGCTGGTCGCGTCGCGAAGGTTGTCGTAGTTCACCATGGTGGTGTCCTGCACCATCAGCACCACACCCGCATGCCGGCAGCGCTCCACCGTTGTCTCGCGATGCCCCTCGAGGATGTCGTCCACAGCCACCCTTTCGTTCGAAAGCAGGCGGTACGCAGCCTCCTGCGATGCACGGTCCGGAAAGATCTCCGGAAGCGGCGTTCCCGGACGCTTCTCCCAACACCGCCCCATCTCCTCGATCCGGCGCCGCACCCGCCCGTCGGGATGGGTGCCCCGGCCGAACTCGCGCTCCGCCCAGTCGGCGTCGGCGCCAAGATGCAGCGATCCCATCCGCCCCGCAACCCGCTCCGGCTCCTCACACAGTGCTTCCCGCCAGCCCGCCTGCAGCGACTTCATCCACACCCGGCGCACCGGCCCCGCCCCGCGCCGGCCCGGCGGGCGTCCCGATGTCGCGCCAGCATCCTCCCAGCCCGCCGCTCGGTACGAGGTCCCGGCATGCTCGGGGCCGACATAGCTGTACGCCAGCACCGGCCGATCACCATGCCGTGCCTCCCAGTCGTCCGCAACCCGACCTGTCGCCTGCGCCAGCACATGCGAGGCAAGGTCCGCAACCCGCACCGAAGGCAGAAGCAGGAAGCGGTGGTTGTTCACCATCCGCCCCAACCCCGCGCAACGGGCTCGCGCACTCCAGCCGATATACCGGTCCCGCGCCTTCTGGTGCCAGCTCGCCGCGCAGAAGCCGATCCCACCCAAACACCCGAACCGAGACGATATCACCAGATAATTCAACGCTTTGCCGGGATGCCGCGGAACCCCCTCCGGATGGTGCGACGCCATCATCGAACGGAAGCGCCGCGAACCCTCGCGACCCTCGGCCGGTTCCAGCGACACCGTTCCCAGAGCCGATAGCGTCGTCTCCACATGCAGGTCTGGATGCGACGGCAATGCATCCCCCGCTGGCGGCGGCGCTGCCGCCGCCGGGAGCTTCAACCCCAGTTGCGACGCCAGCCTCGGCAGGATCTTCCGCGCCGACGAAACGCACGGCTCGCCCCGCGCGTTGCGCCAGTTCGCGCGAGCGCACAACTCGCTCGCAAGCGCGCTCCGGCTCGCGCCTCCCTCAAGGACCGCGCACTCAAACCACGAAAGAGTTTCCGCGCAAAACTGTCGCAAGCCAATCTGCATGCATCATGTGTGCCACACAACACAGCCCGTGTCAACAGTGTGATAGTGACAGCTCCGGGGCACCGGTCCGCGTTCGCCTGACAGATGAGTTCCGCTCCCGGTTCTGCCCCAACCCGTCAGACGGATTTGTTCCGCTGGCCACGGCCGTCCGCCGTCTCGGCGTCACCAGGCAGACGATCTGGAAGCGCATGCGTGCCGGGCAGTTGCAGGCCGTCTACGTTACGCGTGGCAGTCACCGTGGGCTCCATGTCCGGATCAGCCCGGAGATGGAAACACCGCTACTGCCGGGGCTTGTTCTGCCCGACACCGCGCAGGTCAACGATGATTGATCCGCACGGTTCCCGCGCAGGCCCTCGGTCCGATGGGCGAGGTTGTTCTGCCAAGCGGCATTGTCATCGGGTTAACACCGCCCCGGATGCTTCCAGATCCCGGAAATCCGGTGCATCCCTCAGAGGAGCGGTGCCTCCGGCCGATCCCGGAACACTCGCGTGGCGGATCCAGCGACGGAGAGGGAAAGAGCAGCGCACAAGGCGGCCTTGCGCGATGAAATCCAGGGCACAGGCCGGCCCGAATCACCGAATATCCCTATTGTCACGAGGTCAACACTCCACCGGCGATCAGGGACCAAAACCGTACGGCAGGGAAATAACCGAGTTGATTCAGCAGGTTACGCGCCGAAAGGCCCGACTGTCAGGATCGTGATTAACAAGAGGAGCAATGCAGAACCGATGTCCAATTGTCTGCCGCGCCGTCGGCGATGAAGACAACCTCCAGGTCCGGTCGCAGGTTCATCCAGTGCTGCGCCTCCGCCAGCACGTCCCTCTTCAGCGTGGCCTTGCCGGCTTCCGGCATGCGGCCGTGATACGCGGTACGCAGGCGCTCCCCGTCCCCATCGAACAGGGACACCGTACCCGACGAGGCTTCCCGGAAACCCGCCGGAACCGATGCAACCCCTTGCCCTCGCACGACCGTCTCCTTCCGCATCCCGACATGCACGCCGTCAATCGAGATCGCCAGGGCCCGGGCTTCCACCGGGACGGCCTCCTGTCCGCGGATCGTTTCCAGCGCATCCTCCTCGACCACTTCCAAGACCGGGCCCAAACCCTTCGACAGATTGCCCAGCGCCGTTGCCGACGGATGCATTCCGCCAAACTCCCGGAACAACGCCTCGCAATGGCCCGCCGGCGCCATCGACAGGACCAGCCCGGCCCGCCGCGCAGCAAGCGGCGACCAATAGCCGAACAGGATCTCGAAGCGATCGTCCGCAGGTGCAATCGAATCCTGCCCGCGGCGCCGGTAGCGCTGACGTTCATACGCCACTTCTCCGAAGGAACTCAGCATCGTCGTCCGTTGCCTTCCGCCACGGTGATACACCTCGCCGCCACGCACCAGCTGCTCCGCTTCCGCGTCGCCAGCCTCCAACGCAACCCGCAACGCGCCGCAGCCCGCCTGTGCAAGCGCCGCCGAGATCCGGCGCTCACAGGCTTCCGCGCCGCCTTCCAGCGGCTGCGACAGAATCGAATCCGCAATCGCCTCAAAGGCCAGCGTCATGACACCGGACAACTCGCCGCGAACCCACCCCTCCTTCGCCGGGGACGCGCTGGACTGCCGCGCGGGAAACTGCAATACTTCCATAGGAGTGCTCCTGGTTGCTGGTTATGTTCTCCAACCATATACCACATCTTGTGGTGGGCACTCTCCTCCTTCCCGACCGGGAATCCGCCAAAATACACTCCAATCAAGCAAACCCAATCATACGGGGTCCAAATCAGAGCTTGACGAGCCCGACCGGAATGCATAACTCCTTGCCGCTACTCAATCCGAATTACTCCATAGGGAACGTGCACCCCTTCGACTCGCTCGGACTCCCTCGACTCTATCTCTACGTCGACGCTTAATCCGGTCGAACCGCCGTGGTACGGACCCGTATGCCCGGTGGTGTGGGAGGGGTGGCACCGCGAGGTGCCCCCCTATCCCGATCAACCCGTTTCTGCAACGATTCTGCCCCTTGCAGCCACGCGAAACGGGCGGACACTTGAGCTACAAAAAAAGTCTTCGTCAAAACAATCTGAGGCACGAAAGCGTTTCAAACTTTCGTGACGAAATTTGTGGTCACTCGCCTCTTCATGAATAGTCCGAGTGTACGTGATGCTGCGCGATCGCGCACCCTATCGCGATCCTGGCACCGACTATGAGGCAGTGATGGTGTACCCAAACGCCTCTCGCTGGCTACGCCAGCTCGGCCACTTCGGCATCCTCGAGCCCCGTGGCGACGGAAGCCTTCGCGTCAACTGGGAAAACCTCAAGGCAGCGCCCAAACACGCGTAGCCTCAGACTTCCTGACCTCGAACTCGAGAGAGTGTCATGTTTTTGCACCCGCGAAGTGGGGCTCGGCGATTTTTCCGGGTAGTTCATAGACCATGTGCATGTTGGTACCGGGGAAGACGGTCCGTGTCTGGTTGAGTTCTTCGAGGAGGCTTGCGATGGCGTTGTCGCCGGCATCGCTGGCGGTGCCGAGTATGCGAACGCGGAGGATGCCGTTGCCGTGCTCCGGGATGACGTCGGCGTCGGCCCGTAGAAGTGCGCGCAAGTGCCGGCGGGGGCGCTGGATCTTGCCCTGGGTCTGGGCAACGGCGGGCATCATGCGGGTTTCAGCGCGGTAGGCGATCATGCGGATTATATCGAGGAGGAGTTTCTCGCCTTCGGGGAGCGCGTCGAGTGCCTCGTTCGTGTCGAGTTCGGCGACCGCGATATGTCGCGGTGTATCGCGGCGCTGCAGCTTGAGGGCTTCACGCTCGGCGTCGAGAGCGTCGCTTTGGGCCTGCAGGCGCCGGACGGCCTCTTCGGCTTCGCGGGTCGGGGTTCCCCTGGACAGGTCGGCGATCCGGTTGCGCAGGGTGCCAAGGCGCTGCCGGAAGCGCTGGACATTGCGGTCGATTGCGCGCCAGCGCGGGTTGACGATGCGGGCGTCGGGATCCTGTGCTTCCAAACCGTGGACCGCCAGCGCGTCGAGATTGAACTCCTCGCGCATGTATTTGAAGAAGTTCTCCTGCGACCATCGGGAGAACAGGGCGCTGGCGGCCCGCTCCATGGGCATGCGGGGGTCGGTGGTGATGAGGGGCACCTGGCGGCCATTCTCCAGCAGGCGCCGGATCTGGCGGACTTCGGGCCCCTTGCTCAGGATCACGCTCTTCTCGGCGAGGCGGACGGTGGCGCTGCGGGTGCTTCCCGGCCCGTGGATGGGCACCGTGACGGTGCGGAAGTCCGCCTCCGGCCAGGCCTCCCCCTTGAAGCCCTTGTGCCAGGTGATCACAGCAACCCCGCGCCGGGCGAGGCGCCGGAACAGGGCAGGGCTCCAGCCTTCCCGGTCGAAGACCAGCGTCAGGGCGGGCTCGCCGGCGTCCGGGACGGTGAGGTCCGGTGCATCCGGGCCCAGCATGCCCAGTTTCTCCAGCGCGGGCAGGATGTCCTTCTCCAGCGCGTGGGTCATGGTCGGATCCAGCGCCTTGTTCAGGCACAGGAACGGCTTGCCGCCGAGCGCGTTGATCCAGTAGCTCGTGGAGGCAGGCAGGCAGAGTTTCTGGCGCGCCACGTAATGCTTGGGCAATTTTCCCTTGCGGCCGGAATACACCTTGACGTGGCCATCCACCGACAGGGTCGCACACACGTCCGGTTCTTCCGCCATCCATCCCGCGGCCAGGGAAGCTTGCCAGTCCCGCACCCGTTGCACGTCTCGCCCCAACGCCTTGATCTTGCCCCGCAGCGTCTTCACCTCCGGGCAGCGGTCCAGGCCCAGGATGGCGCCCCATTCCCCGGGCGCCTGGTGCCGCAGTGCCTCCGGATTGCGCACCCGGGCCAGGGTGAGGAAGGCCAGGAACAGCAGAACCGTGGTCAAACCGTAGTATCCCTTGGGCAGCGACAGGAACTCCCGCGCGCGGTCCAGAAGCCCCTCCTTGAGCAGCATCGGCAGCCCGGCCAGCACGCCGCCGCCGGCAACCGCCGACAGCGGCTCCGCAAACTGCGGCCGCATCTCCGTCAGATGTCCCGTTGCCGCCAGCATCCGCCCCGCCGTGTCCCGGGTGCCCCGACCCATCGGCGCCTCGCGGTCGCGTGCGTCCCGTTCGCTCCGCTCCACCCTCGGCTCCGGCGCTGCCGCCGCCTGTGGCTCCGTCGACGCGACCACCGGCGGCTCCAGCACTGCCGTCGCCTGCGGCTCCGTCGACGCTGTCGCCTGCGCCGGCACGGCCCGGTTCGGCGTCCCCCCTCTGATAACACCCGACCGGCGGTTGAGGCTGAACGTGCTCGGCCGGATCCCCAGCTTTCGCGCAACCGCCCGGCCGCTCAGCCCCGAGGCCAGAAGCCGCTCCGCCTCCCGCGCCGTCGCGGCGTCGATCGCGCTCGGCCCGCGCCTCCGTCGCGGCGTAAGAAAACCGGCCTCGCCCTGCCTCCGGAGCTGGTTCACTGCCCGCTGCACCGTCGAACGGTTCACGCCAAACGCCGCCGCCAGATCCCTGCGTAGCACACCGTGCTCGGCAAACCGCGCAATCCGCAGCTGTCGCGCTCGGTTGTCCGAAACTTCGTGGGAATCGAACGGCGCCAGGTTGCTGAAGTAGACCCGCCGGCCGTCCTCGACCGCGTGCGAAAAGCAGGATTCGCCGATCTGGATCGCCTCGGCAGGAGGCATCGGAAGCGTGTTCAAGGGAGTCTCCACGGTCGATATCGGGTGCACAGTATTATAGCCACTCTCCGTAGATCGGTCAACCCCTCAAATGTCTCCTAACTGCTGGAAATCACGAGCAAAACGATCGCCAAGCCCGCCTTCAATTAGCGCACGAGGTCAGGAAGTCTGAGCCTCAACTCCGCGCGCAACAGGACCGCAAGAGCCAACCGGATTTCGCCAGGGGTTGACGACCGGCTAGCTTCCGTGCGCACGGAAACCATGCTGCAGCACACCAACGCAAACCACCGCGCCTCCGCCAGGGCCCCGCCTGACAGCGAACTCCGCGTTGAACCCGGACCAGCAAAAGCATATTCGCGGCCGCGAAAAATTGCACCCACTCAACGATCAATCAGCGCGGGGGATGAGGGTGAGTGCCCCTCCCTTGGTCCGCCCGCTTTGACTCAACCAAGCCGGTTTGGCCAAGATATCGCTCTTGACGAAAGTGACCACGATCAAGACCCAATCGCATTCGTTAGACCCATCGCGCGCAAGTATCAGCCACTCGTTGGCTGGAGAAGAGGAATCCTCGTTCACAACGAGACCCGGACTTCTTGGACCGTCGTAAGATTCACAATTGTAATCGACCTCCCAATTGTTGATGAAAGCCACGGGGTAGTCGTTTTGAGACACACCCGTTGGGAAGTCGCTTTTCAGGTGGAGTGCGTCAACGCCTCTAAGGCGGAAGTTGTACGATCGCACCATCATCGAATTGCGCAGCCCATTTTGCCGGTCGCGGAGACGATATTGCCGGTCGCGGAGACGAGCGACCCTGCTGTACATGGAATCCGCCAACTCCCCAAGATCTTCCCGGAGTTGCTGGAGTTCGGATCGGTCAGAGGCAATACTGCTTTCCAGTTTCTGAAGCCTTTCCGGAGTATTCCATAGCGCCGCCTCGCTATACTCCTTTGCTTCCGCCGCCTGGTCCTGGCATAGTCGGTTCCATTCCAACGCCGACCCCTCATCCGCGAGCTGCGTTTCCAATACTTCAATGGCACGCGTCATTTCGTCCAGTTCTCTTTCCGCTGTCTGAGCGTATGCCCTAAGACCCCGTATTACTGTCGTCAGAGTCTGCACTTCGTTGTTTCCCTCAGATTCCAATTGGCCATGGGAAGCGCGAAGTTCTTCCAGCCTGGTCTCTAGCGCATCCCGATGCAGGATTTTACTTTCTCTAAGTTGACCTTGCGGCATGTCTACTAATTCAGCGTTGATTTCCTCAATTCGTCCCCTGACATCCTGTGTTTCTGCACGGGCGTCCGTCATTCTATTCTCATAATCCTCGTTCACCGCTTCCAAATTATCTTCCGCTTGTCTCACCGCCAGATTGAACCTGCCACTAGCCCTCTGTGCTTCATAGAATCTACCTGTTTTTTCGAGTAACTCGTTTGTCAAATTCGCAATGTTCCTCTGATTAACTTCTTGTTCGTTTCCAGAATCCAATAAAATTTTCTCGATCTCCCATGGAGGGTAGACTACATCGGTCTCAATGCATCTCCTCTCTTGAATATCCTCCTGAGCCGAAACAATTCCGGGACCCGCAACTGCAAGGAAAACCGCAACTACGCACGAGAACCTCATTCCAAATGGTTCCATATTCGTTTCCTACGGTTAAGCCGGAAGCGGCGCGCATCACCCGTCGGTCGAACCAGCCGGGGACAATGCGCGCCAAGCGGAGAGGACGGAAAACCAGTGTGCCGTTACTGGGGGCAGGGCTCCCTATTCAACATGTCCTCCAACGAGCTGAGCATCGCCCGAATGAGCCTTTCTGTTCCGGCAGTGAGCGGGAGACTGCAAGCCTTTTTCTCCAAGAAATTCACGTCCAACATGGAGAGGTCCAACGCTCCTTCGGCAAGTCTCTGCGCTATTTTGGCATCGTTCAACTCGGCAACCAATTCGACCGCTTCCCTTCCCTTTGTCGTCAGTTTCTCGTCAACCTCGTCAAGTTCCGCATTCAATTGTTCAATCTCTTCATCATTGCCGCCTCCAAGAACGTCCAGTTCGGCCTGCGCATCGGTGAGCCACGTCTTGAAACGTTCCAACTCATTCTCGCGCTCGCCTACTGGTTCTCCTTTCTCCCGGATTAGATCAACCAGAGGCTGTCTTGCCAGTATGCCTCTTTCGAGGAGATCAATTCTCTCTTCCAGTACTCTTACACGTTTATTGGGTGTATCCATGATTTTCTTGATCTTGTCCTGGATTTCCTTCGCGTCGGCCGTCAGTTTGTCGAGAGACTCTCGGACGCGTTTCAGGGTGCGTTCTAAGCCTTCCGCCACCGCTTTCGCATCGTCCAACCTCTCGACGGCCTCCGCATGTGTCGTTGATATGGCCTCGATCTCACTATTGAGGCTCATGGCGAGGGCCATGTTTTCGTCGGAGGTTTGGGCAACCGCGGCGGACGAAACGCTCAGAACCATGGCCGCCGCGATGCAACGGGCGGCGAATGCGAATGCTGACGCAAAGTCGGCCAGCGGAACGGGTAGTCGGGTCTTTGCCAGCCGTTCCCACTAGACTCGAGAGTCCGTGCGTACACTGGGGTTATCGAACATGGGTCGGGCTGTTATTCGTAGACTTTTGGGCGTTTTCGGGTTGAGATTTGTGTCTGTCCACGCTGTTTCCGGTGGAGGAGGGCAGGCAACAGCGCTCGACGTCGGTTCGGCCGGTTGCGGTCTGGACATTTGCGGCCGTTTGCATAGAGTTGGAGAAAACGAGCAGACGATGGCAGGGAAATGGCAAGAAATGGAACTTCCTTTCGCAAGACACTGAGCAAACCGGGCCTTCTGAAGGAGGTTCGGGCGAGCTTCGAACGGATCGACGACGGCGTGTCGGGGCGGAAGTTCCGGCTCGCGGACTATCTGATGTCGGGCCTCGCGGTCTTCTCGCTGAAGTATCAGTCTCTTCTGCAGTTCGATCGGCATGCGAATAGAACGGGCACGATCCGGTCCAACCTGCGGAGCCTGTTCGGCGTCCGGCAGGCACCGTCGGATTCCGGCTTGCGCAAGCGCCTCGACGATGTTGATCCCCGCAGCCTGCGGCCAGCCTTCAAGCGGGTGTTCCGGGCGCTGCAGCGTGGCAAGGCGCTGGAGGAGTACGCGTATTGGGACGGTCACTATCTGCTTTCGATCGACGGCACCGGAACGTTCTCCTCTCGGAGCGTCCACTGTGCGAACTGCTGCGAGAAGCACCACCGGGATGGCAGCGTGGAATATTACCACCAGATGCTGGCGGCGGTGATCGTGCACCCCGAGCACCGGGAGGTCTTTCCCCTGGCGCCCGAGCCAATCCAGAACACGGATGGCGCAGCCAAGAACGACTGTGAGCGCGAGGCGTCGAAGCGCCTCATCGCCGATGTGGGCCGGGAGCACCCGCACCTGAAACTGATTGTGCTGGAGGACGGGCTGGCGTCCAATGCCCCGCATATCCGCAAGCTCCGCGAGTACGGAATGCGCTTCATCCTCGGCGCGAAACCGGGCGACCACAAGGCGCTGTTCGACGCATTGGAGAGCAACGCCCGGGTTCAGCACTGGGAATCCACGGACGGGGACGGCACCCATCACCGCTTCCGCGTTCTCGAGCAGGTAGCGCTGAACAAGACCAACAAGGATGTGGAAGTCAATGTGCTCGAATACTGGGAGACGAAGCCGAATGGCAAGCGCCAGCACTTCTCCTGGGTCACCGATCTGCCCGTGAACCGGGATACCGCCATGAAGATCATGCGCGCTGGACGGGCGCGGTGGCGCATCGAGAACGAGACTTTCAACACGCTAAAAGGCAACGGATTCGAAGACCTCCGATCTCGATTCTGGACCCGGATCCGGGCCGCAGGAGATCACGATCACCCATCCGTTCCACCCCTGGCGGGGCCGCCGGTTCCCGGTGCGGTTCCGCTCTAACGTCTTCGGCGTCAAATCCGTTCATATTCTGACGGGTCAGGACCGGATCGTTCGCAGCATCCCCGAGGCCTGGACCAGTCTTCGCCAGGTGGATGCCTTCGAGGCGGCGTCCGGCGGGCAGTCCCTGTTTCGTCTGGACGATCTTCAGTTGCTGCGGAATCTGCTGGACGATCTGATCAAAAATAAATACCCGGCATGATCATGCACTTTTACCCAAGCCCGGAACCACACCGCGGTTTCCAGGAAACATTGCTGTGTAAGACACCAGATGCGGGCGTCCCGCCTTGCGGAGTGCTGTCAGTAAGGGTAATTATGTATGATTATTCCCGAGTGAAGCCACACAGGATCGACCATGGCAGACGATGATCCGAAGACCGACCGCCTCCGGGCGTCCGGCACCCTCAACCGGCATCCGGACAGGATCCGGGCCGACCGTTTCCGCGAGGATGACTTCTTCGACCCGCGCGATCTCCTGCAGGTGCGCTACGAGATGGTGCGCAGTGCCAAGACCGCGACGCTGGCCGAGGTCGCCGCCGAGTTCGGCGTCTCGGTGCCGACCTGTTTCCGGGTCCGGCGCCGTTTCCACGAGGGCGGCCTGCAGGCCCTGCTGCCGTTGCCGCGGGGGCCCCGGCGGCCCCACAAGGTGACCGACGACATCCTCGCGTTCATCGCGGCCTACCGGGCGGAGAACGGGCCGGTGGGGTCACGCCGCCTGGTGACGGTGATCGAAAGTCGGTTCGGGGTTCGCCTCCACCCCCGCAGCATCACCAAGGCGTTCGAGCGGCAAAAAAAAAGTGCCCGGGCCGGTCGGCCGGATCCTCGGTGATGACGATGTTCGACACTATTGCCGGTGGCGGGGGGCATGGCTGTCCGGCCAGGGCAGCCCGGCCATCGCGATCCTGCGCCACTACGGCATGGCGCGGGCACTGGTCCAGGCCGCTGCCCTCCGACCCCGACCCCGATCCGACCCGGCACCGATTCCGGCACCGGACGGCGACCAAGTGGCCGACATCGTCACCGTGGCGGCGGCCGGGATGATTGCGGGGGTTCTGACGATGGAAACAGGATCGGGAGACCGGACATGACCGACTTCACGAGCAAAGGCGCCGACAAGATCAAGCCACATCACCGGGCGCGCGATGCGTGCGTCTACATCCGCCAGTCCACGCCCGGCCAGGTGATCAACAATACCGAAAGCACCCGGCGCCAGGTCGACCTGCGCCGGCGGGCGCTGGCGCTGGGCTGGTCAGCAGAGCAGATCCGGGCCATTGATGACGACCAGGGACGGTCGGCGGACGGACGGGTCGACCGCCATGGCTTCTACGATCTGATGGCTCGCGTCGGGGCCGGAGAGGTCGGCATCATTCTCAGCCTCGAGATCTCGCGCCTCGGCCGCATCCATGCGGAACTACAGGGCCTGTACCATCTGGCCGCTCTGTCGGATACGCTGATCCTCGACGAGGCCGGCGTTCACGACCCCAAGGACAGTAGCGACAGGCTCATGTTGGGAATTAAGAGTTCCGTCTACGAATTCGAGCTCCACGGCATTCGCGACCGCCTGTATGGCGGGATGCGCAACAAGGCCGAACGCGGCGACTTGCCGTTGATCCTGCCGACCGGCCTCGAGTACGATCCCGCAGGCGCGGTGGTGCTGGACCCCGACGTGCAGGTCACTGAGGCGATCACCCATGTGTTCGAGGCCTTCCGCCGCACCCGCTCGGCCAAGGCGACCCAGACATGGTTGCTGTCCAACGGGATTCGGCTGCCGTCCCGACCGCTGGGCGCAAAGCGAGAACTGGTCTGGTCCGCCGCCCGGTATTCCCGGGTTCTGAGCACTCTCAAGAACCCGCGCTATGCCGGCTGCTATGTCTGGGGCCGGTTCGACCGTCGCCGCGACAGGACCGGCCGGACTGTTTCGCGCCCGCGTCCGCAGGACGACTGGACGGTCTGTCTCCCAGACATGCATGCCGGGTTCATCAGCTGGGAGGAATACCTGCGCAACCAGCGGCAACTGGCGGAAAACCGTACGTGCCGGGCGCCGGGCGAGGCCCGTCGGAGCGCGCCGCGCAACGGGGCGGCCCTGCTACAGTCGCGGGTCATTTGCGGGCTTTGCGGCCGGCGGATGATGACCAAGTATAGTTCGCCCAGTGCACGATGGAAGCGCAGGGCCAGGAGACAGTACATCTGTGAAGTCGACAAAACGGAGTACGGCACGCAGAAATGCCAGAGTATGCCCGGGGAGACGGTCGATGCGGCCGTGGCCGACTTCGTCATCGATGCCGTCAACCAGCGCAGCATCGCCGTGACGCTGGCCGTGCAAGAGCAGGTCGCCGCAGACTTCGCCAAGGCGGACCGGCACCGAGCCCAGCAGATTGAACGGCTCAACCATGCCGCCGACAGCGCCCGGCAACGCTACTTCTTCGTCGAACCCGGTAACCGCTTGGTCGCCACCACGCTCGAAAGGGAGTGGAACGCGGCGTTGCAGGCCGTCGAACAAGCTGAAGCGGAACGCGAGCGGCAGTCCGAAGCATTCGAACGCCTGATGACAGACGAGCAAACCCGTCGGATCGAGGAACTGGCCCGGGATTTTGCGACTGCCTGGGAGTCACTGGCGCATGACAATGCGGACCGCAAACGGATGCTGGCGCTCCTGGTGGAGGATGTCACGCTTACACGCGTGGACCGGTCGGTATCGGTTCAACTGCGCATGCGCGGCGGCAAGACCGTCGAACTGGATCCGGTCGCCCTGGCCGGGCCCGGCAACCTGGCGAGCCGGACGCCGCCGGAAACCGTGGCCGAGATCACCCGACTCACCGCGGACATGGGCGACCGGGACATCGCGGAAACCCTGAACCGGAGAGGCGTCACAGGCAGTCGAGGAAAACCGCTGACCAAAACGGCCATTGTCAGCCTGCGCCATTATCTCGGGTTGCCGAGCCATCTCACGCGCCGACGGCAGGCCCTGCGTGAGCAGGGCTGGCACACGGCCGAGGAGTTGAGTGCAGAACTCGGGATCCCGGTGCGGGCCTTGCAGGCCCGTGGTCAACGGGGCGCCAGCGTCGAACGCACCACATTCACAATTGGTCCGCGGACCTTCTCGATGTACCGTGTGAAAGAGCATCAGCACCAAAACGACGGCGACTTGGCGTCAATGGCCATGTCCGGCGCTCAAGGTTGAAAAAGGACGCATCATGAAACTATCTTCAAAAACGCTGGGTACAATCTCGAACACAATTTCGGCCATGGATACAACCAGTTATCGACCGTCTTCGCCAGCCTCATGATGCTCGCGTTCCTCATCGATCAGGCCGAACAGCGATGCTGCAAGCTGTTCCGAATGGCCCGCGAAAAGGCCGAGCGTCCACTCTACTTCTGGGAGGAACTCCGCAGCCATGTGTTCAACTTCGAGATCCCGGACTGGGAATACGTGTACAAGATGATTGCGTTCGGGTACCGGAAAACTACCCCCGAACTGATCGATACATCGTGACGTCGGACCACCCATCCTTTCGCCAAGTACTTTGAACGCCCCGAAACCTCCAGCCACATCAATGCGCTTCCATGCAACCGCTACGAGCCGGACGCCAAAGTCTTGTTCGAAAACTTGAAACCGAGGAAAACAAGCAGATAATGAGCGATACAAGAAGTTTTTTGTATTAGTGGGAATTGCTGGGTCTTTGCCATCATGGGGCCTCCTGCAATTACGTTCTGCAAGGCCCCGGTACCGAGGCCGTGTCCGTTTAGGTTATCATGCCAACGGTCTGCTTGCAAGAAGCATCCGTTCGAGGCTAGCTCTGCCCTTTAGCCATTTTTCGCACAGGACAATGCGTCCCGTGCATCGACGATTGCCTTGACCTCGTAGGCGATTGTCGCGGCGGACAGGCGCTCCTGCGCGCGCCACATGATCTGCGCACCGGGCTCCGGATCATGTTTGCGGGCCTGGTATCCGCCGAGTATTGCCACCAGATGCACGGCCGCGCCGAGATTTTCCGGAGGGGGCTGCCCGAAGACGCGGGCATAGTCTCAGACATCAGGACTCCCGGCAATTTACTTGACGTGCTGGCACGGCTACAACGATGTGTGCAATAGAAGAATTCGCGTTCCAGCAGGTCATTCGGAACAGTAGGGCAAGTCGTCGCCGCGTTTTGCCCGTCATTGAATTTCAGCAGCTTCAAAAAGGAAGGCAGTTCACAGCAGGCGCATTTCTCTCTCAGAAAAACTGGGAAATTCAATCCCTTACGTTGCGCTCTGGCAAGCTGTCGCGGGTGCGATTCTCGCATGGCGGGCATTTTCGAGGATTTGTCAATTTACAAGTTTTGCGCCTATAGCACGATCAAGCCGCCGCTTTGTGTGAGTTTGGGAAGCGGTTGTCATTTTCTGCGGGCGTTTGCTTGTGGTGATCGAGTATGGCAGTCCAGGCGGCGTCGAAGCGCTCGGACTTGACGAGCGCTCGGAAGGCGAGGATGGCCTTGCCTCCTTCCATTCCCCAGCGCTGGCCCGACCTTTTCATCCTGGCCCCGACCAGGGTCTTGCATGCGCTTTCGGTCACGCCGGACCCGATCGGGATGTTCATGGCCTGATGTTTCGCATAGCTCATGCGGTTCCGGTGATTGCGGAAGTAGTTCAACTCGCTCTCCAGTCCGGCATCCAGCCTGCCACCGGAGGTCCAGTAGTATCGCAAGGACCGGATCACCTTTTCGGCTCCCTCTGGATCGTCCCGGAGGATCTTGCGGTATCCTTGGAACCATGTGCTGCGGGCGGTGCTGTCGTGGGGGAAGATGTGCTCGGCGGCCGCGGCGAGGTGTTGCGCTGCATGCCAGAAATCGATCAGTTGGAACGCCTCTGGAACCAAGGCGGACAAGAAGCGCCAATTGTCTGCGGCCGCGTCTGCGACGGCAACAAGCCGCAAATCGGGCCGGAGCCTGGTGACATGCACAAGTTCCTCCTCCAGCCGCTGCTTGAGGGTTGCCTTGCGGTGTTCGGGCATCTCGCCGAAATACACGGTGTGCAAGCGGACGCCCTGAGCATCGTAATAGGAGATCGTCCCGACGGACGCCTCTTTCCAAATCATTGGCCTGACGGCACCTTTCCCCTCCAGGAACATGGGGAGCATGGTCCCGTCGAGGGAGATGCAGACGCTCACCGCCTGCGCCGGGATCGCCTCGCCCGCGCGCATCGCCACAAGCGCGTCGTCCGCGCAGCCGCTCCAGAGACGGCCTGCATCGACCGCCAGGCGCTGCAGGCTACTCACCGAGGCTCCCTCGATCCCGAACTTCCCGTACAGCGACACACAGTCCCGTGGCGAGAGAGCGCTCATCAGATACACTCCCTGCTCCGCAGCCCGCTCCGTGAAATAGCCGCCCGCAAAGCAAACTTGCTCGTCGACCGGCATGATCGCGGCCCCGGATTCCGACCGGTAGCGCGGTCTCGAATACTCCACCGGCCCGGCCGAAGTCATCACCCTGCGCGGTGTCGCCTGTACCCGACGGTGCCGCCTCCCGCCACGAAACACATGCCGCGCGCCATCATCCAAAGACTCGATGCCCGCTTTCAGAACCGCGCGCACGCAGGCCTGCGATGCAGACATCACCTGATGTTCAAACGCCGAAAACGCCGCCCCCAATGTGCCGGAGGAAAGTAGTTGGAACGCCGCGTCTGCAAACTCCCGCCCAATCGCGTCGCAAAGCGAGCGGCAGGCTTCCATCTCCTCAACGGGCGGCACACCCCCGCAAAGCTGGTTCGCAACAACATAGGGATCAAAATCAAACTCGAATTCCACCTCGGAATGGGTTAGCATGGTCATTGGAGTGCTCCTGATCTGGATGTTTTACTACTTTCAGAATACCACTGCATGTGGTCGGGGGCACTCCCCTCTTCCTCAACATCGCGCGTTCCCGCACAAATTATCGGCCGTCAGCGCCGGATTGTCACAAACGTAAGCGTTCGTTCAGCAGGTGATGATTTCTATCATTCGTTGAGTCTGCGCTTCCAGTCTCTGCGTAGCGGCTGCAGCCAGATGTTTTTTTTAGTGAGGGCGCATTCATGTTTTGTGTCGTAGCGTCCGCGTCCGCTGGTGGTGCCGATACAGGTCCAGTTTGCGGCCTTGTAGATGGTGCCGGCAAAGCGCGGTGTTTCGACGAATGTTTCCATCAGGACGGGCTCGACATTATAGCGTTGGGTCCAGTCGCCGGGCAGTTGTCGGCGCAGCATCGACAGGATGTGGGATCCGAGGTTTGGGATGACGATCCAGGGCAGTAGAAGCAGGCGGGACTGATTGACCACGAGATGGAGATTGCGCGCCCGGGTCTCCGGGCTCCATCCGATGGCGTGGTCTCGCGGCGCGGTCTTCCAGGCTGCTGCTGCCATGCCGATCATGGCGAGCGAGGCGCCGTGGCGGTCGACCACGGTATAGCGCATCTGGGCACCGGCCATCGGCTTGTATCCGAGATAATGGTAGCGGGCGATAAACTGCTTCCACAGTAGGGCGTTGTGGCTGGTCCGGTCGAGGACGGGGACGAGGCTGAGCGGCCGCACCGCCTCGATGGTCGCGGGCGGCGGCGGCAGCGGTGGTTCGCTCTCCGGCCCGAAGACGACCGGTCTGGGCGCATGGCGCGGGCGTCGTGGTGGCGGCAGGACGATCAGCCCGTCGCGATGCATCGCCAGCAGCGCGCAACGCGCCATCATGTCCCGCAACCCGCCGTCGGGCTTGACCCAGCCGACCCGGCGGCAGAACGCCCGCGACAGGTGAGCTCGGGTCAGCTTCGGATCCTCGGCAATCAGATCCCGGATCAGCGCGATCTCGACCTCGGTGAAGTCGCGCCCCGCATAGCGGCATGTCGGTGCCGCGCTCACGCGCGAAACTCTGCCCGGCGCGCCTCGTTCATCGTCCAGGGCAGCCACGGGCCGAGATCTTCCGGCGGGCGGCCACCATTGGCGGCACAGGCAGACAGCCACGCCTCAAGCCACGGCAAAACCGCAACGTCGTTGACCTCAAGCGTGCGGACCACCGTAAGCATCGTCGCCATGCCCTCTGCGCCGGCCTTGCTGTCCGAGCCCAGCGACAGCTTCCGGCGGATGACCTCAAGGCGGAAGCGGCGTTCAGCGAGATTGTTGTCGAGCGGAACCCGGGGATCGTCGAGGAACCGGGACAGCCCCCGGCGATGACGCAGCAGAGACTGCAACACCTTCCCCTGCGGCGACGCATCATCAACGGTGGCAAGCTCCCGTTCCGCCTCCATGAAGACCTCCCCGAGGACGCGGGACAGACGGAAGTGCATCCTCAGATACCTCCTGTCAGGCGGCCTGCCGGGATCGTGAAATCGCAAGCGCTGCGCGTTCAACCTGTACAGGCGCCGGATCCGGGCCAGCCATTGGTCCTTCCAGTCATCAAGGTCGCCACGCGCCGCCGCCGCCTTGATGAAATCCCTCCTGACATGGGCCCAGCAGAATGCCAGGACCAGCTGGCCCGCCGCCAGGCGGGCCAGCTTCTTGTAGGCGCTATAGCGATCGCATACCAGGATCACGCCCTTGCGCAGCCCTCCGAGCAAGGTCGCGGCCGCCGCCGCGCTGCGCGATGCATCGACATGCAGATACACTGCATCCACGCTGGTCGCGATCCATAGCCAGGCGCGGCTGGACGAGCCCGTCGCGGCGAACTCCCGGACCCGCCAGCCGGTCTCGTCGGCGTGGACCACCGGCGCCTGTTGGAGATGCTCAAGGATCGCCGCCGACAGCGGCGTAAACAACACCGCCATCCGACCCAGCCCGTCCGAAAGCGTTCCCGGTGAGATCGACAGGCCTTGCGCCTCAAACCACGCCGCGACCCGCCGCAAGGGACGGTTGGCGACGCAAAGCTCGAACAGCAGCCGCGTCCAGACACTGATACCGAACGCGGTTCCCGGAAACAGGCGCGGCACGGGTGGGGCCGACACCTCTTCAGGCGTGTCAGAACACTGGCAGGTCTTGCGCCAGCGGGTCCGGTCGATGACCCGCACATGAGCCTTGACTGCGACTTCGATCAAGTCCGATGTGTGCGATCCGTTGGCCACCCGGGGCGCGCCGCAGCACGGACAGTCCAACGCCTCGGGCGGCGGGTCGTGAACCTCTTTCTTGCGGGCCAGTTCGGGCCGCGGTGTGCGCCCGTGGGTCTCGCCGCCAAGCCGTGGGCCGCGCTTGCCGCCGGTCTTCCCCTTGTGCTCCGGCCTCGTCTTGCGGCCCTGTTCGCTCTTGCGACCGAACTGCGCGCGCGACAGGGTCTCAATCTGCGAGCGCAGGTCGTCACGCTCGCTCTCGACCTCCTGCAGCTGCTTGCGCAGGGCTTCGCTCCCGGTCTGCAGCCGGCCGTTCTCGATCCGCAGGGACGCGATCGTGCTGCGCTTGCGCGTGTCAACGCCGATGTCGGCAAGAAGGGTCTCAAGACGAACGACCTCCGAGCGCAGATGCAACGCATCCCCGGACACACCGCGCAAGTCCTTCGCTTCCGCCCGCACCGCCTCGAGCGCGTTCCGGGCCCGACCCCACTGCGCTTTCCAGTACTGCGCCTCGCAGTGCGCCTGAACCTTCTCCCGTTGGAGCCGTTCGGTACGCCCGTCCGCAGTATCCGCGCGGCGCTTCTCTTCCTCGTGAAGCCGCCGCCAAGCCTCCGGAGCGCCAGACGGACAAGCAACCGCAGAGTCGTCCGCGACCAGATCCAAAACCGGGCCCGCCGCCATCATCAAATACAATCTTTCCTCAACATGCCTCCCGTGTTAGCGCATGATGAGCAAAGTTGCCAGCCCTTAACGAATCACGCGAAAAGAAAAACCAGCCGTCACGTGCTGAACGAACACTTACTCACAAACTTCCCGATACCGCTCGAACGACTGCCCGTAACTCATTGTCATTGCTGAATGCACTTCCGCCATGACAGAAACACACCCGCTGTCGCAACGTCCCGTGTCCTGATGTCTGAGTCTCGCAGGAATGTGATCTCTTCGTCGGTGAACATCAGGCGCGGATCATTGTGGGGTGCCTCGCGTCCGAGCAGGGTCATCAGCTGGATGCGCCAGGCGATGACGGCATTGATCGCGATCGCGCAACTCAGCCGGTCCGCGGTACGGAAGGCAAGATACTCAACCCTGCATCCAGATTTGAGAATTCGGAAGTAGTCCTCGATTTTCCATCTGTTGAGATAGAAGCCTTTCATCACCCCACAGTGGACTCGCGGCGATTGTTCTGGCTTGTTTCCCGCATGTTCACTTGTCTTCTTTCATTCCGCGGTGGTAGATCAGGATTGGCTTGAAGATCAGGTAGGCTTCCCAGAGTTTCCGTGTTCCCGGCAATGGCTGCCGCTTTGTTGGATCGAATCCGGCGATGCCCGCCAGATCGATAACGAAGGATTTGATGTCGGGCGCAGGTTCGGGCGGAGCTCGGGCATTGCAGATCCTGAGGAGGTATCGATAGTTGTAGAGGCAGTCGATGGCCTCCTGCCCGACGACCTCGCTGGCCGGGGTCTTTGGGGCCGTCCGGGCCATGAAGTTCAGGTCGTGGATATGGCAGGCGGTAATCACATCGAAGACGAGGCACTTGCGCAAATCGTCGGCATCATCGAGTTGCCGGTCCTTGATCCGGGTGCCGGTTTTCAGCGCGCTGAACCAGGTTTCGATGGACCAGCGCTTCTCGTACCACTGGACGATCTGCTGCGCGTGTTCGGCGGTTGGCTCGCCCCGGTTGGCCAGCAGCAGCCAGTGCAACGGCTCCTTGCCTTGCGGCGGTTGTCGTTCGGTTGCCGAGACTGCGAGCATCTCCGTCGGGGTCTGGTCCGCGGCTTCCTTCGGCGCCAGCAGGACCACCCTGCAGGCGCGAAGGTCGAGCTTGACCTTGCGTTGCTTGCGCTGGCGCGGGCCGCCGCATGGCGGAACCAGGATTGTCTTGCGTGCCAGCGGCTCCTGTTCTTCGACATGCGTCCAGAGGTTGCGGGATTTTCCGTCGTCCAGCAGCACCTTGCGCTGGCGCGCCGCATTGGAGCGCACCAGCAACCCGGCATGGTCGATGGCCGCCTTGCGCAGCATCTCCCAGGTATCCCCTTCACGATCGCAAACGGTGATCACCTCTGTGTCCGGGCAGGCATCGTCCAGTTCCCGGGCCCGCTGCATCCCTTCCAGCCAGCGCGCGCTTTCGGTGTCCTTCCCGACACCCGTGACCTTCTCCTGTTCCGTCGTGCGGAAGTCGGCATTCAGGTTGTAAACGCCCAGCGGCCGGCCCACAGGGTTGACCGCAAGCCCGAAGTGCGCCATCAGTCCGTGTGCGCCCGTGCCGCGTCCGCCGATGGAACAAAGCCCGTCCGTCGCCTTCAGGCCGTGGTAGTTCAGCGTCGTGGTGTCCTGTATTGCCAGCACCACCTTCTCCATCTGGCAGCGCTCCACCGTGGAGGCCTGGTGGGGCTCAAGGATGTGCTGCATGGACACGCCCTCGCTGGACAGAAGCCGGTACGCCGCCTTGCGTTCCGCCCGCTGCGGGAACAGCACCGGAATCGAGGCCCCCGCAAGCCGGAGCCACGCCCGCCCCATCTCCACGATCCGCCTGCGGACGCGCCCGTCGGAATGGCTGCAGCGAGCATATTCCCGCTCCGCCCAGTCGGCGCCCGCCGGCAGATACACCGGCTCGGGCAGAACAATCCGGCGCTCCGGCAGAATACATAACGTCTCCTCCCAGTGCGCCGACAACGGCTTCATCCAGACCGCGCGCCCGTCCCCTGGCCGCGTGCTCCCCGGCGGCTGGCCGGAGGTCGGCCGCGGGCAGCAGGACCATCCGGCCGCCCGGTAGCTCTCTCCGGCATGTTCCGGGCCGACATAGGTATAGGCCAACACGGGCCGCGTTGCATAGGCCTCGCTCCAGTCCCCGGCAACTCGATCCGTCGCCATCTCCAGCACCCGCGAGGCCAGCCCGTGAATGCGGGGCAGCAGCAGAAAGCGGTGATTGCACAGCACAAGCCCAAGATGGGCCGCGCGCGCGTCGGCCGACCAGCCGATCCATTCGTCGCGCGCCTTCTGGTGCCAGCTCGCGGCTGCAAAGCCGATGCCGCCCAGCACGCCGTAGGCCGAGGAACGGATCCAGTAGCGCAGCTGCCCTCCCGGCGCTCGCTTCCAGCCGAGAGGATGCCAGGCCTCCAGCATCGCTTCCCAGCAACGCCGGTCGTCGCCCTCCGACACCCTCTCCAGCGTCAGGCTGCCGAGATCCCGGATCCCGCACCGAAGCGCCGAAATCGCCTCAAGACCGTCCGGCGCCGGCACCCTCGCGGCCGCTTCCGGCACGCCCGGCCTCGCCTCCGGCAACCGGAACCCCGCCTTCGCGGCCACCTTCGGCAACACCTTGCGGGCCGACGCCAGCGCCAGCCTGCCCTTGCTATCCTTCCAGTCGGAAAGTTCGCACAGCAGACGCGCCAAGCCGCAACGGGTCGCTCCCGGCTCCTCGGAAGCCGCGACTACACGGGCAATCGTCTGAGCACCGAAATGGCGCAATCCAATCTGCATGCCGCAGCAGTAGCAGCATCAAGACCTCGAGTCAACAATGGCCCGATGAAAGGATTCATAATCACCCATGGCGTGCGTTTCAGGCTGCGGCTGCTCTTATGATTGCCCATTCGCGGCTCATGGTGGACGTGATCAGAGCGGGTTGTTCGAAGAACGCTGTCCATGCCTGGAGCACTGCCTTGCGGGCATTGTGACACCTGTCGCGTTCGCGAATTTCGTAGATGACGTCGGTGTCCAGCAGGCAGTTCAGACCTCGATCCTGCGTCCGAAGTCACGCGGGCGATCGATCTCGACGCGCTCGAGGGGAGCCGAGGCCAGCGACTCCTTCAGGTCTCTACCGGAAGGCCGCACAATTCGCTCGCGCAGGAGATCGCGTGTCCGTTTCTCGCGTTCAGGGTCGCTGAGCGCGATCGCCACGCCTCGCACGAGTGCGGCAAACTCCTTCTGAACCTGCACCTCGACCCGGACCATGTCGCGCTGCCTCATTCGCTTCCGATGGGCGTTGACCGATGCTCGGTGCGTGTCCGCCATGTCTTTCTTCCTTGCCTTTCCGGAGAGATTGCCGGAGACGAAGCCGTCACTCACGGTAAATCGAGGGAGTTTCCGCAAACATACAACGTCCATTCCGCGCAGGGAAAGAGCCATCTGCGATCCGCCACGCGCACGGTAGCGCCCTGCAACGTTCCTGCGATGCATCCTGCGGGGCTGCCCACGTACGGGGCATCATATTCCGCCAGCGCTCCCGATCGGTCGAATGGTCTTTTCTTGTTCTCCCGCCCGCTTCACGCCGTCCCGCCATGGCGCTCCGCCCGCTTTCTCGTGTAATCCTTGACTGGCCTGGGCAGCGATTGCGGATCCGGTCTGCGGTTGGCAAAGGGATCGTACCGGGTTCGCAGGCAACAATTCTGTCGTCCAAGGAAAACATGCGCCCCGATACCGGGCTTTCCCCTGGTGAACGGTATGAGCGGCAGGATGCTGCCGAAATGGCGGGAAGCCTCACGCCGGTCACCCTTGGTGGCAGCCCGTACAGGGTGCTCTGTTCGGGCACGAAGTTCGGCGCCGGGATCAGGCCGCGCGCGCCATGGCGGAGCTGGGCCAGATAATCGACTCTCCAATCGCCCATGATGACCCGGTAGCGGCCGCCGTGTTTCCGCGCAAATTTCACCATGTCGGCACTGCGCATTTCGCTACAACTCACCCAGAACTTCCTCCGGATTCCGAGTCAGGAGATCGCTTTTTCTCTTCGGGGCCGTCACCAATCGATGGGGCCGGATCCCCCGACGATATCCCGCCGGCTGACCACCGGATCCGGCGTTCCGGAGCACTGAGAATCGGGGAGGCGCCGGCCAACAACTCGAAACCCGGCCTGCCGGCCTGCCGACGTGGCGTCGTACGGTCCATGCTGCACACCCGCGCGGGCATCAAACGCTCGTCGTCAATCTGAACTTGCGCACTCACCCTATGTAACGGGAAGAGTTTGGAGAAATCCTTCCCACTGCTCGCGGAATTGTCCGGAAGAACCGTTCCGGCTCGATTCGAGAAACAAATTGGAAATCAGGCGAGCAGTTACGATGCCACGGGAATCATTTTCATGTAGAACGATATGAGTATGACCTTCACCGAAACTATCATGCTGTCCGGTTTGCGCCCGCTGGCTTCTGGGGCCCGTCGGCGCGTATATGCCTTGCCGGGCCATCCCGACCTGCTTGTCAAGGTGGTCCCGCCCCACAAGGTATACGAGCCTCGCATGGTAAAGCGCCTGATCCACGAGGTGCTGGCAAGTACTCGGTACCGCAATGTCCTGTCCGAGGTCAATTACGAGATGGTGCTGTCTCTCAGGCTTGGTCCGGACTGCGCGATATCCCCCCTTCCAAAGTGCATAGGCGTCGTGTCGACGGATCTCGGCGCGGGCGTGATGGTGGAAAGGATCTCTGACCAGACGGGCGGACTGGCCAGAACACTGTATGGTCTATGCGCCAGCAATGAGATGGATCGCGATCTACTGTGCCACCTCAACGATCTGGTCGCCAAGCTCTTCGACATGCATATCGTTGCACCCGACCTGCATGCAGGTAACATCGTCTTCGGGCACAGACACGGAAAGGACGCGTTCTTTGTCGTGGACGGGTATGGAGAACGCACGGTGATCCCTGTACGCAGCTTGTCGCAATGGCTGAACAATTATTCCTTGAGAAAGCGGATGGTACGGATCGCATCAAAAACGGGTCTGGTCTGGTCGGCAGAGGACAGGCGGTTTTCGATTTCCACGTAGGACACGGGCACACGGCCGGAACCGTGATGTGCCGCGTGTGGATAGAGAACAATTCTCGAATGGCGATAGTGTATTCCGCGCCATCAATGAGTTACGGGACGGCATTCGAGAGGTTCTGCAGAATTTCAGTTTTGCAGACCGCAACCCAATTGGGTTCGAAACAAGCCAGAGTCTCCGTAGCGTGCCCCGGCGGAACGCAATCCGACGAGGCACGGCTGGAGGAATGTGCAACCGAGTGCTGCCCCCATTTGACAGCAATCAGCCGATTGGCGAACTCCGCACCGGCCTTGGCACGGCGGGGAGTGTTCGGCGCTCCGTGGACCCGCTGTTGGCCATGAGCTCCGGAAGCGTTCTCGTGCGCGGCGACGCTTCACCCGATACAGTGCCAACTCGAAGGAGCAAGATGGGCGCCCGTTCGCTTTCCCTCCTCCGCGAAAGCCTCCCGGATCGTGGAGCGGATGTCTTGTTTGCAAGAATCCGAACCAGTTGAAGCCGGATCGGCGCACTTTGGCAACACCCAGGCAATGACGGGAAGGCAAACATGATCTGGAAGGTCTATCTGTCCGGTGAAATCCACTCGAACTGGCGCGGCACGATCGAGGCAGAGACAGCAGCGCTCGGTCTGCCTGTGGAGTTTTCAGCCCCGGTAACCGATCACGCTGCGTCGGATGATTGCGGCGCAGCGATCATGGGTGCAGAGTCCCGCAAGTTCTGGCATGACCACAAGGGCGCGAAACTCAATGCGATCCGGACCCGGACGTTGGTCGCGTCGGCGGATGTCGTCGTAGTGCGGTTTGGCGAGAAGTACCGGCAATGGAACGCAGCCTTCGATGCGGGGTTGGCGGCAGCCTTGGGAAAGCCCCTGATCGTCATCCATCCGCCCGAGTTCGGCCATGCGTTGAAGGAGGTGGACGCGGCAGCGCTGGCGGTGGTGCAGGAGCCGCTTCAGGTCGTTCAGATCCTGGACTACGTGATCCGCGGCAACTTGCCGGCCTGAACACCACCGCGAGGGAACGCAACCGGCGCCGAGGGGCCAGACAGGAGCGGATACGGCTTCGGACAACAAGAGTTCGAAACGGGAATCCGGAGGGACAGCCTCTTCTTACTGGTTGGAGGTTCGGGATGGTGACTGGTGGCCTGGGGCATCAACGATGCGCCTGGTAGTGGTTAATCTCGCGCGCGCTGCGGCCCGGCGTCAACGCATGCAACAGCAGTTCGATACGATCGGCCTTCCTGTGGAATTCCATGAGGCGATCGATGGACGGCAGCTGGGACCGGAGCACTATGCCCGTGTCGACCGGGAAACCCGGCGGCGGCAGGGCCTCTGGCCGCAGGCAGACGGATCCATCGCCAACTGGCACAGCCAGCGCCAGGTCATGCAGCAGATCGTGGATCACGGGCCGGACATGGTGGCCATCTTTGAAGACGATGCCGGGCTCTCGCCGCAGCTTCCCGAGGTTCTCGCGGCGATTGAGCGGAAACCGTTTGATTTTGACATCGTCATGCTGAACCGCAGATCACGGAGCAAGTCCTTCATTCCGTGCGAGCGACTCACGCCCGACCATAGGGCCGGCAGGGTGCGCTACTCCGACTTCGGCAATGAAGGCTACGTGATGACCCGCGATGCGGCGCGGCACTTCCTCGCGACCATCCCGATCATGATGTGGGAAATCGACCAGATCCTGCCCCGGTTCTGGGAAACCGGACTGAACATTTTCTACGTTGATCCACCAGTGGTATTTCATAACGAGAAGGACGACTCCCAAATCGAGGAAGACCGAAAGCGCTCCCGCAAGCGACAAAGAACGGCCGACGGCTTGGCCTATGTCCTCTGGTGCCGGGCAATTGCAGGAATGCAGCGAAAGATTCGCCGGCGGGCAGCGTTCCGCCGCCTGCTACGAGGGGAACTCGGCGTTACCCGCTGGCGGTAGTCCGGACTTGCTGCGAGAGAGTATTCTGGACCCGACGCCCGGAATCTGACGCTCCGCGCCACTTCCGCGGAAGGCGGCTCCGTACCCGGCGATCACGTTCGCCCATGCGAACGCGCCCTTCGGCGGAAGCTCTTCCGCTTGCGGAACTCCTCCATTGCAATGCTGCGAATTCGGCGGGGCGCACTCACCAAAGGACGCTGGGACCGGCTTCCAGCCCCCTCTTTCAGCAGCGACCTCCCGGCATCCGCGATTCCGTGGGATGCGGCTGGGGGATCCAGGTACGCCGTGGCCAAATCGTTCTCCCAGTAGGCGTGAAGGGAATGGTCGGTTCGATGAATGATCCTCGGATAGCGATCGAGAAACCTTGCCGCGCCCAGGCGGGTCACGACGTATGCCTGCGTGCCCCAGTCGGTGAACTTTACGAGACCCAGGCTCCAGCGGTCGCCAACCGGTGCCAGCCGCACGAAGGGCTTTCCACTCTGGTTCCTGTGGAGAAAAATGATGTCGAACTCCTGCGCCTGCGGAGAGGCATCGAGTGCGTCAAGCACGGTCCCGATATCCGGCACCAGGGAGACATCGTCCTCGAATACAGCAACCGATTTCTCGTCCCCGGACGCTATCGCGCCCAGCACCCGCCGATGACTGAGATGGCACGCAACCATTCCGGGAGAGAGCGGACGCCGCCCCTCTCGCTCCCGGCTGGTCCGGTCCACCTTGCGCCAATCCTCTACCGAGAGTTCCCGCCAGTCGGTTCCGGCGAAGAACTCAATCGTCAGGCCGAGATCGCGAAATTGCCTCGACATGGCATTGCGTCGGGCTTCGGCCCTCGGCAAATTGATCACGAAGATCTTCATTCGGGGCCAGCCCTGCGGCAAGCCGGTTCGCTCTCGCCTGCCCCAGACCCGTGAGGGCCGGTCTGAATTCGACACGGCCGTCGCGAAGCAGCCAGGTCCCCAAACCGGGCGGCCGCACCAGCGCTCCACCCGATCAAGGCGGCACAACGGCTGACGAACTCTACGATGCCCCCGACGCTTCCGGGAGGAACTGCGAACCGCGAACAGACGGTGGCGGCTCGCACGCGCCGGCCCCTGGACCCGGGTCCGAAAGGCCGTTCAGAAATCGCGCGCATACTCGATCCATCCCATGATCGCATCCCAGCTCGAATGGAACATTTCCCCGGCCACGACTACGAGAACCGCGACACCGACATAGCTGATCCAAGGATACCGGTTCAGAACCCGGCAGATGACCGTGGCAAAGAATGCCATCAGCATGATGGACAGGGCGAGGCCGAAAACGAGAAGCGGTGGGTTGTCGTGGGCGATTCCCGCGACGGCGAGGACATTGTCGATCGACATGGAAATATCCGCGATCGCGATGGTCGTCAGTGCGTGCATCATCGATTGCCGGTCCGTTGCGCCGGCATGCGCTGCAACTGCATCCCCAAGGCCTTCTCTTCGGCGCTTCGCGGCTCGGAGAAGTTCCTGCAAGAGCTTCCCCGCTACCCATAGCAGTGCCAGCGCTCCCAGAATGCGAATCCAGGGGATTTGGTAGAGGTACGTGGCGACCAGGGCTGCGGCAACTCGGATCACCACCGCAAGCGCCATGCCAAAGATGATGGCGCGGCGCTGAAGATGAGGCGCGAGAGTCGCCGCAGCCAACCCGATGACCAGCGCGTTGTCGCCCGACAGGATGATGTCCAGCCAGATGATGGCGGCCAGGTCCGTAACGAATTCGAGATTGGGTGTCATCACGACTCCGTCGGCGTCCTGGCACTTTCCAGGATCATCGCTGCGGCCTTCTCGCCGATCATGATTGCCGGCGCATTGGTGTTTCCGGATGTGATCGTCGGCATGATGGATTCGTCCGCCACGCGAAGGCCCGTCACCCCACGGACGCGAAGCCTTGCAACGACAACCGCGGACTCATCCGCGCCCATCCGGCAGGTGCCGACCGGATGGTAGATCGTCGTGGCGCGGTTCCGAACCCATTCCAGAATCTCATTGTCCGCCCGGACGGCCGCGCCGGGCTCCCGTTCGCCGATCACAACATCGGAAAGCGGCGGCTCCGCCGCAATCCGCCGCGCGAATCTTATCCCCGCCACCGCAGTCCTTCTGTCCGTTTCCGTCGCAAGGTAGTTCGGACAGATCTCGGGATGCGCATGGCAGTCTGCGGATGCGATGCGGACGTGGCCCCGGCTTTCCGGACGCAACTGGCACACCGATGCCGTGAACGCCGAGAACGGATGCAGACCGTGGCCCGGATCATCGGACGACAGTGGCTGCACGTGGAACTGGATGTCCGGCGTGGCGACTTCCGGGCTGGAACGCAGGAACGCGCCAACCTGGCTGGCGCCCATGGTCATGGGGCCGCGGCGGGCCAGCAGGAATTCAAGGCCGATCCGGATGCGCCCGGCCAGGCTATTGACCTCGTCATTGAGGGTTGGTTCGGATGTCAGGAAGACTGCTCTGGCCTGAAGATTGTCCTGGAGGTTCCCGCCCACTTCCGGGCGGTCGGCGACGACAGGCAGACCCCTTTGTGCCAGCAGCTTCGCGGGACCGACGCCTGAGCGCTGGAGAATCTGGGGGGAGCCAATCGCTCCGGCCGAGAGGATGATTTCGCGTGCGGCCCGGACCGTGTCCTGCTTGCCGCCACGTTCGATGCTTGCGCCGATAGCGCGCCAGCCATCGAACACGATCTGGCGAACGAGACAGCGCCGAAATATGGCCAGATTGCGGCGCGTTCGAGCAGTGGACAAGTAGGCGGTCGCCGATGAGCAACGCAGGCCTTTGCGCATGGTCAGGTGATAGTAGCCAACACCCTCTTGTGATGGGCCATTGAAGTCGCGGTTCGGCGGCAGGCCAATCCGCCCGGCGGCCTCGATGAACCGGTCGCAGACCTTGCGGCGGACGCGCATCTCCGAGACGGCCAATGGACCGCTGGCACCGTGAAGCGCGTCCCCCCCATGCTCCCAATCCTCGGCCTTCCGGAAGAATGGCAGGACATCGTCCCAGCCCCAGCCCGTGTTGCCGAGCTGGCGCCAATGCTGGTAGTCCTCTGGCTGCCCCCTCAGGTACAAGAGGCCGTTCAGAGCACTGGAGCCGCCCATGACCTTGCCCCTCGGCCACTCGATGCTGCGGCCATTCAAGCCCAGGTCAGGCGCGGTCCGATACATCCAGTCCGTGGCCGGATTGTGCATGGTCTTGAAATACCCGACCGGAACATGGAGCCACGGGTTCCACGCACGGCCTCCGGCCTCGAGAAGGGCAACGCGCAGGGACGAATTCTCTGAAAGGCGGGCCGCGACCGCGCAGCCGGCGGAGCCGGCCCCGATTACGACGTAGTCGAACTGCACAAAAAACTCCTTCGAATGGAAGGGCGTGGATGGGGATCACTTCCGCAACGGCCGTCCTCTGTGCAAGGCGGACACAGTGGAGCGCGCGGAGCGTGTTACGGTAGCGCTCGCGCCGCCCCTTCGTCATCCGGACCGATTGCGCCTACAATGCGGGCCGCTCCCGAGCAAGCATCCGGGATCGGCAGCCAGTAGACCGGGGAGAACTGCCATGCAAGCATTGTTGTTCACCGGGGTCCAAAGGATCGAAGTTAGTGAGGAAGCGGAACCGCAGGCTGCTCCGGATGAAACGATCATCGAAATCGAGGCCTCGGGAATATGCGGCTCCGACATGCATGGCTGGCTCGGGCAGGACCCCAGGCGGGTACCGCCCCTCGTTCTCGGTCATGAGGCCTGCGGCATAGCGCGGGGCGGCAAATTCGATGGGCAGCGTGTTGCGATCAATCCCCTCATCACCTGCGGCCGGTGCCGCGAGTGCACGGGCGGTCGCAGGAATCTCTGCCGCGACCGGCGTCTTCTCGGCATCGAGCGCCAGGGAACGTTTGCGGAGCGCGTAGCCGCTCCGGAAACAAATCTCCTCCCCGTTCCGGCAGGCCTCGAACCGATACACGCGGCGGTGGCGGAACCCTGCGCGGTCGCCTGGCACGCAGTGCGGCTCGTTGCCCGGCTGTCGGCGCATCCCGTCGCGGAGTCGAAGGCGCTCGTCCTGGGCGGAGGAGCCATCGGGCTGCTCTGCGCCCTGGTGCTCCGCGCCTGGGGCGCGGCGGAAGTGCGCATTGCGGAAACCTATTCGGGACGGAGGAAGACTGCCCGCGAGGCAGGCTTCGAAGCACTGGACCCGCAGTCGCGGCCTGCGGACACGAGAGAGTATGAGATCGTGATGGACGCTGTCGGAAGCGCCGCCACGAGGGCGGCAGCGATTGCGGCCGCGCAACCCGGCGGCATCATCGTACATGTGGGTCTCCACGATTCCGGGGGGGGATTCGATGTGAGGACTCTGACGCTGTCGGAGGTTACCTTTGCCGGGTCATATTGCTATTCTGCGGCGGATTTCGGGGCGGCTCTCGATGCCTTGGGATCCGGACGCCTCGGTGACCTCTGCTGGGTGGAACCGCGCCCTCTTTCCGAGGGCGTGCAGGCATTCGAGGACCTGCATGCGGGAAAGGTTATATCTGCAAAGATCGTCCTCGTGGTTTGACGGAAGTGGCCGCTAGCGAGGTGTCATTACTGCCCGGTATCGTATCAAGGTCGCGGATCGAATGAACTGAACCAGTCTGGATACTCTCGACCGAGTGTTGGGGCCCGCAACAAACGGGTTTGCCCGGGTTCGAAGGGAACCGATTGCGCCAGAAGACACTTCTGGCGGCAAGTGCGAAGGCTTGGCGTGGCACCCTTTGGGTTGTCTGGCAGGCGAAACAGGGGGAGCCGACGTGTTGGAAGGAAGCCTTGCGTTGACCGAACACTCTGTGGAAACGGAAATCGAAGACGCGATGGAAGTCCTCTCCCGCATCCGCGAAACCGTCGGGAAGCGGGTGATCGGCCAGGAACGGGTCATTGATCTCATCCTGGCAGTTCTGCTCTCCGGCGGACATGGGCTCCTGGTCGGACCGCCTGGCGTCGCCAAGACACGGCTGGTCGAGACGTTCGGAACCGCGCTTGGGGTTGGCACGCGAAGGGTCCAGTTTACGCCGGACCTCATGCCGGCGGATATTCTTGGTGCCGAGGTACTGGAGGAAACGCCTGGAGGGGGGCACGCCTTCCGATTCCTGGAAGGTCCGGTCTTCACGCAGCTCCTCATGGCGGACGAAATCAACCGCGCCAGCCCGCGGACGCAGTCCGCGCTCCTGCAGGCCATGCAGGAGCGCTTCGTCACGATCGCCGGCGTGCGCCACGACCTTCCGAAACCATTTCATGTTCTCGCGACCGAGAACCCCATCGAGCAGGACGGCACCTATCCGCTGCCCGAGGCGCAACTGGACCGATTCCTTCTGCAGATCGACATCTCCTATCCAGAATTGGATGCGGAACGGGACATCGTAATGCTGACAACAAGTGGAGATGAGCCCCAGATTGCGCCGGCTCTGGATGGCGAAGGATTGATGAAGCTGCAGCGACTCGTTCGCAGGCTGCCACTCGGAGAATCGGTACTCGACGCAATCCTGCGATTGGTTCGGCTTGGGCGACCTGGTGCAGCGCAAGGCACCAACGGGATCTCGCGAGGTGTGGAGTGGGGGCCCGGTCCGCGGGCGGCGCAAGCCTTGGCACTGGCAACCAGAGCCCGTGCGCTTGCAGATGGGCGGTTGACGCCGAGTATCGATGATGTCGCAGCGCTTGCGCAGGCTGCCTTGGCTCACCGGATGTCCCTGACCTATGCGGCACGTGCGGAAGGGGAAACAGTCGGCGCGGTCGTTGATCGACTGGTGGAATCGGCATGCGCATGACTTTCGCCCGCGACAATTTTCAGAACGCCCTCAATTCCCGTCTCCCGACGGACCTGACTCCTGTCCTCGCTCCGCTAGTACCATCCCTCGTTGTTCTCGTCAGCGCGTTCATGTCTCACCGAAACGCATGCGCTAAAGCCGGCATGCGTACCGATTGACAATTCTTGCGACCCGACGACGAAACGGAATGCTCGATGGCACCCCAGTCCAGGCGTCTGCACATTGCTCTCGCGATTCAATCCTTGCGGATCGGCGGCGCTGAGCGATCCACCCTTCGAATTGCGCGCGGCTTGCTCGAGCGGGGACATGCTGTCGATATCGTGCTTCTCGGATCAACTATCGCTTTGCAGCATGACATCCCCAAGGACGCCCGCGTCTTTCACCTGGTTCCCTCCGAAGGTTCCATTCTTCGCGACCGGTTTGCGCTCAAAGATGAAGTTGGGATTCCGCTATTGCCTCTTCTCAAGAAAAAGTACTTAAAGGATGCCCGCTCAATATCCGCCTACATCGAGGAACAGCGGCCGGACTTTGTGCTCCCCACTTTACCGGGCGCGAAAATATCGACCCTCATTGCCGCAACCGGCACGTCGTACAAACCGGCCATCGTGCCCATATTTCGTAATCACATTTTGAAGCGCAGTTGGAAAGAGCGCCAGCTGTTGGCAAGACTTCTCAGTAGGGCAGATCATGCAGTCGCAGTTTCCGACGGTGTCGCAGAAAGCCTGACACAGCATCTTTCCTTGCCCAGAAGCAGGCTGACACGCATTTACAATCCTGCCGTGTTGCCCGAAACTCTCCGCTTGGCAAGTGACAAACCCGATCATCCATGGTTTGCAGACACACATATACCTATAGTTCTTGGCGCAGGCAGGCTCGGCCGCGTGAAGGATTTCCCTACGCTTCTTCGGGCATTTGAACGTACAGCTCGCAAGAGGCCGGTTCGATTGATCATTCTCGGCGACGGAAATTGGAGATCACGCTTGGAAAGACTAATCCGAAAGCTGGATCTCACAGATTCCGTTTCCATGCCGGGCTGGGTGGCCAACCCATATTCCTACATGCGTCGCGCTTCCGCCTTTTTGCTGTCATCTCGATACGAGGGACTGCCAAACGTTCTCATTGAGGCGCTTTCCTGCGGTTGCCCCTGTGGTAGCACGGATTGCCGTTCCGGCCCCGAGGAAATTCTGGACCACGGTCGCATTGGGCCCCTCGTTCCAGTAGGCGATCATGTAGCGCTATCGAAGGCGCTCGACCAGTTGCTCGACGGTCCTCCGTGCAGAGAGTTCCTGATGGCACACGCCGAGCATTATTCCTATTGTGGCGCAATCAATTGCTATGAAGACCTTCTTCATAGTCTCTCTCACCCGTCCTCCAAACAGGGTGCGTTTCTGTCATGGCGGAAGTGCGTTCAGCAATGACAATGAGTTACGATCCGAGGTTCGAGCGGGATGGGGAAGTTTGTGACAATCCGTCGCTGACGGGCAATAATTTGTACGGGAACGCGCGATGTTGAGGAAGAGGGGAGTGCCCCCGACCACATGCAGTGGTATTCTGAAAGTATTGAAACATCCAGATCAGGAGCACTCCAATGACCATGCTAACCCATTCCGAGGTGGAAGTCGTTTTTGATTTTGATCCCTGTGTTGTTGCGGACCAGCTTTGCAGGGGTGTGCAGCCGGCCGAGGAGATGGAAGCCTGCCGTTCGCTTTGCGACGCGATTGGGCGGGAGTTTGCGGAGGCGGCGTTCCAACTGCTTTCCTCCGGCACATTGGGGGCGGCGTTTTCGGCGTTTGAACGTCAAGTGATGACGGCATCGCAGGCCTGCGTGCGCGCAGTTCTGAAAGCGGGCATCGAGTCTTTGGATGAAGGGGCGCGGCATGTGTTTCGTGGCGGGAGGCGGCATCGTCGGGTACACTCGACGCCTCGCAGGGTGATGACGTCGGCCGGGCCGGTGGAGTATTCGAGACCCCGCTACCGGTCGGAATCCGGGGCCGCGATCATGCCGGTCGACGAGCAGGTTTGCTTTGCGGGCGGCTATTTCACGGAGCGGGCTGCGGAGCAGGGCGTGTTTCTGATGAGCGCTCTCTCGCCACGGGACTGTGTGTCCCTGTACGGGAGGTTCGGGATCGATGGAGCCTCAGTGAGCAGCCTGCAGCGCCTGACGGCCGATGCAGGCCGTCTCTGGAGCGGCTGCGCGGACGACGCGCTTGTGGCGATGCGCGCGGGCGAGGCGATCCCGGCGCAGGCGGTGAGCGTCTGCATCTCCCTCGACGGGACCATGCTTCCCATGTTCCTGGATGGGAAAGGTGGTGTCAGGCCAATGATTTGGAAAGAGGCGTCCGTCGGGACGATCTCCTATTACGATGCTCAGGGCGTCCGCTTGCACACCGTGTATTTTGGCGAAATGCCCGAACCCCGCAAGGCAACCCTCAAGCAGCGGCTGGAGGAGGAACTTGTGCATGCCACCAGGCTCCGGCCCGATTTGCGGCTTGTTGCCGTCGCAGACGCGGCCGCAGACAATTGGCGCTTCTTGTCCGCCCTGGTTCCAGAGGCGTTCCAACTGATCGATTTCTGGCATGCAGCGCAACACCTCGCCGCGGCCGCCGAGCACATCTTCCCCCACGACAGCACCACCCGCAGCACATGGTTCCAAGGATACCGGAAGATCCTCCGGGACGATCCAGAGGGAGCCGAAAAGGTGATCCGGTCCTTGCGATACTACTGGACCGCCAGTGGCAGGCTGGATGCCGGACTGGAGAGCGAGTTGAACTACTTCCGCAATCACCGGAACCGCATGAACTATGCGAAACATCAGGCCATGAACGTCCCGATCGGGTCCGGCGTGACGGAAAGCGCATGCAAGACGCTGGTCGGAGCCAGGATGAAAAGGTCCGGCCAGCGCTGGGGAATGGAGGGAGGCAAGGCCGTCCTCGCCTTCCGAGCGCTCGTCAAGTCCGGGCGCTTCGACGCCGCCTGGACTGCCATACTCGATCACCACAAGCAAACGCCCGCAGAAAATGACAACCGCTTCCCAAACTCACACAAAGCGGCGGCTTGATCGTGCTATGGGCGCAAAACTTGTAAATTGACAAATCCACGAAAATGCCCGCCATGCGAGAATCGCACCCCTCCAAACATTCCCTGAAGAACGCCACGTTTATCGGTTGACGAAAGGCTCGTGCGGACGAGAGTTGTACCTTTGACTATTAACTAGTGCTTGCCCGAAAACCGATAAGAGTGATACTGATCAACGATTTAGGTTCTAGATCTGAGGGCGAAAGTTGCGCTGTTCCCACGAGATTGTCCGTCGGGCGGAGTTTGGGCCTCGTATAGACTGGGCTGGCCTTTTGTCATCAATTCGCCCGTTTTGGCAATGAGTTAAAGTGCTGGTATCGGAGGCCGGGCGCTTTCGACATTGCTCTTGCAGCAAAGTCCTTGTGCCCGCGGCGCGTTCAAGTTTCCGGAATCTTCGCACAGGAGTTCGGTATGAAGAAGCTGCGACGCTTTGATCCGGGACAGGAGGGGATGAGGTCCGGGGATGTGTGGATTAACGCGAGGTCTCGAGACGACATTCCCAAACTCCTGGGCGTCCTGCGGGACGTATACTTGAATGTCGAACTGCGGGAAGCGGTATTCCGGCTCCTGGAGCCCGGATTATTCACGAAGATTGATGAGCGGACGAGAGTTGTACTTTTAACTCATTGCCCTATATATAGTAATAGCAGTTCATTGAGACGTTGGGGTGAGATGCCATGGGTGAATCGAGTATTGACAGGTTTCCGTTTGGTTACAACCGGTCGCTTGAAGTTGACGGCAGCGACGAGAGTGTGAGCGCGGACGCGGGAGCGCTGGTGATGCGCGAGATTTTGGAATGTTCTGGGATTGTATCGTGGCTGGAGGATCGTCTGATCGACGATCGGCGTCCGGGTTCGGTTGTGCACAGCATGGGGAACCTGATGCGCACATGCCTGCTGCTGCTTTGCCAGGGCCACCGGGACCAGGACGATGCCGACCGTCTGCGCCACGACCCGGCCCTTGCTGCGGCAGCGAAGTCCTCTGGAGGCCCTGTCCGCGGCGATGGAAGCGATGGCCTGGCGTCCCAGCCGACGCTATCGCGATTTGTGGATCAGTTGAGCTGCGAAGAGAACCTGGATGTGCTGAAGGAGGGGATCCTTGCGAATGGCTTGCGCCGGATCCGGGAGGGGTGCCGCGGGTCGGCGGACTTCCTTGTGGTCGATGTGGACGATGTGCCATTCCTGGCGGATGGGCATCAGCCCGGCAGCCAATACTGCGGCTATGTCGGACATCGCTGCTACTCGGCTCTGGTTGCGGTATCTGGCGAAAGCGGGGACATTCTTGGCGCCCGGCTGCGCCGGCCGGGGGAGGACAAGGCCGGAGAGACCTTCGACTTTGTGCTGCCGATTGTGGCGGGCGCGCTCGAAGAGGGGAACGAACGCCCGGTGCTGGTACGCATGGATGCGGGCTTTCCCGATGGGCGGACGCTGGATGAGTTTGATTCCCTGAATATCCAGTATCTGGCCCGTATCCGGAGCAATCCGGTACTGAACCGGATGGCGGAACCGCATCTGAACAAGCCGGCGGACCTGTCGCCTGGCGAAGTGCGTACGGTCTTTCATGAGCACGAGTACCAGGCCGGGAACTGGAACTGCAAGCGGCGTGTGGCCCTTGTCGTGATTTTCTCGGAGCGGGAGTTGTTCCCGCGCCATTTCTGGTTGATCACGAGCCTGGCCCGCGAAGATGTCGGAGCGGAGGAGCTCCTGGCCCGGTACCTATCAATCTATCACACTTGACTCCGGGACTTCTCCTTTCGTTTTTTTCCTGTTCCATTCCTGCATGGCCTGGATGGCGAAGACGGCTTGAGACAGGAACTTCACGCCTTCCCAGAGCTTCTGCGTGCCGGGTAGCGGCTGGCGCTTCGAGGGATGGAAGCCCGCCAGGCCGCCGGTGAGCACGACGAAGCCCGCGATGGTCATGTCCGGCGGTCCCCGGGGCACCTTGAAGCCATAGCGGGAGGCGAGGGCACAGAGTGCCCGGATGTCGTCCTCGGTGACATGTCGGCTGGCCGGGTCGTCCGGCCTCTCGCGGGCCAGGAGGGAAAGGTCCCAGACCCGGAAGGCGGTGATCGCGTCAAAGGCGAGACACTTGCGCAGGTCGTCGGCCTCGTCGAGGCGGCGGTCCTCGATGCGGGTGCCGACCTTCAGCGCATGGAAGAACCGTTCGATCCGCCAGCGCAGTTCGTACCAGCGCAGCACGGTTCGGGCGGTGTCGAGGTCGGCCTGGCCCTCGGTGGTCAGCAGCATCCAGTGCAGCGGTTTGTTCTTCTGCTTCCTTTGCTTCGATGCCGGCAGCGCCGGGCGACGGGGCGGGTCCTCCTCAAGGGCCGAGACGGCGATCATGCGGACCGGTGGTTCACTCTCCCGGTCCTTCGGGGGAAGCAGGTCCACCGGCGTGCAACGCAGGGTCAGCTTCGCCGTGCGGCCGCGCCGACGGTTCGGTCCCCCGCAGGCGGGCACCTCGATCTTCCGCCCGCCCACCGGGTCCGTCTCCAGCACATGGTCCCACAGGTCCGCGTCTCCGCCCGAGGCCAGCGCCACCCGACGCTGCGTCCCTCGGCTGGCCCGGACCAGCAATGCCGCCCCGGTCTGCTCCGCACGCGAGAGCAGCTCCCAGAAGTCGCCCTCGCGGTCGCAGACCGTCACCACCCGGCTGTCCGGGCAGGCGCGCGCGAGTTCCTGCGCCCGCTCCAGGCCGTCCACCCAGCGGACACTGTCCTTGTCATCGGCCTGACGGAAGTCGGTGTCCACCGTATACATCCCGAGAGGCCGGCCCACCGCGTTCACCGCCACGCCGAAATGGGCCAGGATGCCCGCGCTGCCCTTGCCGCCCCCGCCAAGCTCGTCGAGGCCCGACGTCGTTGACAGGCCGTCATAATTCAGCGTCGTCGTGTCCTGAACAGCCAGCACAAGCCGCTCGGCACCGCACCGCTCAACCGTCTGCTCGAAATGCGAATCCAGAATGTGGTCCATCGTCACCGCGTCATTGGACAGCAACCGGTAGGCCGCCGTCTGCTCCGCCCGCCCCGGGAAGATCGACGGCAGATGTTCGCCAAGCCGATTGACCCAGGCCGCACCCATCTGCGAAATCCGACGCCGGATCCGACCGTCAGGGTGCGTGCTCCGCCCGTATTCCCGTGCCGCCCATCCCCCCGCACAATATATCGATCCGGACCAGCCGAGAACGCGCTCCGGCTCACCGCACAGAACCGGTTGCCAGCCCTCCACGAGCGGCCGGAGCCAGACCGCGCGGCGCACCCCCGAACGGCGCCCCGAAGTCAGCTGCGGGCAACACTTCCACCCCGCGGCCCGGTAACTCAGCCCGGACTGCCCCGGCCCCGTGAAACTCTGCACCAGCACCGGCCGCTCACCGTAGGCCGCCGCCCAGTCGTCGGCAATCCGGCCCGTCGCAAGACGCAGAACCCGCGACGCAAGACCCTTCACCCGAACACCCGGAAGCAGCAGAAAGCGATGGTTGCACACAACCCTGCCGATGTTGGCCACGCGGGCATCGCCCGACCAGCCGACGACATCGTCGCGCGGCCCAAGCTGCATCCCCGCCGCTGTGAAGCCAATGCCGCCCAGCACCCCATACCGCTCCGAACGAACCCGGTAACGGACCTGCCCTCCCGGCGGCCGGCGCCATCCCTCCGGATGATGCGTCTCGATCATTGCCTCCCAGCGGCGGCGCTCCTCCGGTGACGCCACCGGCTCAAGCGACAGCGGACCGAGTTCCCGAAGCGAACACGAGACAGAACTGTCGGCGAAGTCCGATGCCGGGCGGGCGTGCGGATCAAACTCCATCGCCTCCGCTTCCGGCAGGCGCACACCCAACTCCTCCGCCAGGCGCGGCAAGAGCTTGCGCGCCGACGCAAGACACAGCCTGCCGACGCGGCCAAACCAGTTCTCCTGAAGACAGAGCTCCCGGGCCAGCGCACTCCGCGACAGCTCACCGCTGTTGCAGGCGGTCTTGAACCACTCTACCGTCTCCGCTGAAATCTGACGCATGCCAATCTGCATGCCCGAATAAATCGCACGAAATCACCCGCGAGTCAAGTGTGTGAGCTTGATAGGCCCGGTACCGGGTGCGGGGAAAGGCGGAGAACACCTTCGGCGAACTGAAGAGCACGCTGCGGGCGCAGTTGCCGTCCTCTCCGCGGCCGAAGCGCCAGTATGCCGGCAAGACGATCGAGCGGTCCGACCCGCCCACGGAAGCGGAGTGGCGGCCGCAGAACGAAGCCCTTCTCCTGCTCGCCTTGCTCGCCTGGCAGACCATGCACGAGGGCCGCTGCGCGATGCAGGACGCCTCCGGGAAAGGCTGGAGCCTCGGCACCTTCCGCGAAAAGGTTCTGCGCGCTGGCTGCCGCGTGGTCCGGCACGCAAGGCGCATGAAATTCTACATCGCCAGCTCCGTGGCAAGCCACTGGGCCATCCTGCTGCAGCGGCTGAAGAAGTCCGCCATGCAAGACGCGTAGCCCGCTCCCCGGCTCCGCTTCCTTCTCCCGCCAACCCCGAAGCCGGCAAAGCCGAGCCATGGGATCCGGCTGTGCAAACACGCCGCAAAAGGCGTCCATTCAACGCAAAGTCCCCGCAACCCACCCGATCATCCCACGCATCCGCACCGTACAGCGCCGCAAATTCACAACGCTCCGCGATTTAAACTTCAACCTCCGCCAGGAACACGCCGATCGAGCAACAAACTCAAACTCTCGCAGCCCAATTCCCGATTCGACGCGACTTCATGAATAATCCGGGATTAGGTCATACATTTTCGCTGTGCCGTGACTGCTCGTCCGGCATCCATCGCAGCTATGAGCGCAAAACTCCGTTAAATTCCTCTAACGTATTGAATCTGTGCAATATATGAATAGCAATTGTTTCATGCCGCCAGCATCGAAACTGCTCGATTCTTCTCCGGTGCCCTCAATCCAGTCCAATTTTCGTAAGAACACCCTCATTTCCGTGCAGTTTCAGCCACAATATGCTATAGTATACTATCCTGTTACTACACTATATCAGCGTGATTGCCATGCTCTCCAACTCCGATGCCGCCAAGGCGCTGCGCACCCACTTCAAGAAGCACCTTGTCGCAACCCTGCCCGAACTGGTGGAGGTCCTGCGAAATCCTTCGCGCTCCAGTGTGTACCGCCGCCTCAAGACGCTGGGCTACCTCGCAAGCTACACCCATGCCGGAGCCCATTACACGCTGTCCGAAATCCCGGATTTTGACGAGGCGGGCTTGTGGTGGCACCAGGGCATCGGCTTCTCCAAGTGCGGCAATTTGAAAGACACCATTGCGGCATGGGTCGGGCATTCCGCCGCCGGATACACGCTCAATGAGCTGGAAGCGCCCTTGAAACTCCGTGTGCAGAACGCGCCGCTGGCTCTGGTGCGCGAGGGAACGATCACCCGCAACGCTTTCGACGGCGTCTATGTGTATCTCAGCGGGGATCCGGTCCGCGCCGAGGAACAAATGGCGGCGCGTCATCAGTTCCGCGCCGTCCGGACCGGCGGCGCGCTGCCTGGCGAGTTGGTCATCGACGTGCTGGCCACGGCGATACGCGGCCATCAATGGGAGTTGGATCATGCCGCCATCACACAGGCGCTCCGCAGCCGGGGACGATATGTGACACGGGCCCAGGTCGATCAGGTGCTCACCGCGTTGGCAGGAAGAAAACGGTGCCTCCTTCCTGATCGAGGAACTGCAACGGGCGATCCAGCAACAAATCGAGACCTGTGCCCCCCGCAATCTGTTTCCCGTCCCCCCGGTGTTCGACTTTCAGCCGAGGGCGGTCTCTTGCGCCTGTGGCGGCGAGCTGAAGCCATACAAGACCGCAAGACGCACGGTGGCAACCCTTCACATCGGCACGTTCCATGCGCGCCTCAAGTACCGGGCCTGTGGCCGCTGCAAGCGGGTGGTCAAGCCCGGCGAACTCGACCGCCTCGTTGCGCCGCACTGCAAGTTCGGTTTTGACGTGATCGAATATGTGGGCCGGGCGCGGTTCGAGCACTGTCAAAGCCAACGGGCGGTTCAGGCCGCGCTCGCGCTGCGCCATGTCGCGATTTCGTTGCGCGAGATCGATGTTCTCGGCCGGCAGTTCATCGTCTATCTGTCCCGAGCGCACCGGGACAGCCAGACATCGCTGAAACAGTTCATGCAGACGTCGCGGGGCGGGTACATCCTGCATCTCGATGGCACTTGCGAGGGAGACAGCCCCCATCTGATGAGTTCGATCGATGAATTGTCCGGCATCGTGCTCTGAAACATCAAGATCCCTTCGGAAAACTCCGACCGGATCATTCCGTTCCTCCAGGATGTCCGGGCGGCCTACGGGGCGGCAATGGCATTCGTCTAGGGCGTTCTGCTTCGTGGCCCACCGGGTGCATTGGACTAATGTATTGCGGTTATTTGTCTTTTCTCCACTGTTGGTGCGGTGATGCCCGGGGGGGGTTGACTTACCGGCTCGTTCCCTGCATAGTGCCGCTTGGATTGCCCACTGCGGAGAGGTGTTTGGATGGACCCCCGAATCGAGGCGCTGCGGTCGACGACGTTTTTCGGTCGTCGTCTGACCCGGCAGCAGATTTCCGAGATCCAGACGACGGTTGCAGCGTTTCCGTCGCTGAGCCGGCACGAGCTTGGGCAGACGGTTTGCGAGCAGCTGGGCTGGCGCACGGGAACGGGCACGAACCGGATCCAGCTCTGCCAACGGCTTCTGGAGGAACTGGAGCGGCTGGGCCTGCTGGTGTTGCCGGCGAAGGATGCGTCCTATGCGCGGGGTCCGCGCAAGCCGATTGAGAAGAGCCGGCGGACGGAGAAGCAGCCTGCGATTGCGGAGCCACTGGGGGAACTTCTGCCATTGCAGCTTCGCCTCGTGCTGGACGAGGACGAGGTCTCGGAGTGGAACGAGTTTGTCGACCGCTGGCACTATGCCGGTTTCCGCCACCCTCTCGGTCCGCGGCTGCGCTATTTCGTGGAGGACCGGCACGGGCGCAAGCTGGGTTGCCTGCAGTTCTCGCAGGCGGTGGTCTCGCTGCCCTGCCGGGACGCGTGGGTCGGCTGGCCGGAGGACGGGTGGAAGGCGCATCTGGAGCGGGTGGTGGGCAACACGCGGTTTCTGCTGTTTCCGTGGGTCGAGGTCCGGAACCTGGCTTCCAAGGTGCTGTCGATGGCGGTGCGGCGGCTGGCCGATGACTGGGAGCAACAGCACGGCTGCCGTCCGGTATTGGTAGAGACGTTTGTGAATTCGAGCCGCTTCGATGGCGCCTGTTACCGGGCGGCGAACTGGCTCGATCTCGGCGAGACCCGGGGCGGCAAGGGGAAAGCGCCCAAACGGGTCTACGTCTATCCGCTGGTTGCGGACTTCCGGGAGGTTCTCCTGCATGGCCCGCAACGCACTGCGCCGCGGCGCAAGGCGAAGCCACGGGCGGCGCCCCGGCTCGCCGCAGACGACCCCTTCCTGCTCGCCTGGCAGGAACTCGTCGGCGCGGCAACCGCGGCTGCGACGGCCCACGACCGTGTCTGGCAGCTCCGGCGGCGGGTCATCAACACTCTGCTGGTGGTGCTCTTCGTCTATCGGCTGATGTTCTCGGGCAACGGCTACACGGCGACCCTTGCCGCGCTCTGGGAGCAATGCCGGGCTTGCGGCATTCCGCTGCCGCAGGCCGAACCCGTCGCTGCGTCGAGCATGAGCGCCGCCCGGGCGAAGGTCGACGAAGCCATCTTCAAGAACCTGCACGCCGAGATCCTCAAGCGTGCCGAGAGCTCGCAGTGGAAGGGGCACAGGGTCTTCGCGGTCGACGGCTCGAAGATCAACCTGCCGCGCCCACTGCTCCGCGCCGGCTACCCCCTGCCGCAGGAACGGGCCCACTATCCGCAAGGCTTGCTGAGTTGCCTCTACGAACTGGCCCCGAAACTCCCCATCGACTTCGACCTGCATGCCTACGGCGATGAGCGCGCCGCCGCGCTCGCCCCTCTCCCCGCCATGGCTGCAGGAAACGTCGTCGTCTACGACCGCGGCTACTACTCCTACCTGGCGCATGCGGAGCGGGGCGTGCATCCCCTGTTCCGTCTGCAGAGAAATGCCGGAACCACATTCGACGACTTCATCGCAGGAAGCCGGCAGGATGAGCTCATCACCATCACACCGGGACCCGATACGCTTCGCCGTCTGGGCCGGAAGGATCCCGAGGCCGTACCCAGGCCCATCCCCCTGCGGCTCGTCAAATACGTCCACGGCGGAACCGAGTTCCATCTCGCAACCACTCTTCTCGACCGAAGCCGATACCGGGTCCGGGAACTCGCCGACCTCTACCATGACCGCTGGGGCATCGAGGAGTTGTACAAAACCTCAAAGTGTGGCTTCGAACCTTTCATCGGGCCATTGTTGACTCGCGGTCTTGATGCTGCTACTGCTGCGGCATGCAGATTGGATTGCGCCATTTCGGTGCTCAGACGATTACCCGTGTAGTCGCGGCTTCCGAGGAGCCGGGAGCGACCCGTTGCGGCTTGGCGCGTCTGCTGTGCGAACTTGCCGACTGGAAGGATAGCAAGGGCAGGCTGGCGCTGGCGTCGGCCCGCAAGGTGTTGCCGAAGGTGGCCGCGAAGGCGGGGTTCCGGTTGCCGGAGGCGAGGCCGGGCGTGCCGGAAGCGGCCGCGAGGGTGCCGGCGCCGGACGGTCTTGAGGCGATTTCGGCGCTTCGGTGCGGGATCCGAGATCTCGGCAGCCTGTCGCTGGAGAGGGTGTCGGAGGGCGACGACCGGCGTTGCTGGGAAGCGATGCTGGAGGCCTGGCATCCTCTCGGCTGGAAGCGAGCGCCGGGAGGGCAACTGCGCTACTGGATCCGTTCCTCGGCCTACGGCGTGCTGGGCGGCATCGGCTTTGCAGCCGCGAGCTGGCACCAGAAGGCGCGCGACGAATGGATCGGCTGGTCGGCCGACGCGCGCGCGGCCCATCTTGGGCTTGTGCTGTGCAATCACCGCTTTCTGCTGCTGCCCCGCATTCACGGGCTGGCCTCGCGGGTGCTGGAGATGGCGACGGATCGAGTTGCCGGGGACTGGAGCGAGGCCTATGCAACGCGGCCCGTGTTGGCCTATACCTATGTCGGCCCGGAACATGCCGGAGAGAGCTACCGGGCGGCCGGATGGTCCTGCTGCCCGCGGCCGACCTCCGGCCAGCCGCCGGGGAGCACGCGGCCCGGGGTCGGGCGCGCGGTCTGGATGAAGCCGTTGTCGGTGCACTGGGAGGAGACGTTATGTACCCTGCCGGAGCGCCGGATTGTTCCGCCCGAGCCGGTGTATCTGCCGGCGGGCGCCGACTGGGCGGAGCGGGAATATGCTCGCTGCAGCCATTCCGACGGGCGCGTCCGCAGGCGGATCGTGGAGATGGGGCGGGCGTGGCTCCGGCTTGCGGGGACCTCGATCCCGGTGCTGTTCCCGCGGCGGGCGGAACGCAAGGCGGCGTACCGGCTTCTGTCCAGCGAGGGCGTGTCCATGCAGCACATCCTTGAGCCCCACCAGGCCTCCACGGTGGAGCGCTGCCAGATGGAGAAGGTGGTGCTGGCGATACAGGACACCACAACGCTGAACTACCACGGCCTGAAGGCGACGGACGGGCTTTGTTCCATCGGCGGACGCGGCACGGGCGCGCACGGACTGATGGCGCACTTCGGGCTTGCGGTAAACCCTGTGGGCCGGCCGCTGGGCGTTTACAACCTGAATGCCGACTTCCGCACGACGGAACAGGAGAAGGTCACGGGTGTCGGGAAGGACACCGAAAGCGCGCGCTGGCTGGAAGGGATGCAGCGGGCTCGGGAACTGGACGATGCCTGCCCGGACACCGAGGTGATCACCGTTTGCGATCGGGAAGGGGATACCTGGGAGATGCTGCGCAAGGCGGCCATCGACCATGCCGGGTTGCTGGTGCGCTCCAATGCGGCGCGCCAGCGCAAGGTGCTGCTGGACGACGGAAAATCCCGCAACCTCTGGACGCATGTCGAAGAACAGGAGCCGCTGGCACGCAAGACAATCCTGGTGCCGCCATGCGGCGGCCCGCGCCAGCGCAAGCAACGCAAGGTCAAGCTCGACCTTCGCGCCTGCAGGGTGGTCCTGCTGGCGCCGAAGGAAGCCGCGGACCAGACCCCGACGGAGATGCTCGCGGTCTCGGCGACCGAACGCCAACCGCCGCAAGGCAAGGAGCCGTTGCACTGGCTGCTGCTGGCCAACCGCGGCGAGCCAACCGCCGAACACGCGCAGCAGATCGTCCAGTGGTACGAGAAGCGCTGGTCCATCGAAACCTGGTTCAGCGCGCTGAAAACCGGCACCCGGATCAAGGACCGGCAACTCGATGATGCCGACGATTTGCGCAAGTGCCTCGTCTTCGATGCGATTACCGCCTGCCATATCCACGACCTGAACTTCATGGCCCGGACGGCCCCAAAGACCCCGGCCAGCGAGGTCGTCGGGCAGGAGGCCATCGACTGCCTCTACAACTATCGATACCTCCTCAGGATCTGCAATGCCCGAGCTCCGCCCGAACCTGCGCCCGACATCAAATCCTTCGTTATCGATCTGGCGGGCATCGCCGGATTCGATCCAACAAAGCGGCAGCCCTTGCCGGGAACACGGAAACTCTGGGAAGCCTACCTGATGTTCAAGCCAATCCTGATCTACCACCGCGGAATGAAAGAAGACAACTGAACATGCGGGAAACAAGCCAGAACAATCGCCGCGAGTCCACTGTGGGGTGATGAAAGGCTTCGAACTGGAGAACTTCCACAGCCGATCCGAACGCGGCGTGAAGCAGGAGATCTTCGCCCACTTCAACCTCATCGCCATGACCAGGTAGAGTCGGGGGGAGGCGCGCTCTGCCGTAGGTCCAGGGAGTAGCAGTTAGCTGGCTGCTTTCGCGCTGTGCCAGTGCCTCGTTCTGGGCCGTAGCCACGTTTCCTCACCCCCGCTCGTCAAACCCGGCGTGCCCATCTCGAGCACCGGGCTTTCGGTCGAGATCACGCCTTCGCCCACGGAAGGCCCTTCGTCGTCGGCGCAAGGCGGTGCAAGCCGTACTGTGTGTACAACTGCTGGCTCGGGAAGCGCACGTATTTCCCGCTTCTCACCTTGTGCTTCCGGCAGAGCCATTGGCGCAGCCGCCGGTCAGCGTGTTGATCGACGGCTCGGTAGGCCGGGCTGACCTGCCCCAAGCGAAAGTAGTTTGCCCAACCGGAGAGTGTCCGGTTAAGGCGCTCAACCACTGTCTCCGCAGGGAGGCTCCCGTGCCGCCGTACAGTCAATTTGCTGATCGTGCGGCAGATGTTCTGGACGCTGTCCGTGCTGGGCCGGGTGCCGATATACGCACCGCGGCCGTCCGCGCGGTAGTTGCGCCCGATCCGGTATCCGAGGAACGTTAGAGGTTCCTCCGGGCACCGCAAACATCGGGTCTTCTGTTCGTTGACCGGTAGTTTCAGCTTCGTCATGAGCCGTTGAACGACCAGCAGCATTGTGGCCGCCGGAGCCTTGCCGATGACGCAAAGGTCATCCGCGTAGCACACGATCTCCGCACAGAAGCGCTGAGCATGGCCCAGCACTTGCCAGCCCAGTATGAAGCGCCGCATGTAGAGGTTGCTGAGCAGCGGAGAAATTGGGGACCCTTGGGGGGTGCCCTTTCGCTCCCGGCGCGCAGCGTTCGTGCGCCGTTTTCCGCCCTTGCCGTCGTCCTCTTCGACGGGCATTTCCAACCATGCCTTGATGAGGCGGAGCATTCGGCCGTCGCTCACGCGCCGGGCAACGCTCCGGATCAGCTCGGCGTGAGGAATCTCGCCGAAGTAGTTGGACAGGTCACAGTCGACCACCTCATTGCACCCCCGGTTCAGGAGGCTATGCACGCGGTTTACCGCGTCGTGGGCGCTTCGTCCCGGCCGATAGGCATACTGCTCCGGTTGCAGGTCGGCTTCGAGTATCGGCTCCAGCACGAGCATGGCCGATGTCTGCGCCACCCGATCCCGCAGGCAGGGAATGCCCAGTGGCCGGAACTTGCCGCGCTGCTTCTTCGGGATCAGAACCTGACGCACCGGTTTCGGTACGTAGTGCTTGCCCAAAAACCGATAAGAGTTATACTGATCAATGAGTTAGGTTCTAGATCCGATGGCGAAGTTTGCGCTGTTGCCACGAGATCGTCCGTTGGGCGGAGTTTGAGCCTGGTATAGTCTGGACTGACCTTTTGTCATCAATTCGCTTGTTTTGGCAATGAGTTAAAGTGCCGGTATCGGAGGCCGGGCGCTTTCGATGTTGCTCTTGCAGCGAAGTCCTTGTGCCCGCGGCGCGTTCAAAATTCCGGAATCTTCGCAAAGGAGTTCGGTATGAAGAAGCTGCGCCGCTTTGATCCGGGACAGGAGGGGATGAGGGTCGGGGATGTGTGGATTGACGCGAGGTCTCGAGACGACATTCCCAAGCTTCTGGGCGGCCTGCGGGACGTATACTTGAATGTCGAACTGCGGGAAGCGGTATTCCGGCTCCTGGAGGAGCGGATCGGGGGGGATGGCAATCGGGATGCTGTCGGTCCGGGGGTGTCCCTGTGGACGATTTTCGTGCTTGGGATGCTGAAGCGGAGACTTGGCTGCGACTTCGACCGGCTTCGGGAACACGCCGACACGCACCTGGTGCTGCGCCAACTGCTCGGGCACGGCGAGTATGACCCGGTGGAGTATTCCTACGACACGGTGCTGCGGGATATTTCGTTACTGGACGAGGACACGCTGCGAGCGATCAGGGACCTGGCGGGACGGTCCGGAATCCGGTTGTTCCGGGGTTGAACGGGGCATTTCCGGGGTTGCGCAGGCAGCATTTATCATTATACTGTACAAATAGTTAGATCGTATCCCGGGAAGCGGGACGCGGTGTGCTTCCGGGCAGTGGTCCGGAGTGGCGCGCTGCGGATTCCGGGATCTTTGCGTGGGAGTTTGCGATGCGGAAGCTGGGGCGTTTTGAGCCGATGCTCGGCCGGGCGGAGATTGGGGGGATCCAGATTGACGTGAAGTCGCGGGACGACATCCCGGCGATCCTGCTTGGCCTGCAGGGCCTGTATTTGAATGAGGCGGTGCGGGAGGCGGTTTTCGAGCTTCTGCTGGACCGGTTCGGGGAAGACCGCGATCTGACGGTCGGCCGTCCGGGGATGGAACTGTGGACGGTTCTCGTACTCGCGGTGCTGAAGCAAGGCCTTGGCTGCGACTTCGACCGGCTTCATGAACACGCCAACACGCACGTGGTGCTTCGCCAGCTGCTCGGGGACAGCGATTTGGACCCGGTGACGTATTCCTATGACCAGGTGATGCGGAATGTCTCGCTGCTGGACGAGGACACGCTGCGAGACATCAACGAACTGGTGGTGCGGCACGGTCACGACCTTTGCGGCCACGACGCTGGCGAGCAGTTGGCGGGCCGGTGCGACACCTTTGTCGTCGAGACGGATGTCCACTATCCCACCGACCGCAACCTGCTCTGGGACGCAGCCCGGGTGATGATACGGATCGCGGCCGAGCTGGCGGACGAATGGAACCTGACGGGCTGGCGCCAAGTCAAGCATCTTACGGTGACACTCCGGCGGCTGTATCAGCGGGTGGCGAGCACCCGGCGCTCGGAGGCCTGGCGGGAGGACGTCGACGCGTTCCTGGCCAAGTGCGAGGAACTTCTGGCGAAGGCGGAGGCCACGCGGGCCAACCTGCTGGAGCGGGGCGCCCGGCCGGAGGAGCTCAAGGAACTCGACCGGTACATCGCGCATACGAAGCGCCAGATCGACCAGACGGACCGGAGGATCCTGCAGAGGGAGGAGATCCCCCAGAAGGAGAAGGTCTTTTCGGTCTTCGAGGAACATACGCGGTGGAACAGCAAGGGGAAGGCGGGCGTCCCCGTGGAACTGGGCGTTCCCGTCGCGATCGTCGAGGACCACCTCCTCGAGCACCGGATCCTGTGGGAGGGGAGCGACACCGATGCCGCGGTTCCCGTCATCGTGGCCACGCGGGAGCGCTTCCCGGAACTCGTCGCCTGCAGTTTCGACCGCGGCTTTCACAGCCCGCAAAACCAGGCCGCCCTCGGCGACACGCTGGAACTCAACGCCATGCCCGCCAAGGGCCGCCTGCCCGCCAGCCGCCGCGAACACGAGGCGCAGCCGGACTTCGCACTGGCGCGCCAGCAGCATCCCGCTGTCGAGTCGGCAATCAACAATCTCGAGCAGCGCGGCCTGGACCGGGTGCGCACCCATGGCAAGGCTGGCTTCGCCCGCACGGTCGCCTTGTCCATCCTCGCTGCAAATGTGCTCCGTGTCGGTTTCTTGATCCGCGCACGGGAACGCGCACGACTCAAGTTCCTGCAACGAAAAGCTGCCTGACGTCGCCGGGAAACCGCGCCAGCGCAGCCCGGACCGGGCTGCCGGCGGCTCTCCATGCCCGATACTTCCAGAAATCACCAATATGGGCGCCAAAATCCCCGCCCGCCCGCCGTTTACCCCCAAATGTCGATGACCAGGTCCACTTGACCCTGAATCCACCAGTCAGGTCGGGGTCAAACTTGACGGCAGAAGCCGGCTCAATCTCCAAAAAGGGGGTTTTTCGGCAGACACTACGTAGGTCCCGTCCTTCAGGTCCTGCGCCAATTCCCCAACCCACTTCTCCACCCCAAGCGCCTCGATATCCGCAATCGCCTCCCCGTCAACCCCGGCAGAACCGCCATTGCGGCGGACCTGCTTCCAGGCCTCCATCAGAAAGTCTTCGCGCCATACCTTGTCGATCAGGGCATGAAACCGTCGGTCGGGTTCTTCCTTCGCTTTCACGTTAAGTGCGGTCTGGAGTTTCCGAACCCTCCCTGACCCTGTTAGATTTGCATCAGTGGCCATGCCTTGCTTCCTTCCCGCATTGCTCTCGACCCAGGGCCCCTTCCCTCCACCGGCATTACCCGGCTTCCCCGGTACTACGGGCCCCTCCGCCACCCTGCCGGCCCAGACTGGCCCTCGCGGGTTTCCGGTGGGCGCGTGCACGCCACCGACAGGGCTTCCCGTGTTGCTGCTTTCTTCATCTTCCATGCGTGCTGGCGCCACTACCCCGGCAGATACAGATCGGTGCATAGGTCGCTCGCTTCCCAATCTGCCAACGGCCTTCCCCTAAACAACGGAGGGTCGGCTTCTGCGTTAAGTGTTTCGAGGCCTGCTCAGCGTTCACTTCGCGTTCCGGCCCGCATGGTTGCTGAGCCGCCATACGCGGCCCTTCGTCACCAGAGTGCTTCAGTCTACATCGTTGCCTCCGTAAACCGCCCTGGCTGCTACCAACCGGAGCGACAGCTATGCCGATATCGGCATAGCTGTCGACATGCCGACAACCGGATTATGCCGCGTTTGCAGCCCAAGGCTTTGAATGCCCCGGCTTTTTTGCTGGCATTATCGGCATAATCACTTCCAATCTGGACCTGCATTTCCTCTACACCGAAGCTCTTGTCGAGTCTGTTGTCGACTTTTGACAGACCACACACAGCCATTGCTTTCGCAGAACACACACTGTCGGATGCGTTTCTCGACGACTCTGGCGATCAAGTGAGAACCTGGTCTTTGGATTTCTGTCCAGTTCACGCGATCCTGCTCGTTCCACTCATCCGCAGCGAAGGAGCGAAAGGATGCAATCAAACTCAATTGGAATCCCATTGCCAACGGAACAGGCGCCGGGTTGGCTGATACCCTTGCGCAACGGATTTCTGGCCTTGCTTGTATCGCTAGGCCTGAAGACTGGTACCGTCAAGGACTATGCCCGTGCAATCGACTGGCTTTGTGCCGAAGTCGGGCGTCGAGGGCTGCTGACGCCGGACGGCGTTGACGAGGCAATGTTCGAGCAAATTCGAGACCGACTGCCGGCGAGGCTTTCAGATTACAGCCGGCAAAGATGGACATACGTCCTGGATCGGTTCATCGGCTATCTTGTCAAGGAAGACGCAATCGCTGCCGCGCCACAGCCGACATCGGCGTCAACGGCCCTTGAGACATTGTGCACGGATTATGGCATCTGGTTGCGCACCCAGCGCGGGTCGGCGCCCAGCACCATCCAATTGCGTCAACGCAAACTTCGCCACTTCCTGATTTTCCGATTCAACGATGCTGCTCCCGGCGACCTGAGCGCCATCACCCGCGCCGATATCGTCGCCTACCTGGGAGTTACGGACGAGACGGGCCTTGTCGGTGCACGATCGAAGGCTGATTCTCTGCGATCCCTGTTCCGCTTCCTGTATGCGACCGGCCGGATCGATCAGAACCTGGCTCTCTGTATCCCGCGCATTTCTCGACCCCGATCGCCCGCCCCGACCCGGCATCTGTCGCGGGAAGAGGTTGAACGTGTTCTGGAGGCAGCCAAGGGAGACAGCTCCATCGCCCGCCGTGACTACGCGATACTGCTGACAATGGCCCGGCTCGGCCTGCGTGGCGAGGAGATCATCGCCCTCCGGCTCGAGGACATCGACTGGCAGGCTGGCGAGGTTCTGATCCGCGGCAAGTGCGCACAGCGGGCGATCATGCCGCTCCCGGTCGACGTCGGCGAGGCCATGGTGGACTGGATCCAGCACGGACGACGGGGCAACTCACGGCATCTCTTTGTCCGCATTCGACCGCCCTTCCTGCCCTTCTCGTCATCGCGCCCGATCCGCACAACGCTCCACGGGGCCTATGTGGCGTCCGGCATCGCACCGCCCGAGGGTAAGGTTCGCTGCCATGTATTTCGACATTCCCTGGCCATGAATCTGCTGCAGGTCGGAACGCCGCTGGCCGACATCGGCAACCTGCTCCGTCACCGCTCGGCAGAGACAACGACGATCTATGCCCGGCACGACATCCAGGCGCTGCGCTCAATCGCGCGTCCCTGGCCCGTAGCGGAGATCAGATCATGATGTCGATCTCCGTTCGGTTCTCCGAGTATCTTGACCATCGCCGCCGCTTCGGGGCCGACATGACGTCAGCCGGCCTCATCCTCAAGCCATTCGTTGACTTTGCCGATGCAGAGGGAGCCGAATGGATCACGACTGAACTGTTCCTGCGCTGGAAGGAGACGTTCGGAACGGCAGGCTCGAATACATGGAGCACCCGGCTTTGCATCGTGCGTGGTTTTGCAAGTTGGCTGCAAGGGATTGATGAGCGTCACGAAGTCCCATCCAAAGGACTGATTCCAAGGCGCGACACACGTCCACGACCATGGATCTACAGCGAGTCGGAGATCGAGCGGATCGTGGTCACCGCAGCGGCGCTGCCCTCGCCGACCGGATTGCGTGGTGCAACCTGCTCGACCTTGTTCGGCCTGATCGCAGTGACCGGCCTCCGGATTGGCGAAGCACTCGGGCTCGATGACCAGGATGTCGGCGCCGAAGGCGCCACCCTTTCCATCAGACACGCCAAGAACGGAAAGAGCCGCATCATTCCGGTTACCCGGTGCGTGGTCACGAAGCTGCAGGCTTATCAGCAATTCCGCGACCGAGTTACTCATGCCGACAGCGGTGCGCTCTTTCAGGTCGAGGACGGCAGGCGGGCAAACGTTTGCACCGTAGAACGGAACTTCGCCGCGGTCGGCCAAGCCATTGGTCTGCGCGAACCCTCGCCGGGACAGGGCCGCGGGCCGCGGGTCCACGACCTGCGACACAGCATGGCCACCAGGACCATCCTCGACTGGTTCCGGCAGGGGCGAGACGTGGATGCCGAAATGTACAAGCTCAGCGCCTACTTGGGGCACACGAAAGCGAACGGCACCTGGTGGTACATCGAGGCGGTGCCGGAACTGTTGGCCCTGGCGAGCGAACGAGGTCTCCGAACCCTCGGGGAAGGAGGCGCGTCATGACCAAAACCGTGCCGACACCACTGGCGCCGCTAGTTCAGCAGTTCTTCACCGAGAGGCTTATCAGCCAACTCGGGGCCAGTGAGAACACGATCGCAAGCTACCGTGATACCTTTCTGCTGCTGCTTGACTTTGTCAAGTCACGGTGCGGGCGGAAGCCTACGGACATGGATGTCTCGGACATCGATGCCGACCTTGTCGGGAGCTTTCTCGAACATCTTGAAGTCGAACGTGGCAACAGCGTGAAGAGCCGCAATGTCCGCCTTGCCGCCATCCGTTCCTTCTTCAATCATGTTGCGGTCAACGAACCCCAGATCCTGCACCATTGCCAGAAAATCCTGCAACTGCCAACAAAGCGCCACAAAAAGACCACCATGAGTTGGCTCACGGAAGACGAGATCAAGGCACTCGTCACCACGCCCGACCTCACTACTTGGTACGGGCGACGGGACCGGGCGCTGCTGATGCTCGCCACGCAGACCGGCCTTCGGGTATCGGAACTGACTGGCCTCAAGATCCGGGACGTCGAACGCGGACGCGGTGCCCATGTGCGTTGCCATGGCAAGGGGCGCAAGGACCGCGCGACACCTCTGCGAAGCGATACGGTGAAGGTCCTCGAGACCTGGATCAATGAACAGGGCAATGTGGAGAACGCTCCGCTGTTCCCCAGCAACCGCGGCGGTCCACTCAGTCGCGACGCCGTCGAGCGTATCGTCGCCAAACATTGCCGTACCGCGTCCAAAATCTGTCCCACACTCAGAGAGAAGAGGGTCACCCCACACAGCCTACGCCACGGCGCCGCCATGGCTCTGCTGCATCAGGGGATCGGTTGCACGGTGATCGCGCTTTGGCTCGGCCATGAATCCGTGGAGACGACGCAGATCTACCTGCACGCAGATCTCCGCATCAAGGAAAAGGCCATGGAGCAAACCCGCCCCATCGGGGTCAAACCGGGAAGGTTCAAGCCGGACGACACCCTGTTGGGCTTCCTGAGATCACTGTGATTATGCCGATAATGCCAGCAGAAAAGCCGGGGCATTCAAAGCCTTGGGCTGCAAACGCGGCATAATCCGGTTGTCGGCATGTCGACAGCTGTTGCGCGGGGTTCGCACCCGCCAGAAGAAAGCGCCTTTCCACGGCGCACGCTGTTCACCAACTTCGGCGACGCCATGCACAACTCGCAATCGCCCCCGGATCCCCTGCCGGAGAGCCAGGCAAACTTCAAGGCCGCCTTGTTCGCCGTCGCCCGAAACCTCGAAGGCCTCATCCTGCGGCAGGCGGCCATGATGCACAACGCAGTGCATCAGGTCCTCGCTTGTGTCGAAACCGCAAGGCAGCGCCTACGTCCAAATCGATCCTGGCCACGACGCTCCCGAAAACCCCTCGGCAAATGGCAGAAGGGACGAGACTCCGCAGCTGCAGTCTGAGTGCCAGAGCAACCGTCCCACCCAATTCGGGCCTGGCAGAACTGCGATTCCTTAAGCGAATGCCATTGTACGGGGACCCCATTGCTCTGGTTCACGACATGGGCACCGCCATCCTGAAGTCTGTTGCACAGGTCTTTCCCACAGTTCCCGGCACCGTCTGCCATTTCCATTTCCTGAGAGACATCGGCAAGGACTTGATGACCGACCCATACAACGCCATCCGGCGGCGCCTGAGGACGTACAACGTGCGAGGAACCCTGCGAAACATTGTGCGGGAACTCAAGGCAGCCATTGACAACAACCCGGAATACACTGGCAGCCTCCATCGCTATCTGCGCGCCGGCGAGGCGGAGCGGCAGAGGATGAGGCCGCCGCCGGCGGTGGAAGCCTATCTGATCGCGGCATGGATCGTGGAAGCCAAGAGCCAGGGAAACGGCTTGGGATTTCCCTTCGATCGACCTCATTTCAATCTTTATCAGCGCCTGGCGCATGCCTGGCCCGCTCTCAAAAAGATCAAGACGCAAATGCCGGGACCCATGGCCAGCACGATCACCCTTCCATCGCTGCGCCGGGTCCTGAAGGACCCGGACTTGTCACACATCGCGACGCTGATGCAGCACAGAATGATCGTGTTCGAACAGTTCCGCGAGGCGATGCGCATCGCCTTGCCAGACACCAAGGGCGGCCTCAAGGACACGGGCGAAACGGATCTCCAAACCATCCGGGAGAAGGTGACCGCTTTCCGAAACAGCAGAGCGATCAGGCATCTCGCGGACACCGACAAGACCTACGGGAAAATGGTCCGACAGATCGACAAATACCAGGACAAGCTCTTTGCCGACCCGATAACCGTTCATTGCGCTCACGGAAGCGTTCAGATTCAACCGCAACGCACCAACAATCTCATGGAGCAATTCTTCCGAGACCTGAAACGAGACGACCGCAGGAGAAGCGGTACCTGCGCATTGGCGCGCAGATTGACCGCCATGCTGGCCGATGCGCCCTTGGTGAAGAATCTGAAGAGCTCTCACTATATGGAGATCATTCTGAACGGAGAAACCACCTTGGCGAAGCGCTTCGCTTGCATCGACAGGGGGCAAGTCCGCAAGGACGCAAAAGACGCGCGAAACGCCGCGCAGAAATATCCCAGACACATGGGAAAGCTCTTCAATATCCCGGACTTGCCCGCTACGCTAGGGCACCCAAACCCCTCAGCGACGGAACCTCAAATCCAAATCTAACGGAGTTTTGCGCTCATAGCATCGCAGGGTGAAAACACGCGCAGAATCCACGGGTTACGAAACAGACGATCACAGTGGGAAGCGCCGTTCCGGCGCCATACGGGCCCGAACTCGGTGAACTCGGGCTAGTAGACTCGTTGGGTGGGCAAGGGAATGGATGTTCAGGGTGTCCATCACCAGAACGATTGGACCAAGATCTGCAACAGCGCATAGACCCGGCGAATGAGGAACTACAGACCAAGCGCGTTGCCAGTACTCGCAAGATCGTCAAATGAATGAAGGGGCCTAGACTTGCGGTAGAGGAACGAACCATCGCGCATTTCCATTGTCCTCAAGAGATCCGACATCATACGATAATCAAGAGACTGCTCGTGATGGTTATTGTCGCCCACCGCGGCCCGAATCCTTTCGAATAGCGTTCCACAAAAGCGAAAGTGCTGGATTGGCAATAAAATGTTGTCAGTCGCCATAAGATTAACACTGTGCGGATTGAGAAGGTTCGCATTTCTATGCCAACGCAAGAGCAATGCCTTTCGCAGAGAACCTGTCCGCACGGTTCGCAAACCAAGTCGCGTCTTTCTAAGTCTTGCCCAAAGTGTGTGCTTGCTATATAGTTTGCTCATGCCATAAGTATGATAGAGTCGTGCACGCGCACCTAGATGACAAACCTTCGGTGATTTGTTCTCCCTAAGACGAAGATGCTCCTCACCATCAAAATACCACGTAGCGCCAAAATTCAATCGACAGTCTGTCTCCTGTCTGGCCAACGCGGAGAAATCTTTCGGATATACATCGAGCATAACACCCCATACCATACGTGAAGGCTGATAGTTAAGCCATTCAGACAGGTCTGGGAATGTCATACCCTCCGGTAGGCGAACAAATTCATCCAAGTCAACGTGCAAGGCCCAGCGATCCAGTGCAAACGTGTCGAACAATAGAGCGCGCCACAAGGATTCCATGCGGAAATCCCGCACACCCTTTACCGAGGAGTACATAGACAAATCAATTCTTTCACCAAAGGAACGTGTACTCTCCACAATTACTGTATCGGGCTGGATTGTGAGGAACTCAAGCGAACCGTCGCTTGAACGATCATTCAGGAAAACAAATCGCTCGACTCCAAGTCGGCGATAGTGATCGAGAAATTCTGGAAGGAAGTACATTTCATTGCGGAGCAGCGCTACAAGAGTAAACCCTTTTGGGTCAACGTTTCCACCTCCGACCACGCGCAAGTCATCCTTTTCCCTTCGTAACTCTATCAACATCCTTTCGAAAGAGGACCGATCCACATTGGGCATTCAACCGCTCCTAATCACAAAAGTGCGCAGTTATTCGAGCAATCTGTCGCGCTGACGCGCAGTGTTTCTTGTCGTGAGTAGAAATGCACTAGATGTTCCAGGTTGTCAGTGATTGTGGATTAGTACATAGCCGGTTCCCCCCATGTGTCAACTGTAACCCGTGGCGTGGCTATCCACGTCGGACGGTGTGATTCGCACCAACTTGAAGGCAGTGGCGTGGCCGTTGTATAGGCCGACGGGGTTTCTAGGTCCACGGTGGAGGTCTACGGGAACGTGTCGTGGAATGTGCTGCAATGATGTTGTCCGATTTTCTACGAGCGCTTAGATGGGCGGGGTCGCTCAAGTGTCAAGGGAAAATGGCCTGATGTGCCCGTTGTCGAAAATTGCATACTAGCCCGCACTTCTCATAGTAGTTGATGACCGGGCGTATTCGGCGGCCCTTGGGCCTCTTTGTGACTGGAATTATGCTGGCCTGTGCAGGAACTAGCGCTACCGTGTCATGACAGAAAGGGCTGGACAACGGGGATCCGGCCGTGTATACCAGTGTCACCATGGCACAGTCTCAGATCAGCCGCACCTTGCGCGGCGAGGCGGCACGCTCGCGGATTGTCGCGATTCTGTCGCAGGAACAGTTTGACAGCCGGCGGGCATTGGGTCGCAGGATCTGCGAGGAGTTCTCGTTTGTGGATGCGACCGGCCGTTTTCAGGTTGCGGGCTGCATGAAGGCGCTGGCGACCCTCGCCGAGGGGTCGCCGGGGATCGTTCTGCCGCGGCCACGGGCCGCGGGCGTGGACAACAGGCCGCGCCAGCTTTCGGCGGATGTAGCGGAGCCGGTCGGGGTTCCGTCGCATCCGGCGGCGATCGGCGCTCTTGATATCAGGGAGGTTGCGACAGCTCCGGACCGCGCCTTGTGGAACACGCTGATCGCGCGCGAGCATCCGCACGGGATCACGACCTTTGCCGGCTGCCAGATCCGCTACCTCGTTGGCTCGGCGCATGGTTGGCTTGGCGCGGCGGGTTTTTCTGCCGCTGCGCTGCGGGTTTCGGCGCGGGATCAATGGATCGCGTGGAGCGAAGAACAGCGCCGGGATCATCTCAACCGCGTGGTCTGCCTGAGCCGTTTCCTGATCCGACCGTCGGTGCGCTGTCCGCATCTGGCGAGCCATGTGCTCGGCCGGATCCTGCGGCGCTTGCCCCGGAATTTCGAGATGCGGTACGGGTTTCGTCCCTTGCTCGTGGAGAGCTTCGCCGATGCGGGCTACGATGGCACCTGCCTCAGAGCGGCCAATTTCCTGTGCGTTGGCGAGACCACGGGCCGTGGCCGTCAGGACCGGGAGAAGCGGCGCGGGAAGACGGTAAAGACGGTCTTCCTGTACGACCTGGCGCGGAACTGGCGGAAGAAGCTTGGGGTTTCGTGGGTCAACCATGCGCCGGTTCTGGAACCGGGCGAGGGTTTGAACGCGGTGGATTGGGCCGAGAACGAGTTTGGAGGAGCACCCTTGGGCGACAAGCGCCTGTCGGCGCGTCTGGTGAAGAGCGTGGGTCTGCTGGCGGCCTATCCGGGGCAGAAGATCAACGCCAACAGCGAAAGCGACAGCACCGCGATCAATGCATTCTACCGGCTGATCGAGATGCCGGCGGAGACGGAAGTAACGGTGCGGAACATCCTGGCGCCACATCGTGAGCGCAGCGTCCAGCGTATCCGCGCTCAGCGCACGGTGCTCGCGATCCAGGACGGCACGGATCTGAGCTTTGCCACCCGTCCGGGCTGCGACGGGTTGCAGGTGATCGGCAAGAACCAGACCGGGGCGAAGAGCCTGGGTCTGCACATGCACGCCACGTTGGCGGTGACCGATACAGGTCTTCCGCTGGGCGTGCTCAGGCTGGGCTTTGATCCGGCGAAGAACCAGTCTGCGGCGGCCGAGGCGCGTCGGAAGACCCGGCGGTGGCTCGACGGTTTCGCCGACATTGGACGAGCCGTGCGCGAGGTTGGCGGCAAGACGCGCGTGATCTCGGTGTGCGATCGGGAGGCGGACTGCTTTGAACTGTTCGACGCACAGCGCCGCTGTCCACGGGTGGAACTGCTGGTGCGCGCGAGGCACGATCGGGTCCTCGGCGAGCGGCAGCCGAAGCTGTTCGCGACGATGTGCGGCGGCGCGCCGGATGGCCGGATCGATGTCGAGATCGACGGGCTGACGGTGCGGCCCAAGTCCAGCAAGAAGAAGGCCCGGCCCTCTCGCCGCAAGCGGTTGGCGAACTGTGAATTGCGGTTTCGCCGCGTCACACTGCCCGCAACGGAGACCATGGAAGGTGCCGAACCGGTGACCGTGTCCGCGGTCCATATCGTGGAGACCACGCCGCCCGAGGACGAGGACCCGGTACAGTGGTTCCTGCTGACCACACTCAAGCTCGGCACCGCCAAAGAGGCGGCCGAGATCGTCGGCTTCTACCTTCAGCGCTGGCGGATCGAGGACTTCTTCCGGGTGCTGAAATCCGGCTGCCGGATCGAGTTTCTGCTGTTCCGCACCGCCGAAAGGCTGCAGCGGGCAATCACCATCAACGCCGTGATCGCCTGGCGCATCATGGTCATGACGCTGCTCGGCCGCCAGGTGCCCGATTGCGAGCCGCAACTGATGTTCGCCGACCATGAACTCGACTTCCTGCGCGACTATGCCGTCGAGAATGACCTGGCGACGCCGGACCGGCTCGGCGATGCCGTCCGACTCGTCGCCCATCTTGGCGGATATCGCGACCGCAAGCATGATCCGGATCCCGGCAACCAGATCATGTGGCATGGCCAGACCCGGCTGAGCAGCGCCGCGTTGGGCCACCGAATCGGGTTCCGGGCCGGCCAGAGGCATGCACTGAGACCGACGGAGAAGCCTGTTGTTATGTCATAGTTATCATGACACGGTAGAACTAGCGTCAGTCGCCGTGCTCGGCGTGCCTGGAGGGGATGTTGCGGCGTGTCATGGCGCTTTCGGGGCAAATTCCTCCGCGCGGAACAACAGGGGGCCGTTGCGGGAGGCCCACTTGCCTCCCGCGCCAGATCGGGATGGATCCGCGAGGCGCGGATCAGTCCGCGGCGGGAGGCGCGAGGGCCTTTCAGGCGTGGCGGAACAGACGCGAACCGGGGAAGGCGCTGGACAGGGCGATGCGGACGCGCCGGACCGAGGCGCGGACGCTGCCACCGATGCGGAGCAGGCGCACGCAGCCGCAGAGTATCCGGGCTGGCCCGCGCGAGTTCGGTCCCCTTCATGGCTTCCCGCAGCTGCTCCATGAGCACGTAGGCAAAGGTGGAGAACAGGAAGCGAAGCGCGTTGGCATTGAACAGGTTGGTCGAGCAGCACTTGGAGAAGAGGTGGAGCTTGTGCTCCTTTACTCCTTTTTCCGCGTCGCCCCGTGCACAGTAGAAGTCCTCGTAGAGCTTCTGGGCGGGATGGGTGGAAGCCGGCAGGGAGGTGTGCCCAGGAAGCGCGGATTGTCCTTGCTCCTGCGGCCCTCCGGCCCTGGCAGGACTTCGGCCTTGGCGATCACCCGGTGCCGACGCGACCAGCCCTTGCGGGTGCGCGACCAGAGCGACCGGGAGCGGCGCATCGCCGGCGCGACCCGCTCCTGCAGGCGGCGGTTGCGAGCCAGGCCAATCACGTAGTCGACGCCGGCGCTCTCGCACCAGGCAAGAATGGCCTCCCGGCGGAACCTGGAATCGGTCCGCAGGATGATGTGGGTACTCGGCCAGTGCTCAAAGATCTGCTCCACCAGCCGCGCCAGGTCCTTCTCCACGCCAGCCGCCCCGTCCTTTCCCGCCGAGCGCAGACGCGCCAACAACGGCCACCGGCCGCAGGAGGCCAGAAGCGGCATATAGCAATACTCCTGATAGTAACCGTGGTAGAACCCCGCCTCCTGGTCGCCGTGCGGGGGAATGTCCGTGCTTTCCAGCTCCAGCACAATCTCCGCAGGCTCCGGGCGGCTCTCCAGCGGCTCTCCAGGAACAGGTCCACCAGCAGCTGGTCCATTCCATCGAAGTCCGCCACATTCTTCCGGTGCGTCGACGCGTCTCCACCCGCCGCGGACAGTTCCAGACGGTTCAGTGTGCTCTTGCCCGCCAGTGGCGCGCAATCCGACCGCACAGCTTCGGTCTTCCCCAAGACCGCGCCGATTGCCGGATCGTGCGGCAACCGGTCATGGCCGACGAGATCCTCCCGCCCCAGGGCAAGCGCCAGCAACCGCTGTCCAACCGGCGCCTCCACACTATGCACCGTGAACAACGGATTGCGGCAATCCTAGAAGCAGCCCGCCAGCCTCGGAATCAAAGACAGCCGGTCGTCCGCAAGCCCGAGCAGGAGCACGCCGCCGTCCGACGTCAGCGTGCCTCCAGAAAAATCTATATCAATCCGGCGCTTCCCCTGGCTCCCGGGAAGTGGACAACTGAAGTGCAAATCCTTACACTCTGAATTCGTGGAGGGAACCCTCTTCTTTCTTTTAACTTGTTGTGAACAAAAGAATTGTAGAGCGTTCCCTCCTACCTGTAAAGCGCCTACCGCGAAAAATCCGGGCTAAGGGGTTGATCGGTGGGCATCGTTCGGTTCCGGATGAGCGCAGCGAGCTGGTTCGATCTGCGGCTTGTGTAGTTGTGGAGACGACTTTGGAAGCGGAAGCCCGGTACGCTCTCGGTCGAGTGTATCACACGTGCGGGGTGACGCCCTGTGCTGGCTATCGGAATGACACGTGCTCGGGCCGCCTGAAGTCTGCGGGAAGCGAGATTGAGTCTTGGGCGCCCCAGAATTGGGGTCGGGAGGAATCCTTCCGCTCGGAGATCCGCGCGTACTTGAAGGGGCGCACGGAAGCACTTGAGCGTCTCGTAGTGGAGATGCTGGCCTATGGTCTTTACGTGCTGGACGTTCACGACGCGTCAAAGGCCGAGGACAGGCGTCTGCCGCTGGCGCGAGGTGCGGTGTTGAAGATTGGGGAACGGATCTGGTCGGATTACCAAGAGTCTTCCAGCCGGGACTTGTCGGAGCGCGACATCTGCTACCTGTCTGCGGACGGGATCACGGAGCGGCTGCGTCTTGGACAGAAGCAGGAACCAGTGCTCGCGGCGTGGTGGATCTGCTGGGACGGCGAGAAGGTGCTCCTGGCTCTGCTGGCCAGTTCGAAGCAGGACTTCGAGACCGTCTCCTCTTTCTTCCATGGCTTACGGGCGCGCGGCCTGGATGAACCGCTACTAGTGCTTTCCGATGGCGCTCTCAGCATGATCAAGGCGATATCGACCTGCTTTCCGCGCCCGGCTCGGCCGAGGTGTCTCGCGCCTTGGATGCCCAACCTGGCGGCCAAGGTTCCGGAGGAACTCTGGCCGGAGTTCAAGGCCCAGGCGCTGGCGATTTATCAGGCGCCCTCGAAGACCTTCGACCACGATTCCCCCGCCGATGTCGTGCGGAACATCGTCCAGCGCCTGCCTGGTGCAACCCTCTACTTTGCGGATGACTTAGAGACGTACATCGTCCATCTCCGCACACCCATCAACCACCGCCGCGCAGTCTCCACCACGAACTTCCTGGAGCGGCTCCTTCTGGTAGAACGCCGGCGGATGAGACTTTCCCGCAACGGTTGGCGTAAGAAACCCGCTCTTGAGCTCATGTCCAGTGACATGGCGCGGGCCCCCTGGTGCAGACGATCCGTCCGTGTGACCTCCATCGAACGTTGCTGGATGCACGACATTAGACAGGAACTGGACGCCAAGTACGAGGAGGATTGCCTCTCAAGTCAAATTCAGAGTCAAGTCGAACGCCCATCCACAATGTCTAGCAGAACTTCGATTGACACCCTCCGGAAGGACACTTCACTTCATCGAAATAAGCAATGTTGACAACAGAATGGAGATTGGTCACAAGATGGAACGATATGATCACCAATTCTATTTGCGTTCCCACGAGAGAACGAAAGACTCTCCGAGCAAGATCTTACCGATGCTTTTTAGTCTGAAACGTATAGATAGCGTTGTCGACGTCGGATGTGGGGTTGGAGCGTGGCTGGAATGTGCGAAGGCACTAGGTGCTACCAATGTTCATGGAATCGAAGGCCCGTGGCTAGACAAGCGAGTTGCACGGGTAGACACTCGAGATTTGCAAATTCATGATTTGGAAGTCCGACTTGCCGTGGGACGAACGTTTGACTTGGTGATCTCACTCGAGGTGGCAGAACATTTGTCTCCTCCGCGAGCCCGTTCGTTCGTGGACGATCTATGCCAGTTAGGTGATATGATTCTATTCTCCGCCGCAATTCCTGAGCAGGGCGGAAAGCATCATGTCAACGAGCAATGGCAAAGTTTTTGGGCTAAGCAATTCTTCGACAACAACTTCAAGGCGTTTGACTTCATTAGACCCGCCATTTGGTCGCGAACCGACATTCCAGTGTGGTACAGGCAGAATATACTTACATTCGCTCGAGTCGGCAGCAGAGCTGATGCGGCGTTCTCTGCCGTAACAGGAGCGATTGGAGACCACTCGAGTCTAGATATCGTGCATCCGTCGCTATATCTAACCCACACAGGGAAACACAAGAAGCGCAAGAGAAAGCCTCTTGCAGCGAAGCTTAGCTCAACGAAAGCATTCTCTTGGATGAGACAGTTGATTCGATAGAGGAAGGAGAATGGGAGGAAAATCCACATGTCATGGCTAGTTAGTGCTTGCCCAAAAACCGATAAGAGTTATACTGATCAATGAGTTAGGTTCTAGATCCGATGGCGAAGTTTGCGCTGTTGCCACGAGATCGTCCGTTGGGCGGAGTTTGAGCCTGGTATAGTCTGGACTGACCTTTTGTCATCAATTCGCTTGTTTTGGCAATGAGTTAAAGTGCCGGTATCGGAGGCCGGGCGCTTTCGATGTTGCTCTTGCAGCGAAGTCCTTGTGCCCGCGGCGCGTTCAAAATTCCGGAATCTTCGCAAAGGAGTTCGGTATGAAGAAGCTGCGCCGCTTTGATCCGGGACAGGAGGGGATGAGGGTCGGGGATGTGTGGATTGACGCGAGGTCTCGAGACGACATTCCCAAGCTTCTGGGCGGCCTGCGGGACGTATACTTGAATGTCGAACTGCGGGAAGCGGTATTCCGGCTCCTGGAGGAGCGGATCGGGGGGGATGGCAATCGGGATGCTGTCGGTCCGGGGGTGTCCCTGTGGACGATTTTCGTGCTTGGGATGCTGAAGCGGAGACTTGGCTGCGACTTCGACCGGCTTCGGGAACACGCCGACACGCACCTGGTGCTGCGCCAACTGCTCGGGCACGGCGAGTATGACCCGGTGGAGTATTCCTACGACACGGTGCTGCGGGATATTTCGTTACTGGACGAGGACACGCTGCGAGCGATCAGGGACTTGGCGGGACGGTCCGGAATCCGGTTGTTCCGGGGTTGAACGGGGCATTTCCGGGGTTGCGCAGGCAGCATTTATCATTATACTGTACAAATAGTTAGATCGTATCCCGGGAAGCGGGACGCGGTGTGCTTCCGGGCAGTGGTCCGGAGTGGCGCGCTGCGGATTCCGGGATCTTTGCGTGGGAGTTTGCGATGCGGAAGCTGGGGCGTTTTGAGCCGATGCTCGGCCGGGCGGAGATTGGGGGGATCCAGATTGACGTGAAGTCGCGGGACGACATCCCGGCGATCCTGCTTGGCCTGCAGGGCCTGTATTTGAATGAGGCGGTGCGGGAGGCGGTTTTCGAGCTTCTGCTGGACCGGTTCGGGGAAGACCGCGATCTGACGGTCGGCCGTCCGGGGATGGAACTGTGGACGGTTCTCGTACTCGCGGTGCTGAAGCAAGGCCTTGGCTGCGACTTCGACCGGCTTCATGAACACGCCAACACGCACGTGGTGCTTCGCCAGCTGCTCGGGGACAGCGATTTGGACCCGGTGACGTATTCCTATGACCAGGTGATGCGGAATGTCTCGCTGCTGGACGAGGACACGCTGCGAGACATCAACGAACTGGTGGTGCGGCACGGTCACGACCTTTGCGGCCACGACGCTGGCGAGCAGTTGGCGGGCCGGTGCGACACCTTTGTCGTCGAGACGGATGTCCACTATCCCACCGACCGCAACCTGCTCTGGGACGCAGCCCGGGTGATGATACGGATCGCGGCCGAGCTGGCGGACGAATGGAACCTGACGGGCTGGCGCCAAGTCAAGCATCTTACGGTGACACTCCGGCGGCTGTATCAGCGGGTGGCGAGCACCCGGCGCTCGGAGGCCTGGCGGGAGGACGTCGACGCGTTCCTGGCCAAGTGCGAGGAACTTCTGGCGAAGGCGGAGGCCACGCGGGCCAACCTGCTGGAGCGGGGCGCCCGGCCGGAGGAGCTCAAGGAACTCGACCGGTACATCGCGCATACGAAGCGCCAGATCGACCAGACGGACCGGAGGATCCTGCAGAGGGAGGAGATCCCCCAGAAGGAGAAGGTCTTTTCGGTCTTCGAGGAACATACGCGGTGGAACAGCAAGGGGAAGGCGGGCGTCCCCGTGGAACTGGGCGTTCCCGTCGCGATCGTCGAGGACCACCTCCTCGAGCACCGGATCCTGTGGGAGGGGAGCGACACCGATGCCGCGGTTCCCGTCATCGTGGCCACGCGGGAGCGCTTCCCGGAACTCGTCGCCTGCAGTTTCGACCGCGGCTTTCACAGCCCGCAAAACCAGGCCGCCCTCGGCGACACGCTGGAACTCAACGCCATGCCCGCCAAGGGCCGCCTGCCCGCCAGCCGCCGCGAACACGAGGCGCAGCCGGACTTCGCACTGGCGCGCCAGCAGCATCCCGCTGTCGAGTCGGCAATCAACAATCTCGAGCAGCGCGGCCTGGACCGGGTGCGCACCCATGGCAAGGCTGGCTTCGCCCGCACGGTCGCCTTGTCCATCCTCGCTGCAAATGTGCTCCGTGTCGGTTTCTTGATCCGCGCACGGGAACGCGCACGACTCAAGTTCCTGCAACGAAAAGCTGCCTGACGTCGCCGGGAAACCGCGCCAGCGCAGCCCGGACCGGGCTGCCGGCGGCTCTCCATGCCCGATACTTCCAGAAATCACCAATATGGGCGCCAAAATCCCCGCCCGCCCGCCGTTTACCCCCAAATGTCGCTGACCAGGTCCACTTGACCCTGAATCCACCAGTCAGGTCGGGGTCAAACTTGACGGCAGAAGCCGGCTCAATCTCCAAAAAGGGGGTTTTTCGGCAGACACTAGTTAACAGTCGTGTATCGCGCTATTTTGCCCGTCACGAAAAGAAGAAACGCAGACAGGCATTTCGCCGGCAGTTGGATACGGACGCACAGGACACTATCCGGCGAGTTCAGAATTGCACTATGATTCCCCTTGAGTCCCTCTTTGCACTTATTGAGGCAGTACGATATGTGTGCCGTTGGAATGTACCTGGCTCTGTAGTGGAGTGTGGAGTGTGGCGAGGTGGAGCGATCATGGCGGCGGCGCTCACGGTGAAGCAGTTTGGTCATGGTGATCGGTCGTTCTATCTCTATGACACATTCTCGGGAATGACAGAACCTTGCGAGCACGATACGCATGCCCGGGGTGCCGTGGACCCGAGAATGGTTTTTGGTGAAAGGAGAACTGGCCCAGACACGTCAAATTGGTGTTTGGCTCCGTTGGAAGTGGTAAGGCAAAATCTAGAGAGCGTTCAATATGATATGAATCGCTTCGTCATTGTTCCCGGGAAAGTTGAGGAAACGATCCCGAATATAGTGCCGGAAGAAATTTCGATACTTCGTCTTGATACCGACTGGTACAACTCGACTAGACACGAAATGTTACATCTATTTCCACGCTTGGTACCCGGCGGTGTTCTAATTGTGGATGACTATTTCACTTGGACAGGTAGTAGGAAAGCCGTTGACGAGTACCTGTCGTCAAAGCAAGTACCTATGTTCCTAGCAAAGGTGAATGAGAGCGCGATAGGTATTCGGCCTCGTTAGTGGGTGCAAATTTTTCAGAGCGTAAATCCGGCTAATTTGCCATTTTCAAGATGTTGTGTCGTTTCCGGCTTCGGAATTCGAACTCCGGCGGCTCCAGTGCGCGGGAGATTTGCCGCCACGCTGCCCCGAAGCGGCCTGACTTCCACAAGGCACGGAATGTGAGGATTGGCTGTCCTGTGCCGTTCTCCGACCAGCGCATCCCGGCGCCCTTCATCCTGCTTTTTATCAAGACCTTGTTGGAAGACTCTACTGCGCCGCTTCCGATTGGCATCCCTCGGGTGTGGACTTCGGCATATCGCATGCGGTGCTGATGCTTTCTGAAGAAGTTGAGCACGCGGGTAATGGGCTTCCGACGGGGATGCTTCTTCGCGAGGTGTCGCAGCGCGCGGATGACCTTGCCGATGCCGTCCGTCCCTTCCTTCAGGGTCTCGCGGAGCGTCTCGAACCGGTTCCACGCCTTCGGCGATCCCTCCCCGTAGGCGGTGTCCAGCGCCTCTTTCAAATGCTGCAAGGCGTGCCAACAGTCCAACACCTGGGTCGCGCCCGGAAAGGCTTCCTCGCAGAAGCTCCAATTATCCGGCGCGCCATCAGCGATGAACACAACCTCAAGGTCCGGGCGAAGACGCAGACAGTGCTCCGCTTCTGCGACCACATCCCCCTTCAGGGACACTTTCCCGGCCTCCGGCATCCGGCCGTAACACACCGTACGCAGGCACTCCCCGGCGGCATCGTACAGCGAAATCGTTCCCGACGACGCCTCCCGGAAGCCCGCCGGCCGTGGCGCATTCCCTTGCCCGGGCGCGCCTTTCTCCTTGCGCATCCCGAGCATCGAGCCATCAACGGCAACCGCCATTGTCACCGCCTCCGCAGGAATGCCCTCCTCGATCCGGATTGCCTTCAGCGCGCCATCCTGCACAACGCCCCAGGCCGAACCCATCGTCACCGCGAGGTTGCTCAGCGCCGTCGCCGACGGCTGCATCCCCCCGGAACAACCCCTCGCAATCCTTCACCGGCACCAGCGCGAGGCCAAGCGATCCCTGCCGGGCGGCAAGGGGAGACCAGAACTCGCCGATCAAGCCGAACCGCGCATCCGCCGGAAACACCGAGCCGCAGTTGCGCCGCCGATACTGGCTCCGCTCATAGCGCACCCGGCCGAACGAACTCATCATCTCCCCCGCAGACTTCCCGGCCCGGTAATACACCGCGCCATCCAGGACCACGCGATCCTCGCACTCGTCCAGTTCCTCGATTGCCGCGCCCAGCAAGGCACACCCCGTCCGGTTCAACGCAGACGAAACCGCCCGCTCATACGATTCCGGACCATTCTCACCAGCCGCATCCGGCAACTGCAGCGCCAGAAGTTCGGCCCGAAGGGCCTCCAGAGATGCATCCACACTCGCGACCCGCTTCGCGCTCGCGGCAGTGGACTCGGCGAAAGAAAAAGGCAATAGTGTCATCGTGAGTGCTCCCGGATATTGATGTTCATCCTTCTATCCGTATACCACATGTTGGGTGGAGCACTCACGCCCCAACATGCCTCCAAGCCCGAAAAACCCCCGATTCCTGACACACCGGCGAAACCGTGACACAAAACTGGTCGTCGCGAAACCGACGACTGACGCTAACTCCTTGCTAACGCAAGACTCCTAATACGCTCTGCGAAAGTTGCACCCCTCGTTAGTTTGGTGTCTTCCGTGTGTACAAGCACACTCAGGCCAGGCACCATCCTGCCCGGAACGCCTGTCGCACTACCGCACGTGAACGGGACGCAAGAGACTGGCGCGAACCCAGCGGTTGCACAGATCCTAGGAGCTACGACTCTGGACTCACGTGTTGCTTCATTGTGTCGAACCGTCGGTAGTCGCAGTTTTCGCACAGAAGAGAGGCCTTGCTTCATTTCCCGCAATGAAGTATCGTGAATCGATATGCTAGCTGCTTGCATTGGAGTACGGTGTCTTTCTCCGTCTCTACGGTACACGGGCAACTGATGAAAATGCGCACTCCCGAATTGGACATCACTTTGGTGTCCGGACGCCGGCCTGAGCTATTGGAAAGGACGCTCGCCTCATTTGATAGCGCATTCTTTCGGAACTTCAACATTGCCAAGGTTTTTGCCAACATCGATCCATTTGGGGGCAGTGAAGCCGATCACCGTACGTGCGCACAATTAATTCGTCGTGTCTTTCCTCGTGCAACAATCTCCGAACCAATCAACGCAGACTTTGGCCTGGCCGTGAAGACACTCTGGTCGCAAGTTCAGGCAAGATACTTGCTGCACATGGAAGACGACTGGCTGGCGTTGCAGGAAGTGACACCAGAGCAAGTATTCCCGCTCCTTAGTGAGGATAATGTCACGGCGGTGTCGTTCTCAACCGTTGAGCAAGATAAGAAGGGACGCGGTAAGCCTAGATACCAGTTGAGAAGTAAGCGCATTAGAGTATTGGGAATACCCCTATACAGACGGACGTTTCCATTCTTTTGCACTTCCCCGAGCATTTGGGATGGCCCATTTGCTAAGCACTGTGCGCAATTGATGGATCCGGACCTGGATCCAGAGAAGCAATTCTGGTCCGGACAAAATTCCCAACTCCGTAATTTTTCCGCGCCTTACAGAACACGAATATTGTACGGACCCGATGATTCCGCGATAATGAAGGACATCGGAAGATCGTGGCGACGCGAACGTGGTATTAGGAAGCATGTAATAAGGGGCAAGAGCGTTTGGTCCATCAGCGATCATTAGATGCTGCTCTACCAAATCGGCGGTTACTTTGCCCGAGAATGTGGCACTATCAGATAGGGGGGTGGCGATTCCCAAATGTGAGGACTCGTTTGCAGTTTTCCATTTTGTGAGTCTTGCGCCCATGGCACAATTCGGCCGCCTCTTTGTGTGATTGCGGGACGCCGCCGTCAGTTTCTGTGCGCCTTGCCTTGATGTGGTCGAGGATGGCAGTCGAAGCTGCGCCGATCCCCTATCCGCGATCATGCTTAGGGGCAGGCAGGACTCCGGTTGACCCCTTCCTAGCAACGGGTTACAGGCAATTGGATCTTAGAGAGCCATTGCCCACCGGGTGCGGAAATGGCCTCAGATTCTTCTCCACCCGACAACGTCGACCTTTGCATTGCGCAGCGAACATGACGCCGTATGTCGGCGTGGAATTGTGGCTCCGTTCAGCGGCGCCACGAGGAGCGTTCCACGGTCGGCCTGCCGGTATTGGGCTTGAACGGGTGTAGGCGGGCGGGGCCAGATGCTGCAGTTGCTGTGCCTCTTGAGGATCCTTGGCTACGACTGCGTGGAGGATGTCAAATGCCTGGCGGCGGATGAGGGTCTCTGTCGCCTGGGGAGCCGACAAGAGGCGCGGATCCTGGGCGTGTCGCGCCAGAAGTAGAAGAGGCGACACCAGAAGGATCGCAGAAGGACGTATCCATCGCTGCGCACGCTGCTGGACTGGTTGCACACGCAAAACGACGATGCTGCGAATCTTACGCGGCCGGATGGTGACGCGTATGTGCTCGTTCCGTCGGCTACACTGACGCCACTTGTGGAAGCGTCCGTCGGCTTGTTGTCATTGTGATGGAATGTGCTGCGCTTAAGAAGGCAATGATTCAGGAATTCGCGTTGCAATGACTCAGGAAGCCGCACTTACCTGCAATCAGGAAGCGCTGTTCATGTATCGTGTCGCGATCAGGATTCGTCCCGGCGAGAAGGTTTCTTAACCGCTGATCCGTTTTCTTGCGGGGACGGGAACGATGTTCTGCACCTAGATGCGAGGTGGCAATGAGCCCGCCAGGGAGGGAATGCACGCGTACTCTTGAGAGTTCTGGAGCTCTTTCCGGATCGAATCGAGGAAGTGATGAACTGGACGGACTGAGCAGGGCATTCGGTAGATGTGTCCCACCTCTGCAGCCGGACGGAATTGCGGCCGGCGGCGTCGCAGCGCTTCCTTCGGGGCCACGCGATTGTGACGGTGCGCGCGCAGTAGCTGATTGCGGTGTTGGCTAAGGTCCCGGATGTGGATTGGAAGCCTTTGCGAGCCCTGTAGAATAGGGTCCCCGAGGGAGGCCGCAAGCCACCGCTTGTGAGAGTGGACTAGGAGGACATGGCCCTCGCGGAGGTGAACTTCATTTCGAACGAAGTTGGGGATGGCAAGCGCCAGGGGAACATCTGGTGCATCTCTGTCCGCCGTGTAACGCCGAACGTCCCAGTCTCCACTCCAAATCCGCCGGATACACTGAACATTAGCCGGGTGATGCCTGCCTGTCCGTCCAAGCGGCCGGTTTCAGGCCCTTGCAGCGGATGCACCAACCTCCGGGAGAAGCAATTGGCAGCGAGTCCCTTGCCGAACTCCTCCTGGGCGTCTCGGCAACTCCGTCAATCCCACCTTCCGGACGGAGACGCCGAAAACCATCGAAATCGGTGGCAAGAGTGCCCGTACTCACTCGACACGAAGACCTGACCGCGGAACCGAGACCAATTCGCGTCGTCGTAATCCCGCGCGAATTGCTCCAATTCGTCCACGGCGCGACTTCGGTTCGTGGCCGGCAAGGAGCCCAGCGTCCTCCTTCCCCGTCATCGGATTCGCCTGCTTTCTTGACCCCAATATTGGGGTCACTGAACGCGGCCACACACCAATTCTCCCTAATGCTTCATGAGTCATCTTCCGGTTGAACTGGTGTTAAAACAATTCCTCGCAGGCTCTGGGAAGAATCAAATCTCCTTGAATGAGAAAAAACTGGTGATTTAGTCCACTTCTCCTTCTCTGCGAGCATGTACTTGTAACGACTTGACCCTTGATAGTGCATACCTCGCTGAGCCATGTATCGAAAACCCGATATGCCTCGAGAAAACGTGAAGTGCAAGAGAGCCGCACTCTCACTAGAGAGCGGAAGCAGTTGGTCAATGGAATGCGGCCCTCCACTGAACTTGGCGCCAACGGGCCACTTTAGCAAAGGAATCTTTGCAATATTGAGGATGCCCGTCTGCAAACTCCAGCTTGACCTGCGAATTATCCAACTCACGAAGGACCTAGGCAGTCCATTGCTCGACAGGTCCTCAACCTTGCAGTAGTGCCGCAATAACCAGGTCAACGCCTTCGCGCCCAGATCGTTGTCACCGGAAAAGAACATGCGCCATCGAAGTCCTCCGAGGGCGTAAAGACCCGGTGTTGGAAAATTGCTCCTGTTTGTCCTTCCCTGAGTAACTGCGCAGTAGCCGAAGGGTGATGCTTTAGGGCCGTCGAAAAATGGGAATACTCTCTTAAGTCCCCCTCCGTCATACCAATGTTGGGAAAGCGGCAGGTCGTTGTACATGTCTACCATGATTGCCAGAAGAGCGGCCGATTCTTTGCGCTCCAGATCCAGTATCAAGTCCAGAATGCTTCTTTTCTCAAAATCCAAGTAGACAAGATGTTCGTCTATGTCTGGGACCAGACACCATTGATTGGGAGAGTAGACGTCGAGCAATTCGGCACGCCACTGGGCCTTGTGCGTTGAATAGTTTGTTGGGAGTTTGGGCCGAAAGACAGTGACGTCAGGTTGGTTCAGCAACAACCGAAGACTCTCGTCTGTGGAGTAATCGTCTACGATGAGGAAGGAAATAGGTCCGAGTTGTCGGTAATGAGAGAGAAAATCGGTCAATAGGTGACATTCGTTATGTAGTAGTGACACGCAGGGAATTCCATTCGGGACCAATCTTTCATCGCTGCATCTCGTGAGCGTTTGCATTCCAGAGGAGTCCTTGGGGGAAGCGCACCGCTTGTCGGCGACTTCCAATGTGAGGCCGAGTGAGGGATCATTATTGAGAATGCCATCGCAAAGCAAGGGGGTGCACGTTCCCTATGGAGTAATTCGGATTGAGTAGCGGCAAGGAGTTATGCATTCCGGTCGGGCTCGTCAAGCTCTGATTTGGACCCCGTATGATTGGGTTTGCTTGATTGGAGTGTATTTTGGCGGATTCCAAGTCGGTAAGGAGGAGAGTGCCCACCACATGATGTGGTATATGGTTGGAGAAGTCAACCAGCAACCAGGAGCACTCCTATGGAAGTATTGCAGTTTCCCGCGCGGCAGTCCAGCGCGTCCCCGGCGAAGGAGGGGTGGGTTCGCGGCGAGTTGTCCGGTGTCATGACGCTGGCCTTCGAGGCGATTGCGGATTCGATTCTGTCGCAGCCGGTGGAAGGCGGCGCGGAAGCCTGTGAGCGCCGGATCTCGGCGGCGCTTGCACAGGCGGGCTGCGGCGCGTTGCGGGTTGCGTTGGAGGCTGGCGACGCGGAAGCGGAGCAGCTGGTGCGTGGCGGCGAGGTGTATCACCGTGGCGGAAGGCATCGGACGACGATGCTGAGTTCCTTCGGAGAAGTGGCGTATGAACGTCTGCGCTACCGGCGCCGCGGGCAGGATTCGATTGCACCTGCGGACGATCGCTTCGAGATCCTGTTCGGCTATTGGTCACCGCTTGCTGCGCGGCGGGCCGGGCTGGTCCTGTCGATGGCGCCGGCGGGCCATTGCGAGGCGTTGTTCCGGGAGTTTGGCGGAATGCATCCGTCGGCGACGGCGCTGGGCAATCTGTTGAAGGGTTTGGGCCCGGTCCTGGAAGTGGTCGAGGAGGATGCGCTGGAAACGATCCGCGGACAGGAGGCCCTCCCGGTGGAAGCCCGGGCCCTGGCGATCTCGATTGACGGCGTGCATGTCGGGATGCGGAAGGAGAAGGTCGTGCGAGGGCCAGGGGTTGCATCGGTTCCGGCGGGTTTCCGGGAGGCGTCGTCGGGTACGGTGTCCCTGTTCGATGGGGACGGGGAGCGCCTGCGTACCGCGTATCACGGCCGCATGCCGGAAGCCGGCAAGGCCACGCTGAAGAGGGACGTGCTGGCGGAGGCGCAGCACTGGATGAACCTGCGACCGGACCTGGAGGTTGTCTTCATCGCCGACGGCGCGGCAAATAATTGGACTTGGTGCGAGGAAGTGTTTGCAGGCGCAAGGCAGATCTTCGACTACTGGCAATATCCGGAATTGTTGCGGTAGGAACGCCGGTTGCCCGACGCCGTCGCGGTAGGAGCGCTGGTTGCCCAGCGTCGGGTGGGGCACTGGCGCGCGCATCCGTAGGTGGAGGGTTTCCATCCCCGCCCTTTCGGTTGCGGAGTGGGAGCACAGTTCCACCATAGAATCGCGGTAGGGATCCCCATTGCTGGGAACCGTCGCGGTAGGAGCGCTGGTTGCCCAGCGCCCCGCCGCACAGATCCGAGCATGCGCGTTAACGATATGCTGTACATAACATAATGAATAGGCTCTTATCGGTCGTGCGCAGCATGACCGATAAGAGTGTTGAGCTGAGCCGCGCGCTCCAGATGGCACTGTTCTATGGGGAATGTAAACGCTGGGCCGGTGTTGATTGCGCCGAAGCGATGCGTTTGGTCACTCGCCACGGAGGCGCGGCGAGGTCGAGGTTCGGCTCCTGAAAGGATTGTGGTCCGACACAGAGGCTGGCAACGTCGTTTTTCAGCGGCACGAGCGAAACAGGCACAGCAGCATCCCGAGTCGGCTGTGCGGCAAAGCGATCCCGGATCCTGGTCTGTCGGCACGGGAGCATCGTCATGGTGGTCGGGGCGTTGCCGCTCCTCTCGCGGTCTGGGACCGCATCCGGGGGATGGGGATCTGTCGCAGTGGACCCTGCCCGCACTGCTGGCACACCGTGATGTCAATTCCCGTCAGGCGTAGCATCATCTCCTGCGTTGTTTCCGGCTCGGACGGTTCCGGATTGGGCTGACCCAGCAGCGCTCGGCATCGGGCAAGCTTGCCAGCCCGGAAGCGGTTGGCGAGCAAACCGGCTTCATCCCATCCAAACGACAGCCAATGCCCGGTACCGCAAAACTCTGGACAGGAATGACATACCTCATGCAAGACACTGCCGCACTCCAACGGATGAGAAGCGCCGGAATGCTCCGCGAAACTGGCAAATGATCTCTGCGTCAACTGTGTGGTAGTGACAGGCCAGGGGCGCCCGTGACAATCGGGCGAACCAACGCAATCCCAACAACGACCGGTTCTACCAGGCACGAGGCGTTGAGAACCGTCCGGGCCCCTCCCGTGGCGGGGTCACGGGCAAGCCGCGCCAACGCTGACGCTCCGCTCCTCGCCCTGAAGCCTTGACGCCCGGGAACGAGAGCCTCGGACATGGGCTCCCGCATTCTTCTCACTGGCTCCGAGGGCCTGATCGGCCGCGCCCTGCGTGCCTCGCTTGAGGCACGCGGAAGCGCGGTCGTCGGACTGGATCTTCGGGGGACCAGGGGTGAAGCGGGCGACGTGCGGGATCGCCAGCGGGTTTGCACCTCCGTGCTCGGTTGCTGCGGAATCGTGCACCTCGCAGCGGTCTCGCGCGTCCTTTGGGGCGAGCGGGACCCGGAGGATTGCTGGACCACCAACGTCAACGGGCTTCAAAATGTCCTGAACGCGGCCGGGAACCAGGCGTTTCCGCCCTGGCTTCTCTTCGCCAGCAGCCGCGAGGTGTACGGGCAGCCCGACTGCCTGCCCGCCACGGAGGACACGCTTCGCCGCCCCGTCAACGTGTACGGGCGCTCCAAAGTCGAGGGCGAGCGGTTGGTGGAGACGGCGAGAGCACAGGGGCTTCCCACCGCGACCGTGCGCCTCTCCAACGTGTACGGGAGCGCCCGCGATCATGCGGACCGGGTGGTTCCGGCCTTTGCCCGCGCGGCAATCGCAGGCACTCCCATTCGCATGGACGGCGCGGACTGCACCTTCGATTTCACGCATGTCGACGACACGGTGCGCGGAATGGTTGCCTTGATCGACCGGCTGCAGGCCGGCGAGGTGCCGCCACCGGTGCATCTGCTCACAGGCACACCGACCACTCTCCGCGACCTGGCGGCGATGGCGCTGGCGCTGGCCGGGAGCGTGGCACCCGTAGTGGAAGCGCCACCCCGGTCATTCGACGTCTCCCGTTTCCATGGCGACCCGTCGCGGGCGCGGAGCGTGCTCGGCTGGGAGCCGCGGGTTTCCCTGCGGGACGGCCTCGAGAGGCTCATTCACGATTTTCGCGCCGAACATGGCATTCCCATCCCCGAGGAGGCCGCAACATGAAGATCCTCCAGGTCATCCATGGCTACCCGATGCGCTACAACGCTGGATCCGAGGTCTACACGCAGACCCTGTGCCACGGCCTCCCCGAGCGCCACGAAGTTCATGTCTTCACCCGCGAGGAGGATCCCTTCGCGCCGGACTATCGCCTGCGTGCCGAGTGCGACGCCGAGGATCCCCGGATCGCTCTCCACCTCGTCAACAATCCGCGCAACCGCGACCGCTACGCCGATCCCGGCATCGACAAGCAATTCGCCCGAATTCTGGATCGAGTCCGGCCAGACATCGTGCATGTCGGACACCTGAACCACCTCTCGACCTCGCTGCCCCACGAAGCCGCGATGCGATCGATCCCGGTCGTGTACACGCTGCATGACTACTGGCTGATGTGTCCACGCGGGCAGTTCATGCAAATGCACCCGCAGGAGCCGGAGAACCTGTGGGCCGCCTGCGACGGACAGGAAGACCGCAAATGCGCGGAACGCTGCTACGCCCGCTATTTCGGTGGAGCACCGGACGAGCAGGAAACCGACACCGCCTACTGGACAGGCTGGGTCAAGCGGCGGATGCGCCATGCGCGCGAGACGACCGAGTTCGTGGACCGCTTCATCGCGCCGGCACGCTATCTCCATGACCGGTATCGCGACGAATTCGGCCTTCCATCTCCCAAGCTCGTCCATCTCGACTACGGGTTCGACCTCTCCCGGCTCAGCGGGAGGCGGGAACGCCCGCCGGGCAAGCCGTTCGTCTTCGGCTACATCGGCACCCACATACCGGCGAAGGGCATCCAGGATTTGATCCGCGCCTTCGGAAGCGTCGGCGGGGACGCGATCCTCCGAATCTGGGGCCGCCCGAGGGGCCAGGATACGGAAGCGCTCAAGGCCCTTGCGCGGAGTCTTCCCTCGGGGAAGGCGGAGTGCGTGGAGTGGCTTCCCGAGTACCGCAACGCCGACATCGTGCGGGACGTGTTCGACCGGGTGGACGCCGTCGTCGTGCCCTCCGTATGGGTCGAAAACTCACCGCTGGTCATCCACGAGGCGCAGCAGGCGCGGGTTCCGGTGATCACCGCGAATGCGGGAGGCATGGCGGAGCATGTCCGGCACGGAGTAAACGGGCTCCTGTTCGAGCATCGGTCCTGGCAATCCCTCGCCGGGCAGATGCAGGAATTCGTCGACGATCCCGTGCTGGCCCGTCGACTTGGCCAGCGCGGCTACCTGTACAGCGATACGGGGGATGTGCCGGCGATCGAGGATCACGTCCGCGCCGTCGAGCGCATCTACGAAGGCGTCCTCGGCCGCCGCGACGAGGCTCGCCTGCCGATCGCGCCGGGCCCATGGAGGATCACCTTCGACACCAATCCGGACACCTGCAACATGCGCTGCGTGATGTGCGAGGAGCACTCGCCCCACAGCGACCTGCAGGCCGCCCGGCGGCGCGAGGGTCGGCCCCGCCGCCTGATGCCCGTCGAACTGATCCGCCGTGTCGTTGCCGACGCGGCGCGGCACGGACTTCGGGAAATCATTCCGTCCACGATGGGCGAGCCGCTCCTCTACGCGCATTTCGAGGAGATCCTGGCGCTCTGCAGGGAGCATGGCGTGCAGCTCAATCTCACCACCAACGGGACCTTCCCGAGACTCGGGGCGAAGGCGTGGGCGGAGCGGATCGTTCCCGTCACATCCGATGTGAAGATTTCCTGGAACGGGGCGACGAAGGCAACCCACGAGGCGATCATGATCGGCGCGCGGTGGGAGAAGATGCTGACCGATGCCAGGACGTTCATCGCGGTCCGCGACGCGCACGCCGCGAACGGAGGCAACCGGTGCCGGGTTACGTTTCAGCTCACCTTCATGGAATCCAACATCACGGAACTCGCCGACATCGTTCGTCTTGCGGTCCGACTGGGTGTCGATCGGGTGAAGGGGCATCACCTGTGGGCGCATTTCGAGGAGATCCAGACACAGTCCATGCGCCGGGACCGCCACGCGATCCGGCGGTGGAACACGGAAGTGGCCGCAGCGCAGGAGGCCGCCGCCGAGCACACCCTCCCCAACGGCCGGCAGATCCTTCTTGAAAACATCTTCCCCCTCGACGAGGAAAACGCGAAGGACGATCTCGCACCCGGCGGGCCGTGCCCGTTTCTCGGCCAGGAAGCCTGGGTAAGCGCAGAGGGGCGTTTCAATCCGTGCTGCGCCCCCGACGCCGAGCGGCGCACGCTCGGCGAGTTCGGCAACCTGCACAATCGGGGGCTGATGGATATCTGGACCGGGGACGCGTACCGGTCCTTGGTCACCACCTACAGCAACCGATCGCTGTGCCTCGGCTGCAACATGCGCAAACGCGCCGGATGACCCCGTGGCACGGCATCAAGGTGTCTCCCTCCGGCACCCATCACGTCCGGAATGGCGACGTGGTCTACGCCGAGCGATTTGACTCGGTTCTCAAGTTCCATGCGCCCGGCCTCGCGCCAGTGCGGCGCGACGACGAAGCCTGGCACATCGGCATCGACGGCAAGGCGGCCTATGGCCGCCGATTTCACCGCGCTTTCGGCTTCTACGAGGGACGGGCCGCAGCAGAGGCGGCGGATGGATCGGGGCACATTCTTCCAGACGGCAGCGACCTCTACGCCCATCGCTTCGCCTGGTGCGGAAATTTCCAGGAGGGGCGCTGCGCGGTTCGCGACTTCGACGGAGCGCACCTGCATATCGACCTCGCGGGCATGCCGGCCTTTGGCGACCGTTGGCGGTATGCGGGCGACTTTCGGGACGGCGCCGCGGTAGTCCAGTCGGTCGAGGGCCGTTCAACCCATATCGATCCGGGCGGCGCCCCGATTCACGGCGTCTGGTTCCTGGACCTCGACCTCTTCCACAAGGGCGTTGCCCGCGCTCGCGACGAAGGGGGGTGGATGCACGTCGATTCTGCCGGACAGCCGCTCTACGGGTCGCGCTTTGCTTCTGTGGAGCCGTTCTACAACGGACAGGCGCGTGTCGAACGATACGATGGCGCTCTCGACCTGATCGACGGGACAGGCAAGCGCATCATCGAATTGCGACCGGCGATGAAGAGCGATTTTGCGGCGTTGTCCGGGGACCTCACGGGATTTTGGCGAACCCAGACAATTTGCGCAGCTGTTGAACTGGGCGTCGTCGAGGCGTTGCCGGCCACGGCGGAAGAGACCGCTCGCGCGTGTGGCCTGGACCCGTCACGGGCTTTGCGTCTCCTGCGCGCTCTGGCAGAGCTTCGTCTGGCAGGGGAGAACGGCGGCGTGTGGCGGTTGACCCATCGCGGCGCCTACCTCAAGAACGCCCATCCCTGGACACTCGCGGGCGCGGCACGGGAATACGGCCGGTTCTTTCCCAGGATGTGGGAAGCGCTGCCCCAAGCGCTCCAAACGGAATCCGGCTGGCTTGCGCCGGACATCTTCGGAGAGGTCGCGGCCGACCCCGCACGCGTGGAATCCCACCATCGCATGTTGATGAGCTACGCCCTTCACGATTACGGACAGGTACCCGCCGTACTCGGCCTTCGAGGAGACGAGCGGCTCATTGACGCGGGCGGCGGGCTCGGTGCGCTTGCCGGACTCCTCGTGGAGGCTTACCCAAGCCTGCGAGTCCTGGTGCTCGACCGCCCCGAGGTCGTAGAGCGAGCAGCCTGCGATCGGCACGAAGACTGCATCGCGTTCCGGTTCGCGGATCTGTTCGCCCCCTGGTGTGTCGAAGGCGACGTGGTAACGCTTGCGCGCGTGCTGCACGATTGGGACGATGCCAACGCGCTTCGCCTTCTTCGCCAGGCGCGCCGCGCACTTCCTGAAGGGGGACAATTGTTCGCGATCGAGATGATCCTGCCGGAAGATGGCTCGGCCGGCGCCCTGTGCGACCTCCACCTTCTGGCAGCCACCGGCGGCAGGGAGCGAACAGAGTCCGACTACGCCGCGCTCTTCGACCGGGCGGGATTTGACTTCTGCGGCCTGCGCGCGCTGCCAACCGTCCCGTCCGTCATTGTCGGCGTGGCCCGGTGAGTCAATCGTTGCGGTAGCGGACCTCCTTGGGAATTCCGCCACAAGTAACAGAATGGTCTGCGGCGAACATTCCAATGCCCGTTCCCGTGCGCTCTCGCGGCCGCCGGCCAGGCGAGTTCCGCCTCTGGGCCGAGAGTGAGCGCGAGAACCGGCGGCGTCTGATTGAAGTGGGCTTCCTCGAATACGATGCGGTCGAGGACGCGAATTTGGACCTTGACATTCGCCACGGTTGTTCGCCGGCGACTTGAAGGCATCACCTTCGACACCATTCACTTGGTTGGAGTGGCAACGCGGGTGTTCGTTCTGATCATGTACGCGGAGAGCAGTGTCAGGCTCAGCCTGCTCCCGAGAATGCAACGCGAATTGCCGGGCACGACCGGGCATCCCCGCGTGCGCAAGCGTCGGCGCGCCATCTGCTGCCGACGTGCGGCCGGCCAATACATTTCCGCGGAAATGGAGGCGGCTGCTGCGAACAAGCTTGCAGTTCGGCTGGGATGCGGTTTTCTCGAGGCAATGGGCCGCCATGAGTCTGATCAAAACCAGGATGAAGGGCGCCGGGATAGGGGCCGAGTAGGGGGATAATGCCGAGAAGTTTCTAATTCCGAGTGACATGCGGTAACAAGTTGAAGATTCGGGGTATTTTGCTTCGATCGCTCGGCATTAATTCTGCCGGTCACTTCCCTCTCAGGAGCCTCGTGGGTTGTCATGCGCGCCTGGGAGGGCTTCGGGCCGGATCGCCGGCGGAGTGTTGGCCTTTGGAAACTCGAGCTTCTCCTCCGGGCTCGCACAGAGGTTAAGCCTCGGTTGTATTGATCTCTGTATGTCCAAGCCAGATCGAGACCTTACTGAAACGCTCATGCTGAGTCTTGTGTCTCCGTACCCCCGATGCATGAAAATGTGGGAATATTCACGGCAACATTCCCTGTAGCAAACAAGATCGCCATTGCCGTAGAGTGCCGCTCATATCGTGCACGACATTTGCGGCATTGCATCAATGCCAGCTAGTGCCGCGTTCGGCACGGACTGGCGATTGGGTATCGAAGACACCTGCCGTCCTCCGTGTCATTGCCAACGAGGGCAAGCTTAAGATGGAAAGCGGGCAGAACTAATGCCGAGTGATCATGGTAGAATATCCCCTCTATCCAAAGGGATACCTCATGCCACTCGGTATTAGAAACTTCTCGGCATTATCTTAAGGATTAATCTATCTTAAGGATTAATCAGGTTCAGAGAATCTGATTAATCTGCTTGAACGAAGCTGCGGTCCCCAGGACTGGCGGTGCTATAGGGAAAGTACGGAAGCTCTGGCGCGTGATGCGCGTGTTCACGCGTATTTTGGAGCGATTTTTTCGCAGTTGCGAGTTGGCCTCGGGGTTTTCGTCGGGCTCCGGTTCGATGGTACGTGGGCGGTCATGGCGCGAAACGGATGTTTCGGATTTTGGGCACGCGAAGGTTGGTCGGCGAGCGTTTCGCGGATGATTGCGGTCGGGGCTGGCGGCAGACGGTTCACGTGCTGTCTGGCGAGAGGTCTGCTGCGGGCGGGTCGCGGGCTGACGGGTGCTTGGTGCGGGAGGGGATTTCCCGGATTCGTTGCAATTTGCCGCCGCAATGGGGACAGGGGACAGCAGTGTCGAGAGTTGTGTCCTGTTCGTCCGGGTCGCTGCCTTCGTGTGGGGTTTCGGGGTCGGGCTGGGCGGCGTTTTCGTGGATGCCGAGGGCGTCGCGCGCGCTGCGGAGCGTCTTGGCACGGCAGCCGTTGGCCAGGATTCCGAAGTGGCGGATACGCTGGAGGCGCTCGGGAAGGACGTGGAGCAAGAAGCGCCGGATGAACTCGTGCGCGGTGAGCGTCGTGGTTCCGTAGCGGGGCTTGCGCTGTCCCGGCCGTTTCGGCTTCCGGGAGCGGAAGGTGACCTGTTCTCCATCGAAGGCCAGGATGCGCCGGTCGCTGATCGCGATTCGGTGGGTGTATCGAGAGAGGTAGCGGAAGACGGATTCCGGACCCCGGAACGGCTTCTTGGCGTAGACGATCCAGTCGGTTCCCCGGGCGGCAGCGAGGGTGGCGCGGAATGCGGCTGGGTCGGCGAGCGGGTCGGCGCTGGCCTGGAAGTCGAGTTGGCCTTGCTCCCGGGCTCGGGCGAGTTGCTCCAGGAAGCGACGCCGGAAGAGGCTGGCGAGCACCTTGACGGGGGCGAGGAAGGTACGGCTTCCCGTCTTCCATTCGCCGGTTGCGACATCGAAACCTGCGTTGGGGACGACGATGTGGAGGTGGGGATGGAATCGCAGCCTTTGGTCCCAGGTATGCAGGACGGCGGTGCCACCGATGCGCATTCCGCCGTGGCGGGGGTCCTCGGCGATGGTGCGCAGGGTCTCGGCGGCGGCGCGGAAGAAGATATTGAAGACGGGTCTGCGGTTGCAGGCCACGATCCCGGTCAGCTCGCTGGGCAGGGTGAAGACGACATGGAAGTACGGCACCGGGAGGATGTCGGCGGCGCGCGCCTCCATCCAGCGGCTTGCGGCGCGGCCCTGGCAGGACGGGCAGTGCCGATTGCGGCAGGAGTTGTAGACGGGATGTTCGCGCGCACAGCGTTCGCACTGGTAGAGGTGCCCGCCCAGCGCCGCGGTCCTGCAGCGCTCGATAGCGGCCATGACCTTGCGGCGGCCGGCATTGAGGCAGCCGGCGAAGCGGTCGCGGAAGGAGGCACCGGCGTGGCGGAAGATCTCCGCCACGCCGGTGCGCTGCGGATTCACCTTGCGTCAGTGGCGCAGCAGGGCAAAACCGGAGAGCGGGTGGTCCAGCTTGTCGAACATCTTGCCGGTCGCGCGAGCGTAGCAGCGCGTTGTGTCGGCGTTGCGGTGCCCAAGCACGTCCCGGATCACCTCGATGTCGCCGCCCCGCTCATGCCAGTGGGTTGCGGCGCTGTGGCGCTTATCTCGTGCACGAGATAAGCGCCATTGAACGAAGCTGCTACGCAGCAGTTTTGGAGCGAACGTTGTCAGCGTGCCCCAACCAGCATGTTCGGTTGCTGTATTTCGTTCCATGATGCCTTGCCTGAGTAGTGCATGGAGTGGTGCTGTCACGGGACCGTTTGGTTTGACGGTGTAGTCTCTCGCGTCCCGTTCCCGAGCATGAAGGGGCAGGGATTGCGCGAGCCTTCCGTCGGCAAGCCGGGGCAGCTTCGCGGGCGGACCCCATCAGCCTGGCGGCTGCTGGCCTCCCCCCTGCCACGCCGCTTCGCTGCCCCGGCCCCGTGCCTCCCGGCAGGCGTCATTCCGGCACCTTTGTCCAAAGCCGGACAGGGATTTCGGCGCGAGGCGTTGCGTGCTCCGGTCCCGCTTGCGGATGGAGTCCGCAGCCGGATGCCCTGCACAGCCCCCATCGGTTCCCGGTCTACCATCGAGATTCTTTTCGGATTGCCTTCGGCCCTGCCGGAGGCACCACATTCCCTTGGAAGGAGATCGATGATGACGAACGCTCCTGGGGAGACGGTCTCCCCGCTTCGCCAGCGCATGCTGGACCAGATGCGTCTGGTCAGCCTGGCGGAGAACACGCAGGTCTGCTATCTGCGCGAGATCACCTGCCTTGCGCGGGACTGCAAGGCCCCGCCAGACCGGCTTGACGCGGAACAGATCCGCGCCTGGCTGCTGGCCGGGGTCGAGCGAGGCCTCAGCCCGGGCTCGACCAACATCAGCCTTGCGGCGCTCCGGTTCTTCTACCGCCAGACGCTCGGCCGGCCGGAACTCGTCGAAGGGCTGCGCAGTCGCAGGGTGCCCAGCCGGCTGCCCCGCCACATGACGGTGAAGGAAGTGGAACGCCTGCTGCTGTCGGCGACGGACCTCCGCTATCGCGCGGCGATGCTGACGGCCTACGCCGCCGGCCTTCGGATTTCGGAGACCCTCGCCCTGCAGCTCTCCGACATCCGGTCGGACAAGGGGCTCGTCCACATCCGTTCCGGAAAGGGCGGTACCGAGCGCATGGCGCCGCTGCCCGAGGGGTGTGTCGAGTATCTGCGCAGCTACTGGACAAGCCTGTTTCCGCGCCCGACCGGCTGGCTGTTCTACGGCAGCGCACCGGACACGCCCATCAAGGAAGGCACCATGACCTATGCCTTCAACAAGGCCCGGGACGCGGCCGGCATCGATGCCCGGCACAGCTTTCATTCTTTGCGCCACAGCGCCGCAACCCACTGGCATGAGCGGGGCGGCGACATCGAGGTGATCCGGGACGTGCTTGGGCACCGCAACGCCGACACAACGCGCTGCTACGCTCGCGCGACCGGCAAGATGTTCGACAAGCTGGACCACCCGCTCTCCGGTTTCGCCCTGCTGCGCCACTGACGCAAGGTGAATCCGCAGCGCACCGGCGTGGCGGAGATCTTCCGCCACGCCGGTGCCTCCTTCCGCGACCGCTTCGCCGGCTGCCTCAATGCCGGCCGCCGCAAGGTCATGGCCGCTATCGAGCGCTGCAGGACCGCGGCGCTGGGCGGGCACCTCTACCAGTGCGAACGCTGTGCGCGCGAACATCCCGTCTACAACTCCTGCCGCAATCGGCACTGCCCGTCCTGCCAGGGCCGCGCCGCAAGCCGCTGGATGGAGGCGCGCGCCGCCGACATCCTCCCGGTGCCGTACTTCCATGTCGTCTTCACCCTGCCCAGCGAGCTGACCGGGATCGTGGCCTGCAACCGCAGACCCGTCTTCAATATCTTCTTCCGCGCCGCCGCCGAGACCCTGCGCACCATCGCCGAGGACCCCCGCCACGGCGGAATGCGCATCGGTGGCACCGCCGTCCTGCATACCTGGGACCAAAGGCTGCGATTCCATCCCCACCTCCACATCGTCGTCCCCAACGCAGGTTTCGATGTCGCAACCGGCGAATGGAAGACGGGAAGCCGTACCTTCCTCGCCCCCGTCAAGGTGCTCGCCAGCCTCTTCCGGCGTCGCTTCCTGGAGCAACTCGCCCGAGCCCGGGAGCAAGGCCAACTCGACTTCCAGGCCAGCGCCGACCCGCTCGCCGACCCAGCCGCATTCCGCGCCACCCTCGCTGCCGCCCGGGGAACCGACTGGATCGTCTACGCCAAGAAGCCGTTCCGGGGTCCGGAATCCGTCTTCCGCTACCTCTCTCGATACACCCACCGAATCGCGATCAGCGACCGGCGCATCCTGGCCTTCGATGGAGAACAGGTCACCTTCCGCTCCCGGAAGCCGAAACGGCCGGGACAGCGCAAGCCCCGCTACGGAACCACGACGCTCACCGCGCACGAGTTCATCCGGCGCTTCTTGCTCCACGTCCTTCCCGAGCGCCTCCAGCGTATCCGCCACTTCGGAATCCTGGCCAACGGCTGCCGTGCCAAGACGCTCCGCAGCGCGCGCGACGCCCTCGGCATCCACGAAAACGCCGCCCAGCCCGACCCCGAAACCCCACACGAAGGCAGCGACCCGGACGAACAGGACACAACTCTCGACACTGCTGTCCCCTGTCCCCATTGCGGCGGCAAATTGCAACGAATCCGGGAAATCCCCTCCCGCACCAAGCACCCGTCAGCCCGCGACCCGCCCGCAGCAGACCTCTCGCCAGACAGCACGTGAACCGTCTGCCGCCAGCCCCGACCGCAATCATCCGCGAAACGCTCGCCGACCAACCTTCGCGTGCCCAAAATCCGAAACATCCGTTTCGCGCCATGACCGCCCACGTACCATCGAACCGGAGCCCGACGAAAACCCCGAGGCCAACTCGCAACTGCGAAAAAATCGCTCCAAAATACGCGTGAACACGCGCATCACGCGCCAGAGCTTCCGTACTTTCCCTATAGCACCGCCAGTCCTGGGGACCGCAGCTTCGTTCAAGCAGATTAATCAGATTCTCTGAACCTGATTAATCCTTAAGATTATCTCGACAACTTTTTTATCTCGGGTAAGCTCAACTTCGCCTTCCATTTCAAGTAAGACTTCGACGGTTACACGACATAATCCGGACTCCATTCGTCGCCCTTCAATGAGGAAAGGAGTTCAATATGAAGCATGCCACCGGCAATCAACTTGTTCGTTCACACTGGCGGGAGGGTCCCCTGGCGGCTTGGCTCGATGCGTTTGCGGATTGGGTGAGCGCGAAGGGCTACGCTCCCTATACCGCCTATCGCATGATCCTGCTGGCAGCCTGTTTCAGCCAGTGGCTCAAGCAGGAAGCAATCGAGTTCGCCGACATCACCTCGGATCATCCGGCTCAATACCTGCGGTATCGAGAGCGAGAACTACGACCACGCCAAGATGACGGCACCGCACTCCGGCACTTCACCGATTTTCTGCGCCGAGAGGGTGTGCTCTCGTTCGAAGAGGCACTCGCCGGCCCAATGACCGATGCCGAGCGTTGCGTGCAGGCCTACGAGCACTACTTGCAGCAGACGCGTGGCCTGTCGCCTGCGACGATCACGAACTACCTGCCGTTTGTCCGGAACTTTCTACAGCACCGGTTCGCCGCGGGGCCAGTGACACTCTCGTCTCTGTCTGCCGACGACATCGTGCGGTCCGTTCAACGCGAGGCACGGGACTTGCACCCGAAGCGTGCGAAGCTCATGGCCACTGCGCTACGGTCCTTTCTCCGATATGCCTGCTATCTCGGTGAAGCCAGTCCAGAGTTGATCGCCGCCGTTCCCGCGGTCGCCGGCTGGTCGATGCTACAGATCCCGCGAGGGATTTCGCCCGATCAGGTTCAACAACTGTTGGCCAGTATCGATCGCAGTTCCGCCATGGGCCGTCGCGACTATGCCATCCTGATGCTGCTTGCGCGGCTGGGACTGCGCGCGAGCGAGATCCAGTTTCTTGGCCTCGATAACATTGACTGGATCAACGGAACGTTGCGACTGTCGACGAAGGGTGGAAAGCGCAACACCTTTCCCTTGTCCAAAGAAGTTGGTGAGGCGATCGCCGATTACCTGCGCCACGGACGGCCACAGTGCCGAAGTCGGCGCATATTCCTGCGTGTCAGGGCCCCGATCGAGGGGTTTCGGGACAGTGGCGGCATTCAATCCGTGGTTCGTCATGCGATCGAACGTGCCGGCGTGGTTACACCGACACTCAGCACGCACCAGTTTCGTCACGGCTTGGCCACCGAGATGCTGCGCAGCGGGTCTTCGCTTGCGGAGATCGGCGACGTCTTGGGGCACTGCCATCCCGACACGACCAGAATCTCAGACTTCCTGACCTCGAACTCGAGAGAGTGTCATGTTTTTGCACCCGCGAAGTGGGGCTCGGCGATTTTTCCGGGTAGTTCATAGACCATGTGCATGTTGGTACCGGGGAAGACGGTCCGTGTCTGGTTGAGTTCTTCGAGGAGGCTTGCGATGGCGTTGTCGCCGGCATCGCTGGCGGTGCCGAGTATGCGAACGCGGAGGATGCCGTTGCCGTGCTCCGGGATGACGTCGGCGTCGGCCCGTAGAAGTGCGCGCAAGTGCCGGCGGGGGCGCTGGATCTTGCCCTGGGTCTGGGCAACGGCGGGCATCATGCGGGTTTCAGCGCGGTAGGCGATCATGCGGATTATATCGAGGAGGAGTTTCTCGCCTTCGGGGAGCGCGTCGAGTGCCTCGTTCGTGTCGAGTTCGGCGACCGCGATATGTCGCGGTGTATCGCGGCGCTGCAGCTTGAGGGCTTCACGCTCGGCGTCGAGAGCGTCGCTTTGGGCCTGCAGGCGCCGGACGGCCTCTTCGGCTTCGCGGGTCGGGGTCTGTCACTATCACACTGTTGACACGGGCTGTGTTGTGTGGCACACATGATGCATGCAGATTGGCTTGCGACAGTTTTGCGCGGAAACTCTTTCGTGGTTTGAGTACGCGGTCCGGGAGGGAGGCGCGAGCCGTAGCGCGCTTGCGAGCGAGTTGTGCGCTCGCGCGAACTGGCGCAACGCGCGGGGCGAGCCGTGCGTTTCGTCGGCGCGGAAGATCCTGCCGAGGCTGGCGTCGCAACTGGGGTTGAAGCTCCCGGCGGCGGCGGCGCCGCCGCCGGCGGGGGATGCATTGCCGTCGCATCCAGACCTGCATGTGGAGACGACGCTGTCGGCTCTGGGAACGGTTTCGCTGGAACCGGCCGAGGGTCGCGAGGGTTCGCGGCGGTTCCGTTCGATGATGGCGTCGCACCATCCGGAGGGGGCTCCGCGGCATCCCGGCAAGACGTTGAACTATCTGGTGAAATCGTCTCGGTTCGGGTGTTTGGGTGGGATCGGCTTCTGCGCGGCGAGCTGGCACCAGAAGGCGCGGGACCGGTATATCGGCTGGAGCGGGCGAGCCCGTTGCGCGGGGTTGGGGCGGATGGTGAACAACCACCGCTTCCTGCTCCTGCCTTCGGTGCGGGTTCCGGACCTTGCCTCGCATGTGCTGGCGCAGGCGACAGGTCGGGTTGCGGACGACTGGGAAGCGCGGCATGGTGATCGGCCGGTGCTGGCGTACAGCTATGTCGGCCCCGAGCATGCCGGGACCTCGTACCGTGCGGCGGGCTGGGAGGATGCTGGCGCGACATCGGGCTGCCCGCCGGGCCGGCGCGGAGCGGGGCCGGTGCGCCGGGTGTGGATGAAGTCCCTGCAGGCGGGCTGGCGGGAAGCATTGTGTGAGGAGCCGGAGCGGGTTGCGGGGCGGATGGGGTCGCTGCATCTTGGCGCCGATGCCGACTGGGCGGAGCGCGAGTTCGGCCGGGGCACCCATCCCGACGGGCGGGTGCGGCGCCGGATCGAGGAGATGGGGCGGTGTTGGGAGAAGCGCCCGGGAACGCCGCTTCCGGAGATCTTTCCGGACCGTGCATCGCAGGAGGCTGCGTACCGCCTGCTTTCGAACGAAAGGGTTGCTGTGGACGACATCCTCGAGGGGCATCGCGAGACAACGGTGGAGCGCTGCCAGCATGCGGGTGTGGTGCTGATGGTGCAGGACACCACCATGCTGAACTATGACAACCTTCGCGACGCGACCAGCGGGCTGGCGGCGCTGGGCGGCGGCGGCAAGGGCACCGTGGGGGTTCCCGTGCATGCGACGCTGGCGGTGGCACAGGGCGGGCGCCCGCTTGGCGTTTGCGCGCTTGAGGGCGACTTCCGCGAAAGCGTCGAAGCCAAGGCCGCCCGGGAACCGGGCGTGGCGCAGGAGCCCGAGAGCGCCCGCTGGCTGCGCTCGCTGGAACAGGCGGCGGCGGTTGGACACGCCTGCTCGAACACCCGCGTCATTTCCGTCGCCGACCGCGAGGGAGACATCTGGGGTCTGTACGCCCGCCAGGCCGAGGATCCCGCCGCCGCCGGCCTGCTGGTGCGCGCCTGCCGCTCGAAACAGCGCAAGGTGCTGGTGGACGGCAAAAAGCTGGACCTCGGCAAGCACATGGACACTCTCCCGCCCTGCGCATCGCGCAGCATCGAGATTTCCGCGCGGGGCGGCAGGGCGGCACGCAAGAAGCGCAAGGCCGTGCTGGCGTTGCGCATCGCTCGCGTCGAACTCATCGCGCCCGAAGGCAAGTCGCCGCACACGCTGCCCATGACCGCCGTGCTCGTTGCCGAGCGCAACCCGCCGTCCGGCGCTCGCCAGCCACTCCGCTGGCTGCTGCTTTGCTCCGAAGGCGAGGCCACGCCCGAATGGGCCGACCGCATCCGCCAGTGGTACGAAACGCGCTGGTCCATCGAAGAGTTCTTCCGCGTCCTCAAGACCGGAACCCGCATCGAGGACCGCCGCCTCGACGATGCCGAGGACTTGCGCAAGTGCCTCGCGTTCGACGCCATCACCGCGTGGCGCGTGTTCGATCTGGATCGCGCCGCCAGGGAAACTCCCGACAGGCCCGCCGACGAGATCATGTCCCGAGACGAAATCTTCATGCTCTATCTGGGCCTGTACGACTACCGCGTGATCCGCTGCCGGGCCCCGCCCGACTATATCCCCGACCTCCGAACCTTCGCCATCGATCTCGGTCGATATGTCGGCTTCATCCCATCCAAACGACAGCCAATGCCCGGTACCGCAAAACTCTGGACAGGAATGACATACCTCATGCAAGACACTGCCGCACTCCAACGGATGAGAAGGGCCGGAATGCTCCGCGAAACTGAACAATGATCTCTGCGTCAACTGTGTGGTAGTGACAGGGTCGGGGTTCCCCTGGACAGGTCGGCGATCCGGTTGCGCAGGGTGCCAAGGCGCTGCCGGAAGCGCTGGACATTGCGGTCGATTGCGCGCCAGCGCGGGTTGACGATGCGGGCGTCGGGATCCTGTGCTTCCAAACCGTGGACCGCCAGCGCGTCGAGATTGAACTCCTCGCGCATGTATTTGAAGAAGTTCTCCTGCGACCATCGGGAGAACAGGGCGCTGGCGGCCCGCTCCATGGGCATGCGGGGGTCGGTGGTGATGAGGGGCACCTGGCGGCCATTCTCCAGCAGGCGCCGGATCTGGCGGACTTCGGGCCCCTTGCTCAGGATCACGCTCTTCTCGGCGAGGCGGACGGTGGCGCTGCGGGTGCTTCCCGGCCCGTGGATGGGCACCGTGACGGTGCGGAAGTCCGCCTCCGGCCAGGCCTCCCCCTTGAAGCCCTTGTGCCAGGTGATCACAGCAACCCCGCGCCGGGCGAGGCGCCGGAACAGGGCAGGGCTCCAGCCTTCCCGGTCGAAGACCAGCGTCAGGGCGGGCTCGCCGGCGTCCGGGACGGTGAGGTCCGGTGCATCCGGGCCCAGCATGCCCAGTTTCTCCAGCGCGGGCAGGATGTCCTTCTCCAGCGCGTGGGTCATGGTCGGATCCAGCGCCTTGTTCAGGCACAGGAACGGCTTGCCGCCGAGCGCGTTGATCCAGTAGCTCGTGGAGGCAGGCAGGCAGAGTTTCTGGCGCGCCACGTAATGCTTGGGCAATTTTCCCTTGCGGCCGGAATACACCTTGACGTGGCCATCCACCGACAGGGTCGCACACACGTCCGGTTCTTCCGCCATCCATCCCGCGGCCAGGGAAGCTTGCCAGTCCCGCACCCGTTGCACGTCTCGCCCCAACGCCTTGATCTTGCCCCGCAGCGTCTTCACCTCCGGGCAGCGGTCCAGGCCCAGGATGGCGCCCCATTCCCCGGGCGCCTGGTGCCGCAGTGCCTCCGGATTGCGCACCCGGGCCAGGGTGAGGAAGGCCAGGAACAGCAGAACCGTGGTCAAACCGTAGTATCCCTTGGGCAGCGACAGGAACTCCCGCGCGCGGTCCAGAAGCCCCTCCTTGAGCAGCATCGGCAGCCCGGCCAGCACGCCGCCGCCGGCAACCGCCGACAGCGGCTCCGCAAACTGCGGCCGCATCTCCGTCAGATGTCCCGTTGCCGCCAGCATCCGCCCCGCCGTGTCCCGGGTGCCCCGACCCATCGGCGCCTCGCGGTCGCGTGCGTCCCGTTCGCTCCGCTCCACCCTCGGCTCCGGCGCTGCCGCCGCCTGTGGCTCCGTCGACGCGACCACCGGCGGCTCCAGCACTGCCGTCGCCTGCGGCTCCGTCGACGCTGTCGCCTGCGCCGGCACGGCCCGGTTCGGCGTCCCCCCTCTGATAACACCCGACCGGCGGTTGAGGCTGAACGTGCTCGGCCGGATCCCCAGCTTTCGCGCAACCGCCCGGCCGCTCAGCCCCGAGGCCAGAAGCCGCTCCGCCTCCCGCGCCGTCGCGGCGTCGATCGCGCTCGGCCCGCGCCTCCGTCGCGGCGTAAGAAAACCGGCCTCGCCCTGCCTCCGGAGCTGGTTCACTGCCCGCTGCACCGTCGAACGGTTCACGCCAAACGCCGCCGCCAGATCCCTGCGTAGCACACCGTGCTCGGCAAACCGCGCAATCCGCAGCTGTCGCGCTCGGTTGTCCGAAACTTCGTGGGAATCGAACGGCGCCAGGTTGCTGAAGTAGACCCGCCGGCCGTCCTCGACCGCGTGCGAAAAGCAGGATTCGCCGATCTGGATCGCCTCGGCAGGAGGCATCGGAAGCGTGTTCAAGGGAGTCTCCACGGTCGATATCGGGTGCACAGTATTATAGCCACTCTCCGTAGATCGGTCAACCCCTCAAATGTCTCCTAACTGCTGGAAATCACGAGCAAAACGATCGCCAAGCCCGCCTTCAATTAGCGCACGAGGTCAGGAAGTCTGAATCTATGCCAAGGTCGATTTGGGGGCCCTCCGCGCTCTGGCCCTTCCCTGGCCGGGAGGTGCCCAATGAACACACTTCGCGAAGCTATCCATGAGTACATCGAGATGCGGCGCAACCTGGGGTTCAAGATGAACGATACTCGTCGCGAGTTGCTCGCATTCGCCACGTTCATGGAACAGCAGCAGGTGCCATTCATCACGGTGGAACTGGCACTTGCCTGGGCGCAGCAGCCCGTGAATGCCCAACCGGCGCATTGGGCGCGCCGACTGAGCATTGTGCGGGTGTTTGCACGCCATCGCAAGGCTACCGATCCGCGGACGGAGATCCCGGCTCCCGGACTGCTGCCCTTCCGACCCAAACGGGCAACGCCCTATCTCTATTCGGACGAAGAGATCCGAAAGCTGCTGCAGGCTGCGCTGGACATGCCGTACGCCAACGAACGATGCGCCTTGCATCCCTGGACCTACCATTGCCTGTTCGGCCTGCTGGTCGTTTCCGGCATCAGAGTGGGGGAGGCGTGCAATCTCGAACTCCGGGATATCGATAGCGACGCCGCGGTGCTGACGATACGCGGCGCAAAATTCGGCCGGGACCGTCTGGTTCCGTTGCACGGCTCGACCTGTGAGGTCCTTGCCGACTATGTCGCCCGGCGTGATCGCCACTGGCAGGGTCGCCCGGTGTCGCCTTACCTGTTTGTTTCAAGCCGAGGCAACCGGCTCGACAAGGCCGATATCACCCGCACGTTCCACCGGTTGTCGCGCCTGATCGGCCTGCGTGGCAAGACCGACCGTCACGGGCCACGCCTGCATGATATGAGGCATCGCTTCGCAAATTGCACTCTGGTGAACTGGGATCGCCGCGATCAGGATCCTGAGCGTCTGCTGCCGGTCCTCGCCGCCTACTTGGGCCATGTGCATATTGCCGATACCCAATGGTACCTGGAAGCTACGCCCGAGTTGATGCGCGAGGCCATGCGACGGCTCGAGAGCCGCTGGGAGGGGCGGACATGACGGGTGCAACCAGCCTCGCTCCCGTGTTGGAGCGCTTCTTCACCCAGCGCCTGATGCAGCAGCGGCAGGCAAGTCCCCACACCATCCGTTCCTACCGGGACACCTTCTGCCAGTTCCTGGTTTTCGCGCAACAGCGCCTCAGGCGGCACCCTTCCAGGATGGCCTTCGAGCAGATCGATGCGCCATTGGTCGCGGACTTCCTCGAGAATCTGGAAACGCAGCGGGGATTGAGCGTGCGCAGCCGCAATCTGCGGCTCGCCGCTATCCATTCCTTCTTCCGCTACGCGGCTTTCGAGTTGCCAACTCATGCGGCGCAGATCCAGCGGGTGCTCGCGATACCGAGCAAGCGGTTCACGCGCAAACAGGTCAGCTTCCTCAACCGCGAGGAGGTCGACGCCCTGCTTGCGGCACCCGACAATGGCACTTGGTCCGGGCGGCGAGATCACGCCTTCATCTTGACCGCCGTGCAAACCGGCTTACGCGTGTCCGAGATAACCGCACTCAAACGGCAGGATCTCACCCTCGGCTGTGGAGCGCACTTGAGGGTTGTCGGAAAAGGACGCAAGGAGCGGTGCACCCCGCTGGCCAAGCCGACCCAAGCAGTGCTCAGGAACTGGCTGCGGGAACCACCGCGGAGCAACGAAGACGTTCTCTTTCCCAGCGCCAGGGGCCGGCGACTGACAGTGGATGGTGTGCAATACATCCTGAACAAACACCGAAAGGCTGCTTCCATGGCCTGTCCGTCGCTGAAGCACGCTCGGGTCACCGTACACCGCTTGCGTCATACAATGGCCATGGACCTCTTGCAGGTCGGCGTTGACCGCAGCGTAATCGCACTCTGGCTCGGTCACGAGAACGTTGAGACAACCCAGATATACCTTGAGGCAACGCTTGCGATGAAAGAAAAGGTGCTCAGCCAGACATCACCGCTGAAAGGCAACCCTGGTCGCTATCAGGCCCCCGACAGCCTTCTCGGCTTCCTCAACAGCCTGTAGCTTCGAGCAGGATTATATCGAGTAGTTGGAAGCGCCCCAAAGAATAACGTCAATATAACAGAAAGATACGATATCGGTGCTTCCACTACTCGAGATAAAAAAGTTGTCGAGATAATGGCGCAAAGAATGAAAGCTGTGCCGGGCATCGATGCCGGCCGCGTCCCGGGCCTTGTTGAAGGCATAGGTCATGGTGCCTTCCTTGATGGGCGTGTCCGGTGCGCTGCCGTAGAACAGCCAGCCGGTCGGGCGCGGAAACAGGCTTGTCCAGTAGCTGCGCAGATACTCGACACACCCCTCGGGCAGCGGCGCCATGCGCTCGGTACCGCCCTTTCCGGAACGGATGTGGACGAGCCCCTTGTCCGACCGGATGTCGGAGAGCTGCAGGGCGAGGGTCTCCGAAATCCGAAGGCCGGCGGCGTAGGCCGTCAGCATCGCCGCGCGATAGCGGAGGTCCGTCGCCGACAGCAGCAGGCGTTCCACTTCCTTCACCGTCATGTGGCGGGGCAGCCGGCTGGGCACCCTGCGACTGCGCAGCCCTTCGACGAGTTCCGGCCGGCCGAGCGTCTGGCGGTAGAAGAACCGGAGCGCCGCAAGGCTGATGTTGGTCGAGCCCGGGCTGAGGCCTCGCTCGACCCCGGCCAGCAGCCAGGCGCGGATCTGTTCCGCGTCAAGCCGGTCTGGCGGGGCCTTGCAGTCCCGCGCAAGGCAGGTGATCTCGCGCAGATAGCAGACCTGCGTGTTCTCCGCCAGGCTGACCAGACGCATCTGGTCCAGCATGCGCTGGCGAAGCGGGGAGACCGTCTCCCCAGGAGCGTTCGTCATCATCGATCTCCTTCCAAGGGAATGTGGCGCCTCCGGCAGGGCCGAAGGCAATCCGAAAAGGATCTCGATGGTAGACCGGGAACCGATGGGGGCTGTGCAGGGCATCCGGCTGCGGACTCCATCCGCAAGCGGGACCGGAGCACGCAACGCCTCGCGCCGAAATCCCCGTCCGGCTTTGGACAAAGGTGCCGGAATGACGCCTGCCGGGAGGCACGGGGCCGGGGCAGCGAAGCGGCGTGGCAGGGGGGAGGCCAGCAGCCGCCAGGCTGATGGGGTCCGCCCGCGAAGCTGCCCCGGCTTGCCGACGGAAGGCTCGCGCAATCCCTGCCCCTTCATGCTCGGGAACGGGACGCGAGAGACTACACCGTCAAACCAAACGGTCCCGTGACAGCACCACTCCATGCACTACTCAGGCAAGGCATCATGGAACGAAATACAGCAACCGAACATGCTGGTTGGGGCACGCAGACAACGTTCGCTCCAAAACTGCTGCGTAGCAGCTTCGTTCAACCCTCCTTATGCCGAGCTCGGCATAAGGGGGAGTCGTTACCGAGCTCCCCCCCTCGCAGAGCCGGACGTGCGCACACTAGCGGTCGCGGTAGGAGCGCTGGTTTCCCGGCGCCCCTCCGCACAGATCCCAGCGGGCGCGCTAACGCACTGGGCTCCTACCTCGGGTGTGGACGGCCTGAAACCGTTGGTTTGGCCATGGGTGCATGATGCGAAGTGCAGGAAAATGGCTGCTCGCCAGTTCCTTGACCAATTCCCACAAGTCGAGAATTGAGCGCCTTTGCGAGCGCCGTCTCAACTGTCGGAACCAGAGCCACTTGACGCGGTCGATGAAGGCCGAGAGGTATGGGTGACTGGTGGGAACCGCGAAATAGCGCAGCCATCCACCAAGCACCGATCGTAGCCATACTGCCACTTCCTCTGGCGGGTCATGTCGTCGTCGTCGTAGTACCAGTCCGATCCGCTTCAGCGTACGCCGAACGCGTCGGGCTTGCGGCTTCCGCCCGAGTCCAAACCGCCCCTTCCGCGTGGTCCGGCAATAATGCGTGAACCCCAGGAAGTGGAAGGTTTCGGGACGCCGCTGACCACGGGCGCGGCGGTTCGCCATGGCGTACCGACCGAACTCGATGCAGCGGGTCTTGTCCGGGTGAAGAGCCAGGCCAAATTTGTTCAGCCTCTGCTCCAGGTCGGAGCGGAATTGTTCCGCATCTCGACGGGTCTCGAAGCCTGCGACAAAGTCATCGGCGTAGCGGATCAGTACCGCTTCGCCTTGTGCCGTCTGCTTGCGCCATTTCCGGTCGAACCAAAGGTCCAGTACATAGTGTAGGTAAATATTTGCCAATATTGGCGAAATTACCGATCCCTGCGGGCTTCCGCAGAGGTCGTCCTTCCACTCCGTGCCTTCCATGACGCCAGCGTTGAGCCACTTGATTATCAGCCTTATCACCCGGCGGTCCCCGATCCGATGTTCCAGAAACCGGATCAACCAGTCTCGATCCAAAGTATCGAAAAATTGTCGAATGTCAGCGTCAAGTATCCAGTTGACCTTGCGTTTGTCGATGCAGTAGGCAAGGGCGTCCAGCGCGTCATGCGCCGACCGCCCCGGCCGAAACCCATAGCTCAGCCCGAGAAACACCGGTTCATAAATCGGTGTGAGGATAACATCTGCAATCACCTTCTGGACGATTTTGTCCTCCAGAGAGGTAATGCCGAGCGGTCGTGTCCCCCCGTCCGGCTTCGGGATTTCCACCCGCCGAACCGGAAGCGCCCGATAGGCACCGCTTTGCACACGGTCGTGGAGGTCGAGCATCCGCTCTTCCAGTCCCTCGCCGTACGCGTCCCATGTCATCCGGTCTACCCCGGCCGCGGCTCGCGGGTTCAGGGCATGGTAGGCCCCTCTCAGGGCCTCCACCGTCACATGGTGCAGCAGCGTCGTAAGACGTTCCTCAGGTTTCCTCTTGGCTGCCTGCCGTATCCGGTCAGCCGCCTGTGACACGCTTGCCCGGCTCTGCGTCCGGTACGTGCTTTGGCTTCCCGTCTTCCCCTCGGTTGGCGTCCTTCCCTCCAGCACCTCCGCCGACGTTCGCACGTCCTTGTTCGGCACCTTCACAGGTACTGTTCCGCCATCCGACTTCTGCGGTCCGGTCATCATCATCAGTCCAGATTACTCCTTTCCTTCGCGGCCCCGGCACGACTGCCAAGGCGGGCCACAGATCTCCCAAGGTCCCGACAATGGACTTCCATGCATGCGATGGTTCTTCGACCCCGCGGGGTCCAACCGTCCCTCGCCAAAGCGGAACGGCCGGTGCGGCCTTCGGCCCAGATGACAACCTCGGCACCCCGAATGTTGGAATTTTCGTGGCTCAATATTCCTCGCCTGCATGCTCCCCTACCGACGCTTAACGTCCCACCTCGCGATGGACCGTCCACGGCTCGGGGCAAGAGTGGCAGCTACTCCCTTCTCTTGATCGGACTTCCACCGAATATCCAATTGCCAGTTAGCCTGGCGCACCATCGCCTCCCTCTCGTTGCGCTGCCGCCAAGTGCAACTGCACGCATCCACGAGTTTGCGGAATCGGGTTGCCGGGATGACCGGCGCCATCCATTTCGCGCGTTGCATCCGTCAGCGCAATGGATTGACTCCCTATGAAGTCTCAAACAGTGGGTCCGCTGCAGACGAGCGTACGACGCAACGCCTGCTATCCACGCCGGCCGCGCGTGCCCGCTGCCGAACCGTTGCCCCTGGCCGCCCAAGCACCCCCAACGGGCGCCATTCGGTCTCTCGGCCTGAAATCGCCACCTCGAACAATCGCGATTGCTCGATTCTGGAAGTAACGGACAGGAGTCCTTGGACAAGCCATGGCACGGTTCCTGCTTTGGCGCTTCCGCTCAGTGCTCCCGAGTTCCCGCTGCTTCGTGGCCGCATGGCGGCACCCGATAGGCTGTCCTCGAATCCCGGTTCGCTCCCTCCTGCGATGAGATAGGGCGAATTCCAGCGCCAAACGCTACAACGGCGCATAGCAACGAATTTCGGAGGCCGCCATGGCATCCGCATCCACGTCGGATGATGACATCGCCGCAATCGAGAAACGCCTGTCGGAACTCGACGCGGAACGGATTGCGCTGCGGTCGCGCCTTGCCCAGCTTCGAGCACAGCCCGATCCCACGGTGTTGCCCGCGATCAGGCCCGGGGAGGTCACCAGGCATTCCTCGCCCACCGAAAAAATCGCTCTATTCCGATCGCTGTTCCGCGGCCGCACGGACCTGTTTCCGCTTCGCTGGAGCAATTCCAGGACCGGCCGCTCCGGATACGCCCCAGCTTGCAGCAATGAATGGGTTCAGGGCGTGTGCGGCAAGATCGGAGGAAAATTCCAGTGCGGTGCATGCCCCAACAGTGCCTTCCGTCCAGTGACCGATTCCATGATCGAATGGCACCTCCGGGGCAAGGACAATCGCGGCAGGGAATTTGCCATGGGCGTCTATCCGATTCTGCCCGACGATACCTGCGGGTTCCTCGCAGCCGACTTCGACAAGAGCTCCTGGCAGCGAGATGCATCGAGCTTCGTCGCTGCTTGCCGAAGGGAAGGGATTGCAGCCGCGCTCGAGCGGTCGCGGTCGGGCAACGGTGCGCATGTCTGGATCTTCTTTGCCGATCCTGTCCCGGCGCAAACCGCGCGCCGGCTCGGCGCCCTCCTCCTCACCGAGACAATGGAGGCGAATCCGGATATCGGGTTCGATTCCTACGACCGCTTCTTCCCCAGCCAGGACAGCTTGCCAGCCGGCGGTTTCGGCAATCTCATTGCGCTCCCACTGCAGCATCGACCGCGTCTCGCGGAGAACAGCGTCTTCGTCGACGACTCGTTCCACCCCTTTCCCGATCAGTGGGCGCACCTTTCGTCCCTCCGCCAAGTGCCGGTTGCCGAAGTCGAAAGCCTTGCCGATGAAGCGAGACGGAAGGGGCGCGTGATCGGGTTGCGCCTGCCCGTTCACGATGAGGATGAAAAGCCGTGGCTGCTGCCGCCCTCCCGCAGGACACCAACCGCGCCGATCCGCGAGCCGTTGCCGGACTCGGTCGAGCTTGTCCTTGCGGATCAACTCTTCATCCCGAGAAGTGAACTGCCGGAGGTTCTGGTCAACCGGCTGATCCGTCTCGCGGCATTTCAGAACCCGGAGTTCTACAGCCGGCAGGCCATGCGTCTCTCCACCCATGGAGAGCCGAGGATCATCAGCTGCGCGGAGCTCTACGCTGGCCATATTGCGCTACCACGGGGCTGCCGCGAGGAGGCAGAGGCCCTCCTCTCCTCCCTGGGCGTGGATGTCCGGATCGACGATCAGCGGAACGCCGGCAGCCCCGTCGAGGCAGTTTTCACTGGCGAACTGACACCGCTTCAGCAGAAGGCTACCAAGGCCTTGCTAGGGCATGACTTCGGCGTTCTGGCGGCAGCAACTGCCTTCGGCAAGACGGTTGTCGCAGCATCCATCATCGCCTCCCGCGGTACATCCACGCTCATTGCGGTCCACCGGCAGCAGCTTCTCGACCAGTGGATTGCACAGCTCAGCGCGTTCCTCGAGTTGCCGGCGAACGCCATTGGGAGGATCGGTGGCGGCAAGCGCAAGCCGCGTGGCACCATCGATGTGGCCATGATCCAGAGTCTGCTGCGCGACAGGGAGGCAGATGACCTCGTCGCGGACTACGGCCAGTTGATCGTCGATGAGTGCCACCACCTGGCCGCCGCGAGCTTCGAGAAGGTAGCGCGGCGGGCCAAGGCGCGGTACGTCCTCGGCCTTTCCGCCACGGTGGCCCGCAAGGATGGCAGGCATCCCGTCATCTTCATGCAATGCGGCCCGGTGCGGTTCCGCGTCCACGACCGCCAGCAGGCCGCGCAACGGCCATTCGGCCACAAGGTCGTGCTCCGCCGAACCGCCTTCACGCTCCCGGGCTGCCTGGCACACGAACAGCTGCCCATTCAACGGATCTACGCGGAACTGGCCCAGAACGAAGAGAGAAACGCGCTGATCGTCGCCGACGTACGCATGGCGCTGCAATCGGGCCGGTCGCCAATGATTCTGACCGACCGCCGGGAGCACGTCCGTCTCCTGGCGGAACAGCTTTCCCGGTTCTCGCGGGATGTGGTTGTTCTGCAAGGCGGGATGATAAGAGCGGGAAGGATGGAAGTCGCACGAAGGATGGCGGAAGCTGAGGAAAGTCCCGAACGGGTGCTGATCGCCACCGGTCGCTACATCGGCGAGGGCTTCGACGATGCCAGGCTTGACGCCCTCTTCCTCACGATGCCGATCGCCTGGCGCGGAACACTTGCGCAATACGCTGGCCGACTGCACCGCCTTCATCCCGGCAAGCGCGACGTCCGCATCTACGACTATGTGGACGATTCCGTACCGGTCCTGTCGCGAATGTCCGCCAAGAGGATCCGCGGATACCGGAGCCTCGGCTATACCCTCGACGGCCCGCCGCAACTTGCGGACGAATCCGGCGAAATCTGGGCCCAGTAGGCGTATGAGTGCCGGAGTAACTCAGCCCAGCACTTCCCGGCTGCGCTGCGCCGTCAAAGGAAACGCCAGTCCCCTATGCCGCAATTCATTCGCGGCCCGGCATTGCCGTGGACCACGGTGGCCACCTCCCGATTGGTGATCCAATCCGGGATGCGTTCGGCACTTCCTCCGTGAACAAGCGGGGATCACCTTTGCCCGGCTCGGGAATCCCCTCTGGCCCGGGCCCGAGGCCGCTACGAACCGCAATGGGGGGCCGCGAGAGGAACCGCAATCACTACCTCGGGAAGGCGTGGCGACCGATCGATGCCACGAACGCCAACCCTTATCCTGCCGGGCTGCGATGTTAGGCTGGCTGCGGTCAGGTTCGGCGGCGAAAGGAACATGCAGCGACAATGAGCGTGACCGGCGGGAGAAATGGACCGGACCTTGAGGGGTTAGAGGGTTTCATCCGGGAAGGGGACCGCAATCGCGCCCGGTTCTTCGTTGGACGCACAGTCCCAATTCGCGACATCAACGCAGCCTGTACGGACGCAATCACGCGTTACCGTGCCGGTGACGGGGTTGCAGGCGCGACTCGGCTGATCCAGGGAGCGCCAGGCGCAGGCAAGACAGCCTTGCTTCAACACCTGAAGGGTCAGTTCGGGTTCCGGAAGGAGCCACCTGGGTTTTGGAGCCGATTGCTCACGGACGCGCCCGACAGTCCGACGGCGCTTCTGGTTGATCGCACTGCGCTCGTGAATCCGCGGGAAGTGGCGATTCAAATCGTTGAGTGCCTCGACCCGGCGAGAGCGCGGACATTGCGGCAGAACCATAGCCGGACCGTTTCCCTTCAGGCCGGGGTGCCCGGCGCTGCTGTTGCCCCACGTGGCGAGACGGTTGCAGATGCGCCGATCCCACCATCCTTCTCCGAACTCCGCAAACTACTCCCGCCACGAATCTGGAATCGGCCTATATGCGTCCTGGTGGATGAAATCCAGAATCTTGCTGTCGAGGAAGCGAGGACGCTGGAAGCCTTGCACCTTGGCACCGCCGGACTGCCGATCGTGCCGGTCCTGGCGGGGCTATCCAACGCGCACGATGTGCTCGCCCGGTACGGCATATCCCGACTTGGCGATGGTTGCGTCCATGCTCTCGGCCGCCTCGAGGCGGGGCAATCCGCAACGGCCGTCCGCCAGATGCTGAAATTCTACCGGGTAGAGGCTACCGAAGTCGAGACCGCGAACTGGGCGGAGTGGTTGGAGTCGGATTCCGACGGTTGGCCCCAGCACCTGCAAAACGGGATGCGGTCTCTGGCAGAGGCGCTGATCGAGGCAAACGGGTTGCTGGCCGAGGTTGACCGGAATTCCGCGCTCGAACGCTCGAGAGTCCGACGGATACGGGGATACCGGGCACGGAGAAGCGTGCAAATGGAGACCGCATTGTTCCTCCTTGCCCAAATCATGGCCAGGATCCCGAAAGCCGGTCTGCGGCGGCATGAAGTCAGCGACATCGTCCGCGCTTGCTCGAGAGAAGGGAGCGGCAGTGGCTGGAGCCTGCCTGGCGGCCTGTCCCCCGAGGAGTTCCTTGAGCATCTCATCCACCGTGGCGCATTGCAGGCCGGCAGCGACGGCAGGCTCGCCTGTCCAATCCCGAGCTTCCAGCGCCTCCTGATCCATGAAGGCGTATCCGCCCTTGCGGACGGCACCCAATCAGGCCAGCTTGGCGAGCTCCTGGATGACAACTCGATCACCTTCCTTGATGAAGCGATGCAGGTACCGGACGCGGAGGATCAAGATATGCCGCCTAAGAGTACGACTCAATATTCGATTTCCTCTGAATTGTGTTTTTCTGGCAATAAGTTAGGATCTTGCCACTCGTCGCATCATGAAGCGACAGGCCGCTAGCTTCGTCCAGGCCAAGGAACTCTCAAGCGTCCGTTCAAAGTCCTTGGCCAAGCGGCGGCACCGGCCCATCCAACCGAATGTACGTTCGACTACCCACCTGCGGTAAACGACGGTGAACTCTTTGGCACCCTTTGGCTTTTCCACGATCTGGACAAGATCCGAGACGCCCAACTCCTGGAGGGCCGCGCGCAACTTCGGCCCCTGGTATCCGCCGTCGGCAAACAACTTCGCCACCGTCGGCGCAACTTCCAGCATGTCCAGGATGACGTCCGGCGCTCCATCCCGATCCTGCACATCGGCCGTGTGAACATGGATCGCGATCGGGGAGCCCTCAACATCCACCGCGATGTGCCGCTTGCGGCCGTTGACCTTTTTTCCAGCATCGTATCCCCGAGGCCCGCCGGCTTCGGTCGTGCGCACGCTTTGACTGTCAATCACCGCCGCGGTCGGCGCCGGCTCACGGCCCGATTGAACGCGAGCCATCGACCGTAGCGCGTGCAGCATGTCGTCCAATACAGCGCCGTCGCGCCACTTGTAAAAGTGATACTGAACCGTCGTAAATGGCGGGAAACACTTCGGTAACGCTCGCCACTGACAGCCCGTGGCCAGAATAAACTGGATCGCATTGAACAAAACTCGAAGGTCCGTCTTCATAGGACGGCCCCTCGCGCAAGCGGTCGGCAGAAACGGGAGAACGATCTCCCACTCCTCATCAGAGACATCCGACTCGAACTGGCCCGCTGGCCGCGTATAATGCCTGTGAGTGGCTTTCTTCCAAGGCATGGCAAAATCTCCATCTATAGCGTTGGAACTTGGATGGATATACCAGACCTTGAAGCCACTCGCCATTTTTCGTTCAAGCTCTAAGTGATTCCCCGTGGACGTAGGAATGGCCTGAACCGCGTGAAGTCGGCATGTCGCTGCCGATCCCGGATCGGACACGCCATGGACAGGGTCGGAAGCCCGCGAATTTCGCGATCCGGGAATTGGCGGCTATGACCGCGAAGTACGGGCCCGGTTCGAGGCCCGGAAGACTTGGGCCGGGCCGGTCGGCCTGGGCGCAGAAGGCAAATTCCGCGGCGAGTTCCGGCTGACTTCTCTCTTCCCGCCGATTTCGGGCGGTATCTGCAACGGCGCGATCGAGAGACCGGATAAGGAAACACTCCTCCCCGATGGGATTCTGCAAGAAATTCCGGAAGAATTGCACGCGAGCGCAATTCGCTTGGCCATGCGGGCGCCCTGCTGAATTCTCTGCTCCTGGATGCCCTTCGAGAGTCACGGGAGTACCGACTGTGCGGTCGTGGAATGGAGAAAGCTCTCCCCAGCGCATCAACCGCCGTCACGGACGCCTCGTGTACCGTTTCCACCGTCTCTGAGCTGAACGTAAAGAGTTAAATGCGCCGCGCCGCGCTGCCGAAGACCGCCAAGCCCGGGCACCCTGCGAAGGCCGCGAGACCAGACAACACCGCAGATCCCGGCGCCAAATGGGCGCGAAGGAAAACCCGACCCGGGGCGGGATCGCGCCCTGGGCCGGGCGCCCGGGATCTCTTCCTGATCGAAGCGCAGCCCCACCCATACCTTCGCGTAAGAACGGTTCCAGAAACGCTAGGGGAAGAGCCTCAAAGGAACCTCAGGAGCGCCACGGTAAGGCCGATAATGGCAATGGAGTGAGCCCAAATGGTCCTGTGAAAACGGCTGTCAACTTCAGAGATACGGCTGTCCACTGAGGAGACGCGGCTGTCCACTGAGGAGACGCGGCTGTCGACTTCAGAGATACGGCTGTTCACGGAGGAGATACGGCTGTCAACTTCAGAGATACGGCTGTCAACTTCAGAGATACGGCCGTTCAGGGAGGAGATACGGCTGTCAACTGAGGAAATACGGCTGTCAACATCGGAGACGCGCTTATCGACCGCAGAAATGCGTTCCAACAGGCGTGCTTCCTGCTTGGCGAGTTGGGTCGACAGATCCGACTTGAAGGCTGCAAGATCCGACCTGAAGGCCAATAAATCAGCCTTGGTTGCCAATTGGGCCTGGCTGTCGGAGATCGCACGGTGCGTCATGGACGCTATCGCTTCCGCCTTACTGGATTCGATACCCGCATCCCTGAGCTCGCGTGCACTCTGCAAGGTGTCGACCGCTACGTGTGTCATGCCTTTGCCTCGTTGCAACGATACCACGAATCCGGTTGCGAATGCGCATTCTGCGCGGCCGCCGACGCCCGATATGATTCGATTCCCGGAACAGATTGCCATGTTGCATGGTACTTCGCAATGTCCAGCTCATACTGTCTCTTGGCGAACACTGGTTCGTCGGGCGAACAGTTTGCGCTCCATTGCAGGACACTCCCCGAATGGAACATGAACAGCGGCCGAACCGAGAACCTGGCTTCTTGCTGCACATGGCTCTCTCCAGCGGTGCCGGAAACAAGGCCGGCTTCTGCCTCCCAGCGAAACACGAAGCGAATCACGGCACTGCGCCCCTTGCTTCCCGAGCTCGAGTTCAAGACGCCCGGGCCGCCACTTCCACATCGCCGCCAGCCGGATCTTCCGCAGCCGCCCAGGACCTGGCGACTGCCAATTCACAGGCTGCCTCCATTCCAATTCGACGACCGTGGGCGAAGCAGCTTCCTGCCCGGAAGCGTGCCACCCGAATCCACGCTACCCGGAATTGGCATGCCCGGAGGCCTACTGGTCGGAACCCGCCTGCCGGTGAAGGAAGGCCCTGGAATCGTCCCGGTTCTTCTCCCGACCGGTACAATCCGAAATGGGAATGGTCCGGCAAACAGCCTCCTGCAGCAGCGACAGATCGGAGAGCAACAGTCCTGCTGTCTGCCTCTGGCTACTGAACCGAATGCTGCTCGGAACGAGTGCTCCGGCTGGGCATGGCTGGTCCCCGAGGGCCGCCAACCGCACGAGAGCATCGGGAGGCCCGCTCTTCCATACCCCGCCTGCTCGCCGCGCAGTGCAAACGCCGGATTCTGTCTGGAAACCGGCTGCCAGTCCCGAATTCAGTGCCCGAAAATGCCACAACCGCCACTGGCTCTCCGCGTAGCACCCGGCCCCACGCATGGCACTGTGCGAGTGCAGTCCAGACACATCTCCTCCGCGCACGCGCCAAAGAGCAATGCAGGACGCCTGAAATCACCACGCAGACCACCCTCACGGACCGGGTTGATGGCGGGCCCGGGCGAAGACTGGTTCCCTGCGAATCCGGGTGCCGGAGTCCGTGCCATGCACGCTGGGTCGGCGTTCCCGATATGCCGGCTGAGCTGTCTGTCTGCATCGCCGGCACCCTGTACGTGCGAGTACTGCCCTTGAAGCGCAATGCGAGCAGATCCAGTCCTGGCAGGGACCGCGGGTGAGCAGGCAGAAGGAGAGAATGCCCGTGGCTCGGCGTCCCCGGGGCAAGGCCCGCCATTTCCCGGCTTTGCGGAAACGTCTATTGAACGAAGCTGCTACGCAGCAGTTTTGGAGCGAACGTTGTCAGCGTGCCCCAACCAGCATGTTCGGTTGCTGTATTTCGTTCCATGATGCCTTGCCTGAGTAGTGCATGGAGTGGTGCTGTCACGGGACCGTTTGGTTTGACGGTGTAGTCTCTCGCGTCCCGTTCCCGAGCATGAAGGGGCAGGGATTGCGCGAGCCTTCCGTCGGCAAGCCGGGGCAGCTTCGCGGGCGGACCCCATCAGCCTGGCGGCTGCTGGCCTCCCCCCTGCCACGCCGCTTCGCTGCCCCGGCCCCGTGCCTCCCGGCAGGCGTCATTCCGGCACCTTTGTCCAAAGCCGGACAGGGATTTCGGCGCGAGGCGTTGCGTGCTCCGGTCCCGCTTGCGGATGGAGTCCGCAGCCGGATGCCCTGCACAGCCCCCATCGGTTCCCGGTCTACCATCGAGATTCTTTTCGGATTGCCTTCGGCCCTGCCGGAGGCACCACATTCCCTTGGAAGGAGATCGATGATGACGAACGCTCCTGGGGAGACGGTCTCCCCGCTTCGCCAGCGCATGCTGGACCAGATGCGTCTGGTCAGCCTGGCGGAGAACACGCAGGTCTGCTATCTGCGCGAGATCACCTGCCTTGCGCGGGACTGCAAGGCCCCGCCAGACCGGCTTGACGCGGAACAGATCCGCGCCTGGCTGCTGGCCGGGGTCGAGCGAGGCCTCAGCCCGGGCTCGACCAACATCAGCCTTGCGGCGCTCCGGTTCTTCTACCGCCAGACGCTCGGCCGGCCGGAACTCGTCGAAGGGCTGCGCAGTCGCAGGGTGCCCAGCCGGCTGCCCCGCCACATGACGGTGAAGGAAGTGGAACGCCTGCTGCTGTCGGCGACGGACCTCCGCTATCGCGCGGCGATGCTGACGGCCTACGCCGCCGGCCTTCGGATTTCGGAGACCCTCGCCCTGCAGCTCTCCGACATCCGGTCGGACAAGGGGCTCGTCCACATCCGTTCCGGAAAGGGCGGTACCGAGCGCATGGCGCCGCTGCCCGAGGGGTGTGTCGAGTATCTGCGCAGCTACTGGACAAGCCTGTTTCCGCGCCCGACCGGCTGGCTGTTCTACGGCAGCGCACCGGACACGCCCATCAAGGAAGGCACCATGACCTATGCCTTCAACAAGGCCCGGGACGCGGCCGGCATCGATGCCCGGCACAGCTTTCATTCTTTGCGCCACAGCGCCGCAACCCACTGGCATGAGCGGGGCGGCGACATCGAGGTGATCCGGGACGTGCTTGGGCACCGCAACGCCGACACAACGCGCTGCTACGCTCGCGCGACCGGCAAGATGTTCGACAAGCTGGACCACCCGCTCTCCGGTTTCGCCCTGCTGCGCCACTGACGCAAGGTGAATCCGCAGCGCACCGGCGTGGCGGAGATCTTCCGCCACGCCGGTGCCTCCTTCCGCGACCGCTTCGCCGGCTGCCTCAATGCCGGCCGCCGCAAGGTCATGGCCGCTATCGAGCGCTGCAGGACCGCGGCGCTGGGCGGGCACCTCTACCAGTGCGAACGCTGTGCGCGCGAACATCCCGTCTACAACTCCTGCCGCAATCGGCACTGCCCGTCCTGCCAGGGCCGCGCCGCAAGCCGCTGGATGGAGGCGCGCGCCGCCGACATCCTCCCGGTGCCGTACTTCCATGTCGTCTTCACCCTGCCCAGCGAGCTGACCGGGATCGTGGCCTGCAACCGCAGACCCGTCTTCAATATCTTCTTCCGCGCCGCCGCCGAGACCCTGCGCACCATCGCCGAGGACCCCCGCCACGGCGGAATGCGCATCGGTGGCACCGCCGTCCTGCATACCTGGGACCAAAGGCTGCGATTCCATCCCCACCTCCACATCGTCGTCCCCAACGCAGGTTTCGATGTCGCAACCGGCGAATGGAAGACGGGAAGCCGTACCTTCCTCGCCCCCGTCAAGGTGCTCGCCAGCCTCTTCCGGCGTCGCTTCCTGGAGCAACTCGCCCGAGCCCGGGAGCAAGGCCAACTCGACTTCCAGGCCAGCGCCGACCCGCTCGCCGACCCAGCCGCATTCCGCGCCACCCTCGCTGCCGCCCGGGGAACCGACTGGATCGTCTACGCCAAGAAGCCGTTCCGGGGTCCGGAATCCGTCTTCCGCTACCTCTCTCGATACACCCACCGAATCGCGATCAGCGACCGGCGCATCCTGGCCTTCGATGGAGAACAGGTCACCTTCCGCTCCCGGAAGCCGAAACGGCCGGGACAGCGCAAGCCCCGCTACGGAACCACGACGCTCACCGCGCACGAGTTCATCCGGCGCTTCTTGCTCCACGTCCTTCCCGAGCGCCTCCAGCGTATCCGCCACTTCGGAATCCTGGCCAACGGCTGCCGTGCCAAGACGCTCCGCAGCGCGCGCGACGCCCTCGGCATCCACGAAAACGCCGCCCAGCCCGACCCCGAAACCCCACACGAAGGCAGCGACCCGGACGAACAGGACACAACTCTCGACACTGCTGTCCCCTGTCCCCATTGCGGCGGCAAATTGCAACGAATCCGGGAAATCCCCTCCCGCACCAAGCACCCGTCAGCCCGCGACCCGCCCGCAGCAGACCTCTCGCCAGACAGCACGTGAACCGTCTGCCGCCAGCCCCGACCGCAATCATCCGCGAAACGCTCGCCGACCAACCTTCGCGTGCCCAAAATCCGAAACATCCGTTTCGCGCCATGACCGCCCACGTACCATCGAACCGGAGCCCGACGAAAACCCCGAGGCCAACTCGCAACTGCGAAAAAATCGCTCCAAAATACGCGTGAACACGCGCATCACGCGCCAGAGCTTCCGTACTTTCCCTATAGCACCGCCAGTCCTGGGGACCGCAGCTTCGTTCAAGCAGATTAATCAGATTCTCTGAACCTGATTAATCCTTAAGATTATGTACATCAGAATGAGCATACCGGTGGGGATTATGGCAGCACGGTATTCAATCGCCGAAGCGCGGCGAAATTTCCCCGCGTTGGTTCGGGACGCGGAAAGTGGAAGAGCGGTGGAACTTACCCGGCGGGGCAAGCCCGTGGCGGTCCTGCTTGGCCACCGTGAGTTCGAGCGGCTGGCCTCGGGGCGGCGGGGCTTCGGCAAATCGTACCAGGAATTCCTGCGCACAACCGAGCCCGCCGAACTTTCCATCGACCCAGAAGAGACGTTCGGAGGCGCGCGTGACGGAACAACCGGCCGGGACGTGCTGCTATAGCCGGTGATGTATCTGCTCGACACGAACACCGTCTCGGAGCCGTTGCGTCCACGTCCGAACACCGGAGTCATACGGCGCCTGCACGAGCATGACGGGGAAATCGCAATTCCGGCGCCAGTCTGGCATGAGTTGCGGTTTGGTTGCTCAAGGCTCCCGAAGTCGCATCGGCGCGACGCGATCGAACACTATATCCAGAACGTGGTGCTCGAGAGCTTCCCGATTCTGGACTATGGCTGGAAGGCGGCAGACTGGCATGCCTGGGAGCGCGCGCGCCTGACCGCAACCGGTAGAACACCACCGTTCGTCGACGGCCAGATTGCGGCAATCGCACGCACCAACCGGTTGATCCTCGTGACATCGAACCCGGGTGACTTCTCTGCGTTCGATGGTCTGAAAGTGGAAAGCTGGATGTGAGCCGGCGGGACACTGAAGCCGTGGTTCCCGTCGGCTCCCTCGCGGGCAGCTGCGCCGGCTACCTGGCAGGCCCCAAGAATACCGCGCTCGGTCCGTAGGTCCCGGTGCGATCGGCCACGTACCGCCGGGAGGCGGGCCCCATCCTGCAAGTGCAGCGCAATGCGGGCCCCGTTCCGTGGCGTTCCCTGCTTCGTCGATCCCCAGCAGTGAAGCCGAGAGTCAGAACGCCGGAAGATCTCGGGTCCGGCAAGTACGGGACGAAGAATGGGGCGCCAAGGGGACCGGATTGTCTGTGTTCGACTGCAGACCACCGTCAGTTGGTCGACTACAGTATTCGGGCCGGATTCCCGAAGAGGACGGACGGACGGCTTCATCGCGGTTCGCACGGGTCCGCATGGGGCACGATTTAGATGCTCCACCAGGCTCGACGTCACCCAGGGTGGATATTCACCCTTGGAATGCACTTCTCCCGGCTTCATCCCGGATCGGGTTGATCCCTTCCGCCGCCAGGTTCCGCGTGATTGCACGCCGACCGCTCTGCACGCCTTCGCAAGGAAGCCGGTTTGATCCAGGGCATTTCAGTCCAAACGCCCGCGCAGGCGCATTTCGCCGAAATCGGCCGCGCCAGCCCCGAATTTGCCCAGAACATGAGTCGGTTGACTCACTCTCTCAACAGGTACCATACTTCTCGCAGTCGCTCCTGCGGCAGCCATCGGCGGTGGAAGTAGCCGATTCCGTGCGGTGAGGAGAGGTATTCGTCTTCCGACTTCGTGTGGGCGACAGCGTAAGCCGCGGAGGAGGACATGCACAACGCAGAAATGAGGCCGGTCACCGACACACTCATCGGGGAAATCGTCGAAGCGATTTTCCGAGACGCGGATCCGGATCAGGTCATTCTCTTTGGATCGCGCGCCCGTGGTGACCAGCGGGAAGAATCTGACCTGGATCTGGTCGTGATCGAAGCCGAACCGTTCGGCCCCAATCGAAGCAGGCATCAAGAAATGGTCAGGCTCAACCGGGCGATCGCGAAGTTCCTGCCGCCAACCGACATTCTCGTCTACTCCCATGATGAGGTGGATTACTGGCGGGACTCCCTCAATCATGTTCTGGCGCGCGCGCTCCGGGAAGGAAGGGTGCTTCATGAGCGACATCAAATGCGCTCCCATTCTCATCGAAGCCGCTGAACGCGACCTGTCCGCTCTTCGGGGCATGGATGACGAAACCGTCTTCGCGCACGAGATATTCGGATTCCACGCGCAGCAAGCCGCAGACAAACTGCTGAAGGCCTGGATCGCAACGCTCGGACACACTTTCCCTCTCACCCACGACATCGGACATTGCTGGAGGTGCTGAAGAGCATCGGCGTCGACGTGTCCGCTTTCCATGGGATCGAGCACTACACGCCCTATGCCGTCGTGTTCCGCTACGGCACCATTCAGCCAAGTGTCTACATTCTGGATCGGGAGGAGTCATCGGAGCGCATCAGGAACCTGCTCGATCACGTTCAGCGCCAATTGCCGGAAGCAGAAGGCGCATGACCGTATCCCCGGCGCATCCGAATTGAGAAACGCGAACCGGGCGCTTCGATCGATCGGGGGCAACCCAGCGGATCGCCCGAACTGCAAGCGATCCCGCGATCTGCATGGCGGCCCGGAGTGCCGTCAGCCAGACAGAAGCCCTCGCCTGTTTCAAGGCACCGTGCACACGCGGAGCCCGGCGTATGCAAGGCTCGCCCGGGAGACTCGGCAAGGGGCCACACGCTGCCCATCCGGCACGTTGAACCCTTTGGATCCGGGGACACGAAATCGCCCGGACGTCCGGCTTGCGCGTGTCCCAAGGCACTCCGGCAGACTCCGCGCAAGCACGGAGCCATCGCCCTGAGCGTTGTCCCGAACCGCACTCCCGCAGGCGGTCAAGCAAGTCCATGCGTGGCGCGTTCTCGGCCAGGCTTCCTGCCAGCAGGATGACCGGTCCACGGTTGGCGACACGCCAGGGAGTCCCCGGGAGCGCCACGCGACAACCTTGGGTTGGCAGTTCCCGACAGCGCATTTGCGGGGCACATCGCCTGCAACCCGCATTCGGTCACCGGCACGAAGCACCCAAGCGTTCAAGAAGGCCCAGTTGCCCAGTTGGCGATCGTTCTGCTCAGGGAGTGAGCTTCCGACTCCTGCACTGCGATGACCGTTCCGCGCCGACGCAGAATCCGGAGGTCCTCACTGTACGGATCGATGCATGTGGCACCTCGAAAGCGTCTGCCAGTTCAAGACAGGGCCGTCGGAGGGAACGAAAGGTCAATCCGGCGCCGGGCCAGCGGCGTGTCCCCGTAGCCGGCGACGCTTCTCAGCCGTGGTGGCACAGCGTCTGTTCCGGTACGACTTCGTGCTGCCATGACAAGCAGGGAGTGTCGCGACTTGCCGGAGAAAGAAGACCGTACGGACGGCGAATACGCGGCTCGTATGCAGGCGCTGCGAGTCCCCTTGTCCGACGGGCCAGGCACCGCGGGCCCCGCCGGGGCATCGGCACGTCGCGGCCTCCAACAGCGGAATTCACAGCCGCCTCGCTTGATGTCCCGGCACCCATGGCCTCCGCAATGGCGCCAGACGCCCAAGCTCCGGCCGTCGTCGAAAGGGAGGGAGTGCTCCCTTCGACCGACCACGATATCCGGTTCAAGTACCGCTACCCGGAGTGTGGTCAAATCCGTACATGAGATCCGGATCCAGCCGGGGCTCGTCCCAACGCACCGCCTCACGCGCCCAAGGGCCGATCACCGCCAGAAATCGCGGATCGTCGGCCTTGACATGAAAGGTGTAGAGGCGGTCGACGATCTGTCGCATGAGGTCGCGCATGGTGTCATCGTCGAAGCGCGAGACTCTGTTCCAGGGAATTCTCGTCCCATCCGCATCAACCACGACAACATCCGAGTAGTCGCCGGTTCTCGTGATCGGCGCTAGGCCTGCATGAATATCCTCCAGCTTCGTATTGCGAACGCAGGTCATGGCCATGATCTTCACCCATTTGGCCAGCACCGCGTCATCGTCGTCGCGGTCTTCACTCATGGGATGCTCCCGTTCTCGGCTGCGAACGCAACTCGACCAAGTCGAGGCAGAACTGTAGCGAAACCGGACGAGCCGGGCAGCGCGGACATTCCGCCCGGCGAGTCCTCCAACCTCCCTATCGCGATCCGATTCCTGAACCGGAAACCTGGTCGCTGGCCGCTGCTGAACGGAGCGGAGATTCTGTTCCTGGAGACCGGGCGCTCGGCGGATTTCCGGATCGGGCCGTGCGTTGACCCGCTTTCCCGCCCACGAGTTCCAAAATGGGCGGGCGAGAGCGGAAGTATCGGGAAGCAGCGAAGCGGACCGGAGCGGAATCCTGGTACCTCGCGATGCGCCTGCTGAGCGGAGCGTCTCCCAGGTCGTGATCGCAGCATTGCTGTTGGCCGCTCTCCCGGTTTCCTCTTCACAGCTTGCCGTAGCCGGCCGGCCGTATGTGGCAATACTTCTGTGGGCCTGCCGAACATGGCCGAACTGGCTCGCAAGTTGAGGTAATGTTTGGGACCGCCTGTCTGTGCTAGTTTACATATGACTGGAGGTTTACTTCAGCACTACAAATAGAGTCGGATTGTCACCCGGAAACGCAGAGTCTGGATCATGTGTGTTCGAACGAGTCTGCTTGCGGCCGAGTTCTCCGAACATGGCCATCGGCTGCTGGACAGCAACCCCTCGATCTCGGCCGCACTCTGGAAGCAGATTCCGGGCGACGAAATTGTTGCGCATGCGAGTGCCAGGCCGAAAGTTGCGCTTGCCCGTGCAACTCATTCGATTATTCTGATCTTTCCGAGAATGCACGACTACAAGGTGTCATCCCTTGCCGCTGGTCGCTGGCGTTGCCCGCCTCGGAAGAATTACGCGGCGATTCTCGCTGTTCCGTGGAGCGTAGAGCATGGCTGCGTGCAAGGCTGCACCTGCGTTCCAGGGCAGGGATGCCGTCAGCCCTCCCGCGTGCCCGTTCTTGCAGAGTCGCCAATGGAGACTCGCACTGGCGCGGACGGAGGAAACAGGATCCCGAACGAACCCCCACTCTCAACACCCCGAGACGGGGTGACTCGGGACTTCGCGCACGCGCATCCCGGAACCGAAGACAGAGTCGCGGGAACAGAAGCGAACCGCTCCTGCATCGTTCCCGGAATGGGCAGAACAGGGCCTCGGATGCGCTTCCGGGTCAACCGGCTGACAGGCCTGCTTGCAGCGGTTTCGTTCGCCATTGCATTGTCCGGCTGCGGTGGCGGCGGCGGTGGAGGCGGTGGATCCTCTGCATCTCCTGGTTCGGTAGGATCGCCGCCGCAACAGCGGCAGCAAACCTGCATCGATACTGCCGTCCATGGCTGCATCTCGAGGAGTGAATTCGAAACCCGCCGGAACAATGTTGCTGCAGTGCTTCTTGCCGACGAAGAATTCAGTGGGAGTACGACCGACACCAATCTCATCGGCCAGCCAGCCCTGGAACAAGTCAACGCACACAAGGCCCACGCCGCTCTCGCCGTGAAATACGGCGCAGACACGAAGCCGGGCGACGGCGTGACGATCGCGGTCATGGATTCCGGTGTGGATCTCACCCACGCCGAGCTCGACAATGCAAGCGTCACGGAGACGATTCTCCAGAACCTCCCAAACGAGGAGAGAACCGATTACGACTCGGATTCGTATTCCCATGGCACCACGGTCACCAGCATCATGGCTGCCGAACCGAACAATGCCGGCTTTCTCGGGCTCGCCTGGGGCGCGAACTTCAAGGTGTTCACGGTGCCCATTGGCGACCACAGCTCCCTGACCCAGACCCATCGCGACAATTTCGACTGGGAAGCAGCCCACAAGTCCGTCCTTGCGAGCGGAGTGGATATCGTCAACGGGAGCTATAGCATTCCGGGCACATTCGTCGAGAACTACACCGCGGAAACATTGCGGAATTCCGCCAGACTCGGACCGAGCTTCACGGTCATTGCCCAGGCAGGCGCGGCCAACCCGACCATCTATGTCTGGATTGCCGGCAACGACCATGAAGATCCGTGCGACTCGCTAAGCGATCAGAATTGCGTCTGGAACTCTTCCAGCAGCAGCTACGAGTACAACGCAACCTCACCCAACCTGGAAGGCGGAGCCGTCGCCTTGCTGACGGAACTTCAAGGGCACAACGTCGTCGTCGTGGCCGTGGGTCCAGACGGAGAAATCGCCGATTTCTCCAATCGTTGCGGTATCGCCGGACCGTGGTGCATCGCGGCGCCCGGCGCCGGAATCCGGGGTGCCGAGTTCGGCTCGGTAGTGCCTCCTCCGGGCACCTTTCGGGTCCGTCTCGGCCTCCGCGGCACTTCCTATGCGGTGCCGATGGTGAGCGGCGGGCTGGCGCTGATGAAACACTTCTTTCGCAACCAGCTCTCCAACCGCGAGTTGGTCACGCGGCTTTTTGCAACCGCCAACAGGAACGGCGAATATGCACCGGACCGCTCTGACGGTACATCTTCCATCTACGGCCAGGGGTTGATGGACCTCGGCGCCGCGGTTTCGCCGGTGGGCGACCCGCAGTTGATGACGCAGAACCAGGTCTCCGGCAAGGGACACGATATCCAGAACACACGCTTTACCGCCGGCCAGGCATTCGGCGACGGTCTTTCTCGTTCCCTGGCCGACCGTCAGGTCGCCGCATTCGACGCAATGGCAGCACCGTTCTGGTATGACGTTCCGGACCTGGTCGGCGCGTGGCACCCGCGATCGGCACTTGCGCGCCTCCGTGGACTCATGACCCCACGGAAGCCGGGAGCCTCTGACCCAGGAAGCGGGACGCGAGTGTCTCATTCGCCGAATGCCCGCGTTGCCCGGCGGGACACCTGGCACCTCGGACTGTTCGACGCGCCCTCGTCAACAGAAAGCAGCCTGCTCAACCAGGCGGACTTGGCCGCCTCCCTGACCTTCAGGACGCCGGGCGGGCTGGAGGCCACCGGGTTCTCCACGCCTCATCACCCCCGGTCGCGGACAAGGGAACTCGGCGCCCTACTGGCGTTGCGACCGCCGGACGCCCCCGTCGGTCTGCGCGTCGGGTGGCTCCGCGAGACCGGTTCCGTACTGGGCTCCACGGCGGATGGGGCATTTGGTCAGATTGCCGCCAACAGCGTCACTGCCGGCTTCGAGGCTGCTGCCGATCTCGGCGCCTGGAGTGTTTCCCTTGACACCGAAGTCGGCCTGGTCGAACCACACGCGGTCGGTGGACTCATCGAGAACCTGTCGCCGCTGACGACCAGCGCCATGTCTCTCCGAGCGAGCAGGCGCCTGGCCACACGGAACGAATTGACAATCTCCCTTTCCCAGCCGCCCAGGATCGAGCGCGGCTCGGCGGAACTCACGCTGCCGGTCGGTCGCACGACGGATGGAGACATTCTGCATGAGTCTCTCTCCGCCGACCTTGTTCCGTCGGCACGGCAGATTGACGTGTCGGCAAGCTGGCGCCGAACAGGCGTACTCGGCGGCGCATTGCAACTGGAGGCTGCGGCCTCGCGCAATCCGGGACACGCCCCGGTCGAGCCAGCGTTCAGCCTGTTGGCCGGTTGGCGAGTCGATTTCTGACATGGCGACCCGCAGAAGAAACACCACACCCGTCGTGCCGCCCACGGGAAAGACCGCGCGGCGGCGTGAGCGAGCCCTGCGTCCCGGAATCGTGTTGATTGTGCTGTTCGCAGGGTTGCTCTGGGGTTGTTCAACAGGGAACGATCACGAACAGAATCCGAACCAGGCCGGTGGAGCGACCCCGGCAAGCACTGAACTCGTCGAGGAAACCGGAGAGTTGGAGCCCCGCAGAACGCATGACGTCAACTGCGCCGCTGTCCGGTTTCAGGGGCTGATCGGCCGCGAGACGGGCGAGGTCGATGCCGCCGCCCTTCCCGGCCCTCTTCGCGTGTACAGTGACGGCAGCCGCATCACCGGGGATCATCGTCCGGAGCGAATGAACATTGTCCTCGGACGCGACGGACGGATCGTCAAGGTGAAGTGCGGTTGAGAAAACGCGGAATCCGCCTGCGACGGGGGGCAGGATGCGCCCGTTCGGCCAGAAGACTGGACCTTTCCTCAGGGAACCCGCCATCGAAACGTCGGCAAGGCCGGATTCGGCAGATGCCCCCAACCCGCTCGTCGATACCAACAGGGAGACCCCGATGCCGGACCTGAACGCCATCAATCTTTGCCTGCAGAATCGAATGGAACGCGAAATGCGAAAGGAGGTCACCGCTGTCGAAGCGGCGACCTGGCTCGATGAGGCCGGGCTGTTACGCAACGACGCGAATGGCCTGCCGCTCCAGGGACTTCTTCATGCGGGTCGCATCCTGGGCCACGAGCAGCGTCCGAAGAAGCCGAATGGCCGCTGGTGGATCCGCCGACTTACTTCCTCTTCGGAACCGCATGAGCCTGAAAGGATGCGAGCTCTCATTTGGAACATTCTTCCGATTAACCGGAAGATTCTGCCTGCCGGCTGGCCGCTGCCGAGTGGCGATCCTGCGTTTTGGGAAGACCTCGGAAGAACCGTCGCGGTCTTCGGGTATCTGGAGAACGAATTGGCGACGGAGTGCTATCAGCTATCGGCAATGTCGGAAGACGCAAGGCGCGCCGCTGCCGCGGGAGATGAAAGGTTCCGGAAGTGGTATGCGAGACTGCAGCGGTCCTGGACCGACTCCCTGCACGCCCTGACCAACGCATTCCGTGATGTCCTGGAGAAGAACGATTCCGTTCCGCACCATGTCGTCAAGGACCTCATCGACCGGCTCGAGGATCTGAGACCCTGGCGCAACGCGCTCTGCCACGGCGCATGGCTTAGCTTTTCCGGGGACGGTTCCGGCGTACTGCATCACTACTACCGGTCGGAGCATGCCAATCCGAAGTTGTTTCCACAGAATCCCTCGAGATTCAGGCCGCAAGTCACCCAGCAGGACCTCGCCGATGTCCGCGCCAGGACCGTCGAGGCCACGATCCGTGTGGCTGAAGCCGCGTCCATGGCAGGGGCCGGGTCTGCCCTCACCGCCCTGCCACGTGAACCGGAGTTGCGACAACCCGGAGCCGCCTGAATGCGCGCTGTCTCGATCGCGTTGCCCGGCCTCGCCTCCGCCGACAAGCCGCAGCTCGATGGAATCCACCGTGCCAGGGCAACACTCCCGGTTCCATTGACGGAAGCACGCGACGCGGCTTCCGACGTTGTCCCGGGGTCATGGAGTCCGCGGGCTGCGAATTCCTGTCCCCGGCCATCTGTTCGGTTCGGATCGCGGCCTTTCAGCGGATATCAAGGCCGGTACCGGTTGCCTTGGTCGTTTCAATCACTGCACATGTCTTCGTGTGCGCGCTCGCCCGCTCTCTCCAATGGCACCCGCGCAGACGCCTGGCGCCGATGCTCTTCGAGGACGATGACCCCGAGGGCGCAAGGGCCAGAGACACCGGTGCAAAAGGCCGAAATATCCGGGCGAGCAAAGCGGAAGGCCGTAGCCGGAACCACCGAAACCGGCCCGCCGGTCCACAGCCTGCGCGCCAATCTCCGGGATCTCGGAGACCCCACCTGCGATGAAGTCACCCTGCAAGGCCAGCCAGACCACCCGTTCGCGATCGTCGCCCAGCCGACACCGGTGCAAGCCGAAGCCTTCCGGCGGCTGGGTGTGGAGCCAAGCGAAATGATTCCAGTACCGCTGCAGCCCTGTCGATAGCTAACTGATTGACTTAATGGACGTATTTGTGTGCAGCCGGAATGAAGTTTCCGCCGGCCGGCTGTCCGCCCGATGTCGCCGGGAACCGGACCGCCGGCAACCTGATCGAGTGGATGAACGTCCAGACCCCTTCCTTGCGCGTCCGAGGCAATACCCCCTCTGCGATGAGCGGGTTGCCGGGATTCCCATCCGGCCCGCCCGCCAAGACCGGAGCGCCGCACTCCGGAATCCGCAGATAGGTGTCAGCCTTCCGGCCCGTCGAATCTCCGTCGAGGACCTTCCGGCGCGCTGGTTCCGCGGCCGGGCAGCGCCTTGTCCTGCAGCCACGAGGAAAAGCGGCCCCGCCTCCGCGCATTGCGTTGGCAACCCGCCTCGCGCAAATGGCGTTTTCCCGACCGACGGAACTCGCTTCTGTCCCGGGTTCCGGCGCCATCCGAACGGCCGCTACGCCTCGCCGGGCCCGTCGTCTCCCCGCAAACCGCCACAATGGCCCTGTGCCTCGCGCCACAGGGCCAGCGCCCTGGGAAAATCCGTCGTCGCCAGCGCAACCCCGGCCAAACCCATCAGGGACTCGGCCGAGCGGTGCAGCGCGCAGGCCTGGCGCGCGAAAATTTCCGCCTCCTCCAGGGCCCCCTCTTCGAGCGCCACGCGCGATTGCAGACGACAACGCTCGGCATGGCGCCCGACATCGATGACCCTCTGCAGGTCGGTTCCGCATCGGTAGCACGGCGTCTTGCCCCGGAACGCCGCGCCGCATGTCGGACACCGCTCCATGCGCACTACTCCAGGTAGAAGAGAAGATCCTCGATCTTCGCCCGAAGCACGTCCGCCCTTTGCCGCTTCTGCTTGTCCAGCGCGTCTCGCAGATCCTCCATGAGGTTGACCAACTCGTCCCGGTCCTCGCCCGGCGCGGACTCGAGGGCGGCCTCGGCGCGCTCCAGCGCGCCCTTGTCGTCATCACTCGGCCCGGCGGACGGCGTCTCCTCCACGACAAGCGCCGACCCTCCGTCAACATCCGACACGGCGCGTTCACCGCTCCCCCAGTCCCTGTCGATCCGCTCCCTCGATTCGGAAATGGCCTCATCCGAGGACACGGAGAAGGCGTTCTCGACAATGCCACGGATTTCCTGGCCCGTGGCCCGCTCCACGGCGCGGACATGCAGCAGACCGTCAAGATCCAGATTGTAGGTGAACAGGATTCCCTCTTCGTGCGCCCCCCGGCGCCGATTCAGGCCCTTGAAGTTGAAGGTGCCGATCCGCACATTCTTCAGGGCGTCGGGATCCTCGCCCTGGTAGATCTCGATTTCGACCTCCTGCTGCTCCTCGAACACGGTGTAGAACACCTCTGTCCGCGTGGTAGGCAGCTTGGCGTTTCGCCGGATAATGGGCACGTACATGTGCGCGTAGGGCGCGCCATACAGCTCGCCCACCGCGCTCGTCCCGAACGTGTACGGCGTGATGTCCACCAGCACCGCCTTCATGTCGAGGCCCATCTCCATGCCGGCCTGCACGCCCGCGCCGAGCCCCACGCAGAGATCCGGGTCAACCTCGCCATGCGGTTCGTGCCCGAGCCGCTCCCGCAGAAGGCGGGTTACCATCGGGATCCGGGTGGAGCCGCCCACCAGAAGCACCCGGTCCAACTCGCTCGGAACCACGCCAGCGTCGGTGAGCGCGGTGGAAAGGCATTGCATGGTGCGGGCCAGCATCTCTTCGACGAGGGATTCGAACTCATCGCGGCTGATCTCATAGGAGAGATGCCTTTCCACGCCGTCCACGGTCGCAACGTGATCCTCCTGGATGAGCGCGTATGGCTCCGACGAGAGCTCGATCTTGGCTTTCTCGGCAGCCCGCCTCAGCCGTGCCTGCAGGGCGGCATCCTCGAGAATGCCCTCCGCTCCGGGACTCGCCTCCAGGTGCTCGTTCAGTCGGGCCGCGATCGCGTCGTCGAAATCGTTGCCTCCGAGCCGGTTGTCCCCGGCCGACGCGAGCACTTCCACAACGCCCGCTTCCATGGACACGATGGAGACATCGAAGGTCCCGCCGCCGAGATCGTAGACCAGGATCTTCCGGCGCTCCTCCGCGCCGCTCTCATAGGCGAGCGCGGCCGCGGTCGGCTCGTTGATGATCCGCGCAACCTCAAGGCCCGCGATCCGGCCCGCCTCGCGTGTCGCCTGCCGCTGGGCGTCGGTAAAATAGGCCGGAACCGTGATGACCGCGCGACGGACTTCGGTTTCAAGCGCTGCTTCCGCCCGCTCCTTGAGAGACTTCAGGATAAATGCCGAAATCTCCTGCGGCAGGTATTCCCTCTCGCCAAGGCTGATGCGCTCATCCGACCCCATCAACCGCTTGACCGACGCAATCGTGCGCTCCGGAGCTGCCGCGAGCTGGTTGAGCGCCTGGCGCCCGACAATGATCTTCCCCTCCGCGTTCACGCCGACGCAGGAAGGCAGGATCAGCTCCTCGCCCTCCCGCACGATTTCCGGCTGACCGCCGAAGATCACGGCTACTTCCGAATTGGTCGTGCCGAGATCGATACCGATTACAAGCTCACCGCTCATCCCGTCAATCTCCTTTCGCATTTCGATTTACCCCGACTTCCGCGATGCGCAGCACCTCGCCGCGCCGCGTGAAACCGGCCAGGTATTCCTCCACAACCTCGCCATCGGCCGTCCCTTCGACACGGACCGACCGCGACGCAAGCATGGTCCGGGAATCGAACGGGCGCCCGACGGTTCGAACCGACTCGACGCCCAGTTCCCCCAATACACGGTCGAAGCGCCGCAGCGCCAGAACGTAGCCCTCCGCGATAGCGGTCAGCCGCCGCCCGCCCGGGAGGAAGCGCAACCGCATTCCGCCCACACGCGAGGCTGCATCGGATCCCCGCGCAAGCGCGTCGCGCACTTCCACGAACGAGCGGATGCATTCCGCCTCTGCCGCCGACCGCGCACGCCGCTCCACCCCGGCAAGGTCCTCCTTCCGCTCCCGTGCCATGGCCGCCGCGTCCTTCTCTCGCTGCCGCGCCTCCTCGGCGAGCCGCCCGCAGAGTTCCGACGCCTGCGACAGCTCCCGGACAGCCTTTGACTGTTCGCGGTTTTGCCCACGCACTTCCTGACGAAGGGCAGAGAGTTCGGCGAACACCCCATGCAGGTCGCATCCCGCCATCAGGCCGCCATCCGGATCGTCCCAGGCTGCCGAGGACCCGGCCACCTCGGGGAGCGTTTCAAGCCACTTCCGAAAATCCTCGAGAGCGCGCTGCTTCCATTCCCAGCCCGGAGCATCGATCATGCCCGGCCTCCTCCCCTTCCCTCGGCGGCAAGAAGTGTCTTGAGGTCCGGCATCCGCCGCTGGTCCGGCGCCGCTTCCGCCAACGCCTCAAGCGCCAGCCTGAAATCACCGTAATCGGCATAGCCGAAAAGGGATGCCCGAATCCGGGAGCGCCGGTCCTTCAGGGCTTCGTACGCAGCGGAGACCTTCTGGAACCGCTCCGGGCTCCGACCTGGCGGATGCTCCCGGATGCGCTGCAGGTAGCGTTGCCGAATCTCGTTGTCGGATGCGGATGGCAGGACCTCCAGGGCAAGATAGTGGACAAGCACCGTTTCGGCCTCCTAACGCTTCCGGGAGCCGCGCGTACGCCTCGCCGAACCCCAGAACAGGAGGACGTTCGCTGGGGGCGACAGGGTATCACGCATGTCGTTCCGCGCGCACTGCCGGGCGAGCGAATCAAGATACCGGGCAACGAACGGGCACGACCTTTCATCCTCGACAGCGTTCCTTAGCTGCCCCGGCGAAAACTCCTCCCAGCCGCACACTGCCAGAATTTCGTGCAGCCCGGCGAGTTGCCGTTCGAAGGAGAATCCGTCTGCGGGATTCCGTTCATGCGCCGCCGCCTGGTCGGCGAGGAAATGCAGCCCGTCGTGCAAGTCCATGTCAAGCGGGCTGATATCCATGTCCGGAAGCGCCTGCTCGGAGTCCCTCATCGAACCAAGCACCTCCCGCAGTGCAGGATTTTCCTGGAGCAGATCCCGCAAGGCGGGCATTTCGCCAAGCAATTCATCCATGGAGGGAAGCAACTCCGGACTTGGCACCAGCCGCTCGAAGTCGAAACGGCGCAAGGCTTCAGCGAGAGCGCCGCGACTAAGCCGCGACAGGCGCTGTGCCGCCGCCCGCAGCTTCTCCCGCACAGGCGGTTCCGCCAAGTCCACGATTTTCCGGAGTTCTCGCGGATCATCGACGTAACCCTGCGAGAGGTCGATCACGGCCCGGTAGAACCGAAGCAGCTGGCGCGTGTCAGACGGCAGCGACTCGCCAAGGCGCGCTTCGATATCTCGCCGAACCGCGTCGTGCACGCTGGAGTCCAGCATGAGGTCAAACGCCTCGAACAGACTGTCCTCATCGAGATCATCGAGGACGCTCGGCAGTGAGGTCACGACGAATCGAGCATTCTTCAAGTAATCGTAGAGCACACTGAATTCGCTTGGCAGGGGGCGGAGCAGGCTCAATTTCTCATCCGGTTCCAACGCGTCGACAAGATGCCGCCGCCGACCGAGCGCCAGATGGATCTCGATTTCGTCCTCTTCCCGGAACCGCTTGTGCCTGCTGTTCAACACGTAATCCTTCGCCAGCAGAACCAGAATCTGCAGCTGCTCGAGCGGGGGCCGGGCATCGAGACCTGCGGCCAGGACCGCATCGGCTTTGCCCTCGCCGGAGAGGAGTTCCACAAGAATTCGCTTCGCCCGCATCACCGCCGCGAGCGAGGGCCGTGCAATCGCTTCGGCCCGACCGATATCCGCGAGAGCGGCCCCCGAGCGGCCCGCCTTGGCGCCCTGCGAAGCGGATTTGAGAAAACCGATGGCCTGCAGACCGCGGATCCGCTCGTCATGCGGTGCGCGCAGCACGGCCTCCGCGAGAGCATCCTCCGCCTTCCGGTACGCATTGCGGGCGTAATAGTCGTGCGCCAATTCCAGGAGCGGCAGCGGATCGTGGCGAAACCGCGATGCCATCCGTAGCATCAAGGGCTCGAGCCTGCCCTTTCCCGGCGCCCCCCGTCGTACGAGGTCGCAAATGAACAGGTAGCCATCCCGGTTGTCGGGGTCCGCGCGAAGACTCGCGGCCATCAGGTCCACGCCGATCCAGTAGGAATGCTCTACTTCACGCCCGATGAGGCGCTCGAAGTCGTCCCGCGCGTCACCCGAGTAGTCGATCCTGCCGCGATTCTCGAATGCCGTCCGTGCAATGGAATCCAGCACACAGCCCCGCGCGATCGCCCGCTCCCAGGCATTCGGATAGGCATCCGGAAGCGAGCGAATCACGTCGAGCGCAACCCCGGGATCCGCTTCGTCCTGAAATTTATGCTGAATCAGGAGCCGAATGCGGGCCATCGCAAGGCCGAACCGCTCCTGCGGGAGGAGAAGCCGTGCTGCCTCCCGGACCGTTCCGAAGGAGAGCCGCGTACCGGACGTGGCAAGGCCTGCGACCTGCAACAGGTCCGCGACCGCGTCATCGGGCCGCTCCGGCGACAATACCGTCGCCAGTTCGGAGATTGCCTGCGCGAGCGCCGGGCCCGACACGGCGCGAACGAGGGCACGCGCAAGGCCCTCTGCCAGAGCCCGCCGCTGACCGGCGCCCAAGCCAAGCAGGCTCCGGACGGGATCTGGTACCACGCCCCCTTCGCCCCACAGGCTCTTCCACGCCGCAACCGTCCCGGCCATTGCAAAATCGTCCGGAATCTGTTCGACGGTCCGCCGCAGGCTCTCGTCGTCCCCCTCGCCGAACTGCAACATCGCCTTGCAAAAGAGCCGCCAGGGCGCGAAGGGCGACCTGCGCCCGACACCCCGCAGCGTCCCGGCTGCGCGCTCCCAATCACCGGTATCCATCGCGTCGACGCCGGATCGCACGCATTCGGCGTCCCTGCGGAACGGATCATCCGGCTCCAGCGCCAACAGCCCATCCCAGCACCGGTCCACGACCAGCATGTCGGCGAGCACCCGTTCGGTCACGAAGTCCCGTTCTCCTCGCAGCGCGTGCGCCGCGTATGCCGCCAGGGCATCCGAAGGTTCGAGTGCGGCGACGTAGAGCCGCAGGTCCTCTGGAGGCAGTTCGGCAGCCTGGATCGAGGCTTCGTAGTGGCCGGCACGCGACCGCATAGCGACCGCCTCGGTCTGCATTCCCTTTTCCGCAAGATTGCGGGCACGACTGACGCAAGCGCAATAGAACAGGACGTCCAGCTGCTCGGGAGCGGAATGCTTGTTCAGCGCCTGCTTCAGCAGGTCGAGAGCCTTCCTTCCGTTCGCTTCGACCAGGTACCGGCGGGCCGACAGGACGAGATCCGCCGCGGACTGGCGGGAGGATCGCGCGGAGGCGCGAATTCGGGCCTTGCGGCGCTGCTTGCGGGACGCCACGGGAGTTACGCTGAACTCTGTAGCCGGGTGGCTGGTACAACGAGATCGAGCGGCCTCGCAACCGCTCCAGACGAGCACTCCGTTGCGAAGGAATCAACCGCCCTGCCGCGATTTTCGGCAACGCCCCCGGACGGGGCTCCGCCAATCGGGAGTAGAACTGCATTCTGGAGGACGGCGAAAGCATTCATGGTCCGGGCCCACCCGATTCGGCTCATTTTGTCGTGTCCCGGGGGACGCGATTGCCCGTCCCTCCGCAATTCGCCCGGAGGCCGCGATCAACCCGCCGGAGCTTCCCGCGCACCATACTGTCCAAGGCTTCCGCGCGCATCCGAACGAGCGACCCGGCCGCGCAATGACTTGGTCCCGGCCATCTTCTCCCCCTTCCCATTTCCGCCAACGTGCATGCCGGCAACTTCCGATGGGGTCTGTGCACGGCACCGACCATACGTGTCGAGGGCGGGATTCGGAACTCTTGGGTTCGAAGTGTCGGGCCGAAAGGATCGATCCCGTTCAACCGTAAAATGCCTGCCGACCGGCAGTCGAGCGGACTCGCGAAGGATCCCCATGCGTTCCCTTGGCGCGCGGCCTGATTTGCGGCACGCAAGAGACGCGAACGGCAACGGCCCCCGCGGCGCATCACGCCACCGCGTCGGAGATACGGGCGCCCAGGTCCTTCGTTGTCGCGCTGCCGCCCATGTCCGGAGTGAGCGCGTCCGGATCCGCCAGCGCCACTTCGATGGCACTCTCGATGGCGCGTGCCGCATCCGCATGGCCGAGATGCTCAAGCATCATCGCGCCGGACCAGATCTGCCCGATGGGATTGGCGATACCGCGCCCTGCGATATCCGGTGCGGACCCATGCACCGGCTCGAACATCGACGGGAATTCCCGCTCCGGGTTGATGTTTGCAGACGGAGCGATCCCGATGGTTCCCGCCACCGCCGGCCCGAGATCGGAGAGGATGTCGCCGAAGAGATTGCTGCCGACCACCACATCGAACCAGTCCGGATGCAGGACGAAGTTCGCGGCCAGGATGTCGATGTGGTACCGGTCCGTGCGAATCCCCGGGAAGTCGGCGGCGACGGCGGCGAAGCGCGCGTCCCAGTAGGGCATCGTGTGCTTGATTCCGTTCGACTTCGTCGCCGAGGTCACGTGCCTTGCCTTGCGCTTCATCGCCAGCTCGAACGCATAGCGGATAATTCGGTCCGTTCCCCGCCGGGTGAACACACTCTGTTGCGACACCGTCTCGAACTCGGTCCCCGCGTAGATTTTTCCGCCGATATCCGAATACTCGCCCTCGTTGTTCTCCCGCACCACGACAAAGTCGATATCCGCTGCCGTACGCCCCCGGAGCGGGGACTGGACTCCCTGTAGCAGACGCACCGGACGCAGTCCCACATATTGCTGGAACTCGCGGCGAATGGGGATCAGAAGGCCCCATAGCGAGACATGATCCGGTACACCGGGAAAACCCACTGCACCAAGAAAGATCGCATCGTGCCGGCGGATGGCCTCCAGGCCGTCCTCAGGCATCATGCGGCCGGTCCTCGCGTAGACCTCGCAACTCCACGGAAACTCGTCGAATTCGAACCCGATGCCGTATTTCGAGCCCGCCGCCTCAAGGACCCGAATGCCCTCTGGCACCACCTCATTGCCAATCCCGTCACCGGGTATCACCGCGATTCGATAGTTGGCCATAGCAATACGTCCTCTGCTCCGCCTGCGGGAGAATTCTGCGGGAATCGCCGCTGACAGTGCGGCGCGCCACATGGTACCAGAGAGAGTTCCTCTTGCCGGGCCCCTTGCGGCTGACTTCCGCTTGCGTTCGATCCTGTCCGCGCCGGCTCATCGAGCCGGCCCCGGCAATGCGACCCGCGACGTGGTCCCGGAACGCACTTGAGCGCAGCATCAAGCCAGGTCGCGTGGAAGTCCTTGCCGCCCGCCGACCCAATCCCTCGTTGCGCATGCAATTCGTTTCTGATGGGCTCCACCATGGGCATACCACTACCGGTGTATTTTCCTGTGGGATTGTCTGTTCCATCTTCTCGGTTCCGCGGGCTGAGTTGATGGGACGGGTTCATCCGCTGTCGGGCCATCCGGCGAGCGGAAGAAACCTTGCGTATGGTGCGGCCACCGGACCGAATCCCCTGGTTTCCCGGGGCTCGGCGCTGCGCGGGGTCGGAAAGATTCACTCCCGGCATTCGCCTCGGGTGACCGTGGACGGGCGGATCCGATTGCATCCGCTTGCCGAGAAATCCGGGAAGGAGGCAGGCCCGGGCAGAACCGACCATTCCTGCTGCTGCAACAGGGTGTTGCGTGCCTCGGCTGAAGAACTCCATGCGAGAGTCGGGTCTGAACGGGATGACGGATCGGGTGCCTTCCGCGCTTCCGACCCGAGAGTCTGCCCCTTCCGGATGGATCGCGTGGCAGGGGAAGGTCCGACGGACCCGATGGGTGCGGATGGACGCAGGGGAGCCTTGTCACGGGGGATCGCGGTTACGGGTGAGATCCCTTGCGCGACGAGCGATGCCAACGAAAAGCGCTCCATCCGGAGTTCTTCGGCGGATGGTGCGTTCGGTCGTCTCGCGGCGGACAGCCTCTTCGCCGGGTTTGAGGCAGCCGCCGAACTCGGCGGATGGCGCCTCGCGCTTGACACCGCGATGGGCCTCGCCGCTCCGGACGCGCGCGGCGGCGTCATCGACAGAGTCTCGCCATTGACCACCACCGCGATGTCGGTCCGCGCCGACCGGCGCCGGACGAACCGGGACGAGATCACGGTCTCCCTGTCGCAGCCACCGCGGATCGAGAGTGGATCGGCGGTCCTCCGGGTTCCGGTCGGCCGCACCATGGATGGCAGAATCGTGGTGGAACGGACCCCCGCAAGCCCGGAGCCGTCGCCCGGCAGATCGACGCCTCCGCCCGGTGGCGCCGCACTGGCCTCCCCGGCGGCGCATTGCAGATGGAGGCCGCCGCACCGCGCAACCCGGGACTCGCAGCCTCGAGACCCACTCTCAGCGTGCTGGCCGGGTGGCGGGCCGAATTCTGAATTGCCGCCATCCGTATCGCCCGGGCAGACGCAGGAGAACAGGTCAGCCAATGCGACCCGGCCCAGGAGCCCTGCGCAACGAACTCGTGTTGATCGCGCTCGCGGGCGGGCTGCTCTCGCTGCGCAGTACCGGATACTGTCGAACGGACCCCGGGCCGGAGCGATACGACCGGCCCGACGGGCGCGCAGATCCGCGAGCACGCTGTCGGCGTCAGTTCCCACTCGCCGGCGGACAGGGCTTGCGCCGCCGCGCGGCATCAGTCGTGGATCGATCGGACGGCCGATTGACGCGATCGAACCTGCTGCCCTACCGGGCCCTCTCCGCGTGTACACCGCCGGCAGCCGGTTGTCGGCGGGCCACCGCCCGGATCGGATGAACATCGTGGTCGGCACGGATGGGCAGGCGATCAAGGTGACCTGCGGCTGACGGCACGGCGGCGGCAGTCCTAACCGCACCGGGGCGTGCAGCCATCCTTCCGGAGCGGACACGAGTTCACGGCGATGCAGGAGAAATCGGACCGGCAGGGATACCGGAGAAATCCGCACCGTCAGCACACGACAGGAGGAAGCGTCCACAGTCCTTCATCGAGACCGCACAACCCGATAGCTTGCCGCCCGGCGGGATTCGAGCCGGCGAATCCGCTCTCCCTGCCGCGAGCGCAGCCACCTCGCCGTGACCCGGACAATTCGTGCGATCTGGTATCGACAGGCACGCGCAGCGTGGTCGCAGGGCCGACCCATATCCCTGCTTCTACCGCAAGGTATCGCGGATTGGAGTCTTTCCACCATGACGCGGCCGACGGTTGTCCGGGAAGCATTGAATGGACATGCCGTCCCGATTGTGTCAGCCCCTCCAGACCCCGGAATCGGGATACCCGGCCGAGCGACCCGGCAGCTGTCCGCAACGGGGATTGCCGGGACCGGTCGCCGGATTCAATCTCCGCCGGGTTCAGCCCGCCGCCCCTTTCAGGATTGCAGCGAGTATCCGCGCTCCGCAAGGCACCGGGCCAGCGCCGGCTCGAAGGCCCTTTGGTGCAAGGCGCAGACTTCCGGAACTCACACAATTTTGGATGCACCCTTCATTGGAGTCCGTCCGAGTTTCTGATGGCCAGGAAAGGCACCCAACGCACGGCGCTGCCTTGGCCATTCTGAACGGAGTCGGTTGGTGAGGCCACTGAAATCCCGGATTTCAGCTCAGATTAGACCGACCACTATCAGATACAGCAATGAGTTGCTCAGAAAGGAATTTGCTCGGCCGAGCATAAAGTTGCTTGATTGTCGACGATACCTCGCCGCGCACGGTGTCAGGAAGTCTGAGGCGGGTGACCGGATGCAAGGGCGTCCCCGGCCTCGCGCGTCGAGCCGAAGCCGGGTTCCCCGGGAATTCGGCGATGCGGAACGCCCCGCGGGACTTCCGTCGCCCTCGCCCGACCGCTCGGCATCGCCCCTCGTCCTGCCCCCGACAGGAAGCGACAAACCATGCCTGCAAGCCAGTTCCGCCAGTCGTCCACATGACCGCCGACGGGGAGGCCGGCATCCCGCGAACCGGGTGTCAAGCCGCCGCATCGCCTTCCGAGACGGAAGTCCAGGCGCTTCTACCGTCGGGAATGCCGCTCGGCCCTCCAGACGGCATCCTGGAGCTCATCCCCCCAAGTGGTCTCGCAAAGGGCGGCCGACCCATGTTCAGCCAGCCGCTTCATGCAATCCACGTCTTCTGCATATTGTTCCAGACGGCGCCGATAGCTGGCGCGATTCTTGACGCAGACAAGCTTGTGCGGATTGCCACGGCGCTCGGTGTGGCAATCGATATCGAGCTGCATTTGCGTGATCAGGCTCTCTACAAAATACCGGATGTCCTCGCGGGCCGGGAACTCCCTTCTGGTTTCTTCCCCATCGTCGCAGAACGCCTGGAGTTGCCGGCAGCATTCCGCCTTGCTCCAGTTCCGGGACGTGCTTCGGTCCTCCCCTGTTTCTACCACCTGCTCCGAAACGTTCGCCCGGATGACCCAGCTTGCCGGCTCCCTCGGCGGGTCGCCGCTCCGCTCCAGAAGGCGCAAGACTGCATGACGCCAGAGAATTGCCCGTGCTTCACCCAGTCCGGGCGCCGTCTGCTCAAGCGCATCCAGGGCCGAAGGCAGCTCCCGGTAGGGATCCACCCTGCGTCCAGCCCCAGTCAGCAATTCCGCTACGAACCTGGCAACAATTTCCATGTCAAGCCTCTGGTACAACTCGAACAGGCCCGCGACGCTTCGCCCGCTCAGTTCCCCGCCACCTCCCGAAGCGCCCTCCCCGAGGACTCCGCCCCGGACCGCGAAACCGAACGGATTGAAGAGCGCCTGCGCGAAACCACGAAGGACATCGTCCCAATCTGCGGCGCCGCTTGTGGCCTTGTCGAGCCCGGAGACCAAGCCGATCACACCATTCGGATGCGAACCGAAGCCAGTCCGCACAACGGAACCAAGAAGCACCGATGCCCGAGCAGGTCCGACGGCCCGCGCGGCATCGCAGAGAGCGCGGTTCACTTCGCCGGTGTAATGTGGCAGCACCGAGTCGGCGAGGAACCGCTCGATGAGCCCCGGATCACCAAGATGGACGAGTTCCTCGATCATGGCCGAGCATCGCTGCGACCAGCCTTCCTTTCGCTCGTATTGCTCAGGCGCGGGCCAGATTGATTCCAACCGCTCCGCCTGTTCGAGCAGGCGCTCCCGGGCGCCCGGCTTTCCTGCGGCTGTCCCACGCTTGAACGCAAGATAATTGACCGCGTTCCTGACACCGCCCTGGGCGAGAACGTCGACAGAACGATCCTCCGGCCAGAGGGCAAGCACGCCCAGCTGATAGCTTCGCTCCACACTCCCCCCTTCGTTGCCGGTCGGCGGTTCGTACTCCTGCTCGTCCGGTTCTATATCCGTGAGATGCCGGGAAGGTATGAATTCGCCAGCTGCAATCGGAACCTCACCGAAATCCGGCCGCGAACCATCCCGCGCCGTCCAGTTGTCCAGCCATCGGGAGTCGTCGAACAGGTTGTCCTCGTCCATCTCGGCCCAGTCCGGATCGTCGTAGCCGGACCATTCCTCGATTGCGGCACCGCTCTGTTTGATGTGGAGAATCGCCGCGTAAAGCGCGCAGCCGGCGCGGTCCGCCGCTTCCGAGAGGGCCCGTGCAACTGCCTCATCGAGGTTCTTCAATGCAAAGAACGAGAGGCCCGCTTCGCTGTAGCCATGCTCCAGCAGCCAGACAAGCTTCTCCGGAGTTGCATCCTCGCCGTCTTGCCCGGGATACCAGCCCGAGATACTGCCGGAAGCTGCTGCGGGGCGCCGCTCGCGGGCGCGCACCCTGGTTGCATATTTCGTCAGCCAGTCTGCAATCCGCCCAGCCTCGCGGCTGAAGTCCGGCGCGTAGGAAGGAACGTCGGCAACACGGACAAGATTGAACACCAGGGCAAGGCGATGGCCTTTCACAACCGGCTTCACCTCGTGCTCGCAATCCGCATAGAAGGCGGCGTAGGCCAACTCCGAAGGATCTTCCGTACACATGTCGACCCGCGTTTCCCGGTCCCTGTGCCGTACGACGAGTTCCCCGCCTTCTCCGGCGACCGGAAGCGAGACGACCAGCGTGGCGACCATCCCCTCGGATTTCTCTGTGTCACGATGGGGCGCAAAGAAGCCACCCTGCTCGTAGAGCAAGAGCTTGTGCAGTTTCGCGGACAAGCCGCCTTCCGGGCAACCGAGGCCCTCCTCCACCGAAGCAAGAATCTCCTGGAACGTGCCGGGCCAAGCCTTGCCGCCCAACTTGACCCGCTCCGGGGAAATTTGCCAACTGTCCCGAACCGAGCGATCCAGTACGGTCTCGGTACCCCTCCCGAAAGGAGCAGGCTCGGCGTCTTCGATCAGTGCTCGCATCACCACCTCGGGAACGGGAAACGGCACAACTCCGGCCCCTGCCACCGACAGGAGCGGCATCGGGCAGGTCAGCCGTCCCTCAGTGCAGTAGCTGCCCGGCCGGTTGATCGCCGAAAGGAACTCTTCGAGGGGGAGCAACTCCTTGTTCTCCTCGAACAACGGCTCGGTCATCCAATCTCCTCCATCGTTCTGTGTCGCCCAGGCTACCGCTGGAACGCGGCAGCCCCGCCTCGCCGGGTGCTGATGGAAAACCATCGGCCGTGCCACCCTGGTCGCCCGACTGCATTGTGTTGACTCGTGCGGAACCACGGGCACGCTGTGCAGCCAAGTTCGCCGTCCTGAAGCACGGGACCGCCGCGCATCAGGCCGGGAGAATTCGACATCTCCGGGCACCGGAATATCTCCGCCAGCGCAACGGTTTCATAGCGTAAGTGGAATTTGCCGTGCCGGGGATGCAGGAAAGCGCCCTCGCCCAAACCGGAGGACCCTGGCGGCGGACGCAAGTCCCGGCCGGGCCCATGGCCGGCGGCTTCGCGCGATCGGGCCACAAATTCCACGCCCCGATCGGGGGATGCTGCAGCGCGCGCAGAAGGCCCCGGCCCCCTTGCGGCCTTCGTCAGCCGCTCTTCCCGTTCTGGAAGACCTCGTCGAGGCTTCGCGCCTGCAGGATGGAGCCTGCCCACGCCTCGAGATCGCTCAGCGGCGCGGAACGGATTCTCAATTCCGCATCCTTCGGGATTGCGCCGAAGCGCTGCCGGCACTGGTGAAGCAGCATCCCGGCCATGCCCTCGGCCCTACCCTTGGCCCTACCCTTGGCCATGCCCTTGGCCATGCCTTTCTCTACGGCATCCAGGATCAGTGGCTGCGTGATTACGCCCATCTCCAACTCCCTGTCAACAAGGCCCGTCTTCCGGGCCAGATCCAGCAATTCCTCCGCCGCGAGATCGGATGTCGCCAGCGCGAAAGCGAGCATCAGTTTCTGCAGCGGCAGACCCGCCACGCGACCCGCGACATCCCTGCGCCACATCCGCTCCAGCAAATCCCGCGGATACGGCCGCCGCCCGGCGAGCCCCATCATGCCCAGCATAGCACGCGACACCGCCTCACAAGACAGATTCCCGTACCGGATCCTCCGCGTCTGCCGCGCAAAATACGAACTGTCCCGCCGCATTTGCACCAGGATCTCCAGGGGATCATCGGACGTTTCGTCGATGACGCCAAGCACGTTCCAGCCGCCATCGCCCCCGGTGTCGAAGACCATTGACACGAGCCACAACGAATCGACGAGGTCAAGCCCGTCCAGCACCGTGCGCGCATAGTCGCGAAGCTGCCAGGGTGTCCCCGCCACGGCGCCAAACTCAGATGTCCGGACCTCGGGAGTGAATCGAGCTCACCTATTTGAACCCGAAGGGTCCGGATCGGCCGTATTCCCGGGCAGTTCGTAGATCATCCGGAGGTTGGTGCCTGGGAAGATCGTCCGGGTCAGGTTGAGTTCCTGGAGGAGGCCTGCAGTGGCGTTGTCGCCAGCGTCGCTGGCGGTGCCGAGGATGCGAATGCGGAGGATGCCGTTGGAGGGCTCCGGGATGATGTCGGCGTCGGATTGGAAGATCGCGCGCAGGTGCCTGCGGGGTCGCTGTGTCTTGCCCTGTGCCTGTGCGACGACAGGCATCATGCGGGTTTCGGCGCGGTAGGCGATCATGCGGATGACGTCGAGGAGGAGCTTCTCGCCTTCGGGAAGCGCATCCAGGGCCTGGTGGTCGTCGAGCTCGGCGACGGTGATGTGGCGCTGCGTGTCGCTGCGCTTCTGCTTGAGCGTCTCACGCTCGGCGTCGAGAGCGTCGATCCGGGCCTGGAGACGTCGGGCGGCTTCGGCGGTCTGGTGAGACTGGGCTCCCTTGGCCAGATCGGCGATCCTGTTGCGCAGGGTGCCGAGGCGTTGCCGGAAGCGGCTGACATTTCGGTCGATTGCGCGCCAGAGCGGGTTGACGACGCGGGCTTCGGGATCCTGCGGCTCCAGGCCGCGGACCACGAGGGCGTCGAGATTGAACTCCTCGCGCATATATTTGAAGAAGTTCTCCTGCGACCAGCGGGAGAACAGGGCGCCGGCGATCTGCTCCACGGGCATGCGGGAGTGGGTGGTAATGAGCGGGACCTGGCGGCCGCTTTCCAGCAGGCGGCGGATCTGGCGGACCTCGGGCCCCTTTTTCAGTTGCACGCGCTTCTCGGCGAGGCGGACGGTGGCGCTGCGGGTCGTGCCCGGTCCATGGATCGGTACCGCGACACTGCGGAACTCCGCCTCCGGCCAGTCCTCCCCCTTGAAGCCCTTGTGCCAGGTGATCACCGCAACGCCGCGCCGGGCGAGGCGCTTGAACAGTGCCGGGCTCCAGCCTTCCCGGTCGAAGACCAGCGTCAGGGCGGGCTCGCCGGCATCCGGGGCGGTGAGATCCGGCGCCTCCGGGCCCAGCATGCCCAGCTTCTCCAGCGCAGGCAGGATGTCCGCCTCCAGCGCGTGGGTCATGGTCGGATCCAGCGCCTTGTTCAGGCACAGGAAGGGCTTGCCGCCAAGCGCGTTGATCCAATAGCTCGTGGACGCGGGCAGGCATAGTTTCTGTCGCGCCACGAAGTGCTTTGGCAATTTCCCCTTGCGACCGGAATAGATCTTCACATGCCCGTCCACGCACAGCGTGGCGCCGACCTCCGGGTCCTCCTCAAGCCATCCCGCCGCCAGGGAGGATTGCCAGTTCCGCACTTGCTGCACATCCTGCCCCAGCGCCTTGATCTTGCGCCGCAGCGTCTTCACCTCCGGGCAGCGGTCCAGGCCCAGGATCGCGCCCCATTCCCCGGGCACCTGGTGCCGGAGCGCCTCCGGATTGCGCACCCGGGCCAAGACGAGGAACGCCAGGAAGAGCAGAACGGTGGTCAACCCGTAATACCCCTTGGGCAGCGACAGGAACTCCCGCGCGTGGTTCAGAAGCCCCTCCTTCAGCAGCATCGGGAGCCCGGCCAGCACCCCCCCGCCGGCAACCGCCGACAGCGGTTCCGCAAACTGCGGCCGGATCTCGCTCAGATGCCCCGTCGCGGCCAGCATTCGTCCCGTCGTGTCCCGAGCCCCACGGCCCATCGGCGCTGCCCGGTCGCGGGCGTCCCGTGCGCTTCGCTCAATCGGCGGCTCCAGCGCGTCCCGCTCCGGTGCTTCCTGCGGCGCCTCCCGCTCCGCAGGTGCTTCCGGATCCGGTTCAGCCTTCGCCGTCCCGGCCGGCATCCCACCCCCGACAACGCCTCGCCGGCGATTGTCGTTCAGCGTCCGCACCGGAATCCCCAGCCGTCGCGCAACCGCCGAGCCGCTCAGACCCGAGGTCAAAAGACGGTCCGCTTCCCGCGCCATGTCGGCATCGATTACGCTCGGACCGCGCCCGCGGCGCGGCGCAAAGAAGCTCGCCTCGCCGTCCCTCCGGAGTTGGTTCACCGCCCGCTGTACCGTCGAGCGGCTCACGCCGAGCGCCTCCACCAGGTCCGAGCGAGGGACACCGCTCTCCGCGAACTTCGCGATCCGAAGCAACTTCGCTTCGCGCTGATCGTCAGCGTGAAAATCAAACGGCTCAAGATTGGAGAAATACTCCACTCGGCCGTCCCGCCTCACGAAGGAAAAGCAGGAGTTGCCAATCTGGACCGCCTCGGCGGGTCGCATCGGAAGCGTGTTCATGAGATCCTCGGGCACCGAATAATGGGTTCATATTATTATGCCAGATACCCGCCGCTCTGTCAACCCCAAAATCCAATCATAACTCTATCAATTCAAACGATAATTCAACCCACAAGCAGCTCTCGAAAAGAGAGCGATGTCCGGACGTCTGAAACTTGTGCTCAGGAAGAAACACCGCGTTTGGGCGGTTGCCTTCGCCGCCCACCAGGAAGAGGGTATCCGTCCGGTGCTGCCGCAGGTCGTCGCGAACCAGCGTACTGTCGACAGACCTCGCGGGCGCCCCCTCCAGCAGCCAGCGCAACTGCCTCGGCCAATGGGCGCGGATCACTCCATTTGCGCGCGCAGGGTCGGCGAGCATCGCCCGGAAGAACGAGTCGTGCACGTGGCGGCCGATGTCTTCGATCGCGGGTAGGTCGGGCATGCGGCAGGACTCCGGTTCCGGCCCGGTCTGCGGGCGGGCGGGCGAGTGTCGGGGCTGACTCCCGACAGCGCAAACCGCTCCGGCGGCGCTCGATTTCCCGCTGCGCGGCAGGCTGTGAACAGCACCGGGACAGGCTCCGAACGGAACGCGCACAGGCGCCCCGCAAACAGCGAACACGTGCCGGCGCCGCGGAGTGACGGCCCGCAGCGCCTCCATGCGCCGTGCGATTTGAACTCCCACACGGAGAGCACCACAGGAGGTCTCTTGCAGCGCCAGTCGGCAGCGCCACGAACAACGATTCGGGGTCAGGCGGCGGCGATTCCCCCCGATTCACGTCATGGCCCGGTAGTACATCCCGCCGCCCGCACGAATGCCGGACGAATGCGCTGAGGCCCCGAGTCCCTTCAATCCGACACAGGTGCACGCCTTGCGCTCGACAGCAATGCGCGCTCCCTCCCGCCCCGGCAACCCGCGGGCATGACTCCGATGTCCCCCTTGAAGCATCATGATTTGGCCGAGCGCATCATCGCGCGCAGAGGCTGCATCAACAGCTGTTGCGCAATTTCACCGGCCCCGGCTTTCTTGCGCCCAAATCCATCCGTGCCGTCCGGCGGCTTTCCCGGGGGAGCTTCACCGCATCTCCCCGACGGTCGGAAATCCACGCCGTGCCGGCGAACGCCGGACCGCCATCCGCCTCAACTTCGCAGGATCGGGCGCGGCAGCGAACACACCACCCCGATCGACCGTCACAGGTGGACCGACCCGGCTTCAACAACGAACGGGTCCAGGCAGCCGCCGGTCCATTCGCGCAGTAGCGGGCCGCGTTTCCGGTACACGCACCTCGTTCCGGTCGAAGCCGTCCAAACCCCTGCCAAGCGAATTCATGTATTCGTAAATCACTCCAGACGCCCGCTCCTCCCTCGCCGATGGATGCCGCTCCGGCACCCGCGTGTCCGGCAGCCCACTCCGCGGCAGTGCCGGGAAAACAGCCATTGCAGTGATTCTCGCCCGACGGAGCCTTCGGGACCCGGTCCACTGGGAGCGGACTACCGCCTCTCCCCGAACACTAATCTCACTTCCCGCGGAGTACAGCTGTCAGGGTCTCTCGTGCGGCGGACCGGCCAACGTGCAGGCTGATGCTCGCGGCCAGCCTCCCGGTGGGTTCGTTTCGCAAGCCCCTGGAACCGGATCTTCCGACCGCGCGAATGCGGGCGCCCCGGGGTCCAGGCTCGGGGACCGGTACCGCTTCGATGACCGGAAAGACGCCTGCCGTCACGCCCCCGACCCGCTGCCAAGTGGCGCAGATCCGAGAACCAGGACTTCCAGCGAGGACGGGCCTCGGAGGCGCAACCCATCAATTCCCGGACCGGGAACCGCATTCCAATCAGCGGCGTCTCTGCGACGGCTTGCACTCCGCTACGAACGCCTTGGAGATTCTGGCTCTCCCGGAAGGGCCGAATTGGAGGGTCGTGGAGTCTTGCAGATTCAGAGAAACTTCATGAGGGCGGCAACCGAACCGATGATGCTGAACGCCATTACCGTCATGCGGATCGTCAACCGGGTCTCGAGCGCAGCAACCGCCAATCGGATGGAGCCAACATCGGACTTCAAGACACCAACATCCGTCTTCAGCACGGATACATCGGACTTCAGGGCACCGACATCCGTCTTCAGCACGGATACATCGGACTTCAGGGCACCGACATCCGTCTTCAGCACGGATACATCGGACTTCAGGGCGCCGACATCCGATTTCAAGTCGCTGACGTCCGACTTCAGGGCACCGACATCGAACTTCAAGACACCAACATCCGTCTTCAGCACGGCTACATCGGACTTCAAGGCACCGACATCCGTCTTCAGCACGGATACATCGGACTTCAAGGCACCGACATCCGTCTTCAGCACGGATACATCGGACTTCAGGGCGCCGACATCCGATTTCAAGTCGCTGACGTCCGACTTCAGGGCACCGACATCGAACTTCAAGACACCAACATCCGTCTTCAGCACGGCTACATCGGACTTCAAGGCACCGACATCCGATTTCACGTCACCGACATCCGACTTCAGAATCGTGACGTCTGATATTGTGGCCATCACTTCCTGGTTAGCGGTAACAACTCTGAACATCGCCGAGGCGATCGCATCCGCATGTCCGGCATCAATCCCCGCGTCCTTGAGATTGCTGGCTTCCTGGAGGGTATCGACAGCGACGGACGACATGCGATTTCCCCTAACCAATTGTGCCCGGACTCCCCCGGCTCCGGCATGGTCCGCATTCGGCGTGAACCTCGTTTCGCTCCGCCAACCCAGCGGAGCCTATGCCACTTCAATCGATCGCGCAATGTTCGGCCGTGATGGTGTGCAGGCGCACCAGGATTGGTACTGTCAACAATGCCCGCACTTGCTTTGGCAATTCCCGGACAAGAACCGAACGGACACCGAACGGGGGAACCCGCTGGTCCACGTCGGCAGATGCTCCAAAGCGGTTCGAAATGAAGCGCACCTTGACCACCTCTCACCGAATCGCAATCGCTCATTCCGGCACTACGAAACCGCTTCGCGAGCGAATCGCTCCCTCCGGTGACGGCTCCTCCCGACGACGATGCATTCGCCAGCGATCCGGCCGAAGGACGACAGGTCCCACGGGGGCAGATTTCCGAACGCGAGTCGCACTGCGCCGTTCGGACCCGGCAGACCTGCGTACGCCCATTCCTCCCGGCTTCCCCCGCGAGCATGCCGCCCTTCTTGCCCCTTGGGGCTTCCGGTGCCGGTTGGCAGCCAGTCCCCACCGCAACGGCAGCCACGGGAGTGCTGCCCATTTCCCCAGCCGCCAACACTGCACGCCAAATACCGACCACGTGGAGACGGGATCGCAGAAGCCGCCGAAATCCCCGGCATGACCGACCGTCCGGTCCAACCTGAGCGCCAACTCCGGCAAGGCTTCGTCCGGCAACTCTGCCAGGACGGTGGCGCCGCCGGGCCCGGGCGCGGATGATGCGTACCGAACGCAGATGCATGGCCCGAGCGGGCAGTGCCGCGCGTGTCCGGCCGGTCGACCCGAGGGTTGCCTCGCGTGAAAGCGCCTCGCGTTCGGCAGTGACGGATCCCACACTCCGCAAGAAGCGTTGCAGCGTCTTCGCCCTGCCCTTCCCGCTCAAGCGCGTTCAAATCCGCGCGCCACCTCGTAATCGGTCACCACGCGGTTGAAATCCTCGATCTCGACTTCGGCGGCCCGCACATAATGGTCCACGACCGCATCCCCCAAGGCCTCCCGAAGCATGGCCGATCCATGCAGGGTGGCGCGCGCATCGCGCAGAGTCGACGGAATCAGCCCGGTCTCGCCCTGGTAGACGTCGCCCCGGACCGGCGGTCCGAGTTCCAACCCTTCCTCGATGCCGGCAATACCCGCAGCCAGCATCGCAGCGAATGCCAGATACGGGTTGAGGTCGGAGCCGCCAATGCGGCACTCGATTCGCACCGCCCGGGTCCGGTCCCCGCAAAGACGGAATCCCGCCGTGCGGTTGTCCACCGACCATACGATCCGCGTCGGCGCAAAGCTGCCCTTGAGGAAGCGCTTGTAGCTGTTGATATAGGGCGCAAGGAAGTACGTGTAGTCCCGGGCGTATCGAAGGAGTCCCGCCACGTAGCTCTTCATGAGCCGACTCATGCCAAGGTCGTCACTCTCGTCGAAGAAGGCGGGCGTGTCCCCATTCCATAGTGATTGGTGCACATGCGTTGCGCTGCCCACCCTGTCATGGTGCCACTTGGCCAGAAAGGTTGCCGAGTGGCCTTTCAGCCAGGCGATCTCCTTGGCCGCATGCTTGGCGATCGTGTGGTGCTCGGCCGCCCGCATCGCGGACGCGTACCGGATGTTGAGCTCCTCCTGCCCGGTCTCGGCCTCGCCCTTCGAGTTCTCGACCGGAATGCCCGCATTCCACAAGTGATTGCGCAACGGGCGCATCACATGCTCCTCCTTGGTCGTCTGCAGAATGTGGTAGTCCTCGTTGTAGCCGCTGATCGGCTCGATATCGCGCCACTTCTCCTTGCGGATCTCGTCGAAACCTTTTTCGAAGAGGACAAATTCGAGCTCTGTCGCCATTGCGGTGTCATATCCCGAGGCCGCCAGCCGCTCGACCTGCCGCTTCAGCATCGTGCGCGGCGCGTGCGGTACTTCCTCGTGGGTGTGATGGTCACGGACATCACACAGCACCATCGCCGTTCCTTCGAGCCATGGCACGGGCCGCAGGGTCGACAAATCGGGCTTCATCACGTAGTCGCCGTAGCCCTTCTCCCAGCCGGTAGCGGCATAGCCATCCGGCGTTGCCATCTCGAGGTCGGTCGCCAGCAGGTAGTTGCAGCAATGCGTCTCCTCCCAGGCACTTGCCACGAAGTGTTTCGCGTGGAACCGCTTGCCCATCAGACGGCCCTGCATGTCCACGAGGCAGGCCAGAATCGTATCGATTTCACCTCCATCGACCTGCCTTTGAAGGCTCTCAAGGCTCAAGTCACTCACCACGACCCGTCCTCCCTTCTCTTGATCTCCTTCAGGGCGGGTTCCAGGAGGGTCAGGATTTCTCGCGCGATACCCGCAGTCTGGCCCGGCCCGCGCAACAGGTCGTTGCGGACCTCGATCATCACATTAGCGAGCCCTCTCGAGAGAGCGTGCAGCTTGAGCGAATGCATCACGCCGTCATCGGGGCCATAGGGCTCGTTGCGCGCGACCCGCCAATGGGGTAGCGCCCCGGCCCGCGCCAGCATCCTGTACGCAAGCCGGCTGTCTTCATCATGCAGGATCCCAAGCTCGACTGCACGCGGCTCGCCGAAATGGACCGGCGTAAAGCTGTGCACCGTCACGACAGCCACGCCGGGCCCTCTCGCGTCCACCGCTCGGGACACCGCCGCGCAAAAGGGCTCGCAGACCATTGGGATGCGCGCCACCCACGCTTCGCGGGATCGAAGCCCACATTGCCGGGGACGATAATCCGCTCGGATTGCTCCGCAATGGCGCTCGGCGCCTACGGCGGACGGTTGCAGTCATAGACCAGGCGCGAGACACGCGAGGCCACTGCCGGTGCATGCAACGCTTCGGCAAGCCGCAGCGACAACGCCCGGCGCAAGGCGACAGTGGAGGCGGAGGCATCGCCACAGCGTATCCTCTCCCAAAACCGCGGACATTGGGCCATCGAAAACAAGAACCACCGCTGGCGCGATACCACCGTCCGGGAGGACGCCTGCATGATGCGCTCCGGCCACGGCCCGGCAAACAACACCGCCTTCAGCAACCTCGCCCTCGCAATCATCCTCACCGCCGGCTTCGACCGCGTCCCCGCCGCAACCGACCACTTCGAGTGGCACCGCGACGATGCCTTGAAGCAAGTGCTCGCCAAACGTCCACGTAAGACTTGACCCCATCCCGGAAAGGCGCTTCCCAGCACAGCCCACTTCCGAAAGCCACCGAGCGCCGGCCAATCCCTTCCCAACTCCGCGGCGGTGCGCCAGAAACCGCATTCAACGCCCTGATGCACACTCCGATCAATCCACGACAGGGCCAGCGACAAACCGGAAAGGCTCCGCTCAACGCCTTCCAGGGCGCACACGGATCCGACGACGAGAAAATGAGTTTGTCCTATCGTGGTGAGGAAATCGATCTTTACGGAACCGACGGGAAGAAATTTCGCGACGCGATGTCGAGCCTTTGGTGCTGCACTCTCGGCTACAGCGAACAGAGGCTCGTTGACGCGGCGCAGCGGCAGTTGCGCCGCCTGCCCTACAGGCACACGTTTCGCGGACGCGCCCATGACACGCTGATCGAACTGGCGGAAACGCTGGTCTCAATCGCGCCGGACGGCCTGTCGAAGACGTTTTCACCGGGTCGGGTTCGGAAGCGAACGAGTCCGCAGGCAAGCTCGCCTGATGCTATCACGAGTTCCGCGGCAAGCCGGAAATGCGAAAAATACTGGCGTGGCGCGCCGGGTAACACGGCTCGACGAACTTCGCCACGCGGTTGTCCGGCAACCCGTCCATGCACGAGTACATCAACACTTCGTTCCCAGAAATCGTCCATCTCGACTGTCCGCATTTCTACATGAACGGCAGGCCAGGCGAGAGCGAGGAGAAATTCGCGACCAGGCTTGCAGTGCAGGTCGAACAGGTGATCCTCGAGGAAGGGCGGACACGGTGGCTGCCCTGATCGCCGAACCGGTCATGGTTAGCGGAGGCGCGATCGTTCCGCCCGCAACATATGTCGAGAAGGTACAGGCTGTCCTGCGCAGGTATGACGTCCTCCCGATGGCCGACGAGGTGATCTGCGGTTTCGGTTAAACTGGGAACATGTTCGGCTCAACGACGTTCTTCGTGCAACCCGATATCCTCACCGTCACGAAACGTCACGGCTTGTTCCTGCTTGCCGTCGGGGACACAATTGTTCTCGCCTCACCGTTGATCATCGAACCGGAACAGGTCAACGAACTGGTTGCACGGTTCGAAAGGAGTTTGAATTCCACTCATGCCGCGTTGGACGATTGACCGGGGCCGCGTTTCTTTCCTGATGCGATGTGTCTGCCCAGGGCCCCACGTGTCGCACGCCAACCGCAGAAAATATATTGTGGGACAATTCTTCAGCCGCCTCGAAGGTGCGTCATTGACCGGGAGCCACGTCGTCCGCCACGTGGGGGCAGTCTTCCCGAACCTTCCCAAGGACTATTCCCAGTCCTCGCCTGACGGACTGTCCCGACTGCCCTGCCGCCCGGAGGGCTGACCGAACTCTCCGTGAGCAGCGCCCGCGGGCCGCGCCAGGACGCAGTTCTTTCCACCTGCCATTCTTCGGGACAACCTGAATGAGCCCTGATCCGACAGTTCATGATCCGGAAGGCAAGTCCGGCCGCTGTCGGGGGATTCACTCCCGGTGGAACTTCCTGTCTCGCAGCCGTTCGTGTCGCGGAATGAATGCGGCTCCCCCGGGTTCCTGCACCGGTCGACCGCCCTTGGCCGCCACCCTGCCGCGGATTATTGTGAATTCGACCTTGCCGCTTACGCACATGTTTTCATACGGCGTCCATCCCGATTTCCCGACCAGGTCCTCGGCTCTTATGGTCCATTTGTAGCCGGGATCGACAATTGTGAAATCGGCATCACTTCCCACGGCAATTGCCCCCTTGCGTGGAAACAACCCGTAAAGGTTGGCCGGGGCCTCCGCCACAAGTTCCGCAACGCGATTTATTGAAACTGTTCCAGCCGCAACAAGATTGAGGAGGAGTGGAACCATCGTTTCGTTGCCGGGAAGGCCGGGCTGCCCGTCCAGTACATTGTTGCTGCCGCGACGCTTGAGTTCCGGGTCCACTGGTCCGTGATCCGAGCCTACGGTGAGTATGGAACCATCGGCGACCAACGAGCGCAAGCGTTCCCGTGCGTCCGGCCCGCGCATCGGCGGAGCACAGGTGACCCATGCGCCTCGTTCCGCAATGTCATCGCTTGTGAGGTAGAGATAATGGGGACAGGTTTCTGCAGTGGCATCAACCCCGTTCTCACGCGCCTGCTGAACGAGAGCGACACCGGCTGGTGACGTCACATGTACAATATTGACCCGCGTCCGGAAGCGTGAGGCCAGAAACAGGATTCTGTTGATCGCCTCGAGCTCCACAGTTTCATTGCGCCACTCCAAGAATGCCAAGTTGTCGGTACGGTTGTCGTTCCGGACGCGTGCCAGATTTCCATTCAACAGATCGTCGTTCTCCGCGTGGAACGTGGCCAGCCCGTTGAACGAACCGATGACCCGCAGAGCTTCCGATAGATCATAGTCATCGGTCAATCCGGCCATCGGGCAACCGGTATCGCAGGTAAATATCTTGAAGGCCGTGCAGCCCTCGTGCCACATTGCTGCGAGCCCCGACAGGTTGTCCGGTGTGACACCTGCGTGCAATGCAAAGTCAGTATGGGACGTGAGTTTGCCCAGCCGTGCCTTTTCTTGGAAAGTCCCTACGTCGAGGACCTCCGGCACGGTGAGCGGCATGTCGATCACTGTGGTTATACCACCGGCGACCGCCGAAGCGGTACTATCGGCAAAATCGGGATCTGACATGAATCCGGCTTCCCAAAGATGAGAGTGCGGATCGATGACTCCGGGCAGAATTGTTAATCCTCCGACGTCGATTACCCTCGCGTCGGAGCTGATTTGCAGATCGCGTCCGATAGCGTCGATCACACCGTCCGTGACCAGGATGTCGGCCCGGTAGCTTTGACGCGGTGTCACAATTGACCCACCTCGTATGATCGCCGAGTTAACTATGGCCGTAAAATCTTCTTGAGAAACAACCGCGTCCGCTCATGTTTCGGTGAGGAGAACATTTCTTGCGGTGGCGCCGTTTCGACGATGACGCCGTTGTCCATGAACATGACCTGGCGGGCAACGTCCTGGGCAAATCCCATTTCATGCGTCACGACAATCATCGTCAGGCCGTCTTGGGCCAGTTGTCTCATGACCGTGAGGACCTCTTCGATGAGCTCAGGGTCTAGCGCAGACGTAGCCTCGTCGAAGAGCATGACTCTCGGTTCCATCACCAGTGCCCTGGTGATCGCCACCCTTTGCTGCTGGCCGCCGCTCAGTTGCGCCGGATAAGCATTCAACTTGTCCTCCAGGCCTACCCGTTCCAGCATCTCGGTCGCCTTCTGTTCCGCATCGGCCCGGCGCAGGCGACGCACGACGAGCAGTCCCTCCATGACATTCGTTAGAGCGGTCTTGTGGGGAAACAGATTGAATCTCTGAAACACCATGCCAACCTGGGCCCGCATCTTGTTCAGGTGTCGCTCTTGCACGCGCCGGGAAACATTCGGAAGAGCGAACGGGACGCCATCCACTTCAACTGATCCGGACGTGGGCGTTTCTAAGTAGTTCGTACAACGCAATAACGTCGATTTTCCGGAGCCGCTCGGACCGATGACCACCAGGGTCTCGCCAGCTTCGATCTCGAGGTTTATGCCTCGCAAGACCTCGTTATCACCAAAGGATTTTCGAAGATTTTTGATCCGGACAACGGGCTGCGGCATCACTTGAGTCCTTGCGATCGCCTCAGCGACCGCTCGAGCCACACTGCGCCCTGTGCGATGACGGCATTGAGGCAATAGTAGATCACGCCAATCGCAACGTAGGCCTCTATAGGCCGGAAAGTCACTCCGACGATCTGCTGTGCCACCCGCGTCAATTCAGCGACCGAAATCGTTGACAAGAGAGAGGTACCCTTGACGAGGTTGGTGAACTCCCCGGCGGCCGGCGGAACGACTAGTAAGGCGGCCTGCGGCAAGGTAATTCGCAACATGGTCGTGCTGTAGCTCATTCCGAGGGATCGACCAGCCTCGGTTTGACCCGGGTCTACACCCATGATTCCGGCACGGAAGATCTCGGCAAGATAGCCACCGCTATTGATGCCGAGAGCGATCACCGCGGCAGTCGGGGCGCTAAGATTCACGCCGAACGCCGGCATGCCGAAATAGACGAAGAAGATCTGGATCAACGCGGGGGTTCCGCGAATAGCGTCAATATAGGTACGCGCGAGCAGTCTCAGCAATGCGATGTGAGATATCCGGCAAAGGGCCACCACCAATCCGATCGCCACCGCCAAACCAAGCGATGTCAGCGAATAAAAGATGGTGGCCTTTGCGCCTCGCCAGAAATCGGGGAGATACTCGACGATGAGGTCGAAGTCAAAACCCGACACGATAGATTACCGTTCGTTATTCGGGTAAGTCCATCACGTGTCCAAACCACTGCATCTGCAACTCTGCCAGTTCTCCGGAGGCCTGGACCTTGTCAATGAAGGCATCGATTTCCTCTGACAGATCCCCGTCCTGCTGCCTGGTAGCTACACCGACGTAGTTGTAGATTGGCAGTTCGAGAGCAACATCGTAAACCCCCGGATTCCTGTCAAACAACACCCGGTCATTGAGTTTCGTGCTCGTTACAATATCGACGTTGCCATTCTTGAGATCGAGATACGCACCATCGAAATGATCAAATGACTTCAACTCGACGTCGAGCCCATGCTCCTTGATCAGTTCCTGCGCTTGAAACTCTGCGGCGGAGTTCAACTGGGTCGCGAGGACCATCCCGTTCAGATCAGCTATGGTCTTGATCCGGTCGTCGCCCGCAATGACGATGAATTCCACCTGGTCCGACGCGTAGGGCTGCGAAAAAGTCACCGCTTTCGTCCGTGGCTCCGTGATCGTCATTGCTGACCAGATCATGTCGAATTTCTTCGTGTATAGCGACGGAATGACCCCGGCCCATGCCGTGTCTATGACATCGAGTTCTACCCCGATATGCTCGGCGAACATACGTGAAAGATCAATGTCAAAACCAACGATCTCGCCGTTTTCTATGAACTCGAATGGCGGGTTTTGCGCTTCCACGCCGTTCCTGATACTTCCTCTCGCCCCGATTTCAGCCACCAATCCTTCGTTCGGCGCCTGATACGACGGGAGTACCTGTCCTCCCAGGCTCGGTGCTTCCTGCGCACCTGCCATGGCGGACACAATGATTGCGGCACTTGCACCGAGCACGACCTTCCATTGCGAAACATACATTAGGGAACTCCTTTTTCCGGTTGAGGCATTGCCGTTTGCGCAAATGCCTCAACGCCCGAGCGCGCGGAGTTGCGATTGTCTTGATTGATCAATTTTATGCACAACAGAACCGCGTCGCGTAACTTGTACGGCAAATTATGTGGCATATTATCACACAAACCAAAATACGTCAAGGGTGCAACTTTCGCAGAGCGTATTGGGAGTCTTGCGTTGGCACGGAGTTAGCGTCTGTCACCTGTTTCACGACGACCGGTTCTCTGTCACGGTTTCGCCGGTGTGTCAGGAATCGGGGGGGTTTCCGGCTTGGAGGCATGTTGGGGCGTGAGTGCTCCACCCAACATGTGGTATGCGGATAGAGCTAACAACATCAATATCCGGGACCACTCACGATGACACTATTGTTGTTTTCTTCCGCCGAGTCCACTGCCTTGAGCCCGCCGCTGGTCGCGAGTGTGGATGCATCGCTGGAGGCCCTTCGGGCCGAACTTCTGGCGCTGCGGTTGCCGGATGCAGCTGGTGAGAACTGTCCGGAATTGTATGAGCGGGCCGTTTCGGCTGCGTTGGGGCTGTGCCTTGCTGGGCGCGGCGATCAAGGGAGTGCCGGGACCGTCTGGTCCTGGATGGCGCGGTGAATTACCGCGCCGGGAAGTCTGTGGGGGAGCCGATGAGTTCGTTCGGCCACGTGCGCTATGAGCGGAGCCAGTATCGGCGCCGCAACTGCGGATCGGTGTTTCCGGCGGATGCGCGTTTCCGCTTGATCGGCGAGTTCTGGTCTCCCCTTGCCGCCCGGCAGGGGTCGCTTTCCCTTTCGCTGGTGCCGGTGAAGGATTGCGAGGGGTTGTTCCAGAGGGATGCAGCCGTTGGCGACGGCGCTGAACAACCTTGCGGTGAGGATGGGCTCGGCCTGGGACGTTGTGCATGATGGTGCGCTGAAAGCAATCCGGGTCGAGGAGGGGATTCCTGCGGAGGCGGTGACAATGGCGGTTGCCGTTGATGGCGCGATGCTCGGGATGCGCAAGGAGAAAGGCGCGCCCGGGCAAGGGAATGCACCACGTCCGGCGGGCTTCCGGGAGGCGTCGTCGGGAACGATTTTGCTGTACGATGCAGCCGGGGAGTGCCTGCGTACGGTGTGTTACGGCCGGATGCCGGAGGCCGGGATAGTGTCCCTGAAGGGGGATGTGGTCGCAGAAGCGAAGCACTGTCTCCGTCTTCGCCCGAACCTTGAGGTTGTGATCGAGCCGACCGGCCGCTTCCATCGGCGGCTTCACCAGTCGCTGTTCGACAGAGGCTTCGAGGTCGTGCTGGTGAATCCGATCCGGAGCCGTCGCTTTGCGGAGGCGACGGGAGAGCTGGCAAAGACAGACCGGGTGGATGGTCTCCGCCACCGCCAATTGGACGATTTTGTCCTCCAATGCAGCGATGCCCAGCGGTCGTGTTCCCCCGTCCGGCTTTGGTATCTCCACCCGCCTTGACGGAAGCGCCCGGTACGCCCCGCTGTGAACACGGTCGTGCAGGTCGAGCAGACGGTCTTCCAAGCCGTTTCCGTATTCCTGCCACGTCATCCCGTCCACACCTGCCGCAGCGTCCTTCTTCAACGAGAAGTAGGCCGCGCCAAGCGCGTCAATCGTGATGTGATGCAGGAGCGCAGTGAGCTTCTCCTTCGGTTTCCTCGTGGCTGCTTGCCGTATCCGCTCTGCCGCCTGTGACATGCGACCCCGGCCCCGTGTCCGGTGCATGCTTTGGCCTCGCGGATTCCCCTTGGTTCCAGTCCTTTCCTCCATCGGCTCCGCCGGAACGGATGTTCCTTTGTTCGTCGACTTCCTAGCATCTATGACTGAATCCGATTGCTTCAATTCGTACATCATCGATTCAGAGTATCTCCTTTCTTCCGCGGCCCCGGCACCACTGCCAGGGCGAACTGAAGCCCTCCCGAGTCCCGGCGTGGGGTGTACGTGCGTCCCTGGATTCCTCAGACAACGCGGAGCCCGGCAGACCCTCACCATGGCGGTCCTGCAGGTGTTGCCTTCGGTCGATGAGAAAACCTCGGCACTCCGGATCATGAATTTTACGATGCTCAATCATCCCGGCCACACGCACCGCTACCGACGCTTCATGTGCACCCTCACGAGTGAACACGCACGGCTCGCGGCGGAAGTGGTGGTTAGCCTTTCCTTCCTGTCGGACTTGCACCGACTCCCCAGCGCCAGTTAGCTCGGCGCTCCCCATCGATGCTGTCGATCCTGCCATTTCAGCAGGCTGAACAGCCTCTGTTCCTGATCCGCGTCCATCCGCCTCTCGTCGCTCCAACGCACCAACAAGTTCAGCCAATGCTACAAAATCCGACAACCAGCCATATTGTGCAACCTCGCAAGGCATGCTCGCCTCAAGGCTCGTCCAGCAGGCAGGAATCCACTGCCGCCGACCGTCCGCAAATTCAGCCTCCACGATCAGCCGGCCCGATCCTTCCCGGCGACGGCGGTTGCCAATCCTGATCGTCTGACCGTCGAAAGGGTGCCCGCGGCGGCAGAGAACAATCGCTTGCTGCTCAATTCCGTGTTTTATAGCAATAGAAAAGGAACGTGTGGAGCTTCTGCGAGGAAGCATTTCCAGGCGCAACCCCGGTGCTGAACTGCGGACAATATGCGGAATTCCCAACTATGCTGAATCTTTCGCTCAACCCGTTGATTCCGGGCACTTTTTCCCTGGATATTTCGGCATAGTTACGAACCTGTTTGCGCACGCCTGATGCTGTCGGCGCTTCCAGCTTGACGTGTCCACAACCGGGCAGGGCATTAGGGACAAGCGCATCAGCCCGCATTCCTTGAGGCGCTACGTCGGCAATGGAATTACTCCGTCAGCGCGTGCCGGTAACCGTGATAGCGCTCTGGCTCGGCCACCAGTCCGTCGAGTCAACAATGAAATACCTGCATGCAGACCCGAAGATAAAGGAAGACGCCATGGACCGGACAAGACCAATCGATGTGCCCCCAGGTGCTATCAACCAACGGAACAGTTGATAGACTACCTGGACAGCCTGTGACTATGCCGAAACATACAAGAAGAAAGTGATCGGAATCAACGGGTTGAGCGAAAGATTCAGCATAGTTGGGAATTCCGCGTATTGAATAGGCTCTTATCGGTCGTGCGCAGCACGACCGATAAGAGTGTTGAGCTGAGCCGCGCGCTCCAGATGGCACTGTTCATTGAATAGGCTCTTATCGGTCGTGCTGTCACCCGGCGCGTTTGAGTTTTCCCCGCATTGAGCCCTTCGAAGGTTCGGCCCGGGAGAGATTGAGCGCCGTCCGCCGAAGGATTGCTAGGTTCCCGGGACCGTTCTTCGTCCGGTTACGCGCGTTGTCCTCATTCATGGTGACATCGAGCACCCGGTGCAGGGAGTTCCCGATGGCCCAGTGGGCCCTAGTGCTCCGGCGTCACTGGATTGACGGATATAGCGACTTCAGCTTGATGCGAGCATCCTCTGTCTTGAACCGCCAGTCGACGGATGCGCTTTCCCGATTGCGCTTCGCCTGCCAGGCACCGGTTTCGCTGCAGAGTTGTTCGCGGTCGGGAATACGCCGCGCCAGGCACTGCCGGGCCAGGACGCCGATCTCGATCTCGGCGAGGTTCAGCCAGCTACCGTGCTTCGGCGTGTAGTGGATTTCCAGGCACTCCGCGATCCGCCGGGCCTCGGCCGGTTCGAACGCCTCGTAAAGCGATGCAAGGGAATGGATGTTCAGGTTGTCCATCACCAGAACGATTTTCTTGCCGGGGAAGATCTCGTCCACCAGTTCGCGGATCAGATGCGCCCAGTCGTGCCGTGTTCGGCGGTCGGTCACTTTCACCCATCGCCAGCCGAGCAACGGAGCAAACACTATGAACAGGTTGGCGACGCCGTTTCGCTCGTACTCGAAGTCGACAATCGCGGGCTGACCGGGCCGGACCGGGCGCGGTGTCCGGGTTTCCTTCGTCTGCTGCTTCGAGGTCTCGTCCATGCACACCAGCACGGTGTCTTCGTCGAACTCCCGGTGATAGACTTCCAGCACATCCTCCATTGCGCAGACAAATTCCGCGCTGGCCTTCGGTGGAATGCACCAGCATTGCTTGCGCCACGGCTTCAAATCGTTTTTTTTAGCGCCTTGCGAACTGTCTCTTTGTGAATGCTGTCAACGATTTCCAACTCCACGAGCTTGTCGCCGAGCAGCCGCAGCGTCCAGCGCGCATGGCCCTCCGGCGGTGCCGAGCAGGCCAGCGCAACCAGCTTCGCCTCCCCCGCACCGTCCAGCTTCCGCGGCTTGCGATTGACTTGCTTGCGACGCTCAACCGCCGCCTCAAGGCCCTCCTCCACGCAGCGCTTGCGCACCCGTTCCACGGTGGAGGCGCCAACCCCCAGAACCGACGCAATATCCGCGTCGGTGCGTCCGCCATCCTCCCGATCCTCGTCTGCCAACAGCAGGATGTGCGCGTGCTTCCGGCGATACGCAGCCGCTTTCCCGTTCACAATCCCGGACAACTCCGCTCGCTCCTCCGCGCTCAGCCGCACCCGATATTGCTTCCTGCCTTTCCTTTCCATGGCCTGCCTCCGTCTGCTCGTTCGGCCAGACTGTCCCGCCACGCTCCCGCGCCACGCAGATACGCCCCGCAATGGAAGACCGAAGCTCGCGCCGGACGCCCGGCTCACTTGTTGTTTGTTTGCGAAGACATACTATATCTGGACGATAATGCAAGCCTCTCTCAAAGGAAGCGAAGGGAAGAGAAACCCGCTAAATCAACAGCGACGCGACACTAGCGACGGTAAGGAACCGTTCAGGATCAAGGCGCGTGCTGTGCAGATCGTACCTCGTCGGGTGGTTGTGCCGGCGTCTGTTTCGCGGGTTGCGGTGATCTTTCCGATGGCTGCCAGGCCGGGCCAGTCATGGCGACCGGTGAGCCGGCCGATGTCCGTCGAGACCGAGGCACGGCGCGTCTCGATGCGACCGTGGTCAATCTCGACACTCTGGAAAGAGGGCAGTTTCCCGGAAACCTCCGGATCTTCCAGGTTCAGAACAAGCACGTCGTCGCCACCCCTGTCACGGACCGTTCGCGCCGTCTCCCGTTGCCTGTGCATGGCATCGGGGGGACGATACGTCCCTTCAACTCGAGCATCTCCAGGTGCACCGGCATGACGGCGATCTCGTTGGATTTCACATCAACCGCCACCTGTCCGAGCATCACCCGGACTTCGGCCGCGAAGGCCCGCACCTGGTGCAGCGGCGACTTGCCTGCTGCCCCCTTCCAAGGACCGCCTTTCCGTCAATGGCGCAATCCCGTCCAGTTCTCGTGCAATGCCCGCCACGAGGCGCTGCATTGCCGCCTGGAACGGTTTCGGATCCAGTGCATTGAACAGGTCCGAGAAGGTATCATGGCTCGCAATCCCGTGCTCCGGGCGCAAGAAGGCCCGCAAGAACGCTTCTCTTGACTGCCCGAGAACGCCATGTCGGTGCATCCCTCGCCGCCACACATGGTCGACAGTAGCCCGATCAGCAGTATCTCGTACAGGTCATGGCGGGTGGCGTTGCAACGCCGCGGATCCTCAACACCTTCAAATACAAGCGAAAATTCTTCCATGGTGGCGATCCTTCATCTCCAGGCACCGCCACCTTGTGAATCCTATCGGCCAGCAGTTCAAACAATTTTCTCAGGAGCGATTCCCCTGCGGCACCACAGAACCGACCAATTCGAGGCAACCGGTCCTGCGGAAGACGTCGCGCAGGCACGCATCCTTCCAACCGGCACGACCGCGTAATTCCTTTCGTCGGTCCACGAACGATCGTCTCCGCAGAAACCATTTGGCACCCTTTGCGGAACGGAGACGCTCTCGGGACCATGTCTTGTTCGCCTCCAGACATGGTCTTCGAACATGGTGGCGCAATTGGCCGAGCGAGGTGTGTATCCATTGCCCGGTGAGCATCGACGGCCACGAATGGTGCACCGGGAAGACTGTGCCCGGGATGCTTTGAGCTTGCCCCTGGCTTCAAGTCCAAACCGGCAATTGCTCCAAGGCCTGACAAATGGTCCAGAACTGCGGACGAGCGCACCGTCTTCAATACGTGGCTTCGCTTTCCCGAGTGCAGACGACCCGAAAAAGGTCCGGCTCGTGCGCCGCCCGCGTTCGAGGATTGCCGGCTCGTGCCGATTGCCGTTCGGTAACCCGGACCTGTTCCCGGTTTGCAGGTCGGCAGCCGGGTCCCGGGAAACGATCGTGGCAAAAGGAAGGGCACGGTGATTGCAGTGATTCCCGAAAATGTTCTATTGTTGCCCGGCTCCAGGACTCGGGAGGACGTTTACGCGAGACATGAAGAAACTCATTCGCAGCGTGATGACGATTCCGGCGAGAAAAACCGACCGAAATTGTCGTGAAGTCAATATCCTGATCGATGATACCCGTATTGTCGCAGTGGACCCGGGTGCGGAGTTCGCGCCCGGAACCGATTGTGTCGAAGAATTCGACGGCAATGGTCTGTTGGCCATTCCGGGATTGATCAACGGGCATTTCCACTCGTCCACGAATCTGATGAAGGGGCAGCTGGACGGACTGCCACTTGAACTCTTCATGCTGCACGAACTGCCGCCCCTGGGCGATGCGCTGACTCCGGACCGCATGGTTTATGTCCGCACTATGCTGGGTGCGATCGAGATGCTCAGGAATGGCATCACATCGGTACAGGACGATGCGTTTTTTGTACCGTTTCCGAGCCCGGGGAACATTGACGCCATCCTGTCCGCCTACTCGGACTCGGGCATTCGGGCAACCGTGGCGCTCGATCAGCCTAACGTCGTCGAGTACAAGAAATATCCATTCCTCAGGGAGCTTCTTCCCGCGGACGGAATTCGTGCACTGGAAACGGCCCCAATTCCGTCTTCCACCGAACTTCTGGCCCTCTACGGTCACTTGATTGACAATTGGCACTGCACGCAGGGCGGCAGAATTCGTGCTGCGGTGTCCTGCTCCGCACCCCACCGGGTCACCGAAGACTACCTCGGGTCACTTTCCGATATCAGCCGGAGTCTCGACCTGCCGTTCTACATGCATGTGCTGGAGACCCGGGTGCAGCGGGCCTTCGGGGATCTTGTGCTCGGAAAGTCGATACTCCGATACGTCCACGACCTCGGCGCTCTCGATCAGCGCTCCAACGTCATTCACGGCATTTGGCTGAACGACGAAGATCTTTCAGCTATCGCCAAGGCGGGGTCCACGATCGCGCACAATCCGGTCTGCAATCTCCGCCTTGGCAGCGGGATCATGCCGTTTCGGAGAATTCGGGATTTCGCCATACCGATCTGTCTGGGAACCGACGAGGCGATTGCCGACGACAGCATCAATCTGTGGACCACAATGAAGTTTGCAGGATTGATCCACAACATCACCGATGTGGAATACAAGAACTGGCCAACGGCCGATGAGATACTTTCCTGCGTGTTCAGTGGCGGCGCCCGTGCAATGGGGCTCGAGAACCAAATCGGTTCCCTCGCACCCGGTTTTGAAGCCGATATCGCGCTGCTCGATCTGAATGAAATCGCCTTTACTCCACTCAACGATGTGCGAAGGCAGCTTGTCTATTGCGAAAACGGATCCTCGGTTCGGATGACAATGGTCGCTGGAAAAATCCTGGTACATGACGGGCGCGTCTGTAGTGTCGACGAAGAGAGCGTCAAAATGGAAGCCCGGGAATTCACGCGCGCCTATGCCGGCGAGTTGACCAGGTGGCAAGAGTCAGCCGCTGAACTTGAACCGTATTATCGTGAGATGTACCTGCGCGCAGTCGCCACGAATGTCGGCATGAACCGGTGGAAACATGCTGGCCCCAAGAGAAACCCATAGACCGATGTTGTCTCGCCGGAAAAACTTCAACCAGAACCGGTCACGCGAGTGCCAAAGCCGCGAAGCCCATTGCCCGGGAAAAACCTGGCGCCACCGCCAAGATGTCCGGTGCCGCAAGCAAGGCTCGACCGAGATGGACTTGCCGTTATTGCCGGCGCCTTGCCTGCCAAGTCGAAGACTGCACGGACGGGCTGCTGCACGGGCAGTGAACGCAAACGTATTCGCGGGAATGACCTTGAAACGCCATTCGAGGGTGCGACCAGGTGTCCCCTGGCCCCGAAGAACTTCGATTGCCTCACGTTCAAAGGCGATGCGGACGGCCACGACCGGAACGGGACCCGCAATATGGCCGTCACAGGGGATGACTGATTTCTCACCGGCCGCATTGTCTCACCGGATTTCCGGCCAACGGAAGGAAACGGAGCGATCCGTGACTTCGATACCGTGCACCGTGCCCGGACCGGATGTCCCGACTCAGGTTCCGAATTCGTCCGCGTCGTCTCCTTCGGCCCCGGCCAGCGAACAGCCATAGCACCGGGTGCTCCGTGTCAAAACGAACAAGGCTCCGGCATGAAGCCGGGCAACGAGATATCAAGGCGGCCGTAACCGCATAGCGAGGATGAAATGAACATGGGTGAAGACGTGTATTGTTCGCCGTTGCTGGAGGTGGACTCGCCATTGGGCCAGCGTGCCAGGCGGCTGATTTCAGATCTGTACGAACAGGAACATCAACGGGCACTTGTGCTCCCGACCGACGATGAACTTGATCCCAGGCGCAGGCTTCGCGTTGACCTGACGATGACAGAAATCCGGGGCCAGTCGAAGTCGATCAGGAAATCACTTGAAAAGGAACGCCCGACCATTCGTGAAATCGTGCGAAGCATTGCGAGAAAACCTGTCAGCCGGGTTTTCCTCGTCGGCTGCGGCGATTCCCTTTTCGTGATGATCGGCGCGAGGGTCATATTCGAACGCCTCCTCGGTATCCCTTGTGAACCAATGCAAGCGCTTGATTTTGCCTACTATAACAATCAGTTCATCGATGCCAATACGGTTGTAATCGCTCTGAGTTCAAGCGGGGCGACGACACGGACTGTCGAGGCAGTATTATTGGCCAAAGCGCTCGGTGCAACGACTTTGTCTCTGACGAACACCCTGGATTCCCCGCTCGATCGCGAGTCGGACCATGCCCTGTTTGTCCACGCCGAGCGAAAGGGATGGCCGACCCAGTCCAGCACCGCCGCTCTCGCGCTGCTGGCCCAGTTTGCCATCGACTTTGCATCAGCGAGAGGCCTCGCCGCCGATGACATCGAAGCGGTGCAGGTCGATTTGAACCAAGTTCCCGAACTCGTCGCTGACGTCATAGAAAGGCACGACGACAGCATGCGGAGAATTGCCGGGATGGAGGTAACAAGAGACATTTACCTTTTTGCCGGAGGGGGTCCTTCATTCTCGTCAGCGTCTTTTGGGGCCGCAAAAATCAAGGAATGTTCGCCGAGTCACGCCATCGCAATACCTCTCGAGGAGTTCCACCACTACAACTCCCAAAAGACAGGTGACCCTCTATTGCTGATCGCTCCGAGCGGGCCAACGATTGCGCGCGCGCGCGACACCGCGGCAGAAGGAAAACGCTGGGGCGGCAGCGTCTACTCGATCACAAGCGACGGAGAGAGATCGTTGGCGGCAAACTCCGATGATACGATCTTCCTGCCGCGAATGCGTGAAGAGCTTACTCCGCTCGTGTATTCGGTGCCGGTCCAGCTCTTCGCCTACCATGTTGCCAGCGAGAAGTTTCGACGGGCCGAAACGGAAGGGGAAGACGGTTGATGGGGCCACGTTTAGTCTGTCTCGGAAGCTTCACGATCGATGACGTTGTCCTGCCGGACGGCACTGAACGAGTTGCCTGTATCGGCGGCGATGCCGTCTACGCAGCGTTGGGCGCGCGCCTGTGGGATACCCGAACAGCGATGGTGGCGCCGGTCGGCAGCGACTTGCCTGACATCGTACTGCGGTCAGTTTCAAGAATCGGCATCCAGACCGACCATCTGACGCGTCGACCCTTTCCGACGCTCCACAACCGTGTCGTTTACGATTCCCACGGCGGACGCTCTTGGACGCTGTTCGCGAGCGAAGCGGTTTTTCATGAACTGTCGCCGAAACCGGAGGATATCCCGGAGCAATTCCTGGTGGCGGATGCGTTCCTGGTCCTGGCGATGACCCTTGCAGCCCAGGAAAAACTTCTGACATTCCTGCATGCCAGCACGAGTGCGATCGTGGCCCTTGATCTCCAGGAAGACTACATATCCGGGAATGAGGATAGAATCCTCGCACTGCTTCCGAAAACCGATATCTTCCTGCCCAGCGCCGAAGAGGTGCAGCAGCTAACCGGTCTTGACAACTGGGCGGAAGCCGCACGTTATTTTGCATCCCTCGGGCCGTCGCTGGTGGTTATCAAGCTCGGCGAAAAAGGTTGCCTCGTATACGACGGCGAACAGGACAAGATCATGTCATTGCCGGCTTTCCCCGCATCGAACGTCCTGGATACAACGGGGGCCGGGGACAGTTTCTGCGGCGGTTTCGTTGCGGCCCTCGACAATAACCGGGGCAACGCGTTGGAAGCTGCCAGGGCCGCATCCGTTTCCGCTTCGTTTGCAATTGCGAACTATGGTGTGGATGGCCTTTTGGCCACATCAACCGAAATGGCCAGGCAGCGCCTGGCAGGCTGGCATCCATGTACGTGATGAACGGGGGCGGGCGGGCGGCCCGCTACACGATTTCGAGGCATGATTGGGCTCGACAGCCGTGATGGCAAACCAGTTCACGTTGCGCCCTCAGGTGATATCGCCTCGGTTGGCGGTGTTTTTTTGAACGGCTTCTTCAGGTCTTGGCTGACAGGTTCTGGCAATCCGTCATTTCTGGTCCAGGTTCGCTGGCACACCGTGCGGCGTCCCTCCTGCTGCCGTCATGCCGGCTTTCTCGGGGGACGGCGCCATCTGCTCGACTGCAAACATCCTGAAAGACACCACCGGCACGCGCGCTCCATCATCCCGACGCTCTCGGCCCGTCATTCCGTCCTCGATCAGCGGCAGGCAAACGTATCCCTTGCCTGCTCGTTTCAAGCATGAAACAAGGGTTGACCGCCCCCTCGTATGACCCAACCCCGGGCTACTTCCTCTGGGAGTTATGTACAGGTTGGAGGTTCGCGATCTGTGGAAAGCTTCGGACTGTCGCGCAGGCAATCCTGAAGTATCCTGTCATGGGGTTCCCCACCCCTTGGCCGGATCTTCCAGCGCCAGGTTTGAAGGAATTCCTCGAAATTCCCGTTCATTACGGCCGGATTTCGTTAATCGGAAATTCAGACCTATTCGCTCTGCCCAGGTTGGCACTTGGTGGACTCGCTGGCATAGATAGTGTCTGCCGAAAAACCCCCTTTTTGGAGTTTGAGCCGGCTTCTGCCGTCAAGTTTGACCCCGACCTGACAGGTGGATTCAGGGTCAAGTGGACCTGGTCAGCGACATTTGGGGGTAAACGGCGGGCGGGCGGGGATTTTGGCGCCCATATTGGTGATTTCTGGAAGTATCGGGCATGGAGAGCCGCCGGCAGCCCGGTCCGGGCTGCGCTGGCGCGGTTTCCCGGCGACGTCAGGCAGCTTTTCGTTGCAGGAACTTGAGTCGTGCGCGTTCCCGTGCGCGGATCAAGAAACCGACACGGAGCACATTTGCAGCGAGGATGGACAAGGCGACCGTGCGGGCGAAGCCAGCCTTGCCATGGGTGCGCACCCGGTCCAGGCCGCGCTGCTCGAGATTGTTGATTGCCGACTCGACGGCGGGATGCTGCTGGCGCGCCAGTGCGAAGTCCGGCTGCGCCTCGTGTTCGCGGCGGCTGGCGGGCAGGCGGCCCTTGGCGGGCATGGCGTTGAGTTCCAGCGTGTCGCCGAGGGCGGCCTGGTTTTGCGGGCTGTGAAAGCCGCGGTCGAAACTGCAGGCGACGAGTTCCGGGAAGCGCTCCCGCGTGGCCACGATGACGGGAACCGCGGCATCGGTGTCGCTCCCCTCCCACAGGATCCGGTGCTCGAGGAGGTGGTCCTCGACGATCGCGACGGGAACGCCCAGTTCCACGGGGACGCCCGCCTTCCCCTTGCTGTTCCACCGCGTATGTTCCTCGAAGACCGAAAAGACCTTCTCCTTCTGGGGGATCTCCTCCCTCTGCAGGATCCTCCGGTCCGTCTGGTCGATCTGGCGCTTCGTATGCGCGATGTACCGGTCGAGTTCCTTGAGCTCCTCCGGCCGGGCGCCCCGCTCCAGCAGGCTGGCCCGCGTGGCCTCCGCCTTCGCCAGAAGTTCCTCGCACTTGGCCAGGAACGCGTCGACGTCCTCCCGCCAGGCCTCCGAGCGCCGGGTGCTCGCCACCCGCTGATACAGCCGCCGGAGTGTCACCGTAAGATGCTTGACTTGGCGCCAGCCCGTCAGGTTCCATTCGTCCGCCAGCTCGGCCGCGATCCGTATCATCACCCGGGCTGCGTCCCAGAGCAGGTTGCGGTCGGTGGGATAGTGGACATCCGTCTCGACGACAAAGGTGTCGCACCGGCCCGCCAACTGCTCGCCAGCGTCGTGGCCGCAAAGGTCGTGACCGTGCCGCACCACCAGTTCGTTGATGTCTCGCAGCGTGTCCTCGTCCAGCAGCGAGACATTCCGCATCACCTGGTCATAGGAATACGTCACCGGGTCCAAATCGCTGTCCCCGAGCAGCTGGCGAAGCACCACGTGCGTGTTGGCGTGTTCATGAAGCCGGTCGAAGTCGCAGCCAAGGCCTTGCTTCAGCACCGCGAGTACGAGAACCGTCCACAGTTCCATCCCCGGACGGCCGACCGTCAGATCGCGGTCTTCCCCGAACCGGTCCAGCAGAAGCTCGAAAACCGCCTCCCGCACCGCCTCATTCAAATACAGGCCCTGCAGGCCAAGCAGGATCGCCGGGATGTCGTCCCGCGACTTCACGTCAATCTGGATCCCCCCAATCTCCGCCCGGCCGAGCATCGGCTCAAAACGCCCCAGCTTCCGCATCGCAAACTCCCACGCAAAGATCCCGGAATCCGCAGCGCGCCACTCCGGACCACTGCCCGGAAGCACACCGCGTCCCGCTTCCCGGGATACGATCTAACTATTTGTACAGTATAATGATAAATGCTGCCTGCGCAACCCCGGAAATGCCCCGTTCAACCCCGGAACAACCGGATTCCGGACCGTCCCGCCAGGTCCCTGATCGCTCGCAGCGTGTCCTCGTCCAGTAACGAAATATCCCGCAGCACCGTGTCGTAGGAATACTCCACCGGGTCATACTCGCCGTGCCCGAGCAGTTGGCGCAGCACCAGGTGCGTGTCGGCGTGTTCCCGAAGCCGGTCGAAGTCGCAGCCAAGTCTCCGCTTCAGCATCCCAAGCACGAAAATCGTCCACAGGGACACCCCCGGACCGACAGCATCCCGATTGCCATCCCCCCCGATCCGCTCCTCCAGGAGCCGGAATACCGCTTCCCGCAGTTCGACATTCAAGTATACGTCCCGCAGGCCGCCCAGAAGCTTGGGAATGTCGTCTCGAGACCTCGCGTCAATCCACACATCCCCGACCCTCATCCCCTCCTGTCCCGGATCAAAGCGGCGCAGCTTCTTCATACCGAACTCCTTTGCGAAGATTCCGGAATTTTGAACGCGCCGCGGGCACAAGGACTTCGCTGCAAGAGCAACATCGAAAGCGCCCGGCCTCCGATACCGGCACTTTAACTCATTGCCAAAACAAGCGAATTGATGACAAAAGGTCAGTCCAGACTATACCAGGCTCAAACTCCGCCCAACGGACGATCTCGTGGCAACAGGTAAGTGTTCGTTCAGCACGTGACGGCTGGTTTTTCTTTTCGCGTGATTCGTTAAGGGCTGGCAACTTTGCTCATCATGCGCTAACACGGGAGGCATGTTGAGGAAAGATTGTATTTGATGATGGCGGCGGGCCCGGTTTTGGATCTGGTCGCGGACGACTCTGCGGTTGCTTGTCCGTCTGGCGCTCCGGAGGCTTGGCGGCGGCTTCACGAGGAAGAGAAGCGCCGCGCGGATACTGCGGACGGGCGTACCGAACGGCTCCAACGGGAGAAGGTTCAGGCGCACTGCGAGGCGCAGTACTGGAAAGCGCAGTGGGGTCGGGCCCGGAACGCGCTCGAGGCGGTGCGGGCGGAAGCGAAGGACTTGCGCGGTGTGTCCGGGGATGCGTTGCATCTGCGCTCGGAGGTCGTTCGTCTTGAGACCCTTCTTGCCGACATCGGCGTTGACACGCGCAAGCGCAGCACGATCGCGTCCCTGCGGATCGAGAACGGCCGGCTGCAGACCGGGAGTGAAGCCCTGCGCAAGCAGCTGCAGGAGGTCGAGAGCGAGCGTGACGACCTGCGCTCGCAGATTGAGACCCTGTCGCGCGCGCAGTTCGGTCGCAAGAGCGAACAGGGCCGCAAGACGAGGCCGGAGCACAAGGGGAAGACCGGCGGCAAGCGCGGCCCACGGCCTGGCGGCGAGACCCACGGGCGCACACCGCGGCCCGAACTGGCCCGCAAGAAAGAGGTTCACGACCCGCCGCCCGAGGCGTTGGACTGTCCGTGCTGCGGCGCGCCCCGGGTGGCCAACGGATCGCACACATCGGACTTGATCGAAGTCGCGGTCAAGGCTCATGTGCGGGTCATCGACCGGACCCGCTGGCGCAAGACCTGCCAGTGTTCTGACACGCCTGAAGAGGTGTCGGCCCCACCCGTGCCGCGCCTGTTTCCGGGAACCGCGTTCGGTATCAGTGTCTGGACGCGGCTGCTGTTCGAGCTTTGCGTCGCCAACCGTCCCTTGCGGCGGGTCGCGGCGTGGTTTGAGGCGCAAGGCCTGTCGATCTCACCGGGAACGCTTTCGGACGGGCTGGGTCGGATGGCGGTGTTGTTTGCGCCGCTGTCGGCGGCGATCCTTGAGCATCTCCAACAGGCGCCGGTGGTCCACGCCGACGAGACCGGCTGGCGGGTCCGGGAGTTCGCCGCGACGGGCTCGTCCAGCCGCGCCTGGCTATGGATCGCGACCTGCGTGGATGCAGTGTATCTGCATGTCGATGCATCGCGCAGCGCGGCGGCGGCCGCGACCTTGCTCGGAGGGCTGCGCAAGGGCGTGATCCTGGTATGCGATCGCTATAGCGCCTACAAGAAGCTGGCCCGCCTGGCGGCGGGCCAGCTGGTCTTGGCATTCTGCTGGGCCCATGTCAGGAGGGATTTCATCAAGGCGGCGGCGGCGCGTGGCGACCTTGATGACTGGAAGGACCAATGGCTGGCCCGGATCCGGCGCCTGTACAGGTTGAACGCGCAGCGCTTGCGATTTCACGATCCCGGCAGGCCGCCTGACAGGAGGTATCTGAGGATGCACTTCCGTCTGTCCCGCGTCCTCGGGGAGGTCTTCATGGAGGCGGAACGGGAGCTTGCCACCGTTGATGATGCGTCGCCGCAGGGGAAGGTGTTGCAGTCTCTGCTGCGTCATCGCCGGGGGCTGTCCCGGTTCCTCGACGATCCCCGGGTTCCGCTCGACAACAATCTCGCTGAACGCCGCTTCCGCCTTGAGGTCATCCGCCGGAAGCTGTCGCTGGGCTCGGACAGCAAGGCCGGCGCAGAGGGCATGGCGACGATGCTTACGGTGGTCCGCACGCTTGAGGTCAACGACGTTGCGGTTTTGCCGTGGCTTGAGGCGTGGCTGTCTGCCTGTGCCGCCAATGGTGGCCGCCCGCCGGAAGATCTCGGCCCGTGGCTGCCCTGGACGATGAACGAGGCGCGCCGGGCAGAGTTTCGCGCGTGAGCGCGGCACCGACATGCCGCTATGCGGGGCGCGACTTCACCGAGGTCGAGATCGCGCTGATCCGGGATCTGATTGCCGAGGATCCGAAGCTGACCCGAGCTCACCTGTCGCGGGCGTTCTGCCGCCGGGTCGGCTGGGTCAAGCCCGACGGCGGGTTGCGGGACATGATGGCGCGTTGCGCGCTGCTGGCGATGCATCGCGACGGGCTGATCGTCCTGCCGCCACCACGACGCCCGCGCCATGCGCCCAGACCGGTCGTCTTCGGGCCGGAGAGCGAACCACCGCTGCCGCCGCCGCCCGCGACCATCGAGGCGGTGCGGCCGCTCAGCCTCGTCCCCGTCCTCGACCGGACCAGCCACAACGCCCTACTGTGGAAGCAGTTTATCGCCCGCTACCATTATCTCGGATACAAGCCGATGGCCGGTGCCCAGATGCGCTATACCGTGGTCGACCGCCACGGCGCCTCGCTCGCCATGATCGGCATGGCAGCAGCAGCCTGGAAGACCGCGCCGCGAGACCACGCCATCGGATGGAGCCCGGAGACCCGGGCGCGCAATCTCCATCTCGTGGTCAATCAGTCCCGCCTGCTTCTACTGCCCTGGATCGTCATCCCAAACCTCGGATCCCACATCCTGTCGATGCTGCGCCGACAACTGCCCGGCGACTGGACCCAACGCTATAATGTCGAGCCCGTCCTGATGGAAACATTCGTCGAAACACCGCGCTTTGCCGGCACAATCTACAAGGCCGCAAACTGGACCTGTATCGGCACCACCAGCGGACGCGGACGCTACGACACAAAACATGAATGCGCCCTCACTAAAAAAAACATCTGGCTGCAGCCGCTACGCAGAGACTGGAAGCGCAGACTCAACGAATGATAGAAATCATCACCTGCTGAACGAACGCTTACGGCAACAGCGCAAACTTCGCCATCGGATCTAGAACCTAACTCATTGATCAGTATAACTCTTATCGGTTTTTGGGCAAGCACTAGATAACCGGCTGTCATTTCTGCGCAAGTTTGTTTGTCCGGGCTCCCATGGCCCTACACATGGGCTGATTTTGTCAGCCTTTTCCCCGGTTGGTGCGCCGGTGGCTGCCGGGCTTGACGCCGATCCGCCGAGCGATTTCCGCGGCCTCGGCCGAGGGCAGGACATCCTGCCGACAGGCGATCTGGCCGGCGGCGACCTCCTGGATGGTGGTTGTGATGCGGACCCAGTTTTGCAGCCGGTTTCGGATGGACGCCCAGTAGAGGTTGTTTCCGGCCAGTTTCAGGCGGGTGCGGATCACGTGGACGGCGTGATACGCAAGGACGGCGATGAAGAGGTTGGCGCGGATCTGGTTGTCGCCCTGGCGCCAGACGGGACGCAGGCCGAGTTCGCTCTTCAGGGAGCGGAACACGGCCTCGACTTCCGTGATCTGCAGATACTGTTCGACGATGTCCTGGAGGTTCCAGTCGAGGCGGCTTGTTCGGAGCAGGTAGGCTCCGGCGCTGGCGTCGGCTTGTTCGCGGGAAGGACGGCTGGCGAAGTGGACCGCCGTCGCGTTGGGGCCGGGGCGCTTCTTGTCCGTGCCCGGATCGCGGTCCACGTGGATGTCGTACTGAGCGGAGACTTTGGTATAGCGTTCGCGGACCCGGCCGACGCGTTCCAGCACGCGCTCGTATTTCTTCGTGCGGCCAGGTACGGTGAGGCCTTCATGCAGGCTGCACAGTTCCGCTTCGAAGCGCTTCCGCTTCGCCGACAGGATCGCATCCTCCTTCTGCTTCTTCGCTTCGCTCTGCACATAGAGCCGGAGTTCGCCGTCCTCGACGCCGAGGCTCCAGGCCTGCAGCACCTGCTTGGAGGCGGTCACCAGGTCAAGATCCGGCTCCCCCTCCGGGGGTGCCGGGCGCTTGCCGCGGTTGACGCAGATCCAGCCGTATCCTTGCTCCCGCAGCCAGGCGAGATTCGCCTCCGTGGCAATGCCCACATCCATCACCACGGTGGGCTTGGGCTGGTCCGGACTGCACTCCTCGCGCAGGCGCGCGATGGCGTCCGCCAGCGTCCCGCATTCGGACACGTTCCCCGGCAGGATCTCGCAAGCCCGCGGAAAGCCGGCACTGTCCAGCATCAGCGCCGTGGTGACCAGCGGGCAGTCGTTGCGCCGTTGCTTCGAGCGTCCCCGCCGGCGCAGCGCGCCGTCGGCGAGGCCGCAACAGTGAGCATTGGTCAGATCGTAGAGCACAATCGCGTCCGGGATCCCGAACAGCGCCGATTCCTGCTGCCGCAATCCTTGCTGTAGCGCCTTGCGATGTTTCCAGAGGAGATAGCAGACGCGGTAGAGTGTCTTGCGCGACAACGCCCGCTGGTCCGCTTCGAGGCCGAGCAGTTCGGGCAGAGCACTGTCACACTGCAGCCATCGGCTGGCCTCCCGTTCGCTGGAAGGGTGGATCATCCGCGCCGCGACAATCGCAGTGGCGATGCGCGCATCCCGCTGGCTGAGCCCGCATCCCTTGAGGATGCGCTGCAAGCCCAGATCCTCCAGCGCCTGGAGACAGACCCGTTCCGCCCCGACCGACACCGGGTCCTGGTGCTCCATACTGTCGAGATCCACCCTGACGACCGCCGGGTCCGGCTTTTCGGACAACCCCACGCCCTTCGCCCGCAACTGCCGCGTCAGGCGTTGCGCATGCTGCTCTACCGTCTCCGGCTCCGGAAACAGCGCTTGCCGCCCTGCCAGGATCTCCTCGGTCCGCTGGACAATGCGGAGCCACAGCTCCCTCGGCACGTCCCAGTGGGTGCCGAGGTTCAGCAACGTCTGCTGCCGGACCCGGCCGTCGACGCGGACGTTGCGCACCAGGCGGTGGGACTTGCGGGCCTGTCCGGCCTTGTCGGTGTAGGTCTTGGTCGCCTTGATGAACACTGCCGCCTCCGCTGCCGTCCATCGGGCAGGTTAGCCGGGCGCGGCGGCGGGGGCAAGGGGTGTCAGAATAGCATGGCCCTACACGACGGATTTCACAAAACCGTTCATATCTTCAAAAATAATAGGTGTATAAGTTAGTTAAGGTTGGTCAGGCGCCGCAGTCGGTACCATTTCAAGTCCCGGCGGCACGCCGAAGATGGCCAAATGCGAACATTTTCGATATAAATCGGCGAAGTGCGGCGCCGCAGCGCCCGTCCGAACCAGACAGGTGCCAACTTGGGTTGCGGCACGTCAGAGGAGTTCTTGCGACTTGACCGGCGGGATCGGCCATGTCTGGGAAGTCCTCTTCAAGGGGAGTAAAACGCGACAGGGCTTCGGCCAGTGTCGGAGATCGTTTGACCGGAACAATGACCAGACGGTCGTCCTCCCTGCAGATCATCACTTCGTCCGCAGGCAGTTCGAACTCGCGCGGGATGCGGACAGCCTGATTGCGGCCATTCCGGAACCGCCGCGCCTGGCGCGCGGGGATGGGTATGTTCGGCTGGTGCTTTGGCATATGCGAAGCGTGTGCCATTGCCTCCAGCAGGTCAATCCGCCATGGGCGAGAGACTGTCACCTGTGCGAATGGCATCAACCGGAGCGCGATCCCAGACCGCTCCCGGCCCGAAGGCGACAGCGACTTCCACTTCGTACCGGCAGAGAATCCGGACAACGCGACCGCCTGGATCGTCGAACTGGTCATGACCCGCATCCCGAAGCGCTTCGGGTTCCACCCGGTCCCCGACATCCAGGTCCTTTGGCCGATGAACCGGGCCGGCGCCGGCGCCCGTTCGCCCAACATCGAATTGCAGACCGCCCTCAACCCGGCCGGCACCGGAAAGCCGTCGGGCAAGGAATTCGGTACTACACGAGAAGGCGCCGACGGTTCCGTCCTGACGGCACGCCACCGAGTGACCATCCCCGGCCGGCCGCAGCTGACGCTCGCAGCCGCATCAACGGGGTGACGGCTCGACACTCATTTCGCTTCCCCGTCCTCGAGATGTCCCATCGCCGCAAAGATGCCGCCCTGGAACCGGGTTGCCGGGTCGTCCGCAGACGGTTGGCTCATGCCGGCATCCAGCTGGGCGCGGAATGGCTCCGCGTTGTCCCGCGGCCGCCAGCCGAGATACTCCGTTCCCGAATTGTCCCACCAACACTCGTCATTGGCGGATACGCCGTAGATCACCGGACATCCAAGCCGCGGCGCGAGGAACACACGCTCGATCAGCCGGATGAAGTCATCGGGACTGAGCCAGGTCGCCAGCATCCGGTGGTCCCTCGGCTCGGCAAAGCACGAGCCGATCCGCACCACCGCGCTCTCGATGCCAAACTTGTCGTAGTAGAGCCGCGCAATGGCCTCCCCGAAGCACTTCGATGCACCGTAGAGGCTGTCCGGACGGAGGGGCGCGTTCGCATCGAGCCGCGTCTCCCGCGTATGGAACCCGATCGCGTGATTCGAGCTTGGAAAGAGAATGCGCGACACACCCTCCTGACGGGCTGCTTCGTAGACGTTGTAGAGCCCGATGAGGTTGGACTGGAGGATCTCGTCGAAGGTTCCCTCCACGGACTTGCCGCCGAGATGCAGAATTCCGTCGCAATCCCGGACCAGTTCCCGCACGGCATCGAACTCGGCGAGATCACAGATGCGGAATTCTTCGCCGTCGCCGACCGCATCAAGCGGCTGGATGTCGCTCAGCCGAAGGAACTCGGCAACGCCTTTGAGCCGCCCGCTCAACAAGCGGCCGATTCCGCCGGCCGCGCCGGATACGAGCAAGCGATTCAACAATTGCCTACCTCCTCATCCGGGATCCGGCCAAACTGCCGACCGGTCCCACGCCCCTGACGGCCATCCGCTACTGGGGCTTCCCAAAGCTGATCCGGTCAGCCAGGCCAAGCGCCAACTCAACCTGTCCCGCGGCCCGCATGACCTGGTAGACGTCGACATGGTCGACGGAAGTATTGGAGCGGACGAACCCCGAGAGATAGGTCTGGGACTTCGGGGCGATGCCGTTCCGCCGGCAGACGATATAGGCGACCGATTCTGCTTCCAGCTCCAGCTGGTTCCGCCCGAGGCGCGGCCTGTGGGGGATTTTTTGCTTCTTGTCCTTGCCCAGATGGCCCAGGTACAGATGCCCCAACTCGTGAGCCAGCGTCGTGAACTGGACGGCGGGGTCGTGATTTCGGTTGATGCGCACCGCATATGTGATCGTTCCCTTCGCATCGTCCGTACTCGGACGCGAAGCGACGCGAATGTAACCGGCGCTAGCGTCCCCGGAATCAATCCAGCCCACGAGGATCTTGCGACCGGCAAGCCGCCGCGCGAACGCGCGTACGCTGTCCTGGGTCATCGTGCCTTTCGAGATGAAGCTGAACACGTCTGCAGGAAGAGTGGCACCCTCCGTATCCATAACGTCATACACGAGCGCCACCGGACCAAACGGCCAGAGAATGAGCAGCGGCCGGGCTCCTTCCCTCGGCTGCCTCCCGAACTCCTCGCGCCAATCTTGCTCCGACGCAGCATACAGCAGGCCAGGCTTCTGCACCTGCAGCAGCATCGCGTTGAACGGCGCAAATTTCCGCAGCCGGACGACAAAATCGAGCAGATCCTGGTAGTCCCTGCTGGACTTGTAGAGACGCGACTTCTCGATAAGGCCGTCGAGCAGCGAACGCGCTGCCGCTTCGGTCGAAACGTCCACGCTTGCGTTGTGCTCGTCCAAATGATCGCTCATGCGCGCTATGCACCGGCCCTGGCAAACGCCATGCCACGCAGGATCCGCCGCCGTTGACCCCGGCCTGCAAACCGGTGCCGATCCGCGAACCTGGGCATACGCCGCAACTCTTCACGCGTGGATCGGCCCGTCTCCCAACGCCAACGCCGCCTCGCGCATGGCCTCCGAAAGCGTGGGATGCGCGTGGCATGTGCGCGCAACATCCTCCGCCGCCGCCCCGAATTCCATCGCCACGCAGTATTCGTGAATCAACTCCCCCGCCTCCGGCCCGATCACGTGGACGCCGAGAACGCGGTCCGTCGCCGCATCCGCGATCACCTTCACCAGCCCGCCCGTGGCGCCGCGCGACTTGGCGCGCGCATTGGCTACGAAGGGGAATTTGCCGACCCGGTAGTCGCGTCCTTCTTCCTTCAGCTGCTCTTCGGTGCGGCCGACCATGGCGACCTCAGGCTCGGTGTAGATCACGGACGGGATGAGTTCCATGTTCACATGCCCGGCCTGCCCCGCCAGGTTCTCCGCGACCGCGATACCCTCGTCCTCGGCCTTGTGGGCAAGCATCGGCCCCGCGATCGCGTCGCCAATCGCATACACGCCGGCAACCGGGGTTTGCCAGTGCCCGTCCACGACGATGCGGCCGACATCGTCAAGCGCCAGTCCGGCGCCCTCCGCAGCGATGCCTGCGGTCGCCGGACGGCGACCTGTCGCGACCAGCACCACGTCCGCGGGCAGCGCCTTCTCGTCGCCGCCATCGCGCGGCACAAAATGAACTGTGAGCGGTGTGCGTTCGTCCCCGGGCTCGACGCGCTTCACGGCACTTTTGAGATGGAATTTCAGTCCCTGCCGGGAGAGAATTCTCCGGAATGCCTTCGCGATCTCCAGATCCGTGCCCGGCACAATTTCGTCAAGATACTCGACGACCGAGACCCTGGCTCCCAGGCGGGCCCAGACGGAGCCCAGCTCAAGCCCGATGACGCCACCGCCGATCACGACCATGCGCTCCGGGACCTCCGTGAGTTCCAACGCGCCGGTCGAGGTGACAACCCGCTTCTCGTCCACCTCGACCCCGGGCAGCGATGCCGGCTCCGAGCCCGGCGCCAGTACGATCTTCCCGGCCTCGAGCAGGGTTTCCACGCCATCCGGGCCCACGATGGCGAGCTTCCCGGGTCCTTCCAGCCGCGCCCGGCCCCGGATCCATTCAATTCCGTTCTTCTTCATCAGGAAGGCGACCCCGTCCGTGAGACCGTCGACCTGCCCGTCCTTGTAGGCCATCATCTTCGCGAGATCGAGCCGCACGCCGTCCGCCTGGATACCCATCTCCGCAAAATGCCCGCCGGCCTCCTTGTAGGACTGGGAGGCATGGAGCAAGGCCTTCGAGGGTATGCAACCGATATTGAGGCAGGTGCCTCCGAGCGTCTCCCGGCTCTCGATGATTGCCACCGAAAGTCCGAGCTGCGCAGCGCGGATCGCACATACGTAGCCGCCGGGCCCCGCCCCGACGACCGCGACATCAACGGCCATTCCGACCTCCCGCGCTCACAGATCCAGGAGAAGCCGCGAAGGATTCTCGACGCATTCCTTCACGCGCACCAGGAAGGTCACCGCCTCCCGCCCATCGACGATGCGATGGTCGTAGGAGAGCGCCAGATACATCATGGGGCGGATGACGACCGCGCCCTTCACAGCCACCGGGCGTTCCTGGATCTTGTGCATGCCCAGAATTCCCGACTGCGGCGGATTGAGGATCGGAGTTGACATCAGCGATCCGTAGACGCCCCCGTTCGAGATGGTGAACGTGCCGCCCGTCAGGTCGGCCATTTCCAGTGCGCCATCCCGCGCCTTCGCGCCGTAGGCCGCGATTGCCTTCTCGATCTCCGCGAAGCCGAGACGGTCGCAATTCCGGACAACCGGTACCACGAGCCCGGTCGGGGTTCCGACCGCGACCCCGATGTCGTAGCGGTTCCGGTAGACGATGTCGGTGCCGTCGATCTCCGCATTGACCGCCGGAATTTCCTTCAGCGCCTGTACGCAGGCCTTAACGAAGAAACCCATGAAGCCGAGCCGAGCGCCGTGCTTCTTCTCGAACAGGTCCCGATGCGCCGCCCGGAGCGCCATCGCCTCACTCATGTCCACCTCGTTGAAGGTGGTGAGAATGGCCGCCGTGTCCTGCGCCTGCTTGAGTCTCCGGGCGATGGTCTGCCGAAGCCGAGTCATCGGCACCCGCGTCTCCGCAGCTTCCGGCGCATCCGTCCCGGCGGGAGCCGCCGCGAGCGCATCCGCCTTCGTGATCCGCCCGTCCCGACCCGTGCCCAGCACGGTCGCCGGATCCAATCCCTTCTCTGCCAGGATCTTCCGTGCCGAGGGCGCATGCTCCGCGTCCCTCGACACCGCTGGCGCCGCTTCCGGCGCAGGCCCTTCGCCGGACACGGGTATGCCACCTTCCTCGAACATCGCCAGGACCGCGCCCGGGGCAACGTTCGCGCCTTCCTCGGCGATGAGTTCCGTCAACGTTCCGGCACCGGGAGCCGGCACCTCGAGATTGACCTTGTCGGTTTCCAGCTCGCAAAGAGGCTCGCCATTCGCCACCGCCTGGCCCGGCTTCTTGAGCCAGGAGCCCAATGTTGCCTCCGCGACGGACTCGCCCAAGGACGGAACCCGGATCTCAATCGCCATACCGTTTCCCCCTATCCCGTTCAGTCCGTGCTCAGCGCCTCCTCGACAAGCGCCGCCTGCTCCTGGGAATGCCGCAAGCCGATTCCGGTCGCCGGGGACGCCGCCGCATGGCGCCCGACATAGACGGGCCGCCGGCACGCGCCCTGAAGCCGCTCCAGCAGCCATTCCAGTGTCGGTGCCACGAACGTCCAGGCGCCCTGGTTCTTCGGCTCCTCCTGGCACCAGACCGCCTCCGCGTTCGGGAAGCGGGCCATTTCGTTCATCAGCGAGATGGCCGGGAACGGGTACAGCTGCTCGAGCCGCATCACGTAGACGTCGTCGACTCCGGAGCGCTCCTTCTCCTGCAGCAGATCGAAATACAACTTGCCGGAGCAAAGCACTACCCGCCGGATCTCCTTGTCCGGGCGCAACGTGGCTTCGGTGTTGTTGCTGATTTGCGCGTCATCCCAGAGCACCCGGTGGAAGCTCGCCCCGTTTTCCATCTCTTCAAGGCGCGAGATGCACCGGGGATGCCGCAGGAGCGATTTCGGGGTCGCGATGATCAGCGGCTTGCGGAAGCTCCGCTTCATCTGTCGCCGCAGGATGTGGAAGTAATTCGCCGGCGAGGTGCAATTCGCGATGATCCAGTTGTTCTCGGCCGAGAGCTGCAGGAAGCGCTCCAGCCGCGCCGACGAATGCTCCGGGCCCTGCCCTTCGAACCCGTGTGGCAGCAGCAGCACGAGTCCCGACATCCGGAGCCACTTCTTCTCGCCGGAGCTGATGAACTGGTCGATCATGATCTGGGCGCCGTTGACAAAGTCGCCGAACTGCGCTTCCCACAAGGCCATGCCCTCAGGCTTGGCGAGCGAGTAGCCGTATTCGAATCCGAGCACGGCGTATTCGGAGAGCATCGAGTCCACGACGTCGAACTCCGCCTGACCGCTTTCCAGATGGTTGAGAGGCAGGTGCCGGCCCTCCCGCTCCTGGTCGATCAACCCCGCATGCCGCTGCGAGAACGTGCCGCGGGTGCAATCCTGCCCGGAAAGGCGCACAGACGTGCCTTCCAGAAGAAGGCTCCCAAAGGCCAGCGCCTCCGCCGTCGCCCAATCGATTCCCGCACCGGTCTCGACAGCCTTCCGGCGGCCCTCCAGCACCCGCGCAACCGTGCGATGCAGCTTGAAGTCTTCCGGTACACGGTTCATCCGGTCGCCGACCCGGCGAAGCACGGCCGGGTCCACGCCGGTATTGCCGCGCTGGTAGACCCCGCCATGCTTGCCGATGCCGGACCAGCGCCCATCGAGCCAGTCTGCCTTGTTCGGCCGGTAGGATGCGCTCGCCTCGTACGCCTCCTCCAGATACTCGACGAACTCCCGCTTCTCCGCCTCGAATTCCTCCCGCGTCAGCTCTCCCTCGGCAATCAGCCGGTCTGCATAGACCTGTAGCGTTGTCGGCTGCGAGCGGATTTTCCGGTACATCAACGGCTGCGTGAACATCGGCTCATCGCCCTCGTTGTGCCCGAAGCGCCGGTAACAGAACATGTCGACCACGACATCGCATCCGAAGCGTTGGCGGTATTCCACCGCGACCTTTGCCGCATGCACCACGGCCTCGGGATCGTCTCCGTTCACATGGAAGATCGGGCATTCCACCATCAGGGCGATGTCCGACGGGTAGGGCGAGGAGCGTGAGTTGTGCGGAGCCGTGGTGAAGCCGATCTGGTTATTGACGATGATGTGGATCGCTCCGCCGGTGCGGGTGCCGCGAAGCCCGGAAAGTCCGAAGCATTCCGCTACTACACCCTGGCCCGCGAAGGCTGCGTCGCCGTGGAGGAGAATGGGCAGCACCTGCTTGCGTTCGGTGTCGCTCCTCTGGTCCTGCTTGGCGCGCACCTTGCCGAGCACCACGGGATCCACCGCCTCGAGATGGGAAGGATTGGCGGTCAGCGAGAGATGAACCTCGTTTCCATCGAATGTGCGGTCCGCAGACGAGCCCAGATGATACTTCACGTCGCCTGAGCCCTCGACCTCCTCCGGGGTGGAGGATCCGCCGCGGAACTCGTGGAAGATCGCCTGGAAGGGCTTCGACATCACGTTCGCGAGCACATTCAGTCGTCCGCGGTGCGGCATGCCGATGACAATCTCCTCGACGCCGAGAGCGCCGCCGCGCTTGATGATCTGCTCCATCGCGGGAATGAGCGACTCCGCTCCGTCCAGTCCGAACCGCTTGGTGCCGACATACTTCCGGCCGAGGAAGGACTCGAACCCCTCCGCTTCGATCATCTTCCTGAGGATTGCCCGGCGCCCCCTCCCGGTGAAGGTGACCTCCTTGCCCAGCCCCTCGATCCGGTCACGGAGCCACGATGCGGCCTCCGGGCTGGAGATGTGCATGTACTGGAGCGCGAAGGTGCCGCAATAGGTGCGATTCACGAGATCCATAATTTCGCGAAGCGTCGCGCTCTCGAGGCCGAGCACATGGTCCAGGTAGATTTGCCGGTCCATGTCCGCCGGTCCGAACCCGTAATGGGCCGGATCCATCGACGGATGCGGATGGGGCTTCGAGAGTTTGAGCGGATCCAGGTCGGCGACCAGATGGCCGCGGATCCGGTAGGCGCGGATGAGCATGAGCGCACGGATGGAATCCAGCGTTGCCTGCAGTACTTCGGGCTCGGAAACCTCCCGTCCCGCCTCCGAAGCCCGCTTCCGGACCTTGCCGTCCAGCTCCTTCGCGGCAGGCAGACGGCTCCAGTCGCCGTCCAGCGCAGCAATCCACTCGCTGGAAGCGTGGACCGGCCAGCCCGGCCGCTTCCATTCGGGGCCTCCGGCCGCCGCGCGGGCCTGCTCGGGAGAGTCGCCCAGTTCCGCAAAATAGCTGCGCCAACTCTCCGAGATACTCGATGGGTCCTCGGCATAGCGGGCATAGAGCGCCTCCACGTAGGCCGCATTCGTGCCTTGCAGAAACGTGCTGCCGCGCAGCGCCGCAATCCCTTGGTCGCCAGGCGACTCCGCGTCCATTGCTCTTCCTACGCCTCCCCTTGCAGCTGCTTCAGCCAGCCATCGCTTCACGCATGGCCGCGCCAATCCCCGCTGGCGAGTCGGCAACAACAATGCCAGCGCGTCGCATGGCCTCGATCTTGTCGCCGGCGGCTCCCGTCCCGCCGGAAACGATTGCGCCCGCATGGCCCATCCGCCGTCCAGGGGGCGCCGTGAGGCCGGCGATGAACCCGGCAACCGGCTTCTTTACCCGCGATTCCCGAAGGAACGCCGCAGCCTCCTCCTCCGCCGCGCCCCCGATTTCGCCGATCATCACGATTCCCTGGGTCTCGTCATCCGCGAGAAACAATTCGAGCGCGTCGATGAACTCGGTGCCCTTGATCGGATCGCCTCCGATGCCGATGCAGGTCGACTGTCCGAGCCCGGCCGCTGTCGTCTGCGCCACCGCCTCGTAGGTCAGCGTGCCGGAGCGCGAGACGATCCCGATGCGACCCCGCCGGTGTATGTGGCCGGGCATGATGCCGATCTTGCAGGCGTCGGGGGTGATCACCCCCGGGCAGTTCGGCCCGATCAGCCGCACCCCGGAATTCCGGAGTGCCGCAGCGACCCGAACCATGTCCAGTACGGGAATTCCCTCCGTAATGCAGACCACCAGTCCGATCCCGGCGTCGATTGCCTCGAGAATGGCGTCGGCCGCAAAGGGAGGCGGAACGTAGATCACGCTGGCGTCTGCGCCGGTTGTGGATCGCGCCTCCGACACGGTGTCGAACACCGGCAGGCCGATATGCGTGCTCCCCCCCTTGCCGGGCGTCACCCCGCCTACCATGCGCGTTCCGTACGCGATTGCCTGCTCCGTATGGAATGTGCCCTGGGCCCCGGTAAGACCCTGGCAGATCACCCGTGTGTCGGCGTCAACCAGCACCGCCATCATCCGGCCTCCCGAACGGCCGCGACGATCTTTGCCGCCGCATCGCCCAGATCGTCCGCTGCCGTGACCGCAAGGCCCGACCCGGCAAGAATCTTCCTTCCCAGTTCGACGTTCGTGCCCTCGAGCCGCACGACAAGGGGCACCTCCAGCGCCACCTCGCGCGCCGCGGCCACAACGCCCTCGGCGATGACGTCGCATCGCATGATACCGCCGAAGATGTTCACCAGAACCCCGCGCACATTCTCGTCGGAGAGCAGGATCTTGAAGGCCGCCGTCACCCGCTCCCTTGTGGCGCCCCCACCGACATCCAGGAAGTTCGCGGGCGAGCCGCCATGGAGCTTGATGATGTCCATCGTGGCCATCGCAAGGCCGGCGCCGTTCACCATGCAGCCGATCTCGCCGTCAAGCGCGATGTAATTGAGGTCATGGCGCGAAGCCTCGATTTCCCGCGGATCCTCTTCGGACTCGTCGCGTAGCGCCCGCGCCTCCGGCTGACGGTAGAGGGCGCTGGAATCAAAGGCCAGCTTGCAGTCGAGGCAGACCAGCGAACCGCCCTCGTCCAGCACAAGCGGGTTGATCTCCAACAAGGAGCAATCACGCTCCTGGAAAACATCGTAGAGCGCCCGAACCAGGCTGCCGCATTGCTTTGCGGCGGGCCCTGCCAAGCCGAGGGCGCGGGCGACCCGGCGGCCATGAAAGGGCTGGATTCCCGTCGCGGGATCTACCGAGAAGGAAAGGATCTTCTCCGGCGTCTCGGCGGCAACCTTCTCGATGTCCATCCCGCCTTCCGTCGAGGCGACAAAGGCAACGCGGCCGGTTGCCCGGTCGACGAGCAGCGAGAGATAGTACTCCTTCGCAATCCTGCAGCCGGATTCGACATAGACCCTGCCGATCTTCCTGCCGGCCGCCCCGGTCTGGTGGGTGACCAGCGTGGAACCGAGCATCTGGTTCGCGAATTCCCAAACATCTTCGCGGTCCCGGGCCAGCCGGACGCCGCCGCCCTTGCCCGCCTCTGCCTCGACGAATCGGCCCTTGCCACGTCCGCCTGCATGGATCTGGGCCTTGACGACCCAGGGAGGACCGGGAAGTTCGCCGGCTGCGGCACGCGCATCCTGGGCGCTGAAAGCGACCCGGCCGGGACCGACCGGCACGCCGGCGGCCGCGAGAATCTCCTTCGCCTGGTACTCGTGAATGTTCATTTTGCCTCCAGTCCTGCAGCCCGGCCGCTCCGCGGACTCCGGCCGTCAGCGAAGAGCGGGATCAATCGCGCGACAGGCCTCCAGGAGCCCGCGCACCGCTTGCACGGAGGCATCGAGCATCGCGCGCTCCGCGCCATTCAGCTCGATCTCGATCACCCGCTCCACGCCCCCCGCGCCAAGAAGGCAGGGCACGCCCAAATAGAGCCCGTCCAATCCATACGCCCCGTCCACCCATGCGGCGCAAGGCAGAATGCGCCTCCGGTCGTGGAGATAGGCCGACGCCATCTCGATGGCCGCTGCGGCCGGCGCGTAGAAGGCGGAGCCGGTCTTCAGATGGGAGACAATTTCCGCGCCCCCTTCACGGGTGCGCTGCACGACCGCGTCCAAGCGGTCCTGGGTCATCCAGCCCATGCGCACGATATCCGGAAGCGGAATGCCGGCTACGGTAGAGTAACGCACCAGCGGCACCATGGTGTCGCCATGGCCGCCGAGCACAAAGGCGGTCACGTCCTGGACGGAGACGCCGGCCGCGTCGGCGACGAAGCGACGGAGCCGGGCGCTGTCGAGAACGCCTGCCATGCCGACCACCTTGGCGTGGGGCAACCCGGAATACTCCCGGAGCGCCCAGACCATGGCATCGAGCGGGTTGGTGATGCAGATTACGAACGCGTCGGGCGCATTTGCCGCGATGCCCTCCCCGACTGCCCTCATGACCTTCAGGTTGGTGGACAGGAGATCGTCTCGGCTCATGCCGGGCTTGCGGGCTATGCCTGCGGTCACGATGCAGACATCCGCGCCGGCAATCGGTTCGTAGTCCCTTACCGTGCCACCATGCGCGACATCGAAGCCAAGGACCGGCGCGCTCTGGCCGATGTCGAGCGCCTTTCCGGTGGGGATGCCCTCCACCACATCGAACAGGACGACATCGCCAAGCTCCTGCTGGCCGGCGAGCAATGCCAGCGTGCCACCGATATTGCCGGCACCGATTAGGGCGATCTTGGACCGTGCCATCTGGATTCTCCCGATAGAGAAGGACGCTGCCGGTATATCGGCAGCAGCCCCTTTCCGCAACAACTCGCCTGCCATCCCCTTGCCATTTGGCCTGATTCCCGCCAACGCACGACGCGCAAAACGCGTGCGATGCGGCGGCGGGCCGGAGAAGTCGCATTGTCAAGGATCCCTGCGAGAACCCTTTCCCGCACGTGAGGCTCCAGCCTGTGGGAAGGGGCAAGTCCGGCCTTGCAGAATGCCGAGCCTGCGCTTCGGAGCGTCTCGACTTGCATGGGCCTGGCGCCGCATACGCCAGCATGGGCCCGGTAGGCGCGCAACGATCGTCCTCCCCAATACGGTCCGCGCAGGGTCGGCGGCCCTACGCCGTGTGAATTCGGATCAGGAGGGTTGCGCCGGCAACTCTTCGAGCGCAGCTTCGGCCAGCCGGACGAACATCCTGATTTCGAACATCAACCGTTCCAGATCGGATATGTCCTCGTCCCCGTACACTCCTTTCAGTTCATTCAGAATTCGCTGCACCGCCTGAATGCATCCCTCGTCGCCGGAAAACAGGAATGCCTTCCGAGCCTCTTGCACGACAAACCCCGTCTTCCGGTACGGAACCCGCCGCCCGCTCTCCAGAACCTCTTCCGATATCGGAGCGAATCCGAGCACCACTTACTCGTCCCGGGTGACGTTGCGTATCCCCTTGTAAGGACCGTTGGTCTTCTTGCTGTGGATGATCCGGCCCGTTCTCATGTCGATCTTCACGTAACGGCTGGTCACTGGATTCAGGATCTGGGAACGATCCTTCACCATCCCCTGGCGGGATCCTAGGCCGGTATTCTTCGCCATTGCCGAGTTCCGTTTCCTTGCCCGCAGCGAAGCCGGGTGTGACGCAACAGGCTTGGCCGTTCTAATGAGGAAGCCTGTGGTCGACAACCTTTCCTATTGCAACTACGGAGGATTCGGGCGTTCGTGTTACTTCCGTTTCCGCCACCGGAGCCCGTGCGGCTCCAGTGCCCCACGGGATGAGACAGATCGGCGGCTGAACAAGCGAATCCGCGACCCAAAGACGATCATCTGCGCACCGCGAAACGAGAGTACCTGTGTGACTGGTTGCAGCGGGGGTCGAGTAGGAGCGTAATGCCGGCCCCTCCCCTCGGTCGCGGTAGGAATGCGCATTGCTGCGTACCCCCCGCACAGTTCCGGACATGGACGGTAATCCATCCGGCTCCTACCTCGGGTGTTTGACAGCGAACCGTTGGTCTGGCCACGGGTGGCGGATGGAGACACGCGGCCAAAGGATTTCGGTCATGCGCTCCAGTCGCTTCCAGTCGAGGCGGTGACGCTGGGACCGCCGGCGTAGCGCCCGCATCCACAGGCGTTGCAGCCTGCGGCGAAAGGCGCGCAAGAACCGGCTCGACCCCGGGACGGCGAAGTAGTTGAGCCAGCCTTGACAGACCCGTCCAAGCCACTCGCCGATCTCCCAGATGTCGTGATGCCAGCGTTTGCGAAGAACCTCGTCGATGCGCGCCAAGGTTCGGTTGACCCTTTTCGCGATCGGTTTGCGACCAAGCCGGAAGCGGCCTCGCCGGGTCGTCGTGCAGAAATGCGTGAAGCCCAGGAAGTCGAATGTTTCCGGCCTGCCCGCCCCGCGCCTGCGACGGTTCGCAGCCGCGAACCGTCCGAACTCGACGAGGCGGGTCTTGTCCGGGTGGAGGCTGAGACCGAAGCGATCCAGCCTCTCCCGAACGTCGCGGAGGTATTGCTCCGCATCCCGCTTGTGTTGGAACCCGACCACAACATCGTCCGCATACCGGATGATGATCGCTTCGCCCTCCGGGACATTTGGGCGCCATTTCTTGTGGAACCACAGATCGAGCACGTAGTGCAGGAACACGTTCGCCAAAGTCGGGGACACCACTCCCCGTACGCAAGAGGCAACTTCCGGCGTAGCCGATGGGACCATTGGAACCGGACGGCGATTGGCCTCTTGCACGGGGCGTTCGTGCCATTGGGATTGAGTGCCGAATGATGATCTCATTGTCGCCAACCAGTACGTTCTTGACGAGGAGCCGGACGATCCGCTGCCGTTCCGCGATGTCGAGCGTCTCAGCAGATTCGCGCAGTCGTGCGAGAAAGCTGGTCAGCATCTCGGCGAGCCTGAGGCAGTTTTCGCGTTCCTGGACCTGGTCGGCTACCGATTGCAACTCAGCTTGAAGTGCGTGTTCCTGCCGTCTCAGTTCCTGTATCCGTGCGCGCAGATCGTCGATGGTGATCAATTCCTCCTGATAGGCATTGATGAGGCGGTCGATCCCTTTGCGTTTGCGGGTCAACTGCCGCTGGAGCTCCCTTTCCCGCTTATGGTTCGGATCCGAGTTTCGCGCTGCCTCCAGCCGCCGGTCGATCTCGCCTTCAATCAAGCCAGGGTCCTCAAGCAAGCGAATGACTTCCGTCCAGACAATCCCATCCAGGAGATCCTGGCGAACCGGACGTTTATCGCAACGTGGCCCATCGGGATAACGCAGGCATCGGAGCCCGGACAGCGATAGTAATAGATCACGCGGGCGCTGCTCCGGGTTGATGTGCGGTACATCGCATACCCGCATTTGCTGCAGCATGCCAGACCCTGCGCGACGCTCGGCGTTCGGGTTCGGCGCCGGAGAAAGGCCTTGTTCGCTGCCAGCCGTTCCTTGGCCATGGCGACGGTTTCCTCGCCGACGATGGCGGGAACCGGGATCTCGATCCAGTCCTTTGCAGATTCCGGGATTATTGCAGTCCTTGCGCGGCCGCTCCTGATTGGCGCTGTTGCGGCGGGCGAATCCACCGCGTCAGCCATGACGACCGGAATCCCGGAAGAATCGCGCCAGGGCCCGCGAGACAATCTCGCCCATCGAGAGACCGCTGCTCCGGGCATGCGCCCGCAACGCTGACACAAGGCTGCGCGGGATCTTCAGGGTGATGGGAACCGACGATTCCGACAGCTCCGCCGGTTCGCTCATCGCGCGAGCCGCCTGCACATACCGATAGGCTTGACGCCGGGAAAGGCCGAACTGGGTGGACATCCGCTCGACGGCCGCCGCGGCCTCGAGACCGTCGGCAAGCAGCCCATAGGCGACATTCAGCCGATGGGACTTCTGGGATCGGGTTGAACGGGTCATCTGCCATAAGCGTATTTCTACTTGCGTCTCCAATCAAGCTTCGGGCGCTGCCGGAAGCCCTCAATCCGGCGATCGAACGTGAAGTTGCCTTTTGCGTACGGGGAGTGACGATGTTCCCCTGCGGCGTTCCCACACCCGTGTCCGTCCATGTCCCGTCATCCATGACGCCAGCCTTCAGCCATTTCCGGATCAGGCGGGTCACCCGCCTGTCGCCAATGCGGTACTCAAGGAACGTAATCAACCAATCCCGCGGGATGGTGTCAAAATACGCCTTCAAATCCGCGTCGACGATCCAGTTGACCTTGCGCCGTTCGATCCCGAAGGCCAGGGCATCGAGCGCATCGTGCGCACCGCGACCCGGCCGGAACCCGTAACTGAGACCAAGAAACTCCGCCTCATAAATTGGCGTCAGGATCACATCCACAACCGCTTTCTGGACGATCTTGTCCTCCAGTGCCGCGATCCCGAGCGGTCGTATCCCGCCGTCCGGCTTGGGTATCTCTACCCGCCGGACAGGCGGCGCCCGGTACGCTCCTCCGCTGTGCAGGCGTCGGTGCAGGTCGAGCAGTCGCTCTTCCAGACCTTCCCCGTACATCGCCCACGTCACGCCATCGACACCAGCCGCCGCGTCCTTCCTCAACACGAAGTAGGACACGCCGAGCGCCTCCGGCGTAATATGGTGGAAGAGCGCCGTGAGACGCTCCTTCGGGTTTCTCTCTACAGCTTGCCGTATCCGGTCGGCTGCCTGTGGCACGCTTGCCCGACGCTGCGTCCGGTGCGTGCTTTGGCTTCCCGGATTTCCCTTGGTTGAGGCCCTTTCCTCCGGCGACTCCGCAGGAGCGTGCGCTCCCTTGTTCGCCGCCATCACAGGTCGTACGGCCTCATCCGACTTCTGCGGTCCGGTGCGACGTGGAAAGTCGCGTAAGTGATTGTTTTAGAGAGAGGCATTACGATGTAGGACCTTTTTCATAAAACCTGCCGTTCCCTCGGCAGTAGCCTAGAGGCGCGAGCGTGGCTGGCAACGGCCGGGTTCGAAGCCGCCTCGACAACGTATCCCACCCCGACAGGGTGAAGCGGGAGCCCGTGAGGGCGACGCGGAACTGCGAGCATCACGCGGTGGGGAGCTAGGCTGAGAAGGTATGGTCAACGCAAGTGAATCGACGTTAAACCTCGTTAAGGAGAACATGCAAAAGATGCTGCGATGCATGGACCAAAATGGTGAGTGGGCCGGACTTTGGAGTCGGTTTTTCCAAAGCAGGGACAATGTGCCGCCGGGGGAAAGTCGAGACCTGAACGTTCATTTTATGTCACTTACAGCGGAACACGGTAAACCCGTATTTCCGCCCATTCGGGCAAGGCGGACCGCAAGGGCCGTTGATGGTTATGCGGGTAAAGGATTCTGGAGAAAGCGAATGCCTCTCTGTAATGGAGCGGACAGGAGTTGAGGGTTATCCAACATTACTCCACCCGAAAGGGGGCAGACTTCCAGTTGGTCTCTACTCGCAAGAACTTTGTAGAACTTCCCTTAAGGAGGACAGGCAAATGACGGCCTTTACGGCTGGTGCGGCCTCCGGCGGTGACATCGACTGGCTCAAAATAGACTGGGGCCAGGTACGTCGAGCTGTCAGGAGGCTACAGATACGTATTGCGAAGGCAATCCGGGAAGAGCGCTGGAACAAGGCGCGTGCTTTGCAATGGCTCTTGACCCACTCGTTCTACGGTAAACTTCTAGCCGTGAAACGTGTCACCGAAAACCATGGTAAAAGGACATCCGGGATCGATCGGGTACTCTGGTCGACCCCAAAGTCCAAGATAAAAGCTGTCAAATTACTCAGTCGGCTTGGCTATAAACCGAGCCCTCTGAAACGGGTTTACATCCCAAAGGCAAATGGCAAGAAGCGTCCATTGGGCATTCCGACGATGAGGGATCGGGCTATGCAGGCACTTCACCTGTCGGCTTTAAATCCGATCGCGGAGACCAAGGGAGATCGGAATTCTTACGGATTTCGATTAAACCGATCGAGCCGAGATGCTGCGGAACAATGCTTCAGTGTTTTGGCGAAAAAGGACAGGGCTCAGTGGGTTCTCGACGCTGATATAGCCGCTTGTTTCGATGAAATCAGCCATGACTGGTTAGACGCCAACATCCCTATGGACAAGGCGGTGCTCCGGAAGTGGTTGAAGTGTGGTTTTGCCTGGAAGGGCCAGATATTTCCGACAAGTGCCGGAACTCCGCAAGGCGGAATTATTTCACCAACGTTGGCCAATATGGCGTTGGATGGACTGGAAACTGTTTTGCGGAAACACTTCGTCACGCGGCGGATCGGGGGCCAAGATGTCAACGCTAAAGTGAATCTGGTTCGGTATGCAGACGACTTTGTTGTGACTGGCGCGACGAAAGAAACGCTGGAAGATGCGAAGTTGGTTATCGAGGACTTCCTTCGGGTACGGGGTCTTACCCTGTCACCGGAGAAGACCAGGATAGCGCATATTGCGGAGGGCTTCGACTTTCTGGGATGGACATTCAAGAAATACGGTGGAGAAGGAAAGTTGCTAATCAAACCATCAAAGAAGAATGTCCATGTGTTTCTTCAGAAGGTTAGAACTGTCATTAAGGGGTCCAAAGCTGATAGGCAAGAGACGTTGATTGCCAAACTCAACCCCGTGATCTCGGGTTGGGCCAACTACCATCGTAACCAGGTAGCCAAAGACACGTTCACAAGGGTGGACTCTGAATTATGGAGGTCTATCTGGAATTGGGCATGCCGGAGGCATCCAAAAAAATCTCGGCGGTGGGTGAAACGTCGTTACTTCATTCAGCAAGGGAATAGAAACTGGGTCTTCGGTATGAAGACAAAACGGGACGGAAAGGACAGAGATATCTCTCTTACGTTCGCGGCAAATACGCCTATACGGCGTTACACCAAGATAAAGCGGGATGCCGATCCGTTTGATCCCACGTAGGATAATTACCTGAAGAATCGCGGGAAAATGGCTTAACCTGGTCATCGTCAGTGACAGCTTGCCAAAAGAAAAGAGAGAGTAGGTTGTAGGTGGGATTTTCCGGTCCTCTTGACGGAGGATTTGATTGAGGCTTGAGCGGTATGCGGGGAAACTCGCTCGTACCGTTCTTAGAGGGCCGCGGCGCAGCGATGCGTCGCGGCTACTCGACGTCATCATAGGCTTCGGCTTTCTCCTTTCCCTACACGGTCCCGCCACGACAGGCGGGACAGTCTGAAGACCTCCCAGCATCTATGTTTGCAGTCAAGCCCGATTCAGGCCCCTTTGGTGCTTCCGTGCATGCGCCCCTCCCGTGTTTTCCACAGCTTTTCCACGACTTATCCTCAGGCTGATGCAGGGGCTTCCGGCGTCCAGTGGCGTCCATCCCGGAGAAGCACATTGGCCAGAATCACGAGCTTCCGCATGATGGCGACGATGACAACCTTGTGCTTCTTGCCGGCCCCCTTCAGGCGATCCGAGACGATTTTCATATCCGGGTTGTGGACGGCGGCGCATGTCGCCGCCATGTACATGCCATCGCGCGGACGACGCCGGCCTCCGGCAATATGGCGGGCGCCTCGGCTCTTGCCGCTGTCCTTGTCGAACGGCGCCACCCCCAGCAGGCTGGCGGCCTGGCGGTTCTGGATGGAGCCAAGTTCCGGCATCCAGCAGAGAAGCTGGGCCGCGTTGACAGGCCCGATGCCTGGGATCGACAACAAGATTCCATAGCGCCTGGCCCATTCCGGGTCCGACTGGATATGCGCGAGGATCGCCGCATCCAGATCCGCGATGCGCTTGTCGGTCGTGGCACCCACCTTTCGCAGATGCTTCTCGCCGCGGCCGCTCACCTCGTCGGCGGTCTGCTTCACTTTGGTCCGAACATCGACAAGGCAGCTGCGAGCAACCAGAAGCCCCTCAAGCTCTTCCTCAAAGCCATCTCTGGGCTTTGCGACCTTCAGATCCGGCATCGCGGCCCCGAGCCGGGACAGCATCGCCGCGTCAATCCGGTCCGTCTTCGCCGGTCCGAACAGCGACTCGCCGAAGCGCCGGCTGCGCAGGGGATTGATCACCACAACCTCAAATCCGGCCGTCGCCAGGGATTGGTGGACGCGCCGGTGATAGCGGCCCGTCGGCTCCATCACCACACGCTGGACGCCCTGTTGCGACAGCCAGTTCCGCAAGCCGCGGAAGCCCGCGGGAACATTGGCGTAAGTGCGCCCCAGCCCATTCGCATGCACGTGAACCTCATCTTTGCCAACATCGAGGCCAGCAACTACTGTAGTCGTCATTGTTCCCTCGCTCCTATTCTTGCGATGATACGGGTCCAACCCTTGCATCCCATCCAGGACGCCGGGAACAAAGGAAGGTGGGTCGACCAAGCTGGGAAACGGTACTGTTCCAAGGTCCTCACGGTCCGACCCACCTTCGCGCAAAGCCGTCGCTTCGCGCACTCCGGTCCACTGCGCTCAACCAGCGCAAACGGACCCGGAATCTCAAGCAAGAGGATAAGCAATAACCCGCGCAGCCAACAGCGAAGAGCCCTCGTAAACACGTTTTCCCCCGCCAGGCCGCCGGGAAGGAGTTGTTGATAACTCTTTCCTCTCTTCTTGCTGTGTCTCGTCATACAAGGGTCCCGACAGAAGGCGTGCGGACGTGCATGGGTTCTCTGACACCGCGGGGCTCGCTGACATCTCACCAAGACGATGCCTGCGATGTTGCCTTCGACCGATCTGAAAGCCTCGGCACCCCGGACCATCGCTTTTGCGGTGCTCATTAGCCCTGCCCATCCGTACCGCTACCGACGCTTCGCCTGCCCCCTCACGGGGACCGACGCACGGCTCGCGGAGAAACGTGGATTGGTTACTCCTTCGTTCCAGAGGACTTTCACCTCCTACCTTCTGCCAGTTCGCCTGGCACACCAGACCCGTGCTCGCGGGCAATGCCCCGAACTTCCATTTGCGCGAGTATTGTAACAGACTGCTCCCACGCCGGTTTCCGCGAATCCGAGACGGTTGCTTGCTGGACAGGTTTGCGGGGCTTTATCTCCGTCTCGCGTGGCTGAGGTGCGGGATGTGGTTTGAGGCCGAGCAGGGAGAAGGCTTTCTCCTGCAGGGGTGTCATCCGGGTGAGCACGGATAGGGAGAAGCCAATCCCGGTATCAAATTCAGTTTCGCAGAGGGTTCCGAGGTGCTTGAGGAGATCGCGGAAGCCATGGACGGGCAGGCCGTCGCGGTTTCGGCGGGTACGCTGCTTGCGCCTGACCTCCTCTGAGCGGGGGGCCGGAACGACCGGGTTTTCATTCCGGGGCGGGGGTTCATTGGCGAACACCAGCGGCTTGAGTTTGCGGCGCATGTGCCATTCCGGGTAGTAGGCCATCGCGCAGAGGAAGAAGCGGGCGCGGACGCGCCCGTCGCGCCCGTGGAAGTTGGGGCGACCCCGGAGGGAGAGGGTCTTCAGCGAACGAAGGGCCTGCTTGTCGTTTCTTGGCATTTTGCCAATTTTGTTGTATTTTTCCATCTATCTTCACCGGAGCCGAATCGGGAGGCGGGGCGACCGATGACCGACACCGATGTCATGACCGTGCGCGAGGTCGCCGACTACCTCAAGGTCAAGGACCGCACGATTTACCGGTTGGTCGCCAACGGAGAGATGCCGGGCTTCAAGGTTGGTGGCTCGTGGCGGTTCAGGAAAGGCGAGATTGACCTGTGGACTGAGGCGAACGCGGTAGGGCCGGATGACCCGGGTAAGCGGGTGGAGAGCAACGCATGAGTGTTCCGACGATTTTTGAGACCTGCCGACCGCGCGCGGATGTTCTCGAGGGAGCGCTAACCGAAGCGGATCTCGCGGCGGATCTTGCTCAAGTCATCGTCGGCAAGGGCAATGTCGAGTATCTCGATCCAGCGCGTCTTTTCGCCAACACCTACCCTACGAGGGACCTCAGGAACCTGCTCGCCAACGTGTGCCAGCGGCTGGCCGGCACCGGCGGCGAGGTGTCGTCGATTTTCCGGCTCGACACGTCCTATGGCGGCGGCAAGTCCCATGGGCTGATCGCGTTGTGCCACGCCGCGCGGGGCGTGCAGCACATGCCAGGTGTCGCCGAGTTTGTCGATCCCTCGCTTTTGCCGCGGAGCCGCGTCCGCATCGCCGCCTTCGACGGCGAGTACGCCGATCCGTCCAACGGCTGCCGGATGGAAGAAGGCCATCCCGCTTTTGCACCTTGGGGTGATACACCTTGGAGTGAGATCGCGTCGGCGCTAGCCGGCAGGGACGGATATGAGCGGGTGCGCAAGAGCGACGAGAGCCGCATCGCGCTGGGCGCGGAGACCTTGCGGAAGCTGTTCGGCGGCGAACCCACCCTGATCCTGCTCGACGAGCTTTCGGTTTTCTTGCGCAAGGTCCGCAACCTCGATGATGCCCGCGATCAGTTGACGGCATTCCTGACTTCGTTGTTCAAAGCCGCCGAAAGCGCGCCCAACGCCGTGTTGGTCTACACGCTGGCGATCGGTAAGGACGGACGGGCTACTGACGCCTATACCGAAGATAACCAGTTCATCGCCGATCACACGGTGGAAGCGGAAAGCGTGTCCGCACGCAAGGCGACGCTGTTGAATCCCACCGAGGAAGATGAGACGGTTCAGGTGCTTCGCCGCCGCTTCTTCGAGTCTATTGACGAGACGGCAATTCCGACTGTTTCAGATGCCTATCGGGCGCTTTGGGCGACCAACGAGGAGGCCCTTGCGGATTATGCTGCCCGTCTGGAAGCCATCGGGGCGTTCCAGTCACGCTATCCCCTGCACCCAGAAGTTCTGAGCACGCTGACCGGGAAAACCGCGACGCTCAGCAATTTTCAGCGGGTGCGCGGCATGTTGCGGCTTTTGGCGCGCACGATCTCGCATCGTTCGGAGGACAAGCCCGCGGACGCGGCTGTGATTCACCTTCACTATATTGAACCGGGCCATGAGCCGATCCGCCAGGAAATCGTGACGCGCCTGGGGCGGTCCGCGTATGTGCCGGCCAGAACCAACGATGTCGCTGCCGGATCGTTCGAGAACAAGGGGCTGGCGCAGGAGATCGATGCCGCGCACGACAGGGGGCTGCCGCCCTATGCGGCCTACGTTTCCCGCACCGTGTTCATGCACACACTAGCTTTCAGCGATCCGCTCAAGGGGATTTCGCCGGAGCAGTTGCGCTACTCGATCATGAATCCCTCGACGGACATCAGCTTTGACGAAGAAGCGCGCAAGAAGTTCATGGTTGAGTCTGCCTATCTGGGCGACCGCCCAGGAGCGCCGACGCCGATGCGCTTTCTCGTTGAGGCCAATCTGCGCCAGATCATCCGGCGAGAGGAACGCCACGTCGATGCCGGAGAAGTGCGCGCCCAGTTCAACGATCCCATCCGCGCGGTATTCCGCGGTAGGACGCAGGAGCCGGTATCGTTCCCGGGGGGGCCGTTCGACGTTCCTGACGAAGTTGCAGATGGCGGTCCGAAGCTTGTCGTCCTGGCCTATGACGGTGTGACCATCGGCAGCACGGTCGACAACGTGCCCGAGTTGATCGAGCGGATCTACACCCGAAAAGGTTCGGAGAGCTCCGCATTGCGAGCGCTTCGAAACAATCTGGTGTTCGTGGTTACGGACGAGGCCCGCAAGGAGGAGATGCGCCGCAAGACTTGTCGCCGCCTGGAACTGCGGGAGATGAAGAAGCCGGAACGCCTCGTTGACCTGGCGGAGCACCCGCAGACCCAGGTGCGGGAGATGGAAGCCCGATCCGAACACGAGCTCGCGATCGCCATTCAACAGTGCTACCACCACGTGTTCTACTCGTCCCGCACTCGCGTTGGCACGAGTGACGTCGATCTGGCTCACTCGGCGATCGACATCCATTCCACTTCCGATCAGCCTGGCGCGGGACAACATCAGATCGTGCGGGCATTGCGCAACCTCAAGAAGCTGCACCTTCCAGGAGACGAACCGGTCTCACCCGCGTGTGTGCGCGACCGCACGCCGCTCAAGAAGGGACAAATCACCACGTTGGCGCTGCGCGACGAGTTCCGCCGCGACCCGGCACTGCCGATCCTGGTGGGCGACGACATCTTCTTTCCCGTTGTGAGGCACGGCATCGAACAGGGTGAGTACGTGTACCGTTGCGGAGACCTGCTGTTTGGGCCGGGCGATCCGTCGGTGGGCATTGTGATCGACGAGCAGTCCGTGGTCTTCACGATGGCTTACACAAAGAACGTCGGCATATGGCCACGGAATCCGGATGAACCGCAGGAGTCGAAGCGGGGCGACGTAGAGGAGGACCAAACGCTCGAGCCGGGCGGCGGCGCATCGGGCGCCGATTTCGGCACGCCGCCGATTGCCGGCCATTCCGTCGGGGAGGCGCCGGGCTCGTTTACTGCCGAGGGCGTGCTCCGGGCGGCGTTGGTCAGGTTGTGGGGGCAGGCCCGTGCACAGGATGTAGAGACCATAGGGGTGCTGACGATCCGCATGTTCAAGCGGGCGACGCATTCCGGCTTCTCGGCGCCGTGGGAGCGGTATCCGGCGCAGAGAAGAGCGTCACCTTGACGGGCGGCTACGAAACCCGCGAGGGCGGGTCGTTCGAACTCAAGTTCCGGGGACCTGTATCGGATGCACAATCGGTTCGGAAGTTCCTCGAACCGCAGTTGCGCGATGCCAGTTCCAGAAGCTCGGAAGCTGGGTTCGAGTTGACCTATGAAGACGGTCTATCGATGCAGGCAGATGCGGCGGAGAAGCTGACAGAACGTTGCGGCCGGTTCGCGAGTGGTGCTGCGTACGTGTCGGCCACGGCGGAGGTCAGGACCTGAGATGGCGCGCCTGGAGAGAATCGCCCAGATCAAGACGCCGAACTCAGCGCCCATGTACGAGTTGCGGGTGCGTTGTCGTGGTCCGATCGGCGACGAGTATGAAATCTGGCAAATGCCCGCAGCCGCGCCGCCGCAGGCGAAGTCGGCTGTGCGTGTTGCGGGACTTCGAGGCCGCAACCTTGAACGGGTCGAGCATTGGGTTCCGAGGAGGCTTTCGCAAGCCGGCATCAAGCCGGGACGGCGTGCTGATGCCATGAAGCGCGGGTACGCGCTGACGGAAGATCTGGCGCTGATTTTGGGGCTCTCGTTCCGCACGTTGGCGCCTATGCGAAGTCGCGACAACATGAGGCCAGTAATTGAAGGGATCGAGGACATGGGCCGGGAGGAGGCCGCGTACCGGCTCGGTATGGCGATGCACCGCAAGCATCCGTGCCGGGTGCTGACGGCCCTGCGGTTTCTGCTGACGGAGCCAAAAAAATGATCGGGCAGGCCGGCATTCAAACAAAGGGAACAACGAAACAATGGAAGATCTAAGGTCCGGCGGGGCGCCTGATTTTGAAGAGCCCGAGGGGCTGGATGACAAGGGCGAGTCGCTTGGTGACTACCCTATCGACGATTTACTGATCCGGCATGACAGTCGAACAATTCATGATGTCATCCGGCGGATCGATCAGGGCAATTATATCATGGATCCGGATTTTCAGCGCGATTTCATCTGGCCGGAAGACAAGCAAAGCAAGCTGATCGAATCCGTGATCATGCGGATACCCCTGCCTGTGTTCTACATGGCGGAGGACGGTGATGGGCGAATGGTGGTGGTAGACGGTTTGCAGCGCCTGTCAACATTCCAGCGATTTGTGAAGGACGATTTGCGGCTGCGCTTACGAGATCGAGCCGGACTCAACGGCAAACGATTCTCAGACCTGTCGTCGAAGCTCCAGAATCGCGTCGAGGACTGCAATCTCATCTTCTACACCATCGACTCGAAAGTGGGAGAACGTGCCCGCCTGGACATTTTCGAGAGGGTAAACAGTGGAGAACCTCTTAGCAGGCAACAGATGCGCAACTGTCTTTTTGTGGGACAGGCGACCCGGTTTATGAAAGAGGAAGCGCGGACCAAGGTTTTCCTCGATGCAACAGGCGGAAGCCTAAATGAAAAGACAATGCGAGATCGAGAGTTTGTCAATCGGTTCTGCGCTTTTAAGATTCTTGATATCGATGAATACCACGGAGACATGGATGAGTTTTTGGCCCACTGCTTAAAGAAAATGAATAGATCGAACGAATCGGAACTCTCACGATTGTCAGACGAATTTCACAGAGGTCTCGCGAACAACCTTATGCTGTTCGATCAGCATGCTTTCAGAAAGCACGGGCCAGAGCGGGGAAGGCGGAGTGTTCTCAATGCGTCGCTATGGGATGTGATGTCCACGGGCTTGTCGCGTTACGCCGAAGAACAGGTGGAGACAAACGCCGGGATTCTTCGGCTGGCCTTTTATGAGTTACTGAAAGACGAAGAGTTCAATAATGCGATTACCTACGGCACGAACGACACGAGGCGAGTGCGGCGCCGGTTTGAAATGACCACACAAAGGTTCGAGGAGATTCTCTGTGCTCACAAGAATTGATCTACGGCATTTCAAATGCTTCGACATGTTGAAACTGCCGCTGAGCCCGCTGACCCTGCTGTCCGGCGCCAATGCCTCCGGGAAATCGTCGGTGATGCACGGCCTCGTTCTTTTGCACCAGACAATGCGCGAACATGAATGGTCGTCACGCCTGATGCTCAACGGCGCCGCCGTTCGTTTGGGCACCGTGGCAGATGTAATCGACGAGCTTCACGGGCGCCGGGAATGGGGAATTGCGCTACTGGCCGGCGATGAGGCTTGGTTTCAGTGGGAATTCGAAGGTGAACGCGGCGACATGTCTATGGGGGTGCGGACCGCTCCTGGGGAGACAACCGAAGGCATGGGCTGGAAAGTCGACGAATCCGAACCGCTTCACTGCCTGCTCCCCACCAGCCTGCGGACACCCCCAAGTAGCGATTCGTTAACTAACTGCGTGCGTGGGCTCACCTACTTGACTGCCGAGAGACTGGGACCGCGTGAGTATTACATGTTCGACGATCCTCAGCTCACACCTGTCGTCGGCCCACAGGGAGAATACGCTGTCAGCGTTCTTCACTCCGGCCGCGACGCTCATGTGCTGGATAGTCTGGTGGTTCAGGGCGTGCCGCCCACGCGCTTTCGGCAGGTGGAAGCGCGGATGGGTCATTTCTTTCCGGGTTGTGTGTTGGAAATCGAGCAAATTCCCCGCGCCAATGCCGTAACGCTGGGGATTCGCATATCCAGCGGCACAGTATTTCACCGCCCTATTCATACCGGCTTTGGGCTAACGCAGGTTCTTCCGATCATGGTGGCAGCCCTGTCCGCCAACAAAGACGATCTGCTGCTGATCGAGAATCCGGAGGTTCATCTCCATCCCGCCGGACAGGCGGCGATAGGGAAATTTCTGGCGGAAGTCGCGTCCGCGGGCGTGCAGGTCGTGATCGAGACGCACAGCGACCACGTGCTGAACGGCGTCCGCCGGGCCGTGAAGAGTGGCATGCTGCAGAGTGACGATATCGCGCTGCATTTCTTCCGGCCGCGAAGGGAGAACGCGACCAACGGCGAGCCGCAAGTCGAGAGTCCAACACTGGACGACAATGGCAACATCGACAGTTGGCCCGATGGCTTCTTCGATCAGTTCGACAGAGACATGAATTATTTCGCCGGCTGGAGTTGACATGGAACTCTTGGCCAATGACCTGTCGATCCATGAGCAATTCCACGACATGGCGGCCTTTCGCGAGGCGCTTTCGCGGCTGATGGCCATGCGTGCTACCGCCCGGCGGTTCGGACGTGAGGTGTATTGTCATCGGGCGCTCCTAATCGCCAGCCCCATGCCGGGGGTGCCGATGCAGCAAGCTGTCGGACGACTTGCTGTCGAGAGTGAGCGCCGTGCCGTGATGGCGTGGCTGACGCGGGCTGGTCCGTTCTGGGACGATCTGCGCCAACATAGCGCTGACGATTACATTGAATGTCGGGGCGATGTCGTCACGGAGTCTGCAGTCGCCGAAGCAGCATATAGAGCGCTGCACGAAGTCGAATGCGGCTTGGTCAGCGCGACTCCGTCTGGTTGGGATTACTCGCCTATCGACGTGATTTGGCGTCGTGAGTTCGAGGGATTGAACGACCGAAACACGGCCCTCAAGAACTGGTGGAGCGCCCCCACACTGGAAGGTGCATTGCGGGCTTTGGCACCGCCAATCGAATCATGGGGTGCTTTGCGTGAGGTTTCGGCGAGCCGGTTCGAAAACCTGACATTCGCCGCAGACTGCTTCGATCCGCTTGACGGGGTTCCCTTCGCCAAGAGCGCGGCGGAACGGTTCCTCGTTCTGCTCGGCATTCTAGACCGATTCGCGCGCACCTTCGACGCAGACGGTGCGCGTACGCCGGAAGGTCACCGGATCTATCAGAACAACTTCACAGGCTGTAGGGGGTTGTTTTCCGACTCGTCAGACACGGAAAAGCGAAAATTCCGTGAAGAGCTGACGTTTGTCCGTCCAGATCAGCCTGGAAGCTCGCTGTTCTGCACTTGGCACGGCAAGGTGTCGCGTTCGACGCTTCGCCTGCACTTCTCCTGGCCGGTCGAAGCTGGCAAACCGGTTTACATCGTGTACGGCGGCCCGAAGATCACCAAACGGTAAATCGATGACGCCAGCCGTGGAACGATAGACGTGGCAGATACCCGCCTGATCGAACGCTGGCTCTCGATTGCCGCTATCTGCGAGGAAAGCATCCGAGAAGGACGCTCCATGACAGCTTTGCCTCCAACCTATTATCTTCACGTCTGGTTGGGCGCGGCGACCGCTGATCGCGCTGCGCGCGGCGGTCCTCGCTTCGCCGCTGCCGGAGGACGCCGATCGAGAAAAATTCCACCATGTGCTTGGATTTCATGGAGATCCGCATGTTATGTTGCGTTCAACATAATGAATAGGCTCTTATCGGTCGTGCGCAGCATGACCGATAAGAGTGTTGAGCTGAGCCGCGCGCTCCAGATGGCACTGTTCTATGTGGAATGTAAACGCTGGGCCGGTGTTGATTGCGCCGAAGCGATGCGTTTGGTCACTCGCCACGGAGGCGCTGCGAGGTCGAGAGTCGGCTCCTGACAGGATTGTGGTCCGACACGGAGGCTGGCAACGTCGTTTTTCAGCGGCACGAGCGAAACAGGCACAGCAGCATCCCGAGTCGGCTGTGCGGCAAAGCGATCCCGGATCCTGGTCTGTCGGCACGGGAGCATCGTCATGGTGGTCGGGGCCTTGCCGCTCCTCTCGCGGTCTGGGACCGCATCCGGAGAATGGGGATCTGTCGCAGTGGACCCTGCCCGCACTGCTGGCACACCGTGATGTCAATTCCCGTCAGGCGTAGCATCATCTCCTGCGTTGTTTCCGGCTCGGACGGTTCCGGATCGGGCTGACCCAGCAGCGCTCGGCATCGGGCAAGCTTGCCAGCCCGGAAGCGGTTGGCGAGCAAACCGTAGTGGCGCAGCCGGGTGAATCCGTGCGGGAGCACGTGCAGGAGAAAGCGGCGGATGAACTCGTCGGCGTCGAGACGCATGACCATGACTTTGTTGCCATGAGCGTAATCGTGCCAGCGGAAGCGGACGTTCTGGCCGTCGAAGTCGACCAGACGGTGATTGGCAATGGCGGTTTTGTGAGATTGATCGGGATAGGGTGGCACCTCGCGGTGCCACCCCTCCCACACCACCGGGCATACGGGTCCGTACCACGGCGGTTCGACCGGATTAAGCGTCGACGGAGAGATAGAGTCGAGGGAGTCCGAGCGAGTTGAAGAGGTGGTTGCGCAGGGCTTGCTGGACCGCCACGTGTCCCGCCATCCGCCAGTTGCCGTCGACGGCATGGGCGCGACCGACGCAGGTCACGCGGTCCTCGAAGCGCCAATCGCAGACGCGCCACTCGGATTCGAGGAAGGCGAAGGTCCGGTCGGGGAGACCGTTGTCATCCATCAGCTGCGGTGCCATGGCCGCGACATGGGCGCGCCCTGCCGTTGTCCTGAGGCTCCAGCGCTGTCGAGCAGGCCGTAGGGGAGGCTCCATATGGTCCGGCCGCAGCGGGCCTTCGCTTGCGTGGCAGTGAGCTTCACGATCTTGCCCCGGCCCCTGTACCGCTGCGACCCTAGCAGCGCATCCGCATGGCAACGCAAATACATTGTTTCGAATTCGTAACATGTCCGGTCGTTGCGCCGACTGCATTCGCTCTCCAGAATCCCCCCATGAGGCGTCCGAAGGTTGCTGTTCTCCCGGTGTCCAGCCAAGCCGGCACCGCGTCCCGGAAGTGACTGGCGGCCGCACGACGACGACGGTCGCGGCGCCCGGCCGTGTGGAGGCGCGCTGGAGCAAGGTGAGTGCGAAACACGCACCTTCCCCAGGGGGCTTGGAGCCCAGTCCCTGCACCCGGAGGCCCAAACTCCGCCTTCCACTCCCGGAATTGCCGCCAGCGGATACTGGGCTTGCACGGGGTGCCGACCGTCTCGCACCTCCACGGACAAACCCGGAATTTCGGACACGCTGAGCCCGTACGGAATACTGCGCCTGCCGCTCGCTCGAAGAGCTGACGCGGCCTGATGCGCCCCGAAGGCTTCTGCTACGGTGGCACGGTCGCTGGCCCTGATCCCCGGCGTCGGACCGGCAGGGAAGCATCCGACGCCAGCAACAGCAGCTTGGGACGAGGTAACGGCCCATGACCAAAGGCGTTCCGCATGACCCCGGCCGTTCGGTCGGGCCGCTGCAGGTGTTTCTGGCATTCCTGTACATCGGATGCACGGCCTTTGGCGGCCCCGTCGCGCATCGGGCCCGATTCCGCGAATTGCTGGTTCGGGACAGGGAACCCGTTTCCGGCACCGATGACCTGTTTCACCGCGTTCAACTTGGTCCGCAGCTCTTCGAGGACCTCTGGGTGTTCGCGAACCTGCTTCCCGGCCCAAGCTCCAGCCAAGTTGCGATCGCGATCGGCAAGATCCACTGCGGCGGGCCGGGCGCCTTCGCTGCCTGGGTCGGCTTCACGCTGCCGACCGCACTCCTGGCCGCGGCCGGCGGCTACCTGGTCTTCGCATACCGGCAAGCCCTACCCCCAGGCCTGATCGCCGGTCTGCTCATCTCCGTGTTCGTCGTCATCCTGAATGCCGTTCGGTCGATGCTTTGCGACCACCAGAAGCAGTTGGTTCCGCTTTTCCGCGCTTCCGGGCGGCTGACGACCGGGCACCGCTCCGGCCCGGAATGGAAGGAGGCACTGGCCAGCTACCGCAAACAGGACGGAATGCACGCTGCCGTGGCCGCCTTTACCTGTGCCATCGTTGTCCTGGCCATGAATGGCCATCCACTTCTGGTTCGGGCGCTCGCCCTTGTTGCGAACACCTTTTCGGGCGAACCGACATACGATTGGGCATCTCAGAATCTCCTGCAGGCATTCCAGTTCGGCGTCATCCCCCTGGGACTGGCACTGGGCATCCTTTTCTTTCCGGGGAAGACCCACCCGGAAGACGTCGAGGGCGCAAAGCCTCCTTGCATGCCGCCTGGATACGGCTGGCTGATCGTGTTCGCTGTCCTGCTCGGGGCAGCGGCCTTCTCCTGGGCCTTGGCACCGGGGATATGGCTCGCGGATCTGGCAGCGCGGTTCTATCGCGTCGGCGCTCTCGTCTTCGGTGGCGGCCACGTGGTGCTTCCGCTTCTTGAGGTGGAAGTTGTGCCCACCGGGCTGGTCGATCGGGAAGTCTTCCTGATCGGATACGGCGCCATCCAGGCGCTTCCCGGCCCCCTGTTTGCCTTCGCCACCTTTCTCGGGACGGTCGCCACGCCCGGGCCCGGCGCAATGCCCGGCGGCTGGCTCGGGGGCCTGGTGGCGGTCGTCGCCATCTTTGCTCCATCGCTCTTTCTGGTGTCAGGCCTTCTGGGCGTATTCCTGAGGCACCGCGACCACCACCTTGTCCGCAAGGCGCTGAACGGTGCGAATGCCGCTGTAGTGGGAATCCTGGGGGCAGCGCTGTGGCCCATCTGGAACGCGGCCTTTGACAAGTGGCATGCCCTCGACTTGAGCCATCCCGCTTTCTGGCTGGCAAGCCTTGTCCTCCTGGCGCTGCTCGTCGGGATTCCCATCCCCGGCGGCAGGCACGCGATGGGCCCAGTGCAAACACCCGTACAAGGAAGGGGTCAACGGGCGCTTCTGCACGCCATCTTGCGCACGCAAACCAATTCCGCCAACGCGATAACGGCCGTCTTGCGGCTGCCCGCACCATTCGTCGTGATCGGCGCAGCATTGGGAGGCTGGGCGCTCGGAGGTTGAGAGCGTGCGCGGGGCCTCCCGCACGTCGATGTTCGGCAGGCCGCCAGGACAGCGGCCAGCCCGGCACCTACCAGCGCAACGTGGCCTGCAGGGTCACCCGATCATCCTTCGGGTCGCGACCGCGGGGGAAGCGCCGCGAAGCTTCCATCCCGATATTCAGCTTGTCATCCAACTCGACCCTCCAGCCCACGCGAGCCGTATCCGCCGCATCCTCTGCCAGGGAAACTCCGAGATACGGCGTGTGGACCCCCTTTCCGCGGAACGCGTCGAAGCCGTAGCTGAACTCCCCGTCCAGCCGCCCGCGCGGATCGGAGGGCTCACGCTCACCGAGCGCAGGAAGGTCAGACCTTCTGGAGAGCCGGCTCCCACTCACCGGCGCTCCCCACGCCGGCTGGAGAGAAACTGCGCCCCCGCGACCATATCTGCCGGGGTCCCAGCGGAGGGAGGCTGACATGCCCAATTCGTGAAAATCGTCGTCGCTGTGCATGACCAGGCCACCCAGAGAGGCGGAGGCCGTCAGGCCCAGTATGGGATTGAAGTGCCGCACACGCCCTGCCAATTCCACGCCCGCGCCCTTGGCGCCGTCGCCGCCGTCATGGCGCACAGCCGCCTCCAGCGAGCCCGCAATGACTCCGCCCCAATCGAATTGGTGGTTCCGCTCGGCAACCACGGCCACGCGGATGCGGGTCGCGGTGGCGTCCTCATCGTGGATTTCGCCGGGATAGTCTGCGGACATCTTCGCAAACAGCGCGTCGGTTTGCAGGCCGATCTCGAAACCGTACGCCGTCTCTGCGGGAATGATCCCTCCGTACGCACCAATCGCCGCCATGACCTGGTTGAGATCGGCTTTCATGGTGAAGTCGTCAGAGAACGTCTTCTTCGCCTCGCCAGTACCGTAGCCAAGCGCCCCCCAGACCGACAGGTGCGGCTGCGGACTGGCGCGCAGGTAGGCGTGCACGCTGGTCAGGTCTGCATCCATCCTGCCGCGACACTTGCCTTTGTCCACTTTCGTACACGGTTTCTGGTCGAAAGCGGCATCGCCCGTGGTCTTCCCGATTGAGATCCCTGCAAGCAAGTCGCCCCATTCGCCGTCCACGCCCATCCGAACGGCGACCGTGTCGCCATCAAACGTCGTGTTTCCCTGCTTGTCCTCGACCTGAAGCGTGGACCCCTGACCCCAGAGCACAAGGTTGCCTTCTTGTGCGGCCGCACCGCCTTCGTTCGGCTGCAAGGGCAGGTAGAAGGAACTGTCCTGCAGTAATTCCTGGACGGAGTTGAAGCCGCCGAGCCTCGATTCCCGTGCCGGCCGGCCGTAGAGATCCTTTCGGGTGACAAGACTGGCGGCTGCCGGGCGCCCCATGGATCGCAGGGTGAGACCGCGCAGAACCGCTCGCGGTCCTCGCGGCGCCTCGCGGGAACGGTCGTCCAGCGCTTCCACGGTCTGTACTGCGGTCGCACGGTTGAACCACGAAGTCCAATTCACAAGGCCGGAGCCTTTGGAATTTCCGCTGTTGCCGCTGTTGCCGCTGTTGCCGTTGTTGCCGTTATCGTTGTCGTTCCTGTTCCCGTTGTTGTTGTTGTTCCCGTTGTTGTTGTTCCCGTTGTTGTTGTTCCCGTTGTTGTTGTTCCCGTTGTTGTTGTTCCCGTTGTTGTTGTTCCCGTTGTTGTTGTTCCCGTTGTTGTTGTTGTTGTTCCCCCCGCTCGTCGCAACGATCTTCAGGCGAATACTTGACCCACTGCTCCAATCCAGACCGCTGACAGTCCATTTGTAGTCAATGTCCTGGCATCGGTCGGTGGTATTCGGTCCGCACGGCGCGAACCCTCTGCCAATCTGGCTGTTGTCGTTAAAATTGTATCGTGTCCCGGCTACTTCGAAATATCCCTCGAATGTAGGCGCTTGGTCCCCGTGCTCGTCGTCAAGATTCTTCGCAAACAGCTGGAAGTGTATGCCCCGGGAATCCTGGAAGACCCATGCCACCTTGTAGTTTCAGACGTCCGGACATCGCTCTCTTTTCGAGAGCTGCTTGTGGGTTGAATTATCGTTTGAATTGATAGAGTTATGATTGGATTTTGGGGTTGACAGAGCGGCGGGTATCTGGCATAATAATATGAACCCATTATTCGGTGCCCGAGGATCTCATGAACACGCTTCCGATGCGACCCGCCGAGGCGGTCCAGATTGGCAACTCCTGCTTTTCCTTCGTGAGGCGGGACGGCCGAGTGGAGTATTTCTCCAATCTTGAGCCGTTTGATTTTCACGCTGACGATCAGCGCGAAGCGAAGTTGCTTCGGATCGCGAAGTTCGCGGAGAGCGGTGTCCCTCGCTCGGACCTGGTGGAGGCGCTCGGCGTGAGCCGCTCGACGGTACAGCGGGCGGTGAACCAACTCCGGAGGGACGGCGAGGCGAGCTTCTTTGCGCCGCGCCGCGGGCGCGGTCCGAGCGTAATCGATGCCGACATGGCGCGGGAAGCGGACCGTCTTTTGACCTCGGGTCTGAGCGGCTCGGCGGTTGCGCGACGGCTGGGGATTCCGGTGCGGACGCTGAACGACAATCGCCGGCGAGGCGTTGTCGGGGGTGGGATGCCGGCCGGGACGGCGAAGGCTGAACCGGATCCGGAAGCACCTGCGGAGCGGGAGGCGCCGCAGGAAGCACCGGAGCGGGACGCGCTGGAGCCGCCGATTGAGCGAAGCGCACGGGACGCCCGCGACCGGGCAGCGCCGATGGGCCGTGGGGCTCGGGATACGACGGGACGAATGCTGGCCGCGACGGGGCATCTGAGCGAGATCCGGCCGCAGTTTGCGGAACCGCTGTCGGCGGTTGCCGGCGGGGGGGTGCTGGCCGGGCTCCCGATGCTGCTGAAGGAGGGGCTTCTGAACCACGCGCGGGAGTTCCTGTCGCTGCCCAAGGGGTATTACGGGTTGACCACCGTTCTGCTCTTCCTGGCGTTCCTCGTCTTGGCCCGGGTGCGCAATCCGGAGGCGCTCCGGCACCAGGTGCCCGGGGAATGGGGCGCGATCCTGGGCCTGGACCGCTGCCCGGAGGTGAAGACGCTGCGGCGCAAGATCAAGGCGCTGGGGCAGGATGTGCAGCAAGTGCGGAACTGGCAATCCTCCCTGGCGGCGGGATGGCTTGAGGAGGACCCGGAGGTCGGCGCCACGCTGTGCGTGGACGGGCATGTGAAGATCTATTCCGGTCGCAAGGGGAAATTGCCAAAGCACTTCGTGGCGCGACAGAAACTATGCCTGCCCGCGTCCACGAGCTATTGGATCAACGCGCTTGGCGGCAAGCCCTTCCTGTGCCTGAACAAGGCGCTGGATCCGACCATGACCCACGCGCTGGAGGCGGACATCCTGCCTGCGCTGGAGAAGCTGGGCATGCTGGGCCCGGAGGCGCCGGATCTCACCGCCCCGGATGCCGGCGAGCCCGCCCTGACGCTGGTCTTCGACCGGGAAGGCTGGAGCCCGGCACTGTTCAAGCGCCTCGCCCGGCGCGGCGTTGCGGTGATCACCTGGCACAAGGGCTTCAAGGGGGAGGACTGGCCGGAGGCGGAGTTCCGCAGTGTCGCGGTACCGATCCATGGACCGGGCACGACCCGCAGCGCCACCGTCCGCCTCGCCGAGAAGCGCGTGCAACTGAAAAAGGGGCCCGAGGTCCGCCAGATCCGCCGCCTGCTGGAAAGCGGCCGCCAGGTCCCGCTCATTACCACCCACTCCCGCATGCCCGTGGAGCAGATCGCCGGCGCCCTGTTCTCCCGCTGGTCGCAGGAGAACTTCTTCAAATATATGCGCGAGGAGTTCAATCTCGACGCCCTCGTGGTCCGCGGCCTGGAGCCGCAGGATCCCGAAGCCCGCGTCGTCAACCCGCTCTGGCGCGCAATCGACCGAAATGTCAGCCGCTTCCGGCAACGCCTCGGCACCCTGCGCAACAGGATCGCCGATCTGGCCAAGGGAGCCCAGTCTCACCAGACCGCCGAAGCCGCCCGACGTCTCCAGGCCCGGATCGACGCTCTCGACGCCGAGCGTGAGGCGCTCAAGCAGAAGCGCAGCGACACGCAGCGCCACATCACCGTCGCCGAGCTCGACGACCACCAGGCCCTGGATGCGCTTCCCGAAGGCGAGAAGCTCCTCCTCGACGTCATCCGCATGATCGCCTACCGCGCCGAAACCCGCATGATGCCTGTCGTCGCACAGGCACAGGGCAAGACACAGCGACCCCGCAGGCACCTGCGCGCGATCTTCCAATCCGACGCCGACATCATCCCGGAGCCCTCCAACGGCATCCTCCGCATTCGCATCCTCGGCACCGCCAGCGACGCTGGCGACAACGCCACTGCAGGCCTCCTCCAGGAACTCAACCTGACCCGGACGATCTTCCCAGGCACCAACCTCCGGATGATCTACGAACTGCCCGGGAATACGGCCGATCCGGACCCTTCGGGTTCAAATAGGTGAGCTCGATTCACTCCCGAGGTCCGGACATCTGAGTTTACGCCATCGTGCGAGAATTCATCATCGGTGAGCCGGCCATAGTCGACATCGAACCCATCATTGTTGTAGCCGTACGCCCTTCTGTAGCAGTGGTTGTTGTCGTCCCCCGGGATGATATCGGGATCCGGAATCATGTTTCCGTCAGGCCCCATGATGTTCAGATTATCGCAGTTCCAGGCGGTTTCCCAAATCATCATGGGTCCGCCGGGAGTGAGGTTAGCCGTCCAGACAGTCGTGCTTTGCGCCACGGCGCGAATATTCTCGCCCGGCGCTACGCAGTACGCGCCTGTGGCAATGAGCAAGAAAGCGGCTGTCCTGATGGATTGCCGCAAGCGCTTTCCGTCAAGTTTCGCCAGATTGTTCCGGTGAACGGAATCAGTCGGCGCGACGGGGTCCAAGCCGTGGACCCGGTGCGGTTGCGCGGAAGCCCGCAAGCGACCTGACGCGCGGGCGCGCGGGAAAAATTCCCCAATCATGATCTTGAGAATCCTGTCAACGCCTGCCCCACCGACATGGAGCGACCCCCTGGCATGTCTAGGCCATTGAGGCCAGTTCGCAGCGGAGAGGGGGTTCCTTACGGATGGCGAGGACCCGACGACTGGAGGTGATGGTCACCAATCGCCGAGTGGCGCGGCTTTAATGCCGCCGCAAGCAGCCGCCTTCGGCTGCGGCGCCGCAGCGCGCCTGACGCGCTGCCACGAATCATGAGAGTGCTCATGTTTGATTTCCTGCTCGTTAGTTAGACGATTCGACTCGTCTACTAGTTATCATTTGGCATAGGTTAACCGCATCTGCTGAGTATTGCAACAGGTTCTTACGGGCGCCGCATCTGCATCCGGACGGCGGCACCTGGTTCATCTCGCCGGCCCACTTCGTTTCCGCGAACCGTGACCACGGGCACCGGGCAGGAACGCGGATCGTGGGAAGAGTGCCCGTAACCCCTCAAATCCGGACTTCAGCAACTCGCACAATTCTCGATTTGCCAGCCTTGGAGTCCGTCCGAGTGGCGGTTAACCGGGAGAGGTACCCAACGCACGGCGCAGCCTCGGTCTTTCTGAACTGAGGCGGTTGATCAGGTCACCGAATTCCCGGATTTCAGCTCGGATCAAGATTCCCATCCTCAGACAGGGCAAGGGGTTACCCAGAGCAAGGTTTGCATGGCCATGCAGGGATTTCCCCGATTGTCGATGATATCGGGCCGCGCACGGTATCTGGAACTCCGAAGGTAAAGACACAAACGGAAGAGCCGGTCGCGGTGGCCCTGTGCATTGGATCTCACGCGGCACCAACCGCCGCCGACCGGCGCGTCCGTCAGGCGGAACCGGTATCGAACAGGAGCCGTTTCGCAACGCCGAATTCCCGCGTGAACACAACTCCGCTGTCATCGCTCCTTGGAGTAGGGCACGCCAATTGCTCTCGGCGCCACCGCACGACCGATGAAGCCGGCCAGAAGAACCACAGTCAGGATGTAGGGCAGCGCCTGCACGAATTGCACCGGCACTTCACCGATGCCGGGCAGGTCCGCGCCCTGCAGCCGGATGGCGGCCGCATCCAGGAAACCGAAGAGCAGGCAGGCGAGAAGCGTCGTCACCGGGCGCCACTTGCCGAAGATCAGCGCCGCCAGCGCGATATAGCCCTTTCCGGCCGTCATTCCATTGACAAATCCGGCGCCCTGCGCCAGCGAAAGATACGCTCCGGCGAAGCCGCAAAGGATACCGGTGCACAGCACCGCCCGATACCGCAGCCACGCGACCGAAATCCCGGCCGTATCCACCGCTTCAGGACTCTCGCCTACAGCGCGGAGCCGCAGCCCGAAACGCGTCCGGTAGAGTACCAGCGCAACCGCCGGCACGGCCAGCAGCGCCACGTACACGAGCAGGTTGTGCCCGCTCAGAAGCTCGCTGTAGACAGGGCCGAGCACAGGCACCTGCCGCAAGGTCTCCGCGGCGGGCCACTCGAGCGGCAGGAAGCGCGATTCGTTCGCCAGCGCCGGCGTTCGGCCACCCTGGCTGAACCACGCGATGCCGACAACCGCCGTCAGGCCGGCGGCCAGGATGTTCAGCGCGACGCCCGACACGACCTGGTTTCCACGGTGGGTGATACAGGCGAAGCCATGGAGCAGGGCTAGCGCCAGCGAGGCGGCCAGCGCGGCGAGGAGCCCGGCCCAAGCGGACCCGGAGACGGCGGCCATGGCCGCACCGGCGAACGCGGCTCCCAGCATCTTCCCCTCAAGTCCGATATCGATGATTCCGGCGCGCTCCGAGAACAGCCCGCCCAAGGCGGCGAGGACCAGCGGAACCGACAATCGGAGCGTCGAGTCCAGGAGCAGAACCAGATCGCCGACGGAATCCATCTCAGCCTCCGCCACGCCCCGCCAGGGCCCAGCGCACGGGCGCGGCGAACAGGTATTCCAGAGCCCCGGTGAACAGGATCACCAGGCCCTGGATCACGACCACCATGTCCCGGGTGATCGCCGGAATCTCGAATGCCAGCTCGGCTCCCCCCTGGTAGAGCGCACCAAAGAGGACAGAAGCAAGGATGATGCCGACCGGGTGGCTTCGGCCCATCAGCGCCACCGCAATGCCGGCGAAACCGAACCCTGCACTGAACTCCAGCAGAAGCCGATGCTGCACCCCCATCAGCTCGTTAATGCTCATGCCTCCCGCAAGCGCTCCCGAAACCGCCATGGCGATAAGGACCTGGCGCGCGGGCGGGATACCGCCGTACACGGCGGCGTGCGGATTCTCCCCCACCGTTCGCAGCCGGTAGCCTGCCCGCGTATGCCAAATGTAGATCCAGACCCCGAAGCAGCAGAGCAGCGCGAAGAGGAAGGCGGCATTCACTGGCGACTCTGCGATCTCGATTCCTACGGCCCCGAGGAGCTGATGGAGGAACGGGAGCCGTGCATTCTCGGCAAAGGGCCGGGTCTCCGGCTGCATGTTGCCGGGGACCGCCATCACGTTCACCAGGAGGTAGACCATCAACGACGACGCGATGAAATTGAACATGATCGTCGTAATGACGATGTGGCTGCCCCGATACGCCTGCAGGTAGGCGGGGATCAGGGCCCAGCCCGCTCCGAATAGCGCCGCCCCGGCAATCGCGGCCGGCACGATCAGGATGAACGGCAGGAAGTCCAGATGCAGGCAAACCAGGGCCAAGCCCAGGCCGCCGATATACGCCTGCCCCTCCCCGCCGATGTTGAACAACCCGCCGTGGAACGCCACCGCCACCGCAAGCCCGGTAAAGATGAAGCTGGTCGCGTAGAACAGCGTGTACCCAACCGCCTCTGCCGTGCCGAACGCGCCCCAGGCCAGGAGCCGGACCACTTCCCAAGGGTCCTCGCCGATCATCCACACCAGGAGGCCCGACGCGACGAAGGCGGCAAGAAGGTTCGCGAGCGGCAGGAGAACCAGCGACGCCCATCTGGGCAGGCCCGATACCGAATCCGCAGCCGTGCTCATTGCGTACCGTCCCCGCTTCCGGCACCGGCCATCAGGATTCCCAGTTCCCGCTCCGTCGCCTCCTCCGCCTGAACCTCGCCGGCGATGCGGCCTGCGAACATGACCAGGATGCGGTCGGAAAGGTTCATCACCTCATCGAGATCCGCCGAGACCAGCAGAATCGCCTTGCCGGCATCGCGAAGCTCCAGGAGCCGACGGTGGATCAGCTCGATCGCGCCAATGTCGACACCCCGTGTAGGCTGACCAACGAGCAGAATGCCCGGATCGCGCTCGATCTCGCGTGCGAGCACGAGTTTCTGCTGGTTGCCGCCGGAGAGGTTCGCGGTCAGTTGCTGGGGATCGCCGGGACGCACATCGAACGCCACCATCTTGTCGGCGGTGTCCTCGGAAACCGAGACCCAGTTCAGCAGGAAACGCCCGTAGCGCGACTCATGAAGGTAGCCCAGGATGGCGGACTCGCAGACCCGGAACGCCATGACGAGGCCCATTCGCTGCCGGTCCTCCGGCACATGGGCGAGACCCGCGCGGCGGCGCTCGAGCCCTCCCCCGTCTGCCTGCCGCCCGTCCAGCAGGACTCGGCCGCTGGTAGGTGCCCGAATGCCGGCCAGCACTTCCAGGAGCTCGCTCTGGCCATTGCCGGCTACACCCGCCACTCCGACAATCTCACCTGACCGCACCGCGAAGGACACATCCTGCAGCCGCGGCACGCCTGCCCCGTCCACCACAGAGAGACCCTCGGCCCGAAGCCGCTCCGCTCCGGGATCGGACGGTCGCTTCCAGCCGCCGAGCTGGACCCGCCTCCCGACCATCAGTTCGGCGAGCTCGTCCACGGTCGTCCCCGCCACATCGAGATGCCCGACCATCGCGCCCCGGCGCATGACCGACACCCGGTCCGCTGCCGCCATGATTTCCCGAAGCCGGTGGGTGATCAGGAGGACGGTCTTGCCCTGCTCCTTGAGGCGGCCGAGAATTCGGAAGAGATGGCCGGCCTCCTGCGGCGTCAGCGCGCCGGTGGGCTCGTCAAGGATCAGGATTTCTGCGCCGCGGTAGAGGGCCTTCAGGATCTCCACGCGCTGCCGCAGCCCGACCGGCAGCTCTCCGGCGACGGCATCGAGGGGAACATCGAGCGAATAGTCCCGCTCGAGCCTCTCCAGCACCCGCCGCGCGCGACGCGCGCCCGGTGCGAGACGGGGGCCTCCTTCCGCTCCCAGCATGATGTTCTCGAGCACGGTAAAGGTGTCCACCAGCATGAAATGCTGGTGGACCATGCCAATTCCGGCCGCCAGGGCGTCCTGGCTGCTCCGGATCCGGACTTGACGCCCGCCGATCCGGATTCCTCCGCTATCCGCCTGGTAGAAGCCGTAGAGGATGCTCATCAAGGTGGTCTTGCCGGCGCCGTTCTCGCCGACGAGACCGTGGATGGAGCCTGCGGCGACCGCGAGGCTCACATCCCGGTTCGCATGAACCTGCCCGAAGCGCTTGTCGATGCCGCGGAGCTCGACGGCAGGCGTGCCGCTGATACCGTCCCCGCCCATGTGGCAGCCGCCTGGACGCTTTCCGGGACTAATTCACGGGGCAGTCGCCCTCCGCGATGTAGTCGTGAACCCGGATGCTCCCGGACCGGATATCCTCCGCCGCCGCATCAACTGTGGCCTGCATCTCCGGCGTGATCAATGCCTGGTTGTGCTCGTCGAGCGACCAGCCGACCCCGTCCTCCGCCAGTCCAAGATTGAGGATTCCGGCCTGCCACACACCGTTCCGCGCCGAATCGAACACCTCGTAGGCCGCCACATCGACACGCTTGAGCATCGAGGTGAGCACGCTGCCGGGATGGAGATGGTTCTGGTTTGAGTCGACGCCAATGCCGAGCTTGCCCGCATCTGCCGCCGCCTGCAGCACGCCGATCCCGGTCCCGCCCGCTGCGTGGAAGACCACATCGGCCCCGCGGTCGAATTGCGACTTGGCGAGTTCCGCTCCCTTGACAGGGTCGTTCCACGCCGCGCCCGTCGTGCCGGTCATATTCTGGAACACCTCGACGCCCGGGTCGACGTGCCGGGCCCCGAGCACATAGCCGCAGGCGAACCGCCGGATGAGCGGAACATCCATTCCGCCGACGAACCCGATCTTCCCGCCTTCCGCAGCCATCGCAGCGAGAACGCCGACGAGGAAGGATCCCTCCTGCTCCTTGAAGACGATGGACTGCACGTTCGGCAGATCGACAACGGAATCGATGATGGAGAAGCGGGTTTCGGGGAATTCCGGCGCCACCTTCTCCATGGAGGATGCGTACTGGAATCCGACCGCGAGGATCGGGTCATGGCCGCGACGCGCGAAGTTCCGCAGCGCCTGCACCCGCTGCGAGTCGGTCTGCACCTCGAACTCGCGGAACTCGATGCCCGTATCCGCGGTGAACCTCTGGGCGCCATTCCAGACACCCTCGTTGAAGGACTTGTCGAATTTGCCGCCGAGATCGTAGACAACACCCGGACTGATCTCTTGCGCGGTGCCCGCGCCGGCCAGCGTTGCCGCAGCGATCAGCGCTGCACCCATGTTCCTGATTTTTGTCATGCGTTTTCCACTCCCCCTGGCCGCGGTGCCTACAGCGCAGCGCCCAAGGGAGGCAGCGCGGCCTGCTCCTGTCCGCGGCGATTGTCGCCAATTCCGGTCAGGGCCGCGCGCAGCCATTCCGGCACAACGATTGTGAGAGCGCCGGTCCGGATTTGCAAGGGAAATAACCTAGAATCCAAGTCTCACTGTAGCGAGGGACTCGGAGAATGGCGCCCGGCGGAGCCACGGCCCGATTGCGACGGGAGAAGCGGCCGTTTGCCGCGAAGCGGTCCCGCGCACAAACCCGCCTAATTCGGGATCAGGGTTACGCCCGGCAATCCCTCAAAATGGCCATCGCAAGTCAGCAGCTCCGCGGCATGCGCCCTTGCGGTCGCAAGAATGATTGCGTCGGCCGTGGCAAGCCCATGAGCACGGCAGGCATCCGCAGCCGCCAGAGCGATCGTGGTCCCCAGCGGAACAACGCAGCAGAGTTGCGTGAACGCAACGACCTGATCCGCGTACTCCTCTCCTCGCTCCCGGCTCCACCACCCGGCCAGTTCGAGCTGAACAATGGTTGGAACGAGCCATTCAGCGTGATCGGGAAGTCGCCCGGCAACCTCCGAGCCGGCTTGTGACCCGACAAGCCACTCGACCCACGCGGATGCGTCGACCAGGCGCATCATTGTCGGTGGGTACGATCCCGATATCCCGTTGTGCTGGCTCCACGTACGGAGCCAGCAAGTGCTTCCCGCGTGGGAACGGGCACAAGCAGCACTCCGGCTCTCTTCGGGATGAACGCGAAGACCGGGCCTGCATGCCAGCCATGCCGGGAGCGCACCGCCTTCAGAATCGAGATCTGAAACTTCGACGACAACGTCGCGATGCTGGACATACTCCTATCCATGATCGATCTGAGAACGTAAGAACAGCGTGACGAAATCGATGGGTGTTGGCAAAGGCGAACAATGTCGGACCGCGCGCAGCAACTCACTGATCGTTCTGCCCGGCCGCTTCGGCGCCTCGCAATTCGATCCGGGCTTGTCCCAGCGGGAGTCGTTTGCGCGAGAGTCCCAGTCTTCCGCCAAAAGAACTGACCGGAACATTCAGCGGTTCGGGCAAGGGGACCACCAGACCGGCCCGGCGGGAGCAACCTGGGAACGGACACCGGGTACACCCGAATTGCCGTAGCGCTCAGGCAATTCCCCGCTGACGCCCGCCTCCTGCCGGAGTCAGCACCCTTCCGGTGCAATCGTCATCAGCAACACGCCCGCATGCATCCGCGCCGCCACCGGCTCACGCGACCCGAATGCAAGGCAATGGCTGCCACCCTTCCCCGAGGTGAGACAGAACGCAGCGCCTGACAGGAAACAGTCGGCACGGGGAGCGCCCGGCATCCACTGGACAAGGAAAAAGAGAACGGCTTGAACTCGGACTGGGTCCTACAGACGCGATCTTCCCGGGTCATCGCGAACGTGTAAGAACGGTTCCCGCTCCGGAGCCGGCACGGAAGACCTGCGCCGATCCGTCCCCGGGCCCGTTCGAACGGCACAGGTACGGGAGGTGTATCGAGGTCCGCCGACAAGAACAGCCGCCAGCCCCGAATTCCGTCAGGCCGAGCGCGTCGCGCGACACCCCGTTCCTTGTCGAGAGCGCCCCTCTATCCCGGTCCCGAAAGACGCTTCGCCGCCGCGCGGGAGATTATCGGGTCGATGCCAAGCTCCTCGAGATACGAAGCCACCTCGTCCATCTCCGCCGCCCGGCGGGGCCCATGAGTGCGGATCCGCTCAAGCACATAGGCCGACCGGGCAGGCCAGTCGACTCCGGGGAAGGACGGAGCGAGCGAGCCGAGCACTTGCCCGGAGAGCCCCGTCTTGCTGCAGGCGAGATGGCATTCGAGCAAAGCACTCTCCACGCCCTTGATCACGATGCTGCGCAGGAGCTTCAGCGCCGCGGCCTGGCCGATTTCCTCGAACAGAAACCCGGCATCCAGATCCAGAGCCTTGATCGCGGCGCGAACCCTTCCATCCACCCTGCCGGCGATCGCGAGAGGCGCACGATGCCGTTTGAGAAGGATCGGCGAGAGAATTCCGACATCGAGATACTCTGCCCCGCCAGCCGACACGGCTTCCGCAGCAAGGCGCTTGGTCCGGGGCGCGGCCGAGTTCATATCCCAGTAAACCTGGTTCGGCCTGAGGCATGGCGCCGCGGCGCGTGCCGCGGCAAGCGCCTGGTCCGCGGTCACCAGCGAGAATACATGGTCTGCCGCCTCGAATTCGCCCGGCGCATGAATGGCCGTCCGAACGCCCGCCGCCCCGGCTGCCGCGATGATCTCGCCGCGGGCAGCGGAATCGTCAAGTTTCAGATCGTAGGCCGATACGGCAACGTTGAGTTCCGCCTCCCTCCAGCCGGAGGCGATCGCCCTTCCGGCTTCGCCGAAGCCGATCAGCAGCACACGCATATCCCGCACCGCGCCGAACTCACGCAAAAACCACGCCGTCGAAGAGCTTTCGGGCCGTGCGAACCGACCCGGCCTCGAACACGTTGCCCTCCGCATCACGACGAAGCACCACGACCAGACTGCCGCTCGGATGCTCGATGACAGCCGCAGCCTCTCTGCCTTCGGGAACGGGCGCCGCGTCCACCGCAGCCGGAGCCTCCAGCAGCCAGCCCGTCGCGACCGACACTGCACAGAGCACCCCGATGGTCCGGTGGCAGGCATGCGGAATGAAGCAGCGCGTCGTCACGGCGCCGCCATCGCAGGGGGCGCTCAGCAGGCACATCTTGGGCACGGGCTGCGCTCCGACATCGCCGAGAGCCATCCTGGGCCCGGCTGCAAGGCGAATCCGCTCCACCCGGGCCCTAAGCCCGGCATTCCCTTCCAGCGCTTCCGGCGGCTCGTCGCCAGCGATTCCGAGATCGGAGGCACGGATCAGCACGGCAGGCATGCCATTGTCGATCAGAGTACATTCCACTCCTTCGACGCGGTCCGAAAGATTGCCGCTCGGCAACAGCGCACCGCATTTCGACCCGGCCATTCCACGGATGAACAAGGGGATCGGAGCCGCCGTGCCGGGCACGCCATCGATCGCGGTGCCGCCCGCGTAGCAAACCTTCCCACCCGGAGTGGGAACCGCCGCGCGCACAATCTGGCCGGTATTCGTGTTGCGGATGACGACCTCGGTCTCACCGCGCCGTGCCGCAACCAGACCGCGCTCGATGGCAAACGGGCCAACTCCGGCGAGAATATTGCCGCAAGTCTGCGCAGCGCTCACGAGTGGCCGGTCTACGAACACCTGCAGGAACTGGTACTCGACATCGATCCCGGGCTCCTTGCCCGCGGAGACCACTGCCACTTTCGACGTAAGACTCGCCGCGCCGCCCAGGCCGTCGATCTGCCGGGGATCAGGGGAGCCCATGATCCGGAGGAGGAACGCGTCACGCTCGGCGGGGCCCTCGGGCAACTCCCCCTCCAGGAAATACCCGCCCTTCGAGGTTCCGCCCCGCATCCACATCGCGCGAACGCCGTCAGACATATTTCAGGCCCCTTTCCGCCAGCCTGCCGCGCATTCCATATATGTCCAGTCCCAGTTCACCGGCCTCGAGCCGCTTGCGGGTGGCGTCCTCACTGGCCTGTCGGGCCTCGGCCGTTTCCAGAACGGCGGCGGATGCCTCCCGAGGCACTACGCATACGCCGTCGTCATCGGCAACGATCACGTCTCCCGGTCGCACCACCGTGCCGGCACAAACAATCGGCACGTTTACGGAGCCGAGCGACTCCTTCACGGTTCCCTGGGCGTGAATCGCCCGGGACCAGACCGGAAACTCCATCCCCGTGAGACTCGCAACGTCGCGAACACCAGCCTCAATCACCAGGCCCCGGCAGCCGCGCGCCAAGGCCGAGGCGGCCATCAGATCACCGAAATACCCGTCGGTGCAGGGCGATGTGGGCGCCACGACCATGATGTCGCCCTCCCGCAGCTGCTCCATGGCCACATGCAGCATCCAGTTGTCGCCCGGCGGAGCCAGGACCGTAACGGTGGAGCCGGCCGCAGCAGCGCCAGCGTAAATCGGGCGCATGAAGGGCCGCATCAATCCGGAACGCCCCTGCGCCTCGTGAACCGTGGCGACACCGCAGGCTGCAAGCCGCTCGACCACGCCGGCATCGGCGCGTTCGATGTTCTGTACCACGAAACCTGCCATCAGCGTTCATCCACTTCCCTCGGAATGGTCGACTGGAAGCCCTTCCCATGAGTTGCCCTGAGGCCACTGGCCTGGCCGCAAGAGTTCCGGCGGAAAGGGTTGCCGCGGTTCGTGGCCACGCCTGCGTCGTAGCGCCAGGAGTGTTCCTGGCCCCGCACGCACTCGATCGTGGAGCGCTTCCGGCCCCGGACCGGCCTGTGGCCCCGGTCCCGCTCAATCATCGGGACGACGAGCGCCTTCCGGGCGGCGTACGTGAGGTCGGTGTTGTACGAGTCCCACGTCGAGTGACAGAGCATGAAGGCCGGCTGCGCGGATCGGATCACGTCGACAAGCCGGTCCACGGCCTGCGGATCCATCCGGAGCGGGCAATCGCCGAGATCGAGGAACTGGAGGTCACTCTCGGCCTCCGCGCGGCGCCATGCCCTGACGGCCTCGAGCGTCATGCCGCCCCGGTTCCAGAGATTCGCCCTCCCGCCCCGTTTACCGAAACCAGGTCAGACGACGACAACGGCATGGCCCTTCTCGTCATGCCGGGCGATCGCGCCGGCGCAGCGACAGACGAAGTCGGCTGCGTGCGCGCCGATCACCAGTGCGGTCTTGTCCGCCATGGCCTCCCCTTCGTACTTCTCTCGCCCAGGCCGATGCCCTCGTTGGACGGACGGACGACTTTGCGCCCGCTCCTTCCGGCAAGCGCTCCGGGGAAACGCAAGGGTTCGCGTTTCCCTGCCGCAGATCGGGCCGACCCGGATGCCGACACCATCACGACGGACAGGAAACTTCTGCCCGGCTGGAAGAGACCGTTGGCAGGCCCGCGCGACCCGGCCACGCACCTCTGCGCTCGTCGGCGGGCGCCTCCATTCTGAAGGACGTCGTCCAGTATCCGGGCATCGGGACTGGCCCTGCTCGAGATTAGTATGCGGCCGCGATGACCAGCAGGAACACGCCGAGCAGGACGGCAGCGCCGGCGATCATGGCCCCGGCCGCGCCGAAGAGAGCGGCCCAGACGATCGCCTGTTCTCGTAGCGGACCCATGCGGCGAGGCTAGCAGCGGCGATGCCCGACGGCAATCTCGACCTGGCGCTTCGCATTCGCGCCGACCTTCACCAGGCGATCCAGCAGCTCGACCGCCTCGAGACGGAGCTGCGCGGTACCGGTACCGCGGCCGGGACGGCCGCCGGGCGCGCGGGCGAGGCCGCGCGGTTTCGAGCGCATTGACCGCGAGGCCCGGGGCGCGATGCGCGGCATTTCTCTCCTTGGCATCAGGCTCGCCAATCTCGGCGCCAACGTCGCATCCGGGCTTATCTCGCGCGCCATTGCCGAGCTCTCGGACCTGCCCGGCTCGATTGCCCAGAGTGGCCTCGAGGCGGAGCGCCTCAAGCGGCGGTTTCAATTCGCCGCGCGCGGCATCGCGGCAGGCGCGCGGGAGCTGCGCTTTGCGCGCGAGGAAGCGGACCGACTCGGCATCGACTTTCTGGCCGCGTCGGAGGCTTACTCGGGCCTGGCTGCGGCACCCCGCACGAGGCTTGGCGCTTGACAGGATAAATTGCGTCGTGTATTCAGGACTTTTCAAAATTCGGTCGCTTGCCCGAAAATCTCAGATTTTCAAACGGAGGAATATTCATGAAACTAAAATACGCCATTCTGGTCGTAGTTGCCTCATTTGCGGCTTCCTTTCTTGCGCCGGCAAAGGCTACGGCGCAAACCACGATTGAGTTCATTCAATGGTGGGCGCCGGAGCTTCCAGAAGGATCGTTCCGCGCGATCATGGACGATTTCGAGGCCCAGAACCCCGGCATCAAGGTCAAGCTCATCAGCGGTCCATACGCGACAACCCGGGATCAGATTGTAACCGGCGCGGCCACCGGAACCCTGAGCGACGTCGTTGGACTGGACGGCGCATGGGTGAACGATCTTGCAACGCAAGGCGCAATTACAAATCTTGATCCGCTCATGGAATCCGCCAGCTATGATTCCAGCCAGGTGGCGGCAATTATCCAGGTTGACGGCGGCAGCTACATGTTCCCGGTTGCCTCCTTCATCTATCCGGTCTTTACCAATCTTGACCTTCTCGAAGCCGCCGGCCTGGAAGGCCTGCCACAAACCAGGACGGAATTCTTCGAGGCTGCCAGGAAACTGACCGACGAGTCCAAGAACCAGTACGGCTGGGTGTTGCCACTTTCGCTGCAGACGCCCAACGGCGTGCAGAACGACGTGATGTCGTGGGCGTGGGCTTCCGGCAAGAGCATGCTGATGGATGGCAAGCCCGACCTCGAGAACGCGGACGTCATCGCCGTTCTGAAGTTCGTCCAGGAAATGTATGACGCCGGCGTGATTTCGCCCGGTACCTTCGCCAAGAAGGAGCAGGACAAGGTCGAGGAGTTTGTGAACGGCCGCGTCGCAATGATGGTCTCGTCCCTTGCCCACATCAACCTGATCCGCCAGCGGAACCCGGACCTGAAATTCACGATTTCCGCGTTGCCGCCCGTCGCGGGATACGACGGCAAGCAGGGCCTGCCGTACGCGTCCTGGGGGATCGGAATCAGCGAGAGCACCGAGAACAAGGCGGAAGCCTGGAAGCTGGTGGAGTTCCTCATGAGCCCGGAAATCAACAGCCGGCTGGTGTCCATCGCCAACGCGTTCCCGGGCAACGTGCATGCGCAGCCGGATTTCGTGAAGACGGACGATCTGTTTGGCCTGGCGTTCGAGGTGTTCCAGGCGGGATATCTCGCCAACGAGTTCGTCGGGCTTCCGGTCGCCGAGGAACTGATGCGGATGTTCGACGAAGAGATCCAGCTCATGCTTGACGGCAAGCAGACCGCCGAAGAGGCGGCAGCGAACGCCCAGGCCAAGTGGTTGGCCGAGTTCTAGAAGCTGGCGCAACGAATTTGAACGATTGTCGCGGCGCGGAGGCTTCGGCCTTCCGCGCCGCGTCCTTTTTTTTGCCTGGCCACCGCCTGGCTGCATTCCCGGGAAAGAATTGAGAGCGCTCGGACGTGTTGAAATTTGCGGGATATCAATCAGCCGGAGGCACCAGCAGCGGTTCCGTTCCAGAATCCTGGCTCTCCCGTTTCCTCTCGTACGAGAGGACGCGGCACCTCACGGCGTATCTCTACCTCGCCCCGTCCATCGCGCTCTTCTGCATCCTGATGCTTGTTCCGATGATCGTCGCGATCCAGTATTCCCTGCTGGACCGGCCCATCATGAGACCGAACCCCAACTTTGTCGGTCTCGAGAATTTCAGGGTCATTTTCCAGGATGACGTCTTCTGGGAGTCGGTGCGGAACACGCTGTACTTCACGATCATGAGCGTGGTCTTCCACCTTGCCCTCGGCATGAGCTTCGCGCTATTGCTCAACTCGACGCGGGTCAATCCGATTCTCCGAAGCGTGCTCCGCGCTTTCTACGTCATGCCGTGGATGTTCACACCGGTGATCATCGCAATCATCTGGCGCCTCCTTCTGGACCCGAAGGGCATCGTCAACAATATCCTCACGGCCGTGCATTTCGTGGAAAAGAATGTCGAGTGGTTCGGCTCGACCGACACCGCGCTGCATGCGCTGACCTTCGTGAACATCTGGGCGGGGTATCCGCTGTTCATGATTACCCTCCTCGCCGGCCTGCAAGGCGTCCCCGAGGATCTCTACGAGGCTGCCAGCATCGACGGTGCCAACGAACTGCAACAATTCGTGCACATCACCGTGCCCCATCTCATCCCGATCATCATTAGCATCGCTTTGCTGGACTTCATATGGACCATGCAGGTTTTTCCGCTGGTCTGGATGACGACCGGCGGCGGACCGATCCACGCCACCGAGATGCTGAGCACGTATACCTACAAGCTGGCGTTTTCCCGGTACCAATTCTCGCTCGCTTCCGCGAGCGCGATCGTGGTGCTGGCTCTTTCGATGGCGGTGACCGTCTTCTACATCCAGCACCAGCGGGCGAGGCTCTAGCGAATGGCCCGATTGGAAGGTTCCCGGATCACGCTTGCTTCGATCCTGATCCATGCCGCGCTTCTCGTCGGCCTGGCATTCGCCGGGTTCCCGATCCTCTGGATGATCTTCAGCTCGCTGAAATCGAATATGGAGATCTTCGCGCTTCCACAGACCCTGTTTCCCAGGGAATTCACGCTGAAGGCCTATCTCCAGATATTCGCGAGCTCGACCAAGGTCCGGTTCTTCATAAACAGCTATGTGGTCGCGACCGCCGTCACGCTCCTCACGCTGCTCGTTGCCATTCCCGCCGGCTATGCCTTCAGCCGTTACTCCTTCCCCCTGAAGAAACCGCTGAACGTTTTCATCATCAGCACCCAGACCGTTCCAGCCATCACGCTCCTGATTCCCTATTTCGGCCTCGTCGTGGCGTTCCGCCTCTTTGATACCTACTTTGCGCTCATCCTGACGTACATGGTGTTTACCCTTCCCTACGCCATTCTCATGATGACGGGATACCTGAATACCGTGCCGAAAGAACTGGACGAGGCGGTCCTGGTGGATGGCGGATCGAGCTGGACCGCGCTCTGGCAGGTTATCGTGCCCGTGTCGCTTCCCGGTATCGTGGCGACTGCGGTCTACACGTTCCTGCTTTCATGGAACGAATTCCTCTTCGCCCTGACGCTGACCAAGTCCACGGAACTGCGCACCGTGCCCATCGGAATCCAGCTCCTCATGGGGCAGCACGCCTATGAGTGGAACGAAATGATGGCCATGAGCGTGCTCGGCTCGCTGCCGCTCCTGCTTCTGTATCTGATTGCGCAGCGGCACTTCATGTCCGGCATTACCGCCGGCTCGCTGAAAGCGTGAATGGATGCCGAGCCTGACGGAATCCTGAACTCACGCGCCGCCCGGCACCCGCCGCCGGAACGTCCCCGGAGAAATCCACCACCCCAACAACCCGACAGGGAGATCACAATCATGCAAAAAAACCTGGACAAGAAACTGGAAACCATACGCAGCGGCGACTACCGACCGCAGGACTTCATCATTGCCGACGCAAAGGACGGTGACATGGGAGGCGGCATCACGGCCTTCGGACCTGCGAATGACGGGTCCGGCCGCTCCCGCTCCAAGCCTTCACAACTGGAGGCGATGCGCGAGATCGTGGATACCGGCATGGTGGACATCATGCTCATGTCGGCCTCCGCCGCGGAAGCCCTGATCCGCAAGGGCGTATTCGGGGAATCGCCCGTGACGCCCGCCGTGCGGCTCAACGACGCGACGGACATCTGGGGGCCGCGCCACGCGGGCTACAAATCCGATCCCGCGCAAGACTTCCGCTCCGCGCGGATAGGAAGAGTCGCAGGCCTCGTGGATATCGGCCTCTTTTCCATCACATTCTCGAACGACATCGAGAGCGACACCGCGTTCCTTCGCTGTTTTCACCGCTTCCTCGACGACATCGCGGGCACCGGCCTCCGGTATTTCCTGGAAGTCTTCAACCCGCAGATCGATGTCGGCATCGATGCAGCCAAGCTGCCGGAATACTTCAATGATTGTGTCGTCCGATGCATGGCCGGCTTGACAAGCGCCGATATGCCGCAATTCCTGAAGATTCCCTTCAACGGGCCGCGAGCAATGGACGAAATCTGCAGCTACGATCCGGACCGCATCATCGTGGGAGTCCTCGGGGGCGGCGCAGGAACGACGCGCGATACGCTGGAACTCATTCGGCAGAGCGAGAAATACGGCGCCCGCGTTGCCCTGTTTGGCCGGAAAATCCAGTTCAGCGAAGACCCGGAGCAGCTTCTGAAGCTGATGCGTGCCGTACTGCAAGGAGAACTCGGAACCACGGAAGCCGTCAAGGCCTTCCACGCGCATCTCGCGGACAACGGGAAGGCGTCCTTGCGCAGCCTGGAGATCGATCTCGAGGTCACGGATCCAATTCTCATGCAGGACCTGCAGTCCTGACCCGTGTTGCGAGCCGGGATGCCGGTAGTGCGGATGCAGGAGCTCAGGGCCCGCCCTGGCTCCGCTCCCCCTCCAGCAACATGGGAAGAAAGCCGCCCACGAAAGCATCCCCCAGGCCAACCGTTGCCGCGGGATTGCCGGCGATCCCGATGCTCGGCAAACAGCAGAGGGACTTGCAACAGTCGAGCGCGCAAGAAGCGAGCCTGATTCTTGCGGTTCTGCTTCCTGGAGCCGCCCTCCGTACAGCGCAAGCGCGGTCCGAAGGGTCTTCTACTCCCGCATGTAACGCGCTGCGGAAGCCGCGGGAGCGCCTTGCGCCGTCCCACCCGCTGCCGCGGTTCCTGCGAAGATGCGCAGGCCGCGACACGGCACGTTTCTGGCCGCGTTCTCGTCGCGGTCCAGCTCGAGGCCGCACACGCCGCACTGGTGGGTCCGCTCGGACAGCGCCTTCGGAACCTTCGTTCCGCAGCGCGAGCATTCCTGCGATGTGCCAGCCGGGGGAACCTCGACGAATGGAATGCCGGCGCTTTCAGCCTTGCATTTTGGCTTCGAATGTCATGGTCGGGTGCGTTTCACGACGGCTCTGATGATCCGATGAGCTCTTGGCCTCTGGACCTCGTTCCAGGTCAGGCAATCCTGTTCGTTCCACTCATCCGCAACGAAGGAACGAAAGGATGCAATCAAACTCCGTTAGAACCCCGTTGCCGAGGGAAAGGGTGCCAGATTGGCTGCTTCCCTTGCGCAATGCTTTTCTGGCCTTGCTTGTTTCGCTTGGCCTGAAGCTCAGTACCGTCAAGAACTACGCCCCCGCAGCATGAATCCGTGGAGACGACGCAGCTCTACCTGCACGCAGATCTCCGCATCAAGGAAAGGGCCATGGAGCAAACCCGCCCCATCTGGGTCAAACCCGGGAGGATCAAGCCGGACGATGCCCCGTTGGGCTTCCTGAGATCGCTGTGATTATGCCGACAATTCCAGCAAGAAAGCCCGGGGATTCAAAGCCCCGGGTTGCAAACGCGGCATAATCCGGTTGTCGGCATGTCATTTGATGTTCGGCATTCTGGCGCTGACGGTCAACCAGCTGGTGCGCCTCGCGCTCTGAAACGCTCATGCCGGGTCTTGTGTCTCCGCACCCCCGATGCATGAAAATGTGGGTATTTTCACGGCAAAGCCTGTCGGTAGCACACAGGCCAGGAATGCTCGCCGGACTGGCGGTCCGCGTCCTCCGCGATACGTCGCTGGCACCAGTCGCCTCGCAGGCAAATCACCGTGCAGATCCCGGTTCCGCATCCGCAGGGAGGGGAACCCGCCCGGCACGGGCATGCATGGCTGGCGCTGCGCCCCGGACCCGCCGCGCTGCGTGAACGGCATCGGACCGCCGAGATCCCGGTGGATGTACGCCGAGATCGGGCACCGAACCCGCCAACCGCCATCACTCTGCGTCTCCCGGCAGCGCAGCCCCGCCGGGCCGGAGATCATTGCCACTCCGAGTGAAGTCCCGGACCGGGTCACCGCCTCCGAATGCCTGTCCGGCCGGCGGCCCGTCTCGGCAACTGGCACATGGCCGGAGCACAAACCCGCGGCCCGCTGCTCCGGCACCGATTGCCCTCCCACGTGGCCCCCTTGACGGTCCCCGCGTCCGGCTCCGCGATATCATCGCGCCGCGCCCGGCCCGCTCTCCCATGGCCCGACCGGGAACTTGCCGCTTGACAGTCCGGGCGCGGCGACGTCGGGCAAACAGACTCGACCGCCTCCAGACCGGAAGGGAATTCCCGATGAGCGACCCCATGCCAGCCGCGGCCATTGCCGCCAGCGACGTACCGCCACGAACGACAGCGTCCAACTACCCTGAGCCCTTTTTCAGCCGGATGGCCAAGCGGCAAAAAAGATCGTTGGGCGACGTCTTCGGCCTGAGAAATTTCGGGGTGAACCTTACCAGGCTCACGCCCGGCGGACAGACCGCGCTGATGCATGCCCACGGCAAGCAGGACGAATTGATCTACGTCCTGGAGGGGCATCCTACCCTGGTCACCGAGTCGGGCGAGACCCGGCTTTCGCCTGGCATGTGCGCGGGATTCCCGGCCGGCGGCGAGGCGCATCACGTGGTCAACTGCACCGACCGGGACGCGGTCATTCTGGAGATCGGAGACCGGACCGGGGGCGACGAGGCCCGCTATCCGCGAGACGATCTCCGAGCCATTCTGGATGGCGACCGCAAGTGGCAGTTTGTCCATAAGGACGGCTCGCCGTACTAGCAATCCGGCCTCGAGGGTCGATGAACGATTCAACCGAATGATTGCGTGCAACCCTGCGGATGGCAGCGAATGGCCTTCCCGTCCGAGATCATCCGCGAGACCCTCAACAGAGTCCCTGCCGGAGGCGCCGGCGTATCGGACCGAGCGCAAGCGCAAAGGGCCATAACCTTTCGAGACTAACCAGCCGTGCGCGGGCACGGCACGGCACACCACGTTGGGCGCTTGGGCACCCCCTTGTTCATCGAGTCGGGACAGAGACGCTTCGAAATGGGGTCGGAGCCAGCCGCGCTTTGGTCACCACCGCCTCCCGCTGAACTGCTGCACTTGCATTGGTCATTCGTTCCTCTCGACAGGGAAAGGAACAGATTCGGCAGGAGGTCAGCCGAAAGTGAACCTGTTGGCTCCGTGGCATTCGATCTGGGCGCTGCAATTTGAACGGCCATATGCAGCCCTCTGTGCCAATCCTCGCCTTTTAGAGGCCGATTATCGCCCTTTGACAGATATTCCGTTTATCGGCCATATTCGACCTTCAGAGCGCGTTCTCTTGCCATAAGAGGTCAAGAACTGCCGTTTGAGGGGCATATGAACACATCCCGACAAATCGAATCCGAAATCGGATCCCGTCTGGCACGATTGCGACTGTCCCGCAACGTGACACAATCCATGCTGGCAGAAGAAGCCGGGATCGGTGTGCGCACGCTACGGCGTCTCGAGGCCGGCGAACCATCAACCCTCGACACCTTCCTTCGCATCGCCCTGGCGCTGGACCTGGACGATGCGATCCTCGTCGCGATACCGTCGGGTCAAATCCGTCCAATCGAGCGAGTCTCGCGGATCGGTTCCGAGCGCCGGCGAGCACGTCCGCGACCAAAGGCAGACCGGGACCCGATCTGGACATGGGGCGACGACTCGGATGACTGACGCGAACGTCGTCCTCTGGGGCCGACGCATCGGGGCGGTGTCGTGGGACGAGACGCGCTCCCTTGGGGTCTTTCAGTACGACCCGACTTTCGTCGGCGCCGGCATCGAGGTTGCGCCTCTGACGATCCCCGTCAGAGATACACCCTATGAGTTCCCGGCTCTCAACCGGGAAACCTTCAAGGGTCTGCCCGGAATGCTCGCGGATGCACTGCCGGACAGGTTCGGCACAAGGCTGATCGACGCATGGCTGGCAGCAACTGGCAAGAGCCCGCAGACCTTCAACTCGGTCGACCGGCTCTGCTACATCGGCCGGCGCGGAATGGGTGCACTCGAGTTCGAGCCGGCGCTTCGGAAACAGACGAGAGCGAAGAAGCTGGAAGTCTCGCGACTCGTCGACATGGCGAACCGCGTGCTCGACCAACGGGCAAACCTTGCCGGACGACCTGGCGGAGACAACGATGCAGCGGCTCTCGAGGACATTCTGAACGTTGGCACATCGGCCGGTGGCGCACGGGCCAAGGCCGTACTCGCCTGGAATCCGAAGACCGGCGAATTTCGATCCGGACAACTGGACGCCGATGCAGGATTCGCGCACTGGCTCCTGAAGTTCGACGGCGTTTCGAGAAACAGGGACAAGGAGTTGGCCGATCCGGCAGGTTTCGGCAAGATCGAGTGCGCCTACGCAGGCATGGCGCACGCAGCCGGCATCACGATGTCGGAGTGTCGGCTCCACCACGAGGGCGGCCGGAGTCACTTCATGACGAAACGATTCGACCGGGACGATACCGGCCGCAAGATTCACATGCAGTCACTCGGCGCGATGCAGCATTTCGACTTCAACGATCCTTCGGCCCATTCGTACGAGCAAGCCGTCATGACGATCCGGGATCTAGGTCTCGGGATGGTTGCAGTTGAGGAACAATTTCGTCGGGCGGTCTTCAACCTCATAGCCCGCAACCAGGATGATCACGTAAAGAACATCTCGTTCTTGATGGACCGGGCAGGGAGATGGTCCCTGTCCCCGGCCTATGACGTCGCCTACGCCTACAATCCAGCGGGCGCATGGACCCGAGACCACCAGATGAGTTTGGCTGGGCGCCGAAACGGCTTCGAGCGTAACGATATCCTTCAGTTCGCCGCCTCGATTGGCGTCAAGAGGCGCAGAGCGCTGGAAATATTGGACAGAGTAAGCGCTTCCGTTCGGGACTGGGCTAGACACGCTGAAGCAGCGGAGGTCGCGCCACGCGATGTCGCACGGATCGAGAGAGCCTTCAGAACGAACCTGATGTCACCCCAGTAGCGCAGCGCACCTCGGAAACGAAATCGGTTCAAGACGTTGGCTCAAGCGCCGTTGCATTGCTCCCGGAGCTGGGATTCGAACGCCGGAAACTCACCAGCTTGGCGAACCGGGAGCACAGTGGGAGGATCAGTTTGACGCCGAACAGATCCAGGAACCGCGTCGGAAAGCGCTTTGTCCGCTGGCACGAGGTCCGGGATCATGTCGTCGATCTCGACCCTTCCTCGCATCCGGTTGAAAGACCGATCGAGTATTTCGAGAAGCACGATCTCCTGAAACCCGTACGCCGGATTCGTCCGCGGCAGGACGTTGAGAAGGGCGAAGCCATTGGTGGGAGTACAAGCGGAGCAAGCGACGGGAGGTAAGCGACTTTTTTACCCCCTGCTGAACGATATTGGGCGTTTCGTGTGGGTGTGCCGTTGTTGATTTGGATTGGGTTTTGGGGTTGCTTCGAGCGTGTCCCTGGACTCAGGGTCCTGGGGCTGGACTCAACGAAACGGTTGTGTTACGCTGCCCGGCATGGACCGGATAGTACAAGGCCGTTGTGTCGGCTCTGCGGAGTTGTCGGAGATCCGTGCGCTGTTGTCGGCGCACCCGGAGTGGGGCCGCTCGCGGCTTTCGGTTGCGCTGTGCGAGCGCTGGGGCTGGCGGGACGGCCGTGGCCGTGTGAAGGATATTGCCGCGCGTTCGCTGCTTCGCAAGCTTGCGGGAGAAGGTCTGATCCGGCTCCCTGCGTTGCAGTACCCGGGCCGGGGAAGCCGTCGGCACAGCGCGGCGGCGCGTGTCGGGCTGGAGGTTGACTGGTCGGTATCGGAGGCGTATTCGGGTCCGCTGTCGGCGCTCCTGCCCGTTTCTGTATCGGTTGCGGAAGGTTCGGACCGCCAGCTTCTGCACGCGATTTTGGAGCGGTTCCACTATCTCGGGCTATCGACGCCGGTGGGGGGGAACATCGGGCACCTTGCGCGGGACCGTCGGGGCCGGATCGTGGGCTGCTCGCTGACGGGGGCTGCGGCATGGCGCTGCGCGGCGCGGGACCGCTGGATCGGATGGAGTGACGCGACGCGCGGGGCGGGTCTGTGCCTTGTGGTGAACCAGCAGCGCTTTCTGATCCTGGACGCGGTTCGGGTTCCGCATCTTGCGAGCCATGTGCTTGCGCGGGTGGCACGTCGGGTGGGCGCGGACTACGAGGAGCGCTACGGGCATTCGGTCCATTTGCTGGAGACATTCGTCGATGTGTCGCGGTTTGCGGGGACGTGTTACCGGGCGGCGGGCTGGCATGACGCGGGGCTGACGACGGGGCGCAGCCGGAACGGCCGTCCGGGGCTCTCGGTTCCGCGCAAGCGGGTTTTTCTGCGGCCCCTGCGGCGGGATACCGTGGCGCGGCTGCGGCAGGAACGGTGACTGGTTTGGGGCCGCCGGAAGACCACGCCGGGGGAGCGGCGGAGCTTCACCGGCAACTGGACCTGGCGTCGGAGGAGAACGCACGGCTGCTGGAGCACCGCGAACACTGGATGGGGGAGACGGAGGCACTGCAGGACGCGCTTGCGCGATCGGATCGCGGCAAGGCGCGGCTGGAGTCGGAGAATGCGCAGTTGCGCCGGGAACTGAAGAAGGTCAGGTCTACTCTGGACGAGTTGCTGGAGCGATTCCAGACGGCCGTGCGCACCGCGCGTCGGTTTGCGGGGATGCTGTTCAGTTCGTCGTCGGAGCGCCTGGGGGGTTCGGCCGAGACGGTTGTGTCGGAGGTGGAGCTGGATTGTCCTGCCTTTATCTGGGACGATGATCCGACCGGAGGACTGGCGGGCGGCGGCGCGGCGAATGGCGAAGCCGTGGATCCCCTTCCCGAGGAGCGCGCGGCACCGCGGCCACGCAAGCGTGGCCGCCCCCGGGGAGCGACGGGCGGCCGGAAGATCGGCAAGGACGTTCCCACGATCACCTGCCACCTGGAGCCGGAGGCGGCTGCCTGCCCGTCCTGCGGCGGCGAGCGCAAGACGATCCGGACCGAGGCCGCGGAGCGGGTGCATTATGTCCCGGCCAGCTACGTTCGGGTCGTGATCGAGCGTCCCGTGCTCGGCTGCGCCCGGTGCCGCCACGCCGCACCGGAGCAGGCACCGGCACCGGACTGGCTGATCCCCCGCGGACTGCCCACGGAAGCCTTGCTGGCGCACACCATGGCGTCAAAGTTCCAGGACCACTTCCCCTCCTACCGCCTGTCGCAAAGGCTTGCCCGCCACGGCATCCTCATCGGCGATGCCACCCTCAACAGCTGGATCGCCCGGGGCTTCGAGATCCTGCAGCCGCTCTATGACGCCATCAAGGCGCATGTCCTCAGCGCCGACCGGCTGTTCCTCGACGAGACAACGGTCAAGTTCCTCGAACCGGGCTTCGGAAAGGCCCGGACCGGCTACCTCTGGGCCGCGCTGCGCGACGACCGCACCTTCGCCGGGCCGGCGCCGCCCGCGGCGCTCTTCTGGTCCGGCCCGGGGCGCGGAAAGGCCATCCCGGAAGCCATGCTGCGGGACTTCGCCGGCCTCGCCCAGGTCGATCGCTACGCCGCATACAACATCCTCGCCGACCCCGCGCGGCCCGCCGGACCCGTCTTCCTTCAGTTTTGTATGTCGCATTGGAGACGCAAGTTCCACTATCTGACGGAATCCCGCTTCCGCAATGAGGCCCTTGCGCGGATCGGCAAGCTGTTCGCCATCGAGAAGCCCATCCTGTTCAAGCATCCCGATGAGCGCCTCCGCGTGCGGCAGCTCGAGTTGAAGCCCGCCTTCGAACAATGGAAGGCGTTCCTCGAGGCCGCCGCCAGCCGCCTGCCCGAAGTCTCGGCGGAGGCCGCCGCCATCCGATACGGCCTCGCCGACGGCGTCTGGCCGGGCTTCATCCGCCTGCTCGACGACGGCCGCCTCGACCTGCACTCCAATCGCGGCGAAAACGCCCACCGACCCGTCAAGCTCACCATGCGCAACTCCCTGTTCGCCGGATCCGAGAATGCCATCGACATCTGGGCTCGTGCCAACACCCTGATCACAACATGCCGCCTCAACAACGTCGACCCGGAAGCATGGCTCACCCATGTCCTGGTTCAAATCCGCGACGGGTGCAAGGATGTCGAAAGCCTCATGCCATGGCAGCCCTTCAAACCGCCGGGGGATCAATGCCTCGCCATCTGCGGAACAATCCTCAGCCCCGAACCGCACGCCGAGGGGCCTTGAGGCCCCGCCAGTCACAGACATCGAACAGCGCCGAGAACTCTACTCGCGAAAGCCGCAAAAGACCCTCCGACACCGGCGGCCAGCGGAACGAACCCCGATCCGGCCACTTCGCAACCAGCACCATCCCGCTGCCGTCGTGGAACAGTACCTTCACCCGCCCCGGACGCCGCGAGCGGAACACCAGCACGACCCCCGAATCCGGTGCAACACCAAGATGCTCCCGCGCGTAGCTGCTTAGCGCCGCGATCCCGCGGCGGAAATCAACCGGATGCAACGCAAGGTACACAGCAGAACCATCGCCAACCCCAAGCATGACAACCTCCCGGAATGCAAAGGGGATTATATACTTGACTAGCCATGTCTGATGTTGTACAATGATTCACAGCAAAGGAGACCAGACATGGCGCAAGCACCCGGAAAGTCGAATCGCGAAGGCATCAGCCTGATCGAGATGATGAACATGTTCCCAACAGAAGACGCCGCAATCAAGTGGTTCGACCAGTGCCGTTGGCCGGACGGCGAGCGGTATTGCCCGCACTGCGGGTCGGTTAGCGTTGCCGTAATCGTGAGCGGCAAGCCCATGCCCTTTCGCTGCCGGGACTGCCGCAACCACTTTTCGGTCCGGTCTGGCACAGCGATGGAACGCTCGAAGATCCCGCTTCGCAAGTGGGCAGTGGCCATCTACCTGACGCTGACTAGCCTGAAATCGGTGTCCAGCATGAAGCTGCATCGCGACCTTCGCATTACACAGAAGTCAGCATGGTTCATGCTGCACCGGCTGCGGCAAGCGTGGGACAATCAGACTGACGACGAGCCCTTCGCCGGTCCGGTGGAGGTTGACGAAACCTACATGGGCGGCAAGCGGAAGAACATGCCGAAGGCGAAGCGCAAGACGCTGACTGGTCGCGGCTCGGTGGGTAAGACGGCTGTTGTTGGCGCGAAGGACCGCGCTACCAAGCGCGTCAGAGCAAAAGTGGTGCAGAATACCGACAAGGCCACGTTGCAGGGTTTCGTCGCTGATACGGCTGCACCGGGAGCGCAAGTCTACACGGACGAACACGCTTCATACGAAGGCATGCCCTTCCCGCACGAAGCCGTCAAGCATTCCGTTGCCGAATACGTCAGAGGGCAAGCGCACACGAATGGTGTTGAAAGTTTCTGGAGCATGCTGCAGCGTGCGCATGATGGCACGTTCCACAAGATCAGCCCGAAGCACCTGAATCGCTACGTGCAGGAATTCGCGGGCAAGCACAACGTTCGCGACCAGAACACCATCGACCAGATGCAGGACACGGTTGCGCGGCTGGTGGGATCGCGCCTGCTGTATACCGACCTGACCGCAAAGAACGGGCTGGCGTCGGGCGCACGAAACTAGATCGCATTCCCTTTTTCGGCGGTCCGCGCAACGTTGCGTTCGAACACGCTAGCGACTACCGTGACGCTGTGGCCGCGACGCATTGCGGCAGGCTCCAGAAAAGCGAAAGGCCGGGCTACCACCTCCGGCCTCCGCAAAACTGAAGTCTCGTGCAACCCGGAAGAACGGGCACGAAACAGGATCAACAGCGGGTCGATAATTCCGTTTCCCGCCTCCTTTGTCCAGTGCCTCCTTCCCATAGAAGGAGGGCGCAATGCGCATTCCAGATCATTACCATCAGAAGCCATTTCTCTCGCGGGCGTCCATGGTGCCCGAGTCGTCGCATTTCGGCCTAGCGATAGATCCACCGTCCAGTGATCCAGCACCTGCCGTGCCTGCGCATGCGCCACCGGCATCGGGGCCGATGACCTGGGCTGAATTCATGACCGGCCTGCGACGTATCGGCACTGCGTTCTATCGCGGGATAGAGCATCTGCGGCAGAATTATCCACTGCTGTACGAGATCCTTTTCGGCCCCGGCAGGAGGGCCGGAATTTCTCGTAAGCATGATTCAGGGGAGAAATAATGGATTGGAAACAGGACGGAGTAACTCTCCCGCCAAGCACTCTTCTTCGTATGGAATACCGCAGGACTTACCATGACGCCAAAATACTGAGTGGAACCATTCGCTTCACTTCAGGGCCTAGAACCGGAAGCGTGGCAACCAGTCTGTCAGATGCGGCTAAAATCGCCACAGGCAAGGCCCAAAATGGCTGGTATACATGGCTGGCAAAACGACCCGGAGACAGGTGCTGGTACCAAATGGGGTGGCTTCGGGCTGGCTTGCCGGATGACAGCCTTATCGACTGAAGCCATCAAGAGGGCGGGACGGTTTTGCTAAAGAGCGTTGTGCTTTCGCAGGAAGGCCGTAAGTTCGTCTGCTCGGTCCGAGGCGTCTACGTAGCCCTTGGCGTCTTTGCGGGGATCGGACGACAGTTCTAGTATCCGTCGGTTGTCCTTCGTGCATAGTGTTACTTTCAGGATCTAGGATCCTGTCCAAAGCCAGTCGTGCTGTTTTAAGCCTAGCTTCGTAACACGACATCTTATCCAAGCAACGCTTCCGCTCTACCGCAGCTTCTCCAATTTGGTTCATCATGTCCGCCTCTGTCATTCGATATCTCCCAAATTCTCTATTGTGCTTGCCGCTTGTGTTTTGCTGTTGTCCGCACTGCCTTGCGCTTTGATGCGGCAGGCTTCGGCTTGCGCTTTACTGGCTGCATCAGGGCGCGGGCTAGCGTCTCCGGCGTAGCGCCATGGAACGCTTTCTCATAATCCGTTTTCATGGGTTCCTTTCCCGCTATTCACTGCTTGGAGTGTGTCTCGCGTGTGCCCCAAATGTCAATGCCCGGCCGCTGGCTAGTCAGGTATATAATCCCCAATGCAAATGCCTTCCCAGAAGATGGTGCACTCCGCAACTCACCGAAAGCAGGGGGAGAAATAGTCGCTTACGACGGGAGGGCTGAAAGCCATGTCTCTGACGCGCGAATTCAAGGAAACGATACAGGCGCGCATCGAGCGCGATCCCGCCTTCCGTGAGGGGTTGCTCAAGGATGGAGTCTAGTACCTGCTGTCGGGGCATGTGGACACTGGCAAGGCGGTCCTCTGCGACTACATCAACGCCACGATCGGATTTCAAGGGCTCAGTGGCTAGACTGATCTGTCGCCATAGTGTTCCGGCGTCATTGGATTAAGGGATACATCGACTTCAGCTTGATGCGAGCATCCTCTGTCTTGAACCGCCATTCGACGGACCGGCCAGGCTCTCTGATCACCGGAGGAAGCCCCTGTGCTGGTCGATTTCCGGAGGGAGGCCCAATGCGGGCACGGAATTCATCGACGATGAGTATCAGGAACAGGCGGTGCCCCCCAATCAGTCGCATTTCCAAGGCAAGCTTTCGTAAAAGGCCTTTACCTGCTCGAAACATGTCTCGAAGGCCGGGACCTGGCCGAGTTCCAGCGTGAGCGAATCCCATTTCGCTTCCGACCGTTCCCTGATTTCAGGATTGGTCAGGGAAGTCGGGGCGGGTTCGATGCTGCGCGAACGGCATTTTATCCGCAGTACTTCGAGGATATGGCACTTGCGGCTAGCCCCCATCTCATTGTCAGCTGTCAGGTAATGAAGATCGTATATGTCCTGGCGCCGATTGCGCCGTCGCGGGATCTGCTGCAGGACGGCACGGTATTTTTCTGCGATCAGGTCGACCAAGGCATAAGCATACAGCTCCCGCCCCTCCGCAATCCTGAGTACCCGGACCTGTTGCAGCGGTTCGTTGAAGGAGATGTCGATGTCGAAATACAGCGGATGTACGTTCTCGTCGGCTACTCGCACAGTATGGACGACCTTGATCTTGACGGCGGGGAAGTGGGCCGTGTCGAAAGAGCCTGGTGGAAGCGCCTTGATCGAGTGAATGTTGACGGTTAGGGCGGGATAGCCCAGCTCGGCCGCAACAGACCGGAACGTGGCGCCCAGCGCGTCGGCGATGCGTTCGCCTATGCCAGGTTCGGCATCGAATCCGGCCGTCAGATCGATATCGGTCGTTTGTCGTGGGCTGTCATGGACCAGCCCCATGAGTAGGCCGCCCTTGAGATACAGCCTGTACTTCGGCAACAGGTGTACGACGCTGTGCAACACGATTTCCGTGGCTTGGCGCTGTCGACGGGCAATCGGGTCGGGTGCGACCCGGTTGATCCACCCCTCCACATCAATCGGGTGCGTGTCATTCGACATTGAGTGAAATCATCCAGGCTTCGGAGTATTCGGGCGTAAACGATCTATCCGGATCGAGCTTGCGGCTACCGCCACGTTGGCGAAAGGCCTTCCAGGCGTCGATCCGGTCGTTCTGGAAACCGAGGCATTCTTCCAGGATGTAACCGGCTCGGCAATTTACGATCGGGCTGGCCAACCCGTCGACCGCTTTGACAATCTCCGCAAGATAGTCGCCGGCATGGCCCTGCCACACATCCAGAACATACGCCATGCCGCCGCAGAGCTTCGGTTGCTGCAACGTGTCGAGAAAGGTCTGTCCAACCGTCGCTACACGGGCAAATCCGGATCGATCCCGGATGGACGCGCCGGCCTTCCGGGTCTCGATCACCTGAACGGGGCGCTGTCGGACAGTGTCCGGATGGCAGACATTTCTCATCGGAAAGGGTGTCTCTCCGTCTTGCCTCAGGATCTCATTCAGCTTCGACGTGATCGTCTTGCGATCCGGGCGTGTGATCATCAGCGTCACCGGAATACGATTGGTCAGCCCCCATCGATGCATCGCGGAGAGATGGGAAACGTAGCAGAACCGGTCGACCAGGCAGACGATGTCGTCGGCAGGCAAGTCCGACAAGGCCAACACGCGAAACCGGCCGTAGTAGTCGCGGTCGGGCTGGATGACGTTCGCCGCCAGCAGGTTTCTCTTTCGCGTGCGGTAGGTATCGTGCGTCGCGGTGCTATCCCGTAGATACAGTTTCTTGTCCTTTGCTTCCGCGTACATGCGCTGGATGAAATGGAACAGGTCATGAGCCGAGATGACTGGTCTGCCATCTGCTTTCATCATGTCCGCAAGATACTTGTCCGCACGTGACAGTTTGCGGCGAGACAGTCTGAACATTTCCTTGGACATCATCCAGATTTATACGACTAATTTCGATTTATACGTCCTGAGGACGTATAAATCGAAATTAGTCCGATGTCAAGTCACTGCTCTTCCCATCTGGCTGATTCAAGCGCCTACACGCCCCAACACGACGGGGCGCATCTGCTCCGCGAACGGGTGGACGACATCTTTCCCGGCAAGAAAATCGTTCCAGTGATGGACAACCTGAACATCCATTCCCTTGCATCGCTCTATGAAGCGTTCGAACCGGCCGAGGCCCGGCGGATCGCGGAGTACCTGGAAATCCACTACACGCCGAAGCAGGGCAACTGGCTGGACCTCGCCGAGATCGAGATCGGCGTCATGGCCCGACAGTGCCTGGCGCGGCGCATTCCCGACCGCGAGCAACCCTGCCGTGAAACCGGCGCCTTGGCAAGCGAAGCGCAATCGTGAAAGCGCATCCGTGGAATGGCGGTTGAAGACCGAGGATGCTCGCATCAAGTTGAAATCGCTATATCCGTCAATCCAATGACGCCGGAACACGCGTGGGTCAACCTCTTTGAATTGATGGATATTGGCCGTGGTCTCGCAGCAGGCACTGCCGCGAAAGGCCTGCGATCCCGATCTGTAAGAGGTCCCGGAAATTTCCGTCCTGCGGGGCGCAGAGAATTTCCAGGTGCGGCCCGATACGCAGCACGCACCACGCCACGGCTTCCGACCGCGCCATCACAGCGCGGCCAGCCTACCGCGCGCCTGTCCGACCTTCAGCGGACACTTCCATTCTGAAAGACATCGTCAAGCTTCCGCGCATCAAACAGGGCATCAGCCCATGCCTCCAGATCCGGCAGCGGCGCCGACCTGACTTTCACTTCCACCCCCTCGGGAATGGCGCCGAAGCGCTGGCGAAACAGGTGAAGCAGAAAATCCGCTCTTCCTTTGGCCTCGCCTTTGGCCTCGCCTCTGGCCTCGCCCTCGGCCAAGGCATCCAGAATCAGTGGTTGCGTGATCAGGTCCATGTCGATCTCCCTGGCTTCCAGGCCCGCATCGAGCGCCAAGTCGCGCAGCGTCTCCCCCATCATAGCGGATGTCGCCAACGCGTAGGAGAGCACGCATTCCAGCGTCACCGGATCGATCCGGCGGCCCGCCAGGTCCGTGCTCCAGATCCGCCGCAGCTCACTCACCGGATACGGCTTCAGGCAGGCGATGTTCATCATGCCGACCATGGCGCGGGATACAGGCTCCGGCGAGAGCGCCTCGTAGGGGATCCTCCTGGTGACCCGCGCGAAATACCCTTCGACCCAGCTCAACTGCTGCAGGATGTCGGCCTCGCTGCCGGTTTCATCAATGGCTCCGGGCACGTTCCACGAGTGCCCCCTTGTGCTGAAGACGAACGGAACGGCCCAAGGCTTGACCTTCCCGGGGTATAGCCCCTGCAGCCCGCGCAGCCCGGCGACCACCTGCTCCGGCGTGCCGGGGTCCGAACTCGACTTGTGCTCGATGGGTGTCACCGCATTCGGCTTGGCCAGGGTGCCGCCAACCAGGTACACCTTGTCCGCGCGGAGCTGCCTGAGGTTGCCGCGCACCAGCGACGGGTCGATGGGGCGCGCGGGTTCGCCGTCCAGCATCCAGCGCAGCGCCTTCGGCCAATGGGCGTGGAGCAGCGCGTTGGCCCGCTCGTTGTCGCTGAGGATCGCACGGAAGAACGCGTCATGGCAATGGTGCGTGAAGGCGCGGACTGCGCCGGAATCGGGCTGGGACATCGCCGGCATGGCTCCTGGCTGCGATCGGGAATGCCCTGCCAGCGGCATGGCGCCCGGGCCACGTCGAGCCTTGCGGCCCGGTCCACGCGGCGCAACCCGGAGGCGGCCCCACTCCGCCGAGGCGGCCGGTGTTCGGTGAACCTTCCCGGTACGGCCTCTGGCCGCATGCCGAACAAACGGGGAACACGCGGAAATGCCGGTCTGGGAAGAAATCTCCGGAATTCGGTTCCAGAAATGACGCGCAAAAGAACGCAGAGGCGCCGCCCCACCCGATTCCCGCGAAGCCCCGGAACCGAATCGCGGCGTTGCAACGCGAATCGGAACATGGCGGGGACGCAGCGGAGCCGATCCCCAACCATCAATACAACGCAGTCAGACTACTAGCCGCCGACAAGAAGAATTTGAGGTGCCCATCGGCCTGCAATTCCGACCACTGCAAGAGAATTTATTGAGTAGGCAAGGAACGGGTTGGTTTGGCACAAATTGGTAGTTTACGGGGATAATTGGAGACACGGATTCAGCGCGACCGAGACGGGTTCTGTGTACAGATGGTATGAGATGGATCTTGATCGGTATCCGAACGAAGCTACTTTGAAATTGTCAGCCGTTCCCACTAGACTCGAGAGTCCGTGCGTACACTGGGGTTATCGAACATGGGTCGGGCTGTTATTCGTAGACTTTTGGGCGTTTTCGGGTTGAGATTTGTGTCTGTCCACGCTGTTTCCGGTGGAGGAGGGCAGGCAACAGCGCTCGACGTCGGTTCGGCCGGTTGCGGTCTGGACATTTGCGGCCGTTTGCATAGAGTTGGAGAAAACGAGCAGACGATGGCAGGGAAATGGCAAGAAATGGAACTTCCTTTCGCAAGACACTGAGCAAACCGGGCCTTCTGAAGGAGGTTCGGGCGAGCTTCGAACGGATCGACGACGGCGTGTCGGGGCGGAAGTTCCGGCTCGCGGACTATCTGATGTCGGGCCTCGCGGTCTTCTCGCTGAAGTATCAGTCTCTTCTGCAGTTCGATCGGCATGCGAATAGAACGGGCACGATCCGGTCCAACCTGCGGAGCCTGTTCGGCGTCCGGCAGGCACCGTCGGATTCCGGCTTGCGCAAGCGCCTCGACGATGTTGATCCCCGCAGCCTGCGGCCAGCCTTCAAGCGGGTGTTCCGGGCGCTGCAGCGTGGCAAGGCGCTGGAGGAGTACGCGTATTGGGACGGTCACTATCTGCTTTCGATCGACGGCACCGGAACGTTCTCCTCTCGGAGCGTCCACTGTGCGAACTGCTGCGAGAAGCACCACCGGGATGGCAGCGTGGAATATTACCACCAGATGCTGGCGGCGGTGATCGTGCACCCCGAGCACCGGGAGGTCTTTCCCCTGGCGCCCGAGCCAATCCAGAACACGGATGGCGCAGCCAAGAACGACTGTGAGCGCGAGGCGTCGAAGCGCCTCATCGCCGATGTGGGCCGGGAGCACCCGCACCTGAAACTGATTGTGCTGGAGGACGGGCTGGCGTCCAATGCCCCGCATATCCGCAAGCTCCGCGAGTACGGAATGCGCTTCATCCTCGGCGCGAAACCGGGCGACCACAAGGCGCTGTTCGACGCATTGGAGAGCAACGCCCGGGTTCAGCACTGGGAATCCACGGACGGGGACGGCACCCATCACCGCTTCCGCGTTCTCGAGCAGGTAGCGCTGAACAAGACCAACAAGGATGTGGAAGTCAATGTGCTCGAATACTGGGAGACGAAGCCGAATGGCAAGCGCCAGCACTTCTCCTGGGTCACCGATCTGCCCGTGAACCGGGATACCGCCATGAAGATCATGCGCGCTGGACGGGCGCGGTGGCGCATCGAGAACGAGACTTTCAACACGCTAAAAAACGCTGGGTACAATCTCGAACACAATTTCGGCCATGGATACAACCAGTTATCGACCGTCTTCGCCAGCCTCATGATGCTCGCGTTCCTCATCGATCAGGCCGAACAGCGATGCTGCAAGCTGTTCCGAATGGCCCGCGAAAAGGCCGAGCGTCCACTCTACTTCTGGGAGGAACTCCGCAGCCATGTGTTCAACTTCGAGATCCCGGACTGGGAATACGTGTACAAGATGATTGCGTTCGGGTACCGGAAAACTACCCCCGAACTGATCGATACATCGTGACGTCGGACCACCCATCCTTTCGCCAAGTACTTTGAACGCCCCGAAACCTCCAGCCACATCAATGCGCTTCCATGCAACCGCTACGAGCCGGACGCCAAAGTCTTGTTCGAAAACTTGAAACCGAGGAAAACAAGCAGATAATGAGCGATACAAGAAGTTTTTTGTATTAGTGGGAATTGCTGTGAAATTGTATTCCCAGTCCGGGACTTCGAAGTCTGGTACACGGCTGCGGAGTTTCTACCGGAAGTAGAGCGGACGCATGGCCTCTTCGCGTTCCCGTCGGAACAGCCCACAGCATCTCTGGGGTGCACGTTCGCTATGGAGTAATTCGGATTGAGTAGCGGCAAGGAGTTATGCATTCCGGTCGGGCTCGTCAAGCTCTGATTTGGACCCCGTATGATTGGGTTTGCTTGATTGGAGTGTATTTTGGCGGATTCCCGGTCGGGAAGGAGGAGAGTGCCCACCACAAGATGTGGTATATGGTTGGAGAACATAACCAGCAACCAGGAGCACTCCTATGGAAGTATTGCAGTTTCCCGCGCGGCAGTCCAGCGGGTCCCCGGCGAAGGAGGGGTGGGTTCGCGGCGAGTTGTCCGGTGTCATGACGCTGGCCTTCGAGGCGATTGCGGATTCGATTCTGTCGCAGCCGCTGGAAGGCGGCGCGGAAGCCTGTGAGGGCCGGATCTCGGCGGCGCTTGCACAGGCGGGCTGCGGCGGGCTGCGGGTTGCGTTGGAGGCTGGCGACGCGGAAGCGGAGCAGCTGGTGCGTGGCGGCGAGGTATATCACCGTGGCGGAAGGCAACGGACGACGATGCTGAGTTCCTTCGGAGAAGTGGCGTATGAACGTCAGCGCTACCGGCGCCGCGGGCAGGATTCGATTGCACCTGCGGACGATCGCTTCGAGATCCTGTTCGGCTATTGGTCGCCGCTTGCTGCGCGGCGGGCCGGGCTGGTCCTGTCGATGGCGCCGGCGGGCCATTGCGAGGCGTTGTTCCGGGAGTTTGGCGGAATGCATCCGTCGGCGACGGCGCTGGGCAATCTGTCGAAGGGTTTGGGCCCGGTCCTGGAAGTGGTCGAGGAGGATGCGCTGGAAACGATCCGCGGACAGGAGGCCGTCCCGGTGGAAGCCCGGGCCCTGGCGATCTCGATTGACGGCGTGCATGTCGGGATGCGGAAGGAGAAGGTCGCGCGAGGGCAAGGGGTTGCATCGGTTCCGGCGGGTTTCCGGGAAGCGTCGTCGGGTACGGTGTCCCTGTTCGATGGGGACGGGGAGCGCCTGCGTACCGCGTATCACGGCCGCATGCCGGAAGCCGGCAAGGCCACGCTGAAGAGGGACGTGCTGGCGGAGGCGCAGCACTGGATGAACCTGCGACCGGACCTGGAGGTTGTCTTCATCGCCGACGGCGCGGCAGACAATTGGACTTGGTGCGAGGAAGTGTTTGGAGGCGCAACGCAGATTTTCGACTATTGGCATGCTGCACAGCATCTCCAGGACGCCTTGAAAAGCGCCTATGGCGAGGGCTCGCCACAGGCGCAGCGCCACTTCGAGAGGCTTCGCGAAGTCCTGAAGGAAGAGCAGAAGGGAATCGACAAGGTGCTCCGTTCGCTGCAGCGGCTGGCCCGCAAGCACCCGCAGCGAGGCACGATCCCACGCGTCCTGCGGTTCTTTCGCAAGCAACGGCACCGCATGCGATACGCCGAGTTCCAGCAACGCGGGCTCCCTATCGGGAGCGGCATCGTCGAGGCCGCAAACCGGGTGCTCATCACTCAGCGGCTCAAGTGCTCCGGCATGCGCTGGTCCGAGAACGGTACCGGACAGGCAATCCTGAGCCTGCGCGCCCTGTGGAAATCCGACCGCTATGGCGCTGCATGGAACCAGATCATGCGCGCCATGAAACCTGAGGCTTGCCAGTTCCGATCTCACGAACGGCGCAACATGTTGAATCTCGTGAACTGAGCGGATTTACTCCATACGGAATTTTCACCCCATCTCTGCTCTACGTAGTCGACAGGAAAGCCACAATAGACCGAGTTAGTGTCTGCCGAAAAACCCCCTTTTTGGAGTTTGAGCCGGCTTCTGCCGTCAAGTTTGACCCCGACCTGACAGGTGGATTCAGGGTCAAGTGGACCTGGTCAGCGACATTTGGGGGTAAACGGCGGGCGGGCGGGGATTTTGGCGCCCATATTGGTGATTTCTGGAAGTATCGGGCATGGAGAGCCGCCGGCAGCCCGGTCCGGGCTGCGCTGGCGCGGTTTCCCGGCGACGTCAGGCAGCTTTTCGTTGCAGGAACTTGAGTCGTGCGCGTTCCCGTGCGCGGATCAAGAAACCGACACGGAGCACATTTGCAGCGAGGATGGACAAGGCGACCGTGCGGGCGAAGCCAGCCTTGCCATGGGTGCGCACCCGGTCCAGGCCGCGCTGCTCGAGATTGTTGATTGCCGACTCGACGGCGGGATGCTGCTGGCGCGCCAGTGCGAAGTCCGGCTGCGCCTCGTGTTCGCGGCGGCTGGCGGGCAGGCGGCCCTTGGCGGGCATGGCGTTGAGTTCCAGCGTGTCGCCGAGGGCGGCCTGGTTTTGCGGGCTGTGAAAGCCGCGGTCGAAACTGCAGGCGACGAGTTCCGGGAAGCGCTCCCGCGTGGCCACGATGACGGGAACCGCGGCATCGGTGTCGCTCCCCTCCCACAGGATCCGGTGCTCGAGGAGGTGGTCCTCGACGATCGCGACGGGAACGCCCAGTTCCACGGGGACGCCCGCCTTCCCCTTGCTGTTCCACCGCGTATGTTCCTCGAAGACCGAAAAGACCTTCTCCTTCTGGGGGATCTCCTCCCTCTGCAGGATCCTCCGGTCCGTCTGGTCGATCTGGCGCTTCGTATGCGCGATGTACCGGTCGAGTTCCTTGAGCTCCTCCGGCCGGGCGCCCCGCTCCAGCAGGCTGGCCCGCGTGGCCTCCGCCTTCGCCAGAAGTTCCTCGCACTTGGCCAGGAACGCGTCGACGTCCTCCCGCCAGGCCTCCGAGCGCCGGGTGCTCGCCACCCGCTGATACAGCCGCCGGAGTGTCACCGTAAGATGCTTGACTTGGCGCCAGCCCGTCAGGTTCCATTCGTCCGCCAGCTCGGCCGCGATCCGTATCATCACCCGGGCTGCGTCCCAGAGCAGGTTGCGGTCGGTGGGATAGTGGACATCCGTCTCGACGACAAAGGTGTCGCACCGGCCCGCCAACTGCTCGCCAGCGTCGTGGCCGCAAAGGTCGTGACCGTGCCGCACCACCAGTTCGTTGATGTCTCGCAGCGTGTCCTCGTCCAGCAGCGAGACATTCCGCATCACCTGGTCATAGGAATACGTCACCGGGTCCAAATCGCTGTCCCCGAGCAGCTGGCGAAGCACCACGTGCGTGTTGGCGTGTTCATGAAGCCGGTCGAAGTCGCAGCCAAGGCCTTGCTTCAGCACCGCGAGTACGAGAACCGTCCACAGTTCCATCCCCGGACGGCCGACCGTCAGATCGCGGTCTTCCCCGAACCGGTCCAGCAGAAGCTCGAAAACCGCCTCCCGCACCGCCTCATTCAAATACAGGCCCTGCAGGCCAAGCAGGATCGCCGGGATGTCGTCCCGCGACTTCACGTCAATCTGGATCCCCCCAATCTCCGCCCGGCCGAGCATCGGCTCAAAACGCCCCAGCTTCCGCATCGCAAACTCCCACGCAAAGATCCCGGAATCCGCAGCGCGCCACTCCGGACCACTGCCCGGAAGCACACCGCGTCCCGCTTCCCGGGATACGATCTAACTATTTGTACAGTATAATGATAAATGCTGCCTGCGCAACCCCGGAAATGCCCCGTTCAACCCCGGAACAACCGGATTCCGGACCGTCCCGCCAGGTCCCTGATCGCTCGCAGCGTGTCCTCGTCCAGTAACGAAATATCCCGCAGCACCGTGTCGTAGGAATACTCCACCGGGTCATACTCGCCGTGCCCGAGCAGTTGGCGCAGCACCAGGTGCGTGTTGGCGTGTTCCCGAAGCCGGTCGAAGTCGCAGCCAAGTCTCCGCTTCAGCATCCCAAGCACGAAAATCGTCCACAGGGACACCCCCGGACCGACCGCATCCCGATTGCCATCCCCCCCGATCCGCTCCTCCAGGAGCCGGAATACCGCTTCCCGCAGTTCGACATTCAAGTATACGTCCCGCAGGCCGCCCAGAAGCTTGGGAATGTCGTCTCGAGACCTCGCGTCAATCCACACATCCCCGACCCTCATCCCCTCCTGTCCCG
>CBDCUM010000007.1:0-375239 GCA_965222665.1 Rhodobacterales bacterium
TTCGTGGGCCGCTGGGAGACGCTCGACGACGACTGGCGAACGGTTGCGGCGCATACCGGCAGGCCCCACCGGGTGCTGCCCAGTCTGAACGCCCGGAGGGGAGCGGTGCTGGCTGCGGACGTGGCGGAGACACCGCAAGCCGCGGCGCTGCTGCGCCGGCGCTGCGCGGAAGAGTTCCGGCTGTCGGGATACGCGCCGTGACCCGCCGCGCCGGAACCCGGACGAGAAAATCGCCGCCACGGGCAACCGTGCCGTCGACAGGAACGCCTGTGCGTCTGCTGGGCGGCGCGGTTCTCGTCGGTATCGCGTTGGTGCTGGTCACGCCGTTCGTGGTGATGCCGCAGACCTTCTACCCCTATTCGGTTGGCAAAGCGGTGTGGTCGCGCGCGCTGATCGAGGTCGTATTCGCGCTCTGGGCGGCGCTGGCGCTTGCGGATCCCATGGCGCGCCCGCCGCGTTCGCCTCTCGTCGTCATCATGGGCATCGGCGTGGCGGTCGCATTCCTCGCCGGGGCCGCCGGGGCCGACTTCCAGCGCAGCCTGTGGTCGAGCTACGAACGGATGCAGGGCGTCGTCGACTTCATTCATTGGTTCGCCTTCTTCATGGTGCTGGTGTCGGTGCTGCGTACACCGCGCGCATGGCGCAGGCTGCTGGCCCTGAACCTGGCCGCCGGAGCGGTACTCGTTCTTCTGGTCGTCGCCCGCGGCCTCGATCTCGACCTGCCGCTCTACGGCGATTTGCCGGAGCGCAGCCGCTTGCGACTCGCCGGGCCGCTCGGCAACCCGATCTTTCTCGGCTCGTATCTCGCCGTCAACGCCCTCATGGCGCTGGGCTTTGCGGTGGCCGTCGCGCTCCGCCGGGACGCCGCCGCACAGGCGGCGGGTCCTGCCGGGCGGTGGCGCGGAGGGCTCGCCTGGGCGTCGGTGGCGGCATTGCATCTCTGGGGGCTGGTGCTGGCCGGTTCTGCCGGCGCCTTCGCGGGATTCCTCGCGGGCCTCGCCTTCGCGGGTGCCGGCATCGCGGTCTTCGCGCCAGTGAACCGCCACGGCGCCGCGGTGCTGGCGGGGGCGCTTGCGACCGGGGCGCTGGCGGTGACGGTCGTGGCCGGCCTGCTGGCCGTCGGCCCCGACGGCGCGGCGGCGCAGTGGATCCACCACCCGGCGGTGCAGCTCCTCGACAAGTTCGATCTCGACCATCCCTCTGTGCGGGGGCGCCTGGCGGCCTGGCGGATGAGCCTGGCGGGTCTCGCCGAACGACCGCTGCTCGGCTGGGGGCCGGAGAACTTCGACGTGGTGTTCGGCCGTTTCGCCACGGGCTACGGCGCCGCCATGGAGGCGCACGACCGGCCGCACAGCACCGTCTTCGAGGTGGCGGCGACCACAGGTGTCGCCGGCCTTGCCGCCTGGCTGGCGCTTTGGGCGGCGTCGCTCCGCGCAGTGTGGCGGGCAGCCAAGGGGCTCGCGGGACCGATGCAGGTGCTCGCGCTCTTTGCCGGGGCGGCGCTCGCGGCGCATTTCGTGCAGGGCCTGGCGTCGTTCGACACCGCCACCAGTCGGCTCCAGCACATGCTGCTGCTGGCGTTCCTCGCGTTCCTTGCCGCCTCGCAACGCCCGGTCGCCCCGCGCAAGCTGGCCGATGGCCCGGCGGTCTTCCCCGGCGCAGCGCTTCTGCGCCGCCGGGCGGTGCAGTGCACCCTGTTCGGGGTCGCTCTCGCCGTCGCCGTCGCCGGGCTCGCCACGACCGTTGCCACCTATGGCGCCGCGCGCGACCTGCAGGCGGGGATCGAGAAGGGAGCGTACCTGGCCAACTTCCGGCGCGCCGTAGACAGATTCGAACCGCTTGCCGGCGAGCCGCGGCGGTTGCTCTTCGCCAATGCCGCAGCGCACTGGGAGCAGCTCCATCGAACCCGGCCCGGGGAAGCTGCCGAGTTCGGCGCCCTGGTCGCGCGCGAGGCGGCGGCGGCGGTCGTGGCCGAGCCCCTGAATTGGCGGGTGCACCGTGAGCTCGCGCGCCTCTACGACCGGGTGGCGGCTTTCAACCCGGCGTTTGCGAAAACGGCGCGGGACCATCTCGCCCGCGCAAAGGCGCTCGCCCCCAACCGCGCCATTCTGGAACGCGAGCTGGCGCCTCCCACGGCGCTTGAGGTCCGGCAACGGGCCGACGGGCGCCGCGAGCTCCGTTGGAAGGGTACAGAGGGGGCGGGCTATCACCTGGTGCGGGAAGCCACTGCGGACAACTCCTGGCGGGCGCTGCTCTACAGCTACGATGCGTCGCGCACCGGCTTCGTCCCGCCGCCGTCCGACGGGCCCGGACCGCGGCGCTTCGCCATCAAGGCCTGCGCCTATCCGGGGCGCTGCAGCAAATGGGTGGATTGGCCGCCGGTCCCGGTGTCGGATCCGGCGTCGGATGAGCCCGCGGACCGGAAGAGGCCATGAGCCGCCGATGCCACGCCGCCCGGACCCGGGCCTTTCAACTGCCCACTGCTAACACGGTTGTCTTCTGATCGTTTCTCCCATGCATTGACGGCATCGAGACCTTCCTTGTAGCTTCTCCATGCCTGCCAGATTTTTTCGGTTCCGGGGAGCGGTTGCCGCTTGCTGGGACGGAATCCGGCGAGGCGAGCGAGGTCGACCACGAAGGTTCGGATATCCGGGGGCGTGTCGGGTGGAGCGCGAATGACACGGCGGTGTTTGAGCCAGATGTAGAGCACCTTGATCTCGTGTTCGGAGAACATCTTGAGTGCCGGCATGTCTGGCGTGTCGCGGGCGCGTCGTTCCAGGTTCATGGCACGCCATGCGGTCACGGCATCGAATGCGAGGCACTTGCGCAGATCGTCGGCGTGATCGAGTTTTCGATCCTCGACCCGGGTGCCGTCCTTGAGGATCCGGAAGTATTCCTCGATGGTCCAGCATGCTTCTTACCATGCGACGACGCGCCGGGCATTGTCGATTTCGGCCTCGCCCTCGGTGGTGAGGAGCACCCGGTGGAGCGGCATCTTGCCTTTCGGCGGTTCGGGTTCGAGGATCGAGACGGCAAGCATGGCGAGCGGTGCGTCATCGCCGGCCCGGTCGGTCGGCGGCACGAGGTCGACCATCGCGGCACGGAGTTCAAGCCGGGCCTTGCGTTCGCGGCGCTTGCGGGGACCACCACAGGGGCTGATGGTGATGGTCTTTGTGCCCAGAACCGGTTGCGCATCCATGAAGTCCCACAACTCTCGGGTGTCGCCGTCGACGGCGACCCGGCGCTGGCGGCCGCGGTCGGAACGCACCATGAGCCCGTTGCCAGTCTGTCGTGCCGTTCGCAACAGGTCCCATATGTCTCCTTCGCGATCACAGACCGTAATCACGCGGCTGTCGGGGATCTGCCCGGCGCGCTCAAGGCCGTGCAGCCAGCGCACGCTTTCCGGCACGTTGTCCGGCGCTTTGGCGGCCAGCGTGCCGTCGCGTTGTGTCGCGTTGAGTTCGAACACTCCGAGCGGGCGTCGGGCTTCCGTAACCGCAAGCCCGACATGGGCGAGCAAGCCCCAGGTTCCCGATCCGCCGCCGCCAGGATTGACCAGGCCCGCCGTCTTCCGTTGGCCGTTGTAGTTGAGGGTCGTCGTGTCCTGGAGCGCGAGAACCACCGGTTCCAGCCGGCAGCGGTCGACCACAGCCTCTTGATGGGGTTGAAGAATATGCTCCATCTTGATCCTGTCGTTCGAGAGCAGCCGATAGGCGGCCTTTTGTTCCGCCGCGCCGGGGAAGATCGCCGGCAGCGACGCACCCGGGGCATGTTCCCACGCCCGGCCCATCGCCACCACCCGGTCACGCAGGCGCCCGTCGGGATGGCTGCCGCGCCGGTACTCGATATCGGCCCAGTCCGTATCCTTCGGCAGATGCGGCGTCGGTGCCGCGCCGAGAATGCGGTCTGGTTCCTGGCACAATCTCTCGCGCCACCCCGCGGCCAACGGCTTGATCCATACCGCTTTCGGCGCGGCACCGACGCCGCCCGGGCGGACATCCCGAGGTTCGCGCCGCACAACGCTTCCAGCCTGCGGCCCGGTAGCAGGTTCCGAGCCGGTCGGGAGCCACGCGGGTATAGGCCGCCAACGGCCGTACCCCATACGCTGCTTCCCAGTCGTCCGCAACGCGGGTCACCGCCAGCGCCAGCACATGCGACGCCAGATTATCGACCCGTACCCCGGGCAACAGAAGATAGCGGTCGTTATTGACTACAAGCCCGAGATTCGCAACCCGTGCGTTGGGCGACCAGCCAAGGAACGCATCGCGCGCCTTCTGGTGCCAGCTTGCGGCACAGAACCCGATCCCGCCAAGCCTGCCGTGAACCGAAGACCGGACCCAATAGCGAAGCTGGGCACCCGGCATTCGCGAACTTCCCTCGGGATGATTGCTCGCCATCATCGCCCGCCACAGACCGCGGTCGGCGTCGCCGACAGGCTCCAGCGTCACCACGCCGAGCTCCGCAAGCCGGCAGGTGAGCGTCAGGTCCGGGAACGCCCTCTCCGCGGCAACCGGTAGCGACGGCATCGGCCGCGCCGCGGGCAACGACAGCTTCAGCGTGGCCGCCAGCCGCGGCAGCGCCTTGCTCGCCTGCGCCAGACACGCAACGCCCCGCGGATTGCGCCAGTTCTCCCGTTCGCATAGCTCGCGCGCAAGACCATGGCGCGTGCCAACCCTCTTCAGCAACCGCACCGATAAGCCAGTCGATCGTTGCGGAACGCAAATGTCGAAGCCCGATTTGCATGCCCGGAATATGCGCCAAGCGAACTACCGTGTTAACTGTGTCCAAATGAAAGGCCTGCGGCACCCCTCCCGGATCCGACGCAGGCCATTCGCCAGGATCCCCGCCATCAGCACGTCCAGGTCTTGTTCGCAACTCAGCTGTTCCACAATGCGCGATGGCGCAGGCTGTGACGGCGGGCCATCACTTTCATCGCCGCGGACCAGGCCTCCCGAGGACTTCGCTGCGACAGCAAGGGCCGGGTTGTGGCGCAGGCGGTCCCCGGTGCAATGGCATTCGTCTAGGGCGTTCTGCTTCGTGGCCCACCGGGTGCATTGGACTAATGTATTGCGGTTATTTGTCTTTTCTCCACTGTTGGTGCGGTCATGCCCGGGGGGGTTGACTTACCGGCTCGTTCCCTGCATAGTGCCGCTTGGATTGCCCACTGCGGAGAGGTGTTTGGATGGACCCCCGAATCGAGGCGCTGCGGTCGACGACGTTTTTCGGTCGTCGTCTGACCCGGCAGCAGATTTCCGAGATCCAGACGACGGTTGCAGCGTTTCCGTCGCTGAGCCGGCACGAGCTTGGGCAGACGGTTTGCGAGCAGTTGGGCTGGCGCACGGGAACGGGCACGAACCGGATCCAGCTCTGCCAACGGCTTCTGGAGGAACTGGAGCGGCTGGGCCTCCTGGTGTTGCCGGCGAAGGATGCGTCCTATGCGCGGGGTCCGCGCAAGCCGATTGAGAAGAGCCAGCGGACGGAGAAGCAGCCTGCGATTGCGGAGCCACTGGGGGAACTTCTGCCATTGCAGCTTCGCCTCGTGCTGGACGAGGACGAGGTCTCGGAGTGGAACGAGTTTGTCGACCGCTGGCACTATGCCGGTTTCCGCCACCCTCTCGGTCCGCGGCTGCGCTATTTCGTGGAGGATCGGCACGGGCGCAAGCTGGGTTGCCTGCAGTTCTCGCAGGCGGTGGTCTCGCTGCCCTGCCGGGACGCGTGGGTCGGCTGGCCGGAGGACGGGTGGAAGGCGCATCTGGAGCGGGTGGTGGGCAACACGCGGTTTCTGCTGTTTCCGTGGGTCGAGGTCCGGAACCTGGCTTCCAAGGTGCTGTCGATGGCGGTGCGGCGGCTGGCCGATGACTGGGAGCAACAGCACGGCTGCCGTCCGGTATTGGTAGAGACGTTTGTGAATTCGAGCCGCTTCGATGGCGCCTGCTACCGGGCGGCGAACTGGCTCGATCTCGGCGAGACCCGGGGCGGCAAGGGGAAAGCGCCCAAACGGGTCTACGTCTATCCGCTGAGCGCGGACTTCCGGGAGGTTCTCCTGCATGGCCCGCAACGCACTGCGCCGCGGCGCAAGGCGAAGCCACGGGCGGCGCCCCGGCTCGCCGCAGACGACCCCTTCCTGCTCGCCTGGCAGGAACTCGTCGGCGCGGCAACCGCGGCTGCGACGGCCCACGACCGTGTCTGGCAGCTCCGGCGGCGGGTCATCAACACTCTGCTCGTGGTGCTCTTCGTCTATCGGCTGATGTTCTCGGGCAACGGCTACACGGCGACCCTTGCCGCGCTCTGGGAGCAATGCCGGGCTTGCGGCATTCCGCTGCCGCAGGCCGAACCCGTCGCTGCGTCGAGCATGAGCGCCGCCCGGGCGAAGGTCGACGAAGCCATCTTCAAGAACCTGCACGCCGAGATCCTCAAGCGTGCCGAGAGCTCGCAGTGGAAGGGGCACAGGGTCTTCGCGGTCGACGGCTCGAAGATCAACCTGCCGCGCCCACTGCTCCGCGCCGGCTACCCCCTGCCGCAGGAACGGGCCCACTATCCGCAAGGCTTGCTGAGTTGCCTCTACGAACTGGCCCCGAAACTCCCCATCGACTTCGACCTGCATGCCCACGGCGATGAGCGCGCCGCCGCGCTCGCCCATCTCCCCGCCATGGCTGCAGGAAACGTCGTCGTCTACGACCGCGGCTACTACTCCTACCGGATGCTGCTGGCGCATGCGGAGCGGGGCGTGCATCCCCTGTTCCGTCTGCAGAGAAATGCCGGAACCACATTCGACGACTTCATCGCAGGAAGCCGGCAGGATGAGCTCATCACCATCACACCGGGACCCGATACGCTTCGCCGTCTGGGCCGGAAGGATCCCGAGGCCGTACCCAGGCCCATCCCCCTGCGGCTCGTCAAATACGTCCACGGCGGAACCGAGTTCCATCTCGCAACCACTCTTCTCGACCGAAGCCGATACCGGGTCCGGGAACTCGCCGACCTCTACCATGACCGCTGGGGCATCGAGGAGTTGTACAAAACCTCAAAGTGTGGCTTCGAACTGGAGAACTTCCACAGCCGATCCGAACGCGGCGTGAAGCAGGAGATCTTCGCCCACTTCAACCTCATCGCCATGACCAGGCTGTTCACCAACTTCGGCGACGCCATGCACAACTCGCAATCGCCCCCGGATCCCCTGCCGGAGAGCCAGGCAAACTTCAAGGCCGCCTTGTTCGCCGTCGCCCGAAACCTCGAAGGCCTCATCCTGCGGCAGGCGGCCATGATGCACAACGCAGTGCATCAGGTCCTCGCTTGTGTCGAAACCGCAAGGCAGCGCCTACGTCCAAATCGATCCTGGCCACGACGCTCCCGAAAACCCCTCGGCAAATGGCAGAAGGGACGAGACTCCGCAGCTGCAGTCTGAGTGCCAGAGCAACCGTCCCACCCAATTCGGGCCTGGCAGAACTGCGATTCCTTAAGCGAATGCCAAAATTTCCCTAAGCGAATGCCATTGGTCCCCGGTGGCCCTGGCGAAGCAGCGGCAGCCACGTGCACATCAGCTTCTCCATGCTGTGCACAACCGAACCCGAACGCGGGTCGTCGATCAGGCGATGCTCCGGCCAGGGTACAACGCCAGAACGTTCCAAGATCTGGCGCATCAGAAGCGCTTCCCCGCTCACACCCACGTCGCTGCCGTCAACTTCAAGGGACCGGTGTGAACCGAAGGGAAAGCTGTCAATACTCGTTTGTTGCACCCATGGCATCTCGTCCAAACATCTCGATGAACTGTCATCACTGAATATTGGACTATACGTTATGAGCGCAACTCTCGTCCGCTCGTCAATCCTCGTGAATCATCCGGGCCAACCGCACGGCGGAAGAACTTCCACTCCCAGTCCCGGGGGTGCGCCTGGTGCCGGCCTTCCCCTTTCTCGGCCCCGCGCCAGCATCAAAGTTGCAAAATCAAATGGACTCGTCCGAAAAGTCTACGAAACCACCAGCCTCAATCTCGAAAGCCAGAGTAAATTCCTGTAGTTCTAGAGTTAGTGGGAAAAGCTGCCTTGAAGATATCCTCAGGGCAGTATGCCGCTCAATCGATTCCCCTGCTCAGTCTACATTTTTCCCTTGCGTTGACAGCACCAATCTGATACCCTTGCAATGAGAAACCCCTGACCTCTTCTTGCGGTGTGATACCATCCTCGTGTGCGACCTCTGATGTCTGTTTACGGTTGTGGCTTGATCGTACGGTGGTTCGAGCGGTTTCTCATCATAAAATGGGAGGAGGTTTCACATGAGTTTCTCATTGTCAGTGAACGGAAACAGTTATGACGTTGATGTCGAACCGGAAACCCCACTACTTTGGGTTATTCGGGATTCAATTGGCCTGACAGGCACAAAGTTTGGCTGCGGGATCTCCGAGTGCGGGGCCTGCATGGTTCACATCAATGGTCAGCCCACAAAATCCTGCAACATCAGCGCGGCATCTGCGACTGGAAAGGAGATCACCACGATTGAGGGTCTCTCAACTGACCGAAGCCACCCAATCCAGCAGGCTTGGATAGAGCATTCGGTTCCGCAGTGCGGATATTGTCAGTCCGGCCAAATCATGTCCGCGGCAGCTTTGCTTGAACGCAATTCTGATCCTTCGGATGGCGAAATAAACGTCGCGATGGCAGACAACATTTGCCGATGCTCTACGTATCCTGCAATTCGCGCGGCAATTCACACGGCCGCGGAAATCACGCGCGGATAAGGGAGGAAATAATGTCTTACATTGAAGTCTCACGCCGCACCTTCGTCAAGACCGCCGTAGCCGCCGGAGGCGGTATGGCTCTCGGTTTCTTTGTGCCCGGACTGCCTAAGGCGCTCGCGGCCACAACGACCGCAAGCCCATGGGTCGAAGGCGAAGGCGTCGAAATAAACGCGTGGCTGACGATTGACGAGAACAGCATCGTCACCATTCGCTCCCCGCACACGGAGATGGGCCAGGGTGCGCTGACCTCCGTGGCGATCATGATTGCCGAGGAACTCGACGTACCTTGGGAAAACGTGCGCTCGGTCATGGCGTCGGCCAACCGCCACGTAACTGATGGCGAGGTCTACGTCAGCACGTCGACCGGAGGGTCGAACGTGGTTCGCCGCCGGCACCCGCACATCATGCAGGCCGGCGCCTCTGCGCGCGAGCGGTTAAAGCAGGCCGCAGCCGACGCTTGGGGTGTGGACCGCACTGCGGTCACCGCGAAGCAGGGCATGCTGAATGCTGGCAGCAATAGTGCGACCTACGGCGAATTTGCCACCGCGGCTGCGGGGGTAACTCTGTCCGAGGAACCGGCGATCAAGGCCTACGGCGACTGGTGGCTTGCGGGTACTGCTATTCCGCGAGTCGACGTTCCGCACAAGGTTGACGGCAGCGCGATTTATCCGATCGACGTGCGCCTCGACGGCATGGTCTACGCTGCGGTGCAGGCCTGCCCGGTACCGCAAGGCACGCTGAAGAGTTACGACTTCGGCGCGATCAAGGACCGGCCCGGAGTCATCGCCGCGGTCGAACTGCCGCAGGTTTCCGAAGAGATGGCAAATGCCGACCTGCGCAGCGGTGTCGCAGTTGTCGCCGACAGCTATTACAGGGCGAAGACTGCACTGTCGCTGATGCCGATCGAATGGGATAACGGACCCGGCGCCGATAATAGCTACGGCAAGATGACCGCAGCCGCACAGAACCTCCTGGGACAGGAGGCCGAGCATGCGGAGGAAGTCCGTGGCGATCCAAGACCGATCCTCGCCTCTGCAGCGAACGCAGTGACCGGCGACTATTCGCGACCGTTCGAGGCGCATGCAACGATGTGCCCGCCCTCGTCAGTCGCAAGTGTGACGGCGGACCGGGTCGACGTCTGGAGCTTCACCCAGAGCGTTGCCTCGACGCTGCTGGTCGCCGCCGAGCAGTCTGGGCGAGATCCCAAGGATGTCTACGTCCATGCCTGCTATCAGGGCGGCGCCTTCGGCAACGGAAACCAGACGGACGTGCCGCGTCAGGCGGTCGAGATCTCGAAGCAGATCGGGCGGCCGGTCTTGGTCATCTGGGCGCGTGAAGACGAGATCATGCAGGACCGTTCTCGTCCACCGGTCTGGGCGCGGTTCAGCGCCGAGATCGGCGCCGACGGACTGCCTTCGGCGATGCTCAGCCGTGCCGTCGGTGAGAGCCTCAGGGCCCGCTACGCCGACCGCAACATCGCCAACATGCCCTACCAGGTGCCCAACTACCGCTACGAGCGGCACGAGGTGTACAACCACATTCCGATCGGCCCGCACCGGGCACCGGGCGCCAACAATAACGTCTTTTGTATCGAACAGTTCGTCGACGAGATGGCACTGGCCGGCGGCTGGGACCCGCTCGAGTGGCGGATCAAAATGACCGTGGGTAACGAGCCTTGGCAGCGTGTGCTTCTGAAGATGAAGGAAGTGTCAGGTTGGACAACGGACCTGCCCAAGGGCCATGGCATGGGCATCGGTATCGCAGAGGATCACGGCTCGGTCGTCGGGACGGTGGCCTCCGTCGAGGTGACGCGACGGGGCAACCTCTACGTCGACAAGGTGCTGGTCGTCGCCAACAGCGGCTACGTGCTGAATACCCTCGGCGCCGAGGAGCAGTGCTTCAGTGGCGTCGGATGGGAGCTTAGCCACATGCTAAGTGGCGGGCTAGGCATGGAGAACGGGTGCTTCACCAACACCAACTTTGACAACTACCACATGTTGCGGATGCAGGACATGCCGGAGGTCGAGACCGTGTTCGCACTGTCGGAGGACGGCTGGTGGGGTGGCTATGGAGAGCCGTCCGGCCCACCGACACCAGCAGCCGTTGCCAACGCGATCTTCTTCGCAACCGGCAAGCGCATTCGCACCACGCCGGTCGTGCATCATGACCTGAGTTGGTCCTGACCTAGCCAGCGGGGCAGCCCTTCTAGGACTGGCCCAAACTGCAAGATACTCCCTGCACCCGGACGGCTCCGCCTCCGGGTGCAGGTTTAGCAAGGATCGAAAATAAGCCCAACGGGACGGAAATCTGAAGAGGTCTTGGGACTTAAATATGGTAGTGCCGAAGCGCCAACGTATCCATTTCACGTTTCACAGGACTGCCCATTGGCAACGCTCCTCCACGTGCAGCCGCGCCGGTCCCCGACGCCGGTTAGTTGTTGGTGCGGACACACTATCCAGTTCGCGCTTCGCATGCAGAAAATCACTCCACTACACACCTCGCGGAACCACGTGCAACCGAACGCAAGAGAAGAAAAACCGGCACTATCGTTCATAATCACCATCTCCTTCCGCCCTTGTATTCGATCCGATGGTCCAGGGTTACCTTGGACAGTGTGTCATAGCCGTGACACATGATCTGGCTTCCGGGGTAGGGGATCATGCTTGCGGTCCCGACATCCGCCTGGATGGGCCACAAGGCGAACAGTGTCTCCGAGATTTTCGGGCGCAGCCAGCTCGTACTGTACGGCGTGGTCGTGCAGGAAAATCAGTTCACGATCGATGTACATCAGGCCGTCGCCACACCCCGGCACCTGGCGTCCGAGCAAAGTCAACTGAATGATGCGCTGCGCAACGACGCTGTTGATTGCGATTGAGCGTTGCAGGCGGTCGGCGGTGCCAAAGGCCAAGAACTCAACCCGGCAGCCGGACTTGAGGACACGGAAGATGCATTGGAGCCGCCATTGCCAGACCGGCCTCCTCCGGACCCGGCGCTCATCGCTCTCCCCGCCGCAGGGCACGCTGGAACGCCCGATTGCGGGAACCCGATCGACCGGGACGCCCATTCCGGCTGCGCCCCGTCGACACTCCCGCGTCATGACAGCCCACCGCCCAATAGCAGGCCCCCGTGAACCGCGACCAGAGTCGACAAGTGCTTTCAGCAGATGCACCGGATGCCCGTAGCGATCCTCGTGGTCCGCGCTCAGGCTACGGGCGATGCGAGCCAGCACATGGCTCGCATGATGCGGTTCACGGTCCGCGTCGAAAACCAGGAACCGCTGCTGGTTCGCAACCCACACCAGCGGCGCCGCCTCCGTTCGGGCGATCCAGCGGACCCGTGCCGCGTAGCGCCATGCAGCCACACCCGTCAGGGAGCAGCCGCCCCCTCCCCCGGCCGGCCGTCCCGCATAGTGTGGCCGATGCTCTCTCCAACCGGCGTTGAATGCCCGAGATAGCGAAAGCGCTCAGGCACCGCGAAGAGAAGCTGCCGGTCGAACCCTTCCGCCAGTTCCGCTGAAACCGGCAACTGCTCCGCGAGCGGCCCAGAAACCCTCTCCGAGATCGACATGTCCACCGCAAAGCCCACCCAGCGCATCCGATGCGCCCTTCCGGCGGCTCTCGCGACCCGCCTTTGCGGCGTGCCGGAAGCCGGATCAACTCCGCCGCGTCAAACTTGCGCAGCCGCGCACGCGCCGCGATGTCCTTCAGCCGACCTTGATCGTCACGCCAGTGTTCAGCACTAATTGGGACCAAGCGGTGGCACTATCCAACCGTCGGGAGACGTAAGATGGCGCGCGCATTCACGACACGGCCAATCCGAACGGGCTAATTTGTCCACTTGCTCGGGTCGATGGGATGAAGTCAGGTAACCAGAATCGGTGACTTGCTCGTATATGTGCGATTTTCAGTTTCATACCACCTAAACTGGAATTGGCCGGACTTTTCTGCCTTCACATAAAACTGAAAATACGGGTTCGTCGCTACAGCCGCGTAAGGTCGGGTACGGAAGAATTCGATTCCGTCGAAGCTGCAAGCGAAGCGAGAGACGATGCGCTCGCGTATCCACTCCAGAGTGTTGTTCAGCCTCAGACCAGTTTCCTGAGGGTGCGAAATGATCGCACGAATCGGAATGATCTCACCGCGCGCGGCATGCGGGGGCACGCTGACGCGGGTTTCGGGCTCAAAGGCGAAAACCTCGTCCTGAGTGCCGATACCGACTTGACCGCAAGCGCCGAAGCTGACCGAGACGTCGCGATCGACCCTCAGGTGACGGCCGTCAGCCATCTTGGCCACCGCGGTGACCGTCTGCGAAATCTCCAGACGGATTCGGGTTGAGAACTCGGACCGGCCCGCCATCGGCTTCATCCACGCGGAAAGCACGTGGGGGGTCGGATTCCTGTGCGCGAGGATGTGCACGACAACTGGATAATCCATGTCTGTCATCGCTGAGTCGATGCGAACGGTAAGCGGGATCGAACTTCCGACGTCCGCGTGCCGAGGCAAATCGAGAAAAATGCCACCGTACTCGAATTCCACAAACCCGAAGAAGTTACGGATCGCGTCCTCGGCGTCACGCCATAGGCCATCCAGCCCTTCCATATCCGTGACTTTCGGCGCCGAAAGAGCATCTACGGCAAACCCACCCGCAATTCCGGCGCATGCGGTCTTGAGAAGTATCCTTCGGGTCAATTCGTAGCGATCCATCAGGGTGTGCTCCGACGCTACACAGGTGAATCCGCTTCCGCTCAGCACTATCAACAGTTAGTATGAGAAGTCGAGCCCGCAGTCAAGTCGTACGGAACCTAGGGATCCGACAGTAAACTGTCCTCCGCAAGGTCACCTTGGCGTGCCATCTTGCACCATAGGATCCGATTCTCTGCCACAGATCCTCGTGTTCAGAACACCCCGTTTGAACTCCTTATGGCGACATGATCACGATGGAGAGTACAAGTGGCAGGGGCATCCTTCCGGGACAATTGATGTCTTGAATCGCCCGCCATCGGCCAGCGACATTGCGCACTCGGATCCTTGGCGGTGTTGCCACTGCAAGGCGACGTTGTCGGTCTTACCGTGGAAGGAAATGGTCGCGTTTCGATGCGTCAAGCGTCGGCACGCCGCACGATGAGATCAGCTCGCCTCTGCGCGTGCAGTGTCCCGGCCACGCCAAAACGGTCACCCAGGTATTCTCCGCACGAGACGCCGAGCTTGGCGCGGGTATTCATGGCTCCGAGGCAGGCATCGCGGGCTTCAATTCCCGGGGCACCCCGGATTACTCGCCAAGAGGCGGGCATGGTCGGACGATGACATTGTAACCTGTTGTCCCACATACGAATACAATCGACTCAGGCAGAATGGGTGGGATGTTGTATGGATGAACCAACTCTCGAAGGAGCGAAGCTCGATTGGAACCAATCCATCGAGATTCACGGCAGCGAAGACCGCGTGAGTGCGGACGCGGGAACATTGTTGATCCGTGAGATTCTGGAGCACTCCAGGATTGCAGCCTCGCCGGAGGAAAATTTGATTGACGACCGGCGTCCGGGTTTGGTTGTTCACAGCACAGGGAACCTGATGCGCACGTGCCTCTTGCTGCTTTGCCGGGGGCACCGGGGACCGGCAGCGCCACGACCCGGCGCTGGCTGCGGCAGCGAAGTCATAGGGAGGCCCTGTCCACGGCGATGGACGCGATGGCCTGCCGTAGCAGCCAACAGGTTCGCGCTTCGCAGATCAGCTGAGCTGAGAGGATAACCTGGATGTGCTGAAGCAGGGGATTCTGTCGAATGGCCTTCGCCGGATACGGGAGGGGTGCCGCGGGTCGGCGGGTATTCTGACGGTCGATGTGGACGATGTGCCGTTGCTGGCGGATGGCCACCAGCCCGGCAGCCGGTACTGCGGCCATGTCGGGCACCGCGGCTACTCGGCTCTGGTTGCGGTTTCCGGCGAGAGCGGGGACATCCTTTGCGCCCGGCTGCACCGGCCGGAGCAGGATAGGGCCGGGGACACGTTCGACTCTGTTCTGACGATTGTGGACGGAGCACTCGGAGACGGAGGATGGGCGCCCGGTGCCGGTTCGCATGGATGCGGGCTTTTCCGATCGACGGACGCAGGCGAAGTTCGAAGCCCTGAAGATCCAGTTCCGGGCCCGCATTCGGAACAAATGCGGGCCTGAACCGAAGGGCGGAGCCGCATCTGTACAAGCCGGCAGACATGGCGCCCGGCTTAGTGCGGACGGTCTTTCATGAGCACGATTACCGGGCGAAGGATCGGGTTTGCAAGCGGCGCGTCACCCTCGTCGTGATCTCTTCGGAGCGGGAGTTGTTCCGCGCTGCTTCTGGTTGATCACGAGCCTGGCCCGGTTCCGCGCGCTGGGCAATGCGAAGAACACCTTCGGCGAGCTGTCGTGGCGCGCCGGTCTCAAACGGCCTACACCTCATCTGGTGAATGCGCATCACCCTCACGCCCCGGGCACGTGCCGCCAGGGACTGGATCGCGCACATGGCACAGCATCGGGCCGCCTAGCACCAGGGGCCGCCGGACAAACGCAGCCTAGTGCTTCGACTTCGTTGTATTGATGGCTCGACGAGTGGCTCCGTCGGGTCCCCGCCATATTCCGATTCGCGTCGGCACGCGGCGATTCGGTTCCCGAGGCTGCACGGGAGCCGGGGGATCGGTGCCTCTGCGTCCTTTTGCGCGTCATTTTTGGTACCGAATTCCGGAGATTTCTTCCCACGCCGGCACTTCGCGTGTTCCTCGCTTGTTCGGCGTTCGGCCGGAGGCTGTACCGGGAAGGTTCGCCGAGCACCGGCCACCCCGCCGGAATTGGACCGCTTCCGGGTTGCGCCGCCTGGAACGGGCTGCAAGGCTCGACGCGGCCCGGGCGCTGCGCCGCCGGCAGGGCATTCCCGATCACAGCCAGGAGCCATGCCGGCGATGCCCCAGCCCGATGCAAGCGCACTCCGCGCTTTCACGCGCCACTGCCATGACGCGTTCTTCCGTGCGATCCTCAGCGACAGCGATTGCGCCAACGCGCTGATCCACGCCAATTGGCCAAAGACGCTGCGCTGGATGCTGGAGGGCGAGCCCGCGCGCCCCATCGACCCGTCGCTGGTGCATGTCGACCTCAGGCAGACGCGCGCGGACAAGGTGTACCTGGTCGGCGGCACGCCGGACCAGCCGATTGCCGTGGCCCCGATCGAGCACATATCGAGTCCAGGCCCCGACGTACCGGGACAGGTGATTGCCGGCCTGCGCGGGCTGCACGGGCTATACAAAGGGAGGGCCAAGCCTTGGGCCGTTCCGTTGGTCCTCAGCACAAGGGGGCTCTCATGGAACGTGCCCGGGGCCATCGACGAAACCGGCAGTGCGACCGATATCCTGCGGCAGTTGACCTGGGCGGGGATGTATGTTGCGCGGGTCACCCGGAAGATCCCCTACGAGGCACTCTCGCCGGAACCTGTATCCCGCGCCATGGTCGGCATGATGAACATCGCCTGCCGCACACCGTACCCGGTGGATGAGTTGCGGCGGATCTGGAGCACGGATCTGGCGCGCGGCCGGACCGGCCCGGAGACGCTTGCGTACGTGCTCTCCTACGCGTTGGCGACATCCGATATAATGAAGGAGACGCTGCGCGACTTGGCGCTCGATGCGGGCCTTGAAGTGAGGGAGATCGACATGGACCTGATTACACAACCGCTGATTCTGGATGCCTTGGCCGAAGGCGAGGCCCGAGGCGAGGCCCGAGGCGAGGCCAAAGGGAAGGCCGAGGGAAGAGCGGATTTGCTGCTTCATCTGTTTCGACAGCGCTTCGGTTCCATTCCCGAGGGCGTGGAGGTGAAGGTCAGGGCGGCGCAGCCGCCGGATCTGGAGGCATGGGCGGATGCCCTGTTTGATGCGCGGAAGCTTGATGATGTCTTCCAGAACGGAGGCGCCCGCTGAAGGGCGGACAGGCGCGCAGGAGGCCAGCTGCGCCGGGTTGGCGCGGTCGGAAGCCGCGGCACGCGCGGCGCATCGGGCAGCACCTGGAATTCCACAACGCTCCGAAACACTAACGCTTCCCGGACCTCGCAGTGGTCGGGGCCGCAGGACTATCGCGGCAGCGCCTGCCGCGAGACCACAGCGCCACAAGAGGGGCGCTATTCTCACAACGAATCTGCCGACCAGAGGTTCAAGGCAGCCGGCAAGCGCATCAAGCTGAACTGGACATATCCATCAATTCAAATACGTTGACGCACTAGAGGGGATCCGGAATTCCGCCGAGGCGCCGCTCATACCGTTCCGGGCCACTTGCGGAACCGCTCGAGAGTCGGCGCGCCAGCCGGCGGGCCGTGTGATCCAGGAATCCCAAGATGCGTCATGCCCGGGATGCCGGGTCCGGACGGCGCCGAGCCGCAGTTCGACGATTTCCGTAGACCGACAGCACCACTGCATCCCCAGGTCGAGCTGCCGGCCGCTCGGCGCGAGATCCGCTCTCACGCGCTGCCGCACGACCCGGCCTTCCACGATGCGCCCTACCGGGACCGAGAGCCTGGCCCGCCCGCCCTCGACGCGCAAGGGCTGCGACAGCGAGAACTGAAACGTGCTGCCGTCGTCGAGCGTCCGTTCCGCCCGAATCGCGAACGCACTGGTGGGAATGGCAGGTTGATTGATTCGCCGTCCGGCAGGCGGGGGTGCCGTGCACCAGCACCGCGACAAGTCCGCCAATGCGGCATTTGCATTGGCGGCCGTCCTGCCGGGAGGGCCTCTAACGCCAAGTCCGGTCGCGCCTTTTCCCGCCGCCCAGCGGCCACGAGAATGACGGCCGGGTTCTCGAGCGTGGGCAATCGCACGGGGAGCACTTGCGCGCTTGGATTTTATGTGTATTGTGCCCATAGCGTCGCTAACTCGTTGTTGCCTAACCGAGTGCTCGTGCGAACGGGCAGCTAGGTTTCTTCCCCGACATTGTGAACGTTTTTCAAGGGGTGCCGCATGAGGCGACGCTTCGTCCAACTGTCGTGAAAGGAAGCGATAATGGCTAAAGGTACTGTCAAGTGGTTCAACCCTGCCAAGGGTTACGGGTTCATCCAGCCTGAGGATGGCTCCAGAGACTTATTCGTACATATCAGCGCCGTCGAGAAGGCTGGCCTTGATACGTTGAACGAAGGGCAGAAGATCTCCTTCGAGCCGGTGTCCGGCCGGGACGGCAAGACGTCTGCGGAGAACCTCGCTCTCGCAGGCTGACACCATTGCGGAGCGGACTGCGTCCGCTCCACTCGAACATTGCGGAGATCGTGCACTGCCCCGAAAGCCGAACTACAGTTTCGAACGGCGCCAGCGGGAACTCGCGAAAGCCGAGAAGAAGGCGGCACGGCTGGAAGCCCGGGCCAGGAAACGGGAACGGCAAACAGCCGAAACCCGGTCTGGCGAGGGCGACGGTCAAGCCGACGAGAGTCCTCCAACGGCCGAGGAAGTGCGGTGAGCGGCGCAGGCATGAACTGCGATATCGCAACCCGCGGGGTCACCAGCAGCCCGGACCGGGCTCGGGTGACCCTCTACTTCGGTATCACCGAGGTGGGAACGTCCTTCGAGTTCACCCTCCTGAAGGATCTGACCCGGCACGTGGCCACCTGAATCCGGCAAGCTGGCCCCGCCCCGTACCGGCGGCGGCGCCGAGCGGTTGGGATGGCCCCCCTTAGGCGCGGCTGGCCGCGAGCGCTTTAGCGGTCAGCCGCGCCTGACGGGGATCTTCTGCCCCTCGAACTGCGCGAGGCCAGATTCGGGATGGCGATGCTGAGAGCGCCGTCCTGTGAACGGCGCTCACCTTTTCAACATCCGCGCCGCCGGGTACCCGGTAGGTTCGGCGGACGCGGCCGTCGACGCGCTCGGAGAAATGGTAGTTTCTCCCGCTTTTCTAGCGCCGGGCCCGTTTCTCCACCACCACGGCCAATCGGTCGTCATGGACCTTGAGACGAATCTGATCCTCGGAGATGCCCGGCAACTCAAGCACGATCTTGTACGCTTCGGTCGCCGCAGCGGATTCCGCGCTCGGAGAGAAAAACTCCGCCACCCGTTTCCCGAATTGACGCACAGAGTGGAGAAATTGCGCCTACCACCGGTGCCCACTTTCAGCCTTCTCGTTAGACGCGCCCTTTGCTGCGGCGCTAGGAATCGCGCGATGGCAGGCGCGCAAGCGCCGACAACCATTCGATACTGGTAGCGCCGCCGTGATCGAGTCTGGCTTCATCGAACACCCGCTGGCCGGAATCCCAATCAGTACGGCTCTGGACCTGTGCATCCTCCTTGCCGCGATCGTCTGGTTACTGGTCGGTCGTCACCCGCGAATATTCCTAGGTAAAACGCCTATGGTCGATCTGCCCCGTCCTCTATTATCTGAATGTGGCGGCCGCGCTCGACTTCGAGGCGCCGCGCGTAAACCTGATGACCGCGCTGGCCGGCCTATGGGGCGTTCGTCTGACGTTCAACTTGGCGGGCAAGGGCGGCTACCGGCGGGGCGGCGACGACTACCGCTGGTCCGTGACGCAGGAGCGGTTCGGGCCGCTGCGATTCCAGTTGCTCAACATCACCTTCATCGCGCCGGGGCAGATGCTGATTGTCTTGCCGTTCATTTCCCCCGTGCACCGGGCCTGGCTCCGGCCGGAAGCGCCGCTCAGCTGACTGGACTTGTTGGCTGCGGCGCTGTTCCTGGCCTTTCCGGCAATCGAGACCGTCGCGGACGAAAAGACGTGAGCATTTCAGCAGGACATGAAGCGGCGCATGACGGCTGGCGAGGCGATCGCCGAACCGTTCCTGACGTCCGGACTCTGCCGCCATTCCCGCCATCCGAACTATGTCGGCGAGATGGGTCTGTGGTGAGTTTTCTACCTGTTCGCCGTCGCGGCTTCCGGGGAGTGGCGGCATTGGGCGGGACTGGGGTTGATCGCCCTCACGCTGATGTTCATCGGGTCCATCCGCCTTACCGAATCAAGTCCCGCCGCGAAATACTCCGGCTACCGCTCGTCCCAGACAAAGACGCCGGTGCTCGTTCCCTTCCTGCGCTTCGCCGGTCCTGACCGGGACGGTTAGCGCACAGGGACGTTTCGGTACCGTCCCGTCGTTCGGCTCGCGGATTCAACGCCGATGGGCAATGCTCCCGATTGATCTTGCTCGGTTTTGTGGGGTCGAGGTCCTGCAACCGGCGATGACCCCGTCGCCCCGAGCTTCGGTTCTGGCCCTGCCTCAAATGCGAACCTGCGTTCGGACGGCGGGGCGCCGGAGTCGTCAGGGTAGCAGGCGCATCAACGGGTCGACTGTGGGCGCCACGATGCCGAACATCAGATGACATGCCGAATTCGGCATAGCAGATGGCAGGCCACCTTGGCATGTCCCCGCACGCGCAGGTGGCGGCCGCCGAACGGGTCTTTCAGGCGGCTGTTCACGCGCTCGACAGTGGTGCGCCCATCAAACTGCCGGTCCTCAGGCAGCGTGCCCCCGGGCTGCCTCTCTCGCCGACGCCACGGCCTGCATCTCCTGCTTGCGCTCCGGCGAGTGGGGTTTTCAGCAATAGTCGGCGAGTATCCGAGTTTCGTACTGCACTCCCCGATCTCGGGAGCGTCGCGCACGCTGTCCATCAAGTCATGGAGGTTGACCACCCGATGCGCCGTCATCGCAGTCAGCGGTACGGACACCTGGCCATCAAGTGTCGACGCCGGGATCAGAATGCAACTGGCGCGGATGCCGCCATCGGCGGTGTCGATGTGCACCTTGCAAACAATGGGGATTATATGCAATAGTGCCGAAGATCTTTCAATCGATTGATATTGGCCTTTTCGAATACTACCATGCGTGTGGTCGGCGGTTACCGCCGACCGCAGCCAAACGGCCCTTATGCGCAAGACCGACTGCCATGAGCGATTCAACCACCTATCGAAATGTCGTCTACCGGCTTTCGCCTGGTGATGCTGTGGCCGCCAACCTGCTTCTTGGTATTTGGGACGCATGCCGGTTCGCGTGGAACGAGATCAAAGAAGCGCGTGAAATCCAATACGAGCACGCCTGCGGACGCAAGATCGAATCGCCGACGTTCTTCACGCTGGGAACAGCGTTCAAGACGTTGTGGGACCAGACCGAGTGGCTTCGGAAGCATCCCTGCACCATCGTGCGCTACACGCTGCGCTAGCAGGCGGACGCGTGGACAGCATTCTTCGAGGGCCGTGCCTGGTACCCGAAGTGGAAACACCGATACAGCAATCCTTCGTTCACCATCCCGGAAAACATCCGCATCCGCGACGGCAAGCTTGCGGTTTCGAAGGTCGGCTGGCTGTCGATCCGCCGCCGCGGCGGCAATCCGTATCCGGCCGGCCGGCCGGTCAAGGCGGTAATCCGCCGCATCGGACACCGGTGGGAGGCGGTCGTGTGCTACGAAGTTCCGGCACCGCAACAGAATGACAACGGCCGGTTCATCGGTGTTGACCGCAACGCAGGCCAGTTTGCCGACAGCGACGGCGAGATACACCGCATGCCAGACCTGGCACTGCTGGAAACCAAACGCAAGCGACATCAACGCGGCCTGGCGAAGAAGCGCAAGGGGTCGCGGCGGCGCGCACGGCGGCGTATGCGTGTGCAACGCGCACAGAGGCGACTCGCCAACGCGCGCAACTGGCAGCACCACGTATCCAGGCGCATCGCCGCAAAGGCCCAGACCGTCGTCATCGAGAAACTGAACACCAGGGGCATGACGAAGAGTGCCAGAGGAACGACCGATAAGCCCGGCACGAATGTGCGCCAGAAGGCCGGCCTGAACCGCGTCATTCCGCACACGGGCTGGGCTGCGCTCGGGCAGATGCTCAACTACAAGGCGGCGGAAGTGATCGAGGTGTCCGCCGCATATACATCACAGACTTGCAGCGCGTGCGGCCCAATCGACGCCGATTCGCACCGCTCACAGAGCGAATTCAAGTGCGCGGCCTGCGGCCACGCGCAGAACGCGGACCTGAATGCGGCCCGCAACATCCGGGCGTCGGGGACTGGCGCGACTGCACGGCGAGAGGCGTTTGGGATGCCAACCTCTGTGACCCGTGAAATGGATACGATGGGGCCTCGGCACTATCGTACATGAGTCCCCAAACAATCCGCGAGAATCTGTAGCCATTCGAATATTGCTTCGTGCCGAACGCGCATCCCTGGGGCAGGTCTTCCAGCACCTCAGGCAGCGCCATCCCCGGCTGCAAGTTCCTCCTGGGAAAGCGAGTGCCGGCAATCCCCTCGCCAGAGATGATCTGCGGTAGCGACATCCTGTCATCTGTCCTCGCGCCCTTTCGGCAATACCGCTGCCGCTCGATGAACGGTTGCTTCGCGAGCTCGATGGGCCCGTTCCTTGTTGCGCATCGATTCCAATCCCCGGACATCCACATCCGGGTCCGTCGGCAACTGCAGGCCATGAACAAGAGCCAGGAGGCCTGCGCGACCTCCACGGTACCCGCATCCGAGAAGCGCTGTAGCTCTTGGGTGGCGAGGGCCTCACTCGGGTCCGTGATCCGGGAATGATCGTGCAAATGCCGCGATGCCTGCCTACCGGCCGCGCGCTTGACGTTTGCAACACCCCCAAGGGATTGACTTCGCTTGGATTGGAGGAGTCGCCCTCCCACGCGTGCAAACACTGTCGGAGGGCCGGGAGAGGAACAATCCTTCCATCGGTGGTAGGATTGACCCATAATTATTGGCGAATTGGAGGCTGTCCGGGAAATGTCGGACAGAGCAAGCCAAACGCGAGGAGGAATTCATGCTACGTCGTTTGATCGAAGGGGCCGCGTTGACACTTGTGGCTTGGTTCTTGATCCTGCGGCTCGACGCCGGTCAGGTGGCGCTCGGGCTGGCAATTGCGGCGGTCATTGTCTTCACTTGCTGGCGCATTCATCGGCTATGGCGAAAGTACCGGCGGCTACTCCGTGAGTTGGCGGAAGCGAGAGCGGCGAAACTGTCCGACGATCCGAAAGAGGTCGAACGCGCCGAACAAATCTTGAGCCAGCGCCACATGATGCACGCCGCCGACATGACCCTGATGAGCGGCTTTTTCTTGGGGGCCGCGGCCAGCGATTTCGCGCCGATGGCGCATGACGGCGGCGGCAGCTACGACGGCGGCGGCAGCTACGACGGCGGCGGCAGCTACGACGGCGGCGGCGACTATGGGGCAGGTGGCTTTGGAGGCGGCGATATGGGAGGTGGCTTCGGAGGCGGCGACGGCTAGACAGGAGTAAGTGTTGAATGCCTTGAGAGATTTGTCGGAATGGAGTGCGACGTCTCGACTGCTACAGGTACCCCACACGAAATTGCCCTATGACATCGTGGCGACCGCAGAAGTAAGACTTCGAGCAACGCTTGATCTTGGAAGCAATTACCGCAATCGCCATTGGCGGTCTTGGCTGAGCAGCTAGCCGAGGGCAGAGCGTACGGGAAGGGGGATCGAGGAGGCCCGTGAGCGGCGCAAGCAGGTTAACCGCACGGCGCGGAAGCTGGACAGGGAAGCGAAGCTGGCTGCGCCGGCCTGCTCGGAGCCGCCCGCGGGCCACGTGCGCGGGACGTTGCGGCTCTTGCAGCGAAGGCTTGCGGAGCTGGAGATCCTGGACGGCATTGGCACGGAAAGGATCCGGAATACGCTGACAGGAACGATGTGCCGCCATGGCCCAGAAAGTGCCGGTGTATCCCGACAAACGCCAACGCGGTTCTTGTCTGCGCGATGGAGGACGTGCTTCAGATATCGTCGGGAGTATGGCGACGGCCAAATACCGGTCCGTCTGGACGGGAGTTCCAGGCAACGAACGAAGGAGAACCGTCGTCCGCGCTCGCCCAATCCCGGACGTCCCGCCCAAGATGACTTCGACTACGGTCGAGACGGCGTCGCCGATCTGTTCCTGGTGTTTGCACCCCTGCTCGAATTCCGGTGAACAGAGATCACGGACCCGCTCACGCGGCGCGGCTGGTTGATGCGGAAACTGGCGGACGAAGTGTACCCCGGGGATGAAATCGTCCCGGTGATGGACGACCTGAATATCCGTTCGCTGGCTTCGTTCTGCGAAGCCTTCTGGCCCGCCAAAGCATGGCGCATGACGGAGCGTTTGGAAATCCACTCTACGCCGAAGCACGGCAGCCGGCGGAACCTCGCGGAGACCGAACTGAGCGTCCCCAACCGGCAATGCCTGTCGCGACAGACTATTGGGTTCGACTACAAACACTTACCTTGCTGTCCGAACCGCCACCGATTGTCGGCGTCGTAACTGGCCTCCATCGCGTGGTCCTGTTCAAACGTTGGTGCATTGACGGTTTCCCGCCAAGCTGGGCGGCTGATGGAGCGTCAGACGTAAGGAACTCGCACAATTCTCGATGAACCCAACTTTGGAGTCCGTCCGAGTCTCGGATAGCCAGGTAAGGCGTCCAACGCACGGCGCAGCCTTGGTCTATCTGAACCGAGGCGGTTGATGGGGTCGCCGAAACTCCGGATTTCAGTTCGGTTCAAATTGTCCATCATCCGATACAGCAAGGGGTTACGCAGAGCAAGTATGGCGGCCAATTGAGAATTTCCGTGGCTGTCGACGATGTCTGGCAGCGCACTGTGTCAGGACGTCTGAGCGTAGCGGAGTCGTGCGGGCCGCTGGGCGGGACGATCGTTCCTGAGCCGGCGACCCGACGAGACAATGCTGTTCAACGAGAACTGCGTGCGCGAACGACAGTGAGGTGGCCGTGACCGGGCGGCTCACGAGGTCTGCGAATCAGGTCCTTTTCGTTCCCTTCTGCTACCGAGGAAGACTTCATCTACTGAACTTCGTGTCCATGCCACGGATTGACCAGACCGCTGGAATCTGGGCATCGGCTGCGGCTGAAGGGCGACCGGCACGATCGCCGTCTCCCATGAGGCGCCCCCATATAACGGCCGTACGACCGTCATATGGCAGGACGCGCCCGTCAAACTGCCGGGCAAGGTCCTGTTCAATCTATTTCTCAAGTCTCTCGCAACGCGCATGTTCCATTGGGGACTTGAAACCCGACCATTTGAGGATGGTGCCGAGGTCACCACGTAGCGTGGCATGCAGATCGGCCCACTTCAGGCCCGGCGGGAGCACGATGCGTTCGATGAGTCCTGGGCTCGCGGACGCCGCCGCATCGCGTTTCTCCGGTTTCCGGAGAGCTTCCGCGAGGCGCGCCACCTCGCACCGTTAGATGCCGGCGATGCTCGGAAAGATGTTGGGGACCTCGCTGGGAACGGTTGCAGGACGTTCCCTGAGTTCCTCCTGCCGGGCTTCGAGCTTGCGAAGCCGGTCCATCATGCCGTTCACATGGCCGCAATCCTCAATGACGGAGATCATCGCTGCCATCTTCTCTTCGATCTCGGCCAGTTCCTTCGTGTACGCCTCTACTTACGCACGCCGTTCACGAATGGGCCGGTGGGTCTCTTCCACCCGATTGTTGGGCGTACTTCTGGATCATCTCCTCCGGGCGGTCCCTCGGCGCCTGCCGGAGAGCGTCAACCACGATCCGGCAATCGGGACATCGCGGTAGGGACGCTGGTTTCCCAGCGCCCCCCGCACGGATCCGGACGGGCCCGCTAGGGCATCCGGCTCCTGCCTTCGGTCAGACGTCCGAGTGAACTCTCACCGCACAAGCGGCGCCTCGCTCACCGGCGTGGTCGGGGAGCCTCAAGTAACACGCTTACCCGGCGCAGTGTCCAGTACGTGGTTTGGCTCCCCTACCTTCCGTTGGCCCCGGTCCTTCCCTCCACGGACTCCGCCGAGGTAGAGTCGGGGGGAGGCGCGCTCTGCCGTAGGTCCAGGGAGTAGCAGTTAGCTGGCTGCTTTCGCGCTGTGCCAGTGCCTCGTTCTGGGCCGTAGCCACGTTTCCTCACCCCCGCTCGTCAAACCCGGCGTGCCCATCTCGAGCACCGGGCTTTCGGTCGAGATCACGCCTTCGCCCACGGAAGGCCCTTCGTCGTCGGCGCAAGGCGGTGCAAGCCGTACTGTGTGTACAACTGCTGGCTCGGGAAGCGCACGTATTTCCCGCTTCTCACCTTGTGCTTCCGGCAGAGCCATTGGCGCAGCCGCCGGTCAGCGTGTTGATCGACGGCTCGGTAGGCCGGGCTGACCTGCCCCAAGCGAAAGTAGTTTGCCCAACCGGAGAGTGTCCGGTTAAGGCGCTCAACCACTGTCTCCGCAGGGAGGCTCCCGTGCCGCCGTACAGTCAATTTGCTGATCGTGCGGCAGATGTTCTGGACGCTGTCCGTGCTGGGCCGGGTGCCGATATACGCACCGCGGCCGTCCGCGCGGTAGTTGCGCCCGATCCGGTATCCGAGGAACGTTAGAGGTTCCTCCGGGCACCGCAAACATCGGGTCTTCTGTTCGTTGACCGGTAGTTTCAGCTTCGTCATGAGCCGTTGAACGACCAGCAGCATTGTGGCCGCCGGAGCCTTGCCGATGACGCAAAGGTCATCCGCGTAGCACACGATCTCCGCACAGAAGCGCTGAGCATGGCCCAGCACTTGCCAGCCCAGTATGAAGCGCCGCATGTAGAGGTTGCTGAGCAGCGGAGAAATTGGGGACCCTTGGGGGGTGCCCTTTCGCTCCCGGCGCGCAGCGTTCGTGCGCCGTTTTCCGCCCTTGCCGTCGTCCTCTTCGACGGGCATATCCAACCATGCCTTGATGAGGCGGAGCATTCGGCCGTCGCTCACGCGCCGGGCAACGCTCCGGATCAGCTCGGCGTGAGGAATCTCGCCGAAGTAGTTGGACAGGTCACAGTCGACCACCTCATTGCACCCCCGGTTCAGGAGGCTATGCACGCGGTTTACCGCGTCGTGGGCGCTTCGTCCCGGCCGATAGGCATACTGCTCCGGTTGCAGGTCGGCTTCGAGTATCGGCTCCAGCACGAGCATGGCCGATGTCTGCGCCACCCGATCCCGCAGGCAGGGAATGCCCAGTGGCCGGAACTTGCCGCGCTGCTTCTTCGGGATCAGAACCTGACGCACCGGTTTCGGTACGTAGGTCCCGTCCTTCAGGTCCTGCGCCAATTCCCCAACCCACTTCTCCACCCCAAGCGCCTCGATATCCGCAATCGCCTCCCCGTCAACCCCGGCAGAACCGCCATTGCGGCGGACCTGCTTCCAGGCCTCCATCAGAAAGTCTTCGCGCCATACCTTGTCGATCAGGGCATGAAACCGTCGGTCGGGTTCTTCCTTCGCTTTCACGTTAAGTGCGGTCTGGAGTTTCCGAACCCTCCCTGACCCTGTTAGATTGGCATCAGTGGCCATGCCTTGCTTCCTTCCCGCATTGCTCTCGACCCAGGGCCCCTTCCCTCCACCGGCATTACCCGGCTTCCCCGGTACTACGGGCCCCTCCGCCACCCTGCCGGCCCAGACTGGCCCTCGCGGGTTTCCGGTGGGCGCGTGCACGCCACCGACAGGGCTTCCCGTGTTGCTGCTTTCTTCATCTTCCATGCGTGCTGGCGCCACTACCCCGGCAGATACAGATCGGTGCATAGGTCGCTCGCTTCCCAATCTGCCAACGGCCTTCCCCTAAACAACGGAGGGTCGGCTTCTGCGTTAAGTGTTTCGAGGCCTGCTCAGCGTTCACTTCGCGTTCCGGCCCGCATGGTTGCTGAGCCGCCATACGCGGCCCTTTGTCACCAGAGTGCTTCAGTCTACATCGTTGCCTCCGTAAACCGCCCTGGCTGCTACCAACCGGAGCGACAGCTATTGGGCGGGGTTCGCACCCGCCAGAAGAAAGCGCCTTTCCACGGCGCACGTTGCTACACCTCTTTGTTCGCCCGCTTCAACGGTACTATGACCGAGTCTGAGTCCTCCAACACGTACATCGCGGGCTACGAACATTCGTTCTTCCCCTCGCGACCCGGGCTCTGCGTCCTGGGTATGTTGGAGGCTTCCCAGGTCCCCTGGGTGGACGTACGCGCGTGCATGGGTTCTTGGACGCCGCGGAGCCTGACCGCCCTCACGAATACGGACGGCTTAGTGTTGCCTTCGACCACGGGGACAGTCTCGGCACTCCGAAAGTCATCTATTTCGTCGCTCATTAGCCCTGCCCACGCGCACCGCTACCGACGCTTCGCCCATCCCCTCGCGGGAACCGACGCACGGCTCGCGGCGAAAGTGGCTCGTTACACCTTCCTTTCCGCCGGACTCTCACCGGCTGTCCACGCCAGAGTTAGCCTGGCGCACCCCCTGTTGCGATCCATTCCTTCGAGGGTTGATCCGTAAATCCCGCTCGCCTGTCTCCATGTCGTTGACGAAACGCTGCCGGTTCCAGACCAAGCGCCGGACATGGAGTTGGTTGTTGATTGTCGCGAGGAATGGCGTGCGTGACAGGCGACAGGAATTACGTCATCACTCCTGTCGGTCGCCGGCCTCCCTGTCCGGCGTGTTGCCTTTGGCCGGATTCATCCGCTCGAACGGCTCACGAGCGACTTGCCGTCCGAGCCGACGCGCGATGGTCGGCACAGCAGACCAAACGCGGGAATCGGTCGCGCCGTTGTCGGCGGCGGCGATGCTGCCTCCCCTCAGTCCCATCCGTTCCTTTCCGCAACGCCATGCCTCCTAGGAGGAGATGTTCCGGCGGAACCGGATCATTTCAAGACAACTATCGTTCATTATCAATGGGTTATTGCGCGTTCCAACGCATCCGTTGCCCCATTGCCACGATGTGCTATAATGCGCGCGTGTTCATGATGACGAGGGCTAGAATAGCCATCTGACCTCACATACTGTCTCACGATAGCGCGACGCGCCGAATGCCACGGCGCCTTGTCCCGGACACCCTCAGACCCATGTTTCCGTTCCTGCCGCGCCCGGAACGGATCGCCTCGGCCCGACCGCGTAACCAACGCTGGCCGCGCCGTGCATAAGGAATTTTTTTTGACAAACACCATGTTCTCGGACTTCGGCCTGGCCGATCCGATACAGCGAGCACTGACCGCAAGGAACCATGTCGAGCCGACACCGATCCAGGCACGCGCAATACCCGACCTTCTCAAGGGCCGCGATCTGGTGGGCATCGCCCAGACCGGGACAGGCAAGACGGCGGCCTTCGCGCTGCCCATTCTCGACCGGCTTTCCCGCGATCGCAAAGACTCCGTTCGGCGCCGACCGCGCGCGTTGGTCCTTGCACCCACTCGCGAACTCGCGATCCAGATCGGCGAAGAATTTGGCGCCTACGCCAGGTATCTCCGTCTGCGCCAAACGGTAATCTTCGGTGGTGTCGGCCAGAAGCCCCAGGTCGATGCCCTTTGGCGCGGCGTGGACATCGTGACGGCAACGCCGGGCCGTCTGCTCGACCTCATGAAACAGGGCCGGCTTGATCTCGGCGGGATCCAGGTATTTGTCCTGGACGAAGCGGACCGAATGCTCGACATGGGCTTCGTGCGCGATGTCCGAAGGATCATCGCGGCCCTGCCCGCAAACCGCCAGTCGCTACTGTTCTCGGCCACCATGCCGGCTGAGATCGCTCGTCTGTCGACCGACATACTGATCGATCCCGTCCATGTCGAGGTGACTCCTCGGGCCACGCCGGTGGCGCGTGTCGAACAGTGCGTCTATCACGTCGGTACACAGGAAAAGCGGGCCTTGCTGACCAGTATCCTGGAAGATCCGGAGCTGTCCCGGGTACTGGTGTTCTCGCGCACCAAGCATCGCGCCAACCGGATCGCGCAACAACTCGACCAGGATGGTGTCGACGCCGAAGTGATCCACGGGAACAAGTCCCAGGGGGCCCGCCAGCGCGCCCTGAAACAATTCCGGGCAGGCGAAGTCCGCGTCCTGGTCGCGACTGATATCGCGGCACGCGGCCTTGATGTCGACGGCATAAGCCACGTCATCAATTACGAACTGCCCAACGAAGCAGAAAGCTATGTCCACCGCATTGGCCGCACAGCGCGGGCTGGCGCAGATGGGTCTGCATTCTCGTTCTGCGATCCGGCGGAACGGAAGTATCTCACCGCTATCGAACGCCTGATCCGCTCCCGGCTGACCGTGGTCGGGGACGGTCCCGCGACCGACGCGGTCAGTCATGCGACAAAGCCCGGAAGTAACGGACACCAGCCCCCGCGCAAGGCCCGTGTTCGAAACCGACGTCGGCGCCCCGCCTACACGCAGAAATCGGGTGGATCGGGCTTCGCCCGGGGCTTCTCGACCTCCGCATGAACGAACCGGACAACGACGTGACGGCTTCAAGACGCCGAAACACGGCTGGCAGTGCACCGGCCGGGCTGCAGCAGACACCCGGCAATCGGTGAGGTTCGCCGGTATGGCGGTCTGCCGCACGTCGGAAACCGCCCTTCGTCCGCCACCCACGATACTTGTCCTGTTCACCGAGCCGAGGGCTCCAACCAGGGATTGCCCTCCGCTCGCCATGTTTGCCGTGCCGCCTCGTCCGGCACCGGACTCGTTCACCGCCGCGGAAAATTCCGGTCCGCGGGTTCGGCCGCTGACCATCGACGGCCGCTTGTACCTGCCTCCATGTACTCCGAGGGCATCGACGCGACTGCCGTAGTCATCAGCACGCCCGGCTCATTGCCGACCGGGAGGCTGGCCGACTTCTGGAACGAGATACGCGAGGTCACGATCGGGATCCGGCCGGAGAGCGTCCACGTCTGACCGGTCAACGCGCGGTGCAATACCCGACCGGCTACGTGGCGTTCCTCGTCCCCGACGACCTTGCGCTCCAGGTCCGGGCGGCACCGACTTTCGGCCGGGCGTCTGCCTCCACGTCACCGAAATGCTGTCTTCGAGCGGCCCGGCAACCGAGCCGAACTACCCGGCTATCTGAGTGGTCCGGCGAGACACGCCGTCGGAGTCGAACCGCGAGCCTTGGGGCGGGCGCATCGACGTCGCTCTCGACCGAAGCGGCATTCCCGGCCCGCCAGTATCCTGTCCGGCGTCGACACCCATGAAACGATCGTGTTGATAATCTGCCTGACCCTGGCTGCTGCCGGCAGAATCCTGGCGCCGGACGGATTCCTCTCCTTCCAGTCCGGTGGTGTCACCGGGCGTGGCGCGGAGGTTCGACCACGGCATCGACCCGTGCAAGCGGTTCCGGCCGTGGGTGCAAGCCGCTCTCGCGAATCAAACGGGATCTCCCGGTCCGGATTGGGGCCCGGTTCGCCCTGCGGCTGGCGAGCGATCGCTCCGGCGACGGGAGTTGTGCCGGGTCCCGTTGCGCCTTTCCGTCTTGTGCGTCGATTGAGACAAGCCGCTCCGCCATTTCACGATCCGGTTTGAATGACCCGGCAATGCGCTCCGTCAGCCGGAATCGGAAGCGTGCGCAGCATCAGCCTTCTGCCGGGAGCGCGCGGCCGAGCTCCTCCGCCATCCGCTCCCGCATGACGAATTTCTGCGGCTTGCCTGTCACGGTCATGGGGATTTCCTGCACGAACCGGATGTGCCGCGGAATCTTGAAATGCGCGATCCGCCCCTCGCAATGGGCCCGGATATCCTCTTCATCCAGCCCCTGCCCTTCCTGCGGGACGATCCAGGCCGCGACCTCCTCCCCGAGACGCTCATGGGAAACTCCGAACACCTGGACATCCTGCACCTTCGGGTGGCGGATGAGAAACTCCTCGACCTCCCGCGGATAGATGTTCTCGCCACCGCGGATGATCATGTCCTTGACGCGGCCGACGATGGTGCAATACCCCTCCCCGTCTATGACCGCGAGATCGCCCGTCTGCATCCAGCCGTCTCCCGAAACCGCCTCGCGGGTCAATGCCTCGTCCTCCCAGTAGCCCCGCATGACCGCGTAGCCCCGGGTCAATAGCTCTCCCTGCACGTCGACGGGAACCGTGTTTCCGTCCGTGTCGACGACCCTGGCCTCGACATGGGGATGAACCCGGCCGACGGTTGACACGCGCCTTTCCACCGGGTCGTCGACCGCGCTCTGGAAGGACACCGGGCTCGTCTCCGTCATTCCGTAGGCGATGGTCACATCGCGCATGTTCATGTCGTTCATGACCTTTCGCATTACTTCAACGAGGCAGGGCGCCCCCGCCATGATGCCGGTGCGAAGCGCGGAAAGATCCGTCTCGGCGAAGGCAGGCGATTCCAGCATCGCAACGAACATCGTCGGCACGCCGTAGAGCGCCGTGCACCGCTCGGCATCGAGCGCGGCCAGAGCCTCGGCGGGATCGAAACCCTCCCCGGGAAACACCATGCACGCGCCCTTCGTGGCACAGCCGAGGGTGCCCAGAACCATCCCGAAGCAGTGGTAGAGCGGTACCGGGATACAGAGCCGGTCGCATTCCGTGAGCCTGATGGCCCGGGTCACGAAGCGGGCATTGTTGACGATATTGGAGTGGGTCAGGGTTGCGCCCTTCGGGGCTCCGGTCGTGCCGCTGGTAAACTGGATGTTGATCGGATCGTCGGGCTCGAGGGAGCGGGTGACCGCATCGAGGCGCAGGCGCTGCGCCGGGCCGGCACGATCGGGAAGGGAATCGAAATTCAGCATTCCCGCCACTTCCCCGGCGCCCAGGCGGATGACGGATCGCAGCACAGGCAGCCGCGCCGCGCAAAGACGCCCGGGCTCGCAGGAATCGATCTCCGGAGCCAACGACCGGATCATGGAGAGATAGTCCGTCGACTTGAAGCGCGAGGCGGCAATGAGCGCCCGGCAGCCAGACTTGTTCAGCGCGTATTCGAGTTCCTCAAGCCGGTACGCCGGATTGATGGTGACCAGGATCAGGCCGATCCTCGCCGTCGCGAACTGGGCCAGCAGCCATTCGCGCCGGTTGGGGGACCAGATGCCGATCCGGTCGCCCTTCCCGAGCCCGATGGCGAGAAGCCCTGCGGCGAGCGCATCCACCGACCCAGCGAACTCCGACCAGGTGAACCGCACACCATGTTCCGCGAACACGGCGGCGTCCCGCGTCGCGTACCGCTCCACTGTCCGCGCAAGCAACTCGGGAACCGTCATGCGCCAGAGGGCGTCTTCCGTGGGTCCACCTACATGGGAAAGTCCCCCGACGGGGGCCCGGCCCAGGCGGGCGGCGCCGGGTCCGGCAACGGCCAGCCCCCGAATCGGGTCCTTGAGCTTCCCGGCCAGCGACTCGGTCAGGATGGACAACCGACGACTCCCCCGTTGCCGCTCAGAGCAGCTTCCAGTCCCCGAGGCGCTCGAACGCGTCGGCTGCACGGTAGATGTCCGGTTCCCCGAAATCCGGGGCAACGAGCATCATTCCCACCGGCAGGCCCTCGCTCATTCCGCAAGGCACGGTCATGGCCGGAAACCCGCCCGCGTTGAACGGAGCGGTGTTGCCCACCATCTCGAAGGCCCGCTGCACCGTGAGTTCGATCGGCGCATCCGGCGGCGGAATCCGGGGCGCCTTCATCGGGGTGGTCGGCATCAGGAGAAGATCCCAGGCCTCGAATGCGGCGCCGTAGCGGCCCTTCAGCATGCGCAAGAGGTTCTGCGCCTTCCCGTAGTAGCGCCCGCGATGACGGGTCCGGAAGTACTCGCCGAGGAACATGCAGGTCTTGAGGCTAGGCCTACCGTGTAGCCATAACTTGTCTACACAACGTGTTTCTTGGCCTGTTCCAGCATGTATCGTTTCCCCGCCTCGAAGCCGCGCTGCTGGCCAGCCTCGACACCGATTCTGTGGCCGATGGTCGCCTTGGTGAGCATGCTGTAGCCCTGCCACATGATCTGGTTCCCTGGCTCGGGGTCGAGCTTTCGCGCACGGTAGCCGCCGAGATGTGCGACCAGCTGCACGCTCTTGCCGAGGTCGTCGGGCGCCGCGAGGCCTGCTTGAGACGCGTAGTCGCGAAGAAACGCGAGCTCGTGATCGGTGAACATCAGCTCGGCGTCGCACTCCGGGACCTGGCGTCCGAGCAAGGTCATGAGCATGATCCGCCAGGCGATGACGGCATTGATGGCGATCGCCCGTTGCAGCCGGTCGGCCGTTCTGAACAGCAGGAACTCGGACTTGCAGCCAGACTTGATCACTCGGAACCAATCTTCGACGCGCCAGCGCTGAAGATAGTGGCCGACGATCTCGGCGGCGGTTGCGGCATTGTCGACGGCAATGGATGTGAGCAGGTACCACTGAACCGGCGTTTCCTTCGCGGGCGGGTTGGTCTCCACGATGTGGACTGCAGACATCGGCACCGGTTCGATCCCCTTGCCGGTCGCCGGCAGCGAGACCGTGCAGAACCGCAGCTCGCAATGGGCAAGTCGTTTCGTGCGCGCCTCCCGCGCCTTCTTCCGGCTCGCCTTCGGGCGCTCGGTCAGCCCTGCAATCTCGACCTCGATCATGCCCGCCACGACCTGGGACCGCACCGTCGCAAACAGCGTCTGCTTCTCGCCCAGGGAGCGGTCGTGCCTGGCGCGTACCAGCAGTTCCACCCGGGAGGCGCGGCGCCGGGCGTCGAACAGTTCAAACACGTCCGCCTCGCGGTCACAGACCGCAATCACCCGCGTCCTGCGGGTCAGCTCACGGGCCGCCTTGAGCGTGTCCTCGAACCCATCGAGCCACCGCGCCGTCTTGCATCGGGCGTTGCGCTGGTCGTTCACCTCATCGAAGCCCAACCGCAACACGCCAAGCGGCAACCCGCTATCGGTCACCGCAAGCGTCGCATGCAGATGGAGTCCCAGCGTCCCGGCGCCGGTCTGGTTCTTGCCGATGATCTGCAGCCCTTCGGTGTGCGGACGGCGCGCAAAATTGAGGTCACTGCCGTCCTGGATCGCAAGCACCGTCCTCTGCCCGCGCATGCGCGCGATGCTGCGCGCGCGGTGCGGAGCCAGGATGTTCTCCACCGTCACATCGGACTCCGAAGGATGCTCGACAAGACGGTAAAACCCGTCCACCGCTGCGTTGTTGCTGCCGGGATTGGCATTGATCGCGCGCCCGGGATACTCCGCAAGCAACGCCGCGCTCCTCACCAGCCGTACCGCCAATCGCTTGTCGCCCAATGCCGCCCCTCCAAACTCGTTTGCAGCCCACACATCCGCGCCAAGACCCTCCCCGGGCCCCAGTATCGGCGCCGGATCCACAACCGGAACCTCCAGATGCCGCCGCCAGCGCCGGCAAAGCGCAACCATGAACACCGACTTGACCGGCTTGTCCCTCCGGTTCTCGCGATCCTGCCGCCCCCGCCCCGCTGTCTCGCCAATGCGCACAAAGTTCGCAGCCTTCAGGCTCGCACCGTCATACTGCGCTTCCAGAAACGTCTCGACAAGCCAGGGCCGGAACCCGTATCGCGCCTCGAAATCCCGCGGAAGACGCCGCAGGATCCGCCCCAGCACATGGCTCGCAAGATTGCCGCAGGAGACCTCCGCACGGATCAGGAACCGGCTCAGGCAGACAACCCGCTCAAGATGCGCCCGGCGCTGGTCGTCCGTCCAGGCCATCCAGCGCTCGCGTGCGGCAAGGCGCAAGGACGCCGCCGAAAACCCGACAGCGCCCAGAAACCCGTGCTGTGAGGCGACAAGATAGCGCATCTGGTGGCCGGCAAACGTCGTGATGCCATGCGGATGCTCATGGGCAAGCAGCGTATTCCAGATCCGGCGCTGATCGCGAGAGCGCACAACGATGATCTCAAGCCCGGAAATCTCCGCAAGCCGGTTCGGAACCCCCTCCGGCGGAGCGACCGGCGCAGCAAGCAGTGACGGCCCCGAGAATACAGACGCCTCCCGGGCAGGGGGCAGGACAATCGCGTCCGATCGCTGCTCAAGGATCCGCAGCGCCTTGAGACAGCCCGCAAGCTGACCTCGGCCACGGTGGTCCAGGAAGTCGAACTCCTCACAAAGGCGCCGGCCAAGCGCGTGGCGGCTCTCGAACCGCTCGTGCAACAGGATCTCGGCAATCCGCGGAACCGCTGCATTCAGCGTGCGCTGGATCTGTGATTGTGCCATAGTGCCGACGGTATACACGATCGGTCTCGGGTTGTCCAGAGGTCTTTCCACCCACCTCCGCTGCCCTCGGAACGCCGGGCGCAAAGCGGTCAGGTCGGCCCGAAATCCCAGCCGCGCTCGCTTGCACACAGATCAGCCGGAGCACGTTGTCAGCCAAAATTGCAGCTACACGGTAGGGCTAGGCGAGAGCTCGTCCGCCCGGCTTCGCCATTTCGCGAAATGGTCGGACAGGGAGGAAAGGAAGAGCCCGCGGCAATTGGCACCTGCGAGGTTCCCGTTCATCATCAGTTCCTGCAGACCCTCGACCGCGATGGCGGTCCACAGATCCGGACCGGCACAGTGGTCGGGGATCGACACCTCCGCGACCGTGGCGCCGAGGGAGCGGAAGCGCTCCGCGGCCGCCCGGACCTTTACGTCCACGTCCGGCTCGCTTTCCGGGCGGCCGAAACCCTCCTTCAGGATCCCGATGCGCATCCCGCGCGCTCCCCGGCCGAGCGCTTCCGTGTACCGGCCGGCCTCGGCCGCGCCCTGCCGAGGATCCATCCCGTCCGCGCCCGCGATCACTTCGAGCAGCAGCGCATTGTCGGCCACGGAGCGGGTTACCGGGCCGACATGGTCGATGGTCCGCTCGACCGGGATGATCCCGCTATAGGGCACCAGCCCGTATGTCGGCTTCATGCCGAAGCACCCGCAATGGCTGGACGGGATGCGGATGGAGCCTCCCTGGTCGCCGGCGATGGCCAAGTCGACCTCGCCCGCGGCCACGAGGGCCGCGGACCCGCTTGAGGATCCGCCTGCCATGTAGCCGGGCTTGTACGGGTTGTGCACCGGCCCGGTGGCGCTGGTGTGGCTGCCCCCGGAGAGGCACATGTCCTCGCAAGTGGCCTTGCCGGCGATGATGGCGCCGGCGTCGAGCATGCGCGTCACGATCGTCGCATCGACCTCGGGGATGTATCCCTCCATGATCGAGGACCCGCTCATCATCGGCACGCCGGCAACGCAGACCGTATCCTTGACGGCAACGCGCCGGCCCGCCAGCGGCCCGCTGCCCGCTCCCTGGATCTCCGTCTTGTAGTACCAGGCGTTCAGCGGGTTCTCGTCCGGGCCCGGCCGATATCCGGGCGAACGCGGATAGCGGACCTGCGGCAGGAAATCCGGCAACGCGTCGAGACGCCCGTAGCCCTCCAGGTAGGGCTCCATGATCGCCAGATACCGCTCCAACTCCGCATCCGTCATCGACAGATGCAGCCGCTCCGCCAGCTCCCGCATCTCGTTCAGGGTTGGCCGCTTGATCGCCATTTGCACCCCCTGTGCCGCTGCTTCCCCACGGGGCACCGCGATTCCGGCAACCCCGGCCGAGGCCCTACTTGTGCCGGCAGCTTCCGGCGCAGCGGGCGCAGCCGCCTTCTGCGGCAACGGCCGCACTGGTCCCCGCTCCCGGGCAGGCCGGCGGAATCCGAGGAACTCCTCGATCAAGCCGGCATCCCGGATCTCGTCTGGCCCCAGTTCAGCCCGGACCTGTCCCCGTTCCAGAACCAGGACCCGGCTGGCCAGGCCGCTGATGAACTCGATGTTCTGCTCGACGAGAAGAACCGCCAGCCCGCTCCCGCTCCGCGGCCTGGCGAGGGTTCCGGCGATCTCGTCGACGATGGAGGGCTGGATCCCTTCCGTCGGCTCATCAAGCAGGATCAGCGAAGGCGACCCCATCAGGCACCGCGCGAGGGCCAGCAATTGCTGCTCTCCCCCCGACAGCGCTCCTCCATCGCGACCCATGAGGCCGCCGAGCCGCGGAAAGGAATCCAGGATCCGGTCGCACAGCTCCTCCACCGAGCCGTCTCCCGTGTCCTGGTACGCGAAACGCAGATTCTCCCGAACGGTAAGGCTTGGGAAAATTCCCCGTCCCTGCGGGACATAGCCGATGCCCGCCTGCGCCCGCGCGTGCGGAGGAAGCCGCGTGATGTCGCTGCCATCCCAGCGGATGGCACCTGCCGAGGCGGGAATCAGACCCACGAGGGACCGGAGAAGCGTCGACTTGCCCACGCCGTTGTGGCCGAGCACGCCAACGATCTCGGCCTCCCCGGCAGCCAGGCTGACATCCCTGAGCACCGGTATCCGCCCATAGCCTGCGGAGAGGCCGTCTACATCCAGGAGCGGGTCGGCCTGGCTCATCTAGCGCGCCTTTGCCCCGAGATAGACATCGCGTACCCGCTGGTCGGTCATGACCGCGTCGACAGTGTCCTCCACGAGAACCCGGCCGTGGTGGAACACCGTGACCAGGGTCGCGATCGACCGGACGAATTGCATGTCGTGCTCGACCACGATGACCGACGCCTGCTGCGCCAGTTCCAGGACGATCACCGCCATGCGCTGCGCTTCCTCCTCCGAGAGCCCGGCGGCAGGTTCGTCGAGCAGGATTAGCCAGGGCTCCGCGGCGATGACGGCGGCAAGCTCGACGCGCTGTCGCTGCCCGTGGGCGAGCCGGCCTGCGGCAGTATCGGCGACGCCGCCCAGCTCCAGCCGCTGCAAGGTGCGATCGACTTTCCTTCGCGCCCCGGCGGGCGGCTGACGCCGGCGCGCCGCAATCCAGATGTTCTCGCGCACGCTGAGACCCTCCATGAGGCTCGGCACCTGGGTTTTCGTGCCCACGCCGAGCGCGGCGATGCGATGCGGCTCCCAGCCGGTTGCGTCCTCGCCACGGAGCCGGATCTCCCCTTCGCTCGGCTTCAGAAGCCCGGCCACGCACTGGAAGAACGTGCTCTTTCCCGCACCGTTCGGGCCGATCAGACAGCGCAGTTCGCCTTCGCGAATCCGGAAGTCGACCCGGTTGACTGCAGTGACGCCGCCGAAGCGCATGGTCAGGCCAACCGCTTCCAGCACCGGAGCAGACATCAGGCTCCGTGTCCGGCCCGGCGCGGCCGCCGGGCGCGGCGCGCCTTCCGTCGCGGAAACAGCCGGGCGATCTGCGGCCCCAGCCCGCGCGGAAGAAACAGAACTGCCATCACCAGGAGCGCTCCCATGACAACCATGTTGTTGATCAGAGCCTGTTGACCGAGGAGGAATTTGAGATAGCCGAGCGCGGCTGCGCCGAGAATCGGGCCGAAGGCAGTTCCGAACCCGCCCACGATGCACCAGATGATCACCTCGGCGGATTGGACCAGGGAAAACAGTCCCGGGGTCACCACTTCCGCCCAGTTGGCGAACAGGACCCCGGCGAAACCTGCCATCGCACCGCCGGTCGAGAACAGCACGGTCTTCCGGGCTCTCGGATCGTAGCCGATGAGCTCCGCGCGGAACTCGTTCTCCCGGATGCCCACCGCAATGCGCCCAAAGGAACTGGCAAGCAGCAGCCGGACGAGAATGTACGCCGCAATCAGCGCCGCGGCACAGACGTAGTAGAGCCCGTCGCCCCAGATGTAGGCGTCCGGAATGCCGGGGACGTTCAGGGTCGGGAAGCCCGGTATGCCGTTGAACCCGCCGAGCCGGGCCGTCCCGATCGTGTACTCCGGTCCTGCGGTGGAGTTCAGGAGCCGGTTGAGAATCAGGGTGAAGACGAGTGTTATGACCCCGAGATAGACGTCGGCGAGCCGACCGTAGAACATCATCGCGCCAAGGAGCAGCGCAGCCAGGGCCGGAACCGCAATGCCGATGAGAACCGGAAGGGTGCTCTCGCCGATGTTGATCGCCGAGATCGCGTAGGCGTAGGCTCCGAGCCCGAAGAAGGCGGACTGGCCAAAACAGAGGATCCCGCCGAACCCCCAGACCAGCCCCAGGCTGAGCGCCAGCATCCCGTAGATGGCCAGGACCGTGAGCGTGTAGGTGTCGACGAGGAAGGGAAGCGCAAGGGTGGCCCCGATGCCGATGCCCGCTGCCGCGGCCAGATCCCGGCCGGCACCGCCTGGCATCACATGGACCCCTTGAGGAACCGGCCGGTGATGCCCCTCGGAAGCAGGCGGAGCAGAATGATGGCGGCAATGAGCAGCGCCACTTCCCCGATCACCGGAGTCGCCGCGAAGGCGAAGAACTGGCTGACGGAGCCGAATATCGTCGCGCCCGCCAGCAGGCCGGCGACGACCGACGGACCGCCGGCGATTACAGCGATGAAGGCCTTGGCGATATACGCCCCGCCCCAGGCCGGAACCAGACCGACCAGGGGAGCGAGGACGCCCCCGGCCAGACCCGCCAGGGCGGACCCGGCGAAAAAGGTGGCCATGTAGACGCGCGCGGTGTTGTGCCCGAGCGCGGAAGACATTTCCGCGCCCTGCATGGTGCCCCGCGCGATCAGCCCCGCCCGTGTCCACTTGAGAATCGCGATCATGGCGCCAATCAGTACCGCCACCACGACAATGACAAAGAGGTTGTATCCGTTGACCTGGTACGCACCGATCCGGAATCCCGGGATCGGGGTCGGGATCCCGGTTGTCGTGTTGCCGAAGATCGTCGAGACCGCGCCGACGATCAGCAGGCTCAACCCCCAGGTCGCGAGCATCGTATCGATGAGGCGGCCGTAGAGGTGCTGAATGACAAGCCGCTCGCAAACCAGTCCGAAGATGCCGACGAAGAGCGGCGCCACCAGCAGCATGGCGAGAAAGACATTGATTCCGGCGTTGACCGCCACAATGGTGGCGTAGCCGCCGAGCATCATGAATTCCCCATGCGCGAGGTTGATCACACGCATCATGCCGAACACGACCGCAAGCCCGGCGCTGATCAGGAACAGATTCGCGATCGCGTAGGCGAATTCCACCGCGAGAATGGCGGCAAAGTCCATCTCCGGCCCCCGCGCGGCGTCAGTCTTCAACCGTCGGGCGCAGCGGAACGCGGCGCTTCGGCTGTGCTTCGCGCGAGGGCTGGCCCGATCCGGCGCAACGGTCGCCTCCGACCTAGAACTTCAGTTCGTACTGGGTGTTGTCGTCCGGATTCGCGACAAGGTCGCAAACCGCCTGCGTGTCCGATGGCGGCTTCTGGCCGAAGCTCTCGAGGACGTTCATCTTCTGATCCCGGATTTCAATCAGATGGACATCCAGCGAAGCATGATGCGTGGCCCGGTCCACGGAAACCGTGCCCCCCGGGCCGTCGATCGAAAGGCCGCCCTCCAGAGCCTCGATGACCGCCATCCGGTCATGCGAACCGGCTTGCCGGACCGCCTCCGCCCATAGCAATGCGCCCTGGTAGTTGGACACGGCGATCTCGTGAATTGCTTCCGTTCCGCCGTAGGCTTCCGCCCAGCTCTCCTTGAAGGCGCGGTTGGCTGGCGAGTCGATCTCGTGAGAGTAGTTGTACGCGACCAGGATGCCGTTCGCCTCCTCGGCGGTCAGGACCTTGTGCTCGTTCCCGACCCCGAGCGTTGTCGAGGCCATGGGGATCCGGGCGTTCATGCCGGCCGCCGCCCACTGACGGTAGAAGGACAGGTGGGCTCCGCCGACGAGAACCGAGACGACCATGTCCGGCGCCGCCTGCTGGATCTTCGCGATCGACGCACCGAAATCCGCAACGTCGAGAGGGAAATAGTCCGTCTGGACGACTTCGCCCCCGGCCTCTCCCGCGTAGCGCTCGACCCACCGGGCCGTGTTCTGCCCGTAGTTGTAGTCGGCGGCAAGCACGTAGATCCGCTTTCCCCATTTCTCGATGGCTCTCGGGATCAGAGTCTGGACCTGCTGCGCCGGCGTAACACCGGTAATGAAGATGTTCCGGTCGCAGACGCCGCCCTCGTAGAGAACGTTGTAGAAGTAGAGCGTGCTGGACTTGCGGAACGTCTGCCGAACCGCCTCGCGGGACGCGGAAAGGATGCCGCCATGGACCACGTCGACCTTGTCCTGCCGCACCAGCCGCTGGCCGTATTGCGAGTAGAGCGCCATGTCCGACTGGGTGTCGTAGGAAACCAGATCGATCATCTCCCCGTTCAGCCCGCCTGCGGCATTGATCTGGCCGACCGCGAGGCGGATGGCCATGTCCATGGGCTTGCCGTAGGCGTCGAATATTCCGGATGTGTCGAGAATGGAGCCGAGCCGGATGTCCCCGGCGGCATGGGCCGAACCCGGCAACGCGAGGCTTGCAGCGGCCAGCGCCGCGCTCGATGAAACCAAAAAGACTCTTCTGGTGAAAGGCATGTTGGGTACCTCCTGTTCTTGTTTCAGGGTTGCTTGTTCTCGGGGCCATCGGACTTGCGCGCAGTGGCAGCGGCGTGAATCCGACCCGCCGCATCGGCGAGACGGCTTCCGGCCTGCGAGTCGAAATCGAGCCCGATCTCCGCGCCGAGCGACTTCATCGCGGGCAGGTGCACCGCCATGCCGAGCACGGAACTCAGGGCCTGCTCGAAGGGCGAACCCTCCGTAGAGCCTCCCATGGCGGCCCCTGGTCCTCCGATGTGGTTGATCCGGATCGAATCGATCTTTTCGACCGGCTTCATCATCTGTGCAGCGACTTCCGGCAGCTGGTCCAGACGGCGCATCTCGACCTTCATGGCCATAAGCGCGTCGGTCGCAAGGCTCTCGGCCTCGATCTGGGCACGCTTGCACTCGGACTCGGCAAGCGACCGCTCCTTCTCGATTTCTGTCTTCAGGCGCCCCGCCTCACTGTCCGCCCTGGCCTCCGCCGCGATGGTCGCGACGCGCGCTCTTGTTCTTTCCGCCTCGACTTCCGCGTCCTGGCGGGCCCTCAGGAGCGCCATCTCATTCCCTCGAAGCGCCGCCGCGCGTTCCCGGGCGGTCTGCACCGCCTCCGAAGCCTCTGCCGCGGCAGCACGCGCATATTCCAGTTCGCCCGCCGCGGCAGCCTCCTCGGAGTGCTTCGCGGACATCGCGACCGCATGGTCCGCCTTGCGGATCTCGAGGCCGAGGATGGCTTCCATCTCGCGCCGGCGGAGTTCCTGGTCGCGCTCGATCTCGGCGGTCTTGGTGGCCTGTTCGGCAGCGATGCGGGCCCCCTCGGCGTCCCGCTCCGCTTCCGCCTTCGCCCGCTCGATGCTGGATCTGGCCTCGGCCTCCAACCGTTCGCACTCGCGCTGCGATTCGGCCTCGAACTGCTTCAGCCGGCTCTCGATTTCCAGCCGCTGCCGGGCTTGCTCAAGGCCAGTCATCCGGATCGCGATATCGGCACCCGACTCAATCTCCGCGCGGCGCCGGCGGTCCTCGGAGACGATCTCGGCAAGACGCCGCATGCCGGCGGAATTGAACGCGTTGTTCTCGTCGAATCCCGCGAACGCTGCCTGGTCCACATTGGTGAGGGACGCCGCTTCCAGCTCAAGGCCAAGGCGCCCGGCAACCTCGTCGGCGATCCGCCGCACCGCGGCAGCGAAATCCTGGCGGTTCTCGTGGATCGCGTTCAGCGTCCGGCCGGCCGCCACGGCCTGAATGGCGTCGACAAAATGACCTTTGACAAAGTCGGCGACTTCTTCGGGCCGGCCGACGCTTGTGCCCATCGCCTGGCACGCCGCCGCAACGCCTTCGCGTGTCGGCGTGATCCGCCCAAGAAACTGCATTTCGAGATCGGCGCGCAGCCTGTCCGAGGTGATCACCGAGCGCGGGCCGGCGAGGGTGACGGTGATAGATGTCGCCCGCATGCTCACGGTCCGGACATGGTGGAGGAACGGCAGAACGAGGCAGCCCCCGTCAATGACAACCTTGCTGCCGCCGGCTCCAGTCCGCACAAGCGCGGTCTCCGGGCTGGCCTTTCGGAAGAAGCGTTGCAGAAACAAGCCGCCGAAAATGGCGGCCAGTATCGCGGCGGAGACGAGAAGTGCGACCAATTCGCCCACATGCCCCTCCCATTCCCACGGATCCGAGCCGCAGACTACAGCATATTATTTTCCAATTCAAGTAAAATTCATAGAGGAACACGACGCGTGATCTGCCACTGGCGCAAGGCGCCCTGTCCATGTCTTGCCGTGGGACCGGCCCGTCGGCGGGCTCGGCGGCGGTCCGGCCCGGGCTGAACGAGTTGCCGGTCGCGGCGGATGAACCGCAAGGCTCGAGGGCCCGGTTCCAGGCGCCGCGGGCCGCGTGAATCCCTCTCGCGGGCCGCATTCAACCGGGGCCGCACATGCCAGGCAGTTTCCGGGGCGGCGATCGGTGCCTGCTTGGCACGGGACCGGATGCTGCGGAATTCGAATGCGGTCGAATCTTCGCGGACCCGTCCGGGCAATCACGTCCTCGCTCGGAATGCCGAATCGGGGTGCCGCATCGCGACGATCCATACGACCGCGCAACGGGTTCAATCCGGTGGCAGGGGCGCTTCCGTCCCGACGATCGTTTTCGATCTGCGGGCTTAGGGCCGTATGGCCGCAGCGGCAGATGACCCGGCCAGTTTTCCGAACACCGCGCCGCGGGTCAGTCCCGAGCCGGCCGGGCAGTTGAACCAGAACAGGCCGCCGACCAGTTCGCCAGCCGCGTACAGACCCGGAATCGGTTCGAGATCGGTATCGAGCACCCGTACACTTGCCGGATAGAGACGCAGTCCCCCGAACGTGAAGGTGAGACCGCAGCCAACCTGGTAGGCCTCGAAGGGCGGCACGCTGATCGTGTTGGCCCAATTGGTCTTCGGCAGTGCCAGGCCCTGCGTTCCGCGCCCGTCCTTCGCCGTCGGATCGAAGCGCGTGCCGATATCGACCGCGGCGTTGTACGCGGCGATCTCCGCCAGGAATCCGTTGCGATCAACGCCATCGAGCCGGTCCGCAAGATCTTCGAGCGTGTCGGCGGTCACTCTCGTCGCCCGGCGAATGCGGTACTCGGCGCGAAGCAGGTGGCTGACTTGCGCATCGAAGACCTGCCAGGCGAAAGCGTGGGGCTGTTCCAGAATCACGCGCCCGTACCGGGCATGGGTGTAGCTGCGGAAGTCCGCGCCTTCGTCCACGAAGCGCCGGCCAGTGGCGTTCACCATGACGCCCCAGGGGTAGCTGTGTTTCTGGAAAGCATCGCCAACCGCGAGATCCCCGCACTCCCCGCACTCCCCGCACTCCGGCGCGTTGAAGTCCCACCCGACCGCATGGCATCCCGACCAGTTTCCGAAGGATGCCGCACCGATCTCAAGCGCCATTCGGACAGGGACTTATATACGATAGTGCCGAGGCCCCATCGTATCCCTTTCGCGGGTCATGGAGGTTGGCAGCCCAAACGCCTCTCGCCGTGCAGTCGTGCCAGTCCCCGACGCCCGGATGTTGCGTGCCGCATTCAGGTCCGCGTTCTGCGCGTGGCCGCAGGCCACGCACTTGAATTCGCTCCGTGAGCGGCGCAAATCGGCGGCAACCGGCGACAGTACGCATGGTAGTTTTCGAAAAGGCCGATATCAATCGATTGAAAACTCTTCGGCACTATTGCATATGATCCCCTTCGGATACCGTCGCCGGTGTTGAACCGGCTTCCGCGCACCTTTGCCAGTTCTCAGCCGGGGCCGAGATAGCGGGTGCGCCACTCCGGATTGGCCTGGAACCCTCAGGCGGCGAGAATCACCGCTCCCGACTTCACGGCCTCGATGCGGACTGCCTCCCCGACACTTCGGTTCGGGCCCTGCTTGAAGCGTACCCCGTGCACTGCATGACCGTCATGGAGCAGGTCGACAACCCGTGCGCCGTAGAGAATGTCGATACCCATTTCCCGCGCGATCCGGGTGTGGCTGTCCACCAGGCCGGGCCCGCCGCCCCAGGCCTCGAGAGTCACAGTCCGCCCCAGAAGCGGAACCGGCCGTCGACCTTGAACGCCTGCCGCCCGTAGATGGGCATGAAGCGAATGCCCTTGCCGCGAAGCCACTGCATGGTTCCACGCGATTTCGTGACCGGACCCTCGCACAGAGCCGGATCCGTGCGGCAGCGGGTCAGCCGTATCATGTCCTCGTAGAACTGATCGATCGGATAGTGCCCGAAATCCGTGTTCGCGATCTCCTCTTCCGTCAGATCGGGGCACAGGGCGCTGATGTCCTCCAACCCGTCATAGACGAAGCGGAACGCCCCCGCCGTAAACCGGGGGTTGCCGCCATTCTCCGCCACGGGGGCCCGTTCCAGCAAGAGTACCGACGCGCCAGCCTCGCGCGCTGCCAGTGCCGCGCAAAATGCGGCGTTCCCCGCACCGACGACGATGATGTCATGGGCAGCCATCAGGGCACGGTTGCCCGGAACCGGTCCCTGCGACGCGCGCCGACAGCGCTTCGAACCGTCGATGCGTGGAGCATGCCAGTTCTGTCCGATGCGATCGGCTCACGGGTGGCCACGGCCGACTTCGGGAGCCCGACCACGGTTCCCCCGCACGTCGAAATGCTCCGCCAGCATCGTTCCCCTCGGTCCCGTCCGCGCAAACGTCTGCATGCCACAGCGCGGGACGCCACGGCGCAGTGGCCTGCCAGCTTCTGGCCAACCATGGCGGGAAATTCAAGATTCTCGCTCTGGAACACAGGATGCGCCATTTTGCACGACACCTCGTTTCCCTCCGGAATCGCCGAGGGATGGCACGGCACCGAAGGATTGCTTGGCGTCCTCGCGCCTGATGGTGCCCACTTCCCACTGCCGCGCACCGTACCAGAGTGCCCACCGCAGGCAATCCTGACGCTCGTCACGGGAGATTCGGAATTCCAGGAGCCCAAACGCTTCCGTTTCGGGCCGCCAGGAGGGCAAATGGAGAACTTGGACCCAAATCTGCAATCCCGGACATGGCGGTGAAGCTTTCTTGGCCGAACGAGCGTGCAGTCAGGCGGAGCCGGTGGTGCGAACGCAGGCGAGCCATGCTCGCACTCGACTTCGGCCGTTGAACCACGTCCGAGGAAATCTGCGAGAACTCCGCCCCGCGCCGGCACAACCACGCCGCCCGACGATGGAGGGCAGACAGTGCTCGGAAGCCGCAGTCGCCTCCGCCAGGTATGGATGCACCCCGCAGAAGTCCGTCAGACGGGCAGAAGTCGGCTGCCGGCGGGGATCCGCACACGGAATCGTGTATAGGGCTCCCTGCAACCCGCCAGACTTGTCCGCCAGCATCGCAGCACGCACCCTCACCGCGCGTTCCCGCCGCGGGAGGGCCGCGCCCGGCCGGCACTGCCGCTCACCGATGTTCGCGCCTCGCCCTGGCGAAGCGGCCCAAGGCCGTTCGGCTCCGGCCGCCTCGCGACAGAAGTGCCGGAAGGCGGTTTCGGAACCCGGTTGTGAAACGGGCGAAACCAGTGACGCCGGAGGCAACGCTGAATCGCCCTCCCCCGGCTCCGACGTACCCGGGCCGGCAGGAACGGCCGGAATCGGCACCAGACCAGGACAGATTCGCATCCACGGGTCTGCCGATCACTGCATCCGGTGGTGGAGCGGATCGTGCGAATTGGCATTTCGCGCGCGTTGGCTATATGTCACGAAATTGCGCCTGTGGGCAGGCAATGACATGCGCTCCCATGGGTGGCAGGACCAGGAGGCACGCTTTGATGCCTGACGTGATCATTACCGAATTCATGGACAGTGCCGCCGTCGAGCGGTCGACGGCTGCATTCGAGACTCTCTACGCACCGTCCCTGGTGGATGACCCGGAGCGCCTGGCAGCGCTGATTCCCGAGGCCCGCGCACTCCTGGTCCGAAACCGGACGCAGGTCGGGGGCTCGCTGCTTGCACGAGCCCGCTGCCTTTCCTGCGTCGGACGACTCGGCGTCGGACTCGACAACATCGACGTGGAGGAATGCCGGCAGCGCGGAATTGCCGTTTACCCCGCGACCGGCGCCAACAGCGCCACGGTTGCGGAATACGTGCTGACTGCCGCGCTCGTGCTTCTCCGGGGCGCCTGGCATCGCTCGGCAGAAGTCGCGGCCGGCACCTGGCCACGTGAAGCGATGATCGGACGCGAAATCGGCGGCAAGACGCTCGGGCTCATCGGATACGGCGGCGTTGCCCGCGAGGTGGCATCCCGGGCCCGGGCGCTCGGCATGGTCATCATTGCGGCCGACCCCTATCTCCACGACAGCCATCCGGCCTGGGAAGGCGGCGCCGGGCGACACAACATCGATACAGTCTTCCGCAAGGCGGATGTGGTCAGCCTGCACGTGCCGCTCACATCCGAAACAAGCGGACTCGCCGATGCGCGGCGGCTTTCCCTCATGCGACCGGGCGCGATCCTGATCAACACGGCCCGCGGCGGGATAGTGGATGAGAATGCGCTGGCGAACGCTCTGGCATCCGGACGGATTGCCGGGGCAGCCTTGGACGTCTTCGAGCGCGAGCCCCTTACCCGGGAGGCCGGCGCGCATTTCGCCGGGCTGAACGTGCTCCTGACGCCGCATATCGCTGGTGTCACCGAAGAATCCAATATCCGGGTCAGCGAACTGGTCGCAAACCGCGTTCTGGCGCATCTCGGAACCTGATTGGCGCCACCGGGCGCACGCCGCAGCCAGCCTGCGCGACTCAGCGCAAGCGCGGGGCAATTCGCGGGGGAATGATCCCCACCGGCGCAGCGGCCGATCCGGGCCCTCCGGCTCAGTCCAGGGCAGTCAGGGTGCGGCGGACGGCGTCCTGCCAGCTTGCGTAGAGTTCCGTGCGCTCGTCTTCGCCCATCCGCGGCTCGAAGCGCTGCTCCAGCGCCCAGCTCTCCGCGAATTCCTCCGGGCCGGGACAGATCCCGGTTTTCATTCCCGCGAGCCAGGCCGCGCCGACAGCCGTCGTCTCCAGCACGGCCGGCCGGTCCACCGGTGCGCCCAGGATGTCCGCCAGGAATTGCATCGTCCAGTCGGAAGCGGTCATCCCGCCATCGACCCGAAGCACCGTGTCCCCCGCCCCGGACCAGTCCCGCCGCATCGCCTCGACGAGATCGCGCGTCTGGTATCCAACGCTTTGCAGCGCCGCGGACGCAAACTCGGCTGGCCCCGTCGCCCTGGTCAGCCCGTAGACCGCTCCCCGGCACTCGGCATCCCAGTAGGGAGCGCCAAGGCCGACGAAAGCGGGCACGAGGACAACACCGCTGCCGAAACCGGACTCCGCAGCCAGGCGGCCGGATTCCGCCGCGTCGCCGATCAGCCCCAGCCCGTCGCGCAGCCACTGCACGACGGCGCCGGCCACGAAAATCGACCCCTCGAGCGCATACGTGGTCTTGCCATCCAGCTGGTAGGCGACGGTCGTGAGGAGCCGGTTGGCCGAGGTCACGGGCTCGCTTCCCGTGTTCAGGAGCGCGAAGCACCCGGTCCCGTAGGTGGATTTCATCATTCCCGGCCGAAAGCAGGCCTGGCCGATGGCCGCCGCCTGCTGGTCGCCGGCAATGCCGCGGATCGGAACCGCACTGCCAAGCAGAGCCGGCGATGTCGCTCCGAATTCCGCAGCACTATCGCGCACCTCGGGCAGCATGCCTTGCGGCACCCGGAACAACCTGCACAACTCGGAGTCCCAGTTGCCGGAGTGAATGTTGTAGAGCATGGTCCGCGACGCGTTCGTCGCGTCGGTCGCATGCACGGCCCCGTCCGTCAGCCGCCAGAGCAACCAGCTGTCCACGGTGCCCGCAAGAAGCTTCCCGCTCTCGGCCGCCTCACGCGCCCCGTCGACTCGATCCAGCATCCAGGGGAACTTGGTCGCCGAGAAATAGGGATCGAGCAGGAGGCCCGTTCGCTCCGCGACCATCGCCTCGCAGCCCTCCTTCTTCAACTGGCCGCAGACGCCGGAGGTTCGCCGGTCCTGCCAGACGATCGCCGGGTGGATGGGCCGTCCCGTGTCCCGCTCCCAGATGACCGCGGTTTCGCGCTGATTCGTGACTCCGATGGCAGCCGGCGTGGCGCCCCTGGCTGCTTCCCGGCAGGTCTCCACTGTTGTCCGCCACAGATCCTCCGGGTCATGCTCGACCCAGCCGGATTGCGGGAAGTGCTGCGGGAATTCCTGCTGCGACCGGGCGACCGGAAGCAGGTCCGGCCCGAACAGGATTGCCCTGGTCGAGGTTGTGCCCTGGTCGATTGCCAGAATCCGGTCAGTCATGGCGTCCCTCCAGCTTTCTCGGGGCCATTCCGTGCGATCCATGCCGGCGTACATGCCTGCGGCCCCCTGCCGCTGCCGGCCGCGAACCGCCGGACCAACTCCCATCGCCGCGGACGGCCGCCCCGAATGCGGGCAAGCGCCCGCCACAGTCCAATAGCTTGGATCGCGCCCGCGTTCCAGCGCCCGACCCGCGCATCGCGGATCGCCACGGGCCTGCGGCCTCCGGTCGACACGGAATCCGGACCGGCCCAGCCGTGGCCTCCCGACGCATTCGTTTCCCCTCGAATCCCTCGGCCGCCAGACCCGTTGCCCACACCTGCAGCAGATTTCACGGCAGCCTCCGTCAACGCGCCAGAGCCCGGCACGAGCGGAAGGACGGACAAGCGCTGACAACCACCCGGGCTCCGAGAGCCGCGCGTGGATTCTCCGGGAGCGTACCTCCCCGCCGATCCGGCACCAAGCCGGATCGCCCCCGATGAACAGCGCCTTGCATTGCCCTGGAAGATCGAGGACCACGCTGAATCTGCAGGCCGTATGCCAGTGGCCCCGAAGCCCGGCCGCACGGGAGTTCAGCCTCACGGAACCGTGCTGCCAAGGGCTTCCGCGCGGTAAGTGTTCGTTCAGCACGTGACGGCTGGTTTTTCTTTTCGCGTGATTCGTTAAGGGCTGGCAACTTTGCTCATCATGCGCTAACACGGGAGGCATGTTGAGGAAAGATTGTATTTGATGATGGCGGCGGGCCCGGTTTTGGATCTGGTCGCGGACGACTCTGCGGTTGCTTGTCCGTCTGGCGCTCCGGAGGCTTGGCGGCGGCTTCACGAGGAAGAGAAGCGCCGCGCGGATACTGCGGACGGGCGTACCGAACGGCTCCAACGGGAGAAGGTTCAGGCGCACTGCGAGGCGCAGTACTGGAAAGCGCAGTGGGGTCGGGCCCGGAACGCGCTCGAGGCGGTGCGGGCGGAAGCGAAGGACTTGCGCGGTGTGTCCGGGGATGCGTTGCATCTGCGCTCGGAGGTCGTTCGTCTTGAGACCCTTCTTGCCGACATCGGCGTTGACACGCGCAAGCGCAGCACGATCGCGTCCCTGCGGATCGAGAACGGCCGGCTGCAGACCGGGAGTGAAGCCCTGCGCAAGCAGCTGCAGGAGGTCGAGAGCGAGCGTGACGACCTGCGCTCGCAGATTGAGACCCTGTCGCGCGCGCAGTTCGGTCGCAAGAGCGAACAGGGCCGCAAGACGAGGCCGGAGCACAAGGGGAAGACCGGCGGCAAGCGCGGCCCACGGCCTGGCGGCGAGACCCACGGGCGCACACCGCGGCCCGAACTGGCCCGCAAGAAAGAGGTTCACGACCCGCCGCCCGAGGCGTTGGACTGTCCGTGCTGCGGCGCGCCCCGGGTGGCCAACGGATCGCACACATCGGACTTGATCGAAGTCGCGGTCAAGGCTCATGTGCGGGTCATCGACCGGACCCGCTGGCGCAAGACCTGCCAGTGTTCTGACACGCCTGAAGAGGTGTCGGCCCCACCCGTGCCGCGCCTGTTTCCGGGAACCGCGTTCGGTATCAGTGTCTGGACGCGGCTGCTGTTCGAGCTTTGCGTCGCCAACCGTCCCTTGCGGCGGGTCGCGGCGTGGTTTGAGGCGCAAGGCCTGTCGATCTCACCGGGAACGCTTTCGGACGGGCTGGGTCGGATGGCGGTGTTGTTTGCGCCGCTGTCGGCGGCGATCCTTGAGCATCTCCAACAGGCGCCGGTGGTCCACGCCGACGAGACCGGCTGGCGGGTCCGGGAGTTCGCCGCGACGGGCTCGTCCAGCCGCGCCTGGCTATGGATCGCGACCTGCGTGGATGCAGTGTATCTGCATGTCGATGCATCGCGCAGCGCGGCGGCGGCCGCGACCTTGCTCGGAGGGCTGCGCAAGGGCGTGATCCTGGTATGCGATCGCTATAGCGCCTACAAGAAGCTGGCCCGCCTGGCGGCGGGCCAGCTGGTCTTGGCATTCTGCTGGGCCCATGTCAGGAGGGATTTCATCAAGGCGGCGGCGGCGCGTGGCGACCTTGATGACTGGAAGGACCAATGGCTGGCCCGGATCCGGCGCCTGTACAGGTTGAACGCGCAGCGCTTGCGATTTCACGATCCCGGCAGGCCGCCTGACAGGAGGTATCTGAGGATGCACTTCCGTCTGTCCCGCGTCCTCGGGGAGGTCTTCATGGAGGCGGAACGGGAGCTTGCCACCGTTGATGATGCGTCGCCGCAGGGGAAGGTGTTGCAGTCTCTGCTGCGTCATCGCCGGGGGCTGTCCCGGTTCCTCGACGATCCCCGGGTTCCGCTCGACAACAATCTCGCTGAACGCCGCTTCCGCCTTGAGGTCATCCGCCGGAAGCTGTCGCTGGGCTCGGACAGCAAGGCCGGCGCAGAGGGCATGGCGACGATGCTTACGGTGGTCCGCACGCTTGAGGTCAACGACGTTGCGGTTTTGCCGTGGCTTGAGGCGTGGCTGTCTGCCTGTGCCGCCAATGGTGGCCGCCCGCCGGAAGATCTCGGCCCGTGGCTGCCCTGGACGATGAACGAGGCGCGCCGGGCAGAGTTTCGCGCGTGAGCGCGGCACCGACATGCCGCTATGCGGGGCGCGACTTCACCGAGGTCGAGATCGCGCTGATCCGGGATCTGATTGCCGAGGATCCGAAGCTGACCCGAGCTCACCTGTCGCGGGCGTTCTGCCGCCGGGTCGGCTGGGTCAAGCCCGACGGCGGGTTGCGGGACATGATGGCGCGTTGCGCGCTGCTGGCGATGCATCGCGACGGGCTGATCGTCCTGCCGCCACCACGACGCCCGCGCCATGCGCCCAGACCGGTCGTCTTCGGGCCGGAGAGCGAACCACCGCTGCCGCCGCCGCCCGCGACCATCGAGGCGGTGCGGCCGCTCAGCCTCGTCCCCGTCCTCGACCGGACCAGCCACAACGCCCTACTGTGGAAGCAGTTTATCGCCCGCTACCATTATCTCGGATACAAGCCGATGGCCGGTGCCCAGATGCGCTATACCGTGGTCGACCGCCACGGCGCCTCGCTCGCCATGATCGGCATGGCAGCAGCAGCCTGGAAGACCGCGCCGCGAGACCACGCCATCGGATGGAGCCCGGAGACCCGGGCGCGCAATCTCCATCTCGTGGTCAATCAGTCCCGCCTGCTTCTACTGCCCTGGATCGTCATCCCAAACCTCGGATCCCACATCCTGTCGATGCTGCGCCGACAACTGCCCGGCGACTGGACCCAACGCTATAATGTCGAGCCCGTCCTGATGGAAACATTCGTCGAAACACCGCGCTTTGCCGGCACAATCTACAAGGCCGCAAACTGGACCTGTATCGGCACCACCAGCGGACGCGGACGCTACGACACAAAACATGAATGCGCCCTCACTAAAAAAAACATCTGGCTGCAGCCGCTACGCAGAGACTGGAAGCGCAGACTCAACGAATGATAGAAATCATCACCTGCTGAACGAACGCTTACTCCGCGCGACCGTCGGGAGAGGCGCCCGCCTGGACGTCAACTCTTTGGCCCGTGAGATGAAATTCAGATGTCCGGACCTCGGGAGTGAATCGAGCTCACCTATTTGAACCCGAAGGGTCCGGATCGGCCGTATTCCCGGGCAGTTCGTAGATCATCCGGAGGTTGGTGCCTGGGAAGATCGTCCGGGTCAGGTTGAGTTCCTGGAGGAGGCCTGCAGTGGCGTTGTCGCCAGCGTCGCTGGCGGTGCCGAGGATGCGAATGCGGAGGATGCCGTTGGAGGGCTCCGGGATGATGTCGGCGTCGGATTGGAAGATCGCGCGCAGGTGCCTGCGGGGTCGCTGTGTCTTGCCCTGTGCCTGTGCGACGACAGGCATCATGCGGGTTTCGGCGCGGTAGGCGATCATGCGGATGACGTCGAGGAGGAGCTTCTCGCCTTCGGGAAGCGCATCCAGGGCCTGGTGGTCGTCGAGCTCGGCGACGGTGATGTGGCGCTGCGTGTCGCTGCGCTTCTGCTTGAGCGCCTCACGCTCGGCGTCGAGAGCGTCGATCCGGGCCTGGAGACGTCGGGCGGCTTCGGCGGTCTGGTGAGACTGGGCTCCCTTGGCCAGATCGGCGATCCTGTTGCGCAGGGTGCCGAGGCGTTGCCGGAAGCGGCTGACATTTCGGTCGATTGCGCGCCAGAGCGGGTTGACGACGCGGGCTTCGGGATCCTGCGGCTCCAGGCCGCGGACCACGAGGGCGTCGAGATTGAACTCCTCGCGCATATATTTGAAGAAGTTCTCCTGCGACCAGCGGGAGAACAGGGCGCCGGCGATCTGCTCCACGGGCATGCGGGAGTGGGTGGTAATGAGCGGGACCTGGCGGCCGCTTTCCAGCAGGCGGCGGATCTGGCGGACCTCGGGCCCCTTTTTCAGTTGCACGCGCTTCTCGGCGAGGCGGACGGTGGCGCTGCGGGTCGTGCCCGGTCCATGGATCGGTACCGCGACACTGCGGAACTCCGCCTCCGGCCAGTCCTCCCCCTTGAAGCCCTTGTGCCAGGTGATCACCGCAACGCCGCGCCGGGCGAGGCGCTTGAACAGTGCCGGGCTCCAGCCTTCCCGGTCGAAGACCAGCGTCAGGGCGGGCTCGCCGGCATCCGGGGCGGTGAGATCCGGCGCCTCCGGGCCCAGCATGCCCAGCTTCTCCAGCGCAGGCAGGATGTCCGCCTCCAGCGCGTGGGTCATGGTCGGATCCAGCGCCTTGTTCAGGCACAGGAAGGGCTTGCCGCCAAGCGCGTTGATCCAATAGCTCGTGGACGCGGGCAGGCATAGTTTCTGTCGCGCCACGAAGTGCTTTGGCAATTTCAGACTTCCTGACCTCGAACTCGAGAGAGTGTCATGTTTTTGCACCCGCGAAGTGGGGCTCGGCGATTTTTCCGGGTAGTTCATAGACCATGTGCATGTTGGTACCGGGGAAGACGGTCCGTGTCTGGTTGAGTTCTTCGAGGAGGCTTGCGATGGCGTTGTCGCCGGCATCGCTGGCGGTGCCGAGTATGCGAACGCGGAGGATGCCGTTGCCGTGCTCCGGGATGACGTCGGCGTCGGCCCGTAGAAGTGCGCGCAAGTGCCGGCGGGGGCGCTGGATCTTGCCCTGGGTCTGGGCAACGGCGGGCATCATGCGGGTTTCAGCGCGGTAGGCGATCATGCGGATTATATCGAGGAGGAGTTTCTCGCCTTCGGGGAGCGCGTCGAGTGCCTCGTTCGTGTCGAGTTCGGCGACCGCGATATGTCGCGGTGTATCGCGGCGCTGCAGCTTGAGGGCTTCACGCTCGGCGTCGAGAGCGTCGCTTTGGGCCTGCAGGCGCCGGACGGCCTCTTCGGCTTCGCGGGTCGGGGTTCCCCTGGACAGGTCGGCGATCCGGTTGCGCAGGGTGCCAAGGCGCTGCCGGAAGCGCTGGACATTGCGGTCGATTGCGCGCCAGCGCGGGTTGACGATGCGGGCGTCGGGATCCTGTGCTTCCAAACCGTGGACCGCCAGCGCGTCGAGATTGAACTCCTCGCGCATGTATTTGAAGAAGTTCTCCTGCGACCATCGGGAGAACAGGGCGCTGGCGGCCCGCTCCATGGGCATGCGGGGGTCGGTGGTGATGAGGGGCACCTGGCGGCCATTCTCCAGCAGGCGCCGGATCTGGCGGACTTCGGGCCCCTTGCTCAGGATCACGCTCTTCTCGGCGAGGCGGACGGTGGCGCTGCGGGTGCTTCCCGGCCCGTGGATGGGCACCGTGACGGTGCGGAAGTCCGCCTCCGGCCAGGCCTCCCCCTTGAAGCCCTTGTGCCAGGTGATCACAGCAACCCCGCGCCGGGCGAGGCGCCGGAACAGGGCAGGGCTCCAGCCTTCCCGGTCGAAGACCAGCGTCAGGGCGGGCTCGCCGGCGTCCGGGACGGTGAGGTCCGGTGCATCCGGGCCCAGCATGCCCAGTTTCTCCAGCGCGGGCAGGATGTCCTTCTCCAGCGCGTGGGTCATGGTCGGATCCAGCGCCTTGTTCAGGCACAGGAACGGCTTGCCGCCGAGCGCGTTGATCCAGTAGCTCGTGGAGGCAGGCAGGCAGAGTTTCTGGCGCGCCACGTAATGCTTGGGCAATTTTCCCTTGCGGCCGGAATACACCTTGACGTGGCCATCCACCGACAGGGTCGCACACACGTCCGGTTCTTCCGCCATCCATCCCGCGGCCAGGGAAGCTTGCCAGTCCCGCACCCGTTGCACGTCTCGCCCCAACGCCTTGATCTTGCCCCGCAGCGTCTTCACCTCCGGGCAGCGGTCCAGGCCCAGGATGGCGCCCCATTCCCCGGGCGCCTGGTGCCGCAGTGCCTCCGGATTGCGCACCCGGGCCAGGGTGAGGAAGGCCAGGAACAGCAGAACCGTGGTCAAACCGTAGTATCCCTTGGGCAGCGACAGGAACTCCCGCGCGCGGTCCAGAAGCCCCTCCTTGAGCAGCATCGGCAGCCCGGCCAGCACGCCGCCGCCGGCAACCGCCGACAGCGGCTCCGCAAACTGCGGCCGCATCTCCGTCAGATGTCCCGTTGCCGCCAGCATCCGCCCCGCCGTGTCCCGGGTGCCCCGACCCATCGGCGCCTCGCGGTCGCGTGCGTCCCGTTCGCTCCGCTCCACCCTCGGCTCCGGCGCTGCCGCCGCCTGTGGCTCCGTCGACGCGACCACCGGCGGCTCCAGCACTGCCGTCGCCTGCGGCTCCGTCGACGCTGTCGCCTGCGCCGGCACGGCCCGGTTCGGCGTCCCCCCTCTGATAACACCCGACCGGCGGTTGAGGCTGAACGTGCTCGGCCGGATCCCCAGCTTTCGCGCAACCGCCCGGCCGCTCAGCCCCGAGGCCAGAAGCCGCTCCGCCTCCCGCGCCGTCGCGGCGTCGATCGCGCTCGGCCCGCGCCTCCGTCGCGGCGTAAGAAAACCGGCCTCGCCCTGCCTCCGGAGCTGGTTCACTGCCCGCTGCACCGTCGAACGGTTCACGCCAAACGCCGCCGCCAGATCCCTGCGTAGCACACCGTGCTCGGCAAACCGCGCAATCCGCAGCTGTCGCGCTCGGTTGTCCGAAACTTCGTGGGAATCGAACGGCGCCAGGTTGCTGAAGTAGACCCGCCGGCCGTCCTCGACCGCGTGCGAAAAGCAGGATTCGCCGATCTGGATCGCCTCGGCAGGAGGCATCGGAAGCGTGTTCAAGGGAGTCTCCACGGTCGATATCGGGTGCACAGTATTATAGCCACTCTCCGTAGATCGGTCAACCCCTCAAATGTCTCCTAACTGCTGGAAATCACGAGCAAAACGATCGCCAAGCCCGCCTTCAATTAGCGCACGAGGTCAGGAAGTCTGAATTTCCCCTTGCGACCGGAATAGATCTTCACATGCCCGTCCACGCACAGCGTGGCGCCGACCTCCGGGTCCTCCTCAAGCCATCCCGCCGCCAGGGAGGATTGCCAGTTCCGCACTTGCTGCACATCCTGCCCCAGCGCCTTGATCTTGCGCCGCAGCGTCTTCACCTCCGGGCAGCGGTCCAGGCCCAGGATCGCGCCCCATTCCCCGGGCACCTGGTGCCGGAGCGCCTCCGGATTGCGCACCCGGGCCAAGACGAGGAACGCCAGGAAGAGCAGAACGGTGGTCAACCCGTAATACCCCTTGGGCAGCGACAGGAACTCCCGCGCGTGGTTCAGAAGCCCCTCCTTCAGCAGCATCGGGAGCCCGGCCAGCACCCCCCCGCCGGCAACCGCCGACAGCGGTTCCGCAAACTGCGGCCGGATCTCGCTCAGATGCCCCGTCGCGGCCAGCATTCGTCCCGTCGTGTCCCGAGCCCCACGGCCCATCGGCGCTGCCCGGTCGCGGGCGTCCCGTGCGCTTCGCTCAATCGGCGGCTCCAGCGCGTCCCGCTCCGGTGCTTCCTGCGGCGCCTCCCGCTCCGCAGGTGCTTCCGGATCCGGTTCAGCCTTCGCCGTCCCGGCCGGCATCCCACCCCCGACAACGCCTCGCCGGCGATTGTCGTTCAGCGTCCGCACCGGAATCCCCAGCCGTCGCGCAACCGCCGAGCCGCTCAGACCCGAGGTCAAAAGACGGTCCGCTTCCCGCGCCATGTCGGCATCGATTACGCTCGGACCGCGCCCGCGGCGCGGCGCAAAGAAGCTCGCCTCGCCGTCCCTCCGGAGTTGGTTCACCGCCCGCTGTACCGTCGAGCGGCTCACGCCGAGCGCCTCCACCAGGTCCGAGCGAGGGACACCGCTCTCCGCGAACTTCGCGATCCGAAGCAACTTCGCTTCGCGCTGATCGTCAGCGTGAAAATCAAACGGCTCAAGATTGGAGAAATACTCCACTCGGCCGTCCCGCCTCACGAAGGAAAAGCAGGAGTTGCCAATCTGGACCGCCTCGGCGGGTCGCATCGGAAGCGTGTTCATGAGATCCTCGGGCACCGAATAATGGGTTCATATTATTATGCCAGATACCCGCCGCTCTGTCAACCCCAAAATCCAATCATAACTCTATCAATTCAAACGATAATTCAACCCACAAGCAGCTCTCGAAAAGAGAGCGATGTCCGGACGTCTGAAATTGTTCTGCGTCCCGGAATTGGTGCCAGGACGATCCCATATCCGACAGGAGCACATTGCCGAAGTGTGACTGCTTTGTTACAATAATGTGACAATAATTGACATAGAGCACCGGGAGGGGCCTGTCGCGTGATCACGATCAGCGAAGAAATCCTGCTGCTGCTGCTGGACTACGATTCCGGTGTGATGAACGGCAGCATCGCGCCGAACTCAGGCGCCAATGCGGTCAGCGGAGGCATCCTGATGGACCTCGCGCTGGAGGGCCGCATCGATACCGATCCCGACACCCTGTTCATGATTGACCCCGAACCCGTTGGCGAGCCAGCTCTCGACAACGCGCTGTCCCGGATTGCGGTCGACAACAGACACCGGACCATCGACTACTGGGTGGACACCTTCGCCGCGGATTCGGAGCGTGCGCAGACGCAGCTGGTCGACCGCCTGATTTCCCGCGGCATCCTGTTCCGGGGGCCGTATGACCGGCTTTGGGTCATGGGAACGCGCAACTATGTGCAGGAGGATGGCCTTCCATTGCGGGATGTCCGACAACGGATCGCGGGCGTGCTGCTGAGCGGAGAGCTTCCCGACTCGAGGGACGTCATGATCATCAGCCTCGCCGATGCCTGCCGGCTGTGGCGCGGACTGATCGACGAGGACAGCCAGGACGCCCTGGCCCCGAGGATCGAGCAAATCGCCAGGATGGACTTCATTGGCCAGGCGGTGGTGCGGTCCATCCGCGAGCATGAAGACTCTGAAGAATCCGTGCACTAGCATCCGGGTTGTCCAAGCCTGAACCGGTCGCGGTTTCGCATCCGCCACGCACCGGAAGCAGGCAACGAGCCCGACCGCCGGCAAGCAGTATTCGATGCCGCGTTGAAACGGGTCGAAATGGCATACGGCAGCCACCGCGGCGAATGGGCGCCTTTCCCCAACCCGCCATCAGCGCCGGACGGCACCCCACTTGATAGCACGCAGCCAGAAGAGCATTATGGCCCCCCCCGCACGCCATTCCGAACAGGAGGCGGACAATTGGTGGATGAACAAATCGATTCAGCAATCCCGGTCGAGTTCTCCGGCAACGCCCGCGAATATTTCGGGATCTGGATCGTCAATCTCCTCCTGTCGATCGTTACGCTGGGAATCTACTCGGCCTGGGCAAAGGTCCGGACCAAGAAGTATTTCTATCGCAACACTTCGATTGCTGGTCGGCCCTTCAATTATCATGCTACCGGCCTTCAGATCCTCTTTGCCCGTCTGATCGTTCTGGCTGCCCTCGTCCTCTGGACCGTGCTGTCACAACTCCACATCTACAGCGCCTTTCTGGGAATCGCATTCATGTTTGGGTTTCCCTGGCTGCTCAACCGCGGCCTGCGGTTCAACGCGTCGGTCACCAGCTGGTCGAACTTGCGATTCTCCTTCGGGGGAAGCTTCTGGGCCGCCTTCCGGGTCTACGTCCTCTACCCGTTCCTGTCCGCGTTATCGCTCTTTCTGGCATATCCGTACACCCACAGGGCGATGAAACGCTACGTGATCGGAAGCCACTGGTTCGGCGGCAAGCAATTCCATTTTGATAGTGGCATCGGACCGTTCTACGGAGCCGCTCTCGCCGTCGTCGCCTGGCTTGCTGCCGTTCTGGTCGCGGCCATCACGGTTCTAGTCTTCGTCCTGGGAGGGCCCGACGCAATCTTCCTTGAAGGACGCCCGATCGACGAGCTGGAATATCAGCAGAATATCGCGACACTCATCATCGCGATCTATGTCGGGATCGCAATCGCGTTCCTTCCAGTGGCAACGATTTACAGCGCTTTTGTCCGCAACACGATCTACGCCGGAACCCGGATGGAAGGCGGGCACCGGTTCGTGTCGAACATCTCTCCCCTGACGCTCGTCGGGATCGCGATCACGAACATCGTTGCAATTGTCCTGTCGCTCGGCATGCTGGTGCCGTGGGCTCGAATTCGCGTTGCCCGGTACCTGGCCGCGCATACCTGGGTCGTTCCGGATGGCTCGCTCGATGAATTCGTCGGCGCTGCGGGCAGGCGTCAGTCGGCGATCGGAGACGCGTTCGCGGACGTTGGGGGATTTGATGTCGGAGCAGGTGTCTGAATCGTCTGGAAAGCCGCTTTTCGGCGCTGCTTACCGGGCCGGCTCGTCCCGGCGCCATTCAGCCCGAATCCTCAGAATGGGGGCCGGCCGGACCCTGCATCTTGTCGAGTCCGGCAGTGGCGAAGTGCTCACGCACGCGGCGCCAGAATTGCTCCGGCGCGAGCCCCGTCTCGGCAAGTTACCTTCGGAAATTGTGTTTCCGGACGGCTGGCGCTTCGAGACCATGGATCACGACGGCCTCGACGCGATTCTCCGCTCCCGGGGCCAAGGCTGGCTTCATCGCTCTGAAGCCTACCAACCTCGCCTGGCACTCATCATTCCGGTCTGCCTGGTGCTGGGCTACGCAGTCTGGCGATGGGGCCTCATCGTCCTGGTTGCCGTTGCGGTCGCAGCGACTCCGGCGGCACTCCCCCGCGCCATCGACGACAGCAATCTTCTGGTAATCGACCAATTGGCTGCTCGGCCAACCCGACTGAACGATGCGCAATTGGACAACGTGCGTCACGTATTCGCACGGCTGGAAGCTGCGGCGGGACCGTCTCCATTTGGCGAGTTCAGGCTGCTGTTCCGCAGAATTCCGGGCATCGGTCCCAACGCGTTCGCAATGCCCGGCGGGACAATTGTCGTCACGGACACGCTCATTGAGCGTTTCCCCGACGACGACATCATCGCCGGCGTGCTCGCCCATGAAGTCGCCCATGTTGCGGAAGGCCACGCCCTTGAACAGCTCTACCGCGAGACCGGCATTCGGCTGCTGGGCGGACTGGTATTCGGGGAACTCGGCCCCGTCCTGGAACGCGCCGCAACCGAAGGAGAAGCGCTCCTGTCCCTCGCCCATTCCCGGGAGCATGAGGCGGAAGCGGATCGGTTCGGAGTCGCACTGGCAGCGAGAGCGGGATTCGAGCCAGCAGGCCTTGCCCGGCTGTTCGAGGGACTGGACTCCCTTGGGCCGCTACCGGAGACATCCTGGTGGTCCACGCACCCCGCGCCCGAGGACCGCATTGCGCAGATCCGCCGCTACGCGGAGGAGATTCGAGAGTCGACGTTGTAGGTTTCCGGCCGGTGGCAGCCCGACGTCGGAAGCCCTTCCGGCCTGTGGCTATCCTGTCCCGCGGCCTGCCCTTGCTACATAACTCTTCGCTTGACACGGCCTGAAATCGGGTGCATGTTATGAGACATGTATGAGCAGAGCCGCATTCTCGAAAGCGTTACCAGTGCTGCGGGCGAGGCCCGCATCCGGTTGCTGACGGCTGCGGAGAGTTTTGCCAATCGCACGGCGCTCGGCCGCCGGGTGTGCGAAGAGTTCGGATTCTACGATGCGCTTGGCCGGCCGCAACAGGCGAGCTGCATGAAGGCGCTGCGAACGCTTGACGAACGAGGGCGGATCACGCTGCCTGCACCGCGCAATGGCGGCGGCGGTGGCGCGCCTCGCGGGCTTGGGCACCCGGTTCCGGTTCCCGAGGGAGTTCCTTCGCGTGTCGACGCAGTGGAGGGGTTGTCGCTTGTGCTGGTGGTTGGCGATGGCGAGCGCCGGGTTTGGAACGAGTTGATCGCGCGGGAGCATCCTCGCGGGGTGGTGCGGCATGCGGGAGCGCAGCTTCGCTATCTGATTGTTTCGGATCACGGCGTTCTGGGGGCTCTGGGATTTGCGGCCTCGGCACTGGCGCTGGCGGCGCGGGACCAGTGGATCGGCTGGGACGCGGCCTTGCGCAAGCGTCAGTTGCATCGGGTGGTGGGACTGAGCCGGTTCCTGATCCGTCCGTCCGTGAGTTGCCGGAACCTGGCCTCGAAGGCGCTGGGTCTGTGCCTGCGGCGTCTGGGGGAAGACTTTGAGCAGCACTACGGGTACCGGCCGCTGCTGGTAGAAACCTTTCTCGATCCTGCGAGGCACGGCGGCGCCAGCCTTGCCGCGTCGAACTGGATCCGTGTCGGCGAGACGGCCGGCCGCGGTCGATTTGCGGCGAGCGGTGCCCAGGTGCCGGTGAAGTCGGTGTGGGTGGTTCCCTTGGCCGCGAACTGGCGTCGGCAGCTGGGGATCCCGGAGCGCGCGCCGGTTCCGGCGATCTGCGTCGGAGACGGCCTGGATCGCGAGCAATGGGCGCAAAACGAGTTTGGTTCGGCGCCTCTTGGCGATATACGGTTGAGCAGGCGGCTGGTGAGGAGCGCCGCGGTTCAGGCCGACCACCCGATGTCGTCCTTTCCCGCGGCCGCGCAATCGGACAAGGCGATGGTGGTGGGCTACTACCGGATGATCGACCAGCCGGCGGATTCAGAGGTGTCGCCGACGAACATCCTGGCGCCGCACCGGGCACGCACGCTGCAACGGATGCAGGGGGCGGACGTGGTTCTGTGCATCCAGGACGGAACCGATCTGAACTTCGCCGAGCATCCCGGCTGCGCGGGACTTGGGCTGATCGGCCGGAACAAGGGATCTTCGGGAACGTTGGGGCTGCACATGCACTCGATGCTGGCGGTCAATGGCGACGGCATTCCGCTGGGAGTTCCGCACATCCAGTACGACGCGCCGGACGGTGCGGCGGAGCGGGACAAGCCGCCCGAAGAGCGCAAGACGCAGCGGTGGGTGCGCGGACTGCAGGACTGCGACCGGCTGGCCCGCGAACTGGACGGTGTGCGCCCGGTGTCGATTGCGGACCGGGAGGGCGATTTGTTCGAGTTGTTTGTCGAGCAGCGCCGCCTCGGCACCGTCGACCTGCTGGTGCGCGCGAAGCACAACCGGTCGCTCGGACGCAAGCAGCCGAAGCTCTTCGATGTGGCGCAGGCGCAACCCGTGCGCAAGCAGCTCGAGATCCATGTGGCGCGCAGCTCGGCGCGCCGGGGAACCCGACGGCAGAAGGCGCGCGGGAAGCGGGACGCACGCAAGGCAGTTGTCGAGTTGCGCTGGAGTGCGGTCGAGCTACCGCCGCCCGAGACGAGCAACTTCCGGAACGAGGCGCCGATCCGCCTGAACCTGGTGCATGTTCACGAGCCGGAGCCGCCGGACGGGGACAAGCCCCTCGAATGGTTCCTGCTGACCAGCCTGCCGGTGGCCTCGGACCGCGATGCGGAGCGGATCCTCAAATGGTATCGCCTGCGCTGGCGCATCGAGGACTGGCACCGGGTCCTGAAATCAGGCTGCAAGGTCGAATACCTCGGTCATCGCACCGGCGATCGCATCGAGCGGGCCGTAACCATCAACGCGGTCATCGCATGGCGCTTGACGGCGATGACGATGATGGGCCGCGATACTCCGGAACTGCCGGCAGACATCCTGTTCTCCGACATCGAGATCATGGCGCTCGAAGACTTCGCAAGCGACCGCAAGCTGCCCGCGCCCGGCAATCTCGGGCTGGCGGTGCTCACCATGGCCATGCTCGGCGGATACCTCAACCGCAAAAACGATCCGTGGCCAGGCCACGAGAAAATCTGGGAGGGATATACGCGCCTTGCGGTCGCCGCGCAGACCTACGAAAGACTCATCCGGATGGACCGCACCAGCAACTTGTATCAGAGGCTGCGCCCGGACAAGACTTGTGGGTAAAAGGCAGCCCGCGGCAGTAGCAGGAGGCGGACACCGGCACATCGGTTCGGGCCAGGGCGATATCCAGCCGCTGCTTCAGGATGATGGCCTCCTCGCTCCGCCCGAGACGCTCCAGGCACTCGTGGTATCCGTGGAGGCTCCAGACATTCTCCGGATGCTGGCAGGCCCGGCTCAGGGTTGCGTCGAAGCCGAGATCGGCACGGTAGACTGCCGCGGCCTCCTCCACGCGGTCCTGCTCGAGCAGGAGCGCGCCGAGCGCATGCCGCGCTGGCTGCATCCAGCCCCAGGGCTCGTCATACGGAAGGTTGTCGTCGAGATCGACAGCGCTCCGAAGATGGGCGAAGGCGGATTCGCACCCCCCGCGGCGGTACTCGATCTCCCCGAGCATCATCTCGCGGGCGACCGCGAGAATGTCGAGGCACCGGTTGTTGAACACGTAGCGCGTATCGGGGACACGGGCGAGCGCCTCGTCGAAGCACGCCGCCTCCGCGTCCGCCTGGCCGACATCCCCCAGCACGCCGTGCGCGACGGCGCGGGCATAGCGCATCATCGCGACGGTTGTGCAGTAGAGCTCCGGATTCCCGGGAAGCTCCTGCGCAAGGATCTCGCGCCACTTGCCGAACCGGATCAGGACATGCTGCTTCATGGGCACGAATCCCTCGAGCCAATCCGCCATCGGGGGCGATTTGACCGTCAGCAAGTCCTCGCTCAGCGTCCCGATCATCTCCTCGGCGGCCGCGATCGCGGGGGCGTACTGGCCGAGGAACATCGCGCCATAGATCTTGAAGTGGTAGTTGTGGCACCGGTAGAGCGAGTAGAAATTGATGGCCCCGTCGCGCTCCAGGAATTTCCGGTCGGCCGCAATCCCTTTCTCGTTGGTCTCGACCACGGCCCGATAGTCGCCGCACAGCACATCGACATGCGTCGGCATGTGGCAGAGATGGCCAGCGTCCGGCACGAGATCCCGAAGTTGATCGCAGGCCTTGAGCGCCCGCTCTGGATGTGGCGACATCTCCATGAGATGGATGTACATGTGGAGCAGCCCCGCATGGGGAGGCTCCCCCCGCGCCTCCCGGCGCGCCATGCCCGCTTCGAGAACGCGGATCGCTTCCGCGGTGCCCGCGCCTTCGGCAATCCCCCCGGTCTTGAGATCCCAGAGCGCCCAGGGAGTCCGGTTCATGATCGCCTCGGCGAAGAGCGCCACGATATCGGAGTCGCCGCCGTGCGCGGCGTGCACCGCCCGCATCGCGTCCGCAAAGGCATCATTCCAGGGGCACATGTCATCGGCCGGAACGTCCGAGGGGTACCGGCTTCCCAACGCTCCGATCAAAGCGGATTCCGCTTGCGAGGCCTTGCCCGAATTCGCCAGGGCGGAAGCCCGCCCCGCCGCATCGCGGGCCGTTGCGAGCGAACGCTGCGCGTCATCCTCGTCGAACGCCTCCCAGGGCTTGTTGTAGTTTGGACCGGCCGAATACCCCATCCCCCACCATGCCATGGCGCAATCGGGATCCGCTTCGACCGCGCGCCGGAAACACGCGATCGCCTCCTCGTGGTGGTAGCCGTACATCCACGCCAGGCCGCGGTCGAACCACGCCTGCGCCGCCGGGGAAGCGGTGGTCACCGGCCGGCTGTAGGCGCCCAGGTCATAGTCGTAGGACACTGCACCATCCTCCCTTTCGCGGGGCCTCCTTGTTCAGGCCCCGAAATACGCCTCCCGCACATGCGGATCGTCCCGCAGTGCCTCTGCTGTTCCGCTCAGCCGGATCTCTCCGGTCTCCAGCACATGGATCCGGTGTGCGAGCCGCATCGCGAAATTCACGTTCTGCTCCGTGATGAGCACGGTCAGGCCCAATTCCTCGTTCATGCGCCGGAGCGCGGCGGCAATATCCAGGCAAACCTTCGGCGCCAGACCGATGGTCGGCTCGTCCACGATCAACAACCGTGGCCCGGACATCAGCGCCCGGCCCAGCGAGACCATCTGCCGCTCCCCTCCGCTCTGCGTTCCGGTCTCCTGCTTCTGCCGCTCCTCGAGAATCGGGAACAGGTCGTAGACCCGGCGCAGGTTGCGGTCGATTTCCTTCGGGGCCGTATGGGCACCCGCCAGGAGATTGTCGCGAACACTCATGAACGGAAACAGGTGCCCCCGCTCCGGCGCGTATCCGACACCAAGGCGCACAATCTCCGTCGGCCGGCGGCCGGACAGGCTCTCGCCGTCAAGCACTACTTCACCCCGGATCGACACCAGGCCGAGAATGGAATCCAGAAGCGTGGACTTTCCGGCGCCGTTCGGACCGATCACCGCGACAATTTCTCCGGCCTCCACCGAGAGCGAGACCCCATGCAGCGAACATGCGCGGCCGTAGAACGCCTCCAGGTTTCGAATGTCGAGGAAGGCCATCGGGAACGCCTACGCCTCGCCCAGGTAGGCTTCCCGGACCCTCGGATCCGCCATCGCCTCCTCGAAGGTTCCGCGCGAGATCTCGGCACCAAAGGCCATCACCACGACCCGGTCGACCAGGGGGGCAAGGGACCGGAGGTCGTGGCTGACGATGACATAGGTCATCCCCTCCTTCCGGCGCGCCTGCAGCAACTCGGTGAGCTGCGCGATTTCCCCGACGGTGAGTCCGGCGAACACCTCGTCGAGCAGCAGCATCTCCGGTCCGGTGGCCAGCGCCCGCGCGAGCTCAAGCTTGCGGAGTTCGCCCATGGACAGCTGGCCCGGCAGCATCGCCGCCTCGCGGGCACCAAATCCGACGCTCTCGAGAATTCCCCGCTCCCGGTCCTCCGGCTCCGTCTCAAACACCAGGCGGCGGATGCTGTCGGGCATCATCCCGACCCGGACATTTTCCAGCACGTTCATCTCTCCGAACGGACGCGGCACCTGGTGGGTGCGCGCCATTCCACGAACGATGCGGGAATGGGTCGGAACCCGCGTAATGTCCTCGCCCCGGAAGTGGACGCTGCCGCTATCGGGCCGAATATCACCCATCAGGATGCTGAATGCGGTGGTCTTGCCGGCACCGTTCGGGCCGATCAGGCCCACGGACTCCCCGGCGTCGACGCGCAGGTCCAGGCCATTGACCGCCACCAGACCGCCAAAGCGCTTGGTCGCGCCGCGCAACTCCAGGAGCGCGCTCACGAAATCAGCTCCTGCCAGCGCCGCGGGGCCAGGCGCTGCCACGTCTTGCTGATGATCCGGTGCAGCCCCCGCGGCTCCAGCACATAGACGACCAGCGCAATGGAGCCGTAGATGAAGTACCGCTCGGGTCCCGGCAGCACCGGCCTGAGATACTCCAGGAGGAAGGTGAGGAAATAGGCGCCAAGGATCGGGCCGGCGACGGTTCCGGAGCCACCGAGAAGCGCCGCCACGAGAATGGTGAACAGGAAATTGATGTCGAACAGGCCGCGCGGCGCGATCGAGCCCAGGTAATGCGTGTAGAAGGCCCCGCCCACACCGGCGATGAACGCGCTGACGATGAAGGCGAACAGCTTCAGGCGGGTGGTGCTGAGGCCGGAGTCGGTCACCGCTTCCTCATCCATGCGGATGGCACCAAGCGCTACGCCCATGCGGGTCCGGAACAGGAGCCAGACCGCGATGCCCACCGCGAAGGTGATCGCGAAGGAAACGTAGAAATTGGGAACTGCGCCTTTCACGACCGAGTCGATCCCCGAGAGCCCACGCGTCCCGCCGGTGACGCCCGGAGCGACGACCTTCGTCATCTCGTAGATGAGCTCCATGAAGGCCAGCGTCACAAGGGCGAAATAGGTGCCCCGGATCCGAAGTGCCGGAAGGAAGAACAGGGTTCCCCCGACCACGGCCGCCAGGACGCCTGCAGGAATGGTGAGCCAGAGCGGCCAGTCGAGATGGTACGATAGGATTGCGCTCGTGTACGCCGCAAGTCCGATCAGGAACGGATGGCCGAAGCTGATGTAGCCGGTGCGGCCCGAGATCACGTCCCAGCTCATGGCGAAGATCGCCAGGAAATTTGCAAAGACCATCACCCGCACCGTGCCGGTCGGAAGGACCAGCGGCGCAATGCACATCGCCACTCCGAACAGCAGCCACAGGGTGAGTTGCCTGCCTGTTCTGCCGGGACGCATCGTCAGAGCTCCCCGCGCCCGAAGAGGCCCTTGGGCGAAACGACCAGCACGACGATGATCAGCAGCATCGTGAACACGTTGCGCAACTCGGCGGCGATCAGCGTGGTCGTGATGGTCTCCATGAATCCGATCAGGTGGGCCACGACGAGGCTTCCGATGACGCTCCCGATTCCGCCGACCACGACCACGGCCACCGCGATGATGAGGGGCGTCACCCACATCCCGGGGCTGAGCTGGGTGTAGGTGGCGAAGAACACGCCGGCGAGGGCGCCCAGCGCGCCGGATATCGCCCAGGTGGCCAGACTCGCCATGTCGGGGTCGATGCCGGAGAGGATCGCCCCCCTGCGGTCCATGGAGACTGCGCGGATCGCGCGTCCCATCCGCGTGTAATGGGTGAAGAGAAGCAGGCCGCCAAGCGCCGCCCAGCTCATCACCATGGCGGCCAGGATATTGTATGTCGCGAACACGCCCTCAAAGCGGAAGACGCCGTTCACGAGAGGCCACATCGTCTTCGGAGCAGCCTGGAAAACCAGGACGATCGCGGCCTGCATCACGACGGCGAGCATCAGCGTCGAGATCTCGACCGCGATGGGATTCTCGCCGAGGCGGCGGACGAGCACGCCGAAGGTGATGACCCCGAACGCGACTCCGGCAACCACCGCAATAAGAAGTCCCGCGATCTTGGGCATGCCGGCGAGTTGCACGACGGTGTAGTAGACGTAGCCTCCCAGCATGATGTACACGCCGTAGGCGAGATTGAGCACCCGGCCGACACTGAAGATCATCGTGAATCCGACCGCCAGGAGGGCATAGAGGCCGCTCAGGGCAAAGCCCTGAATAAGAATGTTGATCATGTGGCGGGGCCTGCCGGCGCTTCGGAAGGGGGCGCGCCCCGGGGATCCGGACCGGATCCCGGGGCGCAGGGCTTCAGCCGGACTACTTCAGCCAGGAAGGAACGTCAAACACTCCGTTGGCGTATTTCGGCGGATACACCACCTTCACGCTGCCGTCCTCGTACCACTGGACAATCACCATCGGCGGCCCGCCCTCGTCGAACGGCGGGGTCACGTCGAACCGGATGTTGTGGGGCCATTCCCGCCCGGTCCTCGGCTCAACTTCACCTCGCTGGAAGTAGGAGTAGCGGTGCCAGAACTCCCCGTTCCGGGTCAGCACGACATCGGTCTTCTCCATCTCGCGCACCCAGTCATCGAGCGGCTCGAAGCCGCCAGAACGCTCCGCCGCAGCAAAGGCGTTTTTAACGCCGTAATAGGCGTTGTAGCCGTTGAAGTGAGGAACAACCGGCCGGGATTCGCCGTATTTCGCCTGGTACGTCTTCAGGAATTCTGCCGACACGTCGTCGAGATCCATGCCGACGGCAGGCATGGGCGAAAAGGTCGAAGTGCCACCGCCCTGGCCGCCCGTGTCCTCCCAGAATTCGAGGCCCAAGGCCGAGACGTTGATGCCGGTCATCGGCATCGGAACCTGGAGCTTCACGTATTGGGAGGACGGCACCTCGCTCTTGACCGAGGAGATCAGGTAGATAAAGTCAGCCCCCGTGCTGACAGCTTCGTTGAAGATTGGCGCGAAATCAGTCGCATTGTAGTCATATACTATGGTGTCGAGAACCTTGATTCCCGCCTCACCCTCAATCACACCAACCACGAACTCCTGCACAGCTCCCGCATAGGCCGTGTCCTCCTGCAGGATGACGGTTGTCTTCCAGCCCATCTGCTCAACAAGCACCTCCTTGCCGAAATCGACGTACATGGTGCCGAGCGCCCAGTCATTGCCGATGTTCATGAAGTACATCTTGTAGGTCTCGAATTCAGTCGCGACCTTCTCGATGATTCCGTAGAACGAAGTCCAGGTGTCGAGCGTGGGGATGCGGTACTCAGCCATGCGCGGCAGCCAGCCGAGCGAAACGTCGTCAATCGAACCGGAGACGATGAAGTCGACCTCCTCGACCTCCGCGAGATACTCGTAGGCCTTGATCCCCTCCGTCGGGTCCTGACCTGTGTCCGCCTTGACCAGCTGAATTTCCCGGCCGCCGAGAGCTCCGCCGGCGGCATTCAATTCCTCGATAGCGATCTCTGCACCCCGGAGCGTGCTCTTCCCGGTATCCGACGCGAAGGAGCCGATAAAGCCCACTACCACCGGATCGTCAGCAGCCGCGCCGCCTGTCGGCGCGCCAATAGCGCCAATCAGGACCACCGTTGCGAGGAACGCCGGAACTCGCTTGATTGCGTGCATAATCTCCTCCTCTGCTGTCCACCGCCGGCAGTTGCCGACGGGATCTCCCGGATCCGGCCTGCCGGCACCGGGATCGTTGCCGGGGCGCACCCGCGGGGCGCGTCCCGTTCGAAACCTCTGCTCGACCCGCGGGACCGGACGCTATCCGGACCCGTGCCTCCTCAGTATTCGATCGTGCCCTCCTCGTCATGGACGATGGCGTCGACTTCGACCTCGACCATCATTCCGGGCGTGGTCAACCCGGCCTCCACGCCGGTTGACACGGGCCGGATGCCGCGGAAGACCTTGCCATGCGCCCGAACGAATTCGCCCGCCTTGCCCAAGTCGGACAGGAACGCCCGGGTTCGCGTCACGTGGCGCATCTCCGCGCCGACCTCCGCGAGCGCCTTCTCCACACGTCCGAAGGCGAACAGGGTCTGCGCGTAGGTATCTCCCGGCGCGTGCAATTGCCCCGAGGGCTCGATCGCGGTGGTGCCGGCAATGAAGACGAACGGGCCGACCCGCTTGGCGCGGACATAGGAACCGATCTCCTCGAACCTTCCCCCGCCTGCCGCGCTTCGAAGAACCATTTCCCTCTTCCGCTCAGGATGCGAGCCGCTCGCGGATCGCGACCGCGGCCGCCGCGAGCTGGCGCTGCTCCCCATCGGAGAGGGGAAACTCCTCCACCTCGACGAGGCCCTTCGTGGAGAGATGGCACGGCACTCCCAGCGGCACGCGCTCGATGCCGTATTCACCGGTGAGCATGACCGTCGCGGGAACCGCGCCGGCCCGAGCACCGCGCATATGCTCCAGCAATTCCAGGACCGCATGGGCCGGGGCAAGATTGGCCGATCCGATCTTCCGGAGAGAGACTACCCGTGCACCCCCTTCCACCGCCTGCCGGACGCAGTCCTCAATCGCGGCAGGCGAAAGGAATCGCTCCAGCGGCTGACCCCGGATGCGGGCGCGGGATATGAGTGGAACCATTTCGTCCCCATGGCTGCCGAGCACCATCGCCTCGACATTGCTGATCGGAACACCGGCCGCCGTCGCCAGCGCGCCCCTGAGGCGGGCCGAATCCAGCGTCCCCGCCATCCCGATCACGCGCTCCCGCGGAAAGCCCGTGGCATGGAATGCCTCCGCGGTCATTTCGTCCAGCGGGTTCGAGACGACAACCACCACCGTATTCGGCGCCGCATCCCGAACCGTCTCGGCTACCCGCCGCATCGTCCGCCGGTTCGCCTGCAGCAGGTCCGCCCGCCGCATGCCGGGTGCGCGTGGCCGTCCCGCCGTGATCACGACGACATCGGCCCCGGCAGCGCCGGCAAGGTCCACCCCCCCTGCGGCGCGCGTCGACGAGCACGTAATCCCGGCCGCGTGGTCGAGATCAAGCGCGATGGATTCCGCCAGGCCGGGAACAATGTCGATCAGGACGACCTCGCTCGCCGTTCCGCCCGCAGCCGCCAGATGCGCCAGCGCTCCGCCGACTCCGCCCGCGCCCACAATCGCGAGCCGGCCGATCCGCTCCGCCCGGGGGCGCGGCGATGGGCGGGCGGCGGCCCAGCCCGGATTGCGGCGGTAAAGGCCGCGGTAGAGCGCCGTGGGCCCGGCGACTGCCGGACGTGCCGGCGACTCCAGGGGCCCGGTTCGAAGACGCACTTTGAGGCGGGCCGCAGTCTCCCGCGCCTGCTCCGTGACAATTGCGCCGGGGACCAATTCGATCTGCCGCCGCCCGCGCCGGCTCGCCCGCTCCACATGCTCCGCACCAATGACAGGTCGGCCACTCACGGGATGGGTCGCCCTTCCACTTCGCCAAGCGCCGTTGTCGCCGCTTCCATTGCGGCCTCGACGGAGGCCTCCGCGCCGGAAATGAAGAACCGGCCGTAGCGGCCGACCGCCCGCACCTGCGCGATGTCGATCTCGGCGGCCTTCTCCGCTTCGTTGATTGCGAGGCTGACATAGGCGGCGGGGGAGCATTCCAGAATTCCGAGGGTCTGGCCGGGCACGACGAGCGAGCCGGACGACCACTTGTTGAGTAGTTGCGCCTGGTAGGGCTCCACCGAGGTGATGATCTGCTGCGATTCCACATGCGGGCGCAGCCGGTCGGTGATCGACATTCCGAGATCAGACTTCCTGACCTCGTGCGCTAATTGAAGGCGGGCTTGGCGATCGTTTTGCTCGTGATTTCCAGCAGTTAGGAGACATTTGAGGGGTTGACCGATCTACGGAGAGTGGCTATAATACTGTGCACCCGATATCGACCGTGGAGACTCCCTTGAACACGCTTCCGATGCCTCCTGCCGAGGCGATCCAGATCGGCGAATCCTGCTTTTCGCACGCGGTCGAGGACGGCCGGCGGGTCTACTTCAGCAACCTGGCGCCGTTCGATTCCCACGAAGTTTCGGACAACCGAGCGCGACAGCTGCGGATTGCGCGGTTTGCCGAGCACGGTGTGCTACGCAGGGATCTGGCGGCGGCGTTTGGCGTGAACCGTTCGACGGTGCAGCGGGCAGTGAACCAGCTCCGGAGGCAGGGCGAGGCCGGTTTTCTTACGCCGCGACGGAGGCGCGGGCCGAGCGCGATCGACGCCGCGACGGCGCGGGAGGCGGAGCGGCTTCTGGCCTCGGGGCTGAGCGGCCGGGCGGTTGCGCGAAAGCTGGGGATCCGGCCGAGCACGTTCAGCCTCAACCGCCGGTCGGGTGTTATCAGAGGGGGGACGCCGAACCGGGCCGTGCCGGCGCAGGCGACAGCGTCGACGGAGCCGCAGGCGACGGCAGTGCTGGAGCCGCCGGTGGTCGCGTCGACGGAGCCACAGGCGGCGGCAGCGCCGGAGCCGAGGGTGGAGCGGAGCGAACGGGACGCACGCGACCGCGAGGCGCCGATGGGTCGGGGCACCCGGGACACGGCGGGGCGGATGCTGGCGGCAACGGGACATCTGACGGAGATGCGGCCGCAGTTTGCGGAGCCGCTGTCGGCGGTTGCCGGCGGCGGCGTGCTGGCCGGGCTGCCGATGCTGCTCAAGGAGGGGCTTCTGGACCGCGCGCGGGAGTTCCTGTCGCTGCCCAAGGGATACTACGGTTTGACCACGGTTCTGCTGTTCCTGGCCTTCCTCACCCTGGCCCGGGTGCGCAATCCGGAGGCACTGCGGCACCAGGCGCCCGGGGAATGGGGCGCCATCCTGGGCCTGGACCGCTGCCCGGAGGTGAAGACGCTGCGGGGCAAGATCAAGGCGTTGGGGCGAGACGTGCAACGGGTGCGGGACTGGCAAGCTTCCCTGGCCGCGGGATGGATGGCGGAAGAACCGGACGTGTGTGCGACCCTGTCGGTGGATGGCCACGTCAAGGTGTATTCCGGCCGCAAGGGAAAATTGCCCAAGCATTACGTGGCGCGCCAGAAACTCTGCCTGCCTGCCTCCACGAGCTACTGGATCAACGCGCTCGGCGGCAAGCCGTTCCTGTGCCTGAACAAGGCGCTGGATCCGACCATGACCCACGCGCTGGAGAAGGACATCCTGCCCGCGCTGGAGAAACTGGGCATGCTGGGCCCGGATGCACCGGACCTCACCGTCCCGGACGCCGGCGAGCCCGCCCTGACGCTGGTCTTCGACCGGGAAGGCTGGAGCCCTGCCCTGTTCCGGCGCCTCGCCCGGCGCGGGGTTGCTGTGATCACCTGGCACAAGGGCTTCAAGGGGGAGGCCTGGCCGGAGGCGGACTTCCGCACCGTCACGGTGCCCATCCACGGGCCGGGAAGCACCCGCAGCGCCACCGTCCGCCTCGCCGAGAAGAGCGTGATCCTGAGCAAGGGGCCCGAAGTCCGCCAGATCCGGCGCCTGCTGGAGAATGGCCGCCAGGTGCCCCTCATCACCACCGACCCCCGCATGCCCATGGAGCGGGCCGCCAGCGCCCTGTTCTCCCGATGGTCGCAGGAGAACTTCTTCAAATACATGCGCGAGGAGTTCAATCTCGACGCGCTGGCGGTCCACGGTTTGGAAGCACAGGATCCCGACGCCCGCATCGTCAACCCGCGCTGGCGCGCAATCGACCGCAATGTCCAGCGCTTCCGGCAGCGCCTTGGCACCCTGCGCAACCGGATCGCCGACCTGTCCAGGGGAACCCCGACCCGCGAAGCCGAAGAGGCCGTCCGGCGCCTGCAGGCCCAAAGCGACGCTCTCGACGCCGAGCGTGAAGCCCTCAAGCTGCAGCGCCGCGATACACCGCGACATATCGCGGTCGCCGAACTCGACACGAACGAGGCACTCGACGCGCTCCCCGAAGGCGAGAAACTCCTCCTCGATATAATCCGCATGATCGCCTACCGCGCTGAAACCCGCATGATGCCCGCCGTTGCCCAGACCCAGGGCAAGATCCAGCGCCCCCGCCGGCACTTGCGCGCACTTCTACGGGCCGACGCCGACGTCATCCCGGAGCACGGCAACGGCATCCTCCGCGTTCGCATACTCGGCACCGCCAGCGATGCCGGCGACAACGCCATCGCAAGCCTCCTCGAAGAACTCAACCAGACACGGACCGTCTTCCCCGGTACCAACATGCACATGGTCTATGAACTACCCGGAAAAATCGCCGAGCCCCACTTCGCGGGTGCAAAAACATGACACTCTCTCGAGTTCGAGGTCAGGAAGTCTGGAGATAGGAAAGGATTGCCTCCCGGGCTGCGGAGATTTCGGAGTTGAGCGGCGAGCGCAAAATGAAGAACCCGAACTCGCGCTCGACGATCTGGCTGGTGGCCTCGGCCCGGCTCGCCTTCAGCGCCTTGTCGATGGCAGTAAACACCTCGTTTCCGGGCGCGACCTCGCCGATCAGGATGGTGTCGCCCGCGAGGGGGATGGAGCCCTGCACCGTCGCACCGTTGTAGGCGGCGAATTTCGGCTGTAGCCGGTCGATCTGGACCAGCGCACGGATGGTGACCCGCGAAGCCATCAGGCATCCCCTCCATAGGCGTCATAGACGCTCCGCCAAGGCGTGGATTCCCAGGCGACCCGCTTGATATTGATCAAGTGCAATGCGGTGACATTGTCGCTGGTGATCGAACCCGATGCGGTTCCGGTTCCTAGCATGAAACTGGGCTCGAGCGCCGTCGAATATCCCATTCCGCCCGTGAGCGCCGGGGTGTTGACGAGCACCCGTCCGGTCGGCAGCCGGGAGAACGCAGCCACGACGTCCGGGTCCCGCGTGTGCACGACGCTGGTGTGGCCCCACCCCCCCCGGCGAACCACCTGATCCGCGAGAGCGATCCCGGCCTCGCGGCTCGGGGCCTCGTACCAGGCAAGCACGGGATTGAGCTTCTCCGCGGATAGCGGCTCTCCCGGCCCGACTTCCGCGGCCTCGGCCACCAGCACGCGGGTCCGTGCCGGAACCTCGAACCCGGAAAGCGAGGCGAGGCGAGGCGCGGATTGCCCGACATTGGCCACGATGAAGGCCCCGTCCCTGTCGAAGATCACCCGCGCGAGCCGCCCTGCCTCGGTCGCGGTGCAGAAATACGCGCCGCGAAGCTTCATCTCGTGGCGAAGCTGCCGCGCAACACTCCGGTCGGCAATGACGGCCTGCTCCGCAACGCAGGCGGTGCCGTAGTCGAATGACTTCGAAGCAATGATCTGCTCCGCTACCTCGTCCAAATCATTGGCCATCGATTCATGCACATAGACCGGCACGTTGCCCGGCCCGACGGCCAGCGTGGGCTTCCCGGAGGAATAGGCGGCGCGGACCATGGCGGAGCCGCCTGTCGCCATCACCACGGATGTGCGCCGGTGCCGCATCAGCGCGTCCGTGCCCTCCACGGTGACCTCGCTCAGACACTGGATCAGCCCCGCGGGAGCCCCTGCCCGCTCCGCCGCACCCGCCAGCACTTCCGCAGTGGCGAGCCCGCAGCGTGCGCCCCGGGGATGGGGAGCGCAGACGATGGCATTGCCCGCCTTCACCGCGGAAAGGGCCTTGTAAATGATCGTGGAGGTGGGATTGGTCACTGGAATCAGCGCCGCCACGACCCCCATGGGTTCGCCGATCGCAGCAATCCGGCTCGCCTCATCGCGCCAGAGCACGCCGAGCGTGCGCACGCCCCGCAGCCATTCTGCGACCTCGAGCGCATTGAACAGGTTCTTGATTCGCTTGTCCGCAATGTTGCCGTAGCGCGTCTCCTCCACGGCGAGGCGGGCAAGCCGCGTCGCCTCCGGCTCGATCGCGCGCGCCATCTCCCCAACGATTTCGTCAATCGCCTCCGGCGGTGTGTCGCGGAACGCCAGATGTGCCTCCCACGCACGCTCGGCGGCGCGGCGGGCCGCGGCAATCGATCGAAGATCGCCATCCATCACCGCTCTCCCCGGGCAACCGCATCCATGGCGCGGCGCGCATCGTCCAGATTGCCCGTATCGATGCCGATCGCATCAAGCCGACGCCCGGCATTGACGAGCCCGCCCCCGAGCGCCGCCTGCGCAAGGGTTGCAACTGAGCGCGTCACAGGCGCATCGAGGCCCGCGGCATCGGCAGCGGAAAGAAGCGGGATCAGGGATCCGATCACCGCGCAGCGGGCGAGGCGGGCCGCTTCATCCGTGGACGGGGCCGGGCGCAGCCCTTCCCCGGCTTCCGCCCCGGCACACATCTCGATCCACTCACCGGTGCCGGGCAGGTTGCGAACGCCCCAGCGCGCGGCCACCCGGCGGCGTTCCGCGGCCATCGCGTCGATCACCGCCTCGTGGCGCAAGCCGATGAGCGCACGAAAATTGGACCGCTCCTCCAGGGGTTCCGCCCCCGGCGGCAATTCCAGTCCGCCCGGCGGGCATAGCGGCCCTCCGAGCAGAAGCGCCGGGATCTCCACGAGCCCGCTGCCGTCGGCGAAGCCGCCATGTACTACGGTCGGCACCGGACGGAGATTCGGGAGGTATCGCGACACGCCCTGCACCGCGTCGAGCCGGTCGCTTGGCAAGGCGGCGGCCGGAACCGGCGCAGCGCGGGTGAGATGGAGGGCCGAGCCCTCCTCGCGGATCCAGTATGGAGGGCCCTGGGTCTCCACGAGCGCGAAGTCGGCCACGCAACCGCCGGCACGGAGCAGCCAGGCCGCCTCGAGAGCACCCAGCGAACGGCCCGGTGCCATTGCCAGAATTTGTCCGTCCGAGAGGTGCTCGGCCAGCACCATGGCGTAGGTCCGCTGCTTCAGCACCGGTCCCGTGAGAAAGATCAGCTCCGCGCCCTGAATCGCGGAGTCCAATTCTCCAGAGAGCCGGATGGAAGGGCCCTCGGCCCGGTTCACGGCAAAGGTTCCCACCGGGCCGGTCCCCCGGAGCGTGATCCCGCCAGCGCGCCGCAACGGCTCCATCTCGCGCCCATAGGCCGAGAACAGTGTCACCTCCGCGCCACCTGCAAGGCAGAGGCACGCCAGGAGGCGCGCTTCCGGCCCGCCTCCAAGCACTGCCACGCGGTCCAGCGTCGGCGTTGGTGACGGGCGCGGCGCCGCGCCCTCCTCGAGCGCGTTCGCAAAGGCCTCGAATTCCGCTCCGCTCATTGTCGCTCAGGACCGCGCTGGCCGCTCCACGGAGCCGCACGCCATTCCCGTGTCAGCCGCCAATGGCGTCCAGCATCGGCGCAAGGTCATCATGTGGGCGTGGAATCACGTGCACGGCAACCACTTCTCCAACCTTGTCGGCCGCGACCCCGCCCGCGTCGGTCGCGGCCTTCACCGCGCCCACCTCTCCACGGATCAGCGTGGCGACCAGCCCGCCGCCGGAGCGCGACTGCCCAACCAACTCGACATTGGCGGCCTTCACCATCGCGTCCGCGGCCTCGATCGCCGCCACGAGCCCGCGGGTCTCGATCATGCCGAGGGCACTGTGGCTGGCAGGTCTTTTCTGGTTCATTGGAGCTTCCTTCTTCACTTGCGGCGCGCCGGCCGGTCCACGCGCAACGCATTGAGATCCACGTCGCGTGAGCCCACCGACATGTGGTCGACGACAGCAACCGCGGTAGCGTCAGTCGGAACCCCGGCAGTCTGTCCGGCGATCCGGGCCGCAGACCCGGTCGCAACCAGCACAACGTCGCCAGGGCCCGCATCGCAGGCATCGGTCAGCACAAGGCCAGCCTCGAGGATCTTCCCATCCGGAGCAATGGCGTCCGCGATCAGCATTCGGTGCCCCGACAGCTGCCCGGCCTTGATGGAGGCGGACACCCGCCCGATTATCCGAGCGATGCGCATCAGAAATTCCGCAAGTACCGGCTGGTCTCGAGCGAGGTGACATGGTCGGCAAGCAAGTCCCGCTCCCGCCTTGCCTGGCCCGCCAGGATTTCAAGCCGCCACTCGCCGAGAACGTTGCGGAGGAATTCCGATTTCTCGGCCAGCGCAAGGGCGGCGTCGATGTCCGCAGGAAGGGGATCCGCATCCTCGCACTGGTATGCGTCGCCATCGATGAAGTGCTTCGGCTCAGCCCCGCTCGCCATGCCGTCAAGCCCGGCAGCGAGATCGGCCGCAAGGAGATAGTAGGGATTGCAGTCGGCCGAGCCATCGCGCTTCTCGACCCGTGTCGCCGCAGGGGAGGAATCGATGATCCGGAGTCCGACTGTACGGTTGTCGCGCCCCCAGCACGTGTTCACCGGGCAAAAGGTGTAGGGTCTGCGGCGTTTGTACGCATTCGGCGTCGTCGAACCGGCAAGCGCGATTTCCGCCATGCGCAGCTGCAGGCCGCCAAGAAACGCCAGCCCGGATTTGGACAATCCGCCGTCCTCGCCTGCGAAGGCATTCCGCCCGTCCTTCCAAAGCGAGTAATGGGTATGGAATCCGTTTCCCGAATCGTCCGAGAACGGCTTGGCCATGAATGTGGCGAGGTATCCGTGCTTGGCGGCGATCTCCCTCACAAACGACCGGAAAGCCACAACGCGATCCGCCGTACCCAGCGCCTCGCCGTAGCAGATGTTCACTTCCACCTGCCCGGCAGCGTATTCGGGATTGGATTGCTCAAGCGGGATCCCCACCATGGGCAACTGCCGGCGGATCGGGCCAATCACGTGCTCCAACTCCGCGGCGCGGACAAGGCCGTAGAACTGGTTTCCCACGTCGATCGGGCGCCGTGTTTCCGGATCAAGGAGATAGAACTCCAGTTCGGCACCGACAAGCACCCGGTATCCCTTCGCCTCCGCCCGAGCCACCTGGTCCTCGAGCGCGCCCCGCGGATCGATCGGAACCGGCTTGTGGTCCATCCCCTCCGCGCGTCCGAAACTGAACGCGCACCCTTCCTCCCACGGCACCGGATGGACCGGGCCGGATGGAATCAGGTGCATGTCCGGATACCCGTTCCCCATGTTGACGTAGGGCGTGTCCCACACGTCGCTGGTCATGTCGCAGGCGAATGTCGCGATGGAGAGGGCAATTCCCGACTCGCACACTTCGGCCCAGCGTTCCGCGGGAACGCGCTTGCCCCGCATCACTCCGTTCAAGTCGCCCAAGCCGATTGCCACCGTGTGCACGCCGTCAGGAAGCCCACGAACATCACCGGCCATAATGCGCGTCTCCCCTTCGATTCGCCGCCGCCGGAGCGCATGGGCGATTTTTGAATACTGTATACAATTTGCCCTCTGTTGCAAGAGAGCCGTCCCGGGCCATTCGCCGCCAATCCGGATTGCACGCCCACATGGCACCCGTCGCTTTCCATGATGCAACGAATGGATGGCGATGCCATCCGATTGGATTCCGGGGGGACGCTCGCGTCGGGAATCTGCGAATCACCCCCCCCATAGGGGGGGGGGCGATTCGCGGCCGACTTTTCCCTGTCCCGCGAACGCCCGTGGCAGCGCGCGCGCCAATTCGGATTGCCGCGACACCGAATCCCACTGGCTTCCGTGAACGGAACACTCCGGCACGCTGTTCCCAGCCTGTTCGCAATTCATTCCGAACATGCTGCGAGATTGTTCACCGAACCTGATCGAACACGTAATTCGATCGTGTTTACAAGGAGTTGTGTTCGCTGATCGGAGCCGCGATGCTTGTCGGCGTTTATCCATCCAGGCGCCCGGCCGATCTCTGGCGCACAGCACTACAGGGCGCCATGCGAGCAAGATCGAACCGGACCCCGACGGACAAGAGACCCGTCCACAATCCGCATGACAAGTTCTTCCGGGCCCTGCTGGAAGATCCGGAACGTGCGAAGGACTTCCTTCTGTCGCATCTGCCTGCCGACATCCGAAAGTTGCTGAGCGATGCGTTGCCGGTTCTCGAGGATGGAATCCTGTTGGACGAGACTCTGCGCCACGAGTGCACCGATCTTCTGTTCCGCGTCGAACTCACCACAGGCGAGGCGGCCTTCCTGTTCATTCTTCTGGAGCACAAGTCACGGTCCGAGCCGCAGGCGCTTCTGCAGTTGGCCGGCTACATGGTCCAGATCTGGAAGCGCTATGCCCAGGGCTCGGCCGAGAGGCTGCGATCCCTGCCGCCGATCATTCCGATCATCCTGCACCACGGCGCATCCCGCTGGAGCGAACCCCTCACCCTGCTCGACATGATCGACGCGTGCGAGGACCTGCGGCCGTGGATGCCCGATTTCTCCATCCTGCTGATTGATCTGGGCTGCATCCCCGAGGATCAACTCGCGCAGGGGCGCGAACTCCGGGCGGGCCTGATTGCAATGCGACTTGCATCGCTGGGCAATGCATCCAGGGAAGAACTGGCGGCCGTGCTGCAGCCGTTGCAACCGGGCGGCCGCTTGGAAGCGCAGACGCTTGCGTATATCGTAGACGCATTCCACATTGATGTTGCGGTGCTGCAAGCAGCTGTGCGCACAGCGAGGCCGGATCACTGGGAGATGCTGATGGAAACCATCGCCGAGACTTGGATCAAACAGGGGAAGGCCGAAGGAAAGGCGTCCACCCTAATTCGTCTACTGGGACGGCGCTTCGGCCCCCTGCCCGACTCCACCCGCGTCCAAATCGATGCCGCCTCCGAGAAGGAGCTGAACGATTGGATTGACGCAATTCTTGACGCACCGACGCTGGCAGCGGTCTTCCGGAATGGGAGTTCCCCTTGAATTGGACCGGCAGAATTCGCCCTTGACCGGACGCACACGGTCTCCGCTGCAATTGATTCTGGCTCGTTCTTGATCTTGCTCTCCTTGCCGCTACTTGCCTCCGATTGGAGATTGGTGCGCCGGGGAGACTGTCCGATACATGACGGATGGTTTCGCAAGACCGGCTTCCTGCAACTGCGAAGCGAATGAGTACTCGTCCGCCCTGTAGCGTATTGGAACGTCGATCATCGCGCCGTCGCGACCATCGCCACAGCCGGCGGGGCAGGAGCAAGCGAATGGCGATGCCGCACCGCCATTTTGCCCGCGAAAAGCATCCAGTCCGGTGAGGAAAATGTTCCCCGTGCGCGAGCGCCAGGAACGATGCGGCCGGGTTGCCCAAGTTTCCCGTGCCGCCAGCGGCGCGTTCCGCTACCGCTTGGCCAGGTTGAACTTTGCACGCAAGAATTGGATACGGTATACAAATTCTACTTTTTGGGGAGAATCGGAGCATGGGCGACAGGCCGGAGGCCGTAGTTGCCGGAGGAGGCGTTGCCGGTGTGATGACCGCACTGAGCCTTCTCCGCAGGGGATGCCGGGTGACGCTGGTGGACCGTTGGGAAATCGGCCACAGCCGGGCAAGCTCTTCCGACTACACGCGAATCCTCCGCTCCATCCACGGCAGCGACGAGCTCTACACGCGCTGGGCGAGGGACGCCCGCCTCCGCTGGATGGAACTGCAGCAGGAGCTTGGCACAACGCTCTTTGTCGAATGCGGCGCGTTGATCCTTGCCGGACGGAACAAGACCGGATGGGAGGATGCCACCCTTCCCGTGTTCGAACGGCTCGGTGTGCCCCACCTGCGCCTGGATGTGGACGAGATCCGGCTGCGATTCCCTCAATTCCAGCCCACCGGCGTGGAATACGGAATATTCGAGCCGGAGGCAGGTTTCGTCATGGCCAAGCGCGCCATCGTGCAAACTGCCGAACGATTCAGACAGGAAGGCGGCCGCATCCGGTGCGGCCGTGTCGACACCGACCCTTCGGAACGCCCGCTGCTTGACGGCAAGCCAATCGAAGCGGACCTGGTCGTAGTGGCGGCCGGCCCCTGGCTGGGCAGCCTGTTCCCGCGAACGGTCCGGCCGATTTCGCGGGTAGTGCGTCAGGACATCATCTACACTTCGCCACCGGACAGCGTGACCGCGTATGGCGCGGAGGAAATGCCCTGCTGGGTCGATCACGGCTACGGTGCATACGGTACCCCTTCCGTGGAGGGATCCGGTGTGAAGGCAGCGATTGCCTGGGAGCAAACTGTCATTGATCTCGACAGGGACAACCGGGTCGTGCAAGCCTCCGCATTCCATCGCACGCGCCAGTACCTGCGCCACCGCCTGCCGGGCCTTGCCGAGCAGCGGGCAGTCGATCAGAAGGCCTGCCAGATCGCGATGACGCCAGACACGCACTTCATTATCGATTTCCATCCGGAGCACCGGAATGTGCTGATCGCGGGTGGATGCTCGGGGCACCTGTTCAAGCATGGCCCGGTCTTCGGCGATTTCGCCGCGGGTGACGGGATCGACCGTGACCCCCCGCTCATCGTTGTCCCGCACCGTGACCTCGACCTCATCGACCCGCACTCCGGCGTAGTCCGCGCCTCTCGCCGCATGGCCCACCGTCGCCGTGTCATTGACAGCGTCGTCGTCCGCCGCCGCCGAAACCGCCACCTCCTGTGCCGTGTCCCAGTTCGAGACCGTGAAAATCAGGCTCGCCGGCAAGACCGTCACATCGCGGTTGCCGGAGACCGAGGGACGCACCGTCACATCACCCGTCGGCTGCGTGTCCAGCACCAGCGTGTAGGTCCGGCTTCCCTCCTCGTCCACTATCATCGCCAGCAGCGAGGCCGTCACGCCCCGGTCGTCGTCATCGACCAGCAGAAGCGACGCCGGAACGACCTGGAGTCCCGTCACGGTCCCACCGACGGCAACCGTTTCGTTTCCCTCGTCGATGCTGTCGTCCACCGGCGCAAAACTGAAACTCCCCGTCGCGCTCGCATCTCCCTCCGGGATCGTCACCGTGAAGGGCTGGACCGCCGCGAAATCCGTCACCGCCTGGGCCGTATTGCCCGTTACCGTCACCTGCACCTCGGTGGCGCTCGCGCGCGCCGCGCCGTCCAGCGCCGCCGTCACCGTCACGCTCGGCGAGCCCGCGTCCTCGGCCACCCGCGCGGTGCCGGTAATGCGCGGATCGCCGGTGGCCGGGGCGTTGTTCTCGCTCCCCTTGACGCGGATCTGGAAGGAGATCCCGCCGGTGTCCAGGGTGCCCGAGAGCCGCAGGCCGTCTTCAATGGTCCAGCCGGATTCCCCGGTTTGCATCGCTGAACCGGTTACCTTGAGACACACATCATCCACAGAATTGCCCGTGCCGACAAAGACGACATGGTAGTCGGTTTCCTTGACCAGGGCAGCGTTGGCGGGCGCCGTGAAGTCGACGATCACGCCGGTCGTTATCGCGGACCCGGGTGCCGTGGGAGGGCTGAGGGTGTGGAGCAGGGAGCCCGCCTCGCCGCTGTTCGATCCATGGACAAACAGGTTGAACGATTCCGTGCCACTGAGACGGTTGGCTCCCAGCGTAATTCCGACAGCGGAAAGGGTGTATCCGCCCGGGTTGTCCCCCGTGCGGAATCCTTGTGTGAAAGTCGTCCCCGATGCATTCCCAACGAGAGCACAGTCCGTCAATGACGTCTGCCCGGTGTTGCTTACCAGCACGTCCTGCGCAAGCGCCGGGGCGCTGAATGCGCCCAGGACGGCAACGGCGAGCGCCGCTGTCAGCCGGACCCGCCCGGGCAAGGCCGCACCCGCAAACCGTCGAACCCAACGTCCCTGCCCGGCGTCCGCGAGCTCCTGTCCGAAGACAGCGTGCACGCAAGACATCTGCGGCACCGTTGCATTGCGTACAGCGAACATAATTAATTCAACCTATCTATCATATTTATTTCATCTGCCGACACATGGATTGGAACATGATCCGGGGCGCCATGTCAAGCGACACGCAGTCTCCCGGATCTGCGATCAAATATCCCGTCGAGTGAAGCAGTTGCAAGACTCTGCGGGATCGGAATTCCGATCCCCGGCAAGGCACGGCTCGTGGAGCGACTGGTAACGTTTGCTGGTTGGTTGGGCCGCTTGTCTCGCCTTCCGAGAATACGGTGATACAGAATCCACTAATTGCTCATAGAGGGTTTCCTGTTGAAGACCTCTGTCGCAGCCGGTTTTCGGCTTCTTATGGATTTGATGAGGTCGGGAGCGTCCTCGAACTCGGGCCATGCCACTTTGACGCCGACACAGACACCCTCGACGACCGGGAAGACCCGGTTGGCGAGGTGATTGGATTTCAGTGACTCGTGGTTCGACTTCGTTGTATTGATGGCTCGACGAGTGGCTCCGCCGGGTCCCCGCCATGTCCCGATTCGCGTCGCAACGCCGCGATTCGGTCCCCCGGGTGCTGCACGGGAACCCGGGGGTCGGCGCCTCAGCGTCCTTTTGCGCGTCATTTTTGGTACCGAACTCCGGAGATTTCTTCCCATGCCGGCAATTCCGCGTGTTCCCCGTTCGTTCGGCGTGCAACCGGAGGCCGTACCGGCAACGTTCACCGAACACCGCCTCCTCCCCCCCCCCGGCGGAATGGGGCCACTCCCGTGTTGCGCCGCCCGGATCGGGCCGCAAGGCTCGACGCGACCCGGGCGCCTTCCGCCGCCAGGGCATTCCCGATCGCAGCCAGGAGCCATGCCGGCGATGCACCAGCCCGATGCAAGCGCACTCCGCGCCTTCACGCGCCACTGCCATGACGCATTCTTCCGTGCGATCCTCAGCGACAGCGAGCGCGCCAACGCGCTGATCCACGCCCATTGGCCGAAGGCGATGCGCTGGATGCTGACGGGCGAGCCCGCACGCCCGATCGACCCGGCGCTGGTGCACGGCAACCTCGAGAAGCTCCGCGCGGACAAGGTGTACCTGGTTGGCGGAACCCTGGACAAGCCGAATGCGGTGGCCCCCATCGAGCACAAGTCGAGTTCGGACCCCGGCACGCCGGAACCGGTGACCGCCGGCCTGCGCGGGCTGCAGGCGCAATACGCCGGGAAGGTCAAGCCCTGGGCCGTTCCGTTCGTCTTCAGCACGAGGGGGCTCTCGTGGAACATGCCCGGAGCCATGGACGAAACCGGAAGTGCGGCCGACATCCTGTAGCAGTTGAGCTGGGTCGATGGCTATTTCGCGCGGGTCACCCGGAGGATCCCCTACGAGGCGCTCTCGCCGGAGCCTGTATCCCGCGCCATGGTCGGCATGATGAACATCGCCTGTCGGACGCCGTACCCGGTGGATGAGCCGCGGCCGATCTGGAGCACGGACCTGGCGGGCCGCCGGATCGACCCGGTGACGCTGGCCTACGTGCTCTCCTACGCGTTGGCGACATCCGCCATGGTGAAGGAGACGTTGCGCGACTTGGCGCTCGATGCCGGCCTGGAAGCCGGGGAGATCGACATGGACCTGATCACGCAACCGCTGATTCTGGAAGCCTTGGCCGAAGGCGAGGCCAGAGGGAAGACTGAAGGAAAGGCGTCCACCCCAATGCGTCTACCGGGACGGCGCTTCGGCCCCCTGCCCGCCTCCACCCGCATCCAAGTCGATGCCGCCTCCGAAAGGGAGCTGGACGATTGGATTGACGCCATTCTTGACGCACCGACGCTGGCAGCGGTCTTCCGGAACGGGAATTCCCTTTGAATCGGACCGGCAGAGTTTGTCCTTGACCGGGCGCACATCGCCGGCGTCGCAGGCCAGGAAGGCGAGGACGCCGCACTGCCGTCGGCTTCGCCTGGAGACGTAGTGCTCCTGGATCAGGGCATCGTCGCCGTGACAGGGAATGGTGTGGAAGTCGAGGTCGAAGGATTCGCCTGCGCCGAGATCGACACCGAGGCTGCGGACGGCGGCGTGCCAGCGGTACATCAGTTCCGGCCCGGGGCGGGGGTCGGCGCCAACGGTTCCAGCGCCGGGGCGACCCTCTGCCTGTCATTGCAGGCATCCGTTACATGGCCCGCCACGATCAGGTGGGAGCCATTGTCAGGTGGGAGCCATTGTCAGGTGGGAGCCATTGTCGACCGACGCCCGGGCGTTGAACCCCTGCACGAAGCCCTCCGATGACGGCATGATCCGCGACTCCGGATCCGTGAAGTTCACCGGGTCCTTCGGATGCAGGCCCGGCTGCGGTTCTTCCGGCGGGCGACCGACCGGCTTCCGGCCGGACGCCGCCTCCCTTGCAGCCCCGGTCGCCATCTTCTCCTCGTAGGCCGCCATCTCCGCCCGGTGCCGCTCCGCCGCCTGCTGCGCGATCTCTTCCTTCGCCGCCGCAATCGCCTCCAGGCGATCCCGTCACCGCTTCAACGCCTCCCGAATGTTGTCCAGTCCGGCTCCGCCTCGTCCGCCTGCTCCGCGCGGACCAGCAACGCGGCAACCTCGTCCCGCAACTGCTGCTCCAGCTTGTTGCGTTCGCGTAGTACCAACTCATCGCCTGTGCTTGCTGGTGTTGGCGAAGATGGAGACCCTCCGCACTCAGCGGAAGCAGGAGGCCAAAAGGTCGCTTACCGACATTCTGCCCACGCGCCGACAGCAGAATCTCGTCGACCTGACGGACGGATTGCAGCAGTTGGTGGAACGGAGAATTGTGTGGGTATGCAAAGTAATGAGAAGCGCATGAAGCTGTCGGTGTGGGCGAAGGCTCATGGTCTGACATCGCGGTCTGCAAGGCAGATGATGTCATTCGGGAGTCTGCCGGCGGAACTCGATCCTGTAGAGATCGGACGGCACTGGTTTGTTCGGCAGCCGGAAGGGGATCGTTTGCGAACGGTTCTGTATGCGTGGGTATCGTCGGCTGGCCAGCGCGCGGATCTGGATCGGCAGAAGCTTCGTCTTCTGGAATATGCCCGGCATCATCGTATCCAGGAGGACGAAGTGATCGTTGAAGTAGGTTCCCGGCTCGATGGATCGCGGCGCGAGTTGCTTGGCATGTTGTCGAAGCCGGGGCTTGGCATTGTTCTCGTGGAGCATCGCGATCGGCTTGCACGATTTGGCTTCGAACTGGCGGACGCCCTGCTCCGGGCCCGTGGCGGCGGCGTTCTGGTTGTGGAGGACCGGGAGGTCGATGACGATCTGGTCCGGGACATGGCGGAATTGCTAACGAGCCTTTTTTCGCGGCTGTATGATCGGCGTTCGGCGCGGCGTCGGGCCGAGCGGGCGGTGGCGGCGCCGAGGCAGTGATTTCGACGTCGGTATGCGTGGTGCGGCCGCCGAAGGCGGACCTTGATCGTGTGGCCGGAGGCGTTGGCATTCTGGCGCGGGCGACGCGTCTCGAGGAACTCCGAAACCACGGCCCGGGTTTGGTTGTCAAGCGCACTCATCGCCTCGTGGAGCAGAAGGATGGGTGGCGGTCGGCACCGGCGTCTCCCGGAACGGAAACGGTTCTCGAAGGTCGGCAATTGGTCCGTTCGGCAAGAACATGCAACCGGGTTTCCGTATGGTCCCCTGCCCTTGAGTCGCTCCTCGGGGCGCGACTTGGGCATGCCCACCATCAGCATCGCTTGCAAATTATATAAGACAAACTTATGAAAAATAGACGTAAACAGCATTTGTATTTATCGAACTGGAGTGCAAGCATGCTGTCACCCTGGCATGGATGGGGCAGTGGCCCGCTATCTGGCCAGGAAGGAAAGTCCGCTGGGATGTGGTAGAGAACGAGGCGACGAGCATGCACGGTCTCGAAACAACGCGACGGTCGGGATTTCTGGCGTCCTTTGGGAAGGCGCTGGCACCCGGGCACTCCGGCCTGGGCGCGTAGCGCGGGCCGCACAGACAAGGCGAAGGCGCAAGGCGGTCACCTCCAGCCGCTACACCGCCTCGGCCTCCGGTTCGGACCGCCGCTCAGGGTTCCTCCGCCCGAGGCAATAGCCTTCCCTTGCCACGGCGGCCGGCTGCGGAAGGGGCGCCAGCGCGGAAGGATCTCCTCGCTGGCGTCCTGCTCGCAGGGCAGTAATTCCGGGCTTCCCCGGTCCGGGAGGAGGCCTGGCCGCTGCAGCCAGGCCGGACAGAATTCGATCCCGAACCCGCAGGGCAATTCCCTGAATCCACAAACCAGGTGGAACCGCGGTAGTCCGCCCCAGGGCGAGGCCGGAGCGCAGCAATTTGGAGAGGAACATTGTCGGAGGCCGTCCGGTCAAGGGCGGTCGGCATCGGCGCAGGGTCGGCACATTCCCTCCACTTCGACAACGAGTCGTGCGATGTGGTAGCCAAGGCGCGCCGCATCCTCGTCCAGCAGCTGTTCGATTTCCACATTCTCCACTTCGGAGGACGCGCCACATCCAAGGCACATGAAGAAGACGCAGTTGTGACGCCGCTCGGGATGCGCGCATGGCACGTACGCATTTCGGCTCTGAATCTTGGACACCAGGCCCTGGTCCATCAGGAATTCCAGTGTGCGGTACACGGTTGGAGGACCCACGGGCCGACCAACATCCTGCTTCAATCCTTCAATCAGGTCGTACGCCCCCAGTGGCTGCTGGCTCTCCCAAAGCAGCTCGAGGATGCGCCGCCGTAGTGCGGTGAGGCGGACGCCCCGCTCTGCGCAGAGCGAAGTGGCCAACCCGACCCGCTCGGACGGCTCGTGCCTCCTGCTGCAGTGCCGGTCCATGCAACGCTGCCCTTCGGTCATGTTCTCATTCTTCAGGCCCACCACTTGACAATACGTTATGCAACGTTATAACATTCCGAAACTAGACGCAAGCGCCAATCCCGCCCAATCCCGCCCAATTCCGGCGGCGGCGGCAGGAGGAGTTCCGGAATGCCGCAAGACGCCCGGGCATCGAGTCAGGGAAGCGTCCGGAAGCCGCAACGCGAAGCCCTGCAGGATACGGACGGCGCAGATGCAGCAGCCAGGGAAAGGTTCGTCCGGGCAATCCGCCTCCTCCCTTGCAGCGCCCTCCAGCGTCTGACCGGAGCCGCCGCGATCGCCATTCTGCTCTGGCTTGGATTCTTCTGGGCTACAGCGGAATTCGCCAAGCAATGACTGCAGCGATCTCATTCCGCAATGTCACCCTCGGTTATGACCGGCATCCAGCCGTGCATCATGTGGACGCCGAGATAGAAGCAGGCACGCTGACTGCGGTAGTCGGCCCGAACGGGTCAGGGAAGTCTACGCTACTCAAGGGAATAGTGGGTGCGCTCACGCCGCTGGAGGGAAGCATCACGCTTCACGTGAACGCGCGGCACAAGGTTGCATACCTGCCGCAGCAGTCCGAGATTGACCCGACATTCCCGATCTCGGTGGAGGACCTTGTCGCCATGGGAACCTGGCGGGAAACCGGAGCCTTCGGCGGCCTCTCGAGGGCGCAGCGGCACCGAGTCGAGACAGCAATTGCCGCGGTAGGCCTCTCCCGCTTGGAGCGGCGGCCCATCGGAACGCTTTCCGGCGGGCAGATGCAGCGCGCGCTGTTCGCCCGGCTGCTCTTGCAGGACGCGGAATTGGTACTCCTCGATGAGCCATTTACTTCGATTGATTCGGATACTTCGGCGGATCTCCTGAGTGTAGTCCGGCAATGGCACGGCGAAGGCCGTACGGTCATCACCGTACTGCACGACATGGAAACCGTGCGCGCCTCGTTTCCGCGAACCATGCTTCTGGCCCGCGACCTGATTGCCCACGGACGCACGGGAGCCGTGCTGACGGCCCAGAATCTGGCCGAAGCGCGGCAGATGAGCCCCGCCTTCACCGGGCCGGCTGATATCTGCACTCGGCAAGCCGCATGATTTGGGACGCATTCTTCCAGCCTTTCGCCGATTTCGGCTTCATGCGCCGCGCTCTCGTCGGCTGCCTCGCGGTGTCCGCGGGCGCCACTCCGGTGGGCGTCTTCCTCATGCTCCGGCGAATGAGCCTGACCGGGGACGCGATGGCGCATGCCATCCTGCCGGGCGCAGCGGTTGGCTACCTGGTCGCAGGGCTCTCGCTCGGCGCAATGACCGTTGGCGGACTGATTGCCGGCCTTGCCGTGGCGCTTCTGGCCGGCTTCGTGTCGCGGTCGACAATTCTCCGGGAAGACGCCAGCCTGGCCGCCTTCTACCTCATCTCCCTGGCGGCTGGCGTGCTGATCGTGTCCACTCGCGGCAGCAACATCGACCTCATGCACATCCTCTTCGGAACGGTGCTCGCCCTGGATGACAACGCGCTGATCCTGCTTTGCTCCATCGCAAGCGCATCCCTCCTGGCGCTCGCGCTCCTCTTCCGGCCGCTGGTCCTTGAATGTGCGGATCCCCAGTTCCTGCGCTCGGTGAGTCGGCTGAGCGCCGTCACGCATTTCTCCTTCCTCGTTCTCGCGGTCCTGAACCTCGTTGGCGGCTTCCACGCGCTCGGCACGCTGATGGCGGTCGGCATCATGATCCTGCCTGCCGCCGCGAGCCGATTCTGGGCGCAGGGAATTGCCGGGATGATGATGGTGGCGGCGGTCGTCGCGATCCTGTCCACCGTGGCAGGACTCCTTCTTTCCTTTCATTTCAGCCTGCCGTCCGGGCCAGCGATCATCCTGGCGGCGGGGACGATGTACGCGGCCTCGGTATCCTTGGGGCCTGTCGGCGGACTCGTTGCCCAGCGGGTGCCCCGCTCCCATCTCGAAGCCTGACGACAAGGGGGGGAATACTTGCTCACCAAGCGAATTGCCTTGCTGTCCGCCGTTGCCGCCACGATCTTCGCCCTCGCAGCGACAACTCCCTCCCGAGTCCATGCCGGGGAACCGCTTCGCGTGGTGGCCACGTTCTCAATTCTCGGCGACATGGTCCAGCGTGTCGGCGGACGGCATGTACGAGTGACTACTCTCGTTGGACCCAACGGTGACGCGCATGTGTACCAGCCGACACCAACCGATGCCCGCGCTGTCAGCGAAGCCCGGCTGCTTGTGATCAACGGTCTCGAATTCGAGGGCTGGCTTGAACGGCTGGTTGGCGCATCCGATTTCCGCGGCACTCTCGTCGTGGCGTCGTCCGGCGTCGAGCCGCTGCCTTCGGAAGCGCAAACGCATGAAGAAGATGACCATGGCGAGCAGGCTCGGCATCAAGCGGGCCGGAAGCAGGAAGATGAACACGCGCATGACGCCGAACGCATGCACACGGATGAGGGCGAGAGTGGAGGAGACCCCGCCGATGGGGACGGAGCTGCCAGCCACGGACACGGTGCACTTGATTCGCATGCATGGCAGAGCCTTGACAATGCCCGGATTTACGTCAGCAACATCGCCGCGGCACTGACTGCGACCGATGCGGCCAATGCCACGGACTATGACGCCAATCGAGACGCGTATGTTGCAGAAATCGACAATCTCGATGCGGAAATCCGCAACCTTGTCGATTCCCTGCCGGAAGACCGCCGAACGGTTGTGACATCGCACGACGCATTTGCATATTTCGGAGAATCCTACGGTTTGACTTTCCTGTCCCCACAGGGCGTCAGTACCGAATCCGACGCCTCGGCGAAAGACATCGCGCGGCTGATCGAGCTGATCAACGATCTGGGGGTGCCGGCCGTCTTCGTCGAGAACATCAGCGACCCGCGTCTGCTGCACGTTATCTCGGATGAGACCGGCGCCGCGATCGGCGGCACCCTGTACTCTGGCGCGCTCTCCGGACCCGCCGGTCCGGCGCCGACGTTTCTGGACATGATGCGGCACAATGCCATCACGATCATCTCTGCCCTGAAGCCCCCTCCCCGGTAGAGTGGAATCCCGATCGGCCGGGACGGGATGGCGCCCGGCCCGGGCATTCGTTCGTCTTGGGCACATCTGACGAGAACCCGTATGGAAGGCGCCAGAGTCCTCGCCCTGGCCGAATGGACTCAGTATCGTTCCGGGCATTCGCGCCCCGGGACGGAGACCGTCCGAGAGAAACTGGTTCGGTGAGGCGGACGGAGAGGGGCCAACCCGGGCAATGGCATTCGCTTAGGGAAATTTTGGCATTCGCTTAAGGAATCGCAGTTCTGCCAGGCCCGAATTGGGTGGGACGGTTGCTCTGGCACTCAGACTGCAGCTGCGGAGTCTCGTCCCTTCTGCCATTTGCCGAGGGGTTTTCGGGAGCGTCGTGGCCAGGATCGATTTGGACGTAGGCGCTGCCTTGCGGTTTCGACACAAGCGAGGACCTGATGCACTGCGTTGTGCATCATGGCCGCCTGCCGCAGGATGAGGCCTTCGAGGTTTCGGGCGACGGCGAACAAGGCGGCCTTGAAGTTTGCCTGGCTCTCCGGCAGGGGATCCGGGGGCGATTGCGAGTTGTGCATGGCGTCGCCGAAGTTGGTGAACAGCCTGGTCATGGCGATGAGGTTGAAGTGGGCGAAGATCTCCTGCTTCACGCCGCGTTCGGATCGGCTGTGGAAGTTCTCCAGTTCGAAGCCACACTTTGAGGTTTTGTACAACTCCTCGATGCCCCAGCGGTCATGGTAGAGGTCGGCGAGTTCCCGGACCGGGTATCGGCTTCGGTCGAGAAGAGTGGTTGCGAGATGGAACTCGGTTCCGCCGTGGACGTATTTGACGAGCCGCAGGGGGATGGGCCTGGGTACGGCCTCGGGATCCTTCCGGCCCAGACGGCGAAGCGTATCGGGTCCCGGTGTGATGGTGATGAGCTCATCCTGCCGGCTTCCTGCGATGAAGTCGTCGAATGTGGTTCCGGCATTTCTCTGCAGACGGAACAGGGGATGCACGCCCCGCTCCGCATGCGCCAGCAGCATCCGGTAGGAGTAGTAGCCGCGGTCGTAGACGACGACGTTTCCTGCAGCCATGGCGGGGAGATGGGCGAGCGCGGCGGCGCGCTCATCGCCGTGGGCATGCAGGTCGAAGTCGATGGGGAGTTTCGGGGCCAGTTCGTAGAGGCAACTCAGCAAGCCTTGCGGATAGTGGGCCCGTTCCTGCGGCAGGGGGTAGCCGGCGCGGAGCAGTGGGCGCGGCAGGTTGATCTTCGAGCCGTCGACCGCGAAGACCCTGTGCCCCTTCCACTGCGAGCTCTCGGCACGCTTGAGGATCTCGGCGTGCAGGTTCTTGAAGATGGCTTCGTCGACCTTCGCCCGGGCGGCGCTCATGCTCGACGCAGCGACGGGTTCGGCCTGCGGCAGCGGAATGCCGCAAGCCCGGCATTGCTCCCAGAGCGCGGCAAGGGTCGCCGTGTAGCCGTTGCCCGAGAACATCAGCCGATAGACGAAGAGCACCACCAGCAGAGTGTTGATGACCCGCCGCCGGAGCTGCCAGACACGGTCGTGGGCCGTCGCAGCCGCGGTTGCCGCGCCGACGAGTTCCTGCCAGGCGAGCAGGAAGGGGTCGTCTGCGGCGAGCCGGGGCGCCGCCCGTGGCTTCGCCTTGCGCCGCGGCGCAGTGCGTTGCGGGCCATGCAGGAGAACCTCCCGGAAGTCCGCGCTCAGCGGATAGACGTAGACCCGTTTGGGCGCTTTCCCCTTGCCGCCCCGGGTCTCGCCGAGATCGAGCCAGTTCGCCGCCCGGTAACAGGCGCCATCGAAGCGGCTCGAATTCACAAACGTCTCTACCAATACCGGACGGCAGCCGTGCTGTTGCTCCCAGTCATCGGCCAGCCGCCGCACCGCCATCGACAGCACCTTGGAAGCCAGGTTCCGGACCTCGACCCACGGAAACAGCAGAAACCGCGTGTTGCCCACCACCCGCTCCAGATGCGCCTTCCACCCGTCCTCCGGCCAGCCGACCCACGCGTCCCGGCAGGGCAGCGAGACCACCGCCTGCGAGAACTGCAGGCAACCCAGCTTGCGCCCGTGCCGGTCCTCCACGAAATAGCGCAGCCGCGGACCGAGAGGGTGGCGGAAACCGGCATAGTGCCAGCGGTCGACAAACTCGTTCCACTCCGAGACCTCGTCCAGCACGAGGCGAAGCTGCAATGGCAGAAGTTCCCCCAGTGGCTCCGCAATCGCAGGCTGCTTCTCCGTCCGCCGGCTCTTCTCAATCGGCTTGCGCGGACCCCGCGCATAGGACGCATCCTTCGCCGGCAACACCAGGAGGCCCAGCCGCTCCAGTTCCTCCAGAAGCCCTTGGCAGAGCTGGATCCGGTTCGTGCCCGTTCCCGTGCGCCAGCCCAGCTGCTCGCAAACCGTCTGCCCAAGCTCGTGCCGGCTCAGCGACGGAAACGCTGCAACCGTCGTCTGGATCTCGGAAATCTGCTGCCGGGTCAGACGACGACCGAAAAACGTCGTCGACCGCAGCGCCTCGATTCGGGGATCCATCCAAACACCTCTCCGCAGTGGGCAATCCAAGCGGCACTATGCAGGGAACGAGCCGGTAAGTCAACCCCCCCGGGCATGACCGCACCAACAGTGGAGAAAAGACAAATAACCGCAATACATTAGTCCAATGCACCCGGTGGGCCACGAAGCAGAACGCCCTAGACGAATGCCATTGGTAGCCCGCCCCCCTGGTTGGGAGTGGCCGGATCTGATCCGGAAGCAGTCCTCAGCTCGAGCGGGTGGGAGAATCCCGAGGCAGAACCGGCGCCCTTTACGCCGGATGCAACGCACGCAGTTGAAGTCGGCCGGACCGGCGGGCAGGGCACCAAGCCCGCACCAGAGCAGGATGGCGCGGCACGGCGATGGTCAGAACTCTGACGTCGTGGAACGCGACCGGCGCCGCAGTTGGGGCAGGCCACACCCGATCCAGACAGCGTGCACTGGGAGAAGTGCCCGGCAGGACACACCGGCAAGACGACAGCGACTCGCTCTCCCGATGCTGCTGAGCCGGTTCCGGTATCCGAGTGCCGCGACACGACAGGAACCGTAATCGCTGCTGCACGAGCGTCCCGCCGCGGGATTGTCCAAGAATTGACCCTGGCTGGCTTTCCTGCTGCGGGGATCCCGGCCCGGATAGGGTGTGCTGTCATTTTCAGGCCAAAGATGGCCACTACCCCGGCCAGAGCCCTGAATCCCCACGTCACGCTCCGCCTCGCTCGACCGCTTCCGTCGGCCGCAGCGTCTACCAGTGAAACCCGAATTCGACACGGGCTCCGTGTTCGCGGTCCTGAACGCCAATGCGTCTGTAAGCCTCCAGGCCGAGTTCCATGCCAATGCGGCCGCGCCTCGCGAGACTGAGCGTGTAGCAGGTCCGATAGGTTCGCTCGGAACCCGAGTATCCGATGCCAACCGCCGGCCGTCCTTTGAACTTGCCGCCTGCAACCAGCACCCCATAGCCGATCTCCGCGTCGATGGACGTGGCGGGCGACCCTGTCGACTCCGCCAGCAGGCCGCCAACTGTCTCCACATTTCGGAGTGCATCTGCCCGCCCCTCGGTCGAGGCGCCCCGGGAAGACGACAGCGAGAAATCCACCCCGCGATCCGACGAGGGAGCGGGATCGAAGTGCAGGGCTCCGGACCAGCCCCAGTCGCTGACGCGTTCAGCCTCGTGGACAAGCAGCGCGCGACCCTGGAGTTCCACCGAGATGCCGGTGTGGAAGCCGTCCAGCGCGAGCCCGCCGCCGAGGTCGATACCGTAGCCGGACTCCGCGTCTCCGCTGTCGTAGCGCATGCCGAGGCCGACGCTTGGCACGATCGATCCGAACCCGTCTATCTCGAGGGGAGCCGCGACCTCGAGCCCGACGCGTATGCGGCCTGCCTGGGAGTCTGTCGCGCTGAGGCCCGGCACCGCTTCCGACCGCGTCCGCACAAGGAAGCCGTCCGTCTCGAAGGCGACATCGATGCCGTTTGCGCTGCCAACGACGCCGCGCGTGCCAAGCGCTGCCATCGCCATGCTGATTCCGGCTTCGCTGGCCGGTCCCGCGCGCGGTTCGAGCCGGATCTTGCCGCGGCCGTGTCCCGCAACGCCCCAGATCGAATAGCGGTCCATCGGGTGCACATGGAAGAACGGGTACAGACCTGCCAGCTCTGCGGATATCCGTCCGCCCGCGTCTCCCGAACCGTAGGTTCCCTTTCCCGTGCTCCGGGAGAGGAGGAATCCGATGGCCCGCGAACCGCTCCGGTAATCCGCGCCCAGGATTCCGGTCGACGATTCCCCTTCGAGGGAAACACCCTGCTCGGTTCCAGTGAACCGGGATACGGAACCGCTGCCCCAGACGGAAAGCGCGCCGCCATCCGCAACCACCTTGGTCGCCCGGATCGAACTCCCGTCCAGGAACTCCTCATGCGTAACGGGCCCGGAGCGCGTGAAGTTGCCATTCCCGCCATCGATCGCGGACCCGTCCGCCTGGGACTCCATTCCAACTCTGCGCCACGCCCTGGCGCGCGGAGGGACCTCATCGGGATCCTCAAGCACGGCATCGGGAAGGCCGCCCAGGAATTGATTGGCGATCTCCACCTCGGCGCCGAACGCCTGTGCGGTCTCCGCGCGGGACGCGACGCTCTCGGCAATGTCCTCGGCCACCGCCCGCCCGAACCGGATCAGCCAGGCGCTCGGAATGGGATCCGCATTGGTAATCGTGCCAATCGCCTCGGAATCCGCAAGAATGGCGTATTCCGGGTCGGAAAGCCGAACCCTGAACCGCTCCTTGCCCTCATCAACCGAGTCCATGCGCACGGGCACGGTCAGCTCGGCACCGAGCGCACCCGGCGCTATCGCCAGGATTCCACTCCGGGTTTCGTAGTCAATTCCTGCCAGCGCCGTACCGTCTTCCGTGGCATAGCGAACACGGACGAGAGCGCTGCTCGCAGCGTCCAGACGCACTTGGAAGGAGATCGAGCCATCATTCTCCCCCGCGGTCGAGTCCAGGATGCTGAGAGCCCGCAGGGGATGTTCATCGTTGTCCGTGATGACAAGCTCTGCGCCCGACACCGCGACGGCCGACGTATCGGAAGCGCCCGTGATGGAGACCATCTCGTCCTCTTCCACCTCCTCGTCCTCAATCGGCGTGAAGGTGAAGGTTCCGGTTCCGCTTTCGGCGCCTTCCGGAGTGACAATTGCGAAGTTGCCAATGGGCTCGAAGTCGGCTCCGGCGATCGCGGGATTCGGGGCCGAGCCGCTGCCAACGGTTACATGCACCGTCACCGGAACGTCCGCCGCCTCTTCCGCATGGGTCGCCTTCACCACGATGTCGGTTGCGCCCGACCCTTCGCCGATGTTGAGCGGATCGACGGACAGGGCGATTCTGCGATCATTGTCGAACACGGCGACCGCTACGCTCGGCCCGCCGGCATCGCTGTAGCCTCCGCCAACAGCGTGGTGCTCCAGCACCACCCTATCGTCGCGGGAATCATCATCCGCGCCAGCGGTGACCAGCACTTCCTGCGCCTCGTCCCAGTTCGAGGGCTTGAAGGCCAGGCGAGCGGGGCTCACGGAAACGTCGCTGCCCGCCATGCCGGACACCGAGACCGCAACCGGGCCGATGGGCTCCGAATCCAGGACCACCGAATAGACGGCTCCGGATGCGTCCTCCTCCATCACAACAAGCGAAGCAGGGCTGGCGGATACGCCTGCACGGTCGTCGTCCGTGATCGTCAGGGACACCTCGGCCGGGTCCGCAAGGCCGAGCCTGTTCGCCACCGTGCCGGAGACGGTCAGAGTCTTGTCCCGCGCGTCCACATCATTGTCCATGGCGGTGATGACGATCGCGTCGGAACTCGTTGTCCAGCCCGCCGGGATGGACAGGGTTGTCCCGGACAGCTTGAAGTCCCGGGTCTCGGCAGGTTCCAGCGGCGCAACCGCAATCGTGACAGTGGTTTCCGCGCTTGATGCATGGCTCATGAAGGCCGTCACCGTGCTCTCGTCGTCCGCCTCTCCGATCGAGTCGTCCGAGAGCATGAGGGAGACAGTCGGTGCCGCATTGCCGTCCTCGATGGTCAACAGCGCACTCGACACCGCCAGGGCCGAATCGGATACGGCTCCCGCGATCCGGACGGTCTCGGCGGGCTCGTCGAGTTCATCCGGCGCAGACGAGAACGAAAAGGCATGCGTACCGCTCACCGCGCCGGCCGGAATGGTGATGGCGAAGGGGGACACCGCGACATAGTCCGCTCCCTCGACAGCCGAACCCGGAGCCACGGAAATGCCGATCACCGTGTCCACGTCCCGCGAACCGGAATCCAGGCTCGCCGTAACCGTGATGGGCACCGCCTCCGCTCCTTCCCGCACAACAGCGGGATCTGCCGCGAGCAGCACTTCCGAGGATTCCGTTTCGTCGTCGGTGACCATTACTGCCACCGATTCCGCGGCCTCGGTTCCGTAATCCGCTCCTGACACCCTGTGCCCGATCACCGCAGCGTCATCCTCCGCGTCCGGATCCTCTGCAGCCGTAACCGTGACGGTCTGCGCCAGGTACCAATTCGAGGAATCGAACGCCAGCATCGGAGAAGCGGCAATGTCCGGATCACCACCTTCATGGAATGGCGCCACAGACACGTTCCCGGTTGGCTCCGACGCCAGCCGTACCGTGTATGTGGCCGTCGCGCCCTCATCAACCGTCAGGGAGACCGGCGACACCGCAACACCTCTCGTGTCGTCGTCCGCGATGACCACCTCGAAGGCACCGTTCCAGACGATCTCCAGGTCCGACTTGCCGGTGACGGCCACGGAGATGGTTTCGTCATCCTCGTCTATGCTGTCGTCCACCGGACGCAACGTGAAGGAAGCGCTGCCCGATGTCGCCCCTGCCTCGAGAGCCAGGGGAAACTCCGCAACCCTTGCATAGTCTTCGGGTGCCTGTGCCGTACCATCCCCGACGCGAACCACCAGCACGGTTTCCTGTGCAAACGCCGCGTTGTTCAGGGAAGCTGACACGGCGACGATGCCGCCCCGGATGCCGGCGCTTTCCGCAACCTCGTGAATGCTCAGGCTCACCGCTGCTTCGGTGGACGGTTCGTCGTTGTCCTCGATGGTGCCGAAGGCGAAAATCTCGGGATTTTCAACAGCATTCTCCATCAGCCGCACGTTGACCGGATTGCTCAGCATTACGGTGAAGGTCTCATTTTCCTCGGCCACCAGGTCATCGATGAGAGGAACGTCGATGGTTGCCGTCGTGCTGCCTGCCGGGAAGCTCAGTGTTCCCGAAACGACGACGTAGTCCTCGCCAGCTGTTGCCGTGCCGAAGGAGAGATTCCAATCCACGGTAGCGTCGAGTTCGGCGGCCTGGTTCAGCGTAACCGTGAATTCGATGCTGTTCGCACCCTCGGTCGCGGTCGCGTCAGAAATCTCGATCGCCGGATACTCGTCGTCTTCCCGGATCCGCACCGTCGCGGTCCTCGCATTGCCACCCTCCGGGGTAACTCCGGGAATGACGTCGACCACGTCGTATTTTCCTGCCGGATTGACGCCCTGCGGCGTTGTATCCGGCAGCACCTCGATCGTGATCGAGCGTTCTCCGCTGTCCGGCGATTCGTCCTCGATTGTCGGGACTTCGAACACGACGGATCCTTCCCGGACGCCGAAGGAATGTTGAGTCGGAAGGCTCTCGTTCGTGGCTTCGCCGAACTCGATGGAACCGAGGAGGACCTGCGTCGTGGCGAGCGCCTCATTGAGGAATTCCTCGTTCCACCGGTCCTCGGGCCAGTGCCGAGTAAGACGGAAACGAGCCGTATCTCCCTCTTCAACCTCGGCTTCCAGCGCCTCGACCGAAATCACGGGGTTCGCGTTCAGGAGCGTTATCTCGATGCGGTTCGGCGAACCGATCCTGTATCGAGGGCAAAACTCGCCGCGGCAACGGCCGAATGACACCCTGTCAGGGTCCACGGCATACCGGTACCCAAGGTGGGATGGATCCACCTCGTTGATCCAGTTGTCCGGATTCGCCGAGATCAGGTGAAGGTTGATCTCACCGTTGGTGGGTCCGGCCCAGGCCCTGTGGAGAAATCGCGTGCTATCGCGATTGCATACGTACCGATGGATGTTCCCGTACGATTTGTGTATGGGATGCCGCCCGTCATATTCGCCAGCGACCCAGGGAAATGCGGTGCCCCAGTCGAAGACTCCGTACTCGTAACCCGCAGTCGGACAAACGAACCGATATTGAAAGTCTGGCGGGGAACCCTCATCGACTTCTGCGCGCAGGACATCGCCCTGCGGCCGAACCAGTTCGCCGATGGCACGAAGCTCAAGAGTGATTTCCGGAACGTCGTCGTCCTCCACGAGGACTCTCGCGGAACGCGCTCCCGTGACAGAGACATTCTCCGCGCGGGCGATCTGGAGGATCAGCTCGCCATTTCCTTCGATTCGAATGTCCGCTTCCGTCGAGAGCGCGAATTCCGCAGTGCTCGACCCCGCCGCGAATGTAGCCATTCCATCTGGCCGCCGCCGGTCGAGCAGACTACGGGTCGCCCCGGACATGATTTTCCTATGCCCGCGGATATCCACGCCAACAGACGCTTCCGCACTCGTGTCCCCGGTCCGTGTCAGGATGAAAACCGCGTCGCTCCCTTCCGTTACCGTCTCAGACTCGGCATGGAGCGAAGATACGACCACCATGGCGCCATTGCGGGGCGTGGCAGTGGCCCTTGCGGGTTCCCTGTCTGGAAACCGGCCGGCCGCCGTCTCCGCAACCACTGCGACCCTTTCGCCTTCCTCACCCTCGGTGAAGCGGTACGAACTCCGCTCGATGCGAACCCCAACGACCGGGTCCGCTGTTGCCGACCGCGCCAGTGATGTGAACTCGCGGCGGATATCCCGCCGGACCCGCTGCGCATCGAGTGCCAGCACGGCAGCCGGAGCGATTTCCGGATGCTCGACCGCGGGCAGCGAATACGCAGCAGACGCCTCCCGTTCCCGACTCCCGATTGTGCCGCTCCCGTCAGGCATCGGCTCCGGTGTCGCGGCCGCATGCGCGTCGCCCGGCACGGCGACCAGCGTCGCCGCCAGAAGCGCGCCCGCAAGGGCAGCCTTCAGAAGACCCTTGAATGCCTGCGTGACCGACTTGCGGAGGCGAGGCGTCTGGCCCTGGATCTGCAGGGACACGATGCTGCATCCGGTTGTGTATGAGTATGCGTGTGCCATGGAAAGCCCTTTCTTCAGGGATCGCGAGGCGCCCCCGAAGGTCGGAATTCCCTCAAGGGCTCCATGGCTTCCGATGTGGCCGGAAGCAGACCTCGCGATCGATCCGGCACCTGGACCCAGGTCTGTTCCGGGCCCGTTCGACCGGGTTGGAGATCGCTCGTTCACATGAGGAGTTGGTTGGCGGCGCCCGTCCGGTCCATGCACAGTTGGACGGCACTCCCGAGACCTGGGTCAGTGCCGGCACCGGTACAGTTTCCGTGGATACGCCGAGCGCCGCGGCCTTCCCGGCAAGGCCCTCGGGTTCTTGCAGCGCCTCTGCGGCCAGTCCGGAGAAACCGTCAGCCCTTCGGGTGCCGGAGTCCGCGAGAAGGGGAAGGCCGCCTCAGAGCCCCGGAATGCCCGGGGCCTGGCTGATGGGCTGAGTTGACGGCCCGCCTTCGGCCTGTGACTGGTTGCGCCCCGCTTGTCGCCCGCGCAGTTGCGGTTGCCGCCGCCCGGATGAAGCGCACGATGAGTCCGTGCCGGCTTCTCGCTCGACGCGACGGATGCAAACGGCCGCGATGCACGGTGCGGTTCTGAAACGGATTACCCGGCAGCCGCAGAACCGGGTCGGGATCGCGCCGGGCGAACGGCTTGCGGAGCCAGCGGGGGACAGGCGCAGGCACCCCGGTTCCCCGGTCCCGGGTCTGCGACCCGTGGCGTGGTCGGTCTATCGCCTCCGGCCCTGGGTCCCCGGCACAGCCTCACCGCAGGCACAGGAGGCGGACACCCGTTCCGCGCCTGATGGCTTTCCCCGTGCCAAAGCACGTGACAGCCGAATTCTGGCTCCGGCTCCGGTTCCGGCCAGATTCTCCGCCCTCATCGGGAGGACCCGACGGCCTATGCTCGACACCGACAGTTGGCGTTCGCACCGGATGCCGAGGCGCGGCGGCAACAGCGGCCAGACAGCGCTAGGGAGGTCATCCTGCATGCTGGTTACAGTCAATGCTTCCAGGGCGGATTCCCTCACCGACCAGATCGTGAAGGGGATCCAGCGCCTGATCGACGACCGGGAACTCCTGCCCGGTGTGCGCCTTCCATCCATCCGGCGATTTGCCGGAGACCACTGCGTCAGCAAATTCACGGTTGTCCGAGCCTATGACCGTCTGGCAGCTTCGGGATATCTCAGGCCGAGGCACGGTGCCGGATTCTTCGTGAGCAAACCCTCCAGGCCTGCCAAGCCGGCGGAACGGGGCATGGCACCCGAGAAGGCCACCGACGTCATGTGGCTGATGCGCCGGCAGTACCAGGAGTTCCAATTCCGGCATCTGCCCGGTGGCGGATGGCTGCCGCCCCAATGGCTGGAGGAAAACGGCCTCGACCGGGCCATGCGCAGCGTGTCGCACTGGGGAACCGGCAGTTTTCTCAGCGGCTACGGCGACCCGCAGGGATTCGTCCCGCTGCGGGAGGATGTCGGACGCCGTCTCGCAGACCTCGGAATCGATGCGCCCATCAATCAGATCCTGTTCACTAACGGAATTTCCGGCGCAATCGATCTTGTTGGCCGCTACCTGCTCGGGCCGGACGACTGCGTGCTGGTTGATGACCCCGGCCAATGCCAGACATTTGCCCATTTGCGGGCCCTGGGCGCCAAGATTCACGGGATTCCCTGGAACGATGCCGGTCCGGACCTCGAACAGGTCGAGTGCGCCGCGAAGACCCACAAGCCCCGGCTCTACGTAACCACTCCGATCGTGCACAACCCGACCGGCCAGAGCATTTCCCGCGGCACTGCGTTCCGGCTACTGCAACTCGCCGAGCGCTACAACTTCCATATCCTGGAGGACGATACGGATGGCATCTGCAACCCGTCGCCGCCACCGCGCCTGGCGAGCCTCGATCAGCTGAACCGGGTCATCTACGTCAACGGGTTCTCGAAGATCCTGTCGCCGCGGCTTCGCGTCGGGTTCCTGGCGGCACAACGGGATCTCGTCAAGGATCTTGTGGAAATCAAGGCGCTTACCCAGGCCGCCAGTTCGGAAATCGCGGAGCAACTGGTCTACGAAGTACTCGCGCACGGGCATTTTCGAAAGCACCGGGCGATGCTGCTCGACCGGATTCAGCGGGCACGGGACCGAGCCATACGACGCCTCGAGGATGTCGGCCTTGGCCCCGCCGCCGACGACTCGCACGGGCTGTTCGCGTGGATGGCTTTCCCGGGCGTGGCGGACACGACGCGGTTGGCCGAGATTGCCGCGGGACGGGGCATGCTGCTTGCTCCGGGCTCCATGTTCAGCCCGGTTCTGGCTCCTTCGGCCAGGATGCGCTTCAACGTCGCATTCTGCCAGGACGAGGCAGTGTTTACCCAGCTGGAGGCGCTGCTGGAGGAGCACGCACGCTATTCGTCGCCGATCCTCTCCCCCCCGCGCGGACAGGCGGAATGACCTTCGCTCCGCGTGTAGGCAAGCCCCGCCCTCGGTTCCCCGGATCGGCTCGCAATCGGCAGGCCGGTTCGACCGGAACGGATCGCGCGCGGGATTGAACCGCTGACGGTGCAAACTCCGCCGGGGCGGTTTGCAGCCTCACTAGTCTGCGGTGAATCGGGTCAGAGGCATTGCGGGGACCGAGGTAGCGCAGCTCCGCGTCGCAGCGAGAGCGACTCTTGACGGGGCACGGGCGGTCCGAGGCCGAGGTTGGACAATGGAATCGAAAGCAAACCGACTGGATCTCGACATCGGAGCCGGTAGCGCCGAATCAGCCGGCATCGAGCTCGTCCCTAGTTCCTGGAACTCGTGTGTAGTCAATCCATTAGTGGCATAGGAGTATCTGGCCGGGGCCTTCCGGCTCATGGAAGCGGACAATTTCGCCCCACGATCCGCAACGAAACCGCGCAGGCCGCCTCCCGCTCGACAGCGCGGGCCAAGCAGCGCTCGGGATGGCAATGGCATTCGTCTAGGGCGTTCTGCTTCGTGGCCCACCGGGTGCATTGAACTAATATATTGCGGTTATTTGTCTTTTCTCCACTGTTGGTGCGGTCATGCCCGGGGGGGTTGACTTACCGGCTCGTTCCTTGCATAGTGCCGCTTGGATTGCCCACTGCGGAGAGGTGTTTGGATGGACCCCCGAATCGAGGCGCTGCGGTCGACGACGTTTTTCGGTCGTCGTCTGACCCGGCAGCAGATTTCCGAGATCCAGACGACGGTTGCAGCGTTTCCGTCGCTGAGCCGGCACGAGCTTGGGCAGACGGTTTGCGAGCAGCTGGGCTGGCGCACGGGAACGGGCACGAACCGGATCCAGCTCTGCCAACGGCTTCTGGAGGAACTGGAGCGGCTGGGCCTCCTGGTGTTGCCGGCGAAGGATGCGTCCTATGCGCGGGGTCCGCGCAAGCCGATTGAGAAGAGCCAGCGGACGGAGAAGCAGCCGGCGATTGCGGAGCCACTGGGGGAACTTCTGCCATTGCAGCTTCGCCTCGTGCTGGACGAGGACGAGGTCTCGGAGTGGAACGAGTTTGTCGACCGCTGGCACTATGCCGGTTTCCGCCACCCGCTCGGTCCGCGGCTGCGCTATTTCGTGGAGGACCGGCACGGGCGCAAGCTGGGTTGCCTGCAGTTCTCGCAGGCGGTGGTCTCGCTGCCCTGCCGGGACGCGTGGGTCGGCTGGCCGGAGGACGGGTGGAAGGCGCATCTGGAGCGGGTGGTGGGCAACACGCGGTTTCTGCTGTTTCCGTGGGTCGAGGTCCGGAACCTGGCTTCCAAGGTGCTGTCGATGGCGGTGCGGCGGCTGGCTGATGACTGGGAGCAACAGCACGGCTGCCGTCCGGTATTGGTAGAGACATTTGTCGATTCGAGCCGCTTCGATGGCGCCTGCTACCGGGCGGCGAACTGGCTCGATCTCGGCGAGACCCGGGGCGGCAAGGGGAAAGCGCCCAAACGGGTCTACGTCTATCCGCTGGCCGAGGACTTCCGGGAGGTTCTCCTGCATGGCCCGCAACGCACTGCGCCGCGGCGCAAGGCGACGCCGCGGGCGGCACCGGCGCTGGCCGCAGACGACCCCTTCCTGCTCGCCTGGCAGGAACTCGTCGGCGCGGCAACCGCGGCTGCAACGGCCCACGACCGTGTCTGGCAACTTCGGCGGCGGGTCATCAACACCCTGCTGGTGGTGCTCTTCGTCTATCGGCTGATGTTCTCGGGCAACGGCTACACGGCAACCCTCGCCGCGCTTTGGCAGCAATGCCAGGCCTGCGGCATTCCGCTGCCGCAGGCTGAACCCGTTGCCGCGTCGAGCATGAGCGCCGCCCGGGCGAAGGTCGACGAAGCCATCTTCAAGAGCCTGCACGCCGAGATCCTCAAGCGTGCCGGGAGTTCGCAGTGGAAGGGGCACAGGGTCTTCGCGGTCGACGGCTCGAAGATCAACCTGCCGCGCCCGCTGCTCCGCGCCGGCTACCGCCTGCCCCAGGAACGAGCCCACTACCCGCAAGGCTTGCTGAGTTGCCTCTACGAACTGACCCCGAAACTTCCCATCGACTTCGACCTGCATGCCCACGGCGATGAGCGCGCCGCCGCGCTCGCCCATCTCCCCGCCTTGGCCGTCGGAGACGTGGTCGTCTACGACCGAGGCTACTACTCCTACCGAGTGCTGCTGGCGCATGCGGAGCGGGGCGTGCATCCGCTGTTCCGTCTGCAGAGAAATGCTGGAACCGCGTTCGACGACTTCATCGCGGGAAGCGAGCAGGATGAGTTCATCACCATCACCCCGGGGCCCGACACGCTTCGCCGTCTGGGCCGGAAAGACCCCGAGGCCGAACCCAGGCCCATCCCACTGCGACTCGTCAAATACGTCCACGGCGGAACCGAGTTCTACCTCGCAACCACCCTTCTCGACCGAAGCCGGTACCCGGTCCAGGACCTCGCCGACCTCTACCATGACCGCTGGGGCATCGAGGAGTTGTACAAAACTTCAAAGCTCGGCTTCGAACTGGAGAACTTCCACAGCCGATCCGAACGCGGCGTGAAGCAGGAGATCTTCGCCCACTTCAACCTCATCGCCATGACCAGGCTGTTCACCAACTTCGGCGACGCCATGCACAACTCACAATCGCCCCCGGATCCCCTGCCGGAGAGCCAGGCAAACTTCAAGGCCGCCTTGTTCGCCGTCGCCCGAAACCTCGAAGGCCTCATCCTGCGGCAGGCGGCCATGATGCACAACGCAGTGCATCAGGTCCTCGCCTGTGTCGAAACCGCAAGGCAGCGCCTGCGTCCAAATCGATCCTATCCACGACGCTCCCGAAAACCCCTCGGCAAATGGCAGAAGGGACGAGACTCCGCAGCTGCAGTCTGAGTGCCAGAGCAACCGTCCCACCCAATACGGGCCTGGCAGAACTGCGATTCCTTAAGCGAATGCCAAAATTTCCCTAAGCGAATGCCATTGGTCTCCCGGGGCCGCCGTCGGCGCCGCGTCCGGCGCGCCGTCGATGCCGCCCACCATGCCTACACTCTCCGAGACGCCGCAATTGCGGACAGAAGCCGGGAATCGGTAGCCACCCCAGTCGACGATCACCCGAGGACCGCTCGCCTGCGCAATCTCCGTCCGGCCCGACGGCGATGGTTCGATAGCCTTCGGGGCCGGCAGCAGCTTCGCCGGCTCCACCTCGCCGGCGGAAGCGACAACAACTGGGATGAACCCGCCGGCCGCACGCGCCAACTCGCGATATTGACGACGTCAGGTGAATACCTGGTTCGCATTCACGTCACACCGGCGCGCTACGACCGATACCGAAACCCCGGGCTCTTAGCTCTCTGCAACCATCCGGCGCTTCTGCGCCTCGCTCCAACGACGGCACCGGCGACAAACCCGACCGTCGCTCCCGGCACCCGGCTGATCCGCCCGGGAACCGGTCGTGCAGGAACGGTTTCAGGCGGAGCGCGCCGGCAGCGCCAGGGTGCAGGCTGGCGCGAAAGGCGCGTAACGACGCCCCGTCTTCATTCGGCCTTCGAGAACGCCCCGCTGGCCGGGTCCATCGTCCACAGTTCGCCGTCGGCGATGTCGAACCAGGCGCCGTGCAGACTGAGCCGGCTGCGATCCTCCAGGATCGAAACGCAGGGGAAGGTCCTGAGGTTCGCGAGCGAATAGCGGACCGAGGCGCGTTCGAGCGCGGTTTGCCGTTCCGTATCGGTCAACCGGCCACCGGCTGCGATTGTATCGGCGGCGGGCCGGAGCAGGTTCATCCACTTGCCGATGAAGTCGCCCGGAGACAGCGGTTCCGCCGCCGGATGCAGCGCCGCGCGGATTCCGCCGCAGCGGCCGTGGCCGAGCACGACGATGTGTTCGACCTTCAGGCTCTGCACCGCGAATTCCAGTGCGGCCGAGGTCGCGTGGCAGGCGCCGTCCGGTTCGTAGGGCGGCACCAGGTTGGCGACATTGCGGACCACGAAGATCTCGCCCGGCGAGGCATTGAAGACAGTTTCTGGCGCCGAGCGCGAATCGCAGCAGGCGATCACCATGACTTCCGGCGTCTGCCCGTGCTCGGCGAGCGCGCGATAACGGGCGTGCTCGCGGGCGTAGCGGCCGTCCTTGAAGGACCGGTAGCCGTCGAGAAGCGGTTCAGGAAACCCGGTCATGTGCGTGAATCTCCAAAGGCGCTCTCTTCGTTGTCGGCGGTGACCGTTTGGGGAGTGAGCCGCATCCGTGAACGGCAAGCCTTCCTTCCCGCCGAGAAAGTGTCGGAATCGATAGTCCAACTTCGGGGCGAGATCAACAGCGGCCTGTCCCTGGCCCGCCGGCTTGCAGCGAAAGCGGACCGCTCCATATCGCCGCCTGCGACTCCAACAGCGAATGGGCGCCGAGGTCACCGCCAGCGCCAGGCCCGCGCCGTTTCCGCCCTTCCATTTCTTCATGAGGGACTTGCAAAAGTCGAGCGCGCAAGAAGTGAGCCTGATTCTTACGGTTCTGCTTCCTGGAGCCGCCCTCCGTACAGCGCAAGCGCAGTCCGAAGGGTCTTCTACTCCTGCATGTAACGCGCTGCGGAAACCGCGGGAGCGCCTTGCGCCGTCCCACCCGCTGCCGCGGTTCCTGCGAAGATGCGCAGGCCGCGGAACAGCACGTTTCTGGCCGCGTTCTCGTCCCGGTCCCGTTCGAGGCCGCACACGCCGCACTGGTGGGTCCACTCGGACAGCGCCTTTGGAACCTTGGTTCCGCAGCGCGAGCATTCCTGCGATGTGCCGGCCGGGGGAACCTCGACGATTGGAATGCCGGCGCTCTCAGCCTTGCATTTCAGAATGTCGAAGAATTCCCGCCAACCCTGCTCCGAAATCGCCCGGTTCAAGCCTCGCTTTCCTGGGCCCCTACGGAGCATGTTTCCGATTTTCAGCGCTTCCACCGCAATGAAATCGTAGGTCCTGACGATCCAGTCCGCGTGGCGGTGGAGTTCCTGCCGCCCCGCTTCCGCCATCCGCTCATTGGCCCGTGCAAGCGCTGCCTTCTTCTTCCCGCGGCTCTTCGATCCCCGTCGGCTGCGGGACACCGCGCGCTGCTTCCTGCGGATCGCGCTCCGCACCCCCTGCCTCGGCCGTCGCTGCAGGCTCCCTCCATCCGACAGCATGGCGAAGGTCCGGATGCCGACATCCAGCCCCACCCGGGCGCTCCGGCACGCCCGTCCGGACCTCCGGCAGCGGCCGCTCGAACACGAGCTGTACTTCCACCCGCCGCGCCTTGCGCACCACTCGGAAGCCGCAAAGGCGATCCAGCGGCGGCAGCGCCCACCGGATTGCAAACCGCATTCGCGGCAGGCCCTTCATCCGAAGTTCGCCCCGCTGGCCTCCGTCGAGAATCCGGACCGCGCTCCTCGCCGCCTTTGGATCTTCGATGCCGAACGAACGGTACCGGCTTCGCGCCCGGAAGCGCGGAAGCCCGGGCTTCGCTCCTGACTGCGCCCGCGCGAAGAACGCCTTCATCGCCCGGTCCAGGCGGGCCAGCGCAGAGCGTGCCACCAGAGCGGAAATGGCTCGCAAGTCCGTGTCGCTCTGCCGGATCTCGGTCAGCGAATTGTACTGATCGTAAAGCGAGATGCTCTTCCCGGACATGCGATAGGCCAGAATGCGCTCTTCGAGGGCCGCGTTATGGAGCAACGCGAGCATGGCAAGGATCCTGTTCAGCAGGCGGTGCCCCGACGCGGATAGCTGCGCGGCCTGCCGGCAGGTCTGCCCGGCCATGGGGAACTCCTTCGAATGCACCCCGCGGGAGAGTGTCGTCATATGAGGGGGCCACCGCCTGCGGCGGTTGGCGGCAACGGTCCGGTTTGAGATCGATTCGGCGGCAATCGTTCGCCAAGTGAAATCGGGATGTAAAATTCCTTCATCCGCCCTGCAAGGGCCCCGTTTCCGCATTCCATTACGGCAGCATCGGTATTCGAAGGAAGGATGGCGAGCCGTGTCGGGATCCTGAAGACCCCGGGTTCGGCCACGTTTCAATATCGGAAGGGGGCCGCCGATTCGGACGGGCGATGCTTCGCATGCGGCGGACTGCGCCCGGGAGCCTCCTTTCGCAAGAGAGCCGGGCCGGTTTCGCCCGGACGCGTCGCAGTTCGTGGACGCAGAACGGACACGCTCCTGCCGTTGGCTCGAACGTCGGCGCAACCGGCCGCTGTGCGGTGAGCGGATGTACACGCAAATGCACATCTGTATGCGGGAACCAGGGCGGAAACCGGCACCATCCGTCGGCGCGATCGTCTGAACGGATTTCCTGCTGGCTACCTTGCAGACTCATCCCGATAGCCCCCTCAGCACGTGTCAATCCTGCGAGAGGCACGAGGCTCTTGCAGGACCGAATTCTGAGGCTGTTTGTTTCTCGATGTCTTGAGATCGCGGGACGGTGGTTTTTCCCGTATCATCCTGTAGTTAGGCAACAAGAGAATGGACCGGAAGGAAGGAGCCCATGTCTCTGCGCGACAGATTGGCACGCTACTGGCGCGGCTTTCAACCGGAGCTCCTTGAAGCGCTGGAGGTTGAGGTTGGCCCTCTTGGCGAGCGGTATGAGCAGCGCATTCAGGGATTCGAGTTCGTTCGGGTTGAAAGGCTTCTCTGGTCCGGGCCGGTTGCGGGGCGTCCAGCAAAGGATCGCGTTGCGCTGGCCCAGGCGTTCCTCGCGAAGGCGGTGTTCAAGCTGGCGACGACGCGGGACTTGATCGAGAGGTTGAAATCCGACGACAAGCTCCGGCGCCTGTGCGGCTGGCCTTCGGCTTGCGCGGTGCCGAGCGAAGCGACGTTCTCCCGCGCGTTTGCCGAATTTGCGGAGACTGCGCTGCCGGGCCGGCTCCACGAAGCGCTGATCATCGGGACCTTGGGCGATTACCTGGTCGGGCACATCTCGTGCGACGCGACTGCGATCGAAGCTCGGGAGAAGCCGGTGCTCAAGGCGCCGGAAGCGGCGAAGCCGAAGCCCGGGCGGGGCCGGCAGCGCAAGGGAGAGCCCCGGCCGAGGGAGCCGGGCCGCCTGCAGCGCCAACGGTCGATGGCGACGCTGATTCCGACCAGAAATACTGGAGACGCGAACGAAAGCTTGCCCGCGGTCGTTCGATCGCTTCGTCGCCCGAAGCTACCCCGCGCAGACAACGATCTTGCGTCCAATTGCCCAGAGTTTCGCAAGTTCTTCTTGCTACATTCCCCGCCCCGCGGAGCTGGTCCGTCCGCGCATTCCGGCCGCTTCGGCTTGCTCCATCCAGGAGGACTTAAGGGATAGCCATGTCCGCTTACCAGGCCAGCAAGGAATTGGTTCTCTCCTTCCACTCTGCCCTGGATCAGGCCGAGTCAGTGGGCGTGGCCGAAGCGATGGCGGCGTTCGTCGCGGACGGCTACCGCTGGCGGGGCATGCACCCGTTCAACGAGCTCGAGGGCGTCGAAGCGGTGGCCCGGGGCTTCTGGTCTCCCTTCAAGTCCGCGTTCCGGAAGAATCAGCGCCGCCCGCAGATTTTCTTCGCGGGGCGCAACACCGTCGCGGAGGACGGCTCGCAATGGGTGTGCAGCATGGGCAACCTGCTCAGCCTCTTCGACGAGCCCTGGCTCGGCATCCCGCCAACGCGGAAAATGAACTTCCTTCGCTACGCAGAGTTCAGCCGCGTGGCCGAAGGCCGGATCGCGGAAACCGTGATGTTCTTCGACATCATGGGGGTTATGCACCAGGCCGGACTGAACGCCGTTCCGGAGAGCACCGGTGCCGTGGTCATCGACCCCGGTCCGAGAACCCAGGACGGACTGCTCCTCGACCCCTGCGCGGGAGCGGAGGGCCGAGCCACGATGGCGCTGATCAACCGAATGATCGAAACCCTTGTCTCTGCTGGCGTCCGGACGACGCTGGAGGATCTGAAGAAGGACTGGCATGACGACATGCTGTGGTGGGGACCGGCGGGCATTGGAGCGGCTTACACCCATGAGCGCTACCTCGAACAGCATGCGCGCCCCTTCGAGGATGGCCTGGAGTTCGTGGAATTCCACGGCCATGAGCTCGAATTCGCGGAGGGCAACTATGGCGGGTTCTTCGGTTGGCCCAGCATCTCGATGCGCCCGACCGGGGGCTACATGGGCCTGACGTCGGTGAGCGATCAGGCTGGCGACATGCGCATCGTCGACCTGTACAGGCGGGACGGAGACAAGCTCGCCGAGAACTGGATCTTCATCGACAATCTCTTCTTCCTGAAGGACCTCGGATTCGATCTTCTGGACAGGATCGCGTGCAGAGTCTGAGACCCTCACTCAGCCTGGAGATCAGGTCCGGGGAAAGGACCGCATCCGTTCCAGGACGTCGACTCCCTGCATCGACAGGAAATGGAGGAGATCGATGAACACCCAGTTCTCGGCGAGCTTGTCCCCATCTCGCCGGTAGATGTCCACGACCCGCATTTCCAGCAACCGCTCTGATGCCGGCATGCCTAGAAACCCGCCCGCATTGCGCATGGTGAGGTTCGGCCAACCGAACCACCCTGCGTAATTTCCTTCCGCAATACGCGCAAGATGGCCGTGGAAGTCGATGCCGCCCAGATGTGCCGCAAACGGTTGCTGATGTTGCTTGCTGTAACGCTCGAAGGTGTAGCTGGCCCCGATGCCAGCTGGACCGAACCAGATCATGTCCTCGTGCCAGGTGTTGGCCAGTTCTCCGGCCGGGGATTCCATGCCCGATGCAGTGAGCTCCCTTGCCATGCGGTTGACCAGCTCCAGGGTCTTTGCGGATTCGGCCGGATCGGCCGGTTCGAGAAGCAGCCCGTCATGGGTGCGTGGCCCGGGCGCCAGGAAAAACGCCCCGGTCTGCGGCGGAAGCGGATGGAGCCCCGCCTGCAACATCACGCCAATGATGTCGACAAAGAGCGCAGTCTCCCGGATTCTGCCCTCGGCAACCCGATGGAACTCGGCAAACCGCAGGAATGCCATCTTGCCGGTGGGCGGAATGCCGAGCCAGACTGCATCAAACAGGCCCATCAAGTGGCCCATGCTGCACACCCACGCTCCCTCGTCCTGCCGTGAGTCGTTCGTGCCGGCAAAAAAGGTGTCCTGCCGGCGCTGCACATGCCGGAATGCGGCCCGGAATGGTTCCCAAAAGATATCCGCAACCGCCGCGGCACCCGACCGCTCGTGGAAGGGATGCATCCCCCTCCATTGGAAACCGTCCTCGCAATGCGCCTCGATTATGCCTGCGACTGCCCCCGGTGCAGCGACATCAAGGGCGCTGTAGTAGTCGAGGACGAGTGTTTTCTCGCTGGAAAATGAATCCATTTGCGCAATTGCCCCGTGACCCGGAGTGCTCCGCTTCGCCTTCCACGGCCCCGGTGAATAACGGAGGAAGGCCCGGCGCTCAGAACCGGTCGATCAGCCTGCGATAATAGTCTCGCTCGGCTGCCGGCCTTGAGCGCTCCGCCGACTTCCGGCGGATCTCGTCGAAGAGCTCCCGCGCCCGGTGCAGGGCCTGCCGGTCCGGGAGCCCCACGTCGCCGAACGGATTCGCAAAGCCGGGCAGTCCCGGAATGGTGCCTCCCTGCCCGGATCCCGCATCCCCCGGCAGCACGCCGACAGCCACGCCTTCGCCTTGCCCGAAGAGCTCCATTGCCGCGCCCTGCAGGGATTCGAGCGCCTCGCGCTGCGCCTCCAGCGCCCCCGGCGCATCCCCCTCGCCGAGCGCGCCGACAGCGCGGCCCATGGCGTCCGCGGCGTCCTCGAGACGGCTGCTGAAACGCCCGAGCGCTGTGTCCTCTCCGGCATCGCCCTCCTGCCCGGCCACCCCTTCCCGCAGCGCTTCCAGGCGCGACCGCAACGCATCCTGTTCCGACGCCAGCTCCTGGCCATCGAATCCAGGCTCGCCCTGCTGTTCGCCGCCGCCATCACTCATCCCTTGCTGCCGGGGCTCCCCGCCGTCTGCTCCGGGGCTGGCTCCGCGATCCCGGCGCATCGTCTCGTCCGCAAGCGCAGTCTGGGAGCGGATGATTTCGCCGATCTCCGTCAAGCCCTGGCTCATGGCGCCGGATGGGCCGGCCTGGAGATTCTCGAGCAGGGAGCGCAGTTGCGCCAACTCCCGCCGCGCCATCTCCTCGGAGCCGATACTTGCGGCGTCGCCAATGGACCGCAGCACATCGTCGAGCGCATCCGACGCGATCTGCTGTTGGCGCGGGTCGAAGGACATTTCCCCATTCTCCGTGTCCCGCAGGGACTCGGCAAGTGCGCTGAGATACGCGCCGATCGCCTCGCGCAGTTCCGCCAACAGCCGCTCGAGCACTCCGGGTTCCGCCCCCTGCCGAAGCGCATCCTCAACCGCCCGGAGCCGTTCCCGGAGCGCTTCCAGAGCATCCGGAAGCACACCTTCATCGAGTCTCCGCGCAGCGCGCCACAGGAGCGCCGAAACCTCGGAGAGCCCGCTTTCCGAGATGCCTCGCGCGAGCATGGCGTCAAGCCGCGCGGCGGATACCCGGGCCGCAAGAAATGGAACCGGATCGTCGAAGTAGTCCGACGGATGCCGGATCGCCGCCTCGATCACGGTCCGGGCAAGATCGATGTCGCCCAGATCATTTGACAGCGAAAGGCCGCGGCGCTGCTCCGCGAAGGCGCGCGCCATCGGATCCTCGAAAGCGTGCTCCGGCAGGCGAAACGGCACCGGACCACTCGCGCCCACCTGCCCGACATCGTCCTCGACGAACAGCGAAACCTCCACTTGGGCACCGGCCCAGGGATGGGAAAGTAGATCCCGGATCACGAACTCCTCGCCCCCCTCCGGGGAGCGGATCCTCCCGGCCGGCGGCAGCGCCAACGGGATTTCGATCGGCTCCCGTTCGACCAGCCCCTCCCCTTCCGCATCCCCGGCGAGACGAATCTCCGCCCTGCCGAGCGCGACGCCGTAATCGTCCACAATTCCGTAGGAGAAGGTCACCGCCCCCGTCCGCGTTGCCTGCGGCGGGGCGCGAAACTCGATGGACGGGGCAACGTCCGGCAGGATGCGGAACCCCCACTCCGCAAGCACTTCACCCTCCGCTTCGACCCGTAGCCGGCCCCCGGGAATCTCCCAGTCCACCAGACGGTAGGAATCGGTTTCCGCCTTCTCGAAGCCCGCGCGCTGCCGCCATGCGCCGGACTGCGCGTCTACTCCTGCGCCAGCAGTAAAGACTTCCAGCGTCGGCGCCAGGGGAGCATCATGCACCCAAGCCTGAAGCCGCGTACCCTCCGGCAGTTCGATCATGCCGGCCCCCGCATCAAGCCCGGACAGATAGACCGGGGCCTCGCCGGTATACGCAGGCGGCTCCGCCCAGGCCTCCAGATTCAGGAGGTTGGTCTCGACTTGCGCGACGGGTTCCCATCGCGGCTGAACGGCATCTTCGATCCGATCGCCCCAGCTGCCCCAAGACAGGATTCCCGCGGCGAAGAGGAGGAGCGGCGCGCTGTACCGGAGCACCCATGGATCCTGACGGGAAAGACGAAGATCGGGCTCCGGGGGCCGAAGGGACGCGGCGGCACGGGCAACGCGAAGAAGGTGAAGCTCCCAAAGCTTCTCCGACACGGGATCGCCGAGGCCGATGGCGGGACGGTCCGCGAGCGTTGTCGCGGGCCTGAGCGGCACCCCCGAATCCAGGCGGCGGACCGCTTCCCCCCAATCCGGCAGCCGATAGCCCCGAATACCCCGGATCAGCAGTCCCGCGAGCCCGGCGCCGGCAAGCGCCAGAACGCCCGCGTGAATCCATCCGGGCAATATCGGCAGCAGGCCGGAGAGCGTGATCGCCATCGCCAGCGTTGCGCCGGCGGCGAGTGGCCAGAACGCGCGGACCACACGCTCCACGGCAATGGCCATCCACGCGAGGCGGATGCGTCGGCGAAGCGGCCGCTGCGAAGCCAGGAAGCCGTCGCGCATGCCTGGCGAGAGCGGTGAACCGCCTGCTCGATCGCCTTTCGCGGGAGCCATTGGCGGGACCTAGGCCTGCCCAGCCGCACGGAGCGCCGCGATATTGCGGCTGTAGGCGGCTTCCGAACCGCCCTGGAATACCGCAGTGCCCGCCACCAGCGCGTCCGCGCCCACCGCCGTGGCCCGGGCTCCGGTTTCGGCGGTAACGCCGCCATCCACCTCGATGCGAATCGGGCGGCTGCCGATGCGCTCCCGAATCGCCGAGATCTTGTCCAGGGTGTAATCGAGAAAGCTTTGCCCGCCGAAGCCGGGATTCACGGTCATTGCCAGCACGAGGTCCACGCGGTCCAGCACGGCAAATGCCGCCTCGGCCGGCGTGGCCGGGTTGAGCGCCACGCCAGCCTTGCAGCCCAGCGCGCGTATTGCCTGCAGCGATCGGTCGAGATGGGGCCCCGCCTCCGCGTGAACCGTGATGATGTCCGCACCCGCCGCCGCGAAGGCCTCCAGGAACGGATCCGCGGGAGCAATCATGAGATGGACATCGAGCGGCTTGCACGTGTGCCGCCGGATGGCCCCGACCACGCCCGGGCCCATCGTCAAATTGGGCACGAAATGCCCGTCCATCACGTCCACGTGCAGCCAGTCGGCGCCGGCGCGATCCACTGCCTCCACCTCCTCGCCGAGGCGGGCGAAGTCTGCCGAAAGCAGGGATGGCGCGATCACCAGCTCCGCCATGCCTTTCATCCCGTTGCCGCCGCGCGTTCCTTGCGGAAATGATAGCGCCGAGTGCACAAGAATATGCGGCCAGTCAGGAGCCCGACCCGGCCATCTGCTCCAGCACGGCGATCCCGGGCAGCCGACGCCCCTCGATCCACTCCAGGAAGGCCCCGCCCGCAGTGGAGACGTAGCTGAAGCGATCCGCAACTCCGGCTGCCCGCAGGGCTGCCACCGTGTCGCCTCCGCCCGCCACCGTCGTCAACTGGCCCGCCCCGGTCCTCTCTGCGGCGCAGCGCGCAACGGCGTTCGTGCCCGAACCGAAGGGATCCATTTCGAATACTCCGAGCGGTCCGTTCCAGAGCAGCGTCCTCAGGCCGTTCAGGCGGCTGCAGAATTGCCTTGCGGTCGCGGGGCCGACATCGAGAATCATCATCTCCCGTGGAACCGCGCCGATCGGAACGGTCTGGCACGGGACGCCCCCGGCAAGACGCTCCGCAACCACCGCATCGCAAGGCAGAAGCAGTTCGCAGCCCGCCTCCCGGCAGCGGGACGCGATACGGCGGGCCGTCTCCTGCTCGCCCGGCTCCTGAAGCGAGGCGCCGACCGGGATGCCGTCCGCCGCCAGGAAAGTGTTCGCCATGGCACCGCCGATGAATAGTGCATCCATGCGCCCGGCAAGATTCTCAAGCACCGCGATCTTGCTGGAGATTTTCGCGCCGCCAACGAGAGCCGCCGTGGGTCGCGCAGGATTCTCCAGAACCCTCGAAAGCGCCTCGACCTCCGCCAGGAGACTCATGCCGGCGCAGGATTCCATCCGTCCGGCAATGGCATGGATGGACGCGTGCGCGCGGTGGGAACAGGAGAAGGCATCGTTGACAAAGAGGTCGCCGTGGCGCGCGAGGGAAGCGGCAAACTCCAGATCGTCCGCCTCCTCCCCCGCGTGGAAGCGCAGATTTTCCAGCAGGGCACATTCGCCAGGACCCAGCGCCGCGGTCCGGGCCAGCGCCGCTTTACCAATGCAATCGGGGACGAATTGCACGGGGCATTCGAGAATTCCGGCGAGCGCCTCCGCAACAGGCCGCAGCGACAATCCGGATTCCGGACCGCCAGGGCCGCGTTTCGGTCGCCCCAGATGACTCATCACGGTGACCGCCATCCCCGCATCCAGCAATCGGCGGGCGGTCGGTGCAAACCGCTCGATCCGCGTCGCGTCGGCGACTGTCCCGTCGCGGAGCGGCACGTTGAGATCGGCGCGCACCAGCACCCGGCGCCCCGCGAGCCGCACATCGTCCAGGGAAGGAATCAATTCTCTGCCTCCAGCCAGCCGGGAACCCGCTCCCGCGCCAACATCTCCGCATAGCTCGTCCGGGCCCGCGTCAGCGCGAAGCGATCGCCGGATACCAAGGCCTCCGCAACACGCGGCCGCGAGTTGTACTCCGAAGCCATGGAGGCCGCATAGGCGCCCGCACCGAGGAACGCTACGAGGTCGCCCTCCGCCAGAACAGGAAGCCGCCTCGTCCGCGCAAACGTGTCGCCAGTTTCGCAAATCGGTCCGACAACATCCGCGTCGGACTCGGCAACGCCATCCGGCGGCTCGCGAACCGGAACGATCGGATGATAGGCGTCATAGAGGGCGGGGCGCAGGAGATCATTCATCGCGGCGTCGAGGACGACGATCCGCCGGCCGCCCGCGTCCTTCTCCCAGAGAACCCGCGCGAGCAGGATGCCGGCATTGGCGGCGATCAGCCGTCCGGGCTGCGCCACGATCCGCGCGCCGAACCGGGCGAACACCGAGCGAACCAGCACCCCGTATTCCCCTGGAGATGGCGGCACGGCCCCATCCCCGTAGGGAACTCCGATCCCGCCGCCTAGGTCGATTCGATCAACAGAGAGCCCCGCGCCACGCAACGCACCCGCAAGAGCCGCGAGCCGCCGGAACGCCGCTTCAAAGGGCTCGAGGCGCGGAAGCTGACTCCCGATATGCATCGCGACCCCGACCATTCGCAGGCCTTCCATCGTGGCCCCCCGGGCGTAGACCCCGGGCGCCGCGCCGATGGGAATTCCAAACTTGTCGCCAGCCCGTCCGGTGGAGATCTTTCCGTGCGCGCCAGCCTCGACGTCCGGATTCACGCGAAGCGCAACCGGAGCCCTCAGGCCGAGCTGACGGGCGATGGCATCCAGCGCACGCAATTCGGCCTCCGACTCGGCGTTGAATTGCCCTATGCCGGATGCGAGGGCGAACTCCAGTTCGTCCTTCGTCTTGCCGGGCCCTTCGAACACGATCCGCCCCGCGGGAATGCCGGCCGCAAGGGCGAGGCGAATCTCACCCTCGGAAACGGCATCCACGCCGGCCCCGAGCCGGGCGAGAACGCGCAGCACGGCGAGGGACGAGTTGGCCTTTGGCGCGAAGCAGATCTCGAAGTCCAGCCCCCGCAGCGCCTCGGACAGGAGCAGATAGTGCCGTTTCAGTGCCGCTTCCGACATGCAGTAGAGCGGCGTGCCGAACGCCTCCGCCAGCGCAGCGGCGGAAACGCCCTCGGCATGCAGGATCCCGTCCCGGTAGGCGAATGCATCCATTGCCGCCCCGTTCAGCGCTGAAATTGCATCGTGAACGCTGATGGCCGTTCCAGCTCTCCTGCTCTTCCGCAGGCCCCGGCGGCGAGCGCCAGGGACAGCGCAACACCCAGCATCATCCATCGCATGGTCGCAACTCCTTTCTCCAATAGGCGATCCGTTCACGCACCCGCGAGGGAGCCGCCCCTCCAAAGCTGGTGCGGCTCTCCACGGACGCCTGTACTCCGAGCACCGCCCGGGCAGCCTCCGTGGCCCCGGGAACCACCGACCGGAGCGTTTCGAGAGGCAGATCCGCCAAGGCCACGCCCTGCGATTCGGCTTCCCGCACGAGGGCGCCCACAGCATGATGCGCCTCCCGGAACGGCATACCGAGCTCCCGCACCAGCCAGTCCGCGAGATCGGTCGCAGTCGACGCGCCGCCAGCGGCGGCTTCACCGAGGCGCGCCGCTTCCGGGCGCAGATCGCGCACCATCCCTTCCGTCGCGGCCACCGCCAGCGCCATGGTATCCATCGCGTCGAATACCGGCTCCTTGTCCTCCTGCATGTCCTTGGAATAGGCAAGCGGCAGGCCCTTCATGACCGCAAGCAGGCCCACGAGGGCGCCGACCACGCGTCCGGCCTTGGCCCGAACGAGTTCGGCCGCGTCCGGATTTCGCTTTTGTGGCATGATCGACGAGCCGGTGGTGAACGCGTCCGAAAGACGCACGAATCCAAAGCCGGCGCTGGCCCAGACCACGAGTTCCTCGGCAAAGCGAGAGAGATGCACCGCGAGGATGGAGAGGCCCGCCAAGACCTCCAGCGCGAAATCCCGGTCGGAAACGGCGTCGAGCGCATTGGCGCATGGCGCGCGGAAACCGAGTTCCGTCGCAACCCATTCCCGATCCACCGGAAACGACGTGCCGGCAAGAGCAGCGGCTCCCAGCGGGCATTCGTTCAATCGCTCCCGCGCATCGCTCAACCTGCTGCGGTCCCGCGCCAGCATCTCCACATAGGCAAGCATGTGCAGGCCCCACGTGATCGGCTGTGCAACCTGCAAATGGGTGAAGCCGGGCATGGGCAGTTCCGCGCCTGCCTCGGCCTGCGCGATGAACGCCCGCTGCAGGCCCGCAAGCGCCGAATCGAGGTCATCGAGCCGCTCCCGGATCCAGAGACGGAAATCGGTCGCTACCTGGTCGTTACGCGAACGCGCGGTGTGCAACCGCCCGGCCGGCGCACCGATCAGCTCCGCGAGCCGGCTCTCGACATTCATGTGAACGTCCTCCAACGCTCGGGAGAACGCGAATTTGCCGGACTCGATTTCTGTTCCGATTATCGCAAGCCCCGCCAGGATGGCGGTCTCGTCGGCCGCGGAAACGATTCCCTGCCTTGCCAGCATGCGGACATGGGCTCGCGATGCCTGAAGATCCACCGAGGCGAGACGCCGGTCAAAATCTACCGACGCATTGATTTCCGCCATAATCTCGGCTGGCCCGCCAGAAAAGCGCCCACCCCAAAGCGGGTTGGCGGTGCTATCGTCCGATTCGGCCATTCGCTCCTCCCCGGGCAGCCAGCGTGAAAATCATGAATCCTACCGGGCGGCATGCCCACACGGTTTTAGCGTCGGGTGCGGCGCGTAGCGCGGCGCAGGATGGAGCATTCGCCCCCGCATGGCCAGACCCGGCTGCAGGAGCCGCAGCGCGAGTGTTGTGGCGCTCCCCTCCCGCAGCGAAAGCCGCGAACGGAGAACATTCATGAAACTGCGCACCGTTCCCCACGTCAAGGTGCTGTCCGCTGCCGTGCTCCTCGCGGCCTGCGCCCTCCCTTTGAAGGCTGACGCCTTCGGGCCCGCATCGCCGGAAGTGCTCGCCGAAATTCGTCAATTGGCTGGCGCGGCACTCCCGTATCTCGCTGTTCACAAGGAGCCGCAGCCCCTTCCGGAGCATGTCCTCCTGGATGGCGACGAACAGGCGACGAGCCTCAATGACTACCGCGGAAAGATCTTGCTGGTGAATTTCTGGGCGACCTGGTGCCCACCCTGCAGGTTCGAAATGCCGGATCTGGACCGACTGCACGCGATGCTCGGCGGACCGGAATTTTCCGTGATCGCCGTGAATATCGATCGCGACGGCCTGAAGCGGGCAAACAACTTCTACGCCGAGAAGGAGATCCGTTCACTCGACATTCACCTCGACCCGAGAGCGGAAACCACTGGAAAGATGCGTGTTGTCAACCTGCCGACCTCGCTGCTCATCGACCGGAGCGGGCACGAGATCGGCCGCATTTCCGGGACCGCGGAGTGGGACTCGGAGCCCGCCATCCAGTTCTTCCGCGAGGTCATCGCGCTGACCCGGAACGAGGCAACCGCCGCCGCTACGGAGTTGAGCGAAGCATGCGAAGAAGAACCTTGTCCCGGTTCATGAAGTGATGCTTCAGCGCGGCCGCCACATGCACCGCCACGACCAGAATGAGAAGCTTCGAGGCAATACCGTGAATGGCCCCGAACCGCTCCGCCAATTCGCGGGATCCCGGTCGGAACGGGTCCGGGAGCTCGAACAGGCCAAAGACTTCATTCCGGATTGCGAACAGTTCCTGAACCTCCGAAGCGGAGGCATACAACCAGCCTGAAACCGGCATAGCGATCATCAGCACGTATAGGAGGAAATGGGAAACCCGGGATGCGACCCGTTGCCAACGCGGCATTCCGGGGGGTGGCGCAGGCGCGCGGCTGAAACAGCGCCAGACGATTCGTACCACGCCAAGGGAGAACGCCACGAAACCCCAGGACTTGTGGATCTGGATCAGATCGAACGCCTCGTAGACATCCTCGACGAAGATGTCGATGTAGTTGCCAAGACCAAGCATCCCCAGGACAACCGCCGCCATCGTCCAGTGAAGCAGCCGTGAGACGCCGTGCCAGGCCTCCGGCCGCGCGGATTCCGGCATCGGTCGAGCGATCCGATCCCTTGCATCGAGCCCTAGCGCGCGGGGCCGATCTCCAACGACACCCACACCTGGAGCACGGCACCGATCGCCGGCGCCGCGAAACCAATCCCGAATTCGGTTCGATCAATTTCCCCTCGAGCGTCGAAACCGATTACCTCGCGGCCCCTCATTTCGCCGCGCTGGTTCATCACCACGTCAAAGGCGACCGGCCGGGTGGTGTCAAGGATCGTCAGGTCGCCCACGAGCCGCACCATGGGCCTGCCCTGCTCGTCGTTTCCGAGGGGCTCGATGGCGGTGGAAACAAACCGGATCTCGGGATGGTTCGCGGCATCGAGAAAGTCGCCGCTACGAATGTGGTCGTCGCGCCTTTCCCAATCCGTATCGATGCTCGCGGCATCAATGACAAATGCCACCCGATTGTCCGGTGAAGCCGGATTTTCCGGATCGAATTGGATTTCGGTATCGAATTTCCGGAACTTGCCGTGGGTGGTCGAGAAGCCCAGATGCGAAATGGTGAAGGTAACCGACGAGTGGCTGCGGTCAATCTGGTAGCTCCGCGCCTCCGCAAGCGCCGGAGAGGGCGCTGACACAGCGGCGATCAAGGCGGCGGCGATCAAGGCGACGAAAGGCCTTTTCATGCGAAATCCTCCAATAGTGAATTCGGGATCAGCGAGTGGGAACCGGCTCCTCGCCCCGATAGTCGTAGAACCCCCGCTTGGTCTTCCTTCCCAGCCAGCCCGCTTCGACGTACTTCACGAGAAGGGGGCACGGACGGTACTTGGTGTCCGAAAGTCCGTCATGGAGGGTATTCATGATGGCGAGACACGTGTCGAGCCCGATGAAGTCGGCGAGCTGGAACGGCCCCATCGGATGGTTCGCTCCCAAGCGAAGTGCCTTGTCGATACCGTCAACTGACCCCACTCCCTCATACAGGATGTACACTGCCTCGTTGATCATCGGCAGCAGTACCCGGTTAACGATGAAAGCCGGGAAATCCTCCGCTGACGTCGCGGTCTTTCCGATCCGTTCCACGACCTCCCGCATGGCCTGGAAGGTCTCCTCTCCGGTTGCGATGCCCCGGATGAGTTCCACGAGCTGCATCACCGGAGCGGGGTTCATGAAGTGCATGCCCATGAAGCGTTCCGGACGGTCGGTCGCAGAAGCGAGACGAGTGATCGAGATTGTCGAACTGTTGGTCGTGAAGACCGCTTCCCGTTTCGCGATGCCGGCGAGCCGGCGAAACAGCTCCCGCTTGACTTCCTCGTCCTCAACCACCGACTCGACGACCAGGTCGCAGTCGGAGAATGCCGCGAGATCGGTGCTCGTCCGGATGCGCGCCAAGGCTTCGCCGGGCGCATCGGGTCCGATTATGCCCCGGCCGGCCTGCCGTTCGAGATTATTGGAGATTACGGAAAGCCCGCGCTCCAGGTTCTCGGCTTTCCGGTCGTACAAAAGGGTGCCGAAGCCCGCCAGCGCAAACACATGGGTAATTCCGTTGCCCATCTCGCCGGCCCCGGCCACCCCGACTTTCTTGATCTCCATGGCCCCCGAATCCGGAAAATTCTTGTACCCGCATACGGCACAAGCGTACTGAATGGTGCAATGCACAATACAGCAGACCCTTGGGACCGGCAAGCGCCTTGCAAGGATCCCGGATCCGCGATCTAGTTCCCCCGTCGGGCATGGGGAGAGCATTATTGGCGCCATTTTCGCTGATTTCGAGCGCTTTCGTCGGCGAGCCCGGCGGGAGGGACCCCGGGGATGACCGAGCGCGAATTGCCGGGTGATTCGGCCCCCTCCAGGTCCCCTGTCGGGCGTTGCGGGCGCCGCCAAGGCTGGAATCCGGGCAAGCCGGCGGGGGGGTCCGGACATCAATGGCATTCACTTAACGAGTTTTTGCCATTCACTTAAGGATTCGCAGTCCTGACAGCCTGTTGGGGCTGCGTTTCGGAGTCCTGTGGTTCAGGCTGTCGATGCTTTCCTGTGCTTGCCGTGCCACCGGTTGAGGGGTTTGCGGGATCGTCGTTCGTAGCTTCGACCCGGGCGTGGCTTCTGCCGCCCGGTGGCGACGCAATCGAGGACCTGATTGATCGCCGCGGCGACGGTGGCGGCGTGCTTCAGCAGCAGGGCTTCGAGGTTTCGCGCGACGGCGGCGAGGGAGTTCTTGAAGTTTGCGGTGCGATCGATTGCGGACGGGGTCGGCTTGCGGGCGTTGAGCATCGCGTCTCCATGAATTGTGAAGATGCGCGTCATGGCCATGAGGTTGAAGTGGGCGAAGAGTTCCTGTCGGACACCGCGCTCGGTTCTGGCATGGAACAGCGCGATTTCCATGATGGACTTGGAGATCTTGACCATCTCTTCGATGCCCCAGCGCGATCCGTACAGATCGGCGAGTTCGCTGGCGGGCCGAATCAAGGAGAGTGGTGGCGAGGCCGATTGTTGAGCCGCCGGCAGTGTATTTGACGAGGCGCAGCCGGACAGGTTCTGCAAGGGCTTGCGGATGTCTCTTGCGCAGCTTCCGGAGAAGCTTCTCGCCGGGCATTGCCTCGACGACGGCATCTGTCCGGCTTCCGGCGAGGAAGGCATCCATGATCGGGCTGGCGGACTTCTGGATCCGGAAGACGGGATGCATGTCCCGCTCGAGATGGACGGCCAGCAACTCCCAGGAGAAATATCCGCGATCGTAGATCACTACGTCCCCAGGCGACAAGGCGGGCAGAAGGTCGAGCGCGGCCCTTCGTTCATTGCCGTGGGCGCGAAGGTCAAACGCGACCGGAATTCGCTCCGGAAGTTGAACCAGGCAACTGAGCAGGCCCTGCGGGTAGTGGCTCGTATCCGAGGGCGTGCGATACCCGCAACGGATCAGCGGCCGCGGCAGGTTGAGCTTTGAGCCGTCGATCGCGAACAGGCGGTGTCCCCGCCACGCGGGCGGGCTGGAGGCACGCTTGAGGATCTCGGCATGCACGCTCCGGAACACGTTCTCATCGACCTTGGCCCGCGCCCTGCACATCGCCGACGCGGCGACCGGATCCGGCTGCGGAAGCGCGACACCGAGCGCGCGGCACTGCTCCCAGAGTTCGGCAAGCGTGGTCGCGTAGCCCTGCTCGCCGCTGGACAGCACCAGCCGGTACACGAACAGCATCACCAGCAGCGTATGCAGAACCCGCCGCCGCACCTGCCACACCCTGTCATGCTCGGCCGCCACTGCCGTCAGCGCCCCGATGAGATCCCGCCAGAGCAACACGAAGGGATCGTCCGGAGCCAGCCGGGGCCGCCGAGGACTGCGCCGCGGCGCGCTGCGTTGCGGCCCATGCAGGAGAACCTCCCGGAAGTCCGTGGCCAGCGGATATACATAGACCCGTTTCGGCGCCTTCCCCTTGCCGCCCCGGGTCTCGCCGAGATCGACCCAGTTCGCCGCACGGTAGCAGGTGCCATCAGAGCGGCTCGTGTCCGCAAACGTTTCCACCAGAACCGGGCGAAAGCCATGGCGCTCCTCCCAGTCGTCCGCCAGGCGACCGGTCGCGATCGACAATGCCTTGGATGCCAGGTTCCCAACCCGAACCCACGGAAACAGCAGGAACCGGTTGTTCCCGACCACCCGGTCCAGATGTTTCCTGTAGCCCTCCGGCCACCCAATCCACTCGTCTCGACACGGCAGTTGCCGCGAGCCATGGGAGAACAGCAGGCAACCCAGCTTGCGGCCATCGCGGTCGAGAAGAAAATAACGCAGATGCGGACCAATCGGATGACGGAACCCCATGTAGTGGTAGCGCGCAACATACTCATTCCATTCCCCGATATCCTCCGCATCCGACACCACCTGTAGCCGGATCGGCAGCAAGGCCTCCAGATCCCCCTCGATTGCCGCCGGCGCATCCGTCCGCGAACCCCAGGTCACCGGTTTGCGGGCTCCACGAACATACGACAGATCCTTCGCAGGAAGAGACAGAACGCCCAGCCGATCCAGTTCCTCCAGCATCCGCAGCACGGCCTGAATCCGATTGTCCCCCTTCGCCGTATACCAACGAAGCTGCTCGCAGATCGTGTGCGCAAGCTCCCGCCGGCTCAGCCCCGGAAACGACAAAACCGTCTCCTGCACAGCCGCAATCTGTCTGCGCGTCAAGCGCCTGCCCTGAAACGTCGTCGAACGCAAAGCCGTGATGCGAGTGTCCATTGCAAGCCCCGGATGACTCCTTCACACCCGTAGTTTGCCAGCAATCCGGCAGCGAGTCAACCCCTCCTTACCCTCGACCAAATGGTTCCAAATCACGCAGCCAAATCAATCCGTTGCAAATCAATACGAAAGATTGACACTCGCCCCACGACAAACTGAATGCCATTGGTCCGGACATCCCCCGTGCGGAGGCGCGAAGTTTCCGGCGGATCGGGGTAGAGGCTGGGACGCCCGGCGTCAGCCGGGCGCGGTAGGTCGTTCGTCCAGGCTCCGGAGCGCTGCCTGCAATTCTTCCGTCCCGGCTTTGCGCAGCTTGAGGATCAACTGGCGGCCACGCTCGACCAGGCGGCCAGCGTGGATCAGGAGGACCCGCCGGGTCCGCTTGCAGCCGGGTCCGCTTGCAGCCGGCCCCGGGCCAGGTCCTCGCCCAGCGTCCACCATGCCGTCAGTGCATGGAGGTTGAACGCCGGAACGGCGCACATCCACCAGGCCGCGTTGGCACCGAACCGGCCGCCTGGCATGGTGCCGCCCGCGAGGCCGTTCTTCAGCGCGTCGTGTGCTTGCTCCGCGTCGCCGCAACGGCCGTTCAGCAGCTTCAGCACTGGCTGTGCTGCCATGGGCTCGGGCCCAAGCCCGTCCGCCCGGCCCTCGCCCAGCGCCGGATTGTTCGTGATCAGCACCCGGATCGCATGGGCCGGCTTGTCGGGCCGGTGCGGCGACTCGTCGTCATACACCCCCAGCGCATCCGGCGACGCCCGGCGGATGGCGATATAGCGGATGATCCCCTCGCGCTTGCCATACCGAGTTTCATTCGAGACGAAGGGAACCTCCGCGATGGCCGCGTCCTCCGAGTCCACCTCCACAAGCACCGGCTCGCCACCTCCCTCGGGATCCTCTTTCTTCCGACACCGAAAGGCTTCCAGTCTGCCTTCGGAACCTTCTCCACCGCCGCCATCAGCTCCTTCGAGCGTACCGCCGAAATCGCGAAGCCGATCACCCCGAAACGCTGCGACGCCGCCGGTGCAGCTCCGGCCGGTTGCAGAGCCGGATCGCATCCACCAAATGCCCCGCCGAGTCGCTCCGGATCATCACTTCCTCAATCCGATCCGGCAACGGGTCCAGAGATCTCAAGAGGACGCGGGCATTCCCCTCCCTGGCAGGCACGTTGCCATCCCGCATCTCGGTGCAGAGCATCGATCCCGTCTCCGCCAGAAAGCAGTTCAGAGGCTGATGACCCTTCTCACCCGGATGCGTCCCGTTGGCGGCACGATACGTGAACAGCGCTTCCTGCTTCCCGCTCGGCACAATCGTCGCATCCACATCAAGCGTCGCCTTCCGAAGCTCCGCAGCCATCGCAACCAGCCGACGGTTCGCTTCCGAAGGCGGCACCAACGTCGCCGATGGAACCGGCACATACGCCGACCCCTCCGGACGCTCCCGACCCGCAGCATCGTCGTGGTGTGCGTGCAGCCAGTCCAGGAGCGAGCGAGACGAGGGAAACGTCCGCTTGCGTCCCTTCCGGTGTCGACGCCTCAACTTCCGGCGCGACACCCTCTGGATCCGCGTTTCGTGTCGGCCGACCAGGCGGCAGAGACCCTCCTTCGCCTCCAGCCGATCAACATCCTCCACGCAGTCGTAGCCCTGGATGTTCAAGGGGCACAGCGACAACAGCATCTGGCGGTCCGTCGACCTCTGCTCACGCTGAATACCGGAAGGCATATCGCGGAACGCTCCGCTTCGCGTCGCCGAACGGAGCCACAACTCCACGCCGCCATACGGCGTCCTGTCCGCTTCCGAGTCCGAAAAATCGACCTTGACAGGCGGAGAGGAATTTGAGATCATTTCTGCACCCGGTTGGTGAAGGATTTCTTTGTTCAAATTCCTTGCAACCCTTTGCTAGCAAGGGGTAAACCGGGTTCTAACCCTGAACTTGATCGCGGATAGGGGACTATTCCAACCTGTTGACCAACCCGCACCGACATCATACAGGTGTGCCTGCCGACAGCTTCCGGGGGGTGTCTATGAGAGGCCGGGATCCGTGGGGGGCTGGCGTGCATGCATGAAGTACAGGGACAGATGCCTGCGCTCAAGGGAACGGAGCTGAACAGAGCGGGTAAATTCGGAACCCGAACGGAGGGAAAATGAACACAGCAACCAAGTGCCCGGTGATGAGCGGGGTCCACCAGGCCGTTGGCAGCACCGCGAACCAGCATTGGTGGCCGAACCAGTTGAACCTGCGGATCCTCCGCCAGAACCACCCCCAGGCCGATCCCAACGGCGAGGAGTTCAACTACGCCGAGGAGTTCAGGAGCCTCGACTTCGAAGCTCTGGCGAAGGACGTCGATGCGCTGATGACCCAGACGCAGGACTGGTGGCCGGCCGACTACGGCCACTACGGACCGCTCTTCATGCGCATGACGTGGCACGCCGCGGGTACGTACCGCATTCACGACGGGCGCGGCGGCGGCGGCAGCGGCGACCAGCGCTTTGCCCCTCTCAACAGCTGGCCGGACAATGTGAACCTAGACAAGGCGCACCAGCTGCTCTGGCCGATCAAGCAGAAATACGGCCGGAAAATCTCATGGGCCGACCTTCTGATCTTCGCCGGGAACCGCGCCCTGGAGACGATGGGCTTCAGGACCTTCGGCTTCGGTGGCGGCCGCGAGGACATCTGGGCGCCCGAGGAGGATGTCTACTGGGGCCCGGAGCGGGTGTGGCTCGACGACGAGCGCTACAGCGGCGACCGGGAGCTGGCGAATCCGCTCGGCGCCGTTCAGATGGGCCTGATCTACGTCAATCCGGAGGGGCCGAACGGCAACCCGGACCCGATGGCGGCGGCCCGGGACATCCGTGAAACCTTCCGCCGCATGGCGATGAACGACGAGGAAACGGTTGCGCTGATTGCCGGCGGACACACCTTCGGCAAAGCCCATGGCGCTGCCGAAGAGAAGTACAAGGGTCCCGAACCCGAGGGTGCCAGCATTGAGGAGCAAGGCCTCGGTTGGACGAGCAGCTATGGCTGCGGCAAGGCCGGCGATGCGATCGGCAGCGGGCTCGAGGGCGCCTGGACCAAAGATCCGATCGCCTGGGACAACGGCTTTTTCGAGAACCTGTTCGAATACGAGTGGGAGCTGACGAAGAGCCCAGCCGGTGCGAACCAGTGGACCCCGAAGAACCCCGAGGCGCAGGGGACGGTGCCGGACGCGCACGATCCGTCGAAGCGGCACGCTCCGATGATGCTGACGACCGACCTCGCGCTGATTGTCGACCCGGTGTACAAGGAGATCTCCAGGCGCTTTTACGAGAACCCGGACGAGCTCGCCGACGCCTTCGCCCGGGCGTGGTACAAGCTGCTGCATCGTGACATGGGGCCCGTCTCCCGGTATCTCGGCCCGTGGGTGCCCGAGGAAGCCCTGCCCTTCCAGGATCCGGTGCCCGAGGCCGCGCACGAACGGATCGACGACGCGGACGTCGCTGCGCTCAAGGGCAAGATCCTCGACTCAGGCCCGTCCGTCTCGCAGCTCGTCTCGACCGCCTGGGCGTCGGCCTCGACCTACCGCAACACCGACAAGCGCGGTGGCGCGAACGGGGCGCGAATCCGTCTCTCGCCGCAAGCGGAGTGGGACGTCAATGCGAGATCCGGGGTATCGAAGGTGGTGGAGCGCCTGGAGGGGATCCAGCGGGAGTTCAACGGCACGCAGACGGACGGGAAAATGGTCTCGCTCGCCGACCTGATCGTGCTGGGCGGCTGCGCAGCCGTCGAGGAGGCTGCAAGGAAGGCCGGGCACAGCGTGCAGATCCCCTTCGCGCCGGGGCGCACCGACGCCACGCACGAGATGACCGACGCTGATTCGTTCGCCGTTCTCGAGCCGACCGCCGACGGGTTCCGCAACTACCTGCAGAATAGCCACGAGCTCTCGTCGGAGCACCTGCTGGTGGACAAGGCGTTCATGCTGACGCTGTCCGCTCCCGAGATGACGGTCCTGCTTGGCGGCATGCGCGTCCTGAACGCGAATGCCGGGCAGTCCGGGCTCGGGGTCTTCACCGACCGGCCCGGGACGCTGACCAACGACTTCTTCGTGAACCTGCTCGACATGGCGACGAAGTGGAAGACGGCCTCGGACAGCGAGGACGTGTTCGAGGGTCGCGATCGCAGGACGGGCGAACTCAAATGGACCGGCAGCCGCGTCGACCTCATCTTCGGTTCGAACTCCGAGCTCCGGGCGCTCGCTGAGGTCTACGGGAGCGACGACGCCGAGCAGAAGTTCGTTCGCGACTTCGTCGCTGCGTGGGACAAGGTCATGAATCTCGATCGCTTCGACCAAGCCTGATCCCGGCGGAAAGGTCTTCGAGGGCAAGCCGGCATTGTCGCCCCGGACTGAGATCCGGAGCGAAAAATGGGATTTTGGCCCGAAGTGCGGCCTGATCCGAAAGGCTTGGAATGACCGTTTCCGCTGAGCGCGCGTCCTTCGGCGGGGACTCCATGTGGGTCTCGCTGTCCGACGGGCGGGTGTTGGGGGTGACTATCGCCTGGTTCCCCCGGTTCTGCCATGCGCCTCAGGATGCTCTGGAGCGGTGCGAGTTCAGTGCCGACGGCATCCACTGGGAGGCGCTCGACGAGGACATTTCGGTTGCGGGGCTGCTGGCCGGCCGCGGCGACCGGACCTGGCGCGAGCGCACGATCGCGGCGGCCTGACGGAGAGAGCCGCCCGGCGGCTTGAACCGAAGCGGCAGCCGTGGTCGGCTGCAGTACAATGATTGCCGACCTCCTCAAGGCCTTCGGGCAGCTTTGCCGTGAAAATTCCCACGTTTTCATGTCTTGGGGTGCGGAGGCACAAGACCCAGCATGAGCGTTTCGGACCGGCGCTTCCGGCGCGTCGTGCTGCTCTCGTGCCTGCTTGGCGCACTGCTTCTGGCCGAACTGGCGGCGGGCGCCGACTGGGCGGCGGCGTTCGCTGTGGGCGCCATGCTGTTCCCGGCTGCCGCGGCGGCGTTGCAGGGACTGTTTCTGGAGAGCGCCACCAAGGCCGTCGAGGCCGCCACTACCCGAACCTGGGCCCGCCCAACGCACAGGGCTGGAGCGAGACATTCCGCCAGGCAGCGTTTTTCGCCGGCGCCGCGCTCGGCCTGAACCTGCTGCTACTGGTGTGGCTATTCGCGCCGCCGCTCGGCCTCCTGCTGTTCTGGCTCCTGAACGGCTGGCTCTGCGGGCGGGAATATTTCGAGGACGCCGCGCTTCGCCGGCTCGATCCCGAGGCCGCGCTTGCGCTCCGCCACCGCTACCGCTTCCGGGTGTGGCTTGCAGGCGTGGCAATCGCCTGAATGATGACCGAGCCGCTCGCGAACCTTGCCGCGGCTGCTGTCGGCACGGCCTTCATGCTGCACCGGCTCGAACGACTGAGGAGGCTTTGAGCGGCCCCGCGCCCTCCGCGCCCCTCAGACATGCCGCACGTTCTCCGGCGCGGGGGCGACTTCCTTTCGTTCGACGCGCTTCACCACCTCGACGATGACCCGGTTGGCGTCGGCGGGAAGGCCCAGCATTCGCCGCTACAAATTGTTGCTCATGCAAAGCGACCGCCAGACCCTGCTCGGCCAGCTTCACGAGGACGAGTTCCTGCCTCCCGATCCATCGCCCCGTCTGGTGGAAAGTTCAAATTATTCTTGCCGCAAGGTCCGGCGTCTCTCCACGCCGGAGCTTCATGCGCTGTGCTACGGGCTCGCCAAGTGTTGTTTCTCTGAATGTTTCGGCGGTAGGAGGCCCTTTTGTACCGGGCCTTTCCGGTGATGGATTTCAGTGGATAGGGATTGATCCGGTACGGTCCCGGGGGCCTCCTTTCCGAGTAGGCCTTTCACGATTGCGGTAGCATGGAGTGAATCGTAGGAGATTTCGGGCGTCGGCCTGAACGCGGGCTGGCGGCGATTTCATGCAGCTTCGCCTAGTCACCGGTCTGACGGAGCAGGAGTATGTATCCAGGCGCGCCTGGCAGCGTGCATCGCTGGCTGCATGCCCACTGCACGGGCAGTGTTGCCGGGGATTTTCGCGACATGGCACCTATGTGCGCAAGTCAGTGAATGGCGAAGCGCGCGTAGCGCTGGTACTGTCGCCGGAGCCGGGTTACGATTTCGTTGCTGCCGGAATGCTTTGCGTCTGGAGTGCCGGGATCGCTCTCAGGGCTTGAGGACGCCGTAGCGTTGGCGGAGGCTGTGCCGGATGCGGCCGAGGCCGCCCGGCAGGCGCACCCGGATCCGCGAGTGAGCCGGAAGGCGGCCAGCCGCTGGCTTGAGAGGCGGCGGGATGCGGTCCACGGTGCCTTGCGGACCCTGAAGGGGGTATTTGCGGATCAGCTGCTCGGCTGCGTGCCGACCGTGTATGGCGTGCGAAGCCACTTCGGCCAGTAGGGCATCCTCGAGTTGCTGTACATCCTGTGTGCCGAGCAGGGGCTGATGGTGCAGGCGCCGCTCGGCGTTCAGGTCACGAAATGGTCAAATGCCAAAGATGTGAGAATCTCACTTCGGAGCCGCCAACAATCGATGGGCCCGGATCCTCCGGTGCTTCTCCGCCATCGAAGCACCGAAATCGGTGTTTCGAGGTGATGAGAATCGGTCAGACACCGGGCACGAAGCCAAGTCCCGGAAGTGGGCGGATGCGAAGGGAACCGTCCGCAAGCTTCCGTCGAACGGTATGCCGCGTACAGCCGCTGCCGTCATCCACAATCCAAGTACCGATCCAACGATACTGGACGAGTGTGGGAAAATCCGTTCCGCACCGCTTGGAATAATTCGGGAAGGCCATTCCGTCTCAAAGCGAAAAACAACACGGGGATGGAACTGTGGACGGTTCTCGTGCTCGCGGTGCTGAAGCAAGGACTTGGCTGCGACTTCGACCGGCTTCATGAACACGCCAACACGCACCTGGTGCTGCGCCAGTTGCTCGGGCACGGCGAGTTCGACCCGGCGACGGTTTCCTATGACCAGGCAACGCGGAATGTCTCGCTGCTGGACGAGGACACGCTGCGAGACATCAACGAGCTGGTCGTGCGGCACGGCCACAGCCTTTGCGACCACGACGCCGGCGAGCGGCTGGCGGGCCGGTGCGACAGCTTTGTCGTCGAGACGGATGTCCAGTATCCCACCGACCGCAACTTGCTCTGGGACGCAGCCCGGGTGATGGTGCGGATCGCGGCCGAGTTGGCGGACGAATGGAAGTTGCCGGGCTGGCGTCGGGCCAGGCATCATTCGGTGACCCTCCGGCGGCTGTATCCGCGCGGCAAGAACCCGGCGCTCGGAGGCCTGGCGGGAGGATGTCGACGCGTTCCTGGCCAAGTGCGAGGAACTGCTGACGAAGGCGGAGGCCACGCGGGCCAGCCTGCTGGAGCGGGGCGCCCGGCCGGAGGAGCTCGAGGAACTCGACCGGTACATCGCGCATACGAAGCGCCAGATCGACCAGACGGACCGGAGAATCCTGCAGGGGGAGGAGTAGGTCCTTTCGGTCTTCGAGGAACATACGCGGTGGATCAGCAAGGGGAAGGCGGGCGTCCCCGTGGAGTTGGGGGTTCCCGTCGCGATCGTCGAGGACCACATCCTCGAGCACCGGATCCTGTGGGAGGGGAGCGACACCGATGCCGCGGTTCCCGTCATCAAGGCCACGCGGGAGCGCTTCCCGGAACTCGTCGCCTGCAGCTTCGACCGCGGCTTTCACAGCCCGCAAAACCAGGCCGCCCTCGGCGACCGGCTGGAACTCAACCCCATGCCCGCCAAGGGCCGCCTGCCCGCCAGCCGCCGCGAACACGAGGCGCAGCCGGACTTCGTCCTGGCGTGCCAGCAGCATCCCGCCATCGAGTCGGCGATCAACAATCTCGAGCAGCGCGGCCTGAACCGGGTGCGCACCCATGGCAAGGCTGGCTTCGCCCGCACGGTCGCCTTGTCCATCCTCGCTGCAAATGTGCTCCGTGTCGGTCTGTTGATCCGCGCACAGGAACGCGCACGGCTCAAGTTCCTGCAACGAACCGCTGCCTGACGGCATCAGGAAACCGCGCCAGCGCAGCCCGGACCGGGCTGCCGGCGGCTCTCCATGCCCGATGCTTCCAGAAATCAGCAATATGGGCGCCAAAATCCCCGCCCGCCCGCCGTTTACCCCCGAATGTCGCTGATCAGGTCAAATTGACCCTGTATCCACCAGTCAGGTCGGGGGCAAAGTTGACGGCAGAAGCCGGCTCAAACTCCAAAAAGGGGGGGGGTTCGGCAGACACGAATTAGCGTAAGCGACTTTTTTACCCCCTGCTGAACGATATTGGGCGTTTCGTGTGGGTGTGCCGTTGTTGATTTGGATTGGGTTTTGGGGTTGCTTCGAGCGTGTCCCTGGACTCAGGGTCCTGGGGCTGGACTCAACGAAACGGTTGTGTTACGCTGCCCGGCATGGACCGGATAGTACAAGGCCGTTGTGTCGGCTCTGCGGAGTTGTCGGAGATCCGTGCGCTGTTGTCGGCGCACCCGGAGTGGGGCCGCTCGCGGCTTTCGGTTGCGCTGTGCGAGCGCTGGGGCTGGCGGGACGGCCGTGGCCGTGTGAAGGATATTGCCGCGCGTTCGCTGCTTCGCAAGCTTGCGGGAGAAGGTCTGATCCGGCTCCCTGCGTTGCAGTACCCGGGCCGCGGAAGCCGTCGGCACAGCGCGGCGGCGCGTGTCGGGCTGGAGGTTGACTGGTCGGTATCGGAGGCGTATTCGGGTCCGCTGTCGGCGCTCCTGCCCGTTTCTGTATCGGTTGCGGAAGGTTCGGACCGCCAGCTTCTGCACGCGATTTTGGAGCGGTTCCACTATCTCGGGCTATCGACGCCGGTGGGGGAGAACATCGGGCACCTTGCGCGGGACCGTCGGGGCCGGATCGTGGGCTGCTCGCTGACGGGGGCTGCGGCATGGCGCTGCGCGGCGCGGGACCGCTGGATCGGATGGAGTGACGCGACGCGCGGGGCGGGTCTGTGCCTTGTGGTGAACCAGCAGCGCTTTCTGATCCTGGACGCGGTTCGGGTTCCGCATCTTGCGAGCCATGTGCTTGCGCGGGTGGCACGTCGGGTGGGCGCGGACTACGAGGAGCGCTACGGGCATTCGGTCCATTTGCTGGAGACATTCGTCGATGTGTCGCGGTTTGCGGGGACGTGTTACCGGGCGGCGGGCTGGCATGACGCGGGGCTGACGACGGGGCGCAGCCGGAACGGCCGTCCGGGGCTCTCGGTTCCGCGCAAGCGGGTTTTTCTGCGGCCCCTGCGGCGGGATACCGTGGCGCGGCTGCGGCAGGAACGGTGACTGGTTTGGGGCCGCCGGAAGACCACGCCGGGGGAGCGGCGGAGCTTCACCGGCAACTGGACCTGGCGTCGGAGGAGAACGCACGGCTGCTGGAGCACCGCGAACACTGGATGGGGGAGACGGAGGCACTGCAGGACGCGCTTGCGCGATCGGATCGCGGCAAGGCGCGGCTGGAGTCGGAGAATGCGCAGTTGCGCCGGGAACTGAAGAAGGTCAGGTCTACTCTGGACGAGTTGCTGGAGCGATTCCAGACGGCCGTGCGCACCGCGCGTCGGTTTGCGGGGATGCTGTTCAGTTCGTCGTCGGAGCGCCTGGGGGGTTCGGCCGAGACGGTTGTGTCGGAGGTGGAGCTGGATTGTCCTGCCTTTATCTGGGACGATGATCCGACCGGAGGACTGGCGGGCGGCGGCGCGGCGAATGGCGAAGCCGTGGATCCCCTTCCCGAGGAGCGCGCGGCACCGCGGCCACGCAAGCGTGGCCGCCCCCGGGGAGCGACGGGCGGCCGGAAGATCGGCAAGGACGTTCCCACGATCACCTGCCACCTGGAGCCGGAGGCGGCTGCCTGCCCGTCCTGCGGCGGCGAGCGCAAGACGATCCGGACCGAGGCCGCGGAGCGGGTGCATTATGTCCCGGCCAGCTACGTTCGGGTCGTGATCGAGCGTCCCGTGCTCGGCTGCGCCCGGTGCCGCCACGCCGCACCGGAGCAGGCACCGGCACCGGACTGGCTGATCCCCCGCGGACTGCCCACGGAAGCCTTGATGGCGCACACCATGGCGTCAAAGTTCCAGGACCACTTCCCCTCCTACCGCCTGTCGCAAAGGCTTGCCCGCCACGGCATCCTCATCGGCGATGCCACCCTCAACAGCTGGATCGCCCGGGGCTTCGAGATCCTGCAGCCGCTCTATGACGCCATCAAGGCGCATGTCCTCAGCGCCGACCGGCTGTTCCTCGACGAGACAACGGTCAAGTTCCTCGAACCGGGCTTCGGAAAGGCCCGGACCGGCTACCTCTGGGCCGCGCTGCGCGACGACCGCACCTTCGCCGGGCCGGCGCCGCCCGCGGCGCTCTTCTGGTCCGGCCCGGGGCGCGGAAAGGCCATCCCGGAAGCCATGCTGCGGGACTTCGCCGGCCTCGCCCAGGTCGATCGCTACGCCGCATACAACATCCTCGCCGACCCCGCGCGGCCCGCCGGACCCGTCTTCCTTCAGTTTTGTATGACGCATTGGAGACGCAAGTTCCACTATCTGACGGAATCCCGCTTCCGCAATGAGGCCCTTGCGCGGATCGGCAAGCTGTTCGCCATCGAGAAGCCCATCCTGTTCAAGCATCCCGATGAGCGCCTCCGCGTGCGGCAGCTCGAGTTGAAGCCCGCCTTCGAACAATGGAAGGCGTTCCTCGAGGCCGCCGCCAGCCGCCTGCCCGAAGTCTCGGCGGAGGCCGCCGCCATCCGATACGGCCTCGCCGACGGCGTCTGGCCGGGCTTCATCCGCCTGCTCGACGACGGCCGCCTCGACCTGCACTCCAATCGCGGCGAAAACGCCCACCGACCCGTCAAGCTCACCATGCGCAACTCCCTGTTCGCCGGATCCGAGAATGCCATCGACATCTGGGCTCGTGCCAACACCCTGATCACAACATGCCGCCTCAACAACGTCGACCCGGAAGCATGGCTCACCCATGTCCTGGTTCAAATCCGCGACGGGTGCAAGGATGTCGAAAGCCTCATGCCATGGCAGCCCTTCAAACCGCCGGGGGATCAATGCCTCGCCATCTGCGGAACAATCCTCAGCCCCGAACCGCACGCCGAGGGGCCTTGAGGCCCCGCCAGTCACAGACATCGAACAGCGCCGAGAACTCTACTCGCGAAAGCCGCAAAAGACCCTCCGACACCGGCGGCCAGCGGAACGAACCCCGATCCGGCCACTTCGCAACCAGCACCATCCCGCTGCCGTCGTGGAACAGTACCTTCACCCGCCCCGGACGCCGCGAGCGGAACACCAGCACGACCCCCGAATCCGGTGCAACACCAAGATGCTCCCGCGCGTAGCTGCTTAGCGCCGCGATCCCGCGGCGGAAATCAACCGGATGCAACGCAAGGTACACAGCAGAACCATCGCCAACCCCAAGCATGACAACCTCCCGGAATGCAAATGCCTTCCCAGAAGATGGTGCACTCCGCAACTCACCGAAAGCAGGGGGAGAAATAGTCGCTTACGAATTAGCGGCTCTCTTCCGAGTCGTTCCAATCGCGCCGGCACGAGATTGATCCCGGCGTTTGGGGGTATTCATGCCCGTCTTCTCCCGAAAGGGTTGTCGGTTCATCGGCGACATCGCCTTGATGCCGACGTCGGCGGCCCGAGCGGTTTGCGCATAACCCGAGCGGTGGTGCCGAACACCACTTGACACGGAGTTCTGCATGGCCCTCCCTGAGCCGGATCGCATCGTGAACGCTCAGCCCATGACCGTTGCCCACCGGGTACCTCCACCACAGCACTCCTCCTCCCCGGTGACGCAATCGTCTACGAACGTCACCTCTGCAACACCGTCAGGGCTCGCCATGCGCATGGCGGAAAGAGAATGGGTTCGCGCCGCGTTCCGCGTAACCGGTTCGGGGGCTCCCAGGTGATGGGAGGTGAGCACGCTCACGCTAAGGGATGGTGTATTTGTTATTTGTAGCTGCTTGCAATTACTGCTCTCGTCGTCGACGTCGAAACCACCGGCCTGGAGCCGGCGGCCGACCGTATCGTCGGAATCGCCGTCGTCGGCATTGATTTCGAGCGCCGCTGCTACCACAAACTCTTGCACTCCCTGGTCGACCCCGGAATCCCGATTCCGACCGAGGCCTCCGCTATCCAACACATCACCACTGCGATGGTCGCCGGCAAGGCGACAACCCTCGACCGGATCCGGCCCAACCTCGAGGCACTCGCCGATCTCGCTATCCCCTTCGAGGCCCACAACGCCGCGTTCGATTCCGCCTTCCTCAAACCCGTAGTCCCCGCCCGGGCCGCGCCCTCGGTCTGCACGCTGCGCGTTGCCAGGCCCGTCTGGCCGGACGCGCCCTCGCACAGCGCCCGATGGCAGGTGGAACTTGTCTTCAAGCGCTTCAAGTTCCTCGCCAAACTGGGCCATCTGCCCAAATACGACGACGAAAGCGCCAGGACGTAGCTCTACCGGAAGCTGTTCGCAGCATTGCTGGTCGAGAAACTGATCCGCCACGCCAGCGCCATTTCCCCCCGGGGGGTCCGACTTGGAAAAAACAGCGGACGCACAGCGCATGGCGTGCCTTCCGGTTTGCCCTGAACCAGGTGTGCCGTGCAATCGAGCCAAACCTCGCTCTCAACGAAATGATCCTGAGCTGGAATGCCATCTCCAGGTCCTTGGCAGAACCGCCGAGAAAGCGGAAACCACAGATCGAACGCTAAGTCCAGACTTCCTGACCTCGTGCGCTAATTGAAGGCGGGCTTGGCGATCGTTTTGCTCGTGATTTCCAGCAGTTAGGAGACATTTGAGGGGTTGACCGATCTACGGAGAGTGGCTATAATACTGTGCACCCGATATCGACCGTGGAGACTCCCTTGAACACGCTTCCGATGCCTCCTGCCGAGGCGATCCAGATCGGCGAATCCTGCTTTTCGCACGCGGTCGAGGACGGCCGGCGGGTCTACTTCAGCAACCTGGCGCCGTTCGATTCCCACGAAGTTTCGGACAACCGAGCGCGACAGCTGCGGATTGCGCGGTTTGCCGAGCACGGTGTGCTACGCAGGGATCTGGCGGCGGCGTTTGGCGTGAACCGTTCGACGGTGCAGCGGGCAGTGAACCAGCTCCGGAGGCAGGGCGAGGCCGGTTTTCTTACGCCGCGACGGAGGCGCGGGCCGAGCGCGATCGACGCCGCGACGGCGCGGGAGGCGGAGCGGCTTCTGGCCTCGGGGCTGAGCGGCCGGGCGGTTGCGCGAAAGCTGGGGATCCGGCCGAGCACGTTCAGCCTCAACCGCCGGTCGGGTGTTATCAGAGGGGGGACGCCGAACCGGGCCGTGCCGGCGCAGGCGACAGCGTCGACGGAGCCGCAGGCGACGGCAGTGCTGGAGCCGCCGGTGGTCGCGTCGACGGAGCCACAGGCGGCGGCAGCGCCGGAGCCGAGGGTGGAGCGGAGCGAACGGGACGCACGCGACCGCGAGGCGCCGATGGGTCGGGGCACCCGGGACACGGCGGGGCGGATGCTGGCGGCAACGGGACATCTGACGGAGATGCGGCCGCAGTTTGCGGAGCCGCTGTCGGCGGTTGCCGGCGGCGGCGTGCTGGCCGGGCTGCCGATGCTGCTCAAGGAGGGGCTTCTGGACCGCGCGCGGGAGTTCCTGTCGCTGCCCAAGGGATACTACGGTTTGACCACGGTTCTGCTGTTCCTGGCCTTCCTCACCCTGGCCCGGGTGCGCAATCCGGAGGCACTGCGGCACCAGGCGCCCGGGGAATGGGGCGCCATCCTGGGCCTGGACCGCTGCCCGGAGGTGAAGACGCTGCGGGGCAAGATCAAGGCGTTGGGGCGAGACGTGCAACGGGTGCGGGACTGGCAAGCTTCCCTGGCCGCGGGATGGATGGCGGAAGAACCGGACGTGTGTGCGACCCTGTCGGTGGATGGCCACGTCAAGGTGTATTCCGGCCGCAAGGGAAAATTGCCCAAGCATTACGTGGCGCGCCAGAAACTCTGCCTGCCTGCCTCCACGAGCTACTGGATCAACGCGCTCGGCGGCAAGCCGTTCCTGTGCCTGAACAAGGCGCTGGATCCGACCATGACCCACGCGCTGGAGAAGGACATCCTGCCCGCGCTGGAGAAACTGGGCATGCTGGGCCCGGATGCACCGGACCTCACCGTCCCGGACGCCGGCGAGCCCGCCCTGACGCTGGTCTTCGACCGGGAAGGCTGGAGCCCTGCCCTGTTCCGGCGCCTCGCCCGGCGCGGGGTTGCTGTGATCACCTGGCACAAGGGCTTCAAGGGGGAGGCCTGGCCGGAGGCGGACTTCCGCACCGTCACGGTGCCCATCCACGGGCCGGGAAGCACCCGCAGCGCCACCGTCCGCCTCGCCGAGAAGAGCGTGATCCTGAGCAAGGGGCCCGAAGTCCGCCAGATCCGGCGCCTGCTGGAGAATGGCCGCCAGGTGCCCCTCATCACCACCGACCCCCGCATGCCCATGGAGCGGGCCGCCAGCGCCCTGTTCTCCCGATGGTCGCAGGAGAACTTCTTCAAATACATGCGCGAGGAGTTCAATCTCGACGCGCTGGCGGTCCACGGTTTGGAAGCACAGGATCCCGACGCCCGCATCGTCAACCCGCGCTGGCGCGCAATCGACCGCAATGTCCAGCGCTTCCGGCAGCGCCTTGGCACCCTGCGCAACCGGATCGCCGACCTGTCCAGGGGAACCCCGACCCGCGAAGCCGAAGAGGCCGTCCGGCGCCTGCAGGCCCAAAGCGACGCTCTCGACGCCGAGCGTGAAGCCCTCAAGCTGCAGCGCCGCGATACACCGCGACATATCGCGGTCGCCGAACTCGACACGAACGAGGCACTCGACGCGCTCCCCGAAGGCGAGAAACTCCTCCTCGATATAATCCGCATGATCGCCTACCGCGCTGAAACCCGCATGATGCCCGCCGTTGCCCAGACCCAGGGCAAGATCCAGCGCCCCCGCCGGCACTTGCGCGCACTTCTACGGGCCGACGCCGACGTCATCCCGGAGCACGGCAACGGCATCCTCCGCGTTCGCATACTCGGCACCGCCAGCGATGCCGGCGACAACGCCATCGCAAGCCTCCTCGAAGAACTCAACCAGACACGGACCGTCTTCCCCGGTACCAACATGCACATGGTCTATGAACTACCCGGAAAAATCGCCGAGCCCCACTTCGCGGGTGCAAAAACATGACACTCTCTCGAGTTCGAGGTCAGGAAGTCTGAAGTCACCGACGCCAGCAAACCAAGTTGGCGCTTATGGGGCTTCGCCCCCCTGGACCTGCCACAACGGGCAAAGAGGCGAAGATACAAGACTCAATCAAGCGTCCTGGCGACACGGAAGCCGGTGCTGCCGCTCAAGCCGTCGGGCGAGTCCCAGTAGCGGTACGCGGAGCGGAGGTTCCACGACCTGTTGCTCCAGGAACCTCCCCGCAGAACGCGGGCGGAACAATCCCCCGATGTCCACGCACTACCGTCCGCAGGCGCACCCGCATAGCTGCCGTGCACGCAGTCCTCCACCCACTCCCTCACATTCCCAAGCATGTCATGCAGGCCAAACCCGTTGGGGTCGAATGTTCCCGCAGGCGACGTATGCACATGGCCATCCCGGCAATCGTGGATCCCCATCCAGCCTGAGTACCTGTGTGCGCCGTGGAAAGGCGCGTTTTCCTGGTGGGTGCGAATCCCACCCAGCAACTGTCCTTCCGGCTGGTAGCGGCCGGAGCGGTTCGTGGAGGTAACGACATGGACTGAAGCACTCCGGAGAGAAGGGCTGCGTTGAGCAGCTCAGCGACCATGCAGGCCGGAGCGTGAAGCGAACGCCGAGCAGGCCTCGAAACAGGCAACGCGGGGGCCGACCCTCCTTGGGTTAGGGGAAGGCCGATGGCGGTTTGGGAAGAGAAGCGACACATGCACCAGACCGCGCCCGCCGGGGTAGTGGCGCCAGCATGCATGGAAGATGGAAGACGCGGCAACACGGGAAGCCCTGTCGGTGATGTGCACGCATCAACCGGACCCCCGTGAGGGGCAGGCTGGGCCGGCAGGGTGGCGGAGGGGTCCGTACTACTGGCGACGCCGAGTAATACCGGTCGAGGAAAGGGACCCCAGGTGAGGAAGGATGTTGAAGGGCGACAGGTATCGGGAGTGGCATGGCCTATTACCCCGGAGAATGCCGGAGAGCCTGGACGCATCACATGCGGAAGTGAAGGGCGGGTCCCCGGCGGCGGTGGTTTCTCCGGCGTCCGAGGTCTCGGACCATCAAGGCGTCGACAGGCTTGCTGGCAGGCGAGGCCGCAGCCACAGTCAAGGCGGGAGCCGTGCAGCTCCTCGCGGCCGAACCCATGCGGCCAAGACCCTTGCTGTTGCTGGAACTCGTCGCCCGTGTGCGAAGTGCATGATCCCACTGGAGAGCCCGGTGCCGGAAATCGGCACGCCGGGTTCGGGGAGCGGGGGACTGGAAACGTAGCCAAGGGAGCCGGACTGAGGCCCGTCGCGAAAGCGCCGGAACTGCCACCGGACCCTACCGCGGGCGCGCCAGCCCCCGACTCTACCCTTCAGCGTGCGATCCGCAACATTCGCATACCGGCAGGCAGAGGAAGGATCCTCTCCCCAGTAACGCGCAGATACCGTACCCGCACGCGCCGCATACTCCCACTCCGATTCCGACAACAGCCGATAACGCGCGCCAGTCTCAACCGATAACCAGGACACATAAGACCGCGCATCCTCCCAGCCAACGTTGATCGCCGGCCGGGTGCCACGCCCCCAACCCGCATCATCGGGTCGGTGACCACAGCCCCCGCCGGATACGCACGCATCCCACTCCGCAAACGTTACCTCATACTTCCCAACCGCAAACGGGCGCGAAATCTCAACACCATGCACCGGGCCCTCGTCACCGTCCCGACCCGCCTCCCCCGACGGAGAACCCATCCGGAACGAGCCCGCAGGGACAACAACCATCGCAGGGCACGCCGGACAGTCCCGAAACTCCGTGCCAGGACCCAAGCGCTCGGATGCCTCCGCCGCCGCAAGCAGATCCCGTGCCTCCGACGCATGCCTGCCAGCCGGATACGCCCCAAGATACGACCCATACGCATTCGAACTACCGGAAGACTGCGCGCGCGCAAACGCAGCATCATCCGCGGCAATCGCCTCAGCCGCCGCCGAAAGCAGCTCCTTCGCAAGCTCCGCGTCCAGAAAACCCGTCACGGACAGACCACGGGACAATTGCAGACGACCGATCGCAACACGCGTGCCTCGGCCGATCAGGCCATCCGCCGGGCCCGGGTCAAAACCCAGCGAGGACAGCCCGAGCTGCACAAGGCGGCGCTCCGAGCGGTCCAGTTCAAACGATCGCTCAACAGCCTCCGGGCCAGGCGGCGACGGAGACGGATCCGGTTCCGCAGAAACTTCCTCCGGCACAGCGACCGCCGCGGGCGGGGCCACAACCAGAGAGTCACCGGGAGCGATCGCCGCAACCGTGGAGACGCCCGACTCCGTTTCCGCCGGCAGGCCTTCCCGGAGCTTTCGAACCTGCGCCAGCGCCAGCTTCGCAAACACGCTCCCGGGAAACCGGCCGGCCACTGCCTCATACCCCTCGACCGTGTGCAGGCGCTCCGCGGCCTCATAGGCCCGAGCTGCCGTCTCTTCCGCGGCAAGCCCGCCGGACGACACGCCGGCGTCCGCTCCGGCGACCTCCGCAGGCATCCTGTCCGGCGCCTGCCCCGCGGTCTCGACCTCTGCAGGAACAAAGTAGAAGGACTTCCGCAGCGAGGAATGCGTCCATGGCTGCTGCCGACCCCCCGTCCGCGTGGCAACAGCGTTGGTCACCGACGTCATGAGATCGTTCACGCCCTCGCCCGGAGCCGAGAGATTGACGAGCAACGCTTCCGTGAAGGGCGAGTTCTCCCCTTCGCCGTCCTCGGCAACATTGCCCGGTTGTGTCGCATAGGCGATCAGCGCTCCGGGTGCGGCCTCCACCCGGCCAAGGCCGCGCCCCACCGCAGAAGAACAGCTCGAACCCATCGAGCTGGCGAGATTCCGCGCCAGTGGATTGTCCCGGCATGCATCCAGGAACACGAGATTCGCCTCGCTCCACATCTCTGCCACGACTGTCCGAAGGGAAATGGCGTTCAGCCGGAGATCCACCTCCGACGCAAGCTCCGCGTCGACCGGCACGAGGTAGTTCTCTCCTTCGACCTGCAGTCCATGGCCGGCATAGTAGAACAGGGTCGCGTCCGCTCCCGACGCGGCCCGCGCGAACTCCCGGAGCTTCGTTTCAAACGCGTCCTCGTCAAGATCAAGGCCCTCGATCACCGTGAAGCCAAGCTCACGGAGGTTCCGGGCGATGCCGACGGCGTCATTCTGCGGATTGCGCAGCGCCGCCGTGTGCTGATAGGCCGCAGTGCCGATCACGAGCGCCACGCGCCCGGCGGCAAGTGAGGGACCCGATGTCGCGCCGGCTGCAAGGAGCGCAAGCGCCGCCACGGCCACCCTTCCGAACCCGGTTCGCAACAACTCCCTATCTCCTTCCGCCTCGCTGGCCCGCAGCGGCTGATCCACGGCACCGCCTGTGTCGGCCTCCCGACACCACCAAACCCGCCAGGTAACTGCTCACTCCCTCCTGCGTCTGGTTTGCGGTCGGTGTGCCTGTTGACGAGCCTCCCTGGAGGTGATTGAGCGGGGTGGTGTCTGGTTGCGGATCGCTGACGGCGACGTGAGGTTGACACTCTAGCGAGATCTGACTAAGAGTGGTCATCGCTGTCGACGGGGACCACCGATGGGGTATTTCGGATCCAAGGCCACGACCGGGCTTTGTCAGGCGCTACTGGGGCTCCAGCCTCCCCACGATCTGTATATCGAGACGCATCTCGGAGGCGGTGCACTGATGCGGCGCAAGGCCCCGGCGATGCGCAGCATCGGGATTGACCGCGATCAACGCGCGCTTGACGGGTTCCGATGCGACTACCCGGTGGAACTGGTACATTGCTGTGCCCACGAGTTCCTGGCCAGCTTCCTGTTCCGGGGTAAGGAACTGGTCTACAGCGATCCGCCGTATCTGCATGCGACCCGTCGGTCGGACCGGCGGTACCGCTACGAGTATAGCGATGCCGACCACACCAGGGATTGGTGGACGCGCCGGTGATAGCGGCCCGTCGGCTCCATCACCACACGCTGGACGCCCTGTTGCGACAGCCAGTTCCGCAAGCCGCGGAAGCCCGCGGGAACATTGGCGTAACTGCGCCCCAGCCCATTCGCATGCACGTGAACCTCATCTTTGCCAACATCGAGGCCAGCAACTACTGTAGTCGTCATCGTTCCCTCGCTCCTAATCTTGCGATGATACGGGTCCAACCCTTGCATCCCATCCAGGACGCCGGGAACAAAGGAAGGTGGGTCGACCAAGCTGGGAAACGGTACTGTTCCAAGGTCCTCACGGTCCGACCCACCTTCGCGCAAAGCCGTCGCTTCGCGCACTCCGGTCCACTGCGCTCAACCAGCGCAAACGGACCCGGAATCTCAAGCAAGAGGATAAGCAATAACCCGCGCAGCCAACAGCGAAGAGCCCTCGTAAACACGTTTTCCCCCGCCAGGCAGCCGGGAAGGAGTTGTTGATAACTCTTTCCTCTCTTCTTGCTGTGTCTCGTCATACAAGGTCCCCTGGGTGGACGTACGCACGTGCATGGGTTCTTGGACGCCGCGGATCCTGACCGCCCTCACGAATACGGACGGCTTAGTGTTGCCTTCGACCACGGGGACGGTCTCGGCACTCCGAAAGTCAGCTATTTCGTCGCTCATTAGCCCTGCCCACGCGCACCGCTACCGACGCTTCGCCCATCCCCTCGCGGGAACCGACGCACGGCTCGCGGCAAAAGTGGCTCGTTACACCTTCCTTTCCGCCGGACTTGCACCGGCTGTCCACGCCAGAGTTAGCCTGGCGCACGGGGCCGAGTAGGGGGAGTCGTTACCGAGCTCCCCCCCTCGCAGAGCCGGACGTGCGCACACTAGCGGTCGCGGTAGGAGCGCTGGTTTCCCGGCGCCCCTCCGCACAGATCCCAGCGGGCGCGCTAACGCACTGGGCTCCTACCTCGGGTGTGGACGGCCTGAAACCGTTGGTTTGGCCATGGGTGCATGATGCGAAGTGCAGGAAAATGGCTGCTCGCCAGTTCCTTGACCAATTCCCACAAGTCGAGAATTGAGCGCCTTTGCGAGCGCCGTCTCAACTGTCGGAACCAGAGCCACTTGACGCGGTCGATGAAGGCCGAGAGGTATGGGTGACTGGTGGGAACCGCGAAATAGCGCAGCCATCCACCAAGCACCGATCGTAGCCATACTGCCACTTCCTCTGGCGGGTCATGTCGTCGTCGTCGTAGTACCAGTCCGATCCGCTTCAGCGTACGCCGAACGCGTCGGGCTTGAGGCTTCCGCCCGAGTCCAAACCGCCCCTTCCGCGTGGTCCGGCAATAATGCGTGAACCCCAGGAAGTGGAAGGTTTCGGGACGCCGCTGACCACGGGCGCGGCGGTTCGCCATGGCGTACCGGCCGAACTCGATGCAGCGGGTCTTGTCCGGGTGAAGAGCCAGGCCAAATTTGTTCAGCCTCTGCTCCAGGTCGGAGCGGAATTGTTCCGCATCTCGACGGGTCTCGAAGCCTGCGACAAAGTCATCGGCGTAGCGGATCAGTACCGCTTCGCCTTGTGCCGTCTGCTTGCGCCATTTCCGGTCGAACCAAAGGTCCAGTACATAGTGTAGGTAAATATTTGCCAATATTGGCGAAATTACCGATCCCTGCGGGGTTCCGCAGAGGTCGTCCTTCCACTCCGTGCCTTCCATGACGCCAGCGTTGAGCCACTTGATTATCAGCCTTATCACCCGGCGGTCCCCGATCCGATGTTCCAGAAACCGGATCAACCAGTCTCGATCCAAAGTATCGAACGACCACACGACACACTACCCACATCCACGAACTTCCCGAATCCGTCAAGATTACGCGCAGGGCACATGTATTTTTTGGTTGCTCGCTCAGGGTGTCAGGTCAGCTTTACCGCCAGGGTGAGCGTCAGCTTCTGCTGCTGTTCCCAGATGGTAGCCGGCGGATCGTGCCAACGACCTGGACTGACGTGTCACACGAGGTCATGCCGCAGGAGGGTGCTGGAGAACTTCTTGTCGCGCCTGAGGATGTTGTGCGCATGAGAGCCGTGGTCGATGCTCTGCTTCGTCGTCTGGAAACGGAGAAGAACGATGGAGCTGAAGCTGATGCCTCCGGGTCCCCCGGAGCCTCGCCTGGAACTTTGGACGCAACTCGACGAGCCGACACGCCAAGCCCTGCTGGAGCAACTCGCAACGATGATCGTCCGTGCTGCAACCACCCGACCGGAAGCGGAGGACGAGCACGATGACTGATCCCAAGATCACGACATCGCATCAGGAACGGCATGCCCTGGTGTACCTCCGCCAATCCACGCCCTCTCAGGTCAAGCGACACGGGGAGTCCACCCGGCGACAATACGCTCTTGCCGACCGCGCTCAAGACCTGGGCTGGCCCTCCGAAAAGGTCGAGGTCATTGATGACGATTTGGGCTTGTCGGGCGAGTTCACGCAAGGCCGTGTCGGGTTCGCCCGCCTGACCGCCGAGGTCGCCCTTGGCCACGTCGGCATCCTGTTCAGTATTGAGGTGTCACGCCTCGCTCGAAATAGTGCCGACTGGTACCGGCTCCTGGACCTGTGCGGAGTCACGAATACGCTGATCGCTGACGTCGACGGGATCTATCACCCAGGACATTTCAACGATCGACTCTTATTGGGACTTAAAGGCACAATGTACGAGGCTGAGCTTCACATACTGCGTGCCCGTCTCGACGGTGGAATCCGCAACAAGGCGTTGCGCGGCGACCTCTACCGGGGACAGCCGATCGGCTACGTGCGCGGAGTGGCTGACGCTGACATTCTGATCGATCCCGACGAAGCGATTCAAGGCGCAGTGCGTTGCGTTTTCGAACGCTTTGCCGAGTTCGGGTCAGCGCGACGAGTATGGCGCTCGTTTATCGACGAAAGACGGACGTTTCCAACCCGCAGTCAGCCGGGAAGAACGTTGGAATGGCTGCCGCCCACCTATGTGAAGATCCACCACATCCTGACCAACCCGGTCTACGCGGGAGCCTACGTCTACGGCAAGACGCGACGGGAACGCTTCGTGGACGAGAACGGCTCCCTGCGGATGCGTAGCCGCAAGTTGCCTCGCGAGGAATGGATGGTGCTGATCCGGGATCATCATCCGGGATACATCGACTGGCAGACCCACGAGGCGATTCTGGAGCGGCTCGGTCGCAACAACCGACCACAGCGCCATGGCAGTGGAGGCGCGGTGCGCGAAGGAAGAGCCTTGCTGCAAGGCATTGCCACCTGCGGACAGTGCGGGCGACCACTGCGCACGCACTATACCGGGCGCACCTCGTCGCCCGGCTATCATTGCTCTGGCAAGACGCTGACGACAGAACGCCGCGCATATTGCCTGCACATTGGCGCGGTACAGATCGATCGGGCCGTCTGCGGAGCCTTGCTCGAGGCAATCCAGCCCGCGGGCCTCGAGGCCGCACTCCGCGCTGCAGACCAGGTGGAATCCCGGTTCGAGAGATCCCTGCAACATTGGCTGCTGGCCGTCGAGCGAGCAAGGCAGGACGCAGACGCCGCTGAGCGCCGATATCGGGCTGTGGAGCCAGAGAACCGACTCGTGGTCCGAAACCTGGAAGCGGCGTGGGAACGCAGCCTGCAAGCGTTGGCGGCGGCGCAGCGCGAACTGGAGCGCCGCCGGGAGGACCGCCCCAAACCGCTTGTCGCGGCCGAACGAAAGCAAATCCGTGCCTTGGCACGGGATCTGGAGCGCGTCTGGGACGCTCCGCAGATCACGCCGCGAGACAGGAAGGAATTGTTGCGCACCGCGCTGGAGGAAGTGATCGTGGCTGCCCCCCGCGGTGAGCACCGGATCGATCTCACCCTGCGTTGGCGTGGCGGAGCGCTCACCAGCATCCAGCTCGACCGGCCCCGCAAGCAGGCCACCATCCGGACCAGCGAAGACACCGTCAATCTGCTTCGCCGCCTCGCTCAATTCCACCCCGACGATGTCATCGCCGGAATCCTCAACCGTCAGGGCAAGGTTACGGCCTACGGCCATCCGTTCAACAAGATCCGTGTCAAAAGCCTGCGCCAGCACTGGAACATCCCGCGCTTCGATCCCGCAACCAAGCCCGCCAACGGCGAACTGGTCACGATCAAGCGAGCCGCCGAACTGCTTGAGATTGCTACTTCCACCGTCCACCGCTGGTTGAATGACGGCTACCTCGATGGCGAGCAGACAACGCCTGGCGCGCCTTGGCGAATCCGGCTCGCCGAAAACTCGAAACTACAGCTGATGGAAAAGGCACCGCCCGGCTACGTGCCGATGCGCGAGGCAGTCAAACGCATGGGCGTGACTCGCCAAACCGTGTTGCAGCGTGTAAAGAACGGAAGCCTGCACGCGATCCATATCCGCGCCGGGAGGAAAAAAGCGCTACGTATCAAACTGTTGGACGACTTGCCGAACCTCTTCGAAGCACTGAAATGAACCAGGGGGCATTATGAACTGTCATCGAAAAATTGTCGAATGTCAGCGTCAAGTATCCAGTTGACCTTGCGTTTGTCGATGCAGTAGGCAAGGGCGTCCAGCGCGTCATGCGCCGACCGCCCCGGCCGAAACCCATAGCTCAGCCCGAGTAGAGTCGGGGGGAGGCGCGTCCGGGCTTAGGTATAGGGAGTAGCAGTTTGCCGACGGCTTTCGCACGTTGTCGGTGCCTCGATCTTTACCGTATCCGCGTTTCCTCACCCCCGCTCATCAAACTGAGCGTGCGGTTTTCCCGCACTCAGCTTTCGGACGAGATCATGCCTTCGCCCACGGAAGGCGCCTGGCCGTCTGCGCAAGGATGGTGAGGCCATATCTTTCCCATAGCGTCGTGTCCGGGAAGCGCACGTACTTCCCGGACCTCACCTTGTGCTTTCGGCAGAGCCACTGTCGCAGCCGCATGGTGGCGTGTCGATCGACCGACTGGTAGGCCGGTCCGACTTGTCCGAGGTGGAAGTAATTCGCCCAACCGGACATGGTCCGGTTCAGGCGGTGCACCGTGTCCTCCACGGATAGCTTCTCGTACCTCGGCGTCGTCATCTCACGTATCCGGCGGCAGATGCTTTGGACGCTCGCCTTGCTCGGACGGGTGCCGATGTAGGCCCCTTTGCCGTGCGGGCGGTAGTTGCGTCCGATGCGGTATCCAAGAAACTCAAGAGCTTCGTCCGGACACCGCAAGCACCGGGTTTTCCGTTCGTTGACCGGCAGCTTCAGACCCGCCATGAGTCGCTTGGCCGCCACCAGCATCTCTGCCGCCGGGGCCTTGCCGAGAACACAGAGGTCATCCGCGTAATTCACGATCTCCGAACAAAAGCGCCGGGCATAGCCCAGCACTTCCCAGCCCAGTATGAAGCGTCGCATGTAGAGGTTGCTGAGCAGGGGCGAGATCGGGGATCCCTGTGGAGTCCCTTTCCGTTCCCTGCGCGCCCGGTTCGTACGGCGTTTGCCGCCCTTGCCGTCATCCTCCTCGACAGGCATTTCCAGCCACGCCTTGATGAGGCCGAGCATCCGTCCATCGCTCACGCGACGTGCGAGGCTCGTCATCAGTTCGGCATGGGGAATCTCCCCGAAGTAGTTGGACAGGTCGCAGTCGACCACCTCGTTATGCCCCCTGTTCAGGAGGCGGTGGACGCGTCTCACCGCGTCGTTCGCGCTCCGCCCCGGCCGGTAGGCATACTGCTCCGGTTGCAGGTCAGCTTCGATGATCGGCTCCAGCACGAGCATGGCCGATGTCTGCGCTACCCGGTCCCGTATGCAGGGAATGCCCAAGGGCCGGAACTGGCCGGGCTGTTTCTTCGGGATCAGCACCTGTCGCACCGGTTTCGGTGTATAGGTCCCGCCCCTCAGATCCTGCGATAGTTCCCCAAGCCACCGCTCCAAGCCGTTCGACTCAATGTCCTGGAGGCTCTCCCCGTCAACCCCGGCGGAGCCGCCGTTACGGCGTACCCTGACCCAGGCCTCAGCCAGAAAGTCTGCTCGCCACACCTTGTCGATCAGTGCGTGGAACCGTCGCTTGGGTTCTTCCTTCGCTTTCACATGTAGCATGGTCTGGAGTTTCCGAACTCCTGTTGACCCTGTTAGGCTCTTGCCAGTGGTCATGCCTTGCTTCCTTTCCATACCGCTCTCGAACCAGGGCCCCTTCCCTCCGCCGGCATTACCCGGCATCCAAGGTAGTACGGGCCCATCCGCCACCCTGCCGGCCCAGACTGACCCTCACGGGTTTCCGGTTGACGCGTGCCACGCCACCGACAGGGCTTCCCGTGTTGCTGCTTTCTTCCCCTTCCATGCGTGCCAGCGTCCTTACCCCGGCGGAAACAGACCGGTGCATATGTCGCTCACTTCCCGGTCTGCCATCGGCTTTCCCCCATGTTCCGCAGGGTCAGCTTCCGCATTAGAAATTTCGAGGCCTGCATGACGTTCACTTGCGTTCCGGCCCGCATGGTTGCTGGACCGCCTTATGCGGTCCTTTGTCACCAGGGTGCTTCAGTCCATGTCGTTACCTCCATGACCCGCCCTGGCTGCTACCAACCGGAGCGACAGCTATGCCGATATCGGCATAGCTGTCGACATGCCGACAACCGGATTATGCCGCGTTTGCAGCCCAAGGCTTTGAATGCCCCGGCTTTTCTGCTGGCATTATCGGCATAATCACAGTGATCTCAGGAAGCCCAACAGGGTGTCGTCCGGCTTGAACCTTCCCGGTTTGACCCCGATGGGGCGGGTTTGCTCCATGGCCTTTTCCTTGATGCGGAGATCTGCGTGCAGGTAGATCTGCGTCGTCTCCACGGATTCATGGCCGAGCCAAAGCGCGATCACCGTGCAACCGATCCCCTGATGCAGCAGAGCCATGGCGGCGCCGTGGCGTAGGCTGTGTGGGGTGACCCTCTTCTCTCTGAGTGTGGGACAGATTTTGGACGCGGTACGGCAATGTTTGGCGACGATACGCTCGACGGCGTCGCGACTGAGTGGACCGCCGCGGTTGCTGGGGAACAGCGGAGCGTTCTCCACATTGCCCTGTTCATTGATCCAGGTCTCGAGGACCTTCACCGTATCGCTTCGCAGAGGTGTCGCGCGGTCCTTGCGCCCCTTGCCATGGCAACGCACATGGGCACCGCGTCCGCGTTCGACGTCCCGGATCTTGAGGCCAGTCAGTTCCGATACCCGAAGGCCGGTCTGCGTGGCGAGCATCAGCAGCGCCCGGTCCCGTCGCCCGTACCAAGTAGTGAGGTCGGGCGTGGTGACGAGTGCCTTGATCTCGTCTTCCGTGAGCCAACTCATGGTGGTCTTTTTGTGGCGCTTTGTTGGCAGTTGCAGGATTTTCTGGCAATGGTGCAGGATCTGGGGTTCGTTGACCGCAACATGATTGAAGAAGGAACGGATGGCGGCAAGGCGGATATTGCGGCTCTTCACGCTGTTGCCACGTTCGACTTCAAGATGTTCGAGAAAGCTCCCGACAAGGTCGGCATCGATGTCCGAGACATCCATGTCCGTAGGCTTCCGCCCGCACCGTGACTTGACAAAGTCAAGCAGCAGCAGAAAGGTATCACGGTAGCTTGCGATCGTGTTCTCACTGGCCCCGAGTTGGCTGATAAGCCTCTCGGTGAAGAACTGCTGAACTAGCGGCGCCAGTGGTGTCGGCACGGTTTTGGTCATGACGCGCCTCCTTCCCCGAGGGTTCGGAGACCTCGTTCGCTCGCCAGGGCCAACAGTTCCGGCACCGCCTCGATGTACCACCAGGTGCCGTTCGCTTTCGTGTGCCCCAAGTAGGCGCTGAGCTTGTACATTTCGGCATCCACGTCTCGCCCCTGCCGGAACCAGTCGAGGATGGTCCTGGTGGCCATGCTGTGTCGCAGGTCGTGGACCCGCGGCCCGCGGCCCTGTCCCGGCGAGGGTTCGCGCAGACCAATGGCTTGGCCGACCGCGGCGAAGTTCCGTTCTACGGTGCAAACGTTTGCCCGCCTGCCGTCCTCGACCTGAAAGAGCGCACCGCTGTCGGCATGAGTAACTCGGTCGCGGAATTGCTGATAAGCCTGCAGCTTCGTGACCACGCACCGGGTAACCGGAATGATGCGGCTCTTTCCGTTCTTGGCGTGTCTGATGGAAAGGGTGGCGCCTTCGGCGCCGACATCCTGGTCATCGAGCCCGAGTGCTTCGCCAATCCGGAGGCCGGTCACTGCGATCAGGCCGAACAAGGTCGAGCAGGTTGCACCACGCAATCCGGTCGGCGAGGGCAGCGCCGCTGCGGTGACCACGATCCGCTCGATCTCCGACTCGCTGTAGATCCATGGTCGTGGACGTGTGTCGCGCCTTGGAATCAGTCCTTTGGATGGGACTTCGTGACGCTCATCAATCCCTTGCAGCCAACTTGCAAAACCACGCACGATGCAAAGCCGGGTGCTCCATGTATTCGAGCCTGCCGTTCCGAACGTCTCCTTCCAGCGCAGGAACAGTTCAGTCGTGATCCATTCGGCTCCCTCTGCATCGGCAAAGTCAACGAATGGCTTGAGGATGAGGCCGGCTGACGTCATGTCGGCCCCGAAGCGGCGGCGATGGTCAAGATACTCGGAGAACCGAACGGAGATCGACATCATGATCTGATCTCCGCTACGGGCCAGGGACGCGCGATTGAGCGCAGCGCCTGGATGTCGTGCCGGGCATAGATCGTCGTTGTCTCTGCCGAGCGGTGACGGAGCAGGTTGCCGATGTCGGCCAGCGGCGTTCCGACCTGCAGCAGATTCATGGCCAGGGAATGTCGAAATACATGGCAGCGAACCTTACCCTCGGGCGGTGCGATGCCGGACGCCACATAGGCCCCGTGGAGCGTTGTGCGGATCGGGCGCGATGACGAGAAGGGCAGGAAGGGCGGTCGAATGCGGACAAAGAGATGCCGTGAGTTGCCCCGTCGTCCGTGCTGGATCCAGTCCACCATGGCCTCGCCGACGTCGACCGGGAGCGGCATGATCGCCCGCTGTGCGCACTTGCCGCGGATCAGAACCTCGCCAGCCTGCCAGTCGATGTCCTCGAGCCGGAGGGCGATGATCTCCTCGCCACGCAGGCCGAGCCGGGCCATTGTCAGCAGTATCGCGTAGTCACGGCGGGCGATGGAGCTGTCTCCCTTGGCTGCCTCCAGAACACGTTCAACCTCTTCCCGCGACAGATGCCGGGTCGGGGCGGGCGATCGGGGTCGAGAAATGCGCGGGATACAGAGAGCCAGGTTCTGATCGATCCGGCCGGTCGCATACAGGAAGCGGAACAGGGATCGCAGAGAATCAGCCTTCGATCGTGCACCGACAAGGCCCGTCTCGTCCGTAACTCCCAGGTAGGCGACGATATCGGCGCGGGTGATGGCGCTCAGGTCGCCGGGAGCAGCATCGTTGAATCGGAAAATCAGGAAGTGGCGAAGTTTGCGTTGACGCAATTGGATGGTGCTGGGCGCCGACCCGCGCTGGGTGCGCAACCAGATGCCATAATCCGTGCACAATGTCTCAAGGGCCGTTGACGCCGATGTCGGCTGTGGCGCGGCAGCGATTGCGTCTTCCTTGACAAGATAGCCGATGAACCGATCCAGGACGTATGTCCATCTTTGCCGGCTGTAATCTGAAAGCCTCGCCGGCAGTCGGTCTCGAATTTGCTCGAACATTGCCTCGTCAACGCCGTCCGGCGTCAGCAGCCCTCGACGCCCGACTTCGGCACAAAGCCAGTCGATTGCACGGGCATAGTCCTTGACGGTACCAGTCTTCAGGCCTAGCGATACAAGCAAGGCCAGAAATCCGTTGCGCAAGGGTATCAGCCAACCCGGCGCCTGTTCCGTTGGCAATGGGATTCCAATTGAGTTTGATTGCATCCTTTCGCTCCTTCGCTGCGGATGAGTGGAACGAGCAGGATCGCGTGAACTGGACAGAAATCCAAAGACCAGGTTCTCACTTGATCGCCAGAGTCGTCGAGAAACGCATCCGACAGTGTGTGTTCTGCGAAAGCAATGGCTGTGTGTGGTCTGTCAAAAGTCGACAACAGACTCGACAAGAGCTTCGGTGTAGAGGAAATGCAGGTCCAGATTGGAAGTGATTATGCCGATAATGCCAGCAAAAAAGCCGGGGCATTCAAAGCCTTGGGCTGCAAACGCGGCATAATCCGGTTGTCGGCATGTCGACAGGTGTTGCGCGGGATTCGCACCCGCTAGAAGAAAGCGCCTTTCCACGGCGCACGAAACACCGGTTCATAAATCGGTGTGAGGATAACATCTGCAACCGCCTTTTGGACGAGTTTGTCCTCCAGAGCAGGAATGCCGAGCGGTCGTGTCCCCCCGTCCGGCTTCGGGATTTCCACCCGCCGAACCGGAAGCGCCCGATAGGCACCGCTTTGCACACGGTCGTGGAGGTCGAGCATCCGCTCTTCCAGTCCCTCGCCGTACGCGTCCCATGTCATCCGGTCTACCCCGGCCGCGGCTCGCGGGTTCAGGGCATGGTAGGCCCCTCTCAGGGCCTCCACCGTCACATGGTGCAGCAGCGTCGTAAGACGTTCCTCAGGTTTCCTCTTGGCTGCCTGCCGTATCCGGTCAGCCGCCTGTGACACGCTTGCCCGGCTCTGCGTCCGGTACGTGCTTTGGCTTCCCGTCTTCCCCTCGGTTGGCGTCCTTCCCTCCAGCACCTCCGCCGACGTTCGCACGTCCTTGTTCGGCACCTTCACAGGTACTGTTCCGCCATCCGACTTCTGCGGTCCGGTCATCATCATCAGTCCAGATTACTCCTTTCCTTCGCGGCCCCGGCACGACTGCCAAGGCGGGCCACAGATCTCCCAAGGTCCCGACAATGGACTTCCATGCATGCGATGGTTCTTCGACCCCGCGGGGTCCAACCGTCCCTCGCCAAAGCGGAACGGCCGGTGCGGCCTTCGGCCCAGATGACAACCTCGGCACCCCGAATGTTGGAATTTTCGTGGCTCAATATTCCTCGCCTGCATGCTCCCCTACCGACGCTTAACGTCCCACCTCGCGATGGACCGTCCACGGCTCGGGGCAAGAGTGGCAGCTACTCCCTTCTCTTGATCGGACTTCCACCGAATATCCAATTGCCAGTTAGCCTGGCGCACCATCCGGTTCCTCTCCTGGCAGGTTCGCACTAGGCACAGGGCCAAGTGCCGCAGGCGGAAGTCCGAAGGATTTCACACCCGCACGGCTATCCGCGGCTGTTGCGTTGACTCGGTTATGGAACCCAGAGTTTCCCCAAGTGTCTCGTCCGCGGTTCTGTCCAGGAGACACCCCCCTTCCCTCCAGCGGGTCCCGGTGGCCCCGGTTCCCCGCCCTCCTCGGTACTATGAGGGTGCTACGACTTCCCGCACCGCACGCCCTTCGGCTTATTGATTCGCCAGCCGGGTCCGTGGGCGCCTGCATCGGTTTCGTGTCCGCCAAAGCGATCCCGGCGGTAAGCAAGCCTCGCGCCGGGCCAGGAGTCTTGGTCATCCGGATCTCCATTTCCGGAACCTACCTCCACGGGCAAATGCGGGATCTCCCAGGTTGCCTGGCAACCCATCCCATGACTTCGCGCCGTTCCCGCGACCCCGGACGATCCGTGGCACCTCGCCATGACGGTGCTTCCGGTGCTGCCCCCGGTTTTCCAATAGCGAGGGCGTCATCATTGAAACTTTCGGGGTTCAATAGCGGCGCTTTGTCATCTCCTGTCTACGCTTCACGACCCGCGTTGCCGTTGGCCATGCAAGACTCGGTTCCGGCTGGCGGGCTGCGCCTTTGCCGGGCAGGTGTCGAACCTGCTGGGTTGCGATGAAAGGTTTCAGTTCATCTCATCCTCCTTTCCAGACCTTCGCCTGGCGCTATGGAAATTTTCTATGGCGCAAATGCGACAATCCGGGCGTTTCCATTATCTGGTTCTCATATAACACGTTTTTCAATGTGCGCTTTCGGCTTTCCCAACCGGATCTCGACTGGAATCGGCAAAATTCAAGCAACTCCGACGCTACGTGGTGCAAATGAAAGCTCGCAGACCGCGACCTACAGTCCTAACCCATTGCTACCACTGGATCTGCATTACTCCATACGGAATGTGCACCCGCCCCGACTGCTCTGCCTGTTGGCCGCGGTGAGTTCCCCCGGGTGTTTTCGACGATCAGTTCGTGCTGGAATTCGTCAAACGCGGCAGTCATGTGGAAGAACAGGCGTCCTTCCGGTGTGTTGGTATCGATATTCTTTGTGAGCACCCACAGCTCAATGTTCTGGACCTGGATGTCCTGGATCGTCTGGACGACCTCTCTGAGAGCGCGCGCCAGTCGCGAGAGCTTCCAGACCACCAGCGTATCGTTCTTGCGCAAGAACTCGAGCCTCCAAAATCCACCTCCAGGATCATCACGGAGAACTGGGAACCGCCGACCCGATGAAAAGAAAGGCGCCCCAAAAGGATACGAAAAAACCTATGGCACTTTACGTACCTTGGTTGGGTTGAGACCGGAAACCGTCGAGCGAGATTCGCTCGGTGTCGAGGATCAACCCGTCCATGTCGAAGACCACGGCCGCCGGGCAGGCCAGGTCCGCCGGCGAATCGCCCGCGGCCCCCTCTCGTCTCTGCGTCATGCTCCTGCCGCCCGGTCAGCCTCGCTTGCGAAGCGCGAGGATACCGCGGCTGCCGACGGCCGCGAGCACCAGGGCGCCGCCGACGAGAGTGAACACGCTCGGGCGCTCCGCGAATGCCAGCCACACCCAGATCGGGGCGAGGATGAACTCCAGGAGTACCGCCAGGGTCAGCTCGGCGCCCTGCACGTAGCGTGAGCCAAACACGAAGAACACATGCACCATGCTGGAGAGAATCCCGCCCCAGGCATACGAGATCGCGAAATCCGTCACCGGCATTGCGAGGTCGAAGCCGGCCATCGTGGCCGAATACCCGAAGCTGAGGATCGCACCGAGGATGACCATTGGCAGCATGTTCCGGGTCCGGCCGTGCCGAAGGATCACCACGAAGCCGGAGTATGACAGCGCGGCCAGCAATGCAAGTGCGTTGCCGAGCAGGGTGCCGGTACCCTGCCCGCCGGCGAACATGATGCCGATGCCCCCGAGCGCCGCGAGCATCGCTGCCCAGAGTCGTGGACTGACTCTCTCCTTGAGAAGAATCCAACCGAGCAGGGCCGTGAGGAACGGAACCGCGCTCAGAATGAACATCGTGTTGGCGATGGTCGTGTAGCTCATCGACCAGACGAAGGCTGAGTTAGCTGTGCCGATCAAGACGGCCCCGAGCAGGCTCCATGGCCCCAGCCGACGCAGCGCGGACAAGACTCCGTGGCGCTGCTGCACAAGGAATACACCGACGAGCGTCACCGTGAGAGCACCGGAGCGGATGGCGATGATTTGCCAGGGGCCGGCCTGCTCGATGCTGCGCATCAGCAAGCCGTTCGTCGAATTGGCGAAGGATCCTGCGAGAACCAGCAGGATCGCGAGCTGGTAGCGGTCAAGCCCCGCAGCGGAACGGCCCGGCTTGGGCCGCTCAGGATCCGAATTCGCTGTCAGTTCAGTGGACTCCTGACCGCAGCGTCATTGGTGCGGTCCTCTAGGCTCCGCAGAATAGAGGCGCGGCGATTTTTTTCTAGCTGGCTTCCGTTGGTTGCGGTCAGCTACCCGGAACGTGGTGGGGCGACGGAATCCGCTCGGGCGCTTGCCTCCCCCGGTCTGGAGATCTGTCGGGAGTATCCGGCTCGGCTGCCCGCCTGCCTATCGTCGCTCGCCCGTCTCGCCAATTCCAATCGCCGCTGGAATGACCAGTCCGGTGGTCAGGTCCAGGTAAGGGGGTTGGTGTTCAACCCATTGAATCCGTTGCCATTCAGGGCCAAGAGGAAGCCGCCCGCAACGCTTCTCGATAAGGGTACTAGCCAGATTCGTGCAGAAATACACGGTAAGGGTTCGCCTTTGAAAATGGCAAACGCCGTTGATCACGTCAGAATCCGAGATATCGCAGGTCAACCCGAAGTGTCCAGAACAAACATGCGTTTCCTCTGGACAGAACCTTGCCTGCTTCGGATGCCAACGTTTCCCGCCCGCGCCTGATCCGGGGACGCTGATCCGCGCCTTCATGGTCAACCGGCAGGCCTGTGAGATCTCACAAATCGCCGCCACGCTCGATTTCCCGTTCGACCCAAACTCATCATCCATCCGCGTCAGTCTGATCGAGTGGAAAACATCATCCTCTACGGCAAGATCAAGATCGACTCCGCCAAGCTGAGGATGCCCAGCGCTTAACGTGTATTTCAACACGAATCTGGCTAATACCCTTTTTACCGTCTGCAGGACATTGCGCTACACATCGTGCTCCACGATAATGACCACTGGACCATCACAAAGGAGAAGGGCTTGCTCATCACTCCCGGAGAGATCAGCACCATCGAACTCTGGCCCTGCACAAAGGAAGACCGCCATGCGCCGAACCACTGATAACCGCCCGGCGCCCAAGCCGCGCACGACGATCATCCACCCACTTCCTCCCTCCCGTCACCCTCCGCCGCAACCCCAACCCTTCGCCCACGGCCACCAGCCCAAGGGCGGTCCTACCAAACCTCCGTCGAATCCACCACACCGAGGTTCATCCCGCAAGTAGCAAGCTCCGGTCTCCAGCTCCCGGCTCCCAATCCAGATCGCCTCTCCTGCACCGCGCGCAAGAACCTCTCTACCCGCCGGTGCTGAGTACGCTCACGATCAGGGATGGCCTGTTGCTCGAATTATTTGAGGGTCTTGTCGAGCGTTCTGGAGCTCAAGGATTTCTCCGGATGATTTCATTCCAGTCGCGAGCAGCGTCTGGGCGGCATCGGTGGACCCTTGGATCGTGTTTGAGGAGAGCTTCGGCGTTCTGATCACCGGCCGTGTCTGGGTCGCATGCGCAGAGGATCCCGGAGGGGTTCCATGTTTCGATCCATTTCGGGAGGTTTGGAGTTGCGCTTGCGGTGGATGGGAAGACGGTTGGCTTGCAGGATTTGATTGAGGAGGAAGGCGGAGAGTACGTCGAGCGCTCTGTGCGAGGAAGATGGCCCTAACCCAACAAAGGTACCAATCCCGCCATAGGATTTTTCGTATCTCACTGAGATTCTTTTCTTCTCACCGTGTTGGCGGCTCCCAATTTTCCGGAATGATTTTGGTGACAGATTTGGGAGGCAGGACGCCAGTGTTGTCCTGAAGCTTGTCGTTGGAGAAATCATACTCTCCGAGCAGGTTGAAATGCCCCCATGACTGGGGCGAGTGGATTGCGATCATCCGGAGAAGCCTGTCTCGCTCCTCCGGGGTTCTGGCATCCTCGAGCTGACGGGGCAGGTAGAGATAATTCCAGCAGATGATGCAGTCGCAGCATTGCAGCCGTCCTGGACGAACTTCGCGAAGGCGATGCCCTCATTGTCAGCGAACTCTCCCGGCTCGGGCGCTCCATGCTCGAATGCATGGAGATACTCTCCATTGCCGCCGCGGCGCGTATTCGGGTCCATGCAATCAAGCATCCATGTCTCAAGTCAAGCCCTAATCGTGCCGATTCGTATCTGACGCGGGGTCTGTGTTCAACAGGTTCTCCACAAGTTTTCACAGCTTATCCACATGACGGGATTACTGATTTGGGTGCAGTCGGGGCCCATTTGCGGCCATCCCGCAGTAGCACGTTCGCCAAGATAATGAGCTTCCGCATGATGGCGACGATGGCGACCTTGTGCCGTTTGCCATTGGCTATCAACCGATCATACATCGCGGCCATGTCCTGGTTCCATCGAGAGGCGGTTTGCGCGGCCATGTACATGGCCTCGCGGGGGCGCCTTCTGCCGCCGCGGATGTGCCGCTGCCCCTGTGCCTTGCCGCTGTCCCGACTGTAGGGTGCGACCCCGAGCAGGCTGGCGGCCTGCCGGTTCTCGAAGTGGCCCAACTCCGACATCCAGCAGCAGAGTGAGGCCGCGTTGACGAAACCGATGCCGGGAATGGAGCGCAGGATTTGGTATCGCGCCGCGAAGTCCGGATCCGACCGGAGATGCGCCTCAACTGACGTCTTCAGCTCGGCGATTTCCGTCCCGATCGAGGCGGCGATTTTCTTCAACCGCTGCTCCTCCTCTCCGCCCAACTCGCAGGCGGTCTGCAGCAGCGACACGCGGTGGTCCACCAGGCTCTCCCGGCAAACCAGCATGGCCTCAAGCCGTTCGAGGAACGCGGTTTTCGGCTCTGAAGAATCCAGGTTCGGCAGGACCCTTCCGTAGGCGGCCAGCATGGCCGCATCCACCCGGTCTGTCTTTGCCAGCTCTCCCGTCGCCTCCGCAAAGCGCCGGCTTCGGGTCGGATTCACCAGCACGACCGCGAAGCCTCTGTCGAACAGCGACTGGTGAAGCCGCCGATGGAAGCGGCCGGTCGGCTCGATCACAACCCTTTCCACGTTTCCGGTGCGAAGCCACTTCCGAAGGCTGCCGATGCCGGTGCCATCGTTGGCAAACCGGCGATCCTCGCCCTCCGCGTGCGCATGCAACTCGCTCTTGCTCACGTCAATCCCGGCGACTATCATTTTCGTGCTCTTTCGCTTCTAACCTCATGATGATGCGGTTCCAGACCAAGCATCCATTCAGGACGCGAGGAGTTCAGGAAGGCGGGCCGACCAAGCTTGATTACGGTTCCGAATCGAACCGAGGGAGCAACGGTCCGACCCGCCTTCGCGGAAAGCCTGGGCCTTCCGCATTCCGCCCTCTTCGCTAGCAAGGCGGAGGGGGCGGAATCTCTGCAGAGAGAATATACAATTTCCTTCGCGCACGCCTCCGGAGCCGAGTTATCAACAAAACTCCAGACCCGGGTGGGGAGAAGGAACTGTGAATCTCTCTTTCTTCTGATTCCTGTCATATGAGGGAGCCTGGTGGCTCGATGAAACCATCCAGAGCAAGATCATCGCCATGGCCTTCTCCATGGCCGCCGAGATCGAACGTGACCCGATCCTGGCCAGAACCACCCAGGCGCTCAGGGCCGGAAAGGCGGCCGGCCTCCCCCTCGGACGGCCGAAAGGGCCGCGCAAGAGCAAGTTCGATCCATATCGTCCGGAGATCGAGGCGCTCCTCGCCAATGGATCAACCCAGAGGTTCATTGCAAAACGCTACAACACCACACCGGCCAACCTCTCGAACTGGATGAAGAAACATGGAATCCGAAAACCAGAATCATGAAACCTGTGGCGGGATTGGTACCTTTGTTGGGTTAGGGCCAATTACGTCGCCAGCGGATTCTCGATGAGCTGGACACACCACCCTTGCGGCACACCATCCTGCATGGTCGGCCACGCCGCCCTCCAGTCACCCCATGACCCGCTGCGCAACGCACGGATCAATTGCATGAATTGCAGGTTCTTCGTTCTCACTGGCTGTGCAACCGTCGAGCTTCCAGAAGAAACGCGGGAGCACATCCGCGATTGGCCCCATCAACCGGAACACCCCGGAAATTCAGGCCCTGGCGGCGGGCCCATTGGGGAACCTTTCTTCGTCCAGGGACCGCAACCTGCGCCACCCCGTCGGGAAAGGCTCCATTCGCGGGGCCCATCGACAGCGCTCGCGACCTTCCCTTCCCGAGCGCGTTCCAGCGATCGCTGAACCGGGATCGCCTGCCGGGCCGATCGCCTGATCCCTTGCCCCGGACTTGGCACCCGGCCGCATCAATTCGCTCAACATGCACCGTCGGGAACCGCATGGTAGGAATTCGGCTGTCGACGATACAGGGTCGGTACGCGGACTAATTCCCTTTCGCAGCGGAGAAAAGGCCGTATCCGGCAACCCAACGCGGCAGCGCTGCATGGCAGAGCGGCCCAGATCACAGAATCAGTACAGGTCGAGACCACAGTGAAATCACCGGAGGCCAGCGACCAACCCACAAGAATTCGGGTGCGCCAGTGAAGAAATCGGACGCCCACGCGCGTCGCGTTGCAGAATTTGACTTCCCGCTACCCGCTACCCTGCTTTCCGCGTGGCGGTGAGAATGCAGACATTCTCTGTTCATGCCCGCAATCTTGATACGCGTTTCACAGTGGGCACGGCGCTGCACCGTCGCGGTTCTGAACGGCGAAACCGAAACCGAGGAACTGCACCGGCAGGGCGCGGCCGCCATGCAACACCATGGGATCGACCATGCGGACCTGGGCGGCCGGCTCTACCTGATCGGCAAGGAGGATTGCCGCTTCGCTATCGCCGAAGGCGCGAACGGCGATGGGGCGAAGATCGACGAGGCCGCGGTTGACCAGCTCGTCGCGCACGTCGAGCGGATCGGCGCGGACGTGCTGATTTTGGATCCGCTGATTAGCTTCCACAGGGCCAGCGAAAACGCAACCGCCGCCATGGGCGCGCTGATGGATCGCCTTGGCGACATGGCGGCCCGGTACGACATTGCCGTGCATCTTGTCCACCATGCCCGCAAGGGCGGCGGCGCGGATGCGGACGCGATCCGGGGAAGCTCGGCAATCGTCAACGCGGCGCGATCCGCGCGGACCATGGAGCGCATGACAAGCGAGGAAGCGGGATCGCTTGGGCTGGTGGACGAGTCGCCGCGGGACTTCGTTTCTCTGCACTCTGCGAAGGCCAATCTTGCGCCGCTGGCCGAGCGCCGCTGGTTCCGGCTGGTCTCCGTCGAGATCGCGACCGGCGATCATGTCGGATGCACGGAACCGTGGGAACCGGCCGAACCCCTGTCGGGCTGGTCGCCAGCGCGGATCGCTGACCTGCAGGACCGCTTGCGGGCGGGCGGGCCATGGTGGCGTAGCCTGCAATCGAAAGCTGCGTGGGCGGGCGAGCATGTCGCCAAGGCCGCCGGGATCGCTACCACAGGCGCGACATGGCGACGGCAGGCGGAACCGCAGTTGGCGGCGCTGCTCCGGGCTGGCTGGCTTGTCGAGGCCGCCGAAACCGACCCTCAATCGAGGAAAAACAGGCCGGCCGTGAAGCCGGGCCGGACCCCTCAGATGGACCGGACCTAGACGGATGCGGACGGATGATTGCTCCACTTGCTCCACCGTGCTCCACCGACCAAAACGGGGTGGGGGAGCAGGTGGTGCGCAATGAGGGAGTCGACACCCGATAATCTGCTCCACTTGGGAGACACGGTTTCCGGCATGTATGCGCTGGCTGCGGACGTGGTTCTGCTGGCCGTGCAATCGGGGGTGGATGCGGACTGCCAAGCGCGGGCGCTGGCGCTCGCGGGCGAACTGTTGAGACTGGCTAGAATGGACAATGGGCCGTCCCGGAGGGCCTTAACAGGATCTTCACCCTCCGGGGCCGCCGGCACAACGGAAGGATCGAAAGATGACTGACAAGCAAGACGAACGGAGACACGGCGACGTGCCCGAAGGATCGCAAGGACACGCGGTTGACGAGGCGACCGGCAAGCGTGTCGCGATCATCATTCCTTACGACATTCCACCCGCTCCGCTGCCGGGCGACGTGGTGCAACCCGCCCCGCTTCCCGGCGACGTGGTGCAACCCGCCCCGCTTCCCGGCGACAAGGTGCAGCCCACCGGGCCGACCAACGGCATAGTGCGGACATAAGCAACCCGACCAACGGGACGTGAACTAGGCGTTATGGCACCGGCGGATTGCTTCGACGGCGCGCCCCTCGGGCGGCCATCAGGCGAGGTGTTTGAGAATGACTGACGACCTGCGGGCCTACCTGTCCGGCCTGACCGTCTCGCAAGGGCAGGCGTTCACCGTGCTGCCATGGCAAGCGCGGTTCTGCCGCGGCGCGTTCGCGGCCGGCATCCAGTTCGCGGCGCTTTCGATTGCGAGGGGCAACGGCAAAACCACGCTGCTGGCCGGGATCGCGGCCGCGCACCTGGACGGCCCGCTAGCCGTTCCTCGAGGCGAAACAATCATCGTCGCTGCGAGCTTCGCGCAAGCGCGGATCGCGTTCGACCACGTCCGGGCCTTCATGGGCGACAAGCTGGCCGACCGGAAGCGCTGGCGCGTTCAAGACACCATGCAGACCGCGACGATTGAGGACCGGGAGACCGGTGCCAAGCTCAAGGTGATCGGATCCGATCCGCGCCGCGCACACGGCCTAGGAGTCTGTCGGGTTTGACCCGGAATTGGCGTGAAGGGAAGCCTTCGCGCTGATTCTGGCCGACGCAACACGCGAGCGTGCCGGGTTCCGGCTTAGGGTTGCGCGATTTCGAGGGCGGTTCGGTCGCCGGGTTGGCCCTCTTACTCCCAAGGGCCGTTTTGGGCCCTGCGAGGGCACTGTTTCGGGCTCGGTCAGGGCACTTTTTCTCTTCTTGCTCAGCTTGAGAGGGCGTGCATCCGCTTCAAGTTCCATGCCAGGCTGATCAGCGTCCATTCCCCACTTACCGCGTTCAGTCCCCGCAGGTGGAAACGCCGGAATCCCATCACCTCCTTGATGATCCCGAATACTGGCCCCGCTTCGCGTCCCGCCCTTCAGCCCCGCGGCGATCTCGGCGGCGATCAGCTGGTCGATTGTGTGGGTCATTGGTCGGCCTTTCGCTTGCGCGTGGCCGTCGCAATCTCTACGATTGCGGCGGGTGTTGTGTCGGATCCACGTTGTCCAGACGGTTCAGACAATCTCCTATGCAGGCCGTGTCCATACGTCGCTGTTGAACCACTGCCTGCGCTCCGGTCGCCGCCGCTTCTTCCTGTGTGTCGGGCGGCCGGAGCACCTCCACTTCCATCACTTCTCGATCCCGGTTTGTAGAGTCGGGGGCTGGCGCGCCAGCGTTAGGGTCCGGTGGTCGTGCCGTCGCTTTCGCTCCGGGCCTCAATCCGGCTCCCATGGCCGCGTTTCCAGTCCCCCGCTCACCGAACCCGGCGTGCAGTTTTCCCGCACCGGGCTCTCCACTGGGATCATGCACCTCGCACACAGGCAGCGTAGGGCCGACGGTAGCGGGGCGTGTGGCCGCTCAAGGGGCGACCGCAGAGAGCTGCACGGCTCCCGGCCTCGCTACCGCGGCGGCCTCGCCGGCCATCGAGCCTGTTGACGCCTCGATGGACCGGTTCCGGACGACAGACACCCGCCGTCCGGAAACCGCCCTTCACTTCAGCATGTGATGCGTCCAGACTCATCGACACTAGCCGGGGTCATAGGCAAAGCCACTCCCGGTGCCCGTCGCCTTTCAACATCCCTCTCCACCTGGGGTCCCTTTCCTCGACCGGCGTTACCCGGCGTCTCCAGTACTACAAACCCCTCCGCAACCCCGCCGGCCCAGTCTGCTCCTCGCGGAGGCCTGGTTGATGCGTGCACATCACCGACGGGGATTCCCGTGTTGCTACGTCTTCCATCTTGCAGGCATGCCGGCGCCAATACCCCGGCGGGAACAGCACGGTGCATCGTTCGCTTACCTTCCCGTGCCGCCATCGGCCTTCCCCTATTACCGGGAGGGTCGGCTCCCGCATTGACCGTTTCGAGGCCTGCGCAGCGTTCACTCAAGTTCCAGCCTGCCTGCTCGCTGAGCTGCTCAACGCAGCCCTTTGACACCGGAGTGCTTCAGTACATGTCGTTACCTCCATGCACCGCCCCGGTTGCTACCAACCGAAACGAAAACTGTTGCGTGGGTTTCGCACCCACAGGAAGACGCGCCTTTCCACGGCGCACCGGCAATCCCGGTCAATTCCGGCTTGCCGAGCGTCAGCGCCCGCGCCGTGAATACGATTGCGAACTGGATCAACTCATCGTCGGTTGCCCCGTGGCCCATGGGCGAGGAGTACGAAGCCCGGATCACGGGAAGCGCCCTGTCCACGTCGCCGGGCGATACAGCCTCATAGACAGGCCCGTGACCGTCCATGTCGATGGGCGGTGCCTGGATGCGCAGCGCGTCCTCACAGATCAGCAGCATGCCGATGAAGATCTGTGAATTCGGGATGTTGCCCCGATAGCTCGCGTATCCTTCGGTGGGCGGGTCGGCCTGCGCCAGCCGGTCGCTGATCGCTGCGTGGACGCGCCCCCAGGCAGGCAGCGCCCGGGTAAACCATTCAGGCGCACAACATCAAGTGCCCCGGCACGGGCGGATTCGCGGCGGTAGTATTGGAGTGCGGGCGGCGCGTTCAGGGATGGGCGGCAGATCCGTCGCCCGCGATCCCCTCCAGGAACGCCCATAGCTCGCATGGGGCGCATGGTTGCGCTGGTCCATAGGCTCCCGTGCGAGCTATTGCGGGTTTCGGGGTGAATTTCTGGCTGCGGGCGCGAGAAATTTAGAACCTTTTCGGTACCTGTCTGATAATCGACATTGATCGGGATAGGGGGGCACCTCGCGGTGCCACCCCTCCCACACCACCGGGCATACGGGTCCGTACCACGGCGGTTCGACCGGATTAAGCGTCGACGGAGAGATAGAGTCGAGGGAGTCCGAGCGAGTCGAAGAGGTGGTTGCGCAGGGCTTGCTGGACCGCCACGTGTCCCGCCATCCGCCAGTATGCCGTCGGGGAACCCGCGGCCACGGCGGCTCGGAAGTGCGGGACCCCCAAGCGACGGAGTTCCTGGAAGCGTCGGCGACCGTTTTTCCACTGTCGCCAGAGATACGCGCGCAGTCTGCGGCGTACCCACGCCTCCAGGCTGGTGAGCACGCGAGGGGTCTGACAGAAACCGAAGTAGCTGCGCCATCCGATCAGGTATGGTTTCAGCGTTTCAATCATCTGCGGCAGACTGATGCCTCGCGTCCGGCGTGTGAGGTCCCGGGTCCGCGCCTTGAACTTCGCGAGCGCTTGCGGCGCAATGCGTCGTTCGCTCCCGTCGTTCGAGATGCTGAAGCCCACGAACTTACGCTCCTCCGGTTGTGCTACCGCACTCTTTGCCTCGTTGACCCTTAGCCGAAGCTTCGTGGTCAGGAACCGTGTCACCGAGGCCATGACCCTGTCGCCCGCTCGGCGGCTGCGAACATAGATGTTGCAGTCGTCGGCGTAGCGGCAGAACCGATGCCCGCGTCGGGCCAGTTCCCGGTCGAGTTCATCGAGTACGAGATTGCTGAGGATGGGCGAAAGTGGACCCCCTTGAGGGGTCCCCTCGTCCACCGGTCGTACCAGCCCGTCCTCCAACACTCCGGCCTTGAGAAAGGCTCGGATCAGCTTGAGCACCCGCTTGTCGGAGACCCGCTCGGCAATCTGTGCCATCAGCCTGTCATGGTTGACGCGATCGAAAAACATTTCCAAATCGATGTCGACCACGAACCCGTAGCCCTCGGCAACATACTCCTGTGCCTGGGCCACTGCCTGATGGGCCGAGCGGCCCGGCCGGAAGCCGTAGCTGTGTTCGGAGAACGTCGGGTCCCACTGCGGTTGGAGAACCTGCAGCAGGGCTTGCTGGATCAGCCTGTCGACGACACAGGGTACGCCGAGCTTTCTGATCCCCCCATCCGGCTTGGGTATTTCGACCCGCTTGACCGGCTGTGGCTGATAGGTTCCGTCGAGCAGTTGAGACCTGATGCCAGGCCAATGCTCACGCAGATGGTCCCGCGTTTCGTCGATGGTCATCCCATCCACGCCGGGACCGCCCTTGTTCTTTCGAACGCGCTTCCACGCTCTTTCACAATTGGCTCGTTCGCATACCTCCTCCATCAGTCTGTCCGTCGGCGCCGGGCTTTCGAGAGTTGACTTCGCCATGGATGGTTCGACCCCTTGTGATCCGCCGACCGGGGGTTCACCCCAATCGTGTGGATGAAGGGCCAGACCAGGCTGGATTTTCTGCCGCTTTCCATTCATGAGTCGTCAGTCCTACTTGCCTCTTCCGATCGTTCGGGCCTTCGGTCAACGTTCCCGGCTCGGCATATCTGTTGCTCCGCCTTTCGGCACTGGAGTGCCTCACTAGCCTTGCCGACTGCTTGACCTACTATGCCCTCTGCTGACTTCTGCGCCGCGGTCAGGTCACCTTGCGGTTCCCTCAGTCCCACCGGGACACGGCGCAGACCTCCCCAGGTAAGCTCGATCGCCTTCCCCGCACACCTGCCGGATCTACAAACTTGGCCCTTGATGGATATGGACTTCGCGACTCGTTGCCCGCTCGTCCGACCAAGCCTGCCTCGTATCCGGTTCCTGTCCGTCAGGTCGCGGTTTTGATTCACGCTTCCTTCAGACACCCCCTCGCGAGAGTGCCCTTGCGTTTCACTAATCCTTCACCTCCATCTGGTTGGATAGAAGACTTTCACTCCCAAGCTATCGAGCGTGCTGGGCACACAACGAAGCTGCTACGCAGCAGTTTTGGAGCGAACGTTGTCAGCGTGCCCCAACCAGCATGTTCGGTTGCTGTATTTCGTTCCATGATGCCTTGCCTGAGTAGTGCATGGAGTGGTGCTGTCACGGGACCGTTTGGTTTGACGGTGTAGTCTCTCGCGTCCCGTTCCCGAGCATGAAGGGGCAGGGATTGCGCGAGCCTTCCGTCGGCAAGCCGGGGCAGCTTCGCGGGCGGACCCCATCAGCCTGGCGGCTGCTGGCCTCCCCCCTGCCACGCCGCTTCGCTGCCCCGGCCCCGTGCCTCCCGGCAGGCGTCATTCCGGCACCTTTGTCCAAAGCCGGACGGGGATTTAGGCGCGAGGCCTTGCGTGCTCCGGTCCCGCTTGCGGATGGAGTCCGCAGCCGGATGCCCTGCACAGCCCCCATCGGTTCCCGGTCTACCATCGAGATCCTTTTCGGATTGCCTTCGGCCCTGCCGGAGGCACCACATTCCCTTGGAAGGAGATCGATGATGACGAACGCTCCTGGGGAGACGGTCTCCCCGCTTCGCCAGCGCATGCTGGACCAGATGCGTCTGGTCAGCCTGGCGGAGAACACGCAGGTCTGCTATCTGCGCGAGATCACCTGCCTTGCGCGGGACTGCAAGGCCCCGCCAGACCGGCTTGACGCGGAACAGATCCGCGCCTGGCTGCTGGCCGGGGTCGAGCGAGGCCTCAGCCCGGGCTCGACCAACATCAGCCTTGCGGCGCTCCGGTTCTTCTACCGCCAGACGCTCGGCCGGCCGGAACTCGTCGAAGGGCTGCGCAGTCGCAGGGTGCCCAGCCGGCTGCCCCGCCACATGACGGTGAAGGAAGTGGAACGCCTGCTGCTGTCGGCGACGGACCTCCGCTATCGCGCGGCGATGCTGACGGCCTACGCCGCCGGCCTTCGGATTTCGGAGACCCTCGCCCTGCAGCTCTCCGACATCCGGTCGGACAAGGGGCTCGTCCACATCCGTTCCGGAAAGGGCGGTACCGAGCGCATGGCGCCGCTGCCCGAGGGGTGTGTCGAGTATCTGCGCAGCTACTGGACAAGCCTGTTTCCGCGCCCGACCGGCTGGCTGTTCTACGGCAGCGCACCGGACACGCCCATCAAGGAAGGCACCATGACCTATGCCTTCAACAAGGCCCGGGACGCGGCCGGCATCGATGCCCGGCACAGCTTTCATTCTTTGCGCCACAGCGCCGCAACCCACTGGCATGAGCGGGGCGGCGACATCGAGGTGATCCGGGACGTGCTTGGGCACCGCAACGCCGACACAACGCGCTGCTACGCTCGCGCGACCGGCAAGATGTTCGACAAGCTGGACCACCCGCTCTCCGGTTTTGCCCTGCTGCGCCACTGACGCAAGGTGAATCCGCAGCGCACCGGCGTGGCGGAGATCTTCCGCCACGCCGGTGCCTCCTTCCGCGACCGCTTCGCCGGCTGCCTCAATGCCGGCCGCCGCAAGGTCATGGCCGCTATCGAGCGCTGCAGGACCGCGGCGCTGGGCGGGCACCTCTACCAGTGCGAACGCTGTGCGCGCGAACATCCCGTCTACAACTCCTGCCGCAATCGGCACTGCCCGTCCTGCCAGGGCCGCGCTGCAAGCCGCTGGATGGAGGCGCGCGCCGCCGACATCCTCCCGGTGCCGTACTTCCATGTCGTCTTCACCCTGCCCAGCGAGCTGACCGGGATCGTGGCCTGCAACCGCAGACCCGTCTTCAATATCTTCTTCCGCGCCGCCGCCGAGACCCTGCGCACCATCGCCGAGGACCCCCGCCACGGCGGAATGCGCATCGGTGGCACCGCCGTCCTGCATACCTGGGACCAAAGGCTGCGATTCCATCCCCACCTCCACATCGTCGTCCCCAACGCAGGTTTCGATGTCGCAACCGGCGAATGGAAGACGGGAAGCCGTACCTTCCTCGCCCCCGTCAAGGTGCTCGCCAGCCTCTTCCGGCGTCGCTTCCTGGAGCAACTCGCCCGAGCCCGGGAGCAAGGCCAACTCGACTTCCAGGCCAGCGCCGACCCGCTCGCCGACCCAGCCGCATTCCACGCCACCCTCGCTGCCGCCCGGGGAACCGACTGGATCGTCTACGCCAAGAAGCCGTTCCGGGGTCCGGAATCCGTCTTCCGATACCTCTCTCGATACACCCACCGAATCGCGATCAGCGACCGGCGCATCCTGGCCTTCGATGGAGAACAGGTCACCTTCCGCTCCCGGAAGCCGAAACGGCCGGGACAGCGCAAGCCCCGCTACGGAACCACGACGCTCACCGCGCACGAGTTCATCCGGCGCTTCTTGCTCCACGTCCTTCCCGAGCGCCTCCAGCGTATCCGCCACTTCGGAATCCTGGCCAACGGCTGCCGTGCCAAGACGCTCCGCAGCGCGCGCGACGCCCTCGGCATCCACGAAAACGCCGCCCAGCCCGACCCCGAAACCCCACACGAAGGCAGCGACCCGGACGAACAGGACACAACTCTCGACACTGCTGTCCCCTGTCCCCATTGCGGCGGCAAATTGCAACGAATCCGGGAAATCCCCTCCCGCACCAAGCACCCGTCAGCCCGCGACCCGCCCGCAGCAGACCTCTCGACAGACAGCACGTGAACCGTCTGCCGCCAGCCCCGACCGCAATCATCCGCGAAACGCTCGCCGGCCAACCTTCGCGTGCCCAAAATCCGAAACATCCGTTTCGCGCCATGACCGCCCACGTACCATCGAACCGGAGCCCGACGAAAACCCCGAGGCCAACTCGCAACTGCGAAAAAATCGCTCCAAAATACGCGTGAACACGCGAATCACGCGCCAGAGCTTCCGTACTTTCCCTATAGCACCGCCAGTCCTGGGGACCGCAGCTTCGTTCAAGCAGATTAATCAGATTCTCTGAACCTGATTAATCCTTAAGATTATCTCGTGCACGAGATAAGCGCCACAGCGCCGCAACCCACTGGCATGAGCGGGGCGGCGACATCGAGGTGATCCGGGACGTGCTTGGGCACCGCAACGCCGACACAACGCGCTGCTACGCTCGCGCGACCGGCAAGATGTTCGACAAGCTCAGACTTCCTGACCTCGAACTCGAGAGAGTGTCATGTTTTTGCACCCGCGAAGTGGGGCTCGGCGATTTTTCCGGGTAGTTCATAGACCATGTGCATGTTGGTACCGGGGAAGACGGTCCGTGTCTGGTTGAGTTCTTCGAGGAGGCTTGCGATGGCGTTGTCGCCGGCATCGCTGGCGGTGCCGAGTATGCGAACGCGGAGGATGCCGTTGCCGTGCTCCGGGATGACGTCGGCGTCGGCCCGTAGAAGTGCGCGCAAGTGCCGGCGGGGGCGCTGGATCTTGCCCTGGGTCTGGGCAACGGCGGGCATCATGCGGGTTTCAGCGCGGTAGGCGATCATGCGGATTATATCGAGGAGGAGTTTCTCGCCTTCGGGGAGCGCGTCGAGTGCCTCGTTCGTGTCGAGTTCGGCGACCGCGATATGTCGCGGTGTATCGCGGCGCTGCAGCTTGAGGGCTTCACGCTCGGCGTCGAGAGCGTCGCTTTGGGCCTGCAGGCGCCGGACGGCCTCTTCGGCTTCGCGGGTCGGGGTTCCCCTGGACAGGTCGGCGATCCGGTTGCGCAGGGTGCCAAGGCGCTGCCGGAAGCGCTGGACATTGCGGTCGATTGCGCGCCAGCGCGGGTTGACGATGCGGGCGTCGGGATCCTGTGCTTCCAAACCGTGGACCGCCAGCGCGTCGAGATTGAACTCCTCGCGCATGTATTTGAAGAAGTTCTCCTGCGACCATCGGGAGAACAGGGCGCTGGCGGCCCGCTCCATGGGCATGCGGGGGTCGGTGGTGATGAGGGGCACCTGGCGGCCATTCTCCAGCAGGCGCCGGATCTGGCGGACTTCGGGCCCCTTGCTCAGGATCACGCTCTTCTCGGCGAGGCGGACGGTGGCGCTGCGGGTGCTTCCCGGCCCGTGGATGGGCACCGTGACGGTGCGGAAGTCCGCCTCCGGCCAGGCCTCCCCCTTGAAGCCCTTGTGCCAGGTGATCACAGCAACCCCGCGCCGGGCGAGGCGCCGGAACAGGGCAGGGCTCCAGCCTTCCCGGTCGAAGACCAGCGTCAGGGCGGGCTCGCCGGCGTCCGGGACGGTGAGGTCCGGTGCATCCGGGCCCAGCATGCCCAGTTTCTCCAGCGCGGGCAGGATGTCCTTCTCCAGCGCGTGGGTCATGGTCGGATCCAGCGCCTTGTTCAGGCACAGGAACGGCTTGCCGCCGAGCGCGTTGATCCAGTAGCTCGTGGAGGCAGGCAGGCAGAGTTTCTGGCGCGCCACGTAATGCTTGGGCAATTTTCCCTTGCGGCCGGAATACACCTTGACGTGGCCATCCACCGACAGGGTCGCACACACGTCCGGTTCTTCCGCCATCCATCCCGCGGCCAGGGAAGCTTGCCAGTCCCGCACCCGTTGCACGTCTCGCCCCAACGCCTTGATCTTGCCCCGCAGCGTCTTCACCTCCGGGCAGCGGTCCAGGCCCAGGATGGCGCCCCATTCCCCGGGCGCCTGGTGCCGCAGTGCCTCCGGATTGCGCACCCGGGCCAGGGTGAGGAAGGCCAGGAACAGCAGAACCGTGGTCAAACCGTAGTATCCCTTGGGCAGCGACAGGAACTCCCGCGCGCGGTCCAGAAGCCCCTCCTTGAGCAGCATCGGCAGCCCGGCCAGCACGCCGCCGCCGGCAACCGCCGACAGCGGCTCCGCAAACTGCGGCCGCATCTCCGTCAGATGTCCCGTTGCCGCCAGCATCCGCCCCGCCGTGTCCCGGGTGCCCCGACCCATCGGCGCCTCGCGGTCGCGTGCGTCCCGTTCGCTCCGCTCCACCCTCGGCTCCGGCGCTGCCGCCGCCTGTGGCTCCGTCGACGCGACCACCGGCGGCTCCAGCACTGCCGTCGCCTGCGGCTCCGTCGACGCTGTCGCCTGCGCCGGCACGGCCCGGTTCGGCGTCCCCCCTCTGATAACACCCGACCGGCGGTTGAGGCTGAACGTGCTCGGCCGGATCCCCAGCTTTCGCGCAACCGCCCGGCCGCTCAGCCCCGAGGCCAGAAGCCGCTCCGCCTCCCGCGCCGTCGCGGCGTCGATCGCGCTCGGCCCGCGCCTCCGTCGCGGCGTAAGAAAACCGGCCTCGCCCTGCCTCCGGAGCTGGTTCACTGCCCGCTGCACCGTCGAACGGTTCACGCCAAACGCCGCCGCCAGATCCCTGCGTAGCACACCGTGCTCGGCAAACCGCGCAATCCGCAGCTGTCGCGCTCGGTTGTCCGAAACTTCGTGGGAATCGAACGGCGCCAGGTTGCTGAAGTAGACCCGCCGGCCGTCCTCGACCGCGTGCGAAAAGCAGGATTCGCCGATCTGGATCGCCTCGGCAGGAGGCATCGGAAGCGTGTTCAAGGGAGTCTCCACGGTCGATATCGGGTGCACAGTATTATAGCCACTCTCCGTAGATCGGTCAACCCCTCAAATGTCTCCTAACTGCTGGAAATCACGAGCAAAACGATCGCCAAGCCCGCCTTCAATTAGCGCACGAGGTCAGGAAGTCTGAAGCTGGACCACCCGCTCTCCGGTTTCGCCCTGCTGCGCCACTGACGCAAGGTGAATCCGCAGCGCACCGGCGTGGCGGAGATCTTCCGCCACGCCGGTGCCTCCTTCCGCGACCGCTTCGCCGGCTGCCTCAATGCCGGCCGCCGCAAGGTCATGGCCGCTATCGAGCGCTGCAGGACCGCGGCGCTGGGCGGGCACCTCTACCAGTGCGAACGCTGTGCGCGCGAACATCCCGTCTACAACTCCTGCCGCAATCGGCACTGCCCGTCCTGCCAGGGCCGCGCCGCAAGCCGCTGGATGGAGGCGCGCGCCGCCGACATCCTCCCGGTGCCGTACTTCCATGTCGTCTTCACCCTGCCCAGCGAGCTGACCGGGATCGTGGCCTGCAACCGCAGACCCGTCTTCAATATCTTCTTCCGCGCCGCCGCCGAGACCCTGCGCACCATCGCCGAGGACCCCCGCCACGGCGGAATGCGCATCGGTGGCACCGCCGTCCTGCATACCTGGGACCAAAGGCTGCGATTCCATCCCCACCTCCACATCGTCGTCCCCAACGCAGGTTTCGATGTCGCAACCGGCGAATGGAAGACGGGAAGCCGTACCTTCCTCGCCCCCGTCAAGGTGCTCGCCAGCCTCTTCCGGCGTCGCTTCCTGGAGCAACTCGCCCGAGCCCGGGAGCAAGGCCAACTCGACTTCCAGGCCAGCGCCGACCCGCTCGCCGACCCAGCCGCATTCCACGCCACCCTCGCTGCCGCCCGGGGAACCGACTGGATCGTCTACGCCAAGAAGCCGTTCCGGGGTCCGGAATCCGTCTTCCGATACCTCTCTCGATACACCCACCGAATCGCGATCAGCGACCGGCGCATCCTGGCCTTCGATGGAGAACAGGTCACCTTCCGCTCCCGGAAGCCGAAACGGCCGGGACAGCGCAAGCCCCGCTACGGAACCACGACGCTCACCGCGCACGAGTTCATCCGGCGCTTCTTGCTCCACGTCCTTCCCGAGCGCCTCCAGCGTATCCGCCACTTCGGAATCCTGGCCAACGGCTGCCGTGCCAAGACGCTCCGCAGCGCGCGCGACGCCCTCGGCATCCACGAAAACGCCGCCCAGCCCGACCCCGAAACCCCACACGAAGGCAGCGACCCGGACGAACAGGACACAACTCTCGACACTGCTGTCCCCTGTCCCCATTGCGGCGGCAAATTGCAACGAATCCGGGAAATCCCCTCCCGCACCAAGCACCCGTCAGCCCGCGACCCGCCCGCAGCAGACCTCTCGACAGACAGCACGTGAACCGTCTGCCGCCAGCCCCGACCGCAATCAACCGCGAAACGCTCGCCGACCAACCTTCGCGTGCCCAAAATCCGAAACATCCGTTTCGTGCCATGACCGCCCACGTACCATCGAACCGGAGCCCGACGAAAACCCCGAGGCCAACTCGCAACTGCGAAAAAATCGCTCCAAAATCAGATGTCCTGACATCGTGCGCTGCTGGATATCGTCGACAAGTAGGCAACTTCTTGCCCGGCCGAGCAATACTTGCTCTGCGTAACTCCTTGCCGTATTTGATGATGGGCAATTTAATCCGAACTGAAATCCGGGGTTGCGGTGACCGCACCAACCGTCTCAGTTCAGAAAAACCAAGGTTGCGCCGTGCGTTGAGTACTTTTCCTGGCTATCCGAAACTCGGACAGACTCCAAAGTTGGGTTCATCGAGAATTGTGCGAGTTCCGGAAGTCTGAAAATACGCGTGAACACGCGGATCACGCGCCAGAGCTTCCGTACTTTCCCTATAGCACCGCCAGTCCTGGGGACCGCAGCTTCGTTCAAGCAGATTAATCAGATTCTCTGAACCTGATTAATCCTTAAGATTCAAGCAGATTAATCAGATTCTCTGAACCTGATTAATCCTTAAGATTATCCAACAGGTACCGAAACGGGTCAGTGTTTCGGTACCTGTCTGATAATTTTCCGCGCCCATAATGCCCTTTATTTGGGGGTGTCCGCCTTCGTTGGCCCCAGGAGCGGGTTGTAATCCGGGTCTACCTCGAGGAGCGCGGTCTGCGCAACGGCCAGGATGCGGCCCATCTGGTAGCCGGCGTTCATGCCGGGTCGCCAGGTCGCGAGTTTCACAATCCATTCGAGATAATCTTTGGTCTGGTCCGTCATTTCGTCATTCTCCTTTGTCATTCTGTCATTCTGCCTTCGGCCTGGTGTGTGCCACTTGTACCGCCCTCTGCCATATGGCTACTACGTGCGCATATGCGCACGCGCCGGCGCGCGTCACGTATAGGGTTTACGGGGAAGGGTGGCACAAGTGGCACAGAATCAGGGGTGAGGGGTGATATTGGGTGCGAAACCCGGGGGTGGTGGTTGAAGCACGGAAACGCCCCTGATGCCCCGTTTCGCGTTCTTTTCTCCGTCAGGGCGGACTTGATCCTGCTTTACCCGACCTTCAAACCGCTCGATCAGCCATTCATACAGCTGCGTTATTCCGATGTGGGGAATGCCAAAGCGCGTCACAGATTCCGTCAAGTCTGCGCCGGCCGCAAAGCCTTTCGGATCTTCAACAACAAACTCCTCACACCATGCCGCAAGCGGGTCTTCATCCTGGTGGTATTCCGCGGTCGCCTCGCGCCACGCTTCCGGGGTGTCGGGAAGGTGCCCGTCGAACCACCGCGCTGCTCCTTCCAGGCACCATTGTGTGATCGCCGGCAGTTCCAGCATGAGACGGTCCCGCAGGCGCTTGTCGCGCATGTCGGGGTCCACGGGGGGTCCCGGGATCAGAACCATGCGCCGGAGCAGCCCGCTGTCTTGTCGATGGATTTTCGGCTTGTGGTTGCCGCCGATAATCAGCTTTAAGAGAAAGGCCGGATGAGCGTCATTATGGGTATACTCATCGTGACTTGCCGAATGAACACTCCGCGCCTGCGTTTCGCTGTTCATTTTGGGTGGTTTCCGGGTTAATGTACAGTTCAGGTCAGGGGCATACCCAAAATAAATGAACAATTCAACCGCCCGCATCGGCTATGCCAGGGTCTCGACCGTGGACCAGAACCCCGATGCCCAGATCGCGGCACTCGAGACCGCAGGATGCACCATGATCCGCCTGACGCGGATGGATGATGAGTTTGGGTCGAACGGGAAATCGAGCGTGGCAGCGATTTGTGAGATCTCTTAGGCCTGCCGGTTGACCATGAAGGCGCGGATCAGCGTCCCCGGATCAGGCGCGGGCGGGAAACGTTGGCATCCGAAGCAGGCAAGGTTCTGTCCAGAGGAAACGCACGTTTGTTCTGGACACTTCGGGTTGACCTGCGATATCTCGGATTCTGACGTGATCAACGGCGTTTGCCATTTTCAAAGGCGAACCCTTACCGTGTATTTCTGCACGAATCTGGCTAGTACCCTTATATGCACGTTCGGGCCGTTTGGGCCGTATACGTTTTCGGTCCAACGTGGTCCACGTGCACTGTGGCGTGTAGGTGTAACGAGTTCCGGTTGCCTGCGGTTTCGGCGGTTCACGCTGGCTCGTAGCGTTGGACGGCGACATCGTCGGAGCGGGCGCGCATTCGCGCCGCATCGTGCCATGCCTGCATGCGCAGCAGCATGTCCATGTTCACATCAAACGCCTTCTCGATGCGCAGCGCCATTTCCGGTGACAAGCAAGCCTTGCCGTTGAGGAAGGCCGAGAGTGTCGCCCGGCGAACGCCAAGAACTTCGGCAGTGCGAGTTACGGTTAGTCCCAGTTCCTCCATGACTTCTGCGCGGAAGAATGAGCCTGGGTGGGGGGGGGTCATTCCCACCTTGGTGGCATTCATGATCATCAGTGGTAGTCCTCCAGGTTCAGCCGCTCAATGGCGCCGTCCATTTCTGCAAACGTGATTCGCCAATTGCCGGATACCGAAATGCTCCACTCATTCTGCCGTTCGCCAGAAAGCCGATGGATGCGCCATCCGGGCCGAGCGAAGGCAGCGAACTCCTCCATGTCTCTTGCCAAGACAAGAACTGTCAAGATATTACGTACCCGGACAACCAGATTCTCTGGCAGGAACCGAGGATTGTCGTCTTCCAGCAGCCGACGCAATCCTCGATGGCGAATGGAACGAACAAGCATGATACCGAACGGTATCACCGTTCGGAACACATGGCACCCCCGCTTTCGTGAGACGGAATTGCCAGTCGATTTCGCGAGGCCTGGCCGGAGATCTGCACGTGCTGGCTCTACCCCGATAAGTGGGGTTCCGATGAAGTCTCTCAGCCGCCTACCCGGCGGGAAGCCGTCTCTCTCTTCAATAAAGAAAAGAGGCATCAATGTCTTATGGGGCATCTTTCATCCAGACCATATTTTCGAAGGGTACACCTAATCTATTGTTTTCAAACAGCTTTTCCAAAGGGTCCAAAAAGATCCTCAGGTTTTCCACGTGTGAACCCGCTAAACTCACTATAGGTCATCGACGGTGCAAGCTCATTCCCGAAGTCCGGAATCGCTACCTGCATCAGTGTTTTCAGATCGGTCAGGGAAACCTCCTGCCGCCCCGCCGCGTATTCTTCCCATGCTAACCCGATTGGTTTTCTGAAGAGCGGCTCCCCCATTCCATCGGATTCAAGAAGGTGCAGATTATTATCGGTGGCTAGGGAGAGGGTGCTTTCCCGCATCCCCGGCGCAAGATCCAAGTACCATTCCGCGTCCTTCAGATCGTCACCGATCTTCAGATAGAGAATATCGCGGGTGATAGATCTCCGAAACTTCCGACTCCGGGTCATAGTCAGATTGAGCCGGGCGTTCAAGTGAAGCAAGTATTTTCCGAGAGGCTGCGCTTCGTCCGTGCTGATCATTCTCTTGCGAAGGCACGCTTCTGCGTCTCGAAGCGGCACGTTCCCTTCGCCGGAAATCATCGTCTTCGCTGTGATATGGGAGAAGGTCTCGTCCCCGGCAAGATCCCGTAAGAGACGGTCCTCGAAGCACTCAAGCAGGCTCACCCGCGCAACCATTGTTTCATCGGCGGGTTCCGTTTCCACTCCAAGCCGGGAAAGCTTGCCGCTTTGCATCGCAATCGGGCTGCGGCCGAGAATCAGGACGTTTGGGTGGTCTCCGACAGCGGGACGATGACGACGCACCCGTCCCGCAGACTGGATGATCGAGCGCATCGAGATCGGGTCCAGGACTGCATAATCGAAATCCAGGTCGTTACCGGTCTCGATCACCGGGGAGGTCACCACGACAATCTCGATATCGCGCACGCCAATCTTCGTCGCATGCTCGAACAGATTCTGATCCTCGGTTTGGCAAAGGGATCGGATGCCGGCTTCCGGATCGTTTCCCTTTCGGGTCAGCGCCCGTTTCAGCCGGGTCTCGATCCAGGCCCGGTGCAAGCGTGGGAACTGGGAGTGAAGGCAGAGCTTCACGCGCAAACAACTCCGCAACCCGCCGGATGGAAGTTGCGCAGCCAACGACACGGTGTGCGAAATCCGGGTCATACGAACCATCCCGACCGAGATCCGGAACCTGTCAACCGTGACCGAGTTCAATTCGTGCATACGAGAACAGCCTGTATCGATCTGCCTCACGAGATCTGCCCACTCCTCACAAGACGGCAGAATCTCACCCCGCCGAAACACCGGTGCGGAGCGAATACCGTGCAGGACCTCGCATCGGCAATCGCACAGGACCTCCGGCAGGGTGCGGCCACCCTCGTTCGTGAACCAAGAACCAGGCCCGTCCCCGGTGCAAAGCAGGTTCACATGCGCAGATATGCTCCAGGATCGGGCGAACTCCGTCCATCCCCGCGCGTACGCCTCGTGGAGCACCTCTGCGATGTCGGGAGTAAGTGTCGCGGACATGATAATCACGCGTCGACGGCCTTAACCCAACAAAGGTACGTAATCCGCCATAGGATTCATGTAGCCGGTATTCTCAGTCCATGTTTCTTGATCCAGTTCGAACAGATTCACCCGGGCCGTCGCGGTCGGAAATCCGCGCGGTCTAGAACATGCCGACAAAGCCGAACAGGAGATCGCCTAAAGCTGCAACCGGTTCATCAGGAACTGCATCATCTGCTGGAATTATCTGTACATGACCCGCCAGCTCAAGGACGCTAGGACCGCTGACGAGCCAGAGAGGCTTCTCCGGATGATCGCAATCCACTCTCCCCAGTCATGGGGGCATTTCAACCTGCTCGGAGAGTATGACTTCTCCAGCGAGAAGCTGCAGAACAACTCCGGCGTGCTGCTCCCAAAATTCACCCCCAGGATCATCCCGGAGAATTGGGGACCGCCAACTCGGTGAAAAGAACAGCACGCCAGCAAGATACGGAAAAGCCTATGGCGGATTACGTACCTTTGTTGGGTTAAGGCCAACTGTCTACAAGGCCAAGGCGGACATGAAAGTCAACGCGTGACGAAGTCGGCCGGGACATCCTGGCCGCCTAGGGACCGCGCAACCCGAAAGTCGACTCGGGTGGGATGCGGCGCAACCTGCCTTCGATTGGACGAGTGCCCACTTCAGTGCAGCGTGCCTACGGTCCTCACGAGCCCATGGTCGGGAAGCTCCTCCGCTACACTTACCTTCCACCACACTATCTGAGCGTGTTCCGATCTCCATGTTCGCCAACGATGACCACCCACACGACCGTAGGACTGATACACGCCGCCTCAACCTGGGATGGAAGGAACTTCAGCGACGGGAAGGGGATGTCGTTCTTCACTGGCTCCACCGTGAACAACGCCTGAACAACGGATTCGAATCCCTCGCAATCGCGTTGCGCGAGACCCTTGATGAACACGTCCGAACGACTTCCGATGCACACGCCGTTTGGCACGCGGCGCCTGCGGTCATGCGGCACTGCAACGACCCTGCGACATACACCATGCGGAACGCGGAAATCGCCTATGCCTGGCTTCACCTCTTGGACAGGTATGTACGAACATGGCTTGCACTCGAACACCTCCTTCAAAGCCGCCTCCTCCCCATGGGCAGGTACGGCGTCCGCGCACTCGACGTCGGCACGGGACCCGGACCCTCTGCTTTCGCAACGCACGATTTCTATGCCGCGATGGAGGACTACGCGCGGACTACAGACGCCACAAACTGGCGACAGACGCCGAACATTACGTGCGTCGAACCCGTGCCTCGTATGAACCATATCCGTCACGATTTCGCGGAGCGCCTCGCTCTCAAAGGGTCCCCTCGGTCCGTCCTCGACGTGGCCGGCGGGCATTCCGACTTCAGCACCATTCTCCCGACCCAGGAGCGTAGACAGCTCGAGAACAGACTACGGAACCAGTACGAGGAGTATTACGACGAGAAGCGGGAGGAGTGGCTCGCCGACCCCCTTTACACACCAGAGGAGGCGAATCGGGAAGCCAACGTCGTCCACCGCTACCGACTCTTCACGTTCAGCAACTTCCTCACGACCCTCGATACGGTCTCCACGTTCCAGGAAAACATCGAAGGCATCCTCGCCGATGCACACGCTGGATCGGTCCTGCTCATGATTGGCGCCAAGGGCGGTTGCTACCCGGCCATCCAGAAACGAATAACCAAGTTGGCGGATGCCGGCGGTTTTCGACGCCGTAACCATGCCGTCGCCGTGGCCGTCGCCAATGCGCAGCTCGATCACCGGCTAGACGAGGAAATCCGCTGGTTCTACCGCCATCTCAAGCAATTGACGGGAAATTTGCCCGCCAATGATCCCCATGCCGCCCGGCTTCGCAAGGAACTCGAGGGCAACCAACCGATCACGTTCAAGTCGAGCGTTGTCCACGCGTTCCGGAAGTAGCCACGATTGCACATACAGACTCGGGAATCGTTCATCTCTCTTATCACGATGTGAATGCTCTCAGCCATTCGGTCAATGGAATTGGCCCGTTATGCAGGAGTGATGATCAGCTAACAGCACCGCCCCTGTGCCGTCAGCCCGGCAAGGGGGTTCTATTCGGTCACCACCATCTCTCCACAAATATTGTCCTTGCGTTAGAGAACCTCGTCTTGGTCGGCGCCGTAAGGCTTGATTGTTTTCCCGAGCTCTCCAGTTGTTGGAGAGCCTAGAAAGAATCACCGCTCGACGGTGAGCGACAACAATGTGCCCGCGGACGCAGCAGAAAACCCTGACCGATCCTTACGGGCGTTCAGCCCGTGGACATCCCCTTGTTGGACTTCCGGTTTCGAAGGCTGAACAACACCCTGAAGGCGGAGTTCCAATCCTGGTATCCAAGGCTCTTCAACTCGGTAAACACGAACCAGGAAATGGAGAAGGCTACCGCCTGACCCCCAGCTTCTTGGTAGTCCCGAGTGACGTCGGACGGAGCAGCAGCGGACCAGCATCACCGTGACGCTACGCACCAGCCAGTGGATGCTGGCTCAGAGGTCGCGATAAACCGACCTTCGATGATCAATTCGAACAACCAGAATACGTAGCGCATCGTCTTCGATACGGGCCACGATCCGCCAATCGCCCACACGATATCGCCAGAAGGAGCGCTCGCCGGTGGTCTTGAGAGGTAAGCCAATGCTGCGTGGATCTTCCAGTGCTCCCAGACGTTCGCGAAAAAATCGGATGATGCGGCGGCTTGTCGTTTTGTCGAGCTTGCGCAAATCCTTCACCGCGCCTTCATCGAGTTCAATCCGCCAGGCCAAGCTCTCGTTCCACTTCCTCCAGCGTATAGGTCCGCGATCGGCCGGCCTGATTGTCCTTCAGGCGCCGTTCGGCAATCTGCAAATCCTCAAGCTCGCTGAGGCGTTCAACGATGGCCTCGCGAACAAAGGAAACCTTGGAACAGCCTGTGCTTCTGACTACGGCGTCCAATCGTTCCTCGATCTCTGCCGGAAGTGTGATGGAAAGCATGGTTCAACTCCTTTCCGAACTGCCGATAGGGGCTCCCCGCGTCGGTCCAGCGACCTGGAAATATAGCACGACCTCACAGCCTCCGTTCTTCCCACTCCCGCGCCCTCCGCCGCGCCTCGGTCTGGCCGGCGCTGACGCTCCTCCCAACGCCGGAGCGCTTCCCGGTGCGTCTGCTCGGCACGGTTCAACCGCGAGGGCGGCGCAGCTTAACCGCTGCTTCGGCGGGTCTGTGTATGACGCGAGCTACGCGATGGAGGAGCCTGTCGCAGAGCTGTCCTCGGCGTTCCTGTGCGCGGAACTCCACGTGCATCCCGAGACGGCGCGGCATGCGTCCTGCATCGCGTGTTGGCTCTCGACGATCCGACGGGACGGCCGTTTCCTGCTCACCGTGGTGCGGCAGGCGAGCGCGGTGGCAGCGTATCTGGAACGGCTGTCCCATTCCGGACGGCACTGATGACCGTGATTCTGTTCGTCCCCCTTCTTTCCGGAGCGCCCGATGGGCGACATCCCACCGTCTCCTGCGACGGTCGCGAACCCCGGGCAGGCCGGCTGATGGCCACCGGCGCTTGAGATCCCGGCTCCGCATGCCCGGTTTTCGTGCGACACACGTTCAACACATCACGTGCGGATGCCTGCCGGGCGCCCATCACATGCACGCGGCACATCCGAGCCCTCCACGGCGGTCCCCGGGCGTCTGTTCCGACTGTTCAAACGGCAATTTTGGCCCTAAACGCGCATAGGTGCCAAAAGTTTCATAGATGCCAGCATCACAAGGCATCGACACCACGATAGGATTTCACGCCTTTGGTTTGGTGATTCCGTTCATTTTCATCCAGTTTCAGACTTCCTGACCTCGTGCGCTAATTGAAGGCGGGCTTGGCGATCGTTTTGCTCGTGATTTCCAGCAGTTAGGAGACATTTGAGGGGTTGACCGATCTACGGAGAGTGGCTATAATACTGTGCACCCGATATCGACCGTGGAGACTCCCTTGAACACGCTTCCGATGCCTCCTGCCGAGGCGATCCAGATCGGCGAATCCTGCTTTTCGCACGCGGTCGAGGACGGCCGGCGGGTCTACTTCAGCAACCTGGCGCCGTTCGATTCCCACGAAGTTTCGGACAACCGAGCGCGACAGCTGCGGATTGCGCGGTTTGCCGAGCACGGTGTGCTACGCAGGGATCTGGCGGCGGCGTTTGGCGTGAACCGTTCGACGGTGCAGCGGGCAGTGAACCAGCTCCGGAGGCAGGGCGAGGCCGGTTTTCTTACGCCGCGACGGAGGCGCGGGCCGAGCGCGATCGACGCCGCGACGGCGCGGGAGGCGGAGCGGCTTCTGGCCTCGGGGCTGAGCGGCCGGGCGGTTGCGCGAAAGCTGGGGATCCGGCCGAGCACGTTCAGCCTCAACCGCCGGTCGGGTGTTATCAGAGGGGGGACGCCGAACCGGGCCGTGCCGGCGCAGGCGACAGCGTCGACGGAGCCGCAGGCGACGGCAGTGCTGGAGCCGCCGGTGGTCGCGTCGACGGAGCCACAGGCGGCGGCAGCGCCGGAGCCGAGGGTGGAGCGGAGCGAACGGGACGCACGCGACCGCGAGGCGCCGATGGGTCGGGGCACCCGGGACACGGCGGGGCGGATGCTGGCGGCAACGGGACATCTGACGGAGATGCGGCCGCAGTTTGCGGAGCCGCTGTCGGCGGTTGCCGGCGGCGGCGTGCTGGCCGGGCTGCCGATGCTGCTCAAGGAGGGGCTTCTGGACCGCGCGCGGGAGTTCCTGTCGCTGCCCAAGGGATACTACGGTTTGACCACGGTTCTGCTGTTCCTGGCCTTCCTCACCCTGGCCCGGGTGCGCAATCCGGAGGCACTGCGGCACCAGGCGCCCGGGGAATGGGGCGCCATCCTGGGCCTGGACCGCTGCCCGGAGGTGAAGACGCTGCGGGGCAAGATCAAGGCGTTGGGGCGAGACGTGCAACGGGTGCGGGACTGGCAAGCTTCCCTGGCCGCGGGATGGATGGCGGAAGAACCGGACGTGTGTGCGACCCTGTCGGTGGATGGCCACGTCAAGGTGTATTCCGGCCGCAAGGGAAAATTGCCCAAGCATTACGTGGCGCGCCAGAAACTCTGCCTGCCTGCCTCCACGAGCTACTGGATCAACGCGCTCGGCGGCAAGCCGTTCCTGTGCCTGAACAAGGCGCTGGATCCGACCATGACCCACGCGCTGGAGAAGGACATCCTGCCCGCGCTGGAGAAACTGGGCATGCTGGGCCCGGATGCACCGGACCTCACCGTCCCGGACGCCGGCGAGCCCGCCCTGACGCTGGTCTTCGACCGGGAAGGCTGGAGCCCTGCCCTGTTCCGGCGCCTCGCCCGGCGCGGGGTTGCTGTGATCACCTGGCACAAGGGCTTCAAGGGGGAGGCCTGGCCGGAGGCGGACTTCCGCACCGTCACGGTGCCCATCCACGGGCCGGGAAGCACCCGCAGCGCCACCGTCCGCCTCGCCGAGAAGAGCGTGATCCTGAGCAAGGGGCCCGAAGTCCGCCAGATCCGGCGCCTGCTGGAGAATGGCCGCCAGGTGCCCCTCATCACCACCGACCCCCGCATGCCCATGGAGCGGGCCGCCAGCGCCCTGTTCTCCCGATGGTCGCAGGAGAACTTCTTCAAATACATGCGCGAGGAGTTCAATCTCGACGCGCTGGCGGTCCACGGTTTGGAAGCACAGGATCCCGACGCCCGCATCGTCAACCCGCGCTGGCGCGCAATCGACCGCAATGTCCAGCGCTTCCGGCAGCGCCTTGGCACCCTGCGCAACCGGATCGCCGACCTGTCCAGGGGAACCCCGACCCGCGAAGCCGAAGAGGCCGTCCGGCGCCTGCAGGCCCAAAGCGACGCTCTCGACGCCGAGCGTGAAGCCCTCAAGCTGCAGCGCCGCGATACACCGCGACATATCGCGGTCGCCGAACTCGACACGAACGAGGCACTCGACGCGCTCCCCGAAGGCGAGAAACTCCTCCTCGATATAATCCGCATGATCGCCTACCGCGCTGAAACCCGCATGATGCCCGCCGTTGCCCAGACCCAGGGCAAGATCCAGCGCCCCCGCCGGCACTTGCGCGCACTTCTACGGGCCGACGCCGACGTCATCCCGGAGCACGGCAACGGCATCCTCCGCGTTCGCATACTCGGCACCGCCAGCGATGCCGGCGACAACGCCATCGCAAGCCTCCTCGAAGAACTCAACCAGACACGGACCGTCTTCCCCGGTACCAACATGCACATGGTCTATGAACTACCCGGAAAAATCGCCGAGCCCCACTTCGCGGGTGCAAAAACATGACACTCTCTCGAGTTCGAGGTCAGGAAGTCTGAGTTTGAGAGGTTCCCGGGCGTGGTGTTGTAGCGCTTTGCGATGAACCTTTGCGTTGAGCCGTTCTCGAGCAACGCCTCGATCTCCGGACGGAATGGATCGAGCTTGCTCTTGCCTGGTCCTTTCGGTCGTCCGAGAGGCAGGCCGGCAGTTCTTCTTGCTCTGAGCGCCTCGGTGGTTCTGGCTGAGATGAGGTCGCGTTCGATCTCGGCTGCCATCGAGAAGGCCATGGCAATAATTTCGCTCTGGATGGTTTCGTCGAGCCGTCGGGCTCCCTCATATGACAGGAATCAGAAGAAAGAGAGATTCACAGTTCCTTCTCCCCACCCGGGTCTGGAGTTTTGTTGATAACTCGGCTCCGGAGGAGTGCGCGAAGGAAAATGTATATTCTCTCTGCAGAGATTCCGCCCCCTCCGCCTTGCTAGCGAAGAGGGCGGAATGCGGAAGGCCCAGGCTTTCCGTGAAGGCGGGTCGGACCGTTGTTCCCTCGGTTCGATTCGGAACCGTACATAAGCTTGGTCGGCCCGCCTTCCTGAACTCCTCGCGTCCTGAATGGATGCTTGGTCTGGAACCGCATCATCATGAGGTTAGGAGCGAAGGAGCACGAAAATGATAGTCGCCGGGATTGACGTGAGCAAGAACGAGTTGTATGCGCACGCGGAGGGCGAGGATCGCCGGTTTGCCAACGATGGCACCGGCATCGGCAGCCTTCGGAAGTGGCTTCGCACCGGAAACGTGGAAAGGGTTGTGATCGAGCCGACCGGCCGCTTCCATCGGCGGCTTCACCAGTCGCTGTTCGACAGAGGCTTCGAGGTCGTGCTGGTGAATCCGACCCGGAGCCGGCGCTTTGCGGAGGCGACTGGGGAGCTGGCAAAGACAGACCGGGTGGATGCGGCCATGCTGGCCGCCTATGGGAAGGTCCTGCCGAACCTGGATCCTTCAGAGCCGAAAACCGCGTTCCTCGAACGGCTTGAGGCCATGCTGGTTTGCCGGGAGAGCCTGGTGGACCACCGCGTGTCGCTGCTGCAGACCGCCAGCGAGTTGGGCGGAGAGGAGGAACAGCGGTTGAAGAAAATCGCCGCCTCGATCGGGAAGGAAATCGCCGAGCTGAAGACGTCAGTTGAGGCGCATCTCCGGTCGGATCCGGACTTCGCGGCGCGCTACCAAATCCTGCGCTCCATTCCTGGCATCGGTTTCGTCAACGCGGCCTCACTCTGCTGCTGGATGTCGGAGTTGGGCCACCTCGAGAACCGGCAGGCCGCCAGCCTGCTCGGGGTCGCGCCCTACAGTCGGGACAGCGGCAAGGCACAGGGGCAGCGGCACATCCGCGGCGGCAGAAGGCGCCCCCGTGAGGCCATGTACATGGCCGCGCAAACCGCCTCTCGATGGAACCAGGACATGGCCGCGATGTATGATCGGTTGATAGCCAATGGCAAACGGCACAAGGTCGCCATTGTCGCCATCATGCGGAAGCTCATTATTTTGGCGAACGTGCTGCTGCGGGATGGCCGAAAATGGGCCCCGAATGCACCCAAATCAGTAATCCCGTCATGTGGATAAGCTGTGGAAAACTTGTGGATAACCTGTTGAACACAGACCCCCCGTCAGCTACCAATCGGCACGATTAGGGCTTGACTTGAGACATGGTGCTTGATTGCATAGACCCGAATACCGGCGGCCGAGGTAATGGAGAGAATCTCCATGCATTCGAGCATGGAGCGCCCGAGCCGGGAGAGTGGTCTTTTCTCTACAGCACTGCGTCCGTGAACCACATCGCTCGCCGCTGGGAACCGGGTGTCAGTGCGCTTCCTCGCTCGGTTCCTGCCCGGACAGCCCTTGAGGAGCGACAAGGACAGACTGAGCCACCAATCTGCGCCTGACTCCCCGTGCGGAGAGGCTGTTGAGAGAGTCTGCGACCGTCAGCGAACCGTCCCTTACCGTGCATTTCCGCACGAATCTGGCTCGTACCCTGACAGGCGCTTTCTCCTGCCTTGAATGGTCGATCCTGTCGAGGAGCCCCTTCGCCTTATGGTGAATCCCCTGGAGCACGTGCAACAAGAGCGTTTCCCGTCAGGCCTCAAGGAGTTTTCGGCCTGGATCCTTGAACGTACCGTCGGCGTAAAGGTAGTGGTACAACGTGCCGGCGGGAATTCCGCCCAGTTCCCGACAGATCTCCGGAATGGAGCGTGTCCGGTCGGCCATCAGGCTCTGGGCGTAGCGGAGCTTCTCCCGCGTAATGACACGGGGCCGCCCACCCTTCCAGCCGCGTGCCCGGGCTGCCTTCAGCCCCTCGCGTACCCGTTGGCGGATCACGTTTCGTTCCATCTCCGCAAAGGCCGCCTGAATCTGCAGAAAGGCGCGACCGGCCGGCGTCGTGGTGTCCATCGGCGAGTTCAACGCGCGGAACCCGACGCCGCGCTCGTCGAGCCCGTCGATGAGAGCGATGAGTTCGCCTGCAAGCCGCCCGAGGCGGTCGAGGTCCTGAACGACGAGGACATCGCCCGACCGCAGGTAATCGAGGCAGGCGGCGAGGTTGGGCCGCCTGGGTGCGGCGCTCGAAGCGCGATCCTCGAAAATGCGGTCGCAACCGGCGGCGTTCAACGCGTCGAGCTGGCGATGAAGCACCTGGCGCCCTTCTGCCGTGGAGATGCGCGCGTATCCGATGAGAGTCATGCCGGGAACGTCCTCTGACAAACCTTTCGGTGACGCATCTTATCAGAAGAAGATAATTGCGGGATATTCGCGTACGGGTCAGGGGAAAGATACGGCCCCAAGGGGCATGAGGTAGCCCTCCACGACAAACAAGTGTTTTTCGGGAATGGTTCAAGCAGCCATGCACTGGGCCCTAGATGTAGCGGCTTGCAATCATCGAGCGTTCTGCTCGCAAACATCCGCGATTTCTGCTCGGATTAATTGCGAATGACGGGAGCGTAATACTCACGCTCTTTGCGAACGTGCTCGGATTATCTGCGACGTGCTTGCAATCATCGGCTCTTGCTCACATTAACTGCGAATGACCTTGTCCGCTGCCGGCGCATTGGGAACCCGCAGACAGTCCGACAAACGACCGTTTCGGGAACAGGTCGGAGCCGGATCGATGACCCCGCGCCACCAACAATCATTGTGTGGCAATCCGATACAGCCTCTGAAATCGAAGGTCACTAACCATCTCGCCATTTGCTGCAACCAACGCATCCAGAATTTCGTGAAGCGAATACCTTTGGTGACCCGGCAGGACATCCGCATTCACCACCCGATCAAGTACGCGAAGCATTGAATCCGGATGCTGCGCGGGATGACCGTTCTCGCGCTCTAGGAGCCTGTCGGATTCATCCAGGGGGCACTGGCATGGTCATGGCTATGGGTCACCGGGCCGGGTCATGCGGTAGCCGACCCCGCGCTCGTTGAAGATCCAGGCGGGGTTCACCGCGTCGTCGTCGAGCTTGCTGCGCAGCCGCTTGACGTAGGCGCGCACGATCCTGGGATCGGCGCCGACACGTCCGGCCCAGACCTGGCGCAGCAGGGTTTCGTGGGTCAGGACCCGGCCGGCGCCCCGCGAAAGAACCCGCAGGAGCTCGTACTCGGTCGCCGTCAGCGCCACCGGGCGCCCGGCCACGGTGACCCGGCGGCGGTCGTAGTTGATGGCGAGATCGCCCAGCACGAACGGCTCGGGGTCGGCCCTGCGCCGCAGGGCGGCCCGGATCCGGGCCACCAGCTCGGTCGGCGAGAAGGGCTTGACGATGTAGTCGTCGGCGCCGGCCTCGAGCGCCTGTGCGATGGTCTCATCGCGGCCGTAGCCCGAGATGAAGATGACGGGCAGGTCGGCGAGCTCCGGAACGGTCTGCATCAGCCGCACCCCGTCGGTCCCGGGCAGCATCAGGTCGAGCAGCACCAGCCGGGGCTTCTCGGCCCGGAGGATGCACGCCATCTCCTGGGGGTCGCCGGTGACCAGGGGGGCGTAGCCCGCGTCTGCGAGCGTGTAGCGGACATGGCGCAGCGTCTCCGGGTCGTCGTCGACCACGAGGATGGGCACCGCTTCTGTGTCCGCGCCGGGCCCCCTGTCGGGGCGGCGCGGGACGGTGCCGGCGCCCGCTTCCCCAGCCGCCGGCAGCGTGAAGGTGAAGCGGGCGCCGAAGCCCACGCCGCCGCTCTCGGCCCGGATGCGCCCGCCATGGGCCTCGACCAGGCCCTTGCAGATGGCGAGGCCGAGGCCCGACCCGCCGGTCCGGGCCCCGCGCTCGCCGTCCGCCCCGACGGAATACTTGCGGAACAGCTGCCCCAGGCGCTCCGGCGCGATGCCTCTTCCCTCGTCGGCGACCGAGACAGCGATATTCGCGCCGTCGCGCTCGGCCGCGATCCGGATCGGCGTGGACTCCGGCGCCTGCCGCGCGGCGTTCGCCAGCAGGTTGTTCAGCACCTGCACGACGCGCTGGCGGTCGGCCATGACGCGCGGCAGGCCCGGCGGCACGTCGATCAGCACCGTGTGGCGCCCGCCGCCGGAGAGGAAGGTGGTGCGCGCCTGGTCCACCAGCGCGGCCGTCTCCGAGGGCTCGGGCGAGACCGACAGCGTGCCGGTGTCGATGCGCCCGGCGTCGAGCAGCTCGGCGATCAGGTCGATCATGCGGTCGGCCTGCCCGTCGACGATGCGGATGAACTCGCGCGTCTCGGCCGGTGCGAACTGCCGCGAGGCGCCGAGCAGCGCGGCGGTCGAGCCCTTGATGGAGGTCAGCGGGGTGCGCAGCTCGTGGCTCACCATGCCGAGGAACTCCGCCCGCATCCGCTCCAGCTCCTGAAGCGGCGCGAGGTCCTGCATGGTGACCACCACCGACGCGACCGCGCCATCCTCGGCTTGGATCGGCGTGGCATTGATGAGCGTGGTCACGCTGCGCCCGTCGGGGACTGAGAGCGCAATTTCCTCGGCGCGCACCGTCTCGGCGCCGCTCAGTGCGCCCGCGAGGGGGAGCTGGTCGAGGGCGATCTCGCGCCCGTCGGCGCGCCGGCAGGTGATGACCTCAAGCAGCTGCTCCGCGGATTGGCCGGGGCTGCACAGACTCTCGACGATGCGCCGCGCCTCGCGGTTGAGCGAGGCCGGGCGGCCGGTGCTGAGGTCGAACACCACGACGCCGACCGGCGAGGTCTCGATCAGCGCCTCGAGGTCGGCCCGCGCCCGCTGCTCGGCGCGGTAGGTGCACGCATTGGCGATCGCGGTCGCGGCCTGCGAGGCGAACAGCACCAGGATCTCCTCGTCCCCGTCGGTGAAGGCCTCCCCGCCCTCCTTCTCGACGAGATAGAAGTTGCCGACATGGACGCCGCGATGGCGCATCGGCGTGCCCTGGAAGGTCTTCGACGGCAGCCGGTCGGTGGGGAAGCCGAGCGCCTGCACATAGGCCGGGACGTCGGCGATCCGGAGCGGCCCCTCGAGGTCGCGGAAGTGCTCGAAGAGCCGCGGGCCCTCGGACCATTCCACCATGGCCCGGTGCTCCGCCTCGGTGAAGCCCGAGGTGACGAAGTCCTGCGGCGCGCCCGCCTCGTCGATGGTGGCGATGGCGCCGAAGCGGGCGCCGGTGAGCGACCGGGCGCTCTCTACCACCTCGCGGAGCACCGTCTCGAGGTCGAGGCTTGCGCTGATGCGCAGGCTCGCCGTGCTGAGCGCCGAGATGCGCTCGCGCAGCGCCTCGTTTTCGCGTCTCAGGTCGCGGTCGGTCATCCGTTCCTCTCTGCACCCGCTCCGGGCCGCCCTGCCGACCCGGCCGGGAACCGATTCGCAAAGCATTCGTGTTGAATTCGCTCTATTACCCCAATAATATACACTATTGTCACACAATATCGTCTAGGTTTGCAATGGCAATCGTGTGCGTCCCAACACGGTATCCGGACAGGTAGCGTGGAGGAGGTCAACGATCATGCGACGCTTCGTAGAAATGGCTGCCATGCAGTCCCGTGGGCGGTTCCAGCCTCTGTCGGCCTTCACCCTCCTCCTGGTGCTGGTCTTGGTCTTGTCGTCATGGCGTCCCGCGGTCGCGTCGATTCCCGGGGTCCCGTCGAGTCCCGCGATGACGTGTGGCGATACGGGAGATCATGCGTCCCGGTGCAATGATCCGGCAGGCGTCATGATCTCGGTATCGCACGCGAGCGCCACGGAGGGAACCGACGCAACGCTCGACTTTGAGGTTTCGCTCAGCAAGCCACACCCATCTCGTAGCGTAACGATGGACTGGTCGATTGCAGACTATTCAGGCACTACGGCCGTTGCGGGCGAGGACTACACGGATGCAAGCGGGACTCTCACCTTCGCATCGGGAGAGACCACCAAGACCATCCGAATTTCGCTGCTCGACGATGCAGCGAGCGAAGGGGTGGAGACGCTCTATCTGACACTGGCCAACGCTTCCGGGGCAACCTTTGTCCATTTTGGAAAGGCGCAACCAGTATTCACGGCGATCGGCACCATCCTTCCCGATGAGGACACGACCACACCGCCAGTTGCCGCAAGCCGGCTGGAGGCACTGGTTACGGGCGGGCGACCCTTTGATGACGCTCACCCGTGCTGACCGGCCATCCTGACGACAAGGAGCGGGCAGCCATGGGGCAACAGGCCTCGCATCGCCACGGATGCCGTTCGCGCTCAAGGCCCATGCCGCCTTTTCCATCGCTCCCCCTTCGAGACGTCCGGTTTCGGCTGGCGTCCCCTGCGATTTTTATCGGAACAAGGTGAACTAAAATGAACAAGAGAATCGTGCTCGCTACGGCCGTCATCCTTGGCGCGCAAACCGCCGCCGCGGATACCGTGAAGATCGGTATTCTGCTCGGCTTCACCGGTTCTATCGAATCCCTTACTCCAGCCATAGGGGCCGCAGCGGAACTTGCAATATCCGAAGCGTCGGATTCCGGCCAATTTCTGGGCGGAACGACGATCGAAGCCGTGCGCGGGGATTCGATCTGCATCGACGCCGCTGCAGCGACGGCCGCCGCCGAACGACTCGTCAATACCGACAACGTGGCCGCCATCATGGGGGCGGACTGCTCCGGCGTCACAACCGCCGTGGCCAACCAGGTTGCCGTGCCGAACGGCCTCGTGATGATCTCACCATCGGCAACTTCCCCGGCCCTTTCAAGGACGGCCACCGCTCCGATATGGACCGGCTGATCTGCAAAGCGCGGTGAAGGAATGCCAATCCTGTCTGTCCTGAAGAGCATGCGCGTTGAGCGTCCCTCTCCCTACAGTTGGCGGACCTTCTGGGACGATCTAAAGACAGGCCTGATCGTGCTTGTGGTGGAGATCCCTTTCGCGATGGGGATCGGTGTCGTTTCCGGCATGGGGGTCCCGGCGGCGCTGTATTGCGTCGTGATCGTCGGGACCATTGGAGCCTTTCTGGGCGGCACCCGCGCATTGATGAGCGGGCCGTCCGTTCCCCTTGCCGTTATCGCGGGGACGGTGCTTTCCTCGGGCGAGGTGGACATCCTCCAGATAGGAATCATCGTGATGATGGCCGGTGCGATGCAGGTCGTGTTCGGCCTGGTCGGCATCGGACGCTTCATGGCCTACCTGCCGCACATCGTGCTGACAGGGTTCATATCCGGCATCGGCTGCTTTCTTCTGTGGTCGCAATCGTGGCGGCTGATCGAGCTCGGCATGGCCGATATGGCGGTCGCGGGCACCTGTCTCGCGACCATCCTGGTCTGGCCGCGGACCTGGAACCGGTATGTGCCCAGCCAGCTTGTCGGGGTGGCGGCCGGATGGTCGGTCTCTGCCCTGTGGCTTCCCGGCTGCACGCTCCTTGGAGCTCTGCCGACAGAACTACCGGACGTAGCGGTCACGATGCCATCGCTCGAATTTCTGACGACCGCGATTGCGCCCGCGCTCCTGATCGCCGTGATCAGCTCCGCGCACACCCTGATGATCGCCCTGTCTGCGGACTCGATGACTGGCGGTCAGCACAACGCGAACCGTCAACTTGCCGCGACCGGAGTTGCCAACATGGCGGCTGGTGTATTCGGGGCAGTTCCAGGCAGTGGACACCTCGGCACGATGGGCGCGCTCATCCTGGGCGGCAGGACGGTCGTCGCCGGCATTGTGGTGTCCATCGGCGTCGCAGGATTCATTTTCGGACTCGGCCCCTTCGTGGCGACCCTGCCCATTGCGGCGCTTATCGCGGTGGTGGTCTGGCTCGGGTGGGAGCTGGTGGATTGGCGCCTGGTGACGCGGATCCATCGTATCGAGCGCCGGTACGGCGCGGTGTTCCTTACCACGTTGGGAATTGCCACGGTTGGAGACCCGTTGATGGCGGTGGTGGTCGGCTTTGTCGCCTCCGGCATAGCAAACGCTGCTGCGCTCGAACGACAGGAGATGGACAGCGTGCTGTCCGTTCCGATCATCGACCAAACCTTCTTTCCCGGGACAGACGCTTCCGACCGGTTTTCGGCGCGTGTTGGGCTGTTGGCCTTGCGCGGGTCCTTCACGGTCGCGTCATCGCGCAAGCTGGCCAAGCTACTCGAGGACGACATTCGGGGGCACGAGTTGGTGATTTTCGATTTGTTCGGCATGACGCACATGGACGACAGCGCGGCCCACCTCCTGCGGCTGCTGTTTCGGAAGGCCGCGACGATGGGCACCAAAGTCCTCGTGCTCGGAATACCGGATCGGCTGCGTGGGTCGCTCGATGCCTTCGACGTTCTGCGCGACGTCCCCGACGCTCGGATCGTCGACACCATCGGGGACGCCCGGAGCCTCGCTGCTCGGCTGCTTGACTCCAACAAAGGGTATTAGCCAGATTCGTGTTGAAATACACGTTAAGAGCTGCGCATCTTCAGCTTGACAGGGTCAATCTTGATCTCGCCGTAGAGGATGATGTTCTTCCATTCGATCGGGCTTACATGTCGAAGCAAGTTCCGGTCGAAGGGAAAATCCGGCGCGGCGGTCATTCTCGAGATCTCCTTGGCCTGCCAATAGATGATGCCGGCGAGAATCAGGGTCAGACAGGAACAGGTTTTCATCTGATCATGGACTTCGCGTGCGCTGATACGGCCTCGTTGTCCGTAATAGACGGCGCATGCGAGGGCATGGAGTTGTTCGACCTTCAGCAGACCTCGGCGGACCCTGGCCCGCAGTTGCGGGGAAACCTCCCGAGAACGCGCACAAAGGCAATCTGGTACGCAAATCCAAGCCGGTTGCGACGGCCACGGCGGCGAGCGATCTCGCGCAAGTCGGCCTCGAGAAAGCTGGCGTCTCGGATCAGGCGCGGGCGGGAAACGTTGGTATCCGAAGCAGGCAAGGTTCTGTCTAAAGGAAACGCACGTTCAAACCGGTCAGATTTGCAGGACGAAACATGACGGATTTCATATTCTGCATCTGCTCATTATAATCCCGCAAACCACTTTACCTTCGACAAGCCATGAAAACCGTCGCCTATCTGCGCGTGTCCACCGCCCGGCAAGACGCTGGCAGCCAGCGCCTCGCCATCCTCGAGCACGCCCGCGGCGAAGGCTTGCCCATCGACGACTTCGTCGAGGCCACGGCGTCATCCCGAACCAACGCCAAGCGCCGCCGCCTCGAACAGCTCATGGCCGTGCTCGAGCCGGGTGACCGGATCGTCGTCAGCGAATTGTCCCGCCTCGGCCGCTCCCTCGGCGAAGTCGTCGCCATGCTCGACGCTATCGCCAGGGCCGGTGTCACCTTCGTCGCGATCAAGGAGAACATCCGCTTCAAGGGACAGCGCGACATCCAGACCAAGGTCATGACCACGATGTTCGCCCTGTTCGCAGAAGTCGAGCGCGACCTGATTTCCGAGCGCACGCGCGAGGGCCTGGCCAAAGCCAGAGCATCAGGCAAGAAGCTCGGGCGCCCCAAAGGGGCGCTTGGCGTCTCGCGCCTCGACGGCAAGGAGCACGAAATCCGCCAGTTTCTCGAACTCGGTGTCTCCAAAACCGCAATCGCAAAGATTACGGGGGTCTCGCGGTCAACTCTCTACAATTTCATGGCCACGCGCGGCCTGAAGCTCAAGCCTTAGCGTGTATTTCAACACGAATCTGGCTAATACCCTAGATCCCACAGCCAAACCTGTTGTTTTTCTGTATAGCTGGCCTGAATCGATTGCGGCACAATGAGTTGCAACTTCGACGCTTCCATTTGGTCCGTCTTAAGCACTATCGGTTCATTCCTCGTGTTCGGAACTATCTTCGAGACCAAGCAGGCGCACAGACCCTTCAATGGCTCCACGGCCCAGGCGTTCGACGCCATGAGCTGAAACGCCTCGAGCACCCGAATCTGGCGGCGGCGATCCACTACTCTCGCCTTGCCAAGTCTTCGCGATCGCCGTCCAGTCGATTCTACGCTGCTCCTTGCCAATCCAGACGTCCCAAAAGGCCGGATCTGGGGATTCCGGTTGGAACTTTTCCGGCAGGTCTTGGACCTCAACGAGGATGGGAGCCGGTGCTGCCCAGCCGAGGAGTATCGCTCTCCGGGTAGGAAGGCTCGGAAGCTCACGGAGAAGCGGGCCAAGGCCGTCCGGCACGAGTCGCTTCATCAGGTTCTGATCTTGGTCGTTGACGAGCCGGTGAAGGAGAAACGTGTTGCACTGTGAGAGGACGGTCGATGATACCTCGGACGGGCGTTGGGAGGCGAGGACGAGCCCCAGGCCGAACTTCCGGCCTTCGCGCGCGATGCGTTCGAACACCCGCACGCACTCGCGTGCAGCCGGAGGCGAGGACTCGCCGCTCAACTCCCGGTGAACGAAGGTATGCGCCTCTTCCAGGACCAGGGTCGTGGGAAGCTCCTTGCGGTTCTGGCGCCGATACCGCTGAAGCGCTTCGAAGATCATGCGGGCAAGCACACTGACGACAATGTGGATGACTTCCGAGGGAACGAGCGAGAGGTCGACAACGGCAATCGGCCCGTTGGCCGCCTGATCGGCCCCCAGGTAGTCAGTGAGCCAGCTCTCCAGGGTCGTCGAGGTGGAATCCTCGAGCTGGATGACGGAGGCGAGGCGGCCGCCCTTAAGGAAGCTTCGAATACGAAGGGTCAGCGTGTCGACGAACTGAGCGACGTCTCGACCTGATTGGCCAGCAGCAAGGGCATCGACATACTCCGGCAACTCCCGGACAAGAAATGGAATCGGTGTGCTCTCATCCGTCACAGCGGTGTCGTCGCTGCTGAGCCCAGCCGCTTGTGCGGCTCCTTGAAGGGCAGCGTTGATGGTGCCGAGTTCGACTTCAGAGAAGTCGTGGTGCCAGAAGCCCCCCCTTGGATTGGGTCTACCCTGTGCGCCCTCTTCAACCTCCATCGCCCTCGACGCGACATTCTCGAGCGCCTGCTGCAGGTCTGGATCCGTGCAGTCGGATCTCCGAGCGAGCTCGTCGAAGTCCGAATGGATGTTCACCAAGACCTCCGCGGCACCCTCCCTGTGCCCTGGTCTCTGATGTTCTCGATTCTCGACAACCATCTTGAGTCGGGTCTGATAACGCTTGATCCGACCCTTGGCTTCCGTCTCGAACTGATCCGGAGGACCGAGACAAGATCGCAACCGCCTCAATGCCTCAAGGAGGAGCGGTCGCTGCACCCCGGGCGCCGCGTCGGTAAATGCCGCCCACTCGGCACCGTTCCAGAGCCAAGCCGGCACATGGAGCGGGAGTCCGCCCTCGCCTCGGAGGTCCACCCGGAACAGCCTAACATCAAGGTCTTGAAAGGCCTTGGCGTACTCGCCGTTCGGATCGAGCACGACGAAGCGTGCGTTGGGAGTCGGGCTTCGCTCCTCGGTTGACCGCACGTCCTTCGCAGCATCGAGACACCAGCGGATGAGCCCCGCCACAGAGCACGACTTCCCGGACCCGGTGTTTCCGAGAACCGCGAGGTGCCGGCCAAAGAGCTTGTCCGGATCGACGTGAACGGGCGCGCGGCCCGCCGTCGGGCAATGGCCGATGAGGATCCGTCTCTCGGGCTCGTCCTCGCCCTCGACGATCGCGCGGAGCTGGTCGGAAGTCGGAAGATGGACCGAATCGCCGACCGTGGGGAAGACGTCGACTCCGCGGCTGACCCTGAAGGAGAGCACGCCCCCCTTGGGCCGTGCCTTGAGGGTCCCGATCGGGGTGAGGTTCATGATCCGGGACGGGAACGGCAAATCGACGAGGCCGTAGTCTTGCTGCGTCCCCCTTTGCTTCGGGAACGCGATCCGCTGAACTTGCACCGAGGAAATGATGCAGGCAGTGGCACCGCCCTCGTTCGGAATCAGAACGTAGCCGTTTACGCGGGGGAAGCCGACGGGAACGCCCGTATTGAGCGCCGTCGCCTGGGGCGCATCCGAATCGAGGAGCACCGAAATTCGGTCGGCGGACACTTCCTCGACGAGGCCGATGATCCGGTGTCCGATGGCTTGGATAAGGGCCGTCATGGCGTTCCCTCGTCATCGGGTTCCTGAACACTTCCCCCCCTCGATCCGGGGTTGTTTGGAGGGGTGCGCCGGTTCAGCAGTTCGACCATACGCCACGTCGTGCGGTCAATGGCGGGGTTCGGTAGGTAGTGCTCGACGAGGGTCGCCAAGTCGCCGAAGTGGGGGCCGACGAGCAGACTGATTTGGGCTTCGTGCCCTGCACTCGCCAAAAAGGTCGGGAGGCGTCCGTCCGCGTGGTCGTATGAAATGATCACCAGGTGGGTGGAGGGGATGCTCAGCATGTCGCGCAGAACGCGATTTACGTGGTCGTCCCCAAAGCCGTAACCGTAGATCACGACCACCGCATTCGGCTGACAGACCGCAGCGGCAAAATCGCGAAAGAGCTCGGCATAGGGGAACTCCAGGGTCTCCACGTCCTTCGCGGGGTTGGGATAGATGAGCAGTTGCTCACCCAGATCCCGCGGCACCCCGGAATGGGATCGATCCGCGCCGAAGGGAAGGGCGGACCGCTGAATCTCAGGACTCCCGGAAGGCCCGAACGCGCTTCGCCAGTCCACCGAACCATGGAGCTTGGTGAGCCGAACGACTCCCTCGAGATACCGGGGCTCTCCGCGAATGCCGGGCGGGTTGTAGTGCAGATCGACGCCGAGCCTTGAGGAGTGGAATACCGGGGCCAAGCTGCCAACGAAGCGATCGATGATTCTCAGTCCGAGAAGGTCGCACCCGTATTCGACGAGCCGGTCGTAGTTGAGCGTGAAGATATGGGTTCGCTCGCGCGTTGCGGTGCGGCCTCCGAACGGAAGGAGGAAACAGCCGAGCAGGCGTCGGACCTCATCGGGTCTCGGGCCGCCCGCACCTGCCAAGGCCGTCTCGATGCCACGTTCCGTCGCAAGAATTTTGCCCAGCAGGGAGGAGAGAGCATTGTCGAGTTCCAATCGCCATTCCGCCAGCAGCCTCGAAGCGGTCACGCGAAGAGGATCGGCGCCCTTTGCCCCTTCTGATCGATCAGCGAGGATGCGTAAGCCACCGATGAGTTCGATGACGGTTCGCACTTGATCCTCGATGTTGGGATCGGATCGGCCAAGGCGCTCCGCGCTTTCCCGTGCCGCTTCCCCAACCGCATCCGCGTAGTCGGGGCGAAACGCGACCGGCCTCATGTCCACCGCTGGAGCGAGGGCCGCTGCGGCGATCGCCGTCGTGAACCCGCTTCCAACGAGCAGACTCAGGTGCTCGACCTGAAATAGCGCAGAGAGCCAAGGTTCAATCTTCTCGCGATGTCGCTCGGGATCCGTTACCTCGTCCGGGCACTCACGATGATCACTGGCCCGAACGAGATGCCTTGGCCAATCCTCTCGTCCCACGTCTTCGGTGGCCGCACTCGCCATCTGTTCCTCCTGAAATTGACCGCGTATGTGTCCGGGGCGGAATCGAAATCGGAACATGATGGCGCCCGCTGCGGAGCTTGTCGTGCCGAGCACCGCCTTCGTGAGGGCCACAGGCAAGATTCCCCTTCCCCTCCCGGAGAGCGGTTCGAAAGCTCACGCCACGGGTCAGAGTAGGTACACGTGCCTAAGGGTTCGTCAAGAAAAAACCGCGTCGATTTGAGGAGTCGGCAGGAAGGTATAATTCCACTCGCCATGGAGCTCCGCACGCCGGATGTCGAGGGCCTCCATTTGAACATCCTCGATCGCCACGCCCTTGGGATAGTCGTTCTCGTCCACGTCGCAATAGACTTTGAGGCCGGTGCTGGTCGTGGTGGCGCCGACAAAGCTGACGATGGTGGCGAGGGTTCGCAGCGGCTTGCCGCACCAGTTCTGGCGGATGAAAGAGAACAGGCGGTGTTCGATTCGGTTCCATTTGCTGGATCCGGCCGGCAGATGGCAAACCGTGATCTCGAGCCCCGGTTCGCGGGCGAGTTCCTGCAGTTCAACCCTCCAGAGCCTTACCCGAGCCCCGTTGGAGCCACCACCGTCGACCGTGATCAACAGGCGTGAGGCCCCGGGATAGAGTTCCTGTCCCCAACGCAGCCACCAACGCCGGATACTCTCCACGGCGAAATCGGCCGTGTCATGGCGGATGCCAACATTCACCCAACCGATATTGTGAGCGACGTCATAGACCCCGTAAGGCACCGCCTTGCCGAGCTTCCTGTCGGGGAAGTCATGGACATTGACCTCCTCGGGTCGGCCCTTGGGCCGCCACTAACGGCCGCCGTTCGAGAACTCTCCCACCAGTCCCTTCTTTCTGGCATCCACCGAGATCACCAGTTGCCGGCCGGCCAGGAAGAGAGGAGACGCTCCATCAAGTTTTCGACAATTTCCGATTCGATAGTTCGTGGACGGACCCTAACTCGGCATTGTCCCCAGCGGCAGAACAGGCTCCATCCTCGATGAAGCCGCCGCCGAAGACTATGTACACCAAGCTTGTTTCAATCTCGTTCGCCACGGCTTCGGCATCGCGGCCGTCACCGCCAGCGTACTGCTCCCGACGATCGCAGCCGCCCTAGGAGTGTACGCCGAAGAACCACTTTTTCGCCCACACCACACAATATCTAGTGGTCACCCTGCCCACCGGCACGCTTCATATGGTGTTACAATTTTCTACGGTGCAGGCTCTTAGGCCACGCCAACCTGCAGACCACCGCAATCTACACTACCGCCGCGAGCATCGAGGCCAGCCCGATTGCTGTCGAACTACTCGGCCGACAGAATCCATGCTTGCAAATGGGTTCTGCATGCATATATTACATGCAGAACCCATTTGCAAGCATGGAGCTGACATGACGAACGGAACCAAGGCGCGCGGCGGGTACGCACGTGCGAAGGCTTTGACTTCTGGGCGACGGCGGGAGATCGCGAGACGGGCCGCCGAGAGCCGCTGGACGAAAAATCTCCCCGCCGCCCACTACATCGGGGAATTGACGATCGGCGACACGCGGATCGGTTGTGCGGTTTTGGAGGATGGACGGCGAGTGCTTACCCAGAGCGACATGATGCGGGCATTGGGGCGGGCACGTCAGGCTAAAGGTCGAGCTTACTATGACAGTGATGTCAACTTGCCGGCGTTTTTAACCGCCAAGAATTTAAAACCGTTCATTTCCAACGAGTTATACGTAACGTCCAGTCAGATCGAATTTCGGTTGCCATCCGGGCAACGTGCCTTCGGATACCTCGCAAGCATGCTGCCGCAGGTCTGTGAGGTTTATTTGAAGGCGGAAGACGTTGGCGCCCTCGTTCATACCCAAGAACACATCGCTCGTCATGCGGACATCTTGATCCGAGGGCTGGCCAACATTGGCATCGTTGCGCTGGTGGATGAAGCCACCGGCTATCAACGAGATCGCGCATCAGATGCTCTAGTCAGAATTCTCGAAGAGTTCATCGCGCAAGAGCTTCAACCTTGGGTAAAGACCTTCCCCGATACCTATTACGAAGAAATGTTCCGCTTGCGCGGGCTTGAATATCCCAAGGACACAGTGAAGAGACCGCAGTATTTTGGGAGGCTGACCAACGACATCATTTATCGACGCCTCGCCCCAGGGGTATTGGAAGAGATCAAGAACTCCACCCCAAAGTCTCCTGCCGGAAGGCCAAAGCAGCACCTCCACCGCCGTCTCTCGCCAGATCTTGGCCACCCAAAACTACGGGAACATCTGGCGTCGGTGATCACCATTATGAAGCTCAGTGGCGACTACACGGATTTCAAAAGAAAACTCGACCACATTCACCCACCGTATGACGAGGCCCTGAAGTTCGATTTCGGTGATCTGGAGGATATTCATGGGCTCTAGTCCCGCGACCACCGCTTCGTTGCAGCCTTTCGAGCGATCTCCTGCCGGCGCTATGGCAGCGACACCTCCGCGCTGAGCCAGCGGATCCTAGTAGCCGAATCCGGGCTTTTCGCTACGTCGACCCTCACGGGGTCTAACCCAACAAAGGTACGTAAAGTCCCATAAAGGGGGGGATCAGGAAGGTTCTCGTCTCAGGTGTGCTGTCGCCTGAGCGTTCGGATGCGTTCTAGCGGAAAATAACGATAGAATGCTCTTTTCCCGACCTTGAGCTGCCTGAGGACATCGCAGACGAAGGGGTAGTTTTCGGTATCCCGGAGCAGCGACTCCGCGAGACGGATTTTTCGTCATCCATTGAGCGAGGTCGGCCGCCCCGACGGCTCTGCCTGTTGGCCGCGGTGAGTTCCCCCGGGTGTTTTCGACGATCAGTTCGTGCTGGAATTCGTCAAACGCGGCAGTCATGTGGAAGAACAGGCGTCCTTCCGGTGTGTTGGTATCGATATTCTTTGTGAGCACCCACAGCTCAATGTTCCGGACCTGCATGTCCTGGATCGTCTGGACGACCTCTCTGAGAGCGCGCCAGTCGCGAGAGCTTCCGGACCACCAGCGTATCGTTCTTGCGCAAGAACTCGAGCCTCCAAAATCCACCTCCAGGATCATCACGGAGAACTGGGAACCGCCGACCCGATGAAAAGAAAAGCGCCCCAAAAGGATACGAAAAAACCTATGGCACTTTACGTACCTTGGTTGGGTTGAGACCGCAACAGCACTTCTCGCCGATCGCTGCCCACGGCCCCATGCTCCGAGTCAATCATCAAGATCCACCATTCCGCTCAACGTCCTGTCCGCAATTTGCCGCGAACCCCGGAATGTCACGATTCATCCCAGATTCCATCTCCGAAATTGCCCATAGCTCGCATGGCAGCAAGCGGCAGCAAGCAATTACGCGATACACCCCGCCCCATGCGAGGAGCTACAACCCCTCTCCTCCAACAACCTAGCCGCCCTTCAAGTCGTTAGCGATTACGCCGCGAACCAGCTCTTTGGTGATGCGTTATTGAAGTTCGCTTTTCGACCAACTCTTGCTGCTCGAGCAGACGACGACAGCCTCCCGTCGGCAGCCGCCTGACTCGGCGTTGACAGCGTTTGAGATTCGTCCTCTTTGCGGTCCCCACGGTGCCGGTTTCGCGCCATACTTCACGAGAACACCCACCATCCATGAACCGATTCGGCAACGACGAAACGCGATGACAAAATCCACGCCAACGACGGTCGACAAACACATCCGCGTACTGCCCGAGCAGTGGGAACGCGTCGAGCGGGCCGCACAAGGGAGCATCCTCACCGCCAACCAGCTCGTGATCGAGCTTGCGATGGAAGTCCTCGACCGCCGCGAATGGCCCCGAACCGAAACCGAAACGCGGGTCGCACGGGCCTCGTTGTTCACCGCACAGGCCATCGCGCGCGACCTCATCGCGGCCGGACGCGAGCACGAAGTCCAGGAAATCCGTGACTTCATCTCGACCATCGTGCCCAATCCAGACTCCAGTCTGCCGGCGCAGTCTCACGACGGCGATCATCCTGACAACCCCAAGCGTTACAATTCATAGCCATAGCACCCCACTCCCAATGTCCGCATCCCCGTCGCTCATGACCCGGGACTCCATGCACCGCATGCATCGAATAATGGCATGAGGAGTTCGGATATCCGATTCCCGGAGACGCTTCGCTCAGCACTGCGCGATGGCAGGCTGGTCGTCTTCGCCGGCGCCGGCGTCTCCATGGGAAGCCCCGCCTGCTTACCGGACTTCGGAACCCTTGCAGATTCGATCGCCAAGGGCTCCGGCGAGACACGACTCGATCGCGAAACCGATGACGCCTTCCTCGGCCGGCTGCACAACGCCGGTGTGCGAGTCCACGACAGAGCCGCTCGACTCCTTCAAACCAACCGCTGCGGCAACCCCCCGAGCCCCACCGCTCTGCACCGCGATCTGGTGCGGCTCTATCCGGAACCCGACAAGGTCCGCATCGTCACGACCAACTTCGACCTACTGTTCGACGCCGCCGCGCGGGACCTGTTCGCCGAGCAACCCGACTTGTTCAAGGCGCCCGCTCTGCCGCTCGGCCGGGAGTTCAACGGGATCGTTCATGTGCATGGGTGCCTCGACCGGCCCCAGGGCATGGTTCTCACGGACGCGGACTTCGGCCGTGCCTACCTTACCGACGGATGGGCCAGCCGATTTCTCGTCGAGCTGTTTCGCTCAACCACCGTCATGTTTGTCGGCTACAGCCACGACGACACAGTCATGAAATACCTCGCACGGGCGCTGCCGGAGAGCGACGCGGGAAGACGTTTCATTCTCACCGACGAAGCCGACGACAACCGGTGGTCGGTCCTGGGCATCGAACCCGTCTATTTCCCCAAGGGTGACTACGACCAACTGAATGTCGCCATCCACGGCCTCGCCGACTATGCGAGGCGCGGTCTGCTCGATTGGCGCCATGAAATCACCGAGATCGCACGACGGCCGCCTTCTCCCGACGCAAGCGAAGCCGAGACCATTCGCGAAGCGCTCGCCGACGCGACCAGGGCGCGCTTCTTCACCGAGGTCGCAACCGACCCGGAATGGCTCGACTGGCTCGACAAGCACGGTTACCTCGCCCCGCTATTCGCGCCCGGAACGCTCAGCGAGCGCGATACCCCGCTCGCAGCCTGGCTCATCGACAAGGTCGCTTTCGCTCACCCGAAGGCGCTTTTTCTCCTTATCGGCCGACACGATATGACCCTCAACCCTTGGTTCTGGCAGGGCTTGGCCCGGACCCTCGCGTACCGCACCGATTCTCCACTGGACGACGAGACCTTCTCACGCTGGGTTTCCTGCCTGCTCGCCACCGCCCCGCCGCTACGGGACATGAATCTCCTTGGGTCCCTGGGACAACGGTGCCTCCAATCCAGTTTGCTCCACCCTCTGCTCGAGATTTTCGATGCCATGGCCCGCCACGGCCTCCATCTGAAGCCGCCGTTCTTCGAATTCGATGACGACTTCGCAGCCAACTTCGACCTGGCTGAGCAGGACATCGAACTCGAACTGTCCTCGGATGACGACAACTCCGCGTTGAACGAACTCTGGGAGACCGGGCTCAAGCCACGCATCGACGTCGTCGCCGAGCCCTTGCTGTCGTCCGTTGCAGCGCATCTCGCCGCCCGACACCGAACGTTCCTCGCCTGGCAGAAAGCGGATCCGAACAGGGATCCCGATAGTCTCGGCCGTGACGCCATCGAGCCCCGCGAGCAGCACCTTCGTTACGGCCATGTCGATGTACTGATCGACGCCGCGCACGACTGTCTGCAATGGCTTGCCCGCAACCGTCCGCAGGCCGCGGCGAGGTGGTGTGAGCAGCTCACGGCTTCAAGGATACCGCTTCTCCGGCGCCTCGGTGTGCGGGCGCTGTCGCTTAGAACGGACCTCTCCGCCTGCAAGAAACTCGACTGGCTGCTCGCCAACGCGGATCTGCACGACGATGCCGCCGACCATGAACTGTCTGGCCTCCTGCAGGACATCTATCCGCAGCTCGCCCCGCAACAGCGGCAGCGGACGATCGAAACCATTCTCGCCTTCCACCTGCCCCACGATGAGGACGAGCCAGAAGGAGACGTCACCGTCCTGAATCACTTTCATTGGCTGCAACAGATCCACGACGCCGACCCCGGCTGCGCCCTCGCCAGCAGCGCTCTTGCTGACCTGAAAGGACGGTTCCCTGAACTCGTCTCCGGCGACCCGCCCGCTCCAGTGCCTCTCCGGAATGTCGAGACACTGCTGTCACGACCGCCCGGCGATTGGCTCGATGAATTGTTGCCGTTCCGAGGAGAGAGCCCAAGCGGCCCGGACCGCCATGAGCTTCTCGCCAAAGTCACGCGCGCCGCCCAGCACGAGTTTCGCTGGGGGGCCGATCTCGCCCATGCTCTGACCGACGGTCAGCACTGGGACACCGATGTCTGGATCGCCCTGTTCCGCGCCTGGCGCAAGGCCCAATTCACCGAAGAACAGCTCGAAGAGGTGTTCGGCTATCTCGGCGAGAAAGCGCTCTCAGCCGCACATCCCGCCCGTATCGCCGACTTGCTGCTTGCCTGGCTTAAGGAAGCCGATGCCCAGTTCGCCAGCGAATTGCTTTCACGGGCCAACGAAATCGCTTCCCGATTGTGGATGGTCATCGACCGGGATTCCGCTCCCGAGCCCTGCGATTCCTGGCATTCCCTAGCCATCGGTAGGCCCGCCGGAATTCTCGCCCGCTACTGGCTGACACAACGCTCGCTCCTGCGTGAGCACCCGGACACGATTCCTCCAACCTTCCTCGTCGAAGTCCGCGCGGCTCTCTCGACGATCGTTCAGGACTCCACGGACGCCGGAAGACAAGGACGCGCCGTCCTTGCCGGTCAACTCGCGTTCCTCGTCGATGTCGAGGAGCAATGGACCCGGAACAACCTGATTCCCCGATTCAGCCAGGACCCTGGCTCGGACGACTACCAGGCAGTTTGGGACGGATTCCTCACAACTGGCCGTATCACCCTGCCGGTTGGCTCGCTGCTGACGGATGCCTTCCTGCAGGCGCCTCCCCACATCCTCGCTCGGACTTGCAGCCGAAGGATGCTCGACGGGTTCGTCAATCGCTACACCGTGATGCTCGCGCACTTCGCCGACGATCCGGTGGACACATGGCTCCCGGAATTCTTCCGCCATGCAACCGAAGGCACCCGCCTCCGTTTCGCCTCCGAGATTCACCGCCTCCTCCGCCACTCAGACGACGCGCAGCAACGCGAGGCGTGGGAGCGCTGGCTCGAACGCTACTGGAAACACCGCCTCGAAGGCGTCCCGAAGCCTCTCAACGATGCCGAAACCAGGCTCATGTTCGCTTGGCTTCCCGCAATTGAAACTCTCTTCGCCACGGCCGTCGAACTCGCGCTGCGCATGCCTTCGGTGCCCCTCTCTGGTTCCCAGGCGATCTATGACCTCTGGCGAGGAAATCATGGCCGCGCCGCCCCGCACGCCGTCGCGAAGCTGCTCATCCATTTGGGGGAACACGCTTCGCGTGATCTCACTTGGCATCGCGCCGACGAACTGATTAACGTCCTCCTCAGCGCCGATATTCTGGACAGCGTCCGCAGACAGCTTCAAGAGCTTCTTGCAAGACTTTGACGCGGCACCTTACCTTGCCCACCTACGCCCGCACCGAACCCTCTCTTCCCGGCAAGAACCGCTCGAGGAACCCTCCATGGCAGAGCCCTTCACGATGGACGCCGGCGCACGCTACGCCTTCCCACCTTCTCCCGAACTGATCGAAGGCGTGGTGCACCGCATCCGTATCGTGTTCCAGGCCTCCGACGGACGGGTCTGGACGGCGGGCGCCGACGATCGAGAGCGCCGAGGACTTCTGCGAAGCGCTGAATGCGCGTCTTGCTCTGGACCGTGAGGGGTGGACGGCTTTCGCCGAGCAGGTCTTCGCCGCACAGGCGAAGCTCAGCGTCAATACCTGAACCGCCCCGTCGGAGCTTGCAGGGCAAGGCGGCTACAGCCCAAGCCCGCGATCGACGCTCTTCGGCTCCAGAGCCTTCTCCGGCTCCCGGCCAGACGTCCGCTCCGCCGTTTCCGACCCTTTCGCGACCTCCCGGCCGCTCTCTTCCGACAGCTCGCGCGCCTTCGCCTTGTCCTCGCCGATTGCTTCGAGCGCCGTGATCCGTTCGCCGGTGACAACCTCCAGTTGCTCGCGCAGCGCCGCCTTGTCGTCGGTCACCAGCTCCGCACGGTCCCGCGCGCGGGAGATCTCCACGTACAGGGTCTTTTGCGTGGTGAGGTTCGGATGGTTCGCCTCCATCGCGGCGATCACGGTGTCGACCGTGCGGCTCGATGCCTTGGCCGCCCTCTTCCCACCCGGCACGCTTTTTGCGCTCCGCCGGCTGCGGGAAGCAAATATCCACGCGCTCGCCGCCATGGCGCCGCCCGATCCGGAAGCCGCCCGCCGGCGAGCCCAGTTCATGCGCGCACACCCGGCGCAAGCCGCCCTCATCCTGCACTCCTATCATCGGCCCTAAACGCACATAGGTACCGATTCCGCCATAGGATTTCATGCCCTGGGTTTCTGGATTCCGTTCTTTCTGATCCAGTTCGAGAGGTTGGCGGGTGTCGTGTTGTAGCGCTTGGCGATGAACTTCTGCGTTGACCCGTTTGCGAGCAGGGCTTCGATTTCCGCGCGAAATGGATCGAGCTTGCTCTTTCCCGGTCCTTTCGGGCGCCCGAGCGGCAGCCCTTCTCGCCCTGTGCGCCTCTGTGGTTCTGGCCGAGATCAGGTCGCGTTCGATCTCGGCGGCCATGGAGAAGGCCATGGCGATGATCCTGCTCTGGATGGTTTCATCGAGCCGCCAGGCTCCCTTGATTGCATAGACCCGAATACCGGCGGCCGAGGCAATGGAGAGAATCTCCATGCATTCGAGCATGGAGCGCCCGAGCCGGGAGAGTTCGCTGCAATGAGGGCATCGCCTTCGCGAAGTTCGCCCAAGACAGCTGCAATCCTGCGTTTGCGCCATGGGATCTTACCGGACACTTTTTCCTCGACGAACTCGACTTCGATGAAGCGGTACAGGACCTGCGCAGCCCGGCGAACCGGATCGGGTTCCCTCCAACGAGAGGCTGCAGGACAACACCGGCGTCCTGCCCCCAAAATCTGCGCTCAGGATCATCCCGGAAAACTGGGAGCCGCCAAATCGGTAATTCCCCAACCAGTTCAGCGCAAAATGAAATTCTCTATGGCGGAATCGGGACCTATGTGCGTTTAGGGCCGTCATCGCGCCCGGCGCCGCCAATCTGGGTCAGGCCAACCTGCAAACCACCGTGGTCTACACCACCGCCGCGGGCCCCAAGGCGCGGGATTTTCTGGCGCGGATGTGGGCCCGGGAGCCGAATTCGACCGGATCCTGCGCCTGAAGGCCTCCCAAGAGGGCCCGTAACTCGCATGGCGTGGGCTATGACACGGAAAGTTGGTCCGCCATGCAAGCTACGGCCCTCCCGGGACCATGAAAAGCGTGTTTCGACGGGAATTCCGGAGGATCTCGGCTTTAAATTCATGCTCAGCGCCACGCAGCGGTCGTAAGCGGTCTCTCAAGATCGATTTTTCAGTTAGAAGCAAGTTGACCGATCCGGCCATCGCCCGCGACCTGATCGCGGCTGGACCCGAGAACGAAGTCAGCGAGATTCGCGATTTTATCTCGACGATCATGCCCGTTCCGCTACACAGGAGAGCCCGGCCAGACGTATCGTCCGGAAGACATCTTCGATCACCATCGAGTCGTTTTTTCCCAAGACGAGTGACGCCATTTCAAGAGGAACCGCGGGACTGACGATCGATATGGAGAATGTCGCACTTCACCTCAAAGCGTTTTCTCTCGCCCTCTTCCGGCAGAAAGCTTGCCTGTATGGAGGCCGGTATCGGAATGAAAATGCGATTCTTCATGACGATGGTACAGGAAACCATCGACCCGCCACCCGACTCGTCGCTAATGAGATTGCGCGTCTGCAAATCATAGTATAGACCGAACTCTCCTGAATGATGCTGAAATATGAATAGAGCCTTCTGCCCTCCCCATACGACTGACGTACGATGCGGCTGCAGGAAAAAGTCACCATTCTCCTCCCGGATGCGATCCGTTAACGCAAGAAAACACCTATAGTTCTTCAGCGACGGATCGTCGGCCTCGATGGTCAGCATCTTCTTGTCCGTCTCCATGTCCAGCCGCTGAATCGGCGGCATGGGACCATATTCCGACTCGGTTGGCTGCTCGGTTGCGGACTGGTTGTCGATAACGTCTGGAACGACATCGCGCATGGAGCCCGCTGCCGTGCTGTCAACTACCTGGTAGCTTCGCGTAGCCACCCTGTTGGACCGCTCCGTCGCCTGTTGAAAGCTCAACCTGCCGCTCATGTAGTCCTTCCATAACGATGCCAGACTCTCCAGATCAGCAGCCTCGTACTCGAATACTTCCCGAGCGCGATAGATCGATTTCAGAAATGCTTCGGCACCTTGACGCGTCGAAGTCGGCACGAGTTCGGATACACGTGGAAAGATCATGTTGCGCACGAAATCCTTCGCCATATGGCCGAACGCCGAAAACTGGTTCTCATATAGATCCAGCATGAGTCGAACGGTCCCCCTAGTCGGATCAATGAAAATCTCGACGGGAGCCTTGCGTCTCGTTACCAATATCGGAAGGTCATGGGAAATCCGACCGAACTTTACGTGCGACTCCAGAAAGTAGTCATTCGACAGGATTGAACTGAGCCGAAACGCCAGAGCTTTCTCCGCCACGCTCGTTTCTAGGTTCGATTTCTCCTCCAGAACCCTCGGGTCATTGGAGAGTTCCTCTATCCTGCAATACTTCCTCAGAAAATGGATTTCGCAATCACGCCGTGGCGATCCACGTGTCGCCACGATGATGGGACGATCTTCCGAAGCGTGTTCGACTGTTGTCCTATCCGTACCGAAATAGACAAGCACTGGCGCCTTCTCCGACATCTTTCTGATCTCATGCAGCGGCAGCGCGTCTCCGGGCTCCATACGAACGCGGAGATTGGAGCATAAATCAAACCGGCGCCGCTTCGCGACCCACGCCACAAAGGGAGCGCTCGCATTACTTTCCGGTCGTTTGGCCAATTGAAGCGAAACGAATTCGTCAACTCCCGATGTGATTCTTTGCAGAATGTGCATGCTCTCCATAGTGAGAGCTTCCCGCCCGGCGGTCGGCTGGAGGAACAGGAAGTCGGCGACACCGCCGAAACCGTAAACCGAATTGACACTCGTGGTTGCCAAACCGAAGCCACTGCGAAAGGTTCTCAGGTTGCCCACCCCTTGGCATAGCACCATACGGCCGGCGAGCTCTCGAGAATCGACCTTGATGTTGCGTAGTGCGATCCTCACGTCACCATTCAATGCTCCAACGAGGTTTACGTCTGCCTTCAAGCCACCGTGCAGCTCGACGTCCTGCGCCTCTACGGACCATGTCCTGGTTGCCAGCGCGGGTATCGACTCTTCGATGGGCCGACCGCTGGCCATGCCGCCATTCACATAGACGTCGATCGGCAAGTAGGCCACGAACTGCGAAATGTACGCTTGAGCCTGGTCAACCTGGATGGACTTGTCTGATTGCATGACCGCCGTGACTTTCGTACCCGGATTGCCCGTCGAAGCTTGCGGCTCGAAGCTTATGCAGTCCTCGGTGACCGACAGTGTGGACCGAAACGCGGAGCAGGCCGTGCGCTCTCCGGCACGAATGTCCTCCGTTTCAACATGCAACTCCTCGGCAATTCCAAAGTTTGCCATGGCCCCGATCCCGAATGTTCCGACAACTCCGGCCGCGCGAGCGTCCACGGTGTTCTTGCTGCTGGAGCCAGCACGCCAGAAATGGTTGCGCAGATCCTCACGTGACATGCCGATGCCATTGTCCGTCACGCACACCCGCCGGGGTTCAATATCGACATCGATGCGGGCAGCGAATTCATGACCCGGATACTGTCGCTGCAATATCGCGTCGAACGAGTTCTGTACGTTCTCCCGCAGCAGCGCGAAGGGCGTCGGATAAATCTGCGCCGCGAGCACCTCGATCATCCGGCTGATTTCAACTGCGAACGGAATTCGCTCCGAAGTTTCGGTCATCGTCCCATGGCCTCCTGTGCGCTTGCCCGGGCGCGAAGCTCCGACTCTACTGGTCCAGGAAGAAGCAGATCGCGAGAAAACCGATTCAAGGCTTCAATCGCGCCGCCGGGATTGCGCAATCGACAGTACGCATCGAAGCGTTCCACGAGTTCGCCAATCGTGGCCGGCGGATCTGTGATGTTCACGATGCCCTGCCAGTCCTGAGCATCCAACGCTGCACGGAGACAGAGCTGTCGCTCATAGCTTCCCGGTTCGAGTTCGCTGAGCGATCTCAGAATGGCAACGGCTCGCGCGGGCTCTCCCCCTTTCGCCGCCGCTTCCGCTTCATCGATGAGGGCGTGTGTATGTCTCGCCCGCATATCGATCGTGTCTCCAACTGCATTCCGGGGCGGTTCCCAACTCAAATCGAAGTAACTCTCCCCTCCGAACTCCGCCAACTGTGAGCGGGAAAACAAGTTCGCGACGCTCATCGCCCTGACATGCGTACGCACGCTGCAAAAGTCCTTGGCGACTTCCAGGACGTTGTATTGCCGATAAGTTCCCACGGGAAGGTCGTCAGCACCGGCGCACAACGATCCTGCACCGACGACCGCCATTTGTGCCCGATCGGGTAGACGGATTTCCTGGGCGGTCGCTTGCGCCTTATGCTGATGGCCATGCAACCCCAACCGAAAGCCACGGCCAATCATGCCGCGGACAACATCCAAATCCATGTAGTCGGTGTGATAGGGGGAACCTTCAATACCATGATGCCAGACTGCTATTCTCAGATCGTGGATTTTCCCCGAATCGTCCAGATCGAGATCGCTGCGAGCAATGCTTCCTTGCCGGATCATTCCGTGAAAGGAGAAGCAATCATTGCCGTGACACGAATTGTAGGCAGCGACCCCTATCCGGTTCTCACACAGGTTGAAGAGGCGCACATCGGCCGGGTTCTGCACCGCTATCGATTCGGGAACACCTTCGTAGAATCTATCAAAAAAGCGCCAGAATGCTTCTAGGCGCCGCTCGTAAAGCTCAGGATCTGCAATACGGTACAGGCTGCGAGTTTTCCAATCCCACCGTAGCAGGGAGTCTTCAGCATGTAGTTCGGCCCTCAGGTCGCCGGGAACCGACCCGTTCCGAACCGGCTCAAGAGCACTATACGCTGTGTTCCAGTCAACATCGTGATTTCCGGGAACCATAACCAGGCGAGACCGGTCGCCATCGACGAACCGACGCACCAGTTCATCCAGAAATTCTTCCGCTACTGCATACTGTTCTTCAATCCTGGTTGCAGAGCCCTCAGTACCTAGAGGAACTCCCTGAATGACGTCGCCGCTGACGACTATGGCTTGCGGCGCTGCAATGCAAGGTTCCTCACGAACGTAGTGATCCCTGTCGTGGACCAGCGCCGATATTAACTCGTCGTTGGAGATCGGATCCCGGGGAGAACGATGGAGATCGGAGATGTGCATGATCGAAAAAGGCTTCATCACCATACTTGGCGTTAATTAACGCCACCTCCACTGTTGCATGGCCTAGTGGCCCGATCGCAACGATCGGCAAGCCTGCCGTTTCGTGAGAAGCCGGATGATCGCCATGGCGAGGGGCAGTTCATCACTCGCTTGCCTCGACGATAACTATGTGTCCAACTCCTCGTGTATGCCGGTCGCAGCATAGGGTTTTGCCGGCGGCCGACATCGTCGAGAAGTCTTTCCAATGATACCAGCCGCTCGCGAAACCCTAGCCTCACGCCGCAACGGAGACGGGCCTTGTCGGGTCGGTACAGTAGTATCCAGTCGGCGATTCGATTCAACGCTTGAGCCCCAAGCGCCGCCTCGCCCCTGCCCAATGCGGCGTCGGAAACCGGCACGGCCAGTTCAGCACTCTCGCGATCCGCGACGGGATGAACCGCCGCCAGCGACCGACGCAATTCATCCGCATCGATCAGTCGATCCGGTCGTCGCTTTTGGAAGCCGGTCTGCGTTTCGATCACACAATCCTCGACGGATTCGACCCGGTAGCCGCCCGCGAGTGCGCGCCACGAACCAATCCGGTGGGCTTCCAGAATCACATTCGTGTCTACGAGCACCGGACCCTGGTGTCCGGCCATCGCACTTCAAAAATCCAACGGTTGCTCGAAGCCGTGGGCCACGAACAAACCCCCAAGAGTCTTCGACGGTCAGGTCGAGCAAGCCCACCCCGCACCAGTCAGCAAACCGCCACACCGCGATCAGGTAGAACTCGGCAAGGAGATCGGGCTGGCACCGCGCACCGTCCGCCAAGCTCAGAGCGAACTTCTTGTTGCTCGTTACTTGGCGACGTTGCAGGGTGGTTTCATCTGCCCGCCGGTCGAAACGCCTATCTGCCGCGGTCTTCGTGCGGAACTGAAGACGGTCACTCCGTGAGACGGAATCCACGCTCCGTCCCATTGCTACCAGACCACGGGTTTTCGGATGTTGGTGCCGGGAATCGGATCGGGAAGTTGCGAATGCTGCAAGCCATTCGCCCGGATGTGCCGCGAGAAGTCCGCATGCGCCATAAGCTGCTGGGATGGCCTTCCTGCGCCTGGGGTGACCAGTCCGATTCGCTTGCCGTGCGGCTGGCGCACGAGGCGCATGGCTTCGGCTATATCGCTGTCGTTGCTTACGACCACACCGCAGTCGTAGGCATTGAGCCACCCGTCGTTCAGTAGATGCACGGCTAAGTTGACATCGGAGCCTTTCTCCTCGGTCTTGATGATTTCAACCGTACGCCGGTTTTGGGCCGGCTGTGCCAGCGGTGCCCGGACCCTGTGGCTCAGAAAATGCCCGAAATACACCTTGATCTCGGGTCGGTAGCGCTGCATCGCGCGCAAATAAACATCCTGTCGCTGTGGTTTCGAGGGGTCAGCGGATGTGCCCGAAACGCGCGCTGTAAAGTATTTGACTGTCAGGATGCGATGATGTGGCTGGAGCACCCTTTCGAGCAGGGCGACCGGGTCGAGCCATTTCCACGGCGTTCCCTTGAGCGCTCCGTAATAGAGATTGAAGCCGTCGACATAGACGAAGGTACGCATCCAGGCCCGCCTGAAAAAAGCAGGGGCCTCCGAAGAGGCCCCGCGCCCTGCGGTCAAAACCGCAGGGGGTGTTACCAGCAATCTACTCGTTATCGCGCCCGGGTCAAGTCGGCCTTTGCGCTTAGCGCGATCGACACTCTTCGGCGCACGAACCGCTTCCATCTCTCGATTATGTTCCCGTCCCAGTTCCACCGGGGCCCCGACTTCTTGAGCCATCTTCGGCAAACCTTCCGAGGGCTCCATTTTCCTCAAAACTCCATGAGACAGAATTGACATACTGTCTCGATCCGGCCCTGCCCGCAGCACCCTTTCCCACGGGCGCATGCAGCGCAATGGCTCGCCCTTCTTCCAATTCCACGCCCTGACCCTCTACCATGGTCTACACAAGCGATACACTCTCCATGCCCCGGCCCTCGTCCTAAACCCGCCCGTTCCCGGACTCTGACCGCCATGATCTACCTGCGCTCCCGCTCACCCGGCAAACTCATTCCCCTGCCGCCGGCCACCAAGACTCCCAAACCGACCGGAATACGCTTCCTCACCACGCCCCCAGGCGCTCCCATCACCATCGAGGACGCCGTGTCGATCAGCCCCGGGATGCACGGCGGCGAGCCCAGCATCCGCCCCATCCGCCTCTACGCCCGCCTCGTCCTGTGGTGGTTCACTGGAGAGCCTTGCGAGTGCGACGCGCAATCCATCACCCAGTTCTGCGATGACTACGGCGCCAATCTCAAGTCCATCCAGACCGTCGTCCTGGCCGCTGGCCACATGCTCGACAAGCTCGCCCGCCGCGAGCTCCCGCACGAGCTGCAGAAACCCGTTCCCCGGCCACGCCGTCCGAACGACTCCATCCTTCTGACCGGCGCAGATGCCCCCCTCGACATCGAGGACGCCGTCTGGGTCCATCCCCACCGCAAGAACGGCACCCCGTGCTTCCGCGACACCAGCATTCCTATCGTCGAGCTCTTCCAGTGGCTCCACGACGACCATACGCTCGACGAATACCTCAAGACGGTTCCAGTTGACCCCGGCGCAGCCGAAACCGTCCTCCTCACCGCCAGCTACATGTTATCCGAAATCTCCTGCCTGGAGCTACCCGAGGAACCGCCCCCCCACGGCCCGCGTATCTTCCGGCGCGTCCCCCTGCGCGAGCGCCTCGACGAGATCGAACAGCTCAAACGGCCCTACCTGCCGCCAACCCCTCGCAGGTTCGGCATGCTTCCCCGCGAGGACCCCATCGACAAGCCTCCCCCCAGGTACGCCGAAAAACCCCCGGTACGTCGCCATCGGCGCCGTCCCAGCATCCGCAGGCACGGGCGCTTCGACCAGCCCAAATGGCCCTACCTGCCGCCAAGCCGTCGCAGGCTCGGCAGGCTTCCCCGGGAGGACCCCATCGACAAGCCTCCCCCCAGGTAGCCGAAAAACCCCCGGTACATCGCCATCAGCACCGTCCCATCATCCACAGGCGCGGGCGCTAGCGCCGCATTCCCAGCCTCCTGAGACAGAATCTACATACTGTCTCAATCCGGGCCCTTCCGAAGCCCCGATCCGCCCAAGCCAGCGCCGATCGCGCCCTTGATGCGCTCCCCGGGCGGGCATTACCCTTAACACAAATGTCTCACGCCCAACCCATCCGCCTGGTCGACTCCCGCGGCCGCAAATACCTCACCGCGGACGAGCGCGCCCGCTTCCTCGCGGCCGCCGCCCGCGCCGCGCAGCCCGCCGACCTGACCTTCGCCCTCACCCCGGCTCACACCGGCGCCCGCGTCTCCGAGATCCTCGCGCTCCGCGCCCACGACATCGACACCGCCGCGATCCGGATCCGCACCCTGAAGCGCCGCGCCGAGCACTGGCGCGAGATCCCGGTTCCGCCGGAGCTGCTACGCGCCCTCGAGCTCGTCCACGCGCTGCGCTCCCTCGGCCCCCGCGCCGCCGCCAAGCCGCTCTGGCCGCTGTCCCGCGCCACCGCGCACACACCGCCGCGCTCATGGCCGCCGCCGGCATCGAAGGCCCGCAGGCCTGCCCCAAGGGATTGCGTCATGCCTACGGCATCGCCGCCGGCGTCCCGCTGCCGACCATCGCCGCCACCCTCGGCCACGCCAGCATCACCACAACCGCGGTCTACACCACCGCCCGGGTTTCCAAGCCCTGGCCATTTGCCCCAGGGACATCGGCCTCGAGGCCGCCTCGGTCCGGATCCGAACCCTGAAGCGCCGCGCCGAGCGCTGGCGCGAGGTCCCGGTCCCTCCCGAGCTGCTCCGCGCCCTCGAGCTCGTCCACGCACTCCGCTCAGCGCCGGCGAAGACCGCCGGCAGGACCCTCTGGCCCTGGTCGCGGGCGACCGCCCACCGGAAGATCACCAGGATCATGGCCGACGCCGGCATCGAGGGCCCCCAGGCCTGTCCGAAGGGTCTCCGGCACGGCTTCGGCATCGCGGCCGTCGCCGCCGGCGTGCCGCTCCCGACGATCGCGGCCGCGCTTGGCCATGCCAACAATTAGGCCTACACCCGTGATTGCGTAATGAGCCTTTGGGCAATGCCGTGCAGGACCGTGTGCGCAGGAGAGTACCGTTTGTCCACGACCCGAATCGCGGAGATACAGTCGCGGCGACGCCAGGCTTGTTCGTTCGCGTCGAGGATCCCGATGGCCGTCATCGCAGGAATCCTGGCGAACAGAATCGAGCCCAGGACTTTCCGCGCCATTGGCCTCGGGAGCTTCGGCTCCACCTCCTTCTCAAGCCATTGATGCAGCGCATCAGCGCCCGCTTTTGGCGACTCGGCCTCGAACACTGTATCTGCGGGCCGGGCAAGGCGGGAACAGTCCATAATGATGATGCCGCGTCGGCGCCTCCGCTTGATTTGCCTCTGCGCCTTCTTTGCGAGTCGTTCGAACCCGTTTGCAGAATTCGGCCGTTTACATTCGACGTTTATGTCGAGCCCGTTCCAGCGGATGGAGAAGTCTTCGGCGGAATTCGATTTTCCAGAGCCTGCACGGATACCGTCAACGGTGCTCACGGAGATGCCCGCTTTCCTGAACCTGCCGGCCATCAGGTAAACGAACGCGTCGTTTCTCGGCTTGTTGCTGGAGTTGGAGGTTTTCTCGTCATCCGTCAATGTCGGGCCTTTCCCGCAGGCTTGCTCTAGTCTGGCCTTCAGGCCGGGGAATCGGCCAATGTCGTTTCCCCATAGTTCGATTAGCTTCACGATATCGTAGGCCTCGTAGTAAGCCAGAACATGTTCCGGGCGGCCCTCCCCCCGACCGAATTCTTCGAGCAACTGCACGTACTCGCGGGCTCTTCCCCGGTCGATGTTCAACCACTCGCAAGCCTGCTCCAGCTCTTGGAGGAAGTCATCGACTGTCTTCTTCTTCAGCATGTGCTGTTCCTCAACGGTGCGCGAAGACCTTGAGCATCACCTTGTCGGGTCTAACCCACCGACGCGTAGGCCCGCCGGTGAGCAACGAAGAGCCCATAGTGTTGGCTCTACCCCATCTCGCATGGCGTGGGCAATGACACGGAAACTTGGTCCGCCATGCGAGCTACGGGCCGTTCTGGAACCCTGGAAAGGGCGTTTTGGAGGAAATTCACGCGGATCGCGGCTTGAAATTCATCCTCAGTGCCACGCGGTGGTCGCGAGTGGCCTCTCAAAACCGTTCTTTGAGAAGGAGTGATGGATCGTTCCGGCTTGACAAGCATTGAAGATACAAGTTCCGCCGGCATCCTGCCGATGAGCAGAGACTCGCCGAAATTTGAGTCGGAAGCCCAATTTCCCGGAAATTCGCCTTTCCAGAAGCCCCGTACAACCGCTTTCCGGGGCTTCCGAGGGGTTCGAGTGCACCCAGCCCCTCGCCCCGCCTGTACGGGGCTAATTTCGGCCTGTCCGGCGATCCACCGATCTCGTTGCCGCCTGGCGGTTCCGTTCGGCCTGAAATCCCGGTGCCGATCAGCGCGGTCAGTCGCGGATCCAGGCGTTGGTTCCCGGCCGCCACGGGCACCCGCGCATAACCGATCGGCAGGCCCCGTGCCTGCCCGCAAGACTAGACACGGAGAGCCTTGCAACCTTGCACTGTTTTCTGCAACGGGTTTTCTGGCGCTTTCCGTCCCGTCATTCGACCGGATCCGCCGCCGCCAGAAAAACGGCCGTTTTCTTGGTTGGACCGAAGCGGTGCAGGTTCCGGAATTATTGCACCACGATTAGGTTGGGATGGCTCCACGACACAAGGCTTCCATATGTTCCGCAATTCTCTTTGCCCGAGCGTCCAGAAACGCATCGTAGTCTCCCGCAATTAGCATGTCATACGGAATGCGATGGCTTTCGAGGCGTTGACGAACCTCGGTCTCACCTAGGTGTGCAGCTTCGGCTCGTTTCTCAATATATTCTCTTGGCGTTTTCGCACCAACCTTCCGATTTGTGGTCCAGGAGATTAGCGCGCAGTTCAGTGCTCGGTTCACACGTTCGTCCTTTCGGTCTCCACCTAGAACACCAACCGGATAAAGATGATGGTATTCACGCTTGCCAACATTATTCGGACTAACGGACGCACCATCTGCGAAGTCATGGCCGCCGGCACGAAGGGCTGTAGCGAGTATGGCTCGCGGTAAGCGGTCTTTCCGGCCTGGCCACCCCGCACGGATGAGTTCTTCTGATGGCGGCAGGCCTTCTTCGAACAGCTCGCACCGCACATCATCAGATGGATTGGCAATCAATCGGCTAATGGACCTGTAGTCGGCAAATGCCCTAGTAGCAGATGTCCTGCTGTAACGATCCGTATAACAGGCGCGCCAAAGAGCTCTCCGGATTAGTCCACGGGCGTTGCCTACAGCATCGGATCCGTGTTCTGGAACTCCCGCCCAGAGCGCGCACACGAGATACACAGCCACGTCCGTCGGCAAGAGCTTCTCGTGGAACATCGCTTCATCACGAAGGAAGGCTAGCCCATTACGGTAGCCGGTGATCACCTTTGGCCAGACTTGCCCAAGTTCTTCCCCGAAGCTCTTCTCCAGATATGTCTTCTTCAGCGGCGGCTTGCCAATAATGAGAGCAGCCATGGACAGGATGATATCCTCGATTTTACCGTACTCACGTCCACTTGGTTCCAGTTCCAACAGCTCTTGCACCTTGTCGTGCAAGGATTCGCCTGTTGCTTCTTCCAGTTGCGCAACAACAATGTCGAAGTCCTTCAGGGGCGATGCAGACGTGTTCATTTTGATAAAGACATCAAGCGCCGTTTCCCTGCCTGTTCCAACACCGAGCGATAGAAACGGGATCATATAGGTCGCAACTCTTTGGCGAAGATTGTAGATTCGGCCATGCGGCGGCGATGGATCTCCTCCACTTTCCTTGATTGCTTTCAACCACTCTTCGAGTTTTTTTTCTCCTTCAGCGCCCGGGCAAAGAGCTGTAATGGGAATGAGGCCGCGCTCATAGGTCTGAACCGGATCGTCGGCCCAGACCGGTTGGAGTATGCCTTTTCGATCCCAACGCTTTACACGTTCTACGCGCGGGATATCGGGTGCCGGACTCGTTTCTTCTTCGCCCTCAGGCTGTTCCTGAGGATCAAGAGAGACATAGATACCAAACTCCTCGTAATTGCCTTTCAGGCTACGCCAAAGTGTAGTCACGCGTTGCTGGCCGTCGAGGAGATGCATTTGCGGTTTTCCGCTCGGGACCGGCGCACCAACGATCGGACGTGAATAGAACGGTTCACTGTCGCCGATCTCCAGTATCAACAACGCGCCAATTGGCAGGGACGGCTCACGTAACACGTTTTCGAGAAGCCCGACAATCTGCGTATGCCTCCACGCCTCGTGTCGCTGGAAGCGAGGCAAGACAATTTGGCCTTGTTCAATCATGGAAAACCACTGTGCGATTGTCTTGCTACGTGCCTCCATTTCGGCCTCCATCTTTCTTTAGGAAAATTGCAACTCTTTGATTACACTGGAATTTCAATCTTGCATGCCAGAATCCCCGCAGGCGGGGCTCTTACTTATAGTGTCGGCTTGTTCTCAGTGCCATATGGCCACCGCAACGGCTAGCCAAACTCGCGGGGCAATCCCGCCTTCAGCGCCTAGCTCTTGATCATCCGGAGCATGGTCGCCCGCGTCATTGCGTGCTCCTGAGGGTACTAACCAGATTCGTGCAAAAAATACACGCTAGCGACCCGGCTTGAGGAATCTCGTGCAGATGAAGCTCTAGAGAGTCGGTCCGGAGACGTCGGTGATCTTGGCGATAGCGCTTTTCGAGACCCCGAGGTTGAGGAAGTGGCAGATTGCTCGAGGGCTTGTCGTTCCGGCTCTCAAGGCCGAGTTACAAAGCGCGGACCCTCGCACCGACCGTGCCGTTGCACGCCGGCTCGGTCTCTCCGGCAATGTCCTCGCGCGACTTGCTCCAGTCTTCTACCGGCAGCTCATTGATCGTCACCGCCGCTCCCGCTAGCCCCCTGCTATCCTCCGCGCTTCACTGTCCTGCCATAGGCACCTTGAATCCATCGGAGCACAGCGCCGACCCCAATCTCAAGGCCCCCGCCCAGCCCGAACGACGGGAACGCCTGCTCCAGGAGATGGTGCGCAAGGCCCGCAAGCCCGTCGTGCTGTTCATCGACGAAGCTCACGATATCCATGGCCACACCCTCAACGGTCTGAAGCGGCTGATGGAGCTCATTACCGCTGGCGGGGGAAAGCTGTCGGTTGTGCTTGTGGGGCACCCTCGCCTGCAAAACGATCTGCGGCGCGCCACGATGGAAGAGATCGGGAATCGCACATCGAAATTCGACTTCGTGGCTCTCGGGAGCCAGCGCCGGGAGTTCCTCCAGTGGTTGCTCGAGACATGTCTCGAGGACGGCGTCGCCCCGGACAGCGTCATCACGCCCCAGGCTCAGGACTTTCTCGTCGAGCGGCTGTCCACGCCGCTTCAGTTCGCGGAGCACCTGAACCGGGCGTTCACCGACGCATTCAACCTCGGAGCCGAGAAGGTCTCCCGCGAGATCGTGGAGAACACCAACACCCTCTCGGCTGGCTTCGACAGTCTCGATGCCAGGCTCGCGCGGATCGGCTATACGCCCAAGGCCCTAGCCGAACGGTTCGATGCGCATCCGACAGAGGTCCGGCGCTTCCTGAACGGGAGGCTGGACCCCGAACGAACCGCACGCAGAACTCGGCACCGCCTTGCGCAACGCCGGCATTCCCACTTGAAGAACATCATTCGCACCTAATGTGAGCAAACACCGATGATTGCAAGCACGTCGCAACTAATGTGAGCACATTCGCTAAGAGCGTGAGCATTCCGGCCCCGTCATTCGCAGATAATCTGAGCAGAAATCACGGATGTTTGCGAGCAGAACGCTCGATGATTGCAAGCCGCTACAGTTAGTCCTGCCCGCCCCGATCCCGATTCGAAAGCACTTCTGGAGCCCAACACACTCACCATTGCCATGAAACGAAATCGCCATGCGACCGACAAAGAAAAACCTGAAACGCCACGCCGCCAAACCCCTCACACGCTGGCTCATCCGTGCTGCGAACGACAGATCGTTCGTTACCTAGTGCTTGCCCAAAAACCGATAAGAGTTATACTGATCAATGAGTTAGGTTCTAGATCCGATGGCGAAGTTTGCGCTGTTGCCACGAGATCGTCCGTTGGGCGGAGTTTGAGCCTGGTATAGTCTGGACTGACCTTTTGTCATCAATTCGCTTGTTTTGGCAATGAGTTAAAGTGCCGGTATCGGAGGCCGGGCGCTTTCGATGTTGCTCTTGCAGCGAAGTCCTTGTGCCCGCGGCGCGTTCAAAATTCCGGAATCTTCGCAAAGGAGTTCGGTATGAAGAAGCTGCGCCGCTTTGATCCGGGACAGGAGGGGATGAGGGTCGGGGATGTGTGGATTGACGCGAGGTCTCGAGACGACATTCCCAAGCTTCTGGGCGGCCTGCGGGACGTATACTTGAATGTCGAACTGCGGGAAGCGGTATTCCGGCTCCTGGAGGAGCGGATCGGGGGGGATGGCAATCGGGATGCTGTCGGTCCGGGGGTGTCCCTGTGGACGATTTTCGTGCTTGGGATGCTGAAGCGGAGACTTGGCTGCGACTTCGACCGGCTTCGGGAACACGCCGACACGCACCTGGTGCTGCGCCAACTGCTCGGGCACGGCGAGTATGACCCGGTGGAGTATTCCTACGACACGGTGCTGCGGGATATTTCGTTACTGGACGAGGACACGCTGCGAGCGATCAGGGACCTGGCGGGACGGTCCGGAATCCGGTTGTTCCGGGGTTGAACGGGGCATTTCCGGGGTTGCGCAGGCAGCATTTATCATTATACTGTACAAATAGTTAGATCGTATCCCGGGAAGCGGGACGCGGTGTGCTTCCGGGCAGTGGTCCGGAGTGGCGCGCTGCGGATTCCGGGATCTTTGCGTGGGAGTTTGCGATGCGGAAGCTGGGGCGTTTTGAGCCGATGCTCGGCCGGGCGGAGATTGGGGGGATCCAGATTGACGTGAAGTCGCGGGACGACATCCCGGCGATCCTGCTTGGCCTGCAGGGCCTGTATTTGAATGAGGCGGTGCGGGAGGCGGTTTTCGAGCTTCTGCTGGACCGGTTCGGGGAAGACCGCGATCTGACGGTCGGCCGTCCGGGGATGGAACTGTGGACGGTTCTCGTACTCGCGGTGCTGAAGCAAGGCCTTGGCTGCGACTTCGACCGGCTTCATGAACACGCCAACACGCACGTGGTGCTTCGCCAGCTGCTCGGGGACAGCGATTTGGACCCGGTGACGTATTCCTATGACCAGGTGATGCGGAATGTCTCGCTGCTGGACGAGGACACGCTGCGAGACATCAACGAACTGGTGGTGCGGCACGGTCACGACCTTTGCGGCCACGACGCTGGCGAGCAGTTGGCGGGCCGGTGCGACACCTTTGTCGTCGAGACGGATGTCCACTATCCCACCGACCGCAACCTGCTCTGGGACGCAGCCCGGGTGATGATACGGATCGCGGCCGAGCTGGCGGACGAATGGAACCTGACGGGCTGGCGCCAAGTCAAGCATCTTACGGTGACACTCCGGCGGCTGTATCAGCGGGTGGCGAGCACCCGGCGCTCGGAGGCCTGGCGGGAGGACGTCGACGCGTTCCTGGCCAAGTGCGAGGAACTTCTGGCGAAGGCGGAGGCCACGCGGGCCAGCCTGCTGGAGCGGGGCGCCCGGCCGGAGGAGCTCAAGGAACTCGACCGGTACATCGCGCATACGAAGCGCCAGATCGACCAGACGGACCGGAGGATCCTGCAGAGGGAGGAGATCCCCCAGAAGGAGAAGGTCTTTTCGGTCTTCGAGGAACATACGCGGTGGAACAGCAAGGGGAAGGCGGGCGTCCCCGTGGAACTGGGCGTTCCCGTCGCGATCGTCGAGGACCACCTCCTCGAGCACCGGATCCTGTGGGAGGGGAGCGACACCGATGCCGCGGTTCCCGTCATCGTGGCCACGCGGGAGCGCTTCCCGGAACTCGTCGCCTGCAGTTTCGACCGCGGCTTTCACAGCCCGCAAAACCAGGCCGCCCTCGGCGACACGCTGGAACTCAACGCCATGCCCGCCAAGGGCCGCCTGCCCGCCAGCCGCCGCGAACACGAGGCGCAGCCGGACTTCGCACTGGCGCGCCAGCAGCATCCCGCCGTCGAGTCGGCAATCAACAATCTCGAGCAGCGCGGCCTGGACCGGGTGCGCACCCATGGCAAGGCTGGCTTCGCCCGCACGGTCGCCTTGTCCATCCTCGCTGCAAATGTGCTCCGTGTCGGTTTCTTGATCCGCGCACGGGAACGCGCACGACTCAAGTTCCTGCAACGAAAAGCTGCCTGACGTCGCCGGGAAACCGCGCCAGCGCAGCCCGGACCGGGCTGCCGGCGGCTCTCCATGCCCGATACTTCCAGAAATCACCAATATGGGCGCCAAAATCCCCGCCCGCCCGCCGTTTACCCCCAAATGTCGCTGACCAGGTCCACTTGACCCTGAATCCACCTGTCAGGTCGGGGTCAAACTTGACGGCAGAAGCCGGCTCAAACTCCAAAAAGGGGGTTTTTCGGCAGACACTACCTATGGTCAAGCCAAACGACGTCTCGAGACCGAGGCGGGATTTACCACAATCTTCTCCGCGCACATGGGCGTCCCGGCGGGCGAGCTGATGTATCGGATTCAGGACATCGTGCCCGACTGCCCACTGCTCAACATCTTGCTTGTCCAGCAGGGCGACAAGATGCCGAGCGAAGGTGCCGGACCGTTCATGGCCGACTATCTCGCCGATCCCAGGCTCGCCGATCCCAAATTTCGGTCCCAAGATCCGCAGACATGGCGTTCCGCCTCCGACCGGATCACGCGCGATGTCTACGCATTCCACGACTGGGACGGTGTCTATGAAGACACATTTGGTGAACCACTTCCCCTTCCTTCTCTGCCGCAAGGCAGCGAACGCGATGGTATCCGACACACTCGGAGAGGCGAAGGACCACGACACCGTGCCCTTCGCCTCTGGGTCCTGAACAATCCCGGCGCCATCGGACGGTCCTACGCACGATTCAGAACCGCAACAGAAGTCGTCCTCGACTCCGCAGACCGCGTCGACGTGGTGTACTACGGGCCCGACTTGACCGTCGCAATCGAGGTCAAGTCAAGCGACTCCGACGAATCGGACCTCAGGCGAGGCATCTTCCAATGCATCAAGTACCGTGCGGTCATGCAGGCCATGGACATCCGTTCCAACGCTCCCATCGTCGCCATCCTCGTCACCCAGATACCCCTTCCCGGAGACCTCAAGGCCCTCGCCCGACTACATGAAATCCGGCTCGTCAGAACTCCCCCGCTTTGATCTCACGGCCCCCTTCTCGTTGTCATCGACACTCCGTCGCTTCGAAGACGTTCATCCGTGCTGCATTGGCGATCTCCCCCACAGCATCCCGGGCAACGCGACCCGCGCCACGAACAGCGGTTTGAACTCTCTCCGCCTGCGTGGGCCATAGGCCGGCGAAGTTTGCCGCCGCGAGCACACCACGACTCGACAGAATTGCCGCACGCAGCCGTTCCTCTACTTCCTCGTGCAGCACATGTCGCAACGTCGGCACCACTCGTCATCTGGCCCAGCACCAAATCGGAAATCCACGTCGCCAGAACCTCGCTGTTCCCCGCCCGGGCCATCGCACGCGATAGAATCGCACGTGGACGCACGAACGATGTTCAGCAATCCTGATAGTCCTGACCTCGGTCCACCTTCACAACGCCACCGTGTCGGCCCCGCAGGCCTCTGACAACGGGAATGTAGTCATGCCACCAGATGGAACGCGCCGGCACCGTGACGACACAACGCACCAACATGACCTTATGGGCTTCGTTGTCGCGTCGGCGCGTGTACCGTCCGTCGCCGCGCAGTCCCGAGAACTGCCCCATCATCCACCGTACTCGTGCATCCGAACCTTTCTGCCACCAGGTAGCTGATCCAAGTTCATGAACACCCGTCAAGACATACTTGAAGCGAACGACGCCGGGAACGTGCTCGAAACCATTGCTGCAACCCCCTATCCGCAGGTTGAATCCGTGGCCCGGACGATTTCCGACCTGCACAACCTTGGTGAGATCGACTTCCTGGCCGTCTTCGAGCCGCCGCCGCTTGCCGAAATCCCGGACCGCTCCATCCCCTCTCTTCAGCGGATCTTCTGCCAGACTCTTCCGAATATCGATTGCTCGGCCGAGGCCGCCGAAACGGCATGCAGGAACATGTATCACAGGGCCGGCAACGACGAAGCAGCCGGTTATGTTTACGGCAGCCTTTCCGAGTGGTTTCAGCAAAACCCGGCACGGGCCGACGAAGGACTGGCGCTCATACATCGCGACCCAGAAACCCACAGGAGAATCGTCAGACCCGTCTTGCTCGTCGGCGCAACCCATGATGCCGGCAAGTATGTCGAAGAAGCATTCAATCTCTCGAACGACCCACGATCGCCCACTCGCCTGGACGCCCTCTGGACACTCGGACAAATCGTACCTGCCGAGAACGAGCGTCTACTCGCCCACACAATCCAGCGCTTCAACGAAGTCATCGAGGCTCCCGATTCCGATCAAGACACAGCAGCGATCGTCGAAGCCGCGGCAGGTCTTCTTCAGCGCACTGCCGGTCGCAGCGTGAACGCGGTCGAACCTCTTCTCGAAAGGGCATCCAGCAACCAAACGCCCTCGACGCGCTACGCCCTCGCCAATGCCCTTCTGCATCACCGGCGTCACTATTCCGAAGCGATGATCGACGCTACCTTTGAAGCTCTTCAGCACACGGACAAGCACGACGTCCATACCAGCAAGACAATCGACTGGATACTCTACCAGTGGGATCTGGATGCCGACCGACAGCGCGTCCTCGAGTTTCTGGTCAACCTATTCACTCAAGGAGATGACGCGCTCGATCTTGAAACCCTGAGCGACTTCAGACACCAGCTCCACGATCAACCAGGAGACGTACTTGGATGGTACATCGTGTCCCTGCTCCTGACTGGCGATCATGCCCTCTGCACCGCTGCCGAGTGCCTGCTCCCATACAAGAAGATACGTGACGCTCTCGACATCGATCTCGGCCCTTTTTCCCTCACACCTTCCCGGATCCTGTACCTCGCCCGGAAAATCCTGGGTTACTGTCTTCTGAACAAGGAAAGCGCGGCGGCATTGTTGTTGTCCTGCCTCAGAGCCGTGCCGGAACGGAATCGCACGGAACTCGAAGCACTTGTTCTCAATCACTTTCTCATGAACTACTTGACCGTCATCGACTGGTTCGAATCAGCAATTTCCGACGACGACCGCGCGAAACAATCCGTAGATCGGCTTTCGTCACAACTGCGCGTGTACGTCGCCGAACTGGAACAACACGGAATCTGCCCGGCATTCAGACCAAGCGAACGGGAGCGCCAACTCCAAGGCTATCGTCAGGCCGACTTTCAGCGTGACGTTCACAAGAAGGCCGAACAAGGCTCCTTACTGTCCGCGCTGGCCCACAAAGCGACGCTACTCTACGGAACATCGGGCATCATCTACGTTCACCGAGACGCCGCCAGCGAGCCGGTTCGACAGGAAATTTCCATGGGGACCTTCGGGCACTTCCTCGAGTTTCCCAGACTCGAAGCCATCGATCCGGTTGGCTTGCAGTACAACATACGTCTGTTCCGATCGGAGGAGCCCCCTCCATCATGAAGCTGATCTTCACGCAGTATCTTGCCTCACTGAAAGAACGTGACGAACTTGACGTCATCATGCCGGATCTGCTGAGCGAGATCGGATTGAACGTCATATCGAGGCCCGCACGAGGAACCAAGCAGTATGGGGTGGATGTCACGGCTGTCGGAACCCTGCACGGGGGTGTCCAGTCGCTTTACCTCATATCGATCAAGCCCGGAGACCTCAGACGGTCCGGATGGGATACCGGTGCACAGTCGCTTCGCGCATCCCTCAACCAAGTCCGGGATGTGTACATCGAGAGTCTCAGACCCAAGCGCTACTTGCATCTCCCGGTGGTGGTCGTTCTGTGCCTAGGAGGCGATCTTCACGAGGATGTCAGGCACGATGTTGAAGGCTACATGACCGCAAACACGACGCACGGCATCGTGTTCCAACTCTGGAACGGGGACGGACTCGCCGAACTGCTGCTTACCGGGGTGCTTCGCGAACACGCTCTACCCGCCACATGGCGGTCCGACCTTCGAAAGGCCGTAGCGCTTGTCGACGAGCCCGATGTCAGTTTCCGACACTTTTGCCGTTTCCTCAGCGATATCGCCGAGCACTGTCGGCCGATAAGACCAGCCCGCCTCACCGCAGTCCGGCAGATTTACGTGGCTCTCTGGACCCTCTACGTGTGGGCCCGCGATGCCGAAAACATCGAAGCGGCATATCTGTGCAGCGAGCGCGCCATGCTCATCGGTTGGACGCTTGTATGACGAGACACAGCAAGAAGAGAGGAAAGAGTTATCAACAACTCCTTCCCGGCGGCCTGGCGGGGGAAAACGTGTTTACGAGGGCTCTTCGCTGTTGGCTGCGCGGGTTATTGCTTATCCTCTTGCTTGAGATTCCGGGTCCGTTTGCGCTGGTTGAGCGCAGTGGACCGGAGTGCGCGAAGCGACGGCTTTGCGCGAAGGTGGGTCGGACCGTGAGGACCTTGGAACAGTACCGTTTCCCAGCTTGGTCGACCCACCTTCCTTGGTTCCCGGCGTCCTGGATGGGATGCAAGGGTTGGACCCGTATCATCGCAAGATTAGGAGCGAGGGAACAATGACGACTACAGTAGTTGCTGGCCTCGATGTTGGCAAAGATGAGGTTCACGTGCATGCGAATGGGCTGGGGCGCAGTTACGCCAATGTTCCCGCGGGCTTCCGCGGCTTGCGGAACTGGCTGTCGCAACAGGGCGTCCAGCGTGTGGTGATGGAGCCGACGGGCCGCTATCACCGGCGCGTCCACCAATCCCTGGCGACGGCCGGATTTGAGGTTGTGGTGATCAATCCCCTGCGCAGCCGGCGCTTCGGCGAGTCGCTGTTCGGACCGGCGAAGACGGACCGGATTGACGCGGCGATGCTGTCCCGGCTCGGGGCCGCGATGCCGGATCTGAAGGTCGCAAAGCCCAGAGATGGCTTTGAGGAAGAGCTTGAGGGGCTTCTGGTTGCTCGCAGCTGCCTTGTCGATGTTCGGACCAAAGTGAAGCAGACCGCCGACGAGGTGAGCGGCCGCGGCGAGAAGCATCTGCGAAAGGTGGGTGCCACGACCGACAAGCGCATCGCGGATCTGGATGCGGCGATCCTCGCGCATATCCAGTCGGACCCGGAATGGGCCAGGCGCTATGGAATCTTGTTGTCGATCCCAGGCATCGGGCCTGTCAACGCGGCCCAGCTTCTCTGCTGGATGCCGGAACTTGGCTCCATCCAGAACCGCCAGGCCGCCAGCCTGCTGGGGGTGGCGCCGTTCGACAAGGACAGCGGCAAGAGCCGAGGCGCCCGCCATATTGCCGGAGGCCGGCGTCGTCCGCGCGATGGCATGTACATGGCGGCGACATGCGCCGCCGTCCACAACTCGGATATGAAAATCGTCTCGGATCGCCTGAAGGGGGCCGGCAAGAAGCACAAGGTTGTCATCGTCGCCATCATGCGAAAGCTCGTGATTCTGGCCAATGTGCTTCTCCGGGATGGACGCCACTGGACGCCGGAAGCCCCTGCATCAGCCCGAGGATAAGTCGTGGAAAAGCTGTGGAAAACTCGGGAGGGACGCATGCCCGGAAGCACCAAAGGGGCCTGAATCGGGCTTGACAGAAAACATAGATGCTGGTAAAGGATCATCTCCCGGACAAGTCGAAGAAAGCGCCACATCTCAGCCAGTCAATGCAACGTCTTATCGCGTTGCACGACACGATCGCGGACGACTATCTGGCCAGCTACGTCAAGCCCCGCGCCAAGATACTGCATGGCTTGGCCTCGGCAGTGCCGAGCCAGTCATCTCTCGACATCAACCTCAGGCTGTTCGATGTTCTCGGCCGCGTCGGCACTCACGGCCTCTGGCAATTGCATAGGTTCCGGCACTTCGAATTGAACGGCGAACCGGAACAAGCAGAAGCGGTCCGCCAGCAGTTGCACGACACCGCCATGCTTCTTGCCGACATTCTCAACAACAATCTCATTCTCTGCACCCCGATCAAGGACAACCAGGCCATCGACATCAACATCGCATGTCTGTTCCTGAACAGAGTGGGATGCGATCAGGCGATTCAGAACTGGATCCAGCAGACCGCAAGCGCCACGGTCTTCGCATACCACGCGAACAGCGCCTATCCGTGCGTGTTCGACGAATATCGCGACCTCGCCGACCACCCGAGGGACACGCCCGACTATCGCCTCGCGGCCACTTCCGCAAGCCTCCTCGTTCCGACGCTCGCAGTCTGGGCGGCTCTGACCGGTGACACTGCCACACTCGACGGGCTCGCCGAATTCGTATCCGGACCCTACAAGTACTCCACCCTGCAACTCTGGTATCCCGGTCCGGACACTGAAGAACATCTTTATCGCGGCAGCGCCAACCACGGGCTGTTCGCTTCCAACGTCAAGATCGAGCGCACATGCGACGGCATGCTCGCTCCCATCAAGTCCGAATGCACCCTATCGGCGGCCTATTACTCGCTTACGGCTCTGAAGTACGGGCTATCGCCGCTGCTCGTGTCGGCGAGCCGTCACCACCGTCATCCGGTGCCACCTCACCTCTGGCCGCTGTAAGTTAGGGGACCGTTGCGGAGCGCCTTGTCGACGGCGCGGGCACGCATGGGAGCCGCGCCGCGGCCCTGGCCGACGACCAGCCAGTCGAACAGCATCCGGATCGCCGCCAGGTGCTGCTTCACGCTCGCCGGCGCCAGCTTCCTCGTGAGTTCCTCTACGTAGGCCCCGACCACCATCGGCTCGACCTTCGCAAGGGGAATGCCGTGATGCCCGCACCAGTCGGCGAACCGCCACGTCGCGATCAGGTAGGCACGCCGCGTGTTCGGGTTCCGTGACGAATTCCGGCCTCATCTGGTAAACGGCACATCCGCCCCGACTTCCGGAGGGTGCACATTCCGTATGGAGTAATGCAGATTCAGTGGTAGCAATGGGTTAGGAGTGTGGGTCTCGGTCCGCGAGCTTTGATTTGCACCACGTAGCGTCGGAGTTGTTCGAATTGTGCGGATTCCGGTCGATTTCCGGTTGGGAGGGAGGAGAGAGCACCCCACAAAAAATGTTATGTGAGAACAAGATACTGGATTTGCCCAGATCCTGGCATTTACTCCATAGAAAATTTCCACCCCTTCCGGACCCGCGTCGACCCAGCCTGCGACCATCTCCAGCTGTATCGCCGACAGCCGACAACGACGGCCGCCGCAGCGCGCCGGGCGAAGGCCCTCAACCCCTCCGTCATTGTACAGGACGATCCAGTCCCGAAGCGTTTGCGTGTCAACGCCTTGGGCGCGGGCCGCCTCGGATCGCTCCGCGCCTCGCATGACCATCGCTATCGCGCGCAAGCGCCGTGCCTTCGACGAGGACTTGCAATCCCGCGCAATTTGTTCCAATTCCATACCTGTGTGGCTGCGGTTCGTGATTGGCAAAGGTCGCATCCTTCTGCCTCCTCTCTATTCGGGTCTAGGTTCTTTCTTGAACCCAATATAGAGAGAATTGAACGCGGCCACACACCATATATGCTTGACACTACATGAGTCTTTTTCAAGTTGAATTGGTATTACTGGCGAATACCGATGGCCGAGAGACAACGGTGAGCGGCGCTTAGCGTAGGATTTCGCCCCCTACCGGACTCGACCCCCTTAACGCCATCCGCCGGAACCGATCCGCGCCACCGGAACCCCAACAAAATTCGTGCACATACCGCAATCCTGCGAACAAGGCCTCTGAAGACCTCTCTCCCAGGTCGAAGCGGACCATGTCAGGCCACGCGCCGAGCGGCGGCAAGGGCTTGCGAAAGATCGTTCGGGTCGCACGGCCGAGCGTGCGCTATCGCCCTGCGCATGCAGGCGAGCGCATGAAGCAAGTCCCGTTCGATCGGATGCAGGCAACCGGCCCGCAGCAGTTGGTGGTTGATGCCGCCAATTTCAATGTCTTCCTTGCGCTCGACGCCCAGTTGAGCCTGCCGATCGTCAATCTGCAGAAGGTGACCGTAACCCTTCAAGAATCGTTGTCTGTGATCCTCGATCCAAGGGAGATACGCGCGAACCTGCGCTTTCCATATTGCGTTCGTGCATCGATCCAGATCAACGCCTCCAGCGATTTCGTTCAAGAGTTCGCTTGGTCGCACGAGCTCATCCAAGCCAGCGCTCGCGATGCGCTCGACGCGTGAGAGGTCTTGGTCTCCAACTTCGACAGCGAGCGATTCCGCGAATTCCGCGATCGGTTCGACGCTGCAGTGTCGATGCGCGAGCGTCCACATGATCACGTCGATCCTGCCGAATCCTCGGCACTCCCAGCAAAGCGTTCGTTCGCTCGGAAGTGACTCCGGCAGCTCGCCTGAGTTGGCGCAGAGCAGAACGAGGTTCGGCCCATCCTCCCTCCACTTGCGCCAGAAGCGCACCGCCCCGGCAAGTGCTCTCGCGAGGTCGTCGCTCCCGCTCCGGATATCCGCTTCCAGAATGGCGATTCGATCGGAAAGCCTGCTGTCCTGGGCGATGGTGCCGATCTCACCCCGCTCGATCCGCAACGCGGTACGCAGTGTATCGACGAAAGGCGCCTTGCCGACCACGTTACAGCGGGGGCTCCAGCCAGCCCCAAAGCTGTCAAGCAAGTCAACGAGCGCCTGCGCAAGCCCCGGCAAAGCGGAAGCTGCCCCCGTAACCAGGCCACCGCCTTCGCCGATGGTGCGCGCGATATCATCGAGAAACGCGCGCGGACCCGGCAGGTTCCATATTTCGAGCCCGGCCATGAGCAACGAAAGTCAGGCTCCTGCGGAAACAGTGCAAATACGGTGAAGCCGAGAGAGCCGAAACAGGCCTGTCGACGGATGGTGTTGCTCGACGAAGCCCAACAACTCGAGAATTCTCGTGACGTGCTTGAAGTCCTCCCCTGTCTCGTCTTCGATCAGCCCGACTAGCAAATTGTAATCGGAAAGCGACTCGGTTTCGAACATTGCGTTCACGGTCTCCCTCAGACTGTCGTCGATGTCGAATGCGTAGACGGAATCCCGGTCCACCCTGGAGCAAATGTCGCTCTGGGTCAGGCCAGTAGCGTCGCGGTGCAAGGCGCGGACGAGTTTCAGCAGTTCGCCCGGAAGACCGGCAGTAGCATCGAGCATGGCTTCCCGCAGATCGCGTCGATCAAGCCCAACCTCATCGATCTCCTCGAGATGCGCCCGCAGCATCTGGTGTCCCCACGGTTGCAATGCGATCGGGTCCCGGTCGACGGCGAATCTCCGCTTCTGCGAATCCCGCGCATCGAGCAGGTAGACAGGTGCGACTTTCCGCTCCCTCACCGCAGGATGCCGGTCGCAAATGCGAATGAGCGTTTCGACCTGATTCCAGTCGGGGCGAAGAATGAGCACCTCCAATGAGCTTGTGCCGCGCCGCGAATCGAGAGCGCGACGCACGGCCGTTGGCGTCGGCTGCACCTCCTTGATAAGGATGCCCCTACATTCCCCCCAAACGCCGGCCACTCCGCAGATTCCCTCCAACGCTTCGAGAATGTCGTTCAGGCCGAGTTCCGGTAGACCGCAAACAATCTGCGAACGGCCCTGCGGCACGAGGATGCTGTCAACCTGCGCGTCTGTCAGTGGACATCGCTTCTGATCGACGACCTCCACGTCGCGGCCAGCATTTCCCGATACGTAGCTGCGGCGATAGACGCCCGAATCGTAATCGATATTCGCTTCCCTGTCGTTCAGCGAAATCAGAATTTCGTAGACTTCGCTTTGTGATCCGATCATCTGGGTGATCTGGCTGGTCCGCAATCGGTAGAGCCGCCTCTCCCCGTCCGCGTTGTACCCGAGCACACCCAACTCGACCATTTCTTCCAGCAGGTGGCGAACCGACATGTCGTCAACCGGCTGCATCGTGTCCGGCCAATTGGCGCGCACTTCCTTTCGAATTCTCTCGATGGCGACCCCGGCCTTCATGACGTCAATGCCATCGTAACGCATGACGGCCAAGGTGGCCGCGATCAGCTTGTAGCGCGGGTCCAGATCGAGAGTGAGATGGAAACGGTCGCGTACCGAAGCCTGGATGGTTGCGAAGCTCTCGCCTCTGAAAAGACTTTCGCCGCCGATCGTCCAAAGGGGTCCGTCTCCCGATGGCTTCAGTGTCGTTACCAGTTCTTTCAGAAAAAGCTGCACCAGGCTTGGATAATGACTGACGTATGCCAGAATGTCGTTCACGGCTTCGTCGCTGTCAAAGCGGAAGCCGGCGCTCCGCAGAGGCTCAAGCACAAGGCGCCGTGCCGAGCGCTTGTCGTTGAATGTTTGCGAGAGCGGTCCTACGCAGACTACCCCGAGGTGATGTAGCGGAGAATTCGGTGCTCCTAGTGTTCTGCGTACATTGTGCAGGCCAGCGAACACCGCCTTGAACCGGCGGTCGGAGACCTCCATGAGTTCCTTGAAACGGGTCAAGTTGGCAAACCCGCTTCGTGCTTCTGCGCTCATGAAGTTGTCGGTCTCGTCGAGCAGCACCAGAATTCTTCGATTGCTCTCTACGTCCAGCCATTTCCGAACCGCGTCGACTACCTCGTCGGCTGTCGTCATGCCGGCCGTCGTTATCCCGTGTTTCGCCAAGCCCTCCGCAATCCTTCGCCAGATGGTCTCGGCCCGCTCCGAGGGTCGTCCCACGTAGGTTCAGACTTCCTGACACCGTGCGCCGCGAGGTATCGTCGACAATCAAGCAACTTCATGCTCGGCCGAGCAAATTCCCTTCTGTGTAACTCATTGCTGTATCTGATAGTGGCCAGTTTAATCTGAGCTGAAATCCGGGATTTCGGTGGCCTCACCAACCAACTCTGTTCAGAATGGCCAAGGCTGCGCCGTGCGTTGGGTGCCTTTCCTGGCCATCAGAAACTCGGACGGACTCCAATGAAGGGTGCATCTAAAATTGTATGGGTTCCGGAAGTCTGAGGTTACGTCTCGCCGCAGTGCAATCCGCCCCCGTTCGGGATCGTGGAAGTCCCCCTCGACATGGTGAAGCAGCGCCGACTTTCCGAGTTGCCTGCCGCCGTACACCAGCGACCCGTCGGCCGATCTCTCGGTGATCTGCTCGATCTCCCGCTTGCGCCCGAAGAACATTTCCGGCGGCACACGCCCGGGATCCGTCGTGTAGGGTTGCACATACGCGAACGGCGTCGCGCACGCGAAAAGTGTGGCCAGCCGCCGAGACCGCGTCGCCAGAAACGCAACCAGCGTCTCGTCGACGACAAGCGCGGGAAGGCGAAGCCGCCGGAAGGACTCCGCGATTTTCCGACGGCGGTCCGATGACAGCTTTCCGGCCATGAAAACAATCGTCGCCATGTCACGGTCGTGCGTAGCGAGTTCCGTATCGAGCCGTTCCTGCGGAACCGTTGGCCCGCAGGTATAGACGCGGTACTTGCCCTCTGACTTCGAGCCGAACACGGGCGGAAGGAACCATCCATCCGGCGAAATCCCAATTTGCGCCTTGTACCGGACGAGCTTAATTCCAGATATGGGCTCGGGGCGTCGAAGCACGTGTTCCGCCGCGCCGAGGTGGCCAAGGAGCGTCCGTATCGCAGGGCCCGACGACTTACCCTGGCCGAGGGTTTGCATGATCTGAAACCACGACGCCATGATATGGCCGGCCACAGGGCGGTCTTCCGCGGCTGCGACTATCAAACGCCGCGGCCACGGGTCCTCGCCGGCGAACGCGCTCGCGTAATCGTCCCGATCCTTCGGCCACACTCCGCCACTGCGAGTGACGGCTGCCTCGACGAATTCGGGAAAGAACTGGTCGAACGTCGTCACGCCTGGCGGCGCGACAAGCGAAAGAGGCAGTCCCTCCCGTATCTGCGCGATCTGGTCGTCGAGCGTCAGAGCTGGCGTCTCCTCGATCCGTTCCTTCAGGCGCGCAACGTCTTCGGCCTTTTCCGGGCTGTGCACCGCGAGATCATCGAGTTGAGCGACCTGATCCGTCCGGATGCGAGTAAGGATCCGATCTGCCAGACACTGCGCCTCGTCGATTATTGGACCGACCTCGTAGTGCTGCGACGGCAACGCGTCGAACTCCGGTTCCGTTCGTTCGCCCAAGTCCGGCGCATGCGACAACCGGCCTTCTGTCAGGAGATCCCGAATATCATTCAGGCGATCAATCTCGACGCGCGTATCGTCAACGAAATTGAGATCGATGATCGCGAGTTCCTTAAGGCGCCGCAGAAGTTCGTCGATCCGCGTCTTGTGCTCCGCGTTCATCTCGGCATGTTGTTCGCGAACATCATTCAGAAGGTCTTGCGCGTGTTTGTCATCGCGAGCACAACGAGCAACCAGCCTCGCGGCGGTCGCAAACGCGCCCCGTCGAAGTTTTTCGCAAAAAGCCGCCCCGGGATCGGCGACTTGACCGTCGCTCAGGGCGTCGAGAATTGCGTCGTCTTCCGGACGCAGGAGATCCGCCGTCTCCGCGTCAGGATCCTGCGCCAGCATGGTAAGCGGGTCGACGGAACGCGGCTCGCAGCCCGCCGGCAGCAGATCGAGATCCTCCGTCAGTACCCGGCGCAGTCCGCGAACCTCAAGGCTCCCTTGGCCGCGAAGAAACGAATCGAAATCCTTCAGTCGCCGCGCGACGAATTCCACGACTGCATCGTCGAACGGGCAACCCGTAACATGTGGCAAGCCCTCAAGGGCTCGCGCCGCCAATTTCCTCAGCCTCTCGACCTCGTTCCCCATTCGCGCGTGCGCACCAACATCGCTCCTCCGGTCGTCGAGCACGGCCGCGCGCCAAGCTCTCACGCGGTTCACTCCTTCGAGCACATTTCGTTGAATCCACTCGAGTTTCTTCCACTGAATACGTCCACGCGTCGACACTCCCATCTCGCGCTCGATTTCGCGAACGCGATCCGTGACGCTCGCCGCATCGCCGTGCGATCGGATCACGTCCAGGCCGCGCTCTACGCAAGACCTGCTATCACGTTCGATTTCGTTGAGCAGCCGAGACAGTTCACCTCCCTGGTTGGATACAAAGTGCTTGAGAACGACATTCGACAGGTGGTGCGTGGAGTTGCGCAAAAGGCAGGACCGACGCCAGGCGGCGACCGCCTCTCGAGTTTCGGGCACGCGATCGACTGACACGTTGCCGCCAATGAACTGCAAATCCTCGACGGTCGGCGCGAAAGCGTAATCCAGTCTCGCAAATTCTCTCTGAAGCGCTCCAGCTCCTTCACCAAGTTGATGGCGGATGCCTTTGACCGTCACACGAGACGACGTGTCGCGGCGCACGACACAAGGCTCCAGCAGCGCAGCAAAGAGCAGAGCCTGGCCGCCATCGGATGTGTCTGCGAGCGCTTCGATAGCGAGCTGGTCGAAAGTCACCGCGTCGGGAGTGAACTGCGCGAAACCCATCCTCGCCGCCGCCGCTACAGCAAAGCTCACCGGACTTGTGGGAAGTTCCGTTCCACGCCTTCCCGCTGCCGCAGCGAGGCGCGCCGCGATCGCGACCTGGTCGTCGCGAAGAAGCGCTGTCAGTACCTCGTCGAGGGGGCCGCCACCTGCACGCACGGGCGGGACTACCGGATCATGGATCCAAGGGAGCTCATCATCAGCACGGCCGCCACCTGCACGCACGGGCGGGACTACCGGCTTCGAATGCGCTTCGCCGGTCGGCACAGCAAGCGCATCTCCGGTAGTCTCCAGCGGCAGACTCGCCGGGGCATCGGCCTCGTCACTGCCGGAATTCCGATCTACGGGGTCGACCCCAATATCGACCGGCAACTGGCCGACCTCATGTTCGCTGTCGCCGTTCGCCGAGCCACCGGGCCTGGAATCCTCCGGCGCCTGCTCCTCCCCTGCAACCACTCCGCGTTCGCCATCCAATTCCGTCGGCACATCGGTTTCTGCTTCGATCTCTCCTTCCGACTCTTCGCTCCCGGAGACAATCGACGGGTGCTCAGGCTCCGCTGCCGGTTCGGGATCTGCCTCCTCGCTGTCATCCGAAATCGCCGAGGTCAGGTCAGACAGACGCCGCAAGAGATCACGAAGCGCGACGACAGCATTGTCGGTCTCAATCGTCCTTTCACGGTCGTCGAGGACCTTCTGCTCGGCGAAGATCCTCGTTAGAGATTTGATGTCGCGATTGGCATGGGCCTCCTGGCTGCGCGCATTCAGCGCCATCCGCTGCTCGGCGATGTCGGCAACCGCGGCGACAAATTCAATGCTCGACCGGGTTGCTGCAGCGACGGCACTGCGATCGGCATCCGAAAGCCCGCGCAAGAACGCCCGAGTTGGGTGAAGCGACTCTTCGATTCCCTCGATCCCGGCGATCGCAATCGCGATCTGTGCGCATGTATTGTCCAAGTTCGCTTCGGTGCGTTCCTCCGCCTCGCGGAGCTGATCCGCTAGGCGGTTCGAGAGGTCGCGGAGTTCGATGGCTAGCCGCCATGTTGGATCTTCGGCAAGCCGGCGCTGAACTCCTTCGATCTCGGCCAGAAGAGCATCTCGGGCACCGAATTCTCCGGAACCGATGAGAACGGATCCGTCGGTCTCAGAACCGGCGCCTCCGGGGGAAGTGCCGACCACCGACGCCGTGCCGATCGCTCGACCGGACCTTGGAGAGCCGGTCCTGGAGACGTTGCCGTTGAACCAGCAATGGAGGAGGAACACTACGAAGTGTGACTTGCCCACTGTTGAGAGTAAGTCACCGGATAGCCTGCCTTCGTCGTCGGTCGGATGCCGGTAGTGTTTCTTGAGGTGTCTCTCGATGCGCGCGTACAAATCCGTCCTGGCACGCCCCGATCCCTTGCCTACTACAAAGACGTGTTTATTGACGGCGTCCAACAACGCGGGACTCTCCTCAAGCCTTGAAAGCAGCGAATCATAGAAGCGCTTCGCGTCCCCCATTGCGTCTTGACCGAGGCCCGCAAAGTCGGCGATGCGCTTCCGGTCGCGAGGTGAAAGCGGGATCGCCTTGGCGAGGAGCGCGGGCGCGTGCGAATCGAATTGGCGAATTCTGAACGGGACGAGCGGCAGATCCCGAATTGAGGGGGTCCGCTCGATTAACGCTGGCGTGATCTCGTCATCAAGGTGCAAACTCCCTGGGTCGAGGTCCTTATCAACAGACATGTGATCCTGTCCCGTAAGGTAGTGTAAGAATACTGGCCAAAGCGGTTTCCTATTGGGTCTGGGAGTTCTTGCTCAAGCGGCCACTGATGGCAACTGGAGGGTTTGATTATAGCGGATCACGTTGACGGTTTCCACCGTCATGTAGCGCAAGCGCTGCATCGTTCACTCGTGGCCGCTTTGCGCTCGTGGTGCGGCACATAGTCTTGGAGAAACCGGGTCGTCAGGTCCTCGATCAGTTCCCTTATCTGCTTCGGCTCCCACTTGTAATCGCGTTGGTAGTAGTCGATCCGGAACTTCTGCCTGAGCAGGGATTTGATCGACCTATCCTCGCCTCTGATCTTCGTCATTGGATATTCGACCTTGTTGGGGGGGGGGGGGGGGGGGGGGGTAGACTCAGCTTCCGCATAATCGCAACAACCGCAACCTTGTGCTTCTTGCCTTCGGATCTGAACCGGCCATAGACTGTATCCACGCTCTGGTTATATTAGTAGTCGGCCTGTGCGACGATGTATATGACATTCTGCAGGCGCTTTCTGCCACCGCGACTGCAAGTACTTCGCCGCCAATGAGCGCTGGCGCGAAGTCCCTGTTCCTCCGGAGTTGCTTCGCGCCCTTGAGCTTGTCTACGCGCTCCGCTCGACGCCGACGAAGGCTGCCGGCAAGCCTCGCTGGCCCTGGTCGCAAGCGATCGCCCAACGGCAGGATCTACCCGACGACCAGCTAGTCAAACAGCATCCGAAATGCACCAACGCCGAGAGTGGCCTATATGGAACATCGAGTTAGCCCGCCGAACCCACGATTGGACCTTCTTCGACGGGAGGTGGAGCAGAAGGTGCTAATACCTTTTCGCTCGCACGGCTGCTCAGCGGAGATCATGCGTGAGGTCGATTGTCACGATTGCATCGAAATCGCCGCCAAGAGGGGTACGGTGGAAACCCGGACTCGTGCCCTGCGACGTTCGCCACTGCCACCGCCGAGCCCACACCCGGTCCCTTTTCACGATCCTGCCGCCCTTCAAGGCCCCGCGCTGCCTCGGCCGCCTTCTCCGGCACCTCGCGCTCCATTTCGCCGATGGCTTCGAGCGCTGTGATGCGTTCGCCGGTGGCGGCTTGGAGCTAGACTCGAAGGTACGCCGCATCGTCGGTGACCAGTGCTGATCGATACATAAAAGGACATTATGTATGGTTAATTTCGCATCCCTGGCACGATGCAATCTGGTCTGCAACTGCTTGTCTTCGGACGTTGTCCCTTCCAGGGATCTCCCCGCCTGTCGGCCTCAATCCGACAACACTTCGCCGAGAAGAGCAACTGCTTACCGGAAGGCAATTTTTTGTGCCATCCACCCAGACGCTCGGCATAGTCCACCCAGGATCCGCGCCTCGTGTCGGCCAGCCAGGCGGCAGAGACCCTCAACCGCCTCCAGCCGATCAACATCCTCCACACAGTCGTGGCCAAGGATGTTCAAGAGACATAGCGACAACAGCATCTGGCCGTCCGTCCACCCCTGCTCACGCCGAATACCGGCAGGCAGATTGTGGAATGCTCCGCTTAGCGTCGCCGAACGAAGCCTCAACTCCACGCCGCTATACGGCGTCATGTCCGCTTCGGAGTCCGAAAAATCGACCTTGACAGGCGGAGAGGAACTTGAGAACATTTCTGCACCCGGTTGGTGAAGGTTTTATTTGTTCAAATTCCTTGTAACCCTTTGCTAGCAAAGGGTCGATCGGGGCCTACCCTTAAACTTGATCGCGAATAGGGGAAGGGTCCACTTCCAGCGCCTTGGGTTCGCACCGGAAGTACAAAAGGGGAGGGAAGCAACGGGAACGATGAGCGACGGGCACTCGCACTTGGGAGGCAATCAAGGATAGCCGTGCTGTAGCGGCAGAACCGGTGCCGCTACCCGCGCAGAACCGAGGTCGGGTCGCCTCAGCAGGCGCAGCGCGATTTCATGTCCGATCGCTGGATCTTACGGGCAACTCTCGCCAGCTCCAAGCCGGAGTGTGGCCAGTTTCCTTCCCGGGCCCGGCTTCCGGCCCTGCGAGGGAAGGCGAAATGCCGTTCAACCCGGACAGACAATCGCCGTTCCCGGAACCGCTCTCCGCCGGGGGAATGATCCGCCAACGCGCCAACTGGCGCTGCCGGTCGCGCCACACCAGTCAAGCGAGGACGTGGAGGCGAGGATTGGGCGCCCCGAGCGAAGGCCGGCCGCTGTGGAAGCAGGTTCCGGGGAGTGGTCTCGGCCCTCAGGTCGGCAGCTTGCCGAGAGAATCGGCAAACGCGGGAACCGCGTCAAAGAGGTCCGCCACCAGACCGTAATCCGCCACCTGGAATATGGGAGCGTCGGGATCCTTGTTGATCGCCACGATCACCTTCGAGTCCTTCATGCCGGCCAGATGCTGGATGGCACCCGAGATCCCGACCGCGATGTAGAGGTCCGGCGCCACCACCTTGCCGGTCTGTCCGACCTGCATGTCGTTCGGCGCATAGCCGGCATCGACCGCGGCCCGCGATGCGCCAACGGCAGCCTTCAGCCGGTCCGCGATCGGATCCAGCAACGCGAAATTCTCGCTTGCGGCCATCCCGCGCCCGCCGGAGATCACCACCCGCGCGGAAGTCAGTTCAGGCCGGTCCGTGGTCTGCGATTCCTCGCCGAGGTAGCGTGAAAGCCCTGGGTCCGCAGGCGCGTCGATGCTCTCGACCGGAGCCGAATTCCCGCTGGGAGTGGCTTCAAACGCGGTCGCGCGGACGGTCACAACTTTCCTGGCCTCGTCGGAGCGCACCGTCTGGGTGGCGTTGCCGGCATAGATCGGCCGCTCGAACGTGTCCGGCGACACAACGCGAGTGATATCGGAGAGGATCATCACGTCCAGGAGCCCGGCAACACGCGCCATCACGTTCTTCCCGTTGGCCGTAGCAGCCGCGACCAGATGCTCGAAGCCGCCCGAAAGGGAAACAATCAGATCGGCAAGCGGTTCGGCCATGCCATGGCCATACGCCTCGGCGTCCGCGCAGATGACCTTTGACACGCCTTCGAGCACCGCCGCCTCCTGCGCCACACCGCCGCAGCCGGCACCGGCGCATAGCACCGTGATATCTCCGCTCATTTCGCGCACGGCCGTCAAGGTCTTCGCCGTCGCCTCGTTCAGCGCCGAGCCGTCATGCTCGGCAAAAAGCAGCGCCGCCATTTCAGATCACCCCCGCTTCGTTCCTCAGCTTGTCGACAAGATCGTCGACGTTGCTGACCAGGATTCCGGCCTTGCGCTCCAACGGCTCCTCAACCCGCAGCACGTCAAGGCGGGGTGAGACATCCACCCCGAACTCCTCCGGCTTGCGAATTGCGAGCGGCTTGCGCTTGGCCCCGATGATGTTCGGCAGCGTCGGGTAGCGCGGCTCGTTCAGGCGCAGGTCGACGCTGATCACCGCAGGAAGGCCCAATTCGACCTGTTGCAGCCCGCCATCCACTTCGCGGGTGACCCTCGCGCTTCCGTCTTCAATCTTGATGCGGGAGGCAAAGGTCGCCTGTCCCCAGCCGAGAATCGCAGCCAGCATCTGCCCCGTCGCATTGCAGTCGTTGTCGATCGCCTGCTTGCCGAGAATTACGAGGGGCGCATCCTCCTCCGCCACGATCCTGGCAAGGATCTTGGCGACCGCGAGCGGTTCGATGTCCGTCTCTGGATCGTCAGTCGCCACGACGAGGACGGCGCGCTCGACACCCGTCGCAAGCGCCGCTCGAAGTGTCTCCTGGGCCCTGGCCACCCCCACGCTGACCGCGATCACCTCTGAAGCGATCCCCGCCTCGCGCAGGCGGATCGCCTGCTCGACAGCGATCTCGTCGAAGGGATTCATCGACATCTTGACGTTGGCGAGATCGACGCCCGTCTTGTCCGCCTTGACCCGGACCTTGACGTTGTAGTCGATAACGCGCTTCACAGGCACGATCACCTTCATGTGCCGCCTCCGAAACGATTGAGAGGGATTGAATTTCGTCAGCCGGAACCCATGTCAAGCCGACAGTACACTATTACCACCTGCCCTTGGCGCGTCAAGACACGGCCATGTCGTCAGATTCCACCGACATTGGATCGATTCGGACGCGCGTCCGTCGTGGCCTGCCCCGGCGCCACGACGAGAGTACCGCACTTCCGTCAAGGCACTGTGTCCGGGCCGAAACGGGGCCTGCCCCCGGCAGGAAAGCCAACCCGTCCTGCGATACTCCTGGCGGCGCATCCGGACCGGCAAGCGGCCTGACGGCACCGAGCCGAATTCCCGGGCCGATCGCATGATGTGCAGGTCCGCCCGACGGGCACCCCGCTACGCGTCGGGTGGCGGCGGGCCGCCGCAATGGGGGCAGTGCGGCGCATCCCGGCCGGTCCTACCAGTGTCTTGCAGGATGGACTCGCGTGTCTCGCTTCGGAAGGAGTATTGCTGTCCCCCGGCCGCACGCCCATTCCCTGCCCAAGAGTCTCGACGCGCCTGTTCCGCAAAACCGGCCGCAAGAATTCCGGCTGGAAGCGCCACCATCGCGATTCCGATCAGGGAAATGAACCCTGCCAGCACCTTTCCTGGACGACCGTGCGTACTATTGCGCCGGCAAGTCCCTCGCTAGATCGACATCCCGGTTTCGGAATCGAACAGGTACAGCCTGTTCATGTCGAACCCGTATTCCCCGCTTGTCATCGGCAGCGTGTCAGGCCCGACCTCCACGGCGGCCGTGACTCTCCTGGCGCCGATCCTGGCGGCGAGAAACTGGCTCGATCCGATGTATTCGGCAACATCGACCTCGAGGTGAACCGGCGCCAGGACCGAATCCGCGGCCCGAGCAACGGTCGCCGTGGCAGCGAAATGCTCCGGCCGCAGCCCCACCGTCACGCGGCCCGACGCGACCGTTCTCGCCCGTGCGGCAAGGTCCGGCGTGAGCGGGAACGCGAACCCCTCCCCGCGCACCGACACCGTTTCCTCCTCGATAATCTCCGCGTCGAGGAAATTCATCGACGGAGAGCCCATGAAACCCGCCACAAAGAGGTTGTCCGGCGCGTTGTAGACTTCCCGCGGCGTCCCCACCTGCTGGATGCGACCGCTCTCCATGATCACGATCCGGTCCGCCATCGTCATCGCCTCGATCTGATCATGGGTGACGTAAATCATCGTCCGGTCCAGCCTCTTGTGCAGGATTGACAGCTCCGTCCGCATCGACGCTCGAAGCTTCGCATCAAGATTCGAGAGCGGTTCGTCGAACAGGAAACAGTAGGCGTCACGGACGATCGAGCGCCCCATCGCCACCCTTTGGCGCTGGCCGCCAGACAGGTCCCGGGGCTTCCTGTCAAGGTACGGGGTCAGCTCCAGCATCTCCGCCGCTTTCCGCACGCGTTCCCGAATCTCCGCCTTCGGCCTGCGGTCCAGACGAAGAGCAAACGACATGTTCGCAGCCACATTCATGTGCGGGTAGAGCGCATAAGACTGGAACACCATCGCAATGTCGCGCGCTTTCGGCGGTACCCACGTCACGTCACGCCCCGCAATGTGGATCGATCCGCTCGAGACGTCCTCGAGGCCCGCGATTATCCGGAGAGTCGTCGACTTGCCGCATCCCGACGGACCAACGATGACAACGAACTCACCTTCCGCAATTGACAGGCTGAGCTCGGGAATGATGGTCTCGTCCCCGAACCGCTTGACCACGTTCTTCAGCATGATGCCGGACATCTAACTCTCCTCCGCCGCGATCCCCCGGTCATCTCGGCCCGGCGACCGGGCAGAGACCAAACGAACAATCCCTCCGCCATGCCTTGAGCGCCCCCCCCTCGTCACGACGCGGGTCCCCGGGCACAGGTACGCCAGACAATTTCCGACCCGGAATTGTCGACCGGACTCTCCCGCGGCGAAGCATGACTGAACTGCGGGGTGCGAGGCGCAGCCTTCGCGTGCGGCGGCCGGAAAGCAAACGTAACCCTGGTTCAACCTTTCATTCCTGACGTCATGATGTTGTCCATGAAGAATCGCTGCAATATCAGGAATACGATCAGGCTGGGAATGATCAACATTGTGGCCGCCGCGGCCCCCATGCCATAGTATTGCGTGATATTCGTGCTGCCCTGGAGCGATGGTGCAAATTGGCCGACCCCGACAGGCAGTGTTGTCACCGCATCCGAAGTGCTCATGATCAGAGGCCATAAGTACTGATTGAAGTTTTCGGCAAAGGCCAAAATGCCAACCGCGGTGCATGCCGGAACCGAGAGAGGAACCACAATGAGGATGAAGCGTGCCCAGACGCCCGCACCATCAATTACGGCTGCGTCCTCGAGCTCGCGTGGAATGCTCAGGAAGAACTGACGGAAAAGATAAACGGAAAACGGTCCGGCGACCGAGGGAAGAATAATGGACCACCGCGTCCCGACAAGAGCGAAGTCCCCCATCATGCGATACAACGGGATCAACATCACTTCGAATGGCATCATGAAGGACGCGAGCACCAGCCAGAATAGAACGTCTCTTCCGAAAAACCGCAAACGTGCAAACGCATAACCCGCGGTCGCCCCCAGCACCAGCGTCATGAACGTCGAGATGATCGCGATGTAGAGGCTGTTGAACGTCCATTGTCCGATCGGCTTTTCCAGAACCCTGCTGTAATGCTCAAAAGAAAACACAGTGGGTAACCACTGGGGGGGATTGGTGAGGATTTCGGCGGTCGGCTTTAACGAAGTCAGAATTATCCAAAGCAGCGGCACAAACCACAAGACCGTAAAGACCAACCCCGGCACAACGATCAGCAAGCGGATCAAGTATCGGCCGTGCCTGGTCGCGGTCAAATGCATGTCTGATCCATCCTTTCGTCAGAAGTAGCTCTTGTCTCCGCGCAACAAGGCGAACCGCAAGGCGGTCAGAACCATGATGACAACGAATAACACAACGCCGACTGCTGCCGCCATGCCTTGTTCAAACCGTATAAAGCCTTCCTGGAAGATATAGAACACAACGCTTGTCGAGTGATCACTGGGCCCGCCCCGCGTTATGACGTGAATCAGACTGAAGACCCGCATCGCCTCGATAAGCGTTATCGTAATCACCAGAGTGGAAACAGGAAGCAGAAGAGGAAATGTCACTCTCCAGAACGATTGCCAGGGGTTTGCACCATCAATGCGGGCTGCCTCGATAAGTTCGCTCGGAATGTTTTGCAGTGCGCCGAGGAAGATCACCATGGCGAAACCCGCCTGCCACCAGGTAGTGATAAAGGCGATCACCGGCAAGATAAGATCGGGCTCCTTCAACCATGCAATGCGATCGGGCAATCCGAGCAAACCAAGCCCCACATTGACAAGACCGAATTGCGTTTGAAACATCCAGTTCCAGACAATGGCCACAATCGTGGCCGTAAGGACAAATGGCGCGAAAAATACCAGGCGCGACATCGTGTGGGTTGGAAGCTTCCGGTTTACGTAGACCGCCATGGCCAAACCGATGAAAAACGACATCGGCACGACAATTATGGAATACTGAAACGTTACGATAAATGCACGGCGGACTTCGGAATTGTTAAGCACCTCGATGTAGTTTTCGAATCCGACGTAGTTCCCCGGTCTCGGTCCAACTCTCTGGTCCGTGAAACTTGTAAAAGTACCGAGCAGAAACGGATAGATCCTGAAGATAGCGAACACAATCAGGAATGGAATAACAAACGTATAGGCAAAGGGATTCACTCGCCTCAGGGCAACGGTCCACCAGGAACCCATGGAGCCGTGCTGCTCTGCGATCCCATTGGGTGGCGTGATTGGCGTATAGGAAGGTATGACGTTTCCTCTCATCCTACCGTGCGGGCTTCCTCGGAAGCGAAAAGCCTGTCTGCCGTTGCTCAGGCCTATCAGTCATGAGTGTCCCAAAATCCCTTGTCCGCCAGGGCAACTCGTGGATTCCGCCCATATGGCGCATAGAGCGGTTTTCATTGCGAGTTTCCTTTTTCCCAGAACCACTCTAATGGGACCACTTTCATGTTGTGCCCCCGTTGCCAGTAATGGACAACAGGACTGTCCTTCCACTCCCTTTCCAGTGTTTCCCAGGTAAGACGTTCACCGCCAATGTATCCGTGGGGCAGAAGCCAATCGTCGCTTATCACGTGACTTGAACCGGTATAGCGAAAATCAACAGAAAGCCGGAGCACGTCCGGCGTCAGATTGTCCGCCGCAGAGTGTACCGTAAGCATTTTGAACAGAAGAATATCCCCGGCTCGATAGCCGGATTGGTGCCACTCAAGGGTGGGATCGACATCGACGATTCTGCCTCCTGGACCAAGTGCGGGCCGCGGATCGAGAAAACCGGCCTTGTGGCTCCCTGCCAAAATCTTCAGTCCTCCGACGTCCGCCGACACATCACCCAGGGGCGCCCAGCAAGAAATCGTCTCCGTTGAGCCGCCAACGAAGATCCAGTCCTGGTGTGGCTGGGTGCCGAGCGCGCTGTCCGTGGGGAAAGCGATGCGCGCAATCGATTGGGGAAAGGGGAATACTGGCTCCTGGAAAATGTCCTCCATGACGCTCATGATGTTCTTGTCGAACTTCAAACGGTGAAACGCTTCAAGGGCCTGGATCCGGCCGTACACTTCGGCATATGCGTCTTCGCCTTCCAGGACGGGCGCGTGATCGGTCACGCCGTTCATCAATTCCGAGCCCGAACGCAGCCAACTGGCATCCTTGCAGAATTCAAGGACTTGTCGTCTAAGGTCGAGTACATCGTGCTTCGGGAGGATCTCTCTGAGAAAAAGGTAACCTTCGTCCCGCAGTCGCTTGCGCAACGCTGACGGGTCGCCGAGAAGACTGTTCGACTCGATAAATCGCGCCATACTATGCCCTCACTCTACTATTCGAGGGGGGAATGATCGTTTGAACATTCCCCCCTCGGCAGGTGGAAGTAGGCCGCAGCAGCCAGCGTCTACAGAGTCGCCGCGGCGGGCTCTTTGTTCAGAATGGCCGAGAGATGCTCGTCCAGGTCATTGAGTCCTTCGTCAATGGTCTTGGACTTGTCCCAAACCTTGTCCAAGGTACGCGTGACCGCACTTGAGGCGCCGCCATAGACTGAGAATTCCGCCCCCTTCGAGTGTGACACATCCCAGAAAGCATATTGGCCGTTTTCTTCGGATCCCCTAAAGTGCTCCTTGTGGGGTGACGCCGCGTATCCCGGATAGTCAAGCCCTTCCTGCGTGACCGGAATCTGCGAGGATGCTACTCCGAATTCACCTGCGTTTTCCACGATGTACTTGTAGATCTTGCCGATCGCTTCCTTGACTTCATCCGAACGACCGTACGGGAGCACCAGGCCGCTGTACTCGTACATCACGGCCCGTCTGTCCCCCAGTACCGGCATCACATCGGCGCGGAAGTTCAAGTTCTGCTGGAGCGAGCTTCCAACAACCCATGTGCCGGAGTAGAACATTGATGCCTGGCCCGTCAGCCAGTAATCGTAACGCTGGGTGATATTGGGATCGGTGACTTCCCATCCGTAAAGTAGGTTGAGTACGAACTCAGCAGCCTTGCGTCCGGCTTCATTATTGAAATTGGTCGTCGTTCCATCATCGGTGACCATCGACCCACCGTACTGGAAGAGCAGGGCTCCCCAGATATTGTTTGGCAAAATACCTGATCTCGGGCAGGAAAACCCGGACTGGATGATGTCGCCCGCGCTGTTGCGGAGGGTCATCTGTTGGGTCCACTCGATGAATTCCTCCAGGTTTTCCGGTTCCCTGTCCGTCGGAAGGCCAGCTGCATCCAGGTGATCCAGATTGTAGAACAGGACCCATGAATTCCAGCCGTGCGGCACGGCGTAGAGTTGTCCATCCCAGCGGCAGCGATCCACCAGATGCGGTAGGACCTTGTCGAGGGGGTAATCCACCGCCGCCAGCATGTCGTCCATCGGATCCAGTGCTCCGATTCCCAGGAAGCCTCCCATGTATGGATAGTCGGTCTCGAACATGTCGGGCAAGTCGTTGGCACCGTAGGCGGCCGTGAACTTGGTATCGCCTTCGTCGGAAAAATTTTGGAAGGCAACGTCTATCCCGTGTTCCATTGCCGCACGTTCGCCGAATGCAATGAGCGGATCTCCGGCAGACGCTCCCAATCCCATCCAGAAACGCAGTTGTTCCAAGGCAAAGGCTTGCTGAGGTGTAAGGCTCAGCGCCGTTGCACCAGCGAACGCCAAGGATGAGTTCCTGAGGAAAGCTCTTCTTGAAAAATTATCCATGGTTATTCCTCCCAAGTTCTCTCGATTTTTCACAAATGCGGCTTGAGATCTTGAACACACACAAACGGCCTCCACTTGCGAGACATGGGGTACGATCGATGATCTCTGGTCGCTAGGACGCGATGTCGTAGCGGGTCGGAAAGTGGCCGGTCAAACGGGAAGTCTGGTTGCTTCCGGACCATCATACCCTTACCCGCTGCCCTTCACCACGTGCTGAATCATTGTACGGGAATACCGCAGTATGCGCAAACCCCTCGTCAAGAGCATCAATTCGAATACCACCCGGGAGCAACTTTCGTTACGGTGCATAAACATTGCTGATTTGGCAAGAAGTTAGCGCTGACGATTGTTTAGTTCTGGCCCTGTCTCTTGTCACGGTTGCGCACCGGCGCACATTCCTCATGGAGTATTGCAGATCCAGTCGTAGCGAGAGGTTAGGAGTATTGGGTCATATTGGGTCTCGGTCCGCCAGCCTTCATTCGCACCAGGGTGCAACCATGCCGATCCGGTTAATGCAGACACCCACTACATGCAGGATGCTTCCACTCGCCGGAATATCGCTCGGCGTAGGTTGGAGCCTCGGCCCCTCCTGCAATTCCGAGCAATGAGCGGAAGGCGTTGAACCGGTAGAACCACCTGTTGAAGCGGAACGTGAACTCATTGAGGCCGGCTTGTAGATGCTTTGCGCTCACGCCACGGTGGCTGCCATTGAGCCAATTCTTCAGGTTGCTGAAGACGAGGTGGATGATCGGCATGAACTCTTCGGCCACCTCGGGATCGCCGCATTCGGCAATGGCGTGGTGATCATAGCCGCGTGTCCGGAAGCCGCCATAGCCACTCCAATCGTCGGTGACGATCGGCGACCCCGGCATAACCGCGCTCTCGACGAAGCCACACAGCAAATCGGCACTGCGGTCGGCAGCGACGGACAGCCGCACGCGCCCGGCGTGCGGCGAGGTGGGCAGGATTGCGCTTCCCGGTGCTGGAAGGAGCGCGAACCATGCCCGGCAGCCCCATTGCCGTTCAACAAGGGCATCTGTTCGTGAGTCGGAAAGACACGAGATGCCTTGAGACGGCCGGAGCGAGGACTGGGTCAGGTCATACGACGCGGAATCGGGTCGCCAAGGTGGAGCCCGGCTGGACGGCTCGAGCGGGACTGCGGCGACAATCATCACTTGGGAAGTGAATTGCCGGACAAGGGCCCTTGGACGAAGAAGAAACAGTGCAGCAGCGAACCAATCACTTGACTGTACGCCAGGCGGCCGAAGGGCTGGGCAGCCAGCCCGGCGAAATCGGAGATCCCCAGCCGCAACCCGAAGCGGAGAATGCCATTCGGGCGAGCGAACGCACCGGTATACGTACTACGTCCGGCAGGTCCAGTGGGCACAATGGCGGCAATTGACAGGAAACAGGTTAATGGCGAACCAACGGTATTTCGCGCGGCTTCCGAGCCCGCGGCGAGATCCGGTGCGCAGGACGGATAGTCTGTCATCGTGCTCGACGACGAGAGCTGGAACGACTTTATCCATACACTCGATGAAGCGGTGAATCCTGAACCAGGCTCTCTCTCTTCTCTCGTCGTTCTTTGCCTCCACCGCCCTCCACCACAGGGAAGCCGTCGTCTCAACGATATTGGCGGGGAGACATTGACTCTGCGGCTGAAAATGTTACGGTCCGGGCGTGAGAGATACAGCGATTGTCAGCAGCCTGCCTTTTGCCTTGAGCAATGCCGAGGTGGAGGCCTACTACCGTGACGGCGTACTCGGACCGTACACGTTACTGTCCGCCGCGGAGATGCAGGCGGCATGGGCCGCGATCGACCGCGAGATCATCGGACCGGCCGCAGGCGACGACCCCGATGTGCACTATCACGACCGCCATCTCGACCACCACGCCGTGTGCGGGATCTGTTGCCGCCCGGAACTGATCGATCGCGTGGCGTCGCTGCTCGGTCCCGACCTGATGATCTGGCGCTCCAACTTCCAGGTTAAGAAACCGGTCGCGGACACGGTCGGAGATGCGCAACACGTAGCCAAGGTACCGTGGCACCAGGACGGCGCATACTACGGACTGCAGCCGTTGGTGCTGGTGTCAGCCTGGATCGCCATTACCGAAGCGACCGAGGAGAACGGTTGTATGCAGATCGTCGCCGGTTCGCACTTGCAGACGTTCGATCACGACCATGACCCGGAGCGCCGTGAGTTCGACCGCTCGGTACCGGATGACTCGATCGATTTCGACTCGGTGCGCACGCTCGTACTGCGTCCCGGCGAATTCGTGCTGTTCAACGAGAACACCGTGCACGCCTCGGGTCCCAATCGAACGTCACAACTGCGCGTGGGACTGACGCCGCGCATCAGCGTGCCGTTCGTCCGCGTGACCGGCAATCCGCGCGGCGCCGGTCGCGACCGCACCCGTCACGCACCCGACGAGCCGCGCGAGGTGGCGATGCTGCGCGGCCACGACTATACCGGCCGGCAGCGAGTAGTTCCGCTCCCCTGCGGCGAGCACTGACGCCTCGCAACGAGACCGCACCAATCTTGCGGGCCCGCTCTGCCGGGCATCGCGCTACCCCCATCCGGCGACCCCCAGCCTGCTGCGCCTCTTGCCGCTCCCGGCGCGTTCGCAAAAGGGGCGCCACCGGACGTGGGCGTCTCACCCGTAGGGCCGTGGCGGAGGTGAGGAGCCTAGTAAGCGGCTTGCATTGCTGTTGATCGCAATCGCTCCGTCAGCGGTCTTTGCGCCGTTGGCTCAGGATTGCAGGGGGGCAAGGCCGAATGGATCGCTTCCTGGCTGCGTAGGGACCCTGCGCAGGTTGCCGGTCAGCAGACCGTCCGGGATCGGTCGACCACGGTTGCCAGCACCTCGTCGCCGTCCCGCCGCCACCAGTCGAGTGCGGAGAAGATCTCGACCTCGTTCAATCCCGCGAAGCCCTGCGCCTCGACCATGGCGCGTATCCCGCGGATATCGATGACACCGTCCCCCATCATGCCGCGGTCGGTCAGGAGGTGCTTTGTGGGCACCAGCCAGTCGCACATGTGAAATGCAAGGGGATTATATGTAATAGTGCCGAAGAGTTATCAATCAATTGACATTGGCCTTTTCGAAAACTGCCATGCGTACTGTCGCCGGTTGCCGCCGACCGCGGCCAAGCGGCCCTTATGCGCAAGACCGACTGCCATGAGCGATTCTACCACCTATCGAAATGTCGTCTACCGGCTCTTGCCGGGCGATGCGGCGACCGCCAACCAGCTTCTTGGCATTTGGGACGCGTATCGGTTCACGTGGAACGAGATCAAAGAAGCGCGTGAAATCCAATACGAGCACGCCTGCGGCCGCAAGATCGAATCGCCGACGTTCTTCACGCTGGGAACAGCGTTCAAGACGTCGTGGGACCAGACCGAGTGGCTTCGGAAGCATTCCTACACCATCGTGCGCTACACGCTGCGCTACCAGGCGGACGCGTGGACGGCGTTCTTCGAGGGCCGTGCCGGGTACCCGAAGTGGAAACACCGATACAGCGATCCGTCGTTCACCATCCCGAAAAACATCCGCATCCGCGACGGCAAGCTTGCGGTCCCGAAGGTCGGCTGGCTGTCGATCCGCCGCCGCGGCGGCAATCCGTATCCGGCCGGCCGGCCGGCCGGTCAAGGCGGTAATCCGCCGCATCGGACACCGGTGGGAGGCGGTCGTGTGCTACGAAGTCCCGGCACCGAAACAGAATGACAACGGCCGGTTCATCGGTGTTGACCGCAACGCAGGCCAGGTTGCCGACAGCGACGGCGAGATCCATCGCATGCCAGACCTGGCACTGCTGGAAACCAAACGCAAGCGACATCAACGCGGCCTGGCGAAGAAGCGCAAGGGGTCGCGGCGACGCGCGCGGCAGCGTATGCAGGTACAACGCGCACAGAGGCGACTCGCCAACGCGCGCAAGAACTGGCAGCACCACGTATCCAGGCGCATCGCCGCAAAGGCCCGGACCGTCGTCATAGAGAAACTGAACACCAGGGGCATGACGAAGAGTACAAAGGGAACGACCGACAAGCCCGGCACGAATGTGCGCCAGAAGGCCGGCCTGAACCGCGTCATTCTGCACACGGGCTGGACTGCGCTCGCGCAGATGCTCAACTACAAGGCGGCGGACGTGATCGAGGTGTCCGCCGCATATACATCACAGACTTGCAGCGCGTGCGGCGCAATCGACGCCGATTCGCGCCGCTCACAGAGCGAATTCAAGTGCGTGGCCCGCGGCCACGCGCAGAACGCGGACCTGAATGCGGCACGCAATATCCGGGCGTCAGGGACGGGCGCGACCGCACGGCGAGAGGCGTTTGGGATGCCGACCTCTATGACCCGTGAAATGGATACGATGGGGCCTCGGCACTATCGTATATAAGTCCCAGATGCAAGAAGACGCTCCCTGCCAGCGCGTGCGATTTGCTCCGGAAGTTCAGGATCCCACCACACATGGTAGACATCGACGGCGCAGCCGATTCCGGGGTCCAGCCGATCACAGAGATCGAGCGCCTGGCGCAAGGTATTAACGCAGCCCCGATCCGCGGCATACATCGGGTGGCGCGGCTCGATGGCAACCGGGACGCCCGCCGCGCGGGCGTGGTCGAGCGTCATCGCGAGCCCCTCTTCAACGATCGCGCGAGCGTGGGACAGTTCGCGGGCGCCCCTTGGCAGGCCTCCCACGACCATGACGAGACAGGCAGCGCCGATTGCCGCGGCCTCGTCAACGGCACGACGGTTGTCGTCGATGACCGCGGAAGTCAGTGCGCCCTCGGCGGTGAACCAGCCGCCCCGGCAGAGTCCTGAAACGTCAAGCCCAGCCCATCGGATCGCACGGGCGGCTTCGGAGACGCCCATCTCGTGCAGCTTGTCGCGCCAGGGTGCGATCCCAGCGATGCCGTGGCGGACGCAGCCGTCAATGCACTAGGCCACGGTCCATTGCTCGCGCACCGCCGCAGTGTTGAGCGACAGTTGCCCGGGTTCGATGCCGGCGGTCATGCCAGATGTCCACGCGCTCTCCGGCTTCCGCTCCGCGCTACGCGCTCCGGGGAAGCCGGAGAGCGCAAAACGCCACAGCAACTGGGCCGCCCAAAACCGCTGTCAGGGGATGGAAAAAGGTACATGACCCTCCCAAGCGGTCCCGTCGCCGGTCGAACAACGCACTCATCGGTACCTGCAGTTGCCCCAGGCTGCCAAGAGTCAGACTCCCGGAAAACCGGCCATCGGGATGACCCGTTCGAAGTAAGCGCTCCGCCGCGCTTCGAGGCAATCCCCGTTGCGGGTTGGCCGGGACCATAATCCGTCTGCAAGCCACGGTTGCCGCATCAGCGCCACAATGCCGATACCTTGTCGAACGAGTTGGGCATTCGATCGTCCTCGTCGAACCCATTCACCTCCGCCCGCGCCGACGCTAAAGTCCCACACCGCTTCTGTCTTCGTGGAGGTTCCGAACCATGCCAGACAATCTTCCCGATCAAGCCGATGTCGTTGTCATCGGAGGCGGCATCATCGGTCTCTCCACCGCGTGGCACCTTTGCCGACGGGGTTTCGGCAGCGTGGTTGTGCTTGAGCGCGACAGGATCGCCTCCGGCACAACTTGGCATGCCGCGGGCCTCATCGGCTCCGTCCGGCCAAGCGAGACCCTGCACAAGCTTATTCATCGCATCTATGGCTTTGTCGAAGCCGTCGAAGAGGACAGTGGACTTGAGACCGGGTTCCGCAGGGTCGGCTCCCTGTGGATTGCCGACGATGCCGACCGCTGGTCGGAGATCCGGCGCCTGCACGACCAGACCCGAGTCTGGGGCCCTGAATCCCATCTCATCTCGCCACGCGAGATCCAGGACGCCTTTCCGCTCATCGACACGGATGGCCTTCTGGGCGGCATGTTCGCCCCAGGAGAAGGCTGGATTTCTCCTGTCGATTTCGCGCAGGCCGTGGCACGAGCGGCCCGGAGCCGCGGTGCCCAAATCATCGAGAAGGCGCCGGTGGATTCCATCCTGCTGGAAAACGGCCAGGTGCGCGGCGTCCAGGTCGACGGCCATCGGATCCGGACATCCGCCGTCGCCAATTGCGCCGGCCTCTGGGGCAGGGAGGTCGGCCAGATGGCCGGTGCGGACGTACCGCTGCAGGCAGTCGAGCACTATTACGCGGTAACTGTGAAGGATGACGAAATTCCCCGCGACCTTCCGGTGCTCCGCGATCTGAGCGCAGGCGCCTACATCAAGGAGGATGCGGGCTCGATTCTCGTCGGCGCTTTCGAGAAGAGGGCCCGGCCGATAGACCCGGCCACGCTACCCCGGGACTTCGGGTTCGGCGAGCTGGAAGGCGATTTCGAAGGCCAGTTCCTGCCGATCTACGAGGCCGCGACCCGAAGGTTTCCCATCCTGGGCCGGCTCGGAATCCGCAAGTTCTTCTGCGGCCCGGAGAGCTTCACACCCGACGGGCGGGTGCAGATCGGACCTGACGATGGCGTCCGCGGCCTTTGGAGCTGCTGTGGCTGCAACTCCCAGGGGATCCAGTGCAGCGCGGGCTACGGCTCGGCCCTCGCCGACTGGATTGCCGACGGACGGGCTCCGTGCGATCTCAGCGCTCTTGACGTGCGCCGAAACGAGCCGTTGACGAACTCGAAAACCTATGTCTGGGAGCGGTCCGTCGAGACGCTTGGCCTTCTCTACGACCATCACTACCCCTACCGCCAACTGGCAACTGCGCGCGGCGTACGCCGCAGCCCACTCCATGAACAGCTACGCGCCAGGGGCGCATGCTTCGGGGAGGTAGCAGGCATCGAGCGCGCCAACTGGTTCGCGCCGGAGGGCGTCAAGCCGGAATACTGCTACAGCTTCGGCCGTCAGAACTGGCATGATCATGCCGCAGTCGAGCACAGGGCATTCCGGGAGGGAGTCGGAATCATCGACCTCTCGAGCTTCGCGGTCTTCGAGGTCCGCGGCCCGGATGCCTGTCAAAGCCTGCAGCGAATCTCCACGGCCGACATCGACAGGCCTCCCGGACGCGTCGCGTATACCCATTGGCTCAACGATGCTGGCGGGATCGAGGCGGACCTCACGGTCCTGCGGCTCGGTCCGGAGCATTTCCAGGTCATCACCGGTGCTGCTGTCCGGCGCCGCGACAAGCATTGGCTCGAGCAGCACTTGGACTCGGGAACCGAAGCCGCAGTCTCCGATATTTCTGCAGGCTGCGCGATCATCGGTGTGTTTGGCCCTTTGTCTGCTGCACTTCTCGCAGAACTGACCGGAGCGGATTTTTCCGACTCCGGCCTCCCTCGGAGCCATACCGTGCGCGTCGAAATCGGAGCCGCCGAGGTTCTGGCCGCCCGCGTCAGCTTCGCGGGTGGCCCCGGATACGAACTGCACATGAGCTCGGATGTCGCGGCTTACGTCTTCGAATTCATCGAAGCGGCCGGACGAGACTATGGCCTTCGCCCCTGCGGCATGCACGCCCTTGACTCCTGCCGCATCGAGCGCGGCCTCGTGCACTACGGGCACGAAGTAAGCCAGGAGGAAACGCCCTTTCACGTTGGGCTTGGGTTCGTTTGCGACTTCGGGAAGAAGGACGGTTTCATCGGCAGGAAGGCCCTCCTCGACATTCGGGAGCGTGGTTCCCAATCCCTGGACCGGAGGCTGGCGAGCGTGCTGCTCTGCGATCCAGAGCCGATGCTGTTCGGGCACGAGCCGATCCTCCGGAATGGCGAGCCGGTGGGATATGTAACGTCTGGCGCCTACGGACATACGCTTGGCGCCTCCATCGGGCTGGGCTGGCTCTGCCATGCCGAGGACGTCTCGCCAGAGTGGGTCTCGGCAGGGCGATACCAGGTGCTTGTGGAAAACAGGCCCATTGACGCGAGGGCGTCACTGCGGCCCTTTGTGAGACGAGACGGACAGCCGAGGACAGGCCAATGAACCTCTTTGAGCCCCGGGCCCGGTTCGCGGAGCGGGACCCATCTGCCGGCATCCCGATTTTTGCAGCCTACCCTGGCGACTTTCACATCCTGGATCGTCTGCCCCCGGGCGTCGCAGCCTTCGCCAGGGGCGCCGGCTGGACACCCGATGTCCGGGCGCCCTTTGCCGTGCGGAACCCCAATTCCCTCCTCGAGGCCCTCCTGTTTCCGGTAGAAGCGGATCCCTGGCCGGCGGGCGGCAACCCGTTCCCCTTCGGCTCCCTTCCCAGGCTCCTGGGAGACCGCTTTCCGACCGGACGGAACGACATCCCCCACTGGCGAATTGAGGGACTCAAGGGCGACGAGGAGCGGGAAGCCGCGGCGCTCGGATGGTTGCTCGGCAGCTACGAGTACATGCCCAAGAACGAAAAAAGGCCGCTCCTCGCCTGCCCGCCCGGCGTCAATTCTGAGCGAACGGAGGCAATCGCTGACGCCGTGTGCCTTGCCCGCCGGCTGGTGTCCGCGCCGGCCAATCAGCTCGGACCATCGGCGCTTGCCGAAGCTGCCCGCCAGGTCGCGGACGTGCACAGCGCCAAGTTCCATTGCATCGCCGACGAGAAAATTCTGAAAAGGGATTGGCCGCTGGTGCATGTGGTCGGCCGTGCTGCGCTTGAGGCCCCGCGTGTCGCAGAGATCCGCTGGGGAAATCCGGGCCATCCGGCCGTCACGCTTGTCGGCAAGGGCATCACCTTCGACACCGGCGGCGTGAACCTCAAGCCATCCCGCAGCATGCGCCGGATGAACAAGGACATGGGTGGCGCCGCAACCGCGCTCGCGCTCGCCCACATGATCATGGCCTGCAAGCTTCCCATCCGTCTGCGGGTCCTGCTGCCCATTGCAGAGAACGCCGTCTCCTCCGTCTCCTTCCGGCCCGGCGATGTCTACCAGAGCCGGGCGAAGATCTCGGTGGAAATCGGCAATACCGACGCGGAAGGACGCCTCGTCCTCGCCGATGCGCTCGATGCAGCTGCGGCCGAACAGCCCGACCTGCTGCTGGATTTTGCAACCCTGACCGGCGCCGCGCGCGTCGCGCTCGGACAGGAAGTTCCCGCGCTCTTCACGGATGACGACGCGCTGGCGGAGGAACTGGTTGCAGCCGGCCTCCGGTGTCGGGATCCGCTCTGGCGACTGCCTCTCTGGCAGCCGTACAACTCGGGAATGCGGTCCGATGTGGCGGATGTGTCGAGCACGGGCAGCGAGGTCGGAGCCGGTGCGATCACCGCCGCCCTCTTCCTGCAGCGCTTCGTCCCGAGGGATATCCGCTGGGCCCATGTGGATCTCTTCGGCTGGAATTCCGCGGCCTCGGCTGGAAAGCCGGCGGGCGGGGAGTGCCAGGCAGCCCGCGCCTGCTTCGCCGTACTCGAGTCGCGCTACGCCGCATCATGACGCGTGGCGCCGCGGATCACTCCGGCAGCGTGGGCAAAGCATCTCCCGGCTCCGGCTTGCTCGAAGTCTGCGACAGATCTGCGCCGCTCCGATCGGCGCCATGCCCGGGCGGTCCGCTCCAGACCGAACTCCTCCGCGGGGAACGGTTCCGGCCCATGGGGAGGCACGCCAACTGGATCCTGGGGCGCGCCGAACTCGATGGCTACGAGGGGCATGTTCCCGCAGAATCCCTGCGGCCCGCAGGACCGCGGCCCAACCACCGGGTCGCCGCAAGGGCGACGCTGCTCTACCACGAGCCGGAGGCAAGGTCCGGGGCGATGGCAATTGCTTGGCTTGGCAGCCTGCTTTCGATATCGGATCGCATGGACGGACCGTTTGTCGAACTGACTAGCGGCCAATGGGTTGCCTCGTCCCATCTGGAGCCCCTGAACCACCGTGCCCCCGATCCGTCTGGCGTCGCCGAGCGCCTGATAGGCGCTCCGTATCTCTACGGCGGTCGCACGGGAGCGGGACTCGACTGCTCGGCCTTGGTCCAGCTCGCGCTGCAGGCGGCTGGCATCCCGGCCCCCCGGGATTCGGGACCGCAATACCAGTCTCTCGGAACCCCGGTTCCTGACGGCCAGCCACTGCTGCGGAACGACCTGGCCTTCTGGGAAGGTCATGTCGGCATCCTGCTCGGCGGCCGCGCGTTACTGCATGCCAACGCGCATCACATGGCTGTCGCGGTGGAACCCTTCGATGACGCGACGAAGCGGCTGCAGGAGCGGCAGGTTGCCTGGCTTGGAATTCGCCGGATCGACGGAATTGGGGAACTCGGTCGCGCCGGGCGCCCGAAAGCTGGGTGATCCCGGGTCGACACGGAACCATCGACCAGACTCGAATGGAGCGTTTTGGCGGCAGTCGCGGGCGGCGTTCGTGTGCATGGCCGACGCTCATGCGCGGAACTCGGACTAAACGCGGTTCGCAATATTCCGGTCTCGGGAACCGGGGCTTTTGCCAAACGAGAGGCGGTGACGCTGGCGACCTCTGCGTCCCGTGAAATGGATGCAGGGAGGGAAATGGGATCACCTTGTATATTGTCCTCCTACGAACCCTGCAATGCGGCACGACGGGAGCCAACCGTGCTGAACCGGCTATCCATAAGGAACTTCAAGCGATTCGAAGATGTCGACATCGATCTCGGCAATCCGGTCGTCTTTATCGGCCCGAACAATTCGGGGAAAACCTCCGCCATGCAGGCCCTTGCACTATGGGATATCGGTCTGAAGAAGTGGAATGAAAAACGTGGTGGAAGAGGCTCGCCGAAGCTGCGATCCGGGGTAACCATTAATCGCAGGGATGTTCTGGCCGTTCCCCATCCGCGAGCCAATCTGCTATGGCACGACCTTCGAGTTCGAAATGTAACGCGAGTGAATGGTGTTCAAGCCACGGAGAATGTGAGAATAGACATCATCGTTGAAGGGGCCCGCGGCAACGCAGCCTGGAAATGCGGCCTGGAGTTCGACTTTGCCAATCCCGAATCCTTCTATTGCCGCCCATTGCGGTTGGGAAACGGAGACTCACCTGAGCGGATGGCGGTGCCGGAAGATGCGGGAGGCGTGGACATTGCCTTTCTTCCCCCGATGTCAGGACTCGCGGGAACAGAAACACGCCTCGACCCCGGCGCCGTAAACGTTCGGCTGGGCGAGGGTCGCACAGCCGAGGTACTCCGAAACCTGTGCTATCGGATCCTGCAGGAACGTCCCGACCAATGGGAGGTCCTGGTACGTCAAATCAGGACGTTGTTCGGGGCAGAGCTCTGCGAGCCTCGCTACGTGGAGGAACGCGGAGAACTCACGATGGACTACCGTGAGCGCGGATTCGTGCTCGATTTGTCCTCAAGCGGACGCGGCCTGCAGCAAACACTGCTGATCCTCTCGTACATGTATGCCCATCCCAACGCCGTAGTCCTGCTGGATGAACCCGACGCACATCTCGAAGTCCTTCGCCAGCGACAGATTTATCGGTTGCTGACGGAATCGGCTGCCGAGGGCGGCAATCAGATCATTGCCGCAAGCCATTCGGAAGTGTTATTGAACGAAGCCGCCGGCCGGGACCTGGTCATTGCCTTCACAGGCACGCCGCGCCGGATCGCAGGCGGCAGCAGCCAACTCTTGAAGTCCCTGGCCGAAATCGGATTCGAGCAATACATCCAGGCTGAGCAAACCGGATGGGTTCTGTATCTGGAGGGGCCCACGGATCTTGCGATCCTGCAGGCATTTGCACAACGCCTCGGACACGAGGCCGCGGTACGAGCGCTCCAGCGCCCCTTCGTCCGCTACGTCGGAAACCAGCCCAACCAGGCACAGCATCACTACTACGGACTGAGGGATGCGCTGCCGGACCTCAGGGGAATCGCCATATTCGACCGGCTAAACTCGAAATTACCGGACCCCGGACCGCTCGCCTGTCTCGCCGGGAGCAAACGGGAAATGGAGAGCTACCTGTGCACAAGAGCTTCGCTCCACGCATATGCAAGCGCCACGGCCACGCAAGAAGAGCCCGGGCCGCTCTTCCAGCCCGGCGAAGTCGAACGCCGGGTCGAGGCCATGCAGGAAGCGATCTCCAAAATCTCCGAGGCCTTGAGCGCATTGGGCCGGGGTTCGCCTTGGGACGGAGAACTGAAAGTCAGCGACGAATTTCTGACCCCTGTCTTCCAAGCGTACTACAAGAAGCTCGAACTGCCCAATTCGATGGCCAAGAAGCAGTTCCACGAACTTGCTCGTTTCGTCCCCCTGAACGAAATTGATCCCGAGGTATCCGAGAAGCTCGACGCCATCGCGCAAACCGCCTGCGGCACCGTCAGGTAACCGTGCGATCCATCCGGTTGAACGATGTGTGGACCGCGAGCATCGGAGCACCCCGCCAGAGAGATGCCGGGCTTGGCTTGACCCTTGGCCCGCGCGCCACTGCGACACTCAGCAAACGGCGGGTACCCAGCCCGCCTTCGCTATGGCTGCCACCGCCTCTTCACACGGCGCAGCCGCGAAACCGAGCCGGCTAGCGGCTCCCATTGCCGATGTTCAGGACGCGGAGCAGGCGACGCTGTGCCGGTCGTTGGCAAGGCGCTCGCCCGGCGGCATGAGAATGAGATGAATTGCTTGCAGCGCCGAGTTCATCCCGGGCGGGCTGAAGCGAACCGCATTCTGCGGCACCGAACCGAGCGAGGCTTCCCGCCCTGAAAGCTGCGAATCCGGCCGAGGCACGGCATGAGCACCGCGGCTTCCTGCAACCTCGCCATGTTCCATTCCGAGACCCGTTCCGCACCCAAGTCCGGCATCCCCGACCCCGGGCGCCGGCCGTGAACCGGCATGATGAGCGAGCGCGCCACCATCGTCGATGTCGCCAGGCGAGCCGGAGTCTCGAAGTCCACGGTCTCCCTCGTCCTTCGCAGCAGCCCGCGCGTCAGCGGGGCAACCGCGCGGCCGCGCAGCTGCGCTGCGCCACGGCCGGAATGATCGGCCTTGTCATCAACGACCTCCGGAATCCCTTCTTCACCGAATTTGCGACATCTGTATAGCAGGCCCTCTCGAGCCGCGGATATGCAACAATTCTTGCAATGCACCGGAGGATGCCGGGCAACAGGACCTCATCATCGTGTCCATGATCGAGCATCGTGTGTCGGCGCTGATCATCTCGCCAAGCTACGGCGATACGAAGCCCGCATTTGACCGCATTGCACAGGCGGGCATTCCGGCGATCCAGGTGTTGCGCCGCGCCGACGACCGGAGCGACCTGTTTCCGTTTGCTTCCTTCGACTACCACAGCGGTGCCAGGCAGGCCGCCGCGCATCTCCGCGACGCGGGCGCCCATTCCATTGCCTTTGTCGGCGGCATGGAAAACCGGCCCATCCCCCATGAGCGGGTCGCGGGATACCGGCAAATCGTCGCCGCGCGGCAGGGCGCATCCCGGGTCTTCCCGAGAGAGACGACTCGCGGATTCGGATCGGAGGCCGCCCGCCTCATCGCGGAGAAGCACGAATCCGTCGACGCGGCGCTCTGCTTCAACGACCTGATCGCGCTCGGGATGATTGCGGGATTCTCGGAGCTCGGAATCGTCGTTGGCCGGGACTTCCGGATCGCCGGATTCGACGATCTCGAAGAGCGCGCGCAGACCTGGCCGCCCCTCACGTCAGTACGCTGCGACGTTGCGGCATTCGGCCAGCGCATCGCCCGTGTCCTGCTTCGCTGGCTTCTAGACGGTGAGCGGCCGCCGCCGGAATACCGCGCGCGAACACGGCTGATCGCGCGGGCCTCGACCCTTGGCGTCCCCTGCGGCCGGCGATGAGCGGGAGCAGTCCTCCGCCACCCATCTCGGATTCGGGCACTTGGCGCGCCAGGGACCCGGCATCCATGGGGGATCGGCAACGGGAGTGCGAATTCACAGGGCGCACCCCTCGATTTCCGAACTCCAATGCGCCGGAAAGGGTGCGGTCCGCAGGGATGACTGAACAGCCCCCACGGTCGGGGAACCGATCATCATCCTGACTGATCTTCTACACTTTGAATTTTGAAGTTGAGATATAACAAGGGATTACGAGAGCCGCTTTGGTTTCTGGCACTACACTTCCGTGTACAGGCGTTGCCCTGCAGTTGTGGCGAGCGTCGCATATCATTCGGTCGCCGGCAGCGTTTCCCCGTGTTCGGCAGTTTCGATCTGGCGAATGGTTTGCGGCAGCCGGGCGCCGGCGCAGCGAAAGATCGCGACGATGCTGCCCTGGGTTGCGCTTCGGACAAGAAAGCGTTTTCCGTCCTGCTCGATCTCGGTTTCGGTGAGCGCATTGAGGTCGCGGCGGATGTCGGCCCACTCGGCCTCGACCCCGGCGGCCTGCATGCGGCGCTGCAGTTCGCTTTGCAGGACCAGGGCAAGGAAGGAGCAGAAGACGTGGCCGCGGATGGTCTCGTCGCACTTGTGGAAGATGGGCCGCGTTTCGAGGAGGGCCTTGCTCGTCCTGAACACTTGCTCCACCATCCATAACGCCTTGTACCGGGCGGCAATTTGGCCTGGTTCGAAGTCGGTGTTGGTCTGCAGGACCCAGAGGCCGTCGAAGCGCTCTTCGGATTGGATCTTGTCGTAGTCGACCTCGAACACGCCGCCTTTTGCGCGCAGGTAGCGCTTGAAGCCGCGGTTTCCGACCAGGCCCTTGGGCCCGCCCTTCTCGAGCTTGGTGTGCAGCTTCTTCAGAATCGCTTCGCGGGTGGCGGCATCCTTGCGTGCCTGGGCCGGATTCCGGCAGACCACGTAGCGACGGGAAGGCGCTTCGGCGTCTTCGTCGGCGTCTTCCCCGTCCTCTGCCTTGCCATCCTTGACGTGGACCTCCTTCACTTCGAGTTCCAGCGGCGTGTTCCGCGCCCGCGGCATCGCCACCGTCTCGAAGGGCGCGGAATCGGTCAGTACTTTCTCCTTGATCTCCTTGCTGTTGCGGTGCCGCGCGCCGAGAATGAAGTGCCATCCGCGCGCTTCGATCGACGCAATGGTTTCGCGGCTGATCATGCCGCGATCCGCGACGACGCAGATGGAACGGAGCCCGAAGCGCTCCTGCAGCCGCGCGGCGACCCGGTCCAGGGCCTTGACGTCTGCGGTGTTCCCCGGCCAGATTTCCGAGGCAACGGGATCCCCGTCCCCGTCGAGCACCATGCCGACAACCAATTGCTTGCATTGTGGGCGGAAATCCTTGCTCTTGCCATGCCGGCCCAGCTCTGTCCCGCCCTCGCCGTGGAAGTAGAGCGAGGTGGTGTCGAAGAACACCATGTCGAGGTTGGTGTAGAGGTCCCGGCGCTGGAAGAACAGCTCCTCCTCGATCCCGTCCTTGGTGCAGCGCGGGCTGAACTTCCCTTCCGGCGCCTCCTCCCCCGCCAGCGGTGTCCCGAGCCAGGCCATCGCCCGGTAGAACTGGTGCAGCTCCAGCCCCGCCGTTCCGGGGATCGCCTGGTCCCGCATCCACCGGCAGGCCTGGCGGTCCGAGCCGGAGACCATGATCCGGTGCAGCACGCTGGCAAACACGGCTCGTTCCACATCGAAGCCGAAGCGCCGTCCTTTGAGTGCCGCGCGCAGGATGTCCGCGCAGCCGGTCGCCTCCCACAGCGCACCGAACAGCAGCGCCGGGCCGATGGATCGCCAGCGCACCGCCGGGTCCCGGGAGCGGCTGTCCGCTTCCGACAGCGCCAACAGCGTCTCGGAGAAGCGGCAGGCGGACTGGATCAGCCGGTCCAGCCCGCCGGACGCGGCGAGGCGGTCGAGACGGCCGAGTGAGGCGACGACGCGTTGCCGGGTTCGACCGTTCGCGCGGTAGCTTTCGACGATTTGCAAATAGGTCTGGCCCTTGGCGGTCTTGGTTCGACAGAACATTCTCGGCTCCGGCGGATTGTTGGCATCACCTCATTAGACCCTCTATTCCGTTCAATGTCAAGTGACACAAGGAAACTAGAGAACGGCTTCCATGCTTCAAGTTGGCAGCATACTTTTGCGCAAATCCAGCCGCTATCCGCTCTTGGGCCAGGCCACGCTTGACACTTCCCGAAGAAAAGACCGGAAATACTGGAAATACTGTCGAAAACCAGCCTGACACGCTATTCTCCGGGTTTCGGTAGACTGAAACCGGTGGAGGAGACGCGCTGAATGCAAATCCGACCAGTCAGAGTCGCACTTGCACTAGCTTTCGGAGCCGGGTTCTGGGCATGGGGAGGCGGTGCCCACGAGCCGCGCGCGCAAGTCGAGGCCGACCCTCCCGGAGCAGAGGGCGAGCGGGTGATATCCATCGCGGAATTCGAAGCGTGGCTGGAGTCCTTCGAGGCATCGGCCGTTGCGAAGGGGATCGACTCCGGCCTCGCGATGCGAGCGCTGTCGAGCCTCTCGTTCAATGAACGGGTTCTCGAACTCGAGGCGTTCCAGCCGGAATTCGTCCGACCCATCTGGGAATACCTGGAACGTGCCGTCTCCGACCGGCGTATCGCGGACGGGCGCCGCAAGGTGCAGCAGCACGCGGCCCTGCTGCAAACCCTCGCAAGCCGCTACGGCGTCCCCGCGGAAATCCTTGCCGCCATCTGGGGGGTGGAGACGGGATACGGCGCGCAACTCGGCTCCTTCAATGTCATCGAAGCGCTTGCGACGGTGGCCTTCGGCGGACGGCGGACGGAGTTCGCAGAACAGGAGCTTCTTGCCGCCCTGGCGGTCCTCGTGGAAGCCGAACCCGAAGCCGCCGTCCTCCAGGGCTCCTGGGCCGGGGCCATGGGGCATACCCAATTCATTCCGACCACGTTCCTTACCCATGCCGTCGACCATGACGGCGATGGCCGCCGAAACGTCTGGGCCGATGATCCTTCGGACGCCCTGGCTTCCGCCGCCAACTATCTTGCCGTTTCCGGCTGGCGCGCGGGAGAGCCCGTCGCGATGGAGATCCGCCTTCCGGAGGATTTTGATTACCGACTTGCGGAGCTGGACCACGCGCGCCCCTACGGGGAATGGCGTGAGGGCGGGCTGGCGCTCGCCTCCGGCGAGGAGCTGCCGGAGGGTCCGCCGGATGCGGCCGTCGCGTACGTGATCAATCCGGCCGGCGCGCGCGGGCCCGCATTCCTCGCATTCGAAAACTTCCGGACGCTGCTCAAGTACAACAACGCGACAAGCTACGCGCTTGCCGTCTGGCAGCTCGGAGAACGAATCGCGAGGAGGGCAGCCATTCGGGGAGAATGGCCGGAGGATGAAGATGAGATCCGGGTCGAGGAGATCCGGGAGTTGCAGATCCTTCTGACCGCCCTAGGCCACGACACGGGTGGCGTGGACGGACTCGTGGGACCGGCAACCCGGGCCGCCGTGCGCGCATTCCAGGAGACGCTGCAGGAGGTGCCGGACGGCTTTGTCAACTTCGCGCTCATCCAGGAGGCACGCCGGCGGGCAGCGCCGGAGTAGCAGGAAGCCGAGTCCCGGCGCCCAGCCGGTTTCGCGCGCCGACCGAAAATCGGTCCGGTGGAAACGCTCTCGGCCTGCGGACGCTGCGCACGGCGCGGATCGAACCGCGGTGTCCCGGCTTGGGGGAACGGGTCAGTCCGGATCGTCCATTCCGAACCGGTAATGAAGCCACAGGGTTGCTCCGCGAGCCAGCCTCACCATCCCTGCGAAGTCATCCCACCTTCCGTCATGCGTGGCATTGGTGACATGGGTCTGGGGCTCAGCGCAAATGGCCTGCAGACCGCGGTTGACATACACGTGCAGGTTCTGCGCATCCGAGTCCAGCACCACGGGCACGGGCAGGTGGGGAAGGCGCAGAATCGCCCTGCCCGACCACCCGCCAAAGCACTGATCGAGACCATCATGGGACTCTGGACCCAGTGACATGCCCGGATCCTCCAACACTTCGAAGCGCTGCGGATACAGCGCGGCATCCGCGATGAACCGGCCGCGCGCCCGGAACTCCAGGCGGGCCCCCGGCTCCGGCATGAAGAACCAGGGATGAAACCCGACTCCCGCCAGAATCCACTCGAATGCGTCGTTGCGGAAGCCCGCGCGATGCAGAACGCCGGATTCGTCGGAAAGCGAAACCTGCTGCAGGCCGGTTCCGAGATGCACGCCTTCCGAACTCTCGATCCGGCAGACCATTTCGCAGGAACGGGCGGTTGCTCCGGCTGCAATCGACCATTCCGCTTCGCATCCGAGCCCGTGGATGGCGCAGAATTCCGACGGCCAGTTCACTGCCATTTCCACCGGCCCGGCGCTGGTCCGCATTACCGGGGGAAGCAGCCGGTTGCAGAACGGAAGCATGGCGAAATTTCCGTAGAGCGGAATGTTTCCCTGATTCGCATTTGCCTCCGGGCGGGGCCGCAGGATGTCGTACTCCGCTCCCCGGTGGCGGAATCTCAGCCATTCCACCCGACCGCCGGCCGCCGGCAGGAGCCCGACGGAATACCGCTCGGTCTCAAGGACGCATACCATGAACTCGCTCTCCCTCAATCGCGGACTGCTTCACCAGGCATTGCCGTTCCCCTGCAGCGGATGGCATCCTCGGGATCCGTCATGCCCTTCCTCCGGACGGGCGCGGAGTCCGGAACCGCGCTCGCCCGGCCACCGCCATCCGGAGGCGCCGAAATCGGGGCGCCGGCGACTCAGGGATCGACGATGACCTCGAACCCGCCGTAGATGACGCGCGTGGCATCGAACGGCATCGGTTTCACATCCGGCTGCAACCGCGGATCCGCCATGACCCTGGGCATTGCGTCGTTCCGAACCTCCTTCGATGGCCAGCGAATCCATGAGAAGCAGACGGTCTTGTCTTCCCGGCACTTGACCGCCATCGGGAACGAAGTGATCTTTCCTTCCGGCACATTGTCGCCCCAGCACTCCACAAGGGCCAGCGCTCCGAACTCCTTGAGGACCTTCGCGGCCTCTTCCGCGTGCTTGCGGTAAGCCTCCCTGTTGGCGGTCGGGACCGCAGCGACAAATCCGTCAACGTATCCCATTCCTCGTGTTCTCCCGTATTCCAGAACGCGTGCTCGAGGAGCACGATGTCGATGTTCGCCATGCCCGTCATGGCACCGCAAATCCTGGTGGCGGCAGCGCTGTCCCCGCTGGCAGGCATCTTCGACAACCCTTCCAGGACAATCTGCCACGAAAGCCCGAAGCGGTCGACCCGCCATCCGCATCGCTCGTCGCATCCGCCGTCGTCGAGCGGCACCGCCTATAGAAGGTCGGTTTCCGCCTGGTCCCGCGGAAGACCGGAAACGGACAGCGCGGACGTCAGCTTGCGGCTGGGGCCGCCGTTTGGAGCCATCCAGGCAGAACCGCGAGCGTGAACTCTACAACGGGCACCGGTCCTTCCGGGTCCGCCCGGTGCATGGGTTTGATGCGGCTCTCCGGCAGCAGGGAAAGGTAGAGACGTGCAGCCTCCTCACCCCGGTGTCGAACCACAGGCATGTGCGAAGCGTCGGCCTTGCCCTCATGCGCACAACGCTCGTTGCATCGGCGCCTACGCCGGCAGGCCGGAATGATTCCGTTCACGGCGCCGACACTCCCGCCAGAGACGGCCCGGCATCACGACCGGCTTCGGATTCCCGCGCGGAAGCGAAGCCTTCGCCGCGACAATCCCGTTGCTGCCGTCCGTCGCCTTGCGGGTAACCAGAGACCGGTTGGCTCATTCCCGGGGATCGTCACTCCTTGCACGGCGAGGCGACGACTGCGAGGCAGTATCCGGAGGCGACAATTCCGGGAGCGCGGCGCGCGAACAACATCCCCCGGCGGGGAAAGCGGACCATGGTCGGGTTCCTGGCCGGCTGGTCCAGATGGTGAATGCGCCCGGCTTCCTGGCCTGCCGCCACCATCGCGCCCAATTCCAGAAACGGCTCAAAGACTCCGTCAATCGGGGCGAGCACGCCGTCCACCGGGTTCACCGCCTTCCACAGGGGCCCTTCATACGGAGTCAATTCGCCCGGCAGGATGCCGGTATGCGCCAGGAAGCCCGTGATTCCGCTCCGGGCCGCTGCCAGCCCCCGGGCCGATACCCGACCGCCGGAACCAAGTTCAACCGCGAAGGATACCTTGCCTTGCCCGGTGGCAGCGGCAACCAGGGAACTCCCGCCCGAGCGTCCCGCGACGAGCGCGAGCGGTGCGCCAAAGCTCCGCATGGCTGCCTCGGTCCTCTTGTTGAGCGCCGTGTCTTCATGGATCCGCATCATGGCCGCGATCATGATCTCCATCGATGTGCCGCCAGCGTGAAGGTCGAGTATGAAATCGGCTCTCGGGATCAACTCGCGCGCCACAAAATGGGCGATCTGACGGGTCGGCGGATCCTCGGGATTGCCGGGGAAAGCCCGCGCAAGGTCCTGTTGGTCGATCGGGGATCTGCGCTGTCCCCGTCGTACGGCCGGCAGATTGAGCGCCGGCAGGATGATCAACCTGCCACGAATTCGCGCCGGTTCGAGGGACCGGATCCATTCACCAAGAACGATCGGCCCTTCATGCTCGTCGCCATGCACGCCGCCCACCAGCAGGGCCGTGGGCCCGTCGCCATTGCGAAAGACTGCCGCAGGGATCGGTATGCAACCCCAGGCATCCTGATTGGTCGAATGCGGCAGAAGCAGCTGCCCGACTTGCTTGCCATCCCGCTCGAAGTCAAGCGTCGAAACCATCCGGGAAGGCAATTTCAGGACCGGTTCGATAGCCATGCCGTCAACTCCGCGAATCCTCGCCGCGCTCGCGCTCTCGGAACCGGCGGCTTGCGCAGGGCGTCGAGAGTCCGCCTGGATGCGCCATCCCGCCGGGTCGCCCGATGATCGCCATACCGCAGGCCTCTTTCAATGCGGAAGGATCCGGGACCCACGACCATCTCATTCATTTTCGAGGTTGATTCGGACTCGTGGGGTCTGTACTTCTCGTATTCCGTCTGTTAATTTGATGGCATGCTTGGTTTGGCCCAGAACCACTCGGTGGTGGAAGCTGTGATTCGGCTTGCGCGGCCGGAGGAACGTCTTCGCTGGGACGGTCTGATGGCCGAGCGCCACGAGCTCGGCTTTCTTCGCTTTGTGGGACGCGGACTCCCGTATGTTGCGGTCCTGGGGACGCTTTGGATTGGCTTGGCAGGCTGGCAGGCTGGCAGGCGGGCGCGCTGAAGTGCCGTCCGCGAGATCGGTTCATCGGCTGGAAGGCTGCGCAGCAGGTTGAGCGGTTGCACCTTGTGGCGGGCAAACCGCGCCTGCTGGTGCTTCCGGGCCTTCCCGAATCTGGGCAGCTGCTTTGTCGGCGGGATGCTCCGCCGCCTGAGTGACGACTGGAAAGCGACATACGGTCATCCGCTGGAACTGGCGGAGACCTTCGTGGATCCGGAGAAGCACCACGGGACGGTGTACCGATCGTCCAACTGGGCGCCGGTGGGGCTCACCAAGGGCTATGCGCGCGGCCGAGGCGACTACACGGATCCGCATGGCAAGCTGAAGGAGATGGTTGTCTACCCGCTGGGCCCCTCGTCGTTGGCCTGACTTTGTGCGACAGAGCCGCATCCGGACTGGGAGGTCGCCCGTACGGAGGTGGACGCGACGGAAGAAACGCTTCCTTCGCTGCTGGAGGCGTTGCAGCGGATCCCCGACTTCCGCCATGCGCAGGGGCGGCGGCACAAGCTGGCGACAGTGCTGGCCATTCGCGTGCTGGCGCGCCTTGCGGGCAAGGTCGGCTGCGATGCGACCGCGCGCTACGCGAAAACCATGTCGCAGGAGCATCTTGCCGCCCTCGACGCGCGGCAGGATCGGATCAATGACCTCTACATCCCGCCGTCGCGAGCCACGATCCACCGGGTGATGGTGCAGGCGGATAGCGACGAAGTCCAGGCCGCAGCCAATCGCTGGGCTCAGGCCCATCCCGTCCCGGACCGCTCGGCGCTAGCTGCGGACGGCAAGCGGATCAACGGCGTGAATCGCAGCGGCGCGGTGCACCATGAGACAGCGACGCTGGTGACCCATGCAGAAGGGATTCCGATCGCCTGCCGGATGTGCCATGAACCTAGCCCTTTCCAACCCCGCGGCGGTGCGCCAGCAACCCCATTCAACGCCCTGCTGCACACTCCCATCAATCCGCGACAGGCCAGCGGCAAACCAGAAATGCTCCGCTCAACGCCTTCCAGGGCGCACACGGATTCGACGACAAGAAAATGAGATTGTCCTGCGGTAAGCCTGTTGCCGATTGACACGCTATGCGCAATACCCGATACTGGTAGTGGGTCGCTTTCCTGCAATGGATGGCTATCATGAATCGGTATACAGTTCTGGCGTATCTTCCGGTGACTATGGCGAACGGTTGCCGGTGGACCCCTGCGATTGCCCGTTACCCGGCAGCAACCGCTGAGCATGCGGTGTACCCCATGGGCAAGGACTAGGCCGCAGGGTTTTTCGGAGTACAATTCAACTCGTTGACAGAACTCGCAACAAGCCTTATCGAGATACAGCGCTGGGAGTCGTGACACCAGAACGCCTTGCCCGCTCTCTACTGCGTCCTGTGACCAAGGAAGCAAAGCTTGCACGAGATAAAGCCCAAGCCGCTCTTGCTCGTAAGTCACAACAGCAAGTGACTGCCAAAGAGCAAGCACTGATAGACGAGGACCATAGTTGAGATTAGGCCACATACAACGGAGATTCATATGGAAGTGGAAGATGCGGTGCGAGCGGCAAAGGACTACGTCAGTGAATTGTTCGCTCCCGAAGGTGTTGATAGAATTGGCCTTGAAGAAATCGAGGGTAACAACAGTGGTATTTGGAAGATAACCATTGGATTTTCGCGGAATTGGGATCACAGTATCGGAAGTGTCCTTGCTGGCCCGTCTCGAACTTACAAGGTTATCTCTATTGATGCTAACAGCGGTCGTATCCTATCAGTAAAGCATCGTTCGTTGCGTAACACAGAATAGCCATATGGTTTCAAGAAGGTTATGCATTGACTCCGGCTTGCTCGTCCTTCTTGTCGTAGGCCAAACAGGAGAGGATCTGATAGCTAAACACCGGGTATTGCAGAGATTCCGGACCAAGGACTACAGGCAACTGGTCCACCTTCTCTCGCAGTTTGATCAATGCATAGTTACGCCAAATGTACTCACAGAAACATCTAACCTGTTGGCCCAACATGCTGATCCTGAGCGGTCTAAATTCTTCAGGGTTCTCCATGCTCTCATCAATGGCTTCGACTTCAAAGAAATTGTCGTCCAGAGCAAAACGGCAAGCAACAATGGCCAGTTCATTCGACTAGGCTTAACTGATGCTGCTCTCTTGGAGGTTGTATCGAAATCTACTCCATTAATTACAGTCGACTTGGATTTGTACCTTGCAGCCACGAGGATAGATAGCGAAGCTGCCTACAATTTCCGGCACTACCAAGAGTTTTGACCAGACCAAGCATCAGCATCGCAGGTTTTGCGTCAGGCCGCATTGAAGCTGCCCGTCGCGAACCGGCCCCACGCGCCCCAGCGCGGCGCGCCCGCCTCGCCGCCCGCGCTCAACGAGAACGCGCTCCCGAGCATGAGGTCGCGCCCTGTGAGCGTACGGGTGGGCGCCTCTTCTTCCTTCTCGCCCATCAGCCACTTCGCCATGGCGTCCGCACGGGCGTTCGCCTCGGCCTCGGCTTGCACATCGGCGCTCGCCGATTGTCCGAGCACCTGACCCCCGATCGTGAGGTGCGTCGCGCCACCGCTGTTGTTTTTCGCATTGGGTCGGAATGTCTTTCCCGGATTAATCCGATCGGAGTGGGACAAAATTTCCCACGCTCTTCCGGATTTATTGGAGTGATCGCTTTTCGTCGGGGATTTTTCTTTCCCGGCAGGCGTGTAGTGGCTCGGGGTTGCTTCCGGCGCTGCGGCATGGTTGGCCGGTTCGGAGTGGGCATCCGGCTCGCGGACCGGTATCGGTGTGTTCGGAGTGTTGCCTAAGGGTTCTGTAGAGGGTTGCGTTTGCGTGATTGCAGGATGTCGTTCCAGTCCTTTTCGCCGGTGGGTCGGCTTCGCCGGATGTTTGGATTTATGCGGATGAGACGCTCGGCGGCCTGATCACCGGGGGGATCTGCGTCGTATCCGCATGCGATGTCCTGTAGGCGGAAGGCGGCGATCCATGGTGGCATTCGCGGCGAGAGGCCGGCGGTGGACAGGAAGAGGTCGGTGTCCTGCATGCAGGAGAGTTCGAAGGCGGAGAGTGCGTCGAGTGCGCTTTCGACGATGAGGGCGGATTGGGGTAGCGTTCGGCGCGTGATCCAGAACCCGCCCCTGGCTTTGCGGGAACCGGGCGCCATGCCCCGGAAGGGGTGATCTGGTTGGGTGCCGAGGAGTTCGGCTCCGGCGGGGGTGCGCTCGGCATCACGGGTGATGAAGACGGCATTGGCGCGATGGTCGGCGCCGAGGATGCGCTGTCGGAAGCCTGCGTCGAGGATTGCGGGATTGAGGCTGCGGTGCCGGGAGAGGTATTCCAGCGCGGCGGGCCAGGATGCGGGATCGAGGAGCTTTCGGAACGGCTTTCCGGGGGGCGGCGCGATGTTGGCGAGGGTTTCGAGGGCCTTGAGGAAGGAGCAGTTGCTGGCATACATGACGAGGTCGACGGCGCCACCGCCTCCCTGTCCGGAGAGATGATCGTAGAACTTGGCGCCGTTGATGCTGAGGATGGAGCCTGGGCGCTTCCAGCGAGTATGGTCGCGGCTGTCGCGGTGGTATCCGAGGGCGGTAGCGACGCGCTCCAGGGGGATGCCCCGGAGCGCGTCGGCCCGCAGCTTGCTGCGATTCCTCACGGACCCAGCTCGGCGTTGGCGGCCTCCACATGGGCGATGTCCACGCTGTGCGCCTTGGCCGCGGTCGCGGCATGCAGCGCGTAGTGAGCGATGCGGTCGATGCGCCTTGGGATGCCGTTGCTGGCCAGGGCGACGGCCTTGACGGCGCCGGGCTCGAAGATCGGCACCTTGGCTCCGGCGAGGTGCAATCGGTGCTCGAGATAGGCGCCGACTTCCTCGCGGCTGAAGCCGCCGAGGTGGAAGCGGACCACGATGCGCTGCGCGAGGGACTCATGTGCGGACATGGCGAGCCTGCGCCGCAGTTCTGTCAGGCCGACCAGCAGCAGGCAGAGCCGCTTCTCGGAGTCCATCTGGTAGCTGGTGAGGATCCGGAGTTCCTCGAGGATCTCGTTGCGGAGGTGGTGCGCCTCGTCGAAGATGAGCGCCGGAAGCTGGTTCGATTCTGCCACCATGCGCGAGACTTCCGTGCGGATGGCGCGGTAGGCCGCGGCACGTCCGGCGAAGGCGGGCAGGCCGAACTCGCTGGCGATGGCGTTGTAGGTGTCGAGGACGCTTCCGGTGGAGAGGGACACGTAGCAGACCCGAAACAGGCCCGCGTGCAGTCCGGAGGTGGCCTGACGGCAGACGGTTGTCTTGCCGCTGCCGGCTTCTCCGGTGAGCAGGCCGATCCCGCGCAGCTCCAGCAGGTGCCGGATCCGCGACTGTGCCTCGCCCTGTGTCTGGCCTTTGAAGAGTTCGTCCGCGTGCAGCGTGCGCTCGAAGGGATAGTGCTTGAGCGCAAAGTGGTTCTTGTGCATCACTCGTCCTCCTCCTCCTTCTTGTCGTCGAGCGACCGGAAGGAGAGCGGCTGCGACGGTCCGTCCCGCTTCGTGCGGGCGTTCCCGTGCAGGTCGAGGGGCGTTGCAACGCCGGCCGGCTTGCCCTCGTGGATGACCTGCATCGGGCGTTCCGGAGGAGCGAGGGGATCGAAGCGGAGGACGACGCGCTGGCCGCAGAGCGCCGCGTCGACCTCGTAGAGCCGGGCGTTGAGACTCACGGTACGCGCATTGGAGACCAGCCGCGTCGCCTCGAACAGGAACAGGTCCTCGAGATCGATCTCCGGCCCGGCGTGCCGAACGCGCTCGCCGCACTGCGCCCACTTGTCCAGGGGCGACAGGTTGTCGAGCCCGCGATGCGGGGCCTGGTGGTACTCCCCCTCCAGCCAGGCCCAGTACTTCCGGTTCAGCGCCTCCAGGCTGCGCTTCGCTGCGTCGTCCACCAAGGGCAGGAACTGTGATCTTGTGGTCCGAAATTTTCGCTCGATCTTGCCCTTCCCCGCCGGGTGAAATGCGCGCGCATGGATCAATGCGACGCCCAGCCTGGCGCATACAAGTGCCAGCCATTTCGACCGGAAGCATGCCCCCTGGTCGACATAGAGGCGCCGGGGGATGCAATGGCATTCGGTTAGGGAAATTTTGGCGTTCGCTTAAGGAATTGCAGTTCTGCCATGCCCGTATTGGGTGGGACGGGGGTGCAAATTTTTCAGAGCGTAAATCCGGCTAATTTGCCATTTTCAAGATGTTGTGTCGTTTCCGGCTTCGGAATTCGAACTCCGGCGGCTCCAGTGCGCGGGAGATTTGCCGCCACGCTGCCCCGAAGCGGCCTGACTTCCACAAGGCACGGAATGTGAGGATTGGCTGTCCTGTGCCGTTCTCCGACCAGCGCATCCCGGCGCCCTTCATCCTGCTTTTGATCAAGACCTTGTTGGAAGACTCGACTGCGCCGCTTCCGATTGGCATCCCTCGGGTGTGGACTTCGGCATATCGCATGCGGTGCTGATGCTTTCGGAAGAAGTTGAGCACGCGGGTAATGGGCTTCCGACGGGGATGCTTCTTCGCGAGGTGTCGCAGCGCGCGGATGACCTTGCCGATGCCGTCCTTCCCTTCCTTCAGGGTCTCGCGGAGCGTCTCGAACCGGTTCCACGCCTTCGGCGATCCCTCCCCGTAGGCGGTGTCCAGCGCCTCTTTCAAATGCTGCAAGGCGTGCCAACAGTCCAACACCTGGGTCGCGCCCGGAAAGGCTTCCTCGCAGAAGCTCCAATTATCCGGCGCGCCATCAGCGATGAACACAACCTCAAGGTCCGGGCGAAGACGCAGACAGTGCTCCGCTTCTGCGACCACATCCCCCTTCAGGGACACTTTCCCGGCCTCCGGCATCCGGCCGTAACACACCGTACGCAGGCACTCCCCGGCGGCATCGTACAGCGAAATCGTTCCCGACGACGCCTCCCGGAAGCCCGCCGGCCGTGGCGCATTCCCTTGCCCGGGCGCGCCTTTCTCCTTGCGCATCCCGAGCATCGAGCCATCAACGGCAACCGCCATTGTCACCGCCTCCGCAGGAATGCCCTCCTCGATCCGGATTGCCTTCAGCGCGCCATCCTGCACAACGCCCCAGGCCGAACCCATCGTCACCGCGAGGTTGCTCAGCGCCGTCGCCGACGGCTGCATCCCCCCGGAACAACCCCTCGCAATCCTTCACCGGCACCAGCGCGAGGCCAAGCGATCCCTGCCGGGCGGCAAGGGGAGACCAGAACTCGCCGATCAAGCCGAACCGCGCATCCGCCGGAAACACCGAGCCGCAGTTGCGCCGCCGATACTGGCTCCGCTCATAGCGCACCCGGCCGAACGAACTCATCATCTCCCCCGCAGACTTCCCGGCCCGGTAATACACCGCGCCATCCAGGACCACGCGATCCTCGCACTCGTCCAGTTCCTCGATTGCCGCGCCCAGCAAGGCACACCCCGTCCGGTTCAACGCAGACGAAACCGCCCGCTCATACGATTCCGGACCATTCTCACCAGCCGCATCCGGCAACTGCAGCGCCAGAAGTTCGGCCCGAAGGGCCTCCAGAGATGCATCCACACTCGCGACCCGCTTCGCGCTCGCGGCAGTGGACTCGGCGAAAGAAAAAGGCAATAGTGTCATCGTGAGTGCTCCCGGATATTGATGTTGATATCGCCATCCGTATACCACATGTTGGGTGGAGCACTCACGCCCCAACATGCCTCCAAGCCCGAAAACCCCCCGATTCCTGACACACCCGCGAAACCGTGACACAAAACTGGTCGTCGCGAAACCGACGACTGACGCTAACTCCTTGCTAACGCAAGACTCCTAATACGCTCTGCGAAAGTTGCACCCGTGGGACGGTTGCTCTGGCACTCAGGCTGCAGCTGCGGAGTCTCGTCCTTTCTGCCATTTGCCGAGGGGTTTTCGGGAGCGTCGTGGATAGGTTCGATTTGGACGCAGGCGTTGCCTTGCGGTTTCGACACAGGCGAGGACCTGACGCACTGCGTTGTGCATCATGGCGGCCTGGCGCAGGATGAGGCCTTCGAGGTTTCGGGCGACGGCGAACAAGGCGGCCTTGAAGTTTGCCTGGCTCTCCGGCAGGGGATCCGGGGACGATTGCGTGTTGTGCATGGCATCGCCGAAGTTGGTGAACAGCCGGGTCATTGCGATGAGGTTGAAGTGGGCGAAGATCTCCTGCTTCACACCACGTTCGGAACGGCTGTGGAAGTCCTCCAGTTGGAAGCCACACTTTGAGGTCTTGTACAACTCCTCGATGCCCCAGCGTTCATGGTAGAGGTCGGCGAGTTCCTGTACTGGGTAGCGGCATTGGTCGAGCAGGGTGGTTGCGAGGCGGAACTCGGTTCCACCGTGGACGTATTTGACGAGCCGCAGGGGGATGGGCCTGGGTACGGCCACGGGATCCTTCCGGCCCAGGCGGCGAAGCGTGTCGGATCCCGGGGTGATGGTCGTGAGTTCATCCTGCGTGCTTCCTGCGATGAAGTCGTCGAATGTGGTTCCGGCATTTCTCTGCAGACGGAACAGCGGATGCACGCCCCGCTCCGCATGGGCCAGCAGCATTCGGTAGGAGTAGTAGCCGCGGTCGTAGACGACCACGTCTCCGCTGGCCATGGCGGGGAGATGGGCGAGCGCGGCGGCGCGCTCATCGCCGTGGGCATGCAGGTCGAAGTCGATGGGGAGTTTCGGGGTCAGTTCGTAGAGGCAACTCAGCAAGCCTTGCGGATAGTGGGCCCGTTCCTGCGGCAGGGGGTAGCCGGCGCGGAGCAGCGGGCGCGGCAAGTTGATCTTCGAGCCGTCGACTGCGTAGACCCTGTGCCCCTTCCACTGCGAGCTCTCGGCACGCTTGAGGATCTCGGCGTGCAAGTTCTTGAAGATCGCTTCGTCGACCTTCGCCCGGGCGGCGCTCATGCTCGACGCAGCGACGGGTTCGGCCTGCGGCAGCGGAATGCCGCAAGCCCGGCATTGCTCCCAGAGCGCGGCAAGGGTCGCCGTGTAGCCGTTGCCCGAGAACATCAGCCGATAGACGAAGAGCACCACCAGCAGAGTGTTGATGACCCGCCGCCGGAGTTGCCAGACACGGTCGTAGGCCGTCGCCGCCGCAGTTGCCGCGCCGACGAGTTCTTGCCAGACGAGCAGGAAGGGGTCGTCTGCGGCGAGCCGGGGCGCCGCCCGTGGCTTCGCCTTGCGCCGTGGCACGGAGCGTTGCGGGCCATGCAGGAGAACCTCCCGGAAGTCCGCGCTCAGCGGATAGACGTAGACCCGTTTGGGCGCTTTCCCCTTGCCGCCTCGGGTCTCGCCGAGATCGAGCCAGTTTGCCGCCCGGTAGCAGGCGCCATCGAAGCGGCTCGAATTCACAAACGTCTCTACCAATACCGGACGGCAGCCGTGCTGTTGCTCCCAGTCATCGGCCAGCCGCCGCATCGCCATCGACAGCACCTTGGAAGCCAGGTTCCGGACCTCGACCCACGGAAACAGCAGAAACCGCGTGTTGCCCACCACCCGCTCCAGCTGCGACTTCCACGCGTCCTCCGGCCAGCCGACCCACGCGTCCCGGCAGGGCAGCGAAACCACCGCCTGCGAGAATAGCAGGCAACCCAGCTTGCGCCCGTGCCGATCCTCCACGAAGTAGCGCAGCCGTGGACCGAGCGGGTGGCGGAAGCCCACATAGTGCCAGCGGTCGACAAACTCGTTCCACTCCGAAATCTCGTCCTCGTTCAGCACCAGGCGAAGCTGCAATGGCAGAAGTTCCTCCAGTGGCTCCGCAATCGCCGGCTGCTTCTCCGTCCGCTGGCTCTTCTCAATCGGCTTGCGCGGACCCCGCGCATAGGACGCATCCTTCGCCGGCAACACCAGGAGGCCCAGCCGCTCCAGTTCCTCCAGAAGCCGCTGGCAGAGCTGGATCCGGTTCGTGCCCGTTCCCGTGCGCCAGCCCAGCTGCTCGCAAATCGTCTGCCCAAGCTCGTGCCGGCTCAGCGACGGAAACGCTGCAACCGTCGTCTGGATCTCGGAAATCTGCTGCCGGGTCAGACGACGACCGAAAAACGTCGTCGACCGCAGCGCCTCGATTCGGGGGTCCATCCGAACACCTCTCCGCAGTGGGCAATCCAAGCGGCACTATGCAGGGAACCAGCCGGTAAGTCAACCCCCCCCGGGCATCACCGCACCAACAGTGGAGAAAAGACAAATAACCGCAATACATTACCCCTATACACCCGGTGCACCACGAAGCAGAACACCCTAGACGAATGCCATTGCCGGGGGATGCCCCTGCGCTGAACCGCCTCCCGGAACACCTGCAGGAACGCGGACGCGTTCTCCGAGAACTGGAACGCTCCGTGAGGGACAACCCGGGTCGCGTCGTCCAGGAGTTCGAGCAAATACGTCTTCCGCATGCGCCCGCGCTCGTCGCGCACCGCAGGACCGTGCATCGCATCCGACTGCCAGAGGTCGCCGGCATGGGAGAACGCCCAGCGCCGCAGATTCTTCTGCGGCCCCTGCTGTTCCCGCACCATCAGCCCCTCACGCGTAAACAGCCGGTGCAGCGTCGAGGGGGGTAGCGGGACAGCCTCCGGCACCGCACCCATCTCCCGGGCCCGCCGGATCACCTGCCGGATGCTCAACTCGGGGGTCTCCCCCTTGATGGACAGCACCGCATCGACCGCATCCGGCGGCATCCGCCGTGGCTTCGCCCCGTCGCGGCGGCTCTTCGGCAGCAGCCCATCGAAGCCCCGCGAGCGATACAGCCGGAGCCAGTCGTAGATCGTCCCTTGCGCGACACGCATCCGGCTGCTGCCCGGGATGTCTCACACCTTCGCCGCCTGCACACGGATCCGCGAAGCGGTCCGTTTCGACGGCTCGTTCAAAACCGGTGCCAGAACCTCGAACCGGAACAGCGCTACCGCCTTCCGGTGCTCTTCCATCAGGTCACCCATCGATGATTCCCCTTTCCCTCTGCTTGCTTCACGGACCCGGCGCGGCCCGCAACAGCATCATCGGAGAAAGGAGGCAGCCCGAGCAGAGCCATCTTCTGTTGGCGGACCCGTTTGCGATCGAGCACGTCGCCGACGCAAATCAAATCCGACCGGATAGGGGATCAGGGCAAGCCGCAAAGAGCCGAGCCGGCGCAGCTCAAGCAGCGCCACCGGAGCATCCAGCCGGTCCCGAAAGGCGCCGATCAGCAGCACAAGCCCCGCCAGCAGAACCGGCTCAAGCCCCAGGAAAAGCGAAAGGCTCGCCCGAACCAGCAACACACGCCGTCGAACCCAGCGCCGCGCGCTACTGAAGTCAGCCGCCTCCCCACGCCACTTGCGGGCTGCCGCGCTGATGCCATGCCGCTCGGCAAACGCGACAACCTCCTCCGCAGACGCAAGCGAACCCGGAAGACGCGCCGAAAGGCAGTCCGGCAAGGCGCTGAATGTCATCCTGCACTCTCGGCAGTACCAGCGCGAAATCCGGGTCCCGACTGGCGTCTTGCGTCCGTAGGTCCCGTGCCGCCGCAGCCCGCAAACAGCATCGCGGCCCAGACAGCACCGCGGCGGACTTGCGTCCCGCCACGCCTGCCTGCTAACGTACTCGCCGGCGATCAAACCGGTCTCGAAACGGAATTGCAATAGCCGCCCACGGCCCGGCGATTGGTCCTCGCGCGGGCCGACCCCCTCCCGAAAGCGAGAACCACGGACGCCGAAACTCCCTGCCCGGAAACCCGCCGCCCGCTACCAGACTACAACCAACCCGCCTCCCACGAAGCAGCCTCCTCGGAATCCGCCTCCTCGGAATCCGCCTCCTCGGAATCCGCCTGCTTGGAAAAGAAGCCCACAGAACCGTACCGGATTAATCCCTGTCCACTAAAATCCGTGACCGGAATAGCCCGGTACAAAAGGGCCTACTGCGGCCGAGATTTTCCGGGAAACAACAACCGCCCGCGAACCGCTCGGCGAAGGCGTCCACGGCCTGCGTGGCGACCGTGCGCGCGAACCGCTCTATCCACGCCTGCTGCAGCGGGTCGTCGTTCTCGATGGTCCCGGTCGCCGTCGCGTCCGCGATGCGCGCGCCCGTGGCGTTGGAGGGCACGAGCTCGAACGTCTCCTCGCCCTCGTCAACCGCATCGTCCAGCAGTGCAGGGCAATCTCATTCTTTTTCGAGGTTGATTCGGACTCGTGGGGTCTGAACTTCTCATGTTCCGTCTGTTAATTTGATGGCATGCTTGGTTTGTCCCAGAACCCCTCGGTGGAAGAAGCTGTGATTCGGCTTACGCGGCCGGAGGAACGCCTTCGCTGGGACGGTCTGATGGCCAGCGCCACGAGCTCGGCTTTCTGCGCTTTGTGGGACGCGGGCCACGGTATGTTGTGGTCCTGGGGACGCTTTGGGTTGGCTTGGCAGGCTGGCGCGCTGAAGTATCGTTCGCGAGACCGGTTCATCGGCTGGAAGGTTGCGCAGCAAGTTGAGCGGTTGCACCTTGTGGCGAGCAATACGCGCCTGCTAGTGCTCCGGCGTCACTGGATTGACGGATATAGCGACTTCAGCTTGATGCGAGCATCCTCTGTCTTGAACCGCCAGTCGACGGATGCGCTTTCCCGATTGCGCTTCGCCTGCCAGGCACCGGTTTCGCTGCAGAGTTGTTCGCGGTCGGGAATACGCCGCGCCAGGCACTGCCGGGCCAGGACGCCGATCTCGATCTCGGCGAGGTTCAGCCAGCTACCGTGCTTCGGCGTGTAGTGGATTTCCAGGCACTCCGCGATCCGCCTGGCCTCGGCCGGTTCGAACGCTTCGTAAAGCGATGCAAGGGAATGGATGTTCAGGTTGTCCATCACCAGAACGATTTTCTTGCCGGGGAAGATCTCGTCCACCAGTTCGCGGATCAGATGCGCCCAGTCGTGCCGTGTTCGGCGGTCGGTCACTTTCACCCATCGCCAGCCGAGCAACGGAGCAAACACTATGAACAGGTTGGCGACGCCGTTTCGCTCGTACTCGAAGTCGACAATCGCGGGCTGACCGGGCCGGACCGGGCGCGGTGTCCGGGTTTCCTTCGTCTGCTGCTTCGAGGTCTCGTCCATGCACACCAGCACGGTGTCTTCGTCGAACTCCCGGTGATAGACTTCCAGCACATCCTCCATTGCGCAGACAAATTCCGCGCTGGCCTTCGGTGGAATGCACCAGCATTGCTTGCGCCACGGCTTCAAATCGTTTTTTTTTAGCGCCTTGCGAACTGTCTCTTTGTGAATGCTGTCAACGATTTCCAACTCCACGAGCTTGTCGCCGAGCAGCCGCAGCGTCCAGCGCGCATGGCCCTCCGGCGGTGCCGAGCAGGCCAGCGCAACCAGCTTCGCCTCCCCCGCACCGTCCAGCTTCCGCGGCTTGCGATTGACTTGCTTGCGACGCTCAACCGCCGCCTCAAGGCCCTCCTCCACGCAGCGCTTGCGCACCCGTTCCACGGTGGAGGCGCCAACCCCCAGAACCGACGCAATATCCGCGTCGGTGCGTCCGCCATCCTCCCGATCCTCGTCTGCCAACAGCAGGATGTGCGCGTGCTTCCGGCGATACGCAGCCGCTTTCCCGTTCACAATCCCGGACAACTCCGCTCGCTCCTCCGCGCTCAGCCGCACCCGATATTGCTTCCTGCCTTTCCTTTCCATGGCCTGCCTCCGTCTGCTCGTTCGGCCAGACTGTCCCGCCACGCTCCCGCGCCACGCAGATACGCCCCGCAATGGAAGACCGAAGCTCGCGCCGGACGCCCGGCTCACTTGTTGTTTGTTTGCGAAGACATACTATATCTGGACGATAATGCAAGCCTCTCCCAAAGGAAGCGAAGGGAAGAGAAACCCGCTAAATCAACAGCGACGCGACACTAGTGCTTCCGGGCCTTCCCGAATCTGGGCAGTTGGTTTGTCGGCGGGATGCTCCGCCGCCTGAGTGACGACTGAAACGCGACATACGGTCATCCGCTGGAACTGGCGGAGACCTTCGTGGATCCGGAGAAGCACCACGGGACGGTGTACCGAGCCTCCAACTGGGCGCCGGTGGGGCTCACCTAAGGGCTATGCGCGCGACCGGGGCGGCTACACGGATCCGCATGGCAAGCTGAAGGAGATGGTTGTCTATCCGCTGGGCCGCTCGTCGGTAGCCCGGCTTTGCGCGACAGAGCCGCATCCGGACTGGGTGGTGGCCCGCACGGCGGTGGACGTGACGGGAGAGACGCTTCCTTCGCTGCTGGAGGCGTTGCAGCGGGTTCCCGACTTCCGCCATGCCCACGGGCGGCGGGACAAGCTGGCGACAGTGCTGGCCATCTGCGTGCTGGCGCGCCTTACGGGCACGGTCGGCTGCGACGCGACCTCGCGCTACGCGACAACCATGCCGCAGGAACATCTTGCCGCCCTCGACGCGCGGCGGGATCGGATCAGCGACCGCTTCATCCCGCCTTCGCGAGCCACGATCCACCGGATGATGGTGCAGGCGGACAGCGACGAAGTGCAGGCCGCGGCCAACCGCTGGGCGCAGGCCCACCCGGTCCCGGACCTTTCAACGTCCCGCACTTGTATAGGTGATCTGGTTCGTGTATTGCGTGAGGTATGCAGATAGGTCTCCGCCATTTTGATTCGCAGACGCTTGACTGGTTCGCCGACGCCTTGCGTTCCGGCGACATCACCCGTCACGCCCTTGCCCGGGATCTGTGCGAGCGCACTGGCTGGCGCAATCCGCTTGACGCCCTGTGCCTTTCGGCGGCGGCGAAGGTGCTGCCGGCGCTCGCGGAGCGTGTGGGTCTTGAGCTTCCGCCGGCACGCGACGTGCCGGATCCGGCCACTGCTCCCGCCGTCCCGGTCAGCGACGTTCCCGACACCAGGCTGACCTGCCCGCTGGAGGAGCTTGGCCCGGTCTCGCTTGATCCGGTGGGCGATGCCGATGACCGCCGGCTTTGGGAGGCGATGATGGAGGAGCATCATCGGCTGGGATGGGCGCGGCCTCCCGGCGGCCAGATGCGCTACTGGATCCGCTCGGAGCGTCACGGCGTCCTTGGCGGAATCGGCTTCGGGTCGGCGACCTGGCAGCTTCGTGCGCGGGACGAATGGATCGGATGGTCCGCCGACGCCCGCGCCGCCAACATCGGGCGCGTCCTCTGCAACCATCGCTTCCTGCTTCTTCCCGGCGTGCGCGTCCCGGCGCTGGCGTCGCAGATCCTGCGCATGGCCACGCAGAGGGTGGCGGACGACTGGGAGTCCCGCTATTCGGTACGTCCGGTGGCGGCCTACACCCATGTCGGCGCGGAACACAGCGGATACTGTTACCACCGTGCCGGCTGGACTGTCATCGGGCGGACCAGCGGCCGCAGGGGCGGGGCCGGCACGGTGCGGGCGACCGCCCTGGAGGACGGCTGGCGGGAGGCGCTGCGCCATGTGGAACGCCGCCCGGTTGGCGCGCTGGCGGGCGCCTTCGACGGCGCGGACGCGGACTGGGCGCAGAGGGAGTACGGCCGCACGTGCCACACCGACGGGCGGGTGCGCGACCGCATCGTCCGGATGGGCCGGGCCTGGCTGAAGAGCATGGGCGAGGATCTGCCGGTCATCTTTCCGGAGAAGGCGGAACAGAAGGCCGCCTACCGCCTGCTGTCGAACCCGAGGATCTCCATGGAGCACATTCTCGAGCCGCACTGCGAAGCGACCGCCGACCGCTGCCGCGGGGAGGCGGTGGTCCTCGCCATACAGGACACGACGGCGCTGAACTACACGGGCCTGGAGGCCACGGAGGGTCTTGCCGAGCTCGGCGGCGGCGGCAAGGGCAGCAAGGGCATCCTGGCCCATGCCGGGCTGGCGGTGACGCCGGAGGGCCGGCCTCTGGGCCTGTTCACGATGGACGCGGCCTTCCGGGAGGATCCCGAGGCGGACAGCCGCCGCTGGCTGCTGGGGCTCGAGCGGGCCCGGGAGCTCGCGGAGGCCTGCCCGGGCACGCGGGTGATCTCCGTCTGCGACCGCGAGGGCGACTTCTGGGACATGCTCGCCCATGCCGGGGACGAGAGGATCCCGTTGCTGGTGCGCGCCAGCCGCTCGGCGAAGCAGCGGGTGCGGACGCCCGGCGGCGGGAAGGAGTGCCTGTGGGAGCATGTCGCTGCCCGGTCGCCCGTCGCGGTGACGGAACTGACGATCCCGGCCGCAGGCGGCCCCCGCGCCCGCAAGGAGCGCGTCGCCCGCCTGGAGATCCGCACGACGGAGGTCGAACTGCTGCCGCCGCATCGGGACCGTGGCGCGGAGCCGCTGCCCATGCTCGCCGTCTCGGCCACGGAGACCGGGACCGCCGACGGCGACGACCCGCTCTGCTGGCTGCTGCTGACCACCGAACGCCCCGCCGACGGGGAGGTCGCCGCCGTGCACGCCGCAACCGTGCTGGACTGGTACCGCAAGCGCTGGACCATCGAGACCTGGTTCCGCACGCTGAAGACGGGAACGCGGATCAAGGACCGCCGGCTGGACCATGCCGACGACCTGCGCAAGTGCATCGCTTTCGACGCCATAACGGCCTGCCATGTCGCCGACCTGACAATCCTCGCGCAGGAGCGCCCCGAGACCCCGGCGACCGAGGTCTTTCCGGAGGAGGACATCGACCTGCTCCAGACGTTGCTGGAGGCGCAGGGCCACCGAAACGTCCGGAGGAAGCCTGCCGGGCAGGCGCCCGACATCCAGACCGTCGTCATCGACATCGGGCGCCTCGTCGGGGCCCATCCCACAACACGGCAGCCGCTGCCGGGTGCGAAAAAGGTCTGGCAAGGGCTCGAAAGGCTGAACTGGGCGGTGCAGGTGCGCAACGCACTCGGCGAGAGAAAGCTGGAATAGGATCGCCTATACAAGTGTGGGATGTTGAAAGGTCCCGGACCGCTCGGCGCTGGCTGCGGACGGATCAACGGCGCGAACCGCAGCGGCGCGGTGCACCATGAGACGGCGACGCCGGTGACCCATACAGAAGGCATTCCGATCGCCTGCCGGATGTGCCATGAGGCGGGCGGGGAGAACACTGCCGTGCTCGCGGTGCTGGAAGACGTCGAAATTAGCGGCTCTGTAATTAGTGCTTGCCCAAAAACCGATAAGAGTTATACTGATCAATGAGTTAGGTTCTAGATCCGATGGCGAAGTTTGCGCTGTTGCCACGAGATCGTCCGTTGGGCGGAGTTTGAGCCTGGTATAGTCTGGACTGACCTTTTGTCATCAATTCGCTTGTTTTGGCAATGAGTTAAAGTGCCGGTATCGGAGGCCGGGCGCTTTCGATGTTGCTCTTGCAGCGAAGTCCTTGTGCCCGCGGCGCGTTCAAAATTCCGGAATCTTCGCAAAGGAGTTCGGTATGAAGAAGCTGCGCCGCTTTGATCCGGGACAGGAGGGGATGAGGGTCGGGGATGTGTGGATTGACGCGAGGTCTCGAGACGACATTCCCAAGCTTCTGGGCGGCCTGCGGGACGTATACTTGAATGTCGAACTGCGGGAAGCGGTATTCCGGCTCCTGGAGGAGCGGATCGGGGGGGATGGCAATCGGGATGCTGTCGGTCCGGGGGTGTCCCTGTGGACGATTTTCGTGCTTGGGATGCTGAAGCGGAGACTTGGCTGCGACTTCGACCGGCTTCGGGAACACGCCGACACGCACCTGGTGCTGCGCCAACTGCTCGGGCACGGCGAGTATGACCCGGTGGAGTATTCCTACGACACGGTGCTGCGGGATATTTCGTTACTGGACGAGGACACGCTGCGAGCGATCAGGGACCTGGCGGGACGGTCCGGAATCCGGTTGTTCCGGGGTTGAACGGGGCATTTCCGGGGTTGCGCAGGCAGCATTTATCATTATACTGTACAAATAGTTAGATCGTATCCCGGGAAGCGGGACGCGGTGTGCTTCCGGGCAGTGGTCCGGAGTGGCGCGCTGCGGATTCCGGGATCTTTGCGTGGGAGTTTGCGATGCGGAAGCTGGGGCGTTTTGAGCCGATGCTCGGCCGGGCGGAGATTGGGGGGATCCAGATTGACGTGAAGTCGCGGGACGACATCCCGGCGATCCTGCTTGGCCTGCAGGGCCTGTATTTGAATGAGGCGGTGCGGGAGGCGGTTTTCGAGCTTCTGCTGGACCGGTTCGGGGAAGACCGCGATCTGACGGTCGGCCGTCCGGGGATGGAACTGTGGACGGTTCTCGTACTCGCGGTGCTGAAGCAAGGCCTTGGCTGCGACTTCGACCGGCTTCATGAACACGCCAACACGCACGTGGTGCTTCGCCAGCTGCTCGGGGACAGCGATTTGGACCCGGTGACGTATTCCTATGACCAGGTGATGCGGAATGTCTCGCTGCTGGACGAGGACACGCTGCGAGACATCAACGAACTGGTGGTGCGGCACGGTCACGACCTTTGCGGCCACGACGCTGGCGAGCAGTTGGCGGGCCGGTGCGACACCTTTGTCGTCGAGACGGATGTCCACTATCCCACCGACCGCAACCTGCTCTGGGACGCAGCCCGGGTGATGATACGGATCGCGGCCGAGCTGGCGGACGAATGGAACCTGACGGGCTGGCGCCAAGTCAAGCATCTTACGGTGACACTCCGGCGGCTGTATCAGCGGGTGGCGAGCACCCGGCGCTCGGAGGCCTGGCGGGAGGACGTCGACGCGTTCCTGGCCAAGTGCGAGGAACTTCTGGCGAAGGCGGAGGCCACGCGGGCCAGCCTGCTGGAGCGGGGCGCCCGGCCGGAGGAGCTCAAGGAACTCGACCGGTACATCGCGCATACGAAGCGCCAGATCGACCAGACGGACCGGAGGATCCTGCAGAGGGAGGAGATCCCCCAGAAGGAGAAGGTCTTTTCGGTCTTCGAGGAACATACGCGGTGGAACAGCAAGGGGAAGGCGGGCGTCCCCGTGGAACTGGGCGTTCCCGTCGCGATCGTCGAGGACCACCTCCTCGAGCACCGGATCCTGTGGGAGGGGAGCGACACCGATGCCGCGGTTCCCGTCATCGTGGCCACGCGGGAGCGCTTCCCGGAACTCGTCGCCTGCAGTTTCGACCGCGGCTTTCACAGCCCGCAAAACCAGGCCGCCCTCGGCGACACGCTGGAACTCAACGCCATGCCCGCCAAGGGCCGCCTGCCCGCCAGCCGCCGCGAACACGAGGCGCAGCCGGACTTCGCACTGGCGCGCCAGCAGCATCCCGCCGTCGAGTCGGCAATCAACAATCTCGAGCAGCGCGGCCTGGACCGGGTGCGCACCCATGGCAAGGCTGGCTTCGCCCGCACGGTCGCCTTGTCCATCCTCGCTGCAAATGTGCTCCGTGTCGGTTTCTTGATCCGCGCACGGGAACGCGCACGACTCAAGTTCCTGCAACGAAAAGCTGCCTGACGTCGCCGGGAAACCGCGCCAGCGCAGCCCGGACCGGGCTGCCGGCGGCTCTCCATGCCCGATACTTCCAGAAATCACCAATATGGGCGCCAAAATCCCCGCCCGCCCGCCGTTTACCCCCAAATGTCGCTGACCAGGTCCACTTGACCCTGAATCCACCTGTCAGGTCGGGGTCAAACTTGACGGCAGAAGCCGGCTCAAACTCCAAAAAGGGGGTTTTTCGGCAGACACTAATTACCATGGACACGCTTCACACATCCCGCAACACCGCCGATGCGATCATGCGCACGCACGGCGCCCACTACCTGTTCACCGTGAAGGGCAATGCTCCCGAGACCCTCGAGACCCTGAAGGCGACAAACTGGGAACGGGATACGCAGCGGCGCTCCTCCGACGTGCCGGAGAAGCCGCTTCACGGCCGCTGGGACACCCGCTCCATCGAATGCATCTCCCCGCTCGACAACTTGTTCACCATCCCGCACGTGCGCGAGATGTTCCGCATCACCTGCGAGCGAAAGCACGCCAGGTCCGGCAAAGCCTCCATCGAACATGCCTACGGGATAACCTCGCTCTCCCATGCAGAGGCATCGCCAGAGCGTCTCCTCTCCCTCAACCGCGGACACTGGGCCATCGAAAACAAGAACCACCGCCGGCGCGATACCGCGTTCCGGGAGGACGCCTGCTTGATGCGCTCCGGCCACGGCCCGGCAAACAACACCGCCTTCGTCCAACCTCGCCCTCGCAATCATCCTCACCGCCGGCTTCGACCGCGTCCCCGCCGCAACCGACCACTTCGAGTGGCACCGCGACGATTCCTTGAAGCACGTGCTCGCCAAGCGTCCACGTAAGACTTGACCCCTTCCCGGAAACCCGATTCCCGGCAAAATCCCACTTCTGAAAGCGACCGAGCGCTGGCCAATCCTTTCCCAACCCCGCTGCGGTGCGCCAGAAACCCCATTCAACGCCCTGCTGCACACTCCGATCAATCCACGACAGGCCGGGGACAAACCGGAACGGCTCCGCTCAACGCCTTCCAGGGCGCACACGGATCCGACGACGAGAGAATGAGATTGTCCTGCCCGGGACCTATCAATCTATCACACTTGACTCCGGGACTTCTCCTTTCGTTTTTTCCTGTTCCATTCCTGCATGGCCTGGATGGTGATGACGGCTTGAGACAGGAACTTCACGCCTTCCCAGAGCTTCTGCGTGCCGGGTAGCGGCTGGCGCTTCGAGGGATGGAAGCCCGCCAGGCCGCCGGTGAGCACGACGAAGCCCGCGATGGTCATGCCCGGCGGTCCCCGGGGCACCTTGAAGCCATAGTGGGAGGCGAGGGCACAGAGTGCCCGGATGTCGTCCTCGGTGACATGTCGGCTGGCCGGGTCGTCCGGCCTCTCGCGGGCCAGGAGGGAAAGGTCCCAGACCCGGAAGGCGGTGATCGCGTCAAAGGCGAGACACTTGCGCAGGTCGTCGGCCTCGTCGAGGCGCCGGTCCTCGATGCGGGTGCCGACCTTCAGCGCATGGAAGAACCGTTCGATCCGCCAGCGCAGTTCGTACCAGCGCAGCACCGTGCGGGCAGTGTCGAGGTCGGCCTGGCCCTCGGTGGTCAGCAGCATCCAGTGCAACGGTTTGTTCTGCTTCCTTTGCTTCGATGCCGGCAGCGCCGGGCGACGGGGCGGGTCCTCCTCAAGGGCCGAGACGGCGATCATGCGGACCGGTGGTTCACTCTCCCGGTCCTTCGGGGGAAGCAGGTCCACCGGCGTGCAACGCAGGGTCAGCTTCGCCGTGCGGCCGCGCCGACGGTTCGGTCCCCCGCAGGCGGGCACCTCGATCTTCCGCCCTCCCACCGGGTCCGTCTCCAGCACATGGTCCCACAGGTCCGCGTCTCCGCCCGAGGCCAGCGCCACCCGACGCTGCGTCCCTCGGCTGGCCCGGACCAGCAATGCCGCCCCGGTCTGCTCCGCACGCGAGAGCAACTCCCAGAAGTCGCCCTCGCGGTCGCAGACCGTCACCACCCGGCTGTCCGGGCAGGCGCGCGCGAGTTCCTGCGCCCGCTCCAGGCCGTCCACCCAGCGGACACTGTCCTTGTCATCGGCCTGCCGGAAGTCGGTGTCCACCGTATACATCCCGAGAGGCCGGCCCACCGCGTTCACCGCCACGCCGAAATGGGCCAGAATGCCCGCGCTGCCCTTGCCGCCCCCACCAAGCTCGTCGAGACCCGAACTCTTTGACAGGCCGTCATAATTCAGCGTCGTCGTGTCCTGAACAGCCAGCACAACCCGCTCGGCACCGCACCGCTCCACCGTCTGCTCGAAATGCGAATCCAGAATGTGGTCCATCGTCACCGCGTCATTGGACAGCAACCGGTAGGCCGCCGTCTGCTCCGCCCGCCCCGGGAAGATCGACGGCAGATGTTCGCCAAGCCGATTGATCCAGGCCGCCCCCATCTGCGCAATCCGACGCCGGATCCGACCGTCGGGGTGCGTGCTCCGCCCGTATTCCCGTGCCGCCCATCCCCCCGCACAATATATCGATCCGGACCAGCCGAGAACGCGCTCCGGCTCACCGCACAGAACCGGTTGCCATCCCTCCACGAGCGGCCGGAGCCAGACCGCGCGGCGCACGCCCGAACGGCGCCCCGAAGTCAGCTGCGGACAACACTTCCACCCTGCGGCCCGGTAACTCAGGCCGGACTGCCCCGGCCCGGTGAAACTCTGCACCAGCACCGGACGCTCACCGTAGGCCGCCGCCCAGTCATCGGCAATCCGGCCCGTCGCCAGACGCAGAACCCGGGACGCGAGACCCTTCACCCGAACACCCGGAAGCAGCAGAAAGCGATGGTTGCACACAACCTTGCCGATGTTGGCCACGCGGGCATCGGACGACCAGCCGACGACATCGTCGCGCGGCCCAAGCTGGATCCCCGCCGCAGTGAAGCCAAGGCCGCCCAGCACCCCATACCGCTCCGAACGAACCCGGTACCGGACCTGCCCTCCCGGCGGCCGGCGCCATCCCTCCGGATGATGCGTCTCGATCATTGCCTCCCAGCGGCGGCGCTCCTCCGGTGACGCCACCGGCTCAAGCGACAGCGGACCGAGTTCCCGAAGCGAACACGAGACAGAACTGTCGGCGAAGTCCGGCGAGGGGCGGGCGTGCGGGGCGAACTCCATCGCCTCCGCCTCCGGCAGGCGCACACCCAACTCCTCCGCCAGGCGCGGAAGAAGCTTGCGCGCCGACGCAAGACACAGCCTGCCGACGCGGCCAAACCAGTTCTCCTTGAGACAGAGCTCGTGGGCCAGCGCAGTTCGCGACAGATCCCCGCTGGTGCAGGCCGTCTCGAACCACGCTACCGTCTCTGCCGAAATCTGACGCATGCCAATCTGCATGCCCGAATAAATCGCACGAAATCACCCGCGAGTTAAGTGTGTGTGCTTGATAGGCCCGGAACGGGCCGGGCAGGGGGGCCAGAAGGGCCGACAGACGACGTATTCGGGTTTGACTGACGCCCCGCAGCAGGATGTCCGCCACCGCGGCCGCCGCCTGGCCCTCGCGGGAGGATGCCGCCCTGACGCCGTGGGCGAAATGCACGTCGAGGCCGGCGTCGCTGCGCAACGTACGAAAATGGTCGTCGTACTCCGCCGTGCTCGCGGCAGCGATGGCGATCTCCCCCGGTTCGGCCTCTCCCGATGCCAGGAGCCGCCGTGCCCACCGCATGGCCTCGAGGGCCTCGTGATACGGCGTCGACGCGCTTGCGCACTGGATTGCCGGGCGTTGCCGTTCCGTGGTGCGGATTTCCACCGCGCTGCCGTCGAGCCAGGCCGGAACGGGCCGGGGTCCCGCCAGCCACCGCACGGGCGTCTTCCGTGCGATTGCAAGCAGCAGCGGCCGCCAGCACGGAGAAAGCTCCGTGATGCCTCTTACTTCGATCGGCCCGAACAGCGTCGCCGCATGCTCGAGCCGTTGCAGGGCCTTCGCCACCAGGTCCGGCGGCCGCAGGAAAGCGGGCGGCAATTCGGCCAGAACGGCCTTCTCGAGACTCGCGAGCGATGCCAGCCGGGGGTGTTCGCCGGATCGTGCCTCGAGGTCGATGCCGGCACGCCATGCCTTGCGCAGCGTGTCGGCTGCCGCGCCGACAAAGCCGGGCAGGCTCTTGATCGCATCGAGTTCGCCCAGTTGCGTGCCCGGCAAGGCGGCCTGGGTCGCGGCGCGCAGGCTCTCGTCATCGATGGCGCGCAGCAAGCCCCCCGCCAGCCGGGCTGCAAGCGGTTCGAACGCCATGGCCTGCAAGGCCGTGCGCGCGGTTTCGAGCCGCCTCCAGCACGGCATCCCGCATCGCGAGGCGGCCGTGCACGACGGCGGTCCGGCGCCAGGACGCGCCGGTTCTTCCCTGTTCGGCCATGCTGTCTCCGTGCATGGCGCAGCGAATCGCGTCGCTCGCGCCCGGTGCCGTGCCGTGCGGCGGCTTCTCAACCCGGACCCTACTAGGTTCGCATTATGTTCGGAATTGTACCGCGGAATCGCAGCGACGTCCCCAGCAAATGGCCGAAAATCCGATTTCCTGCAACCGATGCCCCGGACGCGGGCTTGAGAACCGCAACACGGCACGGGCCATTGCACGGAAGGCCGCTCCGTCAAGTGAGTTACGGGTTGTGTCGACTACCCGGGAAAGGGAGGTTAAGGGGAATGCCTGTCGATAGGGGCCAACCTTTCGGGACTGTTCTCCTCTGAGCGGCCCTTCGGCTCAGCCTGAAGCTGCGGTACCGGCCGTACCGCTGCTTCCAACAGCGTTTCGGCCCGTTCCCGCTGGTTCGAATCGGGGAAGAGCCTTGCGTGTATTGCAAGTCCTTGCCCTGGCGTCGTGATCCCCAGCGTCTCGACCAATTTCGCCACATCCTCCTGGTCTGTATCTCTGCCGGCTTCCAGCTTCATTGCGAGCATATGCTCGGCGGAGGCTCCGGTCACAACGAGGTAGGGCGAGTCGTAAAGCGTCCTCGCTCTCTCGTCTCTCGCCCGTGGCATGTAGTGCGTGGCCTGTTCGTTGAGCCAGGATTCCCCGATTCCATGTTTGCGCCCGATGGCCCGTGCCGCTTCGATCACCGCCCCGTGTCCGCTCTCGATGCGCGCGTCCGCGTCATGCGTGCTGCGCTCGCGGCTGAACGCCAGCATCATGGCAGCGCCCCCTACGAGGTAAACGTGTCCCCGCACCCGTTTGCGTTCCAGCGCGCGGGCGAGCTCGTCGAGAAGCTCGTTGAGCGTTGCGCGGTCAAGGAAGCCACCCATGGCGCTCCCCTCCCCGTGCGTCGAGATCCTTCGGGTCCGGCAGTGCCCCGTGGCGGATGAATGCGGCCGGCGCGAAGCGGATGGCATCACGGCGCATGGGGGCTCCAGCTGGAATCACCCATGGGATATCGAGGAAGCGCTCCCGGTCTTCCACCCATTCCGGCACGGCGTGGCCGTGCAACTGGGCTACGTGCTCGACCATTGCAGCCAGCAGCGCATCCCACCGTGTTGCAGTGAGCGCCGGTCGTTCGTTGAGCATGATCTCCCGGTCGGCATGTTCCATCTCAGCCGCGCGTCGCGGCAGGTCGTGCAGGATCGCTCGCGTGAGTTCGCCTTTGGTCCACCCCGACGCAATCGCCTCAGCGTACTCGGTCAGTTTCATATTGGCACTCCGCGGAACCTGCGTCGGGTCCGGTTCTCTTCCTCTCCTGCCGCGTTCTCCCGGAACTGGCCTCCAGGCCATTTCGTCATCATGGCACGCCCGCGGCGTCATGCCAACGGAGTGCGGCCGGTCGCTGTGCACCACAGGTGGAATTATATACTTCCGTTGACAATCATCAGGTCCGGCCGCAGGAAAGCGGGCGGCAATTCGGCCAGAACGGCTTTCTCGAGCTGTGCAAGGGATGCCAGCCGGGAGTCTATCAATCTATCACACTTGACTCCGGGACTTCTCCTTTCGTTTTTTCCTGTTCCATTCCTGCATGGCCTGGATGGTGATGACGGCTTGAGACAGGAACTTCACGCCTTCCCAGAGCTTCTGCGTGCCGGGTAGCGGCTGGCGCTTCGAGGGATGGAAGCCCGCCAGGCCGCCGGTGAGCACGACGAAGCCCGCGATGGTCATGCCCGGCGGTCCCCGGGGCACCTTGAAGCCATAGTGGGAGGCGAGGGCACAGAGTGCCCGGATGTCGTCCTCGGTGACATGTCGGCTGGCCGGGTCGTCCGGCCTCTCGCGGGCCAGGAGGGAAAGGTCCCAGACCCGGAAGGCGGTGATCGCGTCAAAGGCGAGACACTTGCGCAGGTCGTCGGCCTCGTCGAGGCGCCGGTCCTCGATGCGGGTGCCGACCTTCAGCGCATGGAAGAACCGTTCGATCCGCCAGCGCAGTTCGTACCAGCGCAGCACCGTGCGGGCAGTGGCGAGGTCGGCCTGGCCCTCGGTGGTCAGCAGCATCCAGTGCAACGGTTTGTTCTGCTTCCTTTGCTTCGATGTCGGCAGCGCCGGGCGACGGGGCGGGTCCTCCTCAAGGGCCGAGACGGCGATCATGCGGACCGGTGGTTCACTCTCCCGGTCCTTCGGGGGAAGCAGGTCCACCGGCGTGCAACGCAGGGTCAGCTTCGCCGTGCGGCCGCGCCGACGGTTCGGTCCCCCGCAGGCGGGCACCTCGATCTTCCGTCCTCCCACCGGGTCCGTCTCCAGCACATGGTCCCACAGGTCCGCGTCTCCGCCCGAGGCCAGCGCCACCCGACGCTGCGTCCCTCGGCTGGCCCGGACCAGCAATGCCGCCCCGGTCTGCTCCGCACGCGAGAGCAACTCCCAGAAGTCGCCCTCGCGGTCGCAGACCGTCACCACCCGGCTGTCCGGGCAGGCGCGCGCGAGTTCCTGCGCCCGCTCCAGGCCGTCCACCCAGCGGACACTGTCCTTGTCATCGGCCTGACGGAAGTCGGTGTCCACCGTATACATCCCGAGAGGCCGGCCCACCGCGTTCACCGCCACGCCGAAATGGGCCAGAATGCCCGCGCTGCCCTTGCCGCCCCCGCCAAGCTCGTCGAGGCCCGACGTCGTTGACAGGTCGTCATAATTCAGCGTCGTCGTGTCCTGAACAGCCAGCACAAGCCGCTCGGAACTGCACCGCTCAACCGTCTGCTCGAAATGCGAATCCAGAATGTGGTCCATCGTCACCGCGTCATTGGACAGCAACCGGTAGGCCGCCGTCTGCTCCGCCCGCCCCGGGAAGATCGACGGCAGATGTTCGCCAAGCCGATTGACCCAGGCCGCACCCATCTGCGCAATCCGACGCCGGATCCGACCGTCAGGGTGCGTGCTCCGCCCGTATTCCCGTGCCGCCCATCCCCCCGCACAATATATCGATCCGGACCAGCCGAGAACGCGCTCCGGCTCACCGCACAGAACCGGTTGCCATCCCTCCACGAGCGGCCGGAGCCAGACCGCGCGGCGCACGCCCGAACGGCGCCCCGAAGTCAGCTGCGGACAACACTTCCACCCCGCGGCCCGGTAACTCAGGCCGGACTGCCCCGGCCCGGTGAAACTCTGCACCAGCACCGGACGCTCACCGTAGGCCGCCGCCCAGTCATCGGCAATCCGGCCCGTCGCCAGACGCAGAACCCGGGACGCGAGACCCTTCACCCGAACACCCGGAAGCAGCAGAAAGCGATGGTTGCACACAACCTTGCCGATGTTGGCCACGCGGGCATCGGCCGACCAGCCGACAACATCGTCGCGCGGCCCAAGCTGGACCCCCGCCGCAGTGAAGCCAATGCCGCCCAGCACCCCATACCGCTCCGAACGAACCCGGTACCGGACCTGCCCTCCCGGCGGCCGGCGCCATCCCTCCGGATGATGCGTCTCGATCATTGCCTCCCAGCGGCGGCGCTCCTCCGGTGACGCCACCGGCTCAAGCGACAGCGGACCGAGTTCCCGAAACGAACACGAGACAGAACTGTCGGCGAAGTCCGGCGAGGGGCGGGCGTGCGGGGCGAACTCCATCGCCTCCGCCTCCGGCAGGCGCACACCCAACTCCTCCGCCAGGCGCGGAAGAAGCTTGCGCGCCGACGCAAGACACAGCCTGCCGACGCGGCCAAACCAGTTCTCCTTGAGACAGAGCTCGTGGGCCAGCGCAGTTCGCGACAGATCCCCGCTGGTGCAGGCCGTCTCGAACCACGCTACCGTCTCTGCCGAAATCTGACGCATGCCAATCTGCATGCCCGAATAAATCGCACGAAATCACCCGCGAGTTAAGTGTGTGTGCTTGATAGGCCCGGGACCGGTCCCAATCCAATGCCAGCCAGACGAAGCGGGCGCCGCCAGACCGCGCGCCCTACGGCTTCTGCCGCGAGGGCCGAACATGCGGAGTGTCGCGAGACTGCCATGGAACTGCTCCCATGGCGTTTTCACTGCAAGCCTGCCCACCCCGCCGCAGAACCCCCTTTTGGCGTTCGGTTGTCCTGACCCCCGGTTCCCGCTGGTTCGCTTCCGCTACCAGGGCTGGCAAGCAGTGGCCCGGCACCGCAGGCGGAACGCCACATCTCTCCCGGAAAGACGGCACAGCTCGCGAGATCTCCGGTTCCATCACCGAAAGAGGCGCTGAAAGGCATCTCTTCAAACGCCGCCAGGGCCCGCGGCCCGTAATCCGGTTTCGCGGACAGCAAACCGTTGACAGCCCAAATCGGGAATCGTACTCTCCTTCCACCAATCCGGAAGAGAACGCAACGATCTTCTGAAACTATGAAATTTCATCACAACACAAGGAATAGATGATTATGAACCGGAGGAAATTCAAACTCGCAAACCGGCTGGTCTCGTTGCTCGCGCTACCCGCTGTCGCAGCGGGCGCGCCCGCGCTCGCGCAGGACAAGCCCGACGTCATCCGGATCTTCTCCCACCCGGTGCATGAGACCGTGTCCACCGGCGCACAGGGGGGAGACATCACCGCTGCCTGGAAAAGCGAGACCGGCATTGCCATCGAGTGGAACACCCTGGATGTGGCGCCGCTGCAGGACCGGCTGTTCCGGGAAACGACGTTGCCGGAAACCAGCATCGATATCGGTTTCCTGCTTGACCGGCGGGCGCTGCCGCGCATCGCTGACCTGCTGGAGCCGCTCAACGACTTGCATGCGGGCGATCCCATCGAGGATCTCGACGACATCGCACCCGGCATGCGCGCCGCCGTGACGTTCGACGGAAAGCTCTACGGCATTCCATTCCGGCATTCCACGTCGGGACTGCACTGGAACCAGGAACTCTTCGCCGAGCGGGGGATCGAAGGTCCGCCCAAGACGATGGAGGACCTGATCGCCGCCGCCAAGGCCCTGACCTTCACGCGCGACGACGGCAGCCAGGTGACCGGACTGGCGATCCTCAGTGATCCGCCGGACAACATCATCGACTTCGCCCGTGCCTGGGATGCGGACTTCGTCACGCCGGACCTGCAGGCGACTGCCAACAGCGAAGGCATGATCAAGGCGGTCCAGGGTCTGCGGGAACTGTTCGAGGCCGGCGCCCTGGACGAGACCGTTTTCTTCGCCAACGATCGCGGCGCGCAGCTTTCCGGCGTGCAGCAGGGCCGCTTCGCGATGACGTTCGGGGGAACGGGCCGCAACCAGCTCTACAATGACCCGGAGAAGGCCGCCAGTCCCGGCGCGATCCAGACGACAACCATCCCGCCCTCGGCTTCGATCGCGGACTCGATGCCCGTGGCACCTGCAAAGACCGCCTTCTGGGCCATGGTCATCCCGAAGAACTCGACCAACAAGGCCCATGCCTGGAGTCTGATAAAGGCGATGTCCTCGAAGGAGTCGACCTTGATGGCGGCCCTGAACGGAAACGGCCCGGTCCGCGGGTCGACCTATGCCGACCCGGCGTACAAGGAAACAATTCCCTATGCCGATGCCGAGCAGGCCGTCCTGGCCGTAGCCCGGCTGGCCGTCCCGCCGTTTGATAACGCCGCCCGCGCAAGCGACAACATGGTCGAATTGGTGCAGGCGGCCGTGCTCGGTCACATGAGCGTGGAAGAAGCGATGAACACGCTGCAGGAACGCGTCGAGCCACTGCTGAATCCATGATCTGATCCCCGGGGGGCGCGAGAGTTTCCAGGCTGCGCGCCCCCTTCCTTCCTCCAACTGCCGTGTGGACCCTTGAGTCACACGCTTCCCGACCTGCCGAGGGTTCCGCTCATACGGAAGCCAACCCCGTTGATGGCGGTGGATCGACTCGCCAAGGCCGTCGGGGCGCGATCCCTGGTCGTGAAGCGCGAGGACCTTTCCGGATTCGCGATGGGAGGCAACAAGCCGCGCCAGCTTGAAGCGATCGTCGCACACGCGCTTTCGACCGGCGCAGACACCTTGATCACCACCGCGGCTGCACAGTCCAATTTCTGCCAGGCAACGGCCGCCGCTGCTGCACATCTCGGCTTGCGGTGCATCCTCCTGCTCCGGCGTGCATCCCGGACGGTGGCGCAAGGCAACCTCCTTCTCGACCGGGTGTTCGGCGCCGAGATCGAGTTCCTGGAGACCACCGACCCCTACGATCCCGAGATTCCCGCGCGCCTTGCGGCGGCCGCCGAGCATGTGCGCTCGGCCGGCGGCCGGCCTTACGTCATCCACCTGCCGGGGCGGACGGGACCGCTTACCGCCGCCGCTGCCGCCGGCGCCGCGAGCGAACTCGGAGACCAGTTCGGCGACGCCCCGGAGCATCCGACAGCGCTCTTTCTGGCTGCGGGGTCCGGACTCACGGCATCAGGGATCGTGCTGGGCCTCAAGCACCTGGGTGTATCCACCCGGGTCGTCGGCATTTCGGTCCAGCAGCCTGCCGGCTTCCTGAAGCCGCTGATGGCCGAACGCGCCAACCAGGCAGCGGCCCTGCTCGGCATTGCCACACGGGTTGACGAGAACGACTTTGACCTTGATGACCGTTTCATCGGACCCGGTTACGGCAAGCCCAGTGCCGCCTCCCTCGATGCCATTGCCCTGGCCGGACGGCACGCCGCTCTGGTGCTTGATCCCGGCTATTCCGGCAAGGCGCTGGCCGGATTGATCGAGCATCTGCACAGCAGCCGGTCCGATGCCGCTCGAGGAATCGCATTCGTCCATACCGGTGGCGCCGCGAACCTGTTCCTCCATGCCGGCGCGGTCCATCGCCATTCGCGACGCATGCAGGGCAGAGCCCGGCGGCGAGGCTAGCCGACCGTCATGCCGATCCGCTTCTTCCACTACCTGATGGTCGCCCCGGTTCAGCTGCTGCTGCTCCTTGTCATCGGCATTCCGTCCCTGTTCGTCTTCTGGCAGGGCATGACGGAATTCTCCTATGGCCAGCCCGCCGTGTTCGTCGGCTTCGCGAACTACACCGGCGTGTTGACCGACCCGGCCTTCTGGCGGGCATTCACCAACACGTTCATCATCGTCAACGTCGTCGTCTACCTGGAAATCGCCGCGGCAATCGGAATTGCCGTGCTGTTCGCCGGCGGCGTGCCGGCACGGCGCCTCATGATCGCGGTTGTCCTCGCCCCCTACGCGGTCAGCGAGGTCGTCGCGGTGGTGATGTGGCGGTTCATGCTCGAGCCGGATGTCGGCATAGTAACCCAGTTGCTCGAGACCCTGGGCCTGCCTTCCCTCAGCTGGCCGATCAATCGCTGGCACGCGCTGACCGTTATCGTGCTTCTGAGCGTCTGGCTGCACCTGCCCTTCACTGCCATGATCCTCTACTCCGCCCGCATTTCGATTCCGCTGGAACTCTACGAGGCCGCGCGCTCGGACGGGGCATCGCCATTGCAGATATTCCGGCATGTAACCTTTCCGATGCTGATCCCGGCTATCCTGATCGCCTTGCTGTTCCGGTACGTATTCGCATTCCGGATCTTCGGCGAAGTCTGGCTTCTGACCCGCGGCGGCCCTGCCGGCAGCACCGAGGTGCTGGCCACGTATCTCTACCGCCACTCGTTCCGCTACCTGGAGCTCGGCAAGGCATCGGCGATCGGCTGGCTCATGCTGATCGCAACGCTGTTGATCGCGAGTGTCTATTTGCGCCAGGTCTACAAGAGGATGCTCAGCTGATGCGACGGCCCTGGTGGATCAGCGCACTGCGTCACCTGGCGCTCGCGGCCATACTCGTCTGGTCGGGCTTTCCGATCCTGCTCGTTGTGCTGGCCTCCCTGAAGCCGGACCGAGAAATCTTCAAGTTCCCGCCGGAGTTCATCTTCACGCCAACGCTCGCGAACTACACCGAGCTGTTCGCCAATCGACCGGTCTATCTCGATTCCCTGGTGAACAGCCTCATCATCTCGATCGGTGCGACTCTGCTGACCGTCGTCGCGTCGACCCTCGGCGGCTACATCTATTCCCGTTTCCGCAATACAGCGCTGGCAGCATCGGCCTTCTTCATGATCGTGATCCGCATGCTGCCGCCCATCATCATCACCCTGCCGCTCTTCCCGGTCGTCAACGCGCTTGGCCTCCAGGACACGCATCTGGTGTTGATCGTGCTCTACGCCACATTCTTCGTATCGCTGAATACCTGGATCATGAAAGCGTTCATCGACCAGATCCCCCGCGAGCTGGACGAGGCCGCGATCGTCGACGGCGCGGGCATCCTCAACGTCTTGCGACATGTGACAATTCCGCTGTCGGTCCAGGGGATCATCGCGACCTCGACCTTCGTGTTCGTGTTCTCCTGGAACGAATTCCTGTTCGCGTTTATCTTCACGACATCAAAAGCGAAGACAGCGCCGCTGGTCATCAGCGAGATGCTGAGCAGCCTGGCCGGCATCGACTGGGGCGTGCTGTTCGCGGCGGCGACGCTGCAGCTGGTTCCGATCCTGCTGCTCGTCGTGATCCTGCAGCGCTTTGTGGTCGCCGGGCTTACACTTGGTTCGGTGAAGGGTTGAAGCTGAAAGGGAGCCGCAACGCATGGAACCGAGAACACACGGACACTGGCGGTCCGATCCCGAACTGAGCCGATTCGATCCCCTGCCCCGCATATTCTTCTTTGACCGCTTCAACCGGGGGCATCACGGCTGGACGACCCTCGTCGGCAATTACGAGGAAGACATCGGAACCATGCACCCGGGCTACCAGCAGATCACGGCTCCGATGCTCAGCAATCTCTCGCACTGGGATGCGGGAAGCCACGGCGCCATGAGCGGCAGCTACGCGCTGAAACTGGCCACGCGTCCGCGGACGGGAGCGCAGACGGTCGCGATCAAGCGCATCACCTATCAGGCTCCCTGTCCGATCAAGCTCGAGTTCTACTTCACCTACAAGCCCGAGGCGACGTCGCTGAAGCTGTCCAAGCTGGACGTGCGTTCGATCGGGATCCTGTTCGACCTGCAGGATGACACGCACCGGGTCATGCCCCATTTGCGCTATGTCAACGCCCATGGCGGGGAACAGGTGCAGCGCTGGCAATACAAGGAAAAGCAGGTCGACTTCCACCGCTTCAGCGGCGAGACGGTCACGCACTACCATCTTGCCGACAGGGACTGGGTCGACCTGCCCGGCGACGGCCAGGAGCTCTGCTACAACGAGATTCCGACAAAGGTGAACTGGCATTACGCCGCGGTCGGGATTGACCTCAGGACGATGCGCTTCCAGTCCTTCCAGTGCAACAACCGGGTCTATGACATGCGCGACGTCGGCGCGCTGACGCTCGATGCCATGCCGAACCTCCGTGGCATGCTGAACGTCGCCTTCTTCGCCGAAGCGGATTCCGACAAGCGAACGTTCCTCTACCTGGACTCGGTCGTGCTTTCAGGAGATTGGGACTGATGTTGCGGGAAAGCTATACCGCCGTCGTCGCGAAGGGCGAAAGCTGGCGCGGCGACTCGGCGACCGAACCCTACGAAGCGGCCTGGGCCAGCGAAGCGATCTTCTTCCTGCGCGCGCTTTCCGTTGAAGGGGACCTGGCGGGCACCCGGGCGCGCGTCCAGATCTCCGCCGACGGCATGCACTGGGCGGACGAAGGCACGGACGCACTTCTGCCCGCGAAACCGGGCGAGGTAACCTTCTGCCGCATCCTGCATTTCGGAGGCTACCTGCGGCTTGCGGCAAACCTGCCGCCCGGCACATGCTGCCGAATCGTTGTGTCACTGAACCTGAAGGCGTAGGCAGCTTCACGGCCTGGCGACCCGGGGGATTGCGTCACCGCGCTGGTCGAACAGGTGGGCATGGGCGAGATCGAACTCGAGGATCAGCCGCTCCCTCGCGGGCGGCTCCTGATCCGCCGGCTGCAGGGCGACGACGTTTCCCAGGGGGGTTCGGAAATACTGGTAGCTGCGGTCGCCGAGATGCTCCGCCCCGACCCGATCGAATTCGCTGCCGCCCAGGACGATCTGTCCACGCGCGGGATCCGCGTGCAGCCGCACATGCTCGGAGCGAAAGCCGATCGTGCGCAGGGCCGACGGCAGGCTGTAGGGCATTTCCACGACATGTCCGCCTGCCAGCGTCAACCGGCTCGACGTGCCGTCGGACGCATGATCCTCGACATCCAACAGATTCATCGCCGGCGTGCCCACGAACCGTGCCACGAAGAGATTGGCCGGCTGGCCGTAGACCTCGCCGGGGGAACCTTCCTGTTCGATATTGCCGTCGCGCATCACGACAATCTTGTGGGCGAGGGTCATGGCCTCCACCTGATCGTGGGTTACGAATATCATCGTGGCATCGAGCTGGCGCTGCAGCTGCGCGATTTCGAGACGCATCTGGACCCGTAATTCGGCATCGAGATTGGACAGGGGCTCATCAAAGAGGAACGCCTTCGGCTCGCGGACGATGGCACGGCCCATGGCCACGCGCTGACGCTGACCCCCGGACAGATCCCTCGGCAGCCGGTCGAGATACGCTTCGAGCTGCAGGAGACGCGCCGCTGCCCGGACCCGTTTGTCGATCGTCGCCTTGTCGAGGCGGGCCATGAGCAGCGGGAAGCCGATGTTGTCGTAGACACGCTTGTGGGGATAGAGCGCATAATTCTGGAAGACCATGGCGCAGCCGCGCTTCTTCGGCGCCAGGTCATTCACGCACACATCGTCGATCACGATGTCGCCGCTGGTGATTTCCTCGATCCCCGCGATCAGCCGCAGCAGCGTCGACTTTCCGCATCCCGAAGGACCGAGCAGCACCGTCAGTTCGGCATCGCGTACAGACAGGTCGATGCCATGCAGGACCTCGACGGAATCAAAGCTCTTCCTGACTTGCCTGAGTTCGATTCGAGCCATGCACTCTCCCTGCGGCTCCGGTTGCAGGTCGGAGCCGAGGGAGATTGTACTCCAAGCCGGGAGGGGTTAGCGCCCCGGGCGCGCGCAGGCCGGTACGCGCGTTTGAATCCCGGCCCCCGGAGCCGCCCCCGGGGGGTGCCAGAGGAAGTGGCCCGAACGCCGGGGAAGAAACGGGCCGAATTGCGGCCCCGCTGCAACATCCCGGACACGCATCGTGGAATGTTGACAATTCTTGCAAGTCTTCCTAGCCTCCGCGCAATGTTCGGCCGTCGATACCCGCCACCCAGCGGGTGCGGAACTGCCGATTTTCAGGCTGCCGCACGGCCAGAGAGGGGAGATCCGCCGCATCGCGGAATTCCCCGCCGGACTTCCGGCGCAGGCGGCCGGGAGGAACAGCGTGGAACGACGGCGACTGTCGGGCTTTCTTCGACGTCCCACCGAGGAACGCCTTCGCGATCTCGCCGCGGAAGAATACATCCACCTGTCCCCGGACGAGCTTGGCGACATGGCGATCCTGGTCGATCGCTACCTGAACTTCGCGGACCGCCTCGATGACCTGCCGCAGCCCGAGTTGCCCCTGAGATACCGCGACCGCGACAAGGGCTGCCGCCCGACCCCGGAGGAGGACCCGCACAACGTATTCATTCGCAAGTGCCGCGTTGCGGGCGCAAGCGAAGGAATCCTCAAGGGCAGGCGGGTTGGCGTGAAGGACAACATCTCGGTCGCTTCCGTGCCGACAACGAACGGCTCCCGCCTGATCGAAGGCTTCACGCCGACGGTCGACGCCACCGTGGTCGAGCGCCTCCTCGATGCAGGCGCAACCATTGTCGGCAAACTGAACTGCGACGATTTCTCGTTCAGCGGCACCGGCGAGACCAGCTACTACGGCGTGGTCACCAATCCCCACAATCCCGCATACTCCGCCGGCGGCTCCTCGTCGGGAGCAGGCGCGGCCGTCGTGAGCGGCGAGGTGGACCTCGCGCTCGGTGTCGACAATGGCGGAAGCGGTCGCATTCCCGCCTCGTGGTGCGGGGCTGTCTGCATGAAGGCGACGCATGGACTGATCCCGACCTTCGGCATCACCTATCTCGAACACACGACGGACTTCATCTGTCCCATCGCCCGGACCGTCGGCGATGTCGCGCTGGCCCTGGAGGCAATCGCCGGCGATGATCCGAAGGATGCGCAATGGGTCCGCGGCCCGATCCGCACCGCTTCCTACACCGAGGCGCTCGGCCAGTCCGTCGAGGGGCTGCGCATCGGCGTGCTTCGGGAGGGGATCGATCCGGATGGAACCGAAGCCGATGTCGAGGCCGCTTTCCGCAACGCCCTCGCGATGCTGGAAAGCCAGGGCGCGGTCTGCGAGGAGGTTTCCGCGCCCCTCTGGCCCGATGCCCAGGCGATATGGACGACCTTCGCCGCGCATGGCATCTCCTCGATGGTGGAGAGCAACCTGGAAGGTTTCGGAAGGGGCGGTTTCTGCCATATCGCCTGGCAGGATGCATTCGCGAAGGCGAGGTTGACGGGCAGCGATCGCCTGCCCCCGGTGCTCAAGGTCCTGATGGTGGTGGGCAAGTATCTGCGGCGCGATTACGGAAGCGTGTATTTCAGCAAGGCGACAAACCTGCGATTCGCATTCCGCCAGCAGCTGGACGCCCTGTTCGAGAGCGTGGACCTCATTGCGACTCCCACCACCCCGACCAAGGCATTCCGGCTGGTCGACCATCCGGTGAGCCTGCGCGAAGTGGTTGAATCCCGCGCCACCTCAATGGCGATGAACACCTATCCCACCAACACCACCGGCCACCCCTCGCTTTCGCTTCCCTGCGGCATCGGTGAACACGGCCTGCCGGTGGGGTTGCAGCTGGTCGGCCGCCCCTTCGACGAATTCACCTGCTTCCGCGTGGGCAGCCGCCTCGAATCCGCATTGAGCGAAGCGAATGCCTGAGCCGCTGCTCCGCATTTCCGACCTCGCCACCTACTTCCATGTGAGCAACGGCACGGTGAAGGCCGTCGACGGCCTGGATCTCGAGGTCGAACGCGAGGAGATCGTAACCATCGTCGGGGAATCCGGTTCGGGAAAGAGCGTCACCGCGCTGTCAATCCTGGGATTGATCCAGGAACCCGGCCGCATCGAGCGGGGCTCGATTCACTTTGATGGAGTCAGCCTGCTGGAGCTTGATCCCGAGGGGATCCGGTCGATCCGCAGCGCGCGCATCTCGATGATCTTCCAGAATCCATTCACCTCGCTGCATCCCTATTTCCGGATCGGCGACCAGATGACGGAAACGCCGATGCTGCTGGGGGCCAGATCCCGCGCAGCGGCGGTCGCGGGCGCGATCGAGATGCTGTCCCGCATTCGTGTCCAGGATCCCGAACAGGTCCTCCGCAGCTACCCGTACGAGGTGAGCGCCGGGGTCTGCCAGCGGGTCATGCTGGCAATGGCGCTGATGAGCAAGCCGGAACTCCTCATCGCGGACGAGCCCACGACCAACCTCGACGCCGTGGCGCAGATCGAGATTCTCGACCTGATCCGGGAAATGCGCGACGAATTCCGGATGTCCGTGCTCCTGATCACCCACGACTTCGGCGTGGTGTCCAAGATGGCCGACCGGGTGGTGGTCATGTATGCGGGCCGGCAGGTGGAATCCGGCAGCGCTCCGGATGTTCTCGAGCGGGCACGCCACCCCTACACCGCGGGGCTCATCCGCTCGGTGCCCATTCCCGGCCAGACCACCGGACGGCTGAGCCAGATCTCCGGTGAAGTCCCCGATCTCTTCCGGCTCCCTCCCGGGTGCAGCTTCCGTCCCCGCTGCGCGCACGCGATGCCGACCTGCGGCGAGATGCCGCCGCTTGTCCCGGTGGGGCCGGGCCAGCTTGCGCGGTGCTGGCTATTTGCGGACGGCCCGACGGCATGACCGGGACATCTGCGCCGCTTGTGGAGATCCGCAATCTCACCAAGGAAGTCGATCGACCGGACCGCAGCCGGATCAAGGCCGTGAATGATGTGAGCTTCGACATTCGCCGGGGAGAGACCTTCGGCCTCGCAGGTCTGTCGGGCAGCGGAAAATCGCTGATCGGAAGGCTCATTCTCAACCTGATGCCGCCAAGCGCGGGGGAAGTGCGCTTCGAAGGCGCTCCAATCACCGGGATTCCGGCCTCGGAGATGCAGCGGATCCGGCCCCGCTTGCAGATGGTGTTCCAGAATCCGCTGGCGTCCATGAACCCGCGCAAGACCGCAGGCTCCAGTCTCGAGCTTCCCCTGCTGAACTTCGGCATCGGCAACGCTCGTGAGCGCAAGGAGCGGATCGCCGAACTCCTTGACATGGTCGGACTGAGCCCCCGTCACGCGCAGTACTATCCACACGAGTTCAGCGGGGGCCAGTGCCAGCGGGTGGGCATTGCCCGGGCCCTCGCAAGCGAGCCCCGATTCGTGTTTCTCGACGAGCCGGTCTCGGCGCTGGATGTCTCCATCCAGGCCCAGATGCTGAACCTGCTGCAGGACTTGCAGGAACGCCTGGGGCTGACCTACCTGCTCGTGGCCAACAATCTCAATGTCTTGTATTTTGTCAGCGATCGCATCGCGGTTCTGGACGCCGGAAGCGTCGTGGAATTGGCAGACACGAAAACACTGTTTCATTCGCCCCGGACCGAACTGTCCCGGCGCTTGCTGTCCGCGATTGTCCGGTTCCGGGGCGATGGAATCCGGCCTGGAAATGATGACGGGAAAGGAGAAATCTGACACCCTCGAGGCCTGGTCAGCCAAGCGTCCCGGATGCGGTCAAGCGCTGCGGGTACTTGTCAATCAAGAAAAGGGGAGAAACGAGAATGTTCGTCAAGGCGAGCGGTTTGCCGTACCGGGTTTTGTCGGTATGCACCGCAGTTGCGTGGTTGCTTGTAGCAGGCGCGCTCACAACGACGGGAGCAGTGGCGCAAACGCCGAAGAGCGGCGGAACGCTGGTCTACGGTGTCGAGAGCGAGATCCCGTGGTACGACCCCCATGTCGTTTTCGGTGGCAGCAACAAGCGCGTCGTGCTTCAGATCTTTGAAGGACTGGTCGACCGCGACCGGACCCAGCCGGGCGTTGTGCCCCCGCTGGTTCCGCGGCTGGCAGAATCCTGGGAAGTATCCGACGACGGCATGGTCTACACCTTCAACCTGCGGCAGGGCGTGACCTTCCATGACGGAACGCCATTCAATGCCGACGCGGTTGTCTTCAACCTGCGGCGCATAATCGACCCGGAGTTCGAATACTACAAGGCAGGAACGGATTCGCTTCGCGGGGCGCCATACCGGTACCTGTCCGAAGCTCGAGCCGTAGACGAGCATACCGTCGAACTGGTTCTCGACCGCCCGTGGGGCCATTTCGTGGACCAGCTGTCCACCACGCTGCCCAGCGGGCTACCGCTGATGATGAGTCCTGCCTCCGTCATGGAGTGGGGAAACGAGGATGTGAACCTGCATCCCGTGGGCACCGGACCGTTCACGCTCGAGGAATATGATCCGGGAGTGAAGACGGTTATCGCGAAGAACGAGAATTACTGGAACGCGCCGCTGCCCTACCTCGATCGCATCATCTTCTTCATCACCGCAGAGGCATCAACCCGGGTTATCGCCCTTGAATCCGGCGAAGTCGAAATGATCACCGCAATTCCGCCGGATCGGGTCTCCGATCTCCGGGATGCCGGATTCAAGGTCATCATGCCCGACGCCATGAACCTCGTCTGGTTCTTCAGCCTGAACCAGGACGACGAGCATCTCTCGGATGTTCGTGTCCGCCAGGCGATCAACCACGCGATCGATCGGGAGAAAATCGCGACCGAGCTCCTGAGCAACACGGCGGCGCCCGTATGGAAGATGATTCCGGGCACGTCCGCGCTGTTCAATCCGGGCGAGCAAGCCTATCCGTATGACCCGGACAAGGCCCGCGCATTGCTGTCGGAAGCCGGCTATGCGGATGGGTTCGAGACGACGATCCAGGTCCCGACGGGCGGTTCCTACATGATCGATCCTGTCGGAATCGCGGAATGGGTGCAACGCGATCTCGCGGCCGTCGGTATCCAGGTCAACATCGATTCGTCGGATTGGAGCACCTATCTCGGGTTCTGGCTCGACGGGCTGCAGCCCGGGGTCGCGGCCAATGTGATGGCGTGGGGCACGGACTACTCCGAGTTCTGGGCGGTTGACGTGATGAGTACCACGGCCTTTGGCAATACAGGGCACATCAAGGATCCAACGCTTGACGAGTGGTTCACCGAATACCAGGAGGCGACCGACGCAGGTGTCGCGCTGGAGATTGCAGGACGGATCTTCGATCGGGTGAGCGATATGGCGTATTTCCTGCCGGTTGTCACCGACAGGGTGCCCATCGCCACCACGGAGCGCGTAAAGGGCATCGAGCCGGTGCCCGACTGGCTGCAGGCGTTCGAAGTGTACTGGATCGACGACTGAGTCCATGATACGGCCGGAACCGGCGCGGCGCGCCGGTTCCGGCGCATCCCGCGCGGACCCACAGAGCCATGTCCCGACTGATCCTCTCACGCTTTCTGGTCACGATCCCGATTCTCTTCGGTGTGTCCGTCGTGACCTTCCTGCTGATGCATCTGGTTCCGGGCGACTTCACCATCACCCTCCTGGGCCCCTTCGCCACGGAGAAGCGAATCCTCGAACTCCGCGAATTATACGGGCTGGATCTGCCCATCTATTTTCAGTACTTGAAATGGCTGACCAATCTCCTTGGCGGGGATTTCGGGAAATCGATCGCCTATCAGGTTCCGGTGAAGCAGCTACTGGTTGACCGCACCATCAACACCCTGATCCTGACCCTCGCGGCGTCGCTGTTCGCTGTGACTCTCGGCTTTCTCGGCGGAGTCACCGCCGCGGTCCGCCGGTTCTCCCTCGTGGATCGCGCGACAACGCTCGGTGCCGTGATTGCTGCCAGCGCTCCGACATTCTGGTTCGGCATCCTGATGCTGTACATCTTCGCCCTCGAACTCCGCTGGTTTCCGGCGATCGGGATGTATTCGCTCGGAAAGGAAGGCGATCTCCTGAACCTTCTGTGGCACATTCCGCTTCCGGCACTTTCGGCGTGCCTGATTTCGCTCGCGGTCATTCTCCGAATGACGCGATCCGGCCTGCTCGACATTCTGAGCCAGGACTACATCCGGGCCGCGCGGGCTCGAGGGCTTCCGGAACGGACGGTGGTCTATCGCCACGCCGTGCGCAGCGTGATCCCTTCCGTCGTCAATATCAGCGGCCTGCAGGTGGGCTTCCTGTTCGGGTCGGCGCTGTTCGCGGAGGTGATATTCCAGTGGCCGGGGATCGGACTGCTGTTGTACAACTCCATCCTTGCCCGGGACGTGCCCGTGATCCAGGCCGTGCTTTTGGTGGTCGCGGTCGTCTTCGTCCTGGTCAACCTGCTATCCGACATCACGACTGCGGCGCTCACGCCGGGCGCACGGCTCTGACCCCCGCTTGCCATGTCCGAAGCAGCCAAACCTCCGCTTGACGAACCGGTCCGGGCATACCGATCCGAGTTGCGGCTGGCCTGGGCGGCGGTGGCCAAAGACCACCTTGCCGTTGGGGGGTTTACGATATTCGGCCTGGTCGTCTTCGTCTCCACGTTTGCGCCTCTCTTGAGCCCCTACGATCCCACCGTGGCCTCGGAGGCCGCGGGACGCCTCGCGCCACCCTTCACCCCGGGCCATCTCATGGGAACGGACGGCCAGGGACGCGACGTCCTGAGCAGAATCATCTGGGGAGGCCGGATTTCGATCCCGATTGCCCTCGCCCCGATTGTCGCAAGCTCGATCCTCGGCCTGGCGCTGGGACTGCTGGCCGGATTCGCCGGGCGCGTCCTGCGCGGGTTCATCATGCGGAGCCTGGATGTCATCTTTGCCTTCCCGGGCGTGCTGCTGGCGGTCGCCGTCGCGGCCATCTTGGGGCCGGGAATGATGAATGTCATGCTGGCGATGAGCATCGTGCTGCTTCCCTATGTCTCGCGCATCGTCTTCGTCGAGACCGTTCGAATCCTGCAGATGGAATTCATCGAGGCGGCCCGGGTCTGCGGCACCGGAACGATACGCCTCCTCTTTCGCGAGGTGCTTCCGAACGTGATCGGGCCGGTAATCGTCTTTGGAACAACCTCCCTTGGCGGCATGCTCGTTCTCGCTGCGGGTCTGAGCTTCCTCGGTGCGGGCGTGCAGCCCCCTACCGCCGACTGGGGCATCATGGCCTCGGACGGACGCGTCGTGCTGGCAAAGGCGCCGTGGGTGTCCCTGCTGCCGGGCCTTGTCATCGTCATTGTCGCCGTGGCCTGCAACTTTGCCGGCGATGGTCTCCGGGACGCGCTCGACCCGCGCCAGCGCACGCGAAGGTAGCCGGGAAAGGGTCTTCCTTCCGAACCGCCCGAATGGACCGCGGGCGACGCCGGCCGCCGCGCCTGTGGGGGCCTGCCCCGGGGCTCGATCCCCGGGGCTATCGAAGGGCGCTGCCTTCGGTGCCCTGCATGAGCAGGCGGGAATGGATGTCGACGATCCGCGCATGCGCCTCGATTGCCCGCGGGGAGAAGTCCACATCGGGCCGGGGCTCCTGCTCGAAGTGCCCGTATGCATCGGTTCCCCTGGCCAGGGTTGCCGTGTCCCTGCCACCCAGTTGCCGCGTTGATGTCGGTATGTAGCGGATGGCAATTCCGATCCTGCGCCTGTCGGATCCATTGGGATTCGAGCCATGCACGATCAGCAGGTCGTGAACTGACATCTCGCCGGGGTCCAGAACCAGGTCGACCGCCTCGGCCTCGTCGACATCGACGGCAACCTCCTGTCCCCGTGTCAGCATGTTGTTCGCCGCGGGACGCTCGACATGGGGCAGCTCCTTCGCCCGATGGGTTCCGGGCATCACCCGCATGCAACCGCTTTCGGGCGAGCTCGTGGTGAGCGCGACCCAGGCGGTCAGACCCCTTGCATCGCTCAGTCCGAAATAGATCGAATCCTGGTGCCAGGAGATGAACCCGGGATCGCGGGGCTCCTTGCAGAAGATGTTCGTGTTCCAGCACAACAGGTCGGGACCAAGCAACGAGGCGACCGGATCCACGATCGCCGGATTCCGGACGAGATCCGCCAACCACGGAAACAGCAGGTGGCACTTGTGCCGGAAGGGTCCCGAGAGCGGCCCGCCCAACCCCGATTCGACCGCTTCGAGGCTGCGGAGACACTCCGCCGCCTCGCACGTGCCCAGGACTCGCACCGGAAAGTGGTAGCCCCGTTTCCGGTAGGCGCGGACCTGCTCCCCGGACAGTGGACTGGCCATGAATTTCCCTCCCGTTCCTGGGGCCTCACGCGGAACGCAGCACTTCGCCGCCCCTGTCACCCGTCAGGGCTCCGTCGCGGAGCGAGATCACGCCGTTGACGATCACGTACCGCATCCCGTTTGCCACGCTGTTCGGCTCGAAGGTCGTTCCCGTCTCCCCGAAGGCAGCGGCATCGAACACGGCGATATCCGACCGTTTCCCCTTCCGGATCACGCCGCGGTCGCCGAGGCCGAGGCGCTCGGCCGGCAGACCGCTGAGCTTGCGGATCCCGCCGGCCTTCGAGAACGTCTTCGTTTCCCGCACCATTCGCCGGTAGAACCAGGCCGCCCAGGTAAACGCGCCATGGAACACGGAGTCGGCGAGAAGGCCGTCCGTGGCCAGCGACGTCGCATCGGAGCCGACGGTGCAGGCGGCGTGCTGATAGGTGGCGCGTAGATCCTCTTCCGAGTAGCAGTGCAGAATGACCATCGGCCGGTGGATTTGCTCGACTTCGGCGAGCAGGATGTCGTATGCGGCGTCCAGGGGCTCGCAATCCGCCGCCCGGGCGATATCCCCGATGCTCCGCCGGGACCAATCCGGCAGCCCCGGATTGTCGAGGAGAACCACGCGGTCCCAGTCACCCAACCCGGTGATCAGATTGCGGTGCCCCTTCATCCGCGACCGCTCCGCCGGATCGCGAAGGCGGTCCGCCACCGCGACCATGCCACCCTCCAGAGCCCAGGAGGGAAGGACAGCCTTCAGATAGGTCGTGCCGAATACCCGCGTGTGCATGTCATACGCCGCGTCCAGCCCCCGTTCGCGCGCTGCATCGACCAGAGCAATCGCGCGCTCCGCATCCCTTCGCCCGCCCCGCGGCGTGATATGGGAAACCTGGAGCCGCGCGCCGGCGGCCTCTGCCGTCCGGACCGCTTCCGCCACCGCATCCACGGCACCCGCGTCGCGATCCCGCGTGTGCGTTGCATAGAGCCCGCCGACCCGGGCAACCTCCCGACACAGCTCGGTGACCTCTTCCTCGGTCGCGCCGATCTCCGTCGCGTATTCCAGGCCGGTCGAATATCCGAATGCTCCCTCCTCGAGTCCCTGCCGGAGCAGCCGTTTCATTTTCCTTCGCTCGTCCGGACTGGCGGGACGCGGCTTCAGGCCCAGCGTGGCGAGCCGCAACTGCCCCATCGGCACCAGCGCCATGACGTTCACGGCGGGACGCGCCTCTGCAAGCCGGTCCAGGTACCCGCCCATGCTGCGCCAGTTGATGGGAACGTCATCGCGAAACCCGTAGATCACTTCTCGCGCAAGACGAGGATCCGCGATGGGGGCGCAGCCATGCCCGCAATTGCCGATCACCTCTAGGGTCACACCCTGGCTGATCGCGCTGACCGCGCGCGGATCGACCAAGAGCGTGAAGTCCGAATGGCTGTGGATGTCGATGAATCCCGGCGCGACGGTCAATCCGCGCGCATCGATGGTTTCGATGCCCTCCATCGGCGGAAGACGGCCAATTGCCGCAATGCGGCCATCGGCCACGCCGAGATCCGCTTCAAACGGAGAACTCCCGGTGCCGTCCACAATTTCGCCACCGCGAATGACGAGGTCCAACGTCATTACTCCGCTGTCCCGGCAGCGCTGCGGCGCTGTTCTGCGGTCTCGGCCCGATCCACCTGAAGCGTCCCGTCCGCAAGAACCTCGACCACGACGCCGTAGGCCTCCCGGGCGTGCTGAACCGTTACCTTTCCGTCGATCACGTCCGCGAGAACCCGCTCCGCGTCCCGCTCCGCCGGGTCACCGTAGCCGCCGCCACCTGCCATCACGTGGCGATAGAGATCTCCCTTTCGCAGGGAAACCGGCTCGGTCAGAAGCACGGGCAACAGCCGTTCCTCCGGCCCCGGGTTGACGAGATTGAGGGATCCGGTTCCGGGCTCCCCGCCGAATAGCCCGTGCGGCGGAAACAAACGCTTGTCCGACCGCACGGACAGCTTGATGTCCTCGGCGAGGGCACGGTACTCGCGCACGAGCGCGAGCCCGCCGCGAAACCGACCGGGACCGCCAGTGTCCGGAACCAAGCCGTATCGTTCGATCCGGATCGGGTTTTCCGCCTCGATCAATTCGATCGGAACATTGGACTGGTTCGCACCCATATGCGGCACGCCTTCCTGTCCGTCATGGGAAGCGGTGCCGCCCCAGTTTCCCATCAGCGTCTCGCTGAAGACAAAGGCCTGGCCGGGCATATAGCTCGACAGGGTCGGCAGTGTGGATCCGCCACTTCCGTCCGCTGCCACCCGCTCGGGTACGGCCTGCGCAAGGGCCCCGAACAGGCAGTCGATCATCCGGAACCCGGTGATGCCTCGGGCGCCGCAGGCACCGGGCGGAACGGGATTGACGATGGACCCCGCCGGCGCATCGACACGGATCGCGCGCCGGAACCCGTGGCAATTGGGCACCTCCGAATCCATGACGGAGCGCAGTGCCGTGTAGCTGGCTGCCCGGGTGAACGGGACAGGCGCATTGATTCCGCCCTTGACCTGCGCGGAAGTACCGGTCCAGTCCACCACGGCCTGATCGCCATCGATGGTCAGTGCGACCCGGAACTCGATGGGTTCGGGCTCCTCGCCCAGCCCGTCGATGTGGTCGGTGAACCGGTAGACTCCATCCCGTATCTCGGAGATCTCGGCTCTCGCCAGCGCTTCCGCGTAATCATGCAGGCCTTCCACGTACCGGTTCACGGTTTCCAGGCCGTACCGCGCGATGAGCTCCTGCATCGCGCGTTCGCCGGCGGTGCTCGCGACAATCTGGGCCTGCAGGTCGCCGAGCACGAGTTCCGGAACACGGACATTGAGGCCGATCAGTTCCCAGAGCATTTCGTTGCGCTCCCCCCGGTCGTACAGCTTGAGAAAGGGGATGCGGAGGCCTTCCTGGATGATCTCCTCGGAGCCGAGTGCATTGCTTCCCGCCACGATGCCGCCCACATCGACATGGTGCGCGAGGGTCATCGACCATGCGGCGAGACTGTCCTCGAAGAACACGGGTTTGATCACGTAAATGTCCGGGAGATGCTGACCCCCGGCGACATACGGATCGTTGCCGATGAAGATGTCGCCGGGCCGGACCGCATCCCGGTAACGCGGGATCAGGCTCTGCATGGCATCCCAGAAGCTGCCGAGATGCATGGGCGTTGTCAGCCCTTGCGCGAGGGTGCGGCCGCTTGCATCGCAAATCGCGGTCGAATAGTCCATCGAATCCCGCACGATGCTCGAGTAGGCGGTGCGCATCAGGATGAGCGCGATTTCGTCGGCAATCGTGTCGAAGCCGTTCTTCATGACTTCGAGGCGCACCGGATCGAGAGAAGAGTCCATGTTCAGGCCTCGGCCGGATCGGGATCGCCCGTATCGATGATGACGCTTCCAGCACCGTCGAGACGGGCGCTCGCGCCAGGAGGGACGACAATGGTTCCTTCGTATTCCTCGATCACCATCGGTCCCGGCTTCGGTTCGGAATCCAGACCTGCGCGAGAAATCACGGTGGTCTCCAGAGACCCGACATGCGGCCCGAAAAAGGCTTGGCGAACGGAGGTCGACAGGCTTCCGGCTGCATGGCTCTGCCAGGACGCGGCGTCTCCCGGCGCGTTGCGGCCTTCGGACTGCGCCACGCCGTTCACGCCGAGGCTCACCGTCTCCACGGCCTTGCTGCCCGGGAATCGATGGCCATAGGTTCGCTCATGCTCTTCCTCGAATGACTGCGCCAGCGCCTGGAGCGATTCCGGCGATGCGGGCCCCGTGACCGGCACGGAGAGTTCGAAGGCCTGGCCCTCGTAGCGGAGATCGGCAAAGCGCCGAAAGGACACGGATTCTCCCGAGCGGCCAATGCTCTCGCGTATCCGGGCTTCCAATTCCGCGTAGGTCCGATCCCATTCATCCGGAACAATTCGGTCCGTGCGCCGGAGGAACGCCTGTTTCCGGGTCAGCCCGACTTCGGACAGGAGAAGGCCCAGAGCGCTGAACACGCCGGCGGCGGGCGGCACGATCACCCGCCGAATTCCGAGCGCGCGGGCAAGCCCGACTGCGTGGACACCGCCGCTTCCGCCGAAGGCAAGCAATGCGAACTCCCTCGGGTCGCGGCCGCGATGGGTGGAAACGGCCTTGACCGCCCGCATCATGCTGGCGTTGGCGAGGACGTGGATGCCGTGGGCGATGACGAGCGGGTCGCGCCCGAGCGGCCGGGCAATTTCCCCGGCGATCACCGACCGCGCCATGTCGGCGTTCACCGGCACCGCCCCGCCCGCGAGCGATACGGGATTGAGGTAGCCGAGGACTACATTGGCGTCCGTCACGGTCGGACGGGTTCCGCCGGCGCCGTAGCAGGCGGGACCGGGCGAAGCGCCCGCGCTCTGCGGCCCGACCTTCAGATTGCCCGCCTTGTCGAGCCACACGATGCTGCCCCCGCCGGCGCCCACCTCGGATATGTCGATCACGGGCGTCTTCAGCGCGTATCCGCCCCCCTTCACCAGGCGGCTGCTCAGGGAGATCCCGCCACCGACCTCGTATTCGTCGGTCTTGAGCACTTCTCCGGCCTCGATAATCGAGGCCTTCGCGGTCGTGCCTCCCATGTCCAGGGTGATGAGGTTCGGATGGCCGCAAGTCCGGGCCAGATGCGCCGCCCCGACCACGCCGGCGGCCGGACCGCATTCCACGATCTGCGCAGGCTGCTCGAGCACGGCATCGGATGCGAGCATTCCGCCACTCGACTGCATGACCAGCAGCGGTGCATGAATGCCCTCCTCCTTCAGGCGGCTGGACAGCGCACCCAGGTAGCGGCGCACAGGCGGTCCGACATACGCGTTGATGACGGTCGTGCTGGTCCGTTCGTATTCCCGGATTTCGGGCAACACCTCGAAGGAAGGGGTGATGAACAGGTCCGGCAACTCACGGCGGAGGATTTCCGCGACCGCGATCTCGTGCGCAGGATTGGCGTAGGAATGGAGAAACGAGACTGCGACCGCCTCGATCCCGTGGCGCCGGATATGATCGGCGGCCCGATACACGTCCTCCTCTGCCAGCGGGGTTATGACTTCACCCCGGGGGCCGATTCTCTCCAGGACCTCCAGGCAGTGCCCGCGGGGAGCCAAGGGCTCCGGCTTGACGTACAGGGGATCGTAGAGGCGCGGAACCCGGATTCGGCGCAGCTCGAGGAGATCCCTGAATCCCTTCGTCGTGACCAGCGCGGTCCTGGCACCCTTGCGCTCGAGTATTGCGTTCGTCGCAACCGTGCAGCCATGGAGAACCTCCGCGACCTCCTCGAGCGGAAGGGACATCGAGCGCATCAACGCCTTGATTCCGTCGATGACGGCAGTCGCGTATTCCGCTGGCGTGGAGGGCGTTTTCCAGGTTGCCACGGCACCCGTGTCCATGATGAGGGCGATATCGGTGAAGGTTCCACCGATATCCGCGGCAATCCGGCAACCGGGCCTATCCACCCGTTGGATCCGGTGGACAGGATCTGCCCCCGGCTCCCTCGATCCCCTGCTGGACCACGCTGACCCTCCCTGGCCGAAACGTTGCGAATCCCCATGGATTCGCCGTTTCGAAGATTTTCGGGCGAGCGTACAGGAACACGCCGCAAATTGTATCCCCCGGAATTCCGCTGGGCGCCCCGGTTAGCCGAAACCCGGCGCCGTTGACCGTGTCGGAGACGGCACCGGCGCCTGGGGGACCATGCTCGAATGGCCACGGGGGGCGCTGCCTCGCCGACGGGAACCGGAACGCGGCGATCGTCAGCGGCCAGCGGATCGGAAGATCCGGGTTGCCTTCTTTGGCCGAACCCGCCGGGTCTCCGCAATGGCGGCAAGCTGCGCTCCGGTCCGGAATTGTTGGACGCCGTGGCCCGGAACAGGCCCGAACGGCACCGAGGTGGCGGAGGGCGGGTCCCAATGGCCTCCGCGACCTGTTTGGTGTCCGTATTTCCGATGCGCTCCCGGAGAGCCTGACCGTCGACCGGGTCCGCCGGAGCGGAGGACAGAATGGCAGGCCAGACCGGCATGGCTGCCGGCCCACGAATCGGCTAGAGAACATGGGGAAACGCTGTTCTCGGAGGAATTTCTCATGATCGAGCCTGTCGCACGCATTCGCATCGAACTGCAGGAAGTCGAAGGGTCCATCTGGCGGCGCGTCGATGTGCCGACCTCGACCAGCCTCGCTGGGCTTCATGACATCATTCAGATCGTCATGCCGTGGCAGGACTGCCATCTCCACGAGTTTGTCATCAACGGCCGCGCGTATGGCGATCCGGTCATCATCGATCAGCATGAATTGCGCAGACTCTACAAGGCGAAGAGCCTTCGACTGGATACCCTGGTCAGCCGTGGCGTACGGGGCTTCCCCTATCTCTACGACTACGGCGACTACTGGGAACATGACATTGTCATCGAAGATGTGTTCGATGGCCGCGCCGATGTCGCATATCCCGACTATGTTGCCGGCTCGGGGCGGTGCCCTCCGGAAGACGTCGGGGGAACGACGGGATTCGCGGAATTCCTGAAGGCGGTTCGCGATCCCCGTCACAAGGAGCATGAAGAGTGGATCTACTGGTACGGAGGGCCATTCGATCCGGAGAAAATCGACGAGGAGCAGATTCGGGCCCGGCTGAGCGTCAAGGCGGCTCGCCGTCGCGGCCCGCTTGCGCGGCGCAATCGCGGCCGGACAAGGCGTCCCTCTGCGAGCGGAGGGCGCTGGGCCCACACGAAGTGGACCCGTGTTCACTGAACCGGGCACGGCAACAGCCTGCACCGGGATTGGCCCGACCGACCGGGACCCTTGAGGGAGTGGGCCCCTTCAAATCCCGGAAGACGAAGCGCAACATGGATTCCGGTTACGAGCGCGGCAGCGCCGAATGCCGCAACGCCCCGGGCGTACAGCCGGAATGTTTCGCGCCGGCAGGTGTTTCACGGGGATGATCGCTCCCCATCCGGCTCGAACACCATCTCCGGCACGACGACTTCCCAGGAATCACATTTCTCCAACTTTCGGAACTCGGGTTCCGATTCATCGCGCCGCCTCCCGACCAGCGCCAATACCGATGCGGACCGCACGCGCATGCCTTGCGGAGGCTTGAAGCTGCTCGACAGGCGGCCCACCACCACAGTGCCCGTCTCGTTCAGCAGCTGCCAGCGCTTCCCCTCCCGGATTCGCACTTTCAGCGGCGCACCGGTGGCGAGGGCAGCAATCGCATGGTGCACCTTGTGCCGGGCAGAATGCCGTCCCACGAACCCCAGATCCACATCCTGCAGGGTCGCGCGCACGTAGCGGCGCTGAAGCGCGGGAAGCGGAGGCGGAAGCTCGATCGGTTGTCGGACCAGGACCGAAATCTCGGCGCGCAGCGCCTCCTGAAGCGCGTGGTTGCTGCCCATGCGCGCCAACGCAAGCGTTTCCCGGGCGCGCGTCATTGCCACGTAGTAGAGGCGCCGCATTTCGTCCGGGTCGGCGTCGTGCGAGACCCGGTCCCAGCCACCGTCGAGTATCGCCACATGATCGAATTCGAGCCCCTTGGCGCGGTGGGCCGTCAGAAGCAGGAGCCCGTGCTGGCGCCGACGAATGTCCCTGCCCCATTCCGCCAGCCACTCGATGACGCTGTCCTTCGGCGCCTCGCCGCTTCCAGCCTCCAGAGCGCGCTCCTCGACGGCCTGCCGCAGAAGGTCGTTCCAGGGGCCAGTCGGCTGCCCTGCAACCCATCGGTGAAGCGCGTCAACATCGATCAGGCCGGACTCCCGGCTCCGCAGCCAGCCGACAAGCAATCTGGTTTCCCGCAAGCGCCAGAATCCAGGAAAGTCCTCATCTGCCATTTGCGCCGGAATGCCCTCTGCCTCGCAGCAGGCGCGGACCGGATCGAGGTACTTCCAATTGCGCGCGATCACCGCGCATCGCGACCAGTCCCAGTCCGGGGACAGCCCCGCGAGTCGCAGCAACTCGCCCAGCACGATCCGCGCCTGGGAGTCCGGGTTCCCGCTCGCGGGCAAGATTTGTACCCGTCCCCGGCCCACCGGATCCCGCTTCGCCCATGCGCCGCCGGGCGGATCCTTCGCCCGCTTCCGGTTCACCCCGATCGGATGCCGCGCCTTCATCCGATCCCGGGCCGGCGCGATCACTGCATTCGATGCGGCGATGATATTCCTTGCCGAGCGATAGTTGTCCGTGAGATAGGCCGGCCTGGCTTCGTAATCCTCTTCGAACCGGCGGATGAACTCCACGGAGGCGCCCTTGAAGGCATAGATGTTCTGGTCGTCATCGCCAACGGCGAACAGCGAGAGCTTGCCCAATTCGTCCTCCAGCGTTCGACCCGCGAGAGCAGATATCAGTCGGTACTCCTCGGGACCAATGTCCTGGTATTCATCCACCAGGATCCAGCGGAACCCGGCCAGAAGGCGTTCGCGCTGGTTGTCCGCCTCTTCCGGAGGCAGGCCCTCGCCCCGCAGCAATTCAATGGCCCGATTGAGGATCTCCCGGAATGCCCGGTCATCGGGACGGGCTACCTGGCCAAGAAAACTCGCGCCCGCAAGCCGCATCGCTAGGGCGTGACAGGTCAGCACGGTCACCCCGCCTGCATCGTCGCCGACCAGGTCGCGCAGACGGCGGCGGATATCGACGGCTGCGTGCCGGTTGTAGGCAAGAGCCAGAATGCTGCGCGAATTCTCGCGCCGCACGCGAATCAAATACGCAATGCGATGAACCAGTACGCGGGTCTTGCCGGAACCGGGGCCGGCAAGCACGAGTACGTTCGTCTGCTCCCGGTCATCGGCGACGATCCGGTGCTGGATGGGGTTTCTCAGGCTCTCGACAATCGCGCGCCACGAGTCGGGCGTGGTTTGCCGGCCAATCTCCGTGTCGCGGCCCGGGAGCCAGCGTTGAAGGAACTCCTCCTCCTTCAGGAGGAAATAGTCCATCGCGAGGCGCAACGCATCGGCCATTGCCTCCCGACCCCGTTCGGCATACGCCACCATCACGTGGATCTGCAGCACCTGCCCCTTGTAGTGGAGGGCGAGCGGCTCGAAATCGGCCCTGGCAAAGCCACGCCTCTCCTTGGGCTCCAGTCGAATGGTCATTGCCGGACGAAACACGGCGAGTCCCTTGTTGAGGCGGATGACTTCCTGCTCATGCAGCCACAGGAGTGCGCGGTCCAGCAGTTTTCTCGGATGCCGCATACGGCTCTTCAGATCCAGATCCGATTCCATCGCCGCGGTCAGCCCGCCGATTGTGGTCTCCGCGAGAAGGTCGGTCCCACGGCCCCCTGGCGGCAGGCAACCGAGAAGATGTTCCAGCAGCCGCCAGGCTGCATCGCGGCGAAGTTGCGCCGTCTCTTCGAGATTCTTCCAGCTCCGCTGCAGCACCACGCGCACCGTCTCCGCATCCTGCTTGCGAACCGACAGGCTGCCGGCCGCGCCATCCTCGCCCCTTCCGTCATAGGCAATGCCGCGCAGGATGCGCCAGAGCCGCTCCGGCAGCGGATCGGTCAGTCCGGCGTTCCGCAATTCCTGTGCGGCCACGCGCAGATGGAGCGACGAGATCCCCCCCTTGCAGAGATCCGGCGCCTTCTCCCGCATGAGGGCAACCAGCGAGGTCTCGAGTTCCGATGCTTCCTTGAACCGCTTTCGGGAGTTGCGCTCCACGCCGGCATGGACAAACGCGGTCAGGACGGTGTCGTTGCTGGCGATACCAAGCCGTTCCAGGTCGTAGAGCGCGTGGCGCACACCCTCCGAGCTCAGTCCCGACACGCCCATCAACTCGTCCGTGGTTACCCCCTCATCCGCTGCCGCCCAGATCAGCGCCTCCACGATGCGCAGCAACTGAACGCGATACTCCTCGGCGATGTTGGCCTTTCGAAGCTGCGCCCGGGCCTCGTCGATCGACGAGATCCGAAGCGAGGACGGGAAAACCTGCACACGGTTCTCCTCCCGGGTCAGCAATTCGGACTCTTCCAGCCACGAGACAGCGGTGCGGACGCGGGTATCGTCCGTGGCCGAGTCCCGCTCGAATGCGTTGTCCTCGTCTTCTCCGAGAATCTCGCCAACCGTGGCCACGACCTCGCCGTTGAGACGCTTCTTCCGGTCCAGATTCCGGAGCGCCCGCAGAACCCCGTGGATTTCCTGCCTCGTCAGGCGGGAACGGGCCGACATGCCGAATTGACGCTCTACATCCTCGGTGTTGTAGAGCAGCACGCACCGCGCAGACTTGCTGTCCCTGCCGGCGCGGCCCGCCTCCTGGAGATAGTTCTCCAGCGATCCCGGGATGTCGGCATGAACCACCAGCCGCACATCCGGCTTGTCGATTCCCATCCCGAAGGCATTGGTCGCAGCGATGACATGGAGGTTGCCATCAATGAAGCGCCGCTGGACTTCCTTCTTCGTTTCGGGTGGAAGGCCCGCGTGGAAGTGACTGGCCGAGGTCCCTTTCAGCTGCAGAAACTCCGCTACTTCTTCGGTGTGCCGCCTGGTCGCGCAATAGACGATCGCGCCGCCAGGTACATCGGGGGGCAGGTGAGTCGCCAGGATTTGGTGAATGTGATCGAATTTTTCGCCGCCGGAAGTCGGAATCACCTCGAATACGAGATTGGTTCGCTCGGCACCGCCGTCGAAGACCCTCAGTTCTATGCCGAGCCTGTCCCGGAAGTGCCGGACGATGTCGCCGGTGACATCCGGCTTGGCGGTCGCAGTCAGGCAAAGAACGGGCGGCACCGGGCCATCGCCAGCCTTCTCCCGGATGAAGCGGCCGACATAGCGGTAGTCCGGCCGGAAGGCATGCCCCCAGCGCGACAGGCAGTGCGCTTCGTCAAGCACCCATCCGCCGATCTCGCGCTGCTCAAGGATTCGGCGGACAGCAGGCGAGCGAAATTGCTCCGGGGATACGAGCAGGATGCCCGCATCACCCAGCCGGACACGGTCCAGGGCATCCATCCGTTCCGGCAAGGAAAGAAGACCGTTGACCGTAACACAGGAGCCGATCCCCCGCGCTTCCAATCCCGCCACCTGGTCCGCCATCAGTGCAACCAGGGGCGAGATCACTACGGTCAATGCGCCAACCTTGTCGTACCGCGACAGGGCCGGAATCTGGTAGCAGAGGGACTTCCCCGTGCCCGTGGGCAGGATGGCGAATACGTGCTCCCCGGCCATGGCCGCTTCGACGATGGCCTGTTGCAGGGAGCGCTGGTCGCTGCCGACCGGCTTGGGGCGGAAACTCTCGAAGCCAAACCACTTCTTGAGCTCCCTGGCAGCGTCATGGCGCTCCCTGCACCAGCCGCATTCGGGATCTGTGCAGGCGGTATCCCGGAGTAGGCGGACCAGGCGACCCGCCTCCGGAAACTGGTGCCGCACCCAGGGCGGCATCACCGAATTGCCGCCGGCTACGGAAAGCCAGGCCAGCGCATATGCCAGCTCCCATCGGAATTGCCCCGCCGATTCCAGCACCCCGCGCGCCCGGATTTCGCAGGTGGCGCCGAGCAGGCGGCGCCGAATGGCGGCGCGCGCCTCCGGTTCCGATGGCCGCCCTCTGCCGCGGATTGACGCAAGGAGACGGTCCAGCGCACGGTCCGCGCCCTCCGGATCCGGCGTGATCAGCCAGTGCCATGCCGTGAGGAGATCCGGCTCCGCTTTCCCGAGCGCCTCCTGCTGGTCATCGAAGACCTCCAGCGCCAGGCGGGCGTCCAGTTCCGGATCATTCAGTTTCCCTTGCTTCAGGCCTCCGTCCTGGTAGTGCTTCACCAGGTGGTGGTAGGGGTTGCGGGGAAACGCGAGCGGGCTCAGGCGCAGCGTGTCGATGGCAGGGAGCCTGAGAACGCTCAGGTCCGGCATTGCGGCCGTCAGGTGGGGCAGGTCGAATGCGATCAGGTTGTGGCCCAGGACGAATGATGCCCCGTCGGCAAACGCGTCCAGCTGCCGCAGTGCCCTGGCGAAGCCGCCCTTCGAAGACGTCAGACTCTCGCCCGTATCCGTCCGCACGGCGCCAATTGCGCGAATGCGGCCGTCTTCCCTTCCAATCTCGAGATCGAGCGACAATCCGGGGAGTTGGAAGCCCATCATCTCAGCCAAGCCATTCCTGAGCGCGGCGTCCGCCCGAATGGAAATGGTGGATTGGCACTCCCGAGTTCACGGTTGCCTTGGCGCTTCGGCACGAATCAGGAGGCTCTCCGGGCGGCTGCAAATTGCCTGCACGCTGATCTACGGCCACGACGCTCGCGAACGGACCGCAATCGCTTTGCGTACAGGGTCCAGAAAGACTCGACCACCCGAAGACAGGTCTATCGCACACCGAGGAGTCCTCTTTGACATCATCCGGTTGGTGAACAAGTATCAGAACCAATCGCGCAATCAATAGCAACAAGCCAATGCAGCCGGAAGCGCATGTTCTCGGCGGCCCGTCCGCATCGTTGTCCCCAATCCGGTGTTGTGCGCAGCCGCGGTTCTACGTAGGGTAGAGGATATCTTCCACGATCTGCCCGGAGCCGGATGATGAGCCTCACTATCAAGGACGAAGAGACACTCCTGCTGGCGAGTGAAGTCGCCCAGATTACCGGCGAGTCGATGACCGGTGCCGTCACCGTCGCATTGCGGGAACGTCTGGAACGAGAAATTCGGGTACGCCGCGCTGAGGCCCTCCTAAAGGAACTGGACGCCATCGCCAAGCGTAGCGCAGAGCGATGCGCAAAGTTCAAATTTTACTCGGAGTAATGTAGATCCACTGGTCGCACGGGGTTATGAATGGCTCTCGACGCGAGCCTTGACTTGCACGACGTCGAGTCGGAATTGTTCGCATTGTGCGGATTCCGGTCAATATCCGATTGGGAAGGAGACGTGTGCCCCCATAAAGAGTGTTATATGAGAACAAGATACTGGAATTGCCCGGGTCGTTGCAATTATTCCACAGAACATTTCCACGCGAAGCGCAAGGCCAATGCGACGTGGACCGTCGTCCGCGGATCCTGAAGACATGCTGTACGACGAGCGGGAATTGCCCAGGTGATCCTCGATCGCTCAGCGATGCTGACCGTCCTGGACCGGGAACCGGATGCAGAGCGCTACGAGACGGCGATCGCCTCGCCTCCGCGCTACCGCATGTCGGTCGTCAACGCGCTGGATACTGCAATCGCCATGGAGGGCCGAGGCGGTGCGGCTGCAGCGCGCGACCTCGAAAGGAAACCGAGCAGCGCCGGCAATGAGTGGGCGCCTGCCGCAGTGGAGCACATGGACACGGCCTGACACGCCCGGCCCCGCTTTGGCCGGGGTTTCACTTTGTCGCACGGAACTACGGTGACGGCCTTGCCTGCGCGCTGGAAGGCGTTGAGCGGAGAATATCTGGTCTGTTACCGGCCTGTCGCGGATTGATCGGAGTGGGCGTTGAATGGAGTTGCTGGCGCACCGCCGCGGGGTTGGGAAGGGATTGGCTGGCGTTCGGTGGTTTTCGGAAGTGGACTGTGCCGGGAAGTGGCTTTCCGGGATGGGGTCAAGTCTTTCGAGGACGTTTGGCGAGCACGTGCTTCATGGCATCGTCGCAGTGCCACTCGAAGTGGTCGGTTGCGGCGAGGATGGTTGCGAGGGCGAGGTTGCCGAAGGTGGTGTTTTTGCCGGGCCGTGGCCGGTGCGCATCAAGCAGGCGTCCTCCCGGAAGGCGGTGTCGCGCACGGCGGTGGTTCTCGATCTCGATGGCCGAAAGTCCGCCGTTGAGGGAGAGGCGACGATCGGGCGATGCCAATGCATGGGAGAGCGAGGTGATCCCGCTCGATGGGGGCTTTGCCAGATCTGGCGCGCTCCTACTCGCGGGTGATGCGGAACATCTGCCGCACATGCGGGATCGTGAACAGGGTGTCGAGCGGTTAGACGCATTCGATGGAGCGGCTGTCCCGGCGGCCGTGAAGCGGCTTCGTCGGCACGTCGGTGAAGCGCCGCTGCGCATCCCGTTCCCAGTTCGTCGCCTTCAGGGTCTCGAGTGTCTCGGAAGCATCGCCCTTCACGGCGAACAGATACTGGGCGCCGTCGTTGGAGAACTCCGGGAGATTCAACGATCGCGCGGCGCGAGTGAGATCAGCATCGAGTAGCGTCTTGGCAATCCTGGGTAGCTTGTGCTGATCGGAGTTCCCGGGTTCCCGGGATGAATGAAGAAGAGGTCAAGATCAGAGTATTGCGATGCCTCCAGTCTGCCAAACGAGCCGGTTACGTAGATGCACAATTCCTGCATATGTTCCAAGCCCTCGAAAGAACGAATGGAATTGCCAACTTCCGCCAGTCGGCACTCCGAGTATTTGCGACGTGCTGTAATGGTACTCTCCGCAGGCGCCATCTCAATCATTTCCATTCCCAGGCTTTACTGCATGAACGCAAAGGGAAAGGAACGATCTTCCGGGATAAAAAAATGAGGAGTGACCGGCTCGGTATTGCACTGGGATCAGACAAGTAGAATAAGAAAAGCATCGTCATCAAAGAGGTGAATCTCATTTACCGGCGTTTTCGCCAATAGATCGAGTATGTAGTCGCCGGCCCCTCGGATTCCGATAATGCCACGGCGACATCCTCGAAGTCTGCGTTGCATCTCTGTGATCCCGGATTGAGCACTGGCGGTATCAATGTACTCGATAGGAGAATCGTCGTCCGGCGGGGCCGAGACCCTGTAGGTCTGCGCAGTAGCGCCAGGATCAATGGTACCCGCCGGGTGAGACAAACGGCGCACGTAATCGGTCATCTTTTCATAATGATCGTCGTAGGGAACTTCATTCCCCGAAGCGTCAATTTTACGTGCAGAAAAATCGTAGCGGACGGCAAGCCCTGCCTCTACGCGCACACTCCGATCACCACACTCTATTGGTATAACTGATTGAATAAACGATCAAAGTGGATTGTCGCGCCTTTCCTAGAACGCGAGCCAGACTAGATCGTCAAGACTCAACTCTGAACGTGCCGGCGCGGGCTTATCCACACCGTTAACGACGATCGTGACGGTCTTGTCGGGCTCGCCTGGCTTATCGGGTTCTTCAGGTTTTCCGTTCATCGTAGCGTTTCCTTTCGGAGGCAGTGGTTCGGTTCAACCAATCTAGGGACGCTGGGCCCCGATTCAACGCCTTGTGTGCAGCAACGGGGGTCATACCAGATGCAGGTCCTACCTCGGTGATTTCGCAGGCGAGGGCCTGGAAGGAGATTCCAATGCGTATGCCCTCATACTGCGGCACGCGCAGGGGAGTCGGGGAAGTGCGAGCACAAACGGGGCGGTTGGCCGTTGCCCAAGGCATTCGCCAACCTGAGCGGCGCCCCATGCGCTGGCTAGCTTCTGGCCTGGCAGGTTCCCCTTCCCTGCGACCATGCCCATGGGTTCAACCTTCCTCCGTGCTCGCGCCTGTGGTCAGCCCTTGGGCGGGAACGGATCATTCCCGTGCGAATCGCGCTCTCGGATGCGGCCGTCGCGGCCGTGCACGAAGAGTTCCGTGCCCTGGTTGCGGGCGATCTGACGCCCCGTGTCGATGGCCTCCCGCTGGGTCTGGTGAACGGACGTGGCGCGCTGGCTACCGGCACCGCGCACGGCCCACCCATCTTCATGCAGAACAACATGCTGGTTGCGCTTCTTCATTCTAACCTCCTGTTGTATAACGGTTTCCGTACGGCATTGAATTTCTCAAGTCAGCGTTGACAGAGCCTCAGCCGTGGTTTACATTCTCAATATAAAATAAAGAACCGTAAACAGCAAGCCTGAGGGACAACATGTTTGGAGATCGCCTGAAGCTAGCCCGCAAGAAGGCCGGTTACTCCCTGCGCGGCCTCTCAGACGCCCTAGGAGGCGCTCCGAGCGCGCAGGCAATCGGCAAGTATGAGCGCGGTGAGATGATGCCCAGGTCCGGCGTCCTACTTCAGATCGCTCGGGCGCTTGGCGTCTCGATGGAATTTCTCCTCAGCGAACGGGTAGAGGAGTTGGAGGCTACCGAATTCCGCAAACGCTCTGGTACGAGTGCCCGGGACCGCGCGCGTATCGAGGCCGCGGTCATCGACGGCCTACAACGCTACCTCGCCATAGAAGAAATATTGGAACCCGATAGCGGTGCCTGGAGAGCACCCCAGTTTGGTAACCGATTCCTGGGGCGCGAGGAAGATGGGGAGGTCTTGGCAAGGGATCTGCGCAACGATTGGAGAGTCGGGGTCGACCCCATCCCAAACATGACCTCGTTGCTTGAAGATCGGGGCATCAAGGTGCTCGTCATATCGCTGCCCGAAGGCGTCTCCGGCCTCACCTGTCTCGTGCGACGCCCGCGTCACAAAACGAAAGTGCCGGTTATTGTGGTGAACGACCGGGTCACTCTAGAACGACGACGCCTCACGCTCGCTCACGAGCTTGCCCATCGGCTGATCGATGCGACCTCGCCCGTAGATCACGAAAGGGCGTCAAGTGTCTTCGCTGGAGCCTTTCTCGTTCCGCGGGACCACTTGGTACGCGAAATCGGCATACGTAGAAAGGCCCTTGGATATCAAGAACTGATCCATCTCAAGCGCATGTACCGGGTCAGCGCAGCTGCCCTGCTGGTTCGGCTTAGCCAGGCCGGCGTTATCGATCAATCAACTCTGGCCTACGCCTTCCACACTTTCGCACGAGGTTGGAGGAGAAACGAGCCAAACCCACTGGAGGGCCCAGGCCAAGAAGGAAAGCACGAACTTCCGCGCCGCTTCGAGAGGTTCTGCTACTGGGCACTTGCGGAAAAGCTCATTGAGCAGAGCAAAGCTTGCGAACTGCTGCAAAGGCCTTTGGCAGACATCGAACAAGGACTAAAGGGACCGGCCGAAGGCTATGCGGATAGTCGTTAGCGACACAAGTTGCATGATCGACCTGAGAAAGGCCGGCCTGCTGGAACCTTTGTTGCGGCTCCCGCATAGTTTCGTCATGCCTGATGCCCCTTTTGAAGACGAATGGCTTTGCCTCAGTCAGAACGACAAACAGATGTTGCGTAACTTGGGCCTTGATGTGCGCACATTGCCCAGTCACCTCGTCGAACGCGCCGCCCGGCATTTCAATCAACACGCGCGATTGAAGCTGAATGACTGCTTTGCGCTGGTTCTGGCCGAAGAAATCGATGACTGCATCTTGCCAACTGGCGACAGCCCTTTGCGGGGAATAGCTGAAGCCAGCGGAATCGAAGTCCACGGAGTACTTTGGACTATCGACGAGATGGAAGCGCATGCAATCGCACCCTTGCAGGTCCTCTATGACGCGCTGCGCGTCTTTCAAGATGATGATCTCGTTTTCCTGCCCGCCCACGAACTCCTGCGGCGCATCAGGCGACTAGCACAACTCCTACAGAGAGCGTAGTAAGTCGGGCCATGAAATCGCAGCGGCAACACACGTTCGCCAGGCCCTTGCCAAGGAATAGCTGGTCGCTTCGGGCACCAAACGGGTACGGGACGGGTAGTAGAAGGGACGCACGATACTCGTTTCTGCCATACAGGGATAGCCATCCAGCATGACACATCCGTTTTCCGGCTCCGGCGCCTGCGCTGGCGTTTCGATGTCGATCAAAGGCTGCGGTTTCCTGGAACCGGAGGACGACTCCCCCGATCTGTTCTGCCGACCTTACGGCCCAATTCTAGTCGTCACCGGTCAGCCCGGAGTATTCATGAAGTGTCGAGTGATCGCGAATTGGGTCGCAGAAGTTTGAACGTCTCGCTCGCTATGGGTGGTCCTGCCGGAGATTTTGTTTGTCGCTCGGGAGTTCTCCCGTTTCGCGTGGCCGCAAGGGACAGAAGGGTGTCAGAAACGGCCTGATTCGGCGCACTTTGCGGTTTTGTATGGCGCTACCTGGATGTTTGCGTGGCCGGATGCCATGGCTCGGGGCAGCCGGATACACGGTGGGTAGGAGTAGGACGCGAAGCGGGGGTGCGGGCTACGCGTTTCGCATGGCGGACTTCTTCAGCTGCGCCAGCAGGATGGACCAGTAGTTTGCGACGGACTTTGCGATGTGGAACTTCATGCGCCTCGCGTGCCGGGCCACACGGCAGCCGGCGCGCAAGACCTCTTCGCGGAAGGTTTCGAGGCTCCAGCCTTTTCCGGACGCATCCGCCATCGCGCAGCGACCCTCGTGCATGGTTTGATCGCCGAATAGGGCGAGCAGGAGAAAGGCTTCGTTCTGTGGCCGCCACTCCTGACTGACAGGGGTCTCCGACCGCTCGATCGTCTTGCCGGCATAGTGGCGCTTCGGCCGTGGAGAGGAGGGTAGATGTGACCGCAGCGTGCTCTTCAACTCGCCAAAGGCGTTCTCCGCCTTGCCCCGCGCGCGGTACCGGGCCAGAAGTTCTTCCGCGCCGACATGTTCCGGTGCCAGGCTCGTGATCAACCAGAAGTAGCGCGGGAACAACTCCCGCTCCATAAAGATCACGACCAGGGTCACGCGCCGTTTGCAATCCCAACCCCTCGCCTGGTACTCGTGCTCATGAAAGACGGTCCGCACTTCGCCGGGCGCCAGGTCCGCCGGCTTGTCCAGATGCGGCTCCGCCATCCGGTTCAGGACGGCATTGTTCCGAACTCGGGCCAGATACTGGATATTCAGGGCGTCGAACTCCGCCAGCGTCCGCCCATCGGGAAAGCCCGCATCCATCCGAACCAGCACCGGGCGCTCGCCCCCCTCTTCAAGCGCTCCGGCCACGATCGGCAGCAGGAAGTCGAGGGTCTCCCCGGCCCTGTCCTCCTCCGGCCGGCGCAGCCGCGCGCCAAGGATGTCCCCGCTCTCGCCGGAAACCGCAACCAGAGCCGAGTAGCAGCGGTGTCCGACATAGCCGCAGTACCGGCTACCCGGCTGGTGGCCATCCGCCAGAAACGGCACATCGTCCACATCGATCACCAGAAAATCCTTCGGCCCGCCGCTCCCCTCCCGGATCCGGCGCAGGCCATTCGACAGGATCCCCTGCTTCAGCACATCGAGGTTCTCTTCGCGGCTCAATTGATCCACGAAGCGCGAAAGCGTCGGCTGCGACGGCAGGCCATCGCTTCCGTCAGACGGAACCGGGCCGCCCGATGACTTCGCCGCCACCGTAATCGCCGGGTCGTGGCGCAGTCGGCCGGCGTCGTCCTGGTCACGGTGCCCCTGGCAAAGCAGCAACAGGCACGTTCGCAGCAGGTTCCCCGTACTGTGCAAAACCGAACCCGGACGCCGATCGTCGATCAAATTCTCCTCCAGCCAGGAGACAATCCCGGAGTGCTCCAGAGTCTCGCGCATCAGCAGCGCACCCGCGTCCGCGCTCACGCTCTCATCGCTCGCGTCAAGCTCGATGGAACCGTTCCAAGCGAACGGAACCCGGTCAATCCTTGATTCACCAATCACACATCTCATCCACGCTAGCTAAATTGACCATATATTTTTATGGGGCAACCGGTTACAATGTCAACATCCGAAAATGCCCGCCCTTTGGCGAATAGTCCGGGTTGAAGCCCTTGTGCCAGGTGATGACCGCGACGCCACGCCGGACGAGGCACCGGAGCAGGACCGGGCTCCAGCCCTCGCGGTCAACAACCAGGGCCAGGGCGGGCTCCCCCGGCGCTGGCGCGGTGAGGTCCGGCGCGTCCGCGGGCAGCGCGCCGAGCGCATCCTGGGCGGGGAGGATGTCCGCCTCCTGCGCATGCGTCATGGTCGGATCCAGCCCGTGTTCAGACACTGAAAGGGGTTGCCGCCGAGAGCGTTTGATCCAATGGCCTGTGGAGGCTGGCAGGCGGAGCTGCTGGCGTGCCGCAAGATGCTCGCAAGACGAGGGCAGGTCATGAACTACGAGTGAACATCAGTGAGACAGTCATCATCCACCCGCTGCATCCGCGCCTTGGCAGGAGCTTTCCCTTCGAGGGGTGGATCGTGCCGCCGGGCAAGACAGACGACGAGGTTTGGCGCGGGCGCCGGCTGCGGCCATCTGAGCCATGGCCATACCGGCGCCCGCCGGGTAAATCCGACAGGCTCCCAGGAGCCTGCGCCGAAGAAAATTGTAGACCATATGCAGTATACAAAGCGACCTTCAGTGACTGGATATTGTGTCGAACGGGAGACGAAGTCGTACTTCGGCGTACACTCCCAGGGCGTGGTGTAGGAGCTGGAAGCTAACATTGTCGCCGGCTTGCCGACGGGGACTATCAAGGTGTCCCGGAGGCGACAGGCTGGCGGCTGCCCCTTGCTATGGAGCAAGACTGGCGCCCTTGCCATCAACGAGACAATTGGCCAGGCCGTATCACTCCCCAATTTGCTGAACGTTGACCCAGCATCGCAGCAGCGTCCGAGATCTTCGGAATTTCTGCCAGCCGTGTCGGGAGGCGCGACATCTTCGACCGCTGCAAGGGTGAAACAGCCAAGAGAATGCGGCAGGGTTGCGCGATCCCGCGACACATGGCACTCCTAGCAAAATATACGGCAAAAATCATCAAAATTGCGGGGTCGTGTTGTGCAATTCTTTCATCGTTGGGGAATACGCCCGGCTGCGGATCCGGATAGAAGATCGGATGCAGAACCTATCGATTGCTGCTGCGCCCGGCCTGCCTGACCGGGACCCCTTCCGGCCAACGCGACCGGACACGCTTGGCCCGCTGCTTGTCTCTTCAATGCGGGCAGTCAGATCTGTTGAACGCCTGGCCCCCAGCTCCGCCGAATGGCGTGAACCCGAAAATCATGGAGGAATAATATGACCAAGACCAAGAAAGCATTCATGGCGGGCGGCCCAGGCCGACGTGGAATCTCGCGCCGCAGGCTGCTGCAGGGATCCGCTGCGACGGCGACCGTCGCGCTTGCCGCGCCCTATCTCAGCCGCGCAGTCGCCGCCGAGATGGAAATCGTCCACTGGAGCTGGCTCTCAGCCTCGGATGGCGAGGTCTGGGGCCAGATGATCGACAATTTCAATGAGGCCCACAAGGACAAGGGCGTGCAGATCCGCATCGAGCTGGTTGCCAATGACCAGTACGACACCAAGGTTCTGGCCGCCGCTGCGACTGGACGCGCGCCGGACTTTGGCTGGGGCATCTCCGGCACCAGGGCGAGCTTCGTACGGGACGGCGTCATCGTAGCACTCGACGACCTGGTCCCGGAGGTCGGCCTCGATCTTGATGATTTCACGGATCTCTCGCTCGCCAATTCGCGGTATCCGCAATTCGACAACGGGATGTTCATGGTCCCCTTGGATCTGATGAGCCTACAGCCGGAGATCAACCTCGACCACGTCGCCGAGGCGGGTCTGGATGCGAACTCTCCGCCCACGACCGGCGAGGAGCTGATCGAATGGGGCAAGGCGATGACCAAGATGGACGGCGACACGGTTACCCGCTCAGGCATCATGATGACCGGCTCCGGCGTGCAGCCGACCGTAACCTGGGGCATCGTCGCAGAGCAGATGGGCTTCCGACGGGCAAGCGACGACCTCATGCAGGCGGCGGTCAACCCGGAAGCGGGGATCGCCGCGATGGAATGGGTCCTCGCGCTGTTCGACGAGCACAAGGTCTCAACCCGCGACGTAACCGACCGCTACAAGGCGTTCGGAACCGGTGGCGGATCCATCTTCTGGACCGGCCCCTGGACGCTTAACGGCTATGTCGGTCAGGGCCTGAACTTCATGACCTCAAAATTCCCGAAGATTGGTAACGAGCTGAAGACCTATTTCGAAATGGGCGGGCTCGAGCTCTACCTGCAGAGCGACCCGGATCGCTACAAGGCCACGCTGGACGCCGTCAAGTGGCTTTCGGACAACAGCTTCCTGTGGACGACCGTCGGTCGCGGAGCGGCGGCGCGCAAGTCCATCCTGAATCATCCGGACTACAAGACCGCTGGCCATCCCTGGAGCGTCCGCGGCGCGTTTGTCGAGGGCATGGAGTTCGCGACCATTCCGGAGGTCCCGGTGTCCGCCGGACCAGACTTCACCATCTACAGCGGCGGCAACTTCCTGGCGCGGACGCTGGAGGGCGTGTGGGCCGGAACCAAGAATCCGGACGAAGCCATGGCAGCGTTGACCGAGCACTGGCAGGAAGCTCTGGACGAGGGGTAAACTCCTGAGCAGGGCGGGCGCGCATGCAATTCCGGCGGCGCGCCCGCCACGAATGGCGCGCGGGACAGGAAACCGTGGCAAGCACCGCACTGGGTAGCCGCGAGATGGCGGCCGCGGCCGGCGCCATGCCCGGCGAGAAGACGCCGATTGACTGGGTTGGCTACCTGTTCGTGGCGTGCTTTGCCGTCCCCTTCCTGATATTCAATGTCGCCCCCGTGCTGTTCGGGGGATATGTCGCCTTCACCGAATGGAGCATCATGGGCCAGCCCAAATGGGTTGGATGGGAGAATTACCTGGACGGGATCGACGATGAATGGGTCTGGGTCGCGATTCGCAATGCATGCTTCTACGCACTCATCATCGTGCCCGGCGTCACGGTGCTCGGATTGCTGTTCGCTCTCTTCGTCAACCGGTCATACCCGTTGTCGGGGCTGGCCCGCACCCTGTTCTTCGCGCCCAACGTAGTCTCCGCCACGGTAATCGGGCTGGTGTGGGTGTATCTGCTCGACACCCAATTCGGCCTTCTCAACAACTTGCTGAGCCACTTCGGAATTTCGGCAATCCCGTGGCTCACTTCAACCGACTGGGCGCTCATCGGCGTATCCATGGCCTCGATCTGGTGGGATCTCGGGCTCGCCTTCATTCTCCTGCTCGCCGGCCTGCAGGATATTCCGCGCGACCTGATCGAAGCCTCCACGGTCGACGGCGCCGGCCCGTTCAACCGGCTGCGCTTCATCATCCTGCCTTGCCTCAGGCCCGTGCTCTCGATGGTCATCACGCTGCAGCTGATCTCCACCTTGCGCATATTCAGCCAGGTCTATGTCATGACCAATGGCGGACCGGCCGGAGCGACCTCCTCGCCGATCCACTACATCTACTCCGTTGCACTTGAGCGCAACCTGTACGGTTACGCCTCCGCCCTGGCGATCCTGCTGTTCCTCGTCATCCTCTGCGCCACCATCGTCCAGCGCTACGCGATCCGGGAGCAGATCTGATGCGCACCTGGTTCGAGAAACGCGGAATGGGGCGCGGCGATGTGCTGCTGTGGATTCTGGGCATGGCTGTCGCCTTTGCCTGGGTCTCCCCGTTCCTGTGGATGGTTTCCACTTCCTTCAAGTATCCGGCCGATGTCCTGACCCAGACCATCGAGTGGATTCCGCGAAGAGTCACCCTCGACAACTACATCAAGGTCTTCGAATACCCGGTTGTCCGATGGACGCTGAACAGCGTCATCCAGGCCGTCGCCTCGACGAGCATCTGTGTCTTCTTCGGCGCCATGGCCGGCTTCGCCCTCGCCCAGTTCCGCTTCCCCGGCCGGGCGACAATCTTCCTGGTGTTCCTCGCATCCATCATGATGCCGTTGGAGGTCTCGGTCATCCCGATGCTGCTCGCCTTCATCAAGATCGGCTGGGCAAGCTCCTACCAGGCCCTGATCCTGCCGACGATCGCCAATGTGTTCTCGGTCTACATTTTCCGCCAGTTCTTCCTCTCGTTCCCCCGGGAACTCGTGGAAGCAGCCAGGCTGGACGGCGCGGGCGCGTTCCGCCTCTTCTGGCTCATCGCGCTTCCCCTGGCGCGGGCGCCCATGATCGCCGCAGGCGTGATCATATTCACCCTCAACTGGAACAATTTCCTGTGGCCTCTCCTGATCGTCTTCGACGAGAGCATGAAGACCCTTCCGGTGGGGATCGCGGCCTTCGCTCCCGTGGTGGGAACCCATACCCAGCTTGAAGGCTATTCGGTCGCGATGGCGGGGGTGACCGTGCTGTCGGTGCCAAGCCTGATCCTCTTCTTCACGCTGCAGAAATACTTCATCCAGGGTATTTCCCAGGGCAGCCTGAGCCAATGACGGGATCGGCCTGATGCTCTCCCCGCTCCCGAGTCCCAATGCGGCCGGGTTCCAGGCCGCTGCCTCAAATGCCGTGTGTCTCCGCAATCGCGCCGACGCCCCCGGCGACGGTGCCGGAATTCCCTCAGGGCAGCCTCCGTGCAGCCAAGATCAGGAAGGAAACAGTCAATGACAGAAATCGCAATTCTCGGGCATCACGACATTTGCCGGCATCCGGAGCACTGCATGAACCAGATTGCTGCGAGGACGCTGGCGAATGGCGATATCGCGGCCGTCTTCAACGAGGAACGGTATCCCTTCCACCATGACAGCGGGCAAACCCTGTTCACCCGCTCCAGCGACGGCGGCGTGACCTGGTCCGAGGCGTCCATCGTGCTTCCGTGGTCGGAGACCATGGGCAACTGGGATTGCGGCATCTGCGAACTCATGGACGGCACGCTGCTCGTCAATTTCACGATCACCGCGTTCTTCAAGCGCGGCGTGAAGCCCGAGCAGCCCTCCTGGGCCTCGCGGCCCTGGACCGACCAATGGGGCGACTGGACCTGGGCCTACCGCACCCAGGGCTGGCTTGGCACCTTCGTGGTCCGGTCCGAGGATGGCGGCAAGACCTGGAGCGATCCAACTCCCTGCAACGTACGGCCGCTGAAGCACGGCGGCTGCCGGCTTGGCTGCTGGCAACTGCCGTCAGGCTCCATTTTGATGGGACTCTACGGGCGCATCCGCGGCTACGGAGAGGAAGGCGAAGGCGAGACCACGCGTTCGGCGCTGATCCGTTCCGACGATGGCGGCGTGCACTGGGAGTACTACTCGACACTTGCCTACGATCCGGCATCAATCATCGATTTCGAGGAGCCCGCGCTCCTGCGCCTCGCCGATGGTCGGCTGGTGTGCTTCATGCGCACCCATGTGAACCCGAGCAGCGACGCGAAGAACATGGCCATGGTCGTCTCGGAGGATGACGGATTCTCCTGGACGCCTCCGAAATGGACCAACATCTGGGGCTATCCGGCAGACATGATCACCCTGGCAGACGGGCGCTACCTGATGGTCTACGGCTACCGGCGCCCCCCATACGGCGTGCGTGGAGTCGTTTCCGAAGACGGACTCGACTGGGACGTGGCCAACGAATTCGTCATTCGGGAAGGCGGAGTCCCGGGCGCTTCGGGCCAGGAAAAACCGGGTTCAAGCCGCGGGTCGGGGGCGAGAGGCCACGCCAAGGGATGGATTCGCCACGACAACCCCGGTGTCTACCAGCATATTGCCTACCCAACCGTGGTCCAGGCGCCCGATGGCTCCGTTGTGGCCTGCTACCATGAATGGGACGAGGATCCCGACCCACTGCAATATGTCCGGGCCACGCGGTTTCAGGCGCCGTAGGCGCGGATCGCCTGCAGCACTCCCGCGCCACCGCAGTCAGGAAACGGAACATGAGCCAGGTTGACTTGATTGGCGTTCGGAAGTCCTTCGATCAGTTGGAGGTGATCCACGGGATTGACCTTACCATCCAGTCGGGAGAGCTCCTGGTCTTTGTCGGCCCGTCCGGATGCGGCAAGTCGACGATGCTGCGCCTGATCTGCGGACTGGAGCATCTGAGCGGCGGCGACGTCCATATTGACGGCAAGTCGATGCGCGGCGTGAACCCGGCGCATCGGGAAGTCGCCATGGTGTTCCAGTCCTACGCTCTCTATCCGCACATGAATGTCAGCGACAACATGGGGTTCGCCCTGCGGATGGCGGGAATGAGAAAGGCCGACCGCATCCAGCGCGTCCGCGAGGCCGCGCGCATCCTCCGCCTGGAGGATTTCCTGGACCGGCTGCCGAAGCAACTGTCCGGCGGGCAGCGCCAGCGCGTGGCAATCGGCCGGGCGATTGTGCGCAATCCGCGGGTGTTCCTCTTCGATGAGCCGCTCAGCAATCTGGACGCGGAGCTCCGCGTCCAGATGCGCCTCGAAATCTGCAGCCTCCATCAGCAGCTTGGCGCCACGATGGTCTATGTGACCCATGACCAGATCGAGGCGATGACCATGGCCGACAGGATCGTCGTGCTCCGGGACGGCGAAATCGAACAGATCGGAACGCCTGTCGAACTGTATTCGCGACCGGACAACATCTTCGTCGCCGGGTTCATCGGCTCGCCACGGATGAACCTGCTGTCCGGAAGGGTGCAGAGCGCTGGTGAGGCGGGGCTCTCGGTTGCACTCGACGGCGTAGAGGGCCGGTGCCTTGAACTCTCCTCCCCGCGACGGCCGTCCAATCCGGGCGACAAGGTCACCGTCGGCATCCGGCCCGAACATTTCTCCCCGCCGTCGGAAGGCGCTTTCGATATCGAACTGGACGTGACGTTTCTGGAAAACCTTGGTGCAACAACCCTTCTGCACGCGCCCCACCATCCGGCCGGGCCGATGGTCGTCGAAAGCCGCGACACCGCTCCGTCGAAAGCCGGGAAGGTTTCCGTAGCGATCGATCCGCTTCACACCCACCTGTTCGCGGAGGACGGCGAGACCCTGATCAGGCGGCCGTAGACCGCCCGAATCGCTGCAACCGGGGGCGGAGGAATCAGAGTCGCCGGCCCTCTCGATTGCCGGACAGGCACAATTCGACGCCCTCGCCGGATCCCGTCAGTCCAGCCAGTATTCGTCGGGCGGCGGTCCCCAGTCATGGAGCATGCAGCTGTAGACCGCGGTCTCGTCGAACGGGAACCGCCTCTCCATGTCCTCGGTGAGCGTCACCCCCAGGCCCGGCGCCGTGGGGCGAAGGAGGCGGCCCTTCGAAATTCTTCCCTGATCCCCGATCATTTCGTCCGCGAGCGGAAAGGCAAGCATCGGATATTCCACGAGGCCTCCACCGGCGGCAAAGGCCGCGTGGTAGCTCGCCATGATCGCGACGGCACCGCCCCAGGCGTGCACGACCACCTCGACGCTGCAGCCCCTGGCGCCCTCGAAGACATCCATGACCGCACCTATTCCACCCATGACGGACGCGTCCGGCTGCACGAAATCGAACGCGCCCAGCCGGGCACGGTCGAGCAACTCCCACGGCGTGGTAATGGTCTCCCCACCACAGACCAGCACGTCCGTCCGCTGCCGAAGCTCCGCGAATTCTTCGGGACATTCGGGCCCGATCGCCTCCTCCAGGAACACCATGCGCGCATCCGTGCGGCCATGGACCGCTTCTATGAACGCTACGGCATCGTCGACGGGCTGCGGCGGGTCGGCAAGGTTCTGGCACATGTCGACGCCAACCGCGATCCCGCGCCGGGCCGCCTGGTCGAGGACCCAGGCCGTCCGGATGATGTCCCGCTTCATGGATCGAATCTTGTAAAGACCGATTCCCAGGGAGGCGAGGAGTTCGAACTCGCGGTGGAACTGCCCGCGGGCATCGCAGCAGCCGCCGCTGCCATAGATGCGGATGGAGTTCGCGGCGGCCGGGCCGATCATCTCGTGAACGGGCATGCCAAGGCTCTTCGCCTTCGCGTCCTGGAGAGCAATCTCGAACGCGCTGATCACGTGCCGGGCGGCGCCCTGCATCGACCAGTAGTCGCAGACGCTCCGCAGGTCCCGCACACGGCGCTCGACATCGAAACCGTCGCGTCCCTCGACATAGGGCGCGCAGAGCTCCACGATCGACCGGAACACAAGGGGCGCGAAGACCGCCAGGTACCCCTCCCCCAGGCCGGTTATCCCGTTCTCGAGCGTGATCTCGACCATTCCGACGGTTCGCTTCGGCCCGTTTGGGAAGCACTCCTTGATCTCCGGGTCATCGGCGTCCGCATAGGGAGAGCTGAGGAGAATGCACCGCACGCGGTTGATGGCGCTCATCAGTAGCCTCTTGCAAAATCCACGAGACCGCGCGGATCCGCGCCGCGCCGGTAGCGCTCAAGATTGGACGCGAAGAAATCGATCTTCCCGTCGATCTCGCCGGTGCTCCCGCCCCCCGAATGCTGCGTCAAGAGGAGGTTGGGCAATGTCCAGAGCGGGTGGCCCGGCGGCAGGGGCTCCGTGTGGGTTACATCGATGACCGCGCCGGCGATGCGCTCTTCGGACAGCGCCTCCATGAGCGCCGACTCGTCGACGAGGGAGCCGCGGCCGAAATTGACGAACACCGCTTCCGGCTTCAGGAGGCCAAACCGGCGCCGGTCGAACACCAGGTGCGTTGCATCGGTCCCCGGGGCTGCGCAGGCGATTACGTCCGCTTCCGCGAGCGCATGATCCAGATCCTCGCTCTGCCAGTCGCTCGCGAAGGCGGATATCACGCAATGGAAGGGCCGCAACAGTTCCGCCAGCCGGCGGTTGATGACACCGTAGCCGAAGAGAACCACGGTTCTGCCAGCGAGGGTCCGCAGCTGCGGACGCAGGGCGCCCCTTTCCCATTGCTCCCGCTCCTGCAGCCGAACCAGCCGGTCGATGCCGCGATGCAGCGCGAGAATGCCTGCAAGACAGGATTCGGCAACCGGGTCGGCATAGAAACCGGCGAGGTTCGAGATCCGGACGCGGGATTCGACCGTTCCAGCCAGCATGTACTCGTCAAAGCCGGTGGATTCGAGCTGCAGCCAACGAAGCGCCCGGCTGGCCGCAAGCCAGGCGGGCGGAATGCAGCCGAACGCAACCTCGCACGCAAGAAAGCGCTCATCCGGCGTATCCCCGACCAGCGACTCGGCGAGGAAGTGGAACCTGTCGCCGCCAGCGATGCCCTGCAGCCTGGACCGCTGCTCCGCGTCCATGTCGAGGCAAACGAATATCTCCATGGTCTGGCACCCTCCCGAACTCTCCGGCGCAAGCCGAAACCGGGTTCTGAATTGACTCAGCCCGCGTCGCGGGTGTTGCTGCGTACGACCCTGGGCGCGCCGATCGACTCGAGCATCGCATGCGCCTTGTCCGGGTACCGTTCGCGGATATCGCGGGTCGGGGGCCGGCAGCGGCTTGAGGGCAAACCGACCAGCTCCATGCACAGTTTGTCGAGGTATCCGTCGCCGGAGGTGAACTCACTCTCGATCTCAACCCAGAGCTTGTAGAACGGCATCGCCTCCTCGACCAGCATGCGGGCGATTTCCGGGTAGTTGCCTTCCCGCACCTCCCGCATGAGCTTGACCCCCCATTCGGGCCAGAAATTGCAATTGTGGACTTCGAACGCCCGGGCGCCGAGCACCGGCATGGCGCTCATGGCGAAGAGAAGATTGTTGTCGATGACCGTGAACCGTTCGCTGAAGTTCCGGGATACGTCCTCGAACTCCATGGCGTCGGTCCTTGGCGCAGCCCATTTCAGCCCAACGACACTCTGGATCCCCGAGAGCCGTTCCACCATGTCGAAGGAAATGCCGGAACTGGTCCAGAAGGTGTTGTAGACGATGATGCCGATCCCGGGCTCCGCGGCAGCGGCGGCGCGCACGAATTCCTCGAAATCGCCCTCGGTATGGGTGAAGTAGTACGGGCAGGAAACCTGGATGTACTGCGCGCCAGCCCGCCTTGCCGCCCGTGCGAGGCGCTCCAGTTCGAGCGTGCTGGTGGACTGCGCGCCCATGGCAACCGGAACCCTGCCATCCACTTCGTCCACGGCAATCTCCGCCACACGGACGCGCTCCTCGAAGGTCATAGTCGAGAAGTCGCCGGCTGCGCCGGCTGCGAGAAACGTCGCGTTCCCGGCATTCAGCCCGTTGTCGAGGAGGAACCGGATATGGGCTCGGAGCGCATGCTCGTTTACCGGGAAGCCGGTGGTGTCGTGAAACGGTGTCGGAAGTGTGACGTAGCAGCCTTCGAGATCCGATTTCAGCGTCTCTGGGTCCACGGTTTGCTCCTCGGCCACTTGGCGGCAGTCAGGCGCAGACTTCCGACACATTTCGGCACCGCAACCTGCCTGGCGCCGTCCGCCCGAATTGGCAGGCCATTCTCCCATTGTCTACGCGAGGATTCGTTCTTCTTGACCTTGCGGGCCGCAAACTTTACGTTTGTTGCCATCGCCGCAACCGTGCCGCCAACATGCAAAGATCCTCGTCCCGGTCCCCGGACTGCATCCGGTTCAATCTCCTCCTGCAGGCGGAGTTCCCGCCGAACGCGCTCATCCTGGCGAGCGAAGCGCTGCGCATCGCGAACCAGAACACAGGCCACCGGTATTTCGAATGGAGCTTCGTCTCGGAGGATGGTCAATCCGTCCGGGCCAGCAACGGGATGTGGTTTGCCGCCGATTGCCGGCTCGACAACATGCCGGAGGCAGATGTCTACCTCCTCTTCGAGGGCAACCTGCCGACGCAGCTGAACTCGCAACGGCTCCTCGGGGTCATCCGAAAGGCCGCGCGGTATGGCGCGCTGGTCGGCGGTGTCGACACCGGCGTGTTCGCGCTGGCGGAGGCCGGCGCCATTCCTTCCGGGCGAGGGATGGAGGTGGTGCTGCACTGGGAGGCGGCGCCAAGCTTCATCGAGCGGTATCCGCACGCCTCGGTCAGGAACCAGATCTTCCTCCTGCGCGGCTCCGAGGCGCATTGCGCGGGCGGCGTGGCCACGCTCGACATGATGCTCGAGCTGATTGCCGGCTTCAAGGGACAAGCCCTCGCCCACGAGATTGCAGACGCGCTTGTCCATACGCGCCGCCCGTCGACGACGCCGCAACGCGGCTCGGGACAGGCTGACGCAAGCAGCGCGTCAACCGCCAGGAGGATCGTTCAGCTCATGGAGGAAAACCTCGAGACGCCGCTCCGCATGCCGCAACTGGCGCAGGCTCTCGGCGTCTCGCGGCGAACCCTCGCGCGGCTCTGCGACCGGGCGTTCGGCCAACCGCCCATGCGGCTCTACCTGGGATTGCGACTGCAGGCGGCGAGGAATTTCCTCTTCTACGAAGAGTTCTCCATCACCGATGTGGCGATGGCTTGCGGCTTCTCCCATGCGGCCGTGTTCTCCCGGGTATTCAAGAGCCGGTTCGGCCAATCCCCTCGCGAATTCCGAGCCCGCCTCCGCGCCAGGCAAAACCTTGCGCTCCGGCCGGAACTCCGGCGCTTCGCTCCGTAGAGCGATACGGAAGAAAAAGTCACGCACCCAGCCGGGACTGCGGAGGTCTGCGACCCGCAGACCACGGCGAGCGCCGCTTCCAGCCAGAGCGTGCCAGCCGCGCAAGACCCCGCTATTCTGTCCGGAACGAATTGACCGGCGGGAGGCAAGACGGCGATGAAGATCACGTGGTACGGCCAGGCCAGCTTCGGAATCGAGACCGAGAGCGGACTGCGCATCGTGACGGATCCCTACGATCCGGAGAAGGCAGGCTTCAAGCCCTTCCCGGATCCGGCCGACATTGTCATCAAGTCGAGCAGCAGCGACGATTTCCACGACAACGACCACCTCGTTCCCAAGAAGGAGGGCGCGACGGTCATTGATGCGCTCGTGGTTGCCAGCGGCCCGGAAACAGCCGATTCCCACGGTATCCGCTTCTCCACCATCGAAGCGATGGAGCATGAGGACCACCCGAGCGGCCACCCGGACCAGAACGCGATGTACCGGTTCACGGTGGACGGAATCAAGGTCGGCCACATGGGCGACATGGGTCAGGATTTTTCGCCCGCACACATGGCGTTCTTCAGGGACATCGATGTCCTTCTCAGCCACGCCGGCGGCTTCCCGGTGATCTCCCTCGAGGAGCTGCAGCGGATCATCCGCGAAACCCGCCCCCGCATCGTGATCCCGATGCACTTCCGCACACTGTGCTTCAAGCCGAGAATGATGCACTTCATCCCGGAGTTCCTGAAGCTGTTCCCGGAAGAGGAGGTGGATTTTGCCTTCTCGAGCGAGACCGAACTGAGCGCCGACAGCCTGCCGGAGCCGACAAGGGCGCTGGTGCTCGACTATATTTGACGTCGGCGACGCGGGAAGTTGGATGGGCAGACTGCCATTTCGAACACCTTCGAGATGTCGGCAGCCAGCTCCTCCGGAATTCCGTGGACGATCACACGCCCCGCACAGGTTTCCCGACGGCCTGGTGCCACTTCAGGCTCGCTGACACTCAGTTGGGGACAGACTTGCGCAAGCCGCGTTTCCCAGTCTTTTTCGGCGGCAGCCAAGCCGCGGCTCCAAGGCCGTTCCGGCCAACCGGAGAATTCGGCCCGCCGGATTCGTCCCCTCAAGGTTGGTCCCTTCGCAATCCCGCCCGTACCGCCGGACCGGGTACCGAGCGCGGCGGGCCCTTCCACCTCCCGTCGTCCATCGGAGCCCGCCAGGACGATGGACAGAGATTGCGACGAACCGGGAATTCTCCGCAGCAGAAGCGGAACCTTCGACGAACAAGGTTCCGAAATGGCACCCTGGACTCATCGGACACCGACAGCGAGTCAGCCGAAGCCGCAATGCTCGACGGAACGCTATCGCCGAATTCAACGATCGCGAACCGCTTGCGGCCTCGTCCGACGCATTCCGGCAAACTGCCCGCAGGGTTTCGACTACCGGAGCGTGGCTCGAGACACCCGTCGGTACGCACCGCCATCGCCGGGTGTCGAGCGGCAACCGGTTCTGCTCCTGGCCAGGACACCCGATCCACACCCGCACAATCGCCGATCGGTCCGTAGCGTATACTGTCAACGCATCCGTAAGAGGAAAGATCCGAACGGCCGCTGCATCTTGTATGGTGCAGTGTGCCCGACCTGCGCTGGCATGAGGCGAGAGTCCGGGGCACGAACGCGGCGATGGTGATCATGGCAAGTCTGGACGAATACGGTTGAGGTAGCCGGATATGGTCGAGCGCATACGAGCGAAGGGAATTGGGCCAGTCCGCGCGGCCGACATCGAGTTCGGCGAGTTGACAATTTTCGTCGGACCGCAGGCGACCGGAAAGAGCATCTTTCTGCAACTCCTGAAACTCCTTGTCGACCGGCATGCCATCCACAAGACCATGCGGCGCTTTGGCCTGGTGCAACGCGGCTTCGCTGAGAGTTTCTTCGATCTGTATTTTGGCGAAGGAATGGCCTCGATCTGGTCAGAGGCAGGAAGTAGTCTCATCCTTGGCCCATCGCGCAAACTGACCGACTTGCGTACCTAGTGCTTGCCCAAAAACCGATAAGAGTTATACTGATCAATGAGTTAGGTTCTAGATCCGATGGCGAAGTTTGCGCTGTTGCCACGAGATCGTCCGTTGGGCGGAGTTTGAGCCTGGTATAGTCTCAGACTTCCTGACCTCGTGCGCTAATTGAAGGCGGGCTTGGCGATCGTTTTGCTCGTGATTTCCAGCAGTTAGGAGACATTTGAGGGGTTGACCGATCTACGGAGAGTGGCTATAATACTGTGCACCCGATATCGACCGTGGAGACTCCCTTGAACACGCTTCCGATGCCTCCTGCCGAGGCGATCCAGATCGGCGAATCCTGCTTTTCGCACGCGGTCGAGGACGGCCGGCGGGTCTACTTCAGCAACCTGGCGCCGTTCGATTCCCACGAAGTTTCGGACAACCGAGCGCGACAGCTGCGGATTGCGCGGTTTGCCGAGCACGGTGTGCTACGCAGGGATCTGGCGGCGGCGTTTGGCGTGAACCGTTCGACGGTGCAGCGGGCAGTGAACCAGCTCCGGAGGCAGGGCGAGGCCGGTTTTCTTACGCCGCGACGGAGGCGCGGGCCGAGCGCGATCGACGCCGCGACGGCGCGGGAGGCGGAGCGGCTTCTGGCCTCGGGGCTGAGCGGCCGGGCGGTTGCGCGAAAGCTGGGGATCCGGCCGAGCACGTTCAGCCTCAACCGCCGGTCGGGTGTTATCAGAGGGGGGACGCCGAACCGGGCCGTGCCGGCGCAGGCGACAGCGTCGACGGAGCCGCAGGCGACGGCAGTGCTGGAGCCGCCGGTGGTCGCGTCGACGGAGCCACAGGCGGCGGCAGCGCCGGAGCCGAGGGTGGAGCGGAGCGAACGGGACGCACGCGACCGCGAGGCGCCGATGGGTCGGGGCACCCGGGACACGGCGGGGCGGATGCTGGCGGCAACGGGACATCTGACGGAGATGCGGCCGCAGTTTGCGGAGCCGCTGTCGGCGGTTGCCGGCGGCGGCGTGCTGGCCGGGCTGCCGATGCTGCTCAAGGAGGGGCTTCTGGACCGCGCGCGGGAGTTCCTGTCGCTGCCCAAGGGATACTACGGTTTGACCACGGTTCTGCTGTTCCTGGCCTTCCTCACCCTGGCCCGGGTGCGCAATCCGGAGGCACTGCGGCACCAGGCGCCCGGGGAATGGGGCGCCATCCTGGGCCTGGACCGCTGCCCGGAGGTGAAGACGCTGCGGGGCAAGATCAAGGCGTTGGGGCGAGACGTGCAACGGGTGCGGGACTGGCAAGCTTCCCTGGCCGCGGGATGGATGGCGGAAGAACCGGACGTGTGTGCGACCCTGTCGGTGGATGGCCACGTCAAGGTGTATTCCGGCCGCAAGGGAAAATTGCCCAAGCATTACGTGGCGCGCCAGAAACTCTGCCTGCCTGCCTCCACGAGCTACTGGATCAACGCGCTCGGCGGCAAGCCGTTCCTGTGCCTGAACAAGGCGCTGGATCCGACCATGACCCACGCGCTGGAGAAGGACATCCTGCCCGCGCTGGAGAAACTGGGCATGCTGGGCCCGGATGCACCGGACCTCACCGTCCCGGACGCCGGCGAGCCCGCCCTGACGCTGGTCTTCGACCGGGAAGGCTGGAGCCCTGCCCTGTTCCGGCGCCTCGCCCGGCGCGGGGTTGCTGTGATCACCTGGCACAAGGGCTTCAAGGGGGAGGCCTGGCCGGAGGCGGACTTCCGCACCGTCACGGTGCCCATCCACGGGCCGGGAAGCACCCGCAGCGCCACCGTCCGCCTCGCCGAGAAGAGCGTGATCCTGAGCAAGGGGCCCGAAGTCCGCCAGATCCGGCGCCTGCTGGAGAATGGCCGCCAGGTGCCCCTCATCACCACCGACCCCCGCATGCCCATGGAGCGGGCCGCCAGCGCCCTGTTCTCCCGATGGTCGCAGGAGAACTTCTTCAAATACATGCGCGAGGAGTTCAATCTCGACGCGCTGGCGGTCCACGGTTTGGAAGCACAGGATCCCGACGCCCGCATCGTCAACCCGCGCTGGCGCGCAATCGACCGCAATGTCCAGCGCTTCCGGCAGCGCCTTGGCACCCTGCGCAACCGGATCGCCGACCTGTCCAGGGGAACCCCGACCCGCGAAGCCGAAGAGGCCGTCCGGCGCCTGCAGGCCCAAAGCGACGCTCTCGACGCCGAGCGTGAAGCCCTCAAGCTGCAGCGCCGCGATACACCGCGACATATCGCGGTCGCCGAACTCGACACGAACGAGGCACTCGACGCGCTCCCCGAAGGCGAGAAACTCCTCCTCGATATAATCCGCATGATCGCCTACCGCGCTGAAACCCGCATGATGCCCGCCGTTGCCCAGACCCAGGGCAAGATCCAGCGCCCCCGCCGGCACTTGCGCGCACTTCTACGGGCCGACGCCGACGTCATCCCGGAGCACGGCAACGGCATCCTCCGCGTTCGCATACTCGGCACCGCCAGCGATGCCGGCGACAACGCCATCGCAAGCCTCCTCGAAGAACTCAACCAGACACGGACCGTCTTCCCCGGTACCAACATGCACATGGTCTATGAACTACCCGGAAAAATCGCCGAGCCCCACTTCGCGGGTGCAAAAACATGACACTCTCTCGAGTTCGAGGTCAGGAAGTCTGAGACTGGACTGACCTTTTGTCATCAATTCGCTTGTTTTGGCAATGAGTTAAAGTGCCGGTATCGGAGGCCGGGCGCTTTCGATGTTGCTCTTGCAGCGAAGTCCTTGTGCCCGCGGCGCGTTCAAAATTCCGGAATCTTCGCAAAGGAGTTCGGTATGAAGAAGCTGCGCCGCTTTGATCCGGGACAGGAGGGGATGAGGGTCGGGGATGTGTGGATTGACGCGAGGTCTCGAGACGACATTCCCAAGCTTCTGGGCGGCCTGCGGGACGTATACTTGAATGTCGAACTGCGGGAAGCGGTATTCCGGCTCCTGGAGGAGCGGATCGGGGGGGATGGCAATCGGGATGCTGTCGGTCCGGGGGTGTCCCTGTGGACGATTTTCGTGCTTGGGATGCTGAAGCGGAGACTTGGCTGCGACTTCGACCGGCTTCGGGAACACGCCGACACGCACCTGGTGCTGCGCCAACTGCTCGGGCACGGCGAGTATGACCCGGTGGAGTATTCCTACGACACGGTGCTGCGGGATATTTCGTTACTGGACGAGGACACGCTGCGAGCGATCAGGGACCTGGCGGGACGGTCCGGAATCCGGTTGTTCCGGGGTTGAACGGGGCATTTCCGGGGTTGCGCAGGCAGCATTTATCATTATACTGTACAAATAGTTAGATCGTATCCCGGGAAGCGGGACGCGGTGTGCTTCCGGGCAGTGGTCCGGAGTGGCGCGCTGCGGATTCCGGGATCTTTGCGTGGGAGTTTGCGATGCGGAAGCTGGGGCGTTTTGAGCCGATGCTCGGCCGGGCGGAGATTGGGGGGATCCAGATTGACGTGAAGTCGCGGGACGACATCCCGGCGATCCTGCTTGGCCTGCAGGGCCTGTATTTGAATGAGGCGGTGCGGGAGGCGGTTTTCGAGCTTCTGCTGGACCGGTTCGGGGAAGACCGCGATCTGACGGTCGGCCGTCCGGGGATGGAACTGTGGACGGTTCTCGTACTCGCGGTGCTGAAGCAAGGCCTTGGCTGCGACTTCGACCGGCTTCATGAACACGCCAACACGCACGTGGTGCTTCGCCAGCTGCTCGGGGACAGCGATTTGGACCCGGTGACGTATTCCTATGACCAGGTGATGCGGAATGTCTCGCTGCTGGACGAGGACACGCTGCGAGACATCAACGAACTGGTGGTGCGGCACGGTCACGACCTTTGCGGCCACGACGCTGGCGAGCAGTTGGCGGGCCGGTGCGACACCTTTGTCGTCGAGACGGATGTCCACTATCCCACCGACCGCAACCTGCTCTGGGACGCAGCCCGGGTGATGATACGGATCGCGGCCGAGCTGGCGGACGAATGGAACCTGACGGGCTGGCGCCAAGTCAAGCATCTTACGGTGACACTCCGGCGGCTGTATCAGCGGGTGGCGAGCACCCGGCGCTCGGAGGCCTGGCGGGAGGACGTCGACGCGTTCCTGGCCAAGTGCGAGGAACTTCTGGCGAAGGCGGAGGCCACGCGGGCCAGCCTGCTGGAGCGGGGCGCCCGGCCGGAGGAGCTCAAGGAACTCGACCGGTACATCGCGCATACGAAGCGCCAGATCGACCAGACGGACCGGAGGATCCTGCAGAGGGAGGAGATCCCCCAGAAGGAGAAGGTCTTTTCGGTCTTCGAGGAACATACGCGGTGGAACAGCAAGGGGAAGGCGGGCGTCCCCGTGGAACTGGGCGTTCCCGTCGCGATCGTCGAGGACCACCTCCTCGAGCACCGGATCCTGTGGGAGGGGAGCGACACCGATGCCGCGGTTCCCGTCATCGTGGCCACGCGGGAGCGCTTCCCGGAACTCGTCGCCTGCAGTTTCGACCGCGGCTTTCACAGCCCGCAAAACCAGGCCGCCCTCGGCGACACGCTGGAACTCAACGCCATGCCCGCCAAGGGCCGCCTGCCCGCCAGCCGCCGCGAACACGAGGCGCAGCCGGACTTCGCACTGGCGCGCCAGCAGCATCCCGCCGTCGAGTCGGCAATCAACAATCTCGAGCAGCGCGGCCTGGACCGGGTGCGCACCCATGGCAAGGCTGGCTTCGCCCGCACGGTCGCCTTGTCCATCCTCGCTGCAAATGTGCTCCGTGTCGGTTTCTTGATCCGCGCACGGGAACGCGCACGACTCAAGTTCCTGCAACGAAAAGCTGCCTGACGTCGCCGGGAAACCGCGCCAGCGCAGCCCGGACCGGGCTGCCGGCGGCTCTCCATGCCCGATACTTCCAGAAATCACCAATATGGGCGCCAAAATCCCCGCCCGCCCGCCGTTTACCCCCAAATGTCGCTGACCAGGTCCACTTGACCCTGAATCCACCTGTCAGGTCGGGGTCAAACTTGACGGCAGAAGCCGGCTCAAACTCCAAAAAGGGGGTTTTTCGGCAGACACTACCTATGCTCGCCAGTCCCGGGCAGATCGTCCGGAACGGATGTTCTACATACCGGCGCAGCGGGTCATGAGCCTTCGCGATGGAATGACCCGGCCATTCACGGATTACAGGGCCGGCGACCCCTTCGTCCTTCGCGACTTCAGCGAGAAACTGCACGGCATTGTGCAAAATGAAATCGGGATCGGCGAAGATGTGTTCCCGCGTTCGCAGCGCTTGGCAGCGATCTTGCGCGAGCCGCTCGAGAAACACATTTTCGGTGGATTCGGCCTGCGCACAGACACGACTGGCCACCAGGGCCGCCTGGTCCTTGGCCGGAATGCCGGCCACGTATTGCCCTACCTGGTATGGTCGGCTGGCCAACGCGAATTCGTGCCTCTCCTGCTGGGTCTCTACTGGCTCCTTCCCCCTTCGAAAGTGCCCCGCCGGGACAGCCTTGATTGGGTCGTTATCGAGGAACCCGAGATGGGGCTGCATCCGGACGGGATCGGTGCCGTACTCAATCTCATCCTGGAATTGCGAGCCCGGGGATACCGCGTTTGCATCTCCACGCATTCGCCGCACGTCCTTGACGTCGCTTGGGCGCTTCAGTTCTTTCAGGGCAATTCCGGACAGGTCAGGGATGTACTGAAACTCTTGGGCCTCAAGTCCACACCAAAGACCCGGCAACTGGCCAGCGCCGCGCTGGAGAGCGAATTGAGAACCTATTTCTTCGGCCGCGATGGCACCGTTCGCGATATATCCGACCTTGATCCGGGATCGGACGAGGTTGCCGAGGGGGGATGGGGCGGCCTCACGGAATTCTCGGGCAAGGTAGGGGATGTCGTTGCAGAGGTCGCGAACCGAAAGCCCGCAGCACTCTCGTGACGTTCGAGAAGGCCGTACGGAGTGCGCCACATCCGGTGAACGGTGCGTATCGATCCGGAATTCAGACCCTGGAGAACCGACATAGGGATCGCGTGTCCTGCGCGGATTCGCGGCGTCTCACCGGGAGCATCAATCTGGACTCCGCACTTGCGAAACAGCCCGGACACGCCGACAGGCCGCGTTGGGACTACGGTCTCGGCTATCGTCCTGCGAATGGAAGGGAACAGGCGATCTGGGTGGAGATTCATTCCGCGACAACGAATGAAGTATCCGCAGTGCTCCGCAAGCTGCAATGGCTGCGCGCCTGGTTGAGTGCTGACGCGGAGCATCTCAAGCAGCTCACGGACATCGCCGATGCGGATCTTCGCTTTGTCTGGGTCGCCAGCGCAGGTGTCCGGATCAACAGGAATTCCCGCCAATACAGGCAGCTGAGCCAGAGCGGCATCAGATTGCGCAAGAGTCTCCGCTTGCCATAGCCCCTACGATCCTCCCGCACGCAGCATCGGGCACGTGCAAACCACTTCCAATTCCCGCGCAGTCCGGCAATGGCCTTGCCCGGCAACCGCGCTGCAGGCCCAAGCGCAGGTTGCGGCTCGAAGCGGTTCTGGCTGTTCCGGTTTTCGAAGGGTGCATCGGCAGTCGGGCGCCTGTGCGGCATTGGTTCCAAGATTTCGTGGCGGTCGAATTCCGGAGAATGCTGCGATTCAAAGCTTTTCGTTGATCGCTCGGTCATGCGGTCCTCCGGAAGGATTGCCGCAGCCTGTGGATAGCGGTTTCTGTCGGTGGTCCTGTGGCCTGTGGGAACCGGACTGCGTCCGGCCGCCTCCGGGACACTTGGAAGACCCCCCGGATCGGCTGGCGGCTGGACACGTCCTGTGTGGATTGCCGATCGTCTTCGCAAGCTGGTCGGCTCATGATCAGGGTCTCTACAAGGCTTCCGCTTCGTGGCCTGCGACGTGGCGGGTTCGCATGGAGGGTTCTTCGAGGAGGAGGATGCGGCCGCGTTCGAGGATACGGTCAAGAATGGCTTCGGCGAGGCTGTGGTCGTGGAACAGGTCGCCCCAATCCGCGAACGGCTTGTTGTTAGTACACGGCAATGGATCGGAGGAGGAGGCTGCGCTCGTTGACGACGTCAAAAAGAGTGTTGGCGGCGTGGTGGCCGTGCGAGATTGCCGAACTCGTCGACGACGAGGACGTCAGGCTCGATGTCGGCACGCAGGGCTTGCTGCAAGCGATTTTCGGCGTCGGCCTGGGCAAGATCGTCGATGAGGGCTGCAGCGGTTGTGAACAGGGCGTCGAATCCGTTCGGGATTGCGCGGTATGCAACGGCGGTGGCGAAATGGGTCTTGCCGCGCCCGGAGCGCCCACCTCGCGGCAGGAGATGGTCGTCTGGCACCCCATGAATCGCCGTTCCGGCGATCTAAGATGTACGGCTCGAGGCCTGAGCGTTTCAAGCGGCAGTCCGGCAACCACCGCGCCCGTTGTGCGGCGCGTCCAAACCCGGCATGAGGGCGCTGGAAATCAGTCAGGAAGACCGTGTCCTGGCAATCCGCCGACGGGCACCTCCGGAAGCTCTTGACGGACCCATGTTTCAGACCGCCGAAGCCGACAGCAGGCACGGGATGCGCTGCCGATGTTCGATCCGGACGGTCTCGGCCCGCGCCATTATTCGCTGTTGGCCCCGGCACTCGGGAACAGCGCTTCACCGTGGCTCAGGGCTGACAACGGCACGACTTCCACGCGGTCCGAAAGCGTATATCGCTCGGTGCCGGGATAGAGGATGGCGACTCTTGCCAATCCCACTTCGATCAGGGCGTTTCTGATCGAAGGCGTAATACGTGGCGCGTCGGCCCGCTTGCACTCTACGCCGTTCAACGCGCCGCCCCGGGTCAGGATCAAGTCGATTTCCGCTCCCTGATGCGTGCCCCAGAAGAAGGCGTCGTCATGCGGCTCGGTTGCCAGCACCTGCTCAATGACGAAGCCCTCCCAGGACGCACCAATCTTGGGATGGGTCAGCAACGCCTTCTCGGTATCTATGCCGAGCAGCCGATGCAGCAGCCCCGAGTCGCGAACGTAAACCTTCGGCGCCTTCACTTGCCGTTTCTTCAGATTGGCGAACCAGGGCTGCAATTGGCGCACCATCATCGCATCGGTTAGGGCATCCAGATAGCGTCGCACTACGACCGGGCTCACGCCCAGCGCGCGAGACGGTTCGGCAGCATTCCACGTCTGAGCATGGTAGTGCGCCAGCATGGCCCAGAATCGTCCCATGGCCGCAGCCGGTGCCCGCACGCCCCATTGGGGGAAGTCCCGCTCAAGCAGCGTCCGGATGTACTCGCGCCGCCAGACGACACTGTCTGCCTCCGTCGCCGACAGGAACGACCGGGGCAGGCCGCCACGTCGCCAAAGAGTGCTGTCGGCGCTTGGGATGCTGTCGGCCGCCTCTTGCATCGTGAACCCGCCAAGAAGCACGCGCTCCACGCGACCGGCCAAGCTCTCCGATGCCTGATGGAGAAGATCGCCGGAAGCGCTTCCCAGAATCAGAAATCTGGCCGATGGGTCAACCCGGTCCACCAGCACCCGAAGCGTCTGGAACAGGTCTGCCCTTCGCTGGACCTCGTCGATCACCACGACACCACGCAGAGCCGCCAGCGCGGTCATGGGCTCATCAAGGCGCGCAAGACTGGGCGGTGATTCGAGGTCGAAGTAGTTGACCGAGTTGGGGTCGACAAACCGCCGGGCCAGCGTGGTCTTTCCGGATTGGCGCGGCCCGGTCAACACTACGACAGGAGCGCGGCCCAGGGCCGTCTTGATCGCTTCGAATGCCGCATGACGCACCAGCATCCTGCCACAATACCATGAAAATCGTTTAGTTCAAGTTGTATTTTCATGGTAAATTCTGCCAACCCAGGAAGTCGGCCGGTATGGGCAGGGACGCACAAGACCCGAATCCAAGCATGCAACTGACTGACGCCCAGCATACGAGTTGCGGGCCGGACTCTGCGAGGAGATCGAAGGTTCCGTTGGCGCCCGGGGACTCGCGTGGCACCCGGACTGCCTTCAAGCGAGAAATTTCGACCAGAGCGGCAACCGGATTGGCTGGCTCCCGCAGGACAATCTCATTTTCTTGTCGTCGAATCCGTGTGCGCCCTGGAAGGCGTTGAGCGGAGCATTTCTGGTTTGCCGCTGGCCTGTCGCGGATTGATGGGAGTGTGCAGCAGGGCGTTGAATGGGGTTGCTGGCGCACCGCCGCGGGGTTGGAAAGGGCTAGGTTCAGACCTCAGGAATGAGCACCATTCTCGATGCACCCAACTTTAGAGTCGGTCGGTTTTTTTGATCGCCAGGGAGGACACCCAACGCGCGGCGCAGGCTTGGCTTTTTCCTGTACGCCGAGACGGTCGGTGAGGTCACGGCAATCCCGGATTTCAGCTCGGATTGCGTTGGTCATCATAAGATACAGCAAGGAGTTGCAGAGAGTAGGAAGTGCTCGGCCGAGCATGAAGTTGCTTGATTGCAGACGACATCGGGCTGCTCACATTTCCAGGAAGTCTGTGGCTAGCGCTCGGTATCTTTCGGAAGCGGGCTGTGCCGGGAGGCCGCTTTCCGGGAAGGGGTCAAGTCTTTCGTGGATGTTTGGCGATGACGTGCTTCAAGGCATCGTCGCGGTGCCACTCGAAGTGATCGGTTGCGGCGGGGACGCAGTCGAAGCCGGCGGTGAGGATGATTGCGAGGGCGAGGTTGCTGAAGGCGGTGTTGTTTGCCGGGCCGTGGCCGGTGCGTATCAGGCAGGCGTCCTCCCGGAAGGCGGTATCGCGTCGGCGGTGGTTCTTGTTCTCGATGGCCCAATCTCCGCGGTTGAGAGAAAGAAGACGCTCTGGCGATGCCTCTTCATGGGAGAGAGAGGTGATCCCGTAGGCATGCTCGACGGAGGTCTTGCCGGACCTGACGTGCTTTCGCTCGCGGGTGACGCGGAACATCTACTTCACATGCGGGATCGTGAACAGATTGTCGAGCGGGGAGATGCATTCGATGGAGCGGGTGTCCCAGCGACCGTGAAGCGGCTTCTGCGGCACGTCGGTGAAACGCCGCTGCGCGTCCCGTTCCCAGTTCGTCTCCTTCAGGGTCTCGAAGGTCTCGGGAGCATTGCCCTTCACGGTGAACAGGTAGTGGGCGCCATGCGTGCGCACGATCGCATCCGCGGTGTTGCGGGTTGTGTGCAGCGCGTCCACGGTGATGACAGAGCCGCGAATGCCGACGTCTTCCAGCACCGCGAGAACTGCAGCCGTCTCCCCGCCCTCTTCATGGCACATCCGGCAGGCGATCGGAATCCCTTCTGCATGGGTCACCAGCGTCGCTGTCTCATGGTGCACCGCGCCGCTGCGATTCACGCCGTTGATCCGCTTGCCGTCCGCAGCTAGCGCCGAGCGGTCCGGGACGGGATGGGCCTGAGCTCAGCGATTGGCTGCGGCCTGGACTTCGTCGCTATCCGCCTGCACCATCACCCGGTGGATCGTGGCTCGCGACGGCGGGATGTAGAGGTCACTGATCCGATCCTGCCGCGCGTCGAGGGCGGCAAGATGCTCCTGCGGCATGGTTTTCGCGTAGCGCGCGGTCGCATCGCAGCCGACCTTGCCCGCAAGGCGCGCCAGCACGCAAATGCCCAGCACTGTCGCCAGCTTGTGTCGCCGCCCCTGCGCATGGCGGAAGTCGGGGATCCGCTGCAACGCCTCCAGCAGCGAAGGAAGCGTTTCTTCCGTCGCGTCCACCTCCGTACGGGCCACCTCCCAGTTCGGATGTGGCTCTGTTGCGCAAAGCCGGGCCACCGACGAGCGGCCCAGCGAGTAGACAACCATCTCCTTCAGCTTGCCATGCGGATCCGTGTAGCCGCCCCGGCCGCGCGCATAGCCCTTGGTGAGCCCCACCGGCGCCCAGTTCGAGGCTCGGTGCACCGTCCCGTGGTGCTTCTCCGGATCCACGAAAGTCTCCGCCAGTTCCAGCGGATGACCGTAGGTCGCCTTCCAGTCGTCGCTCAGGCGACGGAGCATCCCGCCGACAAAGCAACTGCCCAGGTTCGGGAAGGCCCGGAAGCACCAGCAGCCGCGTATTGCTCGCCACAAGGTGCAACCGCTCATACTGCTGCGCAGGCTTCCAGCCGATGAACCGGTCGCGCGGACGGCACTTCAGCGCGCCTGCCTGCCAGCCGGCCAAGGCAACCCAAATCGTCCCCAGCACCCCAACATATCGTAGCCCGCGTCCCACAAAGCGCAGGAAACCGAGCTCGTGGCCCTCGGCCATCAGATGGTCCCAGCGGAGGCGTTCCTCCGGCCGCGCAAGCCGTATCTCAACATCCCCCACCAAGGGGTTCTGGGGCAATCCAAGCATGACTTCCTATTAGCATGCATAAAACGAGATGTTCAGACCCCACGAGACCGAATCAACCTCGAAAAAGAATGGGATTGCCCTGCGACGGTCCGAGCCGTGTACAGAAGCAATACTCGCCGCAATTCACCCTCTCGGCCCGAGCAGCTACCGGTCCCGCGTTTTCAAGGCATCCTCCGTTCGTTCCATTGCCTCGTAGACCATGGCTGAAATGGCCGGTTGTATCTCGACGGAATAGGCGCCGAACTTGTTCAGTATCGATCTCCCGACAGGTGATCGGTAAAACGCAAGCAAGGCCATGATCTCTTCAGAAGTAAAATGCCTTGCAATGGCGGGAACCAGGATCTCCGCCATTTTCTCGACAACAAGAACTTCCTTCAACAATTGCCGATAGAGGTCCCGTTCCGGACCATCCGGAAACCTGTTCACCGTATTCGCTTCCACATCCTCCAACATGACCGGCAAAGTTTCGGCAGCAAGCTGTTCCGCAAGCGCACGACGATTGTCCAGGTCGCCAATCGCATCAGACTGTGCAATCGCGATGCCAACACTCGCGACAACAAGGACAATTGCTGACAGTCCTTGCGCGAACCAAACGACCCGCATTCGCTGATGCTCCTCGGCAGAGTCTTCCACGTCCAAGCGGAATGCTTCGGGAAGACTGACCCAGTGTCGCCTCGCCTGAATGAATCGACAAGCGCGAAAGGGCTATGTTTCAAAACCAGTTGCAGTGGACATTTCTTATGGTGGAATCGAGCGCGTCTCGAAAGAAGATATGCAGTCCCTCGAAATGGATTTGAAAAGCACCGGCAACGCAGGAGCAATTCCCCTGCCTCTGCCCAGACGAATGGCCGAAAACAAGTCCGCAATCCGCGAGGTAGCAAGGAATTGCAAACCGTGCGCGGGAAGAGACCGAAGGTTATCGCGAGTAAAGAGTTGAAATCATGAACGAGCGATCAGCGAAGCGAGTGCAGAGCGGCAACGGTCATGAGGCCGCCGGACCGTAGGCATGCCGATGAACCGGAACGGCTTGTGACGGCTCTGCAATCCACTCAAGAGGGCAACGGCGTCAACCGTGAAGGATGGAGAATGACCCCTGCCCGGAGGGCATTCCATCCGACTCTGTGGCCAGACCGAGGCAGACGCGACCGGACAATGACCTGATCCCGGATCCGGCCTTCAGCACGTGTCACGCCGGCCCGGCGGCGCGCCGACCCGCAGCTTCGGCACGCACAGTTGTTCCTTACGGGCTACCCAAGGGAAGCGGCTTCGATCGAAGCGCCTGGATCGCCCTGCCTACTCCGGGTACCAGCGCGATCGCGCCGAACTGTTTCCCCTGATCCGCGCTTCAGCCGCGCCTTGCCGCCTTCGCGGCGCCAGGCGGCATGTCCCCGAAATAGAAGCTGTAGCCCGGAATGTGCTTCCGGCGTTCCCGAAGCGGTATGCCCTCGAAGGGATAGACCGGATGGTCTCCACATGCCTCGTCATGGCAGGGCAGGATGTAGTCGGCGCGCTTGTCGATTTCCTCGACCGACTTCCAGCCCTCATAGGCATTCATGAATCGGGCCGGAACCCAGTAGCGCCACTTCTCTTCCTCGTTCGGCTCCAGATTGCGGGCCTGGAAGATTGCGTCCCCGCAAATCACGATGTCTCCGGCAGAGGTCGCCACCGTCACCGCCATGTGCCCAACGGAATGGCCCGGCGTGTGAAACATGGTGATGCCGGGAAGGATCTCGCATTCCTCCTCGACCACCTCGAACACGCATCCGGCGTAAGGGGGATCGATACCGAGTATGGGGCACTCGTAGGTGCGGTAATAGAGCGGCAGCGGATTGTAGGCCATCTCGATCTCGGCCTTCGGCGCAATGTACCGTGCGTTTCGGAATTCCTTCATGTTCTGCACATGGTCCCAGTGGAGATGCGTGAAGACAATCGCATCGATCTCGTCCGGTTCCACGCCGAGCTCTTCCTTGAGATGAAGATGAACCTCGGTGCAGCCGCGTTTCTCGCACTTGTGGTGGTAGCGGGTTGCCCGCTCCTCATCGCAGAGGCCGGTGTCGACTAGAATCTTGTGGTCGCCCGTATCTACGTAGTAGCAGTAGACGGGATTCCAGATCTTCTTGCCGGCCGGACCCTTCCAGAAGATGTACGTTCCAAGATCCGCTTCCACCCAACCGGTATTGATCGGGTAAATCCGCGTCTGTTCTACGCTCATCCGGGCCTCCAAGGTTGCGTGGGCACGCGCCACACTATGGGCTGGGCTTCCATGGGCCCGACTTTCCGACCGTCCTGCAATTCAGCCCCCGCGAGAAGGAAAGAATTCCGGACGGGTGCATGAAATCCTCTGTGTTTGCAACGGGATATGAACTCATCATCGCCGTTGTCCGCCAGACTGTATCGACCGTCCCGCGTGCTGTCCACTTCGAGAACAGCGGGACAGGCGGGATCGAGACGCACCCATTCTGCGGTCAGCCGTAAAATTCACCGCTTCAGGGCGTCCAACCCGGGATCGGGTCAACTGTCGGCGTTCTGCTGGATCCGGATCCGCCGGACGATTTCCAGATCCCGGGCCACCTTGAACGCTTCGGGATCGCGAACGGTCCAGTCATAGAATCCCCTCCCGGACCGCATCCCCGTGTGGCCTTCCGCAAACAACTGGCCGACCGGCGTGTCGGCGGGGTCCGTGACATTGGAGAGATCCGCCCACACCTCCCTGGATGCCGCGCTGTTGATCAGGTCAAGGCCCGCGAGATCCGCATGCTCGAAGGCGCCCATGGCCGGCAATCGCCAGGCGTAGCCCTGCTTCAGGATCGTGTCGCATGCTTCCGGGGTCGCAAGTCCCTTTCCGACCAGTGTCGCGAGTTCACGGAGCACGGCGTGCTGGATCCGGACCCAGAGAAATCCCGGGATGTCCGGGCACAGCACCGGTGTCTTGCCGGTTCGGCGCAGGAGCGCCGAGACCGCGTCAGTCGTTTCCGCGAGCGTCTGCTCGCCGGGAACCACTTCCACCAGTGCGACCAGGTGGGCGGGCTGGGCGTAATGGGCAATGCAGAACCGCTCCGGGCGGGCCAGTGCGGACTGGATCCTGGTTGCGCCAATCGCTGAGGTGGTGCTGGAGAGAATCGCATCGCCGGGGCAGGCGGCCTCCGCCTGGCGGAGCACCGACTGCTTGGTCCCGATGTCTTCCACGACGGCTTCGATCACGAAGCCCGCGGCTGAGGTCGCCTCTTCCAGCCTCGTGGTTGGCGTAATCCCGTCCCGGGCGTGTTCCTGCGCCCGGTCATCCAGCCCCTGCTGAACGAGGAACGAGGCTGCCGCCGCAATACGCTCTGAAGCCTGAGCCAGAGACTCCCGACCCCGCCCCCAGAGCGAAACCTGTGCGCCACCCAGCGCGAGCGACAGCGCGATCTGCGCGCCCATGGTTCCCGAGCCGAGCACGGAGCATTGCGGCAATCCCCTATCCGGCATAGCACCATCCTCCGTCAACCTGCTTCACGATGCCTCCCGCTTCGAATGCGCGCAGGCTCGCATCAATGGAAACGAGGGCCCGCCATTCCCGCACCATCCCCTGGTCGTCGCAGGCCTTGTCGCGCAGTCGCGCGAAACTGATCCCGGGGTTGGCCTTCACATGGGCGAGGATCGAGCCCTCCACCTTGTCCACCCGCCGGCGGCAGTCGTCGATCAGTTCCCGGGTTCCGGCCGCATCCTTCGGCTCGTCATGGGCCAGAATGACGGTCTCGACCTCGCGTTCCACGAGGAACCGTCCGATCTTGTGGAAGGTCGCGCGCATGACGGCCGGATCCTCGTAGAGATACAGCACCGGATTGAACGGCGGCAGCAGTGGATCGGCGATGACCAGCGCACGGGTGGAATGCTCGAAGAAGCCGACTTCTGCCATGGAATGACCCGGGACCTCGACAACCTCGAGCACCACGCCGCCGCCCAGATCGATGCGATCCCCCTCCTTGATGAACTCGTCGATCGGTCCCTCGGACGGGCCCATCCAGTCCAGATATTCGGAATTGAGATCGAACTCCTCTCCCTCGGGAAACGCATGGACGATCGCCCTGGCGTTCAGCATATTGTCCGCGACGCGGTCGGCGCGGGCGGCATGGCCCTGAATCCGGCAGCCGGTCTCGGACTTCAGCCAACCATTGTTGCCGACATGGTCCATGTGCTCGTGGGTAAGAAGGAGCAGATCCAGTTCCTCCGGCTTCAGCCCCAACTGGACAAAGGCAGCCTCCAGCGAAGGCCTGCCCGCATGCAGGCCGCTGTCGATCAACGCAACGCGGTCCGCGCCCCGAACGAAGAAGACCCGGGTGGCGGTCTTCCCCTCATGGTCGCCGGGAAGCCCCATGCTGACCGTGGCGATGGGTCCCAGTCGGAAACTGATGACGTTCGAATTCATGGTGTTGTCCCTATCTGCCTACGAAATTCGGCTCGCGCTTTTCCAGAAACGCCGCGATTCCCTCCTTGCCGTCCTGCGAGGCGAAGAGCGCACCGAGCACCCGCTGCTCGAAGGTCAGTCCGGCGGCGAGTGACGTCTCCAGCCCATCGTCGACGACCCGCTTGCCCTCGGCAAGCGCGATCGGTGCCTGCCCCGCCAGGAGCTCCGCAAGCTCCAGGGATCGCGGCATCAGGTCGTCCGGCCTGCAGGCTTCTAGCGCAGCCCCGTAGGAAACGGCCTCGGCAGCCGTCAGCATGCGTCCCGTCAGCAGGATTTCCTTCGCCCGCATGGCGCCGACCAGCCGGGGAAGGCGCTGCGTTCCACCACCGCCCGGTAGCAGTCCAAGCTTGATCTCGGGAAGCCCGAGCCGGGCCTTCTCGCTCACGAGGATGAGATCGCAGCAGAGCGCGAGTTCGAACCCGCCACCCAGCGCATATCCGTTGACGGCACATATCGTGATCTGGGGCAATCCGGCTATGGCGTCGAAGGTCTTTCTCGAGCGGCGCTGGAACGCGTCGAACTCGGCCTGCGGTGCACCGTGGTATCCCTTGATATCCGCGCCTGCCACGAATCCTCGGCCCGTGCCGGTCAGAACCAGGACACGGATTTCGGACCGTTTTGCCAGCGCGTCCACGTACTCGCCGAGCGCCGCCATGATCTCGAAGTTCAGCGCGCCAAGCGCATCCTCCCGATCGATCCGCAGAACCTCGATCGGCCCCTTGCGCTCAAGAACGAGATTCTCGGAAAGCCGTTCCTCCATGGTTCAGACCGCTCCGTCTTCCTCGAGAGCCGCAATTTCCGCGGGATCCAGATGCGCCTCCAGGATTTCCCGAGTGTGCTCGCCGACCAGCGGCGCGGCCCGTGCCGCAGCAGCCGGAGTCTCGCTCAGTTCGATCGGACATCCAACTGCCCGTATCCGCCCGGCCCTGGGATGCTCCAGCGTCACGAGTCGGGGCGAATTCTCCTGCACCAGATCGTCCATCACTTCGCGCGACCGGCGCACCGGCGCTGCCCACACATCCGCCTGCTTGAAGACTTCCATCCACTCGGATGTCGTCCGCGTAGCAATTCGATCCGCGATGCCGCGGCGCGCGGCGTCGCGCTCCGTCCATGCATCGAGCGCACCGAGACCGTCCGCTCCGATAAGCGAGCCCAGCTTCTCCAGCGGGCACATCGCGATCGCGATCCAGCCGTCCTTCGTCTCATACGTTCCATAGGGCGCATCGTTCCAGCATGATGCAATACCCGCTTCCGAGCGCTCCAGGTCGACTCCCTGGTTGAGCACCGCGAAATTCTCCTGCGCCATGGCGAGCAGGAGGGACGAGAACAGGTTGGTCTCCACCTTCTGTCCAATACCGTGCCGGTCGCGCGCGACGATGGCGGTGAGGATTCCGATGGCAAGCGACTGGGAGGCCGCGTAATCCGCGACCGGGGTTCCGCAGGCGGTCGGCGGATCCTTGGCACGGCCCGTGTTGAACATGACGCCACTCATGGCCTGAACAAGCAGATCCTGACCGGGCCATCCCTGCTTCGCCAACGTGCTTCCCGCTCCCCATCCCGACCCGGATGCGTAGATGATTTTCGGGTTCGCGGCACGGAAATCCTCGTATCCCAGTCCGAGCCGGTCCATGACACCCGTGCGGAAGTTTTCCGCCACGACATCGCAGTGCGCGGCGATCTTCAGGAGCGCCTTCCGTCCCGCGGCGCTCTTCAGATCGATGGCCAGGGAACGCTTGTTCCGGTTGAAGGCGTGGAAGGCCGCGCTGTCGCCGCCCACCAAGCCGCCGAGCATCGGCATGGAGCGGATCCAGTCGCCGGTTCGCGGACGCTCGACCTTGATCACGTCAGCGCCGAGATCCGCAAGCATCTGCGTGCAGAGCGGCCCCAGCATCATCTGCGTGAAATCGAGAATCCGGATTCCGGCGAGGGCACCGCGCTGCTCCCCTGCGGCCGGGGCCCCCGCGCTCACGGCGCTTCCCCCGAACCGGCACCCGGGTGGCAGCGGCGGTACATCACTTGTAAGTGTTCGTTCAGCACGTGACGGCTGGTTTTTCTTTTCGCGTGATTCGTTAAGGGCTGGCAACTTTGCTCATCATGCGCTAACACGGGAGGCATGTTGAGGAAAGATTGTACTTGATGATGGCGGCGGGCCCGGTTTTGGATCTGGTCGCGGACGACACTGCGGTTGCTTGTCCGTCTGGCGCTCCGGAGGCTTGGCGGCGGCTTCACGAGGAAGAGAAGCGCCGCGCGGATACTGCGGACGGGCGTAGCGAACGGCTCAAACGGGAGAAGGTTCAGGCGCACTGCGAGGCGCAGTACTGGAAAGCGCAGTGGGGTCGAGCCCGGAACGCGCTCGAGGCGGTGCGGGCGGAAGCGAAGGACTTGCGCGGTGTGTCCGGGGATGCGTTGCATCTGCGCTCGGAGGTCGCTCGTCTTGAGACCCTTCTTGCCGACATCGGCGTTGACACGCGCAAGCGCAGCACGATCGCGTCCCTGCGGATCGAGAACGGCCGGCTGCAGACCGGGAGCGAAGCCCTGCGCAAGCAGCTGCAGGAGGTCGAGAGCGAGCGTGACGACCTGCGCTCGCAGATTGAGACCCTGTCGCGCGCGCAGTTCGGTCGCAAGAGCGAACAGGGCCGCAAGACGAGGCCGGAGCACAAGGGGAAGACCGGCGGCAAGCGCGGCCCACGGCCTGGCGGCGAGACCCACGGGCGCACACCGCGCCCCGAACTGGCCCGCAAGAAAGAGGTTCACGACCCGCCGCCCGAGGCGTTGGACTGTCCGTGCTGCGGCGCGCCCCGGGTGGCCAACGGATCGCACACATCGGACTTGATCGAAGTCGCGGTCAAAGCTCATGTGCGGGTCATCGACCGGACCCGCTGGCGCAAGACCTGCCAGTGTTCTGACACGCCTGAAGAGGTGTCGGCCCCACCCGTGCCGCGCCTGTTTCCGGGAACCGCGTTCGGTATCAGTGTCTGGACGCGGCTGCTGTTCGAGCTTTGCGTCGCCAACCGTCCCTTGCGGCGGGTCGCGGCGTGGTTTGAGGCGCAAGGCCTGTCGATCTCACCGGGAACGCTTTCGGACGGGCTGGGTCGGATGGTGGTGTTGTTTGCGCCGCTGTCGGCGGCGATCCTTGAGCATCTCCAACAGGCGCCGGTGGTCCACGCCGACGAGACCGGCTGGCGGGTCCGGGAGTTCGCCGCGACGGGCTCGTCCAGCCGCGCCTGGCTGTGGATCGCGACCTGCGTGGATGCAGTGTATCTGCATGTCGATGCATCGCGCAGCGCGGCGGCCGCCGCGACCTTGCTCGGAGGGCTGCGCAAGGGCGTGATCCTGGTATGCGATCGCTATAGCGCCTACAAGAAGCTGGCCCGCCTGGCGGCGGGCCAGCTGGTCCTGGCATTCTGCTGGGCCCATGTCAGGAGGGATTTCATCAAGGCGGCGGCGGCGCGTGGCGACCTTGATGACTGGAAGGACCAATGGCTGGCCCGGATCCGGCGCCTGTACAGGTTGAACGCGCAGCGCTTGCGATTTCACGATCCCGGCAGGCCGCCTGACAGGAGGTATCTGAGGATGCACTTCCGTCTGTCCCGCGTCCTCGGGGAGGTCTTCATGGAGGCGGAACGGGAGCTTGCCACCGTTGATGATGCGTCGCCGCAGGGGAAGGTGTTGCAGTCTCTGCTGCGTCATCGCCGGGGGCTGTCCCGGTTCCTCGACGATCCCCGGGTTCCGCTCGACAACAATCTCGCTGAACGCCGCTTCCGCCTTGAGGTCATCCGCCGGAAGCTGTCGCTGGGCTCGGACAGCAAGGCCGGCGCAGAGGGCATGGCGACGATGCTTACGGTGGTCCGCACGCTTGAGGTCAACGACGTTGCGGTTTTGCCGTGGCTTGAGGCGTGGCTGTCTGCCTGTGCCGCCAATGGTGGCCGCCCGCCGGAAGATCTCGGCCCGTGGCTGCCCTGGACGATGGACGAGGCGCGCCAGGCAGAGTTTCGCGCGTGAGCGCGGCACCGACATGCCGCTATGCGGGGCGCGACTTCACCGAGGTCGAGATCGCGCTGATCCGGGATCTGATTGCCGAGGATCCGAAGCTGACCCGAGCTCACCTGTCGCGGGCGTTCTGCCGCCGGGTCGGCTGGGTCAAGCCCGACGGCGGGTTGCGGGACATGATGGCGCGTTGCGCGCTGCTGGCGATGCATCGCGACGGGCTGATCGTCCTGCCGCCGCCACGACGCCCGCGCCATGCGCCCAGACCGGTCGTCTTCGGGCCGGAGAGCGAACCACCGCTGCCGCCGCCGCCCGCGACCATCGAGGCGGTGCGGCCGCTCAGCCTCGTCCCCGTCCTCGACCGGACCAGCCACAACGCCCTACTGTGGAAGCAGTTTATCGCGCGCTACCATTATCTCGGATACAAGCCGATGGCCGGTGCCCAGATGCGCTATACCGTGGTCGACCGCCACGGCGCCTCCCTCGCCATGATCGGCATGGCAGCAGCAGCCTGGAAGACCGCGCCGCGCGACCACGCCATCGGATGGAGCCCGGAGACCCGGGCGCGCAATCTCCATCTCGTGGTCAATCAGTCCCGTCTGCTTCTACTGCCCTGGATCGTCATCCCAAACCTCGGATCCCACATCCTGTCGATGCTGCGCCGACAACTGCCCGGCGACTGGACCCAACGCTATAATGTCGAGCCCGTCCTGATGGAAACATTCGTCGAAACACCGCGCTTTGCCGGCACCATCTACAAGGCCGCAAACTGGACCTGTATCGGCACCACCAGCGGACGCGGCCGCTACGACACAAAACATGAATGCGCCCTCACTAAAAAAACCATCTGGCTGCAGCCGCTACGCAGAGACTGGAAGCGCAGACTCAACGAATGATTGAAATCATCACGTGCTGAACGAACGCTTACACAACTACTTTGTCGGTGAGTCGCACCATTGTTCCGATCAGCTTTCCATCAACCCCTCTTCGAGGCATAAGGGGAACTCCCGTCTGGAGGAACCGGTATGCCCTGCCAACTTCCAGCGCATCCCAAGAAACATGAAGGCTTTGTCCGGCCAACGCTTTGCGTGGTTTGAGAACGCCGCCCTCATCCATCAACCGCTGGAGAGATGAGCCAAAAGCAGTCGATATTCCACCGCTCACCGAGACGGTGATGCGGTCGTTGATCGCGACAATCTCGAACGCCATGTCCTTCCCGAGACGGCCCATCTTGTCCTGCTGCTCTTTGAGGGCTTGACCCCACACAGCCTCGTCTATCGGAATCGTCTCGTTGGCCTTCCACCGCGCGATCGTCCCACACTCGCGGAAATATTGATGCGAGTAGGATTCGCTCCCTCCATCCTGCCCCTTCGCTTCGTAGCTGCGAGATATCTCGACCGTGACCTCCGCTTCGTCAGGCAAGTCCGTTTCGAGATTCAGCACCAATTTGCCTTCCTTAAGGCGAGGCTTGACATCGAGGACTTCATAGATCTTGAGCCCTTGGATGTCGTCGCGCTTTCTGAACTTCACGGTGTCGCCATATGTGAACCAGGTCCAGTCTTCGCCCCGTGACAGAACTGAAAGCGCCGTGGGCCCTGAACTCGAGAAATACCAAGATCGTTTTTTGTTTGCTGGCAGCGCGTCGAGCGGCCCAACGTTCATGCCCATCTTCTCTACAGTGTCCTTCGCGATGCGACGGACCTGTACCGGTGCGTCATACGACAATGTGAAAATAGGGTGTTCCTTGCAGGCAAACGTCGTGAGTGCGTGGGCGACGGGAGGCCGTTCGACCTCCTCGGCCGCCGCAACAACCGTGGTGGGGTCCGGTTCCGGTTGCGAACTTGGCTTCCGTCCAACCTCCCCTTGGCTGTCTACAGTCATCTGCTCCTGCTGGTCGGCGGGATCCAAGGCCACCTCCTCATCCGACCCAACGATCGCGCCCAGCACCGCAAGGCCAAACACGGGCAGCAGGAAATACAGCAGGATCTTCCTCATGACCTTAAGCATGAGATCTCCCTTCCATGGTTGCCGGCGTTGGTCTCAGTCCGCTACTCACGGCGACAGCAATGAACGCCTGAGACATCTTGGCAGTTGCAGAATAGGAGCTGCCGCTCATGCAAAATTCGCGGAAAGTGTGCTTTGCAGGTCAAGCAAGAGGATTTTTGGTCCGTCATCAGCTGGCGTTAACTGTTGTACAGTTGGCAGCAATGACATTTTCTACTCCTAGCCGGAAGGACGGAGTACAGAATACAGCGTCCTGTGAAACCTGTAACCCCGTGAGACAATTTACATAGTGCTCATTTGCGGCGGCCCGCCGAGGATGCCCTACAGGCCGCGATAGCGGAGTTTCCCGAGCTCAGAGAACCCCTGGCAGGCTCCAACTCGTCGACGCCTGCGGCCGCAAATACCTCGCCGCCGATGAGTGCCAGCGCTTCCTTGAGGTCGCCTCGACCCGGATCTGAACCCCGAAGTGCCGCGCCGCGCGCTGGCGCGAGGTTTCCGCCCCTCCCGAGTTGCTCCGCGCCCTCAAACTCGTCCACGCACTCCGCTCGACGCCGGTGATGAAGCCCGCGGGAAAGTCCATCTTGCCCTGGTCGCAGGCGACCGCCCACCGGAGGATTCCTCGGATCATGTCCGAGGTCGGCATCGAGGGCCCCAAGCCTGCCCGAAGGGCCTCCGCCACGGCTTCAGCATCGCGACCATCACCGCCGGCGTTCCCTCCCGACGATCGCGGCCGCCCTGGGCCACGCCAACCTGCAGACCACCCCACCGCTGTCTTCACCGCCGCCGCGGGCCTTGAAGCGTGGGATTTTCTGACCCGGTTGTGGGAATGGGAGAGGAATTCGGCCGGATCCGGCGCCTGAAGGCCTCGGGAGAAGGCCCGTAGCTCGCATGGCGCGGGTAGTTGCACGGAAAGTTGGTCCGCCATGCGAGTTACAGACCCTCCTGGAACCCGAAAAAGGACGTCTTGAGGGGAATTTCGGAGATTGCGGCTTGAAATTCATGCCCAGTGCCGCGCGGTGATCGTAAACGGCTTCTCAAAAACCGCTCTCTTGAAAAGAGCAAGTCGACCGCACTGGCTTGGCAAGCATTGAAGCGACAAATTCCGGTTGGAATCCTGCTGGCGAACGGTAACTGGCGGAAATTTGAGTCAAGAACCCGCTGTCCCCGAAATTCGCCTTTCCACAAGCCCCATACAGCAGTTTTCCGGGGCTTCCGAGGGGTTCGGTGCACCCAGCCCCTCACGGCCTGTACGGGGCGAATTTCGGCCACATCCGGCGATCCGCTGGCCCCATAGCCGTCCAATGCTGCTTTTCAACCCGAAATGCCGGTCCGATCAGCGCGTCCAGCCGCGGATCCAGGAGCTGGCTCCCGTCCGCCACCGGCACCCGCGTATAGCCGATCGGCATGCCCCTCCACCGGCCGTCAGATTAGACCAGGGAGCCCCCTACAACCTTGCGCTGTTTTCCGGAACGAATTTTCTGATGCTTTTCAGCCCCTCATTTCAACGGATCCTCGACCGCCAGAAAAACGGCCGTTTTTCTGGCGACCTAAGCTGCGGCCACCACGATACCCTCAGAAATGCATTCAACACACGTTCACGCAGCAGCCTGTCTTTGCAGACCCGCCCACGAAGGGCGTTTCTTGATCAGAGCAGCATCTTCATACATCGGCTGTTCTGCATACCCAACCGGCGAGGGGCGTCACGCGGCCATCCCGTACAAGTGACGCTCACTCCTTCATACTCAGCCGGCCGCATCGGCGAAAACGCCCGTTGGGTGATTAGGTCATACTAGCGCGGGCGCCGCAGCGTCCCGTGAACTCGCCAAAGCATCTGCAAAGGCGGAATACCCGAAGAAGCCGCGTCTTCGCCGGTAGCCACCGTCAGTGCGGTGCCCTTCCACCCGACATTCTCAAGTATGCGGATGCCTGCCGCCGCTTGCCCGCCGAGCCGTTTGAGATAAGCGTAACTTTCGCTGCCGCTGTCTGTGACCGCGACAACAATTCGATCCTCCAGGCGTCCTATTTGATCGGCGTCCAGATTCGCCACTGCCTCCATCAGCACGAGATCGCCGCTGCGAATGACAGGATAAGCGCTGTCATCCGTGACGCGCGCAGCGACAAGATTCCGTTCCAGCAACCTGCTCCCTTGAATTGCGGTCACTTCGTCTTTGCCGGCAAAACTCTCCTGGTCGTAAAGCACCCCGATGACCAACAATAGCCGCGTTCTTGCTCTCGGGAGCAGCAGGCTCGGCGGGACCCTTTCTGCACCGGTCTGGTCGCAGGCCAGGATCACGCGCGACGGGTCGCGACTGTCGGCCAACAGGCGGCGCAGATAAATCCTGTTTCCGCTCAGAGCCACCACCGGATCGCCATCCTTCGCCTCCATTTCGAGCGACACGACGACAACCTGGCCCTGCAGGGAGAGGGGACTCAATCCCGGCGATCTCACGCCGTAGAACGCAATTTCTCCGAGCCCGGTGAGATCAAAGATCTCCTCGGATTCACCGGTGGCGAGGACATCGGCGCGGCTTCGTGCGCTGACATCCCCGAGCACCCGCATTGGTTCCTTGGCGATGGGAGCCGATGCGGGCGCCGGCGGTAAATCGGACAGAAACAGGTCCCTATCTTCGCGCGCCAGCCGTCCCATGAAGCGCGCATAGGAAGCCGAGCAGCTTCGCAATAGACGGTTGATCTCCTTGAAGGCCTCGTCGACCTGTCCGGCTTCATGGGGCGTAACGTCCCGCGGGCGATGATGCGCCTTGTTGATGATCCGATTGAAGGGCGCTGCGTCGCGTAGGGCCCGATGCGACAACAACGCCTCGAACGGCGGTTCCTCAAACGGAGGTTCGCCGTTGTTTCGCGCCATCCGCAGCGCCTTGATCAAGCGCGATAGTGTGGGCTTGTGCATGACCCTCGGGTCCGTGGCCAGCAGGACCCAGAGCCGGTTCTCGATAAAAATGCGGACCGTACTGACGAACTTGCGTGCTTTGTCCTCATCATTTTCATCGGCACGCCAGTCCATGTTCCGCTCATCAATTTCCTCGACATCCGGGCTGACACCAGCCGTCAACCGCGAGCTTGATATCGGATTCATTATCATCGCGTGCCACGACGGGCTGCCGGTCGATCGGTCGGGCAGCTTGTCCCTAACAGCGGCAAGGAAGCGGTAGTCGTTGGACGTAATGATCGGCCGCATGCCGTGTGTCGGCATTTCCGGGATCGCTGCCGCCAGATTCTCCGCATTTATCGGATCGAAATGAATTTGCGGATCATCCAGGAGCATGCAGTCGATTCCGCCAATCCTCGACCGCACACGTTCCCACAGGCTGAAGACAAAGGCCCAGACGCAAGCCCGCAATTGCGATGCGTTCATGATCTTGTAGGCGGGAACCTGCATGCCGCCGATACCCGCCCGCAGCCCAAGCCCCTTTTCTTCGACGGCGTTGAACCCGCTATACGCAGGGCCGCCGCGGTAGTGGGGGCTGTAGATCTTTTCAAGCCAGCCCCGCGTACCCTGATCAAGCGCGCTGATCAGTCCGGATGCCTGTTGAAACACCAGGTTCTCAAATCCGGCAAAGGTCTCTATCGCGTCTGCGGCCTGCCCCAACCGTGCCAGCCGGCGGTTGAGAGCTGCGTATTTCTTTCGCGTCGTTTCCAGCTCATCGAGCTGGCGCAAGAGCGACAGGATGGGCACCGTATTTGTCACACACAGCCGTAGCGCCTCGATTTGGTCACGTAAGGGCAACCTTTTAGCTTCGATGTCGGCTTCTGCGGCTTCAGGCGCCCCCGCCTTGCCGATATAGCGCTTCGCCATCCCCTTTACGGCATCCTTGCCTGCCGTGCGGTGCTTCGCCAGCCTGATCACCCGTTCGATATTCGCGCTCCGTTTCGCCAGTGTCCCGTTCTCGAACTCTTCCGGCCACGTTGAAGGTTTTGATTCAGGCGCAACGGGGAACGGATGTTCTGTCATCGCAAGCTCCCACACTGCCGCCGCGTTTCGCTTCAGCGGTTGCAAGACGCCACCGAATTTGCGTTCGGCAAGAAGCTCGTCGACGAACGCTTTGCGATAAATTCGCAGCAATTCTGCCGGCGGCGCGGTGTCCGCGAACCTGCGCAAGCTTTCCGGCAGCTTTTCCAAGAATTCGCGCGCAGCATCGCGTTCCCATTCATCTGCGCCCTTTGCCGCATCGGCATCGGCCTCTCCACACTGCTGCAAAGCTTCTCTGATGTCCTTATTGAGAAGGGCGTCAAGCGGCACCTTCTTCAGGTCGGTACCGCATACCGGGCAGTTCTCGAAAATGGCATCCTTGTGGTGTTCGCGGTGCCATGCGGCGACGCGCGTATAGAGTTGCCAGCGGGCCGCTTCCTGCTTGTTGCGCAAACGCTCGGAGACTACGTTCGCGCGGGCGACCATATCTGTAACGAGGGCCTCCGCGGCACTGCTGTCATCCTCAGATACAGCACCCAAATTTCTGGCGACGACAATTGAGGGTAACGCATTGAGCGCGGGGCCCTTAAGCAAGTCCGCCGCATTGGCCAACTGCCGGAGAAAGACATCGGCTTCGTCCTTCGTCGCCAGTTGTAGCGCGCGGCCTAGTGTTCCGCCGTCATTGGATTGACGGATATAGCGACTTCAGCTTGATGCGAGCATCCTCTGTCTTGAACCGCCAGTCGACGGATACGCTTTCGCGATTGCGCTTCGCCTGCCAGGCGCCGGTTTCGCGGCAGAGTTGCTCGCGGTCGGGAATGCGCCGTGCCAGGCACTGCCGGGCCATGACGCCGATCTCGATCTCGGCGAGGTTCAGCCAGCTACCGTGCTTCGGCGTGTAGTGGATTTCCAGGCACTCCGCAATCCGCCGGGCCTCGGCCGGTTCGAACGCCTCATAGAGCGATGCAAGGGAATGGATGTTCAGGTTGTCCATCACCAGAACGATTTTCTTGCCGGGGAAGATGTCGTCCACCAGTTCGCGGATCAGATGCGCCCAGTCGTGCCGTGTTCGGCGGTCGGTCACTTTCACCCATCGCCAGCCGAGCAACGGAGCAAACACTATGAACAGGTTGGCGACGCCGTTACGCTCGTATTCGAAGTCGACGATCGCGGGCTGACCGGGCCGGACCGGGCGCGGCGTCCGGGTTTCCTTCGTCTGCTGCTTCGAGGTCTCGTCCATGCATACCAGCACGGTGTCTTCGTCGAACTCCCGGTGATAGACTTCCAGCACATCCTCCATTGCGCAGACAAATTCCGCGTTGGCCTTCGGTGGAATGCACCAGCATTGCTTTCGCCACGGCTTCAAATTGTTTTTTTTTAGCGCCTTCCGAACTGTCTCTTTGTGAATGCTGTCAACGACTTCCAACTCCACGAGCTTGTCGCCGAGGAGCCGCAGCGTCCAGCGCGCATAGCCCTCCGGAGGTGCCGAGCAGGCCAGCGCAACCAGCTTCGCCTCCCCCGCACCGTCCAGCTTCCGCGGCTTGCGATTGACCTGCTTGCGACGCTCCAACGCCGCTTCAAGCCCCTCCTCCACGCAGCGCTTGCGCACCCGTTCCACGGTGGAGGGTCCAACCCCCAGAACCGACGCGATATCCGCGTCGGTGCGTCCGCCATCCTCCCGATCCTCGTCTGCCAGCAGCAGGATGTGCGCGTGCTTCCGGCGATGCGCCGCCGCTTTCCCGTTCACAATCCCGGACAACTCCGCTCGCTCCTCCGCGCTCAGCCGCACCCGGTATCGCTTCCTGCCTTTCGTTTCCATGGCCTGCCTCCGTCTGCTCGTTCGGCCAGACCGTCCCGCCATGCTCCCGCGCCTACGCAACTACGCCCCGCAATGGCAGACCGAAGCTCGCAGCGGACGTCCGGCTCACTTGTTGTTTGTATACGAAGACATACTATATCTGGGCAACAATGCAAGCCTCGCCCACAGGAATGGTCGGCAAGAGAAACTCGCCAAATCAACAGCGACGCGACACTAGTACTGATTCAGCCCGGCTTTCTAGGAGTCTGTCGGGTTTGACCTAGAATTGGCATAAAGGGAAGCCTTCGCGCTGATTCTGGCCGAGGCAACACGCGAGCGCGCCGGGTCCCGGCTCAGGGTTGGGGGGATTTCCAAGGCGGTTCGGTTGCCGGGGTGGCTCTCTTACCCCCAAGGCCCGTTTTTGGCCCTGCGAGGGCACTGTTTCGGGCCGGATGAGAGCATTTCTTCTCTTCTTGCTCAGCTTGCGAGAGCGTGCATCCGCTTCAGGTTCCATGCCACGCTGATCAGCGTCCATTCCCCACTTACCGCGCTCAGTCCCCGCAGATGGAAACGCCGGAATCCCATCACCTCCTTGATGATCCCGAATACCGTCTCCACGGTAACCTTGCGCCGAGAATAGATCGCCTTGCCCTCCGGCGTCTTCAGGCGGTGCTTCGCTCTCGCCGTTGGGTCCGCATCGACGGGAAGCTCCGGCGCCGGTGCCTGCCGGTTCGCCAGCGGCTGGTTGTGCGCGTCGCGGCCTGACGCGATGTACGGAGTTACCTCGGCCATCTCGCACTGCGCCACGTTGTCGGCGCTGAAATAGCCGGTATCGGCCAGGATTCCTTCCGGCTTGCCTATCACCGCTTCCACCGCCGCCAGCTGTTCCAGCGCCGGGGCAATCTGCTGCTTGTCATTGCAGGCATCCGTTACGTGGCCCGCCACGATCAGGTGGGAGCCATTGTCAACCGTCGCCTGAGCGTTGAACCCCTGCACAAAGCCTTCTGATGACGGCATGATCCGCGACTTGCGGTGGGCGACCGCCCGGCTTCCGGCCGGACGCCGCCTCCTTCACCGCGCGGGCCGCCATCTTCTCCTCGTAGGCCGCCATCTCCGCCCGGTGCCGCTCCGCCGCCCGCTGCGCGATCTCTTCCTTCGCCGCCGCGATCGCATCAAGGCGATCGCGGCGCCGCTTCAACTCCTCCGGAATGTCCAGCCCGATGTCCGGCTCAGCTTCGTCCGCCTGCTCCGCCCGGGCCAGCAATGC
>CBDCUM010000008.1:0-468472 GCA_965222665.1 Rhodobacterales bacterium
CGGCCGCAGTTTGCGGAACCGCTGTCGGCGGTTGCCGGCGGGGGGGTGCTGGCCGGGCTCCCGATGCTGCTGAAGGAGGGGCTTCTGAACCACGCGCGGGAGTTCCTGTCGCTGCCCAAGGGGTATTACGGGTTGACCACCGTTCTGCTCTTCCTGGCGTTCCTCGTCTTGGCCCGGGTGCGCAATCCGGAGGCGCTCCGGCACCAGGTGCCCGGGGAATGGGGCGCGATCCTGGGCCTGGACCGCTGCCCGGAGGTGAAGACGCTGCGGCGCAAGATCAAGGCGCTGGGGCAGGATGTGCAGCAAGTGCGGAACTGGCAATCCTCCCTGGCGGCGGGATGGCTTGAGGAGGACCCGGAGGTCGGCGCCACGCTGTGCGTGGACGGGCATGTGAAGATCTATTCCGGTCGCAAGGGGAAATTGCCAAAGCACTTCGTGGCGCGACAGAAACTATGCCTGCCCGCGTCCACGAGCTATTGGATCAACGCGCTTGGCGGCAAGCCCTTCCTGTGCCTGAACAAGGCGCTGGATCCGACCATGACCCACGCGCTGGAGGCGGACATCCTGCCTGCGCTGGAGAAGCTGGGCATGCTGGGCCCGGAGGCGCCGGATCTCACCGCCCCGGATGCCGGCGAGCCCGCCCTGACGCTGGTCTTCGACCGGGAAGGCTGGAGCCCGGCACTGTTCAAGCGCCTCGCCCGGCGCGGCGTTGCGGTGATCACCTGGCACAAGGGCTTCAAGGGGGAGGACTGGCCGGAGGCGGAGTTCCGCAGTGTCGCGGTACCGATCCATGGACCGGGCACGACCCGCAGCGCCACCGTCCGCCTCGCCGAGAAGCGCGTGCAACTGAAAAAGGGGCCCGAGGTCCGCCAGATCCGCCGCCTGCTGGAAAGCGGCCGCCAGGTCCCGCTCATTACCACCCACTCCCGCATGCCCGTGGAGCAGATCGCCGGCGCCCTGTTCTCCCGCTGGTCGCAGGAGAACTTCTTCAAATATATGCGCGAGGAGTTCAATCTCGACGCCCTCGTGGTCCGCGGCCTGGAGCCGCAGGATCCCGAAGCCCGCGTCGTCAACCCGCTCTGGCGCGCAATCGACCGAAATGTCAGCCGCTTCCGGCAACGCCTCGGCACCCTGCGCAACAGGATCGCCGATCTGGCCAAGGGAGCCCAGTCTCACCAGACCGCCGAAGCCGCCCGACGTCTCCAGGCCCGGATCGACGCTCTCGACGCCGAGCGTGAGGCGCTCAAGCAGAAGCGCAGCGACACGCAGCGCCACATCACCGTCGCCGAGCTCGACGACCACCAGGCCCTGGATGCGCTTCCCGAAGGCGAGAAGCTCCTCCTCGACGTCATCCGCATGATCGCCTACCGCGCCGAAACCCGCATGATGCCTGTCGTCGCACAGGCACAGGGCAAGACACAGCGACCCCGCAGGCACCTGCGCGCGATCTTCCAATCCGACGCCGACATCATCCCGGAGCCCTCCAACGGCATCCTCCGCATTCGCATCCTCGGCACCGCCAGCGACGCTGGCGACAACGCCACTGCAGGCCTCCTCCAGGAACTCAACCTGACCCGGACGATCTTCCCAGGCACCAACCTCCGGATGATCTACGAACTGCCCGGGAATACGGCCGATCCGGACCCTTCGGGTTCAAATAGGTGAGCTCGATTCACTCCCGAGGTCCGGACATCTGAACTTCGCTTCGCGCTGATCGTCAGCGTGAAAATCAAACGGCTCAAGATTGGAGAAATACTCCACTCGGCCGTCCCGCCTCACGAAGGAAAAGCAGGAGTTGCCAATCTGGACCGCCTCGGCGGGTCGCATCGGAAGCGTGTTCATGAGATCCTCGGGCACCGAATAATGGGTTCATATTATTATGCCAGATACCCGCCGCTCTGTCAACCCCAAAATCCAATCATAACTCTATCAATTCAAACGATAATTCAACCCACAAGCAGCTCTCGAAAAGAGAGCGATGTCCGGACGTCTGAATTTGCGGGCAGATTGCGCAATACAACGACACCCGACAGGCCATGGGGCCCCGCAACCTGCGCCACTTCCTGGTAAAGCGAGCGACCCTCAAGGGAATGCTCGTCTTCGACTGGCGCCCGCGCTATTCCGAGGGTCTTGCACGTCTGTCCAGGTGGCTCGAAGAGGGCCGAATCCGGTACCGCGAAGATATCGTTCAAGGCCTTGAAAACGCTCCATCTGCGCTGGCGGGCCTGATGGAGGGCAAGAATTTCGGCAAGCAACTGGTCCAGGTCGGTAGCGATCCAACCCGCTGAGTGAAGGATCTGACGAAGAAATCCGCAATTCTTGCTGTGCAACGTGTTCGGGCAGTTCGGCGCTTCAAGTCCGGGCACCCTTGCCGGCTCCGTGGAGCGGACGATCGCCGAAGTCCTTGCCGGTGTGGCGTTCGTCTATGCGCTGGATCCCGAAGCCGCATGCATGGCCGGTCCGGGTCACAGCATGGCCGACCTTCCCACCGGCGGCATGGCCGGGGGCGCAGGCGAACAGGCCATGGCAACCGCGATGCGCCGCGGGTGCTGCGGCAATGGAACCTGCCCTGCTCGGCGATCGCGGGAGCCGCGGACAGCAAGCTTCCGGATGCCCAGGCGGGATTCGAGAAGGCGCTTCACGTGAACACGGCCATCCGGGACGGCGCGAATCTCGTGACGCAGGCCGCCGGGATGCAGGCCGGGTTGACGGGCGTCAGCTCTTTGGCGCAGGTGATCGACAACGACATGCTGGGCTCGATTCTGCGCGCGAACCTTCCGCCGGACATCTCGGTCGAGGCGCTCGCCATCGACGCAATCTCCAGCGTGGTGCGAGGTTAGGGGCATTTCCCTGGCCGTCCCGCAACCCACGCCCGGATGAAGAGCGGTTTCCTCTATCCTGATCTCGCGGATCGAAGCACGATCAAGGTTTGGGAAACGGGGGGATCAGGAACCATCGCCGACCGGGCGGAGGACCGGGCTCGGAGATTGCTTGCAACCCATTTCCCTGGCCATCTGAAGCAGGACCTGCGCCCTGAACTCCGCGCGCGGTACGGCCTGCGGCGGGAAGAGCGCGACATGGAGGCTGCATGAAGATTGCCATCATCGGTACCGGCGCCATGGGTTCGATCTACGCCGTTCTCCTTGCGGAAGGCGGGCACGATGTCCGGGCGATCGACTTGTGGGCCGACCATGTCGAAGCGATCCATCGGCACGGATTGCGCATCGAGGGACCGAGCGGGAACCGGACAGCCACCGGAATTCGGGCATCGCGCGACCCGGACATTGCCGCCGACTGCGACCTATTCGTCATCGCCACGAAGGCCCGGGATGTCGGGGCTGCCTCGCGCGCCATCGCACCGGTGCTGCACCCCGGCGCCGTCGTCCTGACCATTCAGAACGGATTGGGCGCAGGTGAACGGATTGCGGAATTCCTGCCGTTCGAAAGGGTCTTGCTCGGAGTTGCGGAGGGCTTTGGCGCTTCAGTGGTGGGTCCCGGACATGTCAGGCACACGGCGATGCGGCACATTCATCTGGGCGATCCTGCAGCCGGTCTCTCCGAGCGGCTGGAGCGTGTTGCCAATGCTTGGCGGCAGGGCGGCTTCGATGTCTGCGTCCATGAGGAACTCACCCCGTTCATCTGGGAAAAATTCCTCTGCAATGTGACTTTGAGCGGTCCCTGCACTGCCATCGGCTGCAGGGTCGACGAGCTTCTCGCGGATCCGGATCGATGGGCTGTGGGACTCGGCTGCATGCGCGAAGCACACACCGTGGGGCAGGCGCAGGGCGTCGTCTTCTCCTTCGATGATCCCGAGACGCATGTGACCACCTTTGCCCGGGCTCTCGGCAAGGCGCGACCGTCGATGCTGCTGGATCACATGGCTCGACGGAGGTCGGAACTTGAAGCGATCAACGGGCAGGTCTCATCCCGCGGGCGGCTCCTTGGAATTTCCACACCATTCAACGACACGATATGCACAATCCTTCGTGCCCGGGAAGCCGCTTTCGATGATGACATCCGTTGATATGCCGTTCGGACGCGCCGTCTCGCAATACGACCGGAATCGCCTTTCCGAATGGCCGATCGCCATGTGCCGATGAATCTCTCAGTAGCGGCTTCCATCAGATCCAGGATTTTGGAGTTCGTGCTCGCCGGGATGAGGCATGCCTCGCTGCAGCCGGATGCAGCCACCATGAAGGGCTTGCACCGGATGTGGGCGGGACAGACCTGGCTGCGAAAACCGGTGTTGCGATCCGTGATCAGCTCTTCGATGAAAAACCTGCGGTCGAAAGACCCGATCAGGTGACCGTGGTCAGACATTGTCATTCTCCTCGGTGTTGTCGATGGCGGCGTAGCGGGCGAAGCATTTCGACGCCTCTGGCAGCAGGTCAGGGGTCATCGTCAGGTAGGCCTGGGTTCCGGAGATGTTGGTGTGCCCCAGGTACGTGCGTCTTCGTCCCATCGGAACGGCGACGCAATTGCTGGAACCATAGGCACTTGACCTGGGACACCAAGGTTGAGCGGGGACGAAAGCTGGTGGGAACCGCGAAGTAGCGGAGACACCCGTACGCATGGGAACATGGACCATTGCGATCCAGAAAGATCTGTTACCACAGAATTCCCGTGAAACTCTTCGGGAACTCGCGCTACCCGGATTCCGCTGGAGGCCCTCCGCTCTCGCCCGCACCGCGATGTCGGGAAAATTCGGTGGCATGCGCATAGGTTCGCGCCGCATAGCGGTCCAGGGCATCCCACATCATGGGATCGATTGCTTGGCGAGAAGAAACAGCACCGTCGCCCAGATCTTGCGAAACCGTCAATTCCATTCTTACATCATCGAGGACCCGCCGAAACGCCTCTTCTTCGCCAAGGCGCAGCCTATCGTGGAGCCGGCCCGGGAATCGCATACCGCCCCATTCCAACTGCATGAAATGGTCACAGCCTGCGGCTAGCAGATCCCGCACAGCCAACAGCAGCACTGGTGCCATCACGTTGCCGAGGCGAAGCGGCAGCAGGGAGGGAAACAAGCTGGATCGGTCCAGGAGCGCCGTGCCGGTTGCAAGCGGACAAAGCTTCCCCTGACGGGAAGCCCAGCCCGGCCGCGTCGGGTCCGGTGTGAAGGCCTCGGGATCGCATCCTTCGACCTGGCGAAGGAGGACATGAACCGCGCGCGGCCCGTCAATGCCCCGCCGGGACAGCAGCGATGCGAAGCGCCCGGCCTCATCGGCCATGCCCCATGCATATCCGGCTCCACGCGCCGCCTTTCGGCACAGGGCGCGCACTTCGTTCAAGGATGCGTCGGGAATGGTTCCTCCAGTGGCGGATACGCCCAATCGTCAATCTGCGCTCCTGCAAGCTCTTCAGGCAAGGGCGCATTCTGGTACATGCTGATGCGAACCCAGCGGTCAGAGCGCGGATCGAAACGATTTGCGCCAAAGAATGACAGCTTGCACCGGAGAAGATCGATCGGCAGCATGTCCGCAGCAATCAGGTTGTCGCGAATTTCGGCATAGGGGTAGCGGCCAGCGAACTGGATGCGTTCGGCCATTTGGCGGTGTACGGGATTCATGAGCAGGAATGCCGCCAACGGCAGTTCGTCGCTCCACCCCGCAAGCGCCTCCCAAAGCCGGACGGAATCGCGAGCAAAGTTCTGGGGCTGTTCGTATTCCGCTCCGGGTTCCTGATATCGCTCGCCCAGGCGCGGCTCCAGCTTTTCGCTTGAAACATACCAGAAGCGGGCGGTGTTGCGCGGGTCCTCGAAGTCGATCTCGAGCGCCCAGCCATAGGACCGGCGCATCGCAGCCTTGAAAACCCCGATGAGCATCCCGCCATCGATCGGAACCGGTTCCTCCTCATCAACCGTCATCGTGTCTGCCAAGGGATCCACCAAATCGGGATATGGCTCAAGAAGCAGGGAAACCAACTGCTCCTGCCCCTCGAGCCCGAGTTCACGCTCCGACCAGTCAACCAATTCATGCCACGGGAACGGTGCATCGAGCGTGCGGGTCCGGGCCGCCAAGCGATCGAGATCCGTTCGCAATTCACGCAGTTTGTCCACTTGCAGCGGATGCACCGACCGCCATTGGCTCGCATTGAGGGCTGCACGGCGGAGCACGTGCCGAAATTGCTGGATGGCACGCGCACCAGGCCGGCGCACCGCGCGCACGCGGGCCAGGGCAGTCTCCCTGGCAGCGATCCAGCAATGCAGGAGCCGGGGATGGAAAGCAAGAAACGGCGCCATGCCGAGTCCGGTGGAATTTCCGATGCCAATACACCTGCGGTTGCCGGGCGCAAGCCCCACAGTTCGGCGCCCACCAACTGCGCGAGCGGCATGCTCCACCAGATCGATCACGAACGCGCGGATCAGGTATACCGTAAGAAGCTCTGCTGAGAACGGATAGTGCATTCCCGGACGGCTACAGTACACGTCCCGGTCTGCAAGACCGAATTTGCCGTTCGCATAGACCGCCGTCGTCCGCATGAGGTAGCCGACTTCCTTCAGGTCATCCACGGCCGGCTGCCGTCCGGCGGCAAGCGTGTCGACGACGGGTTGCCATGACCGCACCGAGCGGTTGGCTCGCGACAAGCAAAGGTCGCGGAAGGTGAACCGTCCGGCCTCCTGCTTCGGGGCTTCTTCCCGCAGACGCGCGATCTCCGCAGCAGAGGGCACCCCGTCATAAAGCACGAAGGTCGCGTCCCAAGCCTCGGCGATTACCCGATCGGAGCGCAGCTCGTCCGGCAAGTCATGCGAGAACGCTACCAGCGCATAGGTGTGCCCGGCACCATGCGCGAGATAAACGGCATGACCGACAAGATTCTTACCGATTGCAAATGAGCTCTTCCGGAAGCTCCACTTGTCGGCCTGAAATCTCCTCAGCAGCACGCGCATGAAGCTGAGCCGGGATTGGTGGAAGCTTCCCATCCGGGAGAGGCGCATGACCTGCTCCGGGGAGCGGAGCGGTGCCGCATCCGGTTGCCCCGTCAAGTCCGGCTCGGTGATCCCTGAACCCGCTGTCGTCGCGCCCACTCTGAAACAGGCCCCTGTCAATGGCCCGGACGGAAGCCTGCGTCAAAGAAGCGGAGCCAGTTTTCCCCCATGATCCCGGCGACCTCGCTCTCCCGAAGGCCTGCATCCCGAAGGCCCTGCGCGATGCCGTCAAAGTCGCGGTTGTCCCGGAACCACTCCGGCTGCGGCGGGAAATCCAGTGGCTGCCCAGTTCTGGCTTCGCTGCCACCGTCCCGCGACCAGCGGCCCTGTCGCATCCACTGAAGAACGGAACCGGGTTGTTCCTGGCACAGATCGGTCCCCAGGCCCAGGCACTCGGCCCCGAATTCCATGGCGGTGTCGGCGGCCATTCGGCAGAATTCCGCGAGCGTGCAGTCCGAACCATCCCGCAGGTGGAACGGATAGAGCGAGAACCCGAGCATTCCGCCCGAAGCCGCAAGCGCCTGGAGAACCGCTGGGGACTTGTTCCTGGGGGTGGGATGCCAGGCTGCCGGGTTGGCATGGGTGATTGCGATCGGGCGTTCAGAAAGCGCAATCGCTTCAAGAGTGGAGCGCTCCGAGGAATGGCTCATGTCGATGACCATGCCGACCCGGTTCATTTCGCGAATTACCTCCCTCCCCATGCGGGTGATTCCCGGATCACCCTCCTCGCAATATCCGGTCGCAAGGAGCGACTGGTTGTTGTAGGTCAGCTGCATGAACCGAACGCCAAGCGAATGGAGAATCTCCACGAGGCCGAGGTCATCCTCGATAGGAGAAGGGTTCTGGAGGCCAAAGAAGATTGCCGTGCGCCCGGATTCCCGCGCCCGACGGACATCAACACCCGTCCGGCCGTGAAGGATTAGGTCAGGATGCAAACGAAACCGCTCGTTCCAGGACTCGATCGAACGCACGGTATCCCGAAAGCACCCGTGATAGGAGATGGTTGCATGCACGGCATCCACCCCGCCAGCGCGCATTTGCCGAAAGATCCCGTCGGACCAGTTGGCAAACTGAAGGCCGTCGATCCGCATGGAGCGGGGAGTTGCGGTATCAGTGGCCATGTTTCATAGCGACCAGCACATCGGCTCCTGACACCCAATAGACTCACGACTGCAATGGCGAATTCCACCAACCCCCCGATCGCATTGACAATCGGAAATGCTCGCGCCGAACCCCGATTTCGGTATTCGTCCAAACGTGCACTCGGAATCCTACTCTAGCGGGTGGTGCCCGGAAACCACACTTCCCGCGCTACGACGCACGTGTCAACGCCGCGGTCCAAGGGAACCTGGCGAAGTGTTCTTCGGTGGGAGCCTTGAGGCGATCGTAGACCGGTCCGTGAGGATCTCTAACTCAGGTGTCGATGGGCAGGCTGCCCTGGTGGTTCGGAATCGTGGGATCGGCGCCGGCATCGAGGAGCATTCGGACGCCTTCAGTGTGAGAGCGTGCCGCGGCTATGGAGAGCGGGGTAACGCCGATGTTGTTACGGCTGTTGACGGAGCCGCATTGGTTCTCGAGTGCGACGCGCAGGACGGCGATTGGGGTGTGGCAATTCGCGAGCATCGTGCCAGTGGTGGGTGAGCGGGCCGGACCGGGCGCGGCGTCCGGGTTTCCTTCGTCTGCTGCTTCGAGGTCTCGTCCATGCATACCAGCACGGTGTCTTCGTCGAACTCCCGGTGATAGACTTCCAGTACATCCTCCGTTGCGCAGACAAATTCCGCATTGGCCTTCGGTGGAATGCACCAGCATTGCTTTCGCCACGGCTTCAAGTTGTTTTCTTTTAGCGCCTTCCGAACTGTCTCTTTGTGAATGCTGTCAACGAGTTCCAACTCCACGAGCTTGTCGCCGAGGAGCCGCAGCGTCCAGCGCGCATGGCCCTCCGGAGGTGCCGAGCAGGCCAGCGCAACCAGCTTCGCCTCCCCCGCACCGTCCAGCTTCCGCGGCTTGCGATTGACCTGCTTGCGACGCTCCAACGCCGCTTCAAGCCCCTCCTCCACGCAGCGCTTGCGCACCCGTTCCACGGTGAAGGGTCCAACCCCCAGAACCGACGCGATATCCGCGTCGGTGCGTCCGCCATCCCCCCGATCCTCGTCTGCCAGCAGCAGGATGTGCGCGTGCTTCCGGCGATGCGCCGCCGCTTTCCCGTTCACAATCCCGGACAACTCCGCTCGCTCCTCCGCGCTCAGCCGCACCCGGTATCGCTTCCTGCCTTTCGTTTCGATGGCCTGCCTCCGTCTGCTCGTTCGGCCAGACCGTCCCGCCATGCTCCCGCGCCTACACAACTACGCCCCGCAATGGCAGACCGAAGCTCGCAGCGGACGTCCGGCTCATGTGTTGTTTGTATACGAAGACATACTATATCTGGGCAACAATGCAAGCCCCGCCCACAGGAATGGTCGGCAAGAGAAACTCGCCAAATCAACAGCGACGCGACACTAGCGTTGAGCAGGATTTTGAGGATTGTGATATCGGAGGCGCCGGCATATGAGTGTCGGGCAACGGTGCTGGATGACGTGCGGCAGTGCGAATTGGCGAGTGGAAGGTGTTGACAAAGGGATATAACCTATCATATTGTTAGGTTGTGGCGAGTGCATCCATAATCCCGTTTCCGGCTGGGAAGCGGAAAATTCCAAGAGCAGGTGAGTTGGCGGAGCGCATTCATGCGCTCTCGGTAGAGAGTATTAACGTTCGAATGGATGAGCCGCATTTCAGGGAGAGGATGCTGGAGCGAGACATCGATATGAGGCTGGTTCTGGAAGTGTTACGTGGCGGCAGGCCCGTAGGACGCCCGGAAATGGACGAATTTGGCGATTGGCGGATCAAGATGTGTCGAAAGGTGACGGGTCAGCGAGTTCACGTAGTCGTGGCGGTGTGCGTCGATCACGTCGCATGTATTTCTACATGGTAGGGGACAAGGAGGAGGGAGAAAATGAAGCATGAAAGATATCAGTATGTGGAGTGCGGGTTGGACAACGTCTATCTGCTGAATGGCTTCGAGCGATTCAGGTCAGCGCGTGGCACAAGCATAGCAATCAGGGATGTGGACAAGCTTCATATGGCGATTGGATTGCTCCTTTGTCGCGAGAGGAAGGATTTCTGCGGAAAGGAGATCCGTTTCGTGCGGCGAGAGCTGCTCATGACGCAATTGACGTTGGCTCATCTCTTGAAGGTAACTGAACAGACTGTGCATCGTTGGGAGGCGGAAAAATGCAGAATGCCGAAGGCGGCTGAAACCATTATTCGGCTTCTCTATGCGGAGCAGGCAACGAACGGTAGAGAAAGCGTGAGAAATCGACTGAAGCGAATCGCGGATCTGGAAGATGAAATGGATCGTATGAGAGAAATGAACTTCGAGTTGATGTTGGACGAGGAGAACAGGGGATTATCCGATGGAGCGTCGGCGCGGTGGAAACTGGTTGCGTAGAAAGTGGGGATTGTGGTCGGTGTCGGAGACCTGAATGTATGGTGTTGCTGGATAGTTATCTTGGACAAATGCTGTTGAAGAGCATGGAGGTGCTTCCGGCCAGCCGGCGGGGATGGCCGGAAGCGTTCGGTGCCAACTGGTCAGAAGCGGCTTCGGCGGTGAGGCGTTCTTCGGTAACGGCCTTGAGGCGAGCGTAGACGGGTCCGTGGGGATCCCGGATCCATGTGTCGATCGGCAGGTTGCCCTGGTAGTTGGGAATCGTGGGATCGGCGCAAGCGTCGAGGAGTATTCGGACGCCTTCGGAATGAGATCTTGCGGCGGCGACGGAGAGCGGTGTGACGCTGATGTTGTTGCGGCCGTTGACGGAACCGCATTGGTGGTCGAGTGCGACAGAAAGGACGGCAGCGCCTCTGGGATTGTCTGGTTTGGGTTCGATCACGGCTGCCTGAATGCAGGAATTGCCTTCAAGGTCGGTGAGGGCGCAGTTGGCTCCGTGCTGGATGAGCTGAAGGAGGACTTCGGGCTGGTCGGAGGCGCATGCGAAGGTTGAGGGAGTGAAGTCGTGATGCTCGGACTTGTTGAGCAGGTCGAGATCGGCGCCGTACTGGGCAAGGCGGGGGTGTCCAACTCAGGAACTCGGGTCCCACGGACAATTGTCTCGCTGCTCGACGGTACACAGCGTGAACCGCTCCGGGATACGGAACCGCGCGACGACACGCTTGATCCGCAAGTGACCGCCGGGAGGTGTACGCACCGAACCTCACAGGGAACGTCACTCGGTGTCCGACGCACGGTGGATCTCCTCGATCAGCTCCGTCTTCGCGGCGGCGCAGGCGTTCATGTTTGGCCAGTTCTGTCTCGCAAGAGCTTGTTTGGGTCCTTGGTACTTCGCCCGAAAGGCGGCGTTGCCGCGTAGCGCGTCCCGAAAACGTATGTAGCGCCCGATCTCCGGCGAGCCGCGCGAGAGGACATGGACGTGCACATCTTCGTCACCTGTGCGGAATATCCTGTGCTCCTCGAACTCGGGCTCGCGCACCCGGAGCACGTAGCCACAGCTGTCCATGGCGCGCAGATACGCGTCCTCATCGCCGGAATTCTCCACAACGACCAGCATGTCAATGATCGGCTTCGCGGCGAGTCCTGGCACCGCGGTCGATCCGATATGTGCGATCTGGAGCGCTGCCTCCCCGAGCGCGGCTGCGACCCGCTCCGCGTGTCGGCGAAAGAGCCCCGGCCATTCGGGCCGGTACGGCACCACGAAGATAGTCCGCGTCTCCACTCCACCGAGGAGCCCCGTCTCGTGTACCGGGTCTGGCCCTGCCACTACGTAGTTGCCTCCATTACGGACATAATTAGAACATTCGCTGTGTCAATGCCAGAATGAACGGGTACCGCCCAAGTCGAACCCTTTGAACCACCGGGGAATTCAGATAGCTCGGGGAAAGCGGCAATGGCAGCCTGTCCAAAATTCGGCCACCTCGGATGCGAAAACGCGCGTACGCTCCACGGGAGGACTCAGGCGGAAACTGCCCCTGGTTCCAGGAACACCGACTTGGGCTGCGCTACAAGCCCACGAGATCAGGCCGCTCCCGGATTATTGGGATGCATTGTCCAGTTCGCGTAATGTCCCGAGACCGTCTCTCCCGTGCGCGTATCCACCTCTCCCTCCGACAGGGTCTCCATGGTGATGCAGCCCTCCACGGGACAAACATTTACGCAGAGATTGCACGCGACGCATTCCTCGTCGATGACTTCGAAGACCCGGCCCGGCTGAATGGCGATCGCCTGGTGGGAGGTGTCTTCGCAAGCCGCATAGCAGCGCCCGCACTTGATGCAAAGGTCCTGGTCGATCCTCGCCTTCGTCACATGATTGAGATTGAGGTATTGCCAATCGGTCACATTCGGAACAGCCCGGCCCCGGATCGCATCCATGTCCGCATGGCCGTTCTCGTCCATCCAAAGTCTGAGACCCGTCGTCAGTTCGTGAATGATCCGGAAACCATATGTCATTGCCGCCGTGCAGACCTGCACTGTGCCGGATCCAAGCGCAATGAACTCTGCGGCGTCTCGCCACCGGGAGATTCCGCCGATTCCGGATATCGGAAAACCCGCCGTCTCAGGATCCCGGGCGATTTCAGCGACCATGTGCAGCGCCACCGGCCGGACCGCGGGGCCGCAATAGCCGCCATGGGTTCCCTTGCCGTCGATCATGGGCTCGGGAGAAAACGTGTCCAGATCGACGCTCGTGATGGAACTGATGGTATTGATCAGGCTGACCGCGTCCGCACCGCCCTTCTTCGCGGCGCGCGCGGGGTAGCGGATATCCGTGATATTCGGTGTGAGCTTCACGATCACCGGCATCCGTGTATTCGCCTTGCACCAGCGAGCAACCATTTCGATGTACTCCGGAACCTGGCCTACGGCCGAGCCCATCCCCCGCTCGCTCATCCCGTGGGGGCAACCGAAATTGAGTTCGACTCCGTCCGCTCCGGTATCCTCGACCTGTTCGAGAATGGATCGCCAGCAGGTCTCCTCGCACGGGACCATCAGCGAGACCACCACCGCCCGGTCGGGGTAGTCGCGCTTCACCACCTTGATTTCCCGGAGGTTCACGGCCAGCGGCCGGTCCGTGATGAGTTCGATGTTGTTCATGCCAAGCAGTTGACGGTCCGGTCCCCAGACCGCGCCGTAGCGGGGTCCGTTTACATTGACGATGTGGGGATCCAGGCCAAGGGTTTTCCAGACGACACCGCCCCAGCCCTGGTCGAAGGCGCGGCGTACGTTGAACTCCTTGTCCGTCGGTGGCGCGGACGCCAGCCAGAATGGGTTCGGCGAGCGAATGCCAACAAAATCCGTCGCAAGACTTGCCATGGTTCCTCTCCCGGTCTTCCTGTCCTGCGGGCACGTCAGCCCGACAGGGCGCGATGGATGTCTTCGGCCGCATCCCGTCCCTGGGCAACCGCTGTTACGGTCAGATCCTCGCCGCGGGAGGCGCAGTCACCACCCGCCCAGACCCCGTCCAGGCTGGTGCGACCGCGATCATCCACGACGATCTTGCCATTCTCCAGCGCCAGAGCCCCGTCCGGGCTCTCAAGGCGCTGGCCGATTGCCCGGAATACCTGGTCCGCCGGAATTCGAATGGTTTCCCCCGAATCCTCAAGGCCGCCTCCATCCGGACTCTCCAGTGTGCGGGCGAACTCCACTTCACGCACCGAGCCTTCGCCACCATCCCCGTGAATAGCGACCGGACGCGCGTTCTCGAGAATGTGTACACCCTTCTTCAACGCCAGCTCCTGCTCGAATTGCGAGGCCTTCATGCGCTCCCGGCTCCGCCGGTACCCAATGGTGACGGTCTCCGCACCGAGCAGCTTCGACTGTACCGCAGCATCAATTGCCGTCATTCCACCCCCGATCACCACGACATTCCGGCCGACCGGAATCGAGGCGAGATCTTCGACCTGGCGAAGTCCGGCGATGAAGGAGACGGCGTCCTCCACATTCACGAGGCTCTCGCCATCCGTCCGCAGCGCGTTCACCCCGGCAAGGCCGATCGCCAGGAATACGGCATCGAACTCCTTCCGGAGCAGGGCGAAATCCAGCTCATCGCCTTCCTGGCCCCGACGAATTTCGATGCCGCCGATGGACAGCAGCCATTCGACCTCGCGTCCGGCAAATCCGTCCACCGTCTTGTACGCCGCGATCCCGAATTCATTGAGCCCGCCGGGCTTGCTGCGCAATTCGAAGAGGACCGACTGGTGCCCGCGCATGGAAAGGCGATGGGCACAGGCAAGCCCGGCTGGCCCTGCCCCGACAACCGCGACTCGCCGCCCGGAATCCGGGGCCCGCTTGTACGGATGCTCCCCCGTGTCGATCAGCTGATCGGTGGCATAGCGTTGCAGGAGGCCGATCTCGACTGGTTGCCCCTCTGCCGCTTCGCGCACACAGGCCTCCTCGCAAAGCGTTTCGGTCGGGCAGGCGCGTGCACACATCCCGCCGAGGATGTTCTGGTCGAGGATCGTTCGTGCGGCCGCCTTCGGCACTCCCGACGCGATCTGACGTATGAAGAGCGGAATATCGATCGCGGTCGGACACGCCGTGACGCAGGGCGCGTCATGGCAGAAGTAGCATCGATCCGCTGCGACGAGCGCTTCATGCGCGCTCAACGGCTTGTGAAGATCCGCGAAATTCTCGTCGTAGGTTTCAGGCCGAAGCCGGGCCGGAACCACGCCAGGCGATGCCCCCGAATGTTTCACATCTGTCCCCAAACGTTTGCTGCCGCCGTCGCCCTGTGGCGACACAGACTGCCATGATGTTCGCGGCTGCCGTCATGTCAACCCGGATTATTCATGAAGCGCGAAGCAGCGACCGCACTTGTAACGCTAGCTCATTGTCCTATATATCGATTTAGCATCCGGCGTTTACTTCGGAGGACGATTCCATGGGTGAATCCGATCTTGGCTCCCGTCCGTTCAGTTTCAATGGATCCATCGACGTCAAAGCCGTTGACGAGAGCGTGAGCGCCGATGCGGGCGCACTGCCAATGCGGGAGTTGATGGAGCGGACCGGGATTGTTCGATGGCTTGAGGAGCATCTGATTGATGATCGTCGGCCTGGCTCGGTCTCGCATTCGGTTGGCAGCCTTCTGCGGACGTTTTTGCTCTTGATTGCCCAGGGCCATTCGGATCAGGACGATGCGGACCGCCTGCGGAGCGATCCGAGCCTGCAGGCTTCGGCGCGAGAACCGCGCGGCGTTGCGGATGAAGGCTACCTGGCCTCGCAGCCGACGCTTTCCCGCTTCCTCGGCATGTTGAGCGGCGAGGAGAACCGTACGGTTCTATGTCAAGGGATCCTGAAGAACGGAATCCGCAGGCTCCGTCAGGCGTTCCGCGCCGACCCCGGCGCCCCCGGGGTCCCGGACCGGGTGACGGTCGACATCGACGATGTTCCGTTCCTGGTTCACGGCGACCAGCCCGGCAGTGGCTACAACGCCTATGTCGGTCATGAGTGCTATCACGCGGTGGTGTCGACATGCGGTGAGAGCGGCGACATTCTCGGAGCGCGGCTTCGCAAGCCCGGGGAGGATCGTGCGCAGGAGACCCATGATCTCGCGCTGGAGGCGGCGGACGCTCTCTTCGACGCATTTCCCGGCGTCCGCGTGCTGATCCGGATGGACGCGGGCTTTCCGGGCGGCCGGACACTCGACACGTTCGAGGAGTTGAATGTCGATTACCTCGCCCGCATCCGGAACAACCCGGTGTTGAACCGGATGGCCGAGCCACAGCTGGAGCGTCCCGGGGACCTGGAAGCCGGTGAAGTTCGGACGGTCTTCCACGAGACTTCATACCGGGCGGAGCACTGGAGCCGCGCAAGGCGCGTGGTTCTGGTGGTCATCCACCGGGAACGGGAGTTGTTTCCACGCCACTTCTGGCTCATCACCAGTCTGGCCAGGGAGGCGTTCGACGCCGAGACGCTGCTGAAGCGGTACCAGGTACGGGGCAAGGCCGAGAAAATCTTCGGCGAACTGAAGACAGGCCTCGACCCTCGACTGTCGTCGTCCGCGCGTCCCAAGAGCCACTTCCGGGGCCGCCCGATCGAGCGTGAGACCGAGCCCAGCGACGAGACATGGCGCCCGCAGAACGAAGCGATCCTCCTGTTGAACCTTCTCGCTTTCCAGTTGATGCACGAAGGGCGGTGCGACACGGAGAAGGCCGACGACCGGGGCTGGAGCATCGTGACGTTTCGCGAGAAGGTGCTTCGCGCAGGCTGCAGGGTCGCGACCCACGCCCGGAAAATGACCTTCCACATCGCTCGGTCCGTCGCAGGCTACTGGTGGAAGCTGCTCCAGATCTGGAAACGATCCACCGTCCAGATCGCGTAGCCATGACCCGGCCTCATCAGCCGCCGCTTACCTCCATGTCCGATCCGTGCTGGCAGCGCCACGCATCGGATCCCTGTTGCGAAAGTTGATCGAACAGCCGTCCTGCGACCTCCACTCGCGTCGAAAATGCTCCCATCGAGCGTCGCCAACTGCCCAAACTTCAGGGCTCCAGCCAAATCAAGTTGCTCGCCCAGATCCTCTCAAGTCAAAGGCAACATCCCAACAAGAATTCTCCGCTCTCACATCGCCTCGCGAATAATCCGGGGTCAAGCGAATTGGACCCGTTGACGAGGCCAAATTCCGCTACGCGGCATGCGCAAATTGGACACGGAACCGCCAGATGGGAAATGAGGATGGCCACAATCCGGCAGCAGCGGGGCGCGGAGAGCCGGCTCCGAATCCGCCACCGGCAGAACCCGTCCGTTCTTCGGGCGGTCCATCCGCTGTTTGAGCCCGCGCAAGCCGACCAGTAAGCATCCGGTGCCGGTAAACCCGAAGTCGCTCCAATTGCCCCCTAACCGAGAGCCTGGATATCTGCGGTACCCGGTTCCCCTTGCCGACTGATTGCTTTGCCGACGATCGCCGGATCGTCTATAGGTCCCCGCGTTGGCGTCATTCGCAGCATGGAGGCCGTTCACGTCTTGTTGCTGCCGACGGGTCGCCCGCCCCATGCCGACCAAACGCACGAGCCTGCAACCCCGGACCCAAACGCTCTCCCGAAGGCATCGAATGGCTTCCTCGAACGAGTTTGACTATGTCGTGATCGGATCAGGAAGCGCCGGGGCGATCGTTGCTTCCCGATTGTCCGAGAATCCCGATGTCTCGGTCCTGCTCCTGGAAGCCGGCCCTCGGGACAATTCACTCCTGCTGCGAATTCCGGCCGCGGCTCGATACGCATTCAATGCCAGACGCTTCAATTGGAACTTTCAGAGTGAACCGGAGCCCGGACTGAACGGGAGGACACTCGCGCTCCCGGCGGGCAGGGTCCTGGGCGGGTCCTCGAGCATCAATGGCCTCGTGTATCTTCGCGGCAATCCCCTCGACTATGAGGCCTGGGCGGAGGCCGAAGCCGAGCAATGGTCGTATGCAAGGGTGCTTCCCTATTTTCGGCGGCTGGAACGGTGGATGGGCCGCCCGAGTCCGTATCACGGCGACTCGGGGCCGGTCCGGGCAAGCGCCCCGGAACCGCCGAACCCGATTGCCGAAGCGTTCCTGGAGGCAGGACACGAAGCCGGGTACGACCGGACGGACGATGTGAACGGGGAGCAACAGGAGGGCTTTGGAAGATTTCCCATGAACGCTGCCGGTGGCGTGAGATGGAGCGCCGCTCGCGGGCACCTGGCGCCTGCCTCGCGGCGACGAAACCTGACGATTCAGACGGGCTGTCCTGCTGAGCGAATCCGGATTCAGGGCGGGCAGGCGCGCTTCGTTGAATACCGCCGGAGCGGCCGTAGGGCCGTTGCCTGCGCAGACAGGGAGGTCATACTCTGCGCGGGCGCCATCAATTCTCCCAAGCTGCTGATGCTTTCGGGCATCGGGCCGGCCGCAATGCTGCGATCGAACGGCGTGGCGGTTGTCCATGACTTGCCGCGCGTTGGCGAGAACCTGATGGATCATCCGCTCAGTTCCATCCAGCATGAATGCACGTCGCCGGTTTCACTTGCGCGCAGTCTGAGTGTCGCTGGACGTGCGGCGGCGACAGCCCGCTGGCTGTTGCGCCGTGACGGTCTGCTGGCGAGCAACCATTTCGAGTGTGGCGCCTTTGTCCGCAGCGAACCAGGCGTGCGGTTTCCCGACTTGCAGTTCTATCTCTTCCCTGTTTCGGTCGACGAGGGAAGCCGCGATTTTCGGCGAACACACGGATTCCAGGTGCAGATCAGTTCGCAGCGAAGCCTGAGCCGGGGACGGGTAGTTCTCCGCTCCGCGCGGCCGGAGGATCCGCCCATCATCTCGCTGAATCTCATGACATCCTCCCGGGACTGGACCGAGATGCGACAGGCCGTAAGGCTCGCGCGCGAAGTCCTGGCGCAGCCTGCGATGGATCCCTTTCGCGGCCGCGAGCTTCTTCCCGGAACTCCGATCCGGACCGACACCGATATCGACGCCTTTCTTCGGGACAGCACCGTGTCGTCGTACCATTATTCGGGCACCTGCCGGATGGGCCGGGATGCCATGGCAGTGGTCGACCCGGAGTGCCGCGTCCATGGAATCGATTCTCTTCGAGTGGTCGACGCTTCCATCATGCCGGCGATCCCGAGCGCCAATCTGAACCTGCCGGTCATGATGATCGGCGAGCGCGCCTCCGACCTGATCCAGGGCAAATCGCTTCCAGCGGCTGAACTCGGCTTCTTCGTGGACCCGAACTGGCGTCGAATTCAGCGGCCGGGTCGTCCAAAGCGAATTGCGGAGTCGTAGGGCTCAGGCCTCGAGCTGCTTTTCCTGGCGCAATGCCGTACGGGCGCGATCGCTGGACAGCTTCAGATGCTCGTCCAGCCGCTGCAGCGCCAGGGGCGCATCACCGTTCTCAATTGCGCTCAGGATTCGCGTGTGCTCGGCGTGTCGCTCGCCAATGATAGCCGTGCTCTGAACGACCAGCAGATGAGTGCAAAGCGCGATTGCCCCATACTGGGCCGCAACCAGATGCTTGAGACGCCGCTTTGTGGAAGGCTCGAGAATCGCCAGGTGGAAACGGCGATTGAGTTCGACCTTCTTCCACCGGTCCGGGCAGTCGCGGTCTTCTTCAATGATCTCCCGGCATCGTTCCAGGGATTCGCGCGAATGCCGTCTTGCTGCATCCGCGAGCACCAGGGGTTCCAGCGCATGCCGGATCTCGTTGATCTCCAGAAACTCCTCGAAATCCAGGCGTACGACAACCGGGCTTCGCCTCGGGCGGATTTCGATGAATCCTTCAGCCGCAAGCGTCCGCAAGGCTTCGCGAACGGGCATGATGGAAACCCCGTACTCGCCCGCCAATTGCTGAATCTTCAATTCCCTTCCGGCTTCCAGTTGTCCCGAGATAATTCGGACGCGAAGGTGATCGCTGATCGCGCGGGGCCCGTCGCCAAATTGGATGAGCGTCATCTCGATCGTTCCTCGGGTTCCGTGGCGCCTGGGGAAGTGCTATGGCCCGCTCTGCCTAGTGTTCCGGCGTCACTGGATTGACGGATATAGCGACTTCAGCTTGATGCGAGCATCCTCTGTCTTGAACCGCCAGTCGACGGATGCGCTTTCGCGATTGCGCTTCGCCTGCCAGGCACCGGTTTCGCGGCAGAGTTGTTCGCGGTCGGGAATACGCCGCGCCAGGCACTGCCGGGCCAGGACGCCGATCTCGATCTCGGCGAGGTTCAGCCAGCTACCGTGCTTCGGCGTGTAGTGGATTTCCAGGCACTCCGCGATCCGCCGGGCTTCGGCCGGTTCGAAAGCCTCGTAAAGCGATGCAAGGGAATGGATGTTCAGGTTGTCCATCACCAGAACGATTTTCTTGCCCGGGAAGATCTCGTCCACCAGTTCGCGGATCAGATTCGCCCAGTCGTGCCGTGTTCGGCGGTCGGTCACTTTCACCCATCGCCAGCCGAGCAACGGAGCAAACACTATGAACAGGTTGGCGACGCCGTTTCGCTCGTATTCGAAGTCGACAATGGCGGGCTGACCGGGCCGGACCGGGCGCGGTGTCCGGGTTTCCTTCGTCTGCTGCTTCGAGGTCTCGTCCATGCACACTAGCACGGTGTCTTCGTCGAACTCCCGGTGATAGACTTCCAGCACATCCTCCATTGCGCAGACAAACTCGGCGCTCGCCTTCGGCGGAATGCACCAGCATTGCTTGCGCCACGGCTTCAAATCGTTTTTTTTTAGCGCCCTGCGAACTGTCTCTTTGTGAATACTGTCAACGATTTCCAACTCCACGAGCTTGTCGCCGAGGAGCCGCAGCGTCCAGCGCGCATAGCCCTCCGGCGGTGCCGAGCAGGCCAGCGCAACCAGCTTCGCCTCCCCCGCACCGTCCAGCTTCCGCGGCTTGCGATTGACCTGCTTGCGACGCTCCACCGCCGCTTCAAGGCCCTCCTCCACGCAGCGCTTGCGCACCCGTTCCACGGTGGAGGCGCCAACCCCAATAACCGACGCAATATCCGCGTCGGTGCGTCCACCATCCTCCCGGTCCTCGTCTGCCAACAGCAGGATGTGCGCGTGCTTCCGGCGATACGCAGCCGATTTCCCGTTCACAATTCCGGACAACTCCGCTCGCTCCTCCGCGCTCAGCCGCACCCGATATTGCTTCCTGCCTTTCCTTTCCATGGCCTGCCTCCGTCTGCTCGTTCGGCCAGACCGTCCCGCCACGCTCCCGCGCCACGCAGATACGCCCCGCAATGGAAGACCGAAGCTCGCGGCGGACGTCCGGCTCACTTGTTGTTTGTTTGCGAAGACATACTATATCTGGACGACAATGCAAGCCTATCCCTCCGGGAGCGAAGGGAAGAGAAACCCGCTAAATCAACAGCGACGCGACACTAGCGAGCTTCCAGAACCTGGCCCAGGAATCGCTGCAGGCGCGGGTTCTTGGGCGCATCGAATAGCGTCGCGGGCGGACCCTGTTCCAGGATTCGACCGCCGAGGAAGAAGCAGACGCGGTCCGAGACCTCGCGGGCAAATCCCATCTGGTGGGTTACGAGCAGGACCGTATAGCTGTGCTCGCGCACCAGCCTGCGGATCACGCCCAGCACTTCTCCCACGGTTTCTGGATCGAGTGCGGATGTCGGTTCATCGAAGAGAAGAATTTCGGGCCGCATCGCAAGCGCCCGGGCTATGGCAACGCGCTGTTGCTGGCCACCAGAGAGCTGGCTCGGGTATTGGTCGTGTTTGTCCGCAAGATCCACCATGGCCAGGAGTTCGCTCGCCCGCGCTTCTGCCTCCGATTTCGAGAGCCCGAGCGATTGCACTGGAGCCTCCATGCAGTTCTCGAGCGCACTCATATGGGGGAAGAGGTTGAAGTTCTGGAACACCATTCCAATTCGGGAGCGAATCTTCCGAACGTGCGACTGGGAAGCTGGCACCAACCTTTCTCCGGAACGCATGCGATTGAACGGCTCGCCGTCGATGAAAATCGTTCCTTCATCGGCCTGCTCCAGAGTCATCAGGACTCGCAGCACCGTCGTCTTTCCGGAGCCGGACGGTCCGATGATCGTCACCACCTCGCCATCGGCGACTTCAAAATTGAGGCCGTCGAGCACGGTAAGCGCTCCAAAGCGCTTCACGACGCTGTCAAATCGGATCTTCGGCGACGCGTTCAATGGAGTATTGCCCTCTTGATCTGGCGTTCGACAACCCGGATGGCCGCCGCCGACACCAGACTCATCACGAGGAAAAAGATACCGGCAATCGTAACAGCCTCGGTAAAGCGGTAGTACTCGGAGCCGATCAACTTGGATTCGTGCATGATTTCCCCGACAGCCACGAACGAGAGAAGCGGGGTTTCCTTGAATATCGCCACCAGGTAATTGCCGAGGGCGGGCACAATCGGCGGCAGCGACTGCGGCAGTATAATTCTCCAAAAGGCCTTTCGCCGGGACAGGTTCAGGGCCAGCGCAGCCTCCCACTGTCCACGGGGCACGGCCTCGATTCCGGCACGATAGATTTCCGCGCAAAGCGCGGAATTGTAGACGGAGATTGCGAGGATGCCGGTTGTCAGCGGCGGCAAGGTCAGCCCGAATTCCGGCAGCACAAAGAACAGGAAGAAAATCTGCACCAGCAAGGGCGTGCCACGAATGAATTCGATCACTTCGGCGGCGACAAAGGAAAGGAGCCGGTTTGGAGCCGCCTTGAGAAGCATGAGTATCAGACCGCCCACCAGCGCGAACAGGAAGGAAACGACCGTTGCGTAAACCGTGATTCCAGCGGCTTCCCATAACCTCGGGAGCACAACTTCGAACGTGAAATCCCAGCGCCAGTCCATCGCTCAGGCTGCCTTCAACCGGTGCCGGGTCATTCGTGCCTCGAGCAGGGATGCGCCGAAACGGACCAACTGCGACAAGCAGTAGTAGAGGAGCAGGGTAACCACGAAGATATCGATGGTCTGATAGTAGATCTGGTTCTGCCGCACGGCGGCGAAGGTGATGTCGACCATGGTAACAGCCGAAACGAGCGCCGTGGCCTTTACCATTTCGATGGTGAGATTGGCGAGCCCCGGTACGGCAACCGGTATGGCCTGCGGGAGCACGATCCGGAGCATCGGCTTCCAGCCAGGGATGTTGAGAGCGGTTGCCGCCTCATACTGCCCCTTCGGAACCGACGTGATGGCGCCCCGCACAACCTCTGCGCCATAGGCGCCGAAATTGAGGCCGACACCGAGGACCGCAGCAGTTAGCGGCGAAAGCACTACACCGAGTTCAGGCAGCACAAAGAAGAACCAGAACAGGATCACCAGCAGGGAGGTTCCCCGGAAGACCTCGACATAGACCCCGGCAAGGATTCGGACAGGACGCAGAGCGCTCAATCGACCGACACCGGATAGGAACGCCATTGCGTAGAAGAGGATGGCGGACAGCAGCGAAACCTGAATGGTAACCAGGGTTCCCCTCAGGAGCGCCGGGAGAAACACGCGGTATCCGGAGAACGTGGCGACGGACAAGCCGGCCAGGAAGGCGACGAGCGCGGCTATCACCGCTGCCCTGCCGGCCACGGTGAACGATTCCGACTCCCGCAGGCGCTGTGCGCTGCGAGCCAACTTGCTGAATTCGGCGAGGAGCCGGGCGGGATGCAGGGCGTCCTGCCGTCCGGCCCGGACAATGAACACGATTGCGCAGACGAGCAATGCCGACAGCAGCGCAATCTGGACGGCAAACAGGGTTCCACGCAAGAGGAACGGAAAGAGTTCGCGGTACTCGGAGAACGTCGCGACAGCCAGACCGCCCAGGAAGGCCACGAGTGCCGCAATCGCTGCTGCCCTACCGGTCACGGCAGACGATTCTGATTCCCGAGTGCACCGCGAGCAGCATGCCAGGTTGCTGAATCACGGGGGTTCCCTTCGCTTCCCGTTCACACCCAGCATAACGGCCGCGCACATCTGGGCGTGCGCGACCGTCAGGGAAATTGTCTCCCCGTTGGATCCTTGCGCCGGCCGTGCCGGGAGTGTGTTCGACTCAGCCTCCGCAGAGATTCTCGGTTCGCTCGACGGGCAGTTCGTCCGCGCTCATGCCGTATTTCTCCATGATCGCAACGTGCTCGGGAGAGCCGACGAATTGGACAAGCAACTCATCGAAGGCGTCAACGAAATCGGAGTCTTCCGGACGGAAAGCGAAAGCACCGTGCGAGACGGCCCGCGTGTCGCCGATGGACGCGAAAACCGGCGAGGACTCGATGTCTCCTTCCGGGACGCCTTTCACGATTTCCCGCACACCTGGTGCGGATACCGCCCATGCATCGATGCGGCCGGCCCGAAGCGCCGCAATTCCGGCGGGGTTGTCCGGCAGTTGCAGGATGTTCGCCTCGTCGATTCCCGCGGCCTGCGCATATCCGAATTGCGCCGCACCCGACACGACTCCAATCTTCAGTCCCATGTCGCGAACCGAATCGTAGTCCTGAACGCCCTTCGGATTGCCCATCATCACGGCGAGCGCCTGCTTGATGCCGAAATAGGGCTGCGAGAAACGCACTTCGGCGCAACGCTTGGGCGTCACGAACATTCCGGCCGCGACGACGTCGAAGCGGCCGGTCTTGACACCCGGTATCAGCGCACCCCAATCGACCGCCTGCGCCTCGCCGATACGGCCGCCCATCTGCTCCAGGATCGCACGGAGCAGCTCGATATCGGTCCCCACAATGGTGTCGGTGTCGTCAACGAAGGCGTAGGGCTTGAAGTTGTAAAAGGCGACCCGAAGCCCGTCGCCCATCGCCTGGTCCATCAATCCTTCGGCCCTCGCCGGCCGAATGAGCGGCGTTGCAACCGCAACCGCAGCAACGCCACCGAGCGCAATCGCGCGCCGGCGGGTCAGTCCGTTGATTTCATGCATGATTTGATTTCCTCCTCTGGGTTGGACGGGGGATCCGTTCACGGGCTTCAGTCGGCCACGATCGGGATCCGATCCTCGGCAATCGGCGCGGACAGCAAACCCGGTCCTTCGGCACCGATCACCCAATTGTCCTCGGCATTGATGAAACCGAGATGGTTCGCGAAATTGGGATTGCAGGCAAAGACCATGCCCTCCTCGAAGCGGATATCCTCGAACGCCGCGAGGGATGGATATTCCGTAGTCTCGATACCCACTCCATGGCCGATGCGTCCTACGCCCATCGTTTTCATGCCCCGCACGTTCAGGATCCGGTCGCAAGTCCGGATGACCTCGGCCGGTGAGCCGCCCGGCCGGAGCTGCCGGTCGCAAGCATGGCGCAACTCCATCATCCAGCCATAGAATTCGTCCAGCTCGGCCGACGGCGGACCGACAGATGCCGTGCGCGCAATATCGGACCAGTATCCGCGGTAGGATACGCCGACATCGAATCCGACCGTCTCGCCCGCCTGGATGACCCGATCCGTCGGCAGGAGAACGATTCCGGTCGACGGGGTGGGGCCGGACACAACGCATAGAAGCGAGAGCCGCTCGGCACCGTGTTCGATCAGGCTTTCCCGAAGCAATTGGGCGACTTCGTTCTCGGTCATGCCGGCATGGACGCGGGCGAAAGCGTTGCGTTGCGCCTGCGCGTTGATCTCGGCGGCACGGCGCATGTACGCAACCTCCTGCGGGGACTTCCTGACCCGCAGCCGCAGGAGAAGATCTGCCGCATCCACGAATTCCGCGCGTGGCAGCAGTGACATCACCTCCTGGAGACCGAGATAGCTGATGCCGAGATACTGCTCGCGGCCGAGTTCGGCGCCGATGCGGCCGCTTCCGAGACCGGACTGCTCCAGGATTCCCGCCACGAATTCCGGGTGGCCCGTGAGTGCGCCGGTAGTCCTGATGTCGCTGATGAACGTTGTCTGCTCCACTTGCGCGACCTCGAAGGGCATGGTGATCAGAATCGGATCATCGTCCCTGGGAAGGATGAACATGTAGGAGCGGATCTTGTCGACCGCATTCTGCTCCGACCGATGGCCGGAGAAATACTGGTAATTCAGCCGTTCGGTGATCAGCAGTGCGTCGATGCCTCGCTCATCCATCATCGCTCGCGCACAGGAATGGCGTGCGTCGAATTCCTCTCTTGGAAAGTCCGGATAGAGAGGCGTCATGGGCGCTCCCGGCGACCGTTGCTGCATGGGCCTGACTGCGATTGACAGCGATTATATATCATATATTATTTTTTGCAACGCGGCCGACGCCCTGGTTTGGATGCTTCCCCGTATTCGGGAACGACAATCCCTGCACGAGCGTTGTGGCCGCTTCGGCCGCACACTTGCTCCGGTGAGCGGCGAAAGAAGCGGAGCGGGGCACTGGTGTGACGGATTACCGATTTGCTGCCCGGGCCGAAATTCTCGGCGACTCGATCTATGAACATGCGCCAGGCGCCATCGTGCTGAGCAGCGGCCTTGCCTTTCCCAGGTTGCTGCCGAAGGTCGTGGAGGAGGCATCGCTTGCCGCGGGTCGGCGCACCGAGACCATGCAATATGGCCCCCTGATGGGCATCGAAGATCTTCGAGAACAGATTGTCCGCTACGTGGCCAGCGACGGGATCTCCTGCTCGACGGAGAATGTCCTTGTCACCAATGGTGCCAAGCACGCGTTGGACCTTGCCTGCCGGACGTTCGTGGAAGCAGGAGACCGGATCATCGTCACCGACCCGACCTATATGACCGCGCTTCAGATCATGCGCAACCACGGCATCGGGTTTCTTGCCGTGCCCCAGGATGCGGACGGCCTCGATGCGGATCGACTGGAAGCGGAATTGCGACGGCTTGCAGCAAACGGCGAGCGAATGCCGAAGCTCCTCTTCGATGTGCCCGATTTCCACAATCCGACGGGCATCACCATGTCCCTTGAGCGCCGGCAGCGATTGATCGAACTCGCGGATCGATACGGGTTCGTGATTCTTGAAGACGATCCGTACCGCCGCATCCGATTCGAGGGCCGGGCCGTCCCCCCCGTCAAGTCCATGGATGAGGCCGGCGTGGTGGTCTCGCTCGGAACCGTGTCAAAGATCCTGGCTCCTGGCCTGCGGCTTGGCTGGGCGGTTGGCGCGAAGCCGATCGTCGACCGAATGGCGGCACAGAAGGCGGAGGGCGGATCCTGCCCGTTCACGCAGCGGGTCGTCGCGGACCTGATGCGGGGAAATCGCCTGGCGGATCACATCGTGGAAGTCACCGAGAATATGCGCGAACACCGCGATGCGATGCTGCAGGCGTTCCGGCGGGAGCTTCCCGAAATCCGGATTCGGTCTCCGCAGGGAGGGTATTTCCTCTGGGCCGAACTTCCTGACCAGATTTCCGCCGAAGAGTTTGCGCGCAAGGCCGAAGAGCGCGGAGTTGAAATCACGGCTGGCCGCCTCAGCTTCGCCGGATTCGATCCTGGCCACTACGTGCGACTCGCCTACAGCTTCGTGGATCCCGACACCATTCGCGAAGCGGTTCGACGACTGGCCATCGCGTATCGGGAATGCGCCTTGCATCCAAATTAGACGGGAAGGGAGCGACCAACAATGCCGACACCGAAGGTAAGCATGGCGCCTGCCTGCGAAATCGATCTTGACGCAGAAGGCAAACACCATGGCTATGTACGGATCTCGTTTTCGTCCCACCGCTCGGCCTATGGGTGGCTGCCGGTGCCGATCATGTCGATCCGGAACGGGGAGGGGCCCACAGCTCTCCTGGTCGGCGGAAATCATGGCGACGAGTATGAAGGCATTTCCATCATTTCCGACCTCTATCGGACGCTTGAAACGAGCGATGTCACGGGAGGAATCCTGTTTCTTCCATGCGCCAATGCTCCCGCCGTCTATGCCGGCCGGCGGACATCGCCTCTGGATCATTCCGGAGAAGGCAATCTGAACCGGCTCTTCCCGGGAGACCCCTACGGAATGCCATCGTCGATGATCGCGTGGTTTATCGTCAACCAGCTGGTTCCGCGATCGGACGCAGTATTTGACCTTCATTCCGCCGGTTCGTCGATCGATCACTGGCCATCCTGCAAGATCCGGTTGCTGGGCGACCCGGAAAAGGATGCCATGCAGATGGATTTCCTGCATCTGTTCGGCGCCCCGCTCGGAATTGTAGGAGACCGGGTGCACGAGACCACCCTGTCGGGAGAGGTTTCTCCAAAGGGCACACCCTATGTGAGCACGGAACTCGGCGGCGGCGGAAAGATCCGGCCGTGGATTCGCGATCTCGGTTACAGCGGCATGGTGCGATGCCTGAAGCGCCTCGGCTCGCTGCGGGAAGGCTTTGAGGTTGGTGAGCCGGAAGGCGAGACCCGACTGATGGCGATGCAACGGGAGGAGAACTACGTCTTTGCGCGCTCCGACGGCATGTTCGAACCGCGGGTGAACTTGGGAGATGAGGTCGAAGACGGGCAATTCGCGGGTTATGTCCACTCGGTTCGTGAACCCTGGAGGAGACCGCAGGTCCTGCGTTTCCGGCGGGGAGGCGTGGTTTTCTGCAAGCGCACCCCAGCGTTATGCGAAATCGGCGATACGCTCTTCTTCACGCTGAATGACCATCAGTGAAGGGTCACTTTCAAGGGTTGCCGATACAAGGCGGGGCTGCCCCCGAACCGGAGCGTGAACCTTGGCGCTCGGGAATCGGCCAGGCCCGGGCATCTCCCCCCGCCGGTGCCCCCGTGCTCGCCTCCCTTTCTCGCTGTCGGACTTCTCTCTGCCGGACACTTCGGCACTCACCACTTCGGACCAAGCGCATGCGCATGCGCCATCAAGCCGGGATTCCTGCCTGAGAGCGCCTCACACGGAACCGAAGTGGTGCACCCACACAGGGGCGATCGCCGGACGGGATGCAACTGCGGCAGTCAGGCGCTCTATCTTCGGCAGGTTGATCCGCCGCCAGCGATTCTGCTGGGCCCAGCGGCTGACCACCGCGATGTAGATGTCGGCCAGGCTGAATCCGTCGCTCGAAAAGTACTGGTCCCCGGATGCGTTTTCCTCCACGATGAGCCACCTCTCCCGCCAGATCTCCCTTCCCCGTTCCTGCATTGCCGCGATCCGGTCACGTCCCGGGGCAAAGCGTTCCGGGTAGTCGTTGATCTCGACCACCGGGTATATCTCCGTCGCGACAAAGAGTAGCCATCGGAGTGCCTGTCCTCTCGCACATTCCTCGACCGGAAGCAGCCTCGCCTCTGAATGCCGCGCGTCCAACGTCAGGAGGATGGCGACCGACTCGGTCAGGATTTCCTTGTCCCCGATGACGAGCGAAGGGATTTTCCGTTGGGGATTGATCGCCTCGTAGTCCTTGCTCCTGTGCTCACCGTCCTCGAGGGAGAGTTCGCGGACCGCATATCGTGCGCCAATCTCGGCCAGGGCGCACTCGACTGCACACGAACCGGACCCGCGGTCCCCGTAGAGCAAGTACATCCCACCGTCCTCCGGCCATAAGCACGGCCCGGATAATTCCGGCGATGCCGGGCCTCGTCAATCCGAAGTGCGGAGACCCTTCGCACAACCCTCGTCCTCCTGGAGCGAGTGGAGAAGCAAACTCCACTGGGCGGGCAATTGGAACCGTGCCAACCGTGCCGCGATGGGTGCGGAACCCGGAACATGACCACGACAGGGATGGCGGCAGAAGGAGGACGTCCCAATCAATTCAAAGCATGGAGGGAAGAACGCGATCCGGTGGGCTGTGACCATCCGCAAAAGTCTTGATATTGATCAGAACCTTCTCGCCCATGTCGATCCGCCCCTCGAACGTCGCCGATCCGACATGGGGGAGGAGAACCGCGTCGGGAATACCGAGAAGTCGCGGATGCGGCATCGGTTCGTTCTCGAACACATCCAACCCGACCCCAGCCACGCGCCTCTCGGCCAGCATCCGCGTCAGCGCGGCCTCATCGATGACATCTCCGCGGGACGTGTTCACGATGTAGGCCTCCGACTTCAGGAGCGCCAACCGGCGGGCCGACAACAGGTGATAGGTAGCGGGAGTCCGGGGGCAATTCACGGAGATGATGTCCATCCTCGCAAGCATCTGGTCGAGGCTCTCCCAATAGGTCGCGCTGAGTTCCTTCTCGATGGCTGGATTAACCCGGCGACGGTTGTGGTAGTGGACCTGGAGGCCGAACGCCGCCGCGCGCCGGGCAATCGCCTTTCCGATCCGTCCCATTCCCACGATGCCGAGACGCTTTCCGTGAATGCGGTGGCCGAGAAAACTGGTCGGAGACCAGCCGGCCCACTCGCCCCTCTCCAGAACGCGGGCAGAGGAAAACAGCCGGCGCGGCACGGACAGAATGAGCGCCATTGCAAAGTCGGCAGTGTCTTCCGTCAAGACATCCGGGGTATTGGTAACCACAATGCCCCGGTTCAGCGCTGTCTCCACGTCGATATGGTCGAAACCCACGCCGTAATTGGCGATCAGCTTCATTCGCGGCCTTGCCCGCGCGAGCAGCTTCTGGTCAATGGTGTCGGTGACGGTCGGGACCAGAACGTCGGCCGAGGCCACCGCTTCCGCGAGCGCGCCTTCGGACATCGGCTCATCGGTCTCGTTGAGCTGCGTGTCAAAGAGTTCGCACAGCCGGGTCTCTACCGGCTCGGGCAATCGGCGCGTAACCACCACCCGGAGTCGCTCGGCATTCATTCGGCACCTCCCGGAGAGCGGGCTTCCCTTCGGCCCCGCCCCGGTGGTACCAGATTCGCCGATGATTGGGAACCGCCAGACCGGCGGAATTCAAAGGAGCAGCGCCGCGGCCAGCGCCAGGGCCAACCCGACGAGCACGCCGCGAAGGAAGCGAGGATCCCAAAGTGTGCGGGACTCTTCCTCTGGAGGCTCGGGCGCCTTCGGTGTGAGCAGACGCTCTGCGATGGCAGGCAGCTGCGGGCTCATATTGACCAGGATCGACATCGTCTCCCCGAGATCGCTGGCCGCGCGCCGGACGCCGACATTCTCCTCCACCCAATCCTTTACGACCGGTTTGGACACCGCCCAGATGTCGAGATTGGGATCAAGACCCCGGGCAACGCCTTCCACGACCATCATGGTCTTCTGCAGCAGCAGCAGTTGTGTCTGCGTGCGCATGCCGAACCGCTCGGTCACGGAAAAGAGCTGTGCGAGTACCCGTCCCATCGAGATGTTGGTCGCCCGCTCCCCGAAGATCGGTTCGATGATGCTGCGAAGCGCCTGCGCAAAGGCGTGCAGATCCTGGTCTGCCGGCAGGTAGCCGACATCGCGGTGCGCCCTCGCGGAGCGCAGATAGTCCCGCGTGTGGAAGCCGTAGAGGATGTTGGCGTAGGCACGGCGTGTTACGCTGTCCAACCGGCCCATGATCCCGAAATCCAACAGCACCAGCACCCCGTCCGGAGCGACCCGAAGGTTGCCGTGATGCATGTCAGCATGGAATAGCCCATCCCGGAGGGCGCAACGCAGGAAGACTTGCAGGAGGTTCGCGGCAATCTCTTCGGGGGTCCGGCCTGCTGCCCGGATCCCTTCGATGTCGTCGATGGGCGTGCCGTCCTCCCAGCCGCTCGTCAGCACGCGGCGGGCGGAGAGGCGCCAGATCGGCCATGCCGTCCGGAATCCGGGATCACCGCTGATGTTGTCGCCGAACTCGGCGGCCAGCGCTGCTTCGTTCAGCAGGTTCATCTCGTTGGTTACCGAGCGGCGGAAGTTTCGCACGACCGCCTCCGCCCTCAACCGCCGGAATCCCGGACGAAGCACGCTGAGAATCCGGGCCACCAGGAGGAATGCGGCCGTATCGCGTTCGAAGGTCTCCTCGATCCGCGGACGCAGGATCTTCACGGCCACCCGCTGGCCGGTTTCCTTGTCGATCGCGTGATGAACCTGTGCAATGGACGCGGCGGCAACGGGTGGCCCGAAATCGTCGAAGAGCTCGTCCACGGGCTGGCGAAGCTGCACCTCGATGGTCGCGCGAGCCTCCGCATCGGAGAACGACGGAAGCCGGTCCTGAAGCGGCCGGAGCATCTTTGTCAGGTCACTGCCAACGATGTCCGGGCGGGTCGCGAGGGACTGGCCGAACTTGACATAGGCGGGGCCGAGCGCAACCAGCGCCCGGGTGACAGGCGGCAGGGACGGGTTCCCTCGGACTCCGAACGGTCGAAGCGGCCAGCAAACAAAGGCGAGTGCCCGCAGGCCGGCATGGGAGAAGCCCATGCCCTCGAGCACCGGGTAGAGGGCGTTGTTGCGCGCCAGCGTTCCGGCGAACCGGGCGAGGCGCAGCAAGCTCGAGATCGTTCCGGTCACGTCGTCAGATGCGCCAGCCGGAATGGAGCGCCACGACTCCGAGGGAGAGATCCCGCCACTTCACCATGGAGAACCCCTCGGCAACCATGAGCTCCCCCAACGTCTCCTGGTCGGGAAAGCGCCGAATGCTCTCGACCAGGTACTGGTAGGAATCCCGATCCCGGGCAATGACCGATCCGATCCTGGGAATTGCCTCGAAGGACCATGCGTCATAGAGGCGGGCGATCGCCGCAGAGTTGACGCGGCTGAATTCCAGGCAGAGAAAGCGCCCGTTCACCCGGAGCACGCGGCAGGCCTCGCAGAGCACAGAGCGGATGTCGGCGACATTCCGGAGGCCGAATGCGATGGTCACCGCATCAAACGTCTTGTCGGGAAACGGGAGCACGGCGCCGTCCCCGCAGACCCATCGGAGCGCGCCCCCATAGGAGCCCGCTTCCCTGCGCGAACGGCCCTTCTGGAGCATCGCCTCGGCCATGTCGCAGATGATGACCTCGGCCTCGCCGCTAGTGCGATCCAGGATCCGAAATGCGATATCGCCAGTTCCCCCTGCGAGATCAAGAATCCGCATGCCCGCGCGCGGTGCGAGCCAGTCCGCCAACGCGTCCTTCCACAGCCGGTGGACACCGAGCGACATGACGTCGTTCATCACGTCGTAGCGGCTGGCGACACTCGTGAAAACGCCGCGCACGAGATCAGGCTTTTCGTCCCGGCGCACACGCCGGAATCCGAAGTCGACTTCCGCGTCGGCTGACAATGGCGTGGACTTGTCCTGCATGGCGCAAGAGTAGCGGTTGCGCGGCCCGCCTGCCATCAGAAAGCTGCGCTAGGATGCCAGCCTTGCCGACATATTGCCCGCGGGGCCACCTGCCATGCCGGAATTGCCAGAAGTCGAGACCGTGCGGCGTGGCCTGGCGCCTAGCGTGGAGGACCGCCGCATTCTGCGCGCAGAGGCGCGCCGCGCAGACCTCCGATGGCCGCTGCCGCAGGACTTTGCGCAACGCCTGGAGGGCCAGCGCATCGAGGCCATCGGACGGCGCGCCAAGTACCTTCTCTGGAGGCTCGAGGGCGGCGAAACGCTGATCGCACATCTCGGCATGTCCGGTCGGTTCCTGGCAATCACCGGCGAATGCGTGCGGCAGCCCGGCCGCTTCGTGCATGGGGAACGAGCGCCCCGGGCCGGAGACGGCCCGCACGACCATGTCATACTGGATCTTGCCGACGATTCCGGAGCATTCGAGACGCGCATCGTGTTTCGGGATCCCCGCCGATTCGGTGCCATGGACCTGTCTGCCACGCGGGACCTGGATTCGCATCCGTGGCTCGCCAGCCTCGGCCCGGAGCCCTTCAGCGATGAATTCACGGCCGACTGGCTCCAGGCGCGCTTCCGGGGTCGCCGCGCTCCGGTGAAGAGCCTGCTACTCGATCAGCGGATCATCGCCGGTCTTGGCAACATCTACGTGTCGGAAGCACTGCACCGCGCCGGAATCGCACCGCGCAGGGCAGCAGGACGGATCAGCGCCCGACGAGTCCGCCTTCTCCACGCAGCCATACTGGAGGTGATGCTTGACGCGATCCAGGCCGGCGGATCGAGCCTTCGGGATTTCCAGCATGCAGATGGAAATCTCGGGTATTTCCAGCACCGTTTTGCGGTCTACGACCGGACCGGCGAATCCTGCCTGCGGCCTGACTGCGGCGGCGTGGTCCGCAGCGCCCAACTGTCGGGAAGGTCCAGCTTCTGGTGCCCGAAATGCCAGCGATGAAGCCTCACGCTGCGGCGGACCGCTTTGCCGCAGCCGCGCCGTTCGTGTTCGTCCTCGCCTGGTCGACCGGCTTTATCGGCACCAAGCTTGGAACGCCCTATGCCGAGCCATTCACGTTCCTGGCGTGGCGGTACCTGATCGCTCTCGGGTTGATGGCGCTGATCGTGATCGCGGGGCGGGCGCCCTGGCCGCGTTGCCCGCGACAGATCGGGCATGCGGTGATCGTCGGCATCCTGATGCACGGGTTCTATCTGGGCGGCATATTCTGGGCGATCGGGCATGGCATGTCGGCCGGTATCGCGGCGCTCATCGTTGGTCTTCACCCCCTGATCTCGGGTGTAATTGCAGGATGGATGCTGGGAGAAACGGTCAGCATGCGGCGGTGGTGCGGCCTGGCGCTCGGGTTCGCAGGCATGGCCATGGTGGTCAACAGCGAGCTGGGCCAAAACGCGCCGACCATTGCGGGAGTGTTCGCCTGCCTGCTGGCGGTTTTTGGTATCTCTGCCGGAACCGTGTGGCAGAAACGCTTTGGAAGCAAGACCAACATCCGCGCCTCGCAAGTCATCCAGTTCACGGCAGCGGGAGCCATGATGGCGCTCTTGTCCTGGCTATTCGAGACAGGAACGGTGAAATGGACAGGGGAGTTCATCTTGACCATGGCGTGGCTGGTGATCGTGCTCTCGGTCGGCGCCGTAACACTCCTCTATTGGCTCACCCGCCGTGGCGAGGTATCCCGTCTCGCCAGCTATTTCTACCTGATCCCGCCTTGCACAGCGCTCCAGGCGCATTTGGTATTCGGGGAGACGCTTGGATGGATCGCATTGGCGGGCATGGCGGTATCCGCTGGTGGCGTAGCGATTGCAACACGGCCGGGGACGCATGTGGCAGAAACGCACCCCGAGCGGTCGCCAATGTAATTTCGATCCGGGAGGCAACTCGTGCAACAACGCGCTCCTAGCATGCGCCAAACACCTCCCGGCGATGCCAGTCAGCAAACTCCTGACCGGGAACATCGCGACTGCTCCTCGGTGGGAACAGCGGCTTCCCGTCAAATTTTCCGAGTGCCTCCGAGAAGCCATTGCCAACAACAGAGTGGGCGATCGCCACGCGATTTCCAGGGTGAATTGTGAACAGTCCCTGATCGAAGAGTCGATGATGCAGCGCGCAAAGAGCAAGACCGTTGCTTACGACATCCGGACCACGCGCGGAGTGCCCGCGGATGTGGGCCGCATCCAGTGCCACGGGAGCATCATGCAGGCGCAACGAGAACGCGCAGACACTGCATCGATAGCCATACGCCCGCAGAACCGACTCCCGAAACCCGGAATCCCTGCGTCGACGCAGCACGGCTTCGCGCCGGGGATCAATCCCGACCGATTGGAGAATTCCGTCATGTAGGCTCGACGGAAAATGCGTTTCCAGAAGGGATGCCGCAATCCGTCCAGCAACGCCCGGATCGGCCTTCAGTGTTTCATATACCGACTCTGGAAATCCACCCTGAATACCCTGCTCCCGCAGATTCCCTTTCTTTGCATCACCCTTGCTTGTGACAGAGACACTCGAGGCGTTTGGTATCTCCCACAACTGATCGTTCCTCATGCGCCAAAAGGGATATTCGGTATGCACGGTCTTGCGACGAGGCCCAAAACAGCGAAGCAGGCTGGCGAGTTCCCGGTCGACAACGTCATAGGCGACGAGTCGCGGCTCGCCACGGATGCAGCGTCCGATTCCCACAGCGCCAACAAGGCCTTGTGCGGCGCCCGTTGGCCGTTTGCGTGCCATACCCGCAGCAGACCGAAGCGCCGCGTCAAGATGTCCGGACCGATGATTCCGGATCCCGTCATTCACCATTCACCGATCCGCTGCAGGTTTCAAATTCTGCTCCGGCACAACGGAGAACCGATCAATCTGCGGAAGCCATCCTGCGCAATCTCAACCCGGCGGCGGATCGAAGCTCACCATCCAGCTGATGCCGAAGCGGTCCGTGCAGGACCCGAAATAGGAACCCCAGAACACCTCCGCCATGGGCATTTCGGCCTTGCCGCCATCGGACAATCCGGCGTACACCTCGTCCGCGTGTTCCCGGCTTTGCGCCGTCACGGCTACACTGAAATTGTTGCCCTGACTTCGCGGGCCCATATTGGAGGGGATGTCGCTACCCATCAGCATGCTGGATCCAACCGGCAGCGAAACATGCATGATGGTGTCCCTTTCCTCCTCCGGGACCTTCATGTCCGGAGGACCTTCGGCAAAGGTCGAGATCATGGCGAAGTCACCGCCGAATACGGAGCGATAATGATCGAAGGCCTCGCGGCAATTGCCGCTGTAAAAGAGATAGGTGCTAAGCGCCACGGAATCCTCCTGCAAGTTCACGGTTGAACAACCGTTCCTCAGCACGCGACCTTCCGATTCCGGGCTCATCTTCCCGAAATCCGGCACTTGAGAAAGCGGCAGCCTCGGCCTCGCCGAGAGCGCGAATGGTACCGGGCAGCCGGCAAGGCGGCAAGACTGCCGGCCGGGGTCCTCCGCAACGTCAGTTGATGCGCTCGACAGAGAAACGGAAAGCGTCCAGGTTCTCGGACCAATGATCTGCGGAGAGCCCGGCCTTGCCCTTGAGATGCTTCACGAAGAGAGCTGGTTCGCCAATCCGCTCCCATACGCTCGGCAGGAACACACTTTGGCTCCCTCCGTCCTTGAGTATCAAGCCATCGACATCCGGCCGCAGCTTCCGTGCGAGATCGGCCTCTCCGGCGAACCGAATCCGACGCGGAGTCGAGAGCACCGATACTTCGACGGCAACCCGAGGGAGCTCGTCCGTGGCCAATGGCGGAAAGCGCGGATCCTTGAATGCGGCTCGGTACGCGTTGTGCATGACGTCGAGCAACAGTGGTCGGCTTGCCGCCACGGTTCCCATGCAGCCTCGCAGCCTGCCGTCAATTCTGAGAGTCACGAAGGACGCTCGTATGGCCCTGAGCGGCGGCAATGCACCAGATCCCAGCCGGGCGTCCGGCGCGCGCTGGTTCCGAACACCGAATTCCAGTGCCGCGTGGGCCGCCTTCAGGAGCCTCGCGCGCTGATCGCAGGCCAATCTTGCGATGCTCGCGTATTCCATCGCAAATGCGCCATAGCCGACAACGCGGTCTCGACCCTCTTGCGTATCGCCCGAATTCCGCACATCGAGAGCGGTCACCCTGAGGCCGAGGTCCCGCGCGCACCGCAACACACCCCCGAGGGCCAGGTGGCCGCAAGCATTCTCGGCACCGATCCGTTCGGCTTGCAGGATTTCCATCTGTCCAGAAGTCCTGGCATCAAGTCGTCGCGCAGCCTCATAATCGAGAAAGTGCGATAGATCCGAAGAAATGGAGATCAGCGTCTCCGGTCCACCCCACACCAATTTCAGCGCCCGCTCCACCTCGGCATGGGACGCTTCGCCGACCAGGATCGGAACAATCGTGAAGTCATCCAGAGCCCGCTGCAGAAACGGCAGATGCACCTCGAGACTGTGCTCCCGGACAAATGCACTGTCCAAGACACGCATGTCGGGAAGAGACAGCAGGTTCCGCATCGACGCCCAATCAACGGGCACGCTCCCGAGAGGCGTTGCCCATTCGTCGGCGGAGGTCGTGGCCAAACCCCGGTAGGCGACACGGTGCGCGGGGCCAATGAGTACCACACGCCGAATCTCCGCCCGCCGGTCAGCAAGCGACGCGAACGCCGTACCGGCAATTGGTCCGGAGAAAACGTATCCGGCATGTGGCGCGACAACCGCCTTGGCCTTGAACGGCCCCGTCGGACGGGCCTCCGCAATGCAGCGAGTGACAACGTCCGCGCAAGCCACGGCATTGCCAGGATAGAAAGCGCCCGCGACCTCCGGGGGACGTACGGTTTTCGTCTGGATGGATCGCGGCATATCGGGACCTTACCACCAGAGCCCTGCGCGATCCGAGCAAAACAAAGCCGTCGCGGTCAGTCCCCCTTATGGCGGACCTCCGTTCCGCTTTCCGTACCCGCGCGTCCGGGCAGGGCTGCCGCCTGCCGGTATAATGGTCCGAACGCGGAGGGAGGAACAAATGGCCGAGAGCCTGGGCGCCCCGACGCTGGACGAGACCCGCCCGCCCGGCACTCGCGGGCGCGGACCGATTGTCCCGACCGAGTACTGGACAACGCTTGAAGACGGCCGCGTGCAATGCGAGATGTGCCCTCGCCTGTGCAAGCTGCGGGAAGGCGCGCGCGGCCTCTGCTTCGTTCGCGCGTGCGAGAACGGCCGCGTCGTTCTGACCACGTACGGCCGTTCCTCCGGGTTTTGCATCGATCCGATCGAGAAGAAGCCGCTCAATCATTTCCTCCCGGGCACGCCGGTCCTTTCCTTCGGGACTGCCGGCTGCAATCTCGCCTGCAACTTCTGCCAGAACCACGACATCTCGAAGAGCCGGGAGATGGACCGGCTGCAGTCCGAGGCGCAGCCGGAAGCGATCGCCGCAGCCGCAAAGCGCCATGGCTGCCGCTCCGTCGCGTTCACCTACAACGATCCCGTGATCTTTCACGAATACGCCGCCGATGTCGCGGACGCCTGCCGCGAAGCAGGGATCAGGACGGTGGCGGTGACGGCGGGCTATGTGACCGACCGCGCACGGGAAGACTTCTTCCGCCGTGTCGACGCGGCGAATGTCGATCTCAAGGCATTCACGGAAAAATTCTACTGGAACATCACGAAGGGCCACCTGCAGCCCGTTCTGGACACGCTCGCATATCTCAAGCACAAGACCGGCATCTGGTTCGAGATCACCAACCTTCTCATTCCCGGCGAGAATGACGGCGAGCGCGAAGTCGACGAAATGACCGCCTGGGTCGTCGAGCATCTCGGCCCGGACGTTCCGATGCACTTCACCGCCTTCCACCCGGACTACAGGATGCTCGACAAGCCGCGAACTCCGGCCTCCACGCTTGCCATGGCGCGGAGAACCGCGCTCCGAAACGGCGTGCGCTACGCCTATACGGGAAACGTGCACGACCTGGGGCGGCAGTCGACCTACTGCCACGCCTGCGGCACGCGCACCATCGGTCGCGACTGGTACGAGCTCTCCGAATGGCGGCTTGACAGCAACGGAGCGTGCACAGCCTGCGGCACGCCGGCGGCCGGAATATTCGACGGCAAGCCGGGGCAGTGGGGCCGCAAGCGACTGCCCCTGGATCGCCTCGCGCTACGGCACTGAACCCTGGCGCTGGTTGCGGAATCGCCCTGGCATCTGCATTTGCGCCGGTTGAATTCCCGGTACGCGAATTGTGCAGAGCGCCGGCCCGTTCGCCGTGGTTCGCTTGTCTGATGCTGTCTGCGCCGATTGCCTGTCATCAATGGCGAAATGGGCCAGGGGGAAGCTCGGGGAATCCGATCCACGAAAGCATATCAAGCACAATCCAGGAATCCGCGTCCCCGTCGCTTGTTGACGAAGGCCACAGGATCCACCAGCGCCTCATCGGGATGATCATCCCCGATGCGCGTTCCGTCGGCGTGATTCCCGGAAGACCGGAACAACGAGGGCATCAATACGGAGTTCGTGCAGAGCGCGATCTGCGCCCATTCGCAGACGCCGAAGGATTCGCAAATTGCCCCGGAGCGCAGTGCCGGGAAACGAATTTGCTGCCCGCGGGCCGATGGTGTTGACGAGACGCTCTCGATCCGCCCTGGGGAATACAGCCGGCAGGGGCCCAAGTCCGTAAGTGACAGGAGGTGCCGAACCTGGTCCCAATCAACAACTGGATCCGCAGGATCCCGGAGTCGTCCAGGTGATACAGACAGATCATCCTGATACGCTTGGGTTGCCGGACAGCCCTGCATCGCGTTGAGGACGAGTCGGCAACCAGCCGGAGTGCCGCCTGATCCGGATTCCGGGAGCCGCTCGCACAGAGAGGTAATCGAGGAAAGCACCAGTCATGGGGTTGGGTGGATTCAACCGGGACGCGCACGCCACCGCCGCCGAACGGCGGGGCACGGAGCCCGCTCCGAATTGCGCAGGAATCGTGCCACCTCCGGCCGCTTCGGTCCCGTCGTCAGCCCTGCTCCGCATACGCCTGCCCCGAAGCACCGATGTCCGTCAACCTCGAGCATTCCGGCCGCTCCCGGACTCTTGCGGGATCGTTGCCCGTGCAGACCTGGGGATCGGATGGCGAAGCCATGGCCATGGGATTGACGCTCCGCTTCGTGTCCAGACCTACGCGGGTCCGGGGGCAATGCCGCAGCCGCCTTACCCCGGTGGGACGGCGCAGGTTCGTGACTTCCCAATTCGCCGTGCCCGACCAAACAGTGCGTGGGATCCAATGGCGGGAGCGGACCGGCCCTGAACACGCACGCGCCGCGATCCTTTCCCGCACCGGAGCTGGCGCTCGCCTGCCTCCGCTCGCCAATTGGCGGCCTGATCAGCCGGCCATTGTTCGACCGCATCGCTCTGGCCACGTTGTCCGGCTGGTTCTTCCCGCTGTCCCGCCTCTGGGCAGCGGCAAGCGCCGCCGAAGGCTCCGTGGATCGGTATCTTGCCGAGGTGCCGTTTTCACGGCCACCGCGCTTCAAACGCGCGCTGGAATGGCGGCTGCGCACTCTTGAGCGCATCCGCACGCAAGACCTGGAGAGCGGTCGCGCCTGGGACACCGCTTTCTTCGGCACGGGCACGCTGGATGCCGCCGCACTTGCGGACGTTGAGCGAACCCGCCTGTTCCATCGCCATCGTTACTACGCGGAGCGTTGGAAGTTCGCGCCATTTCGGTCTCAAGGCATGGACGCGCCATTCCGCTGGAAAATTCCGACCCCATCAAGAGTAGCAGCCCTCTATGGCGACCTCGTCGTCGACCCGGCCCGCGCCTTTGCATTACCCGATCCGATGCCGAACGTTTCAGCTTCCCGGCCGTTTGCCGCGGCTGCCGGGAGAAAGGACTACTGGCTGCGCTTTCCCTCCCCATCATCCCGCATGGGCGATGACGTAACCGCCAGGGTGTATGAACCGGACGGGGTCGCCAACCCGCCGACATTGATCTTCGGCCATGGAATCTTCGTCGAATTCGATCACTGGCGGGGAATGGGCGACGATATCGACACTCTGGTCGCCATGGGCATTCGAGTGGTTCGGCCGGAAGCCCCGTGGCACGGACGATGAGTGCCTGCCGGCCGCTACGGGGGAGAGCCGTTCATCGCCACGGCACCCTGCGGGGCGCTCGACCTCTTCACCGCCGCCGCATGCGAATGGGCAGTGTTCATCGACTGGTTCCGGCGCACCAGCACGGCACCGGTATGCATCGGCGGCCAGAGCCTCGGCGCCATGACGGCCCAGATCATCGCGGACAAGGCACGCCATTGGCCCGCCCGGCTGCAGCCCGACGCGATGATGCTCATCACCCATTGCGGGCGCATCGAAGAGGTCGCGGTGCATGGCTCCATGGCACAGGCCTGGGGCATTGCCGACAGCACGATGGCGCATGGCTGGAACATCGATCGGATCCAGCGCTTCCTGACGATTCTGGATCCGGCAGAAGCGCCGGTGATCCCCCCAGAAAATATTGTCACGGTGCTTGGTACGCATGACGACGTGACGCCCTTCGATGGCGCGCTGTCGGTGGTTGAACAATGGCGCCTGCCGCAAGAAAACCGGTTTATCTGGCGTTGCGGGGATTTCAGCGTGCCGTTGACCATGCTGCGAAACCACGCTCCCCTCGTCCGTTTCCGGACGGTCGTGGATCGGCTCATGTGACGGGACGCTGTTGCTCGGACTCCCTGCCTGCAAGACAGATTGCGTAGCACTTCCCCGCCCGGGTCCGCAACCACCTTCATCCGTGCTTCAGGACAATCTCATTCTCTCGTCGTCGGATCCGTGTGCGCCCCGGAATGCGTTGAACGGAGCCTTTCCGGTTTGTCGCCGGCCTGTCGTGGATTGATCGGTGTGTGCAGCAGGGCGTTGAAAGGGGTCTCTGGCGCAGCGCCGCGGGGTTGGGAATGGATTTGCCGGCGCTCGGTGGCTTTCGGAAGTGGGTTTTGCCGGGGGGCGGCTTTCCGGGATGGGGTCAAGTCTTGCGTGGACGTTTGCCGAGCAGATGCTTCAAGGCGTCGTCCCGGTGCCACTCGAAGTGGTCGGTTGCGGCGGGGACGCGGTCGAAACCGGCGGTGAGGATGATTGCGAGGGCGAGGTTGCTGAAGGCGGTGTTGTTTGCCGGGCCGTGGCCGGTGCGCATCAAGCAGGCGTCCTCCCGAAACGCAGTATCGCGCCGGCGGTGGTTCTTGTTCTCGATGGCCCAATGTCCGCGGTTGAGGGAGAGGAGACGCTCTGGCGATGCCTCTGCATGGGAGAGCGAGGTGATCCCGTAGGCATGTTCGATGGAGGCTTTGCCGGATCTGGCGTGCTTTCGCTCTCGGGTGATGCGAAACATCTGGCGCACGTGCGGGATCGTGAACAGGTTGTCGAGCGGGGAGATGCATTCGATGGAGCGGGTGTGCCAGCGGCCGTGAATTGGCTTCTCCGGCACGTCGGAGAGGCGCCGCTGCGCATCCCGTTCCCAGTTCGTCGCCTTCAGGGTCTCGAAGGTTTCGGGGGCATTGCCCTTCACGGTGAGCAGGTAGTGGGCGCCATGCGTGCGCACGATCGCATTCGCGGTGTTGCGGGTTGTGTGCAGCGCGTCCACGGTGATGACAGAGCCGCGAATTCCGGCGTCTTCCAGCACCGCGAGCACTGCAGCCTTCTCCCCGCCCTCTTCATGGCACATCCGGCAGGCGATCGGAATCCCGTCTGCATGGGTCACCAGCGTCGCTGTCTCATGGTGCACCGCGCCGCTGCGATTCACGCCGTTGATCCGCTTGCCGTCCGCAGCTAGCGCCGAGCGATCCGGGACGGGATGGGCCTGAGCCCAGCGATTGGCTGCGGCCTGCACTTCGTCGCTGTCCGCCTGCACCATCACCCGGTGGATTGTGGCTCGCGCGGGCGGGATGTAGAGGTCGCTGATCCGATCCTGCCGCGCGTCGAGGGCGGCAAGATGCTCCTGCGGCATGGTTTTCGCGTAGCGCGCGGTCGCATCGCAGCCGACCTTGCCCGCAAGGCGCGCCAGCACACAAATGCCCAGCACTGTCGCCAGCTTGTGCCGCCGCCCCTGCGCATGGCGGAAGTCGGGGATCCGCTGCAACTCCTCCAGCAGCGAAGGAAGCGTTTCTTCCGTCGCGTCCACCTCCGTACGGGCCACCTCCCAGTCCGGATGCGGCTCTGTCGCGCAAAGCCGGGCCACCGACGAGCGGCCCAGCGGGTAGACATACATCTCCTTCAGCTTGCCATGCGGATCCGTGTAGCCGCCCCGGCCGCGCGCATAGCCCTTGGTGAGCCCCACCGGCGCCCAGTTGGAGGCTCGGTACACCGTCCCTTGGTGCTTCTCCGGATCCACGAAGGTCTCCGCCAGTTCCAGCGGATGACCGTAGGCCGCCTTCCAGTCGTCGCTCAGGCGGCGGAGCATCCCGCCGACAAACCAACTGCCCAGATTCGGGAAGGCGCACGGTTCCGGAAGCACCAGAAGGCGCGTATTGCTCGCAACAAGGTGCAACCGCTCATACTGCTGCGCAGCCTTCCAGCCGATGAACCGGTCGCGCGGACGGCACTTCAGCGCGCCCGCCTGCCAGCCTGCCAGGCCAACCCAAAGCGTCCCCAGGACCGCAACATACCGGAGTCCGCGCCCCACAAAGCGCAGAAAGCCGAGCTCGTGGTGCTCGGCCATCAGACCGTCCCAGCGAAGGCGTTCCTCCGGCCGCGCAAGCCGAATCACAGCTTCCTCCACCGAGGGGTTCTGGGGTAAACCAATCATGCCATCATATTAACAGACAGAATACGAGATGTCCAGACCCCACGAGACCGAATCAACCTCGAAAAGGAATGGGATTGTCCTGCCCGTGCTTCCCTGTATTTGACGAACATCGGGCGTGTGTTCTGACTTCAAGCCATGCGCAGACCGACCCACCATTTTCTCGCCCGATGGGGGTCCGGTTTGGCTTCGCGACTGGTCTGTTGGGTCAGCCCGCCGGTGTCGTGCTGCTGTCCGGCATCGCCACGATCGAGATGGTGATGGAGGATCCCGGTCTTCCTGTGAAAATGGACCCGGCACTCCCACCGCACAGCGGCAATACCGCAATTCTGTGGGGCAGCCAACAGCTAACGCCACGCAAGCGGGAATCCAACCCGCGACTGCGTCGAATCGTGCATCCCCCATTGCGACGCGATTGCCGCTCGCGAATGAATTGCACTACTTCCTGAGAATAGCGGACAGGTCCCGGTCCTTGCTGACGGGGCTGACCAGTACGAACCCATTCCCGAAGAGCAAGGACTTCGCGAACGCCAGCGCGATCACGATGCAGCGCACATCAACCACCGCGTACGGTGTCGACAATGCCGGAGAGTCGGGAGTCGGGAGGCACGGTGATTTGCGCTTCGCAAAACCAATTCTTGCTGTAGGCCTGTGCTGCGGCGCACCGCTGCGTTCTCTGCCACGCAGTCCTGCACTGGGCCGTCCAGCATGCAAGGGAGGACAGTGTTCCTTCCTACTTCCTACTGCAGAGCCATCGCGGGTTGCGATCCCTCCACCTCGACCTGCAAGATTATTCTTGCAGGAAAGGAGCGACGAAGAGCCCGTACCCAGGCGATAAAGTTTGCGCAGTCCGGCATGTCCGCGCAGGAGTGCATTTGTCCGTTCCCGCAGCAGCGACGCCGGTCCGGCTGTCACCGCGTCGCAGCCAGTCCACCGCCCCCCCGGGCGAACCACGGGACCTGGCGGCCTTTCAAGCGGCAATTGCCAAGTCGTCAAGTCCGAGCCGCCGAAGCTGCTCTGGCGGACAGCCTTCCGTCTCCATGAGCGCCCTGAGAATGCCCAGCATCCGCCTTCTTGGCTCAGGGGCTTGATCCCATAGATTGACGCGCTGATCCGGATCCGCCTTGCGGTCAAAGAGGAAATTCTTCCGGGTCCGCGGATCGATTCTGACGGGAGATTTCCACAGTGGGTAGGGCACCGTCGGATCAAATTTGGCGTGATCCACTGGCGCGGCCGGCATTGCGCCCACCCGTCCATCGACCGGATTGTCCACGATCAGCGGCCGATAGATCATCGTGGAATAGGCAAAGAGCGAGGCGTCCTCATCAACGGGCGACTTGAATACCGTCCACGCCCCGTCCGTCGCACATACGCCTTGGCCAAATGTACCATAGATGATCTCGCTTCGAGTCAATGCCCCGCTCTGCTCAAGCAGCGGAAGCATGCTCTTCGAATGCCTGGTCTCCGTTGGCGGTACGCCTCCGCCCGCTTCAATAATTGTCGAGAAAAGATCCACCGTCTGGGTCAATGCGGCAATCCGCTGTTTCTTTCCGGAGTACCGCGGATCCCAAATGAGGAGTGGAATATTGGCATGGCTATCCCAGTGCGGATACTGCTTGCCGAAGACGCCACGCTCGCCCAGATCGTGGCCATGGTCCGTCGTAAAGATCAGAATTGTATCTTCCCAAAGACCGAGCTCATCCAGCGTTTCCATGAAGCGACCCAGCCAAGTGTCGACCATCGTGGTCTTTCCGTAGTATTGCGCCTTCAGGAATGTCAGCTCCTGCGGCGTGGTTTGAGCCATGAATGCGTCCAGATCCGAATAAAGTTGATAGGGCGGCCAGATATTGAAGTCATCGGCGTAGCCATCAATTCCGTCGGTATACATGGATGCGTAAGGCTCCGGAACATGGAAAGGCTCGTGGACATCGAAATTCTCGACCTGAAGAAAAAACGGGCCACGGCCGGCATACTTCTTGAGCCATTCGGCAGCGGCTGTGAATGTCTTCGCGGGAAAGAAATCCTCCTCGCTCCTGAAGTCCTTCACGTTTTCATAGTACTGCCGCATGTGGTACGGCGAGCGAAACTCGCTGATTTTCTCGACCCAGGCAGGAACTTCGCCATCCCTGGGAAGCGCGTAATAGTCGGTCTCGTGGCCGCGGATCATTTCCAGCGACATGAACCCTTGCATGTACCCGTTCGCTGTTTCCTCCCAGTAGTGGTAGTGGTCGGTAACAAGGCCGGTGTTGTAGCCCAGCCTTTGCAATTCCCTGGGGAGGCGCGGGTCAAAAATTTCCAGCGGTCCCCACGGTCGCCACATGAAATCCGTTCTTCCCGTAGCAATCTCCCTCCGTGCGGGCATGCACGGCAGACCGGCAATGAAGTGATTGTCAAAGACGAAGGACTTTGCCGCGAGATCCTCGATGTTGGGCGTTTGGCATGTAGCCAGACTATTATAAGTGCGCAGCGCTTCCTTGTTCAGGCTGTCGACCAGAACCAGGACATTCATATCCGTTTCTCCCAGCGAAGAGCGGGCAACAAGGCCCCATTGCCTCGCTGCGTCCCCCTTGCGCAAAGTTGCGCAGACGCTTGCCGCGCTTCCAGCGGACGGACCGTAGCGGTGACAGATGCGGCATTACGCCGCACAAGGGGTCGTGCAAGTTGACAGGCAGAACGCGCATCTATACCAAATTGAGCAGCCGTGCGCATCGGAACGGTCGGTGCGTGCACGCCATCCCGACACTACGGAGGAGAACGTCATGTAGAACTCGCAGACCAGCTATACAAGCCGCCGAGCGGTTCTGAAGGGGGGCGTGGCCGCATCTGCTGCGCTAGCCGCTCCGAAGTTTTTTATCGGAAAAGCGCACGCAGCCAACGAAAAGCTGAAGATCGGGATCATTCCTGCCTATTCCTTCGGCCTCTACTGGCTGATCCAGGACCAGGGCTTCGCGCCTGGCATCGAGATGGAGTTCGCGGTTTTCCCCTCGGGACCTCCTGCCATCGAGGCCATGATCGGCGGCTCGGTCGAGGCGATCACGGTCGGTTCAGTTCCGCCGCTCGCGGCCATGTTCCGCAAGATCGCAGATTTTCGCGAGATATCGATCTGCGGAGACGCATCCGGCCTCTTCCAGATTGTCGGTGGACCCGACGTAAAGACCCTGGCTGATCTTGAAGGCAGGAAAGTCGCCGTAACTTCCGGCTCCAACTTTGATTTCTTCCTCGACGTCGCGCTCAAGGTCAATGGCCTCGCGGATATGCCCTTCACCCGTGTGAATATGGAGCCGATCGACGGACAGTCGGCATTCATCGCTGGCGCTGTGGATGCGACGGTTCCGCTAGCCACCTCCCGCAAGCTCATCTACGACGCCCTGCCGGACGCCAATCTCCTGGTCGAAGGCGCGCAAATGCCCCTCGACGCCCGCCCGAGCATCATGGATGTCTTCATGACAACGCAGCAGGCCATCGATGCCCGGGAAGACGTTTTCGTACAGGCAGTCAGCGCGTTCCATGATCAGGCGGTAGACATGCTGCGAAGCGACAACGCCGCCGTCGTCGAGCGCATGGTTGCCTGGCAGGGGGGCTTGGGCAGGGCAGGAGTGAAGCCGGAGGAAGTCGAGCCTCTCCTGAACGGCTACTTCTACTTCGACACGCCGGAGATCAAGGACGTTTACGCCCGGGGCATTCTGACTAACGCGCTTCGAGTGCAATCCGAATTCCTGGTTGCGAACGGCCGCATCGGCGGCATGCCGGATCTCGACGCGCTGGTCTCCGACCAGATCGTCAACAAGATTTGAGCAAGTGGATTCGCTGAAGAAATACCTGACTGGGCGCCTGGTACTGGGCGTCCTTTCAGTTTCCACCGTCCTGCTGGCCTATGCCTGGGTAACCAATCTCCCGGGCAACAACCCCGCGCTCCTGCCGCCAATATCCGATATCATTGGCTCATTCGCCACCAACATCAACTCGGGAGTGCTCTTCAATGCGCTCGGGGCAAGCCTGTACCGCATATCCCTCGGGTTTCTGTTCGGGACGAGTGGCGCTCTGGTTCTGGGGTGCCTGATCGGCTGGTACAAGCCCATCGAGCACCTGTTCGACCCTCTTATCGAGGCGGTTCGTCCCATTCCGCCGCTGGCCTATATCCCGATCGTCATCATCTGGTTCGGGATCGAAGAGTTCAGCCGCGTCCTTCTGATCTCGATTGCCTGCTTCATGGTCTGCGTTGTCAACGTCGTTGCAGGCATGAAGAATGTCCCCCAGGTCTACGTGGATGCCGCATCGACCATGGGCGTCAGCCGCTTCCAGATCTTCTACACGGTCGCGATCCCGGCTGCCACGCCCTTCATCTTCACCGGATTCAGAATCGCGCTCGCCGCGGCGTGGACCACGCTGGTCGCGGCGGAGCTCATCGCGGCCCCGAGCGGTCTCGGGTTCCTCCTGCAGGAAGGCAGGCGATATTTCCTGACGGACCAGGTCATGATGATCATCGTCATTATCGGCGCCTGCGCCTTCACGATGGACCGGACATTCCAGACCATCCAGAAACGGCTGATGCGCTGGTCGGAGGCTCGCGAGTGATGTCTGAGATCCTGGTCAAGGATCTGTCGCACACCTTCGGGAAGGGAACGCCCGATGCGCTGACGGTGCTCGAGGATATCAATCTCGAGTTCCGGTCCGGCAGCTTCATCAGCATCGTCGGAACTTCCGGCTGCGGAAAGTCTACGCTTCTCAAGATGATGGCGGGATTGTATGCCCCGACGGAGGGTTCCATCACGCTTGACGGAAACCGCATCACGGGCACCGGACGCGAACGCGGAATGGTGTTCCAGCAGGACGCAGTCTTTCCGTGGATGACGGTTGCGAAAAACATCTCCTATGGACCCCGCCACAGAGAGGTCAGCAGAAAGCAACAACGCGCGCTTGAAGCAAAATGGGTGGAGCTTGTCGGTCTCAGCGGATTTGAGAACCGCTGGCCCCGGGAACTGTCCGGCGGCATGCGCAAGCGTGTTGATATCGGCCGCGTGTACGCCAACGATCCCGAAGTGCTCCTGATGGACGAGCCCTTTGGCGCGCTCGACGCGCAGACCAAGGAGCGGATGCAGACCGATCTTCTTGACGCGTGGCGCGTAACGCGAAAGACCGTCATTTTCGTCACCCACGATCTGGAGGAGGCCATTTTCCTGTCCGACGAGGTCATCGTGATGTCCGCCCGACCGGGCAGAATCCGGCACATTGAGGAGGTGCAACTGCCCCGGCTGCGAGAGGCGGAAATGCGCTTGACAGACGAGTTCCTGAAGATCAAGCGAAAACTGTGGGGCATGCTCAAGCACTAGCCGAATTCCCGATTCCAGCAAGAAGTTGGAACGAAGCCCTCGCGCTGCTCGCGTGCTTCCGTCCTTTTCCCCGCCCCGCAAGGAGTCGGCCCGCATGGAAAGGCATGGCAGCAAACGGGACTGGCCCTCTTCGGGCGTTCTCTCGCACTTTCTCCGGCTCATGCTCCAACAGGGTTCTCTTCTGAGGGCCCCACGCGGCTCGCGCAATGCGGTACGGATCCACTATCTCTTGCAGCCGACAAGCAGCAGAGAGTTGGGCAGACCTGCCAATGGCGCCGACTCCCACTGCTCATGCATGTCGCCGAACTCTTCCAATGCGACAAGGTCGCTGCCACCGTCCATGAGTGCGGCAACGTAGTCTGCCACCGTCCAATGGAACTCATAGCTGGGCAGCGAGCCTGGCAAGGCATCGGGGACTTCGTCCGACCGGTCGTACTCGTGCGGGCCCCTTTCGAAGTAGCCATACTCCAGCTTGAGTCGATCCTGGGGTTGGCGCCGCACTCGCCGGAAGGGATGGTACTCGCAGACCATCAGGGTTCCACCTCGCCGAAGAATTCGGCAGGCCTCCGCGTAGTAGATCTTGAGATCCGAAACCCAGACGGCAACATGGCCGCCCGTGTACACGAGGTCGAACTTCTCATCCCCCAGCAAGCCCAGATCGATCACATCGGCGCGCAAGAAGGCGATTTCCAGGCCGAGCTCCCCTGCCCTGGACGCAGCCCGGTCCAGCTGGGCCTGCGAAATATCGACCGATGTTACTCTGGCGCCCATTCCCGCCAACGCAAAGGCCACAAGATTGTCGCCGCTGCCCAGAACGCAAACATTCCGCCCGGAGACCGAGCCCAGATGTGCAAGCTCCCTGCTGTCCGGGACAAGGGCCGGATCCAGGTGACACCGTCGCCACTTGCCGCGCTGTTCAATCCTCGCTTGCCAAACGGGCGACACTGCATCCCAGCCCGTGCGGTTTGCCTCGTGCATCCTGTTCATGTTCCATTCCTTCGCGAAGGCCCCGGGGTCGCGGTGGCACAGATTGCCTCGGGCTCCCCGCACTCGGCCAGAAACTCGACGGGGTCATGTCGCGGTCAGCGTTGGAAAGCGGTTTCTCGGGGGCAGGAAGGATAGCTCCGTAAGCGACTATTTCCCCCCCCTGCTTTCGGTGAGTTGCGGAGTGCACCATCTTCTGGGAAGGCATTTGCATTCCGGGAGGTTGTCATGCTTGGGGTTGGCGATGGTTCTGCTGTGTACCTTGCGTTGCATCCGGTTGATTTCCGCTGCGGGATCGCGGCGCTAAGCAGCTACGCGCGGGAGCATCTTGGTGTTCCACCGGATTCGGGGGTCGTGCTGGTGTTCCGCTCGCGGCGTCCGGGGCGGGTGAAGGTACTGTTCCACGACGGCAGCGGGATGGTGCTGGTTGCGAAGTGGCCGGATCGGGGTTCGTTCCGCTGGCCGCCGGTGTCGGAGGGTCTTTTGCGGCTTTCGCGAGTAGAGTTCTCGGCGCTGTTCGATGTCTGTGACTGGCGGGGCCTCAAGGCCCCTCGGCGTGCGGTTCGGGGCTGAGGATTGTTCCGCAGATGGCGAGGCATTGATCCCCCGGCGGTTTGAAGGGCTGCCATGGCATGAGGCTTTCGACATCCTTGCACCCGTCGCGGATTTGCACCAGGACATGGGTGAGCCATGCTTCCGGGTCGACGTTGTTGAGGCGGCATGTTGTGATCAGGGTGTTGGCACGAGCCCAGATGTCGATGGCATTCTCGGATCCGGCGAACAGGGAGTTGCGCATGGTGAGCTTGACGGGTCGGTGGGCGTTTTCGCCGCGATTGGAGTGCAGGTCGAGGCGGCCGTCGTCGAGCAGGCGGATGAAGCCCGGCCAGACGCCGTCGGCGAGGCCGTATCGGATGGCGGCGGCCTCCGCCGAGACTTCGGGCAGGCGGCTGGCGGCGGCCTCGAGGAACGCCTTCCATTGTTCGAAGGCGGGCTTCAACTCGAGCTGCCGCACGCGGAGGCGCTCATCGGGATGCTTGAACAGGATGCCCTTCTCGATGGCGAACAGCTTGCCGATCCGCGCAAGGGCCTCATTGCGGAAGCGGGATTCCGTCAGATAGTGGAACTTGCGTCTCCAATGCGTCATACAAAACTGAAGGAAGACGGGTCCGGCGGGCCGCGCGGGGTCGGCGAGGATGTTGTATGCGGCGTAGCGATCGACCTGGGCGAGGCCGGCGAAGTCCCGCAGCATGGCTTCCGGGATGGCCTTTCCGCGCCCCGGGCCGGACCAGAAGAGCGCCGCGGGCGGCGCCGGCCCGGCGAAGGTGCGGTCGTCGCGCAGCGCGGCCCAGAGGTAGCCGGTCCGGGCCTTTCCGAAGCCCGGTTCGAGGAACTTGACCGTTGTCTCGTCGAGGAACAGCCGGTCGGCGCTGAGGACATGCGCCTTGATGGCGTCATAGAGCGGCTGCAGGATCTCGAAGCCCCGGGCGATCCAGCTGTTGAGGGTGGCATCGCCGATGAGGATGCCGTGGCGGGCAAGCCTTTGCGACAGACGGTAGGAGGGGAAGTGGTCCTGGAACTTTGACGCCATGGTGTGCGCCAGCAAGGCTTCCGTGGGCAGTCCGCGGGGGATCAGCCAGTCCGGTGCCGGTGCCTGCTCCGGTGCGGCGTGGCGGCACCGGGCGCAGCCGAGCACGGGACGCTCGATCACGACCCGAACGTAGCTGGCCGGGACATAATGCAGCCGCTCCGCGGCCTCGGTCCGGATCGTCTTGCGCTCGCCGCCGCAGGACGGGCAGGCAGCCGCCTCCGGCTCCAGGTGGCAGGTGATCGTGAGAACGTCCTTGCCGATCTTCCGGCCGCCCGTCGCTCCCCGGGGGCGGCCACGCTTGCGTGGCCGCGGTGCCGCGCGCTCCTCGGGAAGGGGATCCACGGCTTCGCCATTCGCCGCGCCGCCGCCCGCCAGTCCTCCGGTCGGATCATCGTCCCAGATAAAGGCAGGACAATCCAGCTCCACCTCCGACACAACCGTCTCGGCCGAACCCCCCAGGCGCTCCGACGACGAACTGAACAGCATCCCCGCAAACCGACGCGCGGTGCGCACGGCCGTCTGGAATCGCTCCAGCAACTCGTCCAGAGTAGACCTGACCTTCTTCAGTTCCCGGCGCAACTGCGCATTCTCCGACTCCAGCCGCGCCTTGCCGCGATCCGATCGCGCAAGCGCGTCCTCCAGTGCCTCCGTCTCCCCCATCCAGTGTTCGCGGTGCTCCAGCAGCCGTGCGTTCTCCGCCGACGCCAGGCCGGTGAAGCTCCGCCGCTTCCCCGGCGTGGTCTTCCGGCGGCCCCAAACCGGTCACCGCCCCTGCCGCAGCCGCGCCACGGTATCCCGCCGCAGGGGCCGCAGAAAAACCCGCTTGCGCGGAACCGAGAGCCCCGGACGGCCGTTCCGGCTGCGCCCCGTCGTCAGCCCCGCGTCATGCCAGCCCGCCGCCCGGTAACACGTCCCCGCAAACCGCGACACATCGACGAATGTCTCCAGCAAATGGACCGAATGCCCGTAGCGCTCCTCGTAGTCCGCGCCCACCCGACGTGCCACCCGCGCAAGCACATGGCTCGCAAGATGCGGAACCCGAACCGCGTCCAGGATCAGAAAGCGCTGCTGGTTCGCGACAAGGCACAAATCCGCCCCGCGCGTCGCGTCACTCCATCCGATCCAGCGGTCCCGCGCCGCGCAGCGCCACGCCGCAGCCCCCGTCAGCGAGCAGCCCACGATCCGGCCCCGACGGTCCCGCGCAAGGTGCCCGATGTTCTCCCCCACTGGCGTCGATAGCCCGAGATAGTGGAACCGCTCCAAAATCGCGTGCAGAAGCTGGCGGTCCGAACCTTCCGCAACCGATACAGAAACGGGCAGGAGCGCCGACAGCGGACCCGAAAACGCCTCCGATACCGACCAGTCAACCTCCAGCCCAACACGCGCCGCCGCGCTCTGCCGACGGCTTCCGCGGCCCGGGTACTGCAACGCAGGGAGCCGGATCAGACCTTCTCCCGCAAGCTTGCGAAGCAGCGAACGCGCGGCAATATCCTTCACACGGCCCCGGCCGTCCCGCCACCCCCAGCGCTCGCACAGCGCAACCGAAAGCCGCGAGCGGCCCCACTCCGGGTGCGCCGACAACAGCGCACGGATCTCCGACAACTCCGCAGAGCCGACACAACGGCCTTGTACTATCCGGTCCATGCCGGGCAGCGTAACACAACCGTTTCGTTGAGTCCAGCCCCAGGACCCTGAGTCCAGGGACACGCTCGAAGCAACCCCAAAACCCAATCCAAATCACCAACGGCACACCCACACGAAACGCCCAATATCGTTCAGCAGGGGGTAAAAAAGTCGCTTACATAGCTCCGACGTCGCGAGAGATGAACCGCATGCGCACCATCGCGCTGCTGGCCATCGTGCGCGTATCCGGCGCAGCGGCGTCTACCTGCCGGCGCTGCCGTTCATCGTCCTGGACGTCATTTTCCATGTTGAACTTGCCGAAACCACTGTCGCCCTCTTTCTCTGCGTCCTGCCGGTGGTCCTCTTGCCCATGCACCGATTCCTGCAAAGCCGGAGAATCGCCGCCCCCCGCATTGCGCCGGCGGGAGTCGCGATCCCCTGCGGCTTCCTTTCCAGAGCAGGTTTCCGCGTCGCGATGATGCCGGGAACATTTCCCCTGGGGACTGGTCTCGCCGGCGAAGCGAGGATTGGCACCGTCGCGGTCAGCGGCCTCCTCCTGAACACCATCAAGGCCGTTGCGTTCCGGATATCGCCGTTGCTGTCGGTGGAGTGTTCACGGATCGGCGGCGCGAAGGGCCTGTGCACCATTCCCGGCCAGTATCTCGGACGCTGGATCGTCCGGCACGCGTCGATTCGCGTTCATGCCCTTATCCTCGAAGGGTTCATCGCGCTTGACGTAGTCTGTTTCTGGTGAAAGGACTTTCGGCATGAACCCTCTGACCGACGCGCTCGCCGCACCGCTGGCTGCGCGGGACAGGCCGCTGCTCTTCCTTCCGGGCGACGCAACGGCCAACGGCAAGGACCTGCACGCACTCTCGGGCCGGGCAGCCAACGCACTCGCCTCCTACGATGTTTCGCCGGGCGACAGGGTCTTGGTGCAGACCGAGAAGTCGCCCCTGGCGCTCGCGCTCTATCTCGCCTGCCTTCGCGCCGGAGCCGTGTTCCTGCCGCTGAACACAGCCTACACGACCGCGGAAATGGAGTATTTCATCCGGGATTCCGAGCCAGGCCTCGTAGTCTCAGACTTCCTGACCTCGTGCGCTAATTGAAGGCGGGCTTGGCGATCGTTTTGCTCGTGATTTCCAGCAGTTAGGAGACATTTGAGGGGTTGACCGATCTACGGAGAGTGGCTATAATACTGTGCACCCGATATCGACCGTGGAGACTCCCTTGAACACGCTTCCGATGCCTCCTGCCGAGGCGATCCAGATCGGCGAATCCTGCTTTTCGCACGCGGTCGAGGACGGCCGGCGGGTCTACTTCAGCAACCTGGCGCCGTTCGATTCCCACGAAGTTTCGGACAACCGAGCGCGACAGCTGCGGATTGCGCGGTTTGCCGAGCACGGTGTGCTACGCAGGGATCTGGCGGCGGCGTTTGGCGTGAACCGTTCGACGGTGCAGCGGGCAGTGAACCAGCTCCGGAGGCAGGGCGAGGCCGGTTTTCTTACGCCGCGACGGAGGCGCGGGCCGAGCGCGATCGACGCCGCGACGGCGCGGGAGGCGGAGCGGCTTCTGGCCTCGGGGCTGAGCGGCCGGGCGGTTGCGCGAAAGCTGGGGATCCGGCCGAGCACGTTCAGCCTCAACCGCCGGTCGGGTGTTATCAGAGGGGGGACGCCGAACCGGGCCGTGCCGGCGCAGGCGACAGCGTCGACGGAGCCGCAGGCGACGGCAGTGCTGGAGCCGCCGGTGGTCGCGTCGACGGAGCCACAGGCGGCGGCAGCGCCGGAGCCGAGGGTGGAGCGGAGCGAACGGGACGCACGCGACCGCGAGGCGCCGATGGGTCGGGGCACCCGGGACACGGCGGGGCGGATGCTGGCGGCAACGGGACATCTGACGGAGATGCGGCCGCAGTTTGCGGAGCCGCTGTCGGCGGTTGCCGGCGGCGGCGTGCTGGCCGGGCTGCCGATGCTGCTCAAGGAGGGGCTTCTGGACCGCGCGCGGGAGTTCCTGTCGCTGCCCAAGGGATACTACGGTTTGACCACGGTTCTGCTGTTCCTGGCCTTCCTCACCCTGGCCCGGGTGCGCAATCCGGAGGCACTGCGGCACCAGGCGCCCGGGGAATGGGGCGCCATCCTGGGCCTGGACCGCTGCCCGGAGGTGAAGACGCTGCGGGGCAAGATCAAGGCGTTGGGGCGAGACGTGCAACGGGTGCGGGACTGGCAAGCTTCCCTGGCCGCGGGATGGATGGCGGAAGAACCGGACGTGTGTGCGACCCTGTCGGTGGATGGCCACGTCAAGGTGTATTCCGGCCGCAAGGGAAAATTGCCCAAGCATTACGTGGCGCGCCAGAAACTCTGCCTGCCTGCCTCCACGAGCTACTGGATCAACGCGCTCGGCGGCAAGCCGTTCCTGTGCCTGAACAAGGCGCTGGATCCGACCATGACCCACGCGCTGGAGAAGGACATCCTGCCCGCGCTGGAGAAACTGGGCATGCTGGGCCCGGATGCACCGGACCTCACCGTCCCGGACGCCGGCGAGCCCGCCCTGACGCTGGTCTTCGACCGGGAAGGCTGGAGCCCTGCCCTGTTCCGGCGCCTCGCCCGGCGCGGGGTTGCTGTGATCACCTGGCACAAGGGCTTCAAGGGGGAGGCCTGGCCGGAGGCGGACTTCCGCACCGTCACGGTGCCCATCCACGGGCCGGGAAGCACCCGCAGCGCCACCGTCCGCCTCGCCGAGAAGAGCGTGATCCTGAGCAAGGGGCCCGAAGTCCGCCAGATCCGGCGCCTGCTGGAGAATGGCCGCCAGGTGCCCCTCATCACCACCGACCCCCGCATGCCCATGGAGCGGGCCGCCAGCGCCCTGTTCTCCCGATGGTCGCAGGAGAACTTCTTCAAATACATGCGCGAGGAGTTCAATCTCGACGCGCTGGCGGTCCACGGTTTGGAAGCACAGGATCCCGACGCCCGCATCGTCAACCCGCGCTGGCGCGCAATCGACCGCAATGTCCAGCGCTTCCGGCAGCGCCTTGGCACCCTGCGCAACCGGATCGCCGACCTGTCCAGGGGAACCCCGACCCGCGAAGCCGAAGAGGCCGTCCGGCGCCTGCAGGCCCAAAGCGACGCTCTCGACGCCGAGCGTGAAGCCCTCAAGCTGCAGCGCCGCGATACACCGCGACATATCGCGGTCGCCGAACTCGACACGAACGAGGCACTCGACGCGCTCCCCGAAGGCGAGAAACTCCTCCTCGATATAATCCGCATGATCGCCTACCGCGCTGAAACCCGCATGATGCCCGCCGTTGCCCAGACCCAGGGCAAGATCCAGCGCCCCCGCCGGCACTTGCGCGCACTTCTACGGGCCGACGCCGACGTCATCCCGGAGCACGGCAACGGCATCCTCCGCGTTCGCATACTCGGCACCGCCAGCGATGCCGGCGACAACGCCATCGCAAGCCTCCTCGAAGAACTCAACCAGACACGGACCGTCTTCCCCGGTACCAACATGCACATGGTCTATGAACTACCCGGAAAAATCGCCGAGCCCCACTTCGCGGGTGCAAAAACATGACACTCTCTCGAGTTCGAGGTCAGGAAGTCTGAGTCTGCGATCCGGAGGCGGAGGGACGGTTGCGGCCGACCGCAGTGGCGCACGGCGTGCCCCTCCGCTGCCTCGATGCCGACGGCGCCGGATCACTTTCGGAACGAATCCACGCTTCGGGGACCAGGTTCGAAACCATCGCACGGTCCGAAGAGGATCTCGCCGTGATTCTCTACACGTCAGGCACGACCGGACGGCCCAAGGGAGCGATGCTGACCCAGCGGAATCTCCTCTCGAACGCGGATGCGCTGGTGGAAGCCTGGCGATTCTCCGCGGACGACGTGCTGCTGCATGCCCTGCCGATTTTCCACGCCCACGGGCTATTCGTGGCGACGAACGTGACGCTCCGCGTCGGCGCCGCAATGATTTTCCTGCCGAAGTTCGACCCTGACCAGGTGATCGCGCAACTTCCGCAGGCAACTGCCATGATGGGTGTTCCGACCTATTTCACGCGCCTGCTGCGCGAACCCCGCTTCGACCGGAAGCTTTCCGCCCACATGCGGGTGTTCATCTCCGGCAGCGCACCACTCCTCGCAGAGACCCATCGCGCCTTCGAGACGCGAACCGGACACCGGATTCTCGAACGCTACGGCATGACAGAGACCAGCATGAACACCTCGAACCCCTATGACGGAGAACGCCGCGCCGGCACGGTCGGCTTCCCGTTGCCGGGCGTGGAGGCGCGAATCTCCGATCCCGGGACCGGCGCGGCAGTCCCGACGGGAGAAACCGGCATGCTCGAAATACGGGGTCCCAACGTTTTCAAGGGGTACTGGCGGATGCCGGAGAAGACAAACAAGGAGTTTCGCCAGGACGGGTTCTTCATCACCGGGGATCTCGCCCGCATCGATCCGGACGGCTACATCGTGCTCGTGGGACGCGCCAGGGACCTCGTGATCTCCGGCGGCTACAACGTCTACCCGAAAGAGGTCGAGAGCGAAATCGACGCCATCGACGGGGTGCTGGAATCCGCGGTGATCGGGTCACCTCACCCGGATTTCGGAGAGGGAGTCGTCGCTGTCGTCGTGCGCTCGCCCGGTTCGGTGGTCTCCGAGAAGGAGGTCATTGCCGCGCTGGCTGACCGCCTGGCGAGATACAAGCAGCCGAAACGCGTGCTGTTCGCCAAGGAGCTGCTCCGCAACACCATGGGCAAGGTGCAGAAGAACCTGCTTCGGGACCGGCACAAGGATATTTTCACGCGATCATCCTGAATTTCGACTGGATGCCCGAATGGAGAGGTTGGCCACCCCCGAAGCCATCGGGATTCTTCGCGGTCCTGCCGAGGCCGAGCTGGTCGATGTCCGAACCGAGGCCGAGCATCGCCGCTTCACGATCCCGAACTCCCTGAGCTGCCCCAGTTCGGACCTCGGTCTCCCACTGCCAGCCCGGCTGCCAGCGGAGGCTACAAGTGCTGGTGTTACGGCGCTGGCAGCCCACGAGCTAGCCTGCATGGGCGCCAGGGAAGCTCCGATCCATCTTGACGGACCCGACCGGTGGCGGGTAGCGGAACCTCCCGTCACCACGATCCCCGATTGTCTCTCCGACGCTTCGCGGATCGATCACCGGTTCCTAACCGCCAACCGGCATTCTGGATGCCGGAATCATGCCCTACAGTGTCTCGCCGGGAAACGGCGGCTTCCCGCGCAACTCCACCCGTGGGAGCAGGAGGCCAACCGCCTCGAAGTCCCGACCGAGTCATGAAGCACCTGCCGGAGATGAAAGGCACGTCTCCGCCGCCTGGCGGGACGGCCATATGCCTTGGCTCCATGCTGATAGAATGCGTCCGGCCCGGCAACCCCGGGCGGATTGCAACGTTTTATCGAGGAGGAAAGGCGTATGACCTACGAGACCATCTTGGTCGAAAAGCGCGAAGGCGGCGTTGGCCTGATCACCTTCAACCGGCCCCAGGCGTTGAACGCGCTTTCCGGGCAACTGGTCGATGAACTCGGCGAAGCACTCCGCGCCTTTGACAAAGACGATGCCATCGGCGCTATCGTCATTACCGGCAGTGAAAAGGCGTTCGCCGCGGGTGCTGACATCAAGGAGATGGAGGATCAGACCTTTGCGGACGTCTACGGTGGCAACTTCATCACCCGGAATTGGGAATCGATCACGCGCATCCGCAAGCCCACCATCGCCGCTGTGGCCGGCTTCGCTCTGGGTGGAGGATGCGAGATCGCGATGATGTGCGATCTGATCCTCGCCGCGGAGAACGCAAAATTCGGCCAACCCGAGATCAATCTCGGCATTATTCCCGGATCGGGCGGAACCCAGCGCCTCACGCACGCCGTCGGCAAGTCCAAGTCCATGGACATGTGCCTGACAGGCCGCATGATGGATGCCGATGAGGCCGAACGCTCGGGGCTGGTGAGCCGGGTCTATCCTGTCGACGCCCTGGTCGACGAGGCCGTGGGCGTGGCCCGGGCCATCGCCGCCAAGGGCCGCCTCGCCGTGTTTGCCGCCAAGGAAGCTGTCAACGCCTCCTTCGAGACCGGGCTCGCCGAGGGTGTGCAACTGGAGCGGCGCCTCTTCTACGCGCTTTTTGCGACCGAGGACCAGAAGGAAGGCATGACCGCGTTCGCCGAAAAGCGCAAGGCAAACTTCCAGAACCGCTAGACTACTTCGCCCGCGCGTGCCGCTCTCCGAACCCTCTCCAGCCCTGCTGGATTCCCTCCGCGCCGTTGTCGGCGAAGTCGGATGGATTGCGCCGGAAGCGGAGTCCCCGTATCTGCGCGAGCCCCGGGGATGGCTTCAGGGCCGGGCAGCCGTCATCCTCAAGCCGTCGTCGACCGAGGAAGTCGCCAGGATCGTCTCTCTCTGCGCACGTGAACGGGTGGGGGTGGTTCCCTATGGCGGCGGCACGGGCCTTGTCGGGGGCCAGATTGCCCTTGATCCGCCGAATCCCGTGATTCTCAGTCTCGAGCGGATGCGCAAGATACGAAGACTCTCGCTCCGGGACGACACGATTACCGCGGAGGCCGGATGCACCCTCGGTGAAATCCGCGCGACCGCCCTGAAGGCCGGCCGGTCCTTCCCACTCCGCATCGCATCCGAAGGCAACTGCCACATCGGCGGCACCCTGGCCACGAACGCCGGCGGCATGCACGTCCTGCGCTACGGAAACGCGCGCGAGTTGTGCCTGGGTGTCGAGGCAGTCTTTGCCGATGGCCGTATCTGGAACGGCCTCCGGTCCCTCCGCAAGGAGAGCTCGGGCTATGACCTTCGCCATCTCCTGATCGGCTCGGAGGGCTCCCTCGGGATTATCACCGCGGCAACGCTTCGCGTCTTCCCCGCTCCGGCCGAGGAGGCGACAGCTCTCGCCGCTGTACCCCATGCCGAAGCCGCCGCCGAACTGGCCCTCGACCTCCGCCTCGTCCTTGCCGAGACTCTGAGCGCGATCGAACTCATGGAGCACTCCGGCTTGGCCTTCATCAGGGAGAACTTCCCGGCAATGCCCATGCCCCTTCCAGGCGATCACTCCTGGTATGTGATGGTCGAAACCGAAGGCGGGACCGGAAGCGGTGCCGGCAGCCGCCTGGAGGCAGCGCTCGCCAACGCCATGGACAAGGGACAGATCATCGATGCCGTTGTCGCCCAGAGCGGCACCCAGCGCGACGCCATCCGGAATCTCCGTGAAACCATTCCGATCGCCAACCGAAGCGTGCGCGCCGTTGCTACGCACGACATAGCCGTCTCCCTTGAGAAAGTCCCGGAATTCATCCATGAATTCCACGAGATCGTCCGGTCGTTCGACCCGGATTTCCGCACCAATGTCTTCGGCCATCTTGGCGACGGCAACCTGCATGCGAATGTCTTCCCGCCCAAGGGGCGGCAAGCCGGCGAATACCGGGAGAGGAAACCGGAGATCAGCCGATCCGTGTTCGAGGCGGTCCGGCGCCTGGGCGGCGCCGTGAGCGCAGAGCACGGCGTCGGGCGGATCCTGAAGGAGGCGACCGTCGGACATCTGCAAGCGGTGGAACAGGACGCCATGCGGGCTATCAAGGAGGCACTGGACCCGCTCGGAATTCTGAATCCGGGCGCCGTTGTCGATGGAACGGGAGGTGCCTCGAATTGACCGGGCAACCCGATACCAGGCGGACATTCGATGATCTGGAGGTGGGCGAGACGTTTGCGATCGGCCCGTACGAGATGACGGAGGCCCGGATCATTGAATACGCTCGCTCCTTCGATCCCCAGCCCATGCATGTTGACCCTGAAGCAGGCCGAACCTCGCCGCTCCGCGGTCTCGCCGCCAGCGGCTGGCATACCGCCTCCGTGCTGATGCGCCTGGCCTATGACAGCTGGATCCACAACATCCGGGCGCTCGGCAGCCCCGGAATCGACAGGACCGAATGGCCGCGCAAGCTGATGGCGGACAAGACGATCCGCGGCGAAGGGCGGATTCTCGCCCTGCGGGTTTCCCGGAAGCGTCCGCAGTTCGGCCTGGCGCAAATCGAACTCTCCGTGCACGAGACCGGGAGCGGAGACGAGGTTATCCGGGCAGTCTGGTGGCTCATGGTGGAGCGCAGCCGGATGAGCGCGCTGGAATCCCCTGCTGCAGACCGCGGAAAGCCTAAACCCGCCATGCCGTCACCGCCGGAACGCGATGCCGCCGCCGTGCCCGGCGTGCAGATGCTCTATCTCGGCGGCACAGAGCCGGGAGAGCCCATCTATCTCGGGGAAGCTTCGGCGAGCGAGGAGGAAATCCTCACCTTTGCCCGCGCGTTCGACCCGCAACCGTTCCATCTGGATCGGAAAATTGCCCAGGCAAGCGTCCTTCAAGGTCTTGCCGCGAGCGGATGGCATACCTGCAGCCTCTGGATGCGGACCAATGTACGCGCGAGACTCGCCCTTCTGGCCGACATGCCCGAGTCCGAGCGGCAGCGTTTCGTGCACAGCGCCGCCATCGGGCTTGGCTTCGACAACCTCTCCTGGCCCCGGCCCGTCCGGCCGGGGGACCGGCTCCATGCCTTCATGACGCTCCTGGAGTCGCGGGAAAGCCGATCCCGGCCCGGCTGGGGAATCGCCCGCTGGCAATCCGACATGACCGATGAGAACGGAAACCTGGTCCTCCGCTTCCACCCGTCATTGCTGATGCGGAAACCCTGACCGGGGATGCCGCCCCGCTCCCGCGCGGTAGCGGGCGGACCGTGATTTCTCCTCTTGAGTGTGGTGGGCCCGGAAGGATTTGAACCTTCGACCTGCCGATTACGTCCCACTTCGGCTTGCGCCGCCCCCGCATCGGCGGAGTTCGTGGTCTGGACTATCCCTTCGCCATATCCCGGCATTCAGGACGTAGGCGGGCGCCGTCTAGTCTCTACACCTTCCCCTGGTCGAGGGGCTTGGCTCGGGATTGCCTCGCCAACGCAAGGGTTCCCCGAATTTGACGCCTTTCCACCCGGAAGTTTCCCTCCGGGGCTCCCATTCGAAAGTCGGTTGCTCTACCCCTGAGCTACGGGCCCCGGCCCCGGAGCCAAGAGGGTCCGGGAACGCCGCGAGCCTAGCGGAGGGCAACGTGAGCGGCAAGCCTCGCGGAAGACCCTCAGCGTGACCCGCAACCCGTCTTCCTCGGTCGAAACGCGAACATGGAGGCGGCCCCGCTCCGGCCCTCCGCACCGGGTGTGTGAGCCCGCACACGATCCGCCAGGCGACGGCAATCCACCCTTCTTGCGCTGGCCCCGCAATCGACCCGGGCGGCGCAGGTCTGGGCCTTCTTCTTGTCCCGACAACCATTCTCGACGCCAGGGTCGGCGTGGACATGAAGGCAAATGCCTGGAAGACTTGTTCTGTCGACGGCCGGGATTCTCGCCCGAATGCACAACGACCGGGCATGTGGATCGTGGGTCCACCCGCTTCCTGACGTCAATCCAGCCCACCCAGCCCCATGATGGACTTTGCCTCCACCCTCCGTGCAGGCAACAGACTGCAAGAGTTGCGAAACACACGGCAGACCGCCACCGGTTTGCGCCATCACGTTCAGTCCCGGCAGCGCCCTTGTCCCGGCGGAGCGGATTGCGGTACCTGTCCTTTCTTCGACGGCCAATTTGTTTGACTCGTTGCTCTTTCCCAAGTAGTCCAGTCGGTGGGGCACGACAACGGGGTGTGCCTCGGGCCCGCGGAGGGTAATTTCGGGGTCGCACGCCAGGTGGTGGGGCGTGGTCGGCGAAGCATTTCTGGTTCGCGTGGGTTCCCGGATGCCTCGCGAGGGGTCGGGCAGCGCGAGCCGACGCATTCTCGCTCCACGCCTCCCGGTCCGCATGTCCGGCGCATCGCGGATCTGGCGGCCCACCGGGCTGCGGAGGGATCAAATGATCCGCGGGCAATTGAGGCAGTTGACGCAGGTATGACTCGTAGAGTCCTGTGCAGGGAGGCGTTCTTCACGCCTCTGCGCAATACCGGACAAATGCGAATTGCCGTGCCGAGGGAGACCAGCACGGCACATTGATGGTGCCCTGGCCGCCGAGCAACGAAACCAGAACATCGGGAGCGCCTCCAACTGCAGGCATCAATCGGAGTTGAACCTGTCGATTGCTGGGGTGCCCCCGCACCCCGCCCTGGTATGCGAGGTAGAGAACATGCCTTCCATCCGGCGACGGGTGCGGAAACCAGTTCACGCGCTCGTCATCGGTCATTTGCTCGCGTTGTTCCCCATTCGGCCGCATGCGCCAGAGCTGCACGGAGCGGTCGATCTCGCCATTGAACCAGATCCACTCTCCGTCGGGCGTGTAGTCGGGACCATCGCAGTGATCAAACCCGTCCGTCAGTTTCTCCTCCGATCCGCCCATGATCGGGCAGGTATAGATTTCATGTTTTCCGCCACGATCCGCCACGTAGGCGACCGTCTCGCCGCCGGGCGACAATCCATGCCAGTAGGATGGCGTCAGACGCACAATTGCCTCGGGTGTACCCCCGCAGAAAGGCATCCGGTAGATCGCGCTGGCTCCGAACTGGGTGGAGTCGCTCAGCAAGATCGTGTTGCCGTCCGGCGAGATGCCGTGATCATTGTTGATCCGATTCGCGAAACCGCTGCGAATTTCGATCATTTCCGGGCGGTCCAACGGAACACGGAACAGCTTTCCATCGGCATTGACAAGCAGTTCCGACCCGTCTGGAGTCCAGTTCGGGGCTTCGACCAACATGTTCCGCGCGAGAACGGGTTTCACCTTCCTGGTGCGCAAGTCAAATGTCACCAATTCGCTTCGCATGGTCTTCCTCTCCTGCAAGAGACGGCTTTCGCCGCCGTTTGTTCAACCGCCTCTGTCGTTCGCGTGCGCGCCCGGACCGGGGTGGCTACCGCAGCAACGCCCGGGCGTCCCGGTCTTCGAATGCGGCCGGTCGTTCACAGCTCGTCGTCATTTGAACGAACGTTCCGTTCGCTCCCGAGTTCAGGATTCCCGTCATGACATCGACGGCATGCAAGGCGAGTTCCAAGGAGCACCGGTGCGGTCGATCCTCCCGAATGGCCTGAACCATTTCTGCCAATCCGATGGATCGATAGTTCGCCTGGCTCCTCGCGCCGTGCTGCTGGTTGGGAACACTCAGAGCGTGCTCGAAGTCCAGTGCGGTTACCGTCCCGTCGCGGCCGGCAATCTCGACCCCGCCGCCGAAGAAATTGGGATCCGGCAGGAACAGCGAGCCTTCGGTTCCGTAGAGTTCCATGTTGGGCGCGCGATGCGCCCACACATTCCACGAGGCCGAAAGGGCTACCACGGCCCCGGAACGGAAGTGCAGGAGCGACTGGATGTGGGTCGGCGTTTCCACGGAAATCGCCGCGCCTGCTCGCGGTCCGGCAGAAATCGTGCGTTTCCGCACCGGTGTGGTAGCGAAAGCCGCAACATGTGAAACCGGACCCAGCAACTGGAGGAGATTGGAAACGTAGTAGGGACCGACATCGAGAACCGGTCCACCACCGGCACGATAGAAGAACTCGGGAGCCGGGTGCCAGTGTTCCATCCCGTGACTCAGGATGTGCGCAATCCCTCCCGAAACCCGACCGATCCTGCCGTCGTCAATTGCAGCACGCGCCGCCTGGTGCGAGCCGCCCATCCAGGTGTCTGGTGCTGATCCGACGCGCCGGCCTGCCGTCTCGGCGATGAACCGAAGCTTCTTCCCGTCATCCAGGGTCAGAGCGAGGGGCTTTTCCGAGTACACATGCTTTCCCGCGAGCAGAATCGACTTCGAAACCTCGAAATGCGCGTCCGGAACCGTCAGGTTCACAACGGCTTCGATGTCCCCCGACGCCAGGAGCCCGTCCATGGTCTCGGAGCGCAGGCCGAATTCGCGGGCCCGGCCGGTGGCCGCGGAATGGTTGATGTCCGCAACTGCCCGAACCTCGACCCCGCGCATCTTGGGCAGAAGCGAGAGATACGCCCCCGAGATATTGCCGCATCCGATGATGCCTACGCCGTATGGTTCCAAGGTGCTTTCTCCATGCTGCGTCAACGCAATGCCGGTCCGCCGCGTCAAGCTGCCTCCCGGCCGGACGATCCATGCTCGCCAAACGGGATGTTCCCGGCCGATCCGACCGGCCGCGCTGTGGAGGCGCGTGCAACGAGCATCGGCTCGAATTGGCGTCGGGTCGGTGCGGGCAAGTCGCCGCTACGTTCTATCAGTCCTTGCAGGTGCTCCACAGCGGCCGCCGCGATCTCACGCACCGGAAAGCAGACCGTAGAAAGACGCACGCCAGCGATCCTGGATAGCTCGATGTCGTCAAAGCCGATGACCGACAGCTGCCCCGGCACCGTGATGGATCTCTCCTGGCACCAGTGCAGGACGCCAAGAGCAACCGGATCGCTGGTTGCGAACACTGCCGACGGAAAGATTGTTTCGTTCTCGAGATCGCTCATCGCCGCGTAGCCATCCGCGATGCCGTGTCCCCCGACGAGAATCTCGTTCGCGGCTCGAACCGGCAGTCCCGATATCCGGAGCGCATCCCGATATCCATCCCGTTTCTCGAAATTCCCGAGTGGGGATGCAGCGTCAAGAATTGCGATGTTGGCATGGCCGAGCCGGATCAGATGTTCCACTGCGAGAAACGCGCCGCGTCGCTCGTGAAGGCACACGCAATCGATGGAGGAATCGGGAACACCGGCAAGAGAGACGATCGGATATCCGTTGTTCCGCATCTGCGTGAGATGCCCGATTTCCCGATGGTGCACCGGAAAGACAAGGACGCCGTCGGCCTGTCTTGATCGAAACGCCTTGATCACCTCGATTTCACGGTCTATCTCGTTGTTGGACGTGGCAAAGAGCGTGGAGTAGCCGCTGTTGTGGAGGAAATTCGCGGTCTCCTGCGCAACTCCTGTCAATGTCGGGTTGAGAATGTCGGTTAGCACGAGACCGATCGCGTAGCATCGCGAACCAACCAGTGCCTGCGCCAGCATGTTCGGCAGATAGTCAAGATCCGACGCGACTTGCCGTATCCGTTCCCGGGTCGCAGGGGGAAGCCTCGTGCTGTCGCGGAGAGCCAGCGACACGGTGTTGGTCGAGTAGCCCGTTGCCCTGGCGATATCCTTCAGCCGGACATTGCCGACGGTCGCTGCAACGCGCGGCCTCCGGCCCGATGCTGTCCGGGGAGCCGTTCCGCGTTTGCCTTTCTCAGCCATGTGCAGCCTGATCGCAGACCGGAAAGGCCCCGGGGTGCGGTGTCCATTGGCCCGGGGTTGCGGAAGTGCGGCGCTGCAGGTGAACCACGGAATTGTGGCCCTTCGGCCTCAGGCGCGTTCGCCAGGCCCGCTCCCGCAATCGGTGCCATTCTTCACGGCTGGGGTTTCCCGGGCGGGTTGGCACCTGGCGCCGGGCACTGTTGCGAGCTGCACGACGGACGGACGGTGCTGGCTTCCATTTCTGCGCGTTTCGCTCCGGGCCGCGAAAATTCATCGCCGAACCCGTCGCCCTGTTCGCCACCCGGCTGACTCGCGCTCCGGCGGAACGGCCGCAATCCGGATCGGGGCCATCAAGGATCCGCTGTCCCGAGCGCGCCACCAGCCCTTCACTCCTGGCATTTGGGGCGATGAGCCTGCACATCACTCCCCACCCCACAGAATGCCGGTAAACGGTCAGACGGACAGTCTTCTCCACCGCGCTGCGGCAGTCCTTCGCAGTCGTGCCCCCCAGGGCGGTCAACGGGATTCCGGCACGATTTCGAGGTCCGTCTGCTGCCGGGATCCGTTCGCGCGGCGACCGATGGCGGGCTCCAGCGACTGGCGCGAAGATCTCGCTGGCACGCGGCACGGTTCATGCGACCTCGAATCCCGCCTTCGCCCTCCGCAGCGGGTTGCTTGACCCGCGACAGCGCTTTGAGTATTATATTAACGCTAATACAGCACGCAAGCGCGCTAACCTCCTCGATGTCTCTTCCAACCGGGAGGATGCTAGAATTCGGTGGAGTCGGGTAACACCGCAGTTCGCCCTGGCACCCGCGGTCTCCGTGACCATGGTGGCGTTTGTCGGCGCGATCTGCTGGACGATTTACATTTCCTTCACGGGTTCGCGCCGTTTTCCGAATTTCGAAATCAATCCCGAGCGCTGGACGAGACAGTATGAGCGGCTGTTCAACGATCGGGTCTGGGACATTTCCCTTGGCAATATCCTGACATTTGGCATCGGATCTGCGCTCGCGATCATATGCGGGTTCGTCCTTGCCGCCATGATTGAGCGGGAGAAACATGGCGAGGATGTATTCCGCACGCTCTTTCTCTATCCCCTGGCGGTTTCGTTGATCGTGACCGGCATCGTCTGGCGCTGGTTGTTCAACCCCGGGCTGGGCGTCGAGAGGTTCCTGCAGGATCTTGGATGGGAGTCCGCGAACTTTGACTGGCTGTCCAGCCATGAAACGGCGATGTACGGCATCATTCTCGCAGCGGTCTGGCAGTCTTCGGGCTTCTATCTCGCGCTGATGCTTGCGGGACTGAAATCGATCAATACGGAAATCTGGAGCGCTGCCAAACTCGATGGCGTGAGTCTGCTGCGGCTCTACGTGGAAATCATCATTCCGATGATGAAATTCACGTTCCTCACCTGTGCGATCCTCCTGTCTATCGGGGTAGTGAAGGCGTACGACATCATCGTGGCAACAACCAATGGCGGGCCTGGACAGTCCACCTGGATGCCGGCATATTTCACGATCAACGCCTACACCGTGAAATCGAACATTGCCTACGCCTCGGCGGCAGCGGTAATGATGCTGCTCATCACCTTTCTCATTTTCCTCCCTCTCGTCGTTCTCACTATGATGCACGTTCGAAAGAGGGAATCGGGGGAGCCATGGATCGCGCCCTGATCGTCGTTCGCCGACGCCGGGGGGGTTGGGGCATTTCGGGCCGGTCCATCGCAGTGCTGGCATTCCTTGCGATGTGCGCCGCATTCTTCTGCGTTCCCCTGTATGTCATGCTGGTCACCTCCTTCAAGACAATGGATCAGGTCCGTGTCGGGGATATCTTTGCGCTGCCGGTTTCCTGGTCGCTGGAGGCATGGAAGGAGGCATGGTTCGAAGCCTGCGCCGGCGTCAAATGCGAGGGATTGCAGGCGGGTTTTGTCAATTCGCTGAAGATACTCTTTCCCAGCCTCGCGCTTTCCATCGCATTCTCTTCCGTGACCGGCTACGCCCTGGCCCTGTGGAACGTACGCTGGGCAAACGGTTTCCTGTTCGTCTTGTTCATTTGCGCGTTTGTGCCTTTCCAGATCATCATGATTCCGATGATTCTGCTGTCGGGGATGATCGGTGTCTACGGCAGCACGCTCGGCATCGCGATTGTCCACGCAGTACTCGGTTTGCCAATCCTTACCTTGATCTTCCGAAATTTCTACAAGGACATTCCCGTCGAGATCATCCAGGCGGCGCGGTTGGATTCCGGCAGCTTCTGGCGGGTTTTCGGAGAGATCATCCTGCCGATGTCGAGCAACATCATTGTCGTCGTGCTGATTCTCCAGATCACCACGATCTGGAACGATTTCCTTATCGGCATAACCTTTGGAGGGATCGGCACCCACCCGATGACGGTCATACTCGCCAATGTTGTGATTTCGACCACGGGCGAGGCGTCCTACAACGTGGATATGGCTGCAGCGCTTCTCACGGCCGCCCCGCCGCTGATCATCTACTTTGCGCTCGGTAGGCTCTTCGTGAAAGGAATCACATCCGGGGCCGTCAAGGGATGATTCCATGCCAAACGTCGAATTCAGAAACATCACCAAGCAGTACGGCAAGCTGACCGTGATCCGGGGACTTGAGCTCAACATTGCCGATGGCGAATTTGTCGTTCTCCTCGGGCCCTCCGGCTGCGGGAAGACGACGCTGTTGAATATTCTCGCAGGTCTGCAGGAAGTCACGGCTGGAGAAGTCCTGATTGACGGAACCGATGTGACCGACTTCGATCCCAAGGATCGGGGACTGGCGATGGTGTTCCAGTCCTATGCGCTCTACCCGACGAAGACCGTGCGCGGAAATCTCAAATTCGGTTTGGCCGCCCAGAAACTGGACCGAGCCGAAGTCCGGCGACGGGTCGAATGGGTTGCCGATCTGCTGCAGATCCGGGAACTCATGGACCGGAAGCCCGCGCAACTTTCCGGTGGTCAGCGCCAGCGCGTCGCGATTGGACGGGCGCTCGTGAAGAATGTCGGGCTGTTCCTGTTCGACGAACCGCTCTCGAACCTCGATGCAAAGCTTCGGAGCGAGATGCGCATCGAAATCAAGCGATTGCACAAGGAGTTGGCGTCGACTGTCGTATATGTTACCCATGACCAGATAGAGGCAATGACGATGGCGACCCGGATTGCCGTGCTCAACATGGGTGTAATCCAGCAGATCGGCTCGCCGGATGAGGTTTACGAGACGCCTGCCAATCTGTTCGTTGCCGGTTTCATCGGTTCGCCCCCGATGAACTTCCTGAACGCCAGGCTGGAAAGGCAGGACAGCCGCGCGACGGCGACCCTCGACTCGGGCCAGGAAATCGACTTGGCCGGATATCGATTTGCCGGGAATGGCTTGGCCGCGTGCCCCGTGAAACTCGGCTTCAGGCCGGAGCACGTTTCCATTGGGCGGGAGACGTGCAATCATTTTCGCCTTCCGGTTCGATCCGCGGAACGCTCCGGAAGCGACGCGACCATATTCTGCGAAATGGAGGAAAATTTCGTTGCCGTGCGAGCCACACCTGGGCTCGCACAAGCCGTACGCCCGGGGGAGGAGCTGGACATTTCCCTGCATGGCAGGGACTTGCACGTGTTCGATGAGGATGCGGGACAGCGACTCTAACAATTGGAAATGGAGGAAACCATGCATTCTGCACTGAAAAGCAAGTTGGGCCTCGCTGCCATTCTGGTGGCCGCGAGCACATGGTCCGCAAAGGCGGAGGAAATTGTCATCTATCACGGCTGGTCGTCACCCGCGGAGGTGATGGCGCTGGAAGTCCTGAAACAGGATTTTGAGTCGAAGGGAAATACCTGGGTCGACCTCGCGCTGCCGCATGACACGGGTGCCGATATCGGTCTGATCAATCTCATCACCGGTGGCAACCCGCCGAATGTGTTCATGGAATCCAATCCCGGCGTTTACCGGGACCTGGAGGAACTCGGCTATGGCCAGTCGCTTTCCGAGTTCTACGCGAGCAAGGACATCACCCAGAACTTTCCCGAGGCCGTGCGCCAAGCCATCACGGTTGACGGTGAAATCAAGAAGATCCCCGTTGGCGTGCATATCGACGGCATGGTCTATTACAACCTGGAAGTCGCCAGGGCCGCAGGCGTAGATCCCGAATCCTGGGGATCCATGGAAGAAATGTTCTCTGATTTCGGCAAGATTCGTGACGCCGGATTCGTGCCATTGGCGGTCGGTGGCCAGAAATGGCAGATCGGCTATCTGACGCATACCCTGGTGGCAGCGCTGTATGGCGATGCGCTGTTTCCAAGGCTCTATGACGCGGAACCGGATCCTTCCGCCCTCGAGAGCGAAGAGTTGCGCGGACTCCTCGAATGGTTGCGGCGATGGAAAATGGAAACGGACGAGGGCTCGCCAAATCGTGACTGGAATGTATCGACGAACATGGTGATTTCCGGCCAGGCGCTGATGCAGATCCATGGCGACTGGATGAAGGGCGAATGGCGCGCCGCCGGCAAGTCGGCGGGTGTTGATTTTGGATGTATCAATATTCCCGGCACGAAGGGCCTGTCGGTTACCGTCGATGCCTGGGGCATTCTTGGCGGCGTCGATGACGCAACCCTCCAGGCAGAGTTCGATTTTGCCGAGACGGTTGTGGATCCTGTGGTATCCACCGCGTTCGCCGCGGCGAAGGGCTCGTCGCCTGTCCGTCTTGACGTGAACATAAATGATCTCGATGTCTGCTCGCAGAACGTGATCAAGGCTGTATCGACTCCCGGACTTGGATTCGTGACGCCGCACAATACGGCGGATGCCGACTGGATCGATGCCATCTGGAACGCGATGTTCAACTACTGGTCGGATGACAGCGTAACCGCCGATCAAGTGATCGAGGACCTGAAGAACGAGCACGACGCGATCTTCGGTTGAGCAACGCACAGCCATGGTCCGCCGGCCCCGGCAGGAAGCCGGGGCCGGCGGCCGCACCAGTCTGAAAGGGAAGAAGCCATGGATTCTCGCCTGCTCGATGAGGACAAGATCATGCAGATCTGCTTTGTCACCGACAACCTGGAACGATCGGTGGAATGGTTTGCCGATCTGACGGGAAAGCCGCCGTCCCATGTAGCCAGGGCCGCAGAGCCGGATGTCGCCAAGGCAATCTACCGGGACCGGCGCGCTGCGGTAAGCTGCCGCCTGGTACTGTTTGAATTCGGCAATATCGACGTCGAGTTCCTCGAACCGGGGCCGGAACCAAGCGTCTGGCGGGAATTCATCGATAAAAAGGGCCCCGGCTGCCATCACATTGCGCTGAAGACCCGCAATCTTTCGAAGCGCAGCGAGTATCTCGGCTCGAAAGGCCATGCAATGCTTCAGCGAGGCGAATTCGAGAAGGGTGGTGGCCGATACGCCTATTTCGATTCAAAGCGCGAACTCGGAGTATTCCTGGAACTGCTTGAGTTCGATAGCGACCGGGAGGAGCAGCCGTGACAACCGGGCAAGCGCGTCAACAGACGTATGCCGTTTCCTACCAACTCTATTCGTCGCGAAATTTTCCGCCCGTCGAAGCACACCTGCCGATCCTGAAAGCCATGGGCTACGATGCCATTGAACCGTGGCCGCCAGCCTATGCGGAAGATCCTGGCGCATTTCGCAACGCTCTCGACCGGGCGGACCTGAAGTGCTTCGGCTTCCACCTCCCTCTCAAGGATCTTGAATCAGATCCGGCGCAATGCGTCCGAACAGCGCTTGCGCTTGGTGCGAAGCACTTGATACCTCCGTATGTCGCGGAGGAAGATCGAAGGAATACAACAGAATTCTGGCTCGGCGTCGGTAACGTGCTGAGACGTGCGCAGGAAATCGCCTCCGATCACGGGTTGCGGGTGCTCTGGCACAATCACGACTTCGAATATTCAGCGCTGCCGGACGGTTCCCGGCCGATCGACCGAATCCTGGAGGCCGGCGGGAAGGATGTAGGATATGAAGCCGATATCGGGTGGATGACCCGTGCCGGCATTCCGATTGAGGCAGAATTCGAGCGGCACGGAGACAGGATTCTTGCGATCCATGTAAAGGATTCCGCACCCTTCGGAGTAGTCGAGGACGACGGCTGGACGGCCACAGGCGATGGAATTGTCGATTGGAAATCACTGCTGCCACTCTTCCGGAGTACACCGGCCGGCTACGTTGTCGCTGAACACGATAATCCGTCAGACTGGCAGAGATTTGCAGAGCGGACCATCCGATATGTCAAGGGAATTGGCATGTAGCGCGGGTCCCACATCGGGCGCGTGGGAACTCGGGAGTCCCGCGCCTTCCCGCGTCCCGGTTTCGCAATCTGGAGCCCATTCCAGGACCGCTCACGTCACGGTCCGGTCGCGGCCGAGACCCGTGCGATGTCCCCGGCGGAAACGACCAGGGACAAACCCTCTCGAGAAGCAATTCGCAGAGGGGCGGGAACCGGCAGCCTGCAATTTCACGCCAAACCGTCGCGATGGCGGGAATCAGCATCGTGGGACGACAGCCCGGTCCGCCGATTCGCGCCCCAACCATAAGTGGGGTATAGAGTAACGCGCGAGTGCGATTGAAGCTCCGCACCATGATCGCATATTTGGCCCTCCCTCGGAATGGCACCGTCGCCCAACACTTCCCAGCACACGAAGATGCGGACGCGCGGGCCTGAAACGAACCGTCCCAGCGGAGCGTAAGGCGCTTTTCGCGATGCAGATCTACCTCCCCATCGCGGAGCAATCGGTCAACGCCTTCCTGCTTCTGGGGGCGGGCGGAGGTGTGGGGTTCCTGTCCGGGCTTTTTGGCGTGGGCGGCGGTTTCCTTATGACGCCGCTGCTCATCTTCATCGGAATATCGCCAGCGGTTGCAGTGGCAACCGAAGCCAACCAGATCGTTGCGGCCTCGTTTTCAGGCTACCTGGCACACCGCAAACGGGGGACCGTGGATGTCCGCATGGGCACCGTTCTTCTCGCGGGGGGCGCAATTGGCGCATTCGTCGGCGTCCAGATCTTCAAGCTGCTTCTTGAAAGCGGTCAGGTCGACCTGGTTGTAAAGCTGTGCTACGTCATCTTCCTCGGCGCCATCGGCAGCCTGATGTTCGCTGAGAGCATCCGCGCGTTCCTGCGCCGACGAAAGGGAATCCACCCCCCCCACCGTCGCCGCCGTACATGGGTTGATGCGCTTCCCCTGAAGATCAGATTCCGGACGTCCAAGATCTACATGAGCGTCATTCCGCCCTTCGTGATCGGCTCCATCGTCGGCGTCCTGGCGGCCATCATGGGCGTGGGGGGCGGCTTCATCATGGTGCCTGCCATGATCTATATCCTTCACATGCCGACCCGGATCGTGGTCGGTACCTCCCTGTTCCAGATCATGTTCGTGACCGGCATCACGACGGTTCTGCACGCTGTCGAAAACCAAACCGTCGATGCCGTTCTCGCGCTTGTCCTGTTGATCGGCGGCGTCGTCGGGGCACAAATCGGGGCACGGATCGGCGACCGGATCCAGGGCGAGGAACTCCGTGTGCTCCTCGCGCTCATTGTCCTCGGTGTGTGCGGTCAGCTCGCCTACGACCTGATTGCAACGCCGGTCGAGCCGTTTTCCATTGCGGCCGTGCTCAATGGTGTGGGCCGATGATGCGGTTTTTCTTCGTCGCTGCGGCCATCCTGTCTGCTTTCGCAAGCGCTGCCCTGGCCGAGGAGGAGGTACCACCGCTTCTGGAGAAAATCGCCGTCGGCCTGTCGCAGGAGGATGTGGATATCACGGCGGATTTCTCCGGCGAGGAAATTCTGGTGTACGGCGCCATCGAGCGAAGCCGATTCCTCCTCGAGCACGAGTCCCCGCCCGATGTCATCCTCGTGGTCCAGGGACCCGAGCGCCCCAATGTCGTGCGGAAAAAGGAGCGCATCTTCGGGGTCTGGGTCAACCGTGCCCACACCGTCATCGGTTCGGCCCCCAGCTTCTATGCTGTGGGCAGCACACGTCCCCTGAATGAGATCCTGACTCCGCACCAGATTGAAATCCACGACATCGGCCTGGAGCAGGTGCTCCTCGTGCCGGGGGAGGTCTCGGACGGCAGCGACCCAGAGACTTTCCGCAATGCCGCGATCCGCCTGCTTCGCGATGCTGGCTACTACCAGATCCTGCCGGGCAGCGTCCGCGTGCCTGCGGAATCCCTCTTCTCCTCCCGTATCCGTCTGCCGGCAAACATTGTGGAAGGGGACTACCTGCTCCGAATCCATCTCGCCCGCGACGGCGCCGTCATCGATACCCATGAACTCATCATTCCGGTCCGGCGGACCGCTCTCGAACAGTGGATCTACCGTTCCGCGCATGACGATCCGCTGGGCTACTCCCTCGCGTCCATCTTCGTGGCGATCCTGGCCGGCTGGGGCGCCTCGGCCTTGTTCCGGCGCTTCCGGATCTGATCAGCGTGTGGCGCGCTGGCCGAACAGGACCCCACTCGCGCCATGATTTCCGGACAGATCCCGCCGCCGGTCCCTGCCGAGCGCGGCACCTCGAACGACACCGGGCCGGGCGCCGACGCGCTCGAGCCAGGCCGCCATGTTCGGGAACTCCCGGATATCCTGCTCCTGCCCTTCCCATCCCCGCGCCCACGGCCAGATCGCCATGTCGGCGATCGAGTAGTCGTGCGCGACGAACTTGCGTCCGTCCAGGCGCCGGTCCAGCACCCCGTAGAGGCGGTTCACCTCGTCCACATACCGTTTCCGCGCGTAACGAATGGTTTCCGGCGCGTAGCGGATGAAGTGATGCGCCTGTCCCGCCATCGGACCGACCGCGCCCATCTGCCACATGAGCCACTGATCGACCTCAACCTGTCGGCGCGGATCGGATGGATAGAAGAGGCCGGTTTTTCCGGCCAAGATATTCCAGGATGGCGCCGGACTCGAAAATCGAGATCGGTTCGCCGTCGGGTCCTTTCGGGTCGATGATCGCAGGCATCCGGTTATTCGGCGCTATCTGCAGGAATGACGGCTGGAACTGGTCCCCGGCACCAATATCCACGTAGTTCACTTCGTAGGGCAACCCGCATTCCTCGAGCATGATCGAAATCTTGAGCCCGTTCGGCGTGGGCCAGAAATGAAGTTGTATCCGCTGCTGACCCATTCTCCGGCCTCCTGCAGATTCCTTGCCACGGCGTATCCTATGGGGCGCGAAGGAGCATCGCAACGCGCCGGGCCGGACGTGTACAATGGCACCGCTGCAAACCGCCCAGCCTTTGCCCCCCGGTCGCACCGGAGTCGAACATGCCTCGCAGACCTGAATGGAATCCCCGCACGCACCTTGTGCACGCGGGTATACGGCGGAGCGATTTCGGCGAGCTCTCCGAGGGACTCTTCCTCACCCAAGCCTACCTGTACCCCAGCGCGGAGGTGGCGGAAGCCCGGAGTTCCGACGACGAGGCAGAAGGCTATGTCTACTCCCGATTCGGCAATCCGACCGTCACCATGTTTCAGGACCGGCTTGCGGCCTACGAGGAAGCGGAAGCGGCCAGCGCATTCGCGACCGGCATGGCGGCCGTCACCGCGGCTCTCCTGTGCAGCCTGAAGGCCGGCGACCACGTCGTGGCCTCGCGGGTCCTGTTCGGCTCATGCCGATGGGTCATCAGTGAACTGCTTCCCCGCTTCGGTATCGCCACGACCCTGGTGGACGGACGGAGCCTGGACGCCTGGCGGGATGCCATGCGGGCAGAGACCCGCATTCTCTTTACCGAGACTCCGGCAAATCCGAACCTTGAACTGGTGGATATCGAAGCAGTTTCTGCAATCGCCCATGAGGCGAAGTCCCTCTTCATTGTCGACAATGCACTTGCCTCGCCAGTCTGCCAGCTACCGCTTGCGCTTGGCGCCGACGTTTCGGTCTATTCCGCAACCAAGCACATCGACGGCCAGGGACGATGCCTAGGGGGCGCCGTGCTCGGCAGCCAGGAGTTCATCGACGGGCCCTTGTTAACTTTGCTTCGAAACACAGGCGGCACATTGAGTCCGTTCAACGCGTGGATCCACTTGAAGTCATTGGAAACACTCGAACTTCGGGTTCAGGCGCAGTGCGCGACCACCACGTTCCTCGCGGAGCGCCTCGACGGCCATGCGGAAATTGTCCGCTGCCTGCATCCCGGACTGCCATCACATCCACAGCACACCTTGGCCGTGCGGCAGATGCGGCACGGCGGATCGCTCATCTCCCTCGAACTCAAAGGCGGAAAGGCGGCAGCGTTCCGGTTTCTGAACGCTCTGAGAATCGTGAAGATCTGCAACAACCTCGGGGACGCGAAGAGCCTTGCCACCCATCCTGCCACAACAACGCATGGGCGGCTGTCGGCCGCGGTCCGCGCGGAGCTGGACATTCCCGACGGCATGGTTCGGATCTCCTGCGGACTGGAAGACCCGGACGACCTGCTGAACGACATCCGGAACGCCCTGTCGGCGGCTGGCGAGCGGTATCGCTGAAGACGGGGCACGCCATGGAACAGGACACTCCCGACGCCGGCATCCATGACGCCGTGCGTGCCATCCTGAAGTGGGTCGGCGAGGATCCGGACCGGGAAGGGCTTTGCGACACCCCGGCCCGGGTTGCCAGGGCATGGCAGCATTGGTGCGGCGGCTACACGATCGATCCCATCGCCGAACTCAACCGCAGGTTCCGAGAGGTAGCCGGCTACGATGAAATGGTCGTTCTTCGGAACACTCGCTTCGTTTCCCACTGTGAGCATCATCTTGCACCGATCCTCGGCGTTGCCCATGTCGGCTACATTCCGGACGGACGCGTGGTTGGCATCTCGAAACTGGCTCGTGTGGTCGACGCCTACGCCCGACGCCTGCAGGTTCAGGAGAAGATGACTGCGGAGGTCGCCCATTGCATCCTCGACGTCCTGGAACCGAAGGGTGTCGCCGTGGTCATCGAGGGCGAGCATCTCTGCATCGGCTCCCGCGGAGCGGAGCGGCCTGAAACCCGGATGGTCACCAGCCAGATGCTGGGCCTCTTCCGCAGGGATCCACGAACGCGGGAGGAATTCCTCAAATTCATCCAGACCCGGAGCTAGACGGACCGCGGCTCGTGCTCGATCTGGCCCCTGTCTCCTATGCCATCGGACTGGTGGTGGCCGGGCTCGGCACCGTCATGGCCATTCCGGCCTTGGTGGAATTCCTGGAAGGAAGCGCAGCCGCCGGGGATTTCCTCTATTGCAGCGCCGTGTCGATCGCCTTCGGCGCCCTCTTCGCCATTCCCTTCCACGGACAGCGATCCGCACGCCTTTCGGTACGCCAGACCCTCATTCTCGTCGCCGCGATCTGGATTGCCGTTCCCGTATTCGGCAGCCTGCCGTTCCTGGCCGCGGAGGAAGGGCTTTCGGTCACGGACGCGTTCTTCGAGGCCATGTCAGGATTTACAACGACCGGATCCACTGTTCTCGGAGATCTGGAACACCGACCGACCGGCATCCTTCTCTGGCGCGGCCTGCTGCAGTGGATCGGCGGCATCGTCGTCGTCATGGTGGCAATCCTCTTCCTCCCACGCATCGGCGTCGGCGGAATGGCGCTCTTCCGGAGTTCCCTGGGCGCCGGCACGGACGACGTTCAGCCGCGTATCCGCAGCGTGTTCGTACTGACCTGCATGGCCTACGGCATCCTTTCCCTCCTTTGCGCCCTGACCTATTTGAGCTTCGACCTCGAGCCCCTTGAGGCCTTCGTACTCGCCATGACCACGATTGCGACTGGTGGCTTCGGCACCCGCGATTCTTCCTTCGCCGAGTATCCGCCTGCCATCGAGTACGCGGCCATTCTCTTCATGCTCCTCGCCAGCCTGCCGTTCCTGCGCTATGTGCAGATTCTCGAAGGCCGCCTCCGTCCGCTCCTTCGTGACAGCCAGGTGAAGGCCTTCCTCCTCGCGGCAGCCTCCGCCTCCGCCATGCTCGCCGTCTGGCTCGTAATGACCTCCGAGGCCGGCTTGGAACCGGCCATCCGCAAGTCCCTGTTCAACGGAATTTCCATCCTCACCGGGACCGGCTACGCGAGTGCAGGTTATGACGGCTGGGGCGGATTCGCTGTCACCCTATTCCTGCTGATCGGTTTGATCGGAGGTTGTGCAGGCTCAACTACGTGCAGCATCAAGGTCTTTCGCTTCCAGGTGCTTCTGGCTTCGCTGTCCGCGGAGATCCGGCGCGTACGGAACCCGCGCGGCATTTACACACCACGCTACGAACGGGAAGCGATCCCCCAGGATGTGATCGCATCCGTCTCCGGATTCCTCTTCCTCTTCGTCGCCTCGCTGATCACCCTCACGATCCTCCTGTCGATGACGGGACTCGATCTGCTGACCGCGGCCTCCGGCGCCGCAACGGCGCTCGCCAATGTGGGCCCGGGGCTTGGACCGATCATTGGGCCCGAAGGGAATTTCGCATCCTTGCCGGATGCCTCGAAATGGCTCCTGACGTTCGGAATGCTGCTTGGACGCCTTGAGATCCTGGGTGTGCTGGTGCTGTTTCAACTCTCGTTCTGGCGCAACTGAACACGCACAGGACGGAATTCGGAAGGGAATGGCGCGCCCGACGGGAATCGAACCCGTTCCTCCGCCTTGAAAGGGCGACATCCTGACCGGTAGACGACGGGCGCGTCGGCAATGTTGTACGGCATGCTGGCGATTTGCGCAATGCGTGAAAGCAGGGCAGAGATGCAAGAGTAAGAAAGAATAGAATAGTAACTTTATGCTTATTCTTCTTCTTCTAGTGTCGGCAGATGTTGAACCGGCAGCTTTTCCACGGACGGTTACTCATGGAAAGAGGAAAATATAGGTGTGCATGCTGGACAATGACAAGGGCGAATGGTGGATTGCAGTAGAAAACGCATGTTGCGAAAGCAGTTGCGCTGTGGACCGCGTTGAGCATATCCCGGGAGTAACCAGGAAACCTAGGATGTGGCCGGAACGCTTTTCGCAGGTTATGAACAGCTTGTGCCAATCGAATCCCGCGGGTTCCGGCAGGAGCGGGCAGTGTGGAGAACAGGCGCGAAAGTACCGAGTCCACGGGGAACGCGGAAATTGGGGCCTTGCTGGTCCTCACTGTCTACACGTATTTTCCCCGGCGTTTCCAGCAGGTTTTCCCCATTTGCGCATGAATTCAGGAGCCCTCGCATGAGAGGACCGACACTCATTCTGGCAAGCGCCAGCGCAAGCCGCGCAGCGCTTCTTGCGGCGGCCGGTGTTTCCTTCGAGATGTCGCCGGCTGGCGTGGACGAGGAAGCGGTGCGGGCCTCGATGGAGGCGGAAGGCTTTGGGCCAGATGACACAGCGGACGCACTCGCGGAACTCAAGGCCTGCCGGGAATCAGCGCGCCGGGAGGACACCCTCGTCCTGGGTGCCGATCAGATACTGGTATGCGAGGGACGGATCCTCGAAAAGCCTGGAAGCAGCGACGCAGCTCGCGCCCAGCTCCAGGCGCTTCGTGGGAAGGAGCACATGCTCATTAGCGCTGCGGTTCTGGCGAGGAACTCAGCACCCATATGGCGCTGCTTGGAAACGGCGGTTCTACGCATGCGTCCGTTTACGGATGCGTTTCTCGAGAGCTATCTCCAGGAGGAGGGCGAAGCCGTGCAGCAATCCGTCGGTGCCTATCGGCTCGAGGCACTCGGTGCACAGCTGTTCGAAGCCGTTTCCGGCGACTACTTCACCATTCTGGGCCTGCCGCTCTTGCCACTACTCCGGCAACTCCGCGAGCTGAACGTCCTGGAGCATTGAACGGGAGGGGCAATCGCATGAGTGGCGAACCGAAGAGGGCGGGCGTCGTTGGCTGGCCGGTCCAGCATTCCCGCTCGCCGCAGATCTTCCGGCACTGGTTCCAGCGGTACAGCATCGCGGGCGAATACGCCCGGCATGCGGCGCCGCCCGATGCCTTCGAGGCCTGCATTCGGCGTCTCCAGTCCGAGGGGTTCCAGGGCTGCAATGTTACGGTCCCGCACAAGGAGTGCGCGTTTGCGCTCGCAGACAATTGTTCCGCAACCGCGAGTCGGACCGGCTCGGTGAACACCCTTGTGTTTCGGGCCGACGGCCGGATCGAGGGTGACAGTACGGATGGCTACGGGTTCCTGGAGGCGCTCCGGGAAGGCGTGCAGGGGGCGTTTCCGCTTGACAGGCCAGCCGTCGTGCTTGGCGCAGGAGGGGCAGCGCGCGCCGTGGCCGACAGCCTGTCGAATGCCGGCATGTCGGAAGTTCGAATCGTGAACCGGACCTTCGAGCGGGCGGAACGACTGGTGCGGGAAATTCCGGGACCGCTTGTGGCAGTGGCCGTTGCCGACGCAGGCGATGCGCTTCGCGATGCCGGCCTTGTCGTGAACGCAACCAGTCTCGGTATGGCAGGCGGGCGGCCGCTGTTCTTGGACAGTGTGGGGGCGCCGCAGGAAGCTGTGGTGATGGATCTTGTCTATGCGCCACTCGAGACGGCACTTCTTGCTCGCGCTCGCGCCCGGGGGCAGCGAACCGTGGATGGTCTCGGGATGCTCCTTCACCAGGCGCGGCCGGGCTTTCGGCGCTGGTTCGGGATCGATCCGGTGGTGGATGCTTTGCTTCGGCATGCGGCGCTGGAGGTACTGGCGCCATGATCGTGATCGGTTTGACTGGCTCCATCGGCATGGGCAAGTCGTGCACCGCTGACATGTTCGCGAAGGAAGGGGCCGGTCCGGTGCAGTCGGCCGATGACGTTGTGCATGTCCTGTACGGCGCCAATGCGCCAGGGGCGAAGGCAATGGCGGACATCGCACCGGAGGCGATCGCCGCGGATGGTTCGGTGGACCGGAGGAGTCTCCGGAAGCGGATCCTGGCGGAGCCTGACCTTCTTCACCGTGTGGAGGCAGCCGTGCATCCGCTGGTGCGCAAAGAGCGGGAGAATTTTCTTGCCGCGGCAAAGGCAGCCGGCGCAGCGTTCGCGGTCCTCGAGATTCCGCTATTGTTCGAGACGGGCACGGAATGCGAAGTGGACACTGTGGTCGTGGTGAGCGCGCCCGAGGACGTCCAGCGGGAAAGGGTGCTGTCGAGGTCGGGCATGGATGAGCAGCTGTTCCGGGACTTGCTTGCGCAGCAGATGCCGGATTCGGAAAAGCGGGCGCGCGCGGACCATGTCATCGATACCGGCCGCGGCATGACCGCAGCACGGTCGCAGGTCCGGGAGATTCTCACGGCGCTCGGGATCCGCCGGACGGCAGGATGAAGGTGAGCGAAACTGGCGGCAAGCGGCGGCCAGGGCAGAAGCGGAGGATTTGGTGCGCGAATTGATTCTCGATACGGAGACGACGGGCCTCGATCCCGAGCAGGGCGACCGCATCATCGAGGTCGCCTGCGTCGAGCTCTTCGACCGCGCGCGGAAGGGCAAATCCTTCCAGCGCTATGTCAATCCCGATCGAGAAATCCATCAGGACGCCAGGGGAGTCCACGGCATCACGAACGAGATGCTCGAGGCCAAGCCGCGCTTCGCGGAAATCGTCGATGAGTTCCTTGCTTTCATCGGCGAAGACCCGCTCGTGATCCACAACGCTCCCTTCGACATCGGCTTTCTGAACGCGGAGTTGCGTCGGTGCGGCCGTCCGGCCATTCCACGGGAGCGGGCGGTGGACACGCTGGAAATCGCCCGGCGAAAGTTTCCCGGCGGACGGAACAGCCTCGACAAACTGGCCGAACGGTATCGGATCGACGCCTCGTCGCGGACGCTGCATGGGGGCCTGATCGACGCCGACATCCTGCTGGAAGTCTATCTCGAGCTGACGGACAGCCGGCGGCAGGATCTCGGCATGGATGCGATCCTCGCTGACTCAGGCGAGGAGAATTCCGGCCCGGCCCGGCCGCGGCCGGAGCCCATGGGACCGCTTTCCACCGAAGCGGAGCGGGTGGCGCACCGGGCGTTTGTTCAGGCGTCGATCGGGGATCATGCTCTCTGGCTCCGCCTCGAAGAGGATGGTGCGGCGTCCCCGGGACAGCGCTGACGAGGGGGCCGCCCGGCGGAACGATGTCGGAGACGAGACCGGAAGCGGAGCCCGGGGCGGGGGCCGAGGTCATTCGGAACCACCTCGTCGGCCTGGGTACCAGTCCCGGCGTATATCGAATGCTCGACGGCCGTGGCGTGGCCCTCTATGTCGGCAAGGCGAGAAACCTGAGGCGGCGCGTTGCCGCCTACGCGAAGTCCCACGGGCACAATGCCCGCATTCAGCGGATGATCGGAGCGACTGCGTCAATGGAGTTCACCTCCACGGCCACAGAGGCGGAGGCGCTGCTGCTCGAGTCGATCCTGATCAAGCGTCTGAAGCCGCGTTTCAACATCCTCCTCAGGGACGACAAGGCGTTTCCACAGATCCTTATCCGGAGCGGGCATGGGTTTCCCCAGTTGATGAAACATCGGGGCGTGCGGCAACCGGAGGGCCGGTATTTTGGACCGTTCGCCTCGGCTGGCGCGGTCAACCGAACGTTGAATCAGCTGCAGAAGGCTTTCCTTCTGCGCACATGCTCCGACGCAACCTTTGCCAATCGTTCGCGGCCCTGCCTGTTGCACCAGATCCGGAGATGCTCGGGGCCCTGCGCCCGGCTGGTTTCGGAAGGCGAATACGCCCGGCAGGTGGACGATGCCGCCCGCTTCCTCCGGGGCCGGTCGACGGAAGTGCAGGAGGCGCTCGCCAAACGCATGCAGGAAGCGAGCGATGCGCTTGACTTCGAGCGCGCGGCGCTCTTCCGGGACCGGATCCGGGCGCTTACCGAGGTGCAGGCCCGACAGGGCGTGAATCCGCACACCGTGCAGGAAGCGGATCTCTTCGCGCTGCATCTCGAGAGCGGACAAGGCAGCGCGCAGGCGGTGTTCTACCGGGCGCAGCAGCATTGGGGCGACCGGACGTATTACCCGCGCTTCGCCGCGGATGACGGCGCCGCCGACATTCTCGGGGCACTGATCGGACAGTTCTATGCAAACAGGGTGCCGCCTCCGGTGATTCTTCTCTCGCATGCCGTCGAGCGGCCGGATCTTCTCGAATCCGCTCTTGCGGTGCGGCGCGGCAGCCGTGTCCGCCTTCTGGTGCCGCAACGGGGCGAGAAGCGGCGCCTCGTGGAGCAAGCGCTTGAGAATGCCCGGGAAGCCCTGGCAAGGCGGATGGCGGAAGCCACGGTGCGTGACGCGCTGCGGGAGAGCCTTGCCGAAGCGTTCCAGCTGGAAGGGCCGCCGCAGCGCATCGAGGTGTACGACAACTCCCATATCCAGGGGTCCTCTCCGGTGGCGGCGATGATCGTGGCCGGTCCGGAGGGCTTCCAGAAATCGCAGTACCGGAAGTTCAACCTGGACGGCGGCGATTCGCGGCCGGGCGACGACACCGGGATGTTGCGCGCGGTTCTGCGGCGCCGTTTCGGACGGCTGTTGCGGGAGGATCCGGATCGGGGAGGCATCTGGCCGGATCTGGTACTGATCGACGGCGGCGCGGGGCAGCTTTCGGCTGCCTGCGCGGTGCTCGCGGATCTCGGCCTGGAGGACGTGCCGCTGATTGCGATCGCGAAGGGCCGCGACCGGGATGCAGGACGGGAGGTTTTCCACCAGCACGGGCGCCAGCCCTTCGGACTCCGGCGGCGGGATCCGCTTCTCTACTACCTGCAGCGCCTGCGTGACGAGGCCCATCGATTCGCCATAGGCTCCCATCGCGTGCGGCGGAAGAAGGCGGCGGTCCGCTCGCCGCTTGACGAGGTGACAGGCATCGGAGCGGCACGAAAGCGCGCGCTCCTGGAGCGCTTTGGCTCGGCGAAGGCGGTTGGCCGTGCCGGGATTCCGGATGTCGCCTCGGTGCCCGGGATCAGCAAGGCGCTCGCTCGCCGCATCCATGATGCATTCCGGAATGAGGGTTGATCGATGGGTCTCGCGAACTGGTTGACACTGGGCCGTATCGCGGCCGTTCCTGTGCTGCTTGCGCTATTCTTCGTGCCGGGTCCGGAGGGCGAGGGGCTGCGCCTCGTGGTTTTCCTCGCGGCGGCAGCGACGGACTGGCTGGATGGCTGGGTTGCGCGCCACCGGGGGGAGTCTTCGCGGCTTGGCGCTGCCCTGGACCCCGCGGCCGACAAGATGCTTGTCCTCGGCGCGCTGCTCATGTTGGCGGGGACTGGCGGTATCGGAGGCGCTGGTCTACTGGCCGCAGCGGCCATCTTGCTGCGCGAAGTCCTGATCTCCGGGCTTCGGGAGGCGCTGGGTCGGGAGGGCGTCCCGCTTGCGACGGCCAGTCTGGCGAAATGGAAAACCACGGCGCAGATGGCGTCGCTCGCAATCCTGATCGCAGGATCGCTCGCGGCGCGGATCCATCCCGTGCTTCCGGATGTCGGCGCGGGGCTATTGTGGGTTGCGGCGGCGCTGGCGGTGTGGACGGGTGGTTCGTACGCGGCGGAGGCAGTGCGGCTGCTGCGCTAGGATGGGATCAGGATGGTGGGAGAGATGGAACTGCACGTCCGGTACTTTGCGTGGGTGCGCGAGCGCGTCGGGACGGGGTCCGAGACCCTGAGCCTTCCCGACAACGTTCGCACCGTGGGGGAGCTCATTGGCTGGCTCCGCGCACGCGGACCGAGGTATGACCTCGCATTTCAGGATCCGGCCGCGATTCGGGTTGCCATCGACCAGGAGATGGTGGATCCGATGGCCTCGCTTGAAAACGCCGGGGAAGTGGCGTTCTTTCCGCCGATGACCGGAGGGTGAGCGCGTTGGCTGTCTCGGTCCAGGAGGAGCCGTTTGACGTCGGTGCCGAAATTGCTGCGGTGGCGAACGCTGCCGGGGATCCGGGCGCGGTGGCAAGCTTCACCGGCATCGTTCGAAGAGGCGACGCCGGTGTCGAAACGCTTACGTTGGAGCATTTTCCCGGCATGACCGAGAAGAAGCTCAAGGCGATCGAGCGGGAGGCGCATGCGCGGTGGCCACTCCTTGCCTCGCGGATCGTGCACCGGATCGGAACGCTTCGACCCGGAGAGTTGATCGTGCTGGTGGTAACGGCGAGCGCCCATCGCCAGGCCGCGTTCGAGGCGGCCATGTTCCTGATGGACTATCTGAAGACACGTGCGCCGTTCTGGAAATGCGAGCGGACGGCGGAAGGCGGACGATGGGTCGACGCGCGGCAGAGTGACGACGAGGCGGCGGCGCGCTGGTCCGCGGAATCCTGAGGACAGCAGCCAATCCGATCGGGAGACTGGTTGAGGCGGGTGGATTCGAACCACCGTTTCCGGAGTCAAAGTCCGGCGTCCTGCCGCTGGACGACGCCTCAGGAACCACGCATTCTAGCACAGGGCACCCGCCGTGCCGGGCGTGGAGACAGGATCAGTGGTCGGCTGGCCATCCTGTCGTGCAGGAAACAGCTGGAAACGCACAACGCTCGCTATGACGGAAGATCCGGCTTGTCGTATTGGGTGATCGGGTCGCCGATGCGTTTCCTCGCTACGTCAGCGTCGGACCGGAGCCTCAGACTTCCGGAACTCACACAATTTTAGATGCACCCTTCATTGGAGTCCGTCCGAGTTTCTGATGGCCAGGAAAGGCACCCAACGCACGGCGCAGCCTTGGCCATTCTGAACAGAGTTGGTTGGTGCGGCCACCGAAATCCCGGATTTCAGCTCAGATTAAACTGGCCACTATCAGATACAGCAATGAGTTACACAGAAGGGAATTTGCTCGGCCGAGCATGAAGTTGCTTGATTGTCGACGATACCTCGCGGCGCACGGTGTCAGGAAGTCTGAGCCTGTCACTACCACACAGTTAACGCAGAGATCATTGTTCAGTTTCGCGGAGCATTCCGGCCCTTCTCATCCGTTGGAGTGCGGCAGTGTCTTGCATGAGGTATGTCATTCCTGTCCAGAGTTTTGCGGTACCGGGCATTGGCTGTCGTTTGGATGGGATGAAGCCGACATATCGACCGAGATCGATGGCGAAGGTTCGGAGGTTGGGGATATAGTCGGGCGGGGCCCGGCATCGGATCACGCCGTAGTCGTTCAGGCCCAGATAGAGCATGAAGATTTCGTCTCGGGACATGATCTCGTCGGCGGGCCTGTCGGGGGTTTCCCTGGCGGCGCGATCCAGATCGAACACGCGCCACGCGGTGATGGCGTCGAACGCGAGGCACTTTCGCAAGTCCTCGGCATCGTCGAGGCGGCGGTCCTCGATGCGGGTTCCGGTCTTGAGGACGCGGAAGAACTCTTCGATGGACCAGCGCGTTTCGTACCACTGGCGGATGCGGTCGGCCCATTCGGGGGTGGCCTCGCCTTCGGAGCAAAGCAGCAGCCAGCGGAGTGGCTGGCGAGCGCCGGACGGCGGGTTGCGCTCGGCAACGAGCACGGCGGTCATGGGCAGCGTGTGCGGCGACTTGCCTTCGGGCGCGATGAGTTCGACGCGAGCGATGCGCAACGCCAGCACGGCCTTGCGCTTCTTGCGTGCCGCCCTGCCGCCCCGCGCGGAAATCTCGATGCTGCGCGATGCGCAGGGCGGGAGAGTGTCCATGTGCTTGCCGAGGTCCAGCTTTTTGCCGTCCACCAGCACCTTGCGCTGTTTCGAGCGGCAGGCGCGCACCAGCAGGCCGGCGGCGGCGGGATCCTCGGCCTGGCGGGCGTACAGACCCCAGATGTCTCCCTCGCGGTCGGCGACGGAAATGACGCGGGTGTTCGAGCAGGCGTGTCCCACCGCCGCCGCCTGCTCCAGCGAGCGCAGCCAGCGGGCGCTCTCGGGCTCCTGCGCCACGCCCGGTTCCCGGGCGGCCTTGGCTTCGACGCTTTCGCGGAAGTCGCCCTCAAGCGCGCAAACGCCAAGCGGGCGCCCGCCCTGTGCCACCGCCAGCGTCGCATGCACGGGAACCCCCACGGTGCCCTTGCCGCCGCCGCCCAGCGCCGCCAGCCCGCTGGTCGCGTCGCGAAGGTTGTCATAGTTCAGCATGGTGGTGTCCTGCACCATCAGCACCACACCCGCATGCTGGCAGCGCTCCACCGTTGTCTCGCGATGCCCCTCGAGGATGTCGTCCACAGCAACCCTTTCGTTCGAAAGCAGGCGGTACGCAGCCTCCTGCGATGCACGGTCCGGAAAGATCTCCGGAAGCGGCGTTCCCGGGCGCTTCTCCCAACACCGCCCCATCTCCTCGATCCGGCGCCGCACCCGCCCGTCGGGATGGGTGCCCCGGCCGAACTCGCGCTCCGCCCAGTCGGCATCGGCGCCAAGATGCAGCGACCCCATCCGCCCCGCAACCCGCTCCGGCTCCTCACACAATGCTTCCCGCCAGCCCGCCTGCAGGGACTTCATCCACACCCGGCGCACCGGCCCCGCTCCGCGCCGGCCCGGCGGGCAGCCCGATGTCGCGCCAGCATCCTCCCAGCCCGCCGCACGGTACGAGGTCCCGGCATGCTCGGTGAGCACGTTCACGATAGTTGAGGCGGTTTGGCTATTTTTCAGTCGCGCAATTTGATGGATTGACAAGAGTTCCCCTCAAGCAGCTTGCGAGAAGCGGCTTGAGGGGCGAGCCTCTGATGTTGTCGAAAACCTTGGAGGCTGAGTGATGCTGCCAGAGTCGAGCCAGGTTGGCAAGATTTGGGATTTTCTGCTCCAGGTCGACAGCCGCGAGGCGTCGCAGGTTCGGAAGACGGGTTGTCGTCACTGTGGGGGTGTTCTGCATTCGGCGCATTACGGTCGCAAGCCGCGGGGGATTCCGTCGGCGCTTGCGGGAGCCGGGGAGTGTGCGGCGTTGCGGCACAGCTTCTGCTGCGCGGTGTGCCGTCGGCGGACGATGCCGGCTTCGGTGCGTTTTTTCGGTCGCCGGGTCTATGTCGGGCTGATTTTCGTTCTTCTGCCTGCGCTGTTGGGGCGAGAGGGCCCCACAGCGGCTGCGGCGGCGTGCAAGAAGCTGCATCTGAGTTTGCGGACGCTTCGGCGCTGGCGGCGCTGGTGGCAGGAGGATTTTGCCGACAGCGCGTTCTGGCGCGGTTCGCGGGGGCGCTTTGCGCCGGGGGTTGAGGAGGCGGGTCTTCCGCTGGACCTGGTGAACAGCTTCGAGGGTGTCGATTGGGCTGACCGGGTGGTTCAGGCGCTTTTGCTTCTTCGCGAATGGTTCTCGTTTCTCATTCTGGTTGAGGGAGATTCTGCGTAGGATGGCGACCCGCAGAAGTTGCATCTTTACGGATCGGTGAGGGTTGGTGCAGGCTCCCTGTGCGCATTGAGCGCGGAGAGGGAGCCTGGAGATGACGAAGACACGGGATCCGGTTAGCGGTCGCTGGGCGCGGCTGCGCTTTTCGATTGTGGGGCAGTTGCTGATGGCGCCGCCGCCGCGGGGCGGTTTGAAGCCCGCGATTGAGGCGCTGGCGGGGCAGGAATGGCAGCATCCGGTGAGCGGCGAGCGGGTGCGCTTCGGGGCGTCGACGATCGAGCGCTGGTATTACGCGGCGCAGGCGGCGGATCAGGACCCGGTGTCGGCGCTGGCACGGCGCCGACGGCGGGACGCCGGACTGCAGCGGACGATCTCGCCGGCGCTGTCGGCGGCGGTGGAGGCGCAGTACAAGGCGCATCCCTCCTGGTCGAAGCAGCTCCACTACGACAACCTGGCAGCGCAGGTGGAGGCGGATCCCGATCTCGGTCCGCTGCCCTCCTATCCGACCTTGGTGCGCTTCATGCACTCCCGAGGCCTGGTGCGGCAGCCGCGGCGCAGGGGGCCGAATGCCAATGGCATTCACTTAACGAGTTCTTGCCATTCACTTAAGGATTCGCAGTCCTGTCAGCATGTTGGCGCTGCGTTTTGACGTCCTGTGGTTCAGGCTGTCGATGCTTTCCTGTGCTTGCCGTGCCACCGGTTGAGGGGTTTTCGGGATCGTCGTTCGTAGCTACGTCCCGGGCGCGGCTTCTGCCGCCCGGTGGCGACGCAATCGAGGACCTGCTGGATCGCCTCGGCGACGGTGGCGGCGTGCTTCAGCAGCAGGGCTTCGAGGTTTCGCGCGACGGCGGCGAGGGAATTCTTGAAGTTTGCGGTGCGGTCGGTCGCGGAAGGGGATGGCTTGCGGGAGTTGAGGATCGCATCGCCATGGTTTGTGAAGATGCGCGTCATGGCCATGAGGTTGAAGTGGGCGAAGAGTTCCTGTCGGACGCCGCGCTCGGTCCTGGCATGGAACGGCGCGATTTCCATGATGGACTTGGAGATCTTGTACATCTCCTCGATGCCCCAGCGCGATCCGTATAGATCGGCGAGTTCGCTGGCCGGATGGGTTTCCGAATCAAGGAGAGTGGTGGCGAGGCCGATGGTTGAGCCGCCGGCAGTGTATTTGACGAGGCGCAGCCGGACCGGTTCTGCGAGGGCTTGCGGCTGTCTCTTGCGCAGCTTCCGGAGAACCTTCTGGCCGGGCATTGCCTCGACGACGGCATCTGTCCGGCTTCCGGCGAGGAAGGCATCCATGATCGGGCTGGCGGACTTCTGGATCCGGAAGACGGGATGCATGTCCCGCTCGAGATGGACGGCCAGCAACTCCCAGGAGAAATATCCGCGATCGTAGATCACCACGTCCCCAGGCGACAAGGCGGGCAGAAGGTCGAGCGCGGCCCTTCGTTCATTGCCGTGGGCGCAAAGGTCGAACGCGACCGGAATTCGCTCCGGAAGCTGAACCAGGCAACTGAGCAGGCCCTGCGGGTAGTGGCTCGTGTCCGAGGGCGTGCGATACCCGCAACGGATCAGCGGCCGCGGCAGGTTGAGCTTTGAGCCGTCGATCGCGAACAGGCGGTGTCCCCGCCACGCGGGCGGGCAGGAGGCACGCTTGAGGATCTCGGCATGCACGCTCTGGAACACGTTCTCATCGACCTTGGCCCGCGCCCTGCACATCGCCGACGCGGCGACCGGATCCGGCTGCGGAAGCGCGACACCGAGAGCGCGGCACTGCTCCCAGAGTTCGGCAAGCGTGGTCGCGTAGCCCTGCTCGCCGCTGGACAGCACCAGCCGGTACACGAACAGCATCACCAGCAGCGTATGCAGAACCCGCCGCCGCACCTGCCACACCCTGTCATGCTCGGCCGCCACTGCCGTCAGCGCCCCGATGAGATCCCGCCAGAGCAACACGAAGGGATCGTCCGGAGCCAGCCGCGGCCGCCGAGGACTGCGCCGCGGCGCGCTGCGTTGCGGCCCATGCAGGAGAACCTCCCGGAAGTCCGTGGCCAGCGGATACACATAGACCCGTTTCGGCGCCTTCCCCTTGCCGCCCCGGGTCTCGCCGAGATCAAGCCAGTTCGCAGCACGGTAGCAGGAACCATGAAATTTACTCGTATCCACAAACGATTCCACCAGAACCGGGCGATAGCCGTGGCGCTCCTCCCAGTCGTCCGCCAGGCGACCGGTCGCGGTCGATAACGCCTTGGAAGCCAGGTTCCGCACCCGAACCCACGGAAACAGCAGGAACCGGTTGTTCCCGACCACCCGGTCCAGATGCTTCCTGTAGCCCTCCGGCCAGCCAATCCACGCGTCCCGGCACTGCAGCTGCCGTGAGCCATGCGAGAAAAGCAGGCAGCCCAGCTTGCGGCCATGACGATCGAGAAGAAAGTAACGCAGATGCGGACCAATCGGATGACGGAACCCCATGTAGTGGTAGCGGGCAACATACTCATTCCATTCCTCAATCCCCTCCGCATCAGACACGACCTGCAGCCGGATCGGCAGCAAAGCCTCCAGACCCTCCTCGATCACCGGCGGGGCATCCGTCCGCGAGCCCCAGACCACCGGCTTGCGAGCTCCCCGGACCCGCGACAAATCCTTCGCCGGCAGCGACAGAACGCCCAGCCCCTCCAGTTCTTCCAGCATCCGAAGCGCTGCCTGAATCCGAGTGCCCCCCTTCGCCGTATGCCAGTGAAGCTGCTCGCAGATCGTGTGTGCGAGCTCGCGGCGGCTCAGCCCCGGAAACGACAGAACCGTCTCCTGCACAGCGAAAAGCTGTCTCCGCGTCAAGCGCCTGCCCTGAAACGTCGTCGAACGCAAAGCCGTGATGCGAGGGTCCATTGCAAGCCCCGGATGATTCCTTCACACCCGTAGTCTGCCATCAATGCGGCAGGGAGTCAACCCCTCCATCCCCTCGCCAATGTGGTTGCAAATCACACAAACATAGCAATCAGTTGCAACTCAACCGGAAAAAGCGATACTCGCCCCACAACAAACTGAATGCCATTGGGCCGAATGCGCCGCGTCCCCGCCACGAGGTGCGCAGCTACGAGGTCTCCCGCAGCCATAGCCTATGGCATTGCGACTATCACGTTGGATCCAGGAAAGTGCTGACGCCGTCGGGCCTGTGGGTGGCACCGAAGCTGTTTGTCGCGCTGGACGACCATAGCCGTCTCGTCGCCCACGCCCAATGGTACCTGTCGGAGAGCACGCGAACCTACGTCCATGGGCTTCAGCAGGCGTTCCTGAAGAGCGGCCTGCCGCGCGCGATCATGTCGGACCGGGGATCCGCGGAACTGGCGAAGGAGGTGCGGGCGGGCCTGTCCGATCTGGGCATTCTGCTGTGTCCGACGGAGGCCTGTTCACCTCATCAAAACGCAAAAGTGGAAGTTCTCTGGAACCGGGTCGAAGGCCAGCTGATGGCCATGCTGGAGGGGGTCGAGGGCCTGCCGCTGCAAACTCTGAACGAGTTCACGATGGTCTGGTTCGACAGGGCCTACCAGCGGCGCCACCACCAGGAGCTCGGCGGCTCGCCCATGGAGCGCTTCCTGCAGAGCGAGGACGCCAGCCGGCCCTGTCCCCCGATGGCGGAGTTGAAGGCCGCGTTCCGGATCGCCGACAGGCGCAGGCAGCGCCGCTCCGACGGCACCATCTCGGTGCAGGGTGTGCGCTTCGAGGTGCCGGACGCCTGGCGGCACATGCCGGAACTGCGCATCCGCTACTCCCGCTGGGACCTGTCCGAGGTCGAGCTGGTGGACGATCGCGGCACCGGCCTGGCCACCCTGCGGCCCCTCGACAAGGCCGCCAACGCCGGCCGCCCGCGCCGGCGCCGCGGCCCGGCGCTGATCGAAGACGTGGCGCCGGCCACCGACGGCCCGTCGCCGCTGCTGCAGAAGCTGCTCGCCGACTTCGCCGCCACCGGGCTGCCGCCCGCCTACCTGCCCCTGGACGAGGAGGACCCCCGATGAACCGCCAGATCCTCACCTTCTTCCGCCTCCGCCACAACCCGTTCTCGCCGCAGCTGCCGGTGGAAGCCCTGTTCGCCGACGAACCTGTGCTGCGCTTCTGCGCCCGCATCGAGGACCGGCTCGCCGGCGAAGGCGGCTTCGCCCTCATCACCGGGCAGCCCGGCGCCGGCAAGAGCGCCGCCATGCGGCTGCTCGCCCACCGCCTCGGCAAGGTGCCGGACCTCACCGTCGGCGTCTTCACCCGATCCTCGTCCCGCCTCGGCGACTTCTACCGCGAACTCGGCGAGATCTTCGGCCTGCGCCTCGTCCCTCACAACCGCTGGAATGGCTTCAGCGCCCTGCGGGGACGCTGGCTCGAGCATGTCGGCAACTCCCGGCTGCGCCCGATGCTGCTCGTCGACGAGGCCCAGGAGATGCAGCCCCCGGTGCTCAACGAGCTGCGCCTGCTCGCCTCCACCGACTTCGACTCCCGCGCCATTCTCGGCATCGTGCTGTGCGGCGACCAGCGCCTCGGCGACATGTTCCGCTCCGAGGAACTGATGCCGCTCGGGTCCCGCATCCGCTACCGCCTCACCCTCGAGCCCGCCGACCCCCAGACCCTGCTGCGCTTCCTCGAGCACCTGCTCGACGCCGCCGGCAACCCCCAACTCATGACCCAGGGCCTCAAGGACACCCTCGTGAGCCATGCCGCAGGCAACTACCGCATCCTCACCCATCACGCCGACGCCCTGCTCACCGCCGCCGAAGACGCCCGGCGCGAGCAACTCGACGAAGCCCTCTACTTCGAGGTCTTCCCCCACGCCGTCAAACGCAGAGGGATCCGGACATGAATGGCTTCCCAACCCGAACCCCCGGCGAGCTCGAGGCCTGCGCCGCAGAGCACGCCTGGCTCGTCGAGGCCCTCTGGACCGCGCAGGGCGTCGGCATCGTCGGCGGCGAGCCCAAGACTGGCAAGACGTTCCTCGCCCTTCACATCGCCGTCGCCGTCGCCGCCGGCGTCCCCTGCCTCCAACGCTTCCCGACCCGGGCCGGACCCGTGCTCCTGTTCGCCGCCGAAGACGCCCCTCACATCCTCCGCCAGCGTCTCGACGGCATCGCAGCCGCCAGCGGCGCCGCGCTCCCCGACCTCAACCTCCACGTCATCGACACTCCCTCCCTCCGGCTCGACGATCCCGCCCACCTCCAGCGCCTCGCCGAGACCGTCGAGCGCGTCCGACCCAGCCTGCTCATCCTCGACCCCCTCGTCCGCCTCCACAGCGCCGACGAAAACGCCGTCCGCGAGATCGCGCCCATCCTTGACCGCCTGCGCCGCCTGCAGAGACGCTTCCAGAGCGCCGTCCTCCTCGTCCACCACGCGCGAAAGAGCGGCGGAGCACGACCCGGACAGGCTCTCCGGGGAAGCTCCGAGCTCTTCGCATGGGCAGACAACGTCCTCGTCCTGCGCCGCCGCCAGCAACGCATCCTTCTCTCCTCCGACCACCGTGCCGCAGCCAACCTCCACGATCTCGGCCTCGAACTCGCAACCCTGCCCGAGGGGCCTGCTCTGCAGCTCGCCCGACCGGTGCCCACTTCAACGCCACCGCCCCACGCCGCCCCCCGGGAGCGCATCCGCGCCATCCTCGCCGAGGCAGGCAAACCCCTCTCCCGCCGCCAGATCCGCGATGCCGCCAGAATGCGCGCCGAGACCGTCGGCGCCGCCCTCCACGAACTCGTCCGGAACGGAGACGCCATCCAGACACCCAACGGATACCAGGACCGCGCCGCGCTCGAACTGTTTCCAGCCCCAGCCCCCGGGGGGTGAAGGGAAACGGGAAACGGGAAACACCCCGGGACCAACCGCCACGCGCAACCCTTCCCCTCCTCCAAACAGCCCCCGCAGGAACCCACCATGCCGCGCCGATGGACACAAGAGGAACTCGACGCAGTCCGCACCCAGCCCCTCGAACCCATCGCGCGGCAACTCGGATACCGGCAGGATCCCCGCGACCGGGCCCGATGGAAGCGCGCCGGGTCCGTCCTCTCCATCAACGCCGCAGCCTTCTACGACCACCAAAAGGGCACCGGTGGCGCAGGCGCCTTCGACCTCGTCATGCATGCCCGAAAATGTTCCTTCGCCGAGGCCGCATCCATCCTCGTCCCACAGCCCCACTTGCCAGAACCCTGCAATCAACGCTGGTCAACCCTCCGCGAATACCTCGTCGAAGCCCGCGGCATCCCGCCCCGCATCCTCGATGCATGCAAACGACACGGAATCCTCTACGCCGACCGACGCCAAAACGCCGTCTTCCTCTGCACCAACGCTCGCCGACAAACAACCGGCGCCGAAATCCTCGGCACTCGCAACCGCGAAAAGCCCTTCAAGGCAATGGCAAGAGGATCCCGAAAGGCAAGCGGGGCCTTCTGGATCCCCGCTTCAAACCAGAAACCGGATACCGTCTTCCTCGCAGAAAGTGCCCTCGACGCCCTCTCCGCATTCTCCCTGCAGGAAACCCCCAAAGGCGCAACCGTCTTCGTATCCAACGCCGGCGCAACGCCCGCCATCCCAACATGGATCGAAGCATGGAAGCCAAACCGTATCCTCTGCGCATACGACGCAGACAACACCGGGGATCAATGCGCCAAAGCCCTCGCCAAACACGATCCAAGAGTCGAACGCTTCCGACCCAAAGGCGCAAAAGACTGGAACGAAATCATCCAGCGCAAGCCTCCAGCACAATAATCTTCAACAAATCCATCAAACTATACGATCAATACTCCATCACTTACCGTGAGCATGCTCACTCGGGGCCGACATAGCTGTACGCCAGCACCGGCCGATCACCATGCCGCGCTTCCCAGTCGTCCGCAACCCGAGTGCGCCGTGGAAAGGCGCGTTTTCCTGGTGGGTGCGAATCCCACCCAGCAACTGTCCTTCCGGCTGGTAGCGGCCGGAGCGGTTCGTGGAGGTAACGACATGGACTGAAGCACTCCGGAGAGAAGGGCTGCGTTGAGCAGCTCAGCGACCATGCAGGCCGGAGCGTGAAGCGAACGCCGAGCAGGCCTCGAAACAGGCAACGCGGGGGCCGACCCTCCTTGGGTTAGGGGAAGGCCGATGGCGGTTTGGGAAGAGAAGCGACACATGCACCAGACCGCGCCCGCCGGGGTAGTGGCGCCAGCATGCATGGAAGATGGAAGACGCGGCAACACGGGAAGCCCTGTCGGTGATGTGCACGCATCAACCGGACCCCCGTGAGGGGCAGGCTGGGCCGGCAGGGTGGCGGAGGGGTCCGTACTACTGGCGACGCCGAGTAATACCGGTCGAGGAAAGGGACCCCAGGTGAGGAAGGATGTTGAAGGGCGACAGGTATCGGGAGTGGCATGGCCTATTACCCCGGAGAATGCCGGAGAGCCTGGACGCATCACATGCGGAAGTGAAGGGCGGGTCCCCGGCGGCGGTGGTTTCTCCGGCGTCCGAGGTCTCGGACCATCAAGGCGTCGACAGGCTTGCTGGCAGGCGAGGCCGCAGCCACAGTCAAGGCGGGAGCCGTGCAGCTCCTCGCGGCCGAACCCATGCGGCCAAGACCCTTGCTGTTGCTGGAACTCGTCGCCCGTGTGCGAAGTGCATGATCCCACTGGAGAGCCCGGTGCCGGAAATCGGCACGCCGGGTTCGGGGAGCGGGGGACTGGAAACGTAGCCAAGGGAGCCGGACTGAGGCCCGTCGCGAAAGCGCCGGAACTGCCACCGGACCCTACCGCGGGCGCGCCAGCCCCCGACTCTACCCTGTCGCCTGCGCCAGCACATGCGAGGCAAGGTCCGGAACCCGCACCGAAGGCAGGAGCAGGAAGCGGTGGTTGTTCACCATCCGCCCCAACCCCGCGCAACGGGCTCGCCCGCTCCAGCCGATATACCGGTCCCGCGCCTTCTGGTGCCAGCTCGCCGCGCAGAAGCCGATCCCACCCAAACACCCGAACCGAGACGATTTCACCAGATAGTTCAACGTCTTGCCGGGATGCCGCGGAGCCCCCTCCGGATGGTGCGACGCCATCATCGAACGGAAGCGCCGCGAACCCTCGCGACCCTCGGCCGGTTCCAGCGACACCGTTCCCAGAGCCGACAGCGTCGTCTCCACATGCAGGTCTGGATGCGACGGCAATGCATCCCCCGCCGCCGGGAGCTTCAACCCCAGTTGCGACGCCAGCCTCGGCAGGATCTTCCGCGCCGACGAAACGCACGGCTCGCCCCGCGCGTTGCGCCAGTTCGCGCGAGCGCACAACTCGCTCGCAAGCGCGCTCCGGCTCGCGCCTCCCTCAACGACCGCGCACTCAAACCACGAAAGAGTTTCCGCGCAAAACTGTCGCAAGCCAATCTGCATGCATCATGAGTGCCACACAACACAGCCCGTGTTAACAGTGTGATAGTGACAGGCCCAGCGCTCCGCAGGAGAGCAATGAGGGAGACATTGCCGGCAGTGCGCTTCGGGTTGCCGGCAAAGTTGTTACGCAAGCCGCGGAATCAATTCTGGCTGGGCTGGAATTGCGCAACCGTCGTTCTGCCGTGCATCCGCTGCAGGGACGCCATCAATCAGCACGAGGGGGGCTGTGACTCCGCGCTCCAGGGCTTGCATTCGCGCGCCCACAGCCCCGTATGGAGGCTTTGGTAGCACAACCCGCGAGGGTTTGTGCGCTTTCGCGCGTCAATTCTGGAGCGCGGAGCCGGGGATGGGTCGTCCCCACGACCCCCTCCCGCCTACCGGACCGCCCTTAGACCGGAGATCCGGCATGAATCATATATACGACCAAATCGTGCCGAATCCAACAGCGGCGCACGACCTGCACCCGTTCAGCGGACCGACCTGCCGGTTCGCACGCGTGGGGCGTGTTCTCGCAGACGAGGCACAAAATGACGACAGATCACGGGGGCATACATGGCAATGGCATTCACTTAAGGAGTTTTTGCCATTCACTTAAGGATTCGCAGTCCTGACAGCATGTTGGCGCTGCGTTTCGGCGTCCCTTGGTTCAAGCTTTCGAGGCTTCCCTGGGCTTGCCGTGCCACCGGTTGAGGGGTTTGCGGGATCGTCGTTCGTAGCTTCGTCCCGGGCGCGGCTTCTGGCGCCCGGTGGCGACGCAATCGAGGACCTGCTGGATCGCCTCGGCGACGGTGGCGGCGTGCTTCAGCAGCAGGGCTTCGAGGTTTCGCGCGACGGCGGCGAGGGAATTCTTGAAGTTTGCGGTGCGGTCGGTCGCGGAAGGGGATGGCTTGCGGGCGTTGAGGATCGCATCGCCATGGTTTGTGAAGATGCGCGTCATGGCCATGAGGTTGAAGTGGGCGAAGAGTTCCTGTCGGACGCCGCGCTCGGTCCTGGCATGGAACGGCGCGATTTCCATGATGGATTTGGAGATCTTGTACATCTCCTCGATGCCCCAGCGCGATCCGTATAGATCGGCGAGTTCGCTGGCCGGATGGGTTTGCGAATCAAGGAGAGTGGTGGCGAGGCCGATGGTTGAGCCGCCGGCAGTGTATTTGACGAGGCGCAGCCGGACCGGTTCTGCGAGGGCTTGCGGCTGTCTCTTGCGCAGCTTCCGGAGAACCTTCTGGCCGGGCATTGCCTCGACGACGGCATCTGTCCGGCTTCCGGCGAGGAAGGCATCCATGATCGGGCTGGCGGACTTCTGGATCCGGAAGACGGGATGCATGTCCCGCTCGAGATGGACGGCCAGCAACTCCCAGGAGAAATATCCGCGATCGTAGATCACCACGTCCCCAGGCGACAAGGCGGGCAGAAGGTCGAGCGCGGCCCTTCGTTCATTGCCGTGGGCGCAAAGGTCGAACGCGACCGGAATTCGCTCCGGAAGCTGAACCAGGCAACTGAGCAGGCCCTGCGGGTAGTGGCTCGTGTCCGAGGGCGTGCGATACCCGCAACGGATCAGCGGCCGCGGCAGGTTGAGCTTTGAGCCGTCGATCGCGAACAGGCGGTGTCCCCGCCACGCGGGCGGGCAGGAGGCACGCTTGAGGATCTCGGCATGCACGCTCCGGAACACGTTCTCATCGACCTTGGCCCGCGCCCTGCACATCGCCGACGCGGCGACCGGATCCGGCTGCGGAAGCGCGACACCGAGAGCGCGGCACTGCTCCCAGAGTTCGGCAAGCGTGGTCGCGTAGCCCTGCTCGCCGCTGGACAGCACCAGCCGGTACACGAACAGCATCACCAGCAGCGTATGCAGAACCCGCCGCCGCACCTGCCACACCCTGTCATGCTCGGCCGCCACTGCCGTCAGCGCCCCGATGAGATCCCGCCAGAGCAACACGAAGGGATCGTCCGGAGCCAGCCGGGGCCGCCGAGGACTGCGCCGCGGCGCGCTGCGTTGCGGCCCATGCAGGAGAACCTCCCGGAAGTCCGTGGCCAGCGGATACACATAGACCCGTTTCGGCGCCTTCCCCTTGCCGCCCCGGGTCTCGCCGAGATCGACCCAGTTCGCCGCACGGTAGCAGGTGCCATCGGAGCGGCTCGTGTCCGCGAACGTTTCCACCAGAACCGGGCGAAAGCCATGGCGCTCCTCCCAGTCGTCCGCCAGGCGACCGGTCGCGATCGACAATGCCTTGGAAGCCAGGTTCCCAACCCGAACCCACGGAAACAGCAGGAACCGGTTGTTCCCGACCACCCGGTCCAGATGTTTCCTGTAGCCCTCCGGCCAGCCAATCCACTCGTCCCGGCACTGCAGCTGCCGTGAGCCATGCGAGAAAAGCAGGCAGCCCAGCTTGCGGCCATGACGATCGAGAAGAAAGTAACGCAGATGCGGACCAATCGGATGACGGAACCCCATGTAGTGGTAGCGGGCAACATACTCATTCCATTCCTCGATCCCCTCCGCATCCGACACCACCTGCAGCCGGATCGGCAGCAAAGCATCCAGATCCCCCTCGATCGCCGCCGGCGCATCCGTCCGCGAGCCCCAGACCACCGGCTTGCGTGCTCCCCGAGCCTGCGACAAGTCCTTCGTCGGCAGCGACAGAACGCCCAGCCGCTCCAGTTCCTCCAGCATTCGCAGCACGGCCTGAATCCGATTGTCCCCCTTCGCCGTATGCCAGCGAAGTTGCTCGCAGATCGTGTGCGCAAGCTCCCGCCGGCTCAGCCCTGGAAACGACAGAACCGTCTCCTGCACAGCCGCAATCTGTCTGCGCGTCAAGCGCCTGCCCTGAAACGTCGTCGACTGCAAGGCCGTGATGCGAGGGTCCACTGCAAGCTCCGGATGACTCCTTCACACTCATACTCTGCCATCAATCCGGTCGAGAGTCAACCCCTCTCACTCTCGCCGAAATGGCTCCAAATCACGCAATCAAATCAATCCGTTGCAAATCAACCCCAAAAGGCGACACTCGCCCCACGACAAACTGAATGCCATTGGCATACATGGCCCCCAGACCGCACCTCCTCCTGAGTTCCTCAGTACACCGCACGCGCCAAGACGGTTGGCATTCTCCGCATTTGAAGGGTCGTCCGACCCGCACTTCGGTTGGCTGCCGCTCTCCGAAGTCGAACGCCGAATGCGGTCGGCCGGCATCACGGACGACGGATACGCGTGGTTTCTCAAGAGTTTGGAGGAGCCGGCGCGAAACGTGCCGGGCCGCAGTCGACGGATGCGGTCTGAATACTTCTCGCCAAAAATGCGGGTCTCGATTCAGAGCGAGAGCGACCTCGTCCACCGCGTGGTTGCGCACGCGCTGGAATGGGACTCCAACGTAATCGGCTACCTGGATCAGCCTGCGCCTGTAGACGCGGCCTTCTCACGGGACGGCCGGCAGACTGGCCGAAAGGCGATGATCCTCGACTATCTCTTTGTCAGCACCGACGGCACTTGCTGGGCTGTGCGCTGCATGACCCGAGAATCGCTGGATCGGCGTCTGGCCAAAAAGCCGCATCTGTACGCCCGAGACGCAGATGGGATTGCGCAATACCTGCCGGTTGTCCAATCACTGGGCAAACTCGGAGTCCGGCATCGCGTGCTGACTCCGGACGAGATGGGCCCCATGCTCGTCAGAAATTTCGAATTTCTCTCCGCGTATCGGAATCAGTACATTTGCAACACCGATGTTGAAGGGATCACGGATGCCGTGAAGGAAGGGCCGCGCACCATTGTCGCGGTTGCTGCGGCGGCCGGTGTGCCAGTCGACGCTGTGCTGCGAAGCATCTGCCGGGGACACGTCTTCGCCGACCTGAAACGCTGCCCGCTGGTTGAGACCGAGTACACGCTTGTACACCCCGACCTTCGAGCGATGGCGGCCTATGCCGACGATCGGTCGATGACTGTGAGCAACGGCGAATTCGGCGACCTGGTCAAGAACGGCGCAATTCCCCGGCATGCCCCACGGATTGCAGAGAATTCTGCCACCGAGATCAGCGACCTGTTGTGGGAGTATGCCGGAAAGGATGGCGGCAGGAAGGGAAAAATCATCCTGCGGAGACTGGATATCTTGCGCCAGATTCGGTTGGACAATCTTGCCGTGGATGAAGCGGCCGCACGGCTCGGCGCGTGTCGCCGGACGGTTTACAATTACCTGGAGAGGTACGATGCCGCGGGAACCGCTCCGGGGGAGAAATTCCGCAGTCAGGTTCCCTATGCGCGCAAACCAGTGGAGAAGCCGCGTACACAGGCGCACGAGCGGTTGGATGCGTGGATCATGAGGCACTACTACCGCAAGGGCCGCAGGACGAAGCCGCGTCTGACCGTTCGTCAGGCATATCAGCGCTACTCACGCCTGGAAAGGAAAACCGGCGGGCAGCCCTTTTCGTTGACGACCTATCGGAAACGGATCAAGGAACTGGGGACGCCGATGGCCGTGCAGCACCGGGATGGGAAGTATGCGGCCGACGCGGCCAGCCCCTCCGTGGGGTTGCCGTCCTCCCGGCTGGGCGAATGGCCGTTCCATCGAGTGCAATTCGACGGCACGGTGATGGACGTGGCACTGGACTGCTACGAGAACAATGTCGGGCCTCGTCCGTGGACAGATCGGCCAAGACTGCTAATTGCCGTCGACTCGTTTTCCAGGGCTGTCGTAGCCTGGTACATCGATTTCCAGGCGGAATCGGCAGAAATGGCGCTGCTGACCGTGCGGGACCTGGTGCGGCGTCACCACCGTATTCCTGATATTTCCGTCTTCGATCACGGTCCCGGCTTCGTTTCGGGAGCGCTCCGCCTGCTGCTCCTGGGATACTGCCAGCGCGAGACCATGTTCCGGCCTCCGGGCGAGCCAAAGTTCTCGGGACAGGTGGAACGCGTGTTCGAGACGATATCGGACCAACTCGTGAAAAATATCGCCGGATATATGGGTCGTCTGCAGGCACGCCGGGCGTTGACGAAGAGGCCGGACCCCCGGAAGGACGCTATCTGGGCTCTCGAAGGCCTCGAGAAATTCGTCTCCGCCTTCTTCGCTCTCTACAATGACACGGTGCACGAGGAAATCGGCATGACGCCCAATGAGGCGCTCCACGATGGCTGGGCGCTCAGGGGCAACCGTGCAAGCCAGCGATTGGTGTACGACGAGCAGTTTCGCCGGGCGACGATGCCGGCAACGAGCAAAAAGTATGTACTGGATCCCAAGGCCGGATTCCATTTTCGAAGAAACCGGTACCGAAATCCGTCGGTGTCCCAGGCAGCTGGCCGTCTTCCGAACGGCAAGCGGACGTTTCATCTGCATTACGACCCGGAAGATTCTGCAACGGTTTACGCCCGGATCGACGGTGCGTTCCATCCGTTTCGTGCGGATCGTGCGGAGCGTCTGGATTCCCTTGCGCAAAAAGAAGACCGGGTGCTCATTTCGAAAGCGCTGGAAATCGAGAAACGCGATGCCCGGCGGGAAGCACGAGCCGGGAACAACAGGCTTACGGATCTTTTGGTGGCGATCGACGAAGAGCAGGAAGCCTTGGCCCGGGCGCGCCGCAAGGCATTGACCAATGCTCGGGGCGGCCGAAATGATGGTGATGAGGCCGGTGACGAATCCGGTACGGGCCTGCCGCCAGATTCCGTCGTAGAGAGCAAGCCGCCGTTCGTGCTGAATTACCTGGACGGGATGGATGTTCAGGCCGGAGGTCATGAAAATGACTGAGTCCACAGACAAGAGCACCGCCCTGGAGCGGTTCAATGCAGCTTCCATCCGGCATCCGCTGTACGACGCAGCCATGGAGCAACTGCAAGCGTTCGACCAGGCAGAGCATTCGCTCGGGTTCATGACCGGTCCACCGCTTGTCGGAAAATCCAATGTGGTGAGAGCCTACGCGAATAAGGTCAATGCCGGTGCCGGGAATGCTATGCCGGTACTCTGCGCGACGGCTACCAAGGCCTGTGATAAGGAGTTCCATGTCGACCTGCTTCTCAAGGCTTTCGCTGCTGCTGCCAAGGCGCCGGGGCTGGAGCACATTGTCGAGCCACCGCGACGACCGGCATCGTTGTTCGGCGATATGTATGTGCTCCCCAGTTTGCCAAAGGGATCGGCGCGCCGGCGCCAGGCACTGATGTGCGATGCGCTGGGTTACGCCGCCAGGTATCGGCGGGTTCGCCTGCTTGTAGTCGACGAAGTCGGGGAAATCCTGACTGGATCGCCCGACCAAAATTCCCACCGAATTCATTGCCTTCGGGGAATCGCTGAGACTGCCGGCGTGCGGTTGCTGCTCGTGGGAAGAGACGCAGTTGTCGCGGACGCGTTGGAGAAGCTGGAGAGAATTCCAAGGGTGCCCCTGATCTGCCTGCCCCGGTACTTGAACCCAAGGAAAAAGAGGGAGTACGCCGGTTTCTGGAGATTCATTCACACGCTGGTCGAGACGGTTCCTGAGGTCGAATTCCAGAAAATTCACGCAGAGGACATGACAAGAATGCACTTGAAATGCCTGGGATGTCCCGGTTGGCTGGCGACCATGGTCCGAGATGCATTGTACAAGATCCTCACCCCCGGCCTGTCCTCTGAATTGAAATTACGCGTTGAGCAGATTGTCCGGGAGGGCCACGACAGTAAGTACCTGCTCGATTGCCTGCGCGAAATCGAAAATGGAGAAAGGAGAATTTCTCCATTCTTGAGCGTGGGGCGGGAGGCGGAGCGGGCCAACAGCATGCTGATGGCCCGCCTGGATTTGGTGGAGTCGAAGCCATCAGGCAGGCCGAACCAGCATGCGCGCACCACGAACAGGAATGGCCCCTCGGGAAGCAAGAACCGTCGACAAAAGGTCGGTGAGCGTCGTCCCCGGCGGCTGGAAGGTGAATGATCATGGTTTCCTACCTGTATCCGGTCCCGCCGATCGGCATCGGAACGCCGGGCGTGGAAAGCCTGACCGGGTATGTAACCCGGCTTGCGGGAGAGCACCTGCTGCATCCGCACGTCTTGATCCGGGAAGTCCGGCGGGTTGCCAGGCAGGCCCTGGGAAGAGCCTTTGCCGATCCCGAGTTCTTCCAGGTACATGCGCGGCGTGTCGATGGAACCTGTGAATCGGGCCGCCGACTGGCGGATGTGCTGGCCGATCTTACCGGCCAGCCGGAGGTGCGGTCGTTGACCATGGCGCGCTGGAGCGATGTTCTGGACCCGTCGCAGAAATTTCTCTTCAAGCCCCACCGCGCCTGGTGTCCGGAGTGCCATGTCGAGCGGACAATGCAGGGCAAGCCGCCGTATGAGCCGTTGCTCTGGAAGCTGTCGGAAGTTGCCCATTGCCATCGGCACGGGACGCGCCTGCGGACAGAATGCCCCGAATGCCGGGCAGACCAGCCGACGATCCCTCAATACGGGTGGTTGACGCTCTGTCAGAAATGCGGCGATTTTCTGGGCATGGAAGGCGAGGACGATCGTGACCCCGAGCTGCCTGACCCGAAGGAGCGACACCGCATTGAATCCTTCGGCCGCCTGCTGGGACGGCACAACGCGACGGAGGAGCGGCCAACACAACCGGAGTGGCAGGATCGAGTCTCCCGCGCCTGGGAGAGGTCGTCATTCCCGGAAATGCAAGCGCCGGACCGTCTGAGAGAGGCGGTAAGGGACAACGTGCACCGATGGCGAAAGCCGCGTCACCGGCCGACGTTGCGCACGGCGAGCCGCTTCGCGGCCCTTGCCGAAGTGGACCTTGTTTGGCTGCTCGACGGGCACGGCGAGATGACGGCCGATCTCCCCGATGTTGAACAGGCTGAGCGACAGACGGAGCATTCACACCAGCCTGCATCCACGGGCTTGCGCAGACCATGTGCTGATGGCGGTTCCCGTTTCAAGTGAGAGAGTGCCGGTTGCTGTGGCGCTGCCTCCCCTGCACCGGGTCGAAGCTTCCTTCCGGAAACCGGACGACATGGCAGCAGGTGCCGGATAATGGCACCTGATCGTCCGGAACGTCTGCCGGAAAGACACTCTTGCGGAGCCTGCGTCGAGCCGGCCGAAGACCCGTCGCCACAGCGCGGCCTGGGACAGACACCCTGACGCGGACGGCGTTACACCCGGTCACCTGACCATGGTGGAGACGGCAGAGCTCGACGAGGCGCGAGGCGTGGAATTCCGTGGGCGCTGGTGAGCCTGCAGCGGAGAGCGGTCTCAGGGCGGAGATCCTCGAGGCGCCGGAGGGTCAGGCCCCGGGAGCGGGGACGTGCGGGCCGGTGCCGTCCATGCCGTCGACAAGGAGTTGGCGGAGGGAGGCACCATAGTGGGTGTCAACCCGCTCGGCTGCGGTGACAAAGGCGCAATCGTCGCCCGAAACCGACGCGGGGTCGGGGTTTCTCCCGGGCTTCGCGATCTTGCCGGCCCGGGCGACCTTGGCCTTGACGATGAGCTTCGGCGTGTAGATGGCGCCTTGTCGGCGTTCGGAGCGCAGGGAAGGCTTCGCCGAGTGGATCCTGGCCGCCGGGCATCTCGGGAGAGATGCGGGTGCGATCGGAACGGTCGCCGGAGAGACCAAAATCGGGTCCGTAAGGTCGAGTGAGACCGGCTGCAAGCACACCCGGAAAGCCCCGGAAAGCCGCTGCACGGCGATTCGGGAGAGGCAGAAACGGATTGCGCCGGGCAGAGAGCCGGCATGCAACTAGGGCAGCCGGCTGCTGGCTCCACGCTGGCGGGGCGGAAGGCCGGAGCAGCCCGTGCAGGTGCTTCCGGCCGGTTCCGCGACCTCTATGGCCTCCGCAGGCGTCATCGGAGCACGGTACGACGGCGAGGCGGGGGAACCCCGCTGGTGTGTCGGCACCGGTTAGCGAGGGCCGGCCCTGCGTTGCCGGGAAAGGCGGAAGGAGCGGAAGGCGCGGCGCACGGTCACTCCGTTTCGTCGGGGTCGTCGGGGTCGTCCGGGCCGGGTGCTGCCTGCTGCCGGTCCAGGACCTGGCGCACCAGATCGACCAGTCCGGGGATCTGCTCCACGGTCCGGATGACGACGAGGACGTCTCCGTTTCCGGAGTGCTTGCTGCGGGGATGCTCCACGGCCAGGCCATGTGGGTCGACGAGATCGCCGATGCCACAGTTCAGATAGCAGGAAAGGCTGCGGCGCTTCGGGATGATGTCGAGCACGTTGGTCCGGGCTTTGAACGCAATGTAATTGCGCAGCGCTTCCGGGTGGAGGTTGATCCGGGCGAGAGCGAGGCAGATTCTCTCGTACAGATCGCGCATGGGCGCGCCCGGCTGCAATTGCGGGTGATCGTCCAGGGTCCAGACCCGCCGGGTGCGCACGCGGGCCTCTTCCAGCACGCCATCCGGCACCGACGGCCAGGGCCAGATGGACAGAGCCAGCCGGGCCAGACTCTGCCCGCGTTGCCGGATGGCGTCCTCTGTCCAGGCGTCCGCGTTGCGCATATCGTCGTTGAGCCGCTCCAGCGGGCTCACGTCATATCCGGTCTCTCCCTGCAGCTTGTCCTCGAACGACTTGGTACCGAGAGCGGAATTGAACTGGGTCAGCGTCAGGTTGCCGAGCGAGTGAACCCAGCGGTCGTGGATCCGCTGGTGGTCCGGCCCGAGATGGGCACGCCAGTGGGGCGGCAGTGGACTTTGCTGCGGCATGACGTGCTCGACGCTGAAATCCTCGAGCACATCCGGGTTCAGCGGCGGCTCGCGGTCGTGGTTCTCGAGCGAGATCAGCACATGCTGGGCACACAGGCGGCTGTACAGATCGACCGATTCCAGTGCAGTCTGGAATTCCTCGTCGGACGGGAAACGGGCGGTTTCGGACTGCAGGAGGAGTTGAATCCGGATGTGCTCGAGGTGGCGCGGCGCCAGCAGGCTCGAGCGGGCGAGCCGCGTGAAAGTGTGGGTATGCGAACCGGGATGGAGACCACACACGGCCCGACGAAGGAGGTAATCCTCAATCGTCTTGACGATCAGGGCGAAGTCGTCCTTGGCAAGGCGACCCTGAGCACTTTCCTCGTAGAGCCTGAAGAACAGCGGGAGTGCCGGCTCCATCTTCAGTTCCTGGAGGCGGGCGAAAGCCGAGCGCAGCGCCGGATGCGGCTCGGTTCCGTGCGTGATGACGCAGTAGTAGTGGCCCAGGGTACGGAGGTCCTTCGCGAGCGAGTCCGGGGCTGCCTCGCCGGCAGCGCCGGACGCGGCGTATTCCTGGAAGGATGCGTAAAGATCCGTCTGCCGCGGCCGGCTTCCGGTGCGCAGGGCGAGGAAGGCCCGGGCATGGATGGGGAAGTGCGCTTCGTAATCGTCGCGACCGAAGTCCTGCTCCAGCGGCAGCAGGTACTGCACATGAATCCGGTGCTGGACGTCCTCGGGGTGGCCCATGAGAAGGAAATTCCGGATCAGGTCGCTGTCATCGAGCGGCTGGCCGGTCGAGTTCATGGTCTCGAAGATCTGCTGGGCGTCGTCGATGCCGGGATGTAGGGCGGTGTGCACCACCATCAGCTTGGCGATCCCGGCACACAGCGTGTTCAGCTCCTCCGCGGACAGTTGCGCGACCCTGCGCTCCAGGAGCCGGAAATTCTGCACCAGGCGTGGGGACGGGTCCGAAGGGAGGCGCTCGTCCGGATGGAGAAGCCCCAGCAGGGTCTGGCGGTCGATCGGCGTCAGAAGAAGCTTGTGGCGGCGTTCCCCCGCCTCGTGCGCGTTCCAGAGAAAATAGGGGCCGATCTGGTCCGGAGTGAGGCCGAGCGCGACGTTTTCCCCGGGCAGGCGCCGAGCGAGAATCGCGAGCAGCATCAAGGTGGTGGCGATTCTCTGCTGGCCGTCCACGATGGTGAGCGGAGAATGCCAGGGTCCGCTGGAATGGTGCGGCGACACGGTGGTGATCATGCCGACATAGTGGGAGCGGATTTCGGGATCCGCGCCCGCACGGAGGGCGTCGGCAACAAGGCGCTCGCAATGCTGTGCCGTCCAGCGATAGCGGCGCTGGTAGATGGGAAGCAACAGTTGCGGTGCGTTTCTCAGGAACTGCAGAAAGGGCAGATCGGTTGTTTGCATCGTCGGTCTCCGAATTGGCGAGGGAGCGAGGCTCCGGCGCCTGCTTATTTTTGTGGCGCTTTATAAGGCACACAGGTGTTCTTATAACAGGTGGCTCGATAAAGTGCAATAGGGTCGAATGACGCGCCATGGAAAAGCATGAAGCTGCGATGGTCCGGAAGGCCTTTGGCGAGCGAATGCGGGACATCCGGCGCCGGAAGGGCATTGCCCAGGAACGCCTGGCGCTTGAAAGCGGTCTGAACCGGGGCTACGTCGGCCGCGTGGAGCGGGGCGAGCAGAATATCTCCCTGGTCAATATCTGCAGGATCGCGGCCGCATTGCGTGTGCCACCCTCGGACCTCCTGGCATGGGAGGAGAACGGCTCCGGACAGCCTGCTGACGTGGATGAGGAACAGGGCGAGCTGCCCCTCGCACGGCTGGGCGACATGCTGAGCCGGATGAACGAAACCATGCTGATGGAGATGGGCAGCATGCTGCGCGAGGCATTCGCGGCGGGAGAACGCCGGGAACGCCGCCAGCCTGAGGGTAGCGGCCAGCCGGAGAGGCCGGTCCCGGAACGGAAAGAGCCGCCTCGCGCAAGATGAGCGGGGGCCTGTCAATGAGAATCATGTCCAGGAACATGGCTCACAACAGCCACTCGCCAGAGCAAGTCGCATGTGGATATTTCCGCCCGCGGCCGCCCATCGGACCATTTCGGACCTTTCAGTGCTTGTCGACCGTCGGCGGGAACATCACATTCTGGTCGCCGGTTACATCAACGTGCTCCGGGGCTACGACGAAAACAGGAGCAAGTATTGACCGCTCGAGGTTTGTCGGTGTTTGTGTTGCTCGCATTGACGCCATCCGACTGGTCTGTATCAGGCCGGGGGCCTTTCCCTGTTATCAGTGTCCGCTCGAAACGCACCGGCGGATTGGAGGCCGAGCGATCGCTGGCGACGCACATGCTGGTTGCGGTCCCTGGACGGAAGAAGGTTCCCAACGGGCCCACCGCCAAGGCCTGAATTTCCCGGGCGTTCTTGTTGACGGGACCAATAGCGGGTGTGCTCCCGCGTTTCTTGTGGAAACTTGAGGTTTGCGCAGCCCGTGAGAACCAAGAATCTGCAATTTCAGATGTCCGGACCTTGGGGGTGAATCGAGCTCACCGATTTGAACCCGACAGGTCCGGATCGGCCGTATTCCCGGGCAGTTCGTAGACCATCCGGAGGTTGGTGCCTGGGAAGATCGTCCGGGTTAGGTTGAGTTCCTGTAGGAGGCCTGCAGTGGCGTTGTCGCCGGCGTCGCTGGCGGTGCCGAGGATGCGAATGCGGAGGATGCCGTTGGAGGGCTCCGGGATGATGTCGGCGTCGGATTGGAAGATCGCGCGCAGGTGCCTGCGGGGTCGCTGTGTCTTGCCCTGTGCCTGTGCGACGACAGGCATCATGCGGGTTTCGGCGCGGTAGGCGATCATGCGGATGACGTCGAGGAGGAGCTTCTCGCCTTCGGGAAGCGCATCCAGGGCCTGGTGCTCGTCGAGCTCGGCGACGGTGATGTGGCGCTGCGTGTCGCTGCGCTTCTGCTTGAGCGTCTCACGCTCGGCGTCGAGAGCGTCGATCCGGGCCTGGAGACGTCGGGCGGCTTCGGCGGTCTGGTGAGACTGGGCTCCCTTGGCCAGATCGGCGATCCTGTTGCGCAGGGTGCCGAGGCGTTGCCGGAAGCGGCTGACATTTCGGTCGATTGCGCGCCAGAGCGGGTTGACGACGCGGGCTTCGGGATCCTGCGGCTCCAGGCCGCGGACCACGAGGGCGTCGAGATTGAACTCCTCGCGCATATATTTGAAGAAGTTCTCCTGCGACCAGCGGGAGAACAGGGCGCCGGCGATCTGCTCCACGGGCATGCGGGAGTGGGTGGAAATGAGCGGGACCTGGCGGCCGCTTTCGAGCAGGCGGCGGATCTGGCGGACCTCGGGCCCCTGTTTCAGTTGCACGCGCTTCTCGGCGAGGCGGACGGTGGCGCTGCGGGTCGCGCCCGGCCCATGGATGGGCACCGAGACGGTGTGGAACTCCGCCTCCGGCCAGTCCTCCCCCTTGAAGCCCTTGTGCCAGGTGATCACCGCAACGCCGCGCCGGGCGAGGCGCTTGAACAGTGCCGGGCTCCAGCCTTCCCGGTCAAAGACCAGCGTCAGGGCGGGCTCGCCGGCATCCGGGGCGGTAAGATCCGGCGCCTCCGGGCCTAGCATGCCCAGCTTCTCCAGCGCAGGCAGGATGTCCGCCTCCAGCGCGTGGGTCATGGTCGGATCCAGCGCCTTGTTCAGGCACAGGAAGGGCTTGCCGCCGAGCGCGTTGATCCAATAGCTCGTGGAGGCGGGCAGGCATAGTTTCTGTCGCGCTACGAAATGCTTCGGCAATTTCCCCTTGCGACCGGAATAGATCTTCACATGCCCGTCCACGCACAGCGTGGCGCCGACCTCCGGATCCTCCTCAAGCCATCCCGCCGCCAGGGAGGATTGCCAGTTCCGCACTTGCTGCACATCCTGCCCCAGCGCCTTGATCTTGCGCCGCAGCGTCTTCACCTCCGGGCAGCGGTCCAGGCCCAGGATCGCGCCCCATTCCCCGGGCACTTGGTGCCGGAGCGCCTCCGGATTGCGCACCCGGGCCAGGATGAGGAACGCCAGGAAGAGCAGAACGGTGGTCAACCCGTAATACCCCTTGGGCAGCGACAGGAACTCCCGCGCGTGGTTCAGAAGCCCCTCCTTCAGCAGCATCGGGAGCCCGGCCAGCACCCCCCCGCCGGCGACCACCGACAGCGGTTCCGCAAACTGCGGCCGGATCTCGCTCAGATGCCCCGTCGCAGCCAGCATTCGCCCCGTCGTGTCCCGAGCTCCACGGCCCAGCGGCGCTGCCCGGTCGCGGGCGTCCCGTGCGCTTCGGTCAATCGACGGCTCCAGCGCGTCCCGCTCCGGTGCTTCCTGCGGCGCCTCCCGCTCCGCAGGTGCGTCCGGAACCGGATCAGCCTTTGCCGCCCGGGCCGGCATCCCACCCCCGACAACCCCCCGCCGACGGTTGTCGTTCAGCGTCCGCACCGGGATCCCAAGCCGTCGCGCAACCGCCGAGCCGCTCAGACCCGTACTCAAAAGACGGTCCGCTTCCCGCGCCATGTCGGCATCAATTGCGCTCGGACCGCGCCCGCGGCGCGGCTCATGAAACCCTTCCTCTCCCTTGCTCCGGTACCGGTTCACTGCCCGCTGCACCGTGGAACGACCAACGCCGAACGCCGTCGCCAGATCCTCCCGACGGATCCCGTGCTCCGCGAACCGCGCGATCCGAAGCCGCCACGACCGGATGCTCGAAACGTCGTGCGAGTCAAACGGCTGCAGGTTTGTGAAATACACCACCCGTTCGCCATCAACGTGGTACGAAAAGCACGTAGTGCCGATCGGAGTGGCGTTCGCGGGCGCCATCGGAAGTGTGTTCATGAGATCCTCGGATACCGAATATCGGGTTCATATTATTATGCCAGAATCCCGCCGCTCTGTCAACCCCAAAATTCAATCATAACTCTATCAATTCAAACGATAATTCAACCCACAACCGGCTCTCGAAAAGAGAGCGATGTCCGGACGTCTGAATTTGTGCAATTGATGCCTGCGTTGTGCATGAGCATCCGGGACAGGTGGGCGAAATGCAGGGAAGATTGCTGTCTTGCGCGCAGGGGGCGCTACCAGAGGTCCTCGCTGAAGAGATCGAGCGCGTGGTCGGGCCTGGTGCGGGGTGTGCCGTCGGGTTTTGGTGCGAGAGGTTGATTCTGGGAGATGACGACTTCGAGGGCTTGCGCGCGGGTGACAAAGCGTTCCTTGCGATCGATGAAGCCCTGGTCAAGCCTGCGGCCGGGTGGAAGGAGGCCGCGGTGGCCGAGGGAGTGGAGAATGGTGTGATGCCTGGCGGGTGGGGGTATCGAATGGACTTGTCCGTTTACGGTGACGGCGGCTGCGACGATCATCTGGATTCTTCGGTTTGTGCGGGGGATGGCGTGGTGTTGGACAGGATCAGGGCGTTTGTTCGGGTTCCGGAACAGTGCCGATGAGCGTGGCGATGTCGTCGGCAATCTGCTGGCGGGCTTCGCGGACAGGGCTTCCCACGTTGCGGATGTAGCGGTCGGCGGTGGCCGCAGAGCGGTGACCGAGGATGTCGCGGAGGACGTGCGTGTTGATGCCGGAAGCGGCGGCGCGGGTCATGTAGGTTCGCCGGATGTCGTGGATGCGGATGTCGTCGAGGCCGGCGTGGCGGCGGATTTTGGCAAAAAAATCTCGGATGTAGGCATAGGGAATTGGGCCGTTGTCGTGGATGTCGGAGGTAAAGGTGTATTCGCTCGTGCGAGGGAGAGGCTCGAGGAGATCGAGCACAGTAGCGGGAAGGTCGTGACGGCGGCGACCGGTCTTGGTGGTGGGGAGAAGGAGGCGGCGGGATTCAAATTCGATGTGTGTCCACTGGATGGCGAGGATCTCGCTGATTCGGAGGCCGGTGAGGCAAGCGAAGCGGAGGACGGCGACGGGTCCGGGATGGCGTTCATCGTGGGCGTCGAGGCTGGCGGCGAGGCGCTGGAATTCGGTGGAGCTGAGGGTACGGTCCCTGGGCTGTTCGCGGGATCGGGTTATAGGGAAGCAGGGATTGCTGTTTTGTGGGCGGTGGCCCCATTTTTCGCAGAGGGAGAAGATTCGGGACAAGAAGGAGAGCTCTCGGTTGCGAGCAACCGGCGGGCGGCCGGTGAGAGCGTTCTCGACATGGAAAGATCTGATTTCGGAGACCTTGAGATGGCCCATGGCAGGACGGAGGACGGCGTTGGCCGCGAGGCGGTACTGGTGAACGGTGTTCGGGGTGAGGCGGCCGATGGAAATGCGCTGGGGCGCATATTTGTCGAAGAAGCGGTCGAGGACGGTGTCGAGGGTGGGGATGTCCCGACGGAACTTGCGGCGCTCGGAAAGACCGAGGTCGCCCCTGTGGACGGCGGCGAGTTCCTGGAAGGCCTGGAGGCGGGCCTGGCGGACGGACATGCTGTCGGTGCGGCCGAGGACGGCGAAGCGCTTGGCACGGGATGCGGGGAGATGGGGGGAACGATAGGTGAGAACGAAGGACTTGATGCCCGAGGGGTAGACGCGGACGCCGAAGCCCTTGATGGCGGTATCCCACAGGTAGTAGGATTTGTCTTTGGGTTGCGCGGCGAGAATGCGGACTTTGGTAATCATGTCAGAAAAGGCAATGCGAAGTTCGAATAACGGGGATCGGAAGCGGAGAGCAAGTAACCGGGAAGTAACCGGTAAGTGAAGTTTACAACGTATGGTAATAGAAGGCAAGCGGGTGTAAGAGAAGGCAGGAGCCGAAAACACCCCGGTATTACAAGGAAATAGGATAAGTGGGCAATTCAGGAGAAAGTGTGGCAACAGGTCAGGAAGATGATTACGCGTCAGTGCCGAGGATGCAGAAGCCCTCTCAGAGACGGTTGATTTTCGCGCCGATCTCTGGAAGCGAGGAGACGCTTCCCAAGAGATCGCGCGTATAAGGATGACTCGGCGCTTCAAACAGTTGCTCGGTCTGCCCGGTTTCGACTATCTCCCCGTCCTTCATGACGGCGATGCGTTCACAAAGCTCCCGCACCACCCAGAGGTCATGGGAGATGAACACCATCGTCAAACCGAGGTCGTCGTGCAGCGCATTCAACAGATCGAGGATCTGCGCCTGAATGGAAACATCCAGCGCCGAAACAGGTTCGTCGGCGATGAGGATCTCAGGCTCAATCACGAGGCTGCGCGCGATGTTGACGCGCTGGCGCTCGCCACCCGACAGCGTGTGCGGAAAGCGACTTGCGATCTCGGGATTCAGACCCACCTGCTCGAGTGCCGCGCGCACGCGCGCATCGCGGTCATCGGGTTTGCCAATGCGATGGATGTCCAGTCCTTCCCACACCGACCGTCCGACGGCCATGCGCGGATCGAGCGAAGCAGCGGTATCCTGAAACACCACCTGTACTTTGCGCCGGAATCGTATGGCCTCGTCACGGTTGAGCCGAAACGGGTTCCGGCCACCAACGCGCAGCATCCCCGCGGTCGGGCTCTGCAGCCCGAGGATCACACGGCCAAGGGTTGTCTTGCCCGAACCCGACTCCCCAACGATGCCAAGCCGCTCTCCCGGATACACGGAAAGATCGACCGACCGGAGCGCGTACACGGGTGGGGCTTTGCGGAACATGGCGCCGCCGAACGTCACGGAGATACCGCAGGCCCGGATGAGGGGATTGTCCGATAGTCGCGCAGCCTTCGGCCCGCGCGCGGGTCGCGGACGGCGGCCGGGGAGGCTTGCAAGCAGGTGTTTCGTGTAATCGTGTTGGGGCGCACCAAAGATTTCGCGGGTTGGCGCGATTTCGACGATCTGTCCCTGATGCATGACCGCCACCCGGTCGGCGATTTCCGCGACAATGGTGAGATCGTGGGTGATAAACAGCATCGCCATGCGGGATTCGATCTGAATGTCCTTCAGGAGCCGCAGCAGCCGAGCCTGTACCGTAACGTCAAGGGCCGTGGTGGGTTCGTCGGCAATCAGCAGTTGCGGCGATCGAACGGCGGCGATGGCGATCATCACCCGCTGGCGCTGTCCGCCGGACAACTGGTGGGGATAGGCGCGCGACCTCGTCCCGGCGTCGGGAATGCCAACCCGGTCGAGGATGTCGACCGCCATAGCTTTCGCCTCTTTAGGGCGGATGTCGGGACTCGCCTCGCCCAGCGCTTCTGCAATTTGCTCGCCGGCGCGCATCGTCGGATTCAGTGCCGACAAAGCGTCCTGAAAAATGATGCCGATATCGCGGGCCCGCGCAGCTCGCATCTCAGCGTCGCTGAGGGCGATTAGATCGATGGGCCCGTCGGGTCGACTCAGCACGATCTTGCCCTCAATATGCGTGCGTGGCGTTGTGAATGGCGGCTGGTGCAGGCGAAGAAAGCTCTTGGCGAACGCCGATTTGCCGCTGCCGCTCTCGCCGACCAGGGCAACCGTCTCGCTGGCGTGAATGTCCAAGTCGACGCCGCGCACCGCGTGGATCGGGCCGGCCGCGGTGTCGAAACGGACGTGGACGCCGCGCGCGGCAAGGATCGGTTCAGCCATCGGCTCTAACATCGATGCGATCACGCAGGCTATCGCCGATGAGCTGGAACAACAATGTGATCGTGGCGATGACGATCGAGGGCACGCCGGAGACCCACCACGCGTTGACCAAGTAGTCGCGGCCGTCCCCGATCATGCGCCCGATCGACGGTGTTGGTGGCTGGACGCCGACCCCGAGGAAGGAAAGGCCCGCCTCCATCAGCAATACGCCCGGAAAACTCAGGCTGAGGATCACGACCAACGGTGAAGCCAGATTGGGCAGAATGTGCTTCAGCGCGATCCGCATCTGGCCGCTGCCAAGGGCCCGGCTCGCCTCGACATAGCCCTGTTCGCGAAGGGTCAAGACCTGGCCGCGCACCAGCCGCGCGTAAGCCTCCCAGCGGACGAGGCCGATCATCAAGACCAAGACCCAGATTTTCGTGCCAAGCAGGGTAATGCCGCAAAGCAGGAGCAGCAGATTCGGCAGGGTGATGAACACATCTGTAATGGTCATCACGGAGCGGTCGACCCACTTGCCGCCGAGGCCGGACAGGAGACCAAGCGCCACGCCGAGGACCGCGCTGAAGATCAGCCCGAAGATGGCGATGCCAAAGCTGGTTCGGATGCCATAGAGGCAGCGGGTAAGAAGGTCTCGGCCGATACTGTCGGTGCCCAATGGATTTGCCCAGCTCCCGCCGTCAAGCCAGACCGGCGGCTTCAAGCGGTCGAGCAGGTTGACCGCGTTCGGATCGTACGGTGCGATGAGCGGCGCCATGAAGCCAAGCGCGATGATGAGTGCCAAAGCGAGGCCTGATAGGTGCAAAACGCCGAAGGACCAACGGCCTGTACCGCGATGATCGAAGGCTGCGTCCGTCACGACTTACTTCTCCAGCCGAACGCGAGGGTCAGCGACAACATAGGCAAGGTCAACGAGCAGATTGACCACAACGACTATGGCGGCATAGGCGATGACGCCGAACTGCAACACGGGATAGTCGCGCCCCTGGACTGCATCGATCAGGACCCGGCCAACGCCCGGGAGCGAGAAGACTGCCTCGACGAAAATCGAACCATTGAGCAGTCCGGCAATCTCCAGACCCAACACGGTGATCAGCGGGATCATCGCGTTGCGAAGGATGTGGATGCGGGCAATGCGCCGGTCGGTCAGCCCCTTCGAAAGGGCGGTGGTCACGTAGTCGTGGCCGATGGCATCGAGCATGGCGGCACGCATGAAGCGGGCAATCGCCGCGATCATTGGAAGAGCCAACGTCACCACCGGTAGGATGAAATGGTTCGGCGTTTCGAGACCGGTTGCCGGCAGTAGCGCCAAATAGTAGCCGAAGAACAGGATCAGGCCGATGCCGATAACAAAATGTGGCACGGCATAACCGAGAAACGCGAGCCCCATGCCCGCGCTTGTCGATACCCGGCCACGATAGAGCGCCGCGGCCGCGCCAAGCGGTATGCCAATGGCAATCGCGAGAAGCAGCGCGAGCCCGCCGACCACAATGGTGGCGGGCATGCGCACCGCATACATCATCCACACAGGTTGCGAGGTGTAGAGCGAACGCCCGAAATTGCCGACGGCGATGTCGCCCAGATAAACAATGAACTGCTCCCATATCGGACGGTCGAAGCCGTACTTCGCCTCCAGAGCCGCTTGGTGCTCGTCGGTGATCCCCTCGGGGAACATCATTGCGAAGGGCGTGCCGGATAAGCGCAGGGTGAGAAAGGCAATCACCAGCACCATAAACATCGTGAGGAGCGCACGGCCAAATCGGATCGCCATGAAACGCAGCATGCAATGTTCTCACACTAGCGTCGGGTATTCAACACGCCCCGCGCGGTTTGCACCGTTGGTCCGGTGTCAGTAGTTTTTGCCGATGGTTACTTCGCTGGCGCGGTATCTCTTTTCTTGGATTGAACCATGGCCGGTTGGCCAGGGCCTGTCTCGGAATGGCGTCGCGGGCCGGGAAAGGACGGGACGGGTCCCCGGGGAGTTCCGGGGACCCGTCCCGTCCTAGAAATTCGCATCGATCGTGACTTCACCCGCCCGGAGCCGGGCTGGGTTCACTGGTTCACCTGGATTTCACCACCGCGCAGCGGAATCACGTAGGGCCGCTGTGCGATCGGAATGTCGAAGGAAATGCCGTCGCGCATACCGTAAAGCTCGTGCGGCTTGTAAAGCAGGAGCCAGCCCGACTCCTCCTCCGACAGTTCCAGCAGGCGTTGGTAGGCGGCGCGGCGCTCTGTCGGGTCGGTTGCGAAACGCGCCTTTTCGTAGGTGGCTTCCCATTCGGGGTGCGAGGGGGCCCAGAGATTGCGCTGTGCCGCCCACGATTTTGGCGACCAGTGGGTGTCCATCGCGCCCATCGGGTCCGGGTAGTACATGGGGTTCGACCAGGCGCGGAAGTTGACGTCGTCGTGGTGGGGCTTCTTTGAGTGGAAGGTGGCCCAATCCTCCTCCTGCAGGCGCAGGTTCAAGCCGCACTCGGCCCACTGCTGCTGGATCACCTGCGCGGCGAGATCGCCATACAGGTAGTAATTGCCGGGATGCGAAATCACCATCTCCTCGCCGTCATAGCCCGCCTCCGCGAGCAGTCGACGCGCTTCCTCAGGGTCGTGCTTGATGTGCTCAAACCCCTCAATGTAGAGCGGTGCGCCGTACTCGGGGAACTGGTGGGCGGTTGGGCGCTCGGCCAGGCCGCCCCACAAGCCGTCGACCAGCGCCTGACGGTCAGTGCAGAGGCGCACTGCCTTGCGGACCAGTGGGTTGTCGGTGGGCGGATTGGTCTGGTGGATGAGCCACACGTGGAACATGGGCCAGGTAACGCCCTGGCTGCGGAAGCCCTCGGTGGGGATCGCCGACGCCTGGTCGGGTGGAATTTGGGCGATAATGTCGAATTCGCCGTTCACGAGGCCAGTGACGCGGCTGGCCACTTCGGGCACATGGAGCATGGTGACCTTTTCCAGCGCGGACGGTTCACCCCAATGGTCGTCGAAGCGTTCGAGGACCAAGCTTCGGCCCGGATCAAACTCAATCACTTCATAAGGGCCGGTTCCGACCGGGTTGAGTCTGGCCTCGTCGAAGCCCACTTTCTCATGGTACTCTTTCGAGGTGATGCCGGCCGAGCGGGCCGAGATCATGGTCAGAAAGGCGGGCTCTTCACGATGAGTGTGGATGCGGACGGTATAGTTGTCGACCACTTCCACGTCCGAGAAGTTGTAGTGCCAGCGGCCCCAGGCACTGAAGAACTCAGGGTCCTCATGATGATACATACGGTTGAGCGAGAACGCGACGTCATCAGCGTCTAAAGTATCGCCGTTGTGGAACACCACGCCTTCACGCAGTTTTAGTTCCCACACGGTTGGCTCAAGTTGGGCCCACTCTGTGGCAAGGCCAGCCTTGTACGATAACGGGGTGGAAAAGCTGTCGCGCTCGATCAGCGTGTCATAGATCTGGTAGAGCATCGGCGCCCCGGAGTTGCCGGTGTTGTCTTGGGGGTCTAGGCCTTTTTCGAAGGAGGGAAACGCGATGCGCAGCTCCTGCGCCTCGGCGCCCAAAGCGGCTATCGCTGCCAGTGCGGCGGTGAAAAATAAATTCTTCATGACGGTTCCTTTCCTTTTTGCGCCGACCAGATTCGACGCCTAAAAAGACTAGCTATTTTTGTGCGCCGTGACAAGGCGCTTCTCTCTGGTGGGCAGGGCAATCCCATTCTTTTTTCGAGGTTGATTCGGTTTCGTGGGGTCTGGACATCTCGTTTTTGGTATGCTAATAAGAAGGCATGGTTGGATTGATCCGGAACCCCTTGGTAGGGGATATTGAGATACGACTTGCGCGGCCGGAGGAACGCCTACGCTGGGACCGTCTGATGGCCGAGGGCCACGAACTCGGTTTCCTGCGCTTTGTGGGACGGGGGCTGCGATATGTTGCGGTGCTGGGGACGCTTTGGGTTGCCTTGGCAGGCTGGCAGGCAGGTGCGCTGAAGTGCCGTCCGCGCGACCCTGCCGCGCGACAATCAAGATAAGGAGCGCCGAGCTAACTGGCGCTGGGGAGTCGGTGCAAGTCCGACGGGAAGGAAAGGCTAACGGGTGAAAATTCCCTATGGAGTAAATCCGCTCAGTTCACGAGATTCAACATGTTGCGCCGTTCGTGAGATCGGAACTGGCAAGCTTCCGGTTTCATGGCGCGCATGATCTGGTTCCATGCAGCGCCATAGCGGTCGGATTTCCACAGGGCGCGCAGGCTCAGGATTGCCTGTCCGGTACCGTTCTCGGACCAGCGCATGCCGGAGCACTTGAGGCGCTGAGTGATGAGCACCCGGTTTGCGGCCTCGACGATGCCGCTCCCGATAGGGAGCCCGCGTTGCTGGAACTCGGCGTATCGCATGCGGTGCCGCTGCTTGCGAAAGAACCGCAGGACGCGGGGGATCGTGCCTCGCTGCGGGTGCTTGCGGGCCAGCCGCCGCAGCGAACGGAGCACCTTGTCGATTCCCTTCTGCTCTTCCTTCAGGACTTCGCGAAGCCTCTCGAAGTGGCGCTGCGCCTGTGGCGAGCCCTCGCCATAGGCGCTTTTCAAGGCGTCCTGGAGATGCTGTGCAGCATGCCAATAGTCGAAGATCTGCGTTGCGCCTGCAAACACTTCCTCGCACCAAGTCCAGATGTCTCCCTCGCGGTCGGCGACGGAAATGACGCGGGTGTTCGAGCAGGCGTGTCCCACCGCCGCCGCCTGCTCCAGCGAGCGCAGCCAGCGGGCGCTCTCGGGCTCCTGCGCCACGCCCGGTTCCCGGGCGGCCTTGGCTTCGACGCTTTCGCGGAAGTCGCCCTCAAGCGCGCAAACGCCAAGCGGGCGCCCGCCCTGTGCCACCGCCAGCGTCGCATGCACGGGAACCCCCACGGTGCCCTTGCCGCCGCCGCCCAGCGCCGCCAGCCCGCTGGTCGCGTCGCGAAGGTTGTCATAGTTCAGCATGGTGGTGTCCTGCACCATCAGCACCACACCCGCATGCTGGCAGCGCTCCACCGTTGTCTCGCGATGCCCCTCGAGGATGTCGTCCACAGCAACCCTTTCGTTCGAAAGCAGGCGGTACGCAGCCTCCTGCGATGCACGGTCCGGAAAGATCTCCGGAAGCGGCGTTCCCGGGCGCTTCTCCCAACACCGCCCCATCTCCTCGATCCGGCGCCGCACCCGCCCGTCGGGATGGGTGCCCCGGCCGAACTCGCGCTCCGCCCAGTCGGCATCGGCGCCAAGATGCAGCGACCCCATCCGCCCCGCAACCCGCTCCGGCTCCTCACACAATGCTTCCCGCCAGCCCGCCTGCAGGGACTTCATCCACACCCGGCGCACCGGCCCCGCTCCGCGCCGGCCCGGCGGGCAGCCCGATGTCGCGCCAGCATCCTCCCAGCCCGCCGCACGGTACGAGGTCCCGGCATGCTCGGGGCCGACATAGCTGTACGCCAGCACCGGCCGATCACCATGCCGCGCTTCCCAGTCGTCCGCAACCCGACCTGTCGCCTGCGCCAGCACATGCGAGGCAAGGTCCGGAACCCGCACCGAAGGCAGGAGCAGGAAGCGGTGGTTGTTCACCATCCGCCCCAACCCCGCGCAACGGGCTCGCCCGCTCCAGCCGATATACCGGTCCCGCGCCTTCTGGTGCCAGCTCGCCGCGCAGAAGCCGATCCCACCCAAACACCCGAACCGAGACGATTTCACCAGATAGTTCAACGTCTTGCCGGGATGCCGCGGAGCCCCCTCCGGATGGTGCGACGCCATCATCGAACGGAACCGCCGCGAACCCTCGCGACCCTCGGCCGGTTCCAGCGAAACCGTTCCCAGAGCCGACAGCGTCGTCTCCACATGCAGGTCTGGATGCGACGGCAATGCATCCCCCCCCGCCGGCGGCGGCGCTGCCGCCGCCGGGAGCTTCAACCCCAGTTGCGACGCCAGCCTCGGCAGGATCTTCCGCGCCGACGAAACGCACGGCTCGCCCCGCGCGTTGCGCCAGTTCGCGCGAGCGCACAACTCGCTCGCAAGCGCGCTCCGGCTCGCGCCTCCCTCAACGACCGCGCACTCAAACCACGAAAGAGTTTCCGCGCAAAACTGTCGCAAGCCAATCTGCATGCATCATGTGTGCCACACAACACAGCCCGTGTTAACAGTGTGATAGTGACAGGACCGGAGCGTTCAGGCCAGATGATCCGGCTCGCGGCGACGGAGGCCGGGGGAAGCTTGTAAACGGGGCTGTTGTGTATATCCGGAATCGATTGCGCCTGGAACTGCAAGTCATGGTGGCGGTGCGTCATCGCGGCTCGGACCTCGCAGGCTTGCGGGGCCTGGAACGATAATCTGCGCCCGATCTCGCAATACAGAGCGAATGCGCAGCGGAGCCGGAGTAGAATGCCGGGCAGCCAATTGCGCGGCTGGAACACGGCTCGCGGCCAGATACAGGGGATTGGAGGTAGAAATGAAGCGCTCAGAGATCAACACCATCATTCGGGAAGCCGAGGGCTTTATCGATTCGTTCCGGTTTCTTCTCCCGCCCTTCGCCTCATGGTCTCCCGAAAAGTGGCGTGGATCCGGAGCAGAGACTGCGGAGCTTCGCCGGGCGGGTTGCGGCTGGGACATCACGGATTTTGGACAGGGACAATTCGCGTCCAGGGGTCTGGTCCTGATCACCCTGCGAAACGGACACGTGTCCGACCTCGCCAAGGGCAGGGGCATGCTCTACGCGGAGAAGCTCCTGATCATCCGCGAAGGCCAGGTAGCGATCTCGCACTACCACAAGGTGAAGACGGAGGACATCATCGTGCGGGGCGGAGCGCCGATGGTCGCGCAGCTCTACAACGTGCTGCCGGACGGCAGGCGGGATCCCGAGGCACCGGTGGAGGTGCGAATGGACGGGATCCTGTACCGCGTGGAAGCGGGTGGGACGATCCGTGTCGAGCCGGGTGCATCGATGACACTTGAGCCGGGCTGCGCCCACGCGTTCTGGAGCGAGGGCGGCGACAGCCTTCTCGGCGAGGTCTCGACCGTAAATGACGATTCCGCGGACAATTACTTCTTCGAGGAGACGGCGCGGTTTCCCGAAATCGTCGAGGATGAGCCGCCTTACCGGCTGATCGTGCCCGACTACATGGGCTGAGTGGCGTCGATACCGCCCCGCCGGGACATCCTGTCGGGAGGACCCTCCGGCACCCGGAAAATGCTCCCGGCGGGGCCCGATAGTGCCAGTAAGACTCAGCGCAGACAGGAAGATAGCAGATCCGGTCGAGGCAGGTTTCCATTCATTCCATGCCGGCCTGTCGGCCCTCTGTTGCAGCACGCGGAAACGGCATGGGGCGAAATCTGCCGCGGGGCACGTCGCGACGTGGATCCTGACTTGCGAACCCGTTGCAGCCGTCAGGAATCGCGGTGCTTGCCGCTGCCCCTGCGAGCGCGGATGGCGGCATGCCGGGGAATTGCCCGACGCCAGCCGGATCGGCATCGAGACCGTCCCGGCCCCGGCGACGAAGTTGCGCGAGTCGTGCGGTCAATTGCGGGCTATGGTAGTCACCAGCCTCGACCGGGCATTGAGACCCGTTCCTCGGGAGTCCTTTCCGCAATGGAGAATGATCAATGAAGAAACTCTTAGCTGCCGCTCTCGGAGCGGCAGTACTCAGTACCGCGATTGCCGCCGGTCCGGCCGCGGCCCAGGACGACAAACTTACCATCGCCCTGATACCCGGCCTGACCACGGATGCCTTCTACATCACCATGCGCAAGGGAGCGCAGCACGCAGCTGACGCGCTCGGCGTGGACTTCATCTTCCAGGGCGCGCCGGAATTCAACCCGACCCTCCAGGTGCCGGTGCTCAACGCTGTGATCGCGCGGCAGCCGGATGCGATTCTGATTGCTCCGACCGACAAACAGCAACTGATTGCGCCCCTAAGGGTCGCGGTGGAGCGCGGCATTACCGTGATTACGGTTGACACGTTCATCGACGACGGCATGTACCAGGATGGCTCCGGGTCGGGCGACTTCCCGCTGACCTATGTCGCTTCCGACAATGTGCTCGGCGGCGTCATGGCAGGCAGGGCGCTCGCGCAGGCGATCGGCGAGGAAGGCAAGGTCTACGTCTCCAACGTGAAGCCTGGAATCTCGACGACGGACCAGCGCGAGGAGGGCTTCAAACAGGCGATGGAAGCGTATCCCAACGTCGTGGTGCTTGAGACGCAGTTCAATGACGATGACGCGAACAAGGCCTCGGCGCAGCTGCAGGCCGTGCTCGCCCGCAATCCGGACCTCGCCGGCGTTTTCGGGGCCAACCTGTTCTCGGCCGTCGGCACGGCGGACGGCGTCAAGTCGGTCGGCAAGAGCGGCGAAATCAGGGTCGTGGCGTTCGACACGCCGACACGCATCGTAGATGACATAAAGTCAGGCCTGATCGACATGGCGATTGCCCAGCATCCGGCGGAAATCGGCTACTACGGCATGGTTACCGCGTACGCCGCATTGACAGGGCAGTCGGTTCCCGTCGCGATCGGAACCGGATTCACGGTCATGGACTTGTCGAATATCGACGATCCCGAGACCCTGAAGTACGTGTACTCGGACTAACGAATATCTCTGGCAGGCGGTCAATGCGCCGCCTGCCAACAAGAATTGGAACGGGGGCGGCATGACCCACGGTGTTGGAGGCGAACTGCTTACGCCAGAGCAGGAATCCCGTGCGCGCATTCTGCGCGTCTTCGCCGCGACCTGGTCCTGGATTTTCCTGGTCGGCCTGCTGGTCTTCTTCGAGACCTGGGCGCGGTCGATCTATGGCGCCTCGTTCCTCTTCAATCCGTTCAACATCCAGAGCATCGCCCTGTTCACGGCCGCGCCGCTTCTTCTCGGCGTGGGACAGACCTTCGTGATCATCGCCGGCGGGATCGATCTCTCGGTCGGGTTTGTCATGGGGCTGGCCGCCGTCGTCATGGCGCGGATCATGAATCTGGATGCGCTTGCCGGCGTGCCGGGACTGGCGCTGGCGCTCGGAATTTGCGTTGCGATCGGGGTTGCCCTGCTGCCGGGCGCGGTCAACGGCATCCTGATCGCGAGGCTCCGTGTGCCCGCCTTCATCGGCACGCTCGGCATGTACGGGGTTGCCCGCGGGAGCGGCTTCCTCGTCGCCGACGGCACCACTGTACCCGTAAACAATGATTGGCTGTTCCTGATGGGGAACGGCAAGTTCCTGAGCATCCCTGTGCCGGTCTGGATCACGGTCGGCGTGGCTGCCGTCCTCTATTACGTGCTCTCGCAGACGCGTTTCGGGCAGTACACCTATGCCATCGGAGGCAACCGTCAGGCAGCGATCCGTGCCGGCATCCCGGTGCGGCGTCATACGATTTGCATCTACCTCATCGCGGCCGGGTGCGCTGGCGTGGCCGGCATGATCTATACGTCGCGCTTTTCCGCAGGCGCGGCGCAGGCGGGCGAGCCGCTTCTCCTGGATTCCATTGCTGCTGTCGTGATTGGCGGAGCGAGTCTCTTCGGCGGTTCAGGCACCATCATCGGCACCGTGATCGGTGCGCTGATCATCGCGGTAATCCAGTACGGACTGGTCTTCATCGACGTCGAGCCGTTCTGGCAATTCGTTGCGGTCGGCGTCGTCATCATCATCTCGGTTCTGGTGGACCAGTCCCAGACCCGTCTCACCGGCGAGGTTCAAGATGGAGACTGAACCGGTCCTTTCCGGACGCGGCCTGACCAAGCGGTTTGGCGGCGTCCTGGCGCTGAACGAAGTTTCTTTCGATCTCCACCGCGGCGAGGTGCTGGCGCTCGCAGGGGACAACGGGGCCGGCAAGTCCACGCTGATCAAGTTGCTGTCCGGCGTTCATCAGCCGGATGGCGGGGAAATCATCTATCGCGGCGAACATGTGGAGTTTTCGAACCCCCGTGGGGCGCGGGAGATGGGGATCGAGACGATCTATCAGGATCTGGCGCTGGCGGACAATCTCGATGTTGGCTCCAACGTGTTCCTCGGACGGGAGCCCATACGGCGAATAGGCGGCATCCTGCCGGCGATCGACCGCCGGCGCATGCGAGACGAGTCCTTCTCCGTGCTCGAGACGCTCGACATCGAATTGCCGGCGGCGCGGCTGACGCAGCCGGTACGCCGTCTTTCCGGTGGCCAGAGGCAGGCGGTGGCCATCGGCCGGGCCATCTTCTGGCAGGCCGAAGTACTGATCATGGACGAGCCGACGGCGGCGCTTGGGGTACCGGAGCAGCGAAAGGTGATGCAGCTGATCCGTGGCCTCAAGGAGAGCAACGTGGCCGTGATATTCATCTCCCACAACATGGGAGACATCTTTGCCGTGAGCGACCGGATCATAGTCTTGCGCCGGAGCGAAAAGGTCGGCGAAGCCCTGACCCGCGAGACCACCAGCGATGAAGTCGTGCGGTTGATGGTTGGCGGGTAGGTGGGCCAAAGGCACGTCGGTTTCTTCGTCGATTTGCCGTGAAATTTCCACATTTTCATGGATTGGGGAGCGGAGGCACAAGACCCGGCATGAAGGTGTTGGGTTGCGCGTAGCGCGGACGTCTGCGATGAACTACGCTGATGCTGAAGAAAATTTTTCTGAAGAGGCTCCGCGGCTACAAGCGATCATCAAGGATGAGCCGTACCGCCGTCCGGTCGCGCCTGTCGGCGGAACACGTGCGGCGCTCATGCCGGAACGCTACGCGGGAGCCTCCCGGTGCCCGTATTTCGCGGCTTCGGCGAGGCACTCCTTCCAGGTACCGATTGCGCTGACCGTATCCAGGCTGGAGAGGCAAACCGCGGCGGTGGCCACGGCGAGTTCCAGTCCCCGCTGTACCGGCCAGTCCTCGTGCAGGCCGTAGAGTAGGCCTGCGGCGAACGCGTCCCCGCAACCGACGGCGCTTACGATCCGGGACTTGGGCCAGAGCACCGAGGGCTGGCGCCAGACGCCGCCCTTGCCATCCGCAGCAACGCCGCCCTCGGGGAAATGGATGGAGGCCACCTGTCGCACGCCGAGTTCGCAGAGGCGCGCGCAGGCCGTCGTTGCCGCGTCCCAGTCGATAATTCCGTCTTTCCGGATAGCGACGTCGGATACGACCTCGCCTTCCACTTCGTTGATGATGATGCTGTCCAGCAGGGGCAGGCAAGCGCGGACGACCGGCCGGACAAAGTCGGCATTGGCGAAGACCATCTCCATGTTCGTGCGCATGCCCGCTTCGCGCGCCATCGTCAGAACCGTGGTCCAGCCGTTACCGAGGCCGTCCGGGTTCGGCCGGTCAAGCCGTTCGTGGAGGCCGCAGGCGCCGGCATGGAAGATCCGGGCCGTGCGTCCCGAAAGGTCAAGATGCTCGGGCATGAGAAGGCTCGCCGCGCCGTAGCGCGAGAAGAACGTCCGGCGGCCCGATGATTGCGAAGACATGACTTCCGTGTGGAACTGCTCCCTCTCCCGGGTCCACTGGAGGCCGGCAGGATCGATGCCGGCGTTCTCAATCGACTTGCGCACCACGGCGCCGTTCGAGTCATCGCCGATCAGGCTCTGCACCTCAGCCGGAAGTGATGGATCCAGCCGCCTCAGCATCGCGGGCGCATTGAAGGCAGGCCCACCCGTGGACCAGGTGCGATCCAGCACCCTTGCTGCCTGGTCCTCCTGCGGATACCGGTCGATCGCGACATTGATGTCGGTCACGACAGATCCGAAGGAAAGGAAGCCTCGACGGCTCATCGGTGCCTCGCAATTTTCAACCTGGCGGGCATCTTGCCTCACGCCTCCTGTTTCAGGGCCGGCTCGGTAACCACGAGATCCGCGTCCAGGGCGCGGGCCGGTTGCAGGCCTTGCCGCTGAAGCGCCTCATGATACAACTGGACGGCCTCTTCCGGAGATGCGCTGCCATCCGCTACCTTCCGCATGCATCGGACCATGTCGAGAGGAGACTCAGCGAGGCGGATCTTCCGGCCGAAAAGCACGACCCATGCGCCATTCCCTTGCGCCGCCGAGACCAGCTCAAACGTGTCGCGGGTGGTGCCGGCGGAGCCGCCGAGCACGCCGACGACCAGTTCGGGATCATAGGACGAGAGCTCCCGCATCGGACGAGCGCCGTTGAAGGCGATCTTCAGGAACAGGGGACGCTCCTGGCGGGTGAGGCCGGCAAAGGTGCGGAGGATGCAATCCCCGACATAGTCCCCGATCTCGCTCGCATCGAGGCCGCAATCGACATTCGGGTTGAACACTTCGAGAAAGTGCCGCATCCCGTTTGCACGCGCGTCCTCCCGAAACGTCTGGTAGGCCTCGAGGCTTCCGAGGTCCGCTTCGAGATCGTTGTTGAAGGTAACGGAGTAGAGGCAAAGATCGCAGCCAAGATCGCGTGCCCGCGCCAGCGATGCCGTTCGAAACGGGCGCGAGGGGATGGACTTGTAGCGGCTGCCGCGCGGTCCCCAGATATCGGTCGCCTCGTTGGCCCGGATCGCGGGGGTTACAGGAGACTCCTTGAACGTTTCGGGCCCAAGTCGCTCCATCACCGAAGACGACATCAGCATGATGTCGGCAATCTCCTGCTCCACGATCGCGCGGACATCCTCGACGAACTGCGGAAGTGTCTTCCAGAAGCCGGTCTCCCGTCCCTCCGCGTCGCGAACCGGCCCGGGAGCTCTGCGGCCTCCGCCCATATCGGGATCCTTTGCATCGGCGATGATGAAGTCCTTGCGGTCCCCCGAGCCGCTCCGTATCCGCTCCAGCTTCATGTTCAGACGGCGATCTGCCATGAGGTTCCTCCTGTTGCCTGTGATGTGTTTGCGTTCGGCCGCAGTGTATCCATTTTTCGGCGCGCAGCACGATGGGTGTGCCTGGACACGGTGCGATCCGTCCGGCGGCAGCGGCGAATTTGCTCCTCCTCCTGGATGGCCAGGGCGAGCCGTGCTTTGGATGCGTGGGATTGGTCGGGCGAAGCGACCCCGGTCTGGTTGGCGATCGGCTGAGCCAACGCTTTGCCGGCTGAGGCACTATCATGGTGCTACAGACGCAGTGCCCATTCGCGGACAGATGGACCCCGGGGCTATCAATCTATCACACTTGACTCCGGGACTTCTCCTTTCGTTTTTTTCCTGTTCCATTCCTGCATGGCCTGGATGGCGAAGACGGCTTGAGACAGGAACTTCACGCCTTCCCAGAGCTTCTGCGTGCCGGGTAGCGGCTGGCGCTTCGAGGGATGGAAGCCCGCCAGGCCGCCGGTGAGCACGACGAAGCCCGCGATGGTCATGTCCGGCGGTCCCCGGGGCACCTTGAAGCCATAGCGGGAGGCGAGGGCACAGAGTGCCCGGATGTCGTCCTCGGTGACATGTCGGCTGGCCGGGTCGTCCGGCCTCTCGCGGGCCAGGAGGGAAAGGTCCCAGACCCGGAAGGCGGTGATCGCGTCAAAGGCGAGACACTTGCGCAGGTCGTCGGCCTCGTCGAGGCGGCGGTCCTCGATGCGGGTGCCGACCTTCAGCGCATGGAAGAACCGTTCGATCCGCCAGCGCAGTTCGTACCAGCGCAGCACGGTTCGGGCGGTGTCGAGGTCGGCCTGGCCCTCGGTGGTCAGCAGCATCCAGTGCAGCGGTTTGTTCTTCTGCTTCCTTTGCTTCGATGCCGGCAGCGCCGGGCGACGGGGCGGGTCCTCCTCAAGGGCCGAGACGGCGATCATGCGGACCGGTGGTTCACTCTCCCGGTCCTTCGGGGGAAGCAGGTCCACCGGCGTGCAACGCAGGGTCAGCTTCGCCGTGCGGCCGCGCCGACGGTTCGGTCCCCCGCAGGCGGGCACCTCGATCTTCCGCCCGCCCACCGGGTCCGTCTCCAGCACATGGTCCCACAGGTCCGCGTCTCCGCCCGAGGCCAGCGCCACCCGACGCTGCGTCCCTCGGCTGGCCCGGACCAGCAATGCCGCCCCGGTCTGCTCCGCACGCGAGAGCAGCTCCCAGAAGTCGCCCTCGCGGTCGCAGACCGTCACCACCCGGCTGTCCGGGCAGGCGCGCGCGAGTTCCTGCGCCCGCTCCAGGCCGTCCACCCAGCGGACACTGTCCTTGTCATCGGCCTGACGGAAGTCGGTGTCCACCGTATACATCCCGAGAGGCCGGCCCACCGCGTTCACCGCCACGCCGAAATGGGCCAGGATGCCCGCGCTGCCCTTGCCGCCCCCGCCAAGCTCGTCGAGGCCCGACGTCGTTGACAGGCCGTCATAATTCAGCGTCGTCGTGTCCTGAACAGCCAGCACAAGCCGCTCGGCACCGCACCGCTCAACCGTCTGCTCGAAATGCGAATCCAGAATGTGGTCCATCGTCACCGCGTCATTGGACAGCAACCGGTAGGCCGCCGTCTGCTCCGCCCGCCCCGGGAAGATCGACGGCAGATGTTCGCCAAGCCGATTGACCCAGGCCGCACCCATCTGCGAAATCCGACGCCGGATCCGACCGTCAGGGTGCGTGCTCCGCCCGTATTCCCGTGCCGCCCATCCCCCCGCACAATATATCGATCCGGACCAGCCGAGAACGCGCTCCGGCTCACCGCACAGAACCTGTTGCCAGCCCTCCACGAGCGGCCGGAGCCAGACCGCGCGGCGCACCCCCGAACGGCGCCCCGAAGTCAGCTGCGGGCAACACTTCCACCCCGCGGCCCGGTAACTCAGCCCGGACTGCCCCGGCCCCGTGAAACTCTGCACCAGCACCGGCCGCTCACCGTAGGCCGCCGCCCAGTCGTCGGCAATCCGGCCCGTCGCAAGACGCAGAACCCGCGACGCAAGACCCTTCACCCGAACACCCGGAAGCAGCAGAAAGCGATGGTTGCACACAACCCTGCCGATGTTGGCCACGCGGGCATCGCCCGACCAGCCGACGACATCGTCGCGCGGCCCAAGCTGCATCCCCGCCGCTGTGAAGCCAATGCCGCCCAGCACCCCATACCGCTCCGAACGAACCCGGTAACGGACCTGCCCTCCCGGCGGCCGGCGCCATCCCTCCGGATGATGCGTCTCGATCATTGCCTCCCAGCGGCGGCGCTCCTCCGGTGACGCCACCGGCTCAAGCGACAGCGGACCGAGTTCCCGAAGCGAACACGAGACAGAACTGTCGGCGAAGTCCGATGCCGGGCGGGCGTGCGGATCAAACTCCATCGCCTCCGCTTCCGGCAGGCGCACACCCAACTCCTCCGCCAGGCGCGGCAAGAGCTTGCGCGCCGACGCAAGACACAGCCTGCCGACGCGGCCAAACCAGTTCTCCTGAAGACAGAGCTCCCGGGCCAGCGCACTCCGCGACAGCTCACCGCTGTTGCAGGCGGTCTTGAACCACTCTACCGTCTCCGCTGAAATCTGACGCATGCCAATCTGCATGCCCGAATAAATCGCACGAAATCACCCGCGAGTCAAGTGTGTGAGCTTGATAGACCCCGGGGGAGGCATGAGAAACGGAATCGCGATTCTCGGAATTTTTGTTGCCGACGTGGTGTTTCGTTCCGAGCGTTTGCCGGAACTCGGGGAGACCATCATCGGCAGGGGATTCTCGCTGGGTCCGGGCGGCAAGGGATCAAACCAGGCGGTAGCCGCGGCGCGACTTGGCGGCGATGTCCTGCTGCTGACAAAGATCGGGGACGATCCCTTCGGGGCAATGGCACACGCGATCTGGTCCGATGCCGGTATTCGCGCGGAACTCGGGGACCCCCGGGGAGAGGGAACCGGCGCGGCGGGCATCTTCGTTCTCGAGGAGAGCGGCGACAATGCCATCGTGGTTTGTCCGGGCGCTTCGGGAACCATCTCGGAAGCCGATGTGGAAGCCTGGAGTGGCGCCATTTCGGACGCGAGGATTTTCCTCACGCAGCTGGAGCAGCCGGTGGAGCCGACCTTTCGAGCCCTCCGGGTTGCCAGGTTGGCCGGCGCGATCACCATCTTCAATCCGGCTCCCGCAGCTCCGCTCCCGGAAGGGATGCTCTCGTTTTGCGACTATGTCACGCCGAATGAGACGGAGTTGGAGCAGCTCACCGGCGTTCCCTGCGCTTCACCGGATGAAGCGGCCACGGGTGCCCGGATCCTGCTGGAAAGAGGCGCCGGCGCGGTCGTGGCGACATTGGGTAGGCACGGTGCGCTGTATTGTGCGCCGGACGGCGATGTGCATGTGCCGGCGTTTGACGCCGGCAGGGTAGTCGACACAACGGGAGCCGGCGACGCCTTCAATGGCGCTTTCGCCGTCGCGTTGGCTCGCGGCAGCCGTCCGGTTGACGCGGTCCGCTACGGTTGCGCGGCGGGTTCTCTATCCGTTACCCGCCCCGGGACCGCATCCGCCATGCCAGGGCGGGATGCGGTGGAGGCGTTGCTCGCCTAGTTGGAGCCTTCCGGCAGTGGCGTGAGTAGCGCCCGCTTCTTGCCGCAATTTCGATCAGCCATTAGCTAACGTAATACTGTCGGACTGAAGGACACCGTCGTCGGTTCGGTCCATTCGGTTCGCACATCCGAATTCGGCCAATTCGGAGCAAAATCGGACAAGAAGTTTGCATTTTCGCCGGTTAGGGGCTAGCGCGGGAGTTGGCGCGGCACGTCCATCGCTCCCGTTTGCGCCCAACCCGGTTCCAACTACTGGAGAAAAATCATGTTCCGCTCCTTCTTCCTAGACCGGAAGTGGTGGCTTTGGTCCATCCTCGGCACCCTCCTGATCCTGTGCACCAATTGGGTCGTCGTGCAGATCGATGTCAAGATCAACGAATGGTTTGGCGAATTCTATGATTTCATCCAGTCGGCGTTGGCAGAGCCGGGAAGTACTTCAATCGGGGATTTCTGGGGCTACCTGCTTACATTTGGGCAGTACGCTGCTCTCGCCATCGTGATCCATACCGTGCTCGGCTTCTTCGTCAACCACTACGTGTTCCGGTGGCGGACCGCAATGAACGATTACTACATGAAGGCCTGGCCGCGGATCCGGCATGTGGAGGGCGCCGCGCAGCGGGTCCAGGAGGACACGATGGTCTTCGCGCGCATCGTCCAGGGCCTCGGTGTGTCATTTATTGATTCCATCATGACTCTCATCGCGTTCATGCCGGTCCTGTGGGGGCTGAGCGAGCATGTGAAGGAATTGCCCTGGATCGGACCTGTGGACCAGGCGCTGGTATTCGTTGCCATCATTTCGGCTGCGGGCGGGACGGTAATTCTGGCACTCGCCGGAATCAAACTGCCGGGGCTGGAGTTCCGGAACCAGCTGGTGGAAGCCGCGTACCGGAAAGAGCTCGTCTACGGCGAGGACGCTTCGGAACGCGCGGCGCCGATCACGGTGGGGGAACTCTTCGGCAATGTGCGCAAGAATTACTTCCGGCTGTATCTGCACTACTTCTATTTCGGCTTTGCGCGGATCTGCTACCTGCAAACCAGCGTACTCATTCCGTACGTGGCGTTGGGACCAACGATTGTCAGCGGCTTGATCACGCTTGGCGTGATGCAGCAGATCATTCGTGCATTCAGTCGGGTGGAGAGCTCCTTCCAGTTTCTCGTCTACAGTTGGGGAACCATCGTGGAGTTGATTTCGGTCTACAAGCGTCTGAAGGCCTTCGAAAGGGAAATGCACCGTACCGCCCCGCCGCCGCCGTCGCCCGCTTTTGCGCCAAGCTGAGCCGGCATCCCCGAACGCGACGCGAAGGCCGTCTTCGCGTCGCCTGGGGAACATTCTGCATGCAGAATTCCGGGAGGAGGGACGAGAAGAGTCTTTGGAGGGGCATCCGGGATGGCGTGGCGGGGGGCGCTTGACCTGGCCGCAGAAGCGGGACGTGCGGCACGAAGTCTTTTCGTCCACCAGGCGCACCCGAGCAAAGCGGCAGGAGCGGTCCTGGTGATTTGGCCCGCAGAGACGCCAGGTGGGCTATGCGGATGGTGTCGAGCGGGTCGATTTCAGCTGGGCCCCGTTGTCCGCGAGGAGTAGGTGTCCAGCGACCCACGGGGTACGTTTGTTGCCGTCGATGAACGCATGAGTGTCGGCGGGCCCATGAATGTAGACCGCTGCCAGGTCTGCGATGTCTGGACTGCAGTACGTCGCGGGATGCGCGGGACGAGCGAGGGCAGAGTCGATCGCGCCTTCGTCGCGTTCCGTTCGCGCCTGTTTGCTCGGCGAGTTGACGATCAGGGATGGTGAGGACGACACTCGTTTGAATTCAACGCCACGGTCCGCGATCCGCGTCACTCACGTTGCCAGTGCACGCGGTACCTCGCGGTCGTCCTGCATGATCTCCTCGGAGAGCTCCGTCCGACGCGCGAATTCGGGGTCGCAAGGGGTCAACCGGTAGCCGCCGACCGGCGCCTCGGTCAGTCATGATGTATCGCCATTCTCGACGCGGAGTCGTGTCATCGCCTCCTTGGTGAGCATGACTCCGGATGAAGCGCCGACCGTGGTGATCCTGCAAGTGAGCACTCGATTTTTCCGTGCTCATAGTCTCGAACCTGTTGGCGCTTGCCCGCGTTCCAAGGGATGCGGGGCGAATCCGAAGTGGAGCGGGCAAGAGCAGTGCGTGGGACGGGCTGGTGGCTGCCAGGAACGACGAGATCCGCGAATGCGTGGCGCGTGGTCTGGGCCATTGCCGTGTGAGTTCATCGGTGGCGGCAGTGCGAGGCCCAGGCGGCCGGCAAGAGGTTCAGACATCAGGACTCCCGGCAATTTACTTGACGTGCTGGCACGGCTACAACGATGTGTGCAATAGAAGAGTTCGCGTTCCAGCAGATCATTCGGAACAGTAGGGCAAGTCGTCGCCGCGTTTTGCCCGTCATCGAATTTCAGCCGCTTCAAAAAGGAAGGCAGTTCACAGCAGGCGCATTTCTCTCTCAGAAAAACTGGGAAATTCAATCCCTTACGTTGCGCTCTGGCAAGCTGTCGCAACGTCCCGTGTCCTGATGTCTGAGGTTAGCGATCAGGAATTGCGCGTACCGTTGTCGTGAAGGGACCGAGATGGGGTCGTGGCGGTAGAGGACCGCCTTTCAAGGACCCGGCTCGATGGGGGCTGCGGCACAACAATCTGGCGGGGCAGGGCGCTGACAATCGAAGCGGGTATGGCCGTACCCGGCTCGAACCCGCGCTACCCGCCTCGACGAGAGACGTGCTGGTTGCTGCGGCCAGAAGGAAGCCGGAGGCCCCGCGACAATCCCTCATGTGGATTGCCGATGCCATGGCACCAAAGCGTCCTCAAGCGCTCAGCAGCGCTCCGGAAGGAGACAGTTCGACGGGTCGGCCTCTCCGGGCGCTGCGCTCCGCTGCGGATCCTATGGCGACAGCAATTCTGCCATCCCGTGCCGTCACAGTGGGCTCTCCGCCGGTTTCGAGCATCCGAAGGAATTCCCGGTGCTGGAAATACGTCGCCCCGTGGTGGTCTCCGGCCGATTGAATCGTCGGGTCGCCCGCGATCTGTTCGGTTGCCGTCTTCTGCGTATCCCGTGGATGGATTTCCAGCTGGCTGGGCCGATCCTCGCCATCCGGGTCGAAGCGCGCCGGAGCCGGTATTCGCGCATCGATGCGGGCCCTGTCGCCGGTTGCCGAAATCTCTTCCTGCCAGTGCGCGCCTTCCGCAAACATGCAGAGATCCAGCATCGCCCGCGCACCGGAAGCGAAGTCCACGACGACATACGCATTGTCCATGATGTCCGGTTTGCCGCTGCAATACCGTTCATCGAGAAAGTTCACGTCCATTCCACCGGAAGCGTAGACCCGCACCGGCTCGGATTTCAGGATGAGGCGCATGAGATCAAAGAAATGGCAGCATTTCTCGACCAGCGTTCCGCCGGTGAATGCGTTGAACCGGTTCCAGTCGCCGACCTTGCGTAGAAACGGATACCGATGCTCCCGGATGGCCAGCATCCGAACGGTGCCGGCTGTTCCGGCTTCGACCTCTTCCAGCAACCGGGCGATCGCGGGCATGTAGCGATACTCCATGGCGACCCAGAACGGCGCCCTCCGCCGGGCCTGCAGGCGTTCAATTTCGGCGCATTCAACATCATCGATACCAAGGGGTTTTTCACACAGTACCGGAATGTCGGTTTTCAGGAGATGCAGCAGGATGGGATGATGCAGGTGATTGGGTGCCGCAACGACAGCAGCATGGAGCTCCATGCTATCGAGCATGTCGTGATGGGTGGCGAAGCACCTGCATTCCGGACCGGCAAGTCGGCGGCCCGCTTCGCGCATTTCGGGATCCGTATCGGCGATGGCGGCAACTCTTGCACCCTCCAGGAGACTGAGGTTGCGGATATGCTCCTGACCCATCATCCCGGTGCCGATGATGCCGTACTGTCTCATTCTGCCGTCCTGTCTTCTCCGAGTTCGATGACCGGCAAGCGAAGCGCTGCCGCGAAGGAACGGAGTGCCGGCCGATACTCGCCATAGGCGAGGCACAGGTGATGCTCAAGTCCGGAGGCCATCACGTCCCTCACTACCGAATCCGCCGGGCGGTCGAAGCGCACCACACCCGAAGTGCCGGAGAAGGATTTCGGTCGCCTCAGCATCTCCCCGCTTGCCAGCACCAGTTTCGGCCTTCCCTTCGCCTGGCTGATCCGGGCCAGGGTCACCCGTCCGGGGCGAAGCGGGAATTCGTATAGCAACGGCATCTTGCGGTTGGAGTGGATGGTGGCCCGAGGCGGCACATCGGGATCCGCCATTTCGATCGGTGCCTGGCCGCAATGCCACACGACTCCGGTATTGTCATCGGCTTGAACATCCACGAGGTCCGTCAGGAAGACAGGCGCGCCGGCCGCTTCCTGCAACAGAAGCTGCGTGAGCGCGCCATAGACATCGGCCTCGCAGGCGCAGGGGATTCCTGCGGACCCCAGCATGGAGGCCGGGCCGCAGAGCGCGCCGCCATATTCCGTAAACGCTTCCGGCCAGCAGCGGAGCGCCAGGGCATCCAACCGTCTTGACTCGGCAAGGCCGTCGAGGGCGGATTTCAGGCGCAGCGAGCGCTCCAGGGAGTCCTGGTCCAGGGCTTCGAGTCCGGGCAGTTGGCGCGCGACCCTGTTTCGCAGAGTCGACACGGTTTCCGCAGATGCCGCGCTCGCTTCGTCAAAGAGGGTGCCGAGGGAGATTTCCTCCACGGCGGCGTCCGCGAGAAGTTGGAGGGCTCTCGAGTCATATGCGCAGGTGTGAAAACCGTCCGGTTGGGAGCCAACGCGTCCGATGCGCTTCTTCCGAAGAGATGCAGCGAGCGCGCGGCCCACTTCCGTGTCGTCCTCGGGGATGGTCCCTTCCAACTGTCCCGACGGATGCTGTCCGGCCAGCAGGCCTTCAACGTCCGCGTTCTCGGGCTCGGCGTAAAGCCAGCCGAAGCCATGCCCGCCAAGGCCGAGAGCGTGAGAGGCGAGGTTCAGCCCGCAGAATGCGTTCAATCGCAGACGCCCGCCGGTGCGGGGCTCGGGCACCGCCCAGATCAGGACAGGAGCGTCGAGTTGGTTTGCCGCTTTCGCGGTCAGTGATGCGTCGGTGAAGGTGACCTGCAGCAGCAGGAGCTGATCGATTCCGGCGGAATGGAGGGTTGCTATGGCCTCGCGTGTTTGGTCCGCTTCGAGCAGCAACTCACGCGGACCGACGACGTCCGCTCCAAGCCGGTCGATGGCCGTCAGCATGGCGGACAATTTGCCGGTCGCATAGGCGACGTCGAATGTCGGCCGGCCGAGCGGAAGAATGCCGATCCTGGTCATTTGCCATTCCCGATGAAGCGAGGAAGAACGAAGAGCGAAGGGATCATCGATCGATTGCCAGGCCGCTTGGCACACGATCCGGAATCCCGAGGCGCCCCCGGATGCTCGCGGTTCCGGTCAGTGCGTGCAGGAAGGCGACGAGATCATCGATCTCCGCCTCTTCCAGCAGGACCGGCAGAATGTCGACCCTTGCCCTCAGCCGCTCCATTTCCCACCGATCGTCTAAGGCAAGAAAGTCGGTCACCGCAAGCCAGTCCGCAGCCGGAAGGATGGTGTTTCGAGGAGTCCACGCGGAGAGGGCGCCGATCGGGTCGAGATGGTGGAGCACGATATCGCGCAGCTCACGGTACGCACCGTTGTGGCCGTAGGGAGCCGTCAGGGCGACATTTCGGAGCATTGGAGTTCGAAACCGGTAGGCATCCTCGTTCCGGTCGCTTTCGCCCATGCGCCCGACATCGCGTGCGTAAGGATCGAAGGGCCGGGTTCGTCCGGGACCGATATGGGGCAGCGCCAGTGCATGGAATTCCTGGTCCGAAAGCAGTCGGCCGTTGTGGCAGTTGCTACAACCGGCCTTGCCGAAGAAAAGTTGCATGCCCCGGGCTTCCTGAGGGTCGAGGGCGTTGGTTTCGCCGGCAAGGAAGCGGTCATAGGCGCTGTCGAAACTGCGGAATTCCGCGTTCACGAAGTCTGAAAGGGCGTTGGCGACATGCCGGATTTCGACTTCCTCCCCCGCCGCGAGATCCGGATACGCCTCCCGGAGCAAACGGTCATATTCCGGAATGGACCGAATGCGCTCCGCAATCCGCCGCCAACCCTCTCTGAGACGTCTGCGGGACGCCTTGGCGACCTCGTTCTCTTCCCGTTGGCCAACCATTTCGAACTCGGATGTAACCGGAAAGAGGGCCTGCGCCGCAAGGATACTCCGGAGACCGACCGGGAGGTCTTCAGCCGCGGGCGTGTCAAATCCATTACCGTGCAGATCCGAGATCGATACGCGACCGTCATGGAGCAGCACCCGGATCTCCTGCGCTCCAAGATTCCAGAGGCCCGGAGCGTTTCGCGGAATTCGCTTCAGGATCTGGCTGTCTTCCGCTCCGGCGCTCCGTTCGGGGCCGAGGCCGAACCCGCCTTCGCCGAGCCCGAGGCTCAAGTTGTCAGAGGTGCCGTGGTCGGGATGATGGCATGTGGCGCAGGCGATATTCTTGTTTCCGCTGAGGACGGGATCGAAGAAGAGCAACCGTCCCGCTTCAACGGCCTTGGGGTTCACCGGATGGAAATGGCGGTCATCGAGAATCGGAGTACCAGCGGCGGCGCAAGACGCCATGGCAGCGAACCCCAGCCCGACGCGAACGCCAAGTGCGGTCGAGCGGCGATCCTGCTGAGGGCGCTCGTTTGCCTCACGCTCATCTTCCTTGCTGGGCCCGTTCTTGCGGATATCGAGCATGCCCGGCAATTGATGAAGGCCGGAGCGTTCGAGGATGCGCGCGAGGAGCTTTGGTCGGCTGCGCGTTCGGGGAACGCCGACGCCGAGGAACTGATCGGTGTGATGTATGCCCTCGGACTCGGCGTCGAGCGGGATGATGTCCGGGCTTTCGAATGGTATCTGCGGGCAGCCATGAAGGGCCATCCCGGTGCGCAATCGGGTGTCGGCTGGTACTACGAGGTCGGGCGCGGCATGCCGGCTCCGGACCTTGTCCGAGCCTATCTCTGGTACGTGCTGAGCACGATTGGCGGCGATCCGGACGCCGCGATCAGCCAGGAGGAAGTGGTCAAGAAGATGTCCCCTGCGCAAGTCGAGAAGGCCCATGAACTGATCGACGACTATCGAGTCTGGCTCTATCCGTTTCGATAGGGGCAACTGGCGCGCCTGCATCAGCGGGCACGCCAGCCGGCAATCGTATCCGGGTCAGTTCAACTCGGCCGCGTAGGTTTCTGCCAGTTCGGCCTCCACTTCCGCAACGGTCCCGGTCAGCGCGTCGAAGATCTCTGCGCCGCCATCGACATTGGCCTTGAACCACTCGTAAACGGGCTCGGCCGCTGCTGCAAACGCCGCTTTCTCCTCCGGCGTAGGCACGTAGATGTCGCCGCCTTCCGCAACGAAGTCCACGTAGGCCTGGATGGACTTGCGCTTCGGCGAGGCGAAGGTCGCCTGCTGAAGCTGGTAGAACCCGTCCGCTACTACCTTTCTCAGGCCGTCGGGCATCGACATGAAGCGCTCATTGTTCATGAACCACAGCGCTCCCATATAGGCGTGGCCATCCAGGGTCACGTACTTCAGTCCGGCATCGGGGAACTTCATGTTCATGATGTCGGTGATGCCGTTCTTCGATCCTTCGACCACGCCGGTCTGGAAGGAGGTGAAGAGCTCCGGCCAGGGAATGGGGGTCGGCGAGGCGCCGAGCGCCTTGACGAGTTCCTGCGGCAGGTCGGCCACGACCGTCCGGATCTTCAGGCCCTCGAGGTCTCCCGGATTCTGGACACGGCGCTTGGTATTGGCGAAGTTACGCCAACCGCCGGTGTTTCCTACGGTCATCAGGCGAACCGCTCCCTCAGACGAATCCTGCACCATCGACTGCATTGTGCGCATGAATCCGCTGCCATTGGCGAGCGCCCCTTCGGCAACCCGGTCGTCGGCCATGAGATAGGGAAGATCAAGCACCTGCACGAAGGGAAAGATTCCAGCGGCTCCGCCGGAAGTCGAGATGAAGATGTCGATGGAGCCATCGACAACGCCCTGGGTGCATTCCGTGCCGTTGGAGCAGAGTTGCGTGCCGATGAAGACTTCAACCTCGATGGCGCCGTTCGATGCCGCCTCGACATACTGCTTGAAGACGTTCAGGCCATCCGCGTCCTCATCGGCTTCGTTGGAATTGGCGGTCGCGCGGAGCGTGTAGTCGGCAGCTTGCGCGACTCCTCCGGCAACCATGATTGTGAACATCAGTCCGACCAGGACTGTTCGTAGAGCCATATCATTCTCCTTTTCGTGGTTTCAGGTCTTCATTATTGCATGCCGGACGCATGCGCGCGGTTCCCATTCGGGCGAGCGGGATTTTACTGGATAAATCCGGCAAGCCTCGGAATTGTCAGGGAGACTGCGGGAATGAACGTTATCAGGAAGATTACCAGAACCTCCACCGCCAGGAAAGGCAGGATGGCCACCGATATCGTCTCCATCCGTTCCCCGGAAACCGACGAGGCCACAAACAGCACCAGGCCCATTGGCGGCGTCGCCAGACCGACCGTCAGGTTGACGGACATGATCATGGCAAAGTGTACGGGATGCACACCGATGTCAACAAATATCGGGCCGAGGATCGGTCCCAGGATGATTATGGCGGGTCCGGCGTCAAGGAACATCCCGACAATGAACAGGAGGATGTTGATCAGGAACAGCAGGACCAGCGGGTTATCCGACAGGCTGAGGATGAATTCGGCCAGAAACTCGGGCGTATGGCTCAGGCTGACCACGGTCTTGAATGCCACGGCGGCTCCGACCAGGAGCAGCACCGTTGCCGAGGCCAGCGCCGACTTCATGAAGATTGCCGGGAGATCCCCCAGTTTCATGAAGTCGAGCAGTAACAGGCTGATTGCGAGCGCGTAGAGCACCGCGATCACCGATGCCTCCGTCGGCGTGAAAACTCCGATCAGGATTCCGCCAAGAATGATGATCGGGGTCTGCAACGGCACTACAGCGCGCTTGGAGATCAGCCGGAAGTCGTGACTGACCTTGGTTCGCAGCCACAGGAGCAGGAAGTGGGAGGGGATCAGGAAGGCGGCAAATGCGATCCACCTGCCAGTGGCCGAAACGCTGACCTCCGTTGCAGATATGAGAAGCGCGAACGCGGCGTACATCACGGCCGCGAGGTTTATCCGCAGGAGGATGAAGGAAAACAACCCTTCGGCTGCGGAGATTTCCTGGCCCTTCTTCACGAACCGTTCGGCCTTGGGAAGGTCGTACCGGTCCGCGAGGAGCCGGACTACGCACATGAGGCCCACGCCGACAAGAAGTCCCGGCACGATGCCGGCCAGGAACAGCGCCGCGACGCTCTCGCCCATCACATAGGCGTAGATGATCATGATTCCGGACGGCGGAATGATCGGACCGATTACCGACGAGGCCGCGGTAATGGCAGCAGCGAAACGGCGGGTGTAGCCGTTTCGCTCCATGGCAGGAATCAGTGTCGATCCGAGGGCCGACGTATCGGCTACGGCCGATCCCGAAAGGCCGGCAAAGAGAATCGAGGAGAGAATGTTGACATGTGCGAGCCCGCCCCGCAGGTGTCCCATGAGCGCTTGGCTGAATTCCACGAGCCGGATGGTGATGCCGCCGCGATTCATCAACTCGCCGGCAAGCATGAAGAACGGCAGGGCCATCAGCGGAAAGCTGTCCATGCCCGAATAGACATTGCGGTACAGGATCGCGACATCCCGTTCCTGCCCGTTCAACCACAGCAGGAAGCCCGGGGCGGCCAGGAGCGCAAAGAATACCGGCATCCCGACAAGCAGCAGGAGCAGGAAGACGGGAAGAAACCAGACCAGCATCAGTCGGTACCCAGCAGGATCCGGTCCGGGTCGTCATCCAGCGGGGCGCTCGGATCGATCAGCTGCACAAGGCTGCGGAGAATGAGCTCGACAGAGACCGCGATCAGGAGCAGTACTGCCACGAACACCGACAGGAACATCCACGTCAACTTGACCCGGTTCCACTCGAAACCGCCCCATGCGATGGTCTTCGACTCGCAAGGGCTTAGCCAGTCGACCTCGAGGGTAAACGGCACATACAGGGTTGCGGAGTTGAACAGGCATCCTGATTGCACGTGCTTCAGGCCGAACGGGACTGCACTCAGAAGAACCGCAAGACTCAGGCACAGGAGCACCAGGTTCAGCAGGATTCCGAACCTGGCCGGCAAGGCCCGTGGCACCAAGTCTATGGCGACGAATCCTCCCCAGCGGTAGGCGGATGGAGCGACCAGCCCTGTCATCCACAGCATGAGGAACCGGGCGAGTTCGTCCGGCCACGGCAGGGCGTTGTTCAGTACGTATCGAAATACGACCTGCAGGAAAATGACCGCCACCATTGCCGCCAGCGCTACCCAGGCAATATGCCTGCCGATGCGCAGTACCCAAGTATTCAGGGCAGACAACGGCAGCAGCAAGGCGCGGAGAACCGTCAATCAAGCCTCCTCATGCATGACCGCCTCGCCGTTTTCAAAATCTGCCGTGTGGGCCACACGTTAGGTAGAGCCCGCAGGCAAGTCAAACGGCCATGATCAGCCGATCGAGTGTGCCCTTGGAACTGGAAAGCACCCGCCCCCTGGGCTCCGGGCACTATACATCCGGCTCCAGGTGGGTCTGGTTCTGGTTCATCGTGCCAGAATCCATTCGATTCCTCTGTCGGGACACCTGGACCTGCTACTGGCGTTTCACCGGCTGTGCCACCCGCATTCCTGTGGCGCAGACGACGGTGGCGCTGCACTTCTCTATGCGGACAAGGCCGGTTTGCGGGCGCGCGAGCCCGAAGGAGAGCCCGCACTGGGTGCCGAAGCCGAACCAGAAGATGGCACCTCGGAACAGGCGCAATACGATCCCGAAGAAGCACCCGTCGGTAGAAGCGTTCATCTGCTTGGCCAGAGGCCTCTCATTCGCTGCCGTCGCGCCCCCTTGGCTGCGCGCGGTGGCTCAAGCGGGATTTCCGTGCTGGCGACTGCCCCACCCCAAGGAATACACCGACCCATACGCGTTTCGGGCACCCGTGCGTCCGCGAGCGAACCGCGTTCCCGTACGCGGAGACTGTGCGGGAGCGCCAGGCAGTCAGGACGGGGTCATTCCGCTCGCCGAATCATGCGGGCATTTCCGCATCTTGCACGGTGTTCTCGAAACGCACTTTCCGGCATCCACGAATCTTGCTGACTGGCCGTCCGAGAGGCGGTCACCAAGCCCTGGTTGACGATTCGCGATCCGTCCTGGCAAGCCATGTCAGCAATCTGCTCTATACGGGCCTCGCGGTCGGTGAGGGTGAGTGGGGCTCGGTGCTGGCGCAGCGCGTTCCAGAGTGCCTGCAAGCCTCTGGCGAGCCCACGACGGGGATTTCATGTCATTTCCCGACAGCAATATGTGTCCTGGGAAGCGCTGCCATCCGTCGGGCATTTTGACCAGCTCCCGTGCCAGGAGGGCCACACCCATTGTGCCTGGCTCCCCGGGGTCGGCGAGTTGCACGGTGCGGCGCGCTACGCGGACGGGAGTGTCCCTTGCGTCGCCGTGTCCGGAAGCGATCCTTCAGATGGAGAGAGGCCAAGGCGGCAGAATTTGCAGCTGGGTCTCGGATCTTCCGTCGCCAAGCGTGTTGCGTCGGCGATGATACTGCCCGCTGGACCGGGATCCGGGTGAGGCGACCTGGCCCTTCGACGCCGTGGTGATCAGCGCATGAGTTGGCGCTTCGCGCATGGGCGTCACGACTTGTTGGGCCCGCGTTTCAGCCCTTGCCTACGGCACGGCGCGGATCTCAAGAGGCCGCGATGCCCGCTCCGTGCGCCGCTGCGACGACCGGATCATTGGGCGGGATGGTCCCACGGGAGCGCGCTTGCACCATGGCGGCCCTTGCCGCGGGCTCACCATCGCGCTGACCCAGGCGGGGGAGGGAACGGACGCGATCCTCCGCGGCCCATCGACCGCGGATTGGCTCGCGGGAGTGATCGACCAAGAAGGGGAGGATCCCGTGGTGTTCGTGACCCTGCGTTCAGGCTTCGGTCCGATCTACACGTTGTATTCTCGGGTATCACACGGGCGCAAGACCTGGCCTGCGACCCGCTTGCGGCGGCCAGCCTCTCCCGGCAGCGCGCGGCGTGTGATTCGGCTGCCCGACGGGAAGGGTTTCCGGACGCGAACAAAATCAAACCGCCGCGGAAGGAAATTCGACGTGCCACGGGGCGGTGACCAGGTTCGGAGTCCGTTCCATGTGCGTTCACGGTCCCTCCACATATTGCGCCAAGCCTGTTCGATCAGCTGGGCATGCCAATCATTCCACACGCAGCTGCAACAAGTTGCGCTCTTGATCGAAGCCTGCGACGCTGGCTGGAGTCTCCTGTCCCGTGCGTCGGGCAACCGTCTGGCGAAAAGCAGTGCGAGCCGTCATGCAGCCGACACCGGTCCTGGATCCGGAGAGGATCCGCGAACTTGTTGCGACACCGCATGATGCGCTATTCCGGGGGCTGATCAGCGATGCGGCCCGAGCGGATGCGCTCATCCGCGAGCATTTTCCCGAGCGCCTGAAGTGCCGTCTTGCGGGTGGCCCGGCGCGCCAGGGAATGGTCGGCCAGGTGGACTCGCTCCTTCGACAGACCTTCCCGGACGGAGTGTTCATGTTCGGCGGATCCCCCGGCAAGCCCGAGACCGTCGTGATTACCGAGGCCAAGCACGGGGTGGGCCCGGATGTGGTCGAGCAACTGGGTGGCTATCTGTTCGGCAACCGGAGGTACTGGCTGGAGCAGGGCGCCAGGCCGCATGTCATGACCATGCTGGTTACGATGGACCCCCCGCCCGTTGAGGCGGACTGGGTGCGCGGCCGGGATTGTTACGGCCGGGTGCTGCTGGGAAACGACTCGGTTCATATTGCCTGCGTCTGGCTGGCGATCGCGCAGCTTCGCTACAAGGTGCTGTCGCGCATGCCTGTGGTCCGTGCTGTGCTCGGCGCGATGCAATGTGCTTACGTGGAGCCGGCTCCCTTGGACACGCTTGGGAAAGTGTTCCGCGATCTGTCAGGTCTCCCAAGCAATAGCGTGCTCTGGGGGATGACATATGTGTACGGAATGCTAATGTTTGCGCTGGAGTTCGCAGACTACAACGCGCTGATTCGGGAAGCGGACCCGAGGGATAGAGAGGCGGAAATGGCCACCATGTTTCAGCAGCAGATGGCGGAGCGCGACGATCTGCGCCGTGCAGAGGGCCGCGCAGAGGGCCGTTCAGAGGGCCGTGCAGAATTGCTACTTCGTCAGGTTCGGCGGCGCTTCGGCACGGTTCCGTCGGATGTGGATGCCCGGGTACGCTCGGCGCCAGACTCACAGGTAGACGCATGGGCAGATGCCGTACTCGATGCGCGGAGTCTGGATGATTTGTTGAAGAACGGACGGCTCAACTAAGCGCGTTTGGGTGCCATCGACCCGCCTGCCGCAAGGCGGATACGGCAACCCGGAGCAGTTTTGTCCGGTGCCGGCAGGATTGCGGTTGCCACACATTGAAACATGGACCCGTGGTAGGTTCGCGACAACTTCCCCGGGTACTGAGGAGTGTCGATTTCCTCGCCCGGTTGGTGCCTTGCTCTGCGAGGCATGTCGAACCGTCAGCCAAGGTTTGCGCTGTAATCGGCGGACCAGGTGGCGCTGGTTTCGGAAGGGAGTCCGAGGAAGAAGGAAGCAGAAATGGCCACCATGTTTCAGCAGCAGATGGCGGAGCGCGACGATCTGCGCCGTGCAGAGGGCCGTGCAGAATTGCTACTTCGTCAGGTTCGGCGGCGCTTCGGCACGGTTCCGTCGGATGTGGATGCCCGGGTACGCTCGGCGCCAGACTCACAGGTAGACGCATGGGCAGATGCCGTACTCGATGCGCGGAGTCTGGATGATTTGTTGAAGAACGGACGGCTCAACTAAGCGCGTTTGGGTGCCATCGACCCGCCTGCCGCAAGGCGGATACGGCAACCCGGAGCAGTTTTGTCCGGTGCCGGCAGGATTGCGGTTGCCACACATTGAAACATGGACCTGTGGTAGGTTCGCGACAACTTCCCCGGGTACTGAGGAGTGTCGATTTCCTCGCCCGGTTGGTGCCTTGCTCTGCGAGGCATGTCGAACCGTCAGCCAAGGTTTGCGCTGTAGTCGGCAGACCAGGTGGCGCTGGTTTCGGAAGGGGGTCCGAGGAAGAAGGACGCAGAAATGGCCACCATGTTTCAGCAGCAGATGGCGGAGCGCGACGATCTGCGCTACGCAGAGGGCTACGCAGAGGGCTACGCAGAGGGCTACGCAGAGGGCTACGCAGAGGGCTACGCAGAGGGTCGTGCAGAGGTCCGTGCAGCGGGTCGTGCAGAATTGCTACTTCGACAGGTTCGGCGGCGCTTCGGCACGGTTCCGTCGGATGTGGATGCCCGGGTACGCTCGGCACCAGACTCACAGGTAGACGCATGGGCAGATGCCGTACTCGATGCGCCGAGTCTGGATGACTTGCTGAAGAACGGGCGTCCCGACTAATTGCGTTGTTCCCTGGACTATCCGCCCGCTGCCGGCAGGTTCACGGCTGCCGCAGGCTGAGGCAAGGACCATGGGAAGACTTTGACCGCTCCCCCGAGGAGGTCAGATGTTCAGATTTCTTTGCCCGGCTGCTGCCCTGCTCCGCAGGTCATGGCGTCGCAACGAAGTCTCTGGGCGGCACGTCGAGCCATTCGCCCCGGCATTCTTGAGGATTCCACAGCGTTGGCTTGAATTCGTTGAGGCCGGAATCCGGGAACGCGAGCCGAACAAGAGGAAGGAGTAAGGGCCCCCGGGGTCTTGCCGGAGACCCGACGCATCAATGGGCCAGGCTACTGGCCAGACGCATTAGTGTTACGGCTTCGTGGCGATAGCTGAACGGATCCTTGCCCCTGTTCGGCTCGGCGAGAGCAATGGCATCCGCGTACGACCAAGTGCCAAGATAGACGCCGCCCTGCAGGAGTTGGCCGAAGCCAGCTATGGCCGCCGCGAAGGAAGTCTCCGAATTGGCCGCGCCCATGTCTGGCTTGATGGGCATCTCGATGAGCTGGCTCGCATCCTGGCCCGGCTCCTTGTACCGCAGACGAAGGAAAGCAAGTTCCCCTTCGGTTCCCTGTTGCGCCTCGTCCGAAGTCTGGTAGCGCAGGGGGCTGGTGAGTACGGCCGAGGAACCGACCGGCGTGATCTCGTAGATAGCCGTTACCGAGTGGCCCGCGCCGATCTCTCCCGCGTCGACCCTGTCGTTGTTGAAATCCTCTCGCCGGAGCGCGCGGGTTTCATAGCCGATCAGCCGGTATTCGGCGACGGCTGCAGGGTTGAACTCCACCTGGATCTTCACGTCGTTGGCGATCGGGAAGAGAGCGCCGGTGAGCTGGTCGACGAGCACCTTCTGCGCCTCGGACAGCGTGTCGATATAGGCCGCCTGCCCGTTGCCGTTCTGCGCTAGTGCCTGCATCGTTGCATCGTCCAGATTGCCGCGGCCGAACCCGAGGACAGAGAGATAGATGCCGCTAGCGCGCTTTCGGGCGATGAGGTCCTTCAATTCTTCCGGATCCCAGATGCCGACGTTGAAGTCACCATCCGTGGCCAGGATCACGCGGGTGACTCTTCCATCCCCAGTCATTCCCTCGGCCGTCTGGTAGGCCAGGCGCAGCCCTTCAGCGCCGGCAGTCGATCCGCTCGCATGGAGTTGCCGAAGCGACTCGAGAATTTTGGCGCGTTCCGAGATGGGGGTCACATCCAGCACGAGTCCTGCGCTTCCGGCATAGGCGACGATGGCAACCTGGTCTGCCGGCCGCAGCTGGCCGAGCATCAGGCGGAACGACTGGACGAGCAGCGGAAGCTTTCCGGGTTCGTTCATGGAGCCCGATGTATCGATGAGGAAAACGAGATTCAGCGGCGGACGGTCCTCGATGGCAGGCAGTCGGCCCTGGAGAGCGATATGAATCAATTTCGTGTGCGGGTTCCAGGGCGTCTGCGAAACCGTGACCGTGGGTTTAAAGGGTGCCTCGCCAGCCTCGGGTGCGGGATAGGCATAGGGGAAGTAATTGATCATTTCCTCGATGCGCACAGCGTCGGCCGGCGGCAGGAAGCCGCCCATGAGCGACGAGCGGATTACCGAATAGCTGGCAGTGTCGACATCGATCGAGAAGGTCGAAACAGGCTCTTCAGCCGCGATTTTCAGGGGATCAGGATCCGCGTTCGCAAAGGTCTCGGCGCCTGACGCTTCCAGTCCGAACGCGGCGATCTCGGAGGCGGGGGAGGGTTCCGCCAGAATTCTGGCACGACTTGCGGCCAGCGAGCCATGGGACGCACCGAGTGTCCCAGGGTTCCCGATTCTCGAGCTCTTGGCAATTGTGGACGGTGGGGCCACCGACTCGGCGGCTGCAATTTCTGCTGGCGCTTCCCATAGGGAGAGAACCGGTGATGAGGGCTGTCTGAGGATTGGGTCGGTGTCTGCGGCACGAAGCTCCCGGTTTGGCGCGATTTCCTCGACTGCTCCGCGCAAGCCTTCGATGAGGACAGGTTGCTCCTCGATCGCTGGGTCTGTGGATGCACCAAATGGTGTCGGCAGGGGCGGCATCCGTTCGCGCAGAACTGGTACGAGGAAGACGAGGCCAAGGGCGGCAAACGCGGTGGCCGCGGCAAGCGCAGGCCGGGCGGTCAGGGTGGCAAGCATTCTCCCTACTCCATTTCTGATTCGCGCCCGTGCATCGGGGCGGTCACGAGTAGGACGCTGCTCGGCGGCCAATTCTTGGGCACGGTTGAAGACCTCCTGTGCGCGCGCCAGATTGGCGGTGCGCCGCGCGGCATCCGGAGCCGGCGTGGCGTTCTCGAACGCGCTTCGGAGATCGTCGAGTGGATCCGTCATGAGCTCAGTTCCTCTTGCCGCATCGCCCGCAGGCGTCTGCGGATTTCCGAGAGGCGCCAACTGACGGTGCCCTCGGAGACGCCGAGCACCCGGGCGGCCTCGGCGTGAGTCATTTCGCCGCCGAGGGTCAGCGCGGCAGTGTCGCGAAGATCCTCCGGCAGAGAGTTCATGGCTTGCCGCAGCCAGTCGAGGCGCTCGGCCGTGTCCTCCGCGGCAGCACGGCGGTTCAACTCCCAGCAGCCCCAGCCTTCGGCCGTTCTTGCGCGGGCGGTTGCGCGGCGCCGGCGGTCATGGGCGGCATTCACGGCGATCCGGTACAACCAGGTTGTCAGCTTCGCTTCGCCGCGGAAGCGTTGCAGTTTCGCTGGCAGTGTGAGGCAGATGTCCTGTGTCAGGTCTTCGGCGGATTCCTTCCGGCCCGTCAGGCAAAAGCAAAGTCGGAAGAGCCCGTCGTAGTGGCGCTCCAGGAGAGCCGCGAAGGCCTCGCGGTCGCCTCCGGCAGCTGCCAGGGCGAGATCATTGTCGCCGGTTGCCATGCGCATCACATTGACTGTGACGCATGGGGGCCGTCAATCCTTGGCCGACGCGCTGAATCGCAGGTTGACGACCGTCGCTCCAGCCCGTGCTCGATGTTCTCCAGCTTCCTCTACACCGCGGGCTTCGTTGATCTCGGACAGCCTCATCATGCCGATATCGGCACAACAAGGCGGAGCGGACCATGCGGCCGATCGCCCCGGGCAGGAAAAACCACCTCTTCATGGGCTCGGCCAGCGGCGGCAGGGCCGCCGCCATCGCCTACCCTGATCGAGACCGCCAAGCTCAAAGACGTCGACCGCAGGCTTGGCTCGCCCAGGTTCTCGATCGCATCCCTGATTACAAGATCAACCGCATTGATGAGCGGCTGCCCTGGAACTGCTCCACCGCAGTAGATCCGGGACCGATCACCTGATCGCGCCGGGGCGGTTAGACCGGACGCTTGCGGATGAACGTCATGCGTGGTCGCCTCAGCGCCGCCCGCGACCTCGGCTGGCACGCTGGTCAGTCGTGACGGGCGAGCCAGGTCCGAAGGCGCCCGGCTTCTTCGGCCGCGGCCGGATCGAGCTCCGCCTGGTAGAGCCGAGTGCGGACGATGAAGAGGTTCATCTCCGTCGGCTCGTCCCCATCGACGATCTCCTGCACCTTGCGCGGGAAGAAGGTACCCCAGTCCGGCCGGCTGCCGTCCACGTCGGTCAGGCCGTACTCCTTCGAGAGCGCCCAGGTGGAGAACAAGCCCCCGCTCTTCGCGCCGACGTTCGGGTCGGCGGCCAGCGCCGCTACCGCCCGCCCCACCAGGCAGGGCGTCTCGGACTCCGCGAAGTAGGGGTCCTTCTCGATGGCGTCGCGCCAGTTTGCCTCGGTGACCCCGAAGGTGTCGAGTACGGCCTCGGAGCGCAGGAATCCGGGGGTGATCGCCAGCGCCGTCACACGGTGGGCATGGAGGTCGGCGGCCATCGCGTGGGTGAGCCGGATGACCGCGTTCTTCGCCAGATCGTAGAAGAGGTTGCCGCGATAGGCGAGCGTGTCGCCGTCCGTGACCTCGACGATGAGTCCGGCGTCCCGCTCGATCATCAGCGGCGCGGCGTGCCGGCTGGTGATGATGTGGCTGTGGACCGCCCGCTCCAGCATCTGCTGCCCCTGGGCGATCGTGAGTTCCCAGAACGGCCTTCCCCATTCCGTCAGCGCGTCACCGCCCCAAATGTTGTTTACCAGGACGTCGAGCCGGCCCGCTTCGGCACGGACCCGCGCGAAGACCTGCTCCACTGCGGATTCGACCGTGTGGTCGGTGCGTACGGCGATGCCCAGGCCCCCCTCCTCGGTGACCAGCGCCGCCGTCTCCTCGATCGTCTCCGGACGCCCAGGCGTGGCGGGCCGTCCCCGCACGCTGCGCCCGGTGCAATAGACGGTGGCGCCCGCCGCTCCCAGCATGCGGGCGATGCCCCTGCCGGCGCCGCGGGTTGCGCCGGCGACGACGGCCACTTGATAGCGGAGCGGCTGTTCAGGCATGCTGCCTCCTCCTGTGAGTTCGCGAGTTATTCTGTAGCCTCCCATGAGAGGGTCGTGTACTCGTTCGTATCGGTTCGGCGAAGCCGTGGCATCGTCCGGCCCGCGGGAGAAGCGGGCGATCGCAGCCGCTCGGTTTGCTGCAACAGCGGTCGTTCCCTGCTTCCCTCCTTTCGGACGTCCACGGCGTGAACGAACGCTTAACCTTGCAGGCGGTGGGGAATCCGGAGTGTTGTTTCTCCCTTTACTCCGTCGGAAGGAGGGGGAATGTTCCCGGACAATTCCGCGCACGGATTGGTAGTAGAACGGAATAATCAGGTACATGCAAAATCCGGTGGAATTGCAGATGTGCGCTGGAGCGAAGCCGACGTGGGTACACATTCGGGATTCCTTCAAGGCCGGGACGCGGTTCTCGGCATGATCCGAAGAGCGCTCGATGCTACAGGCGGCAGCTTCGAGCTTGCGGTAACGCGCACCGTCGAGACGGGAAGCCATGTGGCCGCACTCATCGCCTGATCCGCGTCGAGAGACGGTCGGCGAATCGAGGGGCGCGAACTGGCTGTGTATGAGGTGCGGAACAACCAGATCATGGCGGTGTGGTTCCATCCGGAGAACATTGTCAACGATCAGGCGTTCTGGCAGGAGAGTTCTTCCAGGTAGATGCGCCTTCTCCGCAAGGGAGATTGCGGCACAGCCAACCTGTCGGGGCTTTCTTGCGCAAGGCCTGGGCCGGACCCTTTCTTCCGACGGAACGGGAATGCGATTCTGCCGCCTGGTTTCAACATCCCAACCGACAGTCTGTTCGGGTGTCTGTTCTTGCGTTGGCGTGCAAAGTCCGGTGGCATTGGCCATTTGAATTCCGGGCGCAAGACGTGCAGCCCCACTGTGCCTTCTATCCCGGCAACCCCTGCGGTTCGGCACTCCTTGTCCACCAGTCGCCAAGCCGCAATGAATCGTTTGGCAAAGAAATATTTGCCAAAATATTCATTGTTGAATATGATCGAACCTCGCAAAACCCTCTCTGGGAGGAGTGTGAGTGAAGAACATCACTGGGCAGGCCGTCGTCGGGGACGATCTCTACGGTCGAGAATACGAACTGGACCAGATCTGGGAGCGGTTGAAGATCGGCGAGCATGTCCTGATGCTTGCCCCCAGGAGAGTGGGGAAGACCAGCTTGATGCTGGAACTTCAACATGCGCCTCGCGGCGATTGGGATGTGGTCTACGTTGATGTGGAAGGCGGCAACGGCCCGGAAGACTTCGTGGCGGCAATCCTCGCCACGCTGGCGGTGAGACCGGAGTATCGAAGCCGGCTGGAGGCCATCCCGTTTGCCAGCGCGATCCGGGACGCATTGAGGCACTTCTCCGCAAGCGTTGAGAGCGGTCCGCTCCGGGTCGAACTGAAGCGCGCGATCGGTCGCGATTGGGGCCAGACCCTGGAACAACTGTGGATGCGGCTCGCTTGTTTGCCGGACGCTGGCCGAGTGCTGGTCATCATCGATGAGCTTCCCATCCTCGTTGCGCGAATGCTGCGCACCGGAGGGCGCGAGTGCGATGCCGATCTGCTGCTGGCCCGGCTCCGGAAATTGCGCCAGTCTCCGGAATGGCGGGGCAGGATCTGCACGCTCATCAGCGGATCGATCGGACTTGAAGGCGTCCTCCGACGCGCCGGATTTTCAGGTCTCATCAATGATCTGTCGCCATTCCACCTAGATTCCTGGAACCGCTCCACCGCCGCCGAGTGCCTGCGGTCGTTGGGGCGTGGATACGCGTTCCCTCTCGATGATGTCTCGATAGAAAGGGTTCTCGACCTGCTCGGGGATCCTGTCCCGTACCATGTGCAGCTGTTCTTCTCTGCACTTCGCGATACTTGCCGCGGCGATGCGGCCCGGGTCTCATTGGAAGAAGTAGAGCATTGCTTCGCTGACCGGCTCGCCGGGCCGAGCGGTACGGCCCATCTGGATCACTACGCGACACGCCTCGAAACCGCGTTCAACGAGACCGAGTTTCAGATCGCACAGGGCATTCTGGGCTGCGTGTGCCGGCGAAGGAGGGGTGCATCGTTCGCTGAACTGAATGGAGCAGTACGGTCGGATACATGGGAGCTTGCGTCGGTGCTGCGCGATCTCGAGGCAGACGGCTATTTGAGGAGATCGGATGGCAGGCTGGAGTTTCGTTCGAATCTCCTGAGGGAGTGGTGGAGGAAGCACCACGAAATGGAGTCTGTCCCATGATTCGGCAGCGCCTCTACAACCCTGCCCAACTGACCTCCGAGGAGTTGAAGGCTTCCTTCGTCGTGCGCGAGGATTCTCTCGCCGAGATGCTCCGCATTCTCGGCGAGCAGGCTCCTGGCCGGCCATGCCAGCACATGCTGCTTATCGGCCCGCGAGGAATGGGAAAAACGACCCTTGGTCTACGATTTCTGCATGCTGCGACTGAGACCCCGGAACTTGCCGCTGATTGGCAGCCTGTCCCGTTCCACGAGGAGAGCTACGGGATTGGTGACCTGGCGGATTTCTGGATTGCCGCACTTCGCCACCTGTCCCAAGCCACCGGTTTACAGGCGTGGGAAGACAGAGCCGATGCGCTCGGCAAGGACGAGCGAGATGGCGAGCGCCTCGCTGCCTATGCGTTTGCAGCGCTCATGGACTATTGCCGTGCAAGCGGCAAGCGGCTCCTCCTGTTTGTGGAGAATCTCGACGGGGTACTCGCGCAGATTCGCGACGAGAGGGAAATTCACGCGTTGCGCGAAACGTTGATTACGCGCCCAGAAATCCTTCTTCTCGGATCGGCCAACGCGGTATTCGATGCAATCCGAAGCCACGGACAACCCCACTACGAGTTTTTCCGACTGATCATTCTTCAGGGCTTGGGGCCAGAGGAGACCGGTCGGTTGCTCGCTGGATTCGCGAACCGGGATGGTGGATCCGACATTCGGAAGAGCTTGGACTTCGAACGTGGCCGGCTGGAAACACTGCGCCGATTGTCGGGTGGCAATCCGCGCCTCATGGCTCTCGCCTGCCGCATGCTGATCGAATCTCCTCTCGGCCCTCCATTCGAGGATCTGGAGCAACTCATCGACGAGCAGACTCCCTACTTCAAAGCCCGCATCGAGGAATTGCCTGGTCAGGCCCGACGGGTCTTTCATTGTCTCGCGGACGGATGGCATCCGATGCTGGCGAAGGAAGTTGCGGAAGCGGCGAAGCTGACTTCGTCGCACGCCAGCGCTCAGATTCGGCAACTCGTGGAAAAGGGTTACGCGAAGGAAATTCGACTTCCGGGCGAAAAGCGGATGCGATACGAAGTCGCGGACCGCTTCTACAACATCTACTACTTGCTGCGCTTCTCGCGGAGCCACCGCCACCGCCTTGAGCGCCTTGTCGCATTCTTGCATGATCTGTTCGGGAAGTTCGGCATGCGCAGGATGTACACGCCGGCCCTGGAGGCAGTCCGTGCACGTGCTTCTCGCGCTGGAGGGTCGTCGGAGTTGCTAGAGGTAATTGCGGGACATGTGGCAGCAGACAGAGACTATCCCGGTTGTGATGACTGGCGGCGGGAGGCACTCGACCTGGCAACGGACCTCATCGGTCCGAAGACACCGGTCAGGGGAAGAATCCAACAGGCCTTCAAGGGTCAATGTCCGGCAATCCCGCAGAGCATTGGGGAGTGGATGCAGCGCGGCGGCGAATTGTTCCGGGCGGAGCAATTCGACAAGGCAGAAGAGGCGTATCGCCAAGCCGTCGAAGCGGAACCAGGAAACCTGCATGCCTGGTGCAGTCTCGGCGTAGCGCTCAACCAGCTTGAACGCTTCGAGACCGCATTGGAGAAATTTGACCATGTACTGGAACATGCCGCGGTTGACGGCACAACAATCTCGCGCAAGCTGATTGTCGGTGCGCTCGTGGGAAAGAACATTGCCAACCGCCTGCTGGATCGCGCCGACTCGGCAATCGAAGGATCGAAGCGGTTGTCGGAGATCGTCAGTCCAAACGATTCCACCGGCTTGCGTCGAAATGTCGTCAATTCATGGTGGATCAGCGCTTGCGCGCTCTACGATTCAGATCGTCTTGAAGCCGCCGTCGGCGCATGGAAGCAGATCCCCGGGTTTGTGCGTCCCGATGATTCTGCAGGGTTGCGTTCCTCCGCCGCCAGAGCGCTGGCTGCCGCCGGTGATGCGCTTGCCGAAATTGGGCAGCCAGAAGAGGCGCTCGTTACGTGGAAGCAGATTACGGAAAATGTATCGCCTGACGATGACGTGCAATTCCGCTACTTCGCGATCCTGGCATTGACCAAGTCAGCTCATACATTGTTTCCGAAGGAATACGCGCCTGGTTCGACGTTGCAAGAGTACGAAGGTTCGATTTCCGCATGGCAATTGCTGTCAGACTATGTCCATCAGGATGATGATGCTGACTTGCGCGGGGGAGCCGTGGGGCACTTGTCGAGCGCCGGTGTCGTGCTGAATGTGTACGAAGCGTTTGAAAGGGCTGAAGCCTTCGGCTGGAAGGGGATCAAACTCGATCCTGCGCACAGCGAATCCTGGCGTGTTCTGGCGGATTCTATCCTTGGACAGGCAGACAACGCACGGCTTTCCGAAGCAGAGGAATACGCCAGGCGTGCCGTAGAGTTGAGCCTGGGCGACAAGCTGACATTAGGCACGTTGTCAGGAGTGCTTGCGCGCCAGGGGAAATGGGCGGAAGCACTGGAATGCCTTGAGGGAGCCCTGAAGTCCAGCGGCGTGCGGTTCCAGTGTCCGCAGATCGCCGGATTGATGGAGTCCCTGATCGTCGCAGTTGCCTCGGGCGACGGCTCGCGCGTCAAGCGGATCATGAAGGAAGCGGGTCTGGACGAACTGATGGAACCGTTATGGCATGCGTTGCGCGCGGAGTTGGGTGAACATCTGGATCCCCTGCCCGCCGAGATCATGGATGCCGTAAACCAGATCAGGGAGGAAATTGCCGAGAAGCGGGAATAGCCGTATCTGCAGGGACCGGGAAGTGCGTAGCGCAGCGAGACTCTTCCTCTGGCGCACCGCCTTGCGAAGACATGCCGCCCATTGGTTTCCCGGTTGCGGAGCGGGTCGGGAACGCCCGACACGGATCAATGGAGAATCCACGCAGAGCCGATTGACCGGTAAGGAGGATGCTTGGGGTCGCCCTCTCGGACCATCTTGCCTATGCCTCGGCCAGGCCCCTGTCGAGAGCCGCGATGATTTGCTGCCCGTCCTCTGCAGAGAGAACCAGCGGTGGAGACAGGATCACGTTGGGCCCGGATACGCGAACCATGACTCCCTCCCGGTAGGCAATCTCCTGCATCCGGCCGATGGTTCCCTTGTCAATCGGGGTCTTGGCGGCCCGGTCGGAGACCAGCTCCAGCGCAAGCATCAGGCCGTGGCCGCCCCGGACATCGCCCACCAGCTTGTGCCGTTCCTTGAGCATCCGCAAACCGTCCCAAAGCTCCTTGCCCCGGGCAGCCGCGTTCGCCGCGACATCCAGGCGCCGGGTTTCCGAGAGGCAGACAATCGCTGCCGCCGCGCCGACCGGATGGCCTGAATAGGTGTAGCCCGTACCGACAAACGCGGCGCCGCTGGCGTCGCTCTCGAAGGTCTCGGCCACGGCTTCGGAAATCATCACTGCGCCAAACGGGAAATAGCCGTTGGTAATCGCCTTTGCCGTGCACATGAAGTCGGGCCGGACCCCCCAGTGCCGGGAGCCGGACCAGGAACCGGTGCGGCCGAAGGCCGTGATCACCTCATCGGCGATGAGAAGAATGCCGTGCCGGTCGCAGATCTCGCGGACCATCGGCATGAAGCTCTCATGGGGCGGCAAGACGCCGCCGGCGCCGAGGACGGGCTCCATGATGAAGGCTGCGATGGTGCTCGCGCCCTGGAAGGAGATTTCCTCCTCGAGCGCAGCCGCGCACAGCGCGGCGAGCCGTGCGGGATCGTCCTCGTTGAACGGGTTGCGGTACGGGTACGGTGCCGGAATGTGGTGGCATCCGGGAAGCAGCGGTTCGTAGGCGGCCCGAAAGTTCGGGTTGCCGTTGACACTGGCACCCCCGGTGTGGGTCCCGTGATAGCCCTTCTTCAGGCTGAGATACTTCACTCGGCCCGCATCACCGCGCAACTTGTGGTACTGCCGCGCGAGGCGGAGAGCGACCTCCACGCTGTCGGAGCCGCCGGAGGTGAAGAAGCTGCGGGCCATGCCTTCATCGGAAAAGAATTGCCGGAGTTCGTACGAAAGCTCGATTGCGGCATCATTGGTGGTGCCGCGGAAGATTGAATAGTACGGAAGCCGGTCGAGTTGCCGGGCGATGGCCTCCTTTATGGCGGCATTGGAAAAACCGAGATTGACGTTCCAGAGCCCCCCGACAGCATCGATCACCGTATGCCCGTCGATATCCTCAAGCCGGACTCCCTCGGCGCCGACGATGATCCTTGGCGGGTCGCCGAGGCTGTCCGCCGGATGCGCCATCGGGTGCCAGAGATGCCGCGCGTTGTTTTCCTTCAGGAAGTTCGAGTCTTTCATGACGATCTCTTTTCAACCGTGGAGAACCGGCGTCTCGCGACGCATGCATAGCGATGTATTCCGGTCTTCCAAGAAATCCCGGGCAGCGCGGTGGCCGGAGAAGACCGCCGCCTGGATTGTCGACGGTGCCAGGGCATCGCCGATCAGGGTTTTCGGCGCTTCTTCGGGCAGCGCTTCCCAGAGGGAGAGTTCAGGAATCCGCAGCCCGACCGGGATCAGGGTTTGCGCCTCGACTGGCGCGACCTGTTCGCCCGTATCGGCCCGGACCAGGTACAGCCGACCGTCCCGGAAATGTGTGGCGGCGGTGCCGGTAATCATCCGCACGCCGAGCCCGTGCAGTTCGGCCACGACGCGGGGCTGCTCCAGCGTGTAGCCCATCCAGCCTGCCAGCGCGGGCTGCGGCGTGATGATCGTCACCTCCATCCCTGCGCGGGCCAGCGTTGCCGCCAGGACATTGCCCATGTAGTAGTGGTCATCGTCATAGACGGCCACGGGGCCCTGCACGTTGGCACCGTCCAGGATTTCGTCGACGGAGGTTGCGCTTTCCGGGAATCCGGCGATCCCGTCGAAACGCGTACGTCCGAACCCGCTCGTATCCCAGTGCGCTCCACCGGAAACAAACAGGTGCTTGGCGCCGAACTCATCGGCAATTCCGGCGGTGACCTTGCTATCGGCATAGAGTTCCACGTTCTCCATCCGCCGCAGCTGGTGAAGGCGGTAGTCGGCGACGCGCCGCCAGGCGGAGAGAGCGGGGAGGTGGCTCTCACGGCGAACCCGCCCCCCGAGTTCGCTGTCCCGCTCGGCCACCGCCACCCGGTGTCCGGCCCGGGCCAGGGTCAGGGCAGCCTCCAATCCGGACGGGCCGGAACCGACAACCAGCACCGACTTCTTCCTGGCTGCGGTCGGGACAAGTTCGGGGTGCCATCCCCGCTTCCACTCCTGGGATATGGTCGGGTTCTGGGTGCAGCTGATGGGAATGGAAAAGGAGTCGGAAGCCACGCAGACATTGCACCCGATGCACTCGCGGATATCGTCGACTCGACCTTCGCGGATCTTGTTCGGCAGAAACGGATCGGCGATGGACGGCCGTGCTCCGCCGATCAGGTCCAGCACGCCGCGCCGGATCTGGCTGACCATGGCGTCCGGGGACGTGAAGCGGCCCACACCGACCACCGGCTTGGAGCTGACCTGCTTGACGAAAGCAGTGAATTCCTCCTGGAACCCCTCCGCATCGAAGCGCGAGGTGCCGCTATCCCGGCTCCAGCCGGAAACATTCACATCCCACAAGTCAGGCAGCTCCGCCAGCGCCTCCACCGCATCGCGGCCTTCGCCCGACGCAGTGATCGCCTTGGGACCGCTGAGCTCATGTACCGCGAGACGCACGGCGACCGCGAGTTCTCCAGCCGCTTCCTCCACGGTGTCCTCAAGCACCTCGCGGAAGAGCCGCAGGCGATTCTCGAACGAGCCGCCATACTCGTCGTGGCGCAGGTTGTAGGCCGGAGACAGGAAGTGCCAGAGGATGGAGGCATCGTGGGCGGCATATACATAGACGATGTCGTAGCCTGCCTCCTTGGCGCGCTGCACGGCGCGTCGGTAGCTGACGCGGAGCGCGCGGATATCGGACTTGTCCATGGCCTTGCACTGCACGGGTACATCGGGCTTCAGTACCGGCAGGTTGGACGGCCCCCACACGGGCAGGCCATATGCCATGCCGCGCCCGCGCATGCCCGTATGGGCAATCTCGATCGCGGAAAGCGCCCCCTTTGCCCGCAGCCGGTCGGTCAGTGCCCGGTGCGAGCGGATGTCCTGCCGGTCCCAGAAGGTCTCGATGGGCAGATTGGAAATATCGGATGACGGATCGATTTCCGCCAGCTGCATGGCCACCGTGCCCCAGCCTCCTTCCGCCTTCATCTCGCGCAGGGCGATGGATCCATTCGGCATCAGCGGCGAGTGCCCGGTGGCATGCGGGACGGCGTAGAAGCGATTGGGCGCAGTGACAGGCCCGATCCGCACCGGTTCGAACAGGATCTCGTATCGGGCGTCCATTCCGGCCCCCATCAGGCGTCGATCACGCCGGACGCCACCCATCCGTCGAAGACCTCCAGCGCCTTGTCCGCAAATTCTTGGTCATTGATGTGGCAGTCGAGCCGGGAGACCTCGATCGATCCGTCGATCGCGGTGCCGAATTCATCCATCATGGCTTCGAGCCCCGCGGGATCATGTGCAGGCTGGCCTTCCCTGTCCCATTCCTCGACGCCCTTCAGCGGCAGGATCAGATGGACCGGCGCCGCTGCCTCCTTCAGGCGCCCGGCAATGTCGCGCACAAGCTCCCGGCGCTCTGCGGGCGACAATCCAGATGACTTGATCAGCCGGTTATGGGCGTGGAACGGACGGTCGCGGTAGCGCTCCGGGATCTCCTGCCAGCCCGCGAAATCGATCAGGTCGGCGCAGCCCGGGGAGACGATCTGTGGAATGCCCAGCCGTCCCGCGGACGTCAGGCGGTCCCGGCCGGCATTGACGACGGAGCCGACCATCAGGTTGCCCAGTTCCGGCAGGGCAAAGTCCATGACAGCGGAGAAGTAACCCCGCTTGGCCAGGCTTTCGAACGCCATGCCGCCCATGCCTGTGGCATGGAAAATGGCGACCTCGAAACCGCGCGCCTCGAGCGGCCCCTTCAGCAGCTTCATATAGGACAGGCAGGAGGAGCCGAGGCTCGTCATGCCGACGACCGGCCGGTCCCTCTTTGGCGGTTCCACCGCGTTGGCGGCCCCCAGAATCGCGCCGGCCGCCTGCGAGAGCGACGATCTGCAGACCGAGTTCAATCCGTAGAGGCCGCCAGCCCAGAGAATCATCTGGATGTCCGGCGACAGGCGGTCGGCCGGGATCAGGGGCGAAAAGGAAACCGTCGAGACCACGAGTTTGGGAACGCCGAGCGGAAGGGCCCCTGCGCAATCGAGTGCAAGATCGGTTCCCATGGTGCCACCCAGCGCGAGCATGCCGTCGATCCTGCCGTCGGCGTGGAGCTGCGCGGCAAGAAGCGAAGCGCCCCTGGCCATGATCTGCATGGCGGTGTTCTCATCGCCCGAATCGATTGTTTCCCGAATCGAGGACCCGGCCGCCTCGGCCACTTTGTGCTTGGAAATTCCGGTTGGCGCGGTCGGATCGCCGAGTACGCTCACGTCCATGCTGAGCACGTTGCCGCCCTGGTCGCGAATACAGTCACAAATATATTGCAGCTCATCATCCTTGGTGTCGTAGGTGCCGATCACAAGAATGGTCTTTCCCATGGCAGTTCCCCCTCTTCGCGTCAGCTGCGCATTCTTTCGCCGGCCGGATCGTAGAATGGCGCCAGTTGCAGTTCGGCGGGATAGGACTTCCCGGCGATCCGAACCTCGAACCCGCCTTCCGCGACCCAGTCCGCGTGCACGCCATCCTCGCGATGGAGCGCGGCCAGCCCGACCATCCTCCTGAGCCGGTGCCCCCAGCCGCCCGAGGTCACATGGCCAACGAGCATGCCATCCCTCCAGATCGTCTCGTTGTGGATGAGGAACGGTCCGCCCACCTCCGTCGCTTCCGGGACGGATATGTGGACGAGCCGATCCGGCGTTGCCGAACCGTGGGCGGCCCGTTGCGCGGCCAGCGCGGCGCGGCCGACGAATTCCGGCTTAGCGAGGTCCACGGTGAAACCGAGGCCAGCCTCGTAGGGGGTGTCGTCCTCCCCGATGTCATGGCCGAAATGGCGAAACCCCTTCTCCAGCCGGCAGGCGTTCATCGCGAACATGCCGACATGCCACAGCCCGCTCCCGACGCCTCTGCCGCGGAGGACCTCGTAGACATGCGCGGAAAACTCCGCCGGTATCAGCAGTTCGTAGCCGAGTTCGCCGAGAAACGAGCGCCGGATTGCCCAAGTCCGCGCATGGGCAAGGTCAATCTGCCGCGCCGACCCGAAAGGGAAGGATTCGCTCGAGAGATCATCGTCCGAGAGGAGGGTCATGACTTCGCGGGACAGTGGTCCGTGGAGGCAGAGCAGACTGTAAGCCGAGGTCACATCCACGACCTCGAACCGCCATTCCGCTTCTGCGTGGGCGCGGATCCAATTCGCATCGCGGATCTGGGACGGATGGCCGGTCAGGACGAGGAATTGCTCCGCTTCGAGCCGAGTGGCGGTGACATCGGCCTCGATCCCTCCGCGGGAATTGAGGAATTGCGCATAGACGCTCGTGCCCACGGGCACATCCATTTGCGCACCCGACACACGGTTGAGCGCGTGCGCGGCGTCGGGACCCTGCACGAGGATCTTCGCGTACATGGACTGGTCGAGCAGCCCGGCGCCGTACTGGACCGCATTGACTTCGGCTTCCACGCGCGGCCACCAGTCCTGGAAGCCCAGCGAGGCGCGACTTGGCCATCCCTCGGCTCCCGGATCGAAATACATCGGCACTTCCCAGCCGACGCGTTCGGCGAACATTGCTCCGGCAGCCTCAAGCTTCGCATGGAGCGGAACCCGGCGGACTCCACGCGCGGTCTCGATCTGTCGCCCCGGCCAGTGCACACCCCAGTGCAGACCGATCGCCTCGGCTACACGCTCCCGGTTGTAGGCTGCGTTGGACTGGAACGGCATGGCACGCGAGGCAAGCATCGATCCCACGCTTCGATGCGGCCGTCCGTCCAGGATCCAGGAGGCGATCATGAGCCCGGCTCCGCCGGAGTTCATGATTCCGTTGGAGTTCATTCCCGCTGCAACGAACAGTCCGGGGAGTTCCGGCGCAGGTCCGATATAGGGCCGGCCGTCGGGCGTGAAGCTCTCCGGTCCGTTGAAGAATGTCCGGATGCCGGTGGACGCAAGGCTGGGCATGCGGGCGTACGCCGTTTCCAGGATGGGTCCAACCTGGTCCATGTCGAAGGGCAATTCGTCGAACTCGAAGCTCTCCGGAATACCGCCGGCCGCCCATGGCTTGCCGCGTTCCTCGAAGCCGCCGATCAGGAGTTTCCCCGCATCCTCCTTCCAGTAGGATCGCTCTTCGAGCAGGACGAGCACTGGCGGCGCCGGGGGAAGATCGGGGATGGGTTCGGTGACCACGTAGAAATGCTCGGCCGCGTGGAGCGGCACGGAGACACCGTGCGCCTTGGCGAAACGCGCGGTCCACATGCCGCAAGCCAGCACCACCGCGTCCGTATCGATAGGGCCTGCCTCCGTAGCGACGCCCGCTACGCGGCCATTGCGGACGAGGATGCGCATGGCCGGCGTGTCCTCGAACAGCAGGGCCCCGTTCCGCCTTGCGCCGCTGGCCAGTACCCGTGCCGCATCCAGCGGGTTCACCTGTCCGTTGGAGGGCACGTAGAACGCGCCCAGCACGCCCTCATAGTCCACATGCGGCCACAGGACGGCGGCCTCATCGACCGTGAGCAAATGGCTCTCGACATCCATCCGGACGGCGTGGTCGTGGGTGCGGCGCAGCTGCTCCATCCGAACATCGGACAGCGCGAGATGCATGCTTCCATTCTGCTTGTAGCCCGTGGCTTGCCCGGTCTCGGCTTCAAGCTCCTGGAAGAGCCGCGCCGTGTATTTCGACAATTCGGTCTGTGCCGCGCTCTCGCGCAGCTGACCTACGATCCCTGCCGCGTGCCATGTCGTGCCGCAGGCAATCTTCCTGCGCTCCAGGAGTACGGCGCCCTCGACTCCTCGCTTTGCCAGGTGATAGACGGTCGAGCACCCGATTATTCCGCCCCCGATCACGACAACTGGTGCCCTGGCGGGCAACGACCGGGTCATCGGGAGCGATCCGCAGCATCGCGCTCTCGCGCAATGAGCCAGGATCGCGCGGAACTCGGTCGCACCGGGGAGCGTTCAATCGCCGGTCGATTGGGCATCATTCTCCCGCCTGCGTCGGGTGAATATCGGAATCGACATTTCGGGGCGGATTGCGATGCTCGCGAATCAGCGTCCGGACATGCAGCGCGATGACCAGCAGGATCAATGCGAACAGCACCATGGCGATCGGACGGTCGATGAAGTCCAGCGGGCTCTTGACCCGCGCCATGGCGGAGCGGAGTTTGACCTCCATGATCCCGCCGAGAACCATGCCGAGGATGATTGGCACGATGGGCAGGTTCAGCCGCTTCAGGATCAGGCCGAACACGCCGAAACCGGCGGCGATGGCGCAATCCGTGATCGAATTGCGAAGGGAATAGACGCCGACGAAACCCAGCAGCAGGATCGCAACGCCGATCAGCCGGGAGGGAACTTCGATGACACGCGTCAGCCACCGGGTCGAGACGGCAAGGAAGGCCAGCACGATCAGGTTGAGTACCAGCAGCGCGATGTAGAGCGCCATGACGAAGTCCATCTGGTGCTGAAACAGCTGGGGGCCGGGGATCACGTTGTGGACATAGAAGACGGACAGCATCATGGCCGTCAGCGCCTCGCCGGGGATGCCGAGCGCCAGGAGCGGAATCATGGCCGCGGCGGGGACGGCGTTGTTTGCCGCTTCGGAGGCGATCAGCCCTTCGGGAGCGCCCTTGCCAAACGCTTCCGGCGTCTTTGATGTCTTCTGCGCATAGGTATAGGACATGAATTGGGCGGTGAATTCCCCGACGCCGGGGATCATGCCCATCATGACACCGAAGCCGGACGACACCGTCGCGACGCGCTTGTAGATCCACAGTTCCTTTAGCCCCGAGAACATGGAGCCATGAAGTGGCTGGGCCTTGGGACTCTGGTCCTTCTCGACCAGGAGGAAGAATGCCTGGCTCAAGGCGAACAGGCCCAGGACCACGACGATGAGATCCACGCCGGAAGCAAGCCACGTCTGTTCGAACGTATAGCGGCGGGTGTAGCGCACGGGCTCCAGTCCGACGGTGTTCAGGAAGATGCCGAATGCTGCCAGCATGCCGGCTGCGAAGGTCTGGCCGCGATGCGCCAGAATGACGAGGATGATGCCGAGCAGGGCGGCCAGGAAGATCTCCCGCGATCCGAACAGGGGAGCGATCCGCGCCAGGAGTGGCGAAAGAAGGATGAGGCAGAGAATCGAGAATATGCCGCCGAAGAATGAAGCGGAGTAGGCAAGCGAAACAGCCCGCCGGGCCTCTCCCCTCTGGGTCATGGGATAGCCGTCGTAGGTCGTCAGGGCATTCACCGCTGTGCCCGGGGTGTTGACGAGGATCGCGGGAAGGGCGCCGCCATACATCGACGAGCCGTAAATACCCAGGAGCATCGTGAGCCCGACCAGAGGCGGCAGGGCGAAGGTGGCCGGAAGAAGGATCGCAATGGCGACCGCGGCGCCGACGCCCGGTATGGCGCCGATGATTACGCCACCCACCGAGCCGATGAGCAGCGCGATCAGGATCTGCCAGTCCAGTAGAAGCCCAAGCCCGGAAAGGAGAACCTCCATGCTTCCCTCAGAGATAGGTCAGCATGAAGGCGCGGAGGCCATCAGGCAGATAGTGGTAGAGCGCTCCGCCGGGAATCTTGACCTGCAGGAAGGCCTTGAAGACCACCACGATTGTTGCCGCAAGAATGACAAGCGACCCGATCGATCGGACCGTCCGGTACCCGGTCCGGAACCCAAGGAGCGCCGCGAACACGATCGTGGCCGGCAGATAGCCCACCCGCGGCACGGAAAAGACGTAGATCATGAACCAGATGACATACTCGAAGGACCGCACCCATTGCCAGACTTCCTCCCAGCGGCCCGGGATGCGGGGCGACAGGAGCGACGAGAAGAGGTGCAGCGCCGCGAAAAGGCTCATCAGCGCGAGGGAGATCAGGGACCAGAAGGCCGGCTGCGCGAACGGCTTGGTTCCCGGCAGCCACGGGGCTTCGGCGCGGATCTGGCTCAGAAGAAATAGCGAGAAGGCGAGGAACAGGCACGCAAACACTGCGTCGCCCGGACGCCGGTAGCGCTTGAAGAGCTCCTGCAGGGTCTTCAGGCGTGCCATGCCGCTCGCGTGGTACGGAAATCGCCGTGAATGAGGGGCAGCCCGGTGCCAGCCGGGCTGCCCTCCGGATTACTGACCGAGCATCTCGTTGATCCCGGCAAAGGTGGAGATGTCGTTCTGGATACGCGTGGCGGTCGACTCGGCATCCTGCCAGTACACGAGGGCGCCAGTCTGGTCGGCGAGTGCCTGGGCGCGCTCGGAAGCAACGGTCCTCTGTGCGACCGCGATGATCTTGTCACGCGCGTCTTGCGGCGTGTCCTTGTGCACGAAGAGGCCATTCCAGAGCGAAAGGTTCAGCTCGGGCACGAGTTCCGCCACGGTCGGGACGTCCGGCGTCAGGCCGATGCGCTCTTCGCCGACGGACGCCAGCACTTTCACGTCATCCAGGCACGGCAGAATCAGCTGCAACGTTGTGTTCATCACGTCCACATCGCCCGAAGCAAGTGAGTTGCAATCCAGCATGTCGAAGGCAGCTTCCGACGAGAAGGTGAAACCCTTGGCCTGTGCCAGCGCGAAGGTAACCTTGGTCGGAATGAGCGGCGCGCCGAAATGGCCGAGCACGACATCGTTCTCCATCGCATGGGCGGCCAGTCCGTCGATATCGTCGTAGGGTGACTTGGATCCGGCAACAATCACAAACGGATAGGTCAGGAAGGCGCCGAGCGGCTCGAACGGGTCAGGGCTCAGCTCGGGGATACCGATCTGTGGCCCGACCACGGGTACGGCGATGATGAAGGAGCCGATCGTGTGGCCGTCCGGGGCCGCATTGGCGACTTCGACGGCGCCGGGAAATGGTCCTCCGCCGCCACCGGGCTTGTTTACCACCGCGGCAGGCACGCCGTATTCGGCCTGGAAGTCCTCGGCGATCATTCGCGTCAGCACATCCTCGAGGTCGCCGGGCGGCCAGGGAACCACGAAGGAAACCGGTCCCTCGGGATATTCGGCTTGGGCTGTTGTGGTCCCGAAGAGGGCGGCGAGGCCGAGGACCGAAGCGAGCGCAGTACGGGTAAGAGTTTTCATGGTTGAAGAAATCCCTTGCATCTTGACCTGGAATTTGGAGTGGTTCATTATTGTTACCAACGGTTCAAATATTGTGCAGGTGCCGTGGGGCCTTGTCAACGGGAATAGCGCGAAGGGGTTTGTCCATGCCTGCAGACGCGGAGGCAGCAGCGGCAGGGACCCGAACGAGGACGGTCATGGGAACCGTGGACCGGGCGCTCCGGTTGCTCCGGCATTTCACCGTGGAGGCTCCAGAGCTGCGGCTCAGCGAATTGGCGCGCCGGGCGGGATACGACAAGACCACGACGCTGCGCCTCATGACTGCGCTCCAGCGGAACGGCTTCGTGGAGCTGCATCCGGAGAGCAAGAAATACCGGCTTGGCGTTGCGCCCATTTATCTTGCCAGGATCCGCGAGCAGAGCTTTCCCGTCCGGATGCTGCTGCAGCCGGTCCTGGACCGGCTTGCCTGGGAATTCGGCGAGACCGCGCATGCGAGTCTGCTCTCCGGCGGAGCCCTGGTGAACGTGGCCACCTCGGAACCCCACCGGGCGGCGCGCGTCTATGTGGATCCGTCCACGCCGTTGCCGATCCATGCTACGGCCTCGGGCCTCGCTGTACTGGCATTCACAGCGCCCGGGCACCGCGCCGCGCTCGGGCTCGCCGAGAATCCGGAGCGGTTCACGGAGCATACGCCCGGAAACGATGCCGCCCTGGCTGCGATGCTGGAGAGGATTGTTCGGCAAGGATTCAGCCTGGCGGACCGGACCTATGATGGTGACGTGATTGGAACCGCAGTGCCCGTCTTCGGCTGGTCCGGGACTCCGGTCGGCGCCATAGCCGTCGCTACCGTCGCGACGCGCTACAACGATTCCGTCGGCACACGAATTGTCGACGCCCTGATTCCGGTTGGGCGCGAGGTCTCCAGCCAATGGATCGGGCCGGCCGGTTCCGGGGAGGAAATTCGGAAGGACTGACCGGACCACACCGGTACTCGTCGCCGACGATTCCGCCCCAGTCGCGGATCAAGCAACCAAAGCGGTCAGCCCGATTTGCCGGAGTTCACGGTGCTGGCGACTTGACGCTGGGCGATTGCAGGATCTCGCGCGGCCCGGAAGATCAGGTGTTCGCGCCCGGAGTCCCGCTTCGTCCGAGCCAGAACTGACACGCAGGCCCGACAAGCCATCCAGCCCCGGCGCACCGGGGCGCCCAAGCTGATGCAGGCGGACAGGCAAGGGCGCCACGATGCCGGGTTGGAAGGCTCAGCGATCCGGAACCGGAATCTCACCGGTTCAGATAGGTGCGGGCCAATCGCGTGGCGGTGGCCCGGGAGCGCCGGTTTCGAACCTCCGCGCCCGCTTCGTTCATGCGCGGGACGATCCAGCCAACATAGGTGCATGCGCGAAGCAGAAGCATGAGATCCAGGGCGTCCGTGTCGATGACGCGCGCGCTGCGGTAGCCGCTGATCAGGGCGTCCTTGAGTTCGACGAAGCTGGGTTCCGCGAGGTTCTTCACCAGCGCGCTGGCGAGATCGAACAGGCGGTAGCCGTAGCCGCCGTCATCGAAGTCGATGAACTGCACCCGCCCGCCATCCACGAGAACGTTGTCCGGAACAAGATCGGCGTGGATCAGACCGTAGTCGAGAGCGGACCCGCGCGAAGCGAGTTCACTCCGCGCAACGTCCCGCACTTCCTCGAACATCGATCGCTCCTCCCGCGAGAGAGTGGGGTTCTCCCAGAAGCGGCCCCAGACGGGCGCATTCCCGACCAGCCCGTCCCGATCCCAGGCGCAGCGAACAAAGCCATTCGGCGGATCCCATTCGTCCGAGATTGCGTGCAGGCGTGCAAGCTCCCGGCCGAGACTCCCGAACAGCGCGACCGGATCTTCGAGAGTCAACGGTTTGCCGGCGGCACCAATGGACATGCCGTCGAGCCAGGTGAGAAGATCGACGGCCACGCCATCCACCGTCTGCAGCAACGCGCCGTCAAGGGCCGGGACCGGGCATGGAACGCAGAGGCCACCGGCCTCGAGCGCCGCCATCCAGTCGAGTTCCGATCTCAATTCGGCATCAATGCGGTATCCGACCCGGTGGAGTCGGAGCGCAAACTGCGCGCCGGCGCTTTCCACGAGGAATACCTGGTTCTCCCGTGCGGCCACCAATGCATGCGAAGCGCCTTGCAGGCCCCAGAGCGGCAGAACATTGGCTGCGACATTCACGGGCAAAGCGGGATTTCTGTCAGAACTGTGTCGAGGGATTCGAACAGAACATCGGCATGCGCGTGGGTGAACGGCATCGGCGGCCGGATCTTCAGCGTGTTCCTTTGCCGTCCAAGGCTTGAGAGGATCACGCCGCGATGGCGCATCGCGTTGACCACACGCGTGGTGTACGCGGTGGCGGGCTCCTTGCTCCTTCGATCCAGTACCATCTCGGCGCCGAAGATCAGCCCCGTGCCGCGGACATCGCCGATGGCTTGATGCTTCTGCTGAAGATCCAGAAGTCGCTGCCGCGCATAGGCGCCGACCGCCCCGGCATGGGCGATGAGATTCTTCTCCTCGATCTCCTCCAGCACCGCCATCGCGGCGGCGCAGGAGACCGGGTTGCCGCCGAACGTGTTGAAGTAGCGGAAAGAATTCCGGAAGGCGGCCATGATTTCCGGTGACGTAACGACACCCCCGACGGGATGGCCGTTCGCCATGGGTTTCCCGAGAGTAACCACGTCCGGGACGATCCCTTGCCGTTGATGGCCCCACATGTTCGTTCCTGTACGCCCGAAACCCGGCTGGACTTCGTCGGCGATGACAATGCCCCCCGCCTCTTGTGCCGCGTTGACCGCAGGCTTCAGCCAGCCGGGCGGCAGATCCGGAAAGCCTTCATTGACGAAGGACGGACATACGATGAACGCGCCGAATCCGTGCTCCGTCTCCTGCAGTTCTTTGATCCGCTCGGCAACCGCCCCAGCAAATGCGCGGGCATGGGCGTCGCCCGGCTCCCCGCCCAGTGGGCGGTAGCTGTCCGGTGCCGGAACAAAGCGGACGAATCCGCCGGGGCCCACGCCGGGAATGTTGCTTCGCGATAACTGAGAAACGATGGCGGTGTTGCCATGGTAGGTAAAGTCGGTGGCTATGATGCCCCGCCGGCCGGTTGCGGCTTCTGCCATCCGCAATGCGATATCGTTCGCTTCGGAACCGGTGCAGGTGAGGATCGCGGTCGAGAGGGCGCCATCGAATGTCGCGGTCAGCCGCTCGACGTAATCCAGAATGCCCTCATGCAGGTAGCGTGTGTGCGTGTTGAGCGTGGCGGACTGCCTGCAGATCGCCTCGACTACCCGCGGGTTGCAGTGCCCGACATGGGGAACGTTGTTGTAGCAGTCGAGATACTTGCGCCCGTCCGCGTCCCACATCCAGACCCCTTCGGCGCGCACGACGTGAACGGGATCGTCGTAAAACGTGGTGACATTCGGACCCAGAAGCCGTTCACGGCGCTCCATCAGGACCGATGACTTCCGGCGTACCGAAACGGGCATCGCGAGATCTCCACGCGGCCGGTTCAACTGCGGCCGGTGCGCCATGGTATCCGGGATTCCGGCGGCGTTGCATCCTGCGGCGGCGCTGGGCGTTCCACATCGCTGGCATGCGTCCTGGACAGCGAGATGCCGCAGCCGCCGAATTGCGTGGTTCATGTGGGACGGGCAGACGCGCCTGCAGCCGGGGATCTCGGTGCGGCGTCGTCAGCTGCTTTCCCCGCGCAGCGTCGCTGGCTGTGCCGGAATGGCGTCAAGGCAGGCGGCCGGTCCAGGTTTCGGGTAACCCTCTGCCCTTCAAGAGCGGGTCCTGGCCTCCTCGAATTATCGCGAGTACCTGGCGCGGCCTGCCCATGCTACACAAGTTTTCACTTGACACGGTTTGGGATCGGGTGCATTCTATGAAGTATGTACGAGCAGAACCGTATTTTGTCGAGCGTTTCCAGCGCTGCGGGCGTGGCCCGCGTCCGCATGCTGATGGCTACGGAGAGATTCGCCAGTCGTTCCGCGCTCGGCCGTCGGGTGTGCGAAGTGTTCGGATTTCACGATGCGCTTGGCCGGCCGCAACAGGCGGGCTGCATGAAAGCGCTGCGAACGCTTGCCGAACGAGACCGGATCATGCTGCCAGCACCGCGCAATGGCGGCGGCGGCGGCGCGCCTCGCGGCCTTGGGCACCCGGTTCCGGTTCCGGAGGGGCTTCCTTCGCGTGTTGACGCTGTGGCGGGGTTGTCGCTGGTGCTGGTGGATAGCGATGGCGAGCGCCGGATCTGGAACGAGTTGATGGCACGGGAGCATCCTCGCGGGGCGGCGCGGCATGCGGGAGCGCAGCTTCGCTATCTGATTGTCTCGGATCACGGTGTTCTGGGGGCTTTGGGCTTTGCGGCCTCGGCGCTGGCGGTGGCGGCACGGGACCAGTGGATCGGTTGGGACACGGCCCTGCGAGAGCGCCAGTTGCATCGGGTGGTGGGACTGAGCCGGTTCCTGATCCGTCCGTCAGTGCACTGCCGGAACCTGGCCTCGAAGGCGCTGGGTCTTTGCTTGCGGCGTCTGGGTGCAGACTTTGAGCAGCACTATGGTTACCGGCCGCTGCTGGTGGAGACTTTTCTCGATTCTGCACAGCACGACGGCGCCAGCCTCGCCGCGTCGAACTGGAACCGAGTCGGCGAGACGACCGGCCGCGGTCGGTTTTCGGCGACCGGTGCCCAGGTGCCGGTGAAGTCGGTGTGGGTGTTTCCCTTGACCAGGAACTGGCGTCGGCGGCTGGGGATCCCGCCACGCGCGCCGCTCCCCGCGATCGGCGCCGGCGACGGCCTGGATCGCGAGCAATGGGCGCAGAACGAGTTTGGTTCGGCACCGCTCGGCGATATACGGTTGAGCAGGCGGCTGGTGAAGAGCGCCGCGGTTCAGGCCGACCACCCGATGTCGTCCTTTCCGGCGGCCGCGCAGGCGGACAAGGCGATGGTGATGGGCTACTACCGGATGATCGACCAGCCGGCGGATTCGGAGGTGTCGCCGACGAACATTCTGGCGCCGCACCGGGCGCGCACGCTGCAACGGATGCAGGGGTCGGATGTGGTTCTGTGCATCCAGGACGGAAGCGATCTGAACTTCGCCGAGCATCCCGGCTGCGCGGGCCTCGGGCTGATCGGCCGGAACAAGGGATCTTCGGGAACGTTGGGGCTGCACATGCACTCGATGCTGGCGGTCAATGGCGACGGCATCCCGCTGGGGGTTCCGCACATCCAGTACGAGGCGCCGGACGGTGCGGCGGAGAAGGACAAGCCGCCCGAAGAGCGCAAGACGCAGCGGTGGGTGCGGGGACTGCAGGACTGCGACCGGCTGGCCCGCGAACTGGACGGTGTGCGCCCGGTGTCGATTGCCGACCGGGAGGGCGATGTGTTCGAGTTGTTTGTCGAGCAGCGCCGCCTCGGTAGCGTCGATCTGCTGGTACGCGCGAAGCACAACCGGTCGCTCGGACGTCGGAAGCAGAAGCTCTTTGATCTGGCCCAGGCACAACCGGTACGCAAGCGGCTCGAGATCCATGTGGCGCACAGTTCGGCGCGCCGGGGAACGCGACGGCAGAAGGCGCGCGGGAAACGGGAAGCGCGCACGGCGATTGTCGAACTGCGCTGGTGTGCGGTCGACTTGCCGCCGCCCGAGACGAGCGGCTTCCGGAACGAGGCGCCGATCCGCCTGAACCTCGTGCATGTCCACGAGCCGGAGCCGCCGGACGGGGACAAGCCCCTCGAATGGTTCCTGCTGACCAGCCTGCCGGTGGCCTCCGACCGCGACGCGGAGCGGATCCTCAAATGGTATCGCCTGCGCTGGCGCATCGAGGACTGGCATCGGGTCCTGAAATCAGGCTGCAAGGTCGAATACCTCGGTCATCGCACCGGCGATCGCATCGAGCGGGCCGTAACCATCAACGCGGTCATTGCATGGCGGCTGATGGCAATGACGATGATGGGCCGCGAGACACCGGAACTGCCGGCAGACATCCTGTTCTCCGACATCGAGATCATGGCGCTCAAGGACTTTGCCACCGACCGCAAGCTGACCGCGCCCGACAATCTCGGGCTGGCGGTGCTTACGATGGCCATGCTCGGCGGATACCTCAACCGCAAGAACGATCCGTGGCCAGGCCACGAGAAAATCTGGGAGGGCTATACGCGCCTTGCGGTCGCCGTGCAGACCTACGAAAGACTCATCCGGATGGACCGAACCAGCGACTTGTATCAGAGGCTGCGTCCTGACAAGACTTGTGGCTAAAAGGCAGGGCGCGGCTGCGTCCGTCCAATTCCCCGGCGCCAAACAATCTCCGACAGAATTCGGGGGATGCGTGCATTCGGACTGCGAATGGCGCAATCGCTGGAAGCCGGAAATCCTGGCGCCTTTTGGGCAGGCTCACGACAGCCGCGGGCAACGCCAAAATCCTGCAAGCGCACGAAATTCCAAACCGATCAGCAAACCCAATTCTACGTCGGGCTTGATGCGGCCAATACGCAGCCGCTATGAATCGCCCGGATCGTTCGCGCGGGCGGGATTCCATTTGCTTTCGCTGCGATCCTGGAAGCACGGGCACAGCGGTGTTCGATTTCCGCTTGGCATTGACGAATGGGAAGCGCCGTCATGACGTATTGCGTGGGGCTGAAAGTGCGAGAGGGTCTCGTCATGCTTTCCGACACACGGACAAATGCGGGCGTTGACCACATTCTGCGGTTCCCCAAGATGTTCACCTGGGAAGCGCCGGGCGAAAGGGCCGTGTGCGTGATGTGTGCAGGCAATCTCTCGGTTACGCAGGGCGTCGTGTCCGCGATCAACGATGCGAATCGTCGTGCGGGCGCGGGAGAAGACGTGGAGACCATCCTCAATGCGGTAACGTTCCATCGGGTCGCGGAAGTGATTGGCGCACACATGCGGGACGTGCAGCGCACCCACCGCGGGGCCCTGGCGGAGATGAACACGGATGCCGACGCCACGCTCCTGGTCGCCGGGCAGCGGCACGGCGGGAGCCATCGGCTGTTCATGGTCTATAGCGCCGGGAACTTCATCGAAGCGACCGAAGACACGCCGTATCTCCAGATCGGCGAGCACAAGTACGGAAAGCCGATTCTCGACCGGGTCATTACGCCGGACACGCCCCTCACCGAAGCGGTCAAGGCTGTTCTGGTCTCCATGGATTCGACGATCCGGTCGAACCTTCTGGTCGGCATGCCCCTGGATCTTGCGACCGTCCGCTCGGGTGAATGCCGCTTCGAGATCCGACGGCGGATCGAGGCCGACGACAACGAAATCAGCCAGTTCAGGCGGGTTTGGGCGGACGCCCTGCGCACCGCGTTTCGATCGTTTCCGGAAATTTCTGTCGCGTGACCCACTCGCTCTGAGAAGACGCACCAGTGTTGATCTGATTGCGGATCATGGGGATGCCAACCACGCGCAATCGGAGGGCGTGAAGGAAAGAACGTAAGGCGACAAAGACCAGCAACGCCTACCGGCCGATCGCGCAAGTTTCTTCTTCAATCCGGACGTCAACGCAGCACCAACTGTCCGAAGAGAGCGTCTCTTTGTGAATAGCGGTGCTCGCCCGTTCGCTCCGAAGTCTGTCGCCCGCTCCGAACGCCTTTCCCAGGCTGACCTACGGATCGGGAAAGAGTGTATTGCCTGGTATGCAGGGGCTGCAGCCCTCTCGGCGCTCTTCCCCCATGGACGGTACTCGGCTGTCGTCGGGGCCGTTGGGGAGCAATCTCCCAAGAGGAGACCACGCCCTGACCTTCTGTGCTGCGCTTCGATCTTCGCCAGAGGCACGACAACACTTTGGCCGGTTCGCACTGCCAGACCGACAAGAAAGTGCCGTCCAGCGCCAACAACCGATCGCGAGGACGACATCGCGTAAGGCTTACGCCATGGTGGTGACTCCAACCCCGGCGGATTGGATACGAACCGGATCAAGACGGGCCGGATCGAACGGCGCGAGGTCAATGCTCGTAGACGTGCCGTCGCACAGGAGCTCCGCCATCGCCTTCCCGCTGGCCGGTGCGTTCAGCATGCCCCAGCAGTTGTGGCCAGTAGCAACGTAGGCGCCGGGGACGCCAGGCACGGCTCCGAGCAACGGCATGGCATCGGAGCAGATCGGACGGTAGCAAGCCTGGGCGCGGAGGATGCGAGCTCCATCAAGATGGCTCGACAGCGCGGCGCAAATGCGGACGATTTCCCGGCACCTGGCGTCGTCGACGGTCACGTCTTCCGGGTCGACGGGGAGCGGATCGTCGGAGGACTGGCCACACGCCCATACCTCGCCCCCCGCGCGGACGACAATCTCCGGCGAAGTGCGTTCGCCGGACGCGCTCTCGTACTCGACGAACAGCGCCTGTGCAGGAATCGGAGATCGGGGTTCGAGCACCACGCTATAGCCCTTCAGCCCCGCCACCGCCGGAATCGGCAACCACTGCGTGGCGAGAATGGACCAGGGGCCCATCGCGATCACCACGGCATTGGCGGTGATCTCCGAACCGTCGACGCGCACGCCGCGCACCGCCCCATGCGCATCGCGCAGGATCCCTTCCATGGTTCCCTGGACCAGTCGGGCGCCTTGCGCGCATGCGGCGTCCGTGAGGGCCCGTGTGAACCGTTCCGGATGGATCGTGGCGGTGGTGTCCGCCGTTCCAATCGCGGAGTGAACCGCGCAACGCCCATCCAGCCATGGGGGTGAATTCATGCGGCGGTATTGTTTGACGTTGCCGCGGTCGTTTCCGGCCACGAGCAGGGTATCGATGCGCTTGTAACCGTAATCGGCATCGAGGGTCCGTGCGAGCTCCGCGTGCAGGTCGAAACTCGCTTGCGCAAGGGCCCCCTGCGGCTGGCCGTCGCACCAGTCCCGCGCGATGAAGCCGCCGGACTTGCCCGATGCCGCGCAAGCGACGCCGCTTCGCTCGACGAGGCTCACGGCCACACCGCGCAAGGCAAGGAAATAGGCGGTGGATGCGCCGATCACGCCGGCGCCGCATATGACGACGTTCAGTGTCTGGTCGTCCGGCAATGTCCGAGCCTCCAAATTCGAGCCAGGCTCAAGCCCGGACATGGGTGTTGTGTTCTTGCGCGGGTCCGTTGCTCAATGCTTGATCGTCCCGTCCATGCTGGTGCCTGCGTGCCACGGCTCAAGGTCGGATCACGCAGGACAATTCGCTCAAAGCATTCGATCCGACGGCTCCTCGGCACGGGGTGGAGTACCGGCAGGGCGCTGACGCCAGTGTAGCGCACCGACGCCGCACAAGCCGTAGGGTCGCGAAAGCGCGTGGGCTGGTCCCGGTCCGATGGTGTCCTGATCGCTTGGCGGCCGGTTCGACTCAATGGGCACTTGCTTTCGCGAATGGCGGCTGGCGCAGTCGAGGGCGGTGCAACCGAAGTTCGCGCCGACCCCGCTGGCGGCAACCCGCGCTGCGGTCTGGTCGAAGGCGGAATCTCCCGGGACCAATCGACCTGATCTGGCATTCTTCATCGACTGTACGCACCGCCCTGCGCCCGAGCGGTTTGAGGAAACGCCGTACCGTATTGCGGCGTTTCCCCCCGTCCCGCAGGTTCCTTCTATGATTTGAGCACTCGCAACCGGTGCCGCCCGATGGCGGTTGGGCCATTTCACGTTTTGGTTCCCATTGCACGTTTCTGGTTCGCGCAATTCGTTTGAAGGAGAATCGCCTCTTGGCGCTTCAGAATCGGGTCACGCCCTTCGGAGTCATCATCGCGATACAGGACCGCGGGACGTTGATGGGCAATCGCGGCCGCCTGCACGATGACCGCAAGACGCTTCAGCGGCCCTGGGCAGGCAAGGCGTGGATATGCTGCGAAACCGAGTTCCGCGGCCGGAGTCGGAGGGTCATGACACCCGGACAATATACGGAACTCTTCTTTCTTGACGAGGCTGTCGCGCTGGCCGCCGGCCATCGTCCCTGCTTCACGTGCAGGCGGGAGGACGCAAGAGCCTATGCGGACGGTTGGGGCAGAGCACCCAAGGCGCCCGAAATCGACAGGGTCTTGCACGAAGAACGTCTCCTCAACAGGGGCAAGAGGATCCATCTGCGCGATTTCGCGGCACTTCCGGATGGTGCGTTCGTGGAGCGAGGTGGAGCCGCCTGGCTGGTCAGGGGGCCAGCATTGCTGCGCTATTCGCCCGCCGGCTACGATGAAGCTGTGGAGCGTCCGGTTGGCACCGCCAAAACGCTGACGCCGCCCGCGACGCTCCGTGTACTTGCAACCGGCTATTCCCCGCGGCTGCACCCATCGGCTGAGATCGTACCCATGCCCTGAGCGTCAATTCCACAACGCGTGCCGGGGTGCCGCACGGCTTGCGGGTACATTGCCGAACGGCAAGCCAGTCCAATGATCCGATGGGCATGGCGGGGAGAAAGATTTCGTGCTGACCGGCAACCGGCCCAGCCTCATCCCTTCGCCAACATGTCCCTGTGATGCGTATTCCGATTCTGAAACCGCCTACTTCCCGGCTGAAAGCAGGTCCGCGGGAAGAACGCTTTCCGGGACATTCTGGTAGCAGACCGGGCGCAGCCACCGGCGGATGGCCATCGTGCCCACGGACGAGGCGCCAAAGTTCGTGCTGGCCGGATACGGGCCCCCATGCACCATGGCGTTGCAAACCTCCACGCCTGTCGGGAAGCCGTTCGCCAGTAGTCGGCCAGCCTTGCGCTCCAGAATCGGGACCAAGGCACGGGCCTCGTCCCGGTCGCCATCTTCCATGTGGAGCGTGCAGGTGAGCTGCCCCCGCAGGGAACGGGCGATGTCCTGCATCTGGGCAGAATCCCGGACGCGCACGATCACTCCAAGCGGACCGAACACCTCCTCGCCAATCGCTTCATCCGCGAGCCACGACTCGCCGGTTGTCGCAAAGAGCCAGGGCTTCGCTTCGCGGGCCGAGCCCCCGGTTCCGGCCAGGGCCCTCATCCCGTCGATGCCGAGCAGCCTTTCGGTGCCGCTGCGGTAGGCAGCTGCGATGCCGTTGGTAAGCATGGTCTGACTATTGATGCCACCCAGCGCGTTGATTGCGGATTGCTGGAACGCGTCCGCGTCCGGACTTTCCAGCACGAAGACAACACCCGGACTAGTGCAGAATTGTCCCGCACCCATCGTCAGCGAACCAACCCAGCTCCGCGCGATCTCGTCGGCACGCGCAGCGAGTGCTGCCGGGAGCAGGAACACCGGGTTCACGGAGCCCAGTTCGCCGAAGAATGGGATGGGTTCGGGCCGGCCTGCGCAAAGGTCGAAGAGGAATCGGCCGCCACGAAGCGAACCTGTAAAGCCGACCGCCCGGATGAGGGGATGTTGAACCAGCGCGGCCCCGACGTCCCGATTGCCGCCCTGAATCAGGGAAAACACCCCTGGATGCAGGCCTTCTTCCTGAATGGCCGCGTGAATGGCCTGAGCCACGATTTCGCTCGTTCCCGGATGGGCGGAGTGCCCCTTCACGACGACCGGACATCCCGCGGCCAGCGCGGAAGCGGTGTCGCCGCCGGCAACGGAGAAAGCAAGCGGGAAGTTGGAAGCGCCAAAGACGGCGACGGGTCCGACTGGTCGCTGGATCAATCGCAGATCCGGTCGCGGCAGCGGCTTGCGGTCCGGAAGGGCCGGCTCGAAACAGCGGTCCAGGTAGGCGCCGCCTTCGATATGGCTTGCGAAGAGCCGCAGTTGTCCGACCGTGCGGCCGCGTTCGCCGACCAGGCGATCCGTCGGCAGGGCTGTCTCCTGGGTTCCGATTTCCGTGATCTCGTCACCGCGCGAGTCGATTTGCGCGGCAATGCACTGCAGGAAGCGGGCGCGTGCAGCTCTTTCGGACCAGCCATAGGTCCCGAAGGCTTCCTCCGCCGCCTCGACCGCGGCTTCCACGTTTCCCCGGGTGCCAGCCGCAAAACTCCGAGCCTCGCCATGCGCGGGCTGCGAAGTGAAATGGGTCTCGCCCGAAACCCAGTCACCTGCAATCAGGTGCATTCCGGTGAACATGATCATTCTCCTCTGGCTGGACTACAGCAGGCCGCGCTCGGCCAGATTTCGCATCAGGTGGCTGACTCCGAATTCCCATGGCGGACACTCTGTCGACAACCGCACCGTGTTCCGGAGCGTTCCGATTCTCTCCGAATGGATCGAGACCACGTCCCCGAGCTTGTGCGTGAATCCCTCCCCCGGAGTATCACGATCCTCGGTCGGCGCGAACATCGTGCCCAGATAGAGCACGAAGCCATCGGGATACTGGTGGTGCCGGCCGATGGTCTGGCGAACGAGATCCACCGGATCCCGGCTGATCTCCTTCATCGACGAATGGCCCTTGAGGACAAAGCCGTCCGGTCCAGCGACCTCGAGCGCAAGCTCGGCCTGGCGGACATCGTCGAGACTGTAGCGCCCGTCCAACAACCGGATGAACGGTCCGATCGCGCTGGAGGCATTGTTGTCCTTGGCCATGGGGAGCAGCAGGGCAGAACGTCCCTCGATATCGCGCAAATTCACGTCATTGCCGAGTGTCGCGCCGACGATCCGTCCGGCGGAGGATACGGCAAGCACAATCTCCGGTTCCGGGTTGTTCCAGGTGGAAACCGGGTGCAGGCCAATGTCTGCGTTCGGCCCTACCGAGGACATTGTCTGCGCCTTCGAGAACACTTCCGCATCCGGCCCGATACCGACTTCAAGATACTGCGACCACAGCCCCGCATCGATCAGGGCTTCCTTGACGCGCGTTGCTTCCTCGGATCCGGCGGCCAGGTCCTGCAGGCTGCCGCCGATCAGGGCGCCAATCCTGGACCGCACGGCTTCAGCCTGCGCCGGGTCGCCTGCGGCTCGCTCCTCGATCACGCGTTCCACCATGGAATTGGCAAATGTGACACCGCAGGCCCTGACGGCCTGGAGGTCGCAGGGCGCCAGGAAGTGCATCGTTGCGGAGTCTCCAACAGGGTTTGCGAGAAGGTCCTCGACCGAGCCCAGCGAAACCCCGGCAGCCTCGCGCACATATCCGGCCGGATCATCCAGTTCGCACACATCGCGCACCGTGGGAGCCGAACGGGCCGTAATGTCCAGTGCCTGTCCCTCGCGGATGGTCACCACGCAGGGTCCTCCGACGGCCGGATTCCAGACTCTGCCGAGCAGGGAGGCATCGGCGCTATCGTTTGGCAGAATTTCCTGCAGCATGTATCCCTCCCTCTTGAAGCCGGCCTGCAGGATAGCGGCGTTCACGAGCAGATTCCCATGCTCACCGGATAGATTCTCGTGAACCAGTACGTCACGATAGCCCCACCAGCTCCTGCCCATATGCCCCCGCCCAGCCACGCATCCGGATGCAAACGCTCGGCGACGCATCCGACCAAGAATTCGGCAGGTTCGGGAATCTTGAAACCAATCGCATGGCAACCTGTTTCCTTGCATTCCGCGATGGCCAGAACCTTCGGAACGGGCATAGTCGCCGGCAAGAGACAAGAAGTGGACTTGCCGATGCATGCAAGCGGAGGACCATGACTACGGTCCGGATTCCTGCGACTGTTCCTGCGTCCGGTCGGCGAGTGCATTTCGGCTCTGCAATCGGGTGGAAATTTTTTGTGGCGCAAATGCGACAATCCGGGCGCTTCCATTATCTGGTTCTCATATAACACGTTTTTCAATGTGCGCTTTCGGCTTTCCCAACCGGATCTCGATTGGAATCGGCAAAATTCAAGCAACTCCGACGCTACGTTGTGCAAATGAAAGCTCGCAGACCGCGACCTGCAGTCCTAACCCATTGCTACCACTGGATCTGCATTACTCCATACGGAATGTGCACCCCTGCAATCTCTCTTGACGTATTGCCGCGGAAGGCAAGTCGAGGTCCCTTGCCTGGCTTGCGGAGCCGGGGGGAATCATGGTCGCGAGCACACAGCGTGCCCGAATGGGCGACGCGGCACTCACTCACACGTGTATCTTGCGGGCGCCGCGTTCTACTCTTCTTCCCTTTGCGGGATTCATTGATACTCCGCGCCATGCAGCGGAAGACGCCGACCGAAGCCGGCAGGCATATTGCAAGGAGTCAGCTATAGCGGGGGGCGGTCAACCCCAATGGCATTCAGTTTGTCGTGGGGCGAGTGTCAATCTTTCGTATTGATTTGCAACGGATTGATTTGGCTGCGTGATTTGGAACCATTTGGTCGAGGGTAAGGAGGGGTTGACTCGCTGCCGGATTGCTGGCAAACTACGGGTGTGAAGGAGTCATCCGGGGCTTGCAATGGACACTCGCATCACGGCTTTGCGTTCGACGACGTTTCAGGGCAGGCGCTTGACGCGCAGACAGATTGCGGCTGTGCAGGAGACGGTTTTGTCGTTTCCGGGGCTGAGCCGGCGGGAGCTTGCGCACACGATCTGCGAGCAGCTTCGTTGGTATACGGCGAAGGGGGACAATCGGATTCAGGCCGTGCTGCGGATGCTGGAGGAACTGGATCGGCTGGGCGTTCTGTCTCTTCCTGCGAAGGATCTGTCGTATGTTCGTGGAGCCCGCAAACCGGTGACCTGGGGTTCGCGGACGGATGCGCCGGCGGCAATCGAGGGGGATCTGGAGGCCTTGCTGCCGATCCGGCTACAGGTGGTGTCGGATGCGGAGGATATCGGGGAATGGAATGAGTATGTTGCGCGCTACCACTACATGGGGTTCCGTCATCCGATTGGTCCGCATCTGCGTTATTTTCTTCTCGACCGCGATGGCCGCAAGCTGGGTTGCCTGCTGTTCTCCCATGGCTCGCGGCAACTGCCGTGTCGAGACGAGTGGATTGGGTGGCCGGAGGGCTACAGGAAACATCTGGACCGGGTGGTCGGGAACAACCGGTTCCTGCTGTTTCCGTGGGTTCGGGTTGGGAACCTGGCATCCAAGGCATTGTCGATCGCGACCGGTCGCCTGGCGGACGACTGGGAGGAGCGCCATGGCTTTCGCCCGGTTCTGGTGGAAACGTTTGCGGACACGAGCCGCTCTGATGGCACCTGCTACCGTGCGGCGAACTGGGTCGATCTCGGCGAGACCCGGGGCGGCAAGGGGAAGGCGCCGAAACGGGTCTATGTATATCCGCTGGCCACGGACTTCCGGGAGGTTCTCCTGCATGGGCCGCAACGCAGCGCGCCGCGGCGCAGTCCTCGGCGGCCCCGGCTGGCTCCGGACGATCCCTTCGTGTTGCTCTGGCGGGATCTCATCGGGGCGCTGACGGCAGTGGCGGCCGAGCATGACAGGGTGTGGCAGGTGCGGCGGCGGGTTCTGCATACGCTGCTGGTGATGCTGTTCGTGTACCGGCTGGTGCTGTCCAGCGGCGAGCAGGGCTACGCGACCACGCTTGCCGAACTCTGGGAGCAGTGCCGCGCGCTCGGTGTCGCGCTTCCGCAGCCGGATCCGGTCGCCGCGTCGGCGATGTGCAGGGCGCGGGCCAAGGTCGATGAGAACGTGTTCCGGAGCGTGCATGCCGAGATCCTCAAGCGTGCCTCCAGCCCGCCCGCGTGGCGGGGACACCGCCTGTTCGCGATCGACGGCTCAAAGCTCAACCTGCCGCGGCCGCTGATCCGTTGCGGGTATCGCACGCCCTCGGATACGAGCCACTACCCGCAGGGCCTGCTCAGTTGCCTGGTTCAACTTCCGGAGCGAATTCCGGTCGCGTTTGACCTTCGCGCCCACGGCAATGAACGAAGGGCCGCGCTCGACCTTCTGCCCGCCTTGTCGCCTGGGGACGTAGTGATCTACGATCGCGGATATTTCTCCTGGGAGTTGCTGGCCGTCCATCTCGAGCGGGACATGCATCCCGTCTTCCGGATCCAGAAGTCCGCCAGCCCGATCATGGATGCCTTCCTCGCCGGAAGCCGGACAGATGCCGTCGTCGAGGCAATGCCCGGCGAGAAGCTTCTCCGGAAGCTGCGCAAGAGACATCCGCAAGCCCTTGCAGAACCTGTCCGGCTGCGCCTCGTCAAATACACTGCCGGCGGCTCAACAATCGGCCTCGCCACCACTCTCCTTGATTCGGCCCGCCAGCGAACTCGCCGATCTGTACGGATCGCGCTGGGGCATCGAAGAGATGGTCAAGATCTCCAAGTCCATCATGGAAATCGCGCTGTTCCATGCCAGAACCGAGCGCGGTGTCCGACAGGAACTCTTCGCCCACTTCAACCTCATGGCCATGACGCGCATCTTCACAATTCATGGAGACGCGATGCTCAACGCCCGCAAGCCGACCCCGTCCGCAATCGATCGCACCGCAAACTTCAAGAACTCCCTCGCCGCCGTCGCGCGAAACCTCGAAGCCCTGCTGCTGAAGCACGCCGCCACCGTCGCCGCGGCGATCAATCAGGTCCTCGATTGCGTCGCCACCGGGCGGCAGAAGCCACGCCCGGGTCGAAGCTACGAACGACGATCCCGCAAACCCCTCAACCGGTGGCACGGCAAGCACAGGAAAGCATCGACAGCCTGAACCACAGGACTCCGAAACGCAGCCCCAACAGGCTGTCAGGACTGCGAATCCTTAAGTGAATGGCAAAAACTCGTTAAGTGAATGCCATTGCGGTCAACCCGGCGTTTCAAGTTGCGGTGCCAAAGTCTCCGCTTCTCGGGACCATTCGTCTCGCGACCGCTACAACTGCATCGTCGTCGTCGGCATCCTGCCGGATTGTCTGGATGTAGGAAGAAAGTCTTGCGCATTCTTGCCCGACAGCCGGAGGCGGGGAGCGATTCTCGTCGGCCTCTGCACGGGTGGTTTCATTCTGGCGAATGCGGGTTTTATGTCCGGCCGGAAGTGTGACGTGCATCTGACTCTCAAGCCGGATCTTGAAGCCATGTGTCCCGATGTCCAGTCCGCGACCGAAGAGACTCTTGTCATTGACGACAACATAATCACATGTCCGGGCGGAACCGCAGCAATCAACCTTGCCACGGAGATCATCTCCCACCATCTACCAAGCGTCCTGCATCGAAAGTAACGTTTGAAGGCGCCCGCGCCCTCAGGATACTTCAAGCGGCGCAAGAGCATCGTGAAGCGGATCGAAGCCGCTTCCGGAACGATGGAGGCGCAAGTATCGTTTCGGGTACCATGACCCTGGCGATGCGGGAGTCGCTCAGGCGTCCGCGATCGCCAATTACATTCGCAGCCGGAGAATTCATCCTGAACATCTATGCCACAGGAAAGGAACGGATGGCTTCCCTTGTCACGGCAGAGGGACTCAATGGCAGTGCGGACAAGTTGGTATCGGTGGCAATGGAGACGATTTCGGCGTAATGGCACGGGTCTCTCACTTGTTGGCCGATTGCATATCCCGGGAGCAAGTCTTCAGGCCGCTTCGAAGTCTCGGATGATTGAAGGCAAGTGCGGGACATTGAGTACGGGAGGGCAATACAGGGGTGAGAGAAAGATGTCGGAAACAGGTTTCTGGAGCGGAAGGATGCGAAGTGGAACCGTGGAATCCGGTGGCGGGTTTCTCAATTCTGACAGTTGGCTGCATGCATTGTTACGCAACGGGAATGTCGAGGCTTCTTGAGGCCATGGGGGTTGAGAAATGCGTGGGGCTGGGGCGTCGAAGCGGAAGGCGAACGGCATGGAACGGAATCGTGAAAGCAGAAGTCGAATCCGGCGCTTCTCTCGGCGCTGCTCGATAGGGTCGGCCTCGACGCGAAAGGCCTGAAGGTGCTCGACCGAGCCATCAACAGAAGCAACGGGCTCGGCGCTGCCGAGTGTTTCATGTTCGAGGCGATCCAAGTGCTCAGTTGCTCGGTTCGTTGCTACCTCATGCCACGTAGCAGTGATTGCCGTTCTCGTGAATCGGTCCTTCGGGCCCCAGCGTCAGCTCGTCTACGACCATCACTCATGCGCTCGCAACCGTTGTCAACGCCACTACAAGGGCTGTCGGTCCGTCCATCAACGTTCTCCAGTTTGTTCCCATACCTTCTGGTGCGCAAGGCTGAACGCGACCATGGAGACGCCTATGTCGTTTTCCCCGGAGGATGCTTCATTCACGCGTCGATTGGCGTAGGGAAAAAAAGACCATGACGGGGGCCGGTAGATCCTGGATGTCCGAATCCAGCGAGCCGGCCGAAATCGGACATGCGTTTGCGGAGATCCGCATGTCACCGTGATGCCCGCGAGCCGGTCGGATTCCCGACGATGCCTCCCATTCGGATATCCCCGCCAAATACGAGCATGATCCCCGACAACGGGACATAGACTGCCGGTCGGTGGCATGAATCGGACGACAGTTCTTGTTGTTTAGACGCCATTCCGGATATGCCCCGCAAACCGTTTTGCCTCGGGCCGGCAATTCCGGCCGAGCAACGCGGGTCAGCATGGGTGCCAGACAAGGAAGCCCGTTGTACTCTCGGTATCGCGGCGGTTACCCGGATACTCGGCGCGACGGGACAGCGCCCTGGACTCCACGGTTCCGGTGCCATCCCGGAGATTGCCGGCCTGGCGCTGCCGCAGATGGAACGGTTTGTCGAGGAGCAGAATCATGAAGAGGATCGCCGAAGCCGCCGCGCAACAGGAAGACCAGCCGAACGCGACCTTTGCTGCGCTGGAAGCGATAGTGCATGAAGCGATAGGCGTGAGACTCTTCACCGTGACGGAGATTGTGCCGGAGCGGAGCGTGGCGGTGCGGAGCTACACCAACATGCCCGATGAATATCCGGTATCCGGGGAGAAGCCCCTCAGGAGAGACAAGTGGTCGGATACGGTCCGGACCCGCCACGAGGCATTCGTCGCCAACAGCATCGAGGAAATCGCCGACGTTTTCCCGGACTTCGAGCTGATCCGGTCGCTCGGCTGCGAAAGTTGCCTGAACCTGCCGATCGTCATCGCCGGCGAGTTGCGGGGGACATTGAACTGCCTGCATGCCGCAGGGCATTTCACGCCGGATCGCGTAGCCGCGGCACAGGCTCTCAAACCCGCCGGTGCCCTGGCCATTCTCCTGGCCGAGAGCATCAGGAGGCGCTGCTCCCGGAACTGCTGATGCCTCCCGAATTGCCGCCGATGCGGGCCTCTGCAAGCATCCCTCTGTTGGGTTTTGGGATCCTGGCATCCAGTATCCGGCCCGCTGTTTGTTTGCTGATTCCTGACGTCGAGCCGTCTTGAGGCCCTCGACACACCTGTTTGGAGTTGGCAGCGCGCAGTAGACTGGCCGGCCTGCGGTCCCGAGGGTGGAGTGGCGCCTGATGTCGGGACTGCGGGTTGGGGGGCAGCCCATGCAGGCGCCAATTTCCGTTTCCGCCGTCTCGGCAGGCCTGTTGGCCTCCTTTGTCGGGTTTGCCAGTTCCTTCGCCATTGTGGTTCACGGACTGCGTGCGGTCGGAGCATCGCCGGAACAGGCGGCCTCCGGACTCATGGCGGCTGCGGTCGCCATGGGGATCTGCGGGATATTCCTGAGCTTCCGGACGCGAATGCCGGTCAGTGTCGCATGGTCGACGCCGGGCGCCGCGTTCCTGGGCACGATCACGCCTCCGGATGGCGGATTTCCTGTCGTTGTCGGATCGTTTCTGGTCGCAGCGGTCCTGATCATCCTCGCAGGCTCCTGGAAACGGCTGGGCAGGCTGGTATCCGAAATTCCGCTTCCGTTGGCGAGCGCGATGCTCGCGGGAATCCTGCTGCCGTTTTGCCTCGCACCCTTTGAAGCAATTGCGCAATTCCCGATCGTGGGCTTGGCGGTGGTCGGCATGTGGCTGGTTGTCGGAAGGCTAAACAAGCTCCTCGCGGTTCCGGCCGCCATTCTTGTCGCAGCGCTCTTCGTCGTGTTTGCTGGCGAATTCGACGCGTCCCGCGTGGATGCGGCCTGGCCAAGGCCCGTCTTCGTGTCCCCGGATCTGTCCGTGTCCGCGATTATCGGGATTTCGATTCCCCTGTTTGTCATCACCATGGCCTCGCAGAACATCACGGGACTGGCGGTTCTATCGAATTTCGGGTTCAGGCCGGATGTGGGTTCGATGTTCCGGTGGACGGGCGCATTCAGCTTCATTGCTGCGCCGGTCGGATGCCACGCCATCAATCTCGCTGCCATTACCGCCGCAATCTGCGCGGGCGATGAGGTGCATCCGGATCCATCCCGGCGCTACTGGTCGGCAATCGTCGCTGGTGTGGCCTATGTCGCACTTGGACTGACTGCCGCAATGGCCGTTTCGTTCATCGGCGTTGTTCCGCCAATCCTCATTGAAGCCGTTGCCGGGCTCGCCCTGCTCGGTGCGTTGGCGGCATCGTTCGTGAGTGCGATGGAGCATGGAAGGGATCGGGAAGCCGCGCTCGTAACGCTGCTGGTCACGGCATCCGGCGTGACTTTCTTTGGTATCGGCGGCGCCTTCTGGGGTCTGGCCGCCGGCGGGGCACTGTATGCGTGGGAACATCGCCAGGACAGGAAGGCATAGGTGCAAGGCCTCGCCAGCCTCCGGCTCGGAAAATGCCGGTTATGGCAGCCAAGGTTTGCGCCAGGTGGCAATCGCTGGTACACCGGAAATCAGCCCGCACAGTTCGACGGGAGCCGAGACCATCCGGCACAACTCCATGGATGAAGACAAGGTCATTGAAATCCGGGAGGTCTGGAAGATCTTCGGGGACCGCGCCGTGGAGGCGCTCGACGCCGTCCGCAGGGAAGGCATCGACAAGGCGGAGGTGCTGGAGCGCTTCGAGGCTGTGGTCGGTGTCCGCAACGTCAGTTTCGATGTGCATGCCGGGGAAATCTTCTGCGTCATGGGGCTTTCCGGCTCTGGCAAGTCGACGCTCGTCCGCCACGTCAATCGGCTGATAGAGCCGTCGCAAGGGAAGATCTTCATCAACGGGGAGGATGTCGGGGCGTTGTCGCGGGTGGAGTTGCGCGCCCTGCGGGCGGACCGGATCGGCATGGTCTTCCAGAACATGGCGCTTCTGCCGCATCGCACCGTGCGGGACAACATCGCGTTCGCGCTGGAACTGCGGAACATAGACACGTTCACCCGCCACAAGGTAGCCGACAGAGTGATCGAAACGGTCAGCCTGCAAGGATATGGCGACCGCATGCCGAGCGAGCTGTCGGGCGGAATGCAGCAGCGCGTGGGGCTCGCGCGCGCCCTTGCCGCAGACCCGGAAATCCTGTTGATGGACGAGCCGTTCTCAGCCCTCGATCCGTTGATTCGCCGCGGGCTTCAGAATGAGTTCCTTGCGCTTTCGCGAACCATGAACAAGACCACGATGTTCATCACGCACGACCTCGATGAAGCGATACGGATGGGCTCGCGGATCGCGATCATGAAGGATGGGGAGGTTGTCCAGATCGGCACCCCGGAGCACATCGTTACCAATCCCGCGGATGAATACGTGGCGGACTTCGTCCAGGGCATCTCGCGCCTGAAGCTCGTGTTCGCGCATACCATCATGAAACCTCCCGGAGAGTACCAGGCGGAGGATGGCGATCTTGCGAACGCGGAGGATTGGCCGGAAGCCGATCCGGAAGCCGATCTCGACCGGTTGGTGAACCTGATCATCGGCAAAGACACTCCGATCGCCGTCCGTTCCGGCGACGGCCAGTTCGTCGGTGTCGTGACCAAGGATGCGCTGCTGCGCGGCATTCAGGGAGAGGCATAGTGGACGACGGCACGGCAGTGAACGGCAACGTGGGACTCGCGCCGTTCAAGGAGTTCGCTGGTCCGAGCGGCGATTACTACGCAAGGACGTTTCTTCAGATCCAGCAGGCAGCGCTGCCTGCCCACCACCTCAACATCGCTGCCATGCTGGGCAGCTTCGTCTGGGCTGCGCTTCGCGGCAACTGGCTGCTATTCTGGATCGGCTTCTGCGCCGACATGGTTGGTGCGGTCAATCTGGCCCTCGTCTACAAGTACAACCTCGCGGCGGCGCAGGCGGTCATCGACGGCAAGGACTTTCTCGTCCAGCGGTACGAAGGCTGGACCAGCAGCCACTTGCTGGCGGGTATCGCCCTGTTCATCGTGGGGCGGCTCGTTCTCGGCTGGCTCGCGGATCGCCTCTACTACCGCCACTACGCCAAATGGCGCGTTGACCGCGCGCTGGCCTCCGGATTCAGCGTCGGGCGTCTGGTGACCGCCGTGCTGATCGTGGCGCTGATTACACCCCTCACGCTCTACCGGGCATCGCAATTCGCACCGGACGAACGCTCCTGCATCAAGTTGACCCGAATCATTCAGGATGGGGGGAGTGTCCCCGCAAGAGACCGATTCGACTGCTGGACCATCTCTGAGTTTCCGACCCTGATGTGGTTCGAGCGACCGCCGCAATACTCCTATCCGCGCGGCGACGACGGTTCCCGGAGCGTGGTTGTGCGCGAATCCACGGCGACACGGCCGGTCAACCTGAATACCTGGCTCTCGGAACGAATTGACCAGGGTATCGGTTACCTGAAGGCGTTCTACGGCTGGATCTTCGACGGTATCACGCATTGGATCCGAGTCCTGCTGAACGCGGTCGAAGCGGTGTTCGTCGGGACCCCGTGGATCGTAACCGCCGTCATGTTCGTTGTCATTGCCCTGAAAGCCGCCGGCCCCCGGGTGGCGGCCTTCGTCGGAGCCGCGCTCGTCTACCTGGCGCTCTTCGGCTTCTGGCAGACCGCCATGAGCACGGTTTCGCTGGTGGTCGCGGCGACCCTGATCTGCGTGTTCGCAGGCCTGCCGCTCGGCATCTGGGTAGGGAAGTCGAGAGTGGGCTCCGCGATCGTCACCCCCATTCTGGACATCATGCAGACGATTCCATCCTTCGTATACCTCCTGCCGGCCGTTGCGTTCTTCTCGATCGGCAAGCCGCCGGGCATTCTGGCGACGGTGATCTTCGCGATGCCACCGATGGTCCGTCTGACAGCGCTGGGCATCAAGCACGTGCCCGAGAGCACCAAGGAAGCGGCGCTTGCATTCGGGGCCAGTCCCAGGCAACTGATGATGAAGGTTGAATTGCCGCTTGCGCTTCCTTCCATCATGGCAGGCGTCAACCAGGTCGTGATGATGAGCCTAGCCATGGTTGTCATTGCGGCTATAATTGGTGCTGGTGGTATGGGATTCATCGTGGTCGACGCATTGGGTCAGACCGAGATCGGCCGCGGCATCCTCGCAGGGATCGGGATCGCATTGATCGCCATGATGATCGACCGTGTCGTGCAACGGGCAAACCAGGTAAAATCCTGAAATCGACAGCCCTCGAACGGAGGATGTCGGTTCATGATAAACTGCACGCAACTAAGGAGAAATTCCATGAAATATCTAAAAGTACTGGCGGCCGCAGCGGCCACTTTCTGCCTTGTGACTGCTGCGCAGGCCCAGGAGAAGGTTATGATTTCCGATCTCAACTGGACCGGAGCGACGGCGATTGCCCACGTCATCAAGGCAGTGATCGAGGGTCCCCTGGGCTTCGAGGCGGGGATCATCGACGGTCTCTCCGATCAGGCGATTATCGCCGAGGGAATGGACAAGGGCGATGGCTCAGTCGATGTCTACACCGACATGTGGATGCCCAATCAGCAGGCGATCTGGGACAAGTACATTGTCGAAGCGCAAAGCGTCGGCCACAATGAGCCCTATCTGGGCACCCAGTCTGCCTTCGTTCCGGCTTACATGACGGACAAGGTGAAATCGTTCTCGGATCTCGCAAATCCGGAGATCGCCGCCATGTTTGACAAGGACGGCAACGGACTGGGCGAGTACTGGGCCGGAGATGCGGGTTGGCAATCCACCAAGATGTGGCAGGTCAAATTCAAGAGCTACGGCCTTACGGAGCTCTGGGAGCCCGAGATCGTTTCCGATTCGACGTTCAAGGCCCAGCTCCAGTCCGCCTACACGACCGAACAGCCAATTCTCTTCTACTACTGGACACCCGAGTGGCTCCATGCCGCTTATGACATCGTTCCGCTGGCTGAGCCGGACCGCACCGAGGGCTGCATGGATCTGAAGCTGGACCAGGAGGATTGGCTCGAAGCTTCGACATTCGGCTGCAAGCACGAAGATGCGCTAGTCTACGTTGCGTATTCGAAGTCTCTGGACCAGCGCAATCCGGCGGCAGCGAAGTTCCTCTCCCAGATCAAGCTCGATCCGGCCGTGGTTAACGGGTGGATCCTGAAGATCGGCCGTGACAGTGAAGATCCGCAGGATGTGGCTGAGGCCTGGGTCGCCGAGAACATGGAGACCGTCAACTCCTGGATCAACTAGCCCCTCACGAGAGACGGGGCCGGGGATCACCGGACCAAATCGGCCCGCCGCGCAGTCGCTGAAAGTGCAGCCACCGCGCGGCGGGCAACCCCAATATCGCGTTGCCCGAACCCCGAATTGCGCCCCAGCGTTGGCGATCTTCCGTTGGCGATGTTGTCGCCGCACTTCGGACTCCGGGCTCATCGGGACGCATCGGGCATGGTGTAGCCCGCTGCGTAGGTGTCCCGGATTAGCGCCAGGCACCGTTCCCGGGCCATCTCGTTGCTGAACCGCGAAGGGTGGACGATCGGCAGATCGAATGCGGGTTCCCCCTCGACCATCCAGCTGGCAAGGAATTCTCCGGAACCGCCGCCGGTGCCAATTCCTACTGCGAAGCCGGTGGCAAGCCATAGCCCGACATGCCCGTCAACCGGTCCCAGCAAGGGGCAGCCATCCGGCGTATAGCAGATCGGCCCGTTGTTGATCGCCTTGATGCCAGCCGTTCCGAATGCGGGTAGCCGCTCGATGACTCGAAGCAGATGGGGTTCCAGGCGTTCGACGTCCGGAGGCAGGAGGTCCTTGTCGAAATCGCGCGGAACGCCCTCGACGCCCCAGAACCTCGGATCGGCTTCATAGACACCGCACAGGAATCCGTTGCCCTCCTGGCGGGTATTGGATGGCACGACGGGGTCGCGCACGGTTGGGACCTCAAAGTCCAGGGCCAGCAACTCGGCCACCTGGCCCGTGATCATTTCATGGTGCTCCAAGGCGTAAAGCGGAAGATTCAGACCGAGTTGCAGGGCCAGTTCCCGGGTCCAGAAGCTGGATGCCAGGACGAGGTGCTCCGCCCGTACCGTCCCATGGGATGTGGTGATCTCCCAGGCGCCGGCCGATCTGCGCAGGCGCTCGGCCGGGCATCGCTGCCGGATCCGTGCTCCCCGCTTGCGAGCGGCACTGGCGAGTGCGTGGGTTGCGCCAGAGGGATCGACATGGCCGTCCGTGGGGGTGAGTGCCGCTCCCGTGAGACCGTCGGTCAACAGAAGGGGATGGAACTCGTTGATCGCTTTCGGCTCGATGACTTGATACTCGACGCCGAGATTGTCGTACATCGGTGCAAGGCGCCGGTATGCGTCGAGTTCCTCGCGGGTTGCCGCAAGCCGGAGGCTCCCAGCCTGATGGAATCCCACCGATTGTCCGGTTTCCTTCTCCACCTGCAGATACGTCTTGATCGAGTTCACATAGAGGCGGGTGATGCTGGAGTAATGGCCGAAATACGTGACGTTGCCCGCCGCATGCCAGGTTGACCCGGAAGTGAGTTCCGCGCGTTCGAGCAGCAGAGTCTCCGTCCATCCGCGTTCGGCCAGCCAATAGAGAACGCTGCATCCGACGATGCCACCACCGATGACGGCAACCCTGACGTGGTCGGTCATGACGTTCCTTTCGTCAGGCCCAGGCGCGTTCGAGATGAATGGCGTACCGATCGCGAATGCGGGCGTCGGCCTCGGGTTCGATCAGGGCGGGGTGGTGGGTGCGCAGGATCTCCCTCGCTCGGCTGGCAGTCGTGTCCCGGATGTCCTTCGCACCCGCCGTCGCCCAGTCATCGGGAGACGAACGGTTCGCATAGCGCGGATAGACGAATTCGCTTTCCATCAACTCCATGGTCTGCTGCGCGCCCAGAAAGTGTCCGGGGCCGTTCACGACATCCGCGATGACATCAACCGACAACGTTTCGTCCGAGACCTCGATACCCCGTGCGATTCGCCGGATGCCGGAGAGCATTTCGTCGTCGATGATCATCGCCTCGAAGGAACAACCCAGGAGACTTGCCAGCATCCCGGCGGACTCGTAGACGAGGCCGCCACCGGACAAGGCAGCGAGCATCATGGTGAGACCCTTCTCGTACCCGGCCTGGTTGTCCGGCAGCTTGGAGTCCGACATGCCGGCCCCCATTCCGCCCGGCACGCCGTAGAAGGCCGACATCTGCCCGGACGCGGCGCCGAGCAGCGCCTGCTCGCCGCCGCCGCCGCTGAACGCTCCGGTGCGAAGATCCGAGACGAAAGCCCAGTTGCCGAGCACAACCGGATAGCCTGGTTTCAGCAGATTGATGGTCGTCAGCGAGGCAAGACCTTCGGCGCAGACCTGGGCCAGGGTTCCTGCGAGGGCTGCCGGGGCGGTCGCGCCCGCTTGCGGGCCGGTCTGGCAGTGAATCGGCATCCCGGCATCCACGGCTGCGCAGGCCACGTCGAGACTGTCCGCCGCAAAGGCCATCGGCGAGACGACCGTCGTGGCGTGCACCGTGCAGAACGGCCGTCTGGCGAAGCGCCCTTCGCCACCAGCGAGGGTGTCGAGCATCGGCACGAGCAACGGAACGTGTTCGCCGAGGGTGATGCTGGTGGCGATATGCTTTCCCGTGCCGGCGGCGCATGCGTAGATAGTGTTCGCATCGAGTTCAAAGATGTCCTCGACATCCGTCGCGACCACCGGACGCGCGAACCACTGGATATTCTCGAGGGTGTCGCACAGGCGTGCCAGGTCGTAAATGTCCTGCAGTGTGCTGGGGCGGTACCGGCGCGTGTCGATGTCGAGCATCTTCACCGCCGCGCCGCCTGTGCAGAAGCCCACTGTTCCATTGCGCGCTTCGAAATCAAAGCGAGGATCGCGGCCGTGGACGACGAAAGACCGTGCGGCTGAGGCGAGCACGTCCTCCACGAGGCTGCGCGGATAGAGCAGCCGTCCCGTCGCGCTGAGCGTGCAGCCATGCGCCAGGCAGACATCCCTGACGCGATCGGTCGGCGAGGCCATGCCGACGCGTTCGAGCAGCTCCAGCGCCGCCCGGTGCACGCGGGTTGCGTCGGCTTCGCTGAGAGGATGATAGGGAACTGCGAGGGGGCTCCCCGCGACCATGTGCCGGTGTCGTGCCGCGTCCTTGCGCCGCCGGTGGCGCGCCATGCGCCCGCCCGTGCGTCCCGGGCTCAATGCAGGCTCATTCACTGGCATGGACCGGAAGTCCGCCAAGAGCGGACCGTCCGCGACAGGAACCTGGTGTGAATCCCCGGCCCGGAGCCAATCGCATCGCAGACTGCCGTCCGCTTGTGAGCGGAGAATCCGCAAGTGATTTCAAGGATGGCCGATAGGGAAGCCCGACGAGCCCGCAATTCCGCCGCAAGGCGGCTTGCGCATATGCGGTTCCTGCGGCCACCGCCCATGGATGCTGCGCGTCCGTCTCCTCCGATCGTTTGCCGCAGCCGGCTCCTGCGATGCATGCTGCTCCTCCTCTCCAGACAGTTCCGGTGAACTAGAATACACTTGTTGCAGCCGCGGTTCTGGATCCCGGCGGGGTGTCAGCAGGGACTCTGGCGACGGCCTCGAAGCGACACTTGCACGGACCGGTCAAACGAGCGGTATTCTCTTGTGTCCGGCCTGGCCGTGGAGCAGCGTAGCGGGAATATCCGCATGGCCGCCTCCGGCGAGAGATGCGTCGGTGCGAGGAAACACAACAACATTGACGGGGCGACAGATATCCGGCCCGCTTCCTGATGCCGGAGCGGGCGAGAGCGGTCGACCGCGGCAGCAATCATGGAGAAGGAGGAAACGGATGGTCAAGGTTCTCTATCTCAGCCCTCTCGCCCATCACGAGAAGCATGACGGGCTCTTTGCCGATATGGCGCGCGACTACAAGCGTCCCGGAACGGAGGTGCATGTCGCCTCGCTGCCCGGTTCGGTAGGCAACTTCAGCCATATCGAGTACCGAAGCTACGAAGCACTCGTGACGGCGGACATCATCCGAGCGACCCGCGCTGCGGCGCGCGAAGGATTCGACGCTCTTGCGATCGGCTGCTTCTACGACACGGCGCTCCATGATGCGCGGGAGATTTCCGGCGACATGATCGTGACTGCGCCCTGCGTGGCTTCCTGCGAGATTGCCGCGAGCCTATCGAACCGCTTCGGAGTTATCGTTGGCCGCCGCAAGTGGGTCCACCAGATGCAATCCACTGTCCATGCGCTCGGCTACGGCGACCAGCTGTCCGGCTTCTACCACGTGGAACTTGGCGTGACCGAATTCCAGGAGGACCACGAGCGCACTACGCGGCTCCTCCTGGAGGCCGGGCGCAAGGCCGTGGAGGAGGACTATGCGGAGTCGCTGATCCTGGGCTGCACGATGGAAGTCGGCTTTCACCGGGATATGGAGGACCGGCTCGGTGTTCCGGTGATCGATCCATCCATCGCCGCGTTGAAGCGGGCGGAGTACGGTGCGCATCTGAAGCACGATTGCGGTTGGAAGCCTTCGCGGAAATGGTCTTGCGAGGCGCCCCCGGAAAACGAGATCGCATCCATCGGCGCGTTCGACACCGACGAGCCGTTTGGCCCGCGGATTGTGGTAACGGCCCACTGAACGAAGGAGTGGGCCGAAGCGCGGGCGGCTCCATCCAGTGGAGGGCCGCCGCAGGACCGCCGCGGGGGCCGTTGCCCGGTATTCGGACGCAGGAACCGTTCGCGTTGGGTCCGGCGCAGCGCTGACTCGGGCGGGAACCGGAATTCTGCTGGCCTTGGAGGTCCATGATGAGCAAGATTGATGAGCGAATGGGGCTGCTGCGGGACAGCATGGCGAGGGAGGCGGTCGACCTAGCCGTCCTGGCTCCCGGCGCACATATGCAGTGGCTCCTGGGGTATTGCCCGCATGCGGATGAGCGGCCCTGCCTTCTCTGTATCACCGCGACCGGCGCCGCTTTCCTGATGCCTGCGCTGAATGCCGAGGGGTCGCGGGCCAATACCGATCTGCCCTTCTTCGAGTGGGCAGATGCCGACGGCCCCGACGGCGCCTTTCGGCGCCTTCTCGATGATCTCGGCGCAGCGGAAGCCGGCACCGTGGTTCTGGACGAGACCATGCGCGCGGATTTCGCCGCGCTCGTCCAGGATTCCGTGCCATCCGCCCGGCGCCAGTTCACGGAATCCACCGTGGGCCTCCTGCGGATGCGAAAGGACGAAGATGAATGCGCGGTGCTCAGAAGGAACGCAGCGATTGCGGATCGGGCCATGCAGGCCGGCTGGGCAGCAATGAAACCCGGCATGACGGAACAGGATGTCGCGAACGTCATCCGGAGCACATTCACGGAACACGGCGCGATGCCGCTTTTCTCGATCGTGGGCGCAGGCGGGAACGGCGCCTTCCCGCACCACCGCACCGGCGGGACGGTGCTATCCGAAGGCGATGTGGTGGTCATGGACCTTGGCGGGGGCCTCGGCGGCTATTCCAGCGACATCACCCGGGTTGCGGTCCTTGGAACGCTGCCTGAGGGATTTGAAGAGGTCCACGCCATCGTGGAGCGAGCCGTTCAGGCTGCGATGGTGGCAGCCAGGCCAGGCGTTATGGCAAAGGAAGTGGATGCCGCGGCGCGGGGCGTGATCACGGAGGCAGGGTACGGGGAGAACTTCGTCCACCGCACCGGGCACGGGCTCGGGATCGAGGTGCATGAGCCGCCCTATCTCACCTCGACCTCGGAGACCGTGCTGAAGACTGGCATGGTCTTTTCCATCGAGCCCGGCATCTACTTGCCAGGGAGGTTCGGCGTCCGTCTCGAGGACATCGTGATTCTGCGCGAGGACGGGCCGGAAATCCTCTCCGGACTGTCCCGGGATCCCGCGCGGCCATGAGCCACGATCCGTTCACCATCTCGGTCATCCAGGCCGGGATGCACGCCGCTGCGGACGAGATGTTCGCGGTCCTGAAAAAGACCGCCATGAGCCCCATCATCTACGAAGTGCTCGATGTCGGAACCGGCGTCACGGATCCGGAGGGCAATCTCGTGAGCTCCGGTGCGGGCATACCGACGTTCATCGGGGTTCTGGACAAGTCCGTGAAGGCCATCGTCGCGCGGCATCGGGATTGCATACGCGAAGGCGATGTCTTTGTCACCAACGATCCGAATTATGGCGGCGTAACCCACCTGAATGACGTCATCATCGCGAAGCCCGTGTTCTTCGAAGGCCAATGCGTGGCGTGGACGGCCTCAATCGCGCATTGGGGAGATGTCGGAGGCATGGCGCCGGGCTCGATGGCGACCGATGCGACCGAGATTGTCGCCGAGGGTCTTCGCTTGCCCGCGATTCACCTTTTTGAACAGGGGCGGGCAGTCTCCTCCGTCTTCGACATCATCCGTGTCAATTCGCGCCTACCGGAATTCGTCGATGGTGACTTGTGGGCCCAGCTCGCCGCAAGCCGGAGCGCGGAAGCGAAATTGTGCGCGCTGTTCCATACCCACGGACGAGACGCCTTGGAAGCCGCCATCGAGGACAGTTTCGCGACGGGGCGGGCACGGGCGCGGGACGGGCTCCGCACCCTGCCTAGGGGCCGATACGAAATCGAGGAAGAGCAGGACGACGGCGCCGTCTGGCGGGCGGCGATCATCATCGACGATGATACGTTCACGGTCGATCTTCGCGGCAATCCAGCCGAGCGTGCCGCACCCTACAATTCAAGCCGCGACGGCGCGGTCATCGCCTGCCAGATGATGTTCAAGGCATTGTGCGATCCCAATCTGTTCGCCAATGCGGGGTCCTTCGAGCCGCTGCGTGTGATCACCGAAAAGGGCACGATCTTTGATCCAGGCCCCAGGGCGCCGCACGGCTACTATTTCGAACTCCGCATCCGTCTCTTCGATCTCCTGTGGCAATGCATGGCGCGGGTCATGCCGGACCGGCTTCCTGCCGGAAGCTTTGCTTCCGTGTTCGGTGTCGTGATCACAGGAAAGCACCCCGATACCGGCCGCGGCTTCGCGATGGTTGAGCCGCAGATGGGCGGCTGGGGCGCCACGCCGGAGAGGGACGGCATGTCGGCGATGTTCTCGACGAACCATGGAAACACGTACAATTGCCCGGTGGAGATCTGCGAAGCCCGCTACGGGCTGAACGTGGTACACAAGTCGCTTGCGGAACGGCCCAGGGCTGACGCGCCCCATCGAGGCGGTCACGGGGTGTCGCTTCAGTTCGAGGTTCGGACCGACGCGGTGCTGTCCACCGGATACACGAGAGCGAAGGTTCCGGTCTGGTCCCGCGACGGCCTTGAAAGCGGTGGCCGGAATGCCCTGCATGTCGTCAGGGCCTCCGGAGAGACGGAATTCCATCGCTTTGTCAGCGGCCTGGAGTTGCAGAGGGGGGACGCGGTCCGCGTCCAGACTGCTCATGGCGGAAACAATCGCTGAAGAAGCAGGAATCAGTTCGGGCGGATCGGTACCGAGGAATTGCCGCTTCCCCTAAAGAGGAACATGACCTTCACCATGCATGCCACGCAGCAAAATTTCTGGAGCCGTCTCGCGGGATTGCCGGCGACTGTTGTTGGGCGCCAGACTTTGACCCCCATGATTCAAGCCAAATCAATGAGTTGAGCCGCTGATCGGTGTCCAACAAGTTCGCCGAAGTACACCAGCAGCCAGTACCGCTGTCGCCAGCTCGAATTCCGTTCGTCCATGCCCGAACCAAAGGCACTCACGGCCGGTATGCAAGTCCCGTTAGGCTAACGCCGTATCGGGGGTGCAGGCTGGCGCGACTTCTCGGATCCAGCCGAACGGGTCCGGCCGGGTTCCGCATTGGATGCCCGTCAGCTCATTGAAGAGTCGCTCCGCCAATGGCCCGACGCCGCCGTTGGCGATATGGAGCGTCCGACCCTTGTAGTCGAGCGCGCCAACCGGGGAGATGACCGCGGCCGTTCCTGCCCCGAATACCTCTTGGAGGCTGCCGTCGGCGTGAGCGTCCATCACTTCCTCGATCGTGATCGGGCGATTCTCCACGGGAATGTCCCATTGCCGGAGCAGAGTCAGCGCTGAATCCGCGGTTATGCCGGCGAGGATGGTCTCGCCTGCCGGCGGCGTGACGACGGTGCCGGCAATATTGAACAGGACATTCATCGAGCCGATTTCCTCAATGTACCGGCGTTCGGCCGCATCGAGCCACAGGACCTGGGTGAAACCGCGGGCCTGCGCTTCCTTTTGCGCCTTCAGGCTCGCCGCATAGTTCGCGGCTGTCTTGGCCGATCCGAGACCGCCCGGCCCGGCGCGCGAATACCGGTCCGAGACAGTGATCTTCACCGGGTTGAAGCCTTCGGAGTAGTAGGCGCCGACAGGTCCGGTGATGATGAAGAACAGGGCCTCCTGTGTGGACTTGACCCCGATAAAGGGCTCGGTTGCCACCATGGCGGGCCGGACATACAGGGACGTCCCGTGCGAGCGGGGGACCCAGTCCCGGTCACGCTCGATCAGCGCCTCGATCGCGCCGATGAAGACGGCAAGGTCGACTTCCGGCAGATCAAGCCGCGCGGCGGAGCGGTTGAAGCGCGCGGCATTGTCCGCCGGGCGGAACAGGTTCACGGTCCCCTTCCGGTTCCGGTATGCCTTCAATCCTTCGAAGATGGATTGTCCGTAGTGGAGAACCAGGGAAGCGGGCGAAAGGTTCAGATTGGCGAACGGCCCGACTGTCGGCTCGGCCCAGCCGCCGTCCGAGGTCCAGCGCATCGTGAACATGTGGTCGCTGTAGATTTTCCCGAAGCCCAGCGAACTCTCGTCCACCGGTTTCGGCCGCCGCTGTTCGGGCGCCGCGGTCTCGATCCGGAATTCCATATTGCTCTGAACTCCTGCTTCGACCAAGTATGGCGACCCGACGCTTGATCCAGGGTCATTGGGCTGTCAATCGGCAGCCGGTCGGCGCCTGCCGTTGCAGTCGAGAGCGGACGGGGGTGAACCCGGACGTTCGGCGGCGGTGTTCAGCCTACCGGCCCGGGGAGCATGGCGCTGCAACACGACCGTCCGATCCTGTGAAGGGTGCTGAGTCGGATGTCGAGGTAGCGCTTCGGAAGGCGAGCCGGCTGTGGCCGCGCAAGGGCGTGTCCGGTAATCACGACCGTCGGTGGCCGATGGCGATCACGGTCTTCGGGTTGCCGATCCGGACCATTCGTCCGGTCTCGGTATCCTTCATTCGGGATTCGGCAACATTGTTCTCGATTCCAGGCGCTCGACGATGCCCGGCAACGCTTCGCGGAGGCAAGACGCGTTCCGAGTAGGATTCGGGCCGGCCCCGGCAGGGATGGTGTACTCTCCGAACGGATCGGCCTGAACCTTGTGGACATGAACGCGGACCGGCGCGCCCCGCTCCTGACGGCAATCCGCGAGTGGGTCTCGATCCAACCGGAAGAGAATGCGACTCCGCGCTTGCCCGCGATCGAGGCGGAGCTGGATCGGCCCGGCTATGCCTGGATCGAGGCTGACGCCATGCTACGCGCGCACTCAGGGACGAACGCTGTTCGTCGAACCGTTGTCCACAGGTGGCAATGTCGGAGGGTCCGCGTCAGGGCAGGGGCGTTACCACACGAACTGCCGCAACCCCGCGAAGAAATACGCCGGTGTGACAATTGGCGGGCAACAAGACCCATGTACCGGGCACCGGCTCGCATCGGGACGTGTCGCTGTATCAGAGGATCTGAGCGACGGGCTACGAACGCGAGCGGACGCCATAGACGGCCCGCCAATCCCGGAAAACTCCGGATTGAGTGGCTCCGCGCCATTCGAGCATTGGCCTGGGCGGCAATCCCGACCGCCATTCTTCAATTCTGCCTTACGTGGAAAAACATCCAGGTACAGGTTCCAGTCCGAGCCGCGTGTACGCCTCCGCGGGCGCCTCATGGCGCGCCATGACAAGGCGCATTTCGGCCTGGAGCCGTGACGTGACCGCCTCGTTCACGATCGGCGTTTCCTGGGCCGGGTCCGACTCAAGATCGTAGAGCACCGTTTCCGTGTCCACGACCTTCGCTCCCTGGCCCCGGGCATCCACCTTGCGCGCAGGAATCCGCATGACCGGGCAATTCTGCATGAAGTCAAAACCGCGCACGATTTCGGTGCCCTCGAATTCGGACACATCGAAGAATGCGTGCTGATGAGTGGGCATCAGCGTGTACTCGAAGATGTTCTGCGCATCCAGGTTGTACGGTCCCTCCGGGTAGAGGAAATACGAATACCGCCCGTCGGTTGCATTCAACGCTGCGCCGAACTGGCCGTAGAGGGCGACCCGGCGTTCGCCGGCATCCTGCTCCAGAACCGGGCCCAGCGCATGGCCACACACGGTTTCCGGGATTCGCTGTCCGTGCCACCCCAGCAGGGTCGGCATCAGATCGATGTTCTGGGTCAACGACCGCCGCCGCCGGCCCGCCCGGTCGGCGAAGTGCGGATGGCAGACGATGAGCGGGATTTGGGCGATCTCGTTGTAGAACGGCATGCGGCTCTTTGCCCACCAGTCATGCTCCGCCAGCATGAACCCGTGGTCGGTGGTCATGACGAGTGCTGTGTCTTCCCACATTCCGTGTTTGTCCATGTAGTCGAGAAGCTTCCCGAGATACGTGTCGCACATGGTGACAAGGGCCATGTAGTTCGCGCGAATTTCATCGATTTCGAGCGCGCTTTCGTCGACCCGCTTGTACAGGGGCCAATCGAGCCTCGGCCCGTTGTAGCCTGTGGGATACGGAGCCCGGTAGGTTTCCGGGGCGGCGAACGGTTCGTGAGGATCGAAACACTCGAGCTGGAGATACCATTCCTCTGAATCCCGGTTCCGGTCCAGGAATTCCAGTGCCCGCGCAAAGCACCGGGGCATGGAGTATTCCTCTTCGGCCGTGATGAGTTCCCGGTTGATCATGCCGCGGGCCCGGCCGCCGGGAGTGCCCGGCGGCGCATACTGCATGGGATGATAGGTGTCCCGGAACCTCTCGTCGGGCACATCGACCAGCGCCTTCCAGGGATCCCATTCCTGGCCGCGCTCCAGTTCCCATGTTGCGAACCGGTTCTGGTAGTTGAGGCCGCCGTCCTCGAAGTAATGGTAGTGGTCGGTGATCAGGTGCGTGTGCACGCCGTTTCGCTTCAGGAGGTCGGGAAAGCAGACATCGAAGGGCTCGAGGGGACCCCAGGAGCGGTGCATGAAATTAAGTCTCCCGGTCTGCATGTCTCGCCGCGCCGGCATGCAGGGAAGCGATCCCACGTAATGGTTCTCGAATGTCACTCCCCGCTCGGCGAGGCGTGTGAAATTCGGTGTGACCGCCGAGCCGCCATAACACTCGAGAACCCGCCGATTCAAGCTGTCGAACATCAGGAGTATCGTTTTCATGACCGTGTTCCAGCGGCTTGTTCGTCGGCTGACGGGCGCTTCTGCCGTTCGGCCCAGAGGGACCAGACCAGGAGCGACAGCGCGGCGATGAGCATCCCTACAGAGAGAGGCTCCGTAAACAGGGGCGTGATATCGCCGTCTGTGAACATCAGCCCCTGACGCAATTTTGCCTCCGCGACCTTGGCCAGCACGTAGCCGATGACGAAGGGACCGAGATTGAATCCGGCCCGTTCGAGGCAGTAACCGAGAATTCCGAACCCCAGCATGGTCCAGACATCGAACATGGTGTTGTTCAGGGAGTAGACTCCGACAACGCAGAACACCATGATCGCCGGCAGCAGAAACGACTTCGGGATTGTCGAGATCCGTACATAGAGCCGGATCAGCCCGAGCATCAGCGCAAACATGACAAACGTGGCGACAAAATAGACAGAGATCACGTTCCAGACGATGTCCGGGTTCGTGGCGAACAGCATCGGACCCGGCTGCAACGAGTGAATGGTGAGTGCGCCGATCAGGATCGCGTCGGTGACCGAACCCGGTATGCCCAGTGAGATCAGCGGGATCAGCGCTCCGCCGACCGTCGCGTTGTTGGCGGCCTCCGAAGCCACGATCCCCTCTTCGGAGCCCTTTCCGAATCGTTCCGGCGTCCTCGACCCCAGCCGGGCAAAGAGATAGGAAAGCGCCGAGCCGACCGAGGCGCCCACGCCGGGAAGGATGCCGATGATGGTGCCCACAACGGAGGAGCGGATGAGGTTTACGGCCTGTGCCTTCAGGTCCCGGATCGACATGAACATGCCACGACCGGAGAACGCGACCTTGTCCGGGACGGATTTCATTTCCATCGCATCGGAGAAGATCTGACTGACGGCGAAGACACCGATCAGAACCGGAAGCAGCTTGAAGCCGCCGATCAGGTCATGGGCGCCGAACGTCAGGCGGATCTCTCCCCCGGACGGGTCGACGCCCGGAAAGGTCACCAGCATCCCCAGGAACCCGGTGATGAGCCCCTTGACCACGTCGCCGCCAGCAACCGACGCAATCAGCGCCATCGCCACCATGACCAGGGCGAAATAGTCGAAAGGCGTCAGCCTGACCGCGAGCTCGGACAATGGCTCCGAAATCGTCGCCAGTGCCAGGAAGGCAATCAGCGAGCCCACGAAGGACGCCGTGATTCCGAGGCCGAGCGCCCGTCCGGGCTGGCCTGACTTCGCGAGCGGATACCCGTCGAGGGTCGTCATCACCGCTGCCGGTGAACCCGGCATACGCAGGAGCGTGGCTGTGATCAGGCCGCCGGTGATCGAGCCCACATACATGGCGACCAGCAGCGTCGTTGCATGCAGCGGCGACATGTGAAAGGTGATGGGAAGCGTCAGGGCGATCAGCATCGACCCCGTCAGTCCCGGAATGGCGCCAACCACGATACCGGAAAAGACACCGACAACGATGAAGGCCATCTGAAGCCAGGTGAAGGTTCCGAGAAGTCCGTCGATCACTTGGCGGACCTCAGAACGCCCCGGGAAGGCGAATCACGAAAAACCGCGTCAGTGCAAAGAACAGGCATACGGACAGGCCCACGGCAACCGCGGCCGCGATGATCACGGACCGGCGGTCTGTGCCGCGCAATGCGAGAGTCGACAGAAACGCGAACACGACGGTGATCAGGATGAAATGGGCCACTTCGTACTGGAATGCCAGGATGTAGGCGACGAGCAGGATGAAGAAAGCGATCAGCGAACGCGGCGTCTTCTCGCTGGCGTGGCCGGATTCGCCGGCCGAGACGTCCAGTTTCGGGCCCGCCTTGGCGCGGTTTCCGAGGAGCGTACGAAGCAGTACGATGGTGCACAGGGGAATGAGGATCGCAGAGACCATTTCCGGAGCGGCGCCGGGACCGAGCGGGTCGAACTCGCCGCCGGGAAGCTGGAGCGCGTCGGCGAGAAAAACCGCGCTGGCGATGAGCAGCGCAAGCGTCACCCAGAATTCCACCGAGCGCAGAACGGAGTTCATGGCTGGATGTGGATATGGCCGGCGGCGATGTGGAAACCGCCGCCGGTGCGGGCAGAGGAAGCGGGGATGCCGGCGAACCGGATCATGAACTCACTTTGAGGCCGCTCTTGCCGCAATCGGTGCGATGGCTTCCCATTGCCGGTCCATTTCCGCTGCAAGCTCCTCGCCTGCCTGGTAGGCGCCGACCATTGCCCTCTTGCTCAGAAAGTCCTGCATGCCTTCATCCTCGAGTGATGCCTCCACCATTGTGGCAAATCCGTCGATAGCCTCCTGTGGCGTTCCCTTCGGGGCAAAGTACCAACCGTCCACGCAGAATTGGAAGTCGTACCCAAGTTCAAGGAAAGTCGGCACATCGGCAAAATTATTGTGCCGTTCGGGTCCGGCATAGGCGACGAGCCGCACTGGGCTTTCCGGATCCGGCATGCCGTCAGCGCCCAGGGCGAAATTGGTGGCGCCGGCCGCCGAGAACCCGGCAACCTGGACTCGCCCGCCCTTGAACTCGGGGAACGTACCGGCATCGCCGCCGGTCTGCACGAAGCGGAATTTCGCGCCTTCACGAAGGTCCTCGACCATGATCCCGTACACGTGGTTGATCGCCCCGAGATTGGCGCCATGCACCAGCGTGTTCGGCTCTGCCGCCGCCCGATCAAGCAGCTCATCGAGGGACTGGATTTCCGTATCCTTGTGCACGGAGGTCGTCTGGCAGAACTGGCCGAGACGGACGACCGGTTCAAAATCCTTGTAGCCGAAGTCGATCTTGCCCGCGGCTTCCAGCGTCATCATTGCCGTGTGCATGACAACGAAATTGTAACCGTCCGGATCCTGGTCCTTTGCCTGGCGAAGGCCGATGGGGATCGGGCCGCCGACATTGAAGATGGTGATTGGCTGGCCGACGATGTCGCCATCGGCAACGGTCTTTTGCAATTGCCGGGTCATCTGGTCGACGGCGCCGGCCCCGGCCTTCCACGGAACGGTGATCTTGATGGGTTGCTCCGGCCACTCGGCGAGCGCGGGGGATGACGCAAGGCCAGCAGCAAGGCCGATGCACGCTGCAATGGTTGGTACTCTCATGGTTTCCTCCAATCTGGAAACCGACGATCCAGCGGATCGTGGGTCGAAGGTCGATTTCCCGAGAGAATGCCTTGGGTCCATTCAAAACACAAATGTTTTTAAGCGCATAATACATTACAAAAGCGCATAAGCGCCGACTACGAATCTACCATCCTGCTTCCGATACGGCGGAGAATTTCTATGAGTTGGGCCGACCGGTCGGAGAGTGCGCGGGATTTCAACCAGGTCGCTGCGTAGGACATCCGGATCGACGGAATCCAGGGCCGGACCACGATGCGGTCGCGAGGGATCCCCGTCACGCTGAAGGGATCGGAAATCCCGACACCGAGCCCCGCCGCCACAAGGTGGCAACTGGCGATCGCCGTAGAGGTTTCGATCGCGATCGGCAACGGATGCTTGGCTTCGAGCATGCACTTGTCGGCCAGCTGGCGCAGCCTCGTCCTTCGCGTCGGAATGATGAGGCGCTCCCCTCGCAGATCGGAGGGCCCCAATTCCGGCTTCCCGGCCAGGGGATGGCCTGCCGGGAGCATTGCCACGGCATTCACCGAGACGAATTCGAGTGCGTCCAGCAGCGGGTGCTCCACCGGCATCAGGGTGAGGCCGAGATCGGCATTCTGGTTGACGATCCAGTCGTCGATGTCGAGGCGGTCGACCCAGCTGACCTCAAGGCGCAAGTCCGGATGCGCCGCCTGGAACTCGGCGAGCGCCGGCGGGACCAGTTCACTGAACAACAGGGGTCCGATGGCGGAAATCCGCAGCGGGCTTCCCCGCTCGAGGCGAATATCCTCGACGATTCCCGGCAGGGCATCGAGGCCGCTCAGGGTCGACTCGATCATCCGGTAGAAACGCCGTCCCTTGTCGGAATGCACGAGGTGGCGTCCGCGCCTGTCGAACAACTGGAATCCGAGATCGGCTTCCAGGGACGCGAGCGCGCGGCTGACCGCTGGTTGCGTGAGTGAAAGGAGCTCGGCTGCGGCCGTCGCCGAGCCGGTGCTGACAATCGCCTGGTAGGCCTTGAGCTGACGGATGCGAAGGTTCTTCATTGTCGCTGCAGGGATGGATCACAATCCAGTCAGGCTAACCGGTCTGCAGTGATCATGGAAAGGCCTGTGCGCTTCGGGCAACGCCCCCCGGCGTCAGGGCCAGTTCTATCGTGCAGAATTGATCGGGTAAAAGGCCAGGCGGTTCACGCTGGCCTGCCACGGCCTTGTTTCGGTGCATCAGGCGCGGCTCAACGCAGCGTGCACCGTTGCCCAAAGCAATTTTGGCGAGGCTCCGGAGCTTCCGCTTTCGGGTTGGGTCGCCGAACCCGCATTCACTCCCTACGGGTCATTCGCGAAGGACGGGTTGACTTGCCGCATGCACCAGAAAGTCCGCTCGATTCCTGTCCGGCGGTACGGCTGTTCCCCGATGCATGCTACTTGTCTGCCGGGATTGCGCCGCGTGCCTCACCGCAGAACTCCAGGGCTCCGGCTCGATCCGTTTCGCTACGAAGGTCCACGGCCGAACGGCGCGGGGCTTCAAGCATGGCTGGTCTTCGAGGTCAGCCTGGAGAATGGCGCTTTCCCGGTTGGTTGAGGCGAATGGCCGTCCAGGCGTGCATGCGACAATGCCTCCCCCGGTCGGTCCGACCGGAACTGTCGCGGTTCTGTCCATGGTCACGCTCGTGTCGTGAGCCGAACGAAGGGATTGATCACGCACAAACCGCTGTGATCCGGACTGTCGCTCATATCTCCCGAATATGCCGCGCTGCAGTCACAGCAGGTGCGCGCCGCGGCACGAATTGCGCTGTCCCGATAGGACAGGCCGAACTGTAGGCGGACGACAAACGCGTCACGCGTCACGTCGAGCGTGATTGGCGGGACGGGGAAGCGAAGCAGGGACTCGGAGAAATTCACCGCTTCGTTATGCGTGAGCGCGCCCGGACGGGACGGGCGGGTTGCCTGAACGTAGAAATCCTGCAGCGGCCCTGCGCGTCAGTACGCCCTGACCGTATACGCCGTCGCCGATCTCGAAGTTGCATATCGGCCCGGCCCGCTCATGGCGACGCTCGGCCGACGGTTGCAGCGGGCGCCGGCAGCGAACCGAATAGCAGCGATCTGCCCTTGAGGGCGACTCGGTCGTGCACCCTATTGGGCATCGAAGGGCGACCTCGCGGTTGCTTGAAGCGTCGATGACGGGGCGGGCAGCCAACCTGTCGAACGAGTTTCCAGGCCAACTGTTCCTGCACTGCGCTCAGCGATGCCCCCCGAGGCGTTTTCCGTGGTGCTAACGCAACGACGCGAGACGTTCGAAATCCGAGTCGGCGGTCTCCAAGGCGACACCGTGGCGTCTCGCGCACGCGGCAATGACCAGATCGGTGGCGGGAACGGTGACGCCGACAGACCGTGCTCGTCGCGCGAGCTCGAACGCATCTCGCCAGACGTCTGCGTCGATTGGTAGCTCCGGCAATGCTTGCGCGAAGTCCCGAAGGACCTTCTTTTCCTGGTCACCCCGCGCACCGTTCCAGAGTTCGAGTTGCACGAGGGGGCACCAGCAAGCCCGTCCGCTCAGCAACGCCGCCTGAACGCGGCCACAGACGTCCGGGTCGCCGTCTGGACGGAGCAGGTGGATCCAGGAGGAAGTGTCAATCAAGACCAACGGCTCTATCCCGGCGGCGCAGGGTCTGCAGTTCCTCCGGCGCGATCAGATCGGAGCATGTGCCGGCATAGTTGGCGAGTTCCGCCATGCGCATTCGACGATTGAAGTCCATGATCGCGCCGACGACGGCTTCCCGTTTGGTCCTCGCTCTCGTAAACTTGATTGCATCCTTGAGCTCGCGCTCTGGAATATCAATTGTTGTCTTCATGCTTCCAAATCACACATTCCAGGAAGGCATATCAATGCCTGCAGTATTCTACCGTAGTGCACATCGTGTGTCGATGCGCCGGATGCGGGCCGCTTTCGGCCTTTCCGTGGCTCTGTCCAGGAGGTTGACGCAACGCGTTCGCTGCGGGTGTTGCCACCCAGATGTCGGCGCCCTTTGTCGGTTCCGGCGGTCGTGCACTGTCCTGACAGCCGCCGAAAGAGAACGTCCAATTTTGCGGGGTGCGGAGTCGTTCCGGGGTTTCCTCCCGTTTCCTCTCACGTACGGGGGCTGGCGGGCGGAAACAGTCCTGCGCGAAGATGCGATCCGGCCCGGGTCCCGACGGTGTCGCCGGCGTGTTCCTGGAGGACTGCGCCGATGGTCTCGGCCCGCATCTTGGCGGCTTCGCCGATTTGGCGACGGGGCCGTATCGATTGGTTGTGGCGCAGGACGAGGTCGGTGGGTTGGAAGGGCCAGCGCCTCGTACCGCAATGTCCCTGGCATCGCGGTTCCTTCTTCGACTCCGCGCCGGTGAGTCGATAGCAATACGTAACTCTTTGCCGTATAATATGTTATCAGATAGGTTTTAGGTTATCCCCGCAGTTTACTCCACGCCGACCCTGGGTCGTGGCTGTAGGCAGCCCGTAATCTCCAGGACCGCAATGCCATTTGCCGTGCGTTCCGTGCGCTGTAGCATAGACTGGGTCAAACCGCTCATGGAGGTTATACGGACTCTGAACCCGAGTTCAGGACTCACAACCAGAATGGCTGTTCCGACGAAACAGATTGCACTGAAGGTTGTAGAGGGTCGTTTATGGACCGTACCGAACAAGAGCATTCCGCCACCGCATTTCCGAGCGAACAGCGTGGACGATTCCACGGATTACGTTCCTCTCCGATCGTCGACCTGCGTAGCCCCGCGCGTGTTTTCGTGGGAAATATGGCTGAAGGCGGGCAAGCTGTGCGTCAGACTGGCAGAACTCGTTGCCAGACCATCGAGACTGTCGCAAGAACGCGGGAGTTCTCGAATTACATCCCGGTCAATAATTCGAGTCGTCTTCCGGCCTTTCGTGAAGTTCATCGAAGGGGGAGGGAGAAAGTTCTATGACGGGAGTGGTATGAAGAACGAGGTAGAGATAGTAATCAACATTGATTACGACCCCGCAGCGGCGCAATCTCCTTATCTCTTCCGCAAAATCCAGAGGCTTATCCCAATAGTCGATGGCAGATCTTACAGAAATGAGACGAACGGGCTTGCTGCTTAGTGCTACGGTGCATCTATGTTGGATATGGCCGTTTCTTACGGCTGTGCGAACCGCTTCGGTGGAGCGCTTGAACAAACGGCTGGCGGCCAGAGGCGTGAGCAACTCATGCCGAGTTGCGGAGAGGAAGTCCTGGAGCGCATACACGTTCCAAGCTCCAATTCCATTCATGCGCAGAGTAGGCTGCTGATCCAGGAGTTCCGAAGGTATTCCCTCTTCATAGCTCCCAGGCTGGTTTTCGACAGTATTTCCTGGATTTCCGGTCTTTTCTTCGGGAAGTGTCAAGCGTGGCCTGGCCCAAGAGCGGATAGCGGCTGGATTTCCGCAAAAGTATGCTGCCAACTCGAAGCATAGAAGCCGTTCTCTAGTTTCCTTGTGTCACTTGATATTGAACGGAATATAGGGTCTAATGAGGTGATGCCAACCATGGGCCGGAGCCGAGAATGTTCTGTCGAACCAAGACCGCCAAGGGCCAGACCTATTTGCAAATCGTCGAAAGCTACCGCGCGAACGGTCGAACCCGGCAACGCGTCGTCGCCTCACTCGGCCGTCTCGACCGCCTCGCCGCGTCCGGCGGGCTGGACCGGCTGATCCAGTCCGCCTGCCGCTTCTCCGAGACGCTGTTGGCGCTGTCGGAAGCGGACAGCCGCTCCCGGGACCCGGCGGTGCGCTGGCGATCCATCGGCCCGGCGCTGCTGTTCGGTGCGCTGTGGGAGGCGACCGGCTGCGCGGACATCCTGCGCGCGGCACTCAAAGGACGGCGCTTCGGCTTCGATGTGGAACGAGCCGTGTTTGCCAGCGTGCTGCACCGGATCATGGTCTCCGGCTCGGACCGCCAGGCCTGCCGGTGGATGCGGGACCAGGCGATCCCCGGAACGGCGGGGCTGGAGCTGCACCAGTTCTACCGGGCGATGGCCTGGCTCGGGACACCGCTGGCGGGGGAGGAGGCGCCGGAAGGGAAGTTCAGCCCGCGCTGCACCAAGGACCGGATCGAGGAGGAGCTGTTCTTCCAGCGCCGGGACCTCTACACCAACCTCGACATGGTGTTCTTCGACACCACCTCGCTCTACTTCCACGGCGAGGGCGGGACAGAGCTGGGCCGGCATGGCAAGAGCAAGGATTTCCGCCCACAATGCAAGCAATTGGTTGTCGGCATGGTGCTCGACGGGGACGGGGATCCCGTTGCCTCGGAAATCTGGCCGGGGAACACCGCAGACGTCAAGGCCCTGGACCGGGTCGCCGCGCGGCTGCAGGAGCGCTTCGGGCTCCGTTCCATCTGCGTCGTCGCGGATCGCGGCATGATCAGCCGCGAAACCATTGCGTCGATCGAAGCGCGCGGATGGCACTTCATTCTCGGCGCGCGGCACCGCAACAGCAAGGAGATCAAGGAGAAAGTACTGACCGATTCCGCGCCCTTCGAGACGGTGGCGATGCCGCGGGCGCGGAACACGCCGCTGGAACTCGAAGTGAAGGAGGTCCACGTCAAGGATGGCAAGGCAGAGGACGGGGAAGACGCCGACGAAGACGCCGAAGCGTCTTCCCGTCGCACCGTGGTCTGCCGGAATCCGGCCCAGGCACGCAAGGATGCCGCCACCCGCGAAGCGATTCTGAAGAAGCTGCACACCAAGCTCGAGAAGGGCGGGCCCAAGGGCCTGGTCGGAAACCGCGGCTTCAAGCGCTACCTGCGCGCAAAAGGCGGCGTGTTCGAGGTCGACTACGACAAGATCCAATCCGAAGAGCGCTTCGACGGCCTCTGGGTCCTGCACACCAACACCGACTTCGAACCAAGCCAAATTGCCGCCCGGTACAAGGCGTTATGGATGGTGGAGCAAGTGTTCAGGACGAGCAAGGCCCTCCTCGATACGCGGCCCATCTTCCACAAGTGCGACGAGACCATCCGCGGCCACGTCTTCTGCTCCTTCCTTGCCCTGGTCCTGCAAAGCGAACTGCAGCGCCGCATGCAGGCCGCCGGGATCGAGGCCGAGTGGGCCGACATCCGCCGCGACCTCAATGCGCTCACCGAAACCGAGATCGAGCAGGACGGAAAACGCTTTCTTGTCCGAAGCGCAACCCAGGGCAGCATCGTCGCGATCCTTCGCTGCGCCGGCGCCCGGCTGCCGCAAACCATTCGCCAGATCGAAACTGCCGAACACGGGGAAACGCTGCCGGCGACCGAATGATATGCGACGCTCGCCACAACTGCAGGGCAACGCCTGTACACGGAAGTGTAGTGCCAGAAACCAAAACGGCGCTCGTAATCCCTTGTTATACCTCAACTTCAAAATTCAAAGTGTAGAAGATCAGCAAGACCGTCATCGGCCATGCGCCGAACCTCCAGGTTCGTCTGACGACGGCGCATGAAGCCCTCGTATTGAAGCTGTTCCGCCTTGGTCAGCACGGTCGGGGCAACAATCCTGGAGCCGAATGCCGCTCGGATTTCGGGCATGGAACGGCGAACCGCAGCGAGAAAGGCGTTCGCCGCGTTGTCCAGCAAGTGCCACCGGTCCGCGATCTGGACGGCATGCGGCAGCGCTCGGGAAACGGCACGGCTATAGCCGCCATCGCGGTCGCGGGCCACAAACTCGATCCCGGGGTGGCGTTCCAGCCAAGCTTCGACCGTGGCAGGTTCGTGGTCCGGCAGGATATCGACGATACGCCGCCGCTCCAGATCGCAGATCACCGTTCCGTAACGCCGACCGCGCCGCCAGGCCCAGTCGTCGATCCCGATCACCCGCAGATGCCCTGGCCCGTATAGCGGCCCGGTCCGGACGCTTCGAAGGAACGTGTCCTTGCTGACCGGCAGCAATAGCCGCGTCGCCAATGTCTGGGCCGGCCGTCCACCCAAAAGGAGGCCGAGATGACCCGGAAGAACTGGCTCGCCACCAGCCCGGTGCAGAGCACGGCGTAGATCACGTAGCCCTGGCGGATGAGCGTTCGGTCGGAGGAGGTCACCGGATCAGGTGCGCGCCCGCGCGCCCGACGCCCGGGCGACGAGATCGTCGGGGATGTCGTCGAACGAGGCGTAGTTGAACGCGTACAGCCTGGCATAGAGGCCCTGGGCCTCGATCAGCGCCTCGTGGTTGCCGCTCTCGACGATCCGGCCCTCGTTGAGGACGACGATGCGGTCAGCGCCGCGCACGGTGGCGAGGCGGTGGGCGATCACGATGCCGGTGCGCCCCTCCAGCAGGCGTGCCAGCGCGATCTGGATCTGGCGCTCGGTGTAGGAATCGATATTCGCGGTCGCTTCGTCGAGGATCAGGATCGGCGTGTCGGCGACCAGCGCGCGGGCGAAGCTCAACAACTGCCGCTGGCCGAGCGAGAGGTTGCGCCCCTGCTGGTCGAGGACGGTGTCGTAGCCGTCGGCGAGCTGGACGATGAAATCATGCGCGCCGACCGCGCGGGCCGCGCGCTCGATGTCCTCGCGGGTCGCCTTGTCGGTGGAGAAGCGGATGTTGTCGAGCACCGTGCCGGTGAACAGATAGGGGTCCTGGAGGACCATCGCGATGTGCCGCCCGAACGCCGCCTTGGCGTATTCCCGGACGTCGTGGCCGTCGATCGAGATACGTCCTTCCCAGACATCGTAGAACCGGTGGAGGAGGGCGGTTATGCTGGTCTTGCCGGAGCCCGTCGGACCCACCAGCGCGACCGTCTCGCCCGGCGCCACCGAAAAGCTCACCTCGTGCAGCACCGGCTGGCCGGGGGCGTAGCCGAATGTGACGCAATCGAAATCGATCGCGCCCCGCACCCGCTTGGGAAACAGCGCGTCCGGCTTGTCGGTGATCGCCAGCGCCACGTCGAGCACCTCGAAGATGCGCTGCCCCGACGCCATCGCGCGCTGCATGATGCTGAACTGGATGGTGAGCGAGCGGATCGGGTCGAAGAAGCGCTGGACGTAGAACAGGAAGGCGACCATCACCCCGATTTCGAGCGCGCTGTCGAGCACCAGCGAGCCGCCCAGCACCACCACGATGGCGAGCGCCGCACCGGTCAGGGTGTCGACCACCGGCACCATCGCCTGGGCGTATCTGGCCGCGCGCAGATGGGCGTCGAGGTTCTCGCCCGCCTTGTCGTCGTAAAGCAGGAAATTGACGTCCTCGCGGCGCATGCCCTGGACGGTGCGCACCGCGTGGATCGCCTCGGCCAGCGCGCCGTTGGCGATCGAGTTGGTCTCGCGTGCGCGGCGGAAGGCGATCTTCGCCCGTGGCAGCCAGACGATGCGGACCACCGCCAGCGTCGGCACCAGCACCAGGGTGAGCAGCCCGAGCTCCAGGTTGAGCGTCAGCATGATGACAACGATGCCCACCAGCAGCAGCAGATCGCCGAAGGCGGTGACCGAGTTTTCGAGGAATTCCTGTAGCGAGTTCACGTCGCCCTGCAGGCGGGACATCATCCGCCCGACCTCGGTCTTGTCCATGAAGGAGAGCGACACCTCCTGGAGATGGGCGAACATGGCGCGGCGCAAATCGAAGATCACCCGCTCGCCGATATGGCCGACCAGGCGGTCCTGGAGGTAGCTGGCGGCGTAGCTGACCAGAATCACCACGCCGAACACGGCGGCGGTAAGCTGCAGATGCACGACGTCGCCGCCATCGGCGAGGATCGCCTCGTCGATCGCGTGGCGGATGACCAGCGGGATCAGGAGCTGGGCCGCGGTATAGACCAGCACCGCCCCGAGCGCGATCAGGAGCCAGCGCGTATTGGGCCGGACATAAGCCATGAAGCGGCTCGCCACGCGGCGATCGTAGGCGGCGCCGAATATCTCCTCGTCGCGGCTGATCTGCGAGCCGACGACGGCGCGCGGCGGCCGGGCCGATCCGACGGCGGCGCTCATTCCGCCGCCCCCTGCAATCCGCCGTCGAGGCTTTCGCGGGCCTGCAGGACAAAAATCCTGGCGTAGTTACCACCCCGGGCGATCAGGGTCTCATGCGTGCCGCGCTCGATCACCCGCCCCGCTTCCAGCACCAGGATCTCGTCGGCGTCACGGATCGCGGCGAGCCGGTGCGAGACGACGATCCGCGCCGTGTCCTCGGCGCGTTCCGCCAGCGCCTCGCGGATCTGGCTCTCGGTCGCCGCGTCGATCGCCGCCGTCGAGTCGTCGAACACCAGCACCGCCGGGTGGAGCAGCGCGGTCCGCGCGATCGCCACCCGCTGCTTCTGGCCGCCCGACAGAGACACGCCGCGCTCGCCGACCAGGGTCTCGTAGCCCTCGGCGAGGCGGCCGATGAAGCCGTCGATCTGCGCCAGACCGGCGGCGTCGCGGATCGGGGCTTCTTCGGTCCACGGATCGCCATAGGCGATGTTGTTGTCGATCGAGGCGGTGAACAGGAACGGGTCCTGCTGCACCACGCGGACGGCGCGGCGCAGGCTGTCGAGGGTGACGCCCCTTATGTCCTGCCCGTCGATGGCGATGCGCCCGCCGGTGACGTCGTAGTAGCGGGGCAGCAGATGGGTGATGGTGGACTTGCCGCTGCCCGGCGGGCCGACGATGCCGAGCATCCGCCCGCGCCGGACCTCGAAGGAGACCCCGTCGAGGGCGAGCGGGCCGTCCTCGTCATAGGCGAAGCTGACATTCTCGAAGCGCAGCGTGTCTTCGGTCACCGCGAGCTCGCGCGCGTCCGGGGCATCGCGGATCGTCGGCTCCAGATCGATCACCGCGAACAGCCGCGCGCCGCAGGACGTGCCCCGCGCGAAGGAATTCACCACCAACCCGAGCGAGCGCACCGGGAGCTGCAATATGGTGATGAAGGTGAGGAACTCGGTCAGCGTCCCGAGCGTCATCGTGCCCGCGATCACCCGCTCGCCGCCGACCCAGAGCACCAGCCCCATGGAGACGAAATAGGCAAAGGTCATCTCCGTGGTCGCGGCGACGCGGACATTGATGCGCCGCGACGACAGAAGCAGCGCCTCGGCCGCCGCCTCGTCGTACTTGCCGAGCTCGAACGGCTCGGCGCCGAAGGCGCGGACCACCCTTATGCCGGTCAAGTTCTCGTCCATGATGCGGCCGAGCACCGCCATCCGGTCCTGGAACAGGGTCCACAGATAGCGCAGCCGGAGCCGCGTCGTCGTCGACCGCCAAGCGATAAAGGGGACGAAGCTCAGGCTCAAGAGCCCGAGGACCGTGTCGGTGGTGAGCAGCAGCGCCGCGCCGGCGCTGACCAGCACGACCATCTGCACCGCGCGCAGCAGCCCCCCGTTGATCATCGTGCGCACGCCTTCGAGGTCGAGCATGCCGCGGGTGATCAACTCGCCGGTGTGGATCCGGTCGTGGAAGGAGAAGCCGAGGCGCTGGAGCTTCTGGTAGAAGGTGAGGCGGAGGTCGTGGGCGAGGCGGTGGCCGATCGCCTCGCCGCTATAGTTGTGGGCGAGGGTGAAGACCCCGCGCAGGATCGAGGCGCCGAGCAGCAGGAGCGCCGCGTGGTAGAGCGCCGCGCGTGCGGTCTCCGGCGTCGCCGCTTTGTCGTCGAGCAGGCTGAGCGCGCCGTCGACGGCATCGCCGACCAGGCCGGGGATCGCGAGCTGGAAGGCCGACGCCACCAGGGTCGCCAGCAACGCCACCGCGATCCTGGCGCGGTAGCGCAGCGCGATCCTGACGATACGCCAGACGATCTCCGCATCGCCCGGCGCCGAGCCGCCCTCCATGCCGGCATAGGCGCGGGCATAGGCGCGCGGCTTGATGTCCGTCGCCGGGTCGCGGTCGGAGCTGCCGCCGTGTGAGGAACTGCCGTCTGGACTCATTTCCGACCGGAACGCTCGCACCGAATGCCTTGGATCGGGCGCTCGGCAGCCAAACGTCTATATAGGCAGCAACCCGCCGAAATGCCAAACCGCCAGGCGCGTTTCCCGGTTTCCCCGGACCCCGGTTCGAGCCCCGGGGTGAGATTGCGGTACTTGCCCGCGCTTACTCTATCCGCGCCTCCGCGACCTCGCCGAGCCGGTCGACGATCGCCTGCGGCGGGCCGAGCGGGATGGAGTTGGGTCCGAGGTCGTCGGTCTTGAGATCGGCGAGCGCCTCGCCGATACGGCGGTAGTACTCCATCGTCGGCGGCAGTCGTCACGCGTTGACTTTCATGTCCGCCCTGGCCTTGTAGACAGTTCCACCTGAGATCCTCAGCTCGCGGGCGACCTCCGTCGGCGACTGGCCCCTGGCAAGCCGGTGCTTGATGTCTTCCATGTCGATCCGCGGCGGACGCCCGCGATAGGCGCCACGCTGCTTCGCCAGAAAGATTCCTTCGGCCTGGCGCTCGCGGCGCAGGTTGGTCTCGAACTCGGCAAAGACGCCGCGCATGTCGAAGAACGCCTTGCCGGCAGCGGTCGAGGTGTCCACGGGCTGTTCGGTAGCGGCAAGATGGGCGCCCTTGTCCTTGAGTTTCGCGACGATGACCTGAAGATCGTGCATGGATCGCGCCAGCCGGTCGATGCGCGTGACCACCAGCGTCTCGCCCGGATGGATGAAATCGAGGATGACCCCGAGCTCGGGACGCCCCGTGAGGGTGGCGCCGTCGCGGGTCTCGGTGCGGATCATGGTGCATCCTGCAGCCTCGAGTGCCGCGATCTGGGCATCGGGGTTCTGGTCCACGGTCGAGACCCTGGCATAGCCGATGCGGGCGGTTGAATCGTTCATTTTCGGTATGTCCCCGACACGAACTGCACATTAACCCGGAAACCCCCCGAAATGAACAGCAAAACGCCGGCGCGGGGTGTTCATTCGGCAGGTCACGATGAGCATACCCATAATGACGCTCATCCGGCCTTTCTCTGGAAGTCGATGCGCCGATCGAGATCGACTTCGAAGCGGTCATTGGGGTTGATGTGCGCGCAAATCAGTGGTGACAGCCCGCGCAGGTCATCCGAAGAGAGCCTGGATGCCCAGCCGGGGTCGCCAGGAACCGACTGGACCATGCGCGTGGACGAGCTCGAGGGCGCGAAGCAGTTCGGAAGGAATGGGGACCTCGCACCTTACCTTCATGGCGGTCAGGGCTACCATGATCTATCCTCACACTTGTCCCCACAGGAAGTGTGGAAATGTATGGAACAATCTGCAACAGTGCAAGACCGACGTCTCGAAAAACGAAAGCATCTAGAAAGGTTTATGAAACGATAAGAAACAGCCTGAAACCGAGGAATGGTGGAGCGCCGGAAATCCCTACGTATCGAAGGCGAGCCGAAATCCCGCGTTGCAGGCGGAGGTGTCGCGGGACCGTCCGGTGCGCGCGGCAATGCGGTAGCGCCAGCAATAGGATTTGTGGCAGAGAAACGATCCGCCCTTCAGGACGTATTCCCGCTCCGTGTCCGCGGCCTTGTTTCGGTTCCGGGCAGACCTTCTGGCGGAACGCACACGAAACCTGTCCGTGCACCACTCCCATACGTTGCCGCTCATGTTGAAAATGCCATAGGGATTCGGTGCGAACGCATCGACAGGCGCGGTGCCGTAGAATCCATCTCGGAGCGTGTTCTCGTCGGGAAAGTCCCCTTGCCAGATATTGCAGTAGATGTCGTCGGCATCATCCGGTTCCGCGTTGCCCCATGGATAGCGGGCATCGGAATTCCCGCCCCGGGCCGCATGCTCCCATTCTGCCTCGGTTGGTAGCCGCGCTCCGGACCAGGTTGCGAACGCCTTGGCATCGGCGTGAGAAACGTGGGTTACCGGATGATCGTCCTGCGCCCGACCGCCGGCCGGACCGGTGGGGTACTTCCATGTCGCTTGATTGATCGCGATCCACCAGGGCAAGTCCCGGGGGCTGGCACCTCCCGCTTCCGGCATCAAACCCCTGAACACATACGACCATCCGAACCGCTCTGCATCCGTCTGCCTTCCGGTTGCAGCGACGAAACGAGTGAATACCCCGACTGTGACGGCATGCTTCGACATGCCGAAGGGCTTGAGCGTCCCCAACCGCTTCGGGTGCTCGCCGTCGGCGCGGATCTCCGGCCGATCGGTGCCGACATGCGAGTTGCCGCCGTCAAGCCAGGCGATGTCGTGCCCCACCACGTTCCTCCCTTCTCCCGCGTCCGTCTTTGCACGGACAGGTTGGTTTCTTCTCCTCCGTCCGTCAAACCGGGGCGCGGACGCGTCCGACGTCCTGCCCCGTCAGCCGGAGACGCACATCCGACCCGGACCTCGAGCCGGATGTACATCCCGGACCGAACGCAGACGCACGCAACGCCGCCATCTCGGGCATTGGCTTCGTTCGCTCCCGTCCGGCGTCCGTTCCGGGCTTGTCCTGGCCCACGAGGCATGCTGGATATCTGCCCTTTGAAGTCCTAACTTAGGCCTCGGGACACAACCCGAGGGAAACAGGCCCTTGGTCTGGGCTGTCAATTCAGTGCAACTGTATTTCCTTGTTATTCAATTGATTCCCTGGAAGACGCAATATGGACGAAGGCGCGGCAATTCTTGCCATTGGCGATGTCCATCTCGGCACGGCGTGCTCCGGCGTGCCGGAAGATGTCTCATCCTGGGGAGTCGATGGGAATGAGCTCACGCCGGCCGCCGCGCTGAGAGCCTCTGTTGAATTTGCCATCGAGCAGGAAGTGGATGCAGTTCTGTTCGCCGGGGATGTCGTCGAAAACACCAACGCTCGGTTCGAGGCAATGGTGCCGCTCGAGGAATGCATTCAACGGTTGCTGGGTGCCGGAATCCAGGTCATTGCGGTGGCCGGAAACCACGATGTCGAGGCGTTGCCGCGACTCGCGTCGCTCATAGGCGGGTTCACGCTGCTGGGGGCCGGCGGCGAATGGGAATCGAGGGTGATCGAGCGGGACGGGGCGATCTGCGCCGAAGTCATCGGCTGGTCGTTCGGTGAACGGCGAGTGCGCCACAGCCCGGTTGCGCAGCTTCTGTCGGAGCCAATAGATTTTGCCGCACCCGCCGTTCCGAGGATCGGCCTGCTTCACGCGGACCTCAACGCCTCAGGCGGAATCTACGCGCCCATCCGGCAGGCTGAACTGGATGAGGCCGGTTTCGATGCCTGGCTTCTTGGCCATATCCACAAGCCCTCGATCGAGAGTCTGTCTTCACCCGTGGACGGCAAGCCAAAAGGCTATCTCGGCTCTCTCGTCGGACTCGATCCCTCCGAAACCGGTCCGCATGGCCCCTGGTTCCTGAGGTTGCGTGCAGGTGGCAAGCCGCGCATGGAGCATGTGCCGCTTGCGCCGCTGCGGTGGGAGCATGTCCCGGTCTCCGTTGACAGGCTCGAGCATGTTGACGACGTGCCCGATCTCCTGCTGAGAGAAGCGGAATGTCTTGTCCACAGGATCCGAGACGAAGGCCCTGCGCCCCGCGCCCTCGGATTGCGGGTTCAACTGACCGGCGCAAGTTCTCGGAAGGAAGAGATACGGCAGAGAATTGCCGTTGGCGAGTGGAAGGATCTGAGACGCGTCGTTGACGGGACCGCGGTCTTCTTCAACAAGATCATCGATGCAATCTCGGTGCGGTTGGGCCTCGAGGAAATCGCGAAGGGGGAGGATCCACCGGCCCTGATAGCCCAGCGGTTGTTGAGTCTCGGGTGCGGCGATGCCCGCTCTGACGAGTTGCTCGAAAAGGCGCGCGCGGCGCTGAGCGATGAAGCCGACAATGATCGCTGGAGGCCTGTACAGAACCACCGGAATGCAGCGGACCCGTTGGCAGCCGCTGCATTGCGCGAGATCCTCTTTCGTTCCGGAATGGCCGCGCTGGGCCTGATGCTCTCCCGGACAGAACAGGGCGACTGACCGTGAGACTGAAACGGCTCGACATTCACCGGCTGCCGGGAATCGATCAGCCCTTCACGATCCAACCCTCGGGCGCAGGCGTCCACGTGATCTTCGGGCCGAACGCGATCGGCAAATCGAGCATTTGCCGTGCCGTGGAATGGTTGTACTGGATGGACCGGGGTCCCTCCGAGCGAACCGCGATTGCCGGAGAGTTCGAGGTTGCCGGGAAAACATGGCGGGCGGAACGCGAAGGTTCGCGCGTGCGTTGGCAATGCCGGGGCGAGCGGCTTGAGCCGCCGCCCATTCCCCCTTCGCACAATCGCCACTGCTTTTTCTTGCGCCTTCGGGATCTGATCGATCCATCCCTGGAGGGGACGCAGGACATAGCTTCCGATATTCGCCGCCAGATGTTTGGCGGTTTCGACCTGGAACGGGTCAAGGAATCCCTTTCCCGCGGTGTGCGCAGCCAGCATGGCCGCCGCGAGCAAAGGGAATATCGCGCTGCGGAAAGAGCGGTCCAGGAAGCGGAAGGAAGACAGTCGGCCCTGCAGCGGCGTGCAGACCGGCTGGATGCCCTGGGAGCGGAGCTTGAGGCTTTGGAGACGAATGCGCGCCGCGTTCCATCGATCGATCGGGCTCTCGGACTCGCGGACCGGGTCGAGGAACTCGCCGTCTTGAAGCGGGAACTTGCAGCCCTGCCGAACGCCTTTGAGAGTCTTTCCGGCGCGGAGGACAAGGAAATCGCGGAGCTTCAGGAACGGATCGACGAGTACGACAATCGGGTTCGCGACACCGACGCCGAACTCGAGGCCGCCCGCAACGACCTTCGCAATTCCCGCTTGACGGATGCGTTGAGCGAGGCGGATATCGCCATCTGGCGCCAGCGGGCCGACGAATTGGGCAGGATCGAGTTGAAACTTCAGGCGGCGGCGAACGATTTCACTGCCAGCGAGATGGAACTCGCGGCCGCGCTGTCGGCCATTGGTGGTGCCGATGTCGCCGCCGCCGCCCTGGACCTGGACAGCCACGCCCGGCTCTTCGCGTCCTTGCGCGCGGCAGAGGATCACCGGACGAAGAAGAGCGCCATCGAATGGAGGCTCCGCCTTCTTGAGAGTATCGCGAAGGTGGATGATGACGACCGGTTGCTCGAGGAACTTCGAGGTGCCGCGGTTGCCCTGCGCTCCTGGCTGCGCGCGCCTGCCCCGGAAACCTCGGCAGACCGGATTCGGGCGCGACGGATGTGGATCCTGCTCGCTGTGGGGCTGTCTGTTGCTGGCGCCGGATTGGCCGTTCTCGCTGACCCCCGGTTCGGGTTCCTGCTGGCGGCAGCGCTTGGTGTCATGGTGCCGGTTCTCCTGATTCGCAGCCCGCAGGCATCTGCCGAAGCGCGCCGACGGGCGGAGAAGGAGTTCGAGAGTGCGGGAATTGAGGCGCCGGATTCTTGGGATGTCCCGTCGGTGGAATCGCGATTGCGAGGGCTGGGGCGGGAAATCGCAGCGGTCGATGCGCGCCGGCAGCGCGCAAGGGACCGCGATGTGGATCGGCAGACTCTCATCAGCGATCTGGAGGGACTCGCCACGGAGGAAGCCACCCTCAACGAGTGGCGGGAAACGCTGCGGAAAAGCCTGAATCTCGAAGCGCTTCTACCGGATGCGGAGCTTGTCGATGCCGCGCGCGCTCTTGATCAGCTTCGCTCGGCCCAGAGGAGTTTCGAAGGAGCGAAGGGACGGCATGAAGAACTGGAAGCGGTTTGCACACGGCTTTGCTCCAGCATCGCCGGGTTTCTCGAGGAATGCGGCGAGAAGCGGCCGGAGGACGCCGCGAGTGCCAGGGAGTATCTGGGCAGTCTCGCGGATCGCAATGCGCGGTTGATAGACGGGGGTTCAAGGGAGCGCAGGGCGGCGAAGCAGCGGGAGGAAGCGTTGGCGGACCGCGGTTCCGCACGGGATGCGATCCAGCGGATCTTTGCGCTGGCGTCGCTGGGCGACGGTGACATGCCCGCCCTGAGAGCGCTGCTGGACCAGTTGCCGGGTTTTCGGGATCTGAACGGTCGCGCTGCGAGCCTCGAGAGCCAGATCCAGTTGGACCGGGATGAGCTTGCAAGGGCTGGCGAGTCGGAACTGACCGGGATCGATCGGTCCTCGCTGGAACGGCTGAAGCGCAGCCTCTCGACAGGTGCGGCCGAGGCGGCGGAGCTCAGAGACGAAATCGCCAAGATCAACGCCCTGGTGAACACGGCCAAGCGGGAGAACAGCTTGCAGGAACAGATGGTCCTGCGGGAGAGGGCGCGTGCGGAATTGCAGGATCGTCGGGACGAAGCACTGTTTGCCCGCGCCGGAGCGTTCCTTGTCGATGACGTCGAGACGGAATACGAACAGAGCCAGATGCCCAGGGTATTTCAACGGGCGCGGGGCCATTTCAATGCGTTTGCGCGCCATGGCTATGAGCTTCGCCTGGGCAGCGACGCCAGGAAACCAAGGCTCACTGCGGTCGATCTGGCATGCGGTGAGGAGCGGGAACTCGATGAGCTTTCCGATGGAACCCGCGCGCAACTCTTGCTGGCGGCCCGCCTTGCGTTCGCCGAGGAAGTGGAGCAGGGAATTGCGCTTCCCCTGTTTCTCGACGAAGCCCTTGACCACAGTGACCCCGACCGCTTCAAGGCCATCGTGGGGAGCCTCGGTGATATCGCAGAGAGCCGGGAACGCCAGATTTTCGTGCTCACCAGCGATCCAGCGGATATCGGCCGCGTTGAGGCGGCACTGGCCGGGGAGAATCGCGGAATCGGGGACAGAATCGACCTCGGGAAGATCCGCACGGGCATTGCCTCGGCAGACCCCAAGAACCTGACGGTGCCGAAAGGGCAGCCTGTTCCTGCGCCAGGACCAATGTCCTCCGAAGAATACGGCGCCGCCTTGTGCGTGCCCCGATTTGCGCCGACGCGAGGAAGTTCCGGGCAGCATTTCTTCTATCTCCTGTGGGACAACCTGGAGTTGCTGCACCGATTCCTGGGGCATGGAATCGAATGGGCAGGTCAGTGGAAGGTGGTTTTCGGAACGGACCTGGCGAGCAGGCTCTGTTCGGGCTCGGTCACCTCCGAAGAAGTATCGCAGCGTGTGGACCTGCTTGAAGTGTTTTGCGCGCTTTGGAGTGTCGGCAGGGGCCGGCCGGTTGATCGCGATGCCATCTTGGGCAGCGGCGCAGTGAGCGTACGGTATCTCGATAGTGTCGTGACGATTGCCAACGATTTGGGGGGCGATGCCGCGCAGCTGTTGCTGGCGCTCCGTAGTAAGGAGGATTCCCGATTGAAGGGTTTCCGAGGCAGCGCTGCGGACGAGCTTGAGAAACATCTTCGTGATGCGGGCTTCCTGGATGACCGTCCCGGGCACTCCGGTAGGGAATTGCAGCTTCGCGCCCTGGCGAGTCCGGCGGCCAATGATCTGCCGGACGGAGTCGCCAGCGAGAGCGTGCGGCGCTGGGGATCCTGGGCGGAGCGCATGTCCCCTGACGGGTGACGAAAGGACGCGCTCCGGTCTGCCGATCAATTGTGCGCCGGGATTCGGTAGCAGGACAGACCCCGGAAGGCTCGATTGGCGCCACGCCTTGTTCCCGCCTCCCCTCGTCCGCAAGCCGGGAAGCCAGCTGCGAGTACTTGCACTCGTCCGGTGACGTGAATCGCTCCGCCTTGGCGAATGTCGTTGCCGAGATCGGTCAATTTCCGATGTCTTCGGTTCGCAATGCGGATCCGGCCATCGTTTCGAAGGCTGCGCCGAACTCTGTGTCCCCGCCGACAGAATTGTTGCACAGGCGTTGCCCGCGCCTCAGCTGAAACACCCCTTCGCCAGTCGCCGGATCTGCCCATGCATGGTTGCCGTCGTGATCCGGCGTCGAGAAGCCAAATGGGATCCGCAAGCCTGGAGCCGTGAGAGGCAGTCGTTCGAGTGCGCGGATCACCATTGCCACCGACCACTGTTCGGAAGGTGACATCGAGGGCGTTCGGATGTGAACATGATCGGCGATTTCCCCGATGGCATGGATGTCTTCTCCTTCGAGCGGAAATCGTTCCGGAAAGGGAAAGCCGGCTCGACCGGTCCCTTCGTCGTCAGGGAATTGCAATCATGAACGGATACCGCGCTGTGGTGCCGCGGCCTGCCATGTGCCCCGCCAGAGGTGAGGGCATCGTTCGGACAGGATACGCCCGGGCGTTTCCCCGGCGAAGCCGAATTGTCCGGGCGCGACTTGCCGCCGCGCCGCAATCCGCTCCTGTAGGGTCCGTATCGCAATGAGCTGTACTCACCGGCCAACCGTGGCACGAGACCGGCCCCGGTCCGAACCCGGCCAGCGCTCGCTCAGGAGAGTCCGGCGAAAGACAGCCTATTCGTCAATGCGTTCTCCCTCGCTGTCGAACAGCGAGATCTCGCCGCGAGGACAGGAAAGGCGCAGCTCGTCGCCGCGTGTCCGGTCAATTCTGGAACTCTCCTGGACGACGATTTCGCCGGTGCCAAGCTGGCAATGGAGCAGCCTGTGCGCGCCAATATCCTCGATATGTTCGATGCGGGCGGTGTATCCGGAGTCTCCGATTTGCACGTCTTCAGGCCGGATGCCGAACGATACCGGTTGACCGGGGGCGAGACCGGGATGCTCAACGAGGATCTCCGCCGGAATTCCGAGGTCGATGAGCACGGAATTCGATGACTCTGAAACACGGCCGGGAAAGACATTCATTGGCGGTGTTCCGACAAATCCCGCGACGAACAGATTGGCCGGCTTGCGGTAGATCTGCGACGGGGGGCCGGTTTGCGTGATCCTGCCTTCGTTGAGAATGATGATCCGGTCCGCGAGCGTCATGGCTTCCGACTGGTCGTGGGTGACGAAAATGCTCGTGGCGCCGATCCGATCATGCAGCTTCCGCAGCTCGAGGCGCGTGGTTGTGCGCAGCTTAGCGTCGAGATTGGAAAGCGGCTCGTCGAACAGGAATACATCGGGCTCGCGCGCGATCGCCCGGGCGATCGCAACCCTTTGTCGCTGCCCACCGGACAACTGGCTCGGCTTGCGCTGCAGAAGCGCGTCCAGCTCCAGCAATGTCGCGACCTGCTTGACCTTGCGATTGCGGTCGGCACGCGGCATGCCGACGACCCGCAGTCCGTACTCGATGTTGCCCTGGACGCTAAGATGCGGATAGAGCGCATAATTCTGGAACACCATTGCGCAACCCCGCGCTTTCGGGGGAAGAGTCTCGACGCGCCTGCCGGCAATGTGGATTTGCCCGGAATCGACCTCTTCGAGGCCGGCAATCATGCGAAGAATGGTCGACTTTCCGCATCCGGAAGGCCCCAGAATCACAACGAATTCGCCCTTGTCGATCCTTGCCGACACGTCGATGACAACCGGTGTGCCGCCAAAGCGCTTGTGCAGGTTCAGCAGTTCAACATGGGCCATGGATACCCCCCCCGGATTCGGCGATCAGCCCGCTTGGCCCGACACCGTCCAGCCCGCAAGCCAGGGAGGGTGAGCAACAGGTCCGGGACGGTTGTCCGCCGGGAACTGCGTCGGCTTTCGGTGTGGTGCGCACCTTGCCAGTGGACGCGGATCAGGGACCGGCTTCATTGGTTAAGGACCCGGGTCGTATCGCGGACGACGAGACTCACCGGGATGCGCATGTGCTGCCGCTTCAACCCGGGGTTTGCCAGTCGACGATCCATGGTGTCGAGAATAGCGTTCACGACCCGAGAGACGGGATAATTGATGGTCGTCAGCCGATAACTCCGCCAGGCGGCCGCGGGTATGTTGTTGAATCCGATCACGGAGACGTTTCCCGGGACGGCGAGGCCCTGCGCCCGGGCGGCCTCGATTACACCGAATGCCAGGCGGTCGGTGGCGCAGAACACGGAATCCCGCTGCTGGCGTGACGAGAGCATGAGCGTGGCATCGTCGAATATGGTCTCGACGCTGCGGGCGACGGCGTACGCCGCGGAAACCTCGCTGCCCATCTCGCAGAATGCCCTGCAGAAGCCCGCCTGTCGCTCCTGGTCGGCCATGCTTCGCTCCGCGAAGCCGAAATACACAGGTTGGCGGCATCCGGTCCGCAGCAGAAGCTGGGCGGCTTGACGCCCTCCCTCCTCGTTGTCGGCGGCAACACAGTCAATCCCTGCAATGTCGAGGATGCGGCCCGCGAGTATGACCGGCAAGCCGACCTTGACGCAGGCCTCCGATGCCTCCAGAGGCATGGTGCCCGCGGCGACAATCACGACGTCGGAGCGGTCGTCCAGGGCTTGGAACATGCCTCCACGCTCCGGCCCCTGTTTGCTGCCCGGAGCAACGATCAGGCGCTTTCCCCGATCAGACAGCGCTTCCGCGAGTTGTTCCAGAAACATCGCGTCGAACGGGTCCGTCATGGGTCCGCTCACCAGCGTGACGCTATTGGAGCGTTTCTTGACGAGACCCTGGGCAATGGATGACGGGCGGTAGCCGAGTTGCTCGGCCACAGCCAGCACCCTCATGCGCTTCTCGGATGTCAGGCTGCTGCCTTCGGAGAAGGCGCGGGAAACAGCCGATATGGAGACGCCGGCCTGCTGGGCCACTTCCTTGATTGTTACGCGTTTCATGGCGCGCACGATACCGGTTTCTGTGTCGTCGTGCAAACGATTTCAACAACACCGACCCGCCGGTGTCAGGAGATCCGCCCGCCGGCAGCGCGGCGAGAAGCCGAGGGGGTGCATACGGAATCTGTTGGGAATGGAATCTCGTCTCCATGGATCCCTGCAAGATTGCGCGACGATGAACTGCCGCCATGTGCAGGCTACGCGCAATGCCGGTACGTACAGCAGTCGCCGCAGAGGGGGGCTGCTGGCAAAATCCGCCCAATGGGCTTCGAGGCAGCGGTGCGGGTGTGGAGAGGTGGAAGCCGGTCCAGGGCCTGTCTCCATTCCGTCGCGGCCGCCGACACTCCTTGGGGGATCGATGCACCAAGCCGTTCGACGCCAGGAAACGAGCCCGTCTCGCTGGTCAGCGGGGGCAGCGAAGACCGGCCTCGGAATTGGAGGGCTGCCTCGAAGGCACATGCTCGTTCGTGGATCCGCACAATGCTGCCGCAGTTGCGCGAGCCGTGTATCTGAGTATCATGGGGAATGATGAAAACGTTTTCAACGCCGGAGATCTGGCGAATCATCGCTTTCAACACACTGTGGCGCGTGCGCCTGACAGATGATCTGGACGGCGTACGGGCTATCGTCTGATCAGGAAAGGACATTCCAGTGAAGTATATTCCAGTGAAGTATGTACTTGCTTCCGGCCTGGCGGCGGCGCTTGCCTTCCAGGCCACGGCGGCATCATCCGAGACGCTCGTTATCGCTGGGCGGGACGGCGGCTATGGTGATGCGCTCGAGATGGCTGTGGATGCCTATCTCGCGCAAAATCCTGGAATCGAAGTGGACAGGCTCGAACTCACGGGCGGCGGCTTGCTCGAAAAGGTGACGATTGCGATGCGGGAGGGATCTTCCGCGTACGACGTCATCATGCTTGACGACCCCTGGGCGCCGGAATTCATGGCCAATGGCTGGCTCGCGAATCTCGACGAGATTGGCGGGGGAGTCGATGAGGATTTCGTGGGTCCGGCCCGGGACGTCTCCCGCTATCCGGTGGGAAGCGGTCCCTACTATGCGGTTCCGTTTGTCGGCAATGTCGAGCTCTTTGCGTACAACCGGACCCTGTTCGAAAAGCACGGCCTGTCGATGCCGGAGAGCTGGACCGACGTTCTGAACGCGGCCATGACCGTGTCTGAAGCCGAGGACGGAATCTCCGGCGTGGTCTTCCGTGGCAAGAAGGCCAATCCGATTGTTACGGGCTTTCTTCCAATCCTCTGGTCGCATGGCGCACGCATCATCGATGCCGACGGCAATCCCACTCTGGATAGTGAAAATGCTGTCAGCGCCTTGAACCTGTATCTGGAGCTCGCCAAGTACGCGCCCAAGGGCGTGGAGACGTACAATTCTTCCGAGGTTCGCGATGCTCTGCAGCAGGGCGTCACGGCAATGTCGATCGAGGTCTGGCCGTCCTGGGTCCCGTCGATGGATGATCCGGAGAAGTCGAAGGTTCCCGGCGAGATCGAAATCATCGCGGCCCCCGGCCAGGTGGAAGGCCCGGCGCCGATGCTCGGCACCTGGCTGGTCGCCATCCCGGCGACATCTGAACGGCCGGAGGTGGCGCGCGACTTCATCGACTTCCTGACGTCGGCCGAGATGCAGAAACGGCTGGCGCTCGAGGTGGGTACGCCGCCGACCCGGGCCAGCGTCTACGGAGACGAGGACGTCGTTTCCGCGTATCGCTGGTATCCGGCGCAATATGCCGCCCTGCAGGAAGCGCAGCCCCGTCCGCGCACCCCCGAATGGTCCCGCATCGAGGCGGTGTTGGGGGATTACCTCCAGCTCGCGCTGATTGGCGAAATGACCGCGGCGGATGCGATCGCGGAGGCGCATCAGCGCATTGGGCGTATACTGGAGCAGTAGCACCAACAAAGAAGCGGGGAGGGTCTTCCTCCCCGCACTTGCCGGATGACGTCATCCCGCCGGACTGCAATCCTGTTGATCTTGCCGGCGGCCCTGTTGCTGGCGGCACTCACGATTTATCCATTGGGCCGCAGTCTGGCGCTCTCCCTCTTTTCGACGGATTACGGCTTCGCAGGGGCGAAGTTCGTCGGATTGCGGAACTACGAGGACTTGCTGGTCGACCGCTTCTTTCGCCGCGCGGTCTCGAATACGGTCTGGTTCACTCTCCTTGCAACCGTCGGTGAAGTCGCGCTTGGGCTTGCATTGGCCCTGCTCGTCAACCGGAAATTCCCGGGCCGCGGCGTTGTCATAACCCTGCTGGTTTCCCCGTTCGTACTCTCCACGATGGTGGTGACGGCAATCTGGAGCGCGTGGTACCACTACGATTTCGGGTATCTCAACAATCTGCTCCGCTTTGCGGGCCTCGAGGGCGCTCCGTGGCTGTTCGATCCGGACATCGCCCTGTATTCCCTTGTCCTCGTTGATCTCTGGCAGACGACTCCCATCGCCTTCCTGATATTGCTGGCCGGACTCCAGTCCATCGATCAGGAGGTGTACGAAGCCGCGCGCATGGATGGTGCCGGGCCTGTTCGGGTCCTGTTCACCATCACCATTCCATTGCTTGCTCCGCATCTGTTGCTGGCCGCGCTGATCCGCACAATCGACAGTTTCAAGATCTTCGACAAGGTCTTCGCGTTGACGGGCGGAGGTCCGGGCCAGGCGACGGAAACCCTCTCGATGTACCTCTATCGCCTCGGCTTCCAATTCTTCGAAATCGGGCTCGCATCGGCGACCGCGATCATCATGGTCGTGGTGGCCGGGACCCTCGCCGCGTTCTACGCCGCGAGCATCCTTCGCAGGGGGCGAGATGCATAGGATCACCTTGGGAGCAATCTATGCCCTCACGGCAGTGTTCCTGCTGCCAATAATCTGGATGGTGACAACTTCGTTCAAGCCCCCCATCGAATTCGTATCCAGTTCCATCGCATTGCTGCCCGAGAGTCCCACGCTTGCGCACTACCGGCAGTTGCTCGAGGACGACATTCTCGGCAAGGTCTTCAACAGCCTGGCGGTGACGCTTGGCGCTTCGATTCTGTCCCTCGTGGTTGCCTTCCCGGCCGCCTATGCGCTGGTCCGCTTGCACATGCCGAAGCGACTCGACGCGACATTTCTTGTATTCGTGCTCTTGATAAAATTGGCGCCGCCGATGGTTCTGGCGATTCCCCTTTTCCAGGTGCTTCGCAGCGCGGGCCTGCTCGACACCCTGCTCGGCCTGGTCTTCACGTACCAGATTTACACGCTCCCGTTCGCCATCTGGATGCTGATCGGATTTGTCCGCGATGTATCTCCGAGCTACGAGGAAGCGGCGCTCATGGATGGAGCCGGTCTTTCCTATCGCCTGCTGACCGTCGTGTTGCCGATCATGGCGCCGGGGGTCGCCGCAACATTTGTCCTTCTTCTCATCCTGGCCTGGAATGAATTCGTTTATGCGCTCCTGTTCATACACACGCCCTCAAGATTCACGCTTCCGACCTTCATTGCCACGTTGATCACAGAGGACGAGACGTTCTGGGGACGATTGACCGCAATTGGAATAATTGCTTCATGTCCAATTTTGATCATGCTGGCGTTCTTCCAGCGATTCCTGGTGCGGGGCTTGGCCGGGGGGTTGAAGTAGCGCCATGGCGAAAGCTGAAACGAAGAGTGCTATAAGGGGGGAGGGCAAATCGAGAGTGTTCTGACGTGCCACCGTTCGATCGCCGGTGAAAAGGGGTGCGGGAGCGGGACCGGGCGTGGAACCAGGTAAGAACGAGCCGTGGCAATTCTCCTTGTAACCTTGAATTTGGCAGGTGCGGTAGCGCTGCTGCTCTGGGCTGTTCGAATGGTGCGCACGGGAGTCGAGCGCGCCTACGGGTCGAAATTGGGACGTATGCTCAAGGGAGCACGCGGCGGTCGGTTGGGTCGAGCAGCACTGGGTGTCGCCGCGGCCATGCTGCTGCAGAGCGGTAGCGCTGTCGCGGTCCTGGCTGGCGGATTCGTCGCCAGCGGCCTGCTCGCCGCCGGGGCGGCCTCGGCGCTCGTGCTCGGGGCCGATCTCGGCTCCGCTCTGATCGTGCAGGTCCTGACGCTCGATCTCGCCTGGCTGATGCCCATCCTGTTCCTTTCCGGGGGCTGGATGTTTGTCAAGGGGACATCGCGCACGGTCAGGCAGTCCGGGCGCATCCTGGTGGGAATCGGATTGGTCCTCGTTTCCCTCCAGCTGATTGCCCTGGCGACGGAACCGCTTCGGGAAAGCGAGGCCCTGCCCTCGGTCGTGGCGTATCTAAGCGAAGACCGGGTTACCTGTTTCCTGCTCGGTGCGGTTTTTGCCCTCGCCGTGCACTCGAGCATTGCGACAATTCTCCTGATCGCCAGCATGGTGGCCCAGCAGGTACTGTCCGTCGAGCCTGCCATTGCGATTGTGCTCGGCGCCAATCTTGGCGGCGCTGTCATTCCGGTTGTTCTTACGCGCTTCGCCGCGCCGGCGGCACGGCGGGTATCTGCCGGGAACCTGCTCTTCCGCGCGGTGGCAAGCGTCGCGGCACTTGTTCTGCTGGATTTTCTTGTGCCTGCGCTTGAACTCCTGAGACTGCAGCCGGAGCAAGCGGTGGTGCTGGCGCATGTTGCGTTCAATCTGGCGATCGTGGTCGTGTTTCTACCGCTCACGGATGTTGTCCAGCCCCTGCTGAGTGCAATCATTCGCGAACGGCAGGGTTCCGCTCAACACGCGGACCTCCTCGCGGCGCGAAAAAGCCATCTTGATCGATCTGTGGTGCACACGCCGCGGCTTGCTCTGGCAAGCGCAACTCGAGAGATGCTGCTTACCGGAGAAGTTGTCGAATTGATGCTGCGTCCATTGATGGAGCTCTTCGAGTCCGGAAACAAGGAGCAGATCAAGGAAATCCGCTTCCTTGTTGTTGAAGCAAACCTGGTTCATTCCGACATCAAGGATTATCTTGTGGAACTGAACCGCGAGGCGATGGACTCGCTTGATGCGCACCGGAGCATGGAATTGGCGAACTACTCGATCAATCTTCAGCATGTCGGGGAAATCGTATCCACGAATGTCCTGAAACTGGTTGAAGAGATATGTGCTAATCGGCTCTCCTTTTCGCATGAGGGGAAGCAGGAGTTGATAGAGCAGCATGCCTTGCTGATGGCAAATCTTCAGCTCGCGATGAACGTCCTTGTTTCCGGCGACCGGGATTTGGCGCGCGATTTGATTGCCGAGAAGGAGCGGATGCGCGACCTGGAAATGCTCAGCCAGGACCAGCACCTGAAACGGCTGCATAACGGATCGGTCCAAAGCGCGGAAACCAGCAAGATCCACCTCGAGGCAATCCGCGCATTTCGGCAGATCAACTCGCTCTTCGCATCGGTTGCCTATCCCATCCTCGCCGAGGCAGGGGAGCTCCTCGACAGCCGCCTTGCCGAGGCGGGATGAGGGGCTCCTGAAGGGCTGAAGAACCGCGCGCGAAGGCGAGAATGCTGCCCGGAACGCGCGCAATGCGGCGAACTTTCCCTCGGGCCAGGTTGCTTGTGCCCTCCGGGAGCGGTCCGTGATTTCGGGCACACAGCAGTTCGACGCTTCATTTCAATTGCAGGGCCTCGGAACCCTCGGGGCAGAATTCGCTGGCTCAACGGCAGTTCGCTGCCGCGCGGACAGGATTGCAATCGGGCAAGCGAAAGCGGGGTCCGAGCGTTTCAGAGCGGTAGATTGGGAAGCGAGAGCATTCGGAGAGTTTGCCAGCGCTGCGGTAGTATTGGCGGACGGCTTCCGATACCGTGTCCGCATGCTGGATATTGCGCAACAAGTGTGATGACAACAGTTGGCCTCATCATCCTCGTGGCGCTCCTGTACGCGGGCTACAACGTGTTTGTCCGGGTATCGGGTGGAGCCGTTCCGGCAGGCGCGTCGACGACGATACTCGCAACCATCACGCTGCAAGTCGTGGCGCTCGCCGCCTCGCTGGTATTTCTCGCCTGGCAGGCGGTTCAGGGCGGCCATTCATTCCGGCTGGGAGGGAACGCCTATGTATGGGCGGCTGCGGCCGGGCTCTGCATCGGCGGGGCGGAAATCGCCTATTTCTACCTGTTCGGCGGCATTGTCGCTCCGCGACCGGATGCCAGTATTGCCATTCCGGCGATCGTCGCGGGAACGACCGTGATCAGTGTTCTCGTCGCTGTGGTTGCGCTCGGTGAGAGGATGACGCTCGTGAATGCGTTGGGCGTTGCGCTCGTGATTGCAGGAATTCTGTTGCTGCTTCGTCAGCCGGCTTCAAACTGACCGGCTGACGGCGTCGCGACGATTCCCGCATTGCTTTCTGCGGCTGTGCGGATTGGAGGTTCTTCCTGCCGCCTGACATGGGTGGACCCGGAACCAGTGGAGACGCACCGGTGCTTCGCCGTCTCCGGACTGGCGAAGGCCGTCAAGACCTCCTCGAATGCGCGGGAAGTTCGGGAGGCCGGCAATTTCGAGCATGCAGCCTGGCACACATGCGGGGGCTCAATAGAGCCGAGAGACTTGGCGCTGTGGAGGCAGCCGGCGGACGCTCAGCCCTGACCGGGAGCGAGACAAACCGCGCCGACATCCGGATCGATGCGGAACAAGGAACGGGAACATCCGCCAGTCTGGCGCGAGCCAATTCCAGCAAGTCGAGTGCCCGCCCCTCGGGAATTCGTGAAATCGTGACATGCGACAGCTCGTGTCGGACATTCCCGCGCGATCCGTAGCGATGTGATCTGTACGCAGCCCCAAGCCGCGCAAACACCGCGTTCAACATGAGGCTGGGCCATTTGATCGCAGCGGCGGAGAGCAACGGATCCGCGTATGCCTCGTAGCGCGGCACCCCGGCAGGACTCGAAGCCAACTCCACCCGGCAGGGACCCAGACCGCAAGACGGGACCAGAGACCGGTGGCAGTAGCTCCGAACATGACCCATGGCCGACATCGTCGGACGTGGCCGGTTGCAACTGCCGAATCCAACCCAGTTCGGTGCGGGTCGCAGAGTGCTGGAACCGCGACCCTCAGAGGACCCCGAATTCGTCGTAGACATCCTTGAGCAGCCTTCCATCCAGCAACGCCTTCTGCGACTTGTTTTCGGCTGCGAGTTTCTCGCGACCGGCAAGGACTACGGCCTCTTCAAGATCGCGGGGAATGATGATGCAGCCATCAGCATCGCCGAATACGATGTCTCCAGGGTTGACGAGTACGCCGCCCACCTCGACCGGCACGTCGATTTCGATCACCTTGCCACGGCCTTGGCTGTCGAGCGGAGCAATCCCGCCCGCGAACACGGGAAAGGCCAGTTCCCGAACATGCAGGATGTCGCGCACGTAGCCGTCCATCACCGCCCCGACAGCACCGCGCATGGTCGCCGCAGTGCTTAGCAGCCCGCCCCAGGGCGCAATCCTTCCGGTCTTGCCGCAGGCGGCTACGGCGACGTCTCCGGGCCGGAGGCTATCGACCAGCTGGATTTCCAGCGCATAGTGGTTCTCCTCCGGCCCCGGCCGTGCATAGACGTCGGCGTAAAGCATTGTTCGCGCCCGACCCACGAGCTTCAGCCGTTCGTCCAGCGGACGGATATGGGGCGGCAGCGCCAGATGGGTGTACCCCAGTCCATCCAGCACATCCGAGATCAGCGCGCAAAAGAATTTGTCCCGAAACTCGGCAACCACGGGATCGATTTTGTCGCCGACCGACTGCGGCATGTCTCTCTTGGTCATCGATCTTCACTCCCCGGCATTCTTGCCAGAAAGTAGCCAAACGCGGGAGGATTGCAATGTCAACAGTGTCCTCGCGCAGGCTGGTTTGCAGGGCGGACGATCAGACGGGCCTGCCTTCGAGGGTTTCCAACGGCAGGAGGATGTCGCTTGCCGGATGGAAGCAATACCCGGCAACCTGCCTTTCACCGCCATTTGTGTTGCGGATTTGTATGACCGGCTGCGGGCAGTGCACGAAGTTGAGCGGGAGCCAGACCAGCACTGAGCGGGCCACAGTATCGTTTTCGATAGTCAAGCCGGCCGATTGTTTATCGCATTCGGGTCCGGTCTCCAGTGCCTTCGAGACTACTCAACAACACCACGCCCTTGTCGCAGGCCGAAGATCCCGGATCAATTGACGTCATTGCGCCAGCCGGGGAACCGAAAATTGATGCCCCCTGCAAGCGGTGGCGAGCCGGCGATGCTCGACATTTCTGCCTGCCCTTTCGCCGGGACCTCAACTTCATGAACACGGCGAACCAATTGCCGCTGCAGGGAAGGAACGGATCAGGGGGCAGATCAGGAACAGTGATTCCGAAATCCCCGACGACCGGGGACACGACGATTGCAACGGAAATTCTTGCGGCGACACCGGGTTGAAGCACTTTCCCAGACACGCAGCCCACAGGCTCGACGATGTGACGCCAACACAAGGCATGTCAGCAAGATGCGTAGCAATGACCGTCCCGCAAACGGGGAATGGGCCATCTCAGCCCACGACAGTTGGAATCAATTCGGGCCTTGTCGGCAAATTATCAAATTGCTTCCGTATGACTCAAACAAGGATCGCCCGGACCACGGCCGGCTTTACAAGTCAATTCTGCGACAAGCCGCCCACTCAAAGGGGGACATGGGGGAGCATTGTGAGCCAATCCGAAACTCGCTGCTCCCGGTTTTCAATTTCAGAAGGAACGAGGACAATGGACGGAACGGAACAGCGAATGATTCCGAGAACCGCGCCGCCCTTTGCCACGGGAATCCCATCTTGAAAAGGCCGAACTCTTGAGTGTTCCCATGAAAGGCAGTCTCGAACACTTCGGTTGACGGGAACAACCGGTGCTCGATCTCCTCCGTGCGGGATGAGGTTCCAGGAGACGCAGACCGGACAGCACTATCGCGTTGAGGGTGTTTTCCCCGCACTATGACAACGCATATGGGCAACTGTATGCTGGAAGCGCATGTCGCTTGGCACCAACTGCCGGACAGACAAGTGGAACAAGGTCCACGATCGGAATGATCGGAATGATCGGAGTCCGGGGCTGAATCGATGCAATGGAGGACTCGGCTATTGTTCGTCTCCGCGAGAATCGGCCCGGCGTCTTCTGCAAAGCGACCATGGGCTATCTTCGATATGCGGCAACATTTCCATGTCGCCGTGCCTAAGTCCTTCCAGCAAGAAGGTCCGTGGCGGATCCTCCATGTGGAAACCTGGCGGGCGAAAGGCAGGAAAGCATCATGATACGAGATCACGCGATACCTCCGCTCTCGCAAAATGAGTTCCATGGACGGATTGGTGTCGCACGGGCCGAGATCAACCCGCCCGAGGGCATGTTCGTACGCACCTGGGGCTGCGCGACCCACGACATCGCGGACGGGCTGCATGCACCGCTCTATGCAACATGCCTGGCGATTGCTCCCGAGGGAGACGGATCACCGGTCTTTCTCCTGACGGTCGACCTCATGGTCTGGATGTCGAAGGCCGACGAAGAAGGGATACGCCTGCCGCTTGAAGCCGAATTCGGCACCGCCCCGGGAGCGCTGATCCTCCATGTCTCTCACAGCCATGGCGCGCCCTTCACCGATCCCGCCCGCGCCACCGCCCCGGGAGGCCACCTGATTGCTCCCTATCGCAAGAAGATTCTCGCTGCGTGCCGCCATGTCATGGCCCGATCACGCGACACGTCAGCGCCGGCGACTCTGAGTTGGGCATCCGGCCGTTGCGGCCTCGCCTATGACCGCGACCTGACGCTGCCGGAGACGGGCGAGATCATCTGCGGCCTCAATCCGGCTCGCGTCGTAGACGACACGCTGGTTGTGGGGCGAGTGACCTGCGCCACCGGCAAGACCGTCGCCACACTGGTCAACTACGCTGCGCATCCGACTTCGCTGGGCGGCGGCAACCGCTTGGTGTCACCTGACTACATAGGCGCCATGCGAGACTTGGTCGAGCGCGAGACCGATGGCGCAATTTGCGTCTTTCTGCACGGAGCAGACGGCGATCTGACGCCCCGGCGCAGCTTCGAGGACGATGTAGAGGCTGCAGATCAGAACGGTCGCGAATTGGGATACGCCGCGCTATCCGTGCTTGCGGGAATGTTCCCGCCCGGGCATCGCATGGTCTTTGCCAGGCGCGAGGAATCGGGCGCAACGCTCGGCCGGTGGCGCCTGGAGCCATCCGAGCCAGACGATGCCTTTGCTTTCCGTTGCGACACCGTGCGGCTGAAACTCGCCGCGTTGCCGTCGGTAGCCCAATGCAGGGAGGCGGTAGCGCTGGCGCCGGATGGCTTCGAGCGCGAGCGTGCCGAACGCATGTTGGCGATACGGGAAAAGCTTGACCAGGGAGACAGCCACGACCTGCCAATCTATGTCTGGCGTCTCGGACGGTCGGTCCTGATCGGTGCGCCAGTCGAGTTCTACAGCGATGTCCAGATCGCGCTGCGCGACCGCTTTCCGGACATCACAGTGGCGGTTCTCGACGTCTGCAACGGGTTCCTGAACTATCTCCCGCGAGAGGCCGATTATGCGCTCGACACGTATCCGGTACGGATTGCGCTCTTTGCACGCGGCAGCATGGAGCGTGCCCGCGACAAGGCCGCCGAGATGATCGCGGCGCTTCTCTGATGCAAGGAGTCGATCCGGCGGCAGTCATCAATGTCCAGGCAATCCGCCGCGCATGCCATCGCAATACAGGCTGTTACGCGAAGGCGCCCGGATCTGGCAGTTCACATGGCTGCGACGGCATCGGCGATGATCCTCCCTATGTCGCGCTCCGGCGTGTACCCCAGGATCGAGCGCGCTTTGGAGATGTCGTGGGCGATTCGAATCGGCGGCCCGGGAATTCGGACCTCGACGAACGGCATGCCGGTCGCTTCATGAAGCGCTTCGACAGCAGTACGGTAGGAAAATTGCGACGGCCCGCTGAGATTGAAGACTTGGCCAACGGCTGACGGGCTGTCCAGCATCAGATCGATGCCGGCCACCACGTCCTTTACGTCACACATGTGAAATTCATAGGGTACGCCGTCTTCGTCGAGTGCCAGAAGAAGCGTTGATGAGGGATCCGTATGGCAGGCGGTGTCAACCGCGGCAGCGCTGTCGGGTCGACCGAGTGCAGCGAACAGATCTCGCATGGGCGCGACGAACATGAAGCGCCCGGACCAGCCGTCGGGCCGAAGAATTTCCTCCGATCGCGCAATCAGGGCGAAGCGCGCAACGGTTGCAGGAATTCCATGGGCGCGATGGTAAAAGAATGCAAACCGCTCATTGGTCTCCTTTGTCAGGCCATAGAAGCTGTACGGGTTGAGCGGATGTGGCTCGTCGATCGGGAGGTAACTGGCTTTCAGGGACGGATAGACCTCGTCACTGCTGGCCAGGAAGAAGCGCTCGAGCTCGACCCCCTGTTCGACGATCGCATCCAGCAGATGAAACGTCCCGGCGATGTTCTGCTCGAAGAGCTTGCGATCAGCGCCCTCGCCCCACAGCATTACAGCGGCCAGATGGGCGACGCGGTCGACCCCGGAGACGGCTTCCGAGACGGCCCCGCGATCCGTCAACGAGCCTTCGATAATTTGTACGTTCTCGGACTTGAGTGCCTCGAGCCCGGGATCAGCTGGCAGCACGAGCGCACGAATACGGTCACCCCTGGCCTTTCGAACGGCCAGCAATTCCCGACCTACTCTGCCCGTCGCGCCCGTGATCAACGTGGTCATCACTGTTTCATCTCCTGAATTCACTACTGGCGGCCATCAGGGTTCACCGAAATCGCCGTGCCGGTCTGGCCATGGAAGAAACGCAATTTCGCCGGATCCACGGCGAAACCGATGCGGTCTCCCAAACGCACGTGTTCGGCAGCTGCCGGCGAGAGCCGGGCAATGAATTGCTCGGCGCCGACGGAGACGGCGACCAGCGACTCGTGGCCAAGCTCCTCGACCGCGACGACCGTGCCCCCAAGATCCGAATTCGGTTTGTCCCCGGAGATCGCGATGTCTTCCGGGCGGAAACCGACAAGGAAGGTCTCGCCGGCGGACGCGAGCGGTTTGATGGCGGCATCCGGACACCGGACATTTGCGCCATCGCCCACCAGAGTGAAGGCCTCCCCTGCAGGTTTCAGCCGGCAAGTCAACATGTTCATCGGTGGCGTGCCGACGAATTGCGCAACAAAGGCATTCGCCGGGTATTGATACAGTTCGCGTGGTGAATCAATCTGCTGGATTCTTCCATCCTTCATGACAACGATTCTGGTACCCATCGTCATCGCTTCGCTCTGGTCGTGCGTAACGTAGACCGTGGTTACGCCCAATTCTCGCTGCAGACGCGTGATCTCGGAGCGGGTCTGCACGCGCAGCTTGGCGTCCAGGTTGCTCAGCGGCTCATCCATGAGAAAGAGTTTGGGCTCGCGAATGATGGCGCGGCCGAGGGCGACCCGTTGGCGCTGGCCACCGGAAAGCTGGCCTGGCTTGCGACCAAGAAGCCGCGTCAGGTCAAGCGAGTCCGCGACCTGGCGGACAAGCGTCTCGACCTCCGCCTTGGGAACGCGGCGCAGGCGGAGCGAATAGGAGAGATTCTTGTGCACGTTCATGTGCGGATAGAGAGCGTAGTTCTGGAACACCATGGCCACGTCACGGTCGCGCGGAGAGACATGGTTGACCCGTCGGTCGCCGATCCAGATTTCTCCTTCGGTGGCATGCTCCAGTCCGGCGATCATGCGCAGCGTGGTTGACTTGCCGCATCCTGAAGGGCCTACCAGAACCAGGAACTCTCCCTCCTCGATATCGAGGTTGATCCGGTCGACCGCCAGGTGGTCCGGAAAACGCTTGGTGATGTTTTCGAGTCGGGCGGTGGCCATGATCTCCTCCGTCAACCCTTGATGCCGCCGGCCGTCAGGCCGCGGACCAGATACCGTTGCAGCGCCAGAAAGATGATGGCGACAGGCAGCGTGATGATCGTTGCGGCAGCCATGACCTGGTCCCACGGAGTGACGAACTCGCCGGAAAACGACGCCAGCCCCAGTGAAACGGTCCAATTGTCCGGCTGACGGATGTACATGCGCGCGAACAGGAACTCATCCCATGAAATGATGAAGCAAAACAGGAATGTCGAAGCGAGCCCTGGCAGCGACAGCGGCAACGTGATGCGGAACAGCGTTTCAATGCGCGATGCGCCATCGATCAGCGAGGCTTCTTCGAGTTCGACAGGTATGGCGTCGAAGAACGCCTTCAGAAGGACAGAAGCGACCGGGATCAGGAAGGCGAGATAGGCGATCGTGAGCCCAAACAGACTATTCAGGATGCCGAGACGCGAGAAGAAGATGAACATCGGAAGAGCGAGGAGGATCGCCGGGAACATCTGGGTCGCGAGCAGAGCGACTTGGGACGCTTCGCGACCACGGAAGCGAAAACGGGAAAGCGAGTAGGCGGCCATGGCACCGAACAGACAAGCAAGGAACGCTGTCGCGACTGAAACTGCAGCGGAATTCCAGAGCCATTGCGCGAGTTCGGTTTCCTCAAAGAGAGTCACGTAAGGTGCAAACACCGAATCGGCGCTTGGAAGAATCCGCGGCGGGAACTCGAATATCTCGGTGCTCGGACGTATCGAGGTCACGAACATCCAGTAGAACGGGAACACCCCTACAGAGCACAGGAACAATGCCGTGGCGGCGACGACCACCCGCCCCGCTGCTGACGTGATGCGCGCCATGACGGTCTCGACGCTGCTCGATGGGTTGGTGTCAGGCATGTTCCCGCTCGCGCGAAATTAGGATGTAGGCCGAAGTCAGGATGATGGACATCAACAGCAACAGCGCGCCCATGGAGAAAGCGGAGCCAGCCTTGAAAAAGCGGAATGCCTCGAAATAGATATGGACGACGAGGGCGTTGGTTGCGCCAGCAGGACCGCCCTGGGTCATCAGGAAGATGAAAACGAAGTTGCCGAAGCTCCAGATGAGCAGCAGCAGCACAACGATGGCGAGAACCCGACGCAATCCCGGTAGCGTGATGTCGAAGAAGCGGCGCACCGGCCCGGCGCCGTCGATACTCGATGCCTCGTACAAGTCATCGCTGATCGTTTGAAGTCCCGCGAGCAGCAGGAGGGCGGCGAACGGGTATGTCTTCCATACATTGACCAGAATGATGGCCAGGAGGGCATATTGAGGATCGCTCAGCCATTTCGGGGTAGCAGTGACCCAGGGCAGCAGCAGCAAACCGTAGTTCACGACGCCGAAATCCGGATTGTACATCCACTGCCAGACCAGGGCGGCGACCACATGCGGAACGGCCCAGGGGAGGATGACCAGGACCCGGACGATCCCCCTTCCGATGAATTCCCGGTCAAGCACCAGCGCGGCCGCGATACCCAACAAGACACTTCCGACAACCGTGCCGACCGAGAAGACGGTCGTGACCCGAATGGCGTTCCATGTGTCGGGATCAGTCAGGACGGACCGGTAGTTCTTGAAGGTGAGGCCGGTATCGAACCCGAGCCCGATCATCCGGCTGTCGGTCAAGCTGATACGGAGTCCCCAGACTAGCGGAGCGATCACCAGGACGAAGATGGCGATGAGCACCGGCCCGAGCATGACGGCCGGAAACCACCGATCCTGTTTGTCGGCGTAATCAGTGGGTCGCATGGATGGTCTGCGGTCGATGCCTTGCGCTCAAGCCGCCCCGAAGTGGCAGTAGCCGACATCCGGACTCAGTCCGGCCGTCGTCTGCCCGTCCCCCGGGTGGCCCGGGGCGGAGGTCGTTCCGCCCCGGGGAGGTTCAGTTGTCTTAGCCGCTGATCAGTGCTTCGACCTCGGCCTGGGCTTCTTCCAGCGAAGCCTCTATCGGCGCGTCGCGGTACAGAATTTCCTCAATCTTGTCGGCGATGATCTTGAGGACCTCGTTTCCATAGGGCTCAAGACCCTCGGGCATGATCGACACGGCGTACTTGTCCGAAGCTTCCTGGAACGTGGCGAACCACGGGTTCTCATCCAGATAGCCTTCCGGCAGGCTCCCGAAGCGTGGCGACACGGTGTTTGTTATGGACACCATCTTCACCTGCTGCTCCGGGCTTGCCATGAACTCGATCAGCTTGAATGCCGCTTCGGGGTTCGCCGCCCCTCGCGGAACGGACCAGATCTGGAACGCCGAAGCGGTGAGATGGCCTGGCCACGGCATGAGCGCTGTCCCAAGCTTCGACGTGATTTCCGGGGCTTCCTGGCGGGCGAAGCCCATCATCCACGAGCCGTCGAACAGGACAGCCACTTTCCCTTGCCACCACATCTGGCGATAGGTGGACTTGTCGACATCGCGCGGCATGACGCCGGCATCGAACATTGCCTTGAAATTCGCGATTGCCTCCACGTTCTCCGGACTGTTCATCGTGGGTACGCCGGCCTTGGCGAAGCTGCCGCCGCTGGCAATCACCCACTGCGCGACATCCATGTACGTCTCGACATAACTGCCCGGCTTGACCATTGCCGCATAACCGAACCTCTCCGGTGGATTGGTCAGCGCCTGGGCCATCGCCATGAAGTCGGCGGGGTTGTCCGGAAACTCGTCATATCCGGCCTCGGCAAGCAATTCCGTGTTGTAGAACGGGATGTAGTTCGCCACCATGTGGATGACGCCGTAGGTCTTGCCGTCCGAGACGATTGGCGACGCGAACTGGGCGGGCGTAAATGTTTCCGCGTTAATGTCGGTCTGGGCCATGAATTCATCGAGCGGGAGCAGCAGGTCATTGCGCAAGTAGTCGCCCATGTTGAGATTGGTGAGATGAATGACGTCGGGAGGCGAGCCGGAACTGATCTCCAGCAGCATCTGGTCGGCATAGGCACCATAGGAAAGGTTGTATCCATCGACCTTGATGCCGGGGTTTTCCGCCATGAAGTCTTCGAGAACCTGGTTCATCCAGACTTCGTTTCCCGGCTCGCCAAACCACCAGCTCGGTAGCCTGAGGGTGGTGTCCTGGGCTATCGCGGGACTGACCGGCGCGAGTGCTGTTCCTGCTGCCACGACAGCAGCGACCGCTGCTGCCCTCAAGTATCGGGATGTCTGCATTGGGATTCCTCCTTTTCCTATTGTCTTGTGATCGGCTCACGATGGCGAGTCTCGCCATCAGCATAGTGCGCCGACGACCTGTGCGGCAACCGTCCGGGCTGGCGGCGCGTGGCGGAGCCAAACGGCCGAGATATCCGAAGCCGCCGGGAAGGCGAATGGTGAGGTGGTTACGGTAGCAGCAGCAGGACTTGATGAGAACCTGGAATCCCCGAGGGTTGGAAAATCTCCCGATCAGGAGTTTGACGGGCAGCCATGCATGGACGCTTTCGATAATCCCGCTCGCGCGGGGCGAGCCCGGCTCGATGAAAGCAGTCAGAGTCCCGAAAGCGGCAATTCATGCCCGGTCGCCGTCGGCCACAAACTCCAGTCCAGGCCAATGTTGGACCGCAGCGGGCCGGGATGCGGCGCGGGGTGAGCCGGTTCAGCAGAACGTCAACGGCGTCGGTCGAGGGAAGGCTTCGGCAGAGCTCGGATCGCCGGAATTCCGCTGGGGAACCTGTTCAAGGCATTCAGCGCCCGAAGAGCTCAACCGTCGGCGCTCCGTGATGCGGAAGCGGTGGTCACAACATGGTTCGCCCGTGCAGCGCGTAGCGAATGACAGAATCCGTCGTTCAGCGGCGGGCTCGCGATCTGGTTGCATGGCTCGGACGTTCAGCCACTCGTGCTGCCACCGGCGCCGGACCCGCTCGTCGTTGACTTCCCCGCCAGCGCTGCACAGTACGGCCGAGATCCATCGTTGGAATGAGACCTTGCTCAGCGCCAGAAGCCGGACCGCTTCCGACATCGGAATGCCTTGATCGTGAGTGTCCGTCGCTCGCTGCAGCTTGCCGACGATTTCCTCATGTTGGCAGCCTGTCCTCGCCCGTGGTTCTCCTCAATCCGAAACAACACAGTGGACGTTACCAATTGGGGGTGGGTTGACGGGTGCATAGCGAATTGCGGGCAGAGAAGTGTTTGCGCCGTGGCGGCACTCGCACCGGATCGAGTTCCCATGCGGTTCCGCTACAAGTGTGGATGTGCCATGTGCTGTCGAGCAGTTGCCCCATTTTCGTCCTGAGGGTTCCGTTCGGTCCCGTTGTCCATGAGCCGCCTGACCGGGATTCCGTTTCGTCGGGCAACAGCCCAAGGCAGTGTCGTTTCACCAGTTTCATGGGAACGTTCCGATAAGATGGGTTGAATATGGGAACCTTATGATTATGGGAACCTGAGCCGCTGCGGGCGTTGATTTTCAAGGGATTAGACAAGGATTAGGTTCCCATAAAAATATGCTCTTCTCCTGCTGGGTTTGACCCTGTGGAAGGAAACCCGCAGTGCCCTGCGTGACTGGCTGGCTATCCGGCCGAAAAGTGCCGACCGGCATCTCTTCCTCAATGCCATGGGTACCGGCATGACCCGGCGCGGCTTCGCGAAACGGCTTGTCCTGTATGCGCAAACCGCTGCGCACAGCGTGCCATCGATCACCGGCAAGACCGTATCTCCCCACCTGTTGCGTCACGCTTGCGCGATCCACACTCTCCAGGCGACCGGTGACGTCAGGAAGGTCTCACTCTGGCTTGGGCACTCAAGCCTTCTGACCACCGAGATGTATCTGCAGGCGGATCCGACCGACACGCTGGACACGCTCGACAAGTGGCGCCCTCCCAGCCTCCGGAAGGGCATGTTCAAGGGTGTGCAGGACGAGTTGCTCGCGATGCTCGCAGGCACCTGAACCCGACAATTTTATGGGAACCTGATCCTTGTCCAATCCCTTGAATATCAACGTCCGCAGCGGCTCAGGTTCCCATAATCATAAGGTTCCCATAATCATAAGGTTCCCATAATCATAAGGTTCCCATATCCCGTATCGTGAAACACGACAATCGCTCGGAAGTTTCCCCGACCAAGTCACTTCTCGGTGGGTCTTGCTCTGTTCGGACTGCATCGCAGGGTTGCGCCAACGGCAATCCGCCGCAGGAGACATCCATCCAGCAAGAGAGGTTCAGGCGCAGGCACACGACCGGGACAGGCAACGCTCTCCCAACTCGGAAACATTCCTTGATCAGGCGTCTCGTTCAAGAGGTCGACGACCGTTCGTGCCTGCCCGGCGGTGAAGAGGACTGCAGGTCTGTGCGGACATCTGCAAGTCGGTCTGCGGGCAGTCCGCATCAGGCCCTCCAAGAATGCGCGTCCACATGCGTGCAGCCGGCAGCCACGGCTTCTCGCGTCGGCTGAAGAATTCGTCGGGTGGGCCCTTTCTCGGCTTATGGGCCCTCCAAATCGAAGAGGGCCACACCCATGGCGCGGGCGACAGCCGTCATGCGGCGGTCGTAGCTCGCGAGCGCGACCGTTTGGCCGTGATCGCGTAGGTACGCACATGATGCCAGATGAAGGGCGTCGAGCGTGCGAACCGGGACCGGTCCAGGAAATGCTTCCAGCGCCAATGCGAGCACCGGGGGGACCAATTCCAGCAGCGCAACCCGCGCGATCAGCAACCGAGCAGGCTCACTGTGTGAACCGGCCAGCCCACGCGCGTGCAAACGGGTCCAGATTTCGTATTCAATTAGTCGACTCGATACCAGAGTCTCGTGCCACAGCGAGGCCGGTGGTCGCTGATCTTCCGCGAGGAGATGCACGAGCGCGACGGACGTATCGAAGTAGATCACCGCTCGCGTCTGTCTGTGTCCAATTCGCCGAGAATCTTGCTCAATGGAGCGACTGGCATCGGCGACGGCGGCTCTCCTGAAACAGCGATGGCGGGCGGCGTCAACCAGCCGCTGCGGACCGCCGAGGCGAGGAACGCGTCCGCAAGGACAGGACTCCTGGTCTCCCCCGGTGGACGGATTTCAGCTACCACCCGATCACGGTCCGTCACCAGGACCGTTTCTCCAGACGCGGCCAGCCGCGCGTGGCCGCATGCCACGCACTGGAATTCGCTCTGCGACCTGCGCGAGTGCGGGTCGATGGTGCCGCAGGCTGACCGGTTTGCGAAGTGTAAACAGCCGGTGCGTCGATCTGTACCGCGGCTTTGTATTCGAGCACCTGCTTCAGGGTCGCCCAGCCGGTGTGGCGAATGGCGCGGTTCGAGCCGGCCTTCTGGCGCACATTCCTGCCGGGCCTGTCGGTGGTTTCGTTGACACTTTTCGTCATGCCCCTGGGGTTCCGTTTCTCGATGACGACGGTCTGGGCCCTTGCGGCAATGCGCCCGGATACGTGGTGCTGCCAATTGCGGCGTGCGCTTCGGAGGCGACGGCTGGCATGCCGGACACGGAGGCGCTGCTTCTCAAGCCGGCGCGAACCCTTGCGCTTCGTGTTCAACGATCGTTGATGTCGCCTCAACCCGGTCTCGAGCCGTTTTCCGACAGATCTTCACCATGTCCATCGGCAAGACTGGCGGCTTCCGCTGTTGGACGGTAACGCCCGTGTTCGGGCAGCTTGCCCGCGGGAGGCAGGCTGTCGCTGGTGAAAGGCTTTCAATCGCAGTAGGTGCCGGCGTGGATCCGAGGGAAGTCGATCGGCGTGCGCGGGAGGCCGATGACGAGGCCGCAGGGAACTGGTTCTCCGAAGACTACAGACCCATCCGGCGACCCTTCCCGTACCGGACTTCTCGGTCATGCCGCCGAAGAGCCCCGCAGGGGCTCGGAACGAAGCGCCTGCACCAGAATTCCGCAGGCCTCATCCACCTCGTCGTCCGTTGCGATGAGGGGCGGGATCAAGCCAATCACTTCTCCTTGCCGGCCGCACTCCCAAGTGATCAGGCCGTCCCGCAACGCTTGCCGGCGCACCCTGCGAGCCATCTCGCCGGCCCCCACGCCGCCGAGCGGACTTGTGGCCAGTCCGAACATGGCGCCGACGCCACGCAATGCAGACGTGAACGGCAACTCGCAAAACCGTGCCCGCCAGGATGCGATACGGGAGCCAATTGCCTCGGCCCGCCCGCAGAGATCCTGCTCCAGGGCAAACCGCAAAGCCGCTGCGCCAGCCGCAGCGGTCACGGGATGCAATTGGAAAGTCGAAGATTGCGCTCCTGTCGGCCACGCGGACATCAACGCTTCGCGTCCGGCGGCCACACCGCCCGGGAAGCCTCCGCCCAGACTCTTGCCGAGCAGCACGATGTCGGGCGTCACGTCTTCCGCCTCGAAGGCGAAGAGGCGCCCGGTGCGGCCCATTCCCGTGAAGATCTCGTCCACGATCAGCGGAACAAGGGCAGAGCGAGCGGTCGCTGCAAGCGCGCCGAGAAATCCGTCCGGCGGAAGCAGGATGCCGCCAGTCGCCTGGATCGGCTCGACAATCACGCCCGCCAATGGCGGCTCGCTGGTTGAGCGCTCGCCAACCGTTCTGATCGCGAGCGAGATATCCTCCGCCGATTGCGGAAAGGGGATGAACTCCGCTTCCGGCGCCAGTGGCGCCAGGCCGGCGTTCGAGCCCCTTGCATGGGAGACGGCGAGCGAGCCCAGGGTCCGGCCGTGGTAACCGCCCTCGAATGCGAGAAACCGTCGTGCACCGGTGGCGTGCATGCAGGCCTTGAGGGCCGCCTCTGTCGCCTCCGTGCCGTTCGTCGCCGGGTGAAGGCGGGTCAGCTCTGCCGGGAGCTGCTTGCGGAGCAATCGGTAGAAATCTGCCTGGACATCCGCGTGGAAGTGGGGACCGACATGGGTCAGTCCGCGATCGAGCAGTTCCCGGACCGCGGCCATGACCGCGGGATTCCCGTGGCCGACGCTGGAGGTTCCCGAGCCGGAAGCGAAATCGAGATACTGCCTGCCATCGGAGGCAGTCAGCCGGACGCCGGAGCCCGAGACAAAGACCGGCGGATCCTCCAGCAGGGCGAAGGCCTTGGTTGCCCGGGATTCAAGCTGGCGGAACAATTCTTGGTCGTTCATTTCGCTGCTCACGGAATTGCAAAGAGCCGGCCTGGCCCGGCGCCGGCCGTGTCGACACCCATCCGGCGGCAGGCGCTCCAGATGAGTGCCGCGGGGCCGGCAACTATCGGGACGCCCAGGTTGGCTTCCACCGCTTCGACGACCGGCGCGATGCGGACGCCGCCCCCGCCCAGCAGGACCGCATCCGCTCCGTCGATGCAAACCTTTCGGGCCGCTTCCGCCCAGAAGTCCGGCGGAAGATCCCCGATGTCCGCCTCGCTCTCCGCTTCCAGCATCCTGGTCCGGAGAACCTCCACGCCATCCGACGCGAGATACGCGATCATGCGATCGACCACGACGCGGGAATAGGGTGCAGCCAGCGCAATACGGCGGGCCGAGAGCGCCCTCAGCGCCTCCAGGATCGCTTCGATCATCGTGACCGCGGGCGCGCGGAGTTCACTTGAGGCCGCTTCCGACATGGACCGCGCACCCTCGGGCCCGCCTGCGGCGCTTCCAGCGCAGTCGCCGAGCGCCGCCACATCGATCGGAAGATGCCGGAACAGTCTTGCGGCAGCGCGGATCCGGTCCGGGTCCGCATCGGCCTGAAGATTCTCGAGAGTCAAGCCTCCCCGAACCGGGTAGCGGGCCGTGAGAAGGGCGACTCCTTCGGGCACGTAGTTCCAGAATTCGTCATCGTTCCGGCCATCCGCGGGCCAGAGGAATGCGATTCTTCCGCGGCTGCCCCGGATAGGAGCCTTCATGGCGGCCTCAGGCAGGATTGCGCCGCTCGAGCCGGCGGGAAAGCCACATCAGCGCGCCCACGATGATCAGGTAGAGCACGGTCAACTCTATCAGCACTTCGATCACGACGAAGTGGACGAAGATTAGGTCATTCGCCACCTTGGTCAACTCGTTGACGGAGATCACCGACAACAGGGCCGAGGCCTTGATCACATTCGCCAGCTCGTTGGTGAGGGGCGGCAGGATCCGCCGCAGGGCCTGGGGAAGCAGGATCAGGAACAGGGTCCGCGTCTGGCCGAGTCCGAGAGCCAGCCCGCTCTCGCGCTGGCCGCGGTCCAGCGACTCGATCGCCGAGCGGACGATTTCCACCGTGTAGCCTGCGCCGATGAAGGTCAGCGCCGCGACCCCGGTCCAGAACTCGTTCAGCACGATCCCGATCTCGGGTAGCACGAAATACACGATTGCGATCTGGACGAGAGGCGGGACGCCGCGGGTGAACTCCACGAAGGCATGGATGATGACGCGGAGCGCCCGGTTGCCCAGGAGCCGGATGGCCGAGAGCAAGCCGCCGAGAACGCAACTCAGGATCACGGTGAGCACGCTCAGGAGCAGCGTGATCCAGGCCGCCTCCAGCATGTTCGGCAGGATCTCCACCATGAACGCGAACTCGAGCATGGCGGCCTACCGTACCGAGAAGTCCCGGACCGGTTCCCCGTAGACGAGGACCCGGGTCTCGATCCAGCGCGCGAAGGCGCTTACCGAGAGGATCAGCGCAAGATACAGGATTGCCTGCAGCGTCAGGAGTTCGACAAACTTGTAGCTCGAGGACAGGATGGCGTTGGCGGCCTTGTGCAGTTCGAACACGGTGATCACCGAGAGCACGGACGAGGCCTTGACAAGCTGTGACATCTCGTTGGTAACCGGCGCGATCATGCGCCGGAAGGCCTGCGGCAGGATCACCATCCAGATCGTGCGCCGCACCGACAGGCCGAGCGACAGGGCGGCTTCGAACTGGCCGCGATCAACCGACTGGACGGCTGCCCGCGCGATCTCGATCTGGTACCCCCCGGAATTGAAAGTCAGCGCGAGGACGCCGATCCAGAAGACGTCCATCCGCAATCCGGCTTCCGGCAGGACGAAGAAGAAAACGTAGATCTGGACGATGATCGGCGTTCCCCGGACGAAGAAGACGTATCCGTCCAGGATCAGGGCAAGCGGGTTCCGATCGGAGAGGAAGGCGCGAACAGTGCCGAGATAGATGCCGATGAGAATGGCCAGGACCAGGGAGAGGAGGCTGATCTGGATAGTGACCCACAGTCCCGGAAGGAGCCGTGGAAAGACCTCCGCGATGTAGAGGAGATCCACGAGAGACGGCCCGCCGGGCGTGCTGGAATTGCCGACCGGCGGGCCGCAGATTCAACTACCAGGTAGGCGCCTCGTTGGGCAGAATGTCGACGAAGGACTGCCCGAACCACTTCTCCTGCAGCGCTGCCAAGGTGCCATCCGCCTTCATGTCGGCGATGATTCCGTTGAACGCACCACGGAGGTCCTCGTCCTCCTTGCGGAATGCCATGGAAGTGAACTCCTGGCTCCAGCGCCCGGAGGTGAAGGGAATCACCATGAACCCGTCATCGGTCTTGGCGAATTCCAGAAGGCTGACCAGTGTCGACGCATAAGCGTCGACGCGGCCCGCGCGCATGGCCTGGTAGGCCACCGTGTCGTCGTCATAGGACTTGATGTCGCCGTCATAGGCGATCCCGTGCTCCTCCGCCGCCATCATCAGCTGGTTGATCTGTGGCGTCCCGGATCCGGCGGAGGCGACCTTGCCGCCAAGATCGGCGGGCCCGGAAATGCCGCTGTCGGCGCGTACGATGAGGCCGGAGCTCGCATCCATGTACGGAAAGAGAGGTTCACCCGCTTGTAGCGCTCCTCGGTCGCGGTCATGCCGCCGAGAATCAGATCGAAGGCACCGTTGTTGAGCGACTGGATCACCGTGGCTCAGTTGGTATCCACGGGAGTCGCGGATACACCGAGGCGGCTGGCGATCTCGTTGGCGACGTCAATGTCGTAGCCGATGATCTCGTTATTGTCATCGCGAAACTCGAACGGCCGGTACTGGGCCTCCAGGCCGAAGGTGAATTCCCCCCGATCCTTGACGTCCATCAGACCGCCTGCCATCGCCGGCGCGGCGATCAGGACCGCGGCGAGCGACGCCGCGAAGCTCTTCCAGGTTGCGTGCCTTTCCAGGAGCATATCTTCTCTCCTTCTGGTTTCGGAGCCCGGCGGTTGCCGTCGCTCCACGGGATTTGGGCGTGTCCTCCGGAATTGCCCGGTGAACGCCGCCGGAAGCGTGCTCACTCTCGGTAGCGCCGGAGGTCCGGAAGGGGTCTCCCGAGAACCTCGTCGCCCCGAAATCTCTCCTCCAAAGCGTGCGCAACGTCAAGAAGCCAGGCGTCGCGCTTGGCAGGCCCTACGAGTTGAAGGCCCATGGGCATGCCGCCGGGTCCGAACCCGGCCGGGATCACGACGGCCGGGTTCGAAAGCAGCGTTATGCCGTACGCGATGGCCTCCCAGCGCAGGTAGCCGCCCATGTCCTCGCCGTCGATTTCCGCCGGGTACCGGTCTTCATGTGGAAAGGGTGCGACGGAGGCGGCGGGGGTGACCAGGAGATCGTGGGATTCGAAGAAGGTCTGGGTTCCGGCCAGAAGCTCGGTGCGGCGCTTCTCCGCCCAGCCGATGTCGTCGAGAGTGAGGCTCGCGGCGCGATCCAGTTCGTCGGTGATGGTCGGGCCGAATGCCTCCGGGTTCTCGGCGTGCATCGGCTTGAAATCCGCGACGAACCCGACTCCCCGAAGCACGTAGAATGCCCGGTCCGCATCGGTCATGTCGGGCGCGGCCGCCTCGCAGCGCAGGAAGGCGGAAGAAAGCGCCGCGATCTTCTCGCGGAAGGCGCTCCGCACGACCCGGGATGACGGGCGCAAACCCCAGATCCTCCGAGAAGGCGACCCGGAGTCCGGCAAGATCCACGGGCTGCGGGGCGCCGCGAAGCGCCGGGTCCGGAGGTACGGACAGCGGATCGCGGGGATCATGATGGGCCATGGCACCGAGCAGCAACCGGCAATCCTCGGTGCTCCGTCCCATGGGCCCCTCGACATCGAAGGGGCTGTAGGCGAAGGGCCGGCGAGTTTGCGCCACGACGCCGGGCGAGGGCCGGAACCCGGCGATCCCGCAGAAGGATGCCGGCGTGCGCAGGCTGCCGGCGAAATCCGACCCCATCGCCAGCGGCACCATCGCCGAGGCAAGCGCGACCGCGGTTCCGCCGGATGAGGCGCCGGCACTGAGCGCCGGGTCGAACGGGTTGTTGGTGGTTCCGAAGAGGGGATTGTCGGTTGTCGCGCCAAATCCGTGCTCCGGTACATTGGTCTTGCCGACAACGATGGCGCCCTCGGCGCGCATACGCGCAACCACTCCTTCATCGGCCTCCGGGATGTCGTTCGCAAAGAGCGGCGATCCAAACGTCGTGGGCAGGCCCGCGACATGGTTCAGGTCCTTCACGCCGAGCGGAAGCCCGTGCAGCAGCCCGAGTGACTCGCCGTTGAGGACCGCGCGCTCCGCCTCTTCCGCCTCGCGCTCGGCGCGAGCCGTGCACATGTGAACGAAGGCGTTCAGGCGGGGGTTCGTCTCCTCGATCCGCTTGAGGCAGCTCCGGAGCAGTTCCCGCGGCGAAAGCTCCCTCGAGCCGATCCGCCTTCGAAGCTCGGCGGCGCCGAGGTCACAGGGTTCGTTCATGCGGGCAAGCCTCCGTCCCGTTCCGCTTGGCCGGTTTCGCGGCCTGATGTGCGTCCGGCGTGTTCTACCACTCCAGCGCCACCACGCGCGCGGGCGCGGCTTCCGCACCCGGCAGCCGGAGGGGCAGGGCGGCCGCCCACGGGCGTTCGGTACGGATGGCGTCCAGCCCTGACAGATTCTTGATCAACGCGATGCCTCTGCCGAGCAGAACTGCCTCCGCATCGAGATCCCCCTGGCGCGCGGGACCGCCGGCAAGCTTCTGGCGACCGGCATCGAGCTCGAAGTCGGACCCGATCGCTCGGTAGCCCCGGTCCGCAAGCCAATTGGCAGCATCGGTATGGAGCCAGGGAGAGCGCTCCTGAACGCGGCCATCCGGTTTGCGCGCAGCGCGGAGGAGAAGGATGTCCCCTCCGCGATTGCCGGGCAGGCAGGCGGCAAGCGCTTCCGATTCGATCGGCGCCGCTCTCTCCATGCGCGACAGGTCGGCAAGATCAGCCGGGCCGACCAGGGGCGAACCGAGGAACGCGTCGATTCCGTTCGCGCCCGAATCCAGGTACCGCGGGGCGAGGACATGGGTGTGGGTATGGCCGTCCATGCGGACGCCGGTCTCCTGCACCGGATCCCCCGCCTCGAAGGACTTCTCAAGCCAGATTTCGACGCGACCGCCCGTCTCCAGCGGCAGGGTCAGGTCCACGATCCGCGGGTTCGGCGAGGGCCAGCGGGTGAGGGCGACCGGGCCGGTCGGCCCGCCATCCGCGCCCGGCAGTCGGAGCGGCAGGCCGATCAGGAAGGTTCGCTTGCCGGGTATCCGCTCCAGGTCGACCGCATGCTCCAGATGCATGAGGCCCGCCCCGAGCACGATCCGGTGCTCCACGAATTCGGAGTTCGCGACCGGCCGCTTGCCGAGTTCCCGCGCGATCCAGTCCTGCGGAAAGTCCACTGCGAGCGCCGTGCATCCCCGCTCGACGACCCAGCGCGATCCGCTTTCGTCGAGCCAGGGCGAGAGTTCCCAGTATTCCGGCGTGGAGTTCGGATAGCGCCTGTGCAGGCCGGAACGGAGGATCAGGATGTCCCCCTTGCGGACATGCCCGCCCCTTGATTCGAGAAGTTCCCGGCTGATGGGCTTCGCGGGCAGGCGGTCCGGGACATCGACGAGCGCGGCCTCTCCGCAGAGTTGGCTGAGTTTGCAGTCATCCAGCGTCCGTCCGTTCCGAATCATGTGGCACGGCGCGTCCACATGGGTGAATCCGTGCTTGGGCCATTCGACCGCCGTCTCCGACAGGCGGCCACTGCCAAAACTCCTGAGCGCGAATCCACCCTGCCAGTTCCAGTGCTTTGCGATCGGATTGGCCAGCGGGATCACCGGGTCCCCGTCCATAAAACTCTCCCCGTCACAACGAATCACTGCTTCGTGCGGCATACCGGCACGGCTCTTTCCGGGCTGGCGGCATACCTGCCTTGTTATCTCCGGTCATGTAACTTGCGCGGATACCCACGTTTCTAGCGAATCGGGCGAATGCGAGTTGACATCAGGTACAGTATTGGTATGCTGTATATTGTGAATTGTCAACAGTACACAAAGAGCTCCCTAGCGGGCAAAGGAAAGGCAACGGAGACGATTTCATGACACACGAGAGGCAAGGGACACCGAGCAAAATCTGGTCAACCACACGTCGGGGCGCGCTGGCCCTGTCAGGCGGAGTCCTCGCGGCACCGCTGGTATGGCGGCGCAATGCCTGGGCCGCCGACGAGGTGAATGTCCTCGCGTTCGGCGGCTACGAGGAGCCCGGCATGCTCGGTTCCTTCGAGGAGGCGACCGGGATCAAGGTGAATCTGAAGATCCATGATGGATCCGACGAGGAGATGGTGGCCCTGGTGGCGTCGTCGCCTGCGGGCACATTCGACATTATCACGCCGACGAGCGCCTACATTCCGCAAGCGGTTCGGGATGGCTTGCTGCTGGAACTGAATCCCGGGGACTATCCGCTTGACGAATATTTCGAACTGATCGCGAACTGGCCGCCGGTCTGGATGGATGGCAAGCTCTATGCCATCGTCAACCGATTCGGCTATTACGGCATCACATACAATCACAACAAGTATGCCGAGAGCGATGTTTCGAGTTACTCGGTCCTCTGGGATGAAGACTCCGCCGGGCGGGTTGCCCTGTTCGACTGGTTTCTCCCGAACATGGGCTGCCTGTCGAAGTACAACGGCAATGCGCAACCCTACGATCTGGATGATGCGCAATTCGGAACGCTTGTCGAGACGCTGAGCAGTCTGCGGCCGCAGGTCGGGCTGGTCGGCAATACCTCGCAGGTGATCCAGGCGCTGGCGGGCGGCAGCTACGACCTCGCCATAGCCGGTGAGTGGGTGCAGGCCGGCATGTTTGACGATGGGCTTCCCTTCAAGGCAGTGGTTCCGAAGGAGGGCGGCGTCACCTGGGACCAGGCGGTCTGCATTGCTGCCAATACGCCGAGGCAGGATGCGGCGAAGGCGTTCCTCGCCTATGTGGCGGGGGCGGAATTCCAGGCGATGCTTGCGGTAGCGAAGACGTATTACAGCATGGTTCCGAACCGCAACGCGGCGGAACGGCTGCCCCAAGACAAGCGTGAGTTGCTCAATTTGGCGGACCTTGACAGGTTCTCCGAGGTCTTCATGGCAAATCTTTCTCCTAGAAAAGACCCGGACAACCGAGCTGACTGGCTAAATGCCTGGGAGGACTTCAAGAACGTCTAACGGCATGGTCCGCCGATCCTGTCCGTAGAAGAAGCGCATAGAGGACAGGGTTGCGGGTGGGCGTAGAAGCGCCCGCCCGCAGCAGCATCGTCACCAATTTCGATGGCAACGGAGGCGCCGATGAGCGTCATTGACTGCGCGGCCATGCTTGAACCTCACTGGCACTGGGACACGTGCACCTTCGTATCCCAGAGCCGCAGCGAAGGCGACGAGTTCCAGGAATACGGCCTTAAGTGGCGGGGATCCGGTTTCTCTCAGGTATCGGCTCCCGGATGGCGAACCCGCGGTGCACGGCGTCTGGAGGACTACGGTCTGGATGCCTTCGCCGGCGTCGCTACCGTGATGGATGTCGGCCCCGAATTCGAAACCGATTTCGGCAGCAGGCTGAAGCGGGCACCCTCCCGTGCGATCCTTGTCCTCCGGACCGGCCACGCTTCGCGGGTCTCGCGGCGCAGCGCGGAGTACTGGCGCTCCGCGCCGCAGATCCCGCCGGAAGTGGCGGAAATCGCGGCGGAACTCGGCTACGTGCACATCGCAGCCGACTTGCCTTGCGACTCCGTGGCGGCGAGCCGGCCGGACGGAAGCGGAGCCATCGCGAACGGGAATGAAGACTTCCGGGCCCGGGCGCATGCAAGCGGCCTGCTGGTCACGGAGAACTGCGATAACCTGGAATCCGTTCCCGGCAGCGAGACATTCCTTGTCTCTCTTCCCCTCGCGGTTCCCCGCTCAACCACGAGCCCCTGCCGGCCGATCGCGCTCACCGAATGGCCGTCGGACCGCCCGATGCTTCGGGATGTCTCCACGCCGATGTTCAACCACTGGCGCTGGAAGATCGATGTGTTTCCCGGGCCCTCCTTCGATGAGGGCGATGATTCGGATGAAATCCACTACGACATCGGCGGCCACGGATTCACCCATTGCGACGCCCCCTGCCACATGGCTCTCGGCGGGGCCACGATCCACGAGTTGGAGAACCGGGGCCTGGACCGGTTCATCGGCGATGCGCACTTGGTGGACTTCTCCGACCTTGAGCTCCCGACTCCGATCACACTGGATCTCATGCGGTCCCGGGCCGGCGACCTGCGCCCGAGAACCCGGGTCATCCTGCGAACCGACCTTGCCGACCGGCTGGGCTACGAGAGCCGGGTGTGGCACCTGCGGGCTCCGAACATCGAGGAGGAGGCGGCGCAGTGGCTCGCGGACCAGGACCCGGCCGCGGTCTGCCTCGACTTTCCGCAGGACTTCATCGCCCGGGAGATGCCCGCGCGGCATGTACGGAACGAGGAGTTCGTCGCGCATCACGCGATCTTCCGGCGCGGCATTCCCTTTGTCGAGGACCTTCTGGACCTGGGCTCGCTGACCACCGAAAACCCGTTCCTGCTCGCGGTTCCCCTGAAGATGGATTGCGTGGACGGCGCTCCGATGCGGGTCGTGGCAGTCGAATGGTGACCGGTCCCCGAGTCTCCGCCAGGGCCGGCGTGGCCGCCGGGAGCGGGACGCTGTCCGCGCGCCGCGAGCCGGTGGCCAATCTCTGGCACGGCTCGGCCCTGGCCGTGGTTCTCGTGGCCGGGTTCTTCGCGGTGCCGATTCTCCACACGATGAGCCTGAGCCTGACTTCCCCGGAGACCGGGGGCTGGACCCTCGCCAACTACCAGGCGTTCTTCTCGACGGGCCGTCTGACCGACTCGCTCGGGCGGACCCTCTTCCTGGCCTTCGCGGTGGTTCTGGTGTCGTCTCCGATCGCCTACGCGCTGGCCTACTACCTTGCCTTCGTGGTGGCTCCACGCTGGCGCGCCTTGCTGCTGCTGCTTCTCGTGGCGCCATTCTGGACCAGCTTCACGATCCGGGCCTTTGCCTGGCAGCTGGTGCTTTCCGATGGCGGCGTGATCTCCTACGGAATCGGACGCGTGATCGGGGAGCAGGTCGCCCTCGGCGTTCTCTACACGATGAGCGCTTCCGTCTTCGGCCTGTCGCTCTTTGCCGTAATGCTGATGACCCTGACCCTGTTCAGCGTGATGGTCTCCATCGATCGGCGGCTCATCGAGGCGAATGCGGCGCTTGGTGGCACGAGGTGGCGCGGGTTTCTGGAGATCATCCTGCCGCTCAGCGCTTCCGGGTGGATCATCGGTGCCCTCCTGACGTTCATCGTATGCGCAGGCGATTACGCGGTGCCGACGCTCCTCGGGGGCGGCTTCCGGCCGGTGCTCGCCCAGATGATGGTCTCGACCCTGAAGGGGACCTTCGACCTGCCGATGGCGGCGACCTTTGCGGTGGTGCTGGTTCTCACCATCGCCGTCTGCGTGACGCCACTCCTGCTCCTTATCCGCAACGTCCGGTTCCAGACATGAGCGCCGGAATCGCAGAGCCTCGCTGGACGCGCCATCTCTTTGGTGCGGTGTTCGCCGTCGCGGTGGCCATCATCTACCTGCCGATCACGGTGATGCTGGTGTTCTCGTTCAACAGCAGCCGCTACCAGGTGATGCCGTTCCGGGAATTTACCCTCGACTGGTATCCGGCACTGGCCCGGGATCCGCAATACACCGAGGGCTTCCTGAACAGCGTGATCCTGTCGCTCGGGGTGAGCCTCACGGCGACGGCGGTCGCCTTCGCCTGCGCCTATTCCCTGGTCAATGCGCGGTTTCCGGGCAAGACCGCGGTCACCCTGTTCGTGCTCGCGCCCCTCTCCGTGCCGTTGGTTCTGATCGGGATCAGCCTGCGCCTCTATTTCGTGTCGGTCGGCTTCGAGCCTTCGCTCTGGCTCGTCTATGCGGGGCAGACGATCTTCGTGCTGCCGCTAGCGATCCTCAATCTGAGGAACCGCCTTGCGCAGATTCCGAAGAGCCACGAGGAGGCGGCCTGGGCCCTGGGCGCTTCCCGGCTCCGGGCGATCGCCGACGTGGTGCTGCCGTCATGCAAGTTCGCGCTGCTCGCCACTTTCATCATCACCTTCACCTTCGCCTTTGACGAGTTCGTGATCGCGTATTTCCTGACCAACTTTGACATCACACTTCCGATCAAGATCTGGACGACACTGGTGACCGGCTTCGAGCCGACGGTGAACGCGGTTGGCGTGTGCGTCTTCCTGATCTCCATCGCTCTCGGCATCACTGCCCAGACGCTCCTGAGACGGCAGCGGGCATGACTCTCCAGCGCTCACCGACCCTTGTCCTGGCGGCGGCCGTCGAGGCGGCCCGCGCCCGCGGGTCCAAGGCGTATTCCCTCAGCACACCGACATTTCCGGAACGGGGAACCTCGCTTGAAGGGATTTCGACGAGCACGCTGCTCTCCCCGGCCGTGGGCCAGGAGGGATTGCGCAAGCAGTGCAGGCAGGTTCTGTTCGGGAAGTGGAATCTCCCCGGCCACGGGACGATGATCTCGGCGGGCGCCAAGGCGGCGATCCTGGCGACGCTGCGCGCAGCCTGCGAGCCCGGCGACCGGGTTCTGATCATCGCGCCGAGCTGGCCCTCCTATGCGGATATCACGCGACTCCTCTACCTGGAGCCAAGGTTCTTCGAGACCCGCTTCGAGGATTCGTTCGCCATCGACACGGACGCCCTGGCCAGGGCGGTTGACGACTGCCAGGCCAGCGCCATCGTGCTCTGCAATCCGGGCAATCCGACCGGGCGGATTGTTCCGGGTGCGGAACTCGAGGCCGTTTCCCGCATTGCCCGGGAGCGGGAGGCGGTCCTGCTGCTCGACGAGAGCTTTTCCGGTGTGATCTTCGAACCGGAGAAATGGCAGGAGAGCCGGTGCGCCGGCCATGAATACCTTGTGGTGGTGGGTTCGATCTCGAAGAGCCATCATCTGCAGGGGCTCCGGATCGGCGCATGCCTGGCCCGGGGCTCGATGCTGGAGTCCATCATTGTTGTGCACCAGACTGCGTTGAGTTCCGCGCCGAGCCTCTCGCAGTCCGTTGCCAGCGCCCTCATGACGTCGCTGGATGGACCGGATTTTGGAGTGGTGCGAGAGTTGGCGCTGGAGACCATGGAGAAGCGTGGCTGGCTCTGTGCACCGTCCGAAGGCAGCTTCTACATGTTTCCGCGGGTGGCCCAGTTCGACGCCTTCGAGGCGCACGCCAAGAGCCGCAACGTGTACCTCTTGCGCGGCGAGACGTTTGGTCGGCTGTGCACGGACCATTTCCGGCTCTGCTTCGGCAAGACGCCCGAGGAATTCCGTCAGGCTTTCGAAGCGCTTGAACTGCCGAGGGCCCGATTCGGGGTGGCTGCATGACGGCATCCCTGCCGGTCGTTTCTCCAAACACGGGAAAGGCCTTCGCCCATTGGACACCGACCCCGTCGAGGGAAGTGGAGGCCGCGGTCGAGAGAGCGAACCGCGCCCTCCTCCGTCTCGAGACACGCGCGGAGCGGGTCCGGATCCTGGAAGCCTGCGAGGCCGCAGTGCTTGCCCGGCGGAAGCGCCTGGCAGACATGGTCGTGCGCGAGGTCGGCAAGAAACCCGCGGAGGCGGATGGCGAAGTCGACTACGCGGCGGGCTTCTTCCGCGCTGCCCGCGAGGCACTGGAGACGGAGGCGTTCGAGGTCCGGCCGGGAGGCGGACGCCAGATCCGCGAAGTGCCCTACGGCGTGGCGCTCCTGATCGCGCCCTTCAACGATCCCCTCGCGGGGCTCGCGCGGAAGATCGCCCCGGCGCTGGCGGCCGGGGCTCCTTCCGTGGTCAAGCCATCGCGCCTTGGAATCCTGTGCGCGGGGGAATTCATGGAGGCCCTGAAGGACGCGGGCGAGGCCGTGCAGTGGATTGCCCTGGAGCGGGGCGATGCCGCATCGGATCTCGTGGGCGATCGCCGGATCGGAGTAATCAGTTTCACGGGTTCCACCTCGGTCGGGCGGAGTCTTGCGGTGCGGGCTGCGAGGGAGGGCAAGAAGGCAATCCTGGAGCTCGGAGGCAATTGCCCCTTCGTGATCCTGGAGGACGCGGATCTCGACAAGGCGCTCGACGATCTCCTGGACCGGAAGCTCCGATGCGCGGGCCAGGCCTGTTCATCGGTGAACCGCGTCTTCGTTGCTGCGCCGCGGTACGCCTCGTTTCGGGAAGCGTTGATGGAACGGGTCCTGCGCCTCCGCTCCGGTCCCTCCGACACACAAGGCGTCGATATCGGGCCCGTGCGCACAGGCGACGCGATGGAATTGCTCCACGGCCTGGTGGCGGAGGCGAGGCGCCGCGGCGAACGGCCCCTGAACGGCATGCCGCCGCACGCGCTCCCGGAGTCGCCTACGGTCGCGCCGCTCTCCGTCGTGGAATCGGATGGCGCCAGCGTGTTCGATGAGCGCGAAAGCTTCGGGCCCGCGCTCTCCATCCGCCCGTTTTCGTCCTTCGACGATCTGCTCGTCCGTCTCGAAGGGGAACGGCAGGCGCTGGCGCTCTATTTCTACACGGGCGATGCGGCGGCGCTTGCGCCCCGGCTCGGCCGGCTGCGGTTTGGAAGCATCGGGGTCAATACGATCGCGGTCCAGGATCCCGCGGTTCCGACGGGCGGGTTCTGGCACGCCGGAATCGGCAGGGAAGGCGGAATCTGGGGCGTGCGGGAGTTCCTGGCACCGGTCAATCTGCGTGTTGTCTGCCCAGGCTGAGGAGTGGGTACAATCGCGGTCCAGCGGGAAACGGAAGGCGGACAGCCATGAAGGAAATCATCGCGGATCCGGACTCGCCGCCGTCGACGTCGCCGGTTTCGCAGGCGACAAGGGGCGGAGGGTTTGTCTTTGTCGGGGGCCAGATGCCGCGCGACCTGGAGACGGGAGGGATCGTGGAAGGTGCCGCGGCACAGGCCGAGCTCTCGCTCAGGCACTGCCTTGCGGTTCTCGAGGCCGCCGGCAGCGGCCCGGAGAAGGTGCTGTTCGCGACCGTCTACGTGACGGATCTCGATGCGAAGTCGGCGGTCAACGATGCGTTCCGCGCGGCGTTTCCGAGCGAGCCGCCAGCGCGCAATCTGGTGGCCGTGAAGGAGATCGGCGAGGGAGCGGTGGTGGAGATCAGTCTCCTGGCGCTGGCTTGATCGCTGCCGGATCGCCTGGCCCCGGTGCGTAGAACCCCATGGCCTGCTCCATGTTCTCGAGTATGTGGTGCTCCGTGACTTTCCTGGCGCCTGGAATGTCGCCGGTTTCCAGCCGAGCGATGATTTCGTCGTGATAGTCGATGGAACGGCGGGAGGGGGCGTTTTGCTGCATCAGGCGGTATCGCACGGGGAGCGAGATCTCGTTCACGTAGAACAGTACCTGCGAGATGGGCTTGTTCTTGGTGCAGTCGATGATCCGCTGGTGAAAGCGGCTGTTCTCCCGGAAATACTCTTCCATATCCTTCTGGCGCCAGCAGGATTTCATGACTTCCGTGCGGGCGCGCAGCATCTCGCAGAGCGGCGCGAGATCCAGTCCCTCCAGGGCGCTCACCACCTTGCCTTCGAGAGTGGCACGAAGGTCGTAGATGTTGCGCACGTCTTCCGGAGTGTAGTCCCGCACCCAGAATCCGCGCCGAGACCGGGTCTCGACCAGGCCGGTCTGCAGGAGCATCCGGAGGCTCTCCCGTATCGGCCCGCGGCTCGAGCCGTAAAGGGACTCGATTTCCGTTTCCCGGAGCGGTTGACCGGGCTGAAGGTCGCCGGTGACAATTCGCCATCGCAGCTTGTTCAGGATGAAATACGAGAGTGTCTGTGGAAGCTTGTCGTCTTCGTCATACATATGGTTCGCCAGTATGCCGGTCGTCTTGCGCAGAGTTGCTGGAGCCACTCTAGTCCGAGTGTAACGGCAAGATCAACCGAACGGCTCCGGAGGCTCCACCGATGAAGGCAAAGGAAGTCGAACTCCGGGGGGTCTCCAAGAGCTTTGGCGCGGTGGAGGCCGTGCGGACGCTTGACCTCCGGGTCGAGGCTGGCGAGTTCCTGACCCTTCTGGGTCCTTCCGGATGCGGCAAGACCACCTTGCTGCGCCTCGTTGCCGGCCTCGAGGCGGTCTCGAGCGGTGCCATCCTCGTCGGCGGCAAGGATGTGACTGAACTTCCGCCGCATCGGCGGGACACCGGCATCATGTTCCAGGATTACGCGCTCTTTCCGCACAAGACCATCACGGAGAACATCGCCTACGGGCTGAAGATGCGCGGCGTGCCCAGGACTGAGCGCGAGGCCGCCACGCGGGACTGGCTGAAGCGGATCGATCTCGAGGAGATGGGCGGACGGTTTCCGGACCAGCTCTCCGGCGGCCAGCGCCAGCGGGTGGCCCTGGCGCGGTCGCTGATCGTCAGTCCCGGTGCGCTCCTCCTCGACGAACCGCTCGGCGCGCTCGATGCCAATCTCCGGAGGCAGCTGCAGGGCGAGCTCCGCCATGCGCATCGCGAGGTAGGGCTGACGTTTCTCTATGTGACCCACGACCAGGAGGAGGCCATAGCGCTGAGCGACCGGATTGCCGTTATGAACCGCGGCGCGATCGAGCAGCTGGGGTCTCCGCGCCAGATCTACGACCGCCCCGAGACCGGGTTCGTTGCACGGTTTGTCGGCCGCTGCAACATCGTTGCGGCGGTCATCGTCGAGCGGCGGGGAGACGGGGTGCTTTGCGACGCTGGAGCCCTCGGAATTCTGCTTGCGGCCGCGGCACCGGGCAAGGGACCCGGCGATGCGGTGTCCTTTGCGCTCCGCCACGAGGCGCTTTCCATTGCTTCCGGGGGGTCGGTGCCGGAAGTCAACCGGGCAGTACTGGCCATGCGGGATGTGCGGTTCCTGGGTTCGGGCCACCGGATCGAAGCCGTCGCATCCGATGGGACGGCGCTTTCCCTCGAACTCGGACGCCGCGATACCCCCGATCCACTTCCTGCGGCCGGCGACGAAATCATGCTCTGCTGGGAGGCGGAGGATCTCGCAATGTTGCGCGACGAATGACCTTCGATGCCAGGAAGACACTGGAAACGACGCGGCGTCGGGAAAGCACCGCCGCGAACACCTTCCGGATCGTGCCGGACCCGCCGGTCTTCGTGGCCGGAGAAGGGGCCTGGCTTATCGACGAGTCCGGGCGGCGCTTCCTGGATCTCACCTGCGGCTCCGCGACGACGAGTCTCGGACATGGGCACCCGGCGCACAAGGCGGCCATTCGGCGGGCGCTCGATACCGGCATCATCCATACCGGGACCCGGTTGCCGTCCCCGTTCCGCGCGGAGCTCTACGAACGTCTCTCGGAAATCCTCCCCACGCATCTGGACAGCTTCCAGCTCGCGAATTCGGGAGCGGAGGCGGTGGAGGCAGCGCTGAAAGTGGCGCAATACGCGACGGGCCGAAAACGGATCATCTCCTTCGAGGGCGGATATCACGGGCGCACGATGGGGGCACTGTCCGCGACCCATGGAGCGCGAATTCGCGATCCATTCTCGACGCTGGACGAGTTGGTGGATTTTCTGCCGTATCCGTGTGAAGAGGCGGAGAGCGACGGCTGCCTCGAAGTGCTGGAGGCGCGTCTCGGTGAATTGAAGCGTGCGAACGAGCTGCCGGCAGTCCTGATCATCGAGCCCGTGCAGGGGGTGAGCGGTGTGTACGAAGCGCCAGGCAACTTCCTGAGAGCCGTGCAGGTGCGGTGCCGCGAGCTGGGCATCGTGTTCGTCGCCGACGAGATCTGGTCGGCGTTCGGTCGGGCGGGGCGGTGGTTCTCCTTCGACCGCGCCGGGCTCGAGCCGGATCTGGTCACCATGGGAAAGGCGCTCTCCGGCGGCTTGCCTCTCTCCGCGGTCGCTGGTCCCGCGCGGCTGCTCCAGCGCTGGCCTCCGGGCATGCATACGAGCACGTTTCAGGGAAATCCGCTCGCCTGCGCCATGGCGGTGGCCAATATCGATGCCATCCGGGAGGGGCGGCTGATCGAGTATGTCTCGGAGATCATTGAGCCAATTCTGGGGAGCCTGAGGCGGTTCACGGGTGCTCGGGTGACCGGAGCCCAGGCGGCCGTGCCACTGACGCGGCCGGGTGAGGCGCCGACATCCAGACCGGCGGAGCAGCTTCAGCGCGCCTGCCTGGATGAAGGCCTCCTGGTCTATGCGGGTGGTCGAAACGGGGAGTCGCTGATGCTGGTTCCGCCGCTCGTCATCGGGAGATCCGAGCTGGGAGCCGCAGTGGATCACGTAGTTCAATTGCTGGTATCGGAAGGGTTTTCCTGACGCAACACCTCTCCACGACTGCCCGGGTCAGGCTCGGTCCGGGCCTGCACCTGGCGGTCACGGGGCGACAGTCTTCTCGGCCACACCTGCATACAGACCACACCGAACCGGCGTGGGGGTCTGAGCGAAGTCTTGCCTGTATGGGCCGTTGCCGCCGCCCGGCAAGAAGACTTCGAACCGACGATTGAGTGCTCCGTTGCCTGGGAGAAACGGGCCGCTTGTCGCTTCATCATGCGGCGGAAAGTCAGAACCCAACCCATTGCCGGAAAGAAACAATTCAACGGATCGCGAATATTGGGACATACTCCCGCGGCGGTGGCTGCGCCCGGTTCCGCTCCTCCCGCGGGTGCGATCGCGGAGCCCGTGAGTTCGTGTACTGCGAGCCACCGGTCGAAACGGCGCTGATGCACGGGATGCGGGTCCACGGGGCGGTACGCGCATCGTCAAGGAGAATCCCGGCAGATTGCGGGCGCTTCAAGTCGACTGGTGAAGCGACGCCATGTATTCCAGTACGTGAGCGGCATTCTCGTGCGGCGGAAAAACCGGAAAGAAGACGCGTTTGATGCGCGTGCCGAACAGGACCAGTGTCAATCTCTTCAACAGTATTCTGCCTTCCACCGTCATGGTGGGCAGGTCGATTGCGTGCGCCAGTTCCAGGTTTGCGTCCGACAACAGTGCGAACGGAAGATGCAGCCGGCCCGCCGCCTCTCTCTGATAGCCGGTGTCCTGTGTCGAGATCCCGAAGACGGTGCTGACGCCTTTGCCGGCGAGGTCCCGGGACAGATCGCGGAAAGCGCAGGATTGAGGGGTGCAACCCCTGGCCCCCGGGATGTCATCCCAACCGTCGGGCAACGGTACATCCGGGCGACCGGTCATCGGGTAGAAGAAGAGCACGGTCCATCCGGTCAGATGCGCGAGGTCAACGCAACCGCCATCGGTGGAGGGCAACCTGACGTCCGGCATGGACATGTCCCTCAGGTGGTCAGCCGATCCATCATCGATCGGGGCAGGGAGTCGGGACCAGTCGACCGCTTCGAGACTTTGCTGATTCATACTTGTGCTCCAAATGGTGAATCGCGGCCGCGGCGGGCGCGGCACCGAATGACATAGCAGGTTTTCGGGGCGATCGATCCCCCGACAGCTCCGCCCGGACACTCGCATGGGCCCGGGATCCCTCACGGCCGAACAATGCTCTCACGGCATCTTCGGCGAGCTCCTGCAACAGGCGGCCTGCTGTGGCGTCGACCTTGCCGTAGCAGTCATGGGGATTGCCTGCAGGTGACCGCCCGTAAAGGCTCCCGAACACCGGCGCTGCGGCCAGGCAAGTGCCAGCCACGCTCGGATGCGTGCCATCATGGGGCATGTGCAACGGCAGGTCCGGGCGGCGCTGGCTGGCTTCCTCGAATGCCGGGCGCACGGGAATGACAAGCACGCCAGCCGCGATCCCCACCGCCACGTGGAGGTCTTCGATGTGCCGGATCAAGTCTTGCCGATGCTTCTCGTTTGGCTTCACATAGGCGAGGATATCCGTGGGTTGGCTACCCCAATGGATGACCCGGTCCACGGCATCCCTGCGAAGTTCCGGAGACTCCCTATCTCCCGAGATCAGAGCCGGAAGATGCGGGTTGGCTAGAAGAATTCAGCCTTCAGCGGTAGCGCGGCCGCTCCGATCGCGGACGCATCGCCTGCGACCTCCGAGATGAGCAACCGGGCCACCCGTCGGGGAACACCATAACGCGGGCGGTTGTAGAACTCGGTACGCAGGATGAACATTTCCGCCAGTTCCCGCGGCATTTCTCCGCCGAGGACGATTGCCTGCGGATCGACGATGGCGCAAATGGCGTTGATCAGACTGTTGTACGCCGGGGTTACTTCGTCGAGCCACTCCGGAACGCCTGGCCAGGACGGATCGAACGACCGTCGCAGCTCGTAGATGGACGATATTTCGACGCCGCGCGCATTCAGCCGCTCGATCAGGAATTTCAGTGCAGGGCGGTGGCTGGAAGCCACCACGTCGTACATGCCGGAGAACTCGCCTGCGTTTCCGTGCCCGCCCTGCAGGAGCTCCCCATTCATCACGATGGCGCCGCCGAAACCGTAGTTGAAGGACAGGTAGGCGAAGTCGGGCGTGTAGCGGCCCGTCCCGAACAACGTTTCGCAGATCGCCGCCGTGTTGGCCCCGTTGTCGGTCCAGACCGGTGTGTCGAACCGACGGGAGAGGAGCGGGCCGAGCTCGATCAGCGACCACTCCTGAAGCGGCAAGGGAGCGTTGTAGCGGGTTGTGTCCAGCAGGTAGCCGGCGATGCCAAAGCCGATTCCGAACATCCCGTCGACGGCGAGGCCGGCGCGTTTGATGAGCCGGAGCATGACTTCCTCGATCCGGTCCAGGGCTGTCGCCATGTCGAGGCCCTCGGTGCGGATCACTTCCGTCACCGGGTTGCCGGCGAAGTTCATCAGCGAGACGCCGGCTCGATCCGTATTGACGGAAATCCCGATGGTGAATGTGAAGTCCGGGTTCAGGTGCAGCGATGGGCTGGGCTGCCCGCGGCGCGACGGGACGGGCTGGCCCAGGGCGACCTGCCCGCGCTGAACGAGATTGTCGACGATCCGGTGTACCGACTGCTGGGTGAGGGAGAGGCGTGTGATCACTTCCGCGCGGGAGAGGCCAGGGCTTCGCCAGACTTGCCGAAGGACCTGGCGCTCATTCGTGGATGCTACTTCGGCAAAGCGCCGATTGCGGAAGAAGCGCGGGGCGACAAGGGAACGGGGATTATAGCTTGCACTCATACCCTATTATACACCTATTGTGTGTCAATTGTGTGAGTTCCCTCCTGGAATTCCGGGATTTACTCGAATTCTGCGGTTTCTGCCGCAGGATCCGCAGGTTGTCCCGTTGCTTTTTCACACATAAAGTGTATTATTACCTGCAGACCAAACGCCATTCGGAGAAATCCCATGAAGAAACCTACGTTTGCCGTGCTCGCTGTGGCCGCGTTGTCTTGCTCTGCCACTACCGTTCACGGAACTGAAATCGAGTTCTGGTATGGAAACACTGGCCGAGTAGAGACTGCGATCCTCGCCGCATGCGAAGCGTTCAACACCAGCCAGGACGCCCATAGCGTGTCCTGCGTCGGCCAGGGCGGATACGAGGCAGGCATGCAGAAGGCGATCGCCGCCTATCGTTCGGGCAACCACCCGGTCCTGATTCAGTTCTTCGATGCGGGAACGCTCGACCTGATGTTGTCGGACGCCGTGGTGCCGGTCGAGGACATCATGCCGGACGTGCCTTGGGGCGACTACATCAACGGAGCCCGATCGTACTACGAGACCTCGACGGGCAGGTTGTTTTCGCAACCCTACAACGGCTCGACCCTTATCTTCTATGCCAACAAGGAGGAGCTCGGAAAGGTAGGAATCACCGAACTACCGCAAACCTGGGAGGCCGTGATCAGTATTGCCCGGGCCCTGAAGGGGGCGGGGCATGAATGCCCCTTTGTCACCGATGCGCATCCTTGGCGCGTGCTGGAGCAATTCTCGGCACGGCACGGCGCAGCGATTGCGTCCCGCAACAATGGTTACGGCGGCCTCGACGCGGAGTACGTCTTCAACGAGGGGCCCGTTGCCGATCATCTGAACAATCTGGCATCCTGGCGGGAGGAAGGTCTGGTTCGCCTCAACCAGGACACAAAGGCCGGCAATTACACCGCGGCATTCAATACCGGCGAGTGCGCAATGATGGAGGCATCAACAGGCTCCTACGGTGCGGCATTCGCGGCGCTCGGCGAGAAGGCAGCAATCTCCATGGCGCCGATGTATGAAGGCGTGAGCCGGCGCAACACCCTGATCGGGGGCGCTTCCATCTGGGTGATGAAGGGCCACGGCAGCGAGAACATCGAGGCTGCCAAGGCGTTTCTCGACTTCCTGCGCGAAGACGATACCCAGATCGAATTCACGCGAATGACCGGCTACATGCCCGTTACCAAGGGCGCTCTTACTTCCCTTGTCGATTCCGGAAGGAGTGCCGACCTGGAATTCGCCACGGCCGAACTCGGTGTCAATTCTCTCAACCAGCCTGGTGACGAGAACAGCCGCGGCATCCGCCTCGGTTTCTACGTCCAGTTCCGCGATATCTTCAAGGAGGAGACCCAGAGATCCTTCAACGGGGACCAGACCATGCAGGCCGCGCTGGATAACTCCAAGCGCCGCGGAGACGAGCTGCTGCGCCGATTCGAGCAGACCTATCAGGGTGTCTCGCTGCCCTGATTTCCGTTCGGCGGCGGCGAAGCCAGTGTCTTCGCCGCCGCCAGGACTCGCAGTATGAACACCAGGTTCTACCGGAATCGCTGGCTTCCGCTGTGGCTCTCTGCCCCGCAGCTCCTGGTGATGTTCCTTTTCTTCTACCTTCCGGTATTCCTGGCGTTCTTCTGGGCCTTCCACCTCGAGCGCCCATTCGGCGGCGGATCTCAGTTCGTCGGGATGCAGAATTTCGAGCGCGTTCTCGGCGACTCCGAATTCTGGGCAGCACTCGTTCGAACGCTTGTCTACATGGTTGTTGCTTCGGGAAGCTCCATTGCCGTAGCCTTGACCCTGGCGCTGGCCGCCGACCGAGCGATCCGCCTTTCAACGATCGCACGCAACGTGCTGATCTGGCCCAAGGCCATTGCCGCTGCCTCCATCGGCGTGATCTTCGTCTTCATCTTCAACCCGTTTCTCGGAATACTCGCTCCACTGAACGAACTCTATCCGGGCTTCTGGAATCCCCGCGTCAACTCCGCGCATACCTGGATCATGGTCTATGTCGCCAATGTCTGGCAAGCGATTCCGTTCACTTTCATCATTCTGCTTACGGGACTGCAGGCGATTCCGAACTCCCTGCACAAGGCTGCCGCCCTGGACGGCGCAGGCCCATGGCGGAGGCTCGTGGATATCCAGATCCCGCTTCTGACACCGCAGCTGTTCATCGTCGTAGTGCTGGAAATCGCCGACAGCCTCTCCGGCTCGTTCGCACTCATCGACACCATGACCGAGGGCGGCCCCGGCGGGGCGACCAATCTCCTTGTCTACAAGATCTATGTCGATGGCTTCAAGGCGTACGACCTCTCGGGGGCCGCTACGCAAACGACTCTCCTGATGATTGTCGTGATCGCCGTGACGGCGTTTCAGTACGGGTTTGTCGAGAAGCGGGTGAAGTACGAGCGATGATCGAAAACACGCGATCCATAAACCTCGCGGCCACCGCCCTCCTGGCTGCCGGCTGCCTCTTCGTTCTGTCGCCTCTCGTATTCGTCGTGGTCACTGCCTCGCAGTCCTACGGCGATTTCCTGCGAAACAACTTCTCGTTGACTCCCGGCGACCACTTCCTCGAAAACATGGTCATGGCATGGAAGCTGACCGACCTGCCCCGCCAGACCTTCAACAGCGTTGTTGTCGCAACGACCTCTTCAATCGGACGGTGCTTCCTCGCATTCACGACCGCCTTCGCAGTTGTCTTCTTCTCGGCGCGCTACGGACCGCTGGTCTACGCTGCTGTTCTCGCCTCGATCATGCTGCCACTCGAACTGATGGTGATTACCGCCTACCAGGTCGCTGCCAATATCGCGCTCCCGCTCAACGCTGTTGCGAACAGCTTCGGCGCCTGGACGGCCTTCACGAGTCAAGCGCTCGACCTGCAGCTCAATCTCCTCGATACGTACGCCGGGATTTCGATCCCCCTGATGGCGCAGGGCACGGCGACTTTGATTCTCGTGCAGCATTTCAAGACCCTTCCGGCGAGCCTGCCGAAAGCAGCGGCGCTGGATGGCGCAGGGCCCTTGCGCTTCATGATGGATATTCTCTTGCCGATCTCTCGGGGTCCGCTGATCGCCCTCTTCCTCTATCTCTTCATCAGCGGCTGGATTCAATACATGTGGCCGCTGGTGGCCGCTTCATCGCCCGAAATGCAGACCGCTGTCGTCGGGCTCACACGGCTGGACACCGGCTTGGCCGAAGACGAGATTCCCAATTTTCCGCTGCGAATGGCTGGCGCAATCATGGTAACCGCCATTCCGCTTGTACTGATCGCTCTTACCCAGCACCTGATCGTGCGCGGTCTTGTGATTCGGGAGAAATAGTCGTGGCAGCAGCAGCGCACGCCGCTCCGATCTCGCTTCTGGGTGTCAGCAAGCATTTCGGTGGCAACGCCGTGATCGAGAATCTGAGCGTCGAGTTCGGGTCCGGAAGGTTCTCCGTAATTCTCGGCCCCTCCGGCTGCGGCAAGACTACGTTGCTGAACATGATCGCCGGTCTCGAGCGGGTCAGCGGCGGAAGAATTCTCATTGGCGGCCGGGAAGTCCAGGACACGGAGCCCAAGGACAGGGGCATCGCCATGGTCTTCCAGGATTACGCGCTTTATCCCCACATGGATGTGGCAAGCAATATCGGCTATGCGCTCCGGGTTGCCCGCGTTCCCAAGGCGGAGCGGCAGAAGCGGGTGGAAGCCGCTGCACGCACCGTGGGCCTCTCCGGATTTCTCGGACGGCGGCCCTCGCAGCTTTCCGGCGGCCAGCGGCAACGGGTCGCGATTGCGCGGGCAATCGTGCGCGAACCGAGGGTTCTCCTCTACGACGAGCCGTTGTCGAACCTGGATGCCCGCTTGCGAGCGGAGATGCGGATGGAACTCTCGGAGCTGCACACGCGTATCGGTGCAACCAGCATCTTTGTTACCCACGACCAGGCCGAGGCGATGACCCTGGCGGACAAGATCCTGATCCTCGACCACGGACGGATCGAGCAATTCGCGGAGCCGCGGGAGATCTACCACGCGCCCGCATCGGTCTTCGTCGCCGGGTTCATCGGAACTCCGCCGATGAACCTGATCCGGGCAAGCGGGGTGGATGGATTGGCACGGCTTTCGAACGGGGAGCCCATCGCAAGGAGCCCGATCAACGGGTCCTACATTCTCGGTATCCGCCCGGAGCATGTCAGGATCGAGCACGGCGGCGCCGAGGCAACCGTTGTCTACCGTGAGGATCTTGGCTCGCAGGCCAACCTCTTCGCCCGGCTGTCCGATGGTCAGTCCATTCGTGTCGCCATCCCGGCCGGACAGCCGGTGCCCAGCGACACCCGGATCAGCGTCCATCTTTCGGCCGAATACATCCGAGGTTTCGAAACGGACACCGGCCTCGCCCTGGACCGGAACGCGACGGGAAGACCATCGTGATCCCGCTGCGGAATTTTGTAGCCGGGGCGCGAGCCTGGCCGACCATCGTCTCGCACCGGGGCGACTGGAGCGATGCGCCGGAAAATTCCCTGCAGGCTATCCGGAACGCGGCTCGGCGGGGTTTCGAAATGGTTGAGCTGGACATCCGCCGCAGCCGGGACGGCGAATTCTTTCTGCTCCATGACAGCACACTGGATCGAATGACCGGAGAGAACGGCTTTGCCAACGACAGGAACTTGTATGATCTCACTTCGCTAGCGCTCAAGGCCGGGGATGGACTGCGAGGAGGTGCTGCGACACATGAGCGTATTCCGTCGTTAGAGGAAGCACTGGCCATTGCCCGGGGCAAGGTCTACCTCGACCTCGATGTGAAGGAGCCGGAGGATCTTCCGGCTGTTGCCCATATGGTCTCGGTGATGGGCATGAAAGACCTCTGCAATCTCAAGATGAAGGTGCGGGATCCGGGAACGGTCGCCCGTTTGGTTCGGCTTCAGGAAGAACATCAGATCATGGTCAAGCCGATGGCGTTGTTCGACACGGACACGATTGATGACCTGATCGATCTCCTCGCCCCGGTGAGCCCGGGCATGGTGGAGAGCAAATTCGACGCGCTCGACACCATCGCGCAGCGCAAGGACCGCTTCGTCTCTTCGGGGATCTCGGTCTGGGCGAATACTCTCGACAGCGTCGCCTGCTGTGGTCTCAACGATGCGATCGCGCTGCAGGAGCCCGGAAGAGTCTGGGGAGCCCTTGTCTGGGCGGGCGTATCGATCATTCAAACCGATCTGCCGAGTGAATTGCTGCGTTTTCGAAGCAGGGCAGGGACGTGAACTGACCGCAGATAAATCCGGCCAACTTCCCGACTGGTCTGGGCAATCAAGACCGATCGGGCGGAACCCGACGGCGACCGAAGTACGGGTCAGCCATGGAAATTCTCCTCGGGGGCCTGTGTCTCGCGGGAGCCGTGACACACCTGCTCCGGGCGACCCGCATGGTTCGCACGGGTGTCGAGCGCGCCTACGGCTCCGTGCTGGAGCAACAGCAGAAGAATGCTCGTGGCAGTCGCGTGGACCGCGTGTTCCTGGGCGCGCTGGCCGAAATGCTCCCGCAGAGCGGTAGCGCTGCCGCGGTTCTGGCCAGGGAATTGCCGTCAGCGGTGTGCTTGCGACCGGCACGGCGCTGGTGCCGGGCGCGGATTCTGACTCCGCGCAGGTTCAGACGTCCGGACATCGCTCTCTTTTCGAGAGCCGGTTGTGGGTTGAATTATCGTTTGAATTGATAGAGTTATGATTGAATTTTGGGGTTGACAGAGCGGTGGGAGTCTGGCATAATAATATGAACCCGATATTCGGTATCCGAGGATCTCATGAACACACTTCCGATGGCGCCCGCGAACGCCACTCCGATCGGCACTACGTGCTTTTCGTACCACGTTGATGGCGAACGGGTGGTGTATTTCACAAACCTGCAGCCGTTTGACTCGCACGACGTTTCGAGCATCCGGTCGTGGCGGCTTCGGATCGCGCGGTTCGCGGAGCACGGGATCCGTCGGGAGGATCTGGAGACGGCGTTCGGCGTTGGTCGTTCCACGGTGCAGCGGGCGGTGAACCGGTACCGGAGCAAGGGGGAGGAAGGGTTTCATGAGCCGCGCCGCGGGCGCGGTGCGAGCGCAATTGATGCCGACATGGCGCGGGAAGCGGACCGTCTTTTGAGTACGGGTCTGAGCGGCTCGGCGGTTGCGCGACGGCTTGGGATCCCGGTGCGGACGCTGAACGACAACCGTCGGCGGGGGGTTGTCGGGGGTGGGATGCCGGCCCGGGCGGCAAAGGCTGATCCGGTTCCGGACGCACCTGCGGAGCGGGAGGCGCCGCAGGAAGCACCGGAGCGGGACGCGCTGGAGCCGTCGATTGACCGAAGCGCACGGGACGCCCGCGACCGGGCAGCGCCGCTGGGCCGTGGAGCTCGGGACACGACGGGACGAATGCTGGCTGCGACGGGGCATCTGAGCGAGATCCGGCCGCAGTTTGCGGAACCGCTGTCGGTGGTCGCCGGCGGGGGGGTGCTGGCCGGGCTCCCGATGCTGCTGAAGGAGGGGCTTCTGAACCACGCGCGGGAGTTCCTGTCGCTGCCCAAGGGGTATTACGGGTTGACCACCGTTCTGCTCTTCCTGGCGTTCCTCATCCTGGCCCGGGTGCGCAATCCGGAGGCGCTCCGGCACCAGGTGCCCGGGGAATGGGGCGCGATCCTGGGCCTGGACCGCTGCCCGGAGGTGAAGACGCTGCGGCGCAAGATCAAGGCGCTGGGGCAGGATGTGCAGCAAGTGCGGAACTGGCAATCCTCCCTGGCGGCGGGATGGCTTGAGGAGGATCCGGAGGTCGGCGCCACGCTGTGCGTGGACGGGCATGTGAAGATCTATTCCGGTCGTAAGGGGAAATTCAGACGTCCGGACATCGCTCTCTTTTCGAGAGCTGCTTGTGGGTTGAATTATCGTTTGAATTGATAGAGTTATGATTGGATTTTGGGGTTGACAGAGCGGCGGGTATCTGGCATAATAATATGAACCCATTATTCGGTGCCCGAGGATCTCATGAACACGCTTCCGATGCGACCCGCCGAGGCGGTCCAGATTGGCAACTCCTGCTTTTCCTTCGTGAGGCGGGACGGCCGAGTGGAGTATTTCTCCAATCTTGAGCCGTTTGATTTTCACGCTGACGATCAGCGCGAAGCGAAGTTGCTTCGGATCGCGAAGTTCGCGGAGAGCGGTGTCCCTCGCTCGGACCTGGTGGAGGCGCTCGGCGTGAGCCGCTCGACGGTACAGCGGGCGGTGAACCAACTCCGGAGGGACGGCGAGGCGAGCTTCTTTGCGCCGCGCCGCGGGCGCGGTCCGAGCGTAATCGATGCCGACATGGCGCGGGAAGCGGACCGTCTTTTGACCTCGGGTCTGAGCGGCTCGGCGGTTGCGCGACGGCTGGGGATTCCGGTGCGGACGCTGAACGACAATCGCCGGCGAGGCGTTGTCGGGGGTGGGATGCCGGCCGGGACGGCGAAGGCTGAACCGGATCCGGAAGCACCTGCGGAGCGGGAGGCGCCGCAGGAAGCACCGGAGCGGGACGCGCTGGAGCCGCCGATTGAGCGAAGCGCACGGGACGCCCGCGACCGGGCAGCGCCGATGGGCCGTGGGGCTCGGGACACGACGGGACGAATGCTGGCCGCGACGGGGCATCTGAGCGAGATCCGGCCGCAGTTTGCGGAACCGCTGTCGGCGGTTGCCGGCGGGGGGGTGCTGGCCGGGCTCCCGATGCTGCTGAAGGAGGGGCTTCTGAACCACGCGCGGGAGTTCCTGTCGCTGCCCAAGGGGTATTACGGGTTGACCACCGTTCTGCTCTTCCTGGCGTTCCTCGTCTTGGCCCGGGTGCGCAATCCGGAGGCGCTCCGGCACCAGGTGCCCGGGGAATGGGGCGCGATCCTGGGCCTGGACCGCTGCCCGGAGGTGAAGACGCTGCGGCGCAAGATCAAGGCGCTGGGGCAGGATGTGCAGCAAGTGCGGAACTGGCAATCCTCCCTGGCGGCGGGATGGCTTGAGGAGGACCCGGAGGTCGGCGCCACGCTGTGCGTGGACGGGCATGTGAAGATCTATTCCGGTCGCAAGGGGAAATTGCCAAAGCACTTCGTGGCGCGACAGAAACTATGCCTGCCCGCGTCCACGAGCTATTGGATCAACGCGCTTGGCGGCAAGCCCTTCCTGTGCCTGAACAAGGCGCTGGATCCGACCATGACCCACGCGCTGGAGGCGGACATCCTGCCTGCGCTGGAGAAGCTGGGCATGCTGGGCCCGGAGGCGCCGGATCTCACCGCCCCGGATGCCGGCGAGCCCGCCCTGACGCTGGTCTTCGACCGGGAAGGCTGGAGCCCGGCACTGTTCAAGCGCCTCGCCCGGCGCGGCGTTGCGGTGATCACCTGGCACAAGGGCTTCAAGGGGGAGGACTGGCCGGAGGCGGAGTTCCGCAGTGTCGCGGTACCGATCCATGGACCGGGCACGACCCGCAGCGCCACCGTCCGCCTCGCCGAGAAGCGCGTGCAACTGAAAAAGGGGCCCGAGGTCCGCCAGATCCGCCGCCTGCTGGAAAGCGGCCGCCAGGTCCCGCTCATTACCACCCACTCCCGCATGCCCGTGGAGCAGATCGCCGGCGCCCTGTTCTCCCGCTGGTCGCAGGAGAACTTCTTCAAATATATGCGCGAGGAGTTCAATCTCGACGCCCTCGTGGTCCGCGGCCTGGAGCCGCAGGATCCCGAAGCCCGCGTCGTCAACCCGCTCTGGCGCGCAATCGACCGAAATGTCAGCCGCTTCCGGCAACGCCTCGGCACCCTGCGCAACAGGATCGCCGATCTGGCCAAGGGAGCCCAGTCTCACCAGACCGCCGAAGCCGCCCGACGTCTCCAGGCCCGGATCGACGCTCTCGACGCCGAGCGTGAGGCGCTCAAGCAGAAGCGCAGCGACACGCAGCGCCACATCACCGTCGCCGAGCTCGACGACCACCAGGCCCTGGATGCGCTTCCCGAAGGCGAGAAGCTCCTCCTCGACGTCATCCGCATGATCGCCTACCGCGCCGAAACCCGCATGATGCCTGTCGTCGCACAGGCACAGGGCAAGACACAGCGACCCCGCAGGCACCTGCGCGCGATCTTCCAATCCGACGCCGACATCATCCCGGAGCCCTCCAACGGCATCCTCCGCATTCGCATCCTCGGCACCGCCAGCGACGCTGGCGACAACGCCACTGCAGGCCTCCTCCAGGAACTCAACCTGACCCGGACGATCTTCCCAGGCACCAACCTCCGGATGATCTACGAACTGCCCGGGAATACGGCCGATCCGGACCCTTCGGGTTCAAATAGGTGAGCTCGATTCACTCCCGAGGTCCGGACATCTGAGGTTGTGCACGTCCTGTCACTCGACCTTTCCTGGCTGATGCCTTTCCAGCTTGTCGCAGGCGGCTGAACACTTCTGAAGGGCTAGTCGCGCGATGTGAAGCAAGACGGACGCATACTCATGGGGATCGGACTGTTTCTCCCGTCGCTGCAGCTGATTGCCGGGGCAACGGAACCGCTTCGCCAGGGCGAGGCCCTTCCCTCTGTGGTTGCCAATCTCCGGGATTGCACGGTGTCCTGCTTCCTGCTCGGCGCAGTATTCGCGTGGGCAATCCATTCTCGCGATCGGGGCAGATCGACTCTCACGACATGATCAACAGAGAGACGAACCATGTGGAAGCCGGCCGCACCCGCAGTCCGTTCGGCTACATCCTCGTCGACGAGTCCCAGGATATCTCGCCCGGCCGGGCTCGGCTGCTGAAGGCGCTGCTGAACCGATCGCGGAACCGCGTCCTGGTCGCCGTTTGCGACGATTGGCAGGCGACATATCGGTTTGGCGGATCGGACATCGCTGTCATGCGTGACTTTGAATCGCGTGTCAGCCATAGCAATCGCATCGGCGTCGAGACGACCTGTGCCGACCGTATCACGGCGGTTGCCGCCAGGTTCGTTCTACGCAACCCCGCCCAGATTTCCAAGATGGTCCATTCGACACATCGTGCGGACGGGCCTGCGGTCCATGTTGGACTGCCCGATGGGGAAGGGCACTCCCGTTTGAAGGAGTTGCTTGAGAGGATTGCGGCTTCCGCCGGGCGGAATGGCGCAGCGTCGAGTGTGCTGCTGCCGGGTCGCTTCAACCTCACGCGGCCGCAGATCATGCCCGCTCTCAAGAAGCAATGTCCCGGCCAGCGGTTTGCTTACAGGACCGTTCACGCGGCCAAATGGCTTGAGGCGGACTATGTCGTGGTCCCCGATCTGCGCTCCGGAAGTTACGGCTACCCGGAAGAGATCGATGACGATCCGGTGCTCGATCTCGTTCTGGCAACACCCGAATCCTACTTCAATGCCGAGGAGCGTCGTCTGCTCCATGTCGCCATTGCGCGCGTCAGGTGCCAGGTCTTCCTGCTTGCCGGCGGTGGCTCGCCGTCCCCTTCGTTTCGGAATTGATCGGCGAGGGATACGACCCTGCAATCTTCGGCTATCAGCCGGAACGGGACATCCACTGCCCGCAATGCGTCAAGGGAAGTCTCAAGCCACGTGGCAACAGTCGGGAGGGCGTCGACTGCAGGTGCTCGAACTGGCCATGTTGCCGTCAAACGCGGCGGCCATGCCCGGCTTGCGGAAGGGGTCTGGTGGCCAAGGCTAACGGCGCGTTCCGCTGCCGGGAATGTGGACAATCCATCGCAGGGTGTCCTGAATGCGATGGCTGGTTGGATACCAGGTTTGGCAGGTTCGGACGGTTACTGGGTATTAGGAATTATCCGGCATGCGGCTACACGCGGAATGTCCCGAAGAAACGAAAGCGGTGCGAGAACGTTGCCGAGGCTTTGGATTGCGGGCGGCGGAGGAAACGTCCTTCGCCGGAGAGGCCGAGTATCAGGCCAAAAGGGCCCTGAAGGGCCCGCGCAGCGTTCCAATCCATTCACCGGAGGGTCCGGAAAACCGCAGCGCGACGGCCCTGGAGCGGCGGAATTTCCGGACGGCGGCTTCCGGTGCCTGGTGGAGGCGCGGTGTGCCGCGGGTGCGTCCATTCATCACGTTCGGTATCGATTCGGGAACCGCGTCTGAAGTGCTAACGTGTTGACGTATTGGAGTGGTTTTCACCAAGGTGTTGATAGCTACCGCATTGAAGACGTAGAATGCATGGATATATGATGCTACTATTTCCCATTGATCCCCAACAGCCCGCGAGGATGTTCCGCAATGCCTGTGAATCGGGAAATCAGGTCGGAATGGATTCGCTCCGAGGGTGGTGGCGGCCATGCCTTGGGAGGGTGCGGCCTCGGTGGAGCGGTGCGACCACGCTGATGCTGGGCAGCCTGTCCAGCTTGACGTGCGACTTTCATCCATTACCGGAGATCAAGACCCATGGCAGAAGCCACATCCCGCCAGCATTTCATCGAGTGCGGTTTTGCGCAGCACCAGGCTGAGACCTTGGCTGTGGAATTCAACCGCGTCAATCAACAGCCGTCCGATTTGTCTACGCTGAAGTGGGCCGTGGGTCTGGCTGCCGTCGCCACTATCGCCGGCTTCGGCTGGCTCGGCTCCGAAATTCGTGACATCCGTTACGGCCTCGAGACCCATATCGGTGGCCTCACGTCCCGAATTGGTGGCCTCGAGAACAACATTGTTGGTCTTGATGCGCGTATCGGTGGCCTTGGGACTCGCATTGATGGCCTCGAGACGCGCATTGATGGCCTCGAGACGCGCATTGGTGGCCTTGAGACCAACATTGGTGGCCTTGATGCGCGTATCGACGGCTTGTCCATCGAAATGGCCGGCGTCAAGGCCATCCTCGAGGAGCGCTTGCCGAAGCAGCAGTAGCAGGAGATGGCCACAGACCGAACCCCGGACCATTCGCGTAGTTCCGCATACCGTTGGCTGGCATCGAGTGCTACTCCGGGCTGAACCGGCTGCCGGCCTTCGCCAGATGGTCCATCTGCCCCGTGGCTACATGAGCCGCCTTGTCGGGCCATTCGATACGGGAGTAGACGACCGTTCCGTCGTTCGCATTGCGTTGCGAGAGTCGGCGAGCTTGTCGTCGGGCACGTCATTGCTCCAGCGTTTGACGATGCGGGTGGCGTCAAGCGTCTTGATCCGGCTGCCGGCGCTTCTGGCATGGCCGATGAACTACTGCCTGTTTGTGGTTGGAATCGCGATCAGGAAGCTGTCGCTATAGGCGATGTCGGATCACCATCATGGAGCCCCGGTTGCTGCTTCGAGCGCAGCGATGTCGATTTTCTTCATCTGCAGGAGAGCAGGCCAGAACTTTTCGGCGTTCGGTCCGCCCGACAATTCGATCACTCGCTTCGGCACAATCTGTCAGGACAGCCCGAACCGATCCTTCAGCCAGCCGCACTGGCTTTCGGCGCCACCATCGGCAATGAGCGCTTCCCACAGCCGGGCGGTCCCCGCCTGATCCTCGGTAGCCACCGAGATCGACATCGCCTCGTCGAGCGTGAAATGCCGTCCGCCGTTCAGTGCCTGGTACGGCGTCCCGGAGAGGGTGAACTCGACCATGAGAACTTTGCCGGGCTCGGCCATGTCCTGGCCTTCCGGATAGTATCCGACATCATCGGTCCGGCTATCGGGCAGAAGCGTGCAGTAGAGCTCGGCCGCCCGCAAAGCCTTGTCGTCGAACCAGAGGCACGTTCGGACCTTGCGGTTGTCGGACATCGGAATTTTCCCTTCTGCTGGAAGCCGTCGATCCAGAGCAGTTGAGCATCGCGTGCACCGGAGAGTTTGACCGGAAGGATTCAGAGCGACCCAGCGAGCGTCTCCAGCTCCTCGGCGGCCTTGCCCCAGCCCTCGTGAAAGCCCCTACGCTCATGCTCCTTGAGAGAGGCCCTATCCCAATGCATCGCGCGAGCGGTGTATCGGGTTCTGCCCTTGCCGGCGTCCTCGAAAATCTTCTCGGCGACCACAAACGCGCGGTCGCCCGGAATCCAGCCGGGACGGAACGCGTCTGTCATCACCAGCCGACGCATCGGCTCGACTTCGAGAAACACACCGATATAGTAGAACCTTTGGCCGTCCGGCCCGTTCATCACGCAGGAGAATTCGCCACCGGGTTTGAGGTCCATGCAAACGTCGGTGATGAACCAGGGCTTTGGGCAGAACCATCGTTTCAGGAGTTCCGGCTCGGTCCAGCAGCGCCAGACCGCTTCGACCGGTGCGTCCATCGCGCGCTTGATCGTGAGAACGTGCGCGGGTTCGTTTCCGACTGTCGTCGTCATGTTTTCCTGCCTCCGGAGACTTTCACATGTACGGCGCGCAAACCCGAATGGTGGCACCGGTCATGATCCGGTATCTGGTACCACCATCGCGCCCGACATTGAAGACGGCCGTGAGAGACCGACGCGGCACGGGCTGCATCGCACTGCAGCCGAGGACTGCGAATTCTATTCGGCATCGCTCGCGTACCGTTGGAGCCGGCGACAAAAAATACCGAAGGCCGCACGATTGGCCGCGTTTGAGAGGGTGTCGATGCCGGCACCGTGAGCAGCCGGATCCGAGTCTACGGCAGGGGTTCATCCTCCTGCATGCGGTGCTGCACCCGTGGTTGCGGCGGCCGCTCCGGCATCGGGGCCGAGCCGTAACAGACGGAGTGCGTATAGCGGTGCGGGACCGACATCCTCGTATCACGTGCGCCGTTGCCAGCCGCGTGCGCGGGTACTGGCGAACGGCATGGCAACGTCTCGATCTTCGGCGCCTGCACCGGGTGCCCCATCTGCGCGGGATGCTTGCGCGTCGGATTGGGTTGATCTGGAGAACCTGTGCGGCGGCTCCTCCGGTACTTTCCAACCGGTTCAGACCGTCATGTGCGCGATCACGCTGATCGAGCGGCTCTGCCTCATCACTTCGTGAAGCACAGCAACCACTTTGAATCCGACCACTCGGCATCCACTTCCTTCGGTTGATATCCAGGTGGTGGTCTTGGTCGATGCTGGTCGCGGCGGGGCATTCCTAGCCAGGACCGGCACGACAGCCCGCCAACGGGGGACTCGTGCTTCGACACGATGGGAAAATTCATCCGGTAGAGACGCCACCGCCTGGTCCAGGCGCCTGGCGAAGTGCACACGGTCTTCATGAGCACGTGTACCAGGCCGGGAACGGGACGGCGCGTGACCCTTGTCGTGATCCTTTCGGAGCGGGAATTGTTCCCGCGCTATTTCTGGTTGATCGCCAGCTTGGCCCGCGAAGACGCCGGCGCGGAGGATCTCCGAGCCCGGTACCGGGTGCGGGGCGAGGCGGAGAACACGTTCGGCGAAATGAAGAGCAAGCTGCGGGTGCAACGGCCATCCTCTCCCCGACCAAGGCGCCAGTATGCCGGCAACATGATCGAGCGGTCCTACCCGCCCGCGGAAACCGAGTGGCGGCCGGAGAACGAAGCCCTATTTCTGCTCGCCTTGCTCGCGTATCAAACCATGCACCAGGGCCGTTGCGCGATGGAGGACGCCTCCGGGAAGGGCTGGAGCCTCGGGTGTGCGGCGACGACGAAAGGAGAACTTGAATGCTTTGAGTATCGACCGAGTCTTGCTGTGAAATAGATGAGGGTAGGTCCCTCGGAGTCGCCGTGCAGGCGGAGGCTTCAAACCGTCCACTGGTGCTGCGTTCAAGAGGCGTGGTGCTGAGCGAGCTGGGAAAGGGCCGGACGGGATCCGGTCAGGTGGGGATCATGGAGTTGAACGTGAGTGAACCGCTGTTGAAGTGTCGAAAACAGCTTAGGCGACGTCAAAACCGTAGCGGACGAGGCGCGACGGGATCAGTCCCGGGGGGGACCTGTCTGCTGCCCGGGTCGGCGTCCGGCATGGAGCCGGCGAGACCATGGTCTGGGCTCTTTCACGGAACGTGGGAACCTGTCGTCCCGATGCGAAGGGAGAACCGCAAGTGGAGGCCCCACGAGCGGGAGAGTACCGATGCGGGGCATGGGGACGGAGACGTCTGTAGTAGTGCGGAAGGCGTTGTAATGACGCTGGAGCGAAGGGGCGTCCCCGTTCGGTCCCGAACATGGGAGCAACCGGCGACGGGAGAACTCCGATGAACGGGACAAAGCAGTTTCCCATCACCAGGCGAATGGTGTGGGAAGCCTGGAATAGGGCATTGGTCCCTGTCCCAGGCAGGCTGAACAGGAGGAGCCGTATGACGGGAGACTGTCAAGTACGGTTCTGAGAGCGCCCCGGGGTGAAACTCCCCGGGGCGACTCGACCACCTTCCGCGACAGGGTTCTGCGCGCTGGCTGCTGCGTGGTCCGGCACGTAAGGCACATGAAGACCCTGTTCCCACATCGCCAGATCCGTGGCAAGCCACTGGGCTATCCTGTTGCAGCGGCTGAAGAAGTCCGCCATGCAAGACGCGTAGCCCGCATGCCGGCCCCGCTTCCTTATCCCGCCAACCATGAAGCCGGCAGAGCCGAGCCATGGGATCCGGCTGTGCAAATTTGCCGCAAGAAGCGTCCCTTTTAACGTCCGTCAGGGACACGCCGATCGAGCAAGAAACTCAAACCCCCGCAACTCAGTTTGCAATTCGATGCGACTTCATGAGTATCGGGGATATACATCGCCCGAAACCGCTTGTTCAGTACTACTTGTCGGTACAGGGTTGGCCTAAGGCTCGCCGTGTCTTCGTGCTTCGCTTGGGTACGTCCAGGTCTGAGAGTCGTTTCTTGCTGCTTCAAATGCGCGCGCCGCTCTCAGCACCAAACCGTCGGCCCGCAGCCGGCCGACGATTTGCAGTCCGACCGGTAAGCCGTTCGGTGTCAGTCCGCATGGCACGGTCACGGCGGGCTGTCCGGTGAGGTTGAAAATGGAACTGTAGGGTAACCAGTCGTTCATCTCGCGGGGATCCACAATGCCTGCTGGCATATGGTCGCCCGCCCGGCAGGGTTCCAAAGGTATCGATGGCGTGACCAGAAGGTCAAAATCTGAGAGGTATCTGCCAAGGCTGTCGGCGATCTGGACACGGGACGTCAGCGCATCGAAATACTGATTCTTGTCGATGCTTTCGCCTTCGCGGACGATCTCCACGAGATCGGGATCCATGACATCAGCGTGGTTCGCCACAACCGGTCCCAGGCCGTGGGCCTGCGAAACCCACGCAATCGTGTTGTAAACGTCGATTGGCCAGTCGATATCGGGATTCTGTTCATCAACGATCGCATCAAGTGAGGACATCAGCACAACTGCTGCTTGCACGATCTCGGCAATCGCCGGATCCACTTCGCGGGCGTACCCAAGGGTCGGGCTGTAGACGATACGTAGTCCCCGCACGCCGGAATCCACATCATGAAGAAAGTCATCCGGCAATGATGCATTGAGACCGTCGTGCGAACCAATGCTGCTCATGGCGTTCATCATCATCGCAGCATCCGCGACCGATCTGGTCATCGGCCCGTGAACGGCAACGTTGCTCGAACTGAACGGTTCGCGCGCACCGATCGGAACGCGTCCGAATGTGGGCTTCAGTCCAACAACGCCGCAGAAGGAGGCCGGTGTTCGAATAGAGCCGCCGCCGTCATTCCCGATTGCGATCGTGCACATCCCGGCGGCCAGCGCCGCAGCCGCGCCTCCGCTTGATCCGCCGGCCGCCCGTGACAAATCCCACGGATTGCGAGTGATGCCGTTGCGTGGACTATCTGTGGCACCTTTCCAGCCAAACTCGGGGGTTGTCGTCTTGCCGATCAGGACAGCCCCCGCCTCACGAAGTCGCGCGACACACGGGGCGTCGAATTCCCAGGTCTGTTCGGGATTACTCGTCAGGGATCCGACGAGTGACGGCCAGCCTTTCGTGATACAGTTATCCTTGATCGTCGCGGGGACACCATCCAGCGGGCCGAGCGGCTCGCCCTTTACCCATCGCGATTCCGAAGCGGTTGCAGAAGAAAGCGCCGACTCTTCGTCAAGGAACGTGAATGCGTTGACCGACTCGTTCCAGCGTTCAATCTGAGCCAGAATTGCCCTTGTCGCTTCAACCGGAGACAGTTCGCCAGTACCATATGCGGCGTGTAGTTCGCCTGCCGACATGAAGCAGAGGTCAGTAGCCATAAAAGGTGCGCATTCCTCAATTGTCGCGAAAGGCGAACCTTCCCAAACGCCACAAACACCGTGTCGTCTCGACTCTTGTATTGCGGCGATTATATGACCAGTTGGCGTCGAAGTCAATCAAGCGCTGGCTGCAGTGTGACTTCTTGAATTCGGTGCGAACCGGGACGGACTTCGCCTACATGCACACTTTGCCGACCAAGCGCGTCAACGAAGGTCAGCAATTGGCGTATTGGTGTTTACGCGTCCCCCGTGCTGCCTACTGTTCATCATCGAAAAGATATTGAACAAGCGTTGGTGCGCGTGAAGCGCTCGTAATCAGCCCCGACAGATTGCTCCAGTTTGATCTTTAGTTCTTGATCGACTGGCGGTCCATTGCGATGATGCATGGGGTCTCGGGTGGTAGCATCCAACGATACTCCGGGACCGGACAGTATGGTACGGGTGCGTTTCTGTCATGGCGGAAGTGCATTCAGCAATGACAATGAGTTACGGACAGTCGTTCGAGCGGTATCGGGAAGTTTGTGACAATCCGGCGCTGACGGCCGATAATTTGTGCGGGAACGCGCGATGTTGAGGAAGAGGGGAGTGCCCCCGACCACATGCAGTGGTATTCTGAAAGTAGGCAAAAATTCAGATCAGGAGCACTCCAATGACCATGGTAACCCTTTCCGAGGTGGAATTCGAGTTTGATTTTGATCCCTATGTTGTTGCGAACCAGCTTTGCGGGGGTGTGCCGCCCGTTGAGGAGATGGAAGCCTGCCGCTCGCTTTGCGACGCGATTGGGCGGGAGTTTGCGGACGCGGCGTTCCAACTGCTTTCCTCCGGCACATTGGTGTCGGCGTTTTCGGCGTTTGAACGTCAAGTGATGACGGCATCGCAGGCCTGCGTGCGCGCGGTTCTGAAAGCGGGCATCGAGTCTTTGGATGATGGGGCGCGGCATGTGTTTCGTGGCGGGAGGCGGCACCGTCGGGTACAGGCGACGCCGCGCAGGGTGATGACGTCGGCCGGGCCGGTGGAGTACTCGAGACCCCGCTACCGGTCGGAATCCGGGGCCGCGATCATGCCGGTCGACGAGCAAGTTTGCTTTGCGGACGGCTATTTCACGGAGCGGGCTGCGGAGCAGGGCGTGTTTCTGATGAGCGCTCTCTCGCCACGGGACTGTGTGTCGCTGTACGGGAAGTTCGGGATCGAGGGAGCCTCGGTGAGTAGCCTGCAGCGCCTGGCGGTCGATGCAGGCCGTCTCTGGAGCGGCCTGCCCATTGATCACTTAGCCACTAGACAACGGCGACTCTCGGGGCTGGTTCCACTCCATGCCCGACGCCGCACGCCGCAGCGTTTCCGGTTTCGGAGGGCCGTTCGGCAGCGATTCAGGGCCTGCGGCTGCGGCCTTCTCCGTGTCCTGACGTTGCGGCGTTCCGAGCGAGATAGGGATGCAGCGCGCTTGCCTCGCCGTTCTCTTCGATCCGCTCGATGGTCTGCGCGCCGGTGACGAGCCTGGCGTATCCCTCCCAAACCGTCTGATGGCCCGGCGGGCCGTCGTTGCTCCGGTTCAGGTAGCCGCCGAGCCGGGCGACGAGAAGCAAGGCCTGTCCAAGCGATACAGCTTCGAGGTCCACCGGATCCTCCGGCCGCTCCCGGCCGGGAACCGGGAAGCCGCCGGCGATCGCGAAGTCGAGCAGCATCGCGATCTCGGAGGCCGAGAACATCTTGTGGGCGGGCAGTTCCGGGGTGTCCCGGCCCATGAGCGTCAGCGCCGCCAGACGCCAGGCGATCACCGCGTTGATCGTCACGGCCGCCTTCATCCGCTCGGCGGTTCGGAAGCCCGACTTCTCGATCTCGCAGCCGGTCTTCAGGATCCGGTGCCAGTCCTCGATGCGCCACCTCAGGGCGTACAGGTCGAGGATCCGGCGCGCCTCGTCCGCGTTGCCGACCGGCAGCGTCGTCAGCAACAGCCATTCGAGGGCCTCCGTGCCGGACGGCGGAGAGAGCTCGAGGGCGTGCACCGCCGTCAGCCGGACGGGTTCGGAGCCGAGGCGCCGGCGCTCCTGCCGGGGCACGGGAACGGAGAGTTCCAGCCAGCGCAGTTCGACGGCGGCGCGCCGCGCCTCGCGCCCGGCGAAGGCCTTCTGGCCGCGTGCGGCACGCCGCGCCGAGGCCCGGTCGACGCAGATCTCGTGCCGTGAGGGCGAGGTCGACGCCCGCACCTCCTCGAACAGCCTTCCGCCGTCCGCCAGGACGCGGTCGGCCCTCGCCCGCACGAGAAGGTCGGCGCCGCCCCTGTCACGGTGCTCGACGAACAGCGCCGCGATGTCCCCCTCCCGGTCCATCACCGACACCACGCTGATGCCGCCGGCCCGCCCCTTGACGGCGTTGGCCTCCCCGGCCAGAAGGGAGCTGTCGCGCCAGCCCCGGAGCCAGCGCCCCGACTTCCGCTCCTCCGGCGGCTTCCCGCGCTCGCCGCCGCCTTCGGGACAGTCGAACTCAATGCGCGGAACCCCGAGAGGGATGCCCTGCTCGCTGACCGCGAACGTGCTGTGCATGTGGATGCCGAGGGTGCCCGAGCCCTTCCGGCCGTTCCTTGCGATCACCCCCAGCCCGTCGCAGCCGGGATGGGTCGCGAAGTTGAGGTCGGTCCCGTCCTGGATCAGCAGCACCGTCCCAGCGCCCCGCATGCGACGCACCGTCCGATCCCTGTGACCCGCCAGGATGCCCTCCGGCGTCAGACCGACATGCTCGTGGTCCGCTTTCCTGATCATCCGGTAATACCCCGTCACCAAGGCCTGATTGCCGCAGGCCGCCGTGAAGAACGTCTTCGAGGGCGCCGCCGCCTGCACCGCGGCGCTGGCCACGAGCCGGTCCCGCAGCTTCCCGTGCAGCGCGGCCCCGCCAAACTCATTCCCCGCCCACCGGTCCCTGTCAAGGCCGTCGCCGGGGCCGAGAACGGAGCGCCGGCGCGGCGGCGGATCGGGGGGCGCGCCGACGACCCCGAACTCGCGCCGCCAGCCGGACGTCAGCGGGCGCAGCCACACCGCCTTGGGCGGGACCCGCTCCCCCGTCCCCGCCCGCCGCCCGCGTCCGGCGCTCTCGCCGACATAGGTCCATCCCGCCGCGCACAGGCTGCCGCCGCTGTAGCCTTCCCCCACGAAGGTCTCCACAAGCAGGGGCAGGATACCGTAGCGTCCGAGAAAGTCGGCCCCGAGCCGCCGCAGGCACAGCGCAAGCGCCTTCGAGGCCAGGTTCCGGCAGCAGACGCCCCTCCGGATCAGGAACCGCGACATGCCGACGACCCGGTCAAGCCCCGCCGAACGGCCCGCCGCGTCCCAGCCGATCCAGTCGTCCCGGGCGGACAGCCTCGGCGCAGGACTGGCGAAAACGAAACCCCCGAGCAGGCCGTGGTCCGAACACAACAGATAGCGCAACTGCCGGCCTGCGTGCTGCGACGCGCCGAGAGGATGGTCGTCCGCAAGCATCCGCGCCAGAAGCCGGCGCTCCGCATCCCCGCCGACCGGCCTCACCTCCAGTCCGACGACGTCGTCCACACGCGACGGCACGCCAACCGCTTCCGCGACCGGCGCCAACTGCATCCTCGGCGCCCTCGCCACCCCCTTGCCGGAACCCTCCGGCGGAAGTCGGAACCCGCCCTCCGCCGCCAGCGCCGCCAGCGCCGCCATGCAGCTCGATAGCCGCAGACGTCCCTGCGCATCAACCAGCCCGAGGCCCTCGCACACCGCCCGGGCGACCGCCATCCGTCCCGGAAACCGGTCCAGAGGCTGCAGGCCGGACAGCAACGCCTGTCCGGCGTCCGATTTAAGGACCGCGGGAATGGAGAGCGATTCGGGCATGGCGGGAGCAGTATGGCCTCCCGGAAACCAATTGTCTAGCGGTTAGGTGACCCATGGGCAGGGAGCGGCTGCGCGGACGACGCGCTTGTGGCGATGCGCGCGGGCGAGGCGATCCCGGCGCAGGCGGTGAGCGTCTGCATCTCCCTCGACGGGACCATGCTTCCCATGTTCCTGGAGGGGAAAGGTGGTGTCAGGCCAATGATTTGGAAAGAGGCGTCCGTCGGGACGATCTCCTATTACGATGCTCAGGGCGTCCGCTTGCACACCGTGTATTTCGGCGAAATGCCCGAACCCCGCAAGGCAACCCTCAAGCAGCGGCTGGAGGAGGAACTTGTGCATGCCACCAGGCTCCGGCCCGATTTGCGGCTTGTTGCCGTCGCAGACGCGGCCGCAGACAATTGGCGCTTCTTGTCCGCCCTGGTTCCAGAGGCGTTCCAACTGATCGATTTCTGGCATGCAGCGCAGCACCTCGCCGCGGCCGCCGAGCACATCTTCCCCCACGACAGCACCACCCGCAGCACATGGTTCCAAGGATACCGGAAGATTCTCCGGGACGATCCAGAGGGAGCCGAAAAGGTGATCCGGTCCTTGCGATACTACTGGACCGCCAGTGGCAGGCTGGATGCCGGACTGGAGAGCGAGTTGAACTACTTCCGCAATCACCGGAACCGCATGAACTATGCGAAACATCAGGCCATGAACGTCCCGATCGGGTCCGGCGTAACGGAAAGTGCCTGCAAGACGCTGGTCGGGGCCAGGATGAAAAGGTCCGGCCAGCGCTGGGGAATGGAGGGAGGCAAGGCCATCCTCGCCTTCCGAGCGCTCGTCAAGTCCGGGCGCTTCGACGCCGCCTGGACTGCCATCCTCGATCACCGCGAGGAAGGGCCCGCAGAAAATGATAACCGCTTCCCTCAATCATACAAAGCGGCGGCTTGATCGTGCTATGGGAGAAAAACTTGCAATATGACAAATCCCAAAAAATGCCCGCCATACGAGAATCGCTCCCGTATGGTACAGCCGAGCACGTCACAGCCCATAGGATTGGCGCTGGCAGAGTTCCCTATTCGTGGCATACCTGGAGTGGCCAGATCCATGCTCAAGACGTTGGGGGGAGCGATTTTCGCATAGCGGGCAATTTTTGAGTCCTGCATTTTGGAAGTCTTGCTCGTTGCAGGATCAAGCGGCACGCTTCTGCAACTGCGGGACACGGAGTTCTTGTCGGCACGAATTCGCTTGCCGTGATTGACGATGGTGTGCCAGACGGCGTCGAAGCGTCCGGAATTGACGAGCTCGCGGAAGGCCAGGATGCCTTTGCCGCCCTCCCAACCCTAACGCTGGCTGGACCGCTTCATCCTGGCTCCGATCAGGGTCCGGTCAGCGCTCTGCATCAAGCCGTTTTCGGTCGGGAGGCTCATGCTCTGATGCCGCGCGTAGTGCATCCTGTTGCGGTGATCACGGACGTAATTCAATTCGCTTTCGATTCCCGCGTCCAGCCTACCGCCTGGGTTGTGGCAGTCGCGCAGGGACCGGACTACCTTCCCGGCCCCACCCGGGTCGTAACACAGCATGTGCCGGAAAATTCGGGACCACCTCTCGCGGGCCGCACTGTCGAGGGGGAAGATGTCCTCGGCGGCCACGCCGAGGCGCTGACAGGCATGCCTGTAGTCTATCTGCCGGTATGCCTTCGGAATTGAGGCAAGCGGGACGGTCGAGTTGTCAGCGCCTGCGTCGGCGACGGCAACCCGCTGCCAATCGGGCCGAAGCCCGGCGACATGCACGAGTTCCTTCTGCGGCCTCAACCGGAGGGTAGCCTTGCGGGGTTCGGGCATTCTGCCGAGATACAAGCTGCGCAAGCTGACTCCCTGAGCATGGTGGAAGGAGTTCGTCCAGACGGAGGCCTCTTTCTATCTCATTGTCTTGTCGCCATTGTTCCCCACCGCGATCATGGGAAACATGGGTCCGTCCAGTGAGATGCAAACGCTCGCCGCCTGCACCGGGACCGCCTCGCCCGCGCGCATTGCCGCAAGTGCGTCGTCTGCGCAGCCGTTCCAGTGCCCACTGCATCGGCTACCAAAGGGGCCAGGCTGCTCGCCAACGCTTCCTCAGTCGCGAACCACTCGTCGACGGAATGTCAGTCCCGCGTCGAGGGAGATCTCATCCGGTACACGCCCCGCTCCGCAGCCAGCTCCGTGAAACATCCGCCCGCAATGCAGACACGCTCGTCGACCGGCGCGACCGCGCCTCCGGCTTCCCTCACGTAGCGCGATCCCGAATTTTCCACCGGCCCGGCCGACGCTTTCACACCGTGCGGCGTCGCCGCTGCCCGGAGGTGCGACTACTCGCCACGAAACCCATGCTTCGTGCCTCCAGCCAGTGATGCTATGCCCGCATTCAGGACCGCCCGCTCGCAGGTCTGCGACGCAGACACCACAGGCCGTTCAGACGCCGAGTACGCTTCCACTGAAGCGCCAAATGAATGCAGTTGGAACACGGCCTCCAAGAACTCCTGTCCAATTGCGTTGCAATGCGAGCGGCAGGCCTTCATCTCCTCGGCTTGCTACATACTCCCGCACGACCGTGGGGCAAGAACGGGTGGCTCCAAATCAAACTTGATCCCCGCCTCGGAACGAGTTGGCGTGGTGATCGGAGTACATCCGGGTCCGAAGTCTTGTGCGTACTTTCAGAATACAGCTGCATATGGTTGCGGTCACTTCCCTTTTCCGTAACATCGCGCGTTCCGGGACAAAGTACGCGCGGCCAACCGAAAATTGCCGCAAATTCCGCGTCTCTGCCCGAAACCCTACCCGTAAAGCATTGTCATTGCCGAATACATACTGGCTAAACTGGAAACGAACCCTCAAAATCGTGTATGATAACATCGTGGCGACAGCAATCAGGGACATCAGAAGACAACGGTGGGCTGGAACGGCCCTCGCCGTTCGACAAATAATGGCCCAACTGTCGACCAATCGAAGAGGAGGAAGAGAATGACTGTAAATTATCACGGGAGTCAATCGCATCGCCGGAAAGCACGATTACTCGCAACTGCCGGCCTGGCGCTAACCATGGCCGTAGGTACGCCCGCAGTGGCACAAGATGCCGTCGACGGAACTGTTTTCTTCCTGGCGCCTGGCCAGCAGGACGCCGCACGATGGCTTCAACAGGATGCGCCGGCACTCACGGCCACCATCAAGGAGCTCGCCCCGGGACTTGACGTTGAGGTTCTGGATGGAAACATGGACGTTCAAACGCAGGAAACACAGGCCCAAACTGCGATAACCAAAGGCGCGAAGGCTGTGCTGCTGGTCTCCGTTGACGAGAACACCACCGGCGGCATGCTGCAATCTCTCGCCGAGGCCGGGATCCCGGTCGTACTCTATGACCATGCCGCGAAGGGCGGACCTGCCGCCGCCCGTGTCTTCTACAATTTCTTCGACACCGGTGTGCTGCAGGGGCAGGCACTCGTTGAGGACATCAATGACCCTGATGGTCCTTACGCCGATCATGAGGGACCGATCCGGTTGATGCGTATCTTCATCGCCCGCGGCGTATCGATTACTGAAGCGTTTGCGGCCGGTCAGGATTCGGTGTGGGAGCCGATGATCGCTTCCGGCAAGATCGAACTCGTCTGCGACGACTGGGCGGTGTTAGGGGGCGACCCGTTTGACATTCAGATCCAACGGCTCTCCGAGCAGTGCCTGACCCGGCAAAACAACGACATCGACGCTGCGTTGTCGTTGAACGACCAGTTCGCAACATATGTGTTGGCCGGCTTGAACACGGCTGGTCTGCTTGGCCAGGTGCCGGTGTACGGGGGACAGGATGCCGACATATCAGGGATACAGAATCTCATTCGGGGTTACCAGACCGCAACTGTTTACAAACCGCAGATTCGGCAAGCGCGCGTAGCCGCCAAGGTCATCGTCGCGCTAATCGAGACAGGAGAGCTACCACCTGGCGACTACGAGACCGAGAACAACGGCACAGCCGACATCCCGATTGTTGCTCTTGAGCCGTCGCTCCTCCGCAAGGACGACATCGGCATTCTGATCGAGGATGAGATCTACACTTGGGATCAAATCTGCACCGGCGACGTAGCGTCTGATCCGATCTGCGTGGAAGGGCTGGCAAAGCAGTGAATTAGTGCTTGCCCAAAAACCGATAAGAGTTATACTGATCAATGAGTTAGGTTCTAGATCCGATGGCGAAGTTTGCGCTGTTGCCACGAGATCGTCCGTTGGGCGGAGTTTGAGCCTGGTATAGTCTGGACTGACCTTTTGTCATCAATTCGCTTGTTTTGGCAATGAGTTAAAGTGCCGGTATCGGAGGCCGGGCGCTTTCGATGTTGCTCTTGCAGCGAAGTCCTTGTGCCCGCGGCGCGTTCAAAATTCCGGAATCTTCGCAAAGGAGTTCGGTATGAAGAAGCTGCGCCGCTTTGATCCGGGACAGGAGGGGATGAGGGTCGGGGATGTGTGGATTGACGCGAGGTCTCGAGACGACATTCCCAAGCTTCTGGGCGGCCTGCGGGACGTATACTTGAATGTCGAACTGCGGGAAGCGGTATTCCGGCTCCTGGAGGAGCGGATCGGGGGGGATGGCAATCGGGATGCTGTCGGTCCGGGGGTGTCTCTGTGGACGATTTTCGTGCTTGGGATGCTGAAGCGGAGACTTGGCTGCGACTTCGACCGGCTTCGGGAACACGCCGACACGCACCTGGTGCTGCGCCAACTGCTCGGGCACGGCGAGTATGACCCGGTGGAGTATTCCTACGACACGGTGCTGCGGGATATTTCGTTACTGGACGAGGACACGCTGCGAGCGATCAGGGACCTGGCGGGACGGTCCGGAATCCGGTTGTTCCGGGGTTGAACGGGGCATTTCCGGGGTTGCGCAGGAAGCATTTATCATTATACTGTACAAATAGTTAGATCGTATCCCGGGAAGCGGGACGCGGTGTGCTTCCGGGCAGTGGTCCGGAGTGGCGCGCTGCGGATTCCGGGATCTTTGCGTGGGAGTTTGCGATGCGGAAGCTGGGGCGTTTTGAGCCGATGCTCGGCCGGGCGGAGATTGGGGGGATCCAGATTGACGTGAAGTCGCGGGACGACATCCCGGCGATCCTGCTTGGCCTGCAGGGCCTGTATTTGAATGAGGCGGTGCGGGAGGCGGTTTTCGAGCTTCTGCTGGACCGGTTCGGGGAAGACCGCGATCTGACGGTCGGCCGTCCGGGGATGGAACTGTGGACGGTTCTCGTACTCGCGGTGCTGAAGCAAGGCCTTGGCTGCGACTTCGACCGGCTTCATGAACACGCCAACACGCACGTGGTGCTTCGCCAGCTGCTCGGGGACAGCGATTTGGACCCGGTGACGTATTCCTATGACCAGGTGATGCGGAATGTCTCGCTGCTGGACGAGGACACGCTGCGAGACATCAACGAACTGGTGGTGCGGCACGGTCACGACCTTTGCGGCCACGACGCTGGCGAGCAGTTGGCGGGCCGGTGCGACACCTTTGTCGTCGAGACGGATGTCCACTATCCCACCGACCGCAACCTGCTCTGGGACGCAGCCCGGGTGATGATACGGATCGCGGCCGAGCTGGCGGACGAATGGAACCTGACGGGCTGGCGCCAAGTCAAGCATCTTACGGTGACACTCCGGCGGCTGTATCAGCGGGTGGCGAGCACCCGGCGCTCGGAGGCCTGGCGGGAGGACGTCGACGCGTTCCTGGCCAAGTGCGAGGAACTTCTGGCGAAGGCGGAGGCCACGCGGGCCAGCCTGCTGGAGCGGGGCGCCCGGCCGGAGGAGCTCAAGGAACTCGACCGGTACATCGCGCATACGAAGCGCCAGATCGACCAGACGGACCGGAGGATCCTGCAGAGGGAGGAGATCCCCCAGAAGGAGAAGGTCTTTTCGGTCTTCGAGGAACATACGCGGTGGAACAGCAAGGGGAAGGCGGGCGTCCCCGTGGAACTGGGCGTTCCCGTCGCGATCGTCGAGGACCAGTACCAGTTCCTCCTCGAGCACCGGATCCTGTGGGAGGGGAGCGACACCGATGCCGCGGTTCCCGTCATCGTGGCCACGCGGGAGCGCTTCCCGGAACTCGTCGCCTGCAGTTTCGACCGCGGCTTTCACAGCCCGCAAAACCAGGCCGCCCTCGGCGACACGCTGGAACTCAACGCCATGCCCGCCAAGGGCCGCCTGCCCGTCAGCCGCCGCGAACACGAGGCGCAGCCGGACTTCGCACTGGCGCGCCAGCAGCATCCCGCCGTCGAGTCGGCAATCAACAATCTCGAGCAGCGCGGCCTGGACCGGGTGCGCACCCATGGCAAGGCTGGCTTCGCCCGCACGGTCGCCTTGTCCATCCTCGCTGCAAATGTGCTCCGTGTCGGTTTCTTGATCCGCGCACGGGAACGCGCACGACTCAAGTTCCTGCAACGAAAAGCTGCCTGACGTCGCCGGGAAACCGCGCCAGCGCAGCCCGGACCGGGCTGCCGGCGGCTCTCCATGCCCGATACTTCCAGAAATCACCAATATGGGCGCCAAAATCCCCGCCCGCCCGCCGTTTACCCCCAAATGTCGCTGACCAGGTCCACTTGACCCCGAATCCACCAGTCAGGTCGGGGTCAAACTTGACGGCAGAAGCCGGCTCAAACTCCAAAAAGGGGGTTTTTCGGCAGACACGAATTAGATCCGGACGGGCGGCCGATGATCAGGCCGTCCGTCCACATTGCGCGCGGCCGGTCCCGCGATCGTTACCCTTCTAGCCATCGCCGATCGAACTGGACTCCATTGGCATGCTCGTGGATAACGGTATGTACGCTTGGTAAGAGACCAGAAACGGTAGAGCGGTTTCCAGGCGAGTTCGCGTGGAAGCCTTGGCCAATTGGTAAAATTCGGAGATTGCGCTGTAGGACGCTTCCTGTATGACGGAGAGGGATTGCCGCAAGCTGCTGAGTTGTTCCGGTGACAAAGCGCGAGGGCGATTCCGATCTGCTGCGCGGTCTGCGATTTTCCGGCGGCGGTGCAAAGCGGGTAGTTTCCCCGGCGTGGCTACTGATTGCAAGGGCAATTGCGCAAGGCGGCATATTCCTGATTTCCGGCGAGACCCATCCGTCCGCCACCGGGCTCGACATCCGCCCAATGTTCAACAAGAGGTAGACCCCGGACCATTCTGGCTGCACCCTCTTCTGGCTCTACGAGCGGAACTGGCGGAACCCGAGAACCTCCTTGATCCATCCGCTCGGCGATTCCTACAGCCAACTCCGTTTGGCGCAGGCGGCCCGGCCCTCCAAGGTCGCCAGGCGTTTCCCCATCCGGTGCGTGGCAGGCCATCTGTCGCAGTTGATGGTGGCCTGCTTCCGGCGTTCCCGACCGAGCACCAAACGGCTTCGAATTCCCTGCGCCCGCAGCGCGGCGAGATCCGCTTCGTTGCGGCGGCCCGCGTCCGCAAGCGCCGTCTCCGGTATCCGCTCGCCCGTCGCCGCAGCCGCGTCCACCATGCGCAGCAGTTGTCCCTGATCCGTCGCCCCTCGGCAAACCGCCGTGGCAACGACCGTCTGGTTCTGCCCGTCCACAACAACGTGCACGTTTTGGCACAGCTGGAACCCGTCGCCGATGGGATCCATGATCCCGCTCGCGGCAACCGTGAAGTTGCTCTGCGCTCTCGCATCGGGCTCCCGAAAGGCACGCTTGTACGGCTGGCCGCCCCTGGTGTACGGCTGGCCGCCCCTGGCGTTGCGAATTTGCGCCGGCTTCCGGCCCCGCTCAGGTTCCCGTGGCCGTTGCTCCGCATCCAGCCGCGTCTTCGCCGCCTGGATTGCAGCCAGCCACGCCTCGCGTCGCTTCAGCACCACGGGAAGCTCGTCCCCGCGAACCGCCTCCCCGAGCCGCGCGTGTTCTTCCGCGTCAACCGCTCCCGCCCGCGAAAGCAGTGCCTGGATCTCCGCGCGCAGCCGGGCCTCCTCATGCTTCAGTCAGTAATTACTCATCGCCTTGCGCTTGCTCGGATTCGCCCGCAACTTCGTGCGGTCGATGGACTGCTTCCCGAAGTCCTCAAGCCCCATCTCACCGGCGACATCCGCGAGGTGCCGCCGTGGGAACTCTCCACTCTTCGGATGCTTCGCGAAGCTTCCCGCTCCGAGGACACGGAACGCAGCATCATCCCCCAGCGTGCGGGCAATCCGCCGCGACGAGAACACTCCCGTCGCATAGGCGTAAACCAGGATCCTCACCATTGTCCCGAGCTCATTGGGCGAGTCTCGCCGCCCGTCGCCCTGTTACCGCGCCCAAATCGTGCTCAAGTCCAGCGAGTCTTCACGGTCGCTGACGTGATACGACAAATGCCCTTCGGGAAACCATTTCCCAGGGGTCCGGCGAAAGCAGAAGCGCTTGGCTCGGCGAACACGGACCGGGCTTCGTGCCCATCCAAGAACCTCGCGCATTCCCAGAGAAACGGAACCGAAAACCAATGATGAACGACATACCCGATCGCTTGGACACTTGCTGTGGAAATTTCTGCGGCGCAGGTATCTAGTTCCGAAAAAATATCGATCCGATGAGTGTCGCGCCGTTCCTGGAAGTCAACAACGTCGTCAAATTCTATGGCGGCGTACGGGCTCTTGATGGAGTATCGCTACAACTCCGGGAGCGGGAAGTCGTAGGCCTTGTTGGCGACAATGGAGCCGGAAAATCGACATTGCTAAAGATACTTTCCGGGGTGTTGGAAGCCGATCAATGTGAGTTCCTGGTTAGAGGCCAAGTAGTTTTCATTCGATCCGTGTCTGACTCCAATGAGAAGGGAATATTTACGGTCTACCAGGATCTCGCCCTATGTGACAACCTCGATGTCGTTTCCAATTTGTTCCTCGGGATGGAAACCAGCCGACCATTCTGGAGGGGTCGGGGTCTCAACAAGCCATCCATGGAACGCATGGCGGACGAGGTCTTTACCGCGCTCGGCGTCAAGATCCCTTCACTTTCGACCGAGGTCGGCCGTCTCTCGGGGGGCCAACGGCAGGGAGTCGCAATTGCGCGCGCCGTCTTGCGCGACCCTCGACTTGTCCTCCTCGACGAACCGACGGCCGCGTTGGGCGTCGAACAGACCGCTCAAGTTCTTGATATGGTCCGTCGGATGCGATTGGAAGGGCGCGGTGTCGTGGTCGTATCCCACAATCTCAGCGACGTGTTGTCCGTCGCTGACCGGGTCGTTGTACTGAGGCTTGGCCGTGTGACCAGCGTCTTCGAAAAGGAGGAAATTGACGAAGAGAGGATCGTCGCTGCAATCACAGGCGTCAACGTGCGATCGAACGGCCCACATTCTAGAGATCCATTTAATTCGGGGAATGGCGAGTGACCAACGGTTCGTCTTCAGTCGCCCGAGGGCCTGATGCCCGATTGATGGAGCGTGAACAGCTTCGAGCACGCGTTACGAATGCTTTTGGCGGCAGCCTTCGACTCGTCCCGGTCGTCCTCGTTCTAGCCGTTCTGGGAGTGGTATTTGCGATACTTTCACCCTTCTTCCTCACTCCACGCAATATCACCTTTCTATTTCTTCAGTCAGTGCCTATCGGGCTACTGGGTCTCTCACTCATCTTTGTGCTGTTTGTCGCGGAGATCGACCTCTCGCTTGCCATAGTTTCAGCAGTTACTGCCGCCATAGCGGTGACCTTGTTGGTAACTCTTGATTTTCCGATTGCCGTTGCTCTTCTGGCTGCGTTGACGGCTGGAGCTGGAATTGGGGCGATTCAAGCAATTATCATCCTCGTCTTCGGCGCTCCGTCATTCCTGGTCACACTGGGCGTATCCTTCGTGCTTGCCGGTGTTCTCGTGCTCATTCTTCCCTTTCAGTCGGCGCAAGTTAGCATCCTCGGAACGCCGCTTGATGGCGTTCAAAGTGCGTTCCTGCCCATCTGGGGGGGCTGGTTGGCGTGTGCAGCGGGGATTGCTTACATGTTCTTGCTGCGGATCGTCCACTATCGGGGGTTAGTCGCGCACGGGATTGGGAGAGGCGTTCTCGTTCACGTGATACTCCCGATCGCGCCGATCTCGATCGCCCTGGTACTGATAACCTGGCATATGAGCCAGTTTCGCGGCGTCCCGTGGATACTTTTCTCGTTCCTTCTCTTGTTGGCCGCTCTTTCCTACCTGATTTCCGAGACAGCTTTCGGTCGCCACGTGATGGCGGTGGGTGGAAACAGGGAAGCAGCCAGGCGCGCGGGCGTCAAGGTCGATCGCATCGTCATAACCACTTTTGCGATCGCTGGAACGATTGCGGCTTGCGGGGGCCTCGCGCAAGCGGCCAGGCAGTTGAGCGTCAGCTCCTCTTCGGGCGGAGGCCTTCTACTATTGAGCGCGATTGCTGGGGCAGTTATCGGTGGAGCCAGCCTCTTCGGTGGGAGAGGAACCGTATGGGCCGCCTTGCTGGGACCACTGGTGGTCGGAACCATCAACAATGGGCTGGACCTGCTTGGCGCTCCACCCTACCTCCGGATCATCTCTGTGGGGAGCATCCTCGTCTTTGCTGTCATCCTGGACGCGATCCTGGTGCGTGGACGGCTGACGACGCGGCGCAAGCGATGAAACGGCAGCCACAATCGCGGTGGTTTGCCGAATACCGCTGTTGATACAAGTGTTTAATTCGGCCGGCGTCTAGTTGCCGACAAGTGGTATTGGGACGGATTCGTATCGGGCAGGGCAGCAGGCGCAAGAACCGGTGACATTGCAGTGCGGTGCTTGCGGACAAATTCGATACGGCCCGGCACCCTGCGGCCCGACGGTGCGAGCGAGCGCATCGCAATTCGCCGGCCCTCTACCGAATCGGCTCGATACACCGTCCTGCGTCAGGTCGAAACACGCCCGGATCTCCTTCAAGAGACCCGGCTTGCTCAGGGTCTCGCGAAAGGAGATGCCATTGCTCGCCATGGCTCTTCGCCTCAATCTGCCCGCATTTCCGGAAACCCTATCCGCAAGGCGGAATAGCATCCACTCCCAATCCCGCAGGTGCGCTTCGCGCTGACCGTTCCCCATCTCGACCCCGCGCCGCCATCAATGTTGCGAAAGCAAATGGAATCGTCAGAAAAGTCTACAAAACCAGCCAGCCTCAATCCCTAAAACCACAACATTGTCTTGTAGTTCTGAAGTTAGTTGGAATTGCTTGCACAACCAACTCCACAGACTTCGCTCGCCTTGACAACCAAACCGATTCCTCTCGAGACAACCGTGTCAGCACCTGAGGCGGATGAAATCCTTCCGAAAGCTCCCGCAATTTCTCAATTCCAATCTCACGTCGCCGCACAACATTAGACAACACTAAGGCCAACGCCCTCTCCGTTCCCACAAAATATTCATCAAACTCACTTCGCGTTACTGCAGTGCGATCCATACACTTATCCCAAACTTCCGTGGGCGATCCCTCGATTATCTCTTCGATGACCGCTGAGCCGACGATCGCGCCGATAGGCCGTGTTGCATAAATCCAGAGTCGCGTTCCCCGCCTGACAAACGGGACTCTACGGCGCAACTCAACGGTCTTAATGCCTGCCAAAATTGCTCTCGCATACTTCGGTCGAATAGAAATAAGCGCGTCATCTCCTTCGCCCATTACTCCACCCCTTGTCCAAGATTTTGGTTACAATGTCTGCCGGTACTCGTCTGGCCGTAACCAAATTCGCATTGTCGACTGCTCCCACGGCCTTTAGCCAATCGAGTGGCACAAAATGCGGTACGACAAACAATTCCTCGAAACTCGTAATGAGTACCTCATTACTACTCGAAAATCCTGCAACACTCTCGACTACTATCCGTCGCAGGAAGTCACTTGGAACGTCAGACCTATTCCTAATTTCTGCATTCGCTATGCGAGTCACGGCGACAATACAACCCCTGCCACCGCTGTTGATCGATTCATAAAATCGAATAGGTGACCCAGGGCGCATTGCACTTGCAGCGCGCGGAGTGTTCACATACGCTCGTCTAGAAAGGAAGGATGCGTCCTTGTCATCGACAAGGCCAAGAGGAATCTGCTTGTTCGTTCCCAACAAGTTGTCTGAATAGGTTCGTGTTATTGGTACTATCACGCCGTCTTGATCCGACCGGATCAAGAGCGTTGGACCCAACAGCTTTTCTAGGCCGCTCATGGAAACAAAGATTTCCTTACCGTGAGGAGTCTTGATAAGCAACCGCTCCGCGTAGTGTCCGTCAGGCATTGTTGTCGGCAATTCCAATCCTGTCCGCAGTTTGAGTTCCCTGACCGCTGTGTGCCAACCGCTGGTCGTAACGGGGCGCCCGATGACCGGCTTCACCGTAGTCGACGTGGATGCCAATCGTACAAAACCTCTGGCTCGTGCTGCCGTGTTCAACGTTGACTGCCCTGTTACATGCTCTAATTCGACGGCGGTTACCCCAGAAGAACTTGCGTAGCGTAGCATAGTGTCTAGTAAGTGGTCGATGTACAACTCGACGTCCAGGAGCTCTGGCCGCGCATGGACAAATAGCCGGCAGACGGTCTTAGGTGCCACGATTTCCAGCAACACTGCGCATGCCACCATGTCGTCACCCTTCCTTATCGCCATCCGCGTCGATCTTGTCGGATGCAGCACCTCCTCGGAGAACTCGATGATCAATTGTGACGATAGGCACTCACCTCGCATATAGTCCCGAATCTCTTTAGCACTTGCGTCCGCGCAGACAAAGTCAGACCCGTATTGGGTCCCTAGCAACGCATGCGCCCGGTCCGAAGGAAGAGACATCAATAGCTCTTCCACCGACAGCACATCGATGCCAAAACGCCTTATCAATTCGTCGCGGCTGCCCAAGATGGCCCCGTCTCGCGTTATGAATGCTGAAGCCCTCGCCAGCGCAGCATGAGCAAGATGCTTGGCATCACTCCATGCTTGGGGCGTTCCTGCACCCGAAGCTTGGTGTTGAATGAACACAAGGTCGTGCATGTGATGCTGTAGGCTTTGAAGCTGTTGTTTGTCGGCCTTAGGCATGCGCGGCAAACGCAAGGCGAGTTGCAAGATTGGATCTTCCGTTCTCTTGGGAGGATTTCGGCGAAGCTCTGTTACAAACTCGTCCGCGACTGTAAGACGTACTTCATGAGCCAATGCAGCGCCAAACAACCGTCTTGCGGTTTCGGATTGTGATCGATTCCGCGCTAAGTCAAAATATACATTGAGATCAAGTGCGAAGAATGGCGCTTCACGCGCGCTCCTACTTCGGATACCAAGATCGACTTCAAAGCCGGTTTCGGACTCTCTTGCAAAGAGTGAGTCGGTTTCCAGTTCTCGAATGTGGACGACAATGTTTCTACTCCGGGATGTCCCGCCTGGCTTCGTTCGTGTTGGTTCAAAACGATTTGATGCATAGAATTCAAGAGCGGCGAGCAGATCTGAAGCCACATCTGCGCGCAATGTCATAAAGCCAAGTCGCTCGAGTTCTGTGACTAGAGCACGGATAAGTGCGGAGGCCACCCATTGCTGTCGATGCGACCTAATCGTCGCCAATTGCTGAACCTTTGCGTATGGAAAAACGCCGCTGTAAAGCAAGTAAGCAACCAATTTCGGCCGCTCGAAAGATCGATCAATGAGAACCAGCATTTTCCCACGAAGAATTCCATCCCGTAGTGCCTGTTCAGGCAGGAATCCGAGTCCCATTGTTTCCGAGTCGGCGAGAGAAACGACTTCTCCAACGTGCTCAAGAATGCGCTGTGGATCTTTCTCTAGGTACAGGTCGGGTCGCATAGGGAATATCCTTCGTTCGGAAGGTTTCTGCCCTCACTCCAGAATTCAGGAGTATAGTTGGCGATTCCGACGGTTAGTGGTGCCTAGGGACGGAATCGAACCGCCGACACGCGGATTTTCAGTCCGCTGCTCTACCGACTGAGCTACCTAGGCAGAATCGCACTCGTGCGGGAGCCGATTGTCCCGCAGCGCATCAATACCGCTGTACGGTCCGGAAGTCCAGATATCACGCATGGTAGTCACACTTGGCGGCTAAGCTGGTCCGGTGTTTGCACAATGCCGAGTACTGTAACGAGGCATGCACTTGTTCACAGAAAGGACCCCGCACACCCACTTGAGCGCGAGCGTTCCGACTCGCCCCCCCTACGCACCGGCCCCCTCCGCCACAATCCGCTCCACCGATTCCGCGACCGCGCCCACCGACGACACATCGAATTCCGAGTTCTCCGGTTCGTTGGCGTTGAACGGCACCTCGATGCCGAAGGTCTCCTCGATGGCAAAGATGAGCTCGACGACCGTCAGTGAATCGATTCCCAAATCTTCCATGGTGGATGTCGGGGTCACCTGGTCGCGGTCCAGCATGGCCTTTTCGGCGACCAGACTGATGACCTGGTCCATGATGCTCTGGCTCATCGTTCGCTCTCGCTTTCCGGCGGATTCCCGGCCGACACATCATGGCGGGGCACTCTGATTGTAGCCTGCTGAGGGCCAGCGAAAAAGCCGCATTCATGCCCTTCCACCAGAATATTCTCCTATGGAGATCAACTCGGATTATTCATCCAGTTCTGGCCGTTCCATTCCGCCTGCCCCGTGCAGCCAGGGGTCGGTATAGAGAAACCTTCAGCTTGGTGCAGATTTGCGGCGCCGGTTGCGCGGATGCGATCAGGATCTGTTGCTCGAGGCGTCCGAGCACGCTTCCAGCGTGTTGGCGAGCAGGCAGGCGATGGTCATGGGGCCCACGCCGCCGGGTACCGGCGTGATCGCGCCCGCCACTTCCCTGGCCTCGCTGAACGCCACATCGCCGGCGAGTCGTGTCTTCCCTTCGCCGCGCTCCGGCGCGGGAACCCGGTTGATTCCGACATCGATTACGATTGCGCCCGGCTTGATCCAGTCGCCCCGAATCATTCCCGGGCGTCCAACAGCCGCCACCAGAATATCCGCCTCCCGGCAGAGGGCGGGTAGGTCCCTGGTCCGGGAATGCGCAATGGTCACCGTGGCGTGAGCCGCGAGGAGGAGCTGTGCCATGGGCTTTCCGACAATGTTGGAGCGCCCGACCACGACGGCCCGCGCCCCGGAGATGTCCCCGATCCGGTCGTCGATGAGCATCATGCATCCCTTCGGGGTGCAGGGGACCATCGCCCGCCGGCCGGCGGCGAGGCGCCCCGCATTCACCACGTGGAAACCGTCCACGTCCTTCTCGGGTGGAACCGCGTCGAGCACGGCGGATTCGCGGATCTGCCTCGGCAGCGGCAGCTGCACGAGGATTCCGTGGACGCTGTCGTCCTCGTCCAGTCTGCGGACCTCGTCCAGGAGGCGGGACTCGGAAACATCCCCCGGCAGGCGGCGCTCGACGGACCGTATGCCGGCTTCCTTCGCGCGCCGTACCTTGTTCGAGACATAGACCCGGCTTGCCGGATCATCTCCGGCCAGGACCACCGCCAGACAGGGCGGCTCCCCGCCGGCGCGGGTGAGGGATGCGACCCGGTTCCTCACATCCGCGATAATTCCGTCCGCGTAAGCCTTGCCGTCAATGATGTCAGCCGCCACACGCCTCTCCTTCACTGAATCGCCTGCTGAAGCCGAATCCCGTTCGCGAACCGATACGGGGCACGATGGCTCGCCGTCCCGGGCGGATGGCCTGGCGCGACCTGCTCCGCACGAACCGCCTTTGTCGTGATTGCCGCCGTTGCCCCGCTCAGGGGCGGCGCGGATCCGGCACTCCCGCACTACCGTCGTTCGAAGAGCCGTTCAAGATCTTCGAGCTTCATCTCCACGTAGGTAGGGCGCCCATGGTTGCACTGTCCGGAATGCGGCGTGGCCTCCATCTTCCTGAGAAGGGCGTTCATTTCCGCCTGCGACAGGGAGGCGCCGCCGCGAACCGAGCCATGGCACGCCATGCGCGAGCACACCGCATCCAGCCGGGAGCGGAGCGACGTCGCCTCATCGCTCTCGGCGAGATCATCCGCCAGATCCTGGAGGAGCTTGGCGTTGTTCACGTCGCCGAGCATTGTCGGCACCTCGCGTACGCAGAGCTGACCCGGACGCATGGGCTCGATCACGAGGCCCAGTTCCTTGAGTTCCTCCCGCCGCGCGAGGAGCCGCTCGGCATCCGTCTCCGGAAGGGAGACCACGTCCGGAATGAGGAGCGCGCTCCGGACCACGCCGGATGCCGCGAGCTCCGCCTTCATCTGCTCGTAGACGATCCGCTCATGGGCGGCGTGCTGGTCCACGAGCACGATCCCCTCCGGAGTCTCCGCAACGATGAACATGCGGTGCAATTGGGCGCAGGCCGCGCCGAGAGGATATTCCTTTATCCGGCGGTCCGGAACCGACATTGGCTGCGCCTCGGGGGGCGCGTCGAAGACGACCGGCCGTTCGCTCCTGGATGGAAACAGGGGCGACTGCCATTGTCCCGGCCCCAGATCCCGAAATGCCGCCACCGCGGCCGTTCCCCCGACCGAAGCGGCCCGGTGGCCCGCTCCCGCGAGCGCATCCCGGATGCTCCGAACCGTGATCGCGCGAATTTCTGCGGCGTCCCGGAACCGCACTTCCGTCTTGGCGGGGTGGACATTGGCATCGAGGCGGTCCGGCTGCACATCGATCCAGAGCGCCACTGCCGGATGGCGGCCACCAGGCAGGAGATCCCGGTACGCCCCCCGCACGGCGCCGAGTACCAGCGCATCGCGGATCGGCCGCCCGTTCACGAACACCCGGATGGCGTTTCCTCGCGGCCGGTTATGCGTCGGAAGCCCGGCAAGGCCGCTGATAGCGCCGACCTGCGTCTGCCGTGCGACCGCTACGGCATCATCCAGGAAGGAAGCTCCCATCACCTGGCCGACGCGCGCACGGCGGGCCTTGTCCGCATCGCCATCCTCCGGCGCAAACCGCAACGATTCGCGGCCGCCATTGCGCAGGACGAAGCCAACGCCGGGGTTCGCGCAAGCGAGGCTGCGGACGGTCTCGGAAATCTCCATGGATTCCGACCGCTCGCCCCGCAGAAACTTCAGCCGCGCTGGCGTTGCATAGAAGAGGTCCCTTGCCTCGGCGCGGGTTCCGCGCTGCAGCGCCGCCGGGCGTGCCTCTCCGACCCTCCCCGCGTCGACCTCGATTCGCCACGCCGAATCGGCGCCTTCCGCACGGCTCGTCAGCGTGAAGCGGCTGACCCCGGCAATTGCGGCCAGTGCCTCGCCGCGAAAGCCCATCGTGCGGATGTCGAAGAGATCGTCTGCCGGAAGCTTGGAGGTCGCATGCCGCTCAACGGCAAGGGGCAACTGCTCGGGCGCTATGCCGGCTCCGTCGTCGACAACTCGGATGAGACGCCGTCCTCCATCCTCGATTTCGATTTCGATATTCCGTGCCCGGGCGTCGAGCGCGTTCTCCACCAGTTCCTTGACAGCGGAGGCGGGCCGTTCGACGACCTCGCCAGCGGCAATGCGGTTGATGGTGTGGGCGTCCAGCCGGCGGATGCCGGCACTTGCTGGGGAGGGCTCGGACATGCTGACAGTATAGAAGCAGCGGCGCCAAAGCTGAATCACCGCTCCTTCGGCGGGTCTCCCAAATCAACTCGAGTCTCTTGCGCGCGGAAGCGCGGTCGGCTCGTCTGCCGCTTGCCGGTTTCTCCGGCTACTGCGAGAGTCCCGTGCTCAGAAGCCGTCGTCCCCTGGTGCCGCCTCCTCTGGGGAACTGATGATTCCTTCTCTGCGCAGTCGCTCCAGCTCTTCCGCCGGATCGATCGCGTGCTCGCGGCGCAGCCGCCGCTCCTCGATGCCGAAAATCCGGTGCACGAGAGGTGTGCTGCCGAGGAGAGTGTCTCCGCGCCGGTCGTCCGCCAGTTCGCTCTCGAGCAGAGCGCGAATTCCGGGATCCGCATCCTGTGCGCCCAGCGCTGCAAGCAGCCGCTGCTCGGTGCTGCTCAGCGCCCCGGTGCCCGGCGGCGCCGTGTCCAGAACTTCGCGGGCCGTCCGGATCGGGTCGGCCTCGATGGGCGACGGGGCAGTCGCGTCCGGTACGGGAAGCTCGTTCGTGTCCGGAAATTCGATCGGCCTGGTCGGTAGCGCGGAAAACGGATCCGGGCCTTGGTGCAGCAGGCCGAGCTGCCGCCGCATCTGATTGTCTTCGCAGCCGGCCAAGGCTAACACCAGCACCAGCGATCCGATGGCGGTCAGGCCTCTCATCTGGCTCATGGAAAACTCCTCGCGCTTCCACTCATCGCCGGACCACCAGAAGAATCACTCCCAGGAAGATGGCGGTATCGGCCAAATTGAAAGCATAGGGGTTTCGCAGGCCGCAACAACTGACGTTCAGGAAATCATGTACGGCGCCGTAAATCAAGCGGTCCACCGCATTGCCGAAGGAGCCACCGGCGATCAGGCCGCAGGAAACGTTGTGCCAGAGCTGCGACGAGCGGTTGGTCCACGCGAGGAGACCGACGCCGATCACGACGGCGAGCGCAATCAGGACCAGGGACAGATCCTGCGAATCGCTGAACAACCCGAAATTGATGCCCGGATTCCACGCTCGCACGATGCGAACGAAGGGCAGGACCTCCCGGCCGTCCGCAAGCAGGGGCAAATCGAGGGCCCACGACTTGGAAAGGCGGTCGATGGCGACAACAGAAGCCGCGACCGCGATTCCCCGCCAGGCGCCGACTTGCACGGGGCCTACCGGTTTGAAAGTACTGAGGCGCATCGCTCGCAAACGCCGCTTGCGGCCTCCTCCAGAACCCGCCAGCAACGATCGCATCGTGTTCCTGATGCCAGCTCCACCCCGACGGCCACGCCCGGCGCATCCTCGAGCCGGAACGCATCCTTCGGACCGGTTTCCGTCCGAACCGAGACCCCGGACACGATGCAGAGTTCCGCGAAGTCGACCCCGACGAGGTTACCGGCGACAACCGGATCCTCGACATAGACAACGGGCGCGGCTTCGAGAGAAGCGCCCATGCGCTTCTCGCGCCGTGCCTCCTCAAGCGCTCCGGTCACTACCCGGCGCACCGATCGGACTCTGTCCATGGACGCCGCCAATTCCGGATCCCGCCAGTCCGGCGGTGTGTCCATGAAGCGCTGCAGATGCACCGATTCGCCCTCGCCGTCCCCGAACCGTGTGGTCCACGCGTCTTCCGCCGTGAAGCAGAGAAGGGGAGCCAGCCAGCGGGTGATGCGATGGAAGAGGTGGTCGAGCACCGTGCGGCTGGAGCGCCGCTCCAGGGAGTCGGCTGCAGCGCAGTACAACACGTCCTTCCGGATATCGAGATAGAAGGACGAGAGATCGTTCGTGCAGAAATTGAACAGCATCGAGAAGGCGCGCTGGAAGGCGAAGGCCTCGTACGCAGTGCGCAATGCCTCGTCCAGCTCCGCGAGGCGGTGCAGGACCCAGCGATCCAGGGCCGGCATCGATTCCCGTTCGACGCGTTCCGACTCGTCCCAATCGGCAAGGTTGCCGAGCAGGAACCGGAGCGTGTTCCGAAGCCTGCGGTACGAATCCGCATTCGACTTCAGGATTCCCGGGCCGATGCGGAGATCCTGCGCGTAGTCCGAGCTTGCGATCCAGAGACGGAGGATGTCGGCCCCGTAGTCGCGGATTACCGACTGCGGGGCGACAATGTTGCCCTTCGACTTGGACATCTTCTCGCCGTTCTCGTCCAGCACGAATCCATGTGTGAGCACAGCGTCATACGGTGCGCGCCCCCGCGTGCCGCATCCCTGCAGCAGGGAGGAATGGAACCATCCCCGGTGCTGGTCGGTGCCTTCGAGATAGAGCGCCGCTGGCCACAGGACGGGATCCTTGTCTTCCAGGACGAACGCATGCGTGCTTCCCGATTCGAACCACACATCGAGAATGTCGTCGATCTTTTCCCATTCCCCGGGATCGCGATCCGGCCCCAGGAACCGTTCGGCCGCATCGGGCCTGAACCAGGCGTCCGCGCCTTCCTGCCGAAAGGCATCCACGACGCGTGCGTTCACCGCACGATCGCGGAGCAGTTCCCCCGTGCTCCGGTTCACGAAGCAGGCGAGGGGGACGCCCCAGGCGCGCTGGCGGGAAACGACCCAGTCGGGGCGCGTCTCGATCATGTTCCGCATCCTGCGGCCGCCCGCCGCCGGCACCCAGCGGACGCGGCTGTCAATCGACCGGAGGGCGCGCTCCCGGATGCTGGCGCCATCCGTTCCGAGTTCGTCCTCGAGGCTTGCATCGACGCCGATGAACCATTGCAAGGTGTTGCGGAAGATGAGCGGGGCCTTGGAGCGCCAGCTATGGGGGTAGGCATGCTGCAGCCGGGCCTGCGCGAAGAGCGCACCGGCCTCCCGGAGGCGATCGGTCACGACCCGGTTCGCGAGTCCCTCCTTGCCGTTCGGCCGGTAGATGACCTCTCCCGCGAAGAACGGCACATGGGGAGCGAAGCGGCCATCCGCATCGACATTGTGGGTCAGGGTGATTCCCTTTGCGACGGCAAGCTCGTAGTCGTCCGCGCCGTGGCTTGGCGCGACATGCACAAGGCCCGTGCCGGTTTCCTCGGTCACGAACCGGGCTTCATGGAGCGGGATGTCATAGTCCCAGAAGCCGTCCGCGCCCTCGGCGCTCCGTAGCGGATGGGCGCACAAGGATTCCCCGAGGCCCTCGGCATCGCCTTCCCGCTCGTAGGAATCGACCCGGGCCTCTGCAAACACGGAAGCCGCGAGGCTGTCAGCGAGGACCACCCGGTCTCCCGGCTTCGCCCAGTTGTCCGCCGGCGCGGCCGCAACCCGGTAGACGCCGTAGTCGATACTCCCTAACCACGCGATGGCGCGGTTCGATGGAATCGTCCAGGGCGTCGTGGTCCAGATGAGAACCGAGGCGCCCTCGAGGATCGCGGACCCGGCCTGGATCACCGGAAAGGCAACCGTGATGGTCGGCGAGGTCCGGTCGTAATACTCGATCTCCGCGTCAGCAAGTGCAGTCTGTTCCACGGATGACCACATCACGGGTTTTGACCCCCGGTAGAGGGAGCCGTTCATCACGAACACATGGAACTCTCGCGCGATGGCCGCCTCGGCTTCCGGAGCCATGGTGGTGTAGGGATCGCTCCAGTCGCCCCCGACGCCCAGGCGCAGAAACTCCTCGCGCTGGATCCCGATCCAGTGCCGTGCGAATTCCCGGCAGGCGCTCCGCAGCTGCGAGACCGGAACCTCCTCCTTCGCGCGTCCCTTCGGTCCCTTCGCCTTGAATTCCTCTTCCACCTTCCACTCGATAGGCAGACCATGGCAGTCCCAGCCGGGCACGTAGCGCGAGTCCCGGCCCAGCATCTGCTGCGAGCGGTACACCATGTCCTTGAGGACCTTGTTCAGCGCGTGCCCGATATGCAGATGCCCGTTCGCGTAGGGCGGCCCGTCATGGAGCACGAAGAGGGGCCGTCCGACGCTCGACTCCCGCTGCAGGCGGTGAAGGTCCATGCGATCCCAGCGTGCCAGCCACTCTGGCTCGCGCCTCGGGAGGCGCGCGCGCATCGGGAATTCCGTGCGCGGAAGGAACAGGGTGTCCCGATATCCCGAATCGTCGGCAGGCGGGGGCGAAGCGTTGGACATTGTCGCGCTCACGGGGAATTTCAGCAGAAATGCGCTGGGCGGAATGAAAGATCGGCCCAAAGCCAATCCCTTCTAGCAACCGCGCGCTGCATCGTCCATCATGGTGGCAGAAGTCGGCTTGGAATTTGATGGCGCCTGTGCCAAGTAGAGGGGAGTGCCGCCTTGATCGAGGCGCGATGATTTCAGAAGGAATTCCGCCATGCGCCTGATCGCTGCGACAGCCATTCTGCTCGCTTTCACCGTTGCCGCTACAGCCGCGTCCAAACCGAAGCTGGTGGATACCTACTGGGAAGCCTCAGGCACTGGCGGGCCGGTCGACCATGCGGCCTGGGATGCGTTTCTTGCCACCTACACGACGCCCGGCACCCAAGGGGTGCGGCGCGTCGACTATGCCGCGGCCCAGTCCGGCGGCCGGGCGGACCTGCAGGCATACCTGGCGCACCTTCAGGCCATCGATCCGACAACCCTGCCGCGCCCGGAGCAATTCGCCTATTGGGCCAACCTCTACAATGCAGCCACCGTCGAGGTCATCCTGGAGGCATATCCAGTGGAGAGCATCCGCAAGATCGGCGGCGGCCTGTTTTCTCCGGGTCCCTGGGGAGAACCGGTGGTCGAAGTTGCCGGGCGGGAACTGTCGCTTGACAACATCGAGCACGGGATTATGCGCCCGATCTGGGGGGATCCGCGCACCCACTACGCTGTGAATTGTGCGTCAATCGGCTGCCCGAACCTGGGCGCCATGGCGTTGCGGGCCGAGGGGTTGGAGGAGGCGCTGGATGCCGCAGCGCGTAACTATGTCAACCATCCCCGCGGCGCCGAGATTCGCAATGGACGACTGCACGTGTCCTCCATCTACGACTGGTTCGATGTCGATTTCGGCGGCAACGATGCCGGTGTGATCGCACATCTGCGACAGTACGCGGGTCCGGAACTCGCCGCGGCGCTTGAGGGAATCACGCGGGTCTCCGGGGACGGCTACGACTGGAACCTGAACGACGCCCAATAGGCGCGCCGATGCCCCGCTACCGGATCCTGGTTGAATATCACGGCGGCGGCTTCTTCGGATGGCAGCGCCAGTCAACCGGTTCCACGGTGCAGCAGGCCCTTGAGGATGCGATCGCGACGGTGTGCCAGGAGTCGCCCAGGGTAACGGGCGCCGGGCGGACGGATTCCGGGGTGCATGCCCGTGGACAGGTGGCGCATTTCGATCTCGACAGGGATTGGGAGGGCGGCCGGCTTGCCGACGCCATCAACAGCCAGCTGTTGAAAGGCTCTGCAGCCGTATTGCGTGCCGAGCGGGTGGCAGACGATTTCCACGCCCGCTTCGACGCCGTCGAGCGGCGTTACCGCTACCGAATTGCGATGCGCCGGGCCCCGCTTGCCATCGAGCGCGGGCTGGTGTGGCGCCGTGGCCGGAACCTGGATGCGGATGCTATGCGGGCGGCGGCTGCGGCACTCGTTGGCCGCCATGATTTCACGACATTCCGCGCCGCAGACTGCCAGGCGGACTCTCCGGTCCGCACGCTGGATCGGCTGGATGTAATCCACGAAGGCAGCCGCGTCGAGATCCTCGCCCAGGCGCGAAGCTTTCTGCAGCACCAGGTGCGCAGCATCGTGGGCACGCTGGAGCGCGTGGGCGCGGGCGCCTGGCACCCGGAGGATGTTCGCAATGCTCTTGAGGCGCGGAATCGCTCGGAATGCGGTCCCGTTGCGCCGCCGGAAGGCCTCTATCTCGAGAGCGTCTGCTATGATTCTCCTTGTGGTGAAGCGGGCGCATTGCCGCTTTCTAGCGATTCGGATTTGGTGCGAGCGGCGCCACTGTAGCTCAATACCCAGAGTGTCCTCGTCTTCCCGGCAAGTCGGCGGTTCGAGTTCCTTGAGCGGCACCTACGAATACTCCGGGGCCGGACGGGCCGCGGAGCGCGAGAATGTCTCGCTTGCCGGGTCCACGTAGCGCACGACCGTGGAGCCCGTTCCCGACAACTCGTTTGAGGCTGAGATCCGCGCAGGCCTCGCGCGTGCAGCGCGGGTCGACGGGGTCGGGCGCGGCCCTGTCGCGGGCCGGGTGGTTGCCGGGAACGAGCGCCGAATGCGGCGCGCAAGCCTGAAGGCTTCGATTGCTCCAAGGAGATCCGTGCAGCGGGAAGTGGCCGACAGGGTGTGAATCGCCCAAGTCCCATAGTGAACTCTATCCCGTGGTGCGCCCCAGTCCAGATTGTCCGAATGCCACAATCGTCTGCCATCTTGCAAGAACCAAAGAACTCCACGCAGAGAGCATCGCGGGACGGTTCGGTTCTCAAACATTCCATCTGGGGGAACAGCGAGAATTCGATGTCCATCACCTCCCCGCATTCGGAATGATGTCTCCCTGCCGACTGTCGCCGACATAAAGGCCGAATCTCTGGTTCTGGAACTCGAATGCAAACCGCAGGAGCATCGCGCGGACAGCAGGATCCGGGATGTGCGCATTTTGCAGCCCTTCGATCGGTTGCGGCTTGAGGGTGTCCGTACAACCCTCAAGTCGACCGCGAAATACCAGGCGCCGCCGACCACCCACCCCGTCGTAGATGGCATAGACCACGCCCAGTGTGGCCTTGGCGCCGATTCCGGCGAGGCAGCCCTTTAGCGCGTCGACAGGACTTTGGGACGCAAGCACCGCAACGGAGGGGAGATCCCCCTCTGGCGTGAGAAACACTCGGCGTCCGTCATCGAGCAGGGCGCTGGCCAATGTTCCACTGGAGACTGCCTGAAACGCGGCACGCTCCTTGCCCAAGCTGAAATAGCCCGACGGCCCGTAACCCAAGCCACCCGCTTCAGACTGGTCAAATGCGAGTACGCGGCCGACGAGAATGAGGTGATCCCCGGCTTCGGTCCGGTCATGAACCACGCAGGCGAACCCGGCGGCGCGACCGTCGATCAGCGGAACGCCCTCCACGCCGTCGCTCCAGTCGCACACCGAAAACCGGTCTCCCGTACCAGCGGAAAAGAGGTTGGAAACCCGCTCCTGTCCCTCGGCCAGCACGCTGACACCGAAGAAACCAGCCGCTTGGAACACGGGGAAGCTCGACAGGTGCCGGCCCGGGCAAACCAGAAGAAGCGGTGGATCAAGTGACACCGAGGTGAAGGAGTTCGCCGTGAACCCCACGGGTTGGCCCTCCGCCGTGCGCGCTGCAACCACCGTGACACCTGTCGGAAATCGGCCGAACGCGCCGCGAAGTTCACGAGGGTCGAGCATGTTCAAGGTCAACGTACAGGACTTCCGACCATGGTGGCCATGACCTCTCCGGCGACTTCCTCAGCGTGGGTCGTCGGCGCCGAAGGCGCCATCCCCGAGTTCATCCTTGTCCCTTCGCGCAGAGCATGCAACCCCTTGGCCTCAAACATTGCCGGCGTCGAGCCCGGCGTGGACGCGCGTACACAACCAGCGCTGACGCAACCAAGTCGTTCCGATCGGATATCGCTGGGCCGTCCTGAGCCGCAGCCGCGGTGTAGGCCAAGGCATTGCCCTGCAGGTCGGCTCCTATGCGGAGCTTTGTCCTGGTTGCACACAATTACCTATTTTTGCCAACCAGATTCAGGGCTGCTGGGGTACTGAATGTCCGGCGGCTCCGCCCGGGAGCCGTTTGCGTCCGGGCACGGCAGAGGTTCGACGTCGGGCCCAGGGACGTTGCCGTATCGGAGGCAGTTTCCGCATTCTGCGTCCCGCTCGTGCGCAGGAGTCTTGTCCATAGGGTGAGCTGGGAAAAGGACTACTGTATCCGCGAGATCGCCGAACCAGGTGGATGCAAGCGCGACAGCAACGACCAACCCCTATCGAGGCTATTCGTAAGGGAATGAGGGTAACTGACCTCCGCGTCGTGTGCGGCGGTTGCCACGAGCCCGACCCCTGCGAAGCCGCTGATGGCCAACTGACAGTCGTGGACAGGGAATGGTGCCAAGCCCGCCATCCGGGAGGACATCCGGAACACGTTTCTGCAGCACCAAGTACACAAAGTAACGGGCACACTCGAGCGTTCGGTAGCGTGACGGTAGTTCTCGGAAAGACGTGGCTGGGCTTCCCAGGCGCGGGATCGCTCCGTGCGAGGCGTGGTCTCTCCGTCAGAATGATCTTGCCTCGAACGCGTTCGAAACGAATTCGAGGGCGGCGGGGTTCGGGTTCTGCCGAGTGCGCCCCGCTCCGGTATAAGGGAGGGTGCGGCCCCGTAGCTCAGATGGAAGAGCGACCGCCTCCTAAGCGGTAGGCCGGAGGTTCGAGTCCTCCCGGGGTCGCCAGTTGCCGCGTATTCCCGAGATGGGGCCGCGATGCTCCTTGGCTTCCCGAATCAAGCGCGTGGAGGCGCGATCGTTGCGATCCGTTCCCGACTATTTGCTGGAGGCTGATGCCCTTGCTGGCCTTGCGCCCGGTGTCCGGGTTTGTGGGGTCGACGAGGCCGGGCGCGGCCCCATCGCGGGCCCCGTTGTTGCCGCCGCAGTGGCGCTGGATCCGGCGCGAATTCCCTCCGGAATCGATGACTCGAAAAGGCTGACAGCTGCACGGCGGAGAGATATCGCGGAGGTGCTCCAGCGTGAAGCGGCCGTGGGCGTAGGCATTGCTGGCGTTGACGAGATCGGGCGGCTGAACATTCTCTGGGCAACGATGCTCGCGATGCGCCGGGCGATCAAAGCCTTGCCGGTCTCCGTTGGGATCGCGCTCGTGGATGGCAACCGGGTTCCTGACGGCGACGGGCTCGGCTGTGCGCTTCGTGCCGTTGTGCGGGGAGACCAGAAGTGCCTCTCCATCGCGGCTGCGTCGATCATCGCCAAGACGCGCCGCGACACGATCATGGAATCCCTGGCGCGCGCGCATCCCGGTTATGGGTGGGAGCGGAATGCCGGCTACCCGACCGCGGAACATCTCACCGCCCTCGAGCAGCTTGGAGTGACACCGCATCACCGCGAGGGGTTTGCTCCAGTCCGCCGTGTTCTGATGGACGAGGGGAAAGCAGGGACGGATAGCGTCCGGTGGCGGGGCCCTGCACGACGGCAGGCCGAGTAAGGGCCGCACAGTCGAGGTAGCGGTTCGGGAAGTTCAGGTTGCCGCTCCAATCAGGAACGGTCGTGGCATCACGCGGCGTATCGCGAGGCGTTGCAACGTGGGCATGGGTTCAAGGGACGGCTTGCCGCGCGTTGGCATGGCAGTCACAATCGGGCTGCGGCGGGATAGGCGGGCGGCAGGTGGGTCAAACCGGCCTGAAGACTGCCTTCGCGTTGGCCGCGCCCGTCGATAGCCGCCTCCGCATAGGGAACCGACGGCGACAAGGCGAAGTTGGTTTCGCACGATGCGCGCAAGACCGGAGGGAAGTGATGACGGATCCTGTCAACGGAAAGTGGCGCACCCTGATTTCGCGAACAATACGGGCCGGAGCGACCACTCTGGTGGTCACCGGCTTGTTCCTGGCAGTCAAGAACTACATGGGCGACCCCTTGGATCCTCTCGCCGGATTGTTCTTCTTCGGCGTATGCTTTGTCGTGCTGTTTGCCATGGGGGATCGGTTCCGGGGTCGGACCTGGTAAGCCCGGTTCAGAAAAGAGGCACGACAGCGCTGTCGCGAATCGGTTGGGACCCAAGGAGTTCGACGGTTGTTCGATCCTGAACGCCGGGGCGTTGCGGAAGTGATCCACAAAGCCTGCTGCGGAAAACGCGATCGCGTTCAGCGGTCTCCTATTCGCGACGTTGAACCACCAGGAATGCGATTCATGGCAGCAAGCTGACGAACGCCGTACACACCAGGATCCAAAGGGGCATGACTCGCGCGGCGTCGCGCGCGAGAGGCGCGTACCATCCGCGGACGAGGGAACCTTGGGTTGGGGTCGCCAAGATGGCGGCGCCCAGGATCGCGCCGACAATCCACGCGGTCTGGCAATTTGCCAACTTCCGTCGCTGGCGGCAGAGAAACGCGGGCACCAGACCAGGAAGGGAAAAGGCGGCCACCGACAACGGAAGCAATGGCAAGAAGTAGGTCAATGCACGGAGTGTGTAATCTGCGAGATGGATTACGGCTAACACGTGGGCGGTGACAGGCAGCCACAAGAGCGTCATTAGCCAAAATCCGCCGGACTTGATGTTTTCTCGATGCTTCGTACCGCACGAATGGCGGACAACTCTCGTTCTCGCAAGTCTTGCTCCATGCAGTGTGGGCCCGGTGCCGGTGCGATGGTGCACAAGTGGGGAGCGGTGGTCCCGAGAGCGCAACAAGATCGAGTCTCGGGGTTCCTCGGTTGCTCACTGCGACGTCGCACTCCGACTCACAATGGGTACCTGAATTGCCGCTGGGGTTTCAGTGAATGCGCAATGTTCCCGGGATGGTTCCAGTCGGCACTCAGGTTTCTTCCGGCGCTCCGGGCGTCACCTGGGGAACTCCATGCTCCACGGCCTTCCGCATGGCCTTGGGCAGCGCTTCTTGGTCCAGACCGCTGGCCGCCACCCAGCGGCCACCCGGCATGTCCGGGTCTCCGTCTACGATTGCGGCGCGGACACTCAGTCGAAGCTCAAAATGAGTAAAGACATGGCTCACCTCGCCATCAAGCTTGCGCCAGGGAGCGGAAAGGGGCGCCGCGCCGCGTGCTTCCTTCTCGGTTGGACCGTCAATCGTCCATGCGGTGCCTGGTAGGCCGAGCATTCCTCCGAGCAGGCCTTCCGCAGGGCGACGTACCAGCCACACCGCTCCATCTCGGCGCATGGCCAGATACGCCACTCCGCGCCTGGCCGGCCGGACCCGCTTTGGAGCACGCCGGGGTAGCTGCGCCTCCCATCCGTTCCGGTGCGCCTTGCAGTGCGACCGCAAGGGGCAGCGCGGGCAGTCCGGCTTGCGTGGAGTGCAGACCGTAGCGCCGAGATCCATGAGAGCCTGCGCGAGGTCGCCAGGCCTGGGGCATGGGGCCAGCGACAGGGCAAATGAGCGAAGCTTCCGCTTTGCGCCGGGCAATGGATCCTGCACGCCGTGGAAGCGAGCCATGACTCGCTCGACATTGCCGTCCACCGGAACAGCGGCCTCGTCAAAGGCGATGGCGGCGACGGCAGCCGCCGTGTACAGGCCGATGCCGGGCAGGGCGCGCAACTCCTCTTCCCCGGCGGGAAAGCGGCCGTCATGGCGGCTTGCGACCTGGCGGGCACACGCGTGGAGGTTGCGGGCTCGGGCGTAGTAGCCAAGGCCCGCCCAACTCGCCATGACAGCTTCCACCGGCGCTCTCGCGAGGGCCTCGACCGTAGGCCAGCGCTGCAGAAAGGCGTTGAAATAGGGGATGACTGCAGCAACCCGGGTCTGCTGCAGCATGATCTCGGACAGCCAGACCCGGTACGGATCCGGGCGCACGCCCCGCGCCCAGTCCTCAGGGCGCACCCGCCATGGCAGCTGGCGCCCGGAGAGGTCGTACCAGTCGAGCAGCGTTCCTCCCGCGTCGAAAGTCTTCGGGCTTGTTCCAAGGCATTCAGCTGCGGGCTCTGGATCCCCGCCCGGCTCGGAGGTTTGCCGGACCTCGCTGTCCCTCGGCGATTCACGCGCGCTGCGGACCCCTGCATCGCGGTCGGACGGCTTCTCGGACGGAGTAGTGGCGGTGGGGGATGGCAGACGCATGCGGGTTCCATCGATGGCGCGGGATGAAAGCAAACGAGGATAGTCCGGTCCCGCGCGGCGCAGAAGGCAATGCACCGCGCGCAATTGTCGGAATCCAGAAGCTTCCGAATGGTGACACTGCGCTTGTCGCGTGGACGGGTGGTCGCAACGGGCCGGCGTGGACAGGGGCTGGGCGGCCGGTGAAGCAGCCGCAGGGGAAGTCAGTCGAAGACTTTCTTCAGGTTTCTGCCGATGTTCTCGATCTGTTTCACTGCCCTTTCGAGGTCCTCGTTAGTCGCCCCGGACGGTCCGCCGAGATCCTTGCCGATGGCTTCGATCGCGCCGCCGACATCCTTGCCAATTGTCTCGATCTTGATGCCGAGCAGGACGGGGATGTCGGCGCTGCGCGCAAATTCTGTCGCTTGGCTGGTCAGTGCCGCCATGATCTCCTGTGCGGCTGCGGCAGGGGTAACGCCGCCTCTGTCCTTTCCGATGTCGGTCAGGTGAATCTCCGGAAGGGTCTGGATCACGGCATTGCCGCCGAAGCCCTTCGCGCTGATCGACAGGTTCGAGCCCACGATATGGAGGTCCTCGATAATGACCTTCCGTTCTTGTCCCGTATCGTCGCTGTCTGTGGCGCTGTCCGCAGCGCTGCCTGCGCCACCGCTTGCGCTGCTGGCCGCGCTGCCGCGAGCCGTTGCAAATGCCTTGATGTTCTCTCGAATCACTTCGATGTTGCTGGGTCCGCCGAAATCGTGCTCGTAGGTAACTGTCGGACGATCAATGATAATTTCCCGGATGAGGATCGGGTTGCTTCTGACGCTGTCGACCGCGAAGGATATGGAGCCGAGCTGGACCGCCGTGCGGGTCTCGAAGCCGTCGGGATTGCCAATCTCAAGTCCGTGCAGCGATCCCGTGCCCCTCAAGATGTCCATCTCGGCGTCCGCAAGCGCCACACGGGTTTGCGTCATTCGCGGCCCGACATTCTCGACAGCTGCCTTGATTGCCGGACCAGGATTGGAGAACGCAAAATACGCGACAGCGGCGGCGATCACTACAAGTGCGGCGATGCCAAACAAAACGATGAGCTTCATGGCTCGCGAGCCCTTTCCACTGCGGATCCAGCCTTATCTCCGAATCGCAATTCGGCACCGCAGGGAATGTGCTCTCTCTGCGCAGTGGGAGACTATTTCCCGGATCGCCGCGCAACAAGACTACGTTGCCACATACTGATCGGCCGTCTCCGAAGGGCAGGGTTCGCCTTGGGGCGAAAGCGGGTCTGATCAATACGCGAGTCGTCTCATGGCGGCGCCGGATGACCGTTGTTGCTGCCCTCCGACTCGCTGTCCGAGTTTCGCAGGAAAGAGTGTAGCGGGTCGCACGGCTGGTGCCTGCTCATTGCCACCTGCCGACGGACTGGGCCAGTGAATTGCAACCCGGATCCGGTATCCCTGCCGCCCGGAAAAGCGGTGGCCGCGCCACGACAGAGCATGCAAACAGTCCCGCACGCCAGTCGCTCATCCGGGTCTTCCCTTCCCGGACAGAGGGGAAACCCTTATCGATGGTCGAGGCAATCGTCTGACCGGGTTGGCGATTGGGCGGAGGGTCGTCCCGACAAAGTCTGCAAGGACTCGATGATCTCTTGCCGCCGAGATCGTTGAACCTCAGCCAGATTTCGGGCTGTACACATATCGAAATTCGCCTAAGGTAATATCCGGAAAATTCAGTCTTTGGAGCAGTTTCGAAATGGTACCGTGGAGCCAGCGACACGACAGGAGGCAGCAGTGATCCGTTCCTTCGCAGTCAGACCCCGCCGAAGAATCTGCTCGATTGTCCAGTCCGCGCTCGCCGCCAGCATGGTGCTGGGGGACGCGGTCGGCGCGGGGGCGGAGAGTGCGCCTTCGAATGCCGATGCTTCGACCGCCGGGGTGATTTCCCCGGATATTCCGTCACTGGAGACGGTTGGCCTGGCGACAGAGACTGACCGATATGTTCGCGCCGCGATTGGCGCGGAGCGGTCGCTGGAAACGAGGTTCATGGACAAGGACTGCGCGAACAATAGTGGGGATTTTGGTCCTCTTTATGGTTGCGGGACGGGTTTTGACGGCAAGCCTTCCAGTTCAAGTGGAAACTTCGGTACGATGAAGAGCTTTGAACTTGCGGCGGGATTTGTTGCGGCCCCGTTCCTGCGGATCGAAGCCCTGGTGCAGCGGAGGGCAGCTTTGTCATTCAAAGGGCTCGCAAATTTCAAAAATTTGAACAAGAACAGCCGACGGGATGTTTTCGTTGACGTATCTGCTTTTTCGGTCATGTTCGCCGCTTTCGTGGATCTGCCGGAACTCGGTGTACCCAGAATTGGCGCCCTGAGCCCGTTTGTGGGGGCCGGAGTCGGGCACTCCCGCATCAAGACCAGCGAGACACGGCAAGAGTTTCGTTGCACTAGAACCATTATTCCCGGTGGACGGAACACAAATTTTGCATGGATGGCAGCGGTTGGCATTTCGACCCCGGTGTCAGACAGGGTTACGCTCGATATGTCCTGGCGGCACACGGATCTCGGTCATGTCGAAACCGGCCGAGGATCTGGGGGCGTGTATTGGCGCGGTGTCCCGGGCTGTCGGGTGGGAATGGACATCCCGCTGAAACTAACTGAGTCAAGGGCGGAACTGGTTAGCCGCGGTGGTTGGATTTCCCTGCGATACGCATTCTGATTGCCGCATTGCCGAGGTGTTACTCACGGAATACGCCTGGGAACGGCAGACTCCTCCCCGGTCCGCACTGCAATTTCGGTTGCGGAAGCGCTAGCCGCGCACTGCGGGCACGGGCTGCAGACCGATGATTGGAGCGGTTGCCCTTCGAGTAGAGCCCCCGGCCAGAAGGTCAAGGTTTAGGAGTTTGCAGGGATATACCGCTGTTGTGGCTTCCGCCCCATTCGATAATTCTTGTGGCCCGGTAGCTGTTCTTCTGTCGCCCTCTTCGCGCCGGGTCTACTAGTGGCACCGCGCCGGGAATCCTGGAGGCTTGCTGGTCGAACGTAAACAGCGCGTCGGAGCCCGAGCACTTCGCAGCGGCGGCAATCATTCGATCCGCGAAGCTGGCTTCGCCGTGGCGAGAGCCGTCGGCCACACGGATTGCGTCCTCAGCCGTCTCGAACCGCAGCTCCTCGGATGCCACAAGGTCTACGGTGATTGTCGCAATCTGGTCGCGCGAGAAGCGATAGGCACGGCCAAGCATCCACGAAAATTCTACGAAAACCTCCCTGCAAACATAGCCGGGCTGTTCCGCCGTCAGCCTCTCGAGCAGGGTGCGAGCTGCCTCCGATTGCTGCGCGTCATCCTCCACCACATATCGCACAAGCACATCCGTATCGAGCGCGATCACCGATCGCTTGCTCCGTCTGCAACGGCCCGCTCCATATCGTCGAGCGCCACCGACGGGCCCCTGTGCTTCAGTGTCCCGAACAACCGCGCAAGCGGCCGGGCGGGCAGCAGGCGTACTTCATTCTTGTCGAGAATCACGTAACGTACTTGGTCGCCGGGGGCGACCCCAAGTACTTGCCGAATCGGCTTGGGCAGGGTCGTTTGTCCCTTTGACATGACAGTAGATTTCATCATTGCGTTTGCAAAAATTCCTTTCTGATTGCAATATTGCCATGAAATTACAGACTTGCAGGGTGAGCGCATTGTGCAGGCCGATGACTCCCTTGCGTTTCAGGTCTTGTAGCTTCGGGGATAGAACCCAGGCACGTGTTCTGGCCCAGGTTGGCACTTGGCGGACTCGCTGGCATAGATAACCGGCTGTCATTTCTGCGCAATTTTTTTGTCCGGGCTCCCATGGCCCTACACATGGGCTGATTTTGTCAGCCTTTTCCCCGGTTGGTGCGCCGGTGGCTGCCGGGCTTGACGCCGATCCGCCGGGCGATTTCCGCGGCCTCGGCCGAGGGCAGGACATCCTGCCGACAGGCGATCTGGCCGGCGGCGACCTCCTGGATGGTGGTGGTAATCCGGACCCAGTTTTGGAGCCGGTTTCGGATGGACACCCAGCAGAGGTTGTTTCCGGCCAGTTTGAGGCGGGTGCGGATCACGTGGACGGCGTGATAGGCGAGCACGGCGATGAAGAGGTGGGCACGGATCTGGTTGTCGCCCTGGTGCCAGATGGGGCGCAGGCCGAGTTCGCTCTTCAGTGAGCGGAACACGGCCTCGACTTCGGTGATCTGCAGATACTGTTCCACGATGTCCTGGAGGTTCCAGTCGAGGCGGCTTGTGCGGAGCAGGTAGGCTCCGGCGCTGGCGTCGGCTTGTTCGAGGGAGGGACGGCTGGTGAAGCGGACCGCCTTCGCGTTGGGGCTGGGGCGCTTCTTGTCCGTGCCCGGATCGCGGTCCACGTGGATGTCGTACTGCCCGGAGACTTTGGTATAGCGTTCGCGGATCCGGCCCACGCGTTCCCGCACGCGCTCGTATTTCTTCGTGCGGCCCGGCACGGTGAGGCCTTCATGCAGGCTGCACAGTTCCGCTTCGAAGCGCTTCCGCTTCGCCGACAGGATCGCATCCTCCTTCTGCTTCTTCGCTTCGCTCTGCACATAGAGCCGGAGTTCGCCGTCCTCGACGCCGAGGCTCCAGGCCTGCAGCACCTGCTTGGAGGCGGTCACCAGGTCAAGATCCGGCTCCCCCTCCGGGGGCGCCGGGTGCTTGCCGCGGTTGACGCAGATCCAGCCGTATCCCTGCTCCCGCAGCCAGGCGAGATTCGCCTCCGTGGCGATGCCCGCATCCATCACCACGGTGGGCTTGGGCTGGTCCGGACTGCACTCCTCGCGCAGGCGCGCGATGGCGTCCGCCAGCGTCCCGCATTCGGACACGTTCCCCGGCAGGATCCGCAAGCCCGCGGAAAGCCGGCACTGTCCAGCATCAGCGCCGTGGTGACCAGCGGGCAGTCGTTGCGCCGTTGCTTCGAGCGTCCCCGCCGACGCAGCGCGCCGTCGGCGAGGCCGCAACAGTGGGCATTGGTTAGATCGTAGAGCACGATCGCGCCCGGGATCCCGAACAGCGCCGATTCCTGCTGCCGTAATCCTTGCTGTAGCGCCTTGCGGTGTTTCCAGAGGAGATAGCAGACGCGGTAGAGTGTCTTGCGCGACAACGCCCGCTGGTCCGCTTCGAGGTCGAGCAGTTCGGGCAGAGCGCTGTCACACTGCAGCCATCGGCTGGCCTCCCGTTCGCTGGAAGGGTGGATCATCCGCGCCGCGACAATCGCCGTGGCGATGCGCGCATCCCGCAGGCTGAGCCCGCATCCCTCGAGGATGCGCTGGAAGCCCAGATCCTCCAGCGCCTGGAGACAGACCCGTTCCGCCCCGACCGACACCGGGTCCTGGTGCTCCATACTGTCGAGATCCACCCTGACGACCGCCGGGTCCGGCTTTTCGGACAACCCCACGCCCTTCGCCCGCAACTGCCGCGCCAGGCGTTGCGCATGCTGCTCTACGGCCTCCGGCTCCGGAAACAGCGCTTGCCGCCCGGCCAGGATCTCCTCGGTCCGCTGAGCAATGCGGAGCCACAGCTCCCGGGGCACGTCCCAGTGGGTGCCGAGGTTCAGCAGCGTCTGCTGCCGGACCCGGCCGTCGACGCGGACGTTGCGCACCAGGCGGTGGGACTTGCGGGCCTGTCCGGCCATGTCGGTGTAGGTCTTGGTCGCCTTGATGAACACTGCCGCCTCCGCTGCCGTCCATTGGGCAGGATAGCCGGGCGCGGCGGCGGGGGCAAGGGTTGCTAGAAAAACATGGCCCTACACGACGGATTCCGAGAAACCGTTCATGTCTTCCAGAAATATAGTAATATCGGTGAGTTAAGGTCGGATAGGCACCGCAGTCGGTACCATTTCGAGTCCCGGCAGCACGCAGATGCTGGCCAAATACGAACCATTTTCGACATAAATCGGCGAAGTGCGGCGCCGCAGCGCCCATCCGAACCGGACAAGTGCCAACTTGGGCTGGGCGAGTTGTCCGTCGGAACAATCTTGGCTCTGCAAGATCCCGAAGTTTCCTGCAAATTCCGGGATTTGCACACGGTTGGCTGGCCACGAGATACCGTCTCTGGTCCGCTCGCAGATGTTCCAGCGCTCGAAGTGGCGAGGGTGTGAACGACGCGAAACACCTGTTAACCGACGGCCAATGAGATATCGAGGCGTTCCAGAAGGCCCCATCCAGCCCTTGGGGCAATCCTACCTCCAGACCTTGCGATGACGCCATGTCGCGGGTCCGCGAAGCGTTCTCATCGCTGAGCCTCCCTCTTTTTCTACTTACTGCCGGTCAAATTCTCGCACGAACTTCGAGGCGCGCCGGCTTCGGCAGGCCGGGAAGAATTACCGCGTCATCCGTAACACCTGGTCCGGCAGCCATAGCGTCAATTGCGGGATGAAGATAGCGAGGACGATGACGGCAAGGATGCCAAGGAAGAACGGCATCAAGTGTTTTATCGCCACCAGAATCGGTATTCGTGCGATCGCCGATGCCAGCAGGAGACACAGGCCGTAAGGAGGCGTGACCAAGCCGAGCGCGAGGCACATGACGGAGAGGACGCCATAATGCACAGGATCGATGCCGGCCGCCTTAACCATTGGCGCGAAAAGTGGAATCATCAAGACCATGGCGGGCAGCGCATCAAGGAAGGTGCCAATGATCAACCAGCAGAGCATGATCACGGGCAGGAGAGCGACCGCGGGTACGTCGCTCAGCGGACCCATCAGCATGGCGGGCAGGCGGAAGTAGGAAAGGAGGTAGCTGAACACCGATGCCGCCGCCAAGGCGAATAGCGGAAGGCAGGCGAGTTCAGCCGTTTCACGAAAGATTCGGGGAAGGTCACGCAACCCGATGGTACGGTAGACGACCAGTCCGAGCACTAGGGAGTAAATGACGGAAAGCACCGCTGCCTCGGTCGCCGTAACGATCCCGAAGATGATCCCCCCGATCACTACGACCGGAACACCCATCGCGAGGAGCGAGTCCACGAGAGTGCTCGCCACCTTGCGAAAAGGCATGCGTTCTTCTTTGGGGTAGTCGTGGCGCACGGAAATTCCGTAAACCAGGCCTAGCAATACGAACCCGATGAGAAGACCGGGAATCACGCCGCCCAGGAACATCGCCGCGATCGAAGTATTTGTCAGCGATCCCCAGACGATCATCTGAATGCTGGGTGGAATGATGGTTCCGATGACCGAACTGGAGGCGGTCACGGCAACGGTGAAGCCCGGGGAATAGCCGCGCTTGGTCATTTGCGGGATGAGAACACCGCCGACCGCAGCTGTGTCGGCTGTCGACGATCCGGACACGCCGGCGAAGATCATGCTGACGCCGACGTTGGCCATTCCGAGCCCGCCGCGGACCCATCCGACGAGGGCACTGGTCAGTTCGATCAGGCGAGCCGTCACTTTCGCCTCGTTCATGATGTTGGCGGTGAGAATGAACAGGGGCACAGCCAAAAGGACGAAGGAATCGACGCCGAAGAACAGCCGCTGGTTGATGGTCCAGGGAACCAGGCGCTCATCGGCGAAAAACAACATGATGCCGGCGAACAGGAGGGCGAACGCGACCGGCACCCGCAGAACCAGAAGCAAGGAAAAAATCGCGAACAGGAGAACGCCTTCTAGAACCATCGGAACATTACTCCAGTGCCCGGTTTCATTCGCACCAACTCAGAAGAAGGTCTGACCGCCATCGACGCACAAGGCCTGCCCCGTGATGTGGCGCGCTGCCTCGCTGATCAGGAACGCCGCCATCGCGGCCTGGTCGGCTGGCTCAGCGAGACGGCCCAGGGGAATGCCCGTCCGCCATTGCTCGACGCTTCCCTTGATCACGCCCTCCAGCTTCTTCGGATCCCCCTGCGCTTGCACATCGACCATCATCGTCGTGGCGGTGGAACCCGGACACAAGGCGTTCACGTTGATGCCATAGGGCCCGAGTTCGAGCGCCATGCACCGCACCAGCTGGATCACGGCTGCTTTCGAGGCACCATAGGAAACCGTCGCCAGGCGGGGCACGCGGCCTACGTTGGACGAGACGGCGACGATGGCTCCGCCCGACTCTTGGCGAATCATCTGGCGTGCCACTGCCTGTCCGACGAGGAGAGTTCCACGGGCATGCACGGCGAACGACTGTTCCCAGCCTTCCAAAGTGACGTCGAGGAACTTCTCCATAGAAAGGACGCCAGCGGCGATGATGACTGAGTCGAGGCGTCCATGCCGCGCCACCACGGCTTCTACAAGCCCGTCGACGGACTCGTGCTCCGTGACATCGACCGTGTGCGCGGAATGCGGCCCCTCGCCCGGCAAGCGGTCAACGAAATCGACAACCCTGCTGGTTGGAAGGTCAGCGATTGCGACGTGGGCACCGAATGCCGCCAAGGTTTCGGCGCAGCTATATCCGATACCGCCCTGCGATCCGGCACCGACCACAAGAGCCGTACGACCTTCATGATTTCCCGGCAGAAGTGGAGGCATGTCCGCTTAAATTCCCTCTACTTACATGAGATCACGCATTGCCGCGGCAAACCCGCTTCTCGATGACCGGGCGCAAACAAATGAAGCGTTGACTCATCAATTCGAGCGATCCTTCTTGTGGACGTGCCACAATTGCTCCAAACAAAACAAAATTATGGATCCGCCAGAGACCGGAATGGATAGGTATATCCAGGCCAATGGAATTCCCGAGGTGGTCGAGACCCGTTTCCATCCCATCTCGACGAAGTGCACGCCTCCGACCACCATCGACACGGCCACGCCCAGGATCGTCAGGAGGACAAAGGTATCGATCAGCCGGCCGTAACGCTGTTGAACATGCGCCGGGAAGAGATCGATGGCGAAATGCGTCTTCTTGCGCACCGCCACGGCGGCGCCGAGGAAGAGCATCCATATGAACGAGAATCGAGCCAATTCCTCCGTCCACATGAAGCGGGGGACGAAATCGACGTATCGGGAAAACACCTGGTACGCTACGACAAACGTGAACAAGGCGAGCATACTGGTCGTCAGGACGACCAGTATGCTCTCACAAGAGTCCACAAATCGTCGCATATGTCTATCGGGTAGTGCGACCTATGCGAGACCTAGCGCATTCCCTGGATCTGCTCAAGGGTATCTATCATTCCCCATTCCTCGGCATACTTCATCCAAACGGGGCGCAACGCCTCGATCATCGGCTCGACGTCGACTTCGGTAAAAGTGACCCCGGAGATATCCGCCATGCGCCCAAGAGATTCGGCATCCGCGGAGCCCTCAATCCCTCGCTCGTAACGCGCCGCATCCCTGGCGGCCTCGCGGACCAGCATCGCTAGGTCGGCAGGCAGCTTGTCAAGGGATTGGCTGCTCATGACGAGCGGACGGATGGTGATGACGTGGCGTGTCATCAGGAAATGTGGCGCGGCTTCAGGAAATCCGGCGCGCTCCACATAGATCGCTTCCATTTCCGCGCCCTCGGCGACGCCCTGCTGGAGGGCATTGTAGAGTTCCCTATACGAAGTGACGACCGGTTCAAGACCAAGCGCCTTGTATGATTCAGTAAGCTGACGGCTCGGTTGCACGCGAAACCGGCGCCCCTGGATATCGTCCAAGTTTGCGGCTGGTTCGCGGAAGAAGAAATTGCGAACGCCGCCACCAAAGACCCCGATGATCTCCACGCCGGCCTTCTCCTTGGTGATACTGGAGAACCGCTCCATCGGCTCCCCGTTGACCACGCTATCGCGCTGCGACTCGCTGGTGATAACGAACGGCATTTCGAGAAGCGCGATCTGGGGCACCCATTCGGCGATCTGGCCGGGCGAGACCACGGCGATATCGACCGTTCCCTCCATCATTCCCTGGAAGAGTTCCGGCTCATTGCCGAGCTGGCCTCCCGGATAAATGGTGATCGTAACGCGCCCGTCCGACCGTTCCTCGACCAGTTCCTTCAGACGTTTGAGCCCTTGGTCGAAGGGCGTATCGACCGCCACCTGCGTTCCCGCGATGAGTTCGAAATCAGCCGCGACGGCCTTGCCTGTGCCGCCAACGGCGGCAAAACAAAGGATCCCTGCCCCGACGACGGCGGTGTACAGGCGTCCCTTTGAGTTACTCCAATTCAGGTGCATTTTCGTTTCCTCTGGTTGATCTACGGCGCTTTCGAAACGAACGTAATCGTAGAGTTGATGGTTGATGTATTGTTCAGGCCCGCGCGCGGTGGAATGCGAATGCGGTTTCGTTTGGCCTGTCGCCGCCCGAACGAATCCCTCGTCCGGCCGCCGCTCTTGGTTCCGTATGGGTGCAAATTTTGTATGGCGCAATTCCTCTCAATTCGCCAGTTTCAATATGTTGAGGTGGCTTCGAGTCCGAAAAGTATATGTCTCGGGTTCCAAGGCGAGCATGATCTGTCGCCATGCAGCGTCGAACCTGCCCGACTTCCACAAGGCGCGAAAGCTCAGGTTGGCTTTTCCGGTTCCGTGCTCGGACCAGCGAATTCCGGAGCATTTCATCTTCTGCTGAACCAGAACCCGATTGCAAGCCTCTACGGGGCCGCTGCCGATGGGCAGTCCCTTCTGCTTCATTTCCGCATAGAGCATCCGCTGCTGGTTCTTTCGGAAGAACCTCAGCACGCGGCGGATGGGCTTGCGGGACCGGTGCATGCGGGCCAGCCGCTCCAGGCAGCGGATGACGCTGCGGATCCCCTCCTGCCCGTCGCGCAGCGTGTCCCGCAGGGCTTTGAAGCGGCTGGCGGTTTCCGGCGTGCCTTTGCCATAAGCGCTGTCGACCGCCGCCTTGTGATGCTGAGTTGCATGCCTTTCCGAGCGCCTGCAAGGCGCTCGGAAAGGCATGCAAGAAAAAACTCCAGGTGTCCGGGGCGCCGTCGGCGATGCACACGATGGGCAGATCGGGACGCCGCTGTGCAAGGTGGCGCACCTCCGCGGCCACAACCTCCTTCAGGGAGACCTTCCCGGCTTGCGGCATCCGGCCGAAGCCGACGGTGCGCAAGCGGGGTAGGCTGCCGTCTTCGCCGGGGCTCCCGCCATGAAGCGAAACCGTGCCCGACGACGCCTCCCGGAAGCCTGCCGGGCGAGGTGCATCTCCCTGCTGCGGCGTTCCGTTCGCCTTCCGCATACCGAGCATGACGCCGTCGGCGGAGACCGAGATTGCCGTGGCCTTAGCCACAACCTCCTCCTCCGCACGGATTGCCTCCAGCGCTTGCGGCTCCTGAGCCTCCCAGACCGTGCCAAGCGGATCAATCAGGCCACTTGGAGCGGTCGCGGCGGGAGCCGTGCCGCCCAGTTCCCGGAACATGTTCTCGCAATCCTTCGCGGGTTCCATCGCCATCGCCAGCGCGGCGTGGCGTGCAGCCAGAGGCGGCCAGAACCCCAAAGGGATCCCGAAACGATCATCCGAAGGCGCGACCGTTTCGCAGTTCCGCCGCCGGTAACGGTTGCACTCATAGTCCACCAAGCCGAAACTGGTCACCACATGCGACCGCTGCTTGCCGGCGCAATAGTACGTCCGGTCGTCGAGAACGAGTTGCTCCGCAGCCGGGTCGCCAGCCTCCAGCACCACCCGCACAATCCCGCAGCCCGCTTCCGAGAGAGCCGCAGAAATCCGCCGTTCGCATTTCTCTGCTGTCTCCTGCCCGCGCAGCCTCGCCAGCACAACGACCGCAACCGGCTCGAAGGCCGAGGCCAGAACGCAGGAAAGGTCCCTTCGCAGGCTCTTCTCCGAAGCCAGGCACGAGGCGCTAGGCGGGCCTCTCGCCCAAAACGTGCTGGACTGCACGCACGAAAAGGGCAATACTGTCATTCGAGTGCTCCTGGATATTGGATTTCCGACGTCATCCGTATACCGCATCTTGGGGGAGCACTGACCCCTTTCCTATGTGCGAAGGACAGGAACCCCGCCCAATCCCGGCAACTTTGCGCAATTGCAACAATGCCGTCGAAGAACTTTGAGACCTCAAGCACTCGACCACAACCCTAACTCATTGACATCTCTGGAATCGCACTACTCCATGCCAAGGGTGCACCCTTCCGTATCGTCTTGCAGTTTCGCCCGGGCCTCATTCAGCATCCTTACCCAGATTCCCATGTACTGGCCATGGTTATGCCAAGTCTGCCCGCTAACGAGATTGTCATCGACGCAAAAGGGGGCGTCCTCATAGATGCCACCGCAAACCTCAAGGTCGAAGCGGCACTTCGGCACGCACGACATACGGCGGCCTTTGAGGCATCCGGCGCGGGCCGGGATCTCGACGCCATGGCACACGCTGGCAATTGGTTTTCCCGCCTCAAAAAAGTGCCGGGTAATGCGAATTAGATCCTCGTCGTCGCGGATATATTCGGGAGCCCGGCCACCACTAAAGAAGATCCCGAGGTATTCGTCGACATTGACGTCCCGGAAGGCAATATCCGCGTCAATCTTGTAACCCTCCCTCTCACAAGTGATATCCCAGCCGGCCGGAACCTCATGCAGTACCATGTTGTAGCGTCGCTTCTTCGGACCGGCAACAATCGGAATTAGGCCTTCCTCTTGGACGCGGAGGCATGGATAAAGCGTGTCCAATGTCTCGGACGCCTCGCCGACCACAATCAACACCTTGTTCACGACGACCCTCCTTTCAACCACTATTGCCGCAGAGGCAAAAAGGCAAAACCGGTCACGCGGTCACGCCGCCCCGAGTCGACGGAGAAACTCGATCCCCTTGCGCACTTCACCATCGCATGCTTCGAAGGTGGGCAAATACCAGAGATCCGGAGTGATCGAGAAAAACTCGAAGGACACGTATCCCAAGTAGCCGATGTTCCGAAGCGCCTCGATGACCGGCGGGAAATCGATGTGCCCCCCACCGGGCGCGAGACGGTGGCTATCCGGAATATGCAGGTGGGCGAGGCGATCCCCCACGGTCTCGATGGCGGGCCCCAAGGGCCCATCTTCGATGTTCATGTGGAAAGTGTCTCCGACAACCTTCATGATCGGCGAACCAATTTCCTCGACAATGGCACAACATTCCGCGAGCGTATTCCCGAAATTGCTCTCGTAGCGGTTGAGCGCCTCAAAACCGGCAACGACCCCGAGCGACTCGCATCGTTTGGCGACGTCGGTGTAGATACCCATAACCCTCTTAACGCCCTCCTCGCGCACCATCGAGGGAGGGATCGACCGGACACCTCCGCCGCCGATCACGACGGCCGGCGCTTCCAGGTCGGCGGCGAGCCGCATGACCGAAACCATGTGGTCCGCGATTCCCCGTCGAACCGCCGGATTCTCGGAAATCATCTTCATTCCGGGCGCGAAGATGAAATGCAGGGCACTGATTTCCAATCCCTTGCCAGCGATGTAGCGTCGGATCTCGGCACGCCGCTCGGTGGACGTCTCTTCCGGCACCACGTGGTACATGGCGGTGAGCTCGACGCCGCTGAAGCCGTGATCCGCCAAGCAGTCAACGATCCGGAACAGATCCTCACGGCCGTAATTGGCGCTGCACGCACTCGTCTTGAATCTTGTAACCCGACGACTCCGTTCGTGGTCTTGATGCCTCATCCCACTTCGCTCCGAAGCACATACCGCCGCTCTTCAATCGAGGTGTGGATCATATAAGCGATAATCAGGACCTCGACCCCATCATCCCCGCTGGTGGCCACTCGGTGACCGCCGCGGACAGCGTCGGCAAAGGCACGCAACTCACCCACATATCCACCGAACTCTTCATCGAAGAAGAGGGTATGCGGCATGACCGGGGCCCAGACCTTGGACGGGCCCGTATCGCTATCGTGGAGTTGAACGCTCACCCCGTCCTCGACCGCCAGCCATTTGCGCTCTCCGAAAACCTCGATTCGCTCCCAAGGTTTCAGAGACGGGGCCGAAGAATTGAAATAGGAAGCCCCGATCGCTCCTGATTCAAACTCGACATTCGCCACGATGTTGTCGTAGGAGTAGTTCGCTTCGCCGAACCGGTTAACGCCAAATGCGTAGAGCCCCTTGATCGGCCCCCCGATCCAAAGCGCCAAGTCAAGAATGTGGCAGGCTTGGCCTTCGAGCAAGATATGGCGTGACCATCCCTGGCACATCTTCATAGCGATCAAGGAGATAGGGCCGATGGCCCCTTGGTCGATCAGGTTCTTGGCGACCTGGTAAGGGGGGGAAAAGCGTTTGGCAAATCCGGTCATGACGACAAGACGTTCAGCCTTCGCACGAGCCAGGATTTCTCGTGCCTTGGCGATGCTATCGCCCAGACGATCTACCCCCTCGAAGAGGAATGGTTTCTCGACGAAAATGTGCAGGCCGCGGTTCACCGCCTCTTGCAACGCCTGAAAACGGCTCTCACCTGGGTCGGTCAGAATTTCGACCGCGTCGATGGCGTGGGCGTCCAACATGGCGCGGAAGTCCGAATAGCACGGAAAGCCGTGCAGACGCTCCACCTTCGATCGAAGCATGGCATCGATTTCCGCGCCGGCGACAATCTCGATAGCCTCACCGGTCTCGCGAAGGCGACAAATGGCAGGCAAGTGCTTGCCAAGGGCTACGCCGCCGATCCCGATCAGGGCAAGGCGTAGCGGCTTTTTGCCCTTGTGGGGTAACACCTTGACTTGGTACTTGTCCTCGCCGGCCCAGTTCGGCGTGTAGCCAAAGGGAACCGACAGCGGGGGCATATCCATTCACGGTTACTCGGCTCAAAGCAATCGCGAGAAGCAAACGCGCGATACCACCTGAACCTCCGCCCCCGAATTCGGTATCTCAAAGCACTTCGATCGTATACATGGTGGGTCTATTCTGTCAACGTGCTGGCCATGCCCCCTGATCCGCGAGCGAACGGTTCCGGACGGGAAATTCCATCCTGCGTCGTCGTCGCGGCGCGTATCCATTGACCGGGCCATGGTTCCGACCCGTCCTGTACACCTAGGGACTTCATCCTTGATCGAGAGTCCTACGGGCCGGATACCCGCGCAGTTGTTCCAACCGTGCCTATCCGCTTGGCGCATACACCCACCAGTGTCGCGTCGCTGTTGATTTGGCAGGTTTTCTTGCCTTCGTTTCCTGTGGTTGAGGTTTGCATTGTTGACCAGATATAGTATGTCTGCGCATACAAACAACAAGTGTCACGACCGGATGAATACTCCCCGAAAGTGCCGAAATGAAAGTCCCCAGTCTTCGGTCTGAGGCGCCGGTCCCGGCGGGGCATGCCCCGCCGGGACTGGCATCGGCGAAGATGACCATCTGGACCCCGTCTGAAGGAGGAGTACCGGGTGGTTCGGTTGAGGATGCTTGTTGTGATTCACGACATGAGACGACAGGGCCTGACGATCAGCGCGATCGCCGCGAAACTGCAGGAACCGATCGTTTCCTGCGGAACGGCCATCAGCCAGTATGGCGCAATCGCCGCGATCGCGGGACGGCAGGACTGCGTCTTCCAGATGCGGGATGTCTATCGGAAGAGACGGGATCTGGCTGTCGAATTCCTGAAGGCGAGAAATGCCTGTTCGTATATTCCAAGGGGCGCGTTCTACCTTATGGTCGACATCTCCGCATCCGGGCTTGATGGCGAAGCCTTTGCGATCGAGATTCTTGAATCCAGGCGCATTGGCGTTGCCCCGGGCCGGACATTCGGTCCCGGGTCCAGGGACTATGTGCGAATCTCGCTGGCCTCGTCGGAGGAAGACATCCTGTGCGGGCTGGGTGCGAAATGCTTGAAACGCGCGAACGCCGGATCGGCCAAACGGGTTATCCGGCGTTCCGATAACCCCAGACCGACCTGCACCTGCAGAAGGCTGTGCCGGAAGCGCCACGGTATCTGCGGTAGCCGACCGGATCAGGCGCTCAGTCGAGACGGTGCCCGCTCTCGAAGTCAAAGCTGTGGACATGCCCCGGGGCACAGCAAGGCAAAGTGTCTTTCCAGCGGCAATCCGCCTCGCCCCGTCGGCCCGGACTGTCATCGCTGTCCCGTGGGTCGCCCCAGCCAGTCGTCCGTGAACGACGCTGTCCGCTCCGAGTGCTTCCACGAGATTTATGGGTTGGGTAGGCGAAAAGAATAACCTGTCTTGACACCGGTGTTACAGGGGGCTGGCCGGCCAGGACTTGGACCCGACTGGTGGCGTCGCGCCGGATCCGTTGCCGGCGAAGGCGAGGCCGGCTCGGGCCGCGGGTTCTTATGGGCGTTCTTTGGCGATGCGCTCGCCACCGCAGCAACAGGGGGCTGGTGCCGATCCGCCGCGCCCTCGTGGCAGTGCTCCGATCAGCGGCGACTCTTCAACCCGATTGAAGCCTCATTCCACGTCGCATCGCGTTCCGATCCGGGCGCAGATGTCGATGATCTGGAGATCACGATAGGCGGGGCCGACGACCTGGATGCCGGCTGGCAGCCCGTCGCCGGTCCGGCCGATCGGCATGGCGACGGCCGGCAAGTAGGGCAGGCTTGCTACAGCGGCCCAGAAGTGCTGGTCGAGCATGGGAATTCGAACGCCGTTCACCTCGACCGTCCGGTCGACCGCATTGCCGTGGATTGCGAGCGGCGGAGCCGTGCTGGCAGCCACGGGGCAGAGGAACGCGTCGTAGTCTCCGAAGAACCGGGACCAGGATTCGCAGATCTCCAGGCGTTCCTCATGCAGTTGCAGCCAGTCGCGGTGCGGTATCACCGTTCCGAGCGCATTCCGGCGGCGGTGGGAGTCGGGAGCGACCCGGTCATCGTCCGCCAGCGCCCGGGCTTCTTCGAATTGAGCGTCGGTCAATCTCGTCGATGTCTCGCTCCGGACCAGGAGGTTCATCAGTTCCGCGGCGCGGGAGAAGCTGAAGTCGGGGAGCCTTCCCGCGTCCACTCTGGCTCCCCGGGCTCGGAGGGTCTCCACGAATGCCTGCATCCGCTCAAGGTAGGGTCGGTCAATGGGGCAATCCGGATGATCAAGAAGGCAGGCGAACCGGCATGCGGACAGAGGGCGCTTCTCCGGAACGGGTAGCGCGAGAGCCCACGCATCGGCTTCGCGCGCACCGGGGCCCGCAAGAGCCTGCAGCAGGAGGGCCAGGTCCTCGGGTCGGCGGGTGATCGGTCCCGCGACGTTGATGTCCTGGTTTCGGGAGCCGGTCCGCAGGGCATTTCCTGCAAGGGGAATCGTGTTCCACGTGGGTTTCAACCCGTACACGCCGCAATAATGTGCAGGAATTCGAATAGAACCACCCTGGTCGGTGCCGACATCGGCGCAAGCCATTCCGCTGGCCACCGCAGCGGCGCTGCCCCCGGAGGATCCTCCGGCACTGCGGTGCGGATCCCAGGGGTTTCGAGTCGCGCCGAAAAGCCGGTTTTGGGTCTCCCAGTCCGCCAGCCGCTCCGGGACGTTCGTTTTCCCCAAAATCACCGCGCCGTGGGATAGGAGCCGGGCGGCCACCGTGGAGTGGCCGGATGCAATTTCGCCGGCACGCGCCGGATCACCCCAGGTCGTCGGCATGCCCGCAATATCGAATGTCTCCTTCAGCGTCATCGGCACGCCATGGAGGCAGCGGAGCGTTCCGCCCTTGGCGTGCTCCCGGTCCAGCGCATCGGCCTGCATTCGTGCGCTCTGTGCGTTCATCGAAACGACCGCATTGAACTCCGGATTCAGGGCGTCGATGGCCTCGAGGCAATCTTCCAGCGCCTGTCGCGCGGAAAGCGCTCCCGACGCGATTCGGCGCTGCGTCGCGGACACTCCGGGTCGACCAAGGCCGGCGGGTCGGCGGGGAGACGACTTGGATTTCGGCATTCGGCTTGTTGCCTGAAGGCTCCGGTGCCCGCTGGATCAGGCGCAGTTGGCGCCGGCGGTTCGGTGAATGGCGTCGCAACTGCGAGGATGCACATTTGCAGACAGAACCGCTTCCACGGGAATTGGCAGAAACGGGCTCATGAAGTGTTGCGCCCTGGGGGTTCGCAAGGGCCGGTCCATTCAGTTGCCTGCTCGTTTTGCATGATTTCTCCGCGCAGAACAACCCCGCGATCTGCATTCAGGTTTCAGTTCGCCAGTATCCTAGCACTCTGTCGTTTGACCATGCTCTCCACGGGTGTACTCGATCTTGCGGCATCTCCCGTCAGGCTCCCGTTCGATCCACTGTCCGTGCTTTTCACCGTCTACGAGGGGACCCTCCTCAACCAGACCATCGTTAACGCGCACAGTCCAGCGCCCGTTCCGCTCATCGTCCACATACGGTCCCTCCCAGATGGCGGCGTACCCGTCCGTGTTCCATCGGCTCATCTGAAACTGCTCTATCCAGTTCCCATGCTTCTTTCCGTCAACGTAGGATCCCTCGTCAACATCTCCTGCCAGCGGCCCGGTCATGGCTTTCTCAACCCAATGCCCCGTCTTTTCCCCGTTCACATAGGGCCCTTCGGTGTCGTAGACCGCGAGGGAGGGCCCATCATCTTGTTGGCAGACCCAGCAAATCCGCTCGGTCCAGTACCCGTTCCTTGCACCGTCGGACATGGCACCATGCTCGATGATGCGCTGCACCCTGCAGTAGCCACGCTCCAGGTCGTCAGCCTCGCAGGCGGCGCTATCGATCCCGCCCCGATGACGGATTGCAAAGGTTCCGCTTGGCACACCGTCGACAAGGTGCGCCTCAATCACGGTGCCGTCGGTGCTGCGCTGGGTCCAGCCGCCGTGGTGCTTTCCGCGATTGAGCCCTCCCGTCTGCTCGAAGGCCGTCCTTCCGTCTCTTGTCCATGCCAGCGTTCCCTCTCCATGGGCAATTCCGTCGACGCAACGTCCGGACCACGACACCGTGCTTGCAGGGCTGAAATGGCGAACCCAGACGTGGCAGCCGAGTCTGTCAACTATTTTCTTCCAGCAGGACGCGCCTTCGTCCTGGCCCGCGCAAGCTGGCTCCGGAGCACCTGCCCGTTCGATTTCTGTCAGCAGCGACGCATAGATAAACGCCTCACCGCCTTGCGGCCCTTCGATCCTGAGCCATTCGCCAGCTTCCCCGGTCACTCGTACCGCATCGCCGGGTTCCAGCAAGCCGACCTTGTCATACTTGGTTCCGGGGCCGCTCCTCAGGTTCGACCGCGTCCGCACCTGCATGACTCGGCCCGCGGCCACGACCGCAGGGCCGACTTGTGCGTCCTGGCGGTCGCAGGCAAGTTCATGTCCGCCAGCGCGGTCCAGAGCGCGCCGAATTGCGCCTTCTTCGGGGGCGATCTGGTAGGGAATGGTTTGCTCGGTGTCCCGTACGCACGGGTTGGCGCCACCCGCGAGCAGTGCTTCGGCCACGGCAACCTTGCCCCGGCTGCCGCCGGACCGGATGGCAGCGTGCAGCGGCGCGTCCCCATTGGGGTAAGTCCGGTCGGGACCGGCGCCGGCATCCAGCAGCGCCACGGCCGTGTCGCCCTGATCTGGAGCTGCCCGCACGAACAATTGCAGCGCCGTCAAGCCAGCGCGATTCACCATTTCCGGATCCGCGCCGCCGTCCAGCAACGTTTCGACGACGCCGGGCCAGCCCAGGTTGGGTCCGACGGCGGCGTGAAGGGGCGTACTCTCGTTTCCGTCCTTTCGGTTGGGGTTGGCGCCTGCCCGCAGCAGCGCCGCCACGCCACCGGGCTGGTCGTGGCTGCCGGCGGCCACGTGAAGCGGTGTCCGTCCCTCCGCGTTGATGCTGCCAGCTTCGGCACCATCCTTCAGCAGCAGGACGATCGCGGAAATGGAATCCAGTACCGTCAGTTCCGCCGACGGGGCATAGGATGCGAAATGCAACGGGGTGTTGCCATCCTCGTCCCGGGCATCGGGATTCCCGCCCGCTTTGAGCAGTGCTTCCAGCGTCTCGGTCGCACCGATCCTGGCAGCTGCGTGAACCGCTGTCCGGCCAGCGGAATCCGGAACATTTGGGTCCGCGCCGCTGGCCAGGAGTCCCCGCACCTCGTCCGCGTAGCTCGGTGCCTGCCCGGCGATCTGGCGCAGGCGGCTGTCGTCGGGGAGTTGGGAGATGGCTTGCTCGACGTACATGGCGGACAGAAGAATTGTCGCAGAGGCAATGCAGGCGATCGGGGAGTGTGGTTTCATGACTGGCCAGATCTCTATGATTGGGTGTTCGACTCACTGTTACATGCGACCCTGCGGAAGTTCAAGAAGCATTTTCCGGTCCCGATTCACAACAGGATGAAATCTGCGCAATTGGCGCCTTGCCGACAACGACAGGCTCGACTCGATAGCGGACCTGCAAGCTCTGGATCATCGAATTCCACCAAGCGGGCCGTTCGCCAAGGCGCGGCATTGCAGGGGTCTTGACCCCGTGCGTGGCGAATGGGCTGGAAGCCGCGAGGGATGCCGATCTGCTGGTGAGGAACTTCGACCGGATTCGGAGGAGGCAGACCGGCGGCGCTCACCGGCAGGCCACCGCCACTCTCCCGAACATTTGAACCTCAACGATTTACAGGCGCACGTGCAAGTCTGCGTGCGCCCAATTCGGGGCGTCTCGCCGGGGTCTGGCGATAGCGAGCACCACCAACACGTTGCGCGCGGCAAAGCCTCCTTTGGCGTCAGAGTTGTCTCGGCATTGTGCTGCCGTCGGGTCGAGCTGCGGGACACGAGCGATGAGCGGGCGTTCACCCAAACCAGGCAGAGCAACACGTCCGGTGCGCGGCGCGTCAATATCGGGCCATGTGCATTCTGTTCGGTGCCGGTGCATTTCAAGCAGGGTCCGCCCCGATTTGGCCGACCCGCTCGCGCATCTCCTCGCCGAAGATCGCGTTACTGAATCTGCTCTCTGGCAGGAGACGCTGTCCTGCAGGCGCCAGATGCGGTTCGGGCCCGGCGCCCGCGCGGGCGCCGGGCCCCATGTCGATGCGTCTCGCCAGCGGACGGGACGGGTCGCTCCCTGGCGTTCGACCTTCCGGCGCTCGCTCAGGTCCAGGAGGCCTCCTGCGGACCTGGTGATCCGTCTCTCTCCCGTTTTCTTTGCGTCGCAACGCCCTGGACTCGCCTTCAGCAGGAGGAGTCCATCAAGGACTGCATCCTGTTGCTCGTTCTGATCCTCTTTCGTGCTATTCTCACCCAAAAGCCTTGGGCCTCAAGCGCGGTTGCCCTCTTGTCGCATCCCTCCGCAATGTGAGCTCTTGGAAGAATACGACGACCGACCTGCGAACCGCATCTCGGTTGTCGTGAGGGGAGCCTGATTGGTGGCCACCACGGGCGCGCCAGCCGAGCGCCGCACATTGGCGCAGGGCTATCTGCCGGCGGTCATCGCGCGCAACTACCTTGACTTTGGTATGATTCCCGACGCCGACATTCTGACCGGCCCGGCCATCATCGATATCAGCAATCTGGAGAAGACCAAATACCGTCTGTTTGAAGTCGGCTTGAGCTGATCCAGGTTCCAGGGTCGGGCGGCTTCACGTTTGCCGCCCGGCCCGCCTGTCTCAGTGCACGGAGGGACCAATGGACGACCTTGCATATGGAGTCCGAGACAAGCGCGGCAACTGGCGGCCAAAGGATCCGATCGAACCGGCGCCGCTCTTTGTCGAACCCTGGAAGGTTCTGAAAATCCTGCGATGGCTGCCGCACTACTTCTTGCCATGGAACGCGATCTTTTTCCTTGGCGCTTTGGCCTTCTGGTTCTGGCTCACGCCACCCGCGGAAACGACAAGAACGCTCGCCTGGGGATGGGTCGCATATCTTCTCGTCCGCAATTCGGTGGCTGTCTTTCTGTTCTTTGGCGCGTTCGAGCTTCGCCTTTACATCCGGCGCTCGCAAGGTACGCAGTTCAAGTACAATCCCCAGTGGCCGGGCGAGAAGGCCTCCAAGACCTTCATGTTCCGAAGCCAGGCTGTCGACAGCATGATCCGCTGCTTCGGGACCGGCGTGCCGATCTGGACAGCCTACGAGGTTCTGGTGCTCTGGGCGTGGTCGAACGGCTTCGGACCCTGGACGACATTTGCCGAGAACCCGTGGATCCTCGCGATCCTCGGCGCCTGCATGCTTATCTTCCATGAGCTTCACTTCTTTGTCACACACCGGTTGATCCACATTCCCTTTCTCTACAAGCATGTCCATTCGGTGCACCACAATTCCGTCAACCCGAGCCCATGGTCGTCATTGTCGATGCATCCGGTGGAGCACCTCATCTATTTCTCGGGCGTGCTCATCCACTTCGTGATTCCCTCGCATCCGATTCTGGCGATCTTCCACCTGCACCTGGCCGGGTTCGGCTCTGTCATTGGCCATATCGGCTTCGACAAGATCGTTGCCGGCGACGAGAAGGGCATGGATACGCACGCCTTCGCCCATTACCTGCACCACAAGTATTTCGAGGTGAACTATTCCGATGGTCTGATCCCGTTGGACAAGTTGTTCGGCACCTGGCACGACGGCACGGAACACGGCGAAGCGCTGATGAACGAGCGAATGAAGAAACGCCGCGACAGGCGCGCCGGGAAGAAGGAGGCTGCCTGATGTTTGACCGGCCGACCATTGCCGGCCTGCGCAAGAACAAGGGAACGCGCCAGATCATTACGATGCATGTGGACAGCGCCGCCGAGGCCGCCGCGGCGCTCGAGGCCGGAATCGAGATGTTCACCTGCGAAGTGGACGAAACGCTGCCAGGCATCCGTGCCGCTGCTCCCGGTGTCTTCCTTCAGGCCGCGCACCCGCAGGGCACGATCCACGACGAATCGAGCGCCGTTCGCGAGGGCTTCGCCGCCATCGAGGCGGGCGCGGATGCGATCTATTTCGCGGGCTCGCTGAGACTCGTCGAGACCATGGCCCGCGAAGGCATACCGGTCTCCGGGCATGTCGGCTACGTCCCGCGCTGGAACACATGGACGGGGGTCCGGTCGGTCGGCAAGACCCCGGAAGAAGCGATTGCGATCTTCCGGAAGGTCAAGGATCTCGAGAACGTCGGCGCCTGCCTCGTCGAGATGGAACTCGTTCCCGTCGAGATCGCGGACTTCGTGACCCGCAACACGACCCTCATCACCGAGGGCATGGGCTGCGGTGCCGTCTGTGACACGCAGTATCTCGTCAGTTGCGACGTGCTGGGCACCAACACCGGGCACTATCCGCGGCACTCCAGGAAGTACGCGGACCTGGCGGCCGAGGAAGCACGTCTCCAGGCGATGCGGGTTGCGGCATTTCGGGCATTTGCCGAAGACGTGGCTTCGGGCGGTTATCCCGCATCCGGCCACGAGATTCACGTCGATGGTTCCATTCTGCAGGCACTCGAGGACGCGGCAACGCTGAAATAGTCTGCGGGCCGTCCGTTGAACCATCCCACGGTTCGCGACTTCGCCCGGAATTCGTGGGAACACGGATTGTCCGTCCCGGACACTCCGGATATTCACGGACACGCTTCAGATCGGCGGTTCGCACCGTCAATCCGGTCGCGCTCCAGTAAGAAGCGGCGCGTAGCGGTGTTGGCCCTGTCGCCGGAGAGACGGCGGTCCCACGCCGGAAACAGGCCGCTTTCGTCGACCGCAGACCCAGACGGTGCCACGGAGACCGCCCATCGGTGAACCGGATGCGCTGGACCCTTGCTCTCGGTTTCTCTTCCGATCAGACCTCCTTGGGTCCGGTTCGGGCGGGTCGCGACCGATCGGACATGGTCATCACCCGGACTGATGCCGTCCCGAAATACTCAAGGCGGCCACTCCGCGATCTGCTGGTCCCGCTTCAAGACCATCTGCTGAATCATCACTCCTTCGAAGAGCGACTCGAGCGAGAGCGCGCCATCGTCGGCTACAGCCAGGGGTAGCGCGCTCCGGCTCTCGTCCTCGAATCTCCCGGCATACTCGGAATTCCGGATGTAAGCCCGATCCCACCACTCGAGCATGCGCGGCCGTGCCTGTTCGAGAGCCGCAGGAGACGGCAGCAAGTCGCTCTTTTTCCGGTTTGCGGTCGGCGAACTTGGCAAGAGGTTCCATAGGTCGTTGCACGGCCATGCCGCGAATGGAAAGCAATGGTCGACGTCGAATGCCTGTGTCAGTCGGCTCCCCGTCCACACGCAGAAGAGCGGGGATCCATGCTGCTGGAGCCGTTTGCCCAATTCGCGGACAACTTCCGTGTCGTGCTTGTGCTCAAGCCAGCGCAGCGCTGACATATGTGTCTCCAGGGATGCAGGCGACTTGTAGCCACGCATGATCTCGGACCACTCGCCGAGCACAGCGGGCTCGATCCACGCGGCATAGCGTCCCATTGCGCGCCACAGGTTCAAGGGGACGGAGAGGGTGCCGAGCGACCACAAGAACGCTTCATCAAGGCGAACGCTGCTGCAGGTCTGAACCGGTCCGTGTCGTTTGCACGGAAAAATGGGCTCGGAACTGCCTGGGTACTTGATAAAGGTGGCGGGCATTCTCCGAATGCAGTTCGCTGCCTCGCGAATTGCGAGGATCAGATTCTCGGCATCCCTGCCGGTGAATCGCTGGCCGACGCGGAGGTCATGAGGCGAGCGATCCTGGAGGCCGCGAAAGCCCGCCTTGACGAAGCCCAGCCGTTCATTGCCCTTGGGGTGCTGCGGGAGGCCCTCGTCAAGGAGTCGCCGGAAAGCCCGAACCCAATAGAGCGCAACGAGTCCGAGCGGCAGGTCCATGTGGCGGTCGTCCTGCCCGGGGCGCGCAAAGCCGCCGGCGCCGTCCGCAATTCGGATCAGCGCCCGCAACAGGGCGAGCTTGTAGGTGGACGACTTCCGATCGTTGAACACCACGTGCCGCAGCAGCGGAAGCGCGCCCGTGCCGTCGTCCGGGAGTCGGAGCCAGATGACTTCCCACCAGATATCGGCCCTTCCGCCCGCGTCCTGGCGCCGTTCGGTGCGAATTGTCTGCAGTCCGTGCTGCCGCGCCAGCGCCTCGACTTCGGAGGCGGTTGCGGTTGCCATCGGCCGCCCTGGCGGAGGCGGTCCTTGGCGCAGGCTCAGCATCATGCTGCCGCCGGAACGCATGGCGGAAACGAGCTTGCGGAAGGCGCGGGTGCGGACGCCCGGCGGCACATGCATCCACACCGCGCTCAGCCAGACCAGGTCGAAGCTGAGTTTGGAGCGCAGTACCTTGTCCAGCGCGGGCAGCGAGTCGTCGATCCACCGGATCCGGGCAGACCCATGGCACGCCTTGCCGGCAGCCCGCATCACAGCTGAGGGCTCTACCGCGAGAACCTGATGTCCTCTTGCGGCGAACCACGCCACATCCCGCCCGCTGCCGGCGCCGACGTCAAGAACGCTGCCAGCGGTTCCTGGCAGCAGGTCGAGCACGGGCGCGTGTATGGCTTCAAAGGAGTGGTGTTCGTACCGCGGTACCAGGGAATGAGCGGATGCGTCATAGCCGGTCACGACATCGCGAACTCCGAACCCGGGACCATCGCGTTTCGAGTGGTCTTGCAGCGGGAACGCGGAGGACCCGGCGCCGGGTTTCCCGACACCGACAAGATCGGCGACGAGTTCGAGAAAAGCTGGATCATGAATCTCGTCGACGTGGTCGACATTCCACAGATGCGAGTCACGTATGGCTGGCTGATCGGAGTAGCTGCCCAGCCACGCCTCCGACGCAGGATCGAGCGGGCGCTTTCCCGAATTGCTGAGGAGGGCAATGGCGTTTCGCTGGATGATGCCTTGAAGATCGGGTCCACCGGGTTGGTCCGGGACACGCAGCCAGAGATACGGCAGCTCTCCGATATACATGCCGGCACCGGGCTCCAGCAGATGTTCTCGCCTTTCGAGACCTCGACTCTCCTGTCCCCATGAAGCGATGGCTCCTGGCACTTCCGTCTTGCGGGCAACCATCGCGGCACCGACATGCTGCCCGAAGGCAAAGTGGGGACCGTTGCCAGCGTCCGGCTGCGAGCTTTCAAAGGTTCCCCGGTGCTGGCGGAAACCGGTCCCGAGGGCCGAGCCGGAGGGATCCGTTGGCGCTTGGGTGCCGATATGCACCACTCGTGGCCCGTTGCCAGAGTCGGTTCGCCGTTCGCTGGGGTCGAAGAAGAAACAGACGCCGCGCTCGAACCGGGACATCCGGTCGCGGGCATTCCGCCGGAACTGCATGCCGCCGCAGCGACGGCAGAGGGCATCCATGAGTGCGTAAAACCGCCGCCGGTCTTTCAGGCGACTCATCGGCCCCGAACCATGTCTGATCTCGCGTGTCCGTACCAGTGGGTTTGCGCGATCTTACGGATTCTCGGGACTTGCGGAAGCCCGGGTCCAATCCCTCATGCCACAGCCATCGGGCGGTGACGGAGAACGCAAACCACGAAAGGGCGGATCCGCCGGCGGGCAGAGTGCCGAGCCCCGCCAGACACGGCTCGAAGTTGGGCAGGCCCGGACTCACGGACCAAGTCGTGGATGTCCAGACAGCTGCCCCGTAGCACCAGTTCGCTGGATGCAATCAGAGGTATCGGCAAGTGTTCAACCTGCCACAGCCCTTCCGGCCTGATACAGCCACCCCGGCACCAGGCGCTCAAGCTCCCACAGGATTCCCGTCGGGCGTTCCGACTCATGGCTGCAGTAGCGGGCACGGCCGAGGCAGTGGTTTGGAAGGGTCCCGCCCCGACAATCCTTCTTGTGCTCTCGCACGGACAGGATGACGTTCGTGTCCCGATCCTGTTGTTCGACATAGCGCCGCCCGGTACGCGTGTCGGAGGATGCGCTGTTTTGCGACTTCCAGTGGAACCGGCTTGGCGAGACCCGGTAGTCGGTACAGCGCGTCGTGGGCTACTAGTGCTTCGACTTCGTTGTATTGATGGCTCGACGACATGCCGGCGATGCCCCAGCCCGATGCAAGCGCTCTCCGCGCTTTCACGCGCCACTGCCATGACGCGTTCTTCCGTGCGATCCTCAGCGACAGCGAGCGCGCCAACGCGCTGATCCACGCCCATTGGCCAAGGACGCTGCGCTGGATGCTGGAGGGCGAGCCCGCGCGCCCCATCGACCCGTCGCTGGTGCACGTCGACCTCAGGCAGACCCGCGCGGACAAGGTGTACCTGGTTGGCGGCACGCCGGACCAGCCGATTGCCGTGGCCCCGATCGAGCACATATCGAGTCCAGGCCCCGACGTACCGGGACAGGTGATTGCCGGCCTGCGCGGGCTGCACGGGCTATACAAAGGGAGGGCAAAGCCTTGGGCCGTTCCGTTGGTCCTCAGCACAAGGGGGCTCTCATGGAACGTGCCCGGGGCCATCGACGAAACCGGCAGTGCGACCGATATCCTGCGGCAGTTGACCTGGGCGGGGATGTATGTTGCGCGGGTCCCCCGGAAGATCCCCTACGAGGCACTCTCGCCGGAACCTGTATCCCGCGCCATGGTCGGCATGATGAACATCGCCTGCCGTACACCGTACCCGGTGGATGAGTTGCGGCGCATCTGGAGCACGGATCTGGCGCGCGGCCGGACCGGCCTGGAGACGCTTGCGTACGTGCTCTCCTACGCGTTGGCGACATCCGATACAATGAAGGAGACGCTGCGCGACCTGGCGCTCGATGCGAGCCTTGAAGCGAGGGAGATCGACATGGACCTGATTACACAACCGCTGATTCTGGATGCCTTGGCCGAAGGCGAAGCCAGAGGCGAGGCCGAGGGGAAGGCCGAGGGGAAGGCCGAGGGAAGAGCGGATTTGCTGCTTCATCTGTTTCGACAGCGCTTCGGTTCCATTCCCGAGGGCGTGGAGGTGAAGGTCAGGGCGGCGCAGCCGTCGGATCTGGAGGCATGGGCGGATGCCCTGTTTGATGCGCGGAAGCTTGATGATGTCTTCCAGAACGGAGGCGCCCGCTGAAAGGCGGACAGGCGCGCGGGAGGCGAGCTGCGCCGGGTTGGCGCGGTCGGAAGCTGCGGCACGCGCGGCGCATCGGGCAGCACCTGGAATTCCACTACGCTCCGAAACACTAACGCTTCCCGGATCTCGCAGTGGTCGGGGCCGCAGGACTATCGCGGCAGCGTCTGCCGCGAGACCACAGCGCCACAAGAGGGGCGCAATTCTCACAACGAATCTGCCGACCGGAGGTTCAAGGCAGCCGGCAAGCGCATCAAGCAGAACTGGACATATCCATCAATTCAAATACGTTGACGCACTAGTCCGAGTCCGACGTTCGCAGCCGGACGAACCGGAGATCGGTTTCGTTTCGTCGTCCCAGAGCACTTGGCCCTGCGGATGGATGAGCTTGCCGCTCCCGCCCCTGCGGGCATGGGCAGCCACGATCTCGCGCAGGGCATCGGTGGGCTGGCTCGCCAGGGGGATGACGCCGCCGGGGTCGAGCGGTTGCCAAACAGTGCGAATTCGGTCGGAGAGGATTTCCAGGAGATCGCCGGCAATTCCCTCTGGGCATGCGAATCTTCGCATTTGCCTGCGGTTTGGGGGTTGATGCCAGCGGGCTTTCGCAGACCCTTCGGTCAATTCCGGCAGCTTCGGGGTCGGTTGGCAGGGGTGCAGGCGTCGAGGCAGGCCGTCGGTACGCGTCGGCGTTCGGCACCCGGTTTCGGGGCGGGAAGCGTGCTGGAACGGACCACGCTGTCTATCCGAGGATAGCGACGAGGCGGGCGAGCACGTCGTCCATGGTGGATTCGGGGACGGATTCGAGGCGCTTGCCCTTGCGGGCTTCGAAATCGAGGGCGCGGGGCTGGTCGCAACGGATTTCGCCGGTCGTTCGTGTGCCTGCGTCCTCGAGAGAAACGGCGAAGCCGCGCCTGCGTGCGAAACTCCCACCCGTGGTGATGGGCAGGACGACGGGCGTCCCGGTCACCTTGTTGAAAGCGGCAGGGGAAACGATCAGTACCGGCCGCGTGCCCTGCTGTTCATGGCCGGCCGTAGGAACGAGGGTGACGAGCCAGATGTCGCCGCGCTTCACTACAACAGCTCTTTGCCGACCGGGTTGGCATCAGCCCAGGCACGATCCTCATCGGAAGGCGTATCGTTCTCGTCGCACTGCGCCAGAAGCTCCTCGAGTGTGTAGGTGGGACGCACCTTCTGCTCAACGATCAGGCGACCGTTCTCCACGCCGATATCGACTTTGGCCCCGACGCCGAGTTTCAGGAGGTCGAGAAGGGCCGGGGGCACGGCCAGCATGACGGAACCGCCGACCTTGCGCAGGGTCGTAGTATGCATGGACACCTCCATTGTTATATATAAGTATAACGACTGCCGTAGTGCAACGTCCGTCGGACCACACATCCCAGGACAATTTCATTCTCTCGTCGTCGGCTCTGTGCGCGCCCTGAAAGGCGTTGAGTGGAGCCTTTCCGGTTTGTCGCCTATCGCGAGTTGATCGGAGTGGGCGTTGAGCGGGGTTGCTGGCGCAGCGCCGCGGGTTGGGAAGGAAATGGCTGACGGTGGGTGGCTCTCGACGGAGGGCTGTGCCGGGTAGCGGCTTTCCGGGATGGGGTCGAGCCATTCGTGGACGTCTGACGGGGACGTGTTTCAGGGCATCGTCGCGGTTCCACTCGAAGTGGCCAGTTACGCAGGGACGCAGTCGAAGCCGGCGGTGAGGATGATTGCGAGGGCGAGGTTGCTGAAGGCGGTGTTGTTTGCCGGGCCGTGGCCGGTGTGCATCAGGCAGGCGTCCTTCCGGAAGGTGGTGTCGCGCCGGCGGTGGTTCCGGTTCTCGATGGCCCAATGTCCGCGGTTGAGGGAGAGAAGATGATCTGGCGATGCCTCTGCATGGAAGAGCGATGTGATCCCGTTGGCATGTTCGATGGCGGTCTTGCCTGATCTGACGTGCTTTCGCTCGCGGGTGACGCGGAACATCTGCTTCACGTGCGGGATCGTGAACAGGATGTCGAGCGGGGAGACGCATTCGATGGAGTGGGTGTCCCGGCGACTGTGAAGCGGCTTCTCCTGCACATCGGTGAAACGCCGCTGCGTATCCCGTTCCCAGTTCGTCGCCTTCAGTGTCTCGAAGGTTTCGCGAGCATTGCCCTTCGCGGTGAACAGATAGTGGGCGCCGTGCGTGCGCACGATCGCATCCGCGGTGTTGCGGGATGTGTGCAGCGCGTCCACGGTGATGACAGCGCCGCAGCCTTCTCCCCGCCTTCTTCATGGCACACCCGGCAGGCGATCGGAACGCCCTCTGCGTGGACTACCAGTGTCGCGGTCTCATGGTGCACCGTGCCGCTGCGGTTCACGCCGTTGATCCGCTTGCCGTCGGCCGCCAGCGCCGAGCGGTCCGGGACGGGATGGGCCTGCGCCCAGCGGTTGGCCGCGGCCTGTACTTCGTCGCTGCCCGCCTGCACCATCACCCGGTGGATCGTGGCTCGCGAAGTCGGGATGAAGCGCGTGCTGATCCGATCCTGCTGCGCGCCGAGGGCGGCAAGATGCTCCTGCGGCATGGTCTTCGTGTAGCGTGAGGTCGCGCAGTTCTCACAGTGGGGCGCCCCGGCCGGCCACCACTCTCACGGCAACTTTTGCGGTGGATCTCCATGAGCAGAGCCGATGGTTCTCCGTCTTCCGTGAACACGACAAACGAATTCGAAGATCGGCGGGCAGCTTGTCCTAGGCGGCAGGTTCAATGGGATGGCGCCCATCCGGAATGGCGGGTCGGGTCGCCGAAAATTGGCGAGACGCTGAGCCGCAGCCGTGAGGCGAGCGTCCCGCCTGGTGGAAGCGCCATCAAGCCGCCCTCGGTTACACACGTCCGGCCCGAAACGTGGCTCTGCGGTTCCAGTGCGAAGACGCCGGACTGCGGCGCATAGAGCATCAGATGGTCCAGGGGAGCATCGGCAGACATCTCAAGGCGATAGCCTAGATCTGGCTGCACGATCTCGGCGCGCCCGGACCACGCTTCATAGCAGTTGTTGCGCCAGCTTGCGGGTATGGCACGGGAGACAGAAAAGTCGAGCTCTGGTGGCACGCTGAGCGGATCGGTCGGCAGATGATCCGGTCCTTCGAGCCAGAACCTGTCGCTGTCGAATTGTAGCGTCGTCCGGTTCCGATGCGGAAAAAAGGGATGCCAACCGAGGCCGGCCGGGATTGGTTCAGCTGCGAGATTGGTCGTTTCGAGCGCGAATTCCGTTCCGTCCCGGCCGAGGAGCACCTCGATGCGCGCCTCGAAGAGGAGCGGCAGGTCCAGATCGACATCAAGGACCAGAGCGCAGCTCCTGGTGTCTTCCTTCGCGACACGCCAAACGCGCTGCCAGCCAAAGCCATGGATCGCAAGCGGATCCGGGGTATTGGGCGATAGCGAAATTGCGGCCGTACCGACGCGCAGGACGTTCTCGCGGGCCCGGTTTGCGAAAGGGACCATTGGAAACATGGCCGAACCATCCGCCGTGGGGTTCCCCGCGTCGGCGGGCTGCAGAACCGGCACCCAAACCCCCTCGCGGTTCAAGAAGTCGAATGCCCGCACCGCCGCTCCGTTCTGCGGATCGAGGGTCAGACGCAGGGTTTCGTTGTCGGCAAGCTCGATCACGCCGGCGGCCCGCCACAACCCGCGCATGGAACGCTCCGCAAGCTTTCATCCAACGCCAGACGTGCGCCCGCCGCCGGTTCCGCAATTCACCTGGCAGGCCCAAGTGCCCGGCACATGGACGTGGTGTCGAGCCTCTCGCCCACGAGAGCGCAGGGAACCGGCCTGGAGATCGACAGCTTCAGCACCGATCGAGTGAGCCATCCGGAGCGGGATGCGGGAAACCGTGCCCGTCCCACCGCGTGATCAAGAGAAGGCCGGACGCGTTGGTAGCGCTGGCACCGGATCTATCAATCTATCACACTTGACTCCGGGACTTCTCCTTTCGTTTTTTTCCTGTTCCATTCCTGCATGGCCTGGATGGCGAAGACGGCTTGAGACAGGAACTTCACGCCTTCCCAGAGCTTCTGCGTGCCGGGTAGCGGCTGGCGCTTCGAGGGATGGAAGCCCGCCAGGCCGCCGGTGAGCACGACGAAGCCCGCGATGGTCATGTCCGGCGGTCCCCGGGGCACCTTGAAGCCATAGCGGGAGGCGAGGGCACAGAGTGCCCGGATGTCGTCCTCGGTGACATGTCGGCTGGCCGGGTCGTCCGGCCTCTCGCGGGCCAGGAGGGAAAGGTCCCAGACCCGGAAGGCGGTGATCGCGTCAAAGGCGAGACACTTGCGCAGGTCGTCGGCCTCGTCGAGGCGGCGGTCCTCGATGCGGGTGCCGACCTTCAGCGCATGGAAGAACCGTTCGATCCGCCAGCGCAGTTCGTACCAGCGCAGCACGGTTCGGGCGGTGTCGAGGTCGGCCTGGCCCTCGGTGGTCAGCAGCATCCAGTGCAGCGGTTTGTTCTTCTGCTTCCTTTGCTTCGATGCCGGCAGCGCCGGGCGACGGGGCGGGTCCTCCTCAAGGGCCGAGACGGCGATCATGCGGACCGGTGGTTCACTCTCCCGGTCCTTCGGGGGAAGCAGGTCCACCGGCGTGCAACGCAGGGTCAGCTTCGCCGTGCGGCCGCGCCGACGGTTCGGTCCCCCGCAGGCGGGCACCTCGATCTTCCGCCCGCCCACCGGGTCCGTCTCCAGCACATGGTCCCACAGGTCCGCGTCTCCGCCCGAGGCCAGCGCCACCCGACGCTGCGTCCCTCGGCTGGCCCGGACCAGCAATGCCGCCCCGGTCTGCTCCGCACGCGAGAGCAGCTCCCAGAAGTCGCCCTCGCGGTCGCAGACCGTCACCACCCGGCTGTCCGGGCAGGCGCGCGCGAGTTCCTGCGCCCGCTCCAGGCCGTCCACCCAGCGGACACTGTCCTTGTCATCGGCCTGACGGAAGTCGGTGTCCACCGTATACATCCCGAGAGGCCGGCCCACCGCGTTCACCGCCACGCCGAAATGGGCCAGGATGCCCGCGCTGCCCTTGCCGCCCCCGCCAAGCTCGTCGAGGCCCGACGTCGTTGACAGGCCGTCATAATTCAGCGTCGTCGTGTCCTGAACAGCCAGCACAAGCCGCTCGGCACCGCACCGCTCAACCGTCTGCTCGAAATGCGAATCCAGAATGTGGTCCATCGTCACCGCGTCATTGGACAGCAACCGGTAGGCCGCCGTCTGCTCCGCCCGCCCCGGGAAGATCGACGGCAGATGTTCGCCAAGCCGATTGACCCAGGCCGCACCCATCTGCGAAATCCGACGCCGGATCCGACCGTCAGGGTGCGTGCTCCGCCCGTATTCCCGTGCCGCCCATCCCCCCGCACAATATATCGATCCGGACCAGCCGAGAACGCGCTCCGGCTCACCGCACAGAACCTGTTGCCAGCCCTCCACGAGCGGCCGGAGCCAGACCGCGCGGCGCACCCCCGAACGGCGCCCCGAAGTCAGCTGCGGGCAACACTTCCACCCCGCGGCCCGGTAACTCAGCCCGGACTGCCCCGGCCCCGTGAAACTCTGCACCAGCACCGGCCGCTCACCGTAGGCCGCCGCCCAGTCGTCGGCAATCCGGCCCGTCGCAAGACGCAGAACCCGCGACGCAAGACCCTTCACCCGAACACCCGGAAGCAGCAGAAAGCGATGGTTGCACACAACCCTGCCGATGTTGGCCACGCGGGCATCGCCCGACCAGCCGACGACATCGTCGCGCGGCCCAAGCTGCATCCCCGCCGCTGTGAAGCCAATGCCGCCCAGCACCCCATACCGCTCCGAACGAACCCGGTAACGGACCTGCCCTCCCGGCGGCCGGCGCCATCCCTCCGGATGATGCGTCTCGATCATTGCCTCCCAGCGGCGGCGCTCCTCCGGTGACGCCACCGGCTCAAGCGACAGCGGACCGAGTTCCCGAAGCGAACACGAGACAGAACTGTCGGCGAAGTCCGATGCCGGGCGGGCGTGCGGATCAAACTCCATCGCCTCCGCTTCCGGCAGGCGCACACCCAACTCCTCCGCCAGGCGCGGCAAGAGCTTGCGCGCCGACGCAAGACACAGCCTGCCGACGCGGCCAAACCAGTTCTCCTGAAGACAGAGCTCCCGGGCCAGCGCACTCCGCGACAGCTCACCGCTGTTGCAGGCGGTCTTGAACCACTCTACCGTCTCCGCTGAAATCTGACGCATGCCAATCTGCATGCCCGAATAAATCGCACGAAATCACCCGCGAGTCAAGTGTGTGAGCTTGATAGGCACCGGATGCGCCGGGAAGGCCGGAGGGCGGCGCCAAGCGGTCGAAACGCGGCCCGAACACCCCTGTCCCGGCTCGTCGCACCAAGCGCCTGGTTTACCCGCCGCTGTGTCCGCCATATGAAACCGCCGACCGCTACGTGAATACGTGATCGTCTTGGCGACGGTCACCGACGTTCGCAGGCCGGACCGCGCACCATCGACACCCAAACAACAGAACACTCCAACGGCGCAACACCGGCCGTCCTGGTGCGGAGGCACCGCCCGTTTCACTCGTACGGGCAGCCACGGTGGTAACGGGGCGATGGGCAGCGCAAGGTTGCTCTGCGCCGGTTTTCTGGCCGGCGAGTAGGGGACTAGGTCGTGGCGCAGCGCGGTGCCATCGCCGGCATATCGGCCACGAAGCTGAGGCCGTTGACGAAGGCCGCGCTGAAGCGCCGGGCGAAAGCGCTCGGATCGTCGCGCGGCCGCCGGCCTCCGGCCCGCTACTGCACCAGCCGGGTGGTCGGGAACGCGGCGTACCAGCCGAACCAGAACGCCCGCTGCGCCGGGACACGGCGGAGCACACGCCCGTCTTCAGCGGTCAAGGCGTGCTCGTCCATCGTCCAGATCATGCCGGATCCGTCCTCGACGCTCCGGTCGCCGTCGTACCGGGTGAACGTCACGTCTTCACTCGCGTAGGCGCGGTTCGCGCCCGACGGATCGGTGAGCACCACGAGCGCCGTGCCTTCGATCGCATCGTGATAAACAGGGGTTTCGGCGAGGAACTCGGCCGATATGGCGAGAGGCGCCTCGGGGTGAAGGGCGAGCAGCACCGTGAACACTTCGTCCTTGTTCTTCAGCCGGGTGTCGAGGACCGGGACAGAGAACATCAACTCGTCGGTCGCGAAGTAGTCGCGGTAGGCAGCCCCTTCGGCGTAGTCGCGCTGGTGGCCGGTATCGAGCGAGAGTACCCGGGTCTCGGGGTGGCGCCGCCGCCACTCGCCCCAGGTTGTCGTCACCACGCTGCCGCGCTCGAGCACGATGCCCCTCCCGGCAAGCGGCCCGACAACCGGCGTGCCCTCCATCGTGCTCCACAGCGACTGGGTTGCGTGGTCGAACATAAGCTTGTTCGAACGGTAGAGGAAGCCGCTCGTGCCGAGACGATGATGCACGTCTTCGTGCTTGGTGTGAAAGAGGATCACGGTCCCGCACAAGGTGCAGTACACCCCGGCGACCGGTGCGCCGCCGACAGTGTCGACGAACATCTCGTGCCAGGCGAGGATGCGCTTCGGATAGGCGCGGGCGTCGCCATTGACGGACATGCCGAACACGATGTGGTGGTCCTCGAGATAGCCGGCGTCTTCCGCGGCCAGCATCGCCGGGTTGCGAAGCGGCGGGATGCCATCTTGCCGTACGCCGCCCCAGACGATCTCGTCGAGCCGAATGAGCGATTCGCCGGCCGTGTCGAAGTACGCCGAGAATCGCGGGTCGATGAGGCTGTAGAGCGCGCCCTTGAAGGCGGCATATCGCGGGTGCCGCGCCTCGGGCGCATTCCACATCTCGCGTTGCCAAGCGTTTAGGTCGTAGCCAAACCCGGCGCCAACCTTCCGTTCCATGATGCTCACCAGGGCGCTGGAGGCCTCCGCGCTGCGGGTCAGGCGGATCACCTCGAGAGCCATTGGCAGGAATGACGGCTCCCATTGTGTCTCGATCAGCTCCGCGGCGCGTGCGGAGTCGCTCGCCTCCCCTGCGAGCAGGGTCAGAAACGCCCGGGTCACGGCGCGATCGGTGATCTCCGCCCGGGGCTGAACGGCGGTCGCCGCCAGCATCAGGAAGATGCCGAACGCGATGACGAGGCTGCGAATGGCAGGCATGGGATGTCTCCTTGACCCGCCCCCCGGTGCCTGGTCCAGGTCGAATGTTGGTCGAGTGCCGTCTTGGGACTTGCCCCCGATATTGGTCCACCGGATCCGAGAAAATCCCGGCTCATCTGCTTCAGGGCCGGCATGCCGGCCCTGATGTGCTTGCCATCTCGATCGGGGCTTTCTGGCCGATCGAACTATGCGGGCGGATCTCATTGTAGCCCGTTCGCTACGCTTCGCACCCGGATTGCGCGTCTTCCAGGCTCAAGAACCAGGAAGCAGGAAGCAGTCAACGAGCCTCCCGGGATGTGATTGAGCGGGGTGGTGTCTGGTTGCGGATGGCTGATGGCGACGGGAGGTTGACACTCTAGCGAGATCTGACTATGAGGGGTCATCGCTGTCGACGGGGACCACCGATGGGGTATTTCGGATCCAAGGCCACGACCGGGCTCTGTCAGGCGCTACTGGGGCTCCAGCCTCCCCACGATCTGTATATCGAGACGCATCTCGGAGGCGGTGCCCTGATGCGGCGCAAGGCCCCGGCGATGCGCAGCATCGGGATTGACCGCGATCAACGCGCGCTTGACGGGTTCCGGTGTGACTACCCGGTTGAACTGGTCCATGGCTGTGCCCACGAGTTCCTGGCCAGCTTCCCGTTTCGGGGTACGGAACTGGTCTACAGCGATCCGCCGTATCTGCTTGCGACCCGTCGGTCGGCCCGGCGGTACCGCTACGAGTATAGCGATGCCGACCACGCAACCCTTCTCGAGCTGCTCACGGGCCTGCCGTGCCAGGTGATGGTCTCGGGACACCCCTCGGCGCTGTATGACGAGATGCTGTCGGAGTGGCGCCGGGTCGCTCTGCAGGTGACGACTCAGGCCCAGGTCCGTACCGAGGTGGCCTGGTTCAACTTCACGCCCGAGCGGATGCACTGGGCCAGCCATGCCGGCCGGAACGCCACCGACCGGCAGCGCATCAAGCGCAAGGCCACCCGCTGGGCACAGGGCTACAAGAACCTGCCGGCGGGTGAACGTCTCGCGGTGATCTCGGCGATCATGGCGGTCGAGGCCGAGTGATGGCGCGGATCAACCAGGCCTCGCTGCGCGCGCAACTGGACGACTGCCGAGCCCAGTTCGACGCCATCAAGCAGAAGGGCGAGGCACGCGTGGACACCCTCGCGCTGATCCATGCCCTGTTCATGCTGGTGGACATCGTGGTGGCGGTGTTCCCCGAGAAGACAACACCAAAGACCTCGCGCAACTCCGGTCTGCCCGTTTGCGGGACGGCATCGACGAAGGCGAGACCCACACCGCGGGCAGGTCCGGATCCCGGAGCCGCGGACAGAAGGCACGCGACACAATCGTAGCGAGCGAGACATACACATGGCCAAGGCCAAGCCAAGGCCAAGCCAAGACCACGCAGAAGGTCTCCGGGTGCTTCCGAACCGTATCCTTCGCACACGCCTACTGTCGAATCTCGAGCTACCTCCAGACCATGGCCGCACTCGGATACAACCCAATGGCATTCAGTTTGTCGTGGGGCGAGTGTCGCCTTTTGGGGTTGATTTGCAACGGATTGATTTGATTGCGTGATTTGGAGCCATTTCGGCGAGAGTGAGAGGGGTTGACTCTCGACCGGATTGATGGCAGAGTATGAGTGTGAAGGAGTCATCCGGAGCTTGCAGTGGACCCTCGCATCACGGCCTTGCAGTCGACGACGTTTCAGGGCAGGCGCTTGACGCGCAGACAGATTGCGGCTGTGCAGGAGACGGTTCTGTCGTTTCCAGGGCTGAGCCGGCGGGAGCTTGCGCACACGATCTGCGAGCAACTTCGCTGGCATACGGCGAAGGGGGACAATCGGATTCAGGCCGTGCTGCGAATGCTGGAGGAACTGGAGCGGCTGGGCGTTCTGTCGCTGCCGACGAAGGACTTGTCGCAGGCTCGGGGAGCACGCAAGCCGGTGGTCTGGGGCTCGCGGACGGATGCGCCGGCGGCGATCGAGGGGGATCTGGATGCTTTGCTGCCGATCCGGCTGCAGGTGGTGTCGGATGCGGAGGGGATCGAGGAATGGAATGAGTATGTTGCCCGCTACCACTACATGGGGTTCCGTCATCCGATTGGTCCGCATCTGCGTTACTTTCTTCTCGATCGTCATGGCCGCAAGCTGGGCTGCCTGCTTTTCTCGCATGGCTCACGGCAGCTGCAGTGCCGGGACGAGTGGATTGGCTGGCCGGAGGGCTACAGGAAACATCTGGACCGGGTGGTCGGGAACAACCGGTTCCTGCTGTTTCCGTGGGTTCGGGTTGGGAACCTGGCTTCCAAGGCATTGTCGATCGCGACCGGTCGCCTGGCGGACGACTGGGAGGAGCGCCATGGCTTTCGCCCGGTTCTGGTGGAAACGTTCGCGGACACGAGCCGCTCCGATGGCACCTGCTACCGTGCGGCGAACTGGGTCGATCTCGGCGAGACCCGGGGCGGCAAGGGGAAGGCGCCGAAACGGGTCTATGTGTATCCGCTGGCCACGGACTTCCGGGAGGTTCTCCTGCATGGGCCGCAACGCAGCGCGCCGCGGCGCAGTCCTCGGCGGCCCCGGCTGGCTCCGGACGATCCCTTCGTGTTGCTCTGGCGGGATCTCATCGGGGCGCTGACGGCAGTGGCGGCCGAGCATGACAGGGTGTGGCAGGTGCGGCGGCGGGTTCTGCATACGCTGCTGGTGATGCTGTTCGTGTACCGGCTGGTGCTGTCCAGCGGCGAGCAGGGCTACGCGACCACGCTTGCCGAACTCTGGGAGCAGTGCCGCGCTCTCGGTGTCGCGCTTCCGCAGCCGGATCCGGTCGCCGCGTCGGCGATGTGCAGGGCGCGGGCCAAGGTCGATGAGAACGTGTTCCGGAGCGTGCATGCCGAGATCCTCAAGCGTGCCTCCTGCCCGCCCGCGTGGCGGGGACACCGCCTGTTCGCGATCGACGGCTCAAAGCTCAACCTGCCGCGGCCGCTGATCCGTTGCGGGTATCGCACGCCCTCGGACACGAGCCACTACCCGCAGGGCCTGCTCAGTTGCCTGGTTCAGCTTCCGGAGCGAATTCCGGTCGCGTTCGACCTTTGCGCCCACGGCAATGAACGAAGGGCCGCGCTCGACCTTCTGCCCGCCTTGTCGCCTGGGGACGTGGTGATCTACGATCGCGGATATTTCTCCTGGGAGTTGCTGGCCGTCCATCTCGAGCGGGACATGCATCCCGTCTTCCGGATCCAGAAGTCCGCCAGCCCGATCATGGATGCCTTCCTCGCCGGAAGCCGGACAGATGCCGTCGTCGAGGCAATGCCCGGCCAGAAGGTTCTCCGGAAGCTGCGCAAGAGACAGCCGCAAGCCCTCGCAGAACCGGTCCGGCTGCGCCTCGTCAAATACACTGCCGGCGGCTCAACCATCGGCCTCGCCACCACTCTCCTTGATTCGCAAACCCATCCGGCCAGCGAACTCGCCGATCTATACGGATCGCGCTGGGGCATCGAGGAGATGTACAAGATCTCCAAATCCATCATGGAAATCGCGCCGTTCCATGCCAGGACCGAGCGCGGCGTCCGACAGGAACTCTTCGCCCACTTCAACCTCATGGCCATGACGCGCATCTTCACAAACCATGGCGATGCGATCCTCAACGCCCGCAAGCCATCCCCTTCCGCGACCGACCGCACCGCAAACTTCAAGAATTCCCTCGCCGCCGTCGCGCGAAACCTCGAAGCCCTGCTGCTGAAGCACGCCGCCACCGTCGCCGAGGCGATCCAGCAGGTCCTCGATTGCGTCGCCACCGGGCGCCAGAAGCCGCGCCCGGGACGAAGCTACGAACGACGATCCCGCAAACCCCTCAACCGGTGGCACGGCAAGCCCAGGGAAGCCTCGAAAGCTTGAACCAAGGGACGCCGAAACGCAGCGCCAACATGCTGTCAGGACTGCGAATCCTTAAGTGAATGGCAAAAACTCCTTAAGTGAATGCCATTGGGATACAACCCCCCGGTCACCATCACCATCGCCCTGCAGGGAAAGGCCGTCCATTGCCTCAACCAGGACACCGAATAACCACTCGAACCACCGGGTGTGCAGTTACACATAATGTTTAGAAGCAGACTAAGTTGTGCAAGTGGAGAGGTGTCGGGTGTTGGTTGCAAAAATACGAACAGCTTGACGGTCTCCCTTGACAACACCGCAAAAACATATACGATTGGTATATACACATGAAACGATGCAGTTACTCTCTGAAACCACCACTACCCGACCACTACCCATTAACGAAATAGCCTCTTGCTTGAGGCCAGAAAGGGCAGAGGAGTGATGAAACCTCTAGAAGGAGAGGGAGCCGGGAATGGTCGGGATGGGGAACACCAGGTTTCGATGGAACGCCGCCAAAAGGATGTCGAACCTGGAAAAGCATGGGATCGATTTCCAAGATGCCATTATGATCTTCGGAAACGACGTACTGATCCTTCCATCACCGCGTGAAGGGGAAATGCGATGGCTAGCAATTGGCAGAATTGACAGAGAAATGCTCGCTGTGGCGTACACGAAGCGGGACGGTAAACGAAGAATCATCAGCGCAAGACAGGCACACAAAAATGAGCGAAAGAAATACTACAAGCATGTCAGTCGCGGAAGCGATCCGTCGTAAGGGAGAGGGCCGCACGGACTGGGAGCGGCTACGACGGCAACGAGAGCAGGGGATCGACCCAGAGATCGACCCGGAGGAGGGTGAGTTCGATTGGTCAAGGGCGCGAGTCGTGATGCCGGCTAAGAAGATACCGGTTTCGGTGCGTCTGGACGACGATGTCCTGACCTTCTTCAAGGCGCAGGGGCGGGGATACCAGACGCGGATCAACGCGGTGTTGCGTAGCTATATGGAAGCGAAAATCACGCAATCATAAAAGAAGTGAACAGGATATTTGATGCAGCCAAATGTTGAAAACATCAATGCCTATCTGCAAGCGCGGCTCCGGGAAAACTCTCGCAGGGAGGTCGCCGCGGTGGAAGCCAAGCCTTCGTTCTGGACGACGAGGTGGCGCTGCGGTTCTTCCAGCTTCAGCAGATAACATAGGACTCTATCGACCTCTCGAAGAGCGAGGCCGATCCTCTGAAGGGGCCGACCGATGTCGGCACAGCCCGGGCCAAGGACGAGGAGGTGACGCTTTCGAGCTTGATCGACCGCCTCAACGAGCGCTTCGGCACCGACTTCATTGAGGCGGATCAGTTGTTCTTCGACCAGATACGGGCTTCGGCGGAGAATGACGAGAATATCGCCGAGGCGGCTCGCGTCAATAATTTCGAAGACTTCGCCGCTTATCTGGATCGTATGCTGAACGAGTTGTTCATCGCGTGAATGGAGGGCGACGAAGAGACCTTCTCCAGGGTGATGACGGACACCGAGTTTCGTTCGGCTGCACACGAACATCTTGCTCGAGAGGTTTTCCGGCGGGCTTGCGATGAGCAAGGAAGGCAAGAGCTACGATGACTCCATCTTCTCTGGCCGGAGGCGTGGTTTCCCTCTCCAGTTTGGCCAACTCGATGTACGCTACCCATGGTCGACCCAGTTGGCTCTGGCAACATGTGCATCGGATTCTACGCTTGGGCCATCTCCCGAGGACAGGGTTATTCGCTAAAACGTTGCCGAGATTTGGCTTCTGACCGTCCGCGGCGCACTCCGCCCGATCACGATGCTGCTGTTCCGCAGTGGGAAGGCTTTGAAGTCCGCGGTCCATTGCAGGGACATGTCTTGGGATGTCAGATCGGGAAATCCGGGCAGTGGCGGAATTCCATGGCAAGACGAATTGTGGTTCAACATGTGGCCCCGGGGGGGCTGGCTTATCAATTTCTCCAAGCGCGGTTCCCTACCGCACCCGTCGAACGCGATTCGCGCCGATGGAAGTCTTCGGTCAGCGCGCTGCATCCCGGGTCCCTCGGCGGGATGGAAGAAATGCATTCTACTCCTCCGCGGGTTCGAATTCCGTACGTTGGCAACCGAAAGCGATGCGATTCGAGATATGCGTAACTGTCCAGAAGTTCTCGAATGCTATGAGCGTCACCGCATGGTTCGATGAGTGTCCGAATGCGGCCGCATGGTTTCGACTTGTCCTAGAGGCGCGCCGCCGCCGCCGCCGCCACTGCGCGGTGCCGGCAGCGTGATCCGGCCTCGTTTGGCAAGCGTTCGCAGCGCTTTCATGCAGGTCGCCTGTTGTGGCCGGCCAAGCGCATCGTGAAATCCGAACACTTCGCACACTCGACGGCCGAGCGCTGAACGACTGGCGAAACTCTCTGCAGCGATCAGCATGCGGACGCGGGCCTCGCCAGCAGCGCTGGAAACGCTCGACAAGATACGGTTCTGCTCGTCCATACCTCATAGAATGCACCCGATCCCAGGCCTTGTCAGGCCAAAACTTGTGTAGCATGGGCAGCGCGCGGCAGCCTCGACCGCGTCAGTTGGCGACGACGCCGCAGTCCCGGGGCGCGCTGTCATGGATCGGCATCTGAGGGAGGAAGATCGTGGTGCGGGGCATGTCTTCGTGCATTGGCACTGCGCTTCAGCCGGCGATGCGCTCGACGCCGTAAGTGTCCCCGGCGAAGCAGGTTGTTCCGAGGCCGGCAATTCCCACTACTCCAGAAATGGTTCTTGAGCCGTCTCAATTGCTCATGCTCTGCTTGGGTTCTTGGGGTTGATGTCAGTGGGCTTCTGCACACTATTCGGTCAATTCGGGCAGCATTGGGGTCGGCCGGTGGGGTGCAGGCGTCCAGACAGGCCGTCGGTACGCGTCGGCGTTCGGCAGCCGGTTTCGGGGCGGGAAGCGTGCCAGAGTTGACCACGCTGTCTATTCGAGGATAGTGGCGAGGCGGGCGAGCACGTCGTTCATGATGGATTCGGGGACGGATTCGAGGCGCTGGCCCTTGCGGGCTTCGAGATCGAGGGCGCGGGGCTGGTCGCAACGAATTACGCCGGTCGTTCGTGTGCCTGCGTCCTCGAGAGAAACGGCGAAGCCGCGCTTGCGTGCGAGACTCCCGCCCGTGGTGATGGGCAGGACGACGGGCGTCCCGGTCACCTTGTTGAACGCCGCGGGGGAAACGATCACTACTGGCCGTGTGCCCCGCTGTTCATGGCCTGCCGAACGATTGAGGGTGACGAGCCAAATGTCGCCGCGCTGCACTACAAGAGCTCTTTGCCGACCGGGCCGGCATCGGTCCAGGCACGATCCTCACCGGGAGGGGTGCCGTACTCGTCGCACTGCGCCAGAAGCTCATCGAGTGTGTAGGTAGGACGCACCTTCGGCTCAATGACCAGACGACCATTTTCTACACCTATATCGACTTTGGCCCCGACGCCGAGTTTGCCGTGAATATGCTCTCGCTGGTCCGGGTTCAGCGCGGAGACGGCTCCCGGGCGGGCCCCTGGCGGAGGCGCGGTATTTTGCGTTGCAGTGCAACATGGTTTCCGGGCGCGGGCAAGCTTGCCGGTCGTCAACCCCTGGCGAAATCCGGTTGGCTCTTGTTGCCCTGTTGCGCGCGGCGCTGCAGTCAAGCGCGCTTGGGCGCTGCCTTCAGGGTATCCCAGTTGACGCGGAGGTTTCCGTCGCCACGGGATTCGAGGATCCCGAACTGGCCAAGCTGGCGTAGCCACCGGGAGGCGTTGCGGTTCACCATCAACGCCTCATAGTTGGTGTCGGGATCGCGATAGGGTGCGCGGTCGCGCAGTATCACGTACAGGATCCGCGCGATCTTGTGCGCGGCGGCGACCAGCGCCCGCTTGTTGCCGCGCCGTGCAGCGACGCTCCTCTTGAATCCGGCGAACTGGCAGTTCCTGGTATTTGTGGCGGCATGCGCCGCTTCGACGAGAGTGGCGCGCAGATACCGGGAACCCCTTCGGGTGGCGCCGTGGCGGCGCTTTCCGGCGGTCTCGTTGTTGCCGGGACACAGGCCGGCCCAGGCGGCGAAGGCCTGGACGGAGCCGAACACGCTCATATCGGGACCGGTCTCGGCAAGGATCGAGGCAGCTGCCACTCTGTCGATGCCGGGCATCGTCTGCAGGAGTTCCAACGCCTCCCGATGGGGCTCAAGGCGCTCCAGCATCATCGCCTGGACCGCCTGCATCCGCGTCTGAAGCGCGGCCTCGGCCGATACCAGATCCCGGAGCAGTTCGCGCTCCCAATCGGCAAGCGTGAAGGTCAGGGCGCTGCCAAGGGCCGCGAGCTTGCCGCTCACATGGTGCGAAAGCCGGCCCAGGATCACCTCCCGGGAATCGCCGGCGATCAGGCCGTCCAGCATGATCCGGCCATTGACGCCGAACACGTCGCTGATGATGCCGCCGATCCGCACTCCGGCGCGGTCGATCACCTTCTGCACCCGGTTGCGAACCCGCGCGCGCTCCTGGACCAGGCTGCGCCGATGGCGGCTGAGCGAGCGCAACGCAAGGAAGGTTCGATCCGGCACCAGGCTCGGACGGCCCAGTCCGAACTGGCATACCCGCGCCAGCCAGCGGCTGTCCTCGACATCCGTCTTGCGACCGCGTAGCTGCTTCACATGTTGCGCATGCAGCAGTTGCACCTCGATCCCGGCTTCGCTCAGCCGGTCCCATGGTGCTCGCCAGTACACGCCGGTGCCTTCCATTGCCGCAGCCGAGACCTCATGCCCCACCAGCCACTCGGCAAGCTCATCAAGGCCCGGCGGCAATGCGCTGAAGCTCCGCGTCTCACAGACCGGCTCGCCAGGCTCGTCGCAAAGCCGGACCGTCGCCGTAATCTCCATCTTGTGCACGTCGAGCCCCGCGGCACGGGGGTGGACAACATGCAGCGCGTCATTCATCATGGCTCCATCTCCTCTGGAGAAACAACAGGCGGAGACGGAATGGATGGCCGGGGGAGCACTCGCAGCGGCGCCTGATAGCGTCCCTGCGGTCATTTTGCCGTCCGTTCTCGACTGCCAGGCAGCCGGATACTTCCAGGGGTTCGATGCCAGGCCATCCGGGACAGTTTTAGGACGTGGTCTAAAGCCAACAATAATTCTTCGTCCTCGGTTCCGTCTCCGCCAACCACCATAACTCGCCAAGTCGCGCGATAACACGACTTGCAGGCAACAAGCGAACCGCGCGGCGCCCGGACCAGCCAGCATCTTCATGTCCGGGGGTGCGAAACGGAACCGATCGGCATGTGCGTTTCAGGAGGTCGAGAAGGGCAGGGGGCACGGCCAACATGACGGAACCGCCGACCTTGCGCAGATTCGTGGAATGCATGGACACTTCTATTATTATACATAAATATAACAACCACAGGTCCGCAGCGCAAGGTCCGTCGGGCCACATGCCATGGGTGGAGTGGCCCGGAGCGGTCAAGAATATGATTTGGGAATATCGACGCCGTTCCGCCCATGTTTCGAACCTGTTCGGGATTGCGTCGGCGATGGCTGGATATGCGGCCAACCGAAGGTTCGACAAGTTGTGCCATTGCGGAGCGCTTGCGGCTGCCGGATCACGACCGGTCTTCGCAGGATCAATTGCCCGCGGGAACGATCCGGATCAGCTCACCGTTCCTTGGATGGTCCGTGAGGAAATAGATCGCACCCTCGGGGCCCTGCCGAACATCCCGGATGCGCCCGAATGTCTTCTCCAACAGCGGTTCCTCTCCGACAATCCGGTCGCCCTCCAACGTTAGTCGCGACAGGTAGTGGAACTTGAGCGCACCGACGAACAGGTTTCCGCGCCACGCAGGAAACAACGCCCCATCGTAGAACGCGGCTCCCGAGGGTGCCATGGATGGCGTCCATTGATAGACGGGCTGCTCGAGGCCCTCCTTCGCGGTTCCTTCCCCGATGGAAAACCCCGAATATGCTCGTCCGTAGGTGATGGTTGGCCAGCCGTAATTTGCGCCGGCCTCGAGCCGGTTGACCTCGTCGCCGCCCTTCGGGCCGTGCTCGCTCACCCAGACTTCGCCCGTTCCTGGGCGAATGGCCAGCCCCTGGGCATTGCGGTGCCCGAGGGTGAAGATCTCCGGCAGCACGCCTTCCTTGCCGATGAAGGGATTGTCCCAGGGGACCGAACCGTCGTCATTCAGGCGAACCACGGTCCCATGATGGGTCGAAGGATTCTGGGCAAGATCCGAGTCGCCGCGCTCGCCGACGGTCACAAAGAGCTTTCCATCGGGACCGAAGGCGAGCCGGGATCCGAAATGCCGCCCGCCGCTACCAGGATTGCTGGCCCGGAAGATCACTTCGACATCGAGGAGCGCCGTGCCGTCGAACCGTCCCCGGGCAACCTCGGTATGGGCACCGCGGCGCGCAGGGGCGGCGTAGCTCAGATAGAGCCAGCGGTTCTCCCCGAATTCGGGATGCGCGACCACGTCGAGAAGCCCGCCCTGTCCCCGCGCGTAAACCTCGGGCGTTCCCGCAACCGGCTCCGGGTCGAGGGCGCCGTCCCGAAGGACGCGCAGTGCTCCCGGTCGTTCGGTGATCAGTAGCTGGCCATCCGGCAGGAACGCCACCGCCCAGGGGTGCCGAAGGCCGTCGGCAACCACTTCCGCCCGGACCGGGCCGTGTTCCGTCTCGGAGACCTGGGCTTCGGCGGCAGACGACGCCGCCACCGCCAGGCAGCAAGACAATGTCCGAGCGAGGTGGAGAAGCGGGCGCATCTGATTTTCCTCCCGGCGGGGGCAGCACGCATCCGGCCCGCCGGTTGACTAGCCCGTCCTGAATATTCTGGCGGAGCGCAGCCGGGCTGCGCTCCGCCGGGTTTGGTGTACCGGTGCTCCCGCTACTCCGGAAGATCGCCGACCACGCCCTCGACGAAGTAATTCATGCCAAGCAGCACCCCGTCGCTCGCGGTCTCTCCTTCGGGTATCCGGAGTTGGCCGTCGCGATCCGTGATCGGGCCGGTGAAGGGATGCACCGCGCCGCTCTTGACCTCCTCGAAGGCCTGCTCCGCAACCGCCTTCACGTCGTCGGGCATGTTCATGTACTCGGACATGACTACCTCCTCGGCCGCGAAGCCGCCCCAACTGTCAGCACTCTCCCAGGTTCCATCCAGCACTGCCTTCGTCCGCTTGACGTAATAGGGGCCCCAGTTGTCCACAATGGAGGTGAGCTGCGCGTTCGGGCCGAACCGCCCCATGTCGGAAGCCTGGCCGAAGGCAAGGACGCCCCGCTCCTCCGCCACCTGCATCGCTGCCGGGCTGTCCGTGTGCTGCATGATGATGTCGGCGCCCTGGTTGATCAGCGCCGTGGCCGCGTCGGCCTCCTTGCCGGGATCGAACCAGCTGAAGACCCACACTACGGTCGCGGTCACATCCGGGTTGACGGACCGGGCCGCGAGTATGGTCGCGTTTACGCCGCGCACGACTTCCGGAATGGGAAACGAGACGATGTAGCCGAGCTTGTTGGTCTTGGTCATCAGCCCGGCGATCTTGCCGGCAACGTGCCGGCCTTCATAGAAGCGGCCAGAATAGATCGAGACATTGTCCGCCCGCTTGTAGCCGGTGGCGTGCTCGAACTTCACATCCGGGAACTCCTCCGCCACCTTGATGGTGGGGTCCATGTAACCGAAGGAGGTCGTGAAGATCAGGCCGTGGCCGGAAGAGGCCAGCTGGCGGATGACCCGCTCTGCATCCGGGCCTTCCGGCACGCTCTCCACATAGGTCGTCTCCACCATGTCGCCGAGTTCCTCTTCGACCATCAGGCGGCCCTGCTCATGCTGGTAGGTCCAGCCGAAATCTCCGATCGGGCCGATATAGACGAACCCGACCTTGAGCTTGTCCTGCGCCTGCGCGCCGAAAGCCAGCAGGCCCGCTGCGGTAGCGAGTCCCAGAATCTTCAATCGTTGCATGTAGTCCTCCTTTACTCCTGCGGGGCCATCCCGCTCTAGCCGCTCAGCGTTCGGCGCGGAACGGCCTGCCAATTGCCGCCGGCGCGTTCGCCTTGGTGAGGCGGACGTCCCGCGAGATGATAACCAGTGCGACTATCGTAAACACATACGGCGCCATGGCGAGGAATTGCGCCGGCACCGGCACGCCCCAGTCCGGTCCATAGAACTGGAGCTGGGTAACCGCCGCGAACAGGTAGGCGCCTGCTACCAGCCGGCCGGGGCGCCAAGTCGCGAAGACCACAAGCGCGAGCGATATCCAGCCGCGTCCGGCTGTCATGTTCTCGGTCCAGAGCGGCGTGTACGCGAGCGAGAGATAGGCGCCTCCAAGCCCGGCGAGCGCGCCTCCGAACAGCGTCGCGAAATAGCGGATCCGAATGACCCGGTAGCCCAGGGCGTGGCTCGCATCCGGATTGTCGCCGACGGCGCGGAGCGCGAGCCCGGCCCGCGTCCGGGAGAGAAACCATGCGGTGCCGGCCGCGAGGGCCAGGGCCAGGTAGACGAGGCCGTTCTGTCCGAACATCACTCGTCCCACGGCGGTCGACTCGGAGAGCCACGGGATGGCGAGGCTGGGAATCGTCTGGAGGGGCTCGCCGATAAAGGGCTGCCCGATCAGCCCCGATGCGCCGACCCCGAAGATAGTGAGCGCCAGTCCGACCGCGGGCTGGTTGGCGAGCAGCGAAAGCGCGAAGACGGCGAACAGCAGCGCCATCGCGGCGCCGGCCGCAGCGCCCGCGAGAACCCCCAGAAAGGCGTTGCCGGTGCTCCAGGAAATCGCGAAGGCAGTGACCGCGCCCATCAGCATCATGCCTTCGAGCCCGAGATTGAGCACGCCGGAGCGCTCCACGACCAGTTCCCCCGTGGCCGCGAAAATGAAGGGTGTCGCGGCAATGATGATGGAGACAATCAGGTTTTCCATGCCGTTCTCACGAGAGCCGGGTCAAGCGGATGCGGTAGTTGATCAGCGTATCCGTGGCGAGAAGGAAGAACAGGATCATGCCCTGGAACACTCCGGTCGCGTTGCGGGGAAGCTTGAGAAGGATCTGCGCGTTCTCGCCGCCAATGTAGCTCACGGCCAGCACCAGCGCGGCCAGCAGCACGCCGACCGGGTGCAGCCGTCCCACGAAGGCGACAATGATCGCGACAAAGCCGTAGCCGGCGGAGATGTCCGGCTGCAGCTGGCCGATCGTGGAGAAGATCTCGATGGCGCCGGCGATCCCCGCAAGACCCCCGGATAGGAGCAGCGAGAACAGGATGGCGCCTGCTCCGGAGAACCCTGCGAACGCTGCGGCACGCGGCGAGGCGCCGAACACGCGGAGCTCGAAGCCCTTCATGGTGCGGCCCATCATGACCCAGAGGCAGAGTGAGGCCGCGATCGCGATCAGGAGCCCCGCATGGAGTCGCGTGCCGCTCCCCAGCGCGGGCATGAGGAAGGCATCCGTGAATTCCTTGGATTCCGGGAAGCCGTATCCGAGCGGGTCGCGCCATGGACCCCGCACCAGCCAGTCGAGAAGCAGCGTTGCCACGTAGGTAAGCATGAGGCTCACCAGGATCTCGTTGGTATTGAAACGGATCTTGAGCAGTGCCGGAATCGCGGCCCATAGCAGCCCCCCCAAGACGCCGGCAGCGAGAACCAGGATGAGCCAGACGCCGGATGCGTTCTCGGGTGCGTGGATCGCAATGCCGCCCGCCAGCACCGCGCCGAGGGTGTACTGGCCTGCAGCACCGATGTTCCAGACATTGGCGCGGAAGCAGATCGCGAGCCCGGCCGCGATGAGCGCGAGGGGTGTTGCCTTCACAAGCAACTCGGCGCGGCCGTACGCGTCGAGAAACGGCGACAGGAAATAGACCCGCAGAACGGCCGCCGGATCGTGCCCCATGGTGGCGAGGAGCAAGGAGCCGGACCCTGCCGCGAGGATGATCGCGATGACCGGTGAGCACAGGACGAAGACCTGGGAGGGGCGCGGTCGGGGCTCGAAGGCAATCATGCGGTTGCTTCCAGTTCCTTGCCGCCGCCCATGAGGAGGCCCGCGCGCTCCGGCGTCATCTCCTGGACCGGGTAGGCCTGCGAGACCCGGCCGCCATGGATTACCGAGACGCGGTCGCAAATCTCGAAGATCTCATCGAGATCCTGGCTGATGACCAGCACGGCGGCACCCCTCGACGCCAATTCCACGAGCGCCTGGCGGATTTCGGCAGAAGCCCCGGCATCAACACCCCGCGTCGGCTGGCAAACCGCGAGCACGCCAGGTTCCCGGAGAATTTCGCGGCCAACGACGAATTTCTGCAAATTGCCCCCGGAGAGGGAGCCCGCCGTGGGGTTCTCGCTGCCGGCGAGCACATTGAACGAGTCTCGCACCCGCTTCGCCCACGACTCCGTGCCTCTGTTGTCGATCCATGTGTTTGGCGCGAGTCGCTCTGCCCGGTGGTGGGAGAGGAGGATGTTCTCCGCAAGCGTCAGTTCGGCAACCGAGGCCTCATGGTTCCGATCCTCCGGCACGAATGCCATGCCGGCGAGGCGGCGCGCCGTGGGCTTGGCCCGCCCGACAGCGGTTCCGTCTACGAGGATCGCGTCGGGGCGGTCCGCCAAGGTCTCGCCGATCAGCGCGTCCATCAGGTCCGCCTGTCCCTCGCCCGCAACCCCCGCTACGCCGACCACTTCGCCGCCACGAACTTCCAGGGAAACGTCTTGCAACCCGGTACCGCGGCGCCGGCCGGCGGCGATGCTCAGATGGTCCACGACCAGCCGGGCCCCACCTTCCGTGTGGCTGCGTTCGCGCCGTGCGGCGGGCCGCGCGGAGGAGCCAATCATCTTGTCCGACAGCGCCTGGGCGCTGGTTGTGCTGGGATCGCAGCGGTCGACGACAATGCCTTCTCGCAGAATGGTTGCCCGGTCGCAGAGCGTTCGAACCTCCTCGAGGCGATGGGAGATATAGAGTACGGCCCGGCCTTCCTCCGCCAGCCGGTTCAGCGTCTCGAAGAGCGATTCCGCCTCCTGCGGCGTGAGAACGGACGTGGGCTCGTCCATGATGAGGAGTTCGGGATCCTGCAGCAGGCAGCGGAGGACCTCGACTCGCTGCCGCTCTCCAACCGAGAGCGTGTGCAGCGGCGCGTCCGGTTCGATGGCAAGGCCGTAGGTCGCGGAAACCTTGGCAATCCGGCGGGCGAGGTCGCGCATGGGCCCCGGCGGCAGCGCCAGGGCCACGTTCTCGACGACCGTCAGCGCCTCGAAGAGCGAGAACTCCTGGAAAACCATACCGATGCCGCGAGCGCGCGCCTCTGCCGGGCTTCGCACCTCGGTTTCCTCGCCTTTCCAGAGGAAAGTACCGGCCGTGGGTTCCAGGACCCCGTACATCATCTTGACAAGGGTCGACTTCCCGGCGCCGTTATGGCCGAGGAGCGCGTGCTTCTCGCCGGGGTGAATAGCGATGTCGAGACCTCGGCAGGCCTCGAATTCGCCGAATCGTTTGACGATTCCCCGCGCCTCGAAGAGGGGAGCGGCGGCCTGATCACTCACGGTGCGGCCTCTTCGTCATTCTTCGGTGCGAAAGGGGCCCTCGCACCGTGCCCGCGCATAGTTACGCCATGCGCTGCGGAAGGGCAAGCGCATCCGTGGTCACTGCAGGGCATTCTCAATTTCGTCGAGGCGTGATTCGGTGCGGTTGTGAACTGCTTGCTTCGAAGTGCCAATCGTTCGGCATGGATGGTTTGCCGTTTCCGCCATTGGTTTCGGATGTCGAGGTCCGGCATATGCGCGCGGGTGAGCGCGTACGCGCTGTCCACCGGAAGCTTCGTGTTCAGAGCGATGACTGGCGGAGGGCGCGTGGCATTCGCTGAAGCTTGCGGAGACCCTTGTGAACCCGGTACGCCACGCGGGCACGGTAACGAATGGGGATTATATGCGATAGTGCCGAAGATCTTTCAATCGATTTTCATTGGCCTTTTCGAATACTACCATGCGTGCGGTCGGCGATTGCCGCCGACCGCAGCCAAACGGCCCTTATGCGCAAGACCGACTGCCATGAGCGGTTCAACCACCTCTCGAAATGTCGTCTACCGGCTTTCGCCTGGTGATGCTGCGACCGCCAGCCTGCTTCTTGGTATCTGGGACGCATGCCGGTTCACGTGGAATGAGGTCAAGGCGGCGCGTGAAATCCAATACGAGCACGCCTGCGGACGCAAGATCGAATTGCCGACGTTCTTCACGCTGGGAACAGCGTTCAAGACGTTGTGGGACCAGACCGAGTGGCTTCGGAAGCATTCCTACACCATCGTGCGCTACACGCTGCGCTACCAGGCGGACGCGTGGACGGTGTTCTTCGAGGGCCGTGCCGGGTACCCGAGGTGGAAACACCGATACAGCAATCCGTCGTTCACCATCCCGGAAAACATCCGCATCCGCGACGGCAAGCTTGCGGTCCCGAAGTTCGGCTGGCTTTAGATCCGCCGCCGCGGCGGCAATCCGTATCCGGCCGGCCGGCCGGTCAAGGCGGTAATCCGCCGCATCGGACACCGGTGGGAGGCGGTCGTGTGCTACGTAGTCCCGGCACCGCAACAGAATGACAACGGCCGGATCATCGGTGTTGAGCGCAACGCGGGCCAGGTTGCCGACAGCGACGGCGAGATACACCGCATGCCAGACCTGGCACTGCTGGAAACCAAACCCAAGCGACATCAACGCGGCCTGGCGAAGAAGCGCAAGGGGTCGCGGCGGCGCGCGCGGCAGCGTATGCGTGTACAACGCGCACAGAGGCGACTCGCCAACTGTTGTTTCCCTGAATATCTCGGCCGAAGTAGGCCCTTTTGTACCGGGCTATTCCGGTTACGGATTTTAGTGGACAGGGATTAATCCGGTACGGTTCTGTGGGCTTCTTTTCCAAGCAGGCCGTTTCCGAGGAGGCCGTTTCCGAGGAGGCCGTTTCCGAGGAGGCCGTTTCCGAGGAGGCGGATTCCGAGGAGGCGGATTCCGAGGAGGCGGATTCCGAGGAGGCTGCTTTCTGGGAGGCGGGTTCGTTGTAGTCTGGTAGCGGGCGGCGGGTTTCCGGGCAGGGAGTTGCGGCGTCCGGGGTTCTTGTTTCCGAGAGGGGTTCGGCCCGCGCGACCATCAATCGCCGGGCCGTGGACGGCCATTGCAATTCCGTTTCGAGACCGGTTTGACCGCCGGAGAGTACGGTAGCAGGCAGGCGTGGCGGGATGCAAGTCCCCCGCGGTGCTGTCGGGGACGCGATGCTGGTTGCGGGCTGCGGCGGCACGGGACCTACGGACGCAAGACGCCAGTTGGGACCCGGATTTCGCGCTGGTACTGTCGAGACTGCAGGATGACATTCAGCGCTTTGCCGGACTGTCTTTCGGCGCGTCTTCCGGGTTCGCTTGCGTCTGCGGAGGAGGTTGTCGCGTTTGCCGAGCGGCATGGCATCAGCGCGGCAGCACGCAAGTGGCGTGGGGAAGCGGCTGACTTCAGCAGCGCGCGGCGCTGGGTTCGACGGCGTGTGTTGCTGGTTCGGGCGAGCCTTTCGCTTTTCCTGGGGCTGGAGCCGGTTCTGCTGGCGGGGCTTGTGCTGCTGATCGGCGCCTTTCGGGACCGGCTGGATGCTCCGGTGGCGCTGCTTGAGCTGCGCCGGCTCGGCTCTTTGCGGCTTGCCCTCATCCCCTATCCGGTCGGATTTGATTTGCGTCGGCGACGTGCTGGATCGCAAACGGGTCCGCCAACAGAAGATGGCTCTGCTCGGGCTGCCTCCTTTCTCCGATGATGCTGTTGCGGGCCGCGCCGGGTCCGTGAAGCAAGCAGAGGGAAAGGGGAATCATCGATGGGTGACGTGATGGAAGAGCACCGGAAGGCGGTAGCGCTGTTCCGGTTCGAGGTTCTGGCACCGGTTTTGAACGAACCGTCGGAACGGACCGCTTCGCGGATCCGTGTGCAGGCGGCGAAGGTGTGGGACATCCCGGGCAGCAGCCGGATGCGTGTCGCGGAAGGGACGATCTACGACTGGCTCCGGCTGTATCGCTCGCGGGGCTTCGATGGGCTGCTGCCGAAGAGCCGCCGCGACGGGGCGAAGCCGCGGCGGATGCCGCCGGATGCGGTCGATGCGGTGCTGTCGATCAAGGGGGAGACCCCCGAGTTGAGCATCCGGCAGGTGATCCGGCGGGCCCGGGAGATGGGTGCGGTGCCGGAGGCTGTCCCGCTCCCCCCCTCGACGCTGCACCGGCTGTTTACGCGTGAGGGGCTGATGGTGCGGGAACAGCAGGGGCCGCAGAAGGATCTGCGGCGCTGGGCGTTCTCCCATGCCGGTGACCTCTGGCAGTCGGATGCGATGCACGGTCCTGCGGTGCGCGACGAGCGCGGGCGCATGCGGAAGACGTATTTGCTCGAACTCCTGGACGACGCGACCCGGGTTGTCCCTCACGGAGCGTTCCAGTTCTCGGAGAACGCGTCCGCGTTCCTGCAGGTGTTCCGGGAGGCGGTTCAGCGCAGGGGCATCCCCCGGCGCCTCTATGTCGACCAGGGGGCATGCTTCCGGTCGAAATGGCTGGCGCTTGTATGCGCCAAGCTGGGCGTCGCTTTGATCCACGCGCGGGCCTTCCATCCGGCTGGGAAGGGCAAGATCGAGCGAAAATTTCGGACCACAAGATCACAGTTCCTGCCCTTGGTGGACGACGCAGCGAAGCGCAGCCTGGAGGCGCTGAACCGGAAGTACTGGACCTGGCTGGAGGGGGAGTATCACCAGGCCCCGCATCGCGGGCTCGACAACCTGTCGCCCCTGGACAAGTGGGCGCAGTGCGGCGAGCGCGTCCGGCACGCCGGGCCGGAGATCGATCTCGAGGACCTGTTCCTGTTCGAGGCGACGCGGCGGGTCTCCAATGCGCGTACCGTGAGTCTCAACGCCCGGCTCTACGAGGTCGACGCGGCGCTCTGCGGCCAGCGCGTCGTCCTCCGCTTCGATCCCCTCGCTCCTCCGGAACGCCCGATGCAGGTCATCCACGAGGGCAAGCCGGCCGGCGTTGCAACGCCCCTCGACCTGCACGGGAACGCCCGCGCGAAGCGGGACGGACCGTCGCAGCCGCTCTCCTTCCGGTCGCTCGACGACAAGAAGGAGGACGAGTAATGCACAAGCACCACTTTGCGCTCAAGCACTATCCCTTCGAGCGCACGCTGCACGCGGACGAACTCTTCGAAGGCCAGACCCAGGGCGAGGCACGGTCGCGGATCAGGCACCTGCTGGAGCTGCGCGGGATCGGCCTTCTCACCGGAGAAGCCGGCAGCGGCAAGACAACCGTCTGCCGTCTGGCCACCTCCGGCCTGCACGCGGGCCTGTTCCGGGTCTGCTACGTGTCCCTCTCCACCGGAAGCGTGCTCGACACCTACAACGCCATCGCCAGCGAGTTCGGCCTGCCCGCCTTCGCCGGACGTGCCGCGGCCTACCGCGCCATCCGCACGGAAGTCTCGCGCATGGTGGCAGAATCGAAGCAGCTTCCGGTGCTCATCTTCGACGAGGCGCACCACCTCCGCAACGAGATCCTCGAGGAACTCCGGCTCCTCACCAGCTACCAGATGGACTCCGAGAAGCGGCTCTGCCTGCTGCTGGTCGGCCTGACAGAACTGCGGCGCAGGCTCGCCATGTCCGCACATGAGTCCCTCGCGCAGCGCATCGTGGTCCGCTTCCACCTCGGCGGCTTCAGCCGCGAGGAAGTCGGCGCCTATCTCGAGCACCGATTGCGCCTCGCCGGAGCCAAGGTGCCGATCTTCGAGCCCGGCGCCGTCGAGGCCGTCGCCCTGGCCAGCAACGGCATCCCAAGGCGCATCGACCGCATCGCGCACTACGCGCTGCATGCCGCGACCGCGGCCAAGGCGCACAGCGTGGACATCGCCCATGTGGAGGCCGCCAACGCCGAACTGGGTCCGTGAGGAATCGCAGCAAGCTGCGGGCCGACGCGCTCCGGGGCATCCCCCTGGAGCGCGTCGCTACCGCCCTCGGATACCACCGCGACAGCCGCGACCACACGCGCTGGAAGCGCCCCGGCTCCATCCTCAGCATCAACGGCGCCAAGTTCTACGATCATCTCACCGGACAGGGAGGCGGTGGGGCCGTCGACCTCGTCCTGTATGCCAGCAACTGCTCCTTCCTGGAGGCCCTCGAAACCCTCGCCAACATCGCGCCGCCCCCCGGCACGCCCCCCGGCACGCCCCCCGGAAAGCCGTTCCGAAAGCTCCTCGATCCCGCATCCTGGCCCGCCGCGCTGGAATACCTCTCCCGGCACCGCAGCCTCAATCCCGCAATCCTCGACGCAGGCTTCCGACAGCGCATCCTCGGCGCCGACCATCGCGCCAATGCCGTCTTCATCACCCGTGATGCCGAGCGCACGCCCGCCGGAGCCGAACTCCTCGGCACCCAACCGGATCACCCCTTCCGGGGCATGGCGCCCGGTTCCCGCAAAGCCAGGGGCGGGTTCTGGATCGCGCGCCGAACGCTACCCCAATCCGCCCTCATCGTCGAAAGCGCACTCGACGCACTCTCCGCCTTCGAACTCCCCTGCATGCAGGACACCGACCTCTTCCTCTCCACCGCCGGCCTTACGCCGCGAATGCCAACATGGATCGCCGCCTTCCGCCTCCAGGACATCGCATGCGGATACGACGCAGATCCCCCCGGAGATCAGGCCGCCGAGCGTCTCATCCGCACAAATCCAAACATCCGGCGAATCCGACCCACCGGCGAAAAGGACTGGAACGACGTCCTGCAATCACGCAAACGCAACCCTCTACAGAACCCTTAGGCAACCCTCCGAACACACCGATCCCGGTCCGGGAGCCGGATGCCCAGACCGAACCCGCCAACGATGCCGCAGGGCCGGAAGCCACCCCGAACCACTACACGCCTGCCGGGAAAGAAATATCCCCGACGAAAAGCGATCGCTCCAATAAATCCGGAACAGCGTGGGAAATCTTGTCCCACTCCGATCGGATTAATCCGGGAAAGCCATTCCGACCTAATGCGAAAAACAACACAACGCGCGCAAGAACTGGCAGCACCACCTATCCAGGCGCATCGCCGCAAAGGCCCGGACCATCGTCATCGAGAAACTGAACACCAGGGGCATGACGAACAGTGCCAAGGGAACGACCGACAAGCCCGGCACGAATGTGCGCCAGAAGGCCGGCCTGAACCGCGTCTTTCTGCACACGGGCTGGGCTGCGCTCGCGCAGATGCTCAACTACAAGGCGGCGAAGGTGATCGAGGTGTCCGCCGCATATACATCACAGACTTGCAGCGCGTGCGGCGCAATCGACGCCGATTCGCGCCGCTCACAGAGCGAATTCAAGTGCGTGGCCTGCGGCCACGCGCAGAACGCGGACCTGAATGCGGCCCGCAACATCCGGGCGTCGGGGACTGGCGCGACTGCACGGCGAGAGGCGTTTGGGATGCCAACCTCTATGACCCGCGAAATGGATACGATGGGGCCTCGGCACTATCGTATACAAGTCCCTAAAACGCTCATGCCGGGTCTTGTGTCTCCGCACCCCCGATGCACTAAAATGTGGGTATTTTCACGGCAAGAATCCTCAGGAGCGACCGCGACAAGCTGTCAACAATTCCGCTATCAAGTGCGCGAACCAGGAATGAGATCATTCTGGAACCAGCGGACGCTTCACCTGTCTAGTGCGTAATCGTGGACGCCATGCGTTGGCACGCCCGAGCCGCGATCAACCAGCGTCCACGTATTGCTGTTCCACGGGTCTACAACCGTGCGAACGCCCATCAAGAGAAACGAGGAGGTGTCGCGTGTCGCTACGCCGAAGCCGTTCGCCAATGCGGTTGCTGCAGTCATTCCGTCCGCTTCACTCACCGTGCGGCCTGCCGAGCTTGCGAACGGCACTGCTCGACCGTACGCTAGCGCAGCCGCTTTATCAAACGGAAGGACTCGTTCCGCGAAGTCCTCGTCGCAAATTCGTCTGATACACTCAAGTAGCCGCGTGCGACGCGCACCCTCCGGAAGCGTACGTGCGCCGAATTCCAGTTCGCGAACCGTTACCGCCGTGAGAAACAGCGAGCGCCAAATCTGCCGGTTCAGCCAATGAAGAACCGATGCCGCGGGTGCCTGTCGCAGCGGTTCCGAAATGGTATTGGTGTCTAGAACGATCACTCGATCGACATGGGCTCGGCTGCTGTCAACTCGCGTTCGATTTCGAAGTCGTCATCCAGCGTGCCGCCATATTTCTCATGCAGTAGGCTTCCGAAGCCGTTTCCCCGTGCGGCACAAACCAATTCGGCAATCGCGAGGCGCACTTCCGACTCAGCACTTCGCCCGTTTTGTGCCGCGATCCGCTTCAAGGCAGCCAGATCGGAATCTGGAATGTTGCGTACGCTCATGTTTCCCATGCAGTGCTCCCGATCTATTGCTATCTATATCGAATTATGATATCATATTGCCATCGACTCTGCAAGAATGATATCGGTTTGTTCCGCACCTGCCGAATGCCGTTGGAGCGTCCAACTGTCACCAGGGAACCGTCCGCGATCCGCATCGCAGCGGGGCGAGCCAAAGTCGGCATTCGAGTCGTGTCCGGCACCCGTCCGGGCAGTTCTGTCGGGAGGCCGTGTACAATATGACGGAAGTCTGAAGCCACCCGCAGCCTGATCCAGGATACCGTCGGCAGGTCTCCGAGCGGGGTGCATCTCGACTTGTGTTTCTTGAGTGCCATCCAGGTCGAAAGAACAATTGCCCTGTTCCGCTTGGGGCAGTGCGCGGAGCAGAGACGCCATGTCGGACAAGGACCGAAACAGGGAAAAGATCGGGAGCGTCAACCAAGATGCCATGCGCCTTGGCACCGCCAAGGAAGTCCGCCCTCTTGGTGGGACCGGCGGAAATTCTGGCGGTGGATACCTGAACCAAGGGCTCAGTCTCCAGGATACGAGGAGCGGCACTCTAGAGTGCACCAACAGGGGTTATGCGCAATTCGGCCTCTCGGGGCTCATCGCGGCCAGCAGTTCGCCCGGCAGAACAACTCTCGGTACGCAGGAAGTTGTCATACCTGGCCCGCACTGGATTCGATCTGGATGATTGCCGTGGCGCTTGGTGCTATGGGGGCGGTCCAGGTTTCCTTGGGCTCCGTCATCTGTTCGAAGCAGAGGCCGTTGGCAATGTTGCCGGTCAGCGCGGCGCCACGGGTTTAGCTGGCCCGCAGAGCGCCGACTCCATCCGTATGACCGGGAGACAGGCCATGATCCGAGGCGCCGGCTGGTTCGGAAGGAAGCGGTTCAGTGGACAGGGAATCCATGCCTCGCGCACGGGTTGGAACCGGGTTGCCCCACAAGTGTTGCTTCGACATAGTCGGCATCCATGGTGGCGGCTTGGCCAGGATGGCTATATTTGTAAATATGAGGTGGACAGAAAAACGAACATGCTGGAGTCATCCGGCCGGAAGGGTGGTGCGATCAGCGCAGCAGGGACACGCGGCCGACCGGATGCGCTCGGCTGGCCGACGTGGCAGCAGGAGGTTTCAGCATGCGACGAATGACACAGAGCGGGGCATTTGCTTGTGCCGCGCTGGCCAGTTTCCTTGCTCAGACGGCCGACTCGAAACCGCTTGACGAAATCTTGGCGGCCGGAGAGATTCGCATCGGAGTTCATCCCAATTTGCCGCGAATGAGCACCCGGGACAGCTCGGGCCGATGGTCGGGCTTTGATATCGAAATTGGCAGTGCGATCGTCAGGGAGCTCGGCGTGGAGGTCGAATGGGTGGCAGTCGGGCCGGGGCAGCAGGCGCACTACCTGACCAACGATGAGATCGATATTGCGCTCGGCGAGCTGAGGAGGAGCCCCGAGCTTGCTCGAGTGATCGACTTCACGTTGCCCCTCCACACCGAGGTTCTTGCCGTCCTTGCGACCGGGGATATCGAGGGGGCGAGCCTGGAGGACTTCAAACGGCTGAGCGACACCCTCGCCAACCATAAGGGCAACACCGCTGCGGCGCGGATCAAAGGGTACTCGCCGCAGGCGCGGCTGGAGATCGCCGGCACCGTCGAGGAGACCATTCCGCTTGGCTTGCAGGGCCACGCGAATGCCACGGTCGAGAGCATCGATTTCCTCCAGTCCCACGTGCGGAACTTCCCGGATGTCACCTGGCGGAGGGACGAGGAGCACATCTCCGTGCACTACTGCGCAATTGGTGTTGGCCAGGGCAATGCCAATCTGGTTGAAGTGCTCAATATCATCCTGCACGGGTTGCACAGTTCGGGCATGATCGCGGACGCGTGGGAGACGCATAACGGCGCGCCGATGATTCGGCCGGTCGAGCCAGACCCGTATTTCTGAGAATCCGGCGAATCGGGCATCCGGGGTCTCGGCGCAATCGAACGCGCGGCTCGCCATCCGGGCTGGTCGGCGTCGGCCCTGCCCTTCGGTGGCGAAGCCGAACCGTGAATCGCGCGGTGGCTGCGTCTGGTCAGGGGAAGCGGTTGCGAAACAGGTAGTAACCGATCTCGCGGGACGGGCAGATCCCGCCCGGGCGCAGTGCGAGCACGGCAATCATCGCCACGGCGAGCGTCAGTTCGGTTATGCCGACCAGCGGTTCCGAGAGAATCTTGGCGCGGTTGATTGCGCCCTCCAGGGATCGGAGGCCCTCGAAGCTGGCGGTTACCACGAGCACGCCGACGACGGCGCCGGTCACCGTTCTCGGCCCGCCGATCACCAGCATGGCGAGGATCACGAAGGTCTCCTTCAGCCAGAGCTGCTTCGGCGAGAAGGATGTGATGAATTGGCCCCAGAGCGCTCCGCCGATACCCGCAAGGAGGGCGGAGACCACGAATGCCTGCCAGCGAAGCCGCGGAATATGCGCGCCGAGCGCCGCCGCCGCAATTTCATCGTCGCGGCTTGCGCGGAGCAGCCGTCCCATTCGTGATTCCTTGAACAGCAGGGCGACGAGAACGGAGCCGATTGCGATGGCTGCTGCAAGCGGCAGCGTCGTGCCTTTTGGAATGCCGAACAGGGTTCGCGGACCGTTGGTGAGGTCGCTCCAGTGGTTCATGATGGTGTGGAGAACCACGAAGAGGGCGAACGAGGTGATGACTGCGGCGGCGTCAGACAGGCGCATGAGCGGGTAGGACGCAACCGCCGCGACGAGGGCCGCGACCAGCCCGCCCATGGCGATCCCGACAAGGGGTGAGATCTGCACGTCGGCGAGGATGGGATAGAGATTTGGCAGCGCCATCCCCTTCATCTGGACCGGGATGGTGAGCACGGCCGAAACGTAGGCTCCAACCCCCATGAATCCCACATGGGCGAAGGAGAGGATGCCGGAATTCCCCATGAAGATCTGCAGCCCGATCACGAGCACCATCGAGATGCAGAGATTCGTCGTGATCCGGATAAGGAGCCGTTGGCCGAGGAGGTCTGCCGCGAGGGCGACCAGGACGATTACTCCGCCGAGGATGAGGAAGGTTCCCCAATTGCGTGCCGGCATCATGTTCGCTGTCCCGAAGCAGGGCCACGCACGATTCCTTCCGGACGCCATAGCAGGATCAGGATGACCAGCGAGAACGTGAAGGCATCGCGGAACTTGAGAAGGTCCTGCGGCAAGGTGTAATTCAGGGTCGTGTCGATGAGCGCCAGGAGGAACCCCCCGAGCACGGCGCCGGGCAGGCTGCGCATTCCGCCGATCACGGTGGCGATGAAGGCGATGAGGAGAGGTTCCAGGCCGATTCCCGGCACGACGGTGCCGATCCGTCCGATCCAGAGAATCGCAACGGTTCCCGCGAGCAGTCCGGAAATTGCAAACGCGGCCGAGATGATCAGGTTGGCCGGGATGCCCATCATCCGGGCCATCCGGAAGTTCGTGGCCGCGGCCCGCATCGCGATGCCCAGCGCCGTTGAACGCATGAGCCAGGAGAACAGCGCCAGCATGATCACGGCGACGGCGATGGTGATGAGGTTGCGGGCCGGTGTGATGACGCCGGCAAACTCGACCGTGCGGGAGAACAGTTCCGGAAGCGGCACTGCGCGGGGCCGCGGCGAAATGAAGAGGAGTGCGGCATTCTGAAGCAGGGTGGAGAACGCGAAGGACGTGATCAGCACCGCGGTCACGGACTTGTCGCGTACGGGACGGAACGCAAGATAGTCCGTCGCGATTCCCGCGACAATCGCCATGACAATTCCGCAGCCCGCCATTACCAGCCAAGGAATCCCGGAGCCGCTGACGAGAAACATGGTGTAGCCGCCGACCATGATCAGTTCGCCATAGGCGAAGTTCACGAGGCGGAGGATCCCGTAGACGATGACCAGGCCGAGCGCCATCAGCGCGTAGGCGCCGCCGAGACTCAGCACGTCGAGCACGAACTGCACCGGGTTCATGGCTCGGCCCCCAGATACAGCGACTTCAATTCCGTTGCATCCGCGATCTCCGAGGCCGCTCCCTCGACTTCGATGCGTCCGAGCCGCATGACATAGGCGCGGTCGCTCACGGCGAGCGCCTTCGCCGCGTTTTGCTCAACCAGCAGGATGGTCAGGCCCGCCTCCTTCAGGTCGCGGATCATCTCGAAGATCTGGTCGACCACGAGGGGTGCCAGGCCAAGCGACGGTTCGTCCAGGAGCAGGACGCTTGGCCGAGACATGAGCGCCCGTGCGATGACGAGCATCTGCTGCTCGCCGCCGGACAGGTTTCCGGCCGGCAGCCGCCGCCGCTCGGCGAGAATGGGAAACCGCTCGAAGAACTCCCGGCAGTCGCTGAGCACGCCCGCCTGGTCGCGGCGCCGGGTGAACGCCCCCAGTTGCAGGTTCTGCTCGACGGTAAGATCGGGAAAGACGTCACGCGTTTCCGGAACGGCAGCCACGCCGCGCCGGACCATCTCTTCCGGCGCTGCCCCGGTCACATCCGTGTCGTCCAGCAAAACTCGACCCGCGGCGGTCCGGGTCGCGCCGGCAATGGCCATCAGCGTCGAGGATTTTCCTGCGCCGTTGGCGCCGAGAAGCGTTACGAGTTCGCCCGCGCGGACACTGAGGGACACGCCACGCACCGCCCGGACAGCGCCGTAATTCACCTCGAGCGACTCGATTTCAAGCATGTTCGGTGCTGCTGCCGAGATAGGCTTCGATGACGGCGGGGTCATCGCGGACCGACCGGCGGTCGCCTTCGGCGATGGTGCGGCCCGAGGCCAGGACATGCAGGCGCTCGCAGAGGCGCATGATGAGCCCCATGTCGTGGTCGATGATCAGCATGCCGAAACCCAGCTCCGCCGGCAGCATCGCCAGGATTTCGATCAGGGACTCTGTCTCTTCGGCATTCATCCCTGCAGCGGGTTCGTCCAGGAGCAGGTAACGCGGCTCTCCCGCAAGGGCCCGGGCGACTTCCATGCGGCGCTTCTCTCCGTAGCTGAGAACTTCCGCGAGATCGTCGAGGCGCCGGCCGAGTCCGAATTCCTCGATGAGCACGGTGGCGCGCTGCAGCGCCACGCGCACATTCGCGCCCTTTGCGAGGGCCGCCGCGGCGACATTCTCTAGCACGGTCAAATTGTCGAAATGTCGGCCGATCTGGAATGTCCGGGATATTCCCGCGTGGGCGATTTCGCGCGACGTCCGGCCTGTCAGGACAACAGCGCCAAGCGTGATTGCGCCGCCCGCAACGGGAACCTGCCCGGTGATGGCGTTGACGAGGGTGGTCTTCCCGGAGCCGTTCGGACCGATCAGACCGAGGATCTCACGCGGCTTCAGGGTGAGCGACACGCCGTCGAGCGCGCGGAGGCCCGCGAATTCGACGGTGACGGAAGCCACTTCAAGCGGAGGCATGGTGCTCCGGAATTCCACAGGAGTTGCCGGCGCAGGCTTTCGCAGGTCGGCGCCGGCAACGATGGTCACTGAAGCCGGTTCTTACGGAGGCGGCGGGTTGGTCGGCGTCCGCCAGCCGAGGAACTGGGTCTTCGCTCCGCTGACCTCGACGAGCACAGCCGCCTTGTCCGGCGCATGGCCTTCGGCCGCATTGCGATAGGAGAGATCGCCGGTCAGGAGATGGAAGACATTGTCCTCCAGTGCCTTCGCGACCGCCGCGCCATCCGTGGTGCCCGCGATTTCTGCCGCCTGGGCGAGAAGCATCACCGCATCCCAGCCGGTGGCGACGAAGGACGTGTCCGGCGGCTCGTTGAACATCTCTTCGAAGAGCCCGATGAACTCCTCCATTTCCGGATGGGCGTCCGGACTCATGAAGGTATGGGTTACGAAATAGATGTCATTGCCAAGCGGGCCGAGCGATTCGATCATCGCCGGATCATCGTAGGAATCACCGCCGAGCACCGGCGCGTCAAAGCCGACCTCACGCAGGGAGCGGATGATGAAGCCGATGTCCTGGCCGTAGGACGAGATGAAGATCACGTCCGGCTTCTCGTCGAGTGCCTGCAGGCGCGCGAGCTGGGCGGAGAAGTCATTGTCGCCGTTGTTGTACGTGTCCTCCGCAAGGATGTTTCCGCCCAGCGCCTCGAAGTGCTCCAGGAAATACTTGGAGAGCGAGACGGTGTAGGCGATGAACTGGTCGGTTACGACATAGGCATTCCGCCAGCCGCGCTCGTTGAAGGCGTATTCTGCTGCAGTCGCTCCCATCGTGGTGTTCCACATCGACAGGGTGAATTGCTTGTCGCCAAGGGACCAGGAGCTGTAGAGCGGATCAGACGCGCACAGCGAGAGACCGACCAGTCCGGATTCCTGCGCCGCGCGGCTCGCTGGGCCGCCGAAATCGAAATCGCATGGCGCGAGAATGAATTCCGCCCCATCGTCGATGAGCTCGACGGCTGCGTTTCCGACCGTGACCGGGTCGGTCTTTCCATCAATGGCGACCATATCCACCTGCTTGCCGAGCAGCCCGCCCCTGTCGTTCAGGGCCTTGATGGCCACCTGCGCGCCCCGAAAGCCGGGGGTGTCAAGCGGCGCCTGGTCCCCGGTCAGGCAGAGCGGTGCTCCGAAGGTGATGGTGTCCTCCTGGGCGTTCGCCACGTTGGCGAGGGTCAGGGCGGCGACCGACGCGGCGACCGCGAAGAATCGGGATTTCATGGAGTTCCTCCTCCTGCTTCATCTGTCCGGGCAGGGCATGCCCGCGTTTCCTCTCCGTTCGTAGATGATCGAAAGAAAATGTCAACAATGCGATTGGGTTCCCGAAGCCAGGTGACTGGCGACGGACACCAAACGCCTCCGGAAACCAGGCACTGTGTCAGCATGGCGGCCGTTCCTGACTTGCGTGGGCCGCGCGCATCCGCTCTCGCCGATCTGCTAGTAAGTGGACTGATAGGCGGCGCAGATCTCCTCGGGGCTTCGCTCCCGAAGGCTCTCGATTTCGGTTCGCTTGTGGGCAAGATAGATGTCCGGGAAGGGATCCTGGAACCAGCTTCTCACGGTTTGGTCGGCCTGGAAGACGTCCAGCGCGGCACCGAGGGATTCGGGGAGGCGCTGGATTCCCCGTGCCTCCAGTTCCGGCCCGGAAAGAAGCGACAGGTCCTCCGCGGTCGGCTCTGGCGGCTGCAGCCCCGCCTCGATTCCTGCCGAGCCTGCATGGATGATCGCCGCCAGGGCGAGGTGCGGACTGGCCGCGGCATCGCAGGCGCGAACCTCGAAATTGAACTGGCTCGCCGGGTCCGCGCCGCCAGCGGTTCGAATGGGGGCAAGCCGGATGGCGGCCTCCCGGTCCTGCTTGCCGAGATTGTTGAAGGCGGCGCTCCAGCGATGCGGGACGAGGCGATCGTAGGACACGACGCTCGGGGCAAGCAGGCAGAGGATGGAGGGAAGATGCCGGAGAGCGCCGGCAATGAATGCTCCGGTCGCCGCGCTCATCCCGTGAGGACGGTCCGGGTTGTAGCCGCATGGCTGTCCATCCCCGTTCATGAAGCTCAGATGGATATGGACGCCATTGCCCATGCCGCCAGGCGAAATCAGCGGCGCGAACGTGGCGTGCTCACCGAACCGGTCGGCGAGGGCTGTCACGACTTCGCGGAGAATCGCCGCCTGGTCGGCAATGGCGATGCCCGCAGCCGGCTCCAGGGTTGCCTCGAACTGGTCCGGTCCGTATTCGCGCAGGATGGTGGCCGGGTGGAGCCCGGCCTCGGCCAGCCCGCCGAGAATGGCTTCGCAGAGTGATCGATGGCGGCGGAAGCCCCGCAGCGCAAACCCTTCGCCGGCGACGAGCGGTCCGCCGCAAAGGTGGAACTCATGCTCGAAGGCGCCCTGCAACTGCAGTCCCGAACAACGCTGGAAACGGGCGAGGGCGGTCTCCAGAATCGAACGTGTGCAGCAGCACCAGGGTGATCCGTCCAGTTCGCGGACATTGCCGAGCGCGAAGTGCTCGATGACTCCGTCTTCGTCCCGGAGGCAGACATGCGGGTCGCTCCTTGCCACCTCCAGCACCAGGTCGCCAAGGGCGCCGTAGGGGCTGTCGGCGATATCGTCGAAGCAGGTGATCTGAACATTGGTTGGCGTCCACCCGACCCGCGCCGTCGCACCGTCGCGGAACGCCGCAACCGGGATCGCCTTGCCCCGCATCTTGCCCGAGAAATCGCTTGTGCAAAGGTGAATTGCCGCAGAACGATCCACGATTCCTCTCCCCATCCCGGAACAGTAGACTGGCCAGGGAATCATTCTAGGCACCATACGGAGGGCGTGCATGGACGACGCTGGAGACAGGGCAGGCGAACCGGGATTGCTTGGCGCCGGAGACCCACCGCCAGTCGAGCTTCGGAACGTCGCGGGGGGCTCGCCGTTCGTCCTGGTCTGCGAGCATGCGGGACGGAAGGTGCCCGCTGCCCTCGCGGACCGGAGTCCGCTCCCCGGCGACATGGATCGCCACATCGCATGGGACCCGGGCGCAGGGGACGTGGCACGGTCACTTGCGGACCGGCTGGGTGCCGTTCTTGTCGCGCAGCGGTACTCGCGCCTCGTGATCGACTGCAATCGGCCCGCCACGGTGCCGTCGCTGATGCCCGGCGTCAGTGACGGCAGCACGATTCCGTTCAACCAGGCACTTCGGCCGGCCGACATCGAGGCAAGGTGGCGCGAGATTCACGCGCCGTTTCAGCGCGCGGTGGCGGCGGCGCTGGACAGCGGGGACCGGCCAATTCTCGTGGATGTACACAGCTTTACGCGGCGCCTCCGCGGCGGACCCCTTCGACGTGTGGAATTTGGCCTGCTCTCGCGCCGGGAGCCTTCCCTGGCACCGCCGCTCCGGGAAGTCATGCGGGGTCTTGCCCCGGGCCTCGAGGTGCGATTCAACGAGCCATACTGCATCAGCGATGAGTCCGATTACACCATTCCGGTGCATGCGGAGGCGCGGTCGTTGCTCCACGTGCTGCTGGAAATCCGGAATGACCTGATCTCGGAGGAGGAATCCGTGGAACGATGGGCAGCCTTGCTGGCCGAGGCGTTGCCGGCGGCTGTGGCCCGATGGAACGAGGGAGGCGTGACGTGAATTTGCTTGAACTGGACACGCGGGATGTGCCGCTTCGGCCCGAAATGGCGGCACTCCTGATCGTGGACGTGCAGAATTTCTGCGTTCGCAGGGAAGGGGGCGAATTTCGAGGCCTGTCCGATGCCGAGTTTGAATCCCGCTACGGCCCGTTTCAGCGCCATGTGACGGGGGAAGTGCTCCCGAGCATTGCCCGCATTGCGACTCTGTGCAGGGCTGCCGGAATCGAGGTCATGTACACGGTGATCGAGTCCCTCACGCTGGACGGACGGGACCGGAGCCTCGACTACCGGATCACGGGCTTTCACGTTCCGAGAGGCTCCTGGGATGCGCAGGTGTGCAGCGAGGTCGCACCGGTCGGCGATGAAATCGTGCTGCCGAAGACGTCCTCGAACGTGTTCGTCTCCACCAACATCGACTACGTGCTGCGCAACATGGAGAAACGGCAGATCATCGTGGCGGGGCTGGTCACGGACCAGTGCGTCAGTTCGGCTGTTCGTGACGCCTGCGATCTCGGCTATCTCGTAACCCTGGCCACCGATGCCTGCGCGACCTACAGCGAAGCGCGGCATTGCGAAGCATTGTCCTCGCTGTCCGGCTATTGCCGGCAGAGGACCACCGCGACTCTTGCGGCGGAACTGGAGGGGCTGCGGCACAATTGACGGGTTGGCTGCCCTGAATTCGCAACCAAGCCAACAGATTGAACGGGCTGGACTGCGGCGGCAACCGCAACGCCATCCGCGCGTAGACCTCCCGTTGAGACTTGCACGCCCGGACGTTGTGCTTCGACGCTCAACGTCAGCTGGCCGCGCCAGGCAGGAGCCTCGATTCCCCCGTCGGATGGAGGACGCGGCGCCGAAACGATCCACTTCGGCCTCGGATCGGGAATGTCTCCTTCGACACCATTTGTTCTCGACCCAAGGAGGGGGCAAGTGATCGAGTACGTGTTCATCCCGAGTTGTTCTGCGCAGGCAGCGGGACTTGTCGATGTTTCCAGGTCTTCCCCCTGAGTTCTTTGTGCGCGGCACCGCCGCGAGCCATCGGGCCAGGAGAGCCGTATCAAGGGAACGACGTCGGGCACGAGTCCGCAATGCGGCGAGACAGGTCTTGCCGGCGGGGCACTTCTTGCTGGACACGCCCGTGGCCGTGGCGATCCACTTCTTTCCTCAAGCCGGGATGCAGGCAGATTTCGACAACTGCGCAATGCCGATTCTGGATGCGATGAGCCGGTTCATTTATCGGGAGGACCGGCAAGTCGACCCCATCGTGGTGCAAGCATTCGAACCTGGGCGACGGTTTGAAATCGGGGACGAGCCGACGGATTGCCCTGCGGTTGCCCTCGCTGCGGAAGGTCCAATCGTTTACATCAAGGGCAGCGAAGACCTCGGCGGAGAATGACCGGATGACTTCGCGTGTCTCTGAAGCCGAGCTGCCCGCGCTTGATCGAATTGACTCTGTTGCAGGCTGAGGGGTACGCGCTCATTCCCCAACCGGGCCATGCAGACCTGCCACCATTTCTGCCTGGAACACCGCCCGATGCGATCGCGATTGGCCGCAAGCCGTCGCTTCTGGTGGAACTGATCCGAAAGGACACGGGCACGGCCGTTTGCCGGGTCTGCGAACTCCGGTCATTGGTCGAGGGGCAGGATGACGGGGAATTGCGGATATTCCATTTTTTTCGCCCGAGCGAACAGTTAACGGTGGTCCCGGATGCCGACGCCGAAGCTGCTGTCGAGGCGGTGCGACATCTTTCCGGGATCGAACCGCGTGCGGCCCTGCTTCTTGCTTGGTCGATTGTCGAGGCTGCGGCTCGGAGGGCATCGGAAGAGGCCGGTTCGCGGCCGCTGAACCCCAGGGCACTGGTCAATTTTCTGGCAGGTAAGGGACTCATCGATCAGGACATGGAGAGCGAAATGTTCCGCCTTTCGGACGTGCGCAACCGGTTGGCGCATGGCCAACTGGATGTTGCGCCGCCGACGGAAGACATCTTCTGGTTGCTGTCTGTCGCCGAGCAGGTGTCAAGGCAGGTCCATTGACCTGGCGCCAACGAACTCAATGGCCACCGCCAGGAAGTGACCATCGCCTTGCTGGGGCTGAACTGGACGGATCGCGGAAGGATTGGAGGTTCAGCAACCCCCGAAGCCGTCCAACCGGTCCTCTGGCACGCGCCCCTCGGCCGCATCCCGGTTTGCCGTCGCGACGATCTCCGCCCAGCATGGGTCAAGGCTCTTCGTGTGTATGGCCGGCACCTACTTTGCTTCACGAGAAATACCCGCGGGTCTACCGCGATGCACGGGTTCCGGAGCGACCATTCGGTTCACGCGTCCTGCAGGCGGCGCTTGAGCCGGCGGACCTTGGCCTTGCTGGCGCCGGTGCCGGGAAGAATTTGGAGGGATGCGGCATCCCCTGGTGGAATGGCCCAGGAGATGCTCTGGATGAGGCGGCCGAGGGTTGCTTCCGCTGCGGCGCGGTCATGGCTGAGCGTGCGGAGAGCAACGTGCATGGCTGCGATCCGGAATTCTTCAAGCTGGGTGTCGACCGACTCCGCTCCAGAGTCGACTGCAGGATCGAAGAACGCGAATTCCAGGTAGGCGGCGAGCTCGTCTGGCTTGATCCTCGTGCCGCGGGCAACGACAGGGGGGGAGCCGTAGAGCGGATTCGAGCATTCCGGGCTCCTGGTGATGAAGGCGAGGTCGCTGGAGAGGCGGCGGTAGCCAAGTTCCCCGGGGGACTGGAGCGTGAGGTGGATGTGGACGCTGTCACAACGTGCCGGAAGCGGTCCGTACGGGTGGTCGATCGGCTCGTAGGGCGGCGCGATTTTGGGAAGGGCGTTGCGTCGGATGTCCAGCCTGGTCTTGGTGATTCGGAAATGGGAAGGGGGCCTGGCCATGACGGTGCCGTCCGGGGGATCCTGGAGGAGGTGGACGGTGTCGGAATTGAGGGTGGCGGCGCGAACGAGGAGCGCTTGGTGGACGCGAGGGAGATTGGGATCAACGATGAAGAACGAAGTGTCGAAGGACGTATTCTCTCGGCCCGGGATGGCGGTCCGGAGGGCTGGCGGCAGGCCCATTGGGGCAAATGGCAGATAGCCAGGATCGGCCTGCAGCTTCTCGGAATTATGGATGGCTGGCCCGGGGAAGGTGTCAGGTGCCGGAGCGCATGAAGGCCTGGTGGCGTCGATGGTGGCCATAGCGCGGGTTGCGGCGGCCTGGAATTCCTTGAGGCTGGCGTTGGCTTTGGCTGGGTCGCCGTCGCAAAGGGCTGCGCGGAGTAAGACGGGCGAGTCGACTTCTGCGAAGACGGAGAGGGAGCCTCCGTCGGCACAGGTGACGACGGGAATTCGAGTATTCAGCGGTATTCCCCTGTAGCTGGTGTCGAAGTGCCGGTCTGGTGGCTCTCTCCACTTCTGGGCGTGAAATGTCGTGCCCATCCAGCGCACGCAAGGGCTGTCTGGATGCGGGTGCGAATGCGTGGGGGATTCGTGGAGCCAGATGTGGTGTGAGTAGCGTCTTGTGGATCCGGCGTAGCCGGAGCTCATGGAGCCGCCGCCGTGGTGGGGAACGGCCGATTGGATCGCGCGACCGAGGTCGGGTAGGTCCGCGTCGGTGTAGAGGCTTACCAGGAGTACATGGACTTGGGAAATGGAGTACTGGGGAGGCTCACAGGGGGTGCGTGAATCGCAACCGGTGATGAGAGGGGATGCAAACAGGCGAGTAGACGGCGAGATGGCGGCGAATTGATTCTGGAGAGGAATGATGATGGAGCCGCCTGGCAGAATGTGGCAGAGAGGCGTGTCGGGACCGAGGGGGTCGGCAGGGGAAATCTCCCCGATGGGAGGAATGTTCTCAGGTGTGGGCTTGGCCCTGTTGTCGAGGTTACCGTGGATAAGAAGCTGGCTCCGGATCGCAGGATGGTCGTCAACGTGGATTGTCTCAATGATGACGTGGCGGAATCCAGCTTCGACCGCATTGTGAATGGCCGCGTGGAGGAATTGCTGGACGGGGGCATTCTCGAAGCCAAGGAGTTTCTTCATGGTGGGTAATCCTCAATCCTGGCATTCCCGGAGGAACCGCCAACGGAGCGACACGGTTCGTAGGAGGCGTTTCCTTGCCGTGCGAAAAATGGTGGTGCCTTGCATCGTGTTACAATCCGGCAACTCGGGCGGCTTGCTGCGTCACCCGTCATGGAACCTGCCCTGCACCACGCGGCTCCGGCCCGGCGTCCCCGCTTTCGCGCAGCCAACGGACGAAATCTACGAAATCGTCATCGATCAGACGTATGAATCTCGCTGCAAAGAGGGGTTTCGCGTGCTGGGTTCCAGAATGGCGGCTGTCAAGCGCCTTCTCGAACCATGTCCTGTCGAACCTGTTGTCGGCTTGGTGAAGGCGCGCCCGGAGCGCACTGTACCGTCCGGCGTCCCGCAGTCTGGACGCGACGGCGATGGCACTGAACAGGGTCGGAACGAAATCAGGCAAGTCCCTGCTCAAATTCACCGTCTCGTCAAACAAGTCGTATCTACGAATGTGCGCTTCGGTTTGCGCGAGAATCTCCCGGTTCGAATCGCGTTCTTTCTCGGAAGGCTTCTCGTTTCGGGAGAGCCGGTGCCACCAGAATTGTGTTCGTCTCCAGAGGAGCGAGACCTTAATGAGGTGGTAGAAGGCTTCGGTTCGTATTGACGTGGCTTCGCGCATGCCTGCATCGGCCATTTGCGCCAGCTTCTGTGTCAGTGCGTCCCATGTTTCCGGGTCCGGGCCAGGGTCTCCCTTGACTTTGCAATACGTCAGATTGAGCTGGTAATAGAAGCAGCAGAGAACCGTGTCCCAGTCGCTTTCCTCGAAGTCTGCCGCTTCATTCTTGCGAAGGATTTCGCGCCAGCGCTGCATGTCCAGCGCGTAAGTTCGCATGAATAATGATTGATTGGTTGCGTAGCGTCTCTCCTCCATATTGGCACGCATATGCATGATCTGCCGGCTGGCAGCCTCGGAAACGGGCAGGTGGAAGTCGGAGTCTTCCGTTTGCAGCACATGCAGCAGTCTTGCGCTTTTCTCAAATCCGGTTTGTGGCGGCTTCGGCGGATTGATCAGCCAGTTTCGCAGGCTTCCTTCGCTGCAATCGGCGGCGGCGACGAACTTGGAGACCCGTATCTTCGGCGCGATCTTGCCGAGGCTCAGGACCTCATCCATCGCTAGCACGGTATGCCGCAGTCTGGCAGGGCGCTTCTTGCAGCGGGGGGCAGCGGCACGATCCGCCGCTCGGTCCGCTGGCGGGCTTCGAACTTCAAAGACTCTGTCCTCTCGGTTGCGGGCAGTTCTTCTCTGCTGACCGCCCAACCGACGCAAAATATACATCGGTGGTGGCGCAAATACAAATCATATATTGCGTGAACCATAGTCCAAAATTGTATTATAACGTAAAAGATGCTCAAAAAATTATGGTTCTGGTTCGGATCTTCAAGGCCGGCATTGCTCGAAACCCGTGTTCTGCCAGTGAGTTAGTAGGAATCAACCTGTTGTGCCACTGGAATCACCGTCGAAGGGCTTAAGACCCAGTCTCAGGAATGCCTCCACCTGCATCAGGCTCGGCATTGCGGACCGTGCGAAGAGTTTGTTGCCACCGTCGGACACGGTCGCTCCATCCCGGGTCAGGGTTGCGAGATGGGCCAACAGAGTGCGCAGGCCGCGAGTAGGATGGCCGCTGCGGGTTGAATTGTGGATCAGCTTGTTTCTGGTGGCCGTGGAGACGACCACGTCTCGCATGGGCAGGGAGCGCGGCGCCGGAGATCGGGCCGAGTCATCGTGCTCAAGCGGCATCGGTGCCCGGGGTTGCCTCAGGTGGCAATCCAGGCAGTAGGCCAGCCTGTGCAAGAAGACGTTCGGAGGTGCGCGGTGCGCGTCGTAGGCATATGAACCGCTCGCAACCGGATCTGGTCGAGGGCCAAGGGGTGAATTCGGCCGATCGCGACGCCTGCGATCTCGGCTAACTCCGACCCTGGCTACTGGCGCCTGTGCGGCCTGAAACGAGCTGCGGCATACGGCAACGCTGTCCTCGTTGACCAGCCATTGCAGGCAGAGGACCATTTCAGCGCTGGCGGCGGAATTGGCGGCCCCGCGGCAGGCATGATGGGCCTACCATCCCCCGAAGCCATCCAACCGGTTTCCTGGCACACGCCCCTCGGCCGCATCCCGGATCGCTGTCGCGACGATCTCCGCCCCGCGTTCCGCCTCCTGCAAAGTTAGGGTTAGTGGAGGGGTGAGCTCCAGAACATTGGCGTCCATCCCGACGTAGTAGAGCACTGCGCCGAGTTCGTAGGCTCGGTACGCCGCAAGGGCCGCCAGGCGCGGCGCCGGAATCTTGGTCGCGCCGTTCTCGACCAATTCGATGCCGAGCGCAAGGCCCCGCCCACGGATCTCGCCGACCACGTCGAGGGATGCAAGGTGTCGGGTCAATGTGGAGTGGAGGACAAGTCCCGTTTGCCGCGCTTTCGTGGCCAGGTCCTCCCGGCGAATGACTTCGAGAACGGCCAGCGCGGCAGCCGTCGAGGCGGCGTTTCCCTGCAGGGTCTGGAACGAGAACGCTGCACGGAAGTCCAGAACTGAAGCCGGGCCTACGGCCGCCGATATGGGTAGTCCGCCGCCAAGCCCCTTGCCGAACACCATGATGTCCGGCACCAGCCCGTCATGCTCGCAACAATGCAGCTTGCCGCTCCGCGCAAGACCGACCTTGACCTCGTCACAAACGGTCAGGATGCCGTAGCGGCGGCAAATCTCCTGCAGCCGCAGGAAGAATCCCTCGGGCGGCACGATTACTCCGCCGTCCGCCTGCACCGGCTCGAAGAAGAACGCGGCGGCTTCCTTCCCCGGGCACTCTCCCGCAAGAATGGTTTCGATGTGCTCGAGAAGCGCCCCTCCCGTGGGATCGCCCTCGAAGGGGCGATAGGGATTGGGATAGGGGAAGAGCGTGAGGCCGGAGGCCTTCGCAACCCCTTCCTGGGAAGTGTGGCCGGAGACCGCCATGGAGCCCGCTGTGCCGCCGTGGTAGGCGCCGTGGAAGGCGAGAATTCGTGGACGGCCGGTTGCCTCGAGAACGGCGCGGGCGACAGTCTCATTCGCATCTGAGCCGGAGTGCCCCAGCCATACGCGGCGCTCGGCGGGGCCTGGCGTGATTTGGAGGAGCCGCTCGGCGAGCTCCACCGCGGGGGCGCTGGCAGCGGACAGGATTCCGGCGCCAGCGGGAGCCGTCAGCGCATTTGAAACAGCCTCATGGATGGCCGGATGCCCGTAGCCAAGGCTTGCGGCGCCCCAGGTTGCCGATAGGTCCAGAAGTGCGCGTCCGTCCGGTTCGATCAGCTCGTTGCCCCGCCCCTTGGCGACGGCAAGAGGAAAAAATCGCAAGTGCTGGAGGCGGGAGAGTGCAGCGGCATCGCGTTGATAGAGTTCGCTCGGCATGAATTCCCGTTTCTGGCTGGCCTAAGCGCTGGAGTGCGCACTCGCCACCAAGATAGCCGCGTGGACGGCGGGGAGTGATGTCGACGGGGCGTGCACGGCAAGGTGGTGGTGTCGGGACTCTCGACGATAGCGAAAGCGAAGCCAATCGGGATCATGACCTCCTGATGGCGGAACACGACATGGGTCTGGCATGGGTGTCAATCGGTTGCGTCCGGACTGTGTTTCGGATCAACTCGGGCGTTGGAGCATCTTGTACTGACTCCGGGAGCGCGGTTCGTTGCTGGATTCGCTGGGAGCGGAGGTGCGTCTATGCCGTAATCCGCAACTGCATGCCTAACGCTCGCGCGTTCCGAATAACGGTTACGAAGGTCGGATTGCCGTTCTCCGACAACTCTTTGTAGAGCCCCTTGCGGGTCATACCGGTTTCGCGGGAAAGGCGGCCCAAATTCTGTGCCCGCGCAATATCCCAAATGGCGGCGCGGTTGAGGCTGCAATCGCCTGAGTTCTCGTCTGCGCACGCGTCCAAATACAGGTGCACGTCTTCGCGGGTGCGCGGGTGCGCGAGTGTTACCCGAACCTTCCATCGCGTGAGTGCTTCGCTCTTTTCCTCTGGGTCGCTTGGCCAGCCGTGCACCGCGTTCGATGTCGCGTTGCTGGTTGGTCTTGTCGCCACCGTACGGCACAACGACTGTCGCTCCGTCGCGGAGGAAGTACAGGCGGTAGCCGAATTCGTGATGAAAGCGCATCTCGGACCGGTCGCCACCCGCGGTCCTCGTGCCTCCGATGCTGCAGAGCGAAACGATTCGCGGGTGTGCGTTGGTCCGGGCTACTGCGGCGCGGTCGCACAAGCCGCGCAACCAGAGCTTGAAGGTGATGATCTCGATTACATCGAGCATGCGCCGTTTGTAAACTGGTTCACATATCGTCAGAGGAATCGTCGAGTTTGCTGCTCTGCGCGGCGCTGAGAACCGGCAATGCAAGGACCTGATCGAACGGCTCTGGCAGGGTCAGTGGCCCACGCCATGAAATTCGGTTCAAGTCGAAACTTGGCTCTGCACTAACAGCACATAATGTCCTTTAACTACTTCCTGAAACCGTGTATGCTCGCTCCATGGAAGACGTCCTGATCATCGTCGACGGCCGGGACGGAAGCTCGATTCCGGCGCGGATCGCACGCGGAATGACGCCGGCGCTGTTCGGTGCCACCGAGCAGGCGCAGCGAAAATTCTGGGAAAATTCACCGGCCACATTCGCAACCCGAACACGCGGCGTGCCTACCTGATCGCGGCGTGGAGGTTCGCCGACTGGCGCGGGCACCACGGCATCCCCCTGCCGAAGGTCGAGCCGATGGTGGTCGCGGCCTACGTAGAGGAGTTCACGAGGACGCTGGCGCCGGCGAGCGTGAAGCAATACCTGGCGGCGATCCGGATGCTGTTCGACTGGCTGGTGGTCGGCCAGGTCCTGCCGTTCAATCCGGCGAGCTCGGTGCGGGGCGCGAAGCATGTGGTCAAGGAAGGCAAGACGCCGGTGCTCTCCGCGGAGGAACGGAATCGCGGCCAAAGCGCCGTTTACAGAGGTCGTTCGCGGGAGGGGGCGAAATGCCACGTTGAGCGCTTTCGCCGACCCTGCGGTGCGATACCCGGCCGCCGGTTTTCGTCGGTCAGGTTGATGTGCTCTCACGCGAGGGGCGAGACGTGGGTAAGGGACTCGGCGTGGATGTCGATGTCGGTCTTCCCGAGGGCCAGGATCCCATCGCCGCACTTCCGCGTGTTCCAGTAGATGACGATGGCGGCAAGCGGGTTGAGGCCAACGATGCGGTAGTACTGGCCTTCGCCGGTGCGACCGCTTGGGATGCGGCCCCCGGGAGGCGAGAAGCCGATCTATCAGGCCTTCCGCTCTATACGTCTGGTAGTTGCTTTGGATCTCGCAAAACTGCTGGCGCGAATAGCCCATGATCCGGTAGGCCTACGAGACATTGTTCATCTCTTTGGCCAATCCCAGCAGGCTCAGTTTGCGCCGTGCTGCTTTCTCTTTAGTGGTCATGTCGATCTTTCCTTGGGTTGGACGTTGTGCAAGAACAATCCCAAGCCCTACCGGGAGCGGCGTGGCCACCGCCGGCGCGCCAAACTCTGGCGGTCGCGCACCGGCGGTTGAGCGGACAAACTGTCAGGTGAATACCGACTCAATTCTAACCTGCACATCGAACACGTGATGCCGCGAGCTTGGCACGCCAATTGGTCCCTTCCGGACAATGTGGCCGGTGACGAGGAAGCTGCCGCCACGGTTGGAGGTGCGTCCGGAATCTGGAGATAGACGGGTCAGCCGAACAGATCGGAATGGGTGCCGGTGCGGGTCAGCACGAGGGCATTGTCTTGGACATGCCAGATGAGCAGCCAGTCGGGCTCGACATGGCATTCCCAGGACCGCGCCCACTGGCCAGAGAGTCGATGGGCACGATGTCGAGGTTCGAGTGGATTTCCGGCCAGCCGCCGCTCTACGACGGCCCAGAGCTTGTTGAGTTCCTTGCCGCGCATTCGGACACGCCGGAGGTCTCGTTCGAACCGGCCTGTCGTGAGCAGGCGCATGCTTCAGCCATGTGCGGTCTTGAGGGCGTCCAAGCTTTCGTACTCGGTGAGATCCTCGCCATCATAGGCGTTCTGCAGGGCATTGCGTGTTTCGGCGTTCGGGATTTTCACGACGAAAGGAAGGCCCTGCTGGAGGGTCACCTGCTTGTAGAACAACGTGATCGCCTGTGTTGTCGAGAGCCCGAGCCTGAAGAACACGGTCTCGGCTTCCTGCTTGAGTTCCGGTTCGACACGGGCCCGGATCATTTCCGATTTGGTCATTGGGCGCCTCCTGAGACCTTGGAGTGTATCACAAGTGGGGAACATCATGGAAGCTGGTTACCTTCCACGGATCCGGGTTGGTTTCTGTCTCCGCAACGGTGACAAATGCGAAGCTGTCCGGAAAACGGCCGTTTTTCTTGCGGTGGCGGACCCGCTGAAATGACGGGGCGAAAAGCATCAGAAAAACCGTGGCAGAAAACAGCGCAAGGTTGTAGGGGATCCGTGGTCTAATCTTGCGGCCGGGGGAGGCAGGCATGCTGATCGGCTACGCGCGAGTATCGAAGGCGGACGGAAGCCAGCTCCTGGACCTGCAGCTGGACTCGCTGATTGGCGCCGGCATCGCTGCGGACCGGATCTACGCGGACCGGGTGTCCAGCAGAAAGGACCACCGGAGCAAGAACACCGTCGCCGACATCGTCAAACGGCATCGGGCGAACGCATTGGATCTCGCCCCCTTCGGACTCGACTCCCAATTGGGTTCATGAAGACAATCATGAGGAGAGTTGTGAGGGTCGCCATTTTCGTCCTGTCGCTTCTATTCGCGGCCGCCGCGTTGCCTTCCTTGCTGGCGGCGTGGAACCTCCGGGACCTCCTGATTCCAGACTACTTGAGCGTCGGTGAAGTCTGTCGGCGTTGGGGGGAACGGCCACTCGTCGTCGCGGTGTTCCGATCCGCAGAAGAGGACGAATCTACTCGCGCCGGCATGGCCTGCTCGCTCCTCAAGTATCAGGATGACTTTGTCGGAATGCACTGGCTGGAGATCAGACCGCTCTTCGGAAACCCTACCGGCTACTTCGACACCGAGATGGTGCCTACGTACATGATTGAAACCGCGAAGACCAGGACACAGGACGCCTGGCAGATCGTCTTTCTTCTCAACCGCGACCGGAAGGTATCGGAGGTTGTCGTTCACAAGAACTGCTGCTGATGCGGCGGCCATATACACGTTCGCCCGACGGTGAACCACGGAGCGTGCACAGTCCGCCGTCGGTGCAACGACGTACTTCCTGAATTGCTTGCTTATCGTCAAACGGCATCGGTCGGGCAACCCTTAGCGTAGGATTTCGCCCCCTACCGGACGCGAAACCATGAAGCGATGAGAACCTGGGCTTCCGTCACGGTGTAGAAGATCTGTCCGTTCAGGAGATCGTCGCATCCGCGCTGTGTGGTAGTCCCGTCGTCCCGGTCGAGGATCCACCGCCGGTCACTTCGGACCCTTCGTCGGGGCCTTCGCCGTCCGGCGGCTCATGACCGTCCGTTTTTCGATTTCAGACTTCCTGACCTCGTGCGCTAATTGAAGGCGGGCTTGGCGATCGTTTTGCTCGTGATTTCCAGCAGTTAGGAGACATTTGAGGGGTTGACCGATCTACGGAGAGTGGCTATAATACTGTGCACCCGATATCGACCGTGGAGACTCCCTTGAACACGCTTCCGATGCCTCCTGCCGAGGCGATCCAGATCGGCGAATCCTGCTTTTCGCACGCGGTCGAGGACGGCCGGCGGGTCTACTTCAGCAACCTGGCGCCGTTCGATTCCCACGAAGTTTCGGACAACCGAGCGCGACAGCTGCGGATTGCGCGGTTTGCCGAGCACGGTGTGCTACGCAGGGATCTGGCGGCGGCGTTTGGCGTGAACCGTTCGACGGTGCAGCGGGCAGTGAACCAGCTCCGGAGGCAGGGCGAGGCCGGTTTTCTTACGCCGCGACGGAGGCGCGGGCCGAGCGCGATCGACGCCGCGACGGCGCGGGAGGCGGAGCGGCTTCTGGCCTCGGGGCTGAGCGGCCGGGCGGTTGCGCGAAAGCTGGGGATCCGGCCGAGCACGTTCAGCCTCAACCGCCGGTCGGGTGTTATCAGAGGGGGGACGCCGAACCGGGCCGTGCCGGCGCAGGCGACAGCGTCGACGGAGCCGCAGGCGACGGCAGTGCTGGAGCCGCCGGTGGTCGCGTCGACGGAGCCACAGGCGGCGGCAGCGCCGGAGCCGAGGGTGGAGCGGAGCGAACGGGACGCACGCGACCGCGAGGCGCCGATGGGTCGGGGCACCCGGGACACGGCGGGGCGGATGCTGGCGGCAACGGGACATCTGACGGAGATGCGGCCGCAGTTTGCGGAGCCGCTGTCGGCGGTTGCCGGCGGCGGCGTGCTGGCCGGGCTGCCGATGCTGCTCAAGGAGGGGCTTCTGGACCGCGCGCGGGAGTTCCTGTCGCTGCCCAAGGGATACTACGGTTTGACCACGGTTCTGCTGTTCCTGGCCTTCCTCACCCTGGCCCGGGTGCGCAATCCGGAGGCACTGCGGCACCAGGCGCCCGGGGAATGGGGCGCCATCCTGGGCCTGGACCGCTGCCCGGAGGTGAAGACGCTGCGGGGCAAGATCAAGGCGTTGGGGCGAGACGTGCAACGGGTGCGGGACTGGCAAGCTTCCCTGGCCGCGGGATGGATGGCGGAAGAACCGGACGTGTGTGCGACCCTGTCGGTGGATGGCCACGTCAAGGTGTATTCCGGCCGCAAGGGAAAATTGCCCAAGCATTACGTGGCGCGCCAGAAACTCTGCCTGCCTGCCTCCACGAGCTACTGGATCAACGCGCTCGGCGGCAAGCCGTTCCTGTGCCTGAACAAGGCGCTGGATCCGACCATGACCCACGCGCTGGAGAAGGACATCCTGCCCGCGCTGGAGAAACTGGGCATGCTGGGCCCGGATGCACCGGACCTCACCGTCCCGGACGCCGGCGAGCCCGCCCTGACGCTGGTCTTCGACCGGGAAGGCTGGAGCCCTGCCCTGTTCCGGCGCCTCGCCCGGCGCGGGGTTGCTGTGATCACCTGGCACAAGGGCTTCAAGGGGGAGGCCTGGCCGGAGGCGGACTTCCGCACCGTCACGGTGCCCATCCACGGGCCGGGAAGCACCCGCAGCGCCACCGTCCGCCTCGCCGAGAAGAGCGTGATCCTGAGCAAGGGGCCCGAAGTCCGCCAGATCCGGCGCCTGCTGGAGAATGGCCGCCAGGTGCCCCTCATCACCACCGACCCCCGCATGCCCATGGAGCGGGCCGCCAGCGCCCTGTTCTCCCGATGGTCGCAGGAGAACTTCTTCAAATACATGCGCGAGGAGTTCAATCTCGACGCGCTGGCGGTCCACGGTTTGGAAGCACAGGATCCCGACGCCCGCATCGTCAACCCGCGCTGGCGCGCAATCGACCGCAATGTCCAGCGCTTCCGGCAGCGCCTTGGCACCCTGCGCAACCGGATCGCCGACCTGTCCAGGGGAACCCCGACCCGCGAAGCCGAAGAGGCCGTCCGGCGCCTGCAGGCCCAAAGCGACGCTCTCGACGCCGAGCGTGAAGCCCTCAAGCTGCAGCGCCGCGATACACCGCGACATATCGCGGTCGCCGAACTCGACACGAACGAGGCACTCGACGCGCTCCCCGAAGGCGAGAAACTCCTCCTCGATATAATCCGCATGATCGCCTACCGCGCTGAAACCCGCATGATGCCCGCCGTTGCCCAGACCCAGGGCAAGATCCAGCGCCCCCGCCGGCACTTGCGCGCACTTCTACGGGCCGACGCCGACGTCATCCCGGAGCACGGCAACGGCATCCTCCGCGTTCGCATACTCGGCACCGCCAGCGATGCCGGCGACAACGCCATCGCAAGCCTCCTCGAAGAACTCAACCAGACACGGACCGTCTTCCCCGGTACCAACATGCACATGGTCTATGAACTACCCGGAAAAATCGCCGAGCCCCACTTCGCGGGTGCAAAAACATGACACTCTCTCGAGTTCGAGGTCAGGAAGTCTGGATTTCGTAGCCGAGCCCCTCGTAGAACCGGCGCACCGCCTCGTTTTCCTCCCGGATCATCAGCATGACCTTGGGAGCGCCGATCTGCCGGAGCCAGGCTTCGGCATGTCGCGTTAACCGTTCGCCCAAACCCTGCGAGCGGTGCTCCGACACGACCGCGATATAGTAGACCCAGCCCCGATGGCCCTCATATCCGGCCATGACGCTGCCCACGATTCGCCCGCCGCCATTCCCGGTAACGGCGACAAAGATATCGGACGAGACGTTGGCACGCGCGCTTTCGATATCGCGGAGCGGGTCGTTCCAGGGGCGCACCAGCCCGCAGACGTGCCATAGTTCCGCGACCGCCTCCTCGTCTCCGTCGCGGATCGGGCGGATGGCGACCGCCCCCGGTTTCCTGCCAATCCGGCCGCTCATTGCATAAACAACTCCTGATCGAAGTATGCGGTTTGAGCGCAAGAGCGCCGCGCACGGCTTTCGTTCCCTGCGGGCCCGACAGGACCGCGCAGCCCATTACCGTGGTGAGATATGTGGGTCAAGTTCCAAAGGCAGGCCGCGGGGGGCGGGGGAAGGTCTGCGCCTGCTGGGGCAACAGGGTACCTGTCGTCGCCGCGACGAAGAAACTTGCACTCGATGTCCGAGAGCCCGCGTTCTTCCTCAGTCGGGTCCCGCGGGCGCGGGGACGGGTCTGCGCCGGCCGGGCAGCAGGGCGCTTGCCATGGCCGCGACGATGGCGGCGGCTCCGAGCCAGACGTACAGCAGGTCGAAGCTGCCCCTGGAATCGAAGACCCAACCGGCGAAGATGACTGTCAAGCCGGCCACGCCGAGCGCAAGGATGAATTTCGCTCCGTAGGCGAGCGAGCGCCAGCGCGTCGGTGTGTACTGCGCGACGAGCATGTGCCCCGCGGCGGAGAAGGAGAGGTTGAAGCTCAGCACCAGCAGTGCGACGAGCAGCAGCGTCGCGCCGGTCATCGACGCGATTACGAACAGCGGCGGGATCTGAAGCATCCAGAAGACGAGGTAGATGCTGCGCGCCGAGAACCGATCGGCGAGCCAGCCACCGAAGATGCCGCTGGCCGATGCGGTACCGGAGACGATGCCTACGAGCAGCCCGATTTGCGTGTAGCTGGTGGCCAGGCCATCGCCGAGCCCCACCTCGAACATCTTCGGCATTGTGTTGGTCAGGCCCGCGCACACTAACCCTGCGCATGCCATGGTGAGGGTCAGGATGATGAATACGCGGCAGGCGTCTCCCGGTTCTCTCGCCGGCTGCGGTGCCCGGTCGGTCCTGGCGTCCGCGACCCAGCCACGACGCCACGCGCAGAACAGTGCGATTCCCGCCAGCACCGCGACGAAGGTCTCGTGGGTTCCCTGCACGATCCCCTGGCTGCCGATATAGATCCACGACCCGGCCGTCATCTGTCCGTACATGGCGATCCCCTTGCGGTCGAGTTCGTTGAAATCGGCCCAGGTGGCCCAGTGCGGCACCAGTTTCGAGTTCGCGATGAGCACCCGGGGAGCGTCTGCGTGGGTGCGGAACACGCCGACCGGCTTGCCGGACTGCACGAGCAGGGGCTCGTCCTCGTCCTGCCGCTTCAGGGAACCCAATCCATCTCAAGCAATGGCCGCAATAGGTAAGCGTCTCGCCTTTGCGTATGCGTCGCCGAGCGCTCTCCATCGCGGCCCTGCGCGTCTCGAAAATGCCGAGAGGGAGCCACTCTTCGGGCGGAGGTGGTCGCCGCGCCGGTTGCATCCGCGTCAGGTGCGGTGCCTACGCCCCAGCCGGAAAGCCCCAGGCTCCAATCCCGCAAGGCTGCAGCAACTTGGGATCCCGATCGACACGCCGCATGTTTGAGATGGTTGACGTCAGCCGCCAAGTCCCAGTTGTTCGGCGATCAGAGACACGATGCGCCGATGAACCGCGTTGCGGTCCGTTCCCTCTGGATCGTCACAAACCGGATCCTCCCCTTCCTCGCGCAGAATGGCCGCGCCTACCCGTTTGCAAGTAAGGAGCGCAGTGAAGTGACTGGCAGGCGCGATGATTTCTGTGACTGCATCGGGCAACAGAGCCGAGAATCCGCTGCCCGATTGGCTAAAGTCCGTGGCCAGGTACCGGTCAGCGCCGGTGCCGAGCCCGATCAGAAGGACGTCGTCGACCAGGTTCGTCACGTTGTGCGCTTGGAGCCCGCGGTGAAGTCCCGGATCGATCGCCGCAACCGCCGTTATGCGACCGTCCTTGTAGGACGCATTCCAGCGTTCGGCGTCCAGCGCGAGAAGATCGATTCCTGCCCGAGCGATATCCCGGCAGTCGGTGCCCCGGTTTGCGAACTTCTCGCAATACGCGGCATAGCCGGTCAAGTTGCCCGTTACGCCGCCCAACGACAGGGCGGTCCAGCCGCCGAAGGAGAAGCCGGCGGCCATGATTCGGGACTCGTCGATGTTGTCGATCCAGCGCGGGTCGCTCACCAGATGGTCGAGCGCGGCCCGCAGATCCTGAACCCGGGTCCAGTGATCCGCTGCCTGCCGCAGATCGAAGTCCAGGGTGGTGCTCTTTGGATGATTCACGCTGACGACGATAACGCCGCGTTCGGCCAGCCCGGCCGCCAGCCAAGCCAGGGTACGGAACCTGCCGCCGAGTCCATGGGACAGCAGTACGACCGGATAGCGCCCATCGACAACCGCGGCATCCTCCCGCACCGGGACCCCGACAAAGACCGCGTTCTCGCCGATCAGGAGGGGTTCACCTCCAGCATCGGCAAGATACCAGACCGCGCCTTCGATCGATGGATCGCGATGTGCCGCGTCTAGGGTGATCCTTGCGAATCCGGGGATGTTGGGGATGCTGTCGGCGAATGCGGCGGTACTGAACGCAATCAACGTAGCGACGGTAAGAAGATGTTTCATGACCGGGACCTCCTTCGTTTAGCCGGAATTTCTCCGTGTCTAAGCGGAGATTTCTGGACTCGCGTCCTAGAACCGGTTTCAGGACTCGCAAGTCCGGTTTCAGGACACGCGAGGAGCCGTCCGCCGATGACGCGAACTGTTCATGCGACGAAGGACGGTTTCCCGCATTCAGTCGACTGAACACAAGGGCTCCGCGCATGCCGTGGTTTCCCATCACCATGATCAGCGTGCTGGTGCTCAGACGCGATCGGCATTGGCTGCTTGCCCGATACCGATTTCCACCCGTGATCATTCAACACGCTGTCCGGCTGTATTTTCGGTTGTCCCTCGGCTACCGAGACGACGAAGATCTGCTCGCTGAACGTGGCATTGATGTTTCTTATGGAATGGCGCGGCGCTGGTTACCGAAGTTCGGGCAGGCCTATGCCCGGAGGCCGAGGGCAATACGCCCTCGACCAGACGCCCGGTGGCACCTTGATGAGGTGTTCACGTCCATCGCCGACAAGCGGATGTATCTATGGCGCGCAGTCGATGGTGAAGGCGAAGTATTGGATATCCTGGTTCAGTCGCGCCGGAACAAGAAGGCAGCACCACGGTACACGACGCTCTTGCGTCGAGGGGAGAAAGAGATTCGAGTTGAAGATTCTCAACCACAAGGATCTTCTCGCGGTAAGGCCGTTCAATAGCGTGACAATGCCCAATGGACTATAGGGGCGGTTTCCGTCTGGTAGCAACGCAGCGCCAGGCTGAGGGCGTGCTGCCGGTCACGCGCCGGAACTCGCGGTTGAAATTGCTCTTCGTATTGAAGCCGGAGTCCAGCATCGCGTCGGTCACGCTCGCCCCTCCTTCCAGGGCGCGGCAGGCATTGCGAATCCTGTAGGCGTTGACATGCCGGGAGACATTGCCGCCGGTGCTCCGGTTGATTACGGCGGAAAGCCGCTTGACTGGGACATGGAGCGCGCGGGCCAGCCGGGTCAGCGTCAGTTCGGGATCGAGATAGAGCCTTCGGCTTTCCAGAAGCGCGTCGAGCCGCGCCATGAGATCCTTGTCCGCCACCGGGTCGTCGGGGACGAGGGAACCCTTCGGGGCCGGATCGCGCGCGCCCAGCCTGAGGCTCCACACCAGGACCAGACCGCCGACCGCGAGCAGCGTGAGCGAGGACAATATGGCGACGATCCAGGGCATCCAGTCGGTCCGGCCGCTCATCGCCGCGGCCGCGATCAGCCCATCCCCGAGCGCCGAGATGATGAGCAACAACGCGATCACTTTCCAGACCAGGCCGGGCGTGTCCCCGGCCTCGAACGGCAGGCGCGGCAGAGCGTCGGCGCCGCGCCATGCGGCCAGCAGGATCGCCCCGCCATAGCCGAGGAAGAGCGCCGGGATCAGAGCGTCGAGCAGCGCCGGCATGGCCAGCGATGCGGCCGCCACCAGAACGGGGCCGGCGAGATGTGCCAGGTCGTGCGGCAGGCGGGGCCGCCTGACGGCGCTGAACTGGAAGGCCGCCCAGGCGAGCGGAGGGATCGCCGCGGCGGTCACGGGCTGCAGGGACCTGAAGGCGGCAATCCCGTAATGTTGCGCGAGCGCGACGACCGCCGCCTGCGCGGCGCAAAGCCCGACAAGGGCGACGACGAAGCCGGTCGGACCACGGCGAAGCAGGAGGACCGCCAAAAGGAATGCCAGGACAAGGGCGGACACGAGAGGCAGGGGCAGGCTCGGGATCATGGTGTGCATTGTGGATCAAATCCGGATTCGGCACGACCTCGAACCGGTTCGAGGACGCGCCCGGTCGTTCGAGCTCCTATTTTATGCCCGATGCGAATCGGCATGGGAGACGAACGATGAAGAACCTGACCGCGGCCGCAATCCTGGTGCTGGCCACCCAGACTGCCGCCGCGGAACCTGCGGGGTTTCGCAGCCTGGTCATCCCCGCGGAGCATCACGGGCGGGAGATGTCCGGCGGGCTCTGGTATCCGTCCGCGGGCGGCGGGCGGACCATCTCCTTCGGTGAGAACGCCGTGTTTCGCGGCACCCCTGTTCTCGAAGACGCCCGGATGGCGGAGGGGCGTTTCCCCGTGATCCTGGCGAGCCACGGCCTCGGCGGCCATATCGGCGCACTCGGCTGGCTCACGGCGGGCCTGGCCGAGGCGGGTGCGCTCGTCCTTTCCGTGAATCATCCGAACAGCACGAGGGGGAACTTCGACCTCCAGGAAGGACTGAAGCACTGGACGCGGACAGAGGACCTCCGGGTTTCGCTCGACTGGTTCGCCGCCCGCCCGGATCTCGCCGCCCATGCGGATTTCTCGCGGATCTATGCGGTCGGGTTCTCCGCCGGTGGCTGGACGGGGCTTTCCCTGGGCGGTCTGCGCGCCGATCTGGAAGGGTATGGCGCCCATTGCGAGACCGCGCCTCCCTCCCCCTGGCATTGCGCCGACCTCGCCATGCGCGGGGTCGATCTCAATGCCTATTCGGCAACGGATTGGAATGCCAGCCACAAGGAGGACCGCGTCCGCGCCGTGGCCGCCATCGATCCGGCGCTGACCTACGGCCTTGGCAAGGCCCATGCGCGCGACTTGGTGGACAAGGTGCTGCTGATCGGCTTTGGGGATGCCGAAACCCGGCTTCCGGCGACCGATTTCAGCGAGACGGGAAGCGGGTTCGCGGCCTATCTGCCCAAAGCCGAGATCGAGACGATGATCCCGGCCGCCCATTTCTCGGCACTCCTGCCTTGCAAGCCGCGAGGCCCGGCGATCCTGTCCGCGGAGGGCGACGATCCAGTCTGCGACGACCCGCAGGGCACGGAGCGGGCGGCGCTGCACAAGCGGGTCGTCGCTCGCATTGCGGAATTCCTCGGCCTATAGGCGGATCGCCCTAAAGTGTCACCCCGGATGGTGCACCGGCGCCGATCCGGATTGCGAGGCGGTTCCGGGGGCTCTGTTGCAAACCTGACGAAGGGGATGAGGTGGTCGAGGAGGGAATTTGGATGTCCTTGGAACACCACAGCCACGAACCCCATATCGCGGTCGCCCACCACTGGATCCAACATACCGGGATGACCGATGACCAACGCGCGCTGCTTCCCGCCAAACAGGAAGGCGATCGCGCGGCGCTCTCGGTCATGGAGGGCTATCTCGTCGGACGCGGACTGGTTCGGCGGCGAGGGGATGACGATTGCCAACATCGTGCTCCATATTTACACCCATGTAGCCGGGGAGGGAGGATTCGCCCTCGACGCCTATCCGGCCGTCGGCGCTTGGCTCGACCGGGTTGCGGTCGAACCGGGGCATGTGCCGATGGACCTGTCGGGGAGTTCCTTGGGCCGAACCGGGTTGAAAGAAGCAGCTGCCGCCGTGCGGCGAAGGAAAGAAGGATGACGAAGGACAAAGGTCCGGTGGCTGTTGCGGCCGTGGACGTTCCGCCCCGGACGAAGCGGTCCAATTATCCGGAGTCGTTTGCCAGCCGCATGGCGCGGCGGGAGAAGCGGGCGCTCGGCGATTTCTTCGGCCTGAAGAATTTCGGCGTGAACCTCACCCGCATCGCGCCGGGCGGCGAATCGGCGCTGATGCACACGCACAGCAAGCAGGATGAACTGGTCTACGTGCTTGACGGCGAGCCTGTGCTAGCGACCCCGTCCGGGGAAACACGGCTCTCTCCCGGCATGTGCGCGGGATTCCCGGCCCAAGGCGAGGCGCACCAGATTCTCAACCGCACCGACCGGGATGTGGTAATCCTCGAAATCGGCGACCGGTCGGAAGGCGACGAGGGCAGCTATCCGCAGGACGACTTGCAGGCCGTCATGGGCATGGACGGCAAGTGGCGCTTCACCCACAAGGACGGCACGCCTTGCTGAAGCGGAGCCGGGCGGCCGGTCTTCACCCGGAGCGGACGGCGATCGCCTCGACCAGGGTCGAGACCGGGAAATCGCCTGCGAAGAACTCCCGACGCGAGCGCCACACTTCCTCGCGCCGCGAGATGTCGATGACATAGATCACGACTTCGGGCCGAACGGGCGACTACGTCCTGGACCGCGCCAGCCCCCGACTCGACACGAATCTGGTTAGTACCCTCATTAGGCGGATGGCTGTGCGAGACGGCCGCTTTGACCTCGACATGAACGCTCGGATGGCTCTTGCATGACGAATTTGGCGGCTGGTGACACGAGTGTTGGCTCTATCCCAAAACCGCAAGTCCACTGTCCGGCGATCTTGGATGGGCGAAATTGCGGAACAGGTGGTTTCCGACTCAAATTTCGGCGAGTCGCATCCTGCCGACACGATGCCGGCGTAATTTGCCCGTTCAATGCCTGGCAATCGCGGAAGGGTCGACATGCTTCTTGCAAGAGAGTGGCTTTGAGTGGCTGTTCACCGCAGCCGCATGGCACTGGGCATGAATTTAAGCCACAATCCTTGAAATTTCCCACAAAATGCCCTTTTCGGGGCCCCGGGAGGGCGCGTAGCTAGCTCGCATGGCAGACCAACTTTCCGTGCATAGCCCACGCCATGCGAGCTACAGGCCTTCTCTGGAGGCCTTCAGGCGCCGGATCCGGCCGAATTCGCCTCTCTTTCCCACATCAGCCCCAGAAAATCCCGCGCCTCGAGACCCGCGGCGGTGGTGTAGATCGCGGTGGTCGGCAGGTTGGCGTGGCCCAGGGCGGCCGCGATCGTCGGAAGCGGCACCCCGGCGGCGACGGCCGCGATGCCAAAACCCATGCCGCAGGCCTTTCGGGCGCGCCTGGGGACCCTCGACGCCGGCGTCGGCCATGGTCCTGGCGATTTTCCGGTGGGCGGTCGCCCGCGACCAGGGCCGGAGGGGCTTGTCGGCGGCTTTCGCCGGCGTCGAGCGGAGCGCGTGGACGAACTCGACGGTGCGGAGCAGCTCGGGAGGGACGGGGACCTCCCGCCAGTGCTCGGCGCGGCGCTTCAGGGTCCGGATCCGGATCGAGGCGGCCTCGTGGTCGATGTCCATCGGCCGGACGGCCAGGGCCTCGGAGACCCGGGTGCCGGTGTGGGCGAGAATGTGGGCGAACGTCTGGTCGGCCGGCCGCGGCGCCAGGCGCGCGGCTTCGAGGAAGCGCTGGCGCTCATCGGCGGTCAGGTACTTCCGGCCACGGGCGTCGACGAGTTGGAGGTCGCGGATCAGGCGAGACATTTCGCTCGACGTAGTGTCTACCGTGGCGGTTCCGCAAGGCTCCGCCTGGGCGTCCTGGAGTTCCGTAAAGGCCGCGACCGCGGTCTGCAGGGGGTCCGCAGCGGGCCGTAAATTAGACACTATGTCGTCGGTCGCAAGCCAGAAACGGTCGGAACATGAATGGGTAGAAAGGAGGCCTATGATCCGTTCACCGGTCACAACAAAATAATTCTCGTTAGCGCAAAGAATTAGGGTTGGTCGTTGAGGCCGTCCCTCGTCTTCTCATACGCTTACGCCAACCAAATCCACGACGAGGGGCGGGGCGTCCTCCCGGAGCCATAAGTCAACGTTCAAATCCAGAAACGCGTACCGGAGACACTGCGCCAAGCTTCCGCTCGCAAGAACGAGGTGGAGCCGGGAGGTGCCTTTGGGGTATTTCTCGCAGTAACCGCGAGTGTAACCTGGCTCCTTCCTGGGGTCAGGATGTGCTTTGCGGTAGAGATCAACAAATCGGAGGTCCAGAAGCTCTTTCAACGCATCCTCATTATCTTTCCCGTACAGACCCGAGCGTTGACCGTCAGCCCTGAATTTGACGTTGAAATCCCCGCAAAGCACACTGTCCCGGTGGCTGTAACCCACCTTATCGACGTGGTCTCGCAGGCGGTTCAACCATTGAACTCTTCGCTCGATCACCTCCTGCTTGCGCTTCAGGCTCTCCGCGTTGAAAGGGGCATAGACCGAAGAGACCCGGATATCACCAATTTTCACAGTCAGGAACCGTGACTCCTTCTCAGTGACCGGAAAATCGCAGACGAGCACTTCCGGCGGCGGCAAATTGCGGTGGCAAAATATGGCAACCGCGAGATACGAACGGGGGCCGCCGAGGTACTTACTCTCGTAGCCGATTTTGCGGAGGTTCTCTGTGGGGAAATGTTCCTTCAGACCTGTTTTCTGCATTCTGGAGCGTGACGATGTCTGGGCATCTGTCCAGTAGCCACTCACGGACCTTGGACTCCTTATTCTTCATGCCGTGTAGGGCCACAATTGCGATCTTCATAACAGACGCCTGCCTCCGTGCACGAGAACCCGATCATAGTGCATGGTGCATGGTGAGAAGCCCGAACGATGCCACCGAGCGTCCTGACTATCGAGACGGGCAATCTCGGCGTGCTGTCGAAACGCGGTCCTATCCGGATATGGCGACATCCGCGAACCGGATGCGGGCCATGAGCGATGAGCGGCCCGCGTTCCAGTGCTGCACGTCGCCTACGCCCGCAATGCGCTTCAGCAATTCGTAGAAGTTGCCGGCGACCGTTACGTTGCGCACGGCGCGCCGGCGGTCGCCGTCCAGGCACAGAAATCCCGCCGCCCCGAAGCTGAAGTCGCCCGAAACGGGATTCGCGCCAGAGTGCAATCCGGTGAGATCGACGATCTCTAGATACTCGCCGCTCGCGAGCGCCGTCTCCGTCTCCTGGCCGGCTTCGACTTCGAGCTGGTGGACTCCGACACCGAGCGGTGACCGAGGGGAGCGAACGCCGTGGCCGGTCGGATCAAGACCGAAGTACGCCGCGGTTGCGCTGTTGTGGACGAAGGTGGCGAGCCGCCCGGCGTCGATCAGGCGGGTGGGGGCGGTTGCGGTCCCTTCGTTGTCGAAGAGCGCGTAGCGGAGCCCCTCGGTTCGCCGCGGTGCGTCGCATACGCTGAGCGCACCGTCCGCGACCATTTCTCCAACCTTGTCGCGCATCGGGTTGATGCCGTCCTTCGCCGCCTTTGCGGAGAACATCATCGCGAACACGCCGAAGAGCGCGCTCTGGCACTCGGCGTCGAACAGCACGTCGTAGCGTCGGGTCGGGACCGCCTCGCCGTGTAGCAGAGCGAGGCACCGCACGTGGGTCTCGTCGACGATCGCGTCGATGTCGAGTTCGCCGAACCGGCGGGCGGAGCGGCCGATGCCAGCGACGACATTCCGGTCGCCATCCTCGGCGAGCGCGTAGCCCCATGCGGAGCAGACCCGGCTCCGTCTGTACGCGCAGAGCCCCGCCGTGGAAAACACGTGCTGCTCCCGGACTACATCCCGCACGCCGTTGTAGGGGACATTCTTCACCTTGTCGCGCGCAATGAGCTTGCGCTCGATGGCAAGCGCGGCGTCGATTTTCTCTTCGAGAGTCGTGTCATCGGGCGGGCAGAGCACGTCGTCGTCGGTTGCGAGGGTCCCGGTATGGTCGGGGATGCGCTCGTCCGGATCCGTCCTTGCAAAGCTCGCGTTGGTGAATGCCTGGTCGACCATGGAGTCAAGCGCATCGCGGTCCGACGCTTCGCTGTAGGCTATTCCCGTCCTGGCGCCCTTGATGACCCGCACGCCGTAGATGCGCCTGGAGCTAACCTCGTGCTTTTCGAGTTCGCCGTCAAAAGCCTTGAGCGAGAGCGAGGTGTTCTCGTTCACGATCAGATCGCCGCTCGCGTTCTTGCCGGTCACGAGTCCGAGCACCCGTTCCGCCCGCGACCGGATGTTTTCGCGGATTGGCATCAGGCGTTTCCGCCGACGAGGATCTCGTCGACCTTGATCGTCGGCTGTCCGACCGTGACCGGCACCCAACCCGACACCGAACCGCACATCCCGGTTGCGAGGGCCACATCGTTTCCTACCATGGAAATTCGTTCAAGCACCTCCGGACCCGTGCCGATGAGGGTTGCCGCCCGGACGGGATGTCCGCGCTTGCCCTTCTCGATCAAGTATCCTTCGGTGACCGCAAAGTTGAACTCGCCGGTCCCCGGCTGCACCGAGCCTCCGCCCATGCGGGCAGCGTAAATTCCCCGGGGGATCGACGCTATCATGTCCTCGATGCGGTCTTCGCCGGGCTCGATGAACGTATTGCGCATGCGCGACGCGGGGGCAAACGCGTAGCTTTGCCGACGTCCCGACCCGGTGCGGGGATGGCCGGTCTGCCGGGACCCGATCCGGTCGGCGAGGAAGTTCACCAGTTCGCCCTTACGGATGAGTTGGGTGCGCCCGGTGGCCATTCCCTCGTCGTCCACGTTGGTGGAGCCCCATTCGCGGACCAGGGTGCCGTCGTCCACCGCGCTCACCACCGGGTTGGCGATCAGGTGGTCCAGCCGGTCGTGAAACACCGAGGCCCTCTTCGCGACGGCGGTCGTCTCGAGCAGGTGCCCACAGGCCTCGTGAAAGATGACGCCGCCGAAACCATTGCCGATCACAACCGGCATCGGGCCGGCGGGGCAGGGCTTGGCCCCGAGATTGACGAGCGCTTGGCGCGCCGCCTCCGCGCCCGTTTCTTCTGCCCCGACAGTCTCGGCGAGCTCCCAGCCCTGGAGAGCTCCCTCGGTTGTGGTTCCGGTGGCGTGCACGCCGCCGTCAGCCGCTATGGCAGTGAGCTTTAGTCGGGTGTAATGACGCGTATCACGGACGTGCAGGCCCTCGCTGTCGAAGATCTCGATGGCTTGCTCGCGCTGCACGCAGGAACCACTCACCTGCGAAACGAAGTTGCTCGCCGCGCGCGCGGTGCGGTCGGCCGCGAGCAACCAGGCCACCTTGCTCTGCGTTTCGGGGTCGTGTGAGAGGGTCCGGCGCGCGCCGTGCGCGTCCTCCGCGTCGCGGTGGTCGAATGCCCGAGCGGTCGAGGCGGGGTCGCGGAGGTCCTTCGCAGCGAGGTCCGACACGATTCGCTTGAGTTCCTCCTCCTCGGTTCGGTTGGTGAACCCGTAAAGCACCTTGGTGCCGTAGACGAGGCGGACGCCGATGCCGAACTCGATGCCCGAACCGATGTCCTGCACCTCGCCCGACAGCGTCGAGATGTTTCTGACCTGGGTTCGCTCAACGAACAGGTCCACGAAATCGGCGCCCAAGTGCACCGCGTGGTCGATGGTCGAGCGGGCGGCGCTACTCTCGAGCAAAGCTACTCTCCCTGGAGTATGAACGAACTAGAACGAGTGGCCGCAAGGCATGGTATATCCCTCGAGGCTGCGACACTAGAGATGGAGATGCCACAATGCCTTGGGATCAAGCCACTCAGAAGCATTATACGCGCCCAACGGGCCGATACGAATCCCATGCCAAGGATGCGGAGAGGGCGCTTGTGTTACCGTTCTTGGGGCTGTCTGAAGGATTGTACGCAAAATTCCGTTAGGCCGAAGTTCTGACGGAAGTTTGTGAATAAGCCTGGACATGGCAAACAATGGCGCAATTTTGGAAATCGGGCTTTCTTCCTACATCTTACGCTCTCCCGGGTTGTGTCTGTGCTTTGGGCCGCGAATGGTTCCCAGTAGCTCCAGTGCCTTTGTTTGCGATTGGGTCGGCATTGTGTCCATATCGAAGGTTTCGGGCGCGGAATTGGCACCAGGCTGGCCGCGCTGGATCCTGCAGGTATTGTGCGTAACGGTTTCCGGGCTTTCGATCAGGGTTCGGAAGCAATGGGTTTCGGAGCCATCCTCGAGCCATCCTGCAGCCTTTTCACAAAGGCAGGAACATCGTCGAGCGTCTTCCCGGGCATCTCCATGCCGGTGTGCGCCGGGTGTAGCGACAGGCCTGGGAACTCGAATGTTGCCGGGAGGGCCGAACGCCAATGGCATTCAATTTGCTGTGTGGCGAGTGTCGTTTTTTCCGGTGGAATTGCAACTGATTGATATGGTTGTGTGATTTGCATCCCCTTCGGCGGAGTGATGGAGGCGTTGACTCCCTGCCGCATTGATGGCAGACTACGGGTGTGAAGGAGTCATCCGGGGCTTGCAATGGACCCTCGCATCACGGCCTTGCGTTCGACGACGTTTCAGGGCAGGCGCTTGACGCGGAGACAGCTTGCCGCTGTGCAGGAGACGGTTCTGTCGTTTCCGGGTCTGAGCCGCCGCGAGCTCGCACACACGATCTGTGAGCAGCTTCACTGGCATACGGCGAAGGGGGACAATCGGATTCAGGCCGCGCTTCGGATGCTGGAAGAACTTGAGCGGCTGGGGGTTCTGTCGCTGCCGGCGAAGGATTTGTCGCGGGTTCGGGGAGCTCGCAAGCCGGTGGTCTGGGGCTCGCGGACGGATGCCCCGCCGGTGATCGAGGAGGATCTGGAGGCTTTGCTGCCGATCCGGCTGCAGGTCGTGTCGGATGCGGAGGGGATCGAGGAATGGAATGAGTATGTTGCCCGCTACCACTACATGGGGTTCCGTCATCCGATTGGTCCGCATCTGCGTTACTTTCTTCTCGATCGTCATGGCCGCAAGCTGGGCTGCCTGCTTTTCTCGCATGGTTCACGGCAGCTGCAGTGCCGGGACGAGTGGATTGGCTGGCCGGAGGGCTACAGGAAACATCTGGACCGGGTGGTCGGGAACAACCGGTTCCTGCTGTTTCCGTGGGTTCGGGTTGGGAACCTGGCTTCCAAGGCATTGTCGATCGCGACCGGTCGCCTGGCGGACGACTGGGAGGAGCGCCATGGCTTTCGCCCGGTCCTGGTGGAAACGTTTGCGGACACGAGCCGCTCCGATGGCACCTGCTACCGTGCGGCGAACTGGGTCGATCTCGGCGAGACCCGGGGCGGCAAGGGGAAGGCGCCAAAACGGGTCTATGTGTATCCGCTGGCCACGGACTTCCGGGAGGTTCTCCTGCATGGGCCGCAACGCAGCGCGCCGCGGCGCAGTCCTCGACGGCCCCGGCTGGCTCCGGACGATCCCTTCGTGTTGCTCTGGCGGGATCTCATCGGGTCGCTGACGGCAGTGGCGGCCGAGCATGACAGGGTGTGGCAGGTGCGGCGGCGGGTTCTGCATACGCTGCTGGTGATGCTGTTCGTGTACCGGCTGGTGCTGTCCAGCGGCGAGCAGGGCTACGCGAGCACGCTTGCCGAACTCTGGGAGCAGTGCCGCGCTCTCGGTGTCGCGCTTCCGCAGCCGGACCCCGTCGCCGCGTCGGCGATGTGCAGGGCGCGGGCCAAAGTCGATGAGAACGTGTTCCGGAGCGTGCATGCCGAGATCCTCAAGCGTGTCTCCTGCCCGCCCGCATGGCGGGGACACCGCCTGTTCGCGATCGACGGCTCAAAGCTCAACCTGCCGCGGCCGCTGATCCGTTGCGGGTATCGCACGCCCTCGGACACGAGCCACTACCCGCAGGGCCTGCTCAGTTGCCTGGTTCAGCTTCCAGAGCGAATTCCGGTCGCGTTCGACCTTTGCGCCCACGGCAATGAACGAACGGCCGCGCTCGACCTTCTCCCCGCCTTGTCGCCTGGGGACGTGGTGATCTACGATCGCGGATATTTCTCCTGGGCGTTGCTGGCCGTCCATCTCGAGCGGGACATGCATCCCGTCTTCCAGATCCAGAAGTCCGCCAGCCCGATCATGGATGCCTTCCTCGCCGGAAGCCGGACAGATGCCGTCGTCGAGGTAATGCCCGGCGAGAAGGTTCTCCGGAAGCTGCGCAAGAGACAGCCGCAAGCCCTCGCAGAACCGGTCCGGCTGCGCCTCGTCAAATACACTGCCGGCGGCTCAACCATCGGCCTCGCCACCACTCTCCTTGATTCGCAAACCTACCCCGCCAGCGAACTCGCCGATCTATACGGATCGCGCTGGGGCATCGAAGAGATGGTCAAGATCTCCAAGTCCATCATGGAAATCGCGCCGTTCCATGCCAGGACCGAGCGCGGTGTCCGACAGGAACTCTTCGCCCACTTCAACCTCATGGCCATGAAGCGCATCTTCACAATCCAGGGAGACGCGATGCTCAACGCCCGCAAGCCGACGCCGTCCGCAATCGATCGCACCGCAAACTTCAAGAACTCCCTCGCCGCCGTCGCGCGAAACCTCGAAGCCCTGCTGCTGAAGCACGCCGCCACCGTCGCCGAGGCGATCCAGCAGGTCCTCGATTGCGTCGCCACCGGGCGGCAGAAGCCGCGCCCGGGACGAAGCTACGAACGACGATCCCGAAAACCCCTCAACCGGTGGCACGGCAAGCACAGGAAAGCATCGACAGCCTGAACCACAGGACCCCGAAACGCAGCCCCAACATGCTGTCAGGACTGCGAATCCTTAAGTGAATGGCAAAAACTCGTCAAGTGAATGCCATTGGGCCGAACGCCCCCCCGGGCAATTCGCCTGGAGCAGGAGGCGCCGGGGGTCTCCGGCCCCATCCTCTAGGGACTCGACGAGATCCTTACCGCGACCCGCCCGTGATTGTCTCCAGAGTTCGGAAGATTCCTGGCCTTTACCAACATGGTCGAGAGCATCCACAGAGTCGTCCGCCACATCTGCCGCAAAGTCAAGCGCAGGCGCAATCGCCGGATGGCACTCCGATGGACGGGCGTGGGAATGCTGGAAGCGAGAAAGGGCTTGCGCCGCCTCCAGGCACACAGGCGACTGCCCATCCGCAAGACCTCACTGGCGGCTTATCCCGCCAACTCCCGAACCGCTGCCCTTGAACACAAGGGAAGGGCGGCCCAGAGACACACCTCAACGCCAGTTCGGCCTCTTTCGACATCGAACGGGACATCCCCCGGACTCCGGCTACTCCCGCCCATGGCTTGTCATTTGCAAGTTTGCCTACCATTGCCGTTTCCATTCCTGCAACCAACCCCTATGAACCTATTTTCGCGAGAACGTCTGCCTTCAGGAACTTTTCAACCGCAAGCATGAACGCAACGGACGGAACAAGCAGAATGAGAGCGGTGATCGATGCGATCTGGTAGTTGCCTTCCATACTTGCCGTGAACAGCAGCAACGGCAGCGTGGTGATATCCGGAACTCCGACAAAATAGGTTCCGGTGAACTCATCGAGCGAAATCAGGAATACGAATATCGCGCTTGCAAGAATGCCGGGCAGTGCCAGCGGCAGTGTGATGGTGCGGAAAACATGAAGCGTGCCAGCACCCAGATTTCGGGCGGCTTCCTCCAACTCGTGATCGACGGCGGCGAACGCGGCCGTCGATATCCAGACCGAGAACACAAGGCCCTGAATTGTGTGGACCAGGACTACCCCCACATACGTTCCGTTCAGGCCGAAACCGTAAAAGATCCGGGCGATGTTCATATGAACGGCAAGGGACGGAAACGCCTGCGGCAACAGGAACAGCAGCAGAAAGAAACTCCGCCACGGCAGACGCCCCCGGCCGAGCGCGAGGCCCGCGGGCACGGCGATCGCCAGGCTCGCTATTACCGTGAGCAGCGCGATGAAGACGGAATTGACCAGGGAAACCCGTGCATTTCCCTGTGGGCGGAAAACGCGCTCCCAGAACGAGAACCCCCATTCCAGTGGAAGTTTGTGCGGGTAGTACCAGACCTCGGCAACGGTCCATAGGAGCATGTTGGCGATCGGGCCGAAAATCGCGAATGCGAATAGGCCCAGGACCAGTCCGCGTACGAGCGAACCAGAGATCCGCGCGGGAATCATCGGGGGCGCCCGCCCTGCTGGATTCCCTGACGGAGGTATATCCAGGCGACAACCGCTGTCATGGCGTAGGAAATGAACCCCAAGGCATTCGCAACTCCGTAGTCGCCGTAGGAATTGATCCTCCAGGCCATGTCAACCGTCATCATGGTCGGGGATTGCGCGTTTATCATCAACGGAACCGACAGAACCGACATCATCAACACATAAGAGAGGATCAGTCCCACCATCAGCGTCGTGGCGACCTGGGGGACCACGATCTGAATCAGCGCCCGGATTCGCCCGGCACCAAGGTTTCTCGCCGCCTCGATTGTCGACCGGTCGAGCGTGGCCATCGCGCCGGCCAACAGGAGCGCCACGAATGGAGTCTGTTTCCAGACGAACGTGATAACAATTCCCCGCCAATCCAGAAAGCTCACGGCCTGAAGGGGTTCGATCACTCCGCCAGACACCAGAATGTTGTTCATCATTCCGTTCTTGGCGAGAAACGTGCGCATGAGTTGGCCGGCAACGACAAACGGGATGAAAAGCGGCCAACGGTAGAGCCAGCGCAGCACGACAATCGCGGTCCGGTTTTCGCCAAGTGTCAGATACCCCGCGATCAGGATCGAGCAAACGCCAATCAGCAGGGCCGAAAGGGTGACGATCAGGATCGTGAAGAGCACGTCCGTCGAATAGAAATCCCACGCCTTGATGAAGTTCGCAAATGACCACGCGCCCTGCTCCTCATTTCGGAATGCCCAGAGCAGGGAGTATCCGAGAGGGTAAATGAACAGAACGCACAGTGCGATCAGGGCCGGCGTCATCAGCGCAATGCCGGCCATACTTCTCCTGGCCGGCAGGTTCACCGATTTCGTCCCTTGGCAAGGCACGGGCCGGGGAAACGCTGTCTCCCGGCCCGTTCAGAAAAGGTGAATGACATTTCGCCTAGTTTGATACTCTCTGCTCATAGGCCTCCTTGATGTCCGTGAAGAACAGACCTAACGGAAACGGTTTTCCTTTCGAGGCAAGGTCTGCCGGGGTGACATCCTGGAAGATCTTTTTCCAAACGTCAGGGTCGAGCGCATCCTGCACATGCTGCGCGTCGATGCCCGGATACCAGTTGAAGCGGTTGACGATACCCTCCGCCTGAACTTCCGGGCTCGTGGCAAGCTCAATGAACGCTTTCGCCGCGTCCCGGTTCCCGGCCTTTGCCGGAATGGCATAGTAGTACGGCTGTCCCGGCATGCCCGGTTCCGGCAACGTCAGTTTCAGATTGGGCGCAAGCCGTCCGTCCGCCTGCCAAGTATGAAACATGTCGACCCATACCGGGCCCATTACGATTTCACCGCGATTGAGCATGTCAAGCGTTCCGGCATTGCCGGGCGTGAACGAAACGTGCTCATTGAATGCCCGCAAATCCGCCAGTGCGTCTCCCCACGTATCCTTGATCGACGGATCATAGGGTCCGTTGATGATCTGGTCGGTATTGCCGGCGTAGGCGTACATCCATGCTGCCGTGAATGCGACACCGGACATGCCGTTCTTGATGCCGTTATATCCAAACGCGCCGGGATGTTCGCTTGCCCATTCCTTCAGCTCGTCGAAGCTCTTCGGAGGGTCGGCCACGATATCGGGATTGTAGGCAATTGCCGTCTGGCTGTGAAACATTGGCATGACATGGCCGTCCACGTCGGTACCCAGAGCCATCTTCGAGGTATCGCGCGTCGCCAGTTCCCCTGTCGAGATTTCCGAACGGTAATTCGACAGGAGCCCGGTGGTCACCATCTCGCTGGTCTTGAGCTGGTTGACGACGATCACGTCCGTGTCCCAGGCGTCGGAACCGGCCTGCGCTTCGAGTTTCTCGAGAATTGCCTGCGAACCCGCATCGCCAGGCCCGGTTCCGACGACGCGGACTTTCCAACCCGGATTCCGGGACTCGAACAAGGGTGCAAGGTAGTCCGTTACGTAGTCCACCATGTTTTGCGAACCGCCGGAGGCCACATTCAGAGTCGACTCGGCACGGGCCGCGCCGGCAACAAGGCTCGCCGCCGCCGCAAAGGCAGTCAAGGTATTTACAAATCGTGAACAAAGCATGATGCTTCTCCTTTCAGGTGTGGTCGGGCATTTGCTCAGCCCGCTGGGAAGGTCGCGGCATTGGATTTCTCTGAAGCAAACAGGTTCAATGCCGCGGCCGGAACATGCATGGCGACCGCGTCGCCAACATCGAGACGCCGCCGATGGTCGACCAGAAACTCAAGGTCGCCGACCAGAATGCTGTGGCGGTAAACCTTGCCGAGATAACTGTTTTCACGAACGACGCCGCGGACCACCAGGCCGGCATTCGCAGCGGTTCCGCTCGGGTTTAGTTCGGCTGCTTCGCTGTGGAACTGTGCCACCATTCGGCCTTCAACCAGGCGCGGCGCGTTGACACCTGACTTTCCGGCGCCATCGGACAAAGGCAGTCTGACCGTGGTTTCAAGCCCGGGCGCGGACAGGAAAACGTCGCCATTCCTGAATTCCGCATGAACGGGAAGCCGGTTGTCGGCGCCGACGAAATCCGCAACGAACGGTGAGTTCGGACGGTGATACACGCCCTCGGGAGTTCCGGACTGGGCTATGGCACCCTGGTCCAATACAACCACGCGGTCGGCCATGGACATGGCTTCTTCCTGATCATGCGTGACCAGTACCGTCGTAATTCCGATCTTTTTTTGCAGGGAGCGGATTTCACCCCGCATCGCATGACGGATCCGCGCATCAAGGTTCGAGAGCGGCTCGTCCAGAAGCAGGATTGGCGGATTGATCGCAAGCGCGCGCGCCAGAGCGACACGCTGACGCTGCCCGCCCGACAATTCCTGTACCTTGCGATGCTCGAATCCCGAAAGGCCAACGAGTTCCATCACTTCGCCGACACGCCGGGCGATAGCCTTCCGGTCCATCCGTCTCAAGGTGAGCCCGTATCCGATGTTTCTCTCGACATTCATGTGCGGCCAGAGCGCGTATGACTGGAACATCATTGCCATTCCCCGCCGTTCGGGGGGGCGCCGTCCAATGTCGATCCCGTCCACGAGGATCCGGCCTGAGCGGAGGGGAACGAACCCGGCCAATGCTCTCAAGAGCGTAGTCTTTCCGCAACCCGAGGCACCGAGCAAAGCGACGAATTCTCCGCCGGCAATCGAAAGACTGACCGACTTCAGGATCCTCATGTCCCCGTAATTGGTGTCCACCGACACCATCTCGATCGGCAACCCGGCCATTGACTTTCACCGCCCCTCATTGCATAAACCAAATATGCACACGTGTGCACACGGAGTCAACAGGACAATTTCTCCACTCCGTCCTACATGGCAGGTGCTCCTGCAACCACTGCAACGGGCTCGTGAAATATCCGTGATGGCAACCAACGAAGAAATGAACCGTATCCCGCGCGGCAGGAAACCCTGGATCGGCGCGAGCAGGAAACGTGCGACTGCCGAGGAAGTTGCAATAGCCGCGGGGGTATCACGGTCCGCGGTGTCCAGAGCGTACACCACGGGTGCCTACGTCGCGCGCGAAAAGAAGGAGAGAATCCTGGAAGCTGCCGAGATACTCGGTTACCGGCCAAACGCGCTCGCGGCGGGGTTCAATTCAAACCGGTCGAATCTGGTCGCGATCGTCACCGGGAACCTGAAGAACCACTACGACAGCGATTTTGTCGGAAAATTGGTCAAACAGCTCAACGACCTTGGAAAGCTGCCGGTCGTCATTGGCGGAACTTCCGACAACATCGGTGACAACGAAATCCTGGAGGTACTGGACTATCCTCTTGACGCGCTTGTCATCCGGGCCGGGAGCGTAAAGGTCGAAACAGCCAGGAAGTGCCTGAAACTGCGGGTGCCCGTCATCGTGTCCGGACGGATTCTCAACGTGGGTAACGTCGATAGCCTGTGCTGCGACAACAAGGCCGGCTCGGAAATGGCGGTTGCGGCGTTCCATGAATCGGGCCGGAAGAAAATCGGGTATGTCGGCGGATATCCAGATTTGTTCTCCGAACAGGAAAGGTGTGCCGGATTCATCGGCGCGATGCGCGCACGCCACCTCGAACCTGTGGCTGTGACACAGTCCGACTTCAGCTTCGAGGGCGGTTACGGCATCGGCATGAGAATCCTGCAAGGGCCCGATCGTCCGGACGCAGTTTTTTGCGGAAACGACGCGATGGCGCTCGGGTTACTGAATGCCGCAAGGGAAACACTCGGATTCCGGATTCCGGAAGACTTGGCGATTATCGGCTTTGACGATATCGAAATGGCAGGGTGGCCCTGTTTCAGCTTGACAACGATTCGCAATCCGGTTGACTTGGCAGTCGACGGGATCGTGTCGCTTCTGGAAAGCCGCTTCGCCGATCCGGAGAGGCCGGGAAAGACGGTCAGGTTCGCGCCGGAATTCGTCTCACGAGACACTCATTAGAAGGATGCTGTCGATTTGGCTCATCCCGCCGCGCGAGTCGATGGTCCCGATCCAGTATGGGACCAGACGTCCTGACACCGTGCGCTGCCAGACATCGTCGACAGCCACGCAATTCCTTTATTGGCCGCGCCATATTTGCTCTGCGTATCCCCTTGCTGCATCTGATGACGGGCATTTTGAACCAAGCTGAAATCCCGAACTTCGGCGACCCCTTCAACCGCCTCAGTTCAGAAAGACCAAGGCTGCTCCGTGCGTTCGGAGCCTTTCCTGGTTATCCGAGACTCGGACGGACTCCAAAGTCGGGTTCATCGAGAATTGTGCGAGTTCCCGGCGTCTGAGGAGCGTGCTCGAGCTCGATGTGCGTGGCCGGACGCGGACGACCGAGGTGCCGGTCCGGTACGACGAGCGCCACGCGGGGAGGAGCAAGATGGACACGCGCGAAGTGATGCGCTTCGCGCGCCACCTGGCCTGGCTCTACCGCGCTTGGTACCCTGAGACGGCGCGCGCCATCACGTTCGGTTGCGAGGGGCTCAGAGTATTCGTCGTCGACGTCGCCTTCTACGTCGCGCTCGCCGCGGCGGGAGCCGACCGTCGACCGGCCCGAGTAGCGACACACCGGCCGGCCGCGACGTGGAGCTGGGCGCTCAACCCTACGGTGACCTTCGGCGATCGGTCGAGAGCGGGACGCATCGCGCAGTGGGCACGTTCGGTGACTGCGAGCGTCGCGAGCGCAGCAGCGAGTGCCGGAGCGTACAACTTGATTGCCACGGCGAGCCCATGGCTCGATGCGCAGCGGACCGCAGCACTCGCACATGGGGCGGCGCTGTGTGCCCGGGTAAACTTCTGCCTTGCGCAGCTGTGGGTTAACCGCTCAGCGCTGCGAATCGATGGGGTACCCCCGAGGGGCTACACGGCATGGAAGGAAATCCTGCAATGAACTACCGCCTGCGCATGACAGCGCTCCTTGCGCTTCTCCTGGCCAATGGAGCCTGTGCGGCGCCTCCCGCCGCGCCCATCTTCGAACAGGAGCCGGCGCTGCAACAGCCCGGCGGGCGCATCGTCTTCAACCGCATGTGTGCGGACGAAGAGCCGTACCGCGTCAAGGCATACGCCCGCATGGAGTCGCCAGACGGCCGGGCGCGGGCGGTGGCGGTGGTGCTCGCGGGATACCGTGCGACAGGAAGGAAGACAGTCTTCGTCGACGTACTGATTCAGCGCCTGAAGCTGGACGCCGGGGAGCATTGGAGGAACGCGAACTACACGATTCGGCTCACGGCGCGCAGCGAACACGCGATGGTGGAAGGATCCGAGATCGGCCGCTATGTCGAGGACGCGAAGGGTGAGATGCGCTTCACTACCGACGACTTCGGCACCGCGGACTGGATCACGTTCGTGGAACCCGACGACGAAGGCGAGGACTTTCAACGATTCTATCGCTTCGGACCGGAGTTGGGATTCACCAATCGAGATGTGGGTGCACGGGGACCGCAGGACGAATTCGACCTGACCCTGGTTCTCCTCAACGAAACGAACGGACGGATGCTGGAGCTCGTGGGACCCCGCGTACGGATACCGGAACGGATCTGGGCCCTGGAGCCTCCCGTCCCCGAGACCCTCGGATTGCTGGACGTGTTGAACCCTGCGCAGGAGGGAGGACTGTTCGACTTTTTGGGACGAGGCTGGAAGTACGGCGAATGCATCGAGGAACGACGGGCCGCCAAGCGGTTCCTGGGCGCGTACACGCATGTTGATCATCAGTGAGAAATGGGAGGCTCTCGCAAATCGGCTACGATTGCGGGCTGCTGATGGTCGGGGGCGATCAGACCCGGAGCCGATCGACGCCGGTGGTGACGCAAGGCGGTTTGCGAAAGCGCGAAGCTGTCGGGTAGCGGACTCTTCTGCAGCACCTATCGTCAGCGACCACGTTGACATCGTGCAGGTTGCTGCTTCTGCAAGAGACGGTACCGCAGCGGTTCGCGGTGCTTTTCCCCGATCCGTCCGATGTCCATCGGGTCCAGCAGATGGGCTGGGCTGGTCGGGGAAATCGCGGGTTGTTGCCCCTTTCGGGCGATCATTGGTTTGATGCTCTCGGGACAATGGACCGAAGCGTGGAGCACGGGCAATTCGTTCCATCGGTTGGCTTGGGTCTTGGCCTCAGCGAGGGAGCGGACGGTGCTCGCGCTCTTGTATTGCGGCCCTGCCGCTTGTTGGCAGCGGGCTGGCATGACGGCTTTGAAGGCGGCGAGCGATAAATTGCGATAGCGGCTCAGACCGATGGGTTCTGATTGAGTAGAGGGTGGTTCGCAGGCAATTTCGTAGGCCAGGTCTGGTTCTCTGCGGGTTCGCAGGTCCAGGAACCGGAGCCAGGGACAACAACTGGTTTGCGGGCCGACTCGCACTCTGCTGTTTGAATTGCCTGCGGCAGAAGCTCGCCGCATCAAGTCGGGCTGCCGCTCAGCCGCGTCCCTTCCACGGCACCAGCCACCTCTCGGCCATCCGCATCAGGATGTCGATCCCGTATCCGATGGCGCCGATCAGCACAATTCCCATGATGACGATGTCCGTCAGCTGGAACTTCGACGCGACCATGATCATCATGCCCGCGCCCTTCTCTGCCGCAACCAGCTCGGCCGCGACAACGGTGCCCCAACAGACGCCCATGGCCACCCGCGCGCCGGTGAAGATCTCCGGCAGGGAGTTCGGCATGATTACGTAGCGCAGGACCTGCCACTTGGATGCGCCGAGCGAGAATGCGGCATGCACCTTGGAGACCCGCACCCCCGACACGCCCGATCGGGACGCGATGGCCATGATCCAGAGCGCGGCGAGGAAGAGGAGGATGATCTTGCCAACTTCGCCGATTCCGGCCCAGATAATCACGAGCGGGATGAGCGCGAGCGGCGGGACCGGCCGCATGAATTCCACGATCGGGTCGAACCAGCCCCGGAACCAGTTCGACAGCCCCATGGCGTAGCCGAGCGGGATTCCGAGAAGCGAGCCGAAGAAGAACCCGACCACGACTCGGAACAGAGACCATCCGAGGTGCTCCAGGAGGTTGAAATTCTGATAGCCCTCGCTGGCGATCTCGATGAACCGGAACAAGACGCCTTCTGGAGAGGGGAGCCAGATCGGCTCCATCTGCAGGCCCTTATAGGGAAAGAAGTTGAGCGTTCCCTTGGGCGTCATGGAGACTTGGCCGTCCGTTACCCGGACCCTCGAACCGGGCTCGATGGGCCGGCCATCGACCGCGACGATTGCCGCGCCATCGTCGCGGCCAAGTTCGTCATTCCGGTCGACCCGGATGAGCTTGGAGCGCCACGCGCCGATGATGTCCGAATCGTTCTTGGCGAATCCGTCTCCGGGCTCGACTGCGGCGGGCTCGACCTCGTCGCCGACGCGGAAGACGCGGACATGGACCGTGGCGTCATCCGACGCGCCGTCGGGCGTTCTTGCGGTGTAGGAGAATTCCGTGTCCCCGGTGAACGGCCCCGGTGCGTGGAACGGCGTCAGGGAGGATCCCGTGAACGCGCCCCATATCAGGAAAATGACCACGATCGAGATCACCGAAGCCGTGCGGTCCGCCGTAACAGCGCTCTCGTCGCCGAACGTTACGGTCTTGAGGGAGGTGTAGTCGGACGCCTTGTGGATGAAGCGTCTCGTCACAAACCGGACGATCAGGAAGGCGGCAGCGAAAGCCACCACGTAGATGAACAGGATAAGAAGACCGGTCACGGGTCGCTCTCCACGCGTCCCATGATCTCCTCTTCCATGTTCCAGATCATCGAGAGGACTTCCTCGCGGACATCCGCGTAGCCTTCGGCGTGCTTTACCTCCCGAAGGTCGGCCCCGACGCCCATTTCCGCGAAGGGGAGGCGGTACTCCTTGTGGATCCGCCCGGGACGGGGCGCCATCACGATCAGCCTCTCGCCGAGAAGCACCGCTTCCTCAACCGAATGGGTGATGAGAATGATGGTCTTGCCGGTATCCTTCCAGAGCTTGAGAACGAGGCCCTGCATCTTTTCGCGGGTGAGGGCGTCGAGTGCGCCCAGCGGCTCGTCCATCAGGATCACATCCGGATCATTGGCAAGGCACCGGGCGAGCGCCACCCGCTGCTGCATTCCTCCGGACAGCTCGTAGATCGCCTTCTCCTTGAAATCCGCCAGTCCGACGATCTCCAGGAGGTGGTCGACCCGCGTCCTGATTTCAGCCTTCGGAACGCGGTTCATGCGTGGCCCGAAGGACACGTTGGAGCGAACGTCGATCCATTCGAACAGTGCACCCTGCTGGAACACCATGCCGCGCTCCTGACCCGGGCCGGCAACCGGTTTCCCATGAAGCGAGACGGTACCTCCCGTCGGCGCGAGAAACCCTGCGACGATGTTCAGAAGCGTGGTCTTTCCGCAGCCCGACGGGCCGAGGACGCTCATCAGCTCGCCCGCCTTGATGTCCAGGGTCACATTCTGCAGCGCCTGCACGGACGTTTCGTTCGGCAGGTCGAACCGCATGGAGATGTCATCGATCAGCAGGCCCGGCATGGCGGCTCCAACAAGGCAACTGGTGCGGGCGGCCCCGGCGGGCCGCCCGGCCGTAGACAGTCTACATGCTTCCGGCCGCCTGCAACGGCCCACTGTTGACTTGATTTTCGTACGTGTCAAGTGCGGCGTCGATGTTGCCCGCGGTCAGGAAGATGTCAGCAACGCCTTTCAGGAACTCCTGGACGCCGCCGCCAAGCCACTTGGCACCGAGCTGTTCCTCGATCGTCGGGAAACCGAAGGTGGCCAAGGTCGCCACGGTCGCTTCCTCGTCCATGCCGGCGTCCTTGGCGATTGTCGCCAGCATTGCGGCCATGGCATCACCGCCCGAGTCCCACTCCGCGTTCGCGTCGGCGGTAACCTTCAGGAACTTTGCAACGAGGTCGGGGTTCTCCGCGACGAACGCGGCTGGCGCAGAGGTAACGTCAAACACCAGAATGCCGAGTTGCTCTTTCTCCGTGCCCGTGAGAAGCACATTGCCGTGCTCCAGCATCCGGCGGAGACCGCCGCCCCAGCCGCAGGCCATGTCGACGGATCCCTGGGACAGCGCCGCGGCGCCCTCCGCGGGCGCCATGTCCACGAGCTCGATCGTGCTGACGTCAACGCCGAAGTGGCGCATCTGGCTCAGGAAGCCGTAATGCGCTGCCGTTCCAATCGGAACCGCGACCTTCTTGCCCTCGAGCTCCATGGCCGAGTCCTTGTCGATCTCCAGCTCGGCCGCGGCGACGCAGTTGTCGTTATCCGAGTAGGCCACAGCGATGTCAATGATCTGCAGATCCTGACCCGCCGAGGTGGCAACCGTGAATGGAGGAGCGCCCTGGCTGACGGCGAGGTGAACGTCGCCGGAAGCCATCGCCGCCGACATGGCCGTGCCGGTGTCGAAGCTGACCCAGTTCACCGTGACGCCTAGCGCCTCGTCATAGGTTCCGTTGACCTTGGCGAACTGGAAAGGCATCGGCCATTCCAGGAAGTACGCGACCGTGATTTCGGACGGCTGGCTGTTGGCGCCGCCCATCGGAAGAATGGCCAGCACCGCGGCAGCGGCTGCGCCACTCAAGAATTTCCGAAAGTTTCTCATGACTGTTCCTTTTTTCTCTTTCCGGCAGATCTCTGCCGGTTTCTGTCTTGCGGGCCGCATCGAAAGCGCATCCTGACTCTCTCGATGGCGCTTGGAACCGGTTACGGGTTCCGGAAGCCACGCGGTTCGAGTTGTCTCCTCCGCCATAAGGGAAGGCGGGTTCGCCACACTCGGCACGAATACCCAGCGAAACGTACCAGCTTACCGGCATTACGCGGTGAGGGCATGGTTACCGAAATACAGGAACTCCTTTTGCATGCCGCCCAGCTCACCGGCGTTCAGGTCCAAGCTCGGCCCTTCCAGCATCTTGTAGCTGCCCTGGCTCTTCACCCATTCATCCGAGGACTGAAGGGTGGTCAGGGTGTAGCTGGTTGTCTCCGAGAGGTAATGCGTCGGAATGACGATACTGGGGTTCAGCCGCTCGACGATCGCGTTTCCCTGCTCATAGGAGAGGATGTGCATCGAGCCGTCGACAGGAAGGGTCAGGACGTCCACCGGTCCGATTGTGCTCCAGAAGTCATCCGGCGGGTTGTGCCGGTTGTCTCCCCAGATCAGGGTCCGGATTCCCCCGGTCTCCACCAGGTACACGACCATGTCCATGTGCCCGGGGTTGTTCGGCGGGCAGGCATCGACGCCGAATTCGGCGAGCGCATTCGTCCACTTGTACCAGCCCGGCGCAACGCAGGCGTGCTTGTCGGCGAATCCGGTGATCCGGATGTCCGCGAACTCAAACCTACCGACCATGCGGTCGAGGACCATGGTCGACTGCGGACGGTCAATCGCATCGTGGTCGAAATGGGTGTGGGTGGACATCGTGATGTCGACCAGCGTGTCCGGAAACGGGTTCTTGAACCACAGCCCCCAGGCGCCGCTCGGATCATCCCGCCACGGGTCGAACAGGATTGTCGCCCCGGACGGGGATGTCATCTTGATGGCGCAGTGCCCGTAGTAGTCGAGCTGGACCGCGCCTTCGCCGGGGCCGGCCATTCCCTGGAGATCGATCACGTGGTTGTTGTTTCCTGGCTGCAGCCAGTCGGTCGACTGCGCGCTCGCGGGCCTTGCGCCGACCATCGAGGCAGCCGCGCCGAGGCCGGCCGCGCCCGCGGCCATGAACAGCGAGCGGCGCGAAATCCCGGTGGACAGGCCGTCCTGCTGGCCGTTGACCCATGCGGGCTTCAGGTCTTTCTTGTCCATCTGGTTCTCCTTTGTTCATTGCGTGAGGAGTCCGAACTGGAAGTCCTCCACGGTCAAGGGTAAGAGCCGGGACCAGCATTGCGTCATACCGGAAAAACAAGGGGATAATATGGGGGGAAACCCGCTATTGCTCTCCGATGGAGAGAAGGTGCGATCGCAGGCTTTTCCCCCGCTTGCGAAGGCCCAGTTTGCGGCGGATGTTGTTGCGGTGGAAATCGACGGTGCTGGTTGCCCTGGACAGCCGCTGCGAGATTTGCTTCGTGGTGCGCCCTCGCATGACCATCTGGGCGATCTCCGCTTCTGCGGGTGTCAATCCCTCGAGGGCCGCCGCGAGTTCGGAGGATCTCGATGAGGTGATGGATTTCAGGCTTTCCGCCATGGTGTCCAGATGCTCCGAGCCAGCGGGGTTCCGGGACAGGAACTGGCGTAATTTCCCGATATGGGGCATCACCAGGCCGTTAACGCGCCGGCGAAATTCTTCGTCCCATTCCTGTCGCGACATCTCGATATTCTGGAGCAGCACACGCATGGCGGTGTTCGACTCCTCGAGTTCGTGCGTCCGCTCTGCGACCCGCCGCTCCAATTGCAGCAGGGTCTGCTCAAGCGCCGACTGAAGGCGCTTGCGCTCCGCCGCCTCGGTAAGCAGCAGCAAATTGGACTCGATCACGCGGGCGAATTCCTGCAGTCCGCCGCGGAAGCGCAGGGCGTTCTCATTGCGCTTGCGGTCGAGGACGCAAATGGTGCCGAAGCTCTCGCCCGCGGGCCATTTCAGCGGGTAGCCGATATAGAACAGCATTCCGTGTTCCAGGTCCTGGTTGTCGCACCATTCCTCGGAGAGCAAGGCGTTCTCCACCACGAGTTCGCGATCATCCTCTATCACCCGATAGCAGTAGAGTTGCTCGTTCAGCACGAATTCCCTACCGACTTCATAGGGGTTGTCCTGTGTTCGGCTGCTCACCAGGACCCAGTGCCTCGGCGTCTCCGTCTGCATGACCAGGGCGGCGGGGACATCAGCGAGCCGGGCGATCAGGTCGACGATACGCTGCCAGCTTGAAAGCATCCTCGGGGGGATTTCGGGAATAGGTGCCACCTTCATGAGTTCACCGGGAATGAAATGCGCCTACTTTCCTGGGCTATCAGCCCGTCTCCTGCTCGTCAAGGCAGCCGGGATGCAACTCCCGGCTCGCCGATGCGCTGCGCGCGGGCTGGCCGAACACATGGGTCGCGGTGTTGCGCGGCGAATCGGTGTGCGGAGCAAATAGGGCGTTGGACCGTGGAATTCGGCAAACAGGCCGCCTGCCCACAGGTTTCCGGGTGAATTCTCCAACCGTCGAGCCGCGAACCGGTTGGCGGCCATCCGCAGAGCCAACTACGCTTCCGGCAGACGGGGCGAGGCAGCGATGCGGATGACCCGGTTCGTCCCCGGCGTCGCGCAATTCCTCGGATCCTCCGCAACCCACACAACCGGTCGACCGTCGCAAGGTGCCGTTCGGTGCGGGAATCTCCACGTGGAACCCGGTCGCACCCTGCGTGAATTCGACGGGACAATTCTGAGTGTGACCCGTGGCCCGCTCGAAGAGATGAACTTCGTGGACAGGATGGGCATTCGCGACCGGGAACCACCGCTACAGGCCGGACCATTGGGCGTGAGCCACAGTCGCCGCGACATGGTTCATGCGGCGCAGAAGTTCGGCGGCAGGCCCGCTTCCGGAGGGGTGCCTCGGCGGTGCACTGGTGTCGCCAGTGCCGGCTTCCGCCGTTCCGGGGTTGCGGCGGATAGGGGTGAGGGGATTCGAGTCAGGGATCCTCGCCGCCGAGCCGTCCGGGGTGGAGACCGGTGCAGTGCTGGACGTCCATGGGCGACCATGCAACGGTGCACTGCACGACGGGAAGCGGCAATTTCGTTGCATGATCGTCTGTGCCGCCTGACCAACTGAGGAGAGGACCATGTCTACGGAGAGAATCATCCGGGCCACAGAAGCCGCCCAGCAAGCCGTTCTGGCGAAGGAACATGAGATCGAAGGCCTCGACCGCGCGATCGGCGATGGCGACCATTATCACAACCTGAAGCGGGGCCTTGAGGCGATTGCGGGGATGGCGCCGGGTCTCCGCGGAATGGAGCCCGACAAGGCCCTCAAGGCGATCGCCATGAAGCTTCTCTCGACGGTTGGCGGTGCGTCGGGTCCGCTGGTGTCGAGCTTCTTCCTCGCCATGTCGAAGGCCGAGGGAGCGGCAGGAGACTGGGACCCGCCAACATTCGCACGGATGTTCCGTGCCGGTGTCGCGGGCGTACAGTCGCGCGGCAAGGCCGGGCTTGGCGACAAGACGATGCTGGACGTCTTGATTCCGGTTGCCGCGGCACTTGAGGAGGGGGCTGCCGGAGGTTCGTTTTCGCCGGATCTTCCCCAGCGGCTCACGGAGACAGCCGAGAAGGGCATGCACTCGACTCGGGACACCACCGCAAATTTCGGCCGGGCGGCGTTTCTCGGCGAGAGGGCGGTCGGCCATATCGATCCGGGAGCCATGTCGTCCTTCGTGATCATCGCGGCGGTATGCGATGCGATGGTGAAGCGGGAGCCATGAGAGCGGCCAGGCCGGGAGCACGGGGCTTGGCAGCCCCGAGTCTGGTTGTAGAGTCACTTCCCCCAGAGGACATGCGGCGCAGCCGCATCTCTGATTCGACCAGGACACGGGCCGTGCGGTCCGATTGGGGGAAGCAGCCATGAAGAAGCTCATCAACGGCGTGGACGATGTCTTGACGGAGGGCCTCCGCGGCTTCGGTCTCGCCCATGCGGATCTTGTCGAAGTGTGCGACGAGCCTCGGTTCGTCGCCCGCAGGGACGGCGCGACGGCAGGCAAGGTGTTGTTTCCCTGAATATCTCGGCCGAAGTAGGCCCTTTTGTACCGGGCTATTCCGGTTACGGATTTTAGTGGACAGGGATTAATCCGGTACGGTTCTGTGGGCTTCTTTTCCAAGCAGGCCGTTTCCGAGGAGGCCGTTTCCGAGGAGGCCGTTTCCGAGGAGGCCGTTTCCGAGGAGGCGGATTCCGAGGAGGCGGATTCCGAGGAGGCGGATTCCGAGGAGGCTGCTTTCTGGGAGGCGGGTTCGTTGTAGTCTGGTAGCGGGCGGCGGGTTTCCGGGCAGGGAGTTGCGGCGTCCGGGGTTCTTGTTTCCGAGAGGGGTTCGGCCCGCGCGACCATCAATCGCCGGGCCGTGGACGGCCATTGCAATTCCGTTTCGAGACCGGTTTGACCGCCGGAGAGTACGGTAGCAGGCAGGCGTGGCGGGATGCAAGTCCCCCGCGGTGCTGTCGGGGACGCGATGCTGGTTGCGGGCTGCGGCGGCACGGGACCTACGGACGCAAGACGCCAGTTGGGACCCGGATTTCGCGCTGGTACTGTCGAGACTGCAGGATGACATTCAGCGCTTTGCCGGACTGTCTTTCGGCGCGTCTTCCGGGTTCGCTTGCGTCTGCGGAGGAGGTTGTCGCGTTTGCCGAGCGGCATGGCATCAGCGCGGCAGCACGCAAGTGGCGTGGGGAAGCGGCTGACTTCAGCAGCGCGCGGCGCTGGGTTCGACGGCGTGTGTTGCTGGTTCGGGCGAGCCTTTCGCTTTTCCTGGGGCTGGAGCCGGTTCTGCTGGCGGGGCTTGTGCTGCTGATCGGCGCCTTTCGGGACCGGCTGGATGCTCCGGTGGCGCTGCTTGAGCTGCGCCGGCTCGGCTCTTTGCGGCTTGCCCTCATCCCCTATCCGGTCGGATTTGATTTGCGTCGGCGACGTGCTGGATCGCAAACGGGTCCGCCAACAGAAGATGGCTCTGCTCGGGCTGCCTCCTTTCTCCGATGATGCTGTTGCGGGCCGCGCCGGGTCCGTGAAGCAAGCAGAGGGAAAGGGGAATCATCGATGGGTGACGTGATGGAAGAGCACCGGAAGGCGGTAGCGCTGTTCCGGTTCGAGGTTCTGGCACCGGTTTTGAACGAACCGTCGGAACGGACCGCTTCGCGGATCCGTGTGCAGGCGGCGAAGGTGTGGGACATCCCGGGCAGCAGCCGGATGCGTGTCGCGGAAGGGACGATCTACGACTGGCTCCGGCTGTATCGCTCGCGGGGCTTCGATGGGCTGCTGCCGAAGAGCCGCCGCGACGGGGCGAAGCCGCGGCGGATGCCGCCGGATGCGGTCGATGCGGTGCTGTCGATCAAGGGGGAGACCCCCGAGTTGAGCATCCGGCAGGTGATCCGGCGGGCCCGGGAGATGGGTGCGGTGCCGGAGGCTGTCCCGCTCCCCCCCTCGACGCTGCACCGGCTGTTTACGCGTGAGGGGCTGATGGTGCGGGAACAGCAGGGGCCGCAGAAGGATCTGCGGCGCTGGGCGTTCTCCCATGCCGGTGACCTCTGGCAGTCGGATGCGATGCACGGTCCTGCGGTGCGCGACGAGCGCGGGCGCATGCGGAAGACGTATTTGCTCGAACTCCTGGACGACGCGACCCGGGTTGTCCCTCACGGAGCGTTCCAGTTCTCGGAGAACGCGTCCGCGTTCCTGCAGGTGTTCCGGGAGGCGGTTCAGCGCAGGGGCATCCCCCGGCGCCTCTATGTCGACCAGGGGGCATGCTTCCGGTCGAAATGGCTGGCGCTTGTATGCGCCAAGCTGGGCGTCGCTTTGATCCACGCGCGGGCCTTCCATCCGGCTGGGAAGGGCAAGATCGAGCGAAAATTTCGGACCACAAGATCACAGTTCCTGCCCTTGGTGGACGACGCAGCGAAGCGCAGCCTGGAGGCGCTGAACCGGAAGTACTGGACCTGGCTGGAGGGGGAGTATCACCAGGCCCCGCATCGCGGGCTCGACAACCTGTCGCCCCTGGACAAGTGGGCGCAGTGCGGCGAGCGCGTCCGGCACGCCGGGCCGGAGATCGATCTCGAGGACCTGTTCCTGTTCGAGGCGACGCGGCGGGTCTCCAATGCGCGTACCGTGAGTCTCAACGCCCGGCTCTACGAGGTCGACGCGGCGCTCTGCGGCCAGCGCGTCGTCCTCCGCTTCGATCCCCTCGCTCCTCCGGAACGCCCGATGCAGGTCATCCACGAGGGCAAGCCGGCCGGCGTTGCAACGCCCCTCGACCTGCACGGGAACGCCCGCGCGAAGCGGGACGGACCGTCGCAGCCGCTCTCCTTCCGGTCGCTCGACGACAAGAAGGAGGACGAGTAATGCACAAGCACCACTTTGCGCTCAAGCACTATCCCTTCGAGCGCACGCTGCACGCGGACGAACTCTTCGAAGGCCAGACCCAGGGCGAGGCACGGTCGCGGATCAGGCACCTGCTGGAGCTGCGCGGGATCGGCCTTCTCACCGGAGAAGCCGGCAGCGGCAAGACAACCGTCTGCCGTCTGGCCACCTCCGGCCTGCACGCGGGCCTGTTCCGGGTCTGCTACGTGTCCCTCTCCACCGGAAGCGTGCTCGACACCTACAACGCCATCGCCAGCGAGTTCGGCCTGCCCGCCTTCGCCGGACGTGCCGCGGCCTACCGCGCCATCCGCACGGAAGTCTCGCGCATGGTGGCAGAATCGAAGCAGCTTCCGGTGCTCATCTTCGACGAGGCGCACCACCTCCGCAACGAGATCCTCGAGGAACTCCGGCTCCTCACCAGCTACCAGATGGACTCCGAGAAGCGGCTCTGCCTGCTGCTGGTCGGCCTGACAGAACTGCGGCGCAGGCTCGCCATGTCCGCACATGAGTCCCTCGCGCAGCGCATCGTGGTCCGCTTCCACCTCGGCGGCTTCAGCCGCGAGGAAGTCGGCGCCTATCTCGAGCACCGATTGCGCCTCGCCGGAGCCAAGGTGCCGATCTTCGAGCCCGGCGCCGTCGAGGCCGTCGCCCTGGCCAGCAACGGCATCCCAAGGCGCATCGACCGCATCGCGCACTACGCGCTGCATGCCGCGACCGCGGCCAAGGCGCACAGCGTGGACATCGCCCATGTGGAGGCCGCCAACGCCGAACTGGGTCCGTGAGGAATCGCAGCAAGCTGCGGGCCGACGCGCTCCGGGGCATCCCCCTGGAGCGCGTCGCTACCGCCCTCGGATACCACCGCGACAGCCGCGACCACACGCGCTGGAAGCGCCCCGGCTCCATCCTCAGCATCAACGGCGCCAAGTTCTACGATCATCTCACCGGACAGGGAGGCGGTGGGGCCGTCGACCTCGTCCTGTATGCCAGCAACTGCTCCTTCCTGGAGGCCCTCGAAACCCTCGCCAACATCGCGCCGCCCCCCGGCACGCCCCCCGGCACGCCCCCCGGAAAGCCGTTCCGAAAGCTCCTCGATCCCGCATCCTGGCCCGCCGCGCTGGAATACCTCTCCCGGCACCGCAGCCTCAATCCCGCAATCCTCGACGCAGGCTTCCGACAGCGCATCCTCGGCGCCGACCATCGCGCCAATGCCGTCTTCATCACCCGTGATGCCGAGCGCACGCCCGCCGGAGCCGAACTCCTCGGCACCCAACCGGATCACCCCTTCCGGGGCATGGCGCCCGGTTCCCGCAAAGCCAGGGGCGGGTTCTGGATCGCGCGCCGAACGCTACCCCAATCCGCCCTCATCGTCGAAAGCGCACTCGACGCACTCTCCGCCTTCGAACTCCCCTGCATGCAGGACACCGACCTCTTCCTCTCCACCGCCGGCCTTACGCCGCGAATGCCAACATGGATCGCCGCCTTCCGCCTCCAGGACATCGCATGCGGATACGACGCAGATCCCCCCGGAGATCAGGCCGCCGAGCGTCTCATCCGCACAAATCCAAACATCCGGCGAATCCGACCCACCGGCGAAAAGGACTGGAACGACGTCCTGCAATCACGCAAACGCAACCCTCTACAGAACCCTTAGGCAACCCTCCGAACACACCGATCCCGGTCCGGGAGCCGGATGCCCAGACCGAACCCGCCAACGATGCCGCAGGGCCGGAAGCCACCCCGAACCACTACACGCCTGCCGGGAAAGAAATATCCCCGACGAAAAGCGATCGCTCCAATAAATCCGGAACAGCGTGGGAAATCTTGTCCCACTCCGATCGGATTAATCCGGGAAAGCCATTCCGACCTAATGCGAAAAACAACACAAGGTCGCCCTTGTTTCCGGCGGCGGCACGGGCCACGAGCCCATGCATGCAGGCTTTGTGGGCAGGGGCATGCTGGACGCCGCCTGCCCGGGGCAGGTGTTCACTTCGCCGACTCCGGACCAGATGCTGGCGGCGGCGGAACGGGTCGACGGAGGAGCCGGCGTGCTCTGGATCGTGAAGAATTACGCCGGCGATGTCATGAACTTCGAGATGGCGGCGGAGATGCATGAAGGCGAGAGCGCCACGGTGCTTGTCAACGACGATGTCGCGGTCGAGAGTTCGACCCACAGCCAGGGGCGCCGGGGCGTGGCGGCGACCGTCGTCATCGAGAAGATTGTCGGGGCAGCCGCGGAGGGCGGTGCGGACTTCGCTTCGTGCAAGGCGCTCGGTGAACGGATCAACGCCGGGTCCGGCACCATGGGTGTCGCGCTGACGAGCTGTGCCGTTCCGGCCGCGGGAAGGCCGACCTTCGAGATCGGCGATGCCGAAATCGAGATGGGGATCGGCATCCATGGCGAGCCGGGAAGGCGCCGGGAAGCGGTGAAGCCTGCGGGAGAGATCACCGCGGAGATCCTCGACGCCATATGCCGCGATCTCGCCTTCAAGGATGGAGAGGAGGCGCTGCTGATGGTCAACGGCATGGGAGGGACGCCGCTTCTCGAACTCTACCTGGTCTTTGATGCGGCGGCACGGATCTGCGCGGAGCGCGGCATCGCGGTCGCGCGCTCCCTCGTCGGCAACTACTGCACTTCGCTGGAGATGCAGGGGTGCTCCATAACGCTGACAAGGCTGGACGACGAGTTGAAGAGCCTATGGGATGCGCCGGTTCGGACTCCGGCGTTGGTTTGGGGTTGAGGCCGCGACGTTTGGAACGGAACGGCATTGCGGCAACTCAGGTCACGTGCTCGGGGAGCGCCTTTGGCGATGCGCCATGCTGCGGCAGTCAGCAACGGTCGGGCGAACGCGTTCGGAAACCCGTTTGCCAACGCATTGGATGGGTTGCGCCCGAAGGCGATGGATGCCCCTTCCCCTGGTTTCGAAAATCGGCAGGTGTTGCCGGCCCGCAGTCTTGAAGCGGTGTGGGAGGAAGCGGCGGTTGATCTGGCGCGAGGCGCATTCTTGATGGGGCTCCCCCGCGCAGCCTCTCGGTGGTGCGCTGCGCGGTCAATGCGGGAACCGATGCAGAGTTGCTACACATGCTGGTCCCTGCTGCGCAATCGCGAGGCGTGACATGCTCAGCGATCCCTGGTAGGGCTGCCGAGCGGGAAATCCAGGAGCCCGCGTGATCGCGTCCGGTATCGGGCGCTCGGTGTCTGGCCAGAGGCGCGGAGATCCGTTCAGGCCGCCCCGCGCGGCTCGCAACGAGTGATGAAGCGAGAGGAGGGAATTATGACAACACGGGTTGCACTACTGACGGCGGCCGGCAGCGGCATGGGAGCCGATGCGGCGAAGCGCCTTGCGGCGGATGGGTATTCGGTTGCCATCCTGTCTTCCTCGGGAAAAGGAGAGGCACTGGCGAAGGATCTGGGTGGCATGGGTGTGACCGGATCGAACCGCTCCGAAGCGGAGCTCCAGCGTCTCGTCGATGCGGCGCTTCAGCGCTGGGGGCGGATTGACGTGCTCGTGAACTCTGCCGGCCACGGGCCGCGTGGCGCAGTCTCGGAGTTGGACGACGCCGACTGGCATGAGGGCCTGGAAACGTACCTTCTCTGCGCTGTTCGGGCATCCCGTCTGGTGGTGCCGGCCATGGCCAGGGGAGGTGGCGGGTCGATCATCAATATCTCCACATTCGCGGCCTTCGAGCCCGACCCGGAGTTTCCCACTTCCGCTGTCTTCCGCGCAGGGCTCGCGTCATACACGAAGCTGTTCTCCGACCAGCATGCCAAGGACAACATCCGGATGAACAATGTCCTTCCCGGCTTCATCGACAGTCTTCCGGAGAAGGACGAACGCCGCGGGCGCATTCCGCTCGGCCGTTACGGGCGCGTGCAGGAAGTGTCCGCCCTGATCACGTTTCTGGCTTCCGCCGACGCGGCATATATCACCGGGCAGAATATTCGGGTGGATGGCGGGATCACGCGGTCGGTCTAGGAGAACGGGCGGGCCGCCGCCGAACTTCTGTCCGCGACCGGCCGGCTGGTTGAAGGACTGTCGCCGGCGGTTGCCGCAACCGCTCTCGCGACTGCGCGAGCAAAGGCTTGCGGCCAGCGAGTTGCCGAATCGCGCTCGGTTCGCCCGGTCGCATCGTCGAACCACGGATCCGCACTGAAGCGGGCTTGCTCGCGTAGCATTCGGCCGGCCTGCTTGTCGATCGATTCGGGAACGAAATTGCGGACGCAGTAGCGTCATTCTGACCTTCACCGTCCTTGTGCCGTTCCGCCGCGGGAAGGACCCGGAGCCGGGATTTCGCGGCGGTGGCGCGCGGCGGCGATGAATCGCGTTTGACTTGTCGCTCGCAAGTGCGAGATTCCCAGCTTGGGCATTCTGCGTTGCGGAAAGGATGCCTTGCCGGGAGCGAGCCTTTTGGAAACTCTTCAACTTATCGTAAGCGGCCTTGCCAATGGCTGCGTCTATGGCCTGATCGCCCTGGGATTCGTGCTGATATACAAGGTCACCGAGCAGATCAATTTTGCGCAGGGCGACATGATGATGCTCGGTGCCTTCATCACTCTGGGCCTCGGCAACACGTCCCACCTGGGGCTGCCGTTCCCGCTTGCCTGCATTGGTGCAATTCTCGCCCTGGCCGGGATCGGATGGCTCCTGGAGCGCACGATCCTTCGACATGCCTTCGGCCAGTCGCAGATGGCCGTTGCCATTCTGACCATCGCGCTCGGATTTGTTCTGCGTTTCGCCGCTGGAGCGATCTGGGGCCACGATCCCGTGGTGCTCGAGAGTCCGGTCTCCGGCATCTACCGGTCCTTCGGGGGCGTTGTCCTCGGTCTCGACGAGATTGCGGTTATCGCGGTCACCCTGGTTCTGACCGGCCTGCTGTACGTGTTCTTCAAGCGGACCAGGTTTGGCATCGCCATGCAGGCTTCGAGCCAGAATCAACTCGCCGCCTACTATGTCGGCATTCCCGTGAAACGGATTCACGGGCTGACATGGGCGCTGGCAGGGGCGACCGCGGCTGTGTCGGGAATCCTGTTTGCTTCCAAGGGATCGATCGACCCCGGCGCGGGATACCTGGGAATCAAGGCCTTTGCCGCGGCGGTGATCGGTGGATTCGGCTCGTTGCCGGGGGCGCTGCTCGGTGGACTTGTCGTGGGTCTGATCGAGCAGTTCGCCGCCCGCTACATCGAGGCGGGATATTCCCAGATTGCGCCCTACACCGTGCTGATTGTCGTCCTTCTCCTGCGCCCCCATGGCATAATCTCCCAGGTCCGGGGCAAGAAGGTCTGACGCGATGCGAACCTACTTCAAGACCAGCTATGCCCAGGACATCCGGCTCTTTCCGGATTTGCGCCGGGCGCTCCGGTACGCTGCCCTCATTACAGTGGCAGTCATCCTGCCGTTCCTCCTCGACGACTTCCTGATCGGCGAGGCCACCCATGTCCTGATCTGGGCGATTGCGGGCATGGGGCTCATGGTGCTGACCGGCCACGCCGGACAGGTGAGCCTGGGCCACGCGGCGTTTCTGGCGGTTGGCTGCTACGTCAATGCCATCCTGATGATGCGGTTCGGACTTCCCTTTCCGGCCTCCTTCGCATTGGCGGGTGCCGCCACGGGCGTCGTGGGCGTGCTGATCGCGATTCCGGCCTTCCGGCTCCATGGCATCTACCTCGCCATTGCGACCCTTGCCGTGTCGATCCTCACCGAGGATGTCATCGTGCTTCTCGAGCCCTGGACCGGGGGCGTGAGCGGGCTCGTGGCGCCGAAAATCTCCATCGCGGGATTGTCCGTGGACCGTTTCGGCACGCCCGACCGCTTCTACTGGCTTTGTCTCGCGGTGGCGCTCTGCGTGACTCTCGGCTATCGCAATGTTCTGCGCTCGCCGCTCGGCCGGGCGTTCGAGGCCATCCGCGACTCCGAGATCTCGGCGCAGGCCATGGGCGTGAGCCTGGTGCGCACCAAGGCCGCCGCCTTCGGGCTTTCCTGCATGGTTACGGGCTGGGCAGGCGCGCTGATGGGGCATTTCTTCTTCACATTCAACCACGAGGTCTTCACGATCATCATTTCGATCCAGCTTCTTCTGATGATCGTAATCGGGGGCCTGGGCTCCATTCAGGGCGCCTTTTACGGGGCGGCGGTCGTGGGTCTGATCCCGCAGGGCATCAGCGTGGTCCGCGACTGGATAGCGGATGCCCTTGGAACAGGCGGGGCCGGGATTCCGGGGCTTGAAGCGGGGATCTTCGCGGTGCTCCTGATCCTGATCATTCTGTTCGAGCCGCTCGGCGTTCACGGCCGCCTGATGAAATGGAAGGTCTACTTCGAGTTGTTTCCGCTCTGCCGCCGCGACATGTTCCGCCGGCAGAAGAACTATCTGAAGACCGAGCGATTGCGGTGAGCCTTCTCGAGGTACAGGACGTTACGCTCCGCTTCGGCGGCCTCACGGCACTGGACAACGTGTCGTTCCGTGTCGAGCCGGGCGAGGTCTTCGCAATCGTCGGTCCGAACGGGGCCGGCAAGTCGACTCTCTTCAACCTGGTCTCCCGCTTCTACCAGCCCGACCGGGGTGAAGTCCGGTTTGCGGGCCGGAGCATCCTGAATCGTGCGGCTCCCGAAATCGCCGGGCTGGGCATCGCCCGCACCTTCCAGAACATCGAGCTCTTCGAGCATTCGACCGTCCTGCAGAACCTGCTGGTCGCAAGGCATACGCACGGGAAGTGCTCCATCCTGTCCCAGATCCTGTTCACGCCGGCCGCCAGGCGCGAGGAGATCGCCCATCGCGGCAAGGTCGAGGAGGTGATCGATTTCCTCGACCTCCAGGCCTATCGGGATTCGAGGATCGCCGGCCTTCCCTACGGCGTGCGGAAAGTGGTCGAGATGGGCAGGGCGCTCGCGGTCGAGCCGAAGCTCATTCTCATGGACGAGCCCGCTTCGGGCCTCTCCACGGAGGAGACCAGGGATATCCGGTTTCGCATTGACGACATTCGCAAGAAGATGGACATCACGGTGCTGATGGTCGAGCACGATATGGGCCTGGTCTCGGCCGTGTCGGACCGGGTGCTGGTGCTGGCCGACGGAGGGGTGGTCACGGTGGGAACGCCCGACGAAGTGCGGGCGCATCCGGAGGTCATCGAAGTCTATCTCGGCGCGGCGCCGGAGCAGGCGGAATGAGCGGCGCGCTCCTGCAGATCCGCAATCTCGAATGCTACTATGGCCCAGTCATGGCCCTTCGCGGCGTCAGCGTCAATGTGCCGGAAGGAAGTGTCGTGGCAATCCTGGGGGCCAACGGGGCGGGGAAGACGACGCTTTTCAGGACCGTCTCCGGCATCATGGACCCGGATCGGGGCCAGGTGCTCCTGGAACAGGAGCCCATCGAACACCTGGAGCCCGACCGCATCGTCCGCAAGGGGGTTGTGCACGTGCCGGAGGGACGCGAGATCTTTCCGCTGCTCTCCGTCGAGGACAACCTCGCGATGGGCGCCTTTACGCGGACGGGCCAGCGCGTGGAGGAGGATATGGAAATGGTGTTCAATTATTTTCCGATCCTCGGGGAGCGGCTGCGCCAGCCCGGCGGCACCTTGTCCGGAGGGCAGCAGCAGATGCTGGCAATCGGGCGCGGGCTGATGTCCTGCCCGCGCATCCTCCTTCTGGATGAACCGTCGCTCGGCCTCTCGCCGATTCTGGTCCGCGACGTCTTCGCCATCATCCGACGCCTCAACCGGGAGCGCGGCATCACCATTCTGCTCGTGGAGCAGAACGCGAAGGCGGCGCTGGATGTGGCCGATTTCGGCTACGTGATGGAGACGGGTCGTATCGTGATGGACGGGCCGACGGAACGGCTCCGGAAGAGCCGGGACATCCAGGAGTTCTATCTCGGCGCCGAGCAGCGGGGCCGGCGTGGCGAGCGGCGATGGAAACGCCGAAAAACCTGGCGGTGAAGACGGACCGTGGCGAATCGGCCTCGCAGACCACCGGCTTCCGGGAGAAGGGACGTGGATGTGGCAGCCGCGGAATCCTCCTGCCGCATAGACGGCTTCGCCGCGTTGCCGCAGCTGTTCATCCATCGATGTCGGACACTTGGTGAACGCACGGCGCATCGCGAGAAGCATCTCGGAATCTGGCGGAGCTACTCCTGGGCGGCGTTTCTGGAAGGGGCGCGCGCGATTGGCCTAGGGCTTCTCGGCCTCGGCTTGCGGCGGGGCGAAGTGGTCTCCATTCTCTCGGAGGACAGCAAGGAGTGGCTGTACGCGGATCTCGGCATCCAGTGTGTCGGCGGGATTGTCAGCGGCGTCTACCCGACCGGCAGCGCCGAGCAACTGGCCTACCTGCTTCACCATTCGGGAAGCCGGTTCCTGATCGTCGAGAACGAGGAGCAGCTCGACAAGTTCCTCGACATCCGCCACCAGGTTCCCGATCTGCTGAAGTGCATCGTCCTCGATCGGGAGGGGCTGCAGGACTATGACGACGAGCAGGTGCGGTTCCTGGACGGGCTCCGCGAGGTCGGTCGCCGCCTCCATGATGACGATCCCGGACGGTTCGAGCGGGACGCGGTGGCGGCGCGTCCCGGCGACACAGCAATCCTGATCTACACGTCGGGGACAACCGGCAGTCCCAAGGGAGCGATGATCTCCCATGGGAACGTCCTGTCCGGTGTCGTCGCGGGCCTCCCCATCCTGTCGACCCGGGACGGTGACGAGCAGCTGTGTTTCCTGCCGCTGAGCCATGTCCTGGAGCGGATGGTATCGGCCTATGCGCCGATTGCGGCAATGTCTGTCGTCAATTTTGCAGAGAGCCCGGAGACCGTCTTCGGCAATCTGCAGGAAGTGTCTCCCGCCTTCTTTGTGGCGGTGCCGAGAGTCTGGGAGAAGATCCACTCCAGAGTTACGGTGCTCGCCAAGGAGTCGACGCCGTTTGGCCGGTGGTCCTTCGATCGGGCGATCGCCTGCGGCATGGCGCGGGCAGAACACCGGATGGAAGGCCGTCCGGTTCCCGCTTTGCTGGAAATCCGATTTCGCTTCTGGGATTGGTTCGTCCTGGCGAATTTGCGGAGGATGGTCGGACTGGACCGTGCCCGACGGGTGATCAGCGGCGCGGCGCCGGTCTCGAGGGATCTCCTGGCCTGGTACTGGGCAATCGGTGTTGCCATGGTCGAGGGCTACGGCTTGACGGAGACCACCGGCGTCGTGACGCTCAATCTGCCCGAGCGCAACCGCGTCGGCTCGGTCGGCATGCCGGCGCCAGGGGTTGAGGTCCGGATCGGGCCGGATGGAGAGATCCTCACCAGGGGGACCGTCATCTTCCAGGGCTACTGGAGGGATCCCGGGGAAACCGCGCGGGTGATCCGGGATGGCTGGCTGCATACAGGGGACGCCGGCCGGATCGACGGCGAGGGTTTCCTCTGGATTACCGGCCGCCTGAAGGACGTCATCATCACGGCGGGCGGCAAGAATGTCTCTCCGGCCGCCCTGGAGAACCAGATGAAATTCTCGCCCTACATCTCCGATGCAGTGGTAATCGGCGACCGGAGAAAATTCCTCACGGCGCTGATCATGATCGACCAGGAGAACGTCGAGAAATACGCTCGCGACAATCGTGTGCCGTTTTCGGATTTTGCATCCCTCTGCCGTGCAGGATCCGTGCTGGAACTCGTGCGGGGCGAGGTCGAGGCGGTGAATGTCCGGTTTGCCCGTGCGGAGCAGATACGGGATTTCCGGCTGATCGACAGGCTCCTCTCGCCCGAGGATGAGGAGCTGACGCCAACGATGAAGCTGCGGCGCAGCTATGTCGAGAATGCGTACGGGACGCTGATCGATCAGATGTATGAGCCGGCAGTGAAGCCGTGATGCCCGGCGGCGCTGGGAATCGCCCGGCGGCTGCAAGCCCGATGCGCCACCGTTCTGACGGGGCGCCGGGGTGGATCCGGGCAATCGGTCAATTCCATGCGGGCGCCGGTGACGGACGGTGGGATATCCCGGCGAATGGCGCTCCGATCGGCCCCGGGAGGTCTCCTGGCCCCGGCGTCGTTTCGCCGCGCGCCCCGTGCCGGATCCGGGCCGCGTACGCAAGGGCTGCATGTGCGAAGGAATGGAGGAATTCCGACCGCATCAAGTGGCCGTTGCCTGCAGGAATGGTAAACTGACATTCATGATGAATATTGCGAGCAGTATCGTTCTACAGAAAGGGGAACATGCGGATAATTCGGTTGCATGGCTTGGAAGAGGAGATGAAATCATGAAGGTTCTCAGAGCAGTTGCGTTGGCGCTCCTGGTTGCCGCGCCGGCCCATGCGGGACAGGGAGTCAGCGACGACGAAGTCGTTGTCGGTTCCGTCAACGATCTTTCCGGGGTCTTCGCCGCGTTCGGGGTGCCGGCGGTTGCAGGCGCGCAGATGGTCTTCGATGAAGTGAACGCGGCAGGCGGGATCCATGGCAGGACCATCCGTTTCGTGGTGGAAGACATGGGATACCAGATGCCGAAGGCCATTCAGGCGTACAACAAGCTGATCAATCGCGACGAGGTCTTCGCGATGCTGCTGTCGCTTGGCACTCCGATGAACATTGCGGGCTTCGAGCTCATGACTCCGAAGAACATTCCCAACATTTCGCCGTTGTCCGCTGCGCGGCAGATGCTCAGCGATCCGATGCAGCTGAAGTTCGCAGGAGTGAGTTTCTACTACGACGAATTGCGCCAGGCGAGCCGGTACATGGCCGCCAACCATGGCGTCTCGAAGCTCTGCGCGATGATCATCCCCACGGACTTTGGCAAGGAAATCCAGGCCGCTCTCGTTGACGAGGCGCAAGCCAATGATTCCCTGTCCTTTGTCTCGGGAACGACCCACAAGCTCGATGAACTGGACTTTGTCGGCTCGTTGCAGAAGCTGAGCGCAGATGGGTGCGAGATGATCGGGATGGCGCTTGGCGTCCGGCAGACCATCACGGTGCTGGGGACCGCGAAGAAGCTCGGCCTGGCAGACCTCAAGTTCGTCGGCTCGTCCGCATCGTTCCATACCGTGGTAGGCGCTGTGCCCGGCGGTGTCACGGACGGCTTCTTCGTGGCCGCCGGATGGTCCGATCTTGGTGCGCGCGCCGACCAGCCGGAGGCCGCGGCCTTCATCGCGGCCTATGTGGACGCTCATGGCGAATTCCCGGGAACCGGCGCGCTTCTTGGCTATTCGTCCGCGCGCACCTTCGCCATGGCGCTGGAGAATGCCGGACCCGACCTGACCGTGGACAGTTTCATCGCGGCAATGGAGAGTCTCGACTACTACGACCCGATCATGGACAACCATGTCACGTATTCTCCGGATGACCACCAGGGCGCCGGCACGATCGTTCTTTCCGTTGTCGAAGGCGGACAATGGAAGGAGTTGGCGCGGCTCGAGTGAAGGCTTTGGAATCGGACGGTGCCGGGCGCCCGGAAATCGCAGCGACCCGGCTGACCGCGTGCCGATCAGGCCTGTCCGGGTTGGTGTTCCCTGAGCTCTGAGGCCAGGGAGAGCCGTGAGCTCACGGAACGCGAACCCGGCTGCCGCCGACGCATCCAATGGATCGGCCGGCATGGGAGAAGTTCCGGAATCTGTTGGCCCGCCCGCAGGATGCGCTTTGCCTGGCCGCCCTGTTGACGGCCTGGGCAGCCTTCGGGCCCGTGCCGCACCGGAGCCTCGGCGAAGCCGCGAAGCGGAGGATGGCGCAGCGGGTGTTGAGCCGCACCCGGCACCGAAGGGGCAGGATGCAAACGCCCCTGCGCTTTGCTGCGGGAGGTTCGAGAGCAGGAGGATTCGAACTCCTGCAACGGAGTCTGGAGTGATGCCAAGGATTCGCCCGGCCTGGCGGGGAGGGATACTTCAACGCGGGCGGTAGGCGAAGAGAAGTGGCTGGAGGCGCTCGCTCAACAGTTCCTCTGCGGCGAGCTCGCTGATCAGCGGAGCAAGAGTCATTCCGCTGTGTGTGACTGCAACATCAGACTTCCTGACCTCGTGCGCTAATTGAAGGCGGGCTTGGCGATCGTTTTGCTCGTGATTTCCAGCAGTTAGGAGACATTTGAGGGGTTGACCGATCTACGGAGAGTGGCTATAATACTGTGCACCCGATATCGACCGTGGAGACTCCCTTGAACACGCTTCCGATGCCTCCTGCCGAGGCGATCCAGATCGGCGAATCCTGCTTTTCGCACGCGGTCGAGGACGGCCGGCGGGTCTACTTCAGCAACCTGGCGCCGTTCGATTCCCACGAAGTTTCGGACAACCGAGCGCGACAGCTGCGGATTGCGCGGTTTGCCGAGCACGGTGTGCTACGCAGGGATCTGGCGGCGGCGTTTGGCGTGAACCGTTCGACGGTGCAGCGGGCAGTGAACCAGCTCCGGAGGCAGGGCGAGGCCGGTTTTCTTACGCCGCGACGGAGGCGCGGGCCGAGCGCGATCGACGCCGCGACGGCGCGGGAGGCGGAGCGGCTTCTGGCCTCGGGGCTGAGCGGCCGGGCGGTTGCGCGAAAGCTGGGGATCCGGCCGAGCACGTTCAGCCTCAACCGCCGGTCGGGTGTTATCAGAGGGGGGACGCCGAACCGGGCCGTGCCGGCGCAGGCGACAGCGTCGACGGAGCCGCAGGCGACGGCAGTGCTGGAGCCGCCGGTGGTCGCGTCGACGGAGCCACAGGCGGCGGCAGCGCCGGAGCCGAGGGTGGAGCGGAGCGAACGGGACGCACGCGACCGCGAGGCGCCGATGGGTCGGGGCACCCGGGACACGGCGGGGCGGATGCTGGCGGCAACGGGACATCTGACGGAGATGCGGCCGCAGTTTGCGGAGCCGCTGTCGGCGGTTGCCGGCGGCGGCGTGCTGGCCGGGCTGCCGATGCTGCTCAAGGAGGGGCTTCTGGACCGCGCGCGGGAGTTCCTGTCGCTGCCCAAGGGATACTACGGTTTGACCACGGTTCTGCTGTTCCTGGCCTTCCTCACCCTGGCCCGGGTGCGCAATCCGGAGGCACTGCGGCACCAGGCGCCCGGGGAATGGGGCGCCATCCTGGGCCTGGACCGCTGCCCGGAGGTGAAGACGCTGCGGGGCAAGATCAAGGCGTTGGGGCGAGACGTGCAACGGGTGCGGGACTGGCAAGCTTCCCTGGCCGCGGGATGGATGGCGGAAGAACCGGACGTGTGTGCGACCCTGTCGGTGGATGGCCACGTCAAGGTGTATTCCGGCCGCAAGGGAAAATTGCCCAAGCATTACGTGGCGCGCCAGAAACTCTGCCTGCCTGCCTCCACGAGCTACTGGATCAACGCGCTCGGCGGCAAGCCGTTCCTGTGCCTGAACAAGGCGCTGGATCCGACCATGACCCACGCGCTGGAGAAGGACATCCTGCCCGCGCTGGAGAAACTGGGCATGCTGGGCCCGGATGCACCGGACCTCACCGTCCCGGACGCCGGCGAGCCCGCCCTGACGCTGGTCTTCGACCGGGAAGGCTGGAGCCCTGCCCTGTTCCGGCGCCTCGCCCGGCGCGGGGTTGCTGTGATCACCTGGCACAAGGGCTTCAAGGGGGAGGCCTGGCCGGAGGCGGACTTCCGCACCGTCACGGTGCCCATCCACGGGCCGGGAAGCACCCGCAGCGCCACCGTCCGCCTCGCCGAGAAGAGCGTGATCCTGAGCAAGGGGCCCGAAGTCCGCCAGATCCGGCGCCTGCTGGAGAATGGCCGCCAGGTGCCCCTCATCACCACCGACCCCCGCATGCCCATGGAGCGGGCCGCCAGCGCCCTGTTCTCCCGATGGTCGCAGGAGAACTTCTTCAAATACATGCGCGAGGAGTTCAATCTCGACGCGCTGGCGGTCCACGGTTTGGAAGCACAGGATCCCGACGCCCGCATCGTCAACCCGCGCTGGCGCGCAATCGACCGCAATGTCCAGCGCTTCCGGCAGCGCCTTGGCACCCTGCGCAACCGGATCGCCGACCTGTCCAGGGGAACCCCGACCCGCGAAGCCGAAGAGGCCGTCCGGCGCCTGCAGGCCCAAAGCGACGCTCTCGACGCCGAGCGTGAAGCCCTCAAGCTGCAGCGCCGCGATACACCGCGACATATCGCGGTCGCCGAACTCGACACGAACGAGGCACTCGACGCGCTCCCCGAAGGCGAGAAACTCCTCCTCGATATAATCCGCATGATCGCCTACCGCGCTGAAACCCGCATGATGCCCGCCGTTGCCCAGACCCAGGGCAAGATCCAGCGCCCCCGCCGGCACTTGCGCGCACTTCTACGGGCCGACGCCGACGTCATCCCGGAGCACGGCAACGGCATCCTCCGCGTTCGCATACTCGGCACCGCCAGCGATGCCGGCGACAACGCCATCGCAAGCCTCCTCGAAGAACTCAACCAGACACGGACCGTCTTCCCCGGTACCAACATGCACATGGTCTATGAACTACCCGGAAAAATCGCCGAGCCCCACTTCGCGGGTGCAAAAACATGACACTCTCTCGAGTTCGAGGTCAGGAAGTCTGAACATACGTGCCGGGCGCAGAAGGAAGTCGACCGACAACCGGAAATCCGTCCGCAGGCACCGGCCGTTCGCGGATCAGGATCTCGTCGATGGAGAGCCGGGCGGGCGCGGCGTACAGGCGCTCGAGTTTCCGCAGGAGTCCGGCCGCGGCGCGTTCCGGTGAACCGGATGTCCCTGAATCGCTGTAGTCGGCACCGGCCAGAATGGTGCCTTCGGAATCCTGCCAGAAATGCACGTTGTCGGCGTCGACGTATCCGTTCGCAAGGCAATGGCATTCGGATAAGGATTTGCTGCGTTCGGATAAGAGAAACCCGTGCTTCGGGCGGTTGCCGGAAGTCGGGGGGCTGATTTTGGGTTCGGTTCAGATATCAGGCGGTGGATCGCCTGAGCCATTTGGACCGTGGCTGCTTTGATTCCCTTCTGTAGCTTCGGCCCGGCCTCTGGCGCTGTATGCACCGGGAGAGGCCGGCCATGATCCGCCTGACGGACTGGTTGACCATCTCGCTCTGTCTCAGGAAGATGGCTTCGATCTCCCGTCCGACCAGACGCAGGCCGTTCTTGAAGTTGGTGCGCATGGCGGGCAGGTCCTCGCTGTCGCCGCGGTTGAGGTCGCTGTCGCAGCGGTTGACGAACTGGCGCGCGAGGGTGACCAGCGCGAACACCGCGTAGAGTTCCTGGCGGACGCCGCGCTCGGACTTTGCATGGAAGTGCTCGATCACGGCCTTGCTGGTTTTGTAGAGTTCCTCGATCCCCCATCGGCCATGATAGAGGTCGCTGAGTGCCGGGATGGGATAGCGGCCGCTGTCGAGCAGTGACGTGGCGAGATAGTATTCGGTGTCTCCGATGGCATACTTGGCCAGGCGGATGCGGTGGCTCGGACCGGGCGGGCCGTCCCTGGGCGGTTCGAGGGTGGCGGTCAGGTCGGTTTCCCGCGAGGCGATGAACGTGTCGAAGGCGGGGCTGGTGTTGCGGGCAATGCGGAACACGAAGTGAAGCCCGCGCTGCCAGTGGGCGAGAGCCATCGCGAACGAGAAATAGCCGCGGTCGTAGACGATGACGTCGCCTTCGGCGGCATGGTCGAGATGGGTGAGTGCAGCCGTGCGTTCGTTTTCATGGCTGAACAGGTCGAAGTCGACCGGGATCCGGTCGTTGAGCCGGTACATGGCGCTGACCATACCCTGGGGGTAGTGGGCGCCGTTGGGGATGCGGTAGCCGCGCTGTGCCAGTTTCCTCGGCAGGGTAATCTTGGATCCGTCGACGGCGAGGACCCTGTGGTCTTTCCAGAGCCGTCCGTCGGGGCTGTTGGCGAGGATCTCCCGGTGCAGGGCCCGGAACGCGCTTTCGTCGAGCTTCTCACGCGCCTCGCAGGCTGTCGAAGCCGCCGGAGGCTCGTCCTGTGGCAGTTCGACGCCTGCCGCCGCGCACTGCTCCCAGAGTTCGCACAGCGTGGCACGGTAGCCCTGCCCGCGCGGCGCGACGACGAGGCGGAGCACGAACAGCATGATCAGCAGGCTGTTGAACACGCGCCGGCGCTTCTGCCAGCGCGCATCCTCACGCTCCGCGACCGCCGTGGCGGCGGCGACGAGCGTCTCCCACCGCCGGGAGAAGCGGCGGTCGCTGGCGGCGGAACGCCCCCGTTCGGCCCGTGTCGGCGGCTTCGCGGGCGTTCCGGCGTCCCGTTCGCCGCACAGGATCTCACGGGCGCCCCCGCACAACGGCAGCACGTACACCCCCTTGACCGACCGTCCGCCGGTCGAACCAATGCGCTCCCAGTTGGCGGCGCGGTAGCACGAGGCCCTGAACCGGGTCTCGTCGACGAACGTCTCGCAGAGGACGGGGCGGAAGCCATGCAGGCGCTGCCAGTCGTCGGCGAGCCGACGCGTCGCCAGGGCGAGGGCCGAGGACGCGAGATTCTTCGAGCGCACCCAGGGAAAAACCAGGAAGCGCGAGTTGACCACCATCCGGTGCCGGCTACGGCCGCGGGCCCGGTCGCTCCATCCGATCCAGTTGTCCCGGCACGGGAGCGTCTTCGTCGCCGCCTCGAACAGCAGGCATCCCAGCTTGCGGCCCTCCCGGTCGGCGACAAAATAACGGATGTGCGCCCCAAACGGGCGTCTGTAGCCGAGGTAGTGGTGGCGGTCGACGAAGGCGTTCCACAACTGCCGCCCGTCCGTGTCGGTGACAGGCTCGAGGCGCAGCGGACGCAGGTCGGAAAGGTCGGCGCACAACGCCGGTCGCCGGTCGGAGGCAGAGGTCCAGACGGGCCCGGGCGTCATGTCCCGGACCTGGGCCTCCCGCTTCGGCGGCAGCGTCAGGATGCCATGCCGCTCCAGCGTCTCCAGAAGCTTCATGCATGCCCCGACCCTGTAGTCGCCCTTCGCCGAAACCCAGTTGAGATGCTCGCAGAGGGTCTTCGCGAGCTCGTTGCGGCTGTGGTTGGGAAATAGCACCACGGTCTTCTGGATGTCCGCAATCTGCCGCCGGGTCAGGCGGCGACCGGAAAACGTGGTCGACTTCAGGTCGGTGATTCGCGGATCCATGGGCAATTCCTGCAGCTGTTCAAGGACAGCATACGAATCGACGGGCGCTTGTCAACACCTCTGCGGAACAAAAATAATCGCACACCGATACGCCATTCATATCAACAGGTTGCCGGCAACGGGACAAATCGCCCCAAGACCGTTACACCTATCCGAATGCCATTGGTTCGCAAGGGGCGGCGCAGGGCGGGTTCGGACCAGGAGGCCGGGCAACTGCCGGACATGCAGGATCGCGCCGAGCGAAGCAACCAGTTCGGCGGTGGCGGTTCCCGCGGCGACCACAACCGCGTCGGCAGGAATTTGCGTTCCATCCGACAGGCGGACGCCTTCTTCCAGGGACTGCACGCGTCCCCGGATCACGGCCGCGCCCATTGCTCTCGCCTGTTCGAGGAACCAGTGGCCGATGTGGCGCGGATCGGCGACGCCTTCGCCCGGCAGGTGCAGCACTGCCTCCGGGGCTGCCAGGGTCCATGGCTGCCGCTCTGCGAATTCCGCCCGTGTCAGTATGCGCGCCGGCCAACCCAGATCGGAAAGCCTGGCGGCGCGGGCAGCGAGGTCGCCGTAACGCGATCCCCAAAGGAAGCTCCCGGAGAGCGTCGCCGGACAACCCGGCTGGTCCGCAATCTCCTGCCAGAGGCGAAGGCTTCTTGCCCGGAAGCCGGCATAGGCTTCATCCCTGGCGCTCGAGACGTTCAGCCAGGCGAGGGACCCCGGCGACGCGCCGGAAGCCGTGTCGTCTGGGTCGATCACCGTAACGCCTGCGCCCTTGCCGACGAGCCGCCAGGCGATGGCCGCGCCGACGACCCCGCCGCCGACGACCGCAATGCGCTTCACGGTCCGCCCCGAGGACCGGGCGCGCCGGCTCGCCGACGCCGCGGGATTCGTCCCGAGCCCGGCGAAGCGCGGAAGGCAGCGCCCGGCGTGCCTCCCGCACCTGTTTGCGCCGTCGCGGTGCCGCCCCGGTCGCACATGACGGACGCGGCACGGGTGCTCACGCTGCTGGACGGAAGGCGCCCCATCCTGCGGCAATCCGGTTCCCGTGCGGCAGAAAGGGCGCGGAAATCCGGGTTCGATCGGGGACACTGCGGTCGGAGCACCGGGGTGAGAGCCAGGCTTGCCCGGTCGGGACCTCGGTCGCCGGGATGCGGCCGGCCGAAGCCGGGCGCATGCCCGTCGCGAGCCTTGATCAATGCGACATCAGGCACGGAATTCCCGCATTCCTGAGCAGAGATTCCGTCACGCCGCCGAAGACCCATTCCCGGGTTCGGGAATGCCCGTACGCGCCGGTCACGATGCGGTCGGTGCCGACGTCGCTCGCATGGGAAAGGATACTGTCGACCACAGCCGAAGCGGATTTCTCGATCAATTCCACCTCCGCGGTGACGCCGTGGCGGGACAGCCATAGCGCAATTTCGGCGCCGGGGATCCTGCCATCGCCTCCCGAGCGCGTATCGGGGTTGACCGAGAGCACGGTTACCTGTTCAGCGCTCTGCAGCAGCGGCAGGCTGTCATGGATGGCGCGGGCGGCTTCGCGGCCCGCGTTCCAGCACACCAGGACTCGCGTGCCGATCTCCTCGATCTCCCCCGAGCGGGGAACGACCGGCACAGGCCGGCCGCTCGTCATGACGAGGTCGGCGGGCAATTCCGGATGCGGATCTTCCGTCGAGTCCGCCGATTTTCCGCCTCCCGCCACCACCAGGTCTTCGTAGCGCGCATGGAGCGCCACGATCTCGGAGAGGGTGCCCATTTCGGTCGGGCGCGATTCCTCCGCCGCCACTCGAATGAAATGCCCCCGTTCCGCGCGGTCTCCGTGAATGCGCTCTCCCAATTCCGGGCTTCGTTCCGCATCGCTTCCATGTGCGATTGCATCAACTCGGCGAAGGCGAAGCTGGCGGGCATGGTCGTGGGCAGGCGGAGTTCGGGAACCACGTAGAGGCCGGTCACGTGCGCTTCGTTCCTGCTGGCCAGCCCCGCCGCGGGTCGAATGCGTCCGGCAGAGCGCCCGCCGCCGTCGACGCAAAGAGGAATGCTCTCGTACATGGCTCGCTCCTCCTGGAATGCCTGCCTGAATCCTTCGGGCCCGGGTTCGGGTGGTGCTCTCTCCCCTTGATGGAGATTGTCGGTTTCGCTGGGCACGGCCGGCAGTCCTCTTCCTGCCGGCCGATGGCACAAATTGATTTAGCCGGGATAGGGGAAACGTCAATGGGCGGCCGCCTGCCCGGGCGCTGAAGCGCCGCTGAAGTGAGCGGTGCAGCGGACCCGGACCAGCCACATCCGTTCGCTTGCCGAGGATCCGTGCCCGGAACTGAAACGGTAGCCGGACTCGTCCCGTACGCGCAACGGTTCGCGAAGTGTTCGCGGGACTTCCGGGAGTCCCGCTTCCCGTCACATGCCGCATCCGACGAGGATGACGGCAATGGCATTTCAATCGGTCGGTGCAGGGGCCTCGACAGGGTTCTCCGGCGCCTGCTCCGGCGGATGCGGTCGACACTCTCGGTGCCTCCAGCAGTCTCGGCGTCTCACCGGACGACCGGGCCGGGAATCATGGCCGGAAACTGGAAGCCGTCATTCAGGACGATTTCGGCCTGGATTCCGGTCCGTTCATCGCAACGCCATGTGGAAGATCCGCAGGCTCCTGGCTGCGCCGAACCCATCCTCGAAGACCGGGCCGGCCCGCTACCGGGCGGCCGGAGGCTTGCGGAAGGGCTTCGGGTAGACCGATTCTTCCTCGCCGGAGAAGGAGTGCCGCCACGCCGTCCTGCAGTTCGCCGGAACGATTCAGAGCCGCTTCCCGGCCATTTCCGGCAGGTTGCACGAATTCCGGATCGCGCCGATTCCGTGCGCAGACCACCGCGGCAGGTCAAAGCCGGACGCTGCTTGGGGACGCTTCTTGCGGAGGCGGAGCGGTGCATTCTCAGGCACTTGAGCGGATTCAGGACACCCATCCGGTGTAAAATTGGCAAATTTGCGGGAGGGACTCTCCACGGAAGAACATGGGCCGAAGCGAGGCGCATGCGGGTCGCCGGAGAATTGCCTCACTTCTCGCAAGGTGCCAATGTGATCCAGGGAATGGACTGTCGTTCGGGGGGGGCGTGGGATGCCGGACATGTCGCAGCTCGTGAGGGATGGAATGCCGAGTCCGGCGCTTGCGGCGAGGACCGCCATTGTCCGCGATCTGATTCAACGCAACCCGTTTCGACCGCGCTGGCCGTGGGTCTCGGCCGATCTCCAGACGGTACGCAATTTTCTTCCGGGCGCCTTTGCGGGAGTCCCGGCCGACTCCGGAGAGCGCATGGAGATTCCCCTTCGTGACGGCAGTGGTGACCGCATTGCCGCCCGTTTCCATGCGGGGCGGGTGGACTGTCCGGCAGTCGTCCTGGTTCCCGGTCTCACCGGTTGTGAAGGAAGCCCGGCCGTCTTGCAGGCGGCGGAGGCCTGGCACCGGGATGGCGCTTCCGTACTCCGCTTGAATCCCCGTGGCGCGCCGCCCGGGGCGGGGATTGCGAAGGACCTGCACCACATGGACCGGGTCGGGGATCTCGCCGACGCGTGCCTGGCGCTCGCCGGCCGTGTATCCGGCTATCGGAACCAGGAAATATTCATTGTCGGATTTTCCCTCGGCGGCGCTCTGGCGCTGCGGCTGGCGGCATCTTGCGTGCTTCCTGCATCGGTCAAGGCGATCGTCGCAATTTCGGCTCCGCTGGATTTCGAGGCGGCGGCGGACCAACTGGCCCGACCCAGGAATCGTCTCTATGAGCGCTGGCTTCTCTCACGTCTCATGGATCAGTCCCGGCACGTTTGGCGGAGTTCGACCGCGCAAGTACGCGCAGCGCTCGCGGAAGCGCGCCACATCCGGGACTTCGACGACGCCTTCATATCCCGCATCGCCGGGTTTCGCGACGCAAGGGAGTATTACGCGGCCTGCTCGCCGGCGCGCAGCATGGACGGCATTCGCATTCCGGCCCTTGTCCTTCATGCCGACGATGACCCTTGGATTCCGACTCCCGGGATCGAAGCGCGACCTCCGGTTCATGTCGAAATCTCGCGGGGTGGTGGCCATGTCGGCTTCCATGGAAGCGGGAGCCGAGTTCCCTGGCATCTCCGGATCGCCAAGGAATTCCTGCAAGTGGCAGCCGGTTTGTAAGGCCGCATCGGGCGACGGTACCGTGGGGCCTGTCGCAAAGGCTTGATGCCACGGTTCCGCGAAGACTTCATCTGCGACGATACGCAAACACAGTCACTCCGACCGACTCCAACGAAACGCAACCGCAAACCGTATCTGACGTTGAAGCGGCGTCGTAGCGTTTGCGGAGCAGGCGGGGCACCCTGCTGCCTCTTCACGGATTCCTCGTTGCCTACGCAGATTCCGGAGTCCGCTCTTTCCGCTTGTTGGCGAGTTTGCGGCGGTGAACCCTCCGGGCGAGACTGGCGACGCGAGAAACCAGGGCCGCCGGTCACGGAGCACCCTCGTTGCGCGCAGACATTGTGCGTCGGTTGTATCTGTGGCGGTCATATGGAAGGGGATTTGGCACGTTCGCGCGAATGCGAGGCCGGCTCCAGGACTGACCGAAAATGTCGAGAGCGATGGTTGAAGCGCAAGTTGTGGATCGCGGCGTCAGGAAACCAATTCCTTAATGCGAACGATGGATTCAATGTCGTGGTCTATGAGCGCAAAACTCCGTTAGATTTGGATTTGAGGTTCCGTCGCTGAGGGGTTTGGGTGCCCTAGCGTAGCGGGCAAGTCCGGGATATTGAAGAGCTTTCCCATGTGTCTGGGATATTTCTGCGCGGCGTTTCGCGCGTCTTTTGCGTCCTTGCGGACTTGCCCCCTGTCGATGCAAGCGAAGCGCTTCGCCAAGGTGGTTTCTCCGTTCAGAATGATCTCCATATAGTGAGAGCTCTTCAGATTCTTCACCAAGGGCGCATCGGCGAGCATGGCGGTCAATCTGCGCGCCAATGCGCAGGTACCGCTTCTCCTGCGGTCGTCTCGTTTCAGGTCTCGGAAGAATTGCTCCATGAGATTGTTGGTGCGTTGCGGTTGAATCTGAACGCTTCCGTGAGCGCAATGAACGGTTATCGGGTCGGCAAAGAGCTTGTCCTGGTATTTGTCGATCTGTCGGACCATTTTCCCGTAGGTCTTGTCGGTGTCCGCGAGATGCCTGATCGCTCTGCTGTTTCGGAAAGCGGTCACCTTCTCCCGGATGGTTTGGAGATCCGTTTCGCCCGTGTCCTTGAGGCCGCCCTTGGTGTCTGGCAAGGCGATGCGCATCGCCTCGCGGAACTGTTCGAACACGATCATTCTGTGCTGCATCAGCGTCGCGATGTGTGACAAGTCCGGGTCCTTCAGGACCTGGCGCAGCGATGGAAGGGTGATCGTGCTGGCCATGGGTCCCGGCATTTGCGTCTTGATCTTTTTGAGAGCGGGCCAGGCATGCGCCAAGCGCTGATAAAGATTGAAATGAGGCCGATCGAAGGGGAATCCCAAGCCGTTTCCCTGGCTCTTGGCTTCCACAATCCATGCCGCGATCAGATAGGCTTCCACCGCTGGCGGCGGCCTCATCCCCTGCCGCTCCGCCTCGCCGGCGCGCAGATAGCGATGGAGGCTGCCAGTGTATTCCTGGTTGTTGTCAATGGCTGCCTTGAGTTCCCGCACCATGTTTCGCAGGGTTCCTCGAACGTTGTACGTCCTCAGGCGCCGCCGGATGGCGTTGTATGGGTCGGCCATCAAATCCTTGCCGATGTCTCTCAGGAAATGGAAATGGCAGACGGTGCCGGGAACTGCGGGAAAGACCTGTGCAACAGACTTCAGGATGGCGGTGCCCATGTCGTGAACCAGAGCAATGGGGTCCCCGTAGGCCGCCCGGACATCCTGGAGGAACGGAATGATCTGGTCGGAGTTTTCTGAAGGGATCTTGATGTTTCCGAGCACGATGCCGGACAATTCATCGATCGAACTCATCAGATGTGGGCTGTTTCCCTCGCAAGTGCCATCGAGATGCAGGATGTACCCGCCCCGCGACATCTGCATGAACTGTTTCAGCGATGCCTGGCTGTCCCGGTGCGCTCGGGACAGATAGACGATGAACTGCCGGCCAAGTACCTCGATCTCGCGCAACGAAATCGCGACATGGCGCAGCGCGAGCGCGGCCTGAACCGCCCGTTGGCTTTGACAGTGCTCGAACCGCGCCCGGCCCACATATTCGATCACGTCAAAACCGAACTTGCAGTGCGGCGCAACGAGGCGGTCGAGTTCGCCGGGCTTGACCACCCGCTTGCAGCGGCCACAGGCCCGGTACTTGAGGCGCGCATGGAACGTGCCGATATGGAGGGTTGCCACCGTGCGTCTTGCGGTCTTGTATGGCTTCAGCTCGCCGCCACAGGCGCAAGAGACCGCCCTCGGCTGAAAGTCGAACACCGGGGGGACGGGAAACAGATTGCGGGGGGCACAGGTCTCGATTTGTTGCTGGATCGCCCGTTGGAGTTCCTCGATCAGGAAGGAGGCACCGTTTTTTTTCCCGCCAACGCGGTGAGCACCTGATCGACCTGGGCCCGTGTCACGTATCGTCCCCGGCCGCGGAGCGCCTGTGTGATGGCGGCATGATCCAATTCCCATTGATGGCCGCGTATCGCCGTGGCCAGCACGTCGATGACCAACTCGCCAGGCAACGCGCCGCCGGTCCGGATGGCGCGGAACTGATGACGCGCCGCCATTTGTTCCTCGGCGCGGACCGGGTCCCCACTGAGATACACATAGACGCCGTCGAAAGCGTTGCGGGTGATCGTACCCTCGCGCACCAGAGCCAGCGGCGCGTTCTGCACACGGAGTTTCAGGGGCGCTTCCAGCTCATTGAGCGTGTATCCGGCGGCGGAATGCCCGACCCATGCCGCAATGGTGTCTTTCAAATTGCCGCACTTGGAGAAGCCGATGCCCTGGTGCCACCACAAGCCCGCCTCGTCAAAATCCGGGATTTCGGACAGCGTGTAATGGGCTCCGGCATGGGTGTAGCTTGCGAGGTAGCCCAGCGTCTTGAGGCGGCGGTACACACTGGAGCGCGAAGGATTTCGCAGCACCTCCACCAGTTCGGGCAGGGTTGCGACAAGGTGCTTCTTGAAGTGGGTGCGCAGCGCCTTGGCGGCATCGGACTTGGAGAGCATGGCAATCACTCTGTTATAGTTTAGCAACAGGATAGTACACTATATCAAACTGTGGCTGAAACTGCACGGAAATGAGGGTGTTCTTACGGAAATTGGACGGGATTGAGGGCACCGGAGAAGAATCGAGCAGTTTCGATGCTGGCGGCATGAAACAATTGCGATTCATATATTACACAAATTCAATGCGTTAGAGGAACTTAACGGAGTTTTGCGCTCATAGGTCGTGGTCTATCCCGGAGGCTCGATCCGGGGAGCTCGCGCCGACCATCGAGCAATCGGATATCAACGCAGTTCCAAGCTGCCGTACCAAACACGGGATCAGGCAAGACGGGTTGCTCCTGTCGCCATGATCGGAATGAAACACAGCGAACCCTGGCGTCGGTGATCGGCGGAACAATGGAGTCGGTCGGTCTGGAACTGCCGTCAGTTCAGGCTGGTCAAGTCTGCGTTTCGTGTACCCCCAGTGTTTATGATCTCCTCAATCTCTTCGGCGGACGCCAGGATTTCCTCGAATGCAGGGGCCGTGCCAAAGATCATAGGCGTAGTGTTGGCATAGTCGCGGGCGAGCGCTTCTACCATCGCCTCGCTCGGCGCGATTTCGAACGTGCCTGGTACTGCTGACGCGAGATCGTAGTCGGGTCGGTCGAAGAACATGCGAGCGTGCCGAGCACAGTCGGCGCCAAGATTGTGGTCGGCGAGCGCCGCCTCGCCGAGGTCTGAAAGGAGCAGACAATGCAGGTCGTAGTAGTGTCGCGACACACGCTGTCCTTCGTGCCGAAGAACCCCGCGCCGCTCGTACCAGCGACGCAGGCCGTGTGCGATCATTACCTTGTCCCAGAAGGTGCGCGTAGCCTTGATGGTGGTCACGTTTCGGATCGCGCGGTCGAGCCCACCGGCTTCTTCACTGATGCAGGGCTGAATCGTGACCGCTTGGTTGGGATCGAGAGCTGACTTCGCGCCGGATTCGATCCGTACGGCGGGCCGCACATAGGCCCCATCGCGTGGTTCGACTCCGGGATACCCGACGAGCAAGGTCTGACCGTCCGGATCCGCCTCGTCGATCTCGACACGCCCGGCTCCACCAGTGGTGTCCGCGAGTTTTGCGCCGAGGAACTCTCGGAGCGGGCCAGCGATGTATGCGCGGCAGGTATCGCGGATCGCGTCGAGCCTGGCTCTACGCTTCTTGTTGGACAGTTGTTCCAATTCCTCGACGGACGCCGGTTCGTCGAGATCGTCGCGGAACACGGTTATGTCGAAATCGTCGGAGAACCGCCGGATCAGGCCATAGGCTTTCGAGAGGGACGTGCCACCGTTGAAGAGAATACGAGGTCCTCCGGCGGGTCGCTCATGATAGAGCGCATTCAGGGTCCAGCAGATCCAGAAGTCCTTCTCGACATTGCCGATCGGGGCACCGAGCCGATTGGCGGTCGCGAGAAACAAATCGAGCCGGTTACGCGACGATGCGGCGATGATTTTCCGATGGGAAGCGGCAGTCATTGTCGCGCCTCGTCCGCCTCGGCGGTGCTGAGCAGCCCGCGCAGATACTCCTGCATCCAGAACGGCAGGGCGGAAAGACCGGCGCGCAGATCGTCGCGGATCGCCCGGCCGTGTCGGGGTCCGCGAACATGCGGCGCAAAGCGTCCCGCACGCGCTGACGTTCGCCATGCTGGGCCATCATGTCCTGCATCCCGTGCGGCGCCTGGACGACGCGCATGGCGGGGCGATCAGCCCAAAAGAGACGGCTGGGCGCGGCGAACTTGAAATGGATCTCCTGGCAGCCGAGCTTGATCGGCTTCAGCCGCGCATCGACCAGCACATCGACACGCGCCGGCACGGCGGTGGTGAGGCCAAGATCATTGGCGGCGGTCATGCCGTCGATGACGGCGCGTGCCTGGTCGCGGCGGGTGACAGCGCGGATGACGGCGCGATAGTCGGGTACGGTCGGTCGGTCAGACTGTTTTTGCGGGGCCGATCATAAAGGCCTCGGTCAATGCGACACAGATCGCCAGGTGTCCAGACTCCCTCCGGGCTGGCTACCATCCGGGCAAGTAGTCAGGAGCGAAGATTGGTGTCTTGGGTCAAGGCAACCATGTCCGAAGCACGACATATTTTTTGGACAATGCGAAGGGCAGTCCGAAACATGCCACACTCTTCAGACCAAGAGGGAGGGTGACCTTGATTCGGTAGTCGAAATGTCTCCCGTGAAGTTCAGCTGCCATTCAACGCTTGCGTCAATGCAGCAAGCGTCGCCTCGATTCGCGCTTGCGCATCGGGCCATGCGATCTCGCCGAGGGCGCGTGGACGACGAGAAGTTGCTCGCGCGGAACGAGGCGGGAGAGCAGAATCGTCATGCACTGACTGTCCTTGCCACCGCTGTGATTGATCGCCATGGGCGCGCCGCGTGCGATCAACTCCCGGCATTCGGAGGGGACGGTGATGGCTGCGGCGGGCGCTCCGTCGATGGCAGACGAGAAAAGTACGAAGTTGATGTACTGGCCGCTCGTCAGGACCTCGAAATTGTGGCCGTGCGCATCGGTGATGTTGGTGGTCATGGTGGCGACCCGCGTCTGAGTGCGTTGCTAGGGAAAGGAGCGGCGGCCTGGCTCGGGCCCACCGGCCACGACCGGCCTGAGCCTGCCCCGAAGCGAATTGATGAAAAAATCAGAAATCGTCGGCCGTGTGGCCCTCCAGATGGAATTGAACAAGTGCGTGGCGGAAGGCGCGGTCGACACCGTGCTGGAGGCAATCGGCGAGGCGCTGGCGAAGGACGAGGACGTGCGGATCGCGGGTTTCGGGAAGTACGCGACAAGGAGCCGTCTGGCTCCTGCCGATGGCATCCCGCGGACCGGTGAGGAATATCGCCACAAGATTTATACCCGGCCGGCCGGAAGCGAACCCTCTCTTGCGGACCGCGATGATGCTTTCGCGATCGGTGGTCCATCGGAACCGCCGCGCCTTGCGCCCGTTGTGCTCTTCAATGAATCGCAGTATGGCGGCTTCGCATTCCTGGAGTGATTTGAAGATTGCGTGTTTCAAGCGCCTGCGGGAAAGCGTTGCGAAGAAGCCCTCCACGGCATTCTGCCACGATGCGGTGGTCGGTGTGAGGTGGAAAGTCCAGCCCGTGTGTTCGGGGAGCCATTGGTGCACTTTCGCGGTCATGTTTGTCGAGGGTTCGTGCAGGATGACGCGGAACTCCTGGTGCTTGAACAACGCTGCCGTGTGTTCCCGGAAGAAGATGATCGCCTCCTGCCGATTTCATGGATAGCGCTGCCCGATCGCCGTGCCGTCGAGGATGTCGAGTGCGGCAAACAGGGTGGTCGTGCCGTGCCGAATGCAATTTTGGGTGCGCGTCTCGGTTCGGCCGGACTTCATCGGCAGCGGAACCCGCGTCTGGTCCAGCGCCCGGATCTGTGACTCTTCATCGATAGACAGGTTCCCCGCAAGCTCCGGAGGGCTTGCGTAAAGTCCTGCCACGTAGTGGAGTATCTCAGCAAACGCGGGATCCCTCGACAGTTTGGAGCTTCGGAAGCGATGAGGCACAAGCCCATGCTGGCGCGCAGGTCGGTAGCACTGTCAACCTTGCAAACCCACCTGCGCTGCCGTGGCGCGCAGCGTCCAATGGGTCGCTTTGCCGGGCGGCGGCGAATGCGTCAGCTCCAGCATTTCACGGACCTTGCTCGCCGACACAGGCGCCTTGCCCCGCGGTCGCGTGGCGTCGCGAAGCAACCCGTCAACTCCCTGCTTCCCATCGCGCTCCCGCCAGCGCCAGATGGTCGGCTTCGAACCCCCCGCAGGGCACATGATTTCCACGGTGCCATGCCCGTGTCAATATCCTTCTCCACGATCACGTCGAGAATGGGAATTCTCTGTTTCGTACCAGGCGCTCGCTCGCTTCCGTGGGAATTGCCGCGCTTGCCATTCGACCCGGAAGGCAGCCTTGCCCATGGAATCGACCTCTGTGAACCTTGCCGAGAAGCCGAGAACCTGGAAGCCTGCTCTCACCGATCACTGTTCTGTCAGGAAGCATCCCGTGGCACGGGTTCCGGGTTGGACTCCATGACCAGGTGGCTTGGCCCGACCTGGCGGTACATGCGATGCCGCGGGACGTAGCCTGCCGGATGCACGGGGCTGGGCAGATCCTCCGCACGGCCGGGCGGGCGCCGTTCGCGCCGTGTGCTCGGGTCCGGAACGGGCACTGCGGCCATCAGCCGGCGCGTATAGTCGTGGGCCGGGTTGTCGATGACGGAGCGGCGGGGGCCAATCTCGACGATTTCGCCCAGATACATGACGGCGACCCGATGGCTGATGCGCTCGACAACGGCCATGTCGTGGGAGATGAAGAGCATCGCGAGGCCGAGCGCGTCCTGCAACTCCATGAGCAGATTGGCGACCTGGGCCTTGACCCGGACATCCAGCGCCGAGACCGCTTCGTCGGCAATCAGCAGCCGAGGGCCGAGGCCCAGCGCACGGGCGATGCAGATGCGCTGGCGCTGCCCGCCGGAAAACTCGTGCGGGAAGCGGTCGAGCACATCGGTCGACAGTCCCACTCGCCGCAGGAGGGCCGCAGCCTGCTCACGGGCCTCTGCCCGGCCCGCCAGGCCGTGAACGATGATCGGTTCCGCGACGGCCTCGCCGACACGCATGCGTGGGTTCAGGCTCGAAAACGGGTCCTGGAACACCATTTGCATTCGCTGCCGGGCGCCGACCAGCGCGTTGCGGTCCATCTTCAGCACGTCCTCTCCGTTCAGGCGAACGCTCCCGGACGCGGGAACGACCAGCCGCAGGATCGAACGGGCGACCGTCGATTTACCGCAGCCGGACTCGCCGACAATGGCCAGCGTTTCGCCTTCGCCGATGCTGAAGGAGACGTTTTCGACTGCGTGCACGCGTTCGCGGGTGCGCCCGAAGAGGTCGCGGCGCGCACTGAACCGGGTCACCAGTCCTTCCACGGACAGGAGCGGCCCGACTCCCTCGTCCGCAAGGTGCCGCTGCTTCATGCGTCGCCCGGAACGAACGGCTCCCGTATCGATGTCGGTCTCGTCGAATGCGACCGGCGCAGCACTGCCGCGCAGGGCGCCGAGATGGGGGACGGCGGCGAGCAGTGCGCGCGTATAGGCGGTAGCTGGCCGATGGAAAATCTCCTCGATCCCGCCCGTCTCTACGATGCGCGCGCGGTGCATGACCGCGACGCGGTCGGCCATCTCCGCGACCACGCCCATGTCGTGCGTTATGAACAGCACGCCAATGTTGTATTCCGTCTGCAGGTCCCGGATCAGGTCGAGAATCTGCGCCTGCACGGTTACGTCGAGCGCGGTTGTCGATTCATCGGCGATGAGGATCTCGGGGCGAGGCGCGAGCGCCATGGCGATCATGACCCGCTGCAACATGCCGCCGGACAGCTCGTGCGGATGCTGGCGGGCCTGTCTGGCGGCCGACGGCAAGCGTACGCGGTCGAGCATGCGGATTGCCTCCGACCGCGCCGCCGACCGGTCGATATCGCGATGCCGCAGGATGGCTTCTTCAATCTGCCGGCCGACCGTGAGAACCGGATTCAGGCTGGTCATCGGCTCCTGGAAGACCATGGCGATCCTGTTGCCGCGCACGAGTTGCATCTCGGAGGGCGGCAGATCCAGAATGTCGGTGCCGCCGAGCCGCACCCGACCCTCGACCCGGCACCGCCCCGGGGGCAGAAGCCGCAGGATGGAGTATGCCGTGACGCTCTTGCCGGAGCCGGATTCACCAACGAGAGCCAACGTCTTGCCACGGTCCAGCTCCAGGTCGACGTCGCGCACAACCGGGCTCCAGCCATGTTCGGTCCGAAACGAGGTGGTCAGTCTTTCGACGCGAAGGGTTGTCAACGCTTACCCCGGTTTTCAGTCACGGAGACTTGTAGCGGACCATAGGTCGATCGGGCCGTCAACCGGGACGGACGCCGGAAGGACGGGGAGGCGCCGGTGTTGGGGGGCGGGCGACCAATGGCATTCGTCCAGGACATTCTGCGTTTTGTTAGGGGATTATATGCAATAGTGCCGAAGATCTTTCAATCGATTGGCATCGGCCTTTTCGAATACTACCATGCGTGCGATCGGCGGTTGCCGCCGACCGCAGCCAAACGGCCCTTATGCGCAAGATCGACTGCCATGAGCGATTCAACCACCTATCGAAATGTCGTCTACCGGCTTTCGCCTGGTGATGCTGCGACCGCCAACCTGCTTCTTGGTATTCGGGACGCATGCCGGTTCGCGTGGAACGAGATCAAGGGAGCGCGTGAAATCCAATACGAGCACGCCTGCGGACGCACGATCGATTCGCCGACGTTCTTCACGCCGGGAACAGCGTTCAAGACGTTGTGGGACCAGACCGAGTGGCTTCGGAAGCATTCCTACACCATCGTCCGCTACACGTTGCGCTAGCCTCAATTCCCAAGTGCGCCGTGGAAAGGCGCGTTTTCCTGGTGGGTGCGAATCCCACCCAGCAACTGTCCTTCCGGCTGGTAGCGGCCGGAGCGGTTCGTGGAGGTAACGACATGGACTGAAGCACTCCGGAGAGAAGGGCTGCGTTGAGCAGCTCAGCGACCATGCAGGCCGGAGCGTGAAGCGAACGCCGAGCAGGCCTCGAAACAGGCAACGCGGGGGCCGACCCTCCTTGGGTTAGGGGAAGGCCGATGGCGGTTTGGGAAGAGAAGCGACACATGCACCAGACCGCGCCCGCCGGGGTAGTGGCGCCAGCATGCATGGAAGATGGAAGACGCGGCAACACGGGAAGCCCTGTCGGTGATGTGCACGCATCAACCGGACCCCCGTGAGGGGCAGGCTGGGCCGGCAGGGTGGCGGAGGGGTCCGTACTACTGGCGACGCCGAGTAATACCGGTCGAGGAAAGGGACCCCAGGTGAGGAAGGATGTTGAAGGGCGACAGGTATCGGGAGTGGCATGGCCTATTACCCCGGAGAATGCCGGAGAGCCTGGACGCATCACATGCGGAAGTGAAGGGCGGGTCCCCGGCGGCGGTGGTTTCTCCGGCGTCCGAGGTCTCGGACCATCAAGGCGTCGACAGGCTTGCTGGCAGGCGAGGCCGCAGCCACAGTCAAGGCGGGAGCCGTGCAGCTCCTCGCGGCCGAACCCATGCGGCCAAGACCCTTGCTGTTGCTGGAACTCGTCGCCCGTGTGCGAAGTGCATGATCCCACTGGAGAGCCCGGTGCCGGAAATCGGCACGCCGGGTTCGGGGAGCGGGGGACTGGAAACGTAGCCAAGGGAGCCGGACTGAGGCCCGTCGCGAAAGCGCCGGAACTGCCACCGGACCCTACCGCGGGCGCGCCAGCCCCCGACTCTACCGCTGTTGATCGGCATGACATTACACGTCGGATTTGGCGATGTTGTGCGGGCCCTCAGACGAACCGGATCACGAGGGTTCGATTGCCGAGCCACGGGATGGGCTCGGCGTAGTCCGCATACCCGGCGGCGATGAGTTGCGGATTGTTGGCCCTGCGCCCGAGTTTCACGATGATTTCGGTGGGTGTTATCTGGATATCGGCGCTTGCGTGGATGAGTTTCCGGAAGATGGTGCGCGCCCTTGCGGTCTCGAAGCCATTGCCGACGCGGGCGGCGAGGATGCGGTAGAGGGCGCTGGCCATGAGGGTGAGCTGTAGGTCGAGATCGACCTTCATGGGCACGCTGGCCGAGAGGGCATCCATGTGGAAGAAGTCGATGGCCTCGGCGATGGTGTTCTCGATGACCATCCGCCGGGCGTAGCGGTCGATGAGCCGGGGTGCCGGAGTTTTCATCTGGTTGGTGATCAGCAGGGTCGGGGCCTCATGTCCGAGGTCGGCGATGGCGATCTGGCGGATGTCCTTCGGATAGTCCTTGAGGCGTACGGTTTGCTCCAGGATGCGCGGTGTGCGGTAGATGCGCCCGATATTGTTGAGAGTGATGCGGCGCCAGTCGCCGGGCGGGCGGGCGAGAAGCGCTGCCACCATCGCCTTCGAGCGCCGGCGCAGGGTGAGGAAGGCAATGCCCATGCGCTCCAGCCGCGCCAGGTTGGCGTAAGTGGTCAGCCGGCTGTCGAACACCAGTTCGGCCGGTGCGGTGCCGGTGCGGTCTTTCCAGTCCTCGACGAAGCGGAGGATCTCGTCATTCTGTCCGGCCTTGCGAACCTGCGCGTTGGCATAGGCGAAGAGGCGGGCGTCGGCGTCGCGAGCCAGGAAGGCGAGGATTCCCATCTGCCTGCGGCTGCGCTTGGACACAAAGTGCTTCTCGACGAGCGCATCATCGCCGTGATAGGGGATGGTGTGGAAGTCGAGATCGAAGGACTGTCCGCCGCCGAGCGGGATGCCGAGGCCGTGAACCGCATCGTGCCAGCGCCGCATCAGTCCGGGACCGCTGCGCGGGTCGACGCGGCAGGAGTACTCGCTGAGCGTGGCACGCTTCGGGATGACGTTGAGGCCGGCAAACAGCGCCAGGCCCGGATCCAGGGTCCAGGCCATGACCTGGGACGGCCGCCCGATGCCCCAGAGCTTGAGCGCCAGAAGAGCGCGGAAGGCGCATCCGGCCGGGATCATCGCACTGCCCGGCATGGCGCTGTCCGCGAGGAGTTGGTCAAGATCGAGACGCGCAAGATCGTGGGCAAACAGGAACAGGCCGCCGAAGTCGGTGCGCAGCTGCCGGGGTGAGAGGTCGAGGGCGTCCCGGTCGGCCAGAGCAGCGCGCTCCGGGCGCACCGCCTCCATCCGTGCCGCCAGCGGCCGCCGCGGCAGCTTCGGCAGCCGAGCCGCCTTGAGGACGCCGTGGATGTGCGGTGTGCTCGCGGGCATGCCCTCCTTCTTCAGGATGTCGGCGATCTCGTAGATCGACAGACCCCGGGTGGTGCGCAACTCGATGATCCGGTCTCGGCGCCGCGTCGCCAGGGGCGGCGCCTCCTGCACCGCCGGTGCCTTGCGTTTCTTCTTGGACAGGAAAAAGTGCACGTCGTCGCTGCGCATGAACTCGGAGCAGATGTTTCGAAAGGTTCCCGACGCGTAGCCAAAGCGCGCTGCCGCCTCCGCGGTTGAGCACCCGTCGACAAAGCGTGCCCGGAGCGCTTCGTATCGCCTTTGCTCACGGGTTCTGGGCTTGAGGAACCTGTCGGCATATTGTGTCATAGTGAATCCTGAACCGATGAACTCCTAATCACTATATGTATAAAGAAGCCGGTTGTCAATGGCAAGTTGTGGGGGAGCGCCGCGCAGCAGCGGAGACTCGCCGTTCACGCTCCGAAAATCGGGCAATTCGGGACAGGATCGCCCCTTGGGAACGCTGGTTCGGACCCAGAGAGGGGTTTCCGATGCGGGACGGATTTGCGCGCCTGAAATGCCGAACTCAGACTAGGAAACGTGTCTCAATATTCATAAGTTATAAAAACAAATGACATACGGCATCGACTGAAGGCGGGAAACCGCGATGCAAACGGAACTTTCGTCCCGCACACTTCACGGCGCTTCCTATGGTTGGGTTTTCAGGCTAGCAGGCGGACGCGTGGACGGCGTTCTTCGATGGCCGTGCCGGGTACCCGAAGTGGAAACACCGATACAGCGATCCGTCGTTCACCATCCCGGACAATATCCGCATCCGCGACGGCAAGCTTGCGGTCCCGAAGGTCGGCTGGCTGTCGATCCGCCGCCGCGGCGGCAATCCGTATCCGGCCGGCCGGTCAAGGCGGTAATCCGCCGCATCGGACACCGGTGGGAGGCGGTCGTGTGCTACGGAGTCCCGGCACCGCAACAGAATGACAACGGCCGGTTCATCGGTGTTGACCGCAACGCAGGCCAGGTTGCCGACAGCGACGGCGAGATACACCGCATGCCAGACCTGGCACTGCTGGAGACCAAACGCAAGCGACATCAACGCGGCCTGGCGAAGAAGCGCAAGGGGTCGCGGCGGCGCGCGCGGCAGCGGATGCGGGTACAACGCGCACAGAGGCGACTCGCCAACGCGCGCAAGAACTGGCAGCACCACGTATCCAGGCGCATCGCCGCAAAGGCCCAGACCGTCGTCATCGAGAAACCGAACACCAGGGGCATGACGAAGAGTGCCAAGGGAACGACCGACAAGCCCGGCACGAATGTGCGCCAGAAGGCCGGCCTGAACCGCGTCATTCTGCACACGGGCTGGGCTGCGCTCGGGCAGATGCTCAACTACAAGGCGGCGGAAGTGATCGAGGTGTCCGCCGCACATACATCACAGACTTGCAGCGCGTGCGGCGCAATCGACGCCGATTCGCGCCGCTCACTGCGCGAATTCAAGTGCGTGGCCTGCGGCCACGCGCAGAACGCGGACCTGAATGCGGCACGCAACATCCGGGCGTCGGGGACTGGCGCGACTGCACGGCGAGAGGCGTTTGGGATGCCAACCTCTATGACCCGTGAAATGGATACGATGGGGCCTCGGCACTATCGTATATGAGTCCCTCTTGTTCGGTCAGCCTCTCGCCGGAGGTGCTCCCGCGGATCAAGGAGTACGAGCGCACCTCGACGACAGTCGTCAACGCCTACGTCGGTCCGCTCATCGGGCGATCTCGCCGGCCTCGAGGTGTGGCTGTCCGGGGCCGGGTACCTCAGCGTCTCGCTGCCGACCTTCGTCATCGGCATCATGTTGATCCTCGTGTTCTCGGTGTCGCTCGGCTGGCTGCCGTCCTTCGGCCGCGGGGAGGTCGTTCGAATTGGCCGGTGGACGACAGGGCTTGCCATCATCAGCGGCTGGAAGTTGATCCTCATGCCGGCGGCATCGCGCGCGCTGGTGCAGGTGACCTTCACCATGCGGCTCGTTCGCGCGGAAATGCTCGAGTTGCTGCGCACCGACTACATCCGGATTGCGCGCGAGGGGGGGGGGCTCACGAACCGAGCCGTCCACGTCCACCATGCGCTCAAGAACTCGCTGGTGCCGGTGGTCACCGCCATCGGTCTGCAGTTGGGCACCCTGCCCGCGTTCGCCACCGTGACCGAAACCGAATTCCAGTGGTCGGGCATGGGGCTCCGGTTCATTCAGTCGGTGTTGACGGTGGACGTGCCGGTCATGACCGGGTTCCCGACGGTCGTGGGTCTCATCTTCGTGGTCGTCAATCTCGCCGTCCGCTCTACCGGTCAGTCGACCCGCGCCTGCGCGTCATGGAATGAGCGAGCTCGCTTCGACTCCGGGAAACACGGCTCCACGGACGGTGTGGCAAAGCGGTTTCGCCTACCGCTTCCGCACCTCCCCCATGGCCGTGCTTTCGGCGCTCGTGTGCGTGCTCTTCTTCGCCGGCGCCCTGCTCGCGCCGTGGATCGCGCCGACGAACCCCTACGATCTGAAGACCCACAATCTCCTGGATTCGCGTATGCCTCCCGCGTGGGTGGCGGACGGCGACGTGCGATGCCTGCTCGGCACGGACAACCAGGGCGCCGGCGTACTGTCCTCGATCGTGTTCGGCGCCCGCGTCTCGCTGCTGGTCGGCTTCGCCTCGGTGATCCTCTCGATGATCATCGGCATCGCGCTCGGCCTCGCCAGCGGCTACTTCGGCGGGCGCACGGACGCCGTCACCATGCGCGCCGCTGACGTTCAACCGACCTTCCCGGCGATTCTCGTCGCCCTCCTGCTCGGCGGAGTTGCCGACGCCGCTCTGCCGGAACACACCCGGGCATCGTTCTCTATCCTCAGATGTCCGGACCTCGTGCGCTGATTGAAGGCGTGTTTGGCGGTCGTTTTCCTTGTGATTTCGGTGAGTTAGGAGGCATTTGGGGGGTTGACAGGTCGGCCGGAATGTGAAAGAATGTTCTAAACCCGATATTCGGCTCCGAGGTCCCGATGAACACGCTTCCGATGCGCCCCACCGAGGCGGTCCAGATTGGCAACTCCTGCTTTTCCTTCGTGAAGCGGGACGGCCGAGTGGAGTATTTCTCCAATCTTGAACCGTTTGATTTTCACGCTGACGATCAGCGCGAAGCGAAGTTGCTTCGGATCGCGAAGTTCAGACTTCCTGACCTCGAACTCGAGAGAGTGTCATGTTTTTGCACCCGCGAAGTGGGGCTCGGCGATTTTTCCGGGTAGTTCATAGACCATGTGCATGTTGGTACCGGGGAAGACGGTCCGTGTCTGGTTGAGTTCTTCGAGGAGGCTTGCGATGGCGTTGTCGCCGGCATCGCTGGCGGTGCCGAGTATGCGAACGCGGAGGATGCCGTTGCCGTGCTCCGGGATGACGTCGGCGTCGGCCCGTAGAAGTGCGCGCAAGTGCCGGCGGGGGCGCTGGATCTTGCCCTGGGTCTGGGCAACGGCGGGCATCATGCGGGTTTCAGCGCGGTAGGCGATCATGCGGATTATATCGAGGAGGAGTTTCTCGCCTTCGGGGAGCGCGTCGAGTGCCTCGTTCGTGTCGAGTTCGGCGACCGCGATATGTCGCGGTGTATCGCGGCGCTGCAGCTTGAGGGCTTCACGCTCGGCGTCGAGAGCGTCGCTTTGGGCCTGCAGGCGCCGGACGGCCTCTTCGGCTTCGCGGGTCGGGGTTCCCCTGGACAGGTCGGCGATCCGGTTGCGCAGGGTGCCAAGGCGCTGCCGGAAGCGCTGGACATTGCGGTCGATTGCGCGCCAGCGCGGGTTGACGATGCGGGCGTCGGGATCCTGTGCTTCCAAACCGTGGACCGCCAGCGCGTCGAGATTGAACTCCTCGCGCATGTATTTGAAGAAGTTCTCCTGCGACCATCGGGAGAACAGGGCGCTGGCGGCCCGCTCCATGGGCATGCGGGGGTCGGTGGTGATGAGGGGCACCTGGCGGCCATTCTCCAGCAGGCGCCGGATCTGGCGGACTTCGGGCCCCTTGCTCAGGATCACGCTCTTCTCGGCGAGGCGGACGGTGGCGCTGCGGGTGCTTCCCGGCCCGTGGATGGGCACCGTGACGGTGCGGAAGTCCGCCTCCGGCCAGGCCTCCCCCTTGAAGCCCTTGTGCCAGGTGATCACAGCAACCCCGCGCCGGGCGAGGCGCCGGAACAGGGCAGGGCTCCAGCCTTCCCGGTCGAAGACCAGCGTCAGGGCGGGCTCGCCGGCGTCCGGGACGGTGAGGTCCGGTGCATCCGGGCCCAGCATGCCCAGTTTCTCCAGCGCGGGCAGGATGTCCTTCTCCAGCGCGTGGGTCATGGTCGGATCCAGCGCCTTGTTCAGGCACAGGAACGGCTTGCCGCCGAGCGCGTTGATCCAGTAGCTCGTGGAGGCAGGCAGGCAGAGTTTCTGGCGCGCCACGTAATGCTTGGGCAATTTTCCCTTGCGGCCGGAATACACCTTGACGTGGCCATCCACCGACAGGGTCGCACACACGTCCGGTTCTTCCGCCATCCATCCCGCGGCCAGGGAAGCTTGCCAGTCCCGCACCCGTTGCACGTCTCGCCCCAACGCCTTGATCTTGCCCCGCAGCGTCTTCACCTCCGGGCAGCGGTCCAGGCCCAGGATGGCGCCCCATTCCCCGGGCGCCTGGTGCCGCAGTGCCTCCGGATTGCGCACCCGGGCCAGGGTGAGGAAGGCCAGGAACAGCAGAACCGTGGTCAAACCGTAGTATCCCTTGGGCAGCGACAGGAACTCCCGCGCGCGGTCCAGAAGCCCCTCCTTGAGCAGCATCGGCAGCCCGGCCAGCACGCCGCCGCCGGCAACCGCCGACAGCGGCTCCGCAAACTGCGGCCGCATCTCCGTCAGATGTCCCGTTGCCGCCAGCATCCGCCCCGCCGTGTCCCGGGTGCCCCGACCCATCGGCGCCTCGCGGTCGCGTGCGTCCCGTTCGCTCCGCTCCACCCTCGGCTCCGGCGCTGCCGCCGCCTGTGGCTCCGTCGACGCGACCACCGGCGGCTCCAGCACTGCCGTCGCCTGCGGCTCCGTCGACGCTGTCGCCTGCGCCGGCACGGCCCGGTTCGGCGTCCCCCCTCTGATAACACCCGACCGGCGGTTGAGGCTGAACGTGCTCGGCCGGATCCCCAGCTTTCGCGCAACCGCCCGGCCGCTCAGCCCCGAGGCCAGAAGCCGCTCCGCCTCCCGCGCCGTCGCGGCGTCGATCGCGCTCGGCCCGCGCCTCCGTCGCGGCGTAAGAAAACCGGCCTCGCCCTGCCTCCGGAGCTGGTTCACTGCCCGCTGCACCGTCGAACGGTTCACGCCAAACGCCGCCGCCAGATCCCTGCGTAGCACACCGTGCTCGGCAAACCGCGCAATCCGCAGCTGTCGCGCTCGGTTGTCCGAAACTTCGTGGGAATCGAACGGCGCCAGGTTGCTGAAGTAGACCCGCCGGCCGTCCTCGACCGCGTGCGAAAAGCAGGATTCGCCGATCTGGATCGCCTCGGCAGGAGGCATCGGAAGCGTGTTCAAGGGAGTCTCCACGGTCGATATCGGGTGCACAGTATTATAGCCACTCTCCGTAGATCGGTCAACCCCTCAAATGTCTCCTAACTGCTGGAAATCACGAGCAAAACGATCGCCAAGCCCGCCTTCAATTAGCGCACGAGGTCAGGAAGTCTGAAGTTTGCGGAGAGCGGTGTCCCTCGCTCGGACCTGGTGGAGGCGCTCGGCGTGAGCCGCTCGACGGTACAGCGGGTGGTGAACCAACTCCGGAGGGACGGCGAGGCGAGCTTCTTTGCGCCGCGCCGAGGCCGCGGGCCGAGCGTGATTGATGCCGCGATGGCGCGGACGGTGAACCGGCTTCTGGCCTCGGGGCTGAGCGGCGCGGCGGTTGCGCGGGAGGTGGGGATCTCGTCGCAGACGCTGAACAACAATCGCCGGGCGGGGGTTGTCGGTGGGGGGAAGCCGGCCCGGGCGGCAAAGGCTGATCCGGATCCGGAAGCCCCTGCGGAGCGGGAGGCGCCGCAGGAAGCACCGGAGGGGGACGCGCTGGAGCCGCCGATTGACCGAAGCGCACGGGACGCCCGCGACCGGGCAGCGCCGATGGGCCGTGGGGCTCGGGACACGACGGGACGAATGCTGGCTGCGACGGGGCATCTGAGCGAGATCCGGCCGCAGTTTGCGGAACCGCTGTCGGCGGTTGCCGGCGGGGGGGTGCTGGCCGGGCTCCCGATGCTGCTGAAGGAGGGGCTTCTGAACCACGCGCGGGAGTTCCTGTCGCTGCCCAAGGGGTATTATGGGTTGACCACCGTTGTGCTCTTCCTGGCGTTCCTCATCCTGGCCCGAGTGCGCAATCCGGAGGCGCTCCGGCACCAGGTGCCCGGGGAA
>CBDCUM010000009.1:0-122663 GCA_965222665.1 Rhodobacterales bacterium
CCTGTTCTTGGGAACGTCAGTCGGGCAGCAATGGCAGCGCCCAAGATCAAGAGTCTCGTGGTGTCGGCTAGCGTCGAAAGGCGCAAGTCCCCGCGAACAGGCCTGCGCGGAGGTCCCGGTGCTGCTCCAGCCGGTCCTCGGCGACTCGGCCGAGATCGCGCACAACCGCATGATCCGACCGCATTGTGTTGGCGAGTGCGGAACTACAGGCGCGCGTTGCTGGCAAGTTTGCCGACCGGAAGTGCGGGACCACCGCGGATCAGGCGGGGAGAACTCGTCTTCGCCGTTCAACGGGTTTGCTCCACCTGCGCAACGCTTTCATTGCGTGCATGGCAATTGCCGTGCCTGGTATGCAGGAAGGCGCCCATGGCCAAACCGGAGGCCCCCGGGCGGCAAGTGCAAGACCCGACTCCATGAGCGACAGCTTCGCGCGATTGGACCAACGATCTCCACGGCCCGGACAGGGGGCCGGCGAGGTTCCAGGATGCTTGGCCAAGACCCCTTGCGGCTCTCGTCAATCCCTCTCCCGGTGCTGGAAGACCTCGTCAAGACTTCGCGCCTGCAGTAAGGAGTCTGCCCACGCCTCGAGATCGTGAAGCGGCGCGGAACGGACTGCCAATTCCGTTTCCTTCGGAATTGCGCCGAAGCGCTGCCGGCACAGGCGAAGGAACAGTCCGGCCATGCCCTCGGCCTTGCCTCTCTCCACGGCGTCCAAGATCAACGGCTGCGCAATCACGTCCATTTCGAACTCCTCCCAGTCCACCAGGCCCGTCTCCAAGGCCAGCGCCCGCAATTCCTCCGGCCGGAGATCGGATGTCGCCAGAACGAAGGTGAGCAATTGCATCTGCAGCAAATGCGTCTGCGGCGTCATACCCGTCACGCGGCCCACAGCGTCCGTGCGCCACATTTGCTCCAGCGAGCCTTGCGGATACGGTCGCCGCCCGGCAAGCCCCATCATGCCCAGCATGACCCGCGATACCGGCTCACAGGACAGGCTCCCGTACGGCATCTTCCGCGTCTTCCGCGCAAAGTGCATCCCACCGAATGTCATCTGCCGCAGGAGGTCCCATGGATCATCGGACGTCTCGTCGATGGCGCCCGGCAGGTTCCAGCTTCCTCTCTCCCCGGTGTCGAAGACCATCGGCACAAGCCATGGCGTCTTGTCGACGTCAAAGCTGTTCAGCAGCACGCGCGAACAGTCGCGAATCTTCCAGAGCGTCCCCAGCTCGACACGGAACTCGTGCTCCGCGAGGAAAACCGCTGTTTCGCGGCCGTGCTCGCCGCCGACGAGGAATAGGGAATCAACCCAGAATGCCCGGAGGTCTTCGGTAACGAGGCCACCGTCAATCTGCCTCGCGGGCGCCCCCTCCAGCATCCAGCGCAGTTGCCGCGGCCAATGGGTGCGGATCACCGCGTTCGCACGCGCAGGATCGGCGAACATCGCACGGAAGAACCCTTCGTTCACGTAGCTGCCGATTTGTTCGATCGCGGAATGTTCGGGCATGCGGCAAGACTCCGATTCGGACCACGGTGGCGGGCCGCCAGCCAGGTGAGACCACGGCTGGAGAGAATTGCGACTGTTTCCAGTCCGCGCAAATCGGTCCATTCGCGCTCCGTTTCCCATTGCGTGTCGGCGCGTGAACAGTGACGGGACAGACCGCGAACGAAACCCGCATGAACGCCCCTCAAACGGGGAACACGTACCGGAGACGAGAATTGGCCACCCGTGTCGCCTCCGTGAACATCGGAGTTCGGAATCCGGCGCAAGAAGCACCTCTTGGGCTCCTTCAGCGGCGGGCGCCGACACAGCCGCGTGAAGCGTATCGGAGCCGAGAAGGAGGCGATTCGCGGATATGGCGTACCGTGCACCCTCGGCCCGCAGGCATTCCGTTCGGCTGCACAGCGGCAGCGAACCCAGCAATCCCGCACAGGCGTACTACTCGCCGAAGGTCGGACGAACGAGCGCAGCGCCTGCTCCCGGACATCGACCGGGTGGAAAAGAACACCACGCCGCAGAAACGCAATGTGCTCCGCGATCCATTTCGCGGATCCTGGAAATGGCCATTGCCAACGCTCCGGGCCGTGTAGCGGCGCCAGTCCCCGACCCCGGGATATTGCGGGCCGCATGCCGGTCCCCTGCGCAGTTCATGCTGCGATCAGCCATCCGCTGCGATCCCGGTTTGACTTCCCCACACGAATCCGACGAAGACCGTCTCCCGATCGTCGTCAATTGCGATCTGGTCGAGACTGCGTTCCACGTGACGCTTGCTCTCTGAACGAGTACGCAGCCTGTTGAATGGTGCCGCCAGCGTGCCAAGCCGTATCCCGGTTGCAGAGCCAAAGCTATACTCGGCGCGTCAGGGCCTCGAATTTTCCTCGGCCGCTTGCATGTTCCGTGAATGTTCGAAACAGGAGGGGCAGGAACTGGTCGAAGTGCCGCACCAACGTGTGGCCACGAAATTGTCGGGAGGCACCATGCCTGCGCTCGATATCGCCGACTGCATCAACGAGACCTGCCCATGGTCGGGTCGGCCGGTGCAAGCGGATTCGCTAACCATGTTTGGCGGCCGCGTAGTCGGGTTCTGCAACACCGGCTGTCGCGACAAGTTTGAACGCGCTGTCCGCCACTTTGAAGCGGCGAACGCTCCCACTCCCGAGCGGCGACAAGTCGTCCAGCCCGAGCGGCAGGACGGGAGCGGAGAGGATTAGGCCTGCCGATCCAGCGGCGCAACTGCCGTACGCGGCAGTCACATTTGCCCGGACATGCGTTGGCTGCCGGCCCGCCATGCGGGCCTTGCAGAAGCAGACCCTGGCGAGCGACCGCCACGAGACTCACGGGCGGCAACCGGGAAGCCGGATCTCCCTCCACACTCAAGTCCCGCCCTGGCCCCGCGCCACGGCAAATTCATTGCCAGAGGAACGGCATGGGATCGCCCCCTGCCGGGGCACGCCATACGCCGCCGGCCGCGCTGATTCTTGCGCCACCGCCCGGAATGGTCACAATCTCCCCCAAACGCTAGAGACCTCGGAGGCATTCATGGCGGAACTGACCACGATCCCGGCCCGTAGCGGGAAGGCGGCACGTGTCGACAAGGGACGCGCAATCCGGATCATCAACACCCACGGCGAACAGGTTGTGGACACCTGGGCGTTTTGCGCCGGCGACATGGACGAATACATGGCGATGGATGCAACCCGGGCCTACAACAAGCGCCTGTCGCCGGTCGTGGGAGACCGGCTTGTGACGAACCGGCGCCGCCCCATCCTGACCCTCGAAGAGGACACTTCCCCCGGCCGCCACGACACCCTGATGGCGGCGTGCGACCGGTGGCGGTACGGCTTGCTCGGAGTGGAGGGCTACCATGACAATTGCGCCGACAACCTCAGCCGGGGCCTTGCGGAACTGGGCCTCCAGGAGAGCCATACGCCGTCCCCCATCAACCTGTTCATGAACATCCCCTGGCAGGCGGACGGCGCCCTGGACTGGGGCGAACCGCTTTCGCGTCCCGGAGACTATGTGCTTCTGCGCGCCGAAACAGATTGCATTGTCGCCATGTCCGCCTGCCCGCAGGACCTATTGCCGATCAACGGAAAGACGGGCCAACCAACAGAAGCGCACTTCGAGATCGTGTAGCCCGTCAGCGGCTGACCGGTTGCAGCCGACACCGCGTTCGGCGTCCTTGGGCGAAGGCCCAAGGGCTGCCGGACACATTTTGCGATCCATGAGCAGGATTGTCGGGGAAGACATTTGAAATCGCCCCTGATCCCACGCAAGGGCAACTCGAGTTTCTGAGGGAAGCCGAACAGGTCCGCGAGGAGGCCCGGTGGCTCCTGCCTCCTGGAAAAGGTGCGCCAGCACAGGATCAACGGCCAGGCCCTCGCCCACGGCGTCCTCCGCCGTCCCGGACTGGCCCGCGCCCTCCGCAGGCGCATTGAGGTCATGTCCAATGAGGAATCTCTGGTCGAATTCGGCGGCGTCCTGATAACCGGAACGCATGCGTTATGAGGAGGAGGCCCAGGATTGATTCCGGGCGCCGCCGCTGCGCCGTCCGGCATTTCCCTGAATTCCGGAACTCGGCAATGGCCGCATTTTCCGGCGGGAACGGCACCGGAGTGGCCCGGATACTCGGCCTGAAACCGGCACTCTGTGGCGATTCAGCATGAGCCACCAATGGCGCAGCACGTCTCGAACTCCCTGCAGAATGCCGCCGCGGGACGGGTCCGCGGGAACCCGCGAGATGGACGTGTTCCTGATAGCCGGCTCCACAAGCGCCGGAATGGCGAAGAGCCCCATCACCACGCCAACCAGCGGCGGCGCGTTCAGCGAGCATTCGATGCCTAAGCCGTGAAGTGGCACTGCGTGGAAGGTCCCTTCCCCAATGGTGCCCAGCATCATCCGGAAGCCCCGATCACGAGACCGTTTGCCACCGAATTGCTCGAGAGCGACCCCGCCATGCAGATGCCAGGGAGCAAACGCATGATAGGTTCGAATGTCGAGAACAGGATCGGCCGGATCGATGGCATCGAAGCGGTCGGCACCGGCGCGCCGATTATTCCGCTGATCGCCGGGCGCCGCACCAAGCCGGATGCCGGGATCGATGCCGAAACCGGGATTACCGATCGCGGGTCAGCGGAAGGCCTGCATCAATCCGCATATCCGCGCTTCCCAAGTACCGGCTGATCCTCCCGCCGCCGGCGGCCGCACTGCCTGACCTCCTCCCCGGATATCACGGCGCTCCGCGAGGCCCGCTCGCGGCGGCCTCCGTCTCGATCCCGGTCTCCTTATGTGCAGCGCCACGATGCGTGGCCCCGCGAGTGGTGAAACCCGTGCTGCCGAAGCCTGCCGTTCACTCTGGCGCTTGCCAACGCGTTGCGAACTCTTCCGGTTTCCGGTCACGGCCCGGCGCGCCAGACATCAGGGAGCTCGGAGGATAAACCCGCCCAGCAACAAGGCCACGAGGGTGCCGCCCCATTGCAGGGAGACCTGTACGCCCAAAAGATCCGCAGTGATTCCCAGCAGCATCCCGCCCAGCCCCGCCGACCCGATCCCAACCATGACCCAGAGGCTCATGACCCGGCCCCGGGCATCATCCTCCAGATGGCTCTGAACATTCGTCTGCGTGGCAATCCCGGTAATCGTGGTGCAGAAGCCCATTCCGCCCACCAGCAGAAGCGCCAATTCCCAGGATGGGGTGAGCCCCAGACCCGGGATCAACGCGACTCCGAGCCAGGACAGGGCCAGCGTGGCGGTTGGAATCCGCCCGTCCCGCTGAGGGGGCAGGAGCGCCGTCAGCACTGCTGCGCAAACCGCACCCACGCCCGCTGCCGCCATGAGTATGCCGAGTCCCCGGGGTCCCTGGTGGAAAACACCATCGGCGATCACGGGGAGAACCTCCACGACTCCGCGGGAGGAAAGGGATACGAGACCCGTCAGCACCATCGCATAGCGAACGAAGTAGTTGCGAAAGACGAAGCGAACCCCCCAGGCAAGCGCCTCGAAGAACGGATCCAGCGCTCGGTCCGCGCTTCTTCTCAAGCGGACCTGCAGGAGGCGCATTGCAACGAGAAAGGGAAGGAAGAAAAGGGCTTGCACCAGCAACGCGAAGCCGACGCCGGTTTCGGCGATGGCCCATCCCCCGATCGCCGGACCCGTGATCCGCGCAAGGTTGTAGTTCAGTGACTGGAACGCCACCACCGAGGACAGCGCCTGGCGGGGAACCAGCCTCGGCGCGAGTGACATGCGCACGGGATGATGCATGGAGGTGACGATGCCGGAGACCGTGGCGAGAACGATCAACGCCGCCGGTCCCAGCCTCCCCGCCTGTTCGAGAGCAAGCGTGAGCAGGGTGAGCGCCATGAGCGACGCCTGGGTTGCGAACCCGGCGGCGGCCACGTTCACGCGATCGATCAGCACGCCGAACAACGGGCCGGTTACGATGGTGGGAATGAAGAAGAGGAAGGCGATCAGCCCGACAAAGCCGGCGGATTCCGTCAGGTCCCATCCGATCCATCCAACGGTGATCCGCTGCATCCAGAGCGCATTGACCGCGAACAGGTTGCCGAACAGGTAAATTCGGAAACTGCGGGATTTCAGGGCATCAATGTTCATGGTTCGGCGGCGATGATCCGGAACCCGTCGCCTTGGCGACAGGCAGACATCACCGTTCCGTGGAATTTGCGTGTTTCCGGAACCATAGTGAACGCCAGTTGCGATGCCAAAGCGATCAGAAGACAGGACGATCCCATTGTTGGGCGAGGTTGATTCGGACTCGGGGGGTCTGAACATCCCGTTTTGGGCCTGCAAATGGGAGGGCATGCCTGGTTTACCCCCGAACCGCTCTGTTGCAGGGGTCCGGGTACGGCGTGCGCGGCCGGAGGAACGCCTTCGCCGGAAATATCTGGTGGCCGAGCGCCACCGGCTCGGTTTCCTGCCTCCCGTAGGACGCGGTATTCGCTACGTTGCTGTCCTGCGGACTCTTTGGCCTGGCCTGGCGGACACGCGCGCTGAAGTGCCGCAAGCGAAATCGGTTCATTGACGAAAGCCTACGCAGCAGGATGAGCGGTTGCATCTCGTGGCGAGCCATTCGCGCCTGCTGTACCTCCGGAACCGGGCGCGCCTTCCCGAACCTGGGCAGCTGTCTTTTTGGGCGGGATCCTCCGCCGCCTGAATGATGACTGGAAGGCGACAACGGTCATCCGCTGGCGCTGGCGGCGGCGGTGACGCTCGCGGATCGGGAACAGCGCCACAGGACGTTCTACCGGGCCTCGAACCGGGCGCCGGTGGCGCGCACCAGCGAGTATGCGCGCGGCCGGAGCCGCTGCACGGATTCGCCTGGCAAACGGAAGGAGATGTTTCCGCCAGGCCGCTGCGCGTCAGCCAGCTGCTGCGCCTGCAGATATGAGCCTGGCCGGGCTCGCTCCCAATTCCGCTAACGCCAGGTGCTCCCGAACGGGAGACAGGGGAGGCCCGTACGTCGAAGACAAGCCCGAGACAGGACCCGGCTCCCCTCGCCTGATCCTCGGAAGGCGAGACAAACGGCCAATCTGCCCCGCGATCGTCACCAATCGCTCCAGGAGCCGTGCCTTGCATGGGACCGGGGCTCCAGATCCAGCAGAATTTTGCAGGTGCCTCTTTCGACAGCAACAGATTGCCGCGCAGCTCTCGACGGTCTCAAGCCTGCGCGTCGATCTGCAGCCGGCCCCCGTCGCCGGCGCGCCATCGCGGCCGAGACGTGGCCCGGACCCGATCTGGACGACGCTCCCGATGATGCTCTTCTCGACGCGATCGGGGCGTGGGCGACCACGATTCTCCACCCGGCCGGCACGGTGGCCATGGGCGACACTCAGGGAGCGCCCGTCGACTCCGATTGCCGGTTGCGGGACATTGCCTCGCTCCGTGCCGCGGACCCCTCGGTGGTGCCGTCCCGCGTCGCGAAGAACACGAATGTCGCCCTTTGCATGATCGCCGAACGCTTCGCTGCCGGGATGCCGGAAACGCGCGACTGGCGCCTACGCGATCACTGCGTACTGCCTTCGGCCGCATCCAGAGAGCAGACGCTCCCATCCACGGACGCGGTTCCAATCAGAGAAATGCACGTCAGCAGCGGTACCGGACCGGAGGGTCCCTCGCATGGTTCTCCGGAATGCCTCAAATCTGGTGAATCCGCACATCGTTGCCGCAGATTTCCTCCGCAATGTCAGCCACATGCCGATGGTGCGTAAGATAAATCGCCTGCCCGGTCCGTCCGATCTGCCGCATCAGTCGGCAGGCAGCGCGGGTCCGAACCTCATCGAAGGTTTCAAATACGTCGTCGCAAAGGAACGGAAGCACGGTGCCGTTCGAGGCCATTTGCTCATAGGCAGCCGCCCGAAGCGCAAGATAGAGCTGGAACCGGGTTCCCTTGGACAGCGCATTCACCTGCTTGGCGGCGCCGTCAGAGCTGTCCATCGCGACCAGCATCTCCGTTGATCCTGCGGCTTGCGTCGCCAGCTTGCAGTACGCCCCGTCCGTGAGGGCTGCAAAGGCGCGTTCCGCTGCCTGCATCATTCCGCTCCGATGCGTATCGCGGTAGCGCCGGATCGCCTGGTTGGCCAGCCAGTGGCCGAGCCGGTCCTCGAGATATCGGCGCAATCCATCCTCCATCTCGATTTCGATCGTCTCCTGGCGGGCAAGGAGTTCAGCCACATCGCCGCCTCCCGAAACGGCCCGGAGCGCAGCCATTGCTTCGGATCGCTCCGCGATGGCCTGCTCCAGCGTCTCCTCCGCCCGGTTCAAGTCTGAACCCACGCCGAGCAATTCCGCCTCGGCCGCCTCGAGCGTCTTTTCCGCAAGCGCGGCCTCCGCCTTCTCGCGACTCCCGGTGGCCAGGCTCGCCAACAAGTCCTCGGCCGCGGCCCGGACGGATTCGCGAAGGCCTATCGCGGTCTGCGCCTCCTGGACCGCCTTGCGCAATTCCTCCAGCGATCCGGTCGGGATTCGGCTGTCAAACGCCTCGGCGAGTGCCCGCACCTTGCAATCCAGCACCTCCAGACCCGTTTCCGCGTCTTGCAGGTCCTGTTCCGCATCGGCAATTTCCGCCTCCAGCCTTCGGGATTCCCGATCGGCCTCGCGCGCCGCTTCGAATGCCGAATGCACCAGCCGAAAGGCCTCAAGAGGCTCCGTCACAGGAATGGCCGCCATCTCGGGAAGCTTTTCCGCCAGCGCCAGAAGCTTCTCCCGGAATGCGGCCTCGTCGCGCTCCATGCCTTCGATCTGGCGCTGCACGCCCTCCATTCGCTGCCCGATTTCGCGCAGCGATCGGAGCGCCGGCAACGCGTCCCGGAGGTCAGCCTGCCTGGCAGCTTCCGGCAAGACGTCGCAGGCGTCCTGCCACTGCAGCTCGGCAGCCTCCAACTCCGCCTCGCAATCGCAGAGCCGGTTCCGCCTGCTCTCCAGGGCGGCCGCCTCCCGATCCCGTGTCTCGCGCGCGGAATCCGCTTTCGCTCGAAGTTCGGCGCGACTCGCTGCCCGATCACGAGCAGCATTGAAGAGCGCTTCAAGAGATGCGGCGGGTTCACCGAGGATCCCGGCGAGTTCCACACGTAGCGCATCGGCAAGGGCGGCCACCTCCCGGCCCCTCTCGATTTCGTTTTGCAGCGCGGACTGCGCCCGCAACGCGGCCTCCGCCAATCGGACCCAACCGGCAAAATCCCTGGCCGAAAGGTCGCCTGGCAGCCCGGCACCAGCAAGAAGACCCGCCAGCCGTTCCTGAAGGCGAGAGCGTTCCTCGTCGAGGCGTGCCAACCGTTCCCGCGCCGCCGCCTGCGTTGCCCCGGTATCCGCCACGGCGGCTTGCAACTGCCGGAGCTCGGCGACGTCCCGCGCCTGTTGCTGCCGGAGCGCCGTGTTGGCGTCATCCGCCTTCATCGCGGCTTCGAATGCATCTGCAGTCGGCTCCGAGAGTGCCGCACGATGCTCCTGCCAGGACTGGTCCCGCTGCGCCCGGGACTCGGCAGCAACCGAATCGGTCACCAGATCGCTTGCGGCGGAAATCGCTTCCAGTCGGGCTTTCACCTTCTCAACGGCCTGCGTCGCGTCACGCCGACCCTCCACCGCGAGCCCGGCTGCCTCCGAAGCCTTCAGGAGTTCCTGTGCCAGGTCGTCCGCCTCGGAAACCGTAACCGGAAGCGAGGGAACTTCCCCGAATACCACGCCCTTGACGGACAGGTCCGCGAGTCGCTCGCGAACTGCCGCCCGCGCGGCGGACACTGCGTGCACCGCGCGCCCGTGCCCCTCCACCACCACCGACGCGTTGTGGCGATCCAGGACGGGCTGGAGATCGGGCAGGCCCTCCAGACGGTCCTCTGCCGCCTTCGACGCCTGCGAGGCTTCCTCCATTCGCCTTGCTGCGGTCCGCTCTTCGGACCTGGCTGCCTTGAGCGCCTGCTCCGCCTCGCGAAGCCGGGCAAGCCTGCGCTCCAGCTTCGCCAGCTGCGCTTCGCGGAGAACAAACCGCGCCGGATCCCCGCCATCCTCAATGCCGTGCCCGGATAGCGTCCGGCGCATCTCCCGGCGATCATCTTCCTGCTGCTGGCGGCGTCTTGGAAGGTCTGCCTCGGCGCCCTCGACCCGTCCCCTCATGCCTGACAGAGCTTCGAACTCCTGAACCAGCTCCATCAAATCGGGACGAAGCGTGAGAGTGTCCCTCTCGCGAGACCTTTCCTCCCGGACCCGTACCGCGCGGTCCCGTGCAAAGACGAGTTCCACCCGCTCCTGCAGCATCTTCACGAGCTCTTCCGGATCGATGTCGAGGGCGCGGGGATAGTGGTCGAGGGGTGCCAGCGCCTCTTCGCAGGATCGCAGCCTCCGGACGACAGGATGGGCAGCGACGATGGCTTCCAGCCGCACCCTCCACCGGGTCAGCCGCTGCCGCTCGTCACGGGCTTCGCGCTCCTTCTGCCCGGCATTCGCAAGCGCATCCCGAAGCGCGCGATACTCCGAAGCCGAGACATCCTCCTCGCGAATGGATTCCAACAGCGCCTTGAGTTCCCGGGCCAGCTGCGCATACCGTTGCCGGCTCCCTCCCTTCCTGTAGAAGTCCTCGGCACGCGCCTTCACGTCGTCGAGCACCGGGGAGAGATCGCTGATTCCGGCCGCGGCGGAGAAGAGCAGCCGTCCGATCTCCCCCTCACTGTTGACAATCTCCTCCCCCCCTTCCTCGATGGAAGCATCATTGAGGCAGAGAAGCTTGCGGTAGTCGTCGATACCGATTCCCCGGAGCGCGGCCTGCAACAGTCCCTCCGACGCGGGCAGGCCCTGCACATTGCGCAGGTTGCCGGATCTCGCCGAGCCCCGGGTGAGATCATGCGCTTCGCCGTCAATCTCCAGAACACCCCGCACACGCAGATTGGCCCGCTGGTGCTTGAATCCGTAGGGATCCCGCAGCGGAAACCCGTATAGAAGCCGGAGGTAACCCTCCATCAGGGTGGTCTTGCCCGACTCGTTCGGGCCATGAATGAGATGGAAGTCCGGCTGGCCATCCTCCCGCTCCCCGAAATCGATCGTCCGATCCGAGAACAGCCCGAAGAGCCCCATCTCGAGGGCGCGAACGCGCATCATTGCCCTGCCCCACGCATGCGCGCCGCCATGGATTGCAGGGCTTCCCCGGCAACGGACTCAATCAGCGTGTCTCTTGCACGTTCATCTGCCGCCAAGGCCGAACGTCGGCGAGCAGGAAGCAGGGAGAGCGCCTGATCCACCTCGGCGCGGGCGAACTCGAGAAATCCCGCCTCGGCCCGCAGTTCTTCCATGGCCTCGCAGAGCTCCTCGACGGCACCCCCATTCGATCCATCCGCAAGCGGCTTGGTCTCGATCTTGAGCGCCTCCACCCACAGCCCGCCGGTCTCCTCGGCGAGCTCCGATGCGGTCTCCAACCAGACGTCGCGGTCCCTGCGGACTTGCCAGGCCCGCGCAGTCCGGCCCGCAAGCACCAGGCGGAGAATGGCCGCGTCGGAAACGGTCTTGTCCGCCTCTTCGCGGAGATGGGCCCGGAGCTTGCGGCGCAGATCGTCGTCGCTTTCCACGCCGTCCACGAGACAACGGCTCTCCCGGAACTCCACGATGGAGGTGGGAACCTCTTCGACTTCGATTCCGGACCCGGAAATCTTCAGCAATGTCGCTGACTTCGGCCCGGCCTCTCCGATGTCGCGCCCCTGCGGCATGCCTGGCATGACAATCCACGGAGACCTGGCGTGCTCCGCCCGCCTGTGGACATGACCAAGCGCCCAGTACTGGAAGCCGGCGCTCCGCAGTTCCTCCAGTCCGCAAGGCGCATAGGGATCGTGCCCGGACGCGCCCGTCAGGGAGGTGTGCATCAGGGCGATGTTCACCGCGCCGGGAACCGGGTCCGGGTATTTGGAGAGCAGGCTTTCGGGCGCATGGGCCCGCCGATAGCTGACCCCATGGATCCACACGTCCGCGCCGGGCAGTTGCGCCTTCCCGCCCCGGCCATCGAAGACGTGCACGTTGGTGGGGAAGTCGATCGCGCCGGAGACCGGGCTCTCCGCATCGTGGTTTCCCTTGACGTAGAACACGGCAACACCCGCTTCCCGCAGGCGCTCCATCTGCCCGACCAGGTACGCGGCCGTCCTGGCGCTGCGGATACTCCCGTCGAAGAGGTCGCCCGCGATCAGCAGCGCCTGCACATCCTCATCCGCGCAGAAGCGGACCATGCGCTCTAGCGCGGCCCGGCTTGCCGCCTGCACCTTCTCCCGCAGCAACTCGTTTCGGAGCGCCAGACTCTTGAGCGGCGAATCCAGATGCAGGTCCGCAGTGTGCAGAATTCGAATCATTCTTTTCTTCCGCTATCGAAATCGGCCGCCACGGGAACGCCTGGGTGAGAACGACTTTCCCTTGCGCTGAGCGCCCTGCTGAGGCTTCCGTACTCCCGCGACGACGGTTTCGCAAATCATGCGCTCCGGCCGACCCATCCAAGATGCCCACGGACCGCCCTCGGCAGTTCTGTGCAAAGGCGCCCCGACAATCGGAATCAATCCCGCGCACGCGGCGCCGCAGCACGGAAACCACGGCCGCGATTGCTGGCCTTCCGCGTGCCGGAGGTCGCTTTGATCGATGTCCCGGAAACCGGGAAACTCGGTAAGTGACCCTTTTACCCCCTGCTGAACGATATTGCGCGTTTCGTGTCGGTGTGCCGTTGGTGATTTGGATTGGGTCTTGGGGTTGCTTCGAGCGTGTCCCTGGACTCGGTGTCCTGGGGCTGGACTCACGTAAACGGTTGTGTTGCGCTGCCCGTCATGGACAGGATTGTACAAGGTCGTCGGGTCGGCTCTGCGGAGTTGTCGGAGATCCGTGCGCTGTTGTCGGCGCACCCGGACTGGGGCCGCTCGCGGCTTTCGGTTGCGCTTTGCGAGCGCTGGGGCTGGCGGGACGGCAGCGGCCGAGTGAAGGATATTGCCGCGCGTTCGCTGCTTCGCAAGCTTGCGGGAGAAGGTCTGATCCGGCTTCCTGCTATGCAGCGTGCGGGCCGGGGGAGCCGTCGGCGCAGCGCTGCGGCGCGGGTGGGGCTGGAGGTGGATTGGTCGGTCTCGGAGGCGTTTTCGGGTCCTCTGTCGGCGCTGCTTCCGGTTTCGGTATCGGTTGCGGAGGGCTCGGAGCGTCAGCTTCTGTACGCGATTCTGGAGCGGTTCCACTATCTCGGGCTGTCGACGCCGGTGGAGGAGAGCATCGGGCACCTTGCGCGGGACCGTCGGGGCCGGATCGTGGGCTGCTCGCTGACGGGGGCTGCGGCGTGGCGCTGCGCGGCGCGGGAGCGCTGGATCGGATGGAATGATGCGGCACGCGGGGCCTATCAATCTATCACTCTTGACTCCGTGTTTTCTCCTTTCGGTCTTGTCCTGTTCCATTCCTGCATGGCCTGGATGGCGATGACGGCATGAGACAGGAACTTCACGCCTTCCCAGAGCTTCTGGGTGCCGGGTAGCGGCTGGCGCTTCGAGGGATGGAAGCTCGCCAGGCCGCCGGTGAGCACGACGAAGCCCGCGATGGTCATGTCCGGCGGTCCCCGGGGGACCTTGAAGCCATAGTGGGAGGCGAGGGCACAGAGTGCCCGGATGTCGTCCTCGGTGACATGTCGGCTGGCCGGGTCGTCCGGCCTCTCGCGGGCCAGGAGGGAAAGGTCCCAGACCCGGAAGGCGGTGATCGCGTCAAAGGCGAGACACTTGCTGGCGGTGGAGCGCGAGCGGGTGGTGGCGTTTCATGCCCGGCTGAGCGGCGTTCCCTACGCGGCGAACCGGGCGGTGGCGGTGCTCTCGCGCATGTACCTGATGGCGGCGTCGTGGGGGACGGTCCCAGACGGCACGAACCCGTGCCGGGTGGTGCGCAAGTTTCCAACGCGCCCGCGCGAACGGTTCCTGACCGACACGGAGTTTCGCCGCCTCGGGGCGGCGCTCGAACGGGCCGAGGCGGACGGCGGGGTATCGGTCCATGCGGCGACGGCGATCCGGCTTCTGTTGCTGACCGGCTGCCGCAAGAGCGAGATCCTATCCCTGCGATGGGAGGATGTGGACCTCGCGGGGGGCGAGCTCCGTCTTGCCGACAGCAAGACGGGTCCGCGCGCGGTTCCGCTGTCGCCGCGGCAGTTCGGGTGCTGGCTGAACTGCCACGGCTTCCGGCTAGTTGCTGGGTCATCCCCGGCCAGAAACCCGGCACGCACTTGGTCAACCTGGACGGTCCGTGGTGGATCGTGCGCGAACGAGCGGGGCTGGAGGAAGTGCGGCTTCATGACTGTCGCCACTACTCCGGAATCCGGCTTATTCAGGATTGTCGCCGGAACGGGGGGGACTCCCGGGCGGACCCTTAGGGCTTGAGTGTGGCAGGTATCACGATTCCAGCCGGGCCATGACAACAAAATCTGCAGCACAGGCCTTCCCTGAAATACCACAGTTTGCTACTATTGAACGCGCAGCATGGAGTAGCAGAGTAAATTGCAGCACATGAAGCAAGATGGAAAGATTGGGATAGTGACGGCCAACCACGCTCATCCCGAGGAAGATTGGAAGTACATCCGGCTTTCAGACATCGATTTGTCTGTAGGAACACACAAATGTCTCTGCCAAATGGGCCCGACCACGCTAGGGGAGCTTGCAAACGTGACGGATACTGAACTTCTTGCGCAGCCAAATTTCGGCTGGGAGTCTCTGAAGGAAGTCAGAACGCTACTCTCGTCTATCAAAACCCTGACTCAAAGTGGAGAATGCATGAACGAACCCAATGCAGTAGATTTCTTCACGATCGAAGAACCGATATTGTCAACGCCAATTCAACCACCGGAAGACTTGGCTTTGACGACTAGAGGAAGAAACGTGGCGGCGCATTGGGGCACAACGACAGTTGGCGAACTCGCACAGCTAACTGAAAGTCAACTGCGCGCTACGCCCAATGTGGGTAAATTGACGAACAACAATATCAAGTACGGTTTGGTCCATATTGGCTTGACATTGGGAACTACTATTGCGAATTGCGAATTGGCCGAAAAAAGATGGACTCGCACTCATGCTTGAGTCGAAAGGGCAAGATCACTTGGACCGAACGCAGGGATCAGTCGGCGGGCTCAAATTCATAGAGGACGAACTTTGCGCTGCCGTGAAAGCGGCTGTCGACGCTAGTGCGTATGCAATAATCGTAAGACGGACAGGCTGGGACGGTGAACGAGTCTGGACTCTGGAGGAATTGGGCAATAATCCGAATGCCTCGGGACGAGCCTCTCCCGTAAGCCGAGAGAGGATTCGGCAACTTGAGAGCAGAGCGTTGGCAACGATCCAGAAGAAGAGATTGTCCATGCCACTCCTTGATCGTACCATTTCTGTGATTGAAGAAAATGCACCTTTGGCCGCCGCAACTCTCCCAAGCCTGCTCCAACGACACGGATTGACTCAATGCGGACTGGGGTTGGAAGCAATCAGTGCAGCAATGAACACATTTAAAGTCAAATGGAATATTGTTTGCAGGTCCATTGGTCAAGACTTGTTTCTCCTACCGCGTGACCGAGTTGATAAGATTGAGTTCGTTTGGAGTATCTTGGTCGAGGAAGCCCTTGGTCGAGATTTTGTGATACTTGAGCAGATCGAAAGCTTGTATAAACGTGCAGATCCCCTCTTGTCTGACATTGTGGTATCTGGTGTCAGCGTAATTCCAGCACTAGATTGGTTGGATTGTGATCACCGAATATACTGGGGACTTGATCGCGCCAACCGCGGGTGGAATAGGATTATCAACGTATGCCACAAGATCTTGACTGTCGCGCCCCAAGTCCCATTTGAAAGATTGGCCACGGCGGTCAAGCGGGCGAGGACAATAAGGGACTGCCCACCTCATGACACTCTTATGAACATGCTGTGTGCGAAGGATGAGTTTGATATCCACGAGGGGATAGTATCACGAGGATCAAACTTTAGCCCGGATACTCTGAGCAGGAATGATTGGTTGATGATAAGGTCAGCAAGAGATACCGGGACTGCAACGACTTTTCTTGAGCTACGAAAAGCTCTCGTGCACCAAGGCTTGTCGGAAAGTCACGCACAGATATCAATGGTTGTAACGCCCCTCTGGATTACGACGTCTCGAGGAAAATATAGGTTCGTTGCCAGCAAGGCGCAACTGGATGATTTGTCGTTGACTCTGCCGACGGAAACAGACGAGTTTGTAGAGAGTCACGAATGCGCTGTGGAGTTGGTGATTACTCATAGACACCTGGTGACCGGTACTCATCGAATGGAGGAGGGCTTTGTCAGACGAGGAGAGTGGTCATTGAGAGATGAATTGGGCAATGATCTCGGAATGCTTGATGTAGCTGGAAGCGTGATCAAGGGATTGAGTGGTGCACTGGCAGCAGCGTCGATTGGAGTTGGCGCTACCGTAATCATCGATTTTGCTGTGGAGGAGTGCACGGCCACTCTGTTCTCTGGAACCCTGGATCAGCGAGTACACGATCAATAGATTGAGACGTGTCAGCAGGGTGTGTCCGTGAGGTGCTCAGCAACCTTTGAGGCAAGATGACAGAAGCCTCTAGCTTTCTGATAGAAGGGCAACGGCGGGCAAGGCAAAGCAAGAGGAACAAGCGCGCGAGTGCTTCGATGCTCCATGGAGCCAAGAGATAGCGAGAGGATGGGGCAACAAGGAGCCCTGAACTTTAGAGGACGCAATTGGGGGGGACTCCCCACCATTTGTAAAGGTCCGCTGGTTGAGCGCCGAGGATGGTCGCTGACGGGATTGTTTCGGTTGAGTTGACTGGATCAGAGTTTCTGCCTCGCGGCGCTCCAGGAAGTCGACCGGCTGCCGGACATGGCGCTTGTCCGGCAGCGCCAGTACTCGCTGGGCCAGGGCGGCGTGCTGGGGCTCCTGCAGAGCGGCGAAGCGGAAGAAGGAGCGGACCGCGGCCAAGCGGGCATTGCGGGTGCGTGCTTCATTTCCGCGTTCGTTCCCGAGATGGCTCAGGAATCCGCCGAGGAAGGTGGCATCGAGGTCTGCCATTGCGAGTTGCGAAGGCGGCTTCTTCAGCTTCCGCCAGGCGTATTTCACCAGCAACCGGAATGCATTCCGAGAGCTGGCGATGGTATGCGGGCTTGCCCGGCGATGCTGGATCAGGTGGGTGGTGAAGAACATCTCCAGTAGCCGGGGGAAGTCGGTAGCGGCATTCATGGCCGGTTCCTCCGTGAGATGCGGTCGAGCCGCCGGGCGGCGAACTGCATCAGCTCTGGCGTTGCGGTGAGGTACCAGTATCAATGCCGACAATTCAGCAATGCCGAGTGACATCTTGCATCCAGTTGGAGAGACTAGGTATTTTGCCTTGATCACTCGGCATTAATTTTAACCATCATTTCCCGTTCAGGAGCCTCATCAGGTGATCCTGCGCTCCTGGGAAGGCTACGGGCCGGATCGAGGGCGGAGTGCTGGTTTTGAGGATTTCGAACTTCTCGGCCGGGCTCGCGCGAAGGTACGCTTCGGTGGACTTGATACTTGCGTGACCGAGCCCGACCGAGAAGCTGGAAATTCTTGAGGACACCGCGCCACCGTCGATCAGGCCCGGGGGGTCCGCGCCGGCGTCAGTGACAGCTTGATGGAGCTATTGAACGGGAAGTGTGGTCAAAAAATTAATGCCGTGTGAAATTGAGGGGAATGTCCTTCGCTACAAGGGATTGCTGGATTTACTCGGCATTACTGAGTTGTCGGCACTAACAATGTAATGCCGTGCACGGCATTGCAGTACGTATCGCTGATGCGGGCATGGCCGAGCCAGGTCGCCAGTCGGGGCAGGTGGCACTCGACATCGACACCGTCCCGGTACCATCGCAACAGCGTGTTGACCGCGAATCGATGGCGAATGTCATGCAGACGGGGCCCCTTGCCGTGGGACCTCGCCGACCCTCGCAGGCCGATCTGCTTCGATAGTTTCGCGAACGTCCAGCGCAGCGCCCATTCCGTAATCCGGGTGCCGCGTTCTGCCAGGAAAAAGCCGGCACTGCCAGGATTGGGCCAGAGACGGTCGCGCTGGTCCGCATAGCGGTGCAAGGCCTGCCGTGTCGAAGCGTGAAGGCAGATCTGGCGCGACTTGCCGAACTTGCTGGCGCGAACCGTCACAACGCCTTGGGTAATGTCGACGTCGTTCCGGTCGAGGTTCAGCACTTCCGTGGTCCGCATTCCGGTGACCGCCAGCAGTCCCATCAGCGTGGCCTAGGTCAGTGGCCGGAGGCCGGTGATTCCGGGCAGTTCCTGCGCCGCAGCGATGAGCTTGGCGATCTCCCCGTCGCTGTAAAGGTAGGGTTGCCGCTGGCGATACTGGTATGGGAGCAGGCCCTGTGGCGGGACTTCGTGTCGCGGGTCGACGGCATTTGCGTAGCGGGCAAAGCGGCGCACCATGCCGAGACGGTTCGCCCACTGGGCGGGTTGTGCACCGCGCGGCTCGGTCGCCCACTGGAGCGCGAGTTCGGTGGATATGAAGTCGGCCTCGTGCTGGGCCAGGAAAGCGAGGAAGCGCTCCAACAGGCGCCCTGGCAGTTTGAGCCTGGCTCCCAGGGCGCGACGGGTGGAGAGATATTCCTCCAGGAGGCGTTGGAGATCACTCATGGCGCATCTCCGGGCCAGCATGGTGCCAGCGAGCGCAACGCCTCAAGGTCAAGCTTGGCGTAGTTCTGGGTGGTCTCGGGATGGCGATGGCGCAGGATTTGCCCGATATCTTCCAGCGAAGCGCCGTTGCGAAGCATGCCGGTGGCGAGGGTGTGACGCAGCAGATGCGCCCCCCTGAAAGGCAGTTCAATCCCGGCACGTGCCAGCGCCCGCCATAGCACATTGCAGATGGCGGCCGACGTGGTGAACCCGCGATGCGGGGCGCGAATGCGAACGAACAGCCGCCTCGTCCCGCACACGGGCCGGCAGTCCTGCAGATAAGCCGCCAAGGCTTCTCCGACCTCGCAGGGCAACGGGAGCGGCTCGCGCCGCTGGCCCTTTCCGGTCACTGTCACCACGCCCTGGCCCCCGTCGAGGTCATCCAACGTCAGCGCAACGACTTCTCCGGCGCGCAGCCCCAGCCGCGCCAGGACCAGCAGGATGGCATGGTCCCGCCGCCCGATAACCGTGCCTCGGTCGCAACCATCGAGGATCGATCGCACCTGCTCGGGGGAAAGCAGCTTCGGCAATCCCTGCAAACGCCAGCCCGTGATAGGCAGAACCGTGTTGGCAAGGTCGACGGCAGTGTCTCCATTCTGATGCAGGTAGCGCAAGAAGTTGCGCAGCGCGGTGGCGAGCAGCTTCGCACGGGAAATGCTCAGGTGTTGCGAACGGCGCAGGATGAACCGGTTGGCATCTTGGGCAGTCAACTGCTCAAGCGCTGGCGTCCGCGTTTCGAAGCGCTCGCTCAGAAAGGCGTGAACCGTGGAAAGATAGTTCACCTCCGTCGCGGAACTCGCGCCGCGCTCTGGACCAGAAAGCGCCGGCAATCGCGCTTGATCCGTTCGAGCGGACTGTCATCTTCTGCGGCCGGATACGCTGCGGGGATCCTTCCCTTGCCGCGCAGGTAGCGCAGAAGCTGCCGACCTGTCGCCATGTTGTCCCGGGGCGTACTTCCCGATCCGCGAGCGAGCAGAAATGCCCCGAAGCGCTGCTCGTCAAGAGCCTCGATACCGGCTTCCTCTTGCGCCAGCCAGAGACTCAGATGCCTGACAAACCGAAGCTTGTCCCTGGCGGTCGACGGGGCGTATCCGTCCATCGCGAGGTGGGTGGCGAGTTCATCCAGATCTTCGACCAGCGGACCAACTTGCAGCCACTGCCGACTCCTCTGAGAGGGGAAACAGGTCTCAATCGACATAGGTCTTCTCCATACCGCTGACAACGTCGCCAGCAGCTGAAGAAGACCGGATTATTCAGGAAAGTCAATCGCCGACGTCAATACAACGTATTGACCATAAACAACTTTTCTGCGAACCGCCAGAACTTCCCTGAATAAGCCGGATTACGGAGTAATGTTTGAAATCTTGAAACCGAGGAAAAGCAAGCAGAGAATAGTCAATACAAGAAACGCATTGTATTCGTGAGAATTGCTGGCTATCCTTGCTGACCGAGGAAATGATCGCGACCAGGGCGCCGCGACGAACCAACTGAGGGCACTCGCGAGGGATGGGAATACCGATAGCGGACATGGCGTCGATCCCCGTCTGGATGGCAGGTCTTGGGCGAGCAGCGCGGCGCCTCGCTCGGGGCTCCGCCTCCTTCCGGCCCAGCGGGTGACGGTGGCCGGTTCCCGGTCTCCGGAGGGAGGCATGCCTGTGTCCGGACGATGGAGAATCGCTACGCGGATGAACGGCGGAGCAGATCGGCGCCCGTGCTGGTCGGGAAGGGGTTGCGGGGCTCGTCTATACGAGGTGCGAAACCGCGAATGATCTTGAGACGACGCATGGGATCGGATGGGCAGGTCCGGGCCGCGAACCTGGTCGAACGGCGCGCATCGCCAAGCGAACCTGCGTCGTCGACGAACACGGAAGGTGGAGGCGGACGGTGAATGAGCACGAGCAGCAACGGATCGCCAGCATCTCGAAGTCGATGGCGATGATGTGCGTTCGCAACACGATACTTGAGGACATTCACGCCGGGATCGAGCCGGCCAGCCGCACCGCAGACCGCACCGATGTCATGGTGATCGACGCGAACGGTCGAAGAATTCCCAGACCGGAGATGTCGCGGATCGGGAACGAGGAGATGGGCCGCCTGATGCGCCAGGTGGTCAATCTCCTCTACACGTTTCAGGCGAAGGCGAACGACCTGCACTTCGTGGCGATGATACCGGGCGTTCGCTGAGGCCTGGAGATGGGACGAGCCGGAGTTCGATGAGATCATCCTGTCAACGATCGCGTCGGGCCGCCGGCGCGCGGAAGAAGGGGACTGAGAATGCGGGTCGAGACGCATGAGCGGGGAAACGGAACAAGAGTCGCCGAACACTCCCTCGATCAGCCGTTGCCCTGGCGTCGATCAGTCGTCACCAATGAGGCGAAGGGAGGCAGCCGAAAGGAACGGCTCCTGGTGCCGGGCGGCCACCGACAGTGACGCTCAAGCGTTTGAAACCGGACGCTTCCGGAACGCTTTCGCCTCGGGCATCCCGTACTCGTCCGGGATGGGCGCGAGGCGGGTCAAAGACCACCGGGACCAGAGAGTTGGACGATTCCCATCAGAGACCTAATGCCGGGCAAACGACATACATCGCGAATAGGTGCTCGCGGGCCTCGGACGCGGATCGGTGTTCGGGTCTCGCTGACCCGTGCACACCCGTCCCCATACGAGAGTTCATTGACGCCCGCTTCCGTCCGCCGCTTGCCATGAATCTTCCTCCCGGGCACTCATTGCGGCGGAGCGCCGAACGGGCCGCCAAGTGCGAGGAGGCCCTGTGCACCCACGTCTCCATTCTCCGGGAACGCAAGGCCGGGCCGTTTCCCGGCCGCATCGTCTTCTTCCGGCCCCGCCGCTCATGGATCCAGCTGGTCGGCCGGACCCGGACCGGAAGGTCCCGGCACAAGATCTCCGGCGATGGACTCGATGTTCACCGGGTTCCGGGCGCCCACAACGAAATGCTGCGGGGGAGGCAGGGATGAATCTTTGCCGGCGTGCTGGGAAGCTGTCTGAGGCGGGGGCAGCACGCCACTCCCGAGTCACGACTTCAACGCCCGGCTTCCTGGGAGGTGAAGCACGGCGCGAAGACCCTGTACTCGGCTTCAGTGAAGACGGGCCGGATCGACGAGGTATTCGACTGGGACGCGATGGAGCGCCTTCATCGAATGGGTCTTATCTCGGACCCGGTCGAGACCGCCAGGTCGGGCGCGTTCGTCGAGGCGGAATTGCGCGAAACGGCCCGAAACGGCCGGCGCCATCAGTCGGTGGGTAGAGTCGGGGGCTGGCGCGCCCGCGGTAGGGTCCGGTGGCAGTTCCGGCGCTTTCGCGACGGGCCTCAGTCCGGCTCCCTTGGCTACGTTTCCAGTCCCCCGCTCCCCGAACCCGGCGTGCCGATTTCCGGCACCGGGCTCTCCAGTGGGATCATGCACTTCGCACACGGGCGACGAGTTCCAGCAACAGCAAGGGTCTTGGCCGCATGGGTTCGGCCGCGAGGAGCTGCACGGCTCCCGCCTTGACTGTGGCTGCGGCCTCGCCTGCCAGCAAGCCTGTCGACGCCTTGATGGTCCGAGACCTCGGACGCCGGAGAAACCACCGCCGCCGGGGACCCGCCCTTCACTTCCGCATGTGATGCGTCCAGGCTCTCCGGCATTCTCCGGGGTAATAGGCCATGCCACTCCCGATACCTGTCGCCCTTCAACATCCTTCCTCACCTGGGGTCCCTTTCCTCGACCGGTATTACTCGGCGTCGCCAGTAGTACGGACCCCTCCGCCACCCTGCCGGCCCAGCCTGCCCCTCACGGGGGTCCGGTTGATGCGTGCACATCACCGACAGGGCTTCCCGTGTTGCCGCGTCTTCCATCTTCCATGCATGCTGGCGCCACTACCCCGGCGGGCGCGGTCTGGTGCATGTGTCGCTTCTCTTCCCAAACCGCCATCGGCCTTCCCCTAACCCAAGGAGGGTCGGCCCCCGCGTTGCCTGTTTCGAGGCCTGCTCGGCGTTCGCTTCACGCTCCGGCCTGCATGGTCGCTGAGCTGCTCAACGCAGCCCTTCTCTCCGGAGTGCTTCAGTCCATGTCGTTACCTCCACGAACCGCTCCGGCCGCTACCAGCCGGAAGGACAGTTGCTGGGTGGGATTCGCACCCACCAGGAAAACGCGCCTTTCCACGGCGCACTTGGGTACGAACGGCTGAGCCGGCAACTCGGGGACGGCCGGCCCTGCGGGTACCGGGCTCAGGCGCGACCGAGAACGAACATGACGACATCTCGTAAGGGGAGTAGGGGTACGGCGACCTACGCCTGTTCCGGGACGTCGTGGATCGGCTGGACGGTGATCGGCCCGTCACCGGGCTGCAACATGCGCAGCCCGGGTGACTACTCGCGTTCGCTCATCGCGGTATCGCGTACGAGTTGAGCTGCTGCGGGGGAACGCGCAGTGCATCGGGCACCCAGTAGAAACGATGGCGAATCACCGGGACTTCTGAGTAAGACAACTGGAGGGAGGTAACGATGAAATCGTTACGGACCATGACGGCAGCAATTGCGTTACTTGCAAGCTTGCTGACATGCGCATCCGCGCAGGAGCTGGTAAGGGTTGGCACTTTTGTGCCGGAAACATCCACCGGTGTTTCCCGTGTGATCAAGCCATGGATGGAGGCAGTCAACGCCGCGGTCGGTGATTCTGTGCGGCTACAGGGATTCTGGGGCGGCACATTGGGCAAGAACCCACGCAAACAGTTCGAGCTGGTGCAGAACGGCGTTGTGGACGTGACCTGGGTCGTGCCGGCTTACACCGCCGGACAATTTCCCCAGATGGGCCTGTTCCAACTGCCCTTCCTGTTCCGAACTGCAGAAGAGGCGTCGGTCGTTGGTTGGAAGCTGTACGAGGCCGGTCTGCTCACCGGGTTCGACAGGGTGCATGTCATTGGCCTGTGGACAGCCTCGCCGGCTCTGCTATTCATGGAGGATCCCATCGACGGGCCTGCGGGAATTGCGGAAAAGAATATTCGCGGGGCCGGCGCGACCCAAGCACGCTGGCTCGAGGAACTGGGGGCTGTTCCGCAGACGCTCAGCCCGGCCGAGTACAACGAGGGATTGAAGCGTGGGACCATCGATGGCGTGATCCAAGGTTGGGTCGGAATGCAGACATTCAAGTCCTTCCCCCTGGTCAGCCAAGCAATCGAGGTTCCATCGGGGGTATCCACCCATCTTCTGCTGATGAACAAAGACAAATGGAGTAGCCTGCCAGAGAACATACAGCATGCGATAATGTCCCATGCAGGCATGGCCATGGCGAAAGCCGGAGCAGACGCATATTCTGCGAGAACACGGACAATCCTCGAAGCACGGATCGCCGAAGGTCAACCGGTCATCGTGGTTCCCGAAGCCGCCGAAATGGAGGCTTACGAAGAGCGCGCGACGGGCGTTCATGACTGGTGGATCGCCCGGACCGAAAACGGTCGGGCAGTCTATGAAGAAGCCCGGCGTATTCTGGCCGAAATGCGAAGCAGTGACTGACGCGCATGCAAGGTACACATCTGGACCTGGCCAGAAGGATCGACAGGCTGACCCGATTTATCGCTCTGGCGGGGTTCTCCGGTCTGGTAGTCATGGTGCTCCTGACCGTTTACGACGGCGCGGCACGCTATCTTGGCATGCCACAGGTATCGGGCTTCCGTGACTATGGAGAACTGGTCTATCCGATCGTGATCGCCAGCTGCTTTCCCGCGGTACTTCTGCGCCAGAAGAACGTGACGATACGACTACTCGGGAACCAGCTGGGAAAACGCGGCAACATGGTCCTTGAAGCCATGTCCGGCGTGATGACGCTTGCGTTCTTCGGGATCCTGGCCTGGCAGTTCCTCAAGCTGACGCTGTACTACGCCGAGGCCGGACGGACGACACCGACGATCGAACTCCCCCTCGCGCCGACGTTGTGGCTCGCGTTCGCAATCATGGCCCTCTGCGTACCGGTGCAGTGCTACGTCACGCTTTCCTGGATGCTCGCCGCACTTACCGGCAGAGCACCCGGATTGAGGCGACTGAACTCCGACTAGCCGGCTTGGAACAGATGTCTGATCCATTCCTTGTCGGTTCGCTAGGTCTCCTGGCCATGTTCGTGCTGATCGCGCTCCAGGTCCCGGTGGGCATCGCAATCGGAATCATCGGGGTCATCGGGACCGGGATGATCATCGGGTTCGAGCCTGCGCTGACGCTGCTTGCGACCGAACCCTCTTCTGCCATGGCGTCGGATCATTTGGCGGTCATCCCCGTTTTCCTGCTGATGGGCAACCTTGCACTGGTCGGCGGGCTTTCGGGAGAGCTGTATCGACTTGCTCAGGTCTACCTTGGGCACCTCCGAGGGGGTCTGCTCTTCGCCACGATCGCAGCTTGCGCGGGTTTCGGTGCTGTCTGCGGCTCGTCGGTGGCAACCACGGCAACGATGGTGAAGATCGCTTTGCCCGAAATGTTGCAGCGGGGCTATTCCAGATCGCTGGCCGCAGGTTCGGTTGCATCGGGCGGAACACTGGGGATGATCATCCCCCCAAGCCTGGTGATGATTCTCTATGCATTCCTGACAGAGAACTCGATCATCACGCTGTTCCTGGCAGCGATTATCCCCGGACTCCTGGCCGTGGTGTTCTATTTCATAGCCATTGCAATCGTTGCCAGGCGGCATCCGGAGGCAACTCCCTTGGGCTCACGAAGCAACTGGGCCCAGCGCCGGAAAGTCACTACGCAGAGCTGGGCTGTGCTCCTGCTGGCAGCCGTGGTTTCGGGAGGAATCTATAGCGGCATCTTCACTGTGTCCGAAGCAGCGTCAGTCGGAGCGTCCTTGGCCCTGTTCCTGGCCCTGCTCCGGCGGCGATTGACATGGCACAACTTCCTGGCCTGCCTGGGGGACAGCGCGGCCAATACCGGGATGATCTTTATCATCATCATCGGGTCGTCGATATTTTCCTACTTTGCAACGCTGTCCGGACTGCCTGGAGCGACCGTCGTGTGGATCGAGGCCCTGGGTTTGCCGGATCTGGTCGTGATCTTCGGTCTGCTGGCTTTCTATCTGGTAATGGGAGCCATCTTCGACACCGTCGCCGCCATGGTGTTGACCTTACCCTTTGTATATCCGCTTGTGATCGGAATGGGATACGATCCAATTTGGTGGGGGGTCGTCAATATCGTTGTGATCGAACTGGGCATGATCACACCACCGATCGGGATCAACGTCTTCGTATTGCATGCCATGGCGAACGATCTTCCGCTGGGGCAGATCTATCGCGGCGTCGTACCCTTCATATTCGCCGACGCCGCACGCCTGGTGCTGCTGGTCCTCGTACCGGGGCTAAGCCTTTGGTTGCCACAGGTCCTTGGTTGGCACGGATGAACTGTACGGGAGGAACGGATGAATTGCAGCAACGCAAGACATGAAAACCTCATTGCAAGGTCGGGAAGGAAAAACGTTGATGGCCCTTCGACCTTGGACGACAAGCCTGCCAGCGGGGAAGAAAGCCAGGTTCTGGTGCTGACGGGTTCAGTGCCCGCGCCTGTCACAAGCATTGATGGTTCGCAAACATGATGAACGAGAAACGCCTTTCCCAGGACGAGGTCCGATACGAAGCTAGCGACAAGGCGCCAATCCTCCTTGCAGCCGGCAGCGGGCTTCAGATCGCGGCCATCTTTCTTGCGAGTGCCGTGCTGTTTCCCACCATCGTATTTCGCAGCGCGGGCGCCAACGAAGCGGTCGTAGCGTGGGCCGTGTTCGCATCGCTTACCCTGTGCGGTCTCACCACTGTCATGCAGGCGTCCCGGCTCGGCGCCGGCTACATTGTCGTGACGGGCACCTCAAGCGCGGCGATCGCGATCAGCATCGCGGCGGTGTCCGAGGGCGGCACGTCGCTGCTTGCCCTGCTGATTGTCGTCTCGTCACTGCTGCAGCTTGCCATCGCTGCACGCCTGTCGCTGCTCAGGCGCGTCTTCACCCCGACCATTGCCGGAACGGTGCTGATGCTGATACCGGTCAGTGTCATGCCAGCCGCCTTGAGCGTGCTGGAGCGCATCCCGGAGGGAGTTTCTACCAGAGCATCGGTTTTCACGGCGTTCGTCACGCTCGTCGTCATCGTCGGCGCTGCGCTGAAGGGCAACGCTGCGATTCGGCTCTGGGCACCGGTCATCGGATTTTGCGCAGGGGCCCTGTTCGCGGCACCGATTGGCCTCTATGACTTGGCAAGCATCGCCGAGGCCCCGTGGTTCGGAATTCCCAAAGGGGAAGTACCGTCACTCGACCTCGACTTCAGACCGGCCTTCTGGGCATTGCTTCCCGCATTCCTGCTCGTAGCGGTGATCGGAACTGTCCAGAGTGTCAGCGGCGCAGTTGCGATCCATCGCGTTTCCTGGCGCCGCACCAGGGCGGTGAATTACCGCTCGGTTCAGAACGCGGTCGCCGTGTCGGGACTGGGCAACATGCTCTGTGCGCTTGCCGGCACGATGCCGAATTCGGTCCGGACAACCGGCGCCTCCATAGCCGGGCTCACCGGGATCGCATCGCGTCGTGTCGGGGTTGCCGCCGGCGCGTGGCTCATCGCATTCGCCTTCCTGCCCAAAGCCATCGCCCTGGTGCTGGCGGTGCCAGGCCCGGTCATCGCGGCCTATCTTCTGGCGCTGCTTTCCACCCTGTTCATGATCGGCGTGAAGGTCGCGACGCAGGAGGGAATGGATCACCGCAAACGCCTGATCGTCGGGACCGCGTTCTGTGTCGGGGTCGCCTTCCAGTACGACTTGGTCTTTCCCGACCAAGTCGCGGCCTTCGGTGGCGGGTTCCTTGACAACGGCATCACCGCTGGCGGCATCACCGCGATCCTGCTGGTCTTGTTCGTCGAAATCACGAGCCCTCGTCCCAGCAGGTTCGACGCGGAATTCACCATCGCAGTGTTGCCGGAACTCAGGAAGTTCCTGTCAGCCTTCGCGGCGCGCAACGGTTGGGGCAAGGCCATGGCGGACCGTATCGATGCAGCCAGCGAAGAAACCCTGTTGACGCTCATGCAGGAGGACGAACGAGACTCCAACCGCGCCAAGCGGCGCCTGCGGGTCAACGCGCGCAAGGAGGGGCGCTTCGCCCGTCTGGAGTTCGTGGCCTCAGTGGGGGACGAGAACCTTCAGGACCGGATCGAATTGCTCGGAGAGGAGGCCACCGACTCATTGCTCGAACGCGACGTTTCCCTTCGCCTGTTGCGGCACCTTGCTTCCTCGGTGCGTCACCAGCAATATCACGGCACCGACATCGTGACCGTGCTAGTCGAGGCGGAGTAGAACCTGCTTGCGGAGGGCAGCACCAGCCGCCCCCCGTTTTGCCGTCAGTGGTGGTCGTGTTTTGAAATGCCATTGATGACACGATGAAGAATCATCCGGCAATCCCTGTCGACGCTATCTTTCCCCAAAGCCTCAAGGGTATTGAGCGCCAGAGCCGCACGCATCCGGGCAACCGGTTCGTTTTGTGCACAAGCGGCAACGGCTCTGAGTGTTTCTTCAAGGAGTTCCTTAGGTGCTAACTCGACTGTTTGAGCCACGTTCAGTTCCTTTCGGTGTTGGATTTGTGAACACTGATTTCATTCTAGTCCTGATTTGACTTTGTTGCAAACCTGACGAAGGGATGCGACCGCAAGCATCCCCTTATTTTGAACGTCAAATGACACCGAAGATTTCACGGTACATGCGTTGCTCGGTGAGCACCTGTACAAACTTCTCGATCAATGGACGCAGCCGATGCGCGGGCCAGTCTGGTAAGGTGTTCATGGAGCATCATTCCCCGGCGAATCAACGAATGCGTCCGAAACTTGACCGTGTTCGCCTTCGGCAATCGGTCGTAGCCCAAGCTCTCCCCCGCCGCACCGAGCAAGGTCAACTGTGCAATCGACAACGCGCTGAGCAACAACATGAGGTCACGACGCTGCGTTTGCTTGATTCGCATCGCCGACATCCGCATCCCGAATCGCATGTCCGTGATGTCTAGAAAGCTCGTCTCGATCCGCCAACGCTTGCCATGGCAGCGAATCAGCGTGCGGCTCCCAATCTTGTCCTCGCTGGCTACCACACACCACGACACGTTCATCGCCTTGGCATGCACGCACACCACCGTGCCCACCGCCAATGCATGGACATCCGTCACCGTCGCACCGCGCAACGTACGCGAACGTCCGTTCACCCCGACCCGACCCAATCCGATGCCTTGCGCCGCTCCCCCTTCGCGCTGGTGACAAAGATATCCCCGCGCAGACGAATCACGGATTCGAAGCCGAGCTCCTCAGCAAGTACTGAAACATCAGAGCATTGCCAAACCCGCGGTCGGCCACCACCGTTACCTTCACCCCCGCCGACATCGCCTCGCGCAACGCACGCAACAACTCATCCTCATACCGCCTCTGATTACCCTTCAGCGTCGATGCCTGCACCGTCTTCCACGTCAGCGGCGTCGCCCGTCCATGACCGGTCAATGTCGATAGCACAATAGTCTCGTGACCGTCGCGCGCGAAGCTTGTCCAATCCAGCGCCACGACAAAGGGACGAGCGTCATTCCTCCAACGGGTCAAACTCTTCATCTGTGTTGAAACAGACCATATATTCAATGATCTATACGAGTTTTCCAGAGAAAATGTGAGGGGGCTCCAATGTACGTAACGCATTTATGCTGGACGACAGGACGACATGCTCTCTTGGCATCACCGAAGAAGCGAATCTTCCAGTTAGCCGACAGTTTCCCATTCGCAACGGCGGCAAAGATGCCGACGATTCCCACATGGATTTGCGGCACCTTGGTCAGTCTTTGATTGGCTTTGATCGACTCGTCAATTTGGGACGAATATTTCTCCACGAATTCCGCTTGCCTCGACAACGGGAGCGCTCTCGGCCATCTCTGCAAGAATGCATGAACCAAAGTCGGGCAGTGTTGAACTGCCCGGAATAATCAAACTTCTCTCTCCAATCGGGATTACACTCATCCAGGAAGTGTTCTAGAGTGCTACTAGCCAAATTGCTCTGAACTGGATAAGTTGACTCTTGAATATGCACGGCAATCAACACGAGGAAGCAGATAGGTACTTTGCACAGCCATTGGATCTAACAAGAGAGCGCCATACAGGAAGAGCAGCAAGCGAAGAAGCGAACCGGAGTTTCTTTTTTTTCAGGTTCTTCAAATGACGTTACATGCATCCAAGTATGCTATTTCTCCAGTAGGCAGAACAGTCGACTCGGTTTCGTTCAAGAGTAGTATTGAAGGCGATGCCCAACTTACAACAATTTATGCTCCAATGGTCGATGCTATTCGATCCGGCGAAGAATTGCAGATTGGAAGCATGGAGGAAATGGTCGTTCGTGTTGATGGCCTAGTCTCGCTGACGGGCCTGAGTCTTCGCTACTGGGACGTTGACGCGCTATCCAGCAATGTAATGATCACCCTTCCGACGATGACTATTTCCCGGGGAAGTAGCGCAGGGAACGAATGACACTGCCGATGCCGTCCGGGCTTCCTTCAGGAATTCGCGGAGCCTTTCGAACCGTTGCTGTGCCTTCGGCGACCTCTCGCCATAGGCGCAATCCAAGGCGTCCCCGAGATGGTGCTATGTGTTCCAGCAATTCAAAGACCGAGTGACCCTTGGAACGGTGTCGTCGCACCAGCTCCAATTGTCCGGCGTGCAGTCGGCGATGAACACAGCCTTGAACTCCGGTCGAAGGCGGAGTCCGTGCGTCGCTTTCACGAGCGTATCTTCCTCCGGCGATGCCTTATGCTGCCCTGCCGGCCTCAGGCATCGGCACATCGCACGCGGTACGCTGGTTCAGGCCAGCCAGGCATACCTGCGAGAGACGGCCTCTCGAGCGAGGTTCGCTGGCTCTCCCGTCTCCTCAGTCCTCCCGGCGATTCGTCGGACGCATGTCCGAAACCGCGTTGGCATGCGCATCAAACCCTTCGTATTCCGCAAATTTCTTGGCGACAGGCGCAAGGGATGCATATCCCTCGGCAGTGACGTAGCCGACCGACGTCCGTTTCAGATAGTCGAAGACGCTGAGCGGGGATGCGGTGCGGGCCGCCATGCCTGTCGGCAGCACCGCGTTTGGGCCGAGCACGAAATTCCCGATGCAGATCGGCGTGTGCCGCCCCATCAGGATCTCGCCGGCATTGCGCAGCTTCCCGAGATGGGCAAAGGGATCCGCGCTCTGGATCTCCAGATGCTCCGGCGCATAGTCGTTCACGAAGTCGATGGACTCCTGCAGGCTTTCCGTCAGCAGGATGCCGCCGCGCTTGCCACACAGCACAGCCTTCGAGAACGCCACCCGCTGCGGGCCCATCCGCGCCCAGTACCCGGGCAGGGCTGCGCGGGCATCCTCCGCCACATCCCGCGCATGGGTCACCAGCCACGCAGAACTGTCGGGGCCGTGCTCCGCCTCGATCAGGAGATCCAGCGCGCAGATCCGTCCGTCAGCCGTTTCGTCGGCAAGCACGATCGACTCGCTCGGCCCGGCAGGCGGTCCGGGGTCGATCCGGTCCGCCAGCAGTCGCTTGGCCGCCACGACCCACGGGCTGCCCGGCCCCACGATCTTGATGCAACGCGGAACCGTTTCGGTGCCATAGGCGACCGCCGCCACGCCCTGCGCACCGCCGCATTTGTAGATCGCCTCGATCCCGGCGAGCCGCGCCATGACCAGCGTCGCCGCGTCGATCCCCCCGTCCGGACCCGGCGGTGTCACGATAATGCGCTGCGGAACGCCTGCGACTGCTGCGGGAATCGCGGTCATCATCACTACGGAAGGAAACGCACCCTTTCCGCGAGGCACGTAGCAGGCGACCGAGTCGATCGGCCGGATGCGATCGCCGGCGAAGACCCCGGGCGACATCTCCTTCAGCCACATCTCCTCCGGCATCTGCGCTTCATGGAACCGCCTCACGCGATCGGCCGAGAACTCGAGAACCTCGATCATTTCCGCGCCGAGGGAGCTGAACGCGCGATCAAAATCGGCCTTCGTGGCCGCGATGGAGCCTGGGTCCACCGGCGCGCCGTCGAACTCCCGCGCAAAGCGCGACAGCGCCGCATCGCCCTCCTCACGCACGGCGTCAACTATGGGGCGAACCCTCTCGACAAAGGAATCGAGATCCGACTCGGCCCGCTGCAGCAGGCCCGCGCGTCCGGCTGGTTCCAGTGCCGCCAGCTCGACGAAATTGATCATTTCCTGCATGGCTCCGCCTCCCTCACCTCGACTTCAGGAAAATCTCCAGCCCGACCAGCCGGTCGATCGCCCAGACGATCGCCAGAGCAACTCCGATATAGACAACGGAAACGGCGGCGAGATCAGGAGTGATCACGCTTCGGATGGAGTTGTAGATCTGGACGGGCAGCGTCACGGTGCGGCTGTCCGTCAGGAACAGGCTTACCAGGAATTCGTTGAAGGCGAGTATGAACATCAGCAAGGCGCCGGTAATGACCCCGGGCATCACCGCCGGCAGTGTAACGGTATAGAACACCTGCACCGGATTGGCCCCGCAATTTGCGGCCGCGTTCTCAAGCTCCGGATCCAGGGCGCCCGCCGAGGCGCTGACAGCCCAGATCATGAACGGCAGGTTGATCACGCAAAGCCCGATGCCAACCGGCCAGATCTGGCCCAGGATCCGGATTTCGCCGAAGAACACCATCATCCCGAGTCCCGAAACAACCAGGGGAATCGTGAACGGAAGCAGAAGGTATACCTGGATGGCGGCGCGGAAACGGAGCCGGTAGCGCACGGTGGCCAGCGCTGCCAGGACGCCCACGGGGATGCTGACCGCAGTGCAGATCAGGCTCACATAGACCGTGCGCCAGAATGCGTCCTGGAATGCGTCCGCCTCGACGAGTTCGGCGTACCAGCGCAGGGAGAATCCCTCGGGCGGAAAGCGGAGGATGGTGCCGGAGGTGACCGAGGCGCCGATGACAACGAGGGTCGGAAGGCTCAGCGTCAGAACGCAAAGCCCGGTCACCGAGGCGAAGAAGAGCGTCTTTCCGCCGTCCCTCATCGTCCCTGGCCTGCGAGGTCCAGCGTCGTCGTGCGCGCAAACGAGAAGAAGAGCGCCACGAAAAGGCTGCCGACAAGAACCAGCACCACCGAGAGCGCCGCCCCGAGCCCCGCATTGGAGATCTGGAAGAAGCTGTCATAGATCGCTGACGCGATGAAGTCGTTTCCGCCGCCACCGAGAATTTCGGGCATTGCGTAATCGGTCAGGGTCAGGGTGAAGACGACAATTCCCGCTCCGATCAACCCCGGCCGGGCCATCGGAAGCACTACATGCGCGATGGTGCGGGGCCAGGTCGCGCCGAGTCCCTCCGAGGCCCGCTCCACATCCTCCGGAATCGCCGCCATGGCCGGCAGGATCAGCAGCACTGCGAAGGGAAGCATGTACTGCACGAGTCCGAAGATGACGGAGCCATAATTGTAGATCAGATCCAGCGTCGGGAGTCCCAACTCTTCGAGAAGGGCATTCGCGATCCCCTTCTGGCCGAGAATGATCAACCAGCCATAGGCGCGCACGACCTGCCCGATGAAAAAGGGAAGGAAGAGAGCGACAAGGAGAAACTTGCGCCACGCGGCGGATTGGATGCGCGTCAGCAGATACGCGTAGGGGAATGCCAGGCAGAGGGAAATCGTGGTGACCAGGAGCGCACCAATGATGCTGCGCCCGAGCACGCGCCGGTAGACCGGCCGCGAAGCGATATCCGCGTAGTTGCCGAGGCTGTATTCCTCCCGCAACCGGTAGGTCGCAATGTCGAGTTCATGGAAGCTGTACTCGACCATGTAGCCGAGTCCGATGGCCAGGATTCCCACCAGCAGGAGCGCCGGCGAGAGAAACAGCCAGCCGGCCGCCTTGCGGAATTGCGCCGACAGGCGAGCCTCCGCGGCAGGCGCGATCGAGCCCCCGGCCATGCGGGAATCAGAGGGCGTGCGAGAGGGAGGGCGCACCGCGGCCGAAGCGCCGCGATGCGCATTTCCGTTCGTCAGCTCTGGAAAATCTCGCTGAACTTCGCGAACCAGATCGGCTGGTTGTCCACGAGAACCGGCGAGGGAACCGAAACGAGCTTCGCGAAATCCTCGGGAGTCGTGGGATATGCCGGGTCGCCGACGAGATCTGCCGGCGGCTCGAGGCCCGGATACACCGGCGGCAGGCCGAGCGCCGAGCACCATTTTGCCTGGGCGTCCTGCGACAAGGAGTGGTTCACGAACTGCTTGGCCCAGTACTCCTCGTTCTCCGGCAGCCCCTTCGGGATCCAAAGGCCGTCCGTGTCGACCTTGCAGCCTTCCTTCGGGACCGTCCACTCCACCGCGATCCCGCTCTGGCGGGCGGCCCGGGCATTGACGGAGATCGTGCAGGCAATGTCGATCTCTCCGTTCTGGAACCAGGCCGTGAAATCGGGATCTTCGCCGAGAAGAGGCTCGTTCTCCTTCAGTTCCCGATAGAACGCGTAGCCAGGCTCCATGTTGTCGGGAATGTCGTCGATCGTGCCGCCGCCTGCGATCACCGCAATCGGGTTGAAGCCGATTCCGTCGTCATAGAGTGCGCACCGTCCCTTGAATTTCGGGTCCAGCATGACCCGCCAGCTGTCCGGCGGCCCGTCCGGAAATGCCTCCGGCCGGTAAGCGCACACATAGACATAGGAGTAGGTGTTCACGAGCGGATAGCCGTCAAGCCCCTTGGGCTTCGCTGCCGCCAGCAGCCCCTCGAGATTGGGCAGGTCGCTCAGGTCCACCGTGACGCCGCGCCGTGCAGAAATCGTTGCGTTGGTAGTGGTGTCCCAGTTGACGTGGATCGGCGGAACGCGACCCTGGTCCACAGCCGCCCAGATCTTCGGCTTGATCTCGTTGTCCTCGGTGAAGTCGAGCCGGACATTGATGCCGGTTTCCTCCGTAAAGCCGTCGGCAACGCCGGATTGAAGCGATTCGCCCCAGGCGCCGCCCCAGGCCCGAACGATGATTTCGTTCGGCTTGTCCTGGCCGAGGACAAGATTGGGCGCCATGAGGACGCCGGCGCCGATGGCCGAACCCTGCACAAACCGGCGCCGGCTTATGCCGTCCGCCAACACCTTGTATGCCATGTCAATTCTCCCTTTGCTGATTTACGGATCCCGGATTTTCCCCGGCCTGGCTGGCCGGGAACAATAGAAGGTCTCTGGCATTCCAGCCAATCCGTACTTCCTCATGCGGCTCGTGGCGCCGATGCCGGTTGACATCCTGGTCGAACGCATAGAGCCGCGCATCACCGAGCGCAGGAGCCTGCAACTCGTAGAGATTGCGATCCCCCTCGAATACGCGCTGCCGGACCACGGCGTCAAGCGTCGTATCGCAGAGAGGATCGCCATCCTTCAGGATCCGGACCTGTTCCGCCCGGATCGCGCACTCGACAGCCGCTCCCGGGCGGAAATCGAACCCGGCCCGGCCACGAAACTCCGCAGCGCCCGAGCGGACTACCGGACCTTCCTCGTCCACGGTAGAGACCACGCCGGAGAGAATCGATGTCATGCCGAGGAAGCCGGCGACAAACCGGTTCGCCGGAACGTAATAGACCTGTTCGGGATCATCGTCCTGCTGTATCCGGCCCCCCTCCATGACCACGATCTGATCCGACATCACCAGGGCTTCCCGCTGGTCGTGGGTCACATTGATTGTGGTAACGCCCAGCTCCTGCTGGATTCGGCGGAACTCCAGCTGCATCTCTTCGCGCAACTTGCGGTCCAGCGCAGAGAGCGGCTCGTCCAGAAGCAGCAAGTCCGGGCCGAAGGAAAGCGCCCTGGCGATCGCAACCCGCTGCTGCTGGCCGCCCGACAGTTCGTGCGGGCGCCGGCCACCCATTCCATCCAGCCGGGTCAGCCGGAGGTAACGCTCTACGCGTTCGGGAACCCCGCTGCGATCGAAGCCTCGCATCCGGAGCGGATAGGCCACGTTCTCGGCTGCGGTCATGTGGGGAAACAGGGCGAGGCGCTGGAACACCATCCCGATGGAGCGGCGATACGCCGGCACCTTGTTCATCGGCTGTCCGTCGATCAGGACCTGGCCTTCCGAGGGATCCAGAAACCCTGCGATCATCCGGAGCAAAGTCGTCTTGCCGCAGCCGCTCGGCCCGAGGATGGTCAGAAAATCGCCGCGGCGCACCTGCATGGAGACACGGTCGACAGCCAGTACATCATCAAAGCGCCGGGAGAGTTCCCGAACCTCGACCATGGCATTGCCGTCCCGCATTCCACGTCTCCTGCCGTTCGGGCGCTTCGCGAGGCCCCTATCCTAGCTACCCACGCCCAGAACGGCGACCGATTCCCGAGAAATTTGCTCGGCATCGGAGGACGGGGCGGCGCCTCGGCGCCTGTCGGCGCTCCCGGGTCATCCCTGTGGGTTCTGCCCCTCAGATAGAGGCGCTGTAGCCACCGTCGACCATCAGCATCTGTCCGGTTACGTAGGCCGCAGCATTGCTGCACAGGAAGACCGAGGCCCCGACCAGATCCTCAAGGTTGCCGAAGCGTCTTTGCGGTATTTTTGCGAGCATTGCTTCGCACCAACCCGGATCGCGGTAGAACAATTCCGTCAGTTCGGTCCGAAAATAGCCGGGTCCGATCGCGTTGACCCGCACCCCGAACTCCGCCCACTCGGCGCTCAGCGCCCGGGTCATGCCCAGGAGTCCGCTCTTCGAACTCGTGTACGGGACCGCCGTGGGAACGCCGACGACCGACGTCAACGAACAGACATTCAGAATGCAGCCCTTCTCGCCGGCCGACCGCAGACGGCGGGCAACCTGTGCGGCGGTGAAGAACGCGCCCTTGAGATTGGTGTCCAGGATCCGGTCCCAAAGCGCCTCGTCGACATCCGTCGACGGGCGGACCTCCTCGATACCTGCATTGTTGATCAGGATGGTCGGCAGCATCCCGCGTGCAGAGAGTTCGGCCCCCATTGCGGCAATGGAGACCGGGTCCGACACATCCACGACGATCGTTTCCGCGCGGCGGCCGATGACGTGAATGCCGGCTGCAACCCTCTCCAGCGCATCGGCGCTCCGGGCGGCCAGCACGAGGTCCGCACCCGCCTCTGCCAATCCTTCCGCGATGGCCCGGCCGATGCCGCGGCTCGCGCCGGTCACCAGCGCCAGGCGGCCCTCAAGGGAAAAGGTATCCAGGACCACGCCGAGCCTCCCTGCGCCACGTTCCGAGTACACAACTCAGCTCAGCAACGGTTGAACATCCATTGCCCGCCGAAGTCCCGCTCGCCCCGGGAAGGCTGTTCCGTGAGCCTCCTGCGTGAATGACAAGACTGCCGCCACATTCGGTACCGGACGCCGAGGGGGCTTCCGGGGAAAATCCGCAACCGCACGGAAGGCAGCACGACAACCGCTCTCAAGGTAGCGCTGACGGATGATCCTGTCTCCGGTTTCCGACCTGGTTCACGTAGACGGATGTGTATCGCCGCATTCAGCCGCTCGCTGCAGAGCGGCTGGTAGTGCCGACATTCAACTCGGCGGTCCGACCCTGTCGGTTCCGGTTCCGCATTCGCGAACCCAAGGGTCGGCGCAAGAATAACTTCCGTTTTCACCTTGGCTTTGTGGTGTAGTTCCACCTCGGGATCTGGTCATCGGAGGATGTGTTGAGGCGTTGCATTTCCTGGTCGGGGATTTTGATGCCCTTCTGGTACTGCGTGTCGTTGAGATAGGCCGATACGCGCAGTCCGGTGCGGGTAGTGGTTGAACGGATATACGTGAGTCTGGTTTCCAGGTCGATGAGCGGCACGCCGGCCCAGTTTTTGCTGATCTCGCTGAACAGGCGGTGTTCGATGGGGTTCCATTTTGAGGTACCTGCGGGGTAGTGGGCGACGGTGGCTTCGATGCGTTGCTGATCGCAGAGCTTGTGCTGGAGAGCGGCCTTTCACGCCCGCGGCCGGCATCCGTTGCTGCCACCGCTGTCGGCGAAGATGATCATGCGGCCGGCGTCGGGATAGGCGAGCTTTCCGTGGTCGCGCCACCATGCGGCGACGCAATCGGCGGCGAAGACGGGGGTGTCGCTGGAGGTTCCGACGAAGACGGTGCCGGTATTGGCGCGCAGGTCGTAGATGCCATAGGGGACGGCCACGCCGCTAGCGAGGGAACGGAAGTCGTGGTCGTGGACTTGCTCGGGATAGCGGTCCCATTTTGGCGCCGGCGTCTTTTGAATCTGCCGATCAGCTCCTTCTTCTTGGTATCGATGCTGATGATGGGGATGTTTTCGCTGGCGCCCCGTCGGCGCAGGACGGTGATGTGTGCGAACTGGGCGTCCCTTTGCGGGTGGTTGGCGGCGGCCAGTTTCTTGTGGTTGTCGCGCAAGGAATAGCCCATGGAGCGAAGCAGCCTGGCGACGGTGCGGGTGCCAACGCGGATGCCGGACTCGCGTAGCTGCCGGGCGAGCTTTGCGGTGGTGCGGCGAGTCCATTTGAGAGCGCCGCCCGGGTCCTGTCACTACCGCACAGTTGACGCAGAGATCATTGGCGAGTTTCGCGGAGCATTCCGGCCCTTCTCATCCGTTGGAGTGCGGCAGTGTCTTGCATGAGGTATGTCATTCCTGTCCAGAGTTTTGCGGTACCGGGCATTGGCTGTCGTTTGGATGGGATGAAGCCGACATATCGACCGAGATCGATGGCGAAGGTTCGGAGGTCGGGGATATAGTCGGGCGGAGCCCGGCAGCGGATCACGCGGTAGTCGTACAGGCCCAGATAGAGCATGAAGATTTCGTCTCGGGACATGATCTCGTCGGCGGGCCTGTCAGGGGTTTCCCTGGCGGCGCGATCCAGATCGAACACGCGCCACGCGGTGATGGCGTCGAACGCGAGGCACTTGCGCAAGTCCTCGGCATCGTCGAGGCGGCGGTCCTCGATGCGGGTTCCGGTCTTGAGGACGCGGAAGAACTCTTCGATGGACCAGCGCGTTTCGTACCACTGGCGGATGCGGTCGGCCCATTCGGGCGTGGCCTCGCCTTCGGAGCAAAGCAGCAGCCAGCGGAGTGGCTGGCGAGCGCCGGACGGCGGGTTGCGCTCGGCAACGAGCACGGCGGTCATGGGCAGCGTGTGCGGCGACTTGCCTTCGGGCGCGATGAGTTCGACGCGAGCGATGCGCAACGCCAGCACGGCCTTGCGCTTCTTGCGTGCCGCCCTGCCGCCCCGCGCGGAAATCTCGATGCTGCGCGATGCGCAGGGCGGGAGAGTGTCCATGTGCTTGCCGAGGTCCACCTTTTTGCCGTCCACCAGCACCTTGCGCTGTTTCGAGCGGCAGGCGCGCACCAGCAGGCCGGCGGCGGCGGGATCCTCGGCCTGGCGGGCGTACAGACCCCAGATGTCTCCCTCGCGGTCGGCGACGGAAATGACGCGGGTGTTCGAGCAGGCGTGTCCCACCGCCGCCGCCTGCTCCAGCGAGCGCAGCCAGCGGGCGCTCTCGGGCTCCTGCGCCACGCCCGGTTCCCGGGCGGCCTTGGCTTCGACGCTTTCGCGGAAGTCGCCCTCAAGCGCGCAAACGCCAAGCGGGCGCCCGCCCTGTGCCACCGCCAGCGTCGTATGCACGGGAACCCCCACGGTGCCCTTGCCGCCGCCGCCCAGCGCCGCCAGCCCGCTGGTCGCGTCGCGAAGGTTGTCGTAGTTCACCATGGTGGTGTCCTGCACCATCAGCACCACACCCGCATGCCGGCAGCGCTCCACCGTTGTCTCGCGATGCCCCTCGAGGATGTCGTCCACAGCCACCCTTTCGTTCGAAAGCAGGCGGTACGCAGCCTCCTGCGATGCACGGTCCGGAAAGATCTCCGGAAGCGGCGTTCCCGGACGCTTCTCCCAACACCGCCCCATCTCCTCGATCCGGCGCCGCACCCGCCCGTCGGGATGGGTGCCCCGGCCGAACTCGCGCTCCGCCCAATCGGCGTCGGCGCCAAGATGCAGCGATCCCATCCGCCCCGCAACCCGCTCCGGCTCCTCACACAGTGCTTCCCGCCAGCCCGCCTGCAGCGACTTCATCCACACCCGGCGCACCGGCCCCGCCCCGCGCCGGCCCGGCGGGCGTCCCGATGTCGCGCCAGCATCCTCCCAGCCCGCCGCTCGGTACGAGGTCCCGGCATGCTCGGGGCCGACATAGCTGTACGCCAGCACCGGCCGATCACCATGCCGTGCCTCCCAGTCGTCCGCAACCCGACCTGTCGCCTGCGCCAGCACATGCGAGGCAAGGTCCGCAACCCGCACCGAAGGCAGAAGCAGGAAGCGGTGGTTGTTCACCATCCGCCCCAACCCCGCGCAACGGGCTCGCGCACTCCAGCCGATATACCGGTCCCGCGCCTTCTGGTGCCAGCTCGCCGCGCAGAAGCCGATCCCACCCAAACACCCGAACCGAGACGATATCACCAGATAATTCAACGCTTTGCCGGGATGCCGCGGAACCCCCTCCGGATGGTGCGACGCCATCATCGAACGGAAGCGCCGCGAACCCTCGCGACCCTCGGCCGGTTCCAGCGACACCGTTCCCAGAGCCGATAGCGTCGTCTCCACATGCAGGTCTGGATGCGACGGCAATGCATCCCCCGCTGGCGGCGGCGCTGCCGCCGCCGGAAGCTTCAACCCCAGTTGCGACGCCAGCCTCGGCAGGATCTTCCGCGCCGACGAAACGCACGGCTCGCCCCGCGCGTTGCGCCAGTTCGCGCGAGCGCACAACTCGCTCGCAAGCGCGCTCCGGCTCGCGCCTCCCTCAAGGACCGCGCACTCAAACCACGAAAGAGTTTCCGCGCAAAACTGTCGCAAGCCAATCTGCATGCATCATGTGTGCCACACAACACAGCCCGTGTCAACAGTGTGATAGTGACAGGCCCGGGTCGCCGGCAGTGTCGCCGCCCATCAGATCGCGGATTCGGTTGAAGATGACCGGCGCTTTCTTTCGAGCCGCTTTCGACCACCGCCCGGCTTGCGGACACGGCCGCTGCCGGTCTCGCCGGCCAGAAGCTCGTGACGGCCGCGCGACACGGTCGCCGGGTCGAGCCCCAGGGCACGTGCCACGCGACGATCGCCGCCGCGCCCCATTCGCGCCGATTCGAGCCCCGCGTAGAGGCGCCGCTGGCGCTCGTTGAGAAGACCGAAAAACAGCGCCGCCGCCGCCCCCAAGCGGCTGCCAGGCCGCGCTGCGAGCGGTGGTGGCGCGATCGTCGCGGCGGTGCGTGCGCGAAGCTGCCGGCCCCTCGTATCCTTGTCTCCGGCACAGTACAGGTAGCGCCCGTCGAGCCGTTCCCGGGCGAGCCGCTCACCGCCGGCCAATCGGCCCAGCACGTTGCTGGTGGCGACCCCCGTGCGCGCATCGAACTCGGCGGCGAACAGGCCACCCGGCGACGCCGGCCTGTCACTATCACACTGTTGACACGGGCTGTGTTGTGTGGCACACATGATGCATGCAGATTGGCTTGCGACAGTTTTGCGCGGAAACTCTTTCGTGGTTTGAGTACGCGGTCCGGGAGGGAGGCGCGAGCCGTAGCGCGCTTGCGAGCGAGTTGTGCGCTCGCGCGAACTGGCGCAACGCGCGGGGCGAGCCGTGCGTTTCGTCGGCGCGGAAGATCCTGCCGAGGCTGGCGTCGCAACTGGGGTTGAAGCTCCCGGCGGCGGCGGCGCCGCCGCCGGCGGGGGATGCATTGCCGTCGCATCCAGACCTGCATGTGGAGACGACGCTGTCGGCTCTGGGAACGGTTTCGCTGGAACCGGCCGAGGGTCGCGAGGGTTCGCGGCGGTTCCGTTCGATGATGGCGTCGCACCATCCGGAGGGGGCTCCGCGGCATCCCGGCAAGACGTTGAACTATCTGGTGAAATCGTCTCGGTTCGGGTGTTTGGGTGGGATCGGCTTCTGCGCGGCGAGCTGGCACCAGAAGGCGCGGGACCGGTATATCGGCTGGAGCGGGCGAGCCCGTTGCGCGGGGTTGGGGCGGATGGTGAACAACCACCGCTTCCTGCTCCTGCCTTCGGTGCGGGTTCCGGACCTTGCCTCGCATGTGCTGGCGCAGGCGACAGGTCGGGTTGCGGACGACTGGGAAGCGCGGCATGGTGATCGGCCGGTGCTGGCGTACAGCTATGTCGGCCCCGAGCATGCCGGGACCTCGTACCGTGCGGCGGGCTGGGAGGATGCTGGCGCGACATCGGGCTGCCCGCCGGGCCGGCGCGGAGCGGGGCCGGTGCGCCGGGTGTGGATGAAGTCCCTGCAGGCGGGCTGGCGGGAAGCATTGTGTGAGGAGCCGGAGCGGGTTGCGGGGCGGATGGGGTCGCTGCATCTTGGCGCCGATGCCGACTGGGCGGAGCGCGAGTTCGGCCGGGGCACCCATCCCGACGGGCGGGTGCGGCGCCGGATCGAGGAGATGGGGCGGTGTTGGGAGAAGCGCCCGGGAACGCCGCTTCCGGAGATCTTTCCGGACCGTGCATCGCAGGAGGCTGCGTACCGCCTGCTTTCGAACGAAAGGGTTGCTGTGGACGACATCCTCGAGGGGCATCGCGAGACAACGGTGGAGCGCTGCCAGCATGCGGGTGTGGTGCTGATGGTGCAGGACACCACCATGCTGAACTATGACAACCTTCGCGACGCGACCAGCGGGCTGGCGGCGCTGGGCGGCGGCGGCAAGGGCACCGTGGGGGTTCCCGTGCATGCGACGCTGGCGGTGGCACAGGGCGGGCGCCCGCTTGGCGTTTGCGCGCTTGAGGGCGACTTCCGCGAAAGCGTCGAAGCCAAGGCCGCCCGGGAACCGGGCGTGGCGCAGGAGCCCGAGAGCGCCCGCTGGCTGCGCTCGCTGGAACAGGCGGCGGCGGTTGGACACGCCTGCTCGAACACCCGCGTCATTTCCGTCGCCGACCGCGAGGGAGACATCTGGGGTCTGTACGCCCGCCAGGCCGAGGATCCCGCCGCCGCCGGCCTGCTGGTGCGCGCCTGCCGCTCGAAACAGCGCAAGGTGCTGGTGGACGGCAAAAAGCTGGACCTCGGCAAGCACATGGACACTCTCCCGCCCTGCGCATCGCGCAGCATCGAGATTTCCGCGCGGGGCGGCAGGGCGGCACGCAAGAAGCGCAAGGCCGTGCTGGCGTTGCGCATCGCTCGCGTCGAACTCATCGCGCCCGAAGGCAAGTCGCCGCACACGCTGCCCATGACCGCCGTGCTCGTTGCCGAGCGCAACCCGCCGTCCGGCGCTCGCCAGCCACTCCGCTGGCTGCTGCTTTGCTCCGAAGGCGAGGCCACGCCCGAATGGGCCGACCGCATCCGCCAGTGGTACGAAACGCGCTGGTCCATCGAAGAGTTCTTCCGCGTCCTCAAGACCGGAACCCGCATCGAGGACCGCCGCCTCGACGATGCCGAGGACTTGCGCAAGTGCCTCGCGTTCGACGCCATCACCGCGTGGCGCGTGTTCGATCTGGATCGCGCCGCCAGGGAAACTCCCGACAGGCCCGCCGACGAGATCATGTCCCGAGACGAAATCTTCATGCTCTATCTGGGCCTGTACGACTACCGCGTGATCCGCTGCCGGGCCCCGCCCGACTATATCCCCGACCTCCGAACCTTCGCCATCGATCTCGGTCGATATGTCGGCTTCATCCCATCCAAACGACAGCCAATGCCCGGTACCGCAAAACTCTGGACAGGAATGACATACCTCATGCAAGACACTGCCGCACTCCAACGGATGAGAAGGGCCGGAATGCTCCGCGAAACTGAACAATGATCTCTGCGTCAACTGTGTGGTAGTGACAGGACGCCGGCACCAGCGCCTCGGCGGTTGCGGCAAGGCTGCCATGCACCGAGAACCTGACGCCGTCGACCTCCCACAGCCCGTGCACGTCGAACCGGGCGAGCTCAGTCAGGGTGTAGTACCGGCCGCAATGGGAATAGCTGGACCGGTAGTCAAGCTGCTCCAGTTTGCGGAACACAGTGCGCCGGGCGCCATCGTCGAGCGCCCGCTGCATTTGCTCCAGGGTAACGACGGTGTGACGGCGGATGAGATTGGCGATCGTCTCGGCAGAGTAGGTTTGAGGCCTCATAACGGCACCTTTGACAACAGAATATTCATCATAATGCCGTAACTGCCCACGCTCATCAAGGGTCTGGTACGCAAGAAATACCATATATTGCGAGATGTCAAAACTCAATCCGCACCTCAATGACGTCTTCTCGACATCAGCGGAAAGGGCACGGTTTCTACATATTGGAGGAATTTATTCTTGCGCCGGCCCTAAGCGCCCTCCCGGAACCCCCAAAAAGGCGTTTTGGGGGGAATTCCGGAGGATCACGGCTCTAAATTCACACTGGCGCCCCGGGGGGACCGCAAACGGCCCCTCAAAACCGCTCGGCACCAAAGAGCTGATCGTCCCTACTGTACCCGCCGAGCCTTAAAGAGGCACATTTCGTCCACATCGTGCCGGCGAACGGCGGTTTGCCGAAACTTGAGTCGAAAACCCGCTGTCCCCGAAATTCTCCTTTCCAGAAGCCCCATACAGCAGTTTTCCGGGCCTTCCGAGGGGGGTTCGGTGCGTCCAGCCCCTCGCGGCCTGTACGGGGCGAGTTTCGGCCTCTTCGGCAATCCACCGCGAACGCTTCGGCCATTTCACCGGATTTCCGCGCCCATTCACCCGATCGCGCCAACCGCGTTGCGCATCAGATACTGACCTGCCTGCCACCGATCTTCATCAATGGAACAGGCGCCCGCTTTCCGACGGCAACCATTTTTCCGCCTTGGCCCTTCACCTCCAAGAGAATATCCCGGACATTCCACAACCAGGCCTGCTGCCCTGCCGTTCCCAAAATCAACCCGTACCTTCTCCCTATCACCTTTCCCCCAACACCTCCACGCCTCCACAAGCTCACCAGCCGCACAGGCTGACACACCTCGCCCGAACGCGGCATCATGCGCTACACCTATCCCGACAGAACCGCGTTTTCGGTCGACGACCTCATCCAGCGCCACCACAGCCTCGCCGAAATCAATCTGGAACCGATCACCTGACTACGCCTGTCTTTCGCGCAAAACAGACGATTGCTTCGGCAAGCATCGCGGGCGGGGTTGGCGCGAGTTGCAGCGACGGTCGAAATCCACCGACGCCGCGCGATCCATGCCAGAATTCTCTTGATCCTCCGCAAACAGCGTCCAATCCACCTCCAACGACGATTGGCGTATTGCCCGGAAAGGCCACTCTCCGTGGATAGGCACGTCGCGCGTGATCTGTAATCTCGTCTTTCCCGCTGGGAGAATGTAGATCTCGCCCGACACGAGGGAATCGACGGATTCCTACCGATACCGATGGTCGCCCGGAAACGCCGCGGCTGGCCAGAAGGCCAGAACAGCGATTACGGCCGGCAGAATTCGGCAAGTCACGGCATCTACTCCAGCGTTACAACCCACTGACCGCCTTTGTCTTCAATCACATAGGTATAAGCGAACCAATTGCAGTTCACTTCAAATCCGCGCGAGAAAGACAGTTTCCGGGCGGCCGAGATCGAGTCGCACGTCCAGCCCTTTGCGCGAATCATGCGGACTAACTCCGCGAAAACCTCTTGCTGGTTTGGCAGCTCCTCAACTTCTGTCCCTAGAATGGCGTCCGGTTCGACCACAAACGCTTGCGCTGGAGTTCCCGCTGCGCTTCGCCCACCCGTGCCCGCTGTCATCGCGTCCACGCATGTCTCCTTCGCCCGCCCGTACATGCGCTGGCGCGCCTGCGGATCCGGCGTACCCTGGGCCACGGGAATGAGGGCGGAAACCATGGTCTCTACGTCCTCGATCTGCATGCTCATCAATATCAGCGCGGTAGTCTCGCCATCTTCGCGGGTAGCAAGTCCCTGCGTTACAACGGCTGTTTCGAAACACGGCTGAATAACACTGGCAAGGATCTCCTCGCGATAGTCGATTCCCGCGGCACCCTGGGTGTCGGGAAAGAACCAGCCGGGAAAATTGGTATCAAGGCCTTTCAGGCAGAAATCGCCCAGCCTTGCCAACACGAACCGATTGGCAGGGCATCCCCATACTTGGTCATACAAGTCATTGGTTCCGTCCGAAGCCATCTCAACGTATGGCGAAGGGCACAGGTATTGCGCTGGCGGCGGGTCCGGCCTGTCGGCACAGAATTCCGGCAAATGGCCCTGGGCTGTAGCCGCAGCCGCCGACAAAGCAAAAAAGGCGGCCCCAACAGCCGTTTGGTACGTGCGCATCGATCCCCCCTCCCCCCCGCGGTTGACAGGGGAAAGCGCGCCGGTTTCCTAGCCTCGATTCCCACGCGCCAGAGTGGAGTGACATTTGCGGATATCAGCTGCCGAAGTGGAGGCTGAGGGTTCGGCCTTCGAGCCATGTTATCCGTGTCGCGGTGTCTGCGAAGCCTGCGTTGACGAGCATGGGGTTGTAAGCCCTTCGCCCGTATCGAACGCGGATGTCATGCTTTGAGACGGTGACATTTGCGGTTGCGTCAATGAAGTTCCGGAACAGTGTTCTGGCGCGAGCGGCCTGCTGCCCGTTTCCGATCCGGTTTGCGAGGATGCGGTAAAGGCCACTGGCCATGAGGGTGAGCTGGAGATCAGTATTGATGCGCATGGGGACGGCGGCGGACAAGGCGTCCATGTGGAAGAAGTCGATGGTCTCTGCGATCTGGTTCTCGATGACCATTCGGCGGGCATATCGGTCGATGAGTTCAGAAGGCCTTGCCTGCATCTGGTTGGTGATGAGCAGGACGGGATCGTCATGGCCGAGGTCGGCGACGGCGATCTGGCGGATCTCGCCAGGATAGCCGGGGAGATTGATGCGGCTGTCGATGATGCGCGGCTGGCGATAGCGCCGGCCGATGTTTGCGAGCCGAATGCGCCTCCAGTCGCTGTCGGGCCGTGCGCGGAGTTCTTGCATCATCTTGCCTGACCGCCTTCGCAAGGTGAGGAAGCGGATCTTCATTTGGTCGAGGCGGGCAAGGTTGGCGCGAGTGGTGAGGCGGCTGTCGAAGACCAGCTCGGCGGGCAAGACGCCGGCCTCCTCGCGATAGTCGTCGACGAAGCGGAGAATGGCGTCGTTCTGGGCGCTCTTGCGGATGGTCGCGTCGGCGTAGCAGAACACGCGGGCTTCCGCGTCGCGGGCAAGGAACGCGAGGATACCGTTCTGGCGGCGGGAGCGTTTGGAGACATAGTGCTTCTCGATCAGCGCCTGGTCGCCGTGATAGGGGATCGTGTGGAAGTCGAGGTCGAAGGAGGCGCCGGCGACGAGGCCGTTGGCGCGGATGGCGCGGTTCCAATCGTGCATAAGCGCAGAGATCCGGCGGGGGTCGACGCGGGTCGTGTACTCGGTGAGGGTAGAGCGTTTGGGCATGGCGTTGAGCCCCGCGAAGAGGGCGAGGCCGGGATCGAAGACCTCGGCCATGGCCTGTGAGGGGCGCCCGATGCCCCAGAGCTTGAGGGCGAGCAGGGCCCGCCAGGCGCATCCGGCAGGGATCATGTCGCCACCCGGCATCCCGGCGAGGAGGCCCTCGAGGTCGAGTTCGGCGAGCATGGGGGCGAAGACGAACAGCCCACCGAAGCGGGTGCGGAAGGTGCCCTCCTCGAGGCGGAACGCGCGGCGATCGGCGACCGGTGCGGCGTGCGGCCCGGTGATGTCGGCGAGCACGGCGGCGGAGCGCCGTGGCAGCCTGGGCAGGCCGGCTTCGCGGATCACCGTGGCGATTGTGGAGAGGCTTGCCGGACAGCCCTCCGCGGCGAGAGCGTCGGCGATGCGGTGGATCGACATCTGCATGCCGCGCAGCTCCAGGATGCGAGCGTTGCGGCACTCACGCGCCTGCCCGGCGCCGGGGGAGGGCTCCTCCGGCGGCTTCCGCGGACGCTGGAAGAACTCCCACCCCGGGTTGGCGCCATAGGCGGAGCAGAGGTTGCGGAAGCTGCCCAGGCTGTAGCCGAACGCCTCCGCCGCGGCCCTGCTGTCCATGCCGCCGACGTATCGGGCGCGCAGCGCCTCGTAGCGTCGGTGGTAGGGATCCTGCGGCTTGAGAAAGGTCTCGCTGAGCCCCATAATCCTTACTCCTGCATATTGCATACAACACCAATATATCATCTATGCTACCCGCCGTCAACCGCAGCATGCGGCGATGGCCACAAGGGAGAGGGGCCGGGACGCTGTTTCGCGCAAAACCCTGTTGATGCAAAGGCCTAATGGGCAGCCTGCCCTTGCATCTGGTGCCGAAGACTGGTGTCCTTGCCCGGTTGCCGCCCAGCCGGCAGGCGGAGTCGGCACCACACGAGAATATATGAATATTACTACTACTTCGATCGTTCTGTATGATAATACGAGCCCGCCTGTGCCGGAAAGTACCGGCGAAGCCGGAGGCTTTGGTCACCTCCCAGTCACGCTCTCACTGCAGGTGGAAATTCAGGCTAGCAAACTCCGTGCACGCGATGAACCAGCTTTAAGTTGCTCAAGCAGCTCATTGGCCTCGCTCTCGATCCTCTCTTCTGACCAGTCCGGCTGCGAGAACCCTGGAGGTGGCGTCACTACTATTTTACGGAAATAGCCGAGATAAAATTCATCCCAGTCTGGCTCTCGGCGTGCTAGCCCAATCGCACCCTCGAATTGATCTTCGAGTTCATGGACGCTCGGGAAATAGAGCCCTCCCTGCTGTAACATTGCGACAAATTTGGCGAATTCCATATAACGCCAAACCGACTGATCGTCCTCGACTGATAAGTCTAATGTACCGCTCCAATATACCGGAGTTGCAAGTTCCTCGAGTTGATGGGCGCAGCAGGCACCGACCAATAATGATCTGCCACCGGCCTCATATCCCGCAAAAGCAGGACGTCCCTTGGGGATCTTATGGTTGCAGGAAACGCACCGATTCCACTGTTGAGTCATCACACGGCGCAACCCGGGAGTGATATGACCAGTGGACTTCAGGCGATCGAAGACTGCCTGATCTTCTGGCTGAATATCTATCTCAGAAATTGTTCAACCTCCTACAGCCGCTTGTATGACCACATCCGCCTCAGCGGGGGCTTGCCCGGGGGCGTGTTTTGTCGCGGCACAACCCGTCGACGCCGGCCTCAACGTAGCGCGCGCCAACGTCGAATGGTCGGCTTGCTCACCCCGAAGCAACGCCGAATTTCATCCGTGTTGACGCCGTCGCCGGCCAAGGCCAATATCTGCGCCCGCCGGGCATGTTTCTGCGACGTATTGCCGTTGGAAATCAAGGCCCTCAGCCGCTCCCCGGGAACCGGCTGAATCCTCACCATGTTGCCCATACCCGCACACTCACATCAAATCCACCGGATCGGAATCTTTTGTTTCCGGCAACGGCGCGGACTGATCTCCAACATCGCACTCAATCGCCTTGGTCTTCCCGCGCGTTTGCCCTGGCTTCGATGCCGGCGCAGCGCTCCATCAGGCGCCCGAAGGGCTCGTCGACATCGAACAGCATACCGTCGGCCAGCATTCTGCGGTAGTCGTCGGCCAGGACGTCGAGGGCCGGGCTTGACGGGATCAGCTGCAGTCCGCCGCCGACCGCGCCGTGGTAGTCGATTTCGTTGCCGGCGGCGTCCTTCTCCCGGAAGAAGATCGCCTTGTGGCGCGCGACCGAACGGGCGATCGCGCGGTCGGCGAGAGCCCGGGCCGCAATGCCGGCAACGTCCAGCCTCGCGAGGTCGTGCCAGTGGCGGGACAGGCGCTCGCCGCGCTTCCTCTCCTGCCGGCAGAAGACGTGGACGGCGGTGGCCTTCTCCCAGAAGGTCCGCTCCGCCAGCATGACGGACGGTCGAGCCCGCGGAAACAGAAGATCGGGCAGGAACGGAGCCGCGTCGCATTCGACGGGCCGGACGATTCGGGGCTCGCCCGTCGAGCGCGCGCCGAACTCCACCGTGACTTCCGGGCGCACGAAGGCGTAGTCGTCGAACAACGGTTCGTAGACGATGTGCAGGCACTCCGCCTCGGCCCTTACCTGCGGCTCGAATCCGGCGCGCCGAAGTTGCGCTTCGATCGACGGCGCGGCCTCGTTGAAGACCCAGGCGTCGAGACGGGCCCGGATCGCCTTGGTCCAGCGGCGCTCCTGGCTGCGGGTGGGCGGCAGCGCTTCGGCGCCGGCATCGGCGACCAGGTCTGGGGCGAAGGCCCGGATGTCATAGGTGATGTCGACGTCTTCGGAGAAGCGGCGGATCGCGCGGTATGCCTTCGACAGCGAGGTTCCGCCCTTGAAAGCCAAGTCCTTGCCGAAGGGCGCATCGAACAGGGCGTGGAGCGTTGCGACGACCCAGATGTCCTTCTCGAGCAGGAACGCACGGTGCGGGCTGCTGGCTTCGGCAACGCGCAGGGCGTCGCGCCGGTCGGCGGCGGAGAGCGACCGGTACGGCGTCTCAGCCATGGGAGAGGTGCGCGCTGATCGGTTCTGCCATCCAGATGGGCATGATCGCCCGCGTGGCGGCGAGCTCGTCGACTTCGGCGCCGGAGAGGCCGGGCAGGAGCGCCTCGAGACCTTCCTCGACTTCATGCGGGCCGAGCCAGGCGAGGGCGCGAATGACCTCGCCCGCCTTGCGGCGGGGCGCCGCCAATTGCCAGCGGGGGGCGTGACGCAGTTCGACCGTGACGCGCCCGAATTGCAGCCGCCGGCTGCGGCCCGAGGTGAGATAGACCGCGCGGACGGGATTCTGGGCCGTCAGCCCCAGCCGGTTGGCCGCGGAGCCGCCGCAGGGGACAACGATCTCGCCCCAGAGCTCGGAGAGCGCGTCGAGCGCCCTGCCGATGCGCGGCGGACACGGACCGAAGCGGGTCTCGACGGGGTGCATGTAGACGCCTTGGCAGATGCGCATCAGCCGCCCGGCACGCGCGAGGCGCGCCAGCGCCTGGTCGACCGCCGCGCGCTTGCCCAGGTGAAGGAGGGCGGCCGGACAGATCGGCGTCGCCTCGGGCAGGCGCGAGGCGTGCTCCATGATGCGTTTCGGTAGGCTGGGCATGGTCCTGTCCCGCAACTATGTCAGAAATATAGGTATGAAAGTGTCATTTTGCAACGTCGGTTCGGGATGAGGTTCTCCGAGGTGAACACCGGTTACGGAGAGCTGTTCCCGCTATGGGCCCGGCAGGAGATCCTGCGGCTGATCGACTGTGGATACCGACCCTCTCGAATTGCCTGTCAACACGATCGCAACAGCGTGGTCCGGCGGCAAATTCACGTGATCGACGTCAGACCGTTCTTCTCAACCAATGTCAGCCGTTTCAGTGAGGCGCCGCGCGAGCGCTTCTCGCCGCGCTCCCACTGGCTCACCAGACCCGTGGTCACGTTCAGGTAGCGGGCGAACACCACCTGGCTCGCATGCTCCCGCAGTCGGATCTCACGGATCCGCTCCGGCGCCATGTCCTCGATCGGCGTCAGACACATCTCGTCGAAGACCTTCATGGCCCGCTTCGACATCACGCCCGCCTCCGCCATGCCGAGCGCCGCCTCATGCACGGCCGCCACCCGAATGGTTCGCGCGCCCCGGCGCCCGGGCCTCTGCCGACCCCCATTCCGAACCTCCCGTCCGTTCACCCCTGGGGTTGGGTGCGATGGTCGACATGATGGTGACTCCGGATTAGTGGGTGAGCAGCTTGGTGGTATCGCGGCTGAAGCGACCGCGCCCAGTGTAGGTGTCGGTGAGCCGGTCGAAGGCGGGCTCGTCGGATGGTTCGAGGTCGATGGCGTTTTCCAGGATGGTCTTGACGGTGCGGTACTTGGGGTCGTCGAAGGCGAGCGCGCGTCGGCAGGCCGTTTCGAGGCGCACGGTGCCGAAGCGCCGTGAGAGCCCGATGACGCTTTGTGCGGCGCGCAGGTTGTCGAGGACGCGGTGAGCGAACAGCCGCTCGATGAGGGCGTGACAGGCCGCCCCGATGTCTTCGCTCTGGCGCAGGCACCACTGGGGGTCGCGCAGCTTGTAAGCGATCGCCTCTGGCGGCAGGTGCTCGTCTTTGGTGCAGCGGCTGCCGGGTCGGAACTGTCGCAGATGGGTGGCGACGAGTTCGTGGTGGTGGAACAGCTGCACGGTGGTCTCGGTGGCGCGCAGCCACAGGTGCTGGCGCACCAGGCGGAAGCTGGCGGAGTAGTGTAAGCGACTATTTCCCCCCCTGCTTTCGGTGAGTTGGGGAGTGCACCATCTTCTGGGAAGGCATTTGCATTCCGGGAGGTTGTCATGCTTGGGGTTGGCGATGGTTCTGCGGTTTACCTTGCGTTGCATCCGGTTGATTTCCGCCGCGGGATCGCGGCGCTAAGCAGCTACGCGCGGGAGCATCTTGGTGTTCCACCGGATTCGGGGGTCGTGCTGGTGTTCCGCTCGCGGCGTCCGGGGCGGGTGAAGGTACTGTTCCACGACGGCAGCGGGATGGTGCCGGTGCGGCGTGCGGCCCGGTGATGTCGGCGAGCACGGCGGCGGAGCGCCGTGGCAGCCTGGGCAGGCCGGCTTTGCGGATCACCGTGGCGATGGTGGAGAGGCTTGCCGGACAGCCCTCCGCGGCGAGAGCGTCGGCGATGCGGTGGATCGACATCTGCATGCCGCGCAGCTCCAGGATGCGAGCGTTGCGGCACTCACGCGCCTGCCCGGCGCCGGGGGAGGGCTCCTCCGGCGGCTTCCGCGGACGCTGGAAGAACTCCCACCCCGGGTTGGCGCCATAGGCGGAGCAGAGGTTGCGGAAGCTGCCCAGGCTGTAGCCGAACGCCTCCGCCGCGGCCCTGCTGTCCATGCCGCCGACGTATCGGGCGCACAGCGCCTCGTAGCGTCGGTGGTATGGATCCTGCGGCTTGAGGAAGGTCTCGCTGAGCCTCATAATCCTTACTCCTGCATATTGCACACAACACCAATATATCATGTATGCTACCCGCCGTCAACCGCAGCATGCGGCGATGGCCACAAGGGAGAGGGGCCGGAACGCTGTTTCGCGCAAAACCCTGTTGATGCAAAGGCCTAATGGGCAGCCTGCCCTTGCATCTGGTGCCGAAGACTGGTGTCCTTGCCCGGTTGCTGCCCAGCCGGCAGGCGGAGTCGGCACCACACGAGAATTTATGAATATTACTACTACTTCGATCGTTCTGTATGATAATACGAGCCCGCCTGTGCCGGATAGTACCGGCGAAGCCGGAGGCTTTGGTCACCTCCCAGTCACGCTCTCACTGCAGGTGGAAATTCAGGCTAGGCGTTCTGTCATGGCGATGGATGGCGGCCGTTATCCCCATCGTTGTGCCCCTAGGTGTAGCGGCTTGCAATCATCAAGCGTTCTACTCGCAAACATACGCGATTTCTGCCCAGATTATCTGCGAATGGCGGCGCCGTAATACTCATGCTCTTTGCGAACGTGCTCGGATTATCTGCGACATGCTTGCAATCATCGTCTCTTGCTCACATTGGCTGCGAATGACGTTGTCCGCTGCAGTGCATTGGGAACCCGCAGACAGTCTGACAAACGTTCGTTTTCAGGACAGGTGCACGAACGCGCCCGTATCCGCGCAAAGTCATGACTTTGCCCGTCTGCGAACTCTGTCTAGTAATCATGGTATGGTTGACGCCGTTTTCCAGCCTTTTCCAGACATTGCCCCACGGACGACCAAAGGCTCGATCTCCAGCGTGATGCGCTTCAAGCGGCTGGGTGCGAGCGAATTTTCGAAGATATAAAAAGCAGTTCCGCCGACCGTCCTAGCCTGCGAGACGCGCTCGCGCATCTTCGCGCCGACGATACGCTGGTGATCTGGCGGCTCGACCGGCTGGGCCGTTCGCTCGAGACATGTCTCGAGGACGGCATCGCCCCGGACAGCGTCATCACGCCCCAGGCTCAGGACTTTCTCGTCGAGCGGCTGTCCACGCCATTTCAGATCGCGGAGCACCTGAACCGCGTGTTCACCGACGCATTCAACCTCGGAGCCGAGAAGGTCTCCCGCGAGATCGTGGAGAACACCCTCTCGGCCGGCTTCGACAGCCTCGACGCCAGGCTCGCGCGGGTCGGCTATACGCCCAAGGCTCTGGCCGAACGGTTCGATGCGCATCCGACGGAGGTCCGGCGCTTCCTGAACGAGAGGCTGGACCCAGAACCAACCGCAGAACTCGGCGCCGCCTTGCGCAACACCGGTATTCCTACCCGAGGAACATCATTCGCAGCTAATGTGAGCAAACACCGATGATTGCAAGCACGTCGCAACTAATGTGAGCACGTTCGCAAAGAGCGTGAGCATTCCAGCCCCGTCATTCGCAGATAATCTGAGCAGAAATCGCGGATGTTTGCGAGCAGAACGCTTGATGATTGCAAGCCGCTACACCTAGGCCATGCCAACCTACAGACCTCCGCCGCAGGCCTCGAGGCGTGGGATTGCCTGGCCAGGATGAGGGGACGGATGCAAAATCCCGGAATCTGCAGACGGAAGGGGAATTCGGCTGGATCCGGCGCCTGAAGGCCCTCGGAGAGAGCCCGTAGCTCGCATGGCGCGTATATGACACGGAAAGTTGGTCCGCCATGCGAGCTACAGGCTGTTTTGGAATCCCAAAAGGGCGTTTCGGGGGAAATCCCGGGGTTGTGATGGCAGCGCGGCTCAATGCCGTTTGATCCGGCCCTTCGTCTTCGACTGGTGGTAGGCTGTCCAGCCGGGATGATCTTTTTGGCTGGACGGTATGCCACTTACCGGCAGGTCTGTCCTGAGCGCAGTGGTGAACTTGCCGCAGGAAGAAGAGAAATGAAGTAATTACGGGATGGTGAGGAAATCACGACTATCGCAGACCATTGGCCAAACACAGGGTATCAAGGCGATGGAACTCGCCCATATGCTGTCGGGGTCGGTCCACATGATTTACTAGAAGATGTGATAGCTGAGATAGAACGTTCGGATCAGGCAGTTAGGAATTAAGCGGAAGCGCTCAAGCAATCGGACGTCGCCTTCAGGGGTGGCCAAGCCTGGCGTACAGGCTTGAATCTATCTTGCATATTCCTCTCCGATGTGTTGGTTTCTCGAGAGGGGAATGACGAACGTGAGCGCGGCGAATGCCTTCATTTCTTTCTGGAGGTGCCTTGGTTCGGCGGGTTGGAAGGCGGCTTTGAAGGAGCGCCCTGACTGGAAGGCTTATAGCCGTCCTGAACCGTCGATCTAGGCTGGTAGCCCTTCGTGACATCTGACGGAGCAGGCTTGATCGGAGAGGGGCGATTGTTACTACGGGACATTGGATTTCTCCTCTGGATGGCAGGGCCAGAATTCGATGGTGCTGATTTCGCCTGGAGCGATTAGGGCGCCTTTTTCATCTTGATCGACCCAGAGTCCATTATCGCCCAAATCGTAGACGCGTTCAATGTACATGTCCCGCTCTGTGGGGTCGGAGGAGATGAAGGAGTTTGGCCCGCAGTAGCCGCGGAGATAGGTGCCGTCCTTGAAGGTAACGAGAACCCATTGGGCTTTCATGGCTCCGAATTTCCAATCCCAGGCGGTTGGTGTGCATGAATTGGATGGATGCCGAGGCGGTGGAGGAGGCCGCGGAAGAGGCCGGTATTCTGCCGTTCTACGTGGCCACTTTGCGATCGTGGATTCCCAGAAACATGGGATAACCATGTCATGATAAAAGGGAACGAATTCCCGCCAGTTCCTTCTGAGATCAACCGCATCACCGATATCAATAATTTCGACGTGGCTAAACTGGCGCGTCGATGTTCGCGTCCAACTATCCAAAAGTAGTTTCTTTGCCTTATAGTCAGTCGCCGGTCCCGAATATCCAAATATCGTCATGTGGAATGCTTCCTTCAGGCGGTTTGTTACAAATGCCCAATCCCGGGAAATAATTCTATCCTTGGTATAGTCTTTGTCGCTGTAAGGAAACAACATTGAACTCTCAATCAGCCTCCCCTTGCAGATTGGGCATCGTTCCCCTAGTCGCCCAAGGACATCGTGGTTGGGGCAACTTGCATATTGAACGCAACCGTGGAGGAACCTTATTTCGGGCAAGTTGGATATAGTTCTATTTCTGGCATGAGCGAGAATGAGAAAAGCGTCCCAGTTGAAGGTGGCGATGACATCCTTTCCTCGCAGCCCGAGTATCAGATAGTCGTAAATGGTAGGATTATCCGGAAGCGCTAGACTCGAGAAATATTCATACATAATATCTTCAATTTCGTTCAATCAATCACGATGCATTGCGCCTTCTCGCAACCACGTAAACTGGGATTCGAAATCGAGGTTCACGAGACTTGCATTCTCAACGAGATTTTTCCACGGGCTGCCCAGAATCTCAGGCAGTTCATTCATTAGAGGCACTAATCGTCCGTTCGCGTCGGGTGCAACTTTCGCAGAGCGTATTAGGAATCCAGCGTTAGCAAGGCGTTAGCGTCAGTGATCTGTTTCTCGACGACCGGTTTTGTGTCACGGATTCGCCGGTGTGTCTGGAATCGGAGGGTTTTCCTGCTTGGAGGCATGTTTGGGGCGTGAGTGCTCCACCCAACATGTGGTATACGGATAGGTCTGACAACAACAATATCCGGGAGCACTCACCATGACACTATTGCCCTTTTCTTCCGCCGAGTCCACTGTCTCAAGCCCAAAGCTGGTCGCGGGTGTGGATGCATCGCTGGAGGCCCTTCGTACCGAACTGCTGGCGCTGCAGTTGCCGGATGCGGCTGGTGAGCACGATCCGGAATCGTATGAGCGGGCCATTTCGGCTGCGCTGAACCGGACGGGCTGTGCCTTGCTGGGCGCGGCGATCGAGGAACTGGACAAGTGCCGGGACCGTCTGGTCCTGGATGGCGCGGTGTATTACCGGGCCGGGAAGTCTGTGGGGGAGCTGATGAGTTCGTTCGGGCGCGTGCGCTATGAGCGGAGCCAGTATCGGCGCCGCAACTGCGGATCGGTGTTTCCGGCGGATGCGTGTTTCGGCTTGATCGGCGAGTTCTGGTCTCCCCTTGCCGCCCGGCAGGAGTCGCTTTCCCTTTCGCTGGTGCCGGTGAAGGATTGCGAGGGGTTGTTCCAGGAACTGGGCGGAATGCAGCCGTCGGCGACGGCGCTGAACAACCTTGCGGTGACGATGGGTTCGGCCTGGGACGTTGTGCAGGATGGTGCGCTGAAGGCAATCCGGATCGAGGAGGGGATTCCTGCGGAGGCGGTGACAATGGCGGTTGCCGTTGATGGCGCGATGCTCGGGATGCGCAAGGAGAAAGGCGCGCTCGGGCAAGGGAATGCACCACGTCCGGCGGGCTTCCGGGAGGCGTCGTCGGGAACGATTTCGCTGTACGATGCAGCCGGAGAGTGCCTGCGTACGGTGTGTTACGGCCGGATGCCGGAGGCCGGGAAAGTGTCCCTGAAGGGGGATGTGGTCGCAGAAGCGGAGCACTGTCTCCGTCTTCGCCCGGACCTTGAGGTTGTGTTCATCGCCGATGGCGCCCCGGACAATTGGCGCTTCTGCGAGGAAGCCTTTCCAGGCGCGACCCAGGTGCTGGACTGTTGGCACGCCTTGCAGCATCTGAAAGAGGCTGTTGGACACCGCCTACGGGGAGGGATCGCCGACGGCGTGGAACCGGTTCGAGACGCTCCGCGAGACCCTGAAGGAAGGGACGGACGGCATCGGCAAGGTCATCCGCGCGCTGCGGCACCTCGCGAAGAAGCATCCCCGCCGGAAGCCCATCACCCGCGTGCTCAACTTCTTCCGAAAGCAGCAGCACCGCATGCGATATGCCGAAGTCCGCGCCCGAGGGATGCCAATCGGAAGCGGTGCAGTTGAGTCTTCCAACAAGGTTCTGATCAAAACCAGGATGAAGGGCGCCGGGATGCGCTGGTCGGAGAACGGCACAGGACAGCCAATCCTCACATTCCGTGCCTTGTGGAAGTCCGGCCGCTTCGGTGCAGCATGGCGGCAAATCTCCCGCGCACTGGAGCCGCCGCAGTTCGAATTCCGATCCCGGCCACAACACAACATCTTGACAATGGCAGATTAGGCCGATTTACGCTCTGAAAAATTTGCACCCGTTCGCGTCTCCGTGCCGGAACGCTGCTTTGCTCGCCCCGGCTCCCAGTATGACCACATGCGGTTCATTTCGATCGGGTGAATCCACGAGATCTTTCCGACTCAATCGAGACTTCATGTTTTGCACATCCTCCGCAACGGACGTCGCTCAAGGCGCTCATTCATCCTGTCCCAGTTCATGCACATGAGGCGGCGGCGTGCAAGCCACTCCGGCCATTGATGGACGACCTGGTAGCCGGGTCTCGGCGACAGCAAGCCAAGCAGCATCGCGCTTCAGCGTACAAAGGCTTGCAGTCGGCTAACATGTTCATGCTGCCATCACAAGGTCATAGCTTGTGTTCTTGCTGCCGCCCGGATTGCGGCGAAGGATGCCGCGCTCGACCAGTTCATTGATGTCGCGCTGCGCCGTCGGAATCGAACACTTTCCGATTGCGGCCCATTTCTTTGCCGTCAGCTTGCCTTCAAATCCATCGAGAAACCTGTTGAGTACTGTCTTCTGTCGTTTGTCGAAAGCCTCGCGGGCGTAGCGCTGCCAGAAGTCGGCCTTGCGCAGAACATTGGCGCAAGCCGCCTCGGCACCATCGAGCGCGCGAGAAAAGCAGTCGAGGAACCAAGCCAGCCAATCGGTGACGTCGAGCGCGCCCTTCTGCGAGCGTTCAAGCATGTCGTAATAGTCGGACCGTTCCTTCCGGATCTGACTCGACACGCTGTAGAAGCGCTGTCCTGAGTCCTCCGACTGCGCCAGCGCTTGATCCGCGATCGCACGCGCGACGCGGCCGTTGCCGTCCTCGAACGGGTGGATAGTCACGAACCAGAGATGCCCGAGGCCGGCGCGCAGCAGGCCTTCGGGTTTGCCCCGGCAATTGAACCAATCCAGGAACGCCTGCATCTCGCCGTCGAGCTGCGGGGCCGGCGGCGCCTGATAGTGCACCTGCTGACGACCGATCGGCCCCGAAACGACCTGCATCGGCCCTGCCGCATCGTCGCGCCATGCGCCCGCCTTGACCTTGTGCATTCCTGAATAGCCGGTCGGGAACAGCGAGGCCTGCCAGCCAAATAGCGTTTCGGGCGTCAGCAATGCCTCATAGTTCTCCGTGGCGTCGAGCATCATTTCGACAACGCCTTCGGTCCGCCGATCGGCCGGCACGACGGCGGCGGCAGGCACGCCGAGGCGGCGCGCGATCGAGGATCGCACGCTGTCACGGTCAAGGACCTCGCCCTCGATCTCCGAGCTCTTGATGACGTCTTCCGTGAGCGCTTCGAGCTGCGCCTCGAGCTTCAGGTCAAAACCGAGTCTCGCCATACTTCCTAGGAGTCGGCCCTGTTTCAGGCGCGCGGCCGCGAGCGGCTCAAGGAGCCGACCGTCGTCCCAGGTCAAATTGGGCCATTCCGGCTGCTCCCAGATGTACATTATTCTCCTCTCTCAATGAGGAGAACATGGCATCGTTCTCGTCATTTGGCAAGCACATTCTCTTCTCTTGGTGAGGAGAATAATTTGGCTTTCGCCTCTTTGCCCAGTGCTGGGTGCAAAATTGGCGAAAAGCGCCGGGCTTGACTAGCCGGCTCTGTAAGAATATCTTACCATGTGTCGGATGAAGGAGGCACCCATGGATCCCGCCGCACTGAAAGAGAAGCTGATCGACGTCCTCGGCCAGATTCAGGCCGACAGCGACCTCGAATGCCCAGCGCTGACCGGCGCTATCAAGCCGATCGAGAACCTGCCCAAGTTCGACAGCAAGGTCTGGCCTGTCGCGACCACAATCCTTGCGACCGAGATCGACTCGACCATCCCCGACGACGTGAACATCTTCGTCGACGAGACGACCAAGCTCCCGCGCTCCATCGACGAAACAGCCGTCTTCGTCTGCGACTTGCTCAGGAAGCAAGGCGAGCAAGAAGCTGCCGCGGCATGACTAAACTCGACTCCGCCAAGCGGGCGCAGATTGCCGAGCGCCTGAAAGAGGCGCGCAAGCTCGCCGGCCTGTCGCAAGGCCATGTCGCCAAGATGCTCGGCCTTCATCGCCCCTCCGTCACCGAGATGGAGGCCAGCAACCGCCGTGTCACGGCCGACGAACTCGCCCGGCTTGCCGAGATATATGACGTCAGCGTCGTCTGGCTGCTTGGCGAGGCGCCCGAGACACTCGACGCTCAGGACCCGCGGCTCGAACTCGCCGCGCGCGAACTCGCCAAACTCAAGCCCGATGACCTGGAACACCTGCTCAGACTGTTAGCCGCCATGCGCAGCGATTCCACCGCGACTGGAGGCGATCGCTGATGAGCGTGATGCGCACAATTAAGCCCAGCTTCAACCGCCGCGCTCTCGCGACCCAAGCCATGCAAGCCGCCACGGCCACGCGGGCGAAGGCCCGGCTAGACCTACGGTGTCATGACAGAAAGGGCTGAACAACGCGGATCCGGCCGTGTATACCAGTGTCACGATGGCACAGTCTCAGATCAGCCGCACCTTGCGCGGCGAGGCGGCACGCTCGCGGATTGTCGCGATCCTGTCGCAGGAACAGTTTGACAGCCGGCGGGCATTGGGTCGCAGAATCTGCGAGAAGTTCTCGTTTGTGGATGCGACCGGCCGTTTTCAGGTTGCGGGCTGCATGAAGGCGCTGGCGACCCTCGCCGAGGGGTCGCGGGAGATCGTTCTGCCGCGGCCACTGGCCGCGAGCGTGGACAACAGGCCGCGCCAGCTTTCGGCGGATGTAGCGGAGCCGGTCGGGGTTCCGTCGCATCCGGCGGAGATCGGCGCTCTTGATGTCAGGTTGGTTGCGACCGCTTCGGACCGCGCCTTGTGGAACACCCTGATCGCGCGGGAGCATCCGCACGGGATCACGACCTTTGCCGGCTGCCAGATCCGCTACCTCGTTGGCTCGGCGCATGGCTGGCTCGGCGCGGCGGGTTTTTCTGCCGCTGCGCTGCGGGTTTCGGCGCGGGATCGATGGATCGCGTGGAGCGAAGAACAGCGCCGCGATCATCTCAACCGGGTGGTCTGCCTGAGCCGTTTCCTGATCCGACCGTCGGTGCGCTGTCCGCATCTGGCGAGCCATGTGCTCGGCCGGATCCTGCGGCGCTTGCCCCGGGATTTCGAGAAGCGGTACGGGTTTCGTCCCTTGCTCGTGGAGAGCTTCGCCGATGCGGGCTACGATGGCACCTGCCTCAGAGCGGCCAATTTCCTGTGCGTTGGCGAGACCACGGGCCGTGGCCGTCAGGACCGGGAGAAGCGGCGCGGGAAGACGGTAAAGACGGTCTTCCTGTACGAACTGGCCCGGAACTGGCGGAAGAAGCTTGGGGTTTCGTGGGTCAACCATGCGCCGGTTCTGGAACCGGGCGAGGGTCTGAACGCGGTGGATTGGGCCGAGAACGAGTTTGGAGGAGCACCCTTGGGCGACAAGCGCCTGTCGGCGCGTCTGGTGAAGAGCGTGGGTCTGCTGGCGGCCTATCCGGGGCAGAAGATCAACGCCAACAGCGAAAGCGACAGCACCGCGATCAATGCATTCTACCGGCTGATCGAGATGCCGGCGGAGACGGAAGTCACGGTGCGGAACATCCTGGCGCCACATCGTGAGCGCAGCGTCCAGCGGATCCGCGCTCAGCGCATGGTGCTCGCGATCCAGGACGGCACGGATCTGAACTTTGCCACCCGTCCGGGCTGCGACGGGTTGCAGGTGATCGGCAAGAACCAGACCGGGGCGAAGAGCCTGGGTCTGCACATGCACGCCACGTTGGCGGTGACCGATACAGGTCTTCCGCTGGGCGTGCTCAGGCTGGGCTTTGATCCGGCGAAGAACCGGTCTGCGGCGGCCGAGGCGCGTCGGAAGACCCGGCGGTGGCTCGACGGTTTCGCCGACATTGGACGAGCCGTGCGCGAGGTTGGCAGCAAGACGCGCGTGATCTCGGTGTGCGATCGGGAGGCGGACCGCTTTGAACTGTTCGACGCACAGCGCCGCTGTCCACGGGTGGAACTGCTGGTGCGCGCGAGGCACGATCGGGTTCTCGGCGCGCGGCAGCCGAAGCTGTTCGCGACGATGAGCGGCGGCGCCCCGGATGGCCGGATCGATGTCGAGATCGACGGGCTGACGGTGCGGCCCAAGTCCAGCAAGAAGAAGGCACGGCCCTCTCGCCGCAAGCGGTTGGCGAACTGTGAATTGCGGTTTCGCCGCGTCACGCTGCCGGCAACGGAGACCATGGAAGGTGCCGAACCGGTGACCGTGTCCGCGGTCCATATCGTGGAGACCACGCCGCCCGAGGACGAGGACCCGGTACAGTGGTTCCTGCTGACCACACTCAAGCTCGGCACCGCCAAAGAGGCGGCCGAAATCGTCGGCTTCTACCTTCAGCGCTGGCGGATCGAGGACTTTTTCCGGGTGCTGAGATCCGGCTGCCGGATCGAGTTCCTGCTATTCCGCACCGCCGAAAGGCTGCAGCGGGCAATCACCATCAACGCCGTGATCGCCTGGCGCATCATGGTCATGACGCTTCTCGGCCGCCAGGTACCCGATTGCGAGCCGCAACTGATGTTCGCCGACCATGAACTCGACTTCCTGCGCGACTATGCCGTCGAGAATGATCTGGTGACGCCGGATCGGCTCGGCGATGCCGTCCGACTCGTCGCCCATCTTGGCGGATATCGAGACCGCAAGCATGATCCGGATCCCGGCAACCAGATCATGTGGCATGGCCAAACCCGGCTGAGCAGCGCCGCGTTGGGCCACCGAATCGGGTTCCGGGCCGGCCAGAGGCATGCACTGAGATCGACGGAGAAGCCTGTTGTTATGTCATAGTTATCATGACACGGTAGGGCTAGCCTCGCCCGGCGCCGGCATCATGCCGTCGACCCCGACAAGCGGCTGGTCGCGGAAGCACTGGAAGCGGAATGGAACAGCCGACTGCAGGAGTTGGAGGAAGCTTGCAAGGAGCGCGACGCCTGCCGGGAGGCCGCGGAACAGGACCTCTCCGACGCGCAACTCCGCCAGATCCGTAGCCTCGTCGACGACTTCGAGGCCGTCTGGAGTGCTCCGGCAACCGATGACCTTGACCGCAAGCGCCTGCTTGGCTACCTCGTGGAAGACGCGATCCTCCGCAGGGACAGAGACAATATCCTGATTGAGTTGCGGCTGCGCGGAGGACGGACCGCGGTCCTCGATCCCATTCCAGCGCCAATTCCCTCCTGGAAACGGCGGACAACGCGCCCCGAAACAGTTGACACGCTTGACGACCTGCTCGAAACGGTCCCGGAAGCACGAGCCGCGGAGGAGTTGAACCGGGCCGGACACACGAACTGGCGCGGCGAGCCGATGACAATGCGGGGGGTTCGCAACATTGTAAAGACCCGCAAAATGAAATCATGGGCGGCCCGACAGTCCGAAAAACTGCGCGCGCAAGGCTTCGAAGGAGCATCGGAACTGGCGCGAAAGTATGGTGTCACTGGCAACACCATCCGGACATGGGCCCACTCCGGAATATTGCAGATGGGACCAGTCTCACACGGGAAACGAACGAAATGTCTCTACCGGCCCCCTCCAGGCACGGAGGCAGATCTGGAATGGAAAACGCGTTCGAAAGCGCCGGAAAGCAAATGCCCCGATATCAGCAACTTCCATACATGACGAAAGGAGTGCACTGTGGATTCGACATCAAGTGCTTCGGCAATTTCCCCTTGCGACCGGAATAGATCTTCACATGCCTGTCCACGCACAGCGTGGCGCCGACCTCCGGGTCCTCCTCAAGCCATCCCGCCGCCAGGGCGGATTGCCAGTTCCGGACTCGCTGCACATCCTGCCCCAGCGCCTTGATCTTGCGCCGCAGCGTCTTCACCTCCGGGCAGCGGTCCAGGCCCAGGATCGCGCCCCATTCCCCGGGCACCTGGTGCCGGAGCGCCTCCGGATTGCGCACCCGGGCCAGGATGAGGAACGCCAGGAAGAGCACAACGGTGGTCAACCCATAATACCCCTTGGGCAGCGACAGGAACTCCCGCGCGTGGTTCAGAAGCCCCTCCTTCAGCAGCATCGGGAGCCCGGCCAGCACCCCCCCGCCGGCAACCGCCGACAGCGGTTCCGCAAACTGCGGCCGGATCTCGCTCAGATGCCCCGTCGCAGCCAGCATTCGTCCCGTCGTGTCCCGAGCCCCACGGCCCATCAATGGCATTCGGATAAGGATTTGCTGCGTTCGGATAAGAGAAACTCGTGCTTCGGGCGGTTGCCGGAAGCCGGGGGGCTGATTTTGGGTTCGGTCCAGATGTCAGGCGGTGGATCGCCTGAGCCATTTCGACCTTGGCTGCTTTGATTCCCGTCTGTAGCTTCGGCCCGGCCTCTGGCGCCGTATGCACCGGGACAGGCCGGCCATGATCCGCCTGACGGACTGGTTGACCATCTCGCTCTGTCTCAGGAAGATGGCTTCGATCTCCCGTCCGACCAGACGCAGGCCGTTCTTGAAGTTGGTGCGCATGGCCGGCAGGTCCTCGCTGTCGCCGCGGTTGAGGTCGCTGTCGCAGCGGTTGACGAACTGGCGCGAGGGTGACCAGCGTGAACGCCGCGTAGAGTTCCTGGCGGACGCCGCGCTCGGACTTTGCATGGAAGTGCTCGATCACGGCCTTGCTGGTTTTGTAGAGTTCCTCGATCCCCCATCGGCCATGATAGAGGTCGCTGAGTGCCGGGATGGGATAGCGGCCGCTGTCGAGCAGGGACGTGGCGAGACAGTATTCGGTGTCTCCGATGGCATACTTGGCCAGGCGGATGCGGTGGCTCGGACCGGGCGGGCCGTCCCTGGGCGGTTCGAGGGTGGCGGTCAGGTCGGTTTCCCGCGAGGCGATGAACGTGTCGAAGGCTGGGCTGGTATTGCGGGCAATGCGGAACACGAAGTGAAGCCCGCGCTGCCAGTGGGCGAGAGCCATCGCGAACGAGAAATAGCCGCGGTCGTAGACGATGACGTCGCCTTCGGCGGCATGGTCGAGATGGGTGAGTGCAGCCGTGCGTTCGTTTTCATGGCTGAACAGGTCGAAGTCGACCGGGACCCGGTCGTTGAGCCGGTACATGGCGCTGACCATACCCTGGGGGTAGTGGGCGCCGTTGGGGATGCGGTAGCCGCGCTGTGCCAGTTCCCTCGGCAGGGTAATCTTGGATCCGTCGACGGCGAGGACCCTGTGGTCATTCCAGGGCCGTCCGTCGGGGCTGTTGGCGAGGATCTCCCGGTGCAGGGCCCGGAACGCGCTTTCGTCGAGCTTCTCACGCGCCTCGCAGGCTGTCGAAGCCGCCGGAGGCTCGTCCTGTGGCAGTTCGACGCCTGCCGCCGCGCACTGCTCCCAGAGTTCGCACAGCGTGGCACGGTAGCCCTGCCCGCGCGGCGCGACGACGAGGCGGAGCACGAACAGCATGATCAGCAGGCTGTTGAACACGCGCCGGCGCTTCTGCCAGCGCGCATCCTCACGCTCCGCGACCGCCGTGGCGGCGGCGACGAGCGTCTCCCACCGCCGGGAGAAGCGGCGGTCGCTGGCGGCGGAACGCCCCCGTTCGGCCCGTGTCGGCGGCTTCGCGGGCGTTCCGGCGTCCCGTTCGCTGCGCAGGATCTCACGGGCGCCCCCGCACAACGCCAGCACGTACACCCCCTTGACCGACTGTCCGCCGGTCGAGCCAATGCGCTCCCAGTTGGCGGCACGGTAACACGAGGCCCGGAACCGGGTCTCGTCGACGAACGTCTCGCAGAGAACGGGGCGGTAGCCATGCAGGCGCTGCCAGTCGTCGGCGAGCCGGCGCGTCGCCAGGGCGAGGGCCGAGGACGCGAGATTCTTCGAGCGCACCCAGGGGAAAACCAGGAAGCGCGAGTTGACCACCATCCGGTGCCGGCTGCGGCCGCGGGCCCGGTCGCTCCATCCGATCCAGTTGTCCCGGCACGGGAGCGTCTTCGTCGCCGCCTCGAACAGCAGGCATCCCAGCTTGCGTCCCTCCCGGTCGGCGACAAAATAACGGATGTGCGCCCCAAACGGGCGTCTGTAGCCGAGGTAGTGGTGGCGGTCGACGAAGGCGTTCCACAACTGCCGTCCGTCCGTGTCGGTGACAGGCTCGAGGCGCAGCGGACGGAGGTCGGAAAGGTCGGCGTACAACGCCGGTCGCCGGTCGGAGGCAGAGGTCCAGACGGGCCCCGACGCCATGTCCCGGACCTGGGCCTCCCGCTTCGGCGGCAGCGTCAGGATGCCATGCCGCTCCAGCGCCTCCAGCAGCTTCATGCACGCCCCGACCCTGTAGTCGCCCTTCGCCGACACCCAGTTGAGATGCTCGCAGACGGTCTTCGCGAGCTCGTTGCGGCTGTGGTTGGGAAACAGCGCCACGGTCTTCTGGATGTCCGCAATCTGCCGCCGGGTCAGGCGGCGACCGGAAAACGTGGTCGACTTCAGGTCGGTGATTCGCGGATCCATGGGCAATTCCCGCAGCTGTTCAAGGACAGCATACGAATCGACGGGCGCTTGTCAACACCTCTGCGGAACAAAAATAGTCGCACACCGATACGCCATTCATATCAACAGGTTGCCGGCAACCCGACAAATCGCCCCAGGACCGCTACACCTATCCGAATGCCATTGCACGGCCCATCGGCGCTGCCCGGTCGCGGGCGTCCCGTGCGCTTCGGTCAATCGGCGGCTCCAGCGCGTCCCCCTCCGGTGCTTCCTGCGGCGCCTCCCGCTCCGCAGGGGCTTCCGGATCCGGATCATCCTTTGCCGCCCGGGCCGGATTCCCCCCACCGACAACCCCCGCCCGGCGATTGTTGTTCAGCGTCTGCGACGAGATCCCCACCTCCCGCGCAACCGCCGCGCCGCTCAGCCCCGAGGCCAGAAGCCGGTTCACCGTCCGCGCCATCGCGGCATCAATCACGCTCGGCCCGCGGCCTCGGCGCGGTGCAAAGAAGCTCGCCTCGCCGTCCCTCCGGAGTTGGTTCACCACCCGCTGTACCGTCGAGCGGCTCATGCCGAGCGCCTCCACCAGGTCCGAGCGAGGGACACCGCTCTCCGCAAACTTCGCGATCCGAAGCAACTTCGCTTCGCGCTGATCGTCAGCGTGAAAATCAAACGGTTCAAGATTGGAGAAATACTCCACTCGGCCGTCCCGCTTTACGAAGGAAAAGCAGGAGTTGCCAATCTGGACCGCCTCGGTGGGGCGCATCGGAAGCGTGTTCATCGGGACCTCGGAGTCGGATATCGGGTTCAGAATATTCTTTCATATTCCGGCCGACCTGCCAACCCCCCAAATGCCTCCTAACTCACCGAAATCACGAGGAAAACGACCGCCAAACACGCCTTCAATCAGCGCACGAGGTCCGGACATCTGAAATTTGAGTCGGAAACCAACTGTTCCGGATCTTCGCCCTACAGGATCGCCGGACAGTGGACTTGCGGGGGGTTCGAGGGGTTTCCGGTGCACCCAACCCCTCACGGTCTGTACGCGGCCAATTTCGACCATTCCGGCCATTCGCCGGCTTCACGGCTGTTTTGCTGCTCCCTTCGGGCCGGAAACGCCGGCACTCCCTTGCCTACCGTCCGATCCGGGACCAGAGAGAGCGCCAGCGCGGACGGGCGATCTTCTGGTCGAGAAAGCTCTCGACCGCACGTGCATCGAGCACGAATTCCGCCGCGCGGCTCTCGTGCTCGTGAAGCATGTAGGTGGGCAGATCTCTCCATTCGAAGTCCGGACGCCCGAAGCTGTTGGTACCGACCCGGACCCAGATCTTGCCTCCATGCGCATACCAGCCCTCGGCATCCGGCGGCGGACGCGAGGAATGGCGCCGGGCAGAATCCAGAAGGCTGCGCAGCTGGGCGCGGAGGACGTCGTAGCGGGTCGACGCATATGCCTCCCACGCAACGGGCTGCGCCCAGGCGGCCCCGGACGCGCTACCGGCCAAGAGACCGGAGAGAATCTCCGAGGACAGCAGGAGCCAGTCGGCCTCTCCGCTTCCTGCCTGCAGGCGCTCGAGAGCCTCATGCACATAGCGCCGGTACAGATGCGTCGTGGGCTCGATCGAGCGCAGCTGGTTTGACATGGTGATGCGGCCGCTTTCGTCGTCGCTCGGAAGCGAGGCCGAGCTGTAGATGAGGAGGCACCGCTTGGCGATCTCGTCGGGAAAGCCGCCGGCCTTGGCATTCATCGACACGATCATGCAGGGCGCTTCGTCATGGGGCGGCAGCGTTTCGTCCTTGATGTATTCGGGTGCGTGGTCGCGGAATCGCGGCCAAGTGACATCGTCGAAGAACGCCGGCATGCGGCGATAGGAGGCGTCGACCGCCCGCAGGTTCTGGGCCGTAAGCCGGTCACGGATCGCGCCCGGGAAATGCTCGCCGAACATGAACCTGCCGGCGATCTCCACCAGCTGAGTCTTCCCGGAGTTCGATTTCCCGTAGACGATCCCCACTCTCGGAAAGCGGATCACGTCCTGTCCCTCGAGCGAGGCGTGGCGGCGAAGCGTGCAGATCAGGGGAGAGAAGAACATCCAGCACAGGAAGATGAAGTAATCGCGCTGCAGCTTGTCGATGCGCCCGCGGAATGCTGAGCGATAGGCGTCCCAGAAGGTCGTCAGCGCCGTAGCGTCCTTCCGGACCTTCGAATCCTCGCTCTCCAGCGGCCAGGGATGCCCGCACACGGTTGCCTGGCGCGAAGCCAGGTCGAGAGAGAAGGTCGGATGCGTCGGCTCCGTCTGGCGGACCTGACGGCGGATGAGCCCGGAAAAGCGCTTCCGAGCCGCATCCGTGAGGTTCAGGTCGGGAGAGCTTGGCCGCTGCACATCCCTCGGCAATGCGGGAAGCACCACATCGTAGAGCTTCTCCGCCCGCCGTCCGCGATCCGCTGTGTCGTCGGGACCGGCGGGGCGGGCAAGCTGCACCACCTTGGCGCCGCGCCCGGGAGCGAGGACCGGCGCAGCGTCGGGCGACAACCCCTGCTCCGGATCAAGCCGCTGCCCGACGAGTTCCGCCACGGGCACTTCGGCCGAAGCATGGTTGCGAACCTCCAGATACTGCTGCTCGAAATGCTCCCAGGCGCGATCGTCGCGGAACCGAATCAGGATTTCGTGCTGATCGCCCAGCAAGGCGGTTGCGGAGAAATTCGCCGAACCGGTCAGCACGCACCGGGCGCCACCGGCACCGTCTGAGAGCAGGAAGATTTTCGCATGCGAGACATGGCCCTCGACCACCCGGACATGAAGGCGGCCTTCCCGGACACGCTGGAGAACGCTGCTGCGGCTCGATTCAGCCAGGCCCTGGAACGCGCCATGGACTTCCTCCATGGTGGCCGTCTGCAGGGCGATGACCGAAGCCATGTTGTTCACGACACGCGAATAGCCGAGCACGCACTCGACGCTTGACTCCTCGAAGCGCTCCAGGACCGTCCGCAGCATCGGCACGCTCGAGGAGTAGGTGAGAATGCGAATGCGGCGATACTGCGCAAAGGCATCGAGATCGAAATCGCCCGTAGCGATCGCCTGCGCATCCAGGACGCGCGTCCGAGCCCAGGCAGCGTCCGGGGAAAACAGCTCCGGTAGCTCGGCGAGCGCTGCATCCCGCTGGCCCCGGCGACTCATTCCGGAGACCCTTCGAGAAGTCGATGCCCCGGCTCCTTCACCGTCCCGTCACCGTTCACATAGGTGTAGAGCGTCGTTGTCGTGATCCCCAGACGTCGCGCGAGGTCTGCGGTCCGCACTTCCCGGTCCGATATCGCCGTCATCGCCATGCGTAGCGTCTTCCGGTCCATCTTCCGCGGACGCCCTCCCTTGCGCCCCCGGGCCCGGGCAGCCGCAAGACCAGCCCTTGTTCGCTCGGCGATCAGCTCGCGCTCGAACTCCGCCAGCGCCGCAAAGATCCCGAAAACCAGACGTCCGTTCGGTGTCGTCGTGTCGATCTCCGCGCCGGCGCCCGCCAAGACCTTCAGCCCCACGTTCCGGCTGCGCAGGTCGTCCACCATTGCCACCAGGTGCCGGAGATCCCGCCCGAGCCGGTCCAGCTTCCAGACAGTCAGCGTGTTGCCGGGCTGCAGCGCCTTCACGCAGGCCTCAAGACCCGGCCGGTAGTCCTTCCGGCTAGACACCCGGTCCTCGTAGATCCGGTCCGCCGCGACGCCGGCATCGATCAGCGCGTCCCGCTGCAGATCCAGGAGTTGGCTGCCGTCCGCTTTCGACACCCGCGCGTAGCCGATCAGCATGTCCCCTTCCCCACACGTCAGATTAGACGAAGGGGACCCTACAACCTTGCACTGTTTTCTGCAACGGGTTTTCTGGCGCTTTCCGTCCCGTCAATCCACCGGATCCGCGACCGCCAGAAAAACGGCTTTCTCGCGCGAACCGCAGCCGCGTACAACCAGCGGAATCGTCCTGCTGGCGCTCCCATCGCTCCTGGCAGATCGACCGGCTCCGTTCACGCTGGCTTCAGGCCCTTCATGCCGCGGCACCGGTGGGACGCCGACACCGACCTGAGTTTTCTGTCGACAACCCGATCTGTATCCTGTAGAATACATTCCCGCCATGATCGAAATTCGTCAGACAGAGAAATTTGCCAAATGGTTTTCCAATCTCCGCGACAGCCGTGCAAAGGGCCGCATAGATGTCCGGATCAGGCGGCTCTCGCTGGGCAACCCCGGAGACGTCCGTCCCGTAGGCAAAAGCGTATCCGAACTTCGCATCGACCATGGGCCCGGATATCGCGTGTACTTCACCCGCCGCGGGCGGGCGATCGCCATTCTCCCCGCCGGAGGCGACAAACGAACCCAGGCCCGCGACATCCTGGACGCCCAGCAACTGGCCCGTAACCTCTGAAAGGCGCCGCCATGCCAACCATCCGCACCACCCCCTGGGACGCAGCCGACCACCTCAACACCGTCGACGACATTGCCGCCTACCTCGAAGCGGCTCTCGAGGACGGCGACCCACAGCTCATTACCGCCGCGCTCGGCGACATTGCCAGATCGGCCGGCATGACAAGGGTCGCCTCGACCTCCGGTCTCGGACGCGAAAGTCTCTACAAGGCGTTGTCGAGCCAAGGCAATCCAGCCTTTGCAACCGTACTCAAGGTCATCCAATCTCTCGGACTGCAGCTTTCTGTACAACCGCGCGATACCTCAGCACATGTGAGTCATCGCAATTTCTCGGATTCCGGCTTCACCCCCGTTGACGGCCTCTCATAGCCGCCCGGGAACCCCACTCCGCTGATTCCTCCACCCTATGCGATACGCCCTCTCAAGGATCCCGACATGAACGGCCTGCAATACCTCAACCTTGTGGCCGACGCCCGCGCCTTCAGACAAACCGCCTCGCTCGTCGAACACGAGCTACGCAACACCGGAGCCAGACAAGACGATCGCTCTCCGCTCGGCGGTCCTTCCGGATGGCCATCCCACAATGTCTGGAAGGCCCTCAAGAACGCCAGCCACTTCAATCTCGGCATCTCGTTCGAGCTAAGCCTGAAGTGCCTCATTTGCCTGTCCGCCGTTGAACCTCATTCCGGCACGCACGGTCACCGTCTTGCCAAATTACTCGATCAACTTCCTCCGGACTCCGCCACGACACTGGCTGACCTGTTTCTTGAATCCCTGAACAGGCGGCCCATTCGGCTCCACGCCTTCCAAGCCACTGTCGTGCGTCACGCGCCATCGCCCCCGGAGAACCGCGACCTCCGTAACCTTCGTGAATTCTGCGATTACCTCGACGAAGATGTCAGCCTTTGGAAAGGCCGTTACGCATGGGAGCAGACAACTGCGAGTTCATGGCAACACTACATCGATCCCATAGACGCGCTCTTGAACTTCCTGGATCGAGTCGAGGCTCACGGCGCCGAACTGGCGAAGACGAAAGGAATTTTGACGTCCTCCTGCAACCCATGTCCGCCTGCCCCCCCAGGACTGCGCCCCAACCCGACACGACACGGTCAGGCGACCGCCGATGTCCAGCGTGAGTGTGAGAAAATTAACCGATTGGGCTTCTTGCTGATTCCGCTCGATTTATCTGGTGTTTTGGGGCGGGAGACGGCCGGGAACGGGCATCGGGCAGGAATTGCCGGAGGTGCATGCCGGGGGGCGGTTGGCCGGGAAGGCGCCGCCGCCGGGCGCGGCGAAGCGCGTTCGAGACGTTCATGACATTGACGAAGCTACCGTTTCGACATTACCGTTCCGACAATCCGGCCCCGGCTGGAGAAACGGTTCGAGTGCTCATGATGAACGAATTCGACTCTCAGATACGGTCCGGCGAACTTGAAACATCAATAGAATCCACAGGTTGCGGCGACATTTCGGTTGCCTGCGACGGCGACTCGATGTACGCTGAAACTACGAGAGCCGAGAGCTTACGGCTTCGTCATGTTCGCCGGGGCGCTCCATGCCTCGGCTGAGCGCGCCGGCCCGGCGGGACTGCCCGCCTGGTCCTTCCTCTGCCGCGCGGTCTCAGCGCGGCTGTTTCCCGTTCCTTCATCGGTGCATCGTGGCCGTCGCGCGCCGCAAGGCGCCCGTGCCCGATGCGTCCCGTGGGGCGGAGGGCGGCGGAGTTGCGCGGCCCGGCGCGCTTGCCGGCCGGGTCCGCCGCGCGGCGGCGGTCCTCGTCACCTTCGCCGGGGTCGCCTTGGCCGCGATCGCCTTCGCCGCGCCCGCGCTCGCTCAGACGCTCAGCGTCCGGATCGAGAGCGACGGCACGGGCGATGCGACCGGCGTCGAGGGGGACAGCCTCACCTTCACCGTGAAGATGAGCGCCACGAAGGGGAGCAACGTCACCCTGAAATGGCGCTTCGTCGCCGGGACCGCGGGGCCCGATGGGGATGCCGACTACTCCAATGATGGCACCCAGAACCTGACGATTTCCACGGGCTCGACCAGCACGACCTTCGAGGTCGATATTTCGGACGATGCCAGGCACGAGGACGCGGAGACCTTCGAGGTCGAGATCTACGATGCGGTCGGCGCGACGATCTCCCGCAGCAAGGCGCAGGTGACGATCAACGTCGATTCGGACAACCCGGACGCGCCGCAGTTCAGGGTAAATTCCGCCTCGGCCGATGTCGATGAAGATGCCGGCTGGGCCACCGTCACGGTCCAGCATTGGGCCTATCTGTCCGAAGTCGGGGACATCACGATCCCGTACACCGTGGTCGGGATCACGGCGACGGATACCCTCGATTTCGATGCGACCGGCGGCACGGTGACCTTCGCCAGGGGGCGTTTGCAGACCCGGACGGTCCGGATTCCGATCGTGGACGACGCCGAGCCCGAGGGCAACGAAACGTTCGAGGTGCGTTTCGGCGAGCCGAGCACCGGGTCATTCTCGACCGGCAGGAACAAGAGGGTCGTCATCCGCGCGCAGGATGAGCCGGCGCAGGCGACGGCGGCGTCGATCTCGTCGTCTCCGGCGAGCGGCTCGACGTACGGGGCGGGCGAGACGATCGCGGTCAGCCTGGCCATGAGCGAGGCGGTGCGGGTGACCGGCCGGCCCTACGTCGTGCTGGATCTCGGCGGGACGCAGCGCCAAGCTGTCTACAGCGGCCCGATCGGCTCGGCGACGGACGCGCTGGAATTCTCCTACACCGTGCAGTCCGGCGACTTCGATGCCAACGGGGTCGCGCTCTGCGCCAGCGGGCCCGCCTGCGGGTCGATCCAGCTCGACGGCGGCACGATCCGGGCGGCTGCCGATGAGTCGGTTGCACGGCTGCGCCATCCGGCGCTGGCGGCGCAGTCGGGGCACAAGGTGGATGCGGCGGATCCATTGCCCGTGCCGGCGCCGGCGTGCTCGGCGGAGATCGAGGTGCCGTCCGACTGGGCGTTGATACCCTCGGGCGTCGCAGCCGGCACCAAGTTCCGGCTGCTGTTCGTCACCTCGGCCAGGCGCGACGCCCGGTCGACGAACATCGCCGAATACAACAGCTTCGTGCAGGCCCGGGCGGCGAACGGTCATGCCGCGATCCAGCACTACGGCAAGGGGTTCCGGGTGCTGGGGAGCACGCAGACGGTGAATGCGCGCGCGAACACCTGCACGCAGTCGAGCGACACCGATGCGGTGGTCTACTGGCTGAACGGCGCCAAGGCCGCCGACGACTATGCGGATTTCTACAACGGCAGCTGGGACAGCAACGCGGATCGGCTCGAGAGCGGGAGCGAGAACTCCGACGGCATTACCAGAACATGGACCGGCACGGACAATGACGGAACCACGGACTCCTTTAATGCTTTGGGCGGTCTTAATCCGGCGTTCACAGTGTCCGGCAGCGTTACTGTCACGCCGCTGAAATTGGGCATTACGTCCAACAGTTCTCGCTATCGCCTCTACGGCCTGTCCCAGATATTCGTGGTGGATGCGAACCGCACCACGCCGGCGACCACCGATATTTCCATCGTCTCCACCCCGGCGCTCGGGGACAGCTACCGTCTCGGTGAGACTGTCGAGGTCGAGGTGACCTATTCCGAAACGGTAACCGTGCGCGGCACGCCGACGGTTGGGCTGTCGGTCAAGAGCTCGGCCGGGAACTACGATAACGAATACGAGGCCGCCTATGTGCGCGGGTCCGGGACAACGAAGCTGGTCTTTTCCTTCACCGTGCCGTCCGGGCTGAAGGACACCGACGGCATCCGGCTCCATTCCGATGCGCTGCGGATGAACGGCGCCACGATCGTGGCGGTCTCGGACGGTCTGGTCCCGGCCTGGAACCTGGACGCCGAAAAGAACCTCGGCGGCAAGGTCGATTCCTCGCTGACCCTGTCCGTCGGCATTTGCGACCGCACGCCCCGGGTGCGCGACGCCATCGTGGCGGAGCTGACGAGAGTCCCCGGCTACCTGCCCAATGTCAGCAACTGCTCGCAGGTGACGGAGGCGCACCTGGCGTGGATTGACGCGGAATTGTTTGTCAGCGGCCTGACCTCGATCGCGGCCGGCGACTTCGCCGGGCTGAGCGGGGTCTGGGGTCTCGACCTCAGCGGCAGCGGCATCGAGACCCTGCCCGCGGGCCTGTTCGACGGGCTCGAATCGCTCAGCGGGTTGGACGTCGGGGTCGGGCTGACCCATCTGCGGAAGGATACATTCCGGGAGCTCGGCAAGGGCGAGCTCACCGGTCTCTATCTGAGCGGCAGCCTCAACCGGTTCGCCGCCGGCGGCCTGCCGGACGGCATCTTCGAGCCGCTGACGCAGCTGAACGACATCCTTTTCCCCGATAACGTCCGGACCACGGCGGACGCCGGGCCGGGCGGGGCGCTCTCGGCCGGCCAGACCGTCACCCTCGGCGGGCCGGGGACCGGCGGCGGGCCCTGGGGGTCGAACGTACAGTATTATTTCTGGGACCAGACCGACGGCGACGGCATGTTTGTGAGCACGGTGACGCTGTCGCCGACCGACGTCGCGGATCTGGTAGAGCGATACTTCAGCAGGCCGGCGAATCCGGTCTTCACCGTGCCGGTGCTGGAGTCGGCGACCGATGTCAAGTTGAGGCTGAGGGTTGCCGGGCGCGGCGACAACGGCCTCGATTACGCCGGGCACTCGACGGCGGAATTCACGATCCGGGCGCTGGCGCCGACCGGGGTGGCGGTGGTGTCGGAGCCGGTCGACGGAAGCGACACCTACAAGCTCGGCGAGACCATCGAGTTCGCGGTGACCTTCGGCGACCGGGTGCTGGTGGACACCTCGCTGGGGACGCCGGGGCTCACACTGACGGTGGGATCGGCTGGACCCCGCGCCAGCTACGTCCGGGGCTCGGGCACGAACCGGCTGGTGTTCGAGCACACCGTCATATCGAGCAACAGCGACACCGACGGCATCTCCGTCGGGATGAACCAGCTGGCGCTGCACGGCGGCGTGATCGCGAGCGTCTACGGCGCGCCGGCGATTCTCGACCACGCGGCGCTGGCGGCGCAGAGCGGGCACAAGGTTGCCGGGTCGGGGACTCCTGCGCTGATGGGCGGCATCTGCGAGCGCACGGCCCAGGTGCGGGACAAGCTGCTGGAGCTGGTCAAGGCCAAGCCCGGCAACAGCGCGATCGCGAACTGCTCGGAGGTGGATCCCGAGAATTCGAATCATCTGGCGGCGCTGACAGAGACGCTCAACCTGGACGGATTGTCGTCCTCGGGCCTGAACGGCAACCGCTTGACCGGCCTCAAGGCCGGCGACTTCGCTGAGCTCACGGGCATCACGTCTCTCATTCTGGCCAACAACGGGTTGCGCGATATCCCGGCGGGGGTGTTCGACCCGCTGACGGCGCTGACGGTTTTGAACCTGAGCGGAAACGGCACTTCGGCGGACGACGGCCTGACGCACCTGCCGGCGGGGCTGTTCGACCGGCTGATCGGGCTGACGGAGCTCAACCTGCGCGCCAACGACCTCTCGTCGCTGCCGCCGCGGATCTTCGAGAAGCTGACCAATCTCACTGCGGGGAACCTGTCGCTGCACGGCAACCCCGGCACCGCGCGCTTCGTGCCGACCGCGAAGGCAGGCCCGGAGGGCGGGGTCGACGTCGCCTCGGGCGGGAGCGTGACCCTCGAGGTCGAGGGCCCGGAGATCGATGACTTGTGGGGCAACAACGTCAAATATGCCTGGGCGCCGCCTGCGGGCACGACTGTGTCCTATACGGACGGCACGACCGCGAACTCGCCACGCCCGGCCTTCACCGCGCCGACGACGGGTGAGGACGTGACGCATGTGTTCCGCCTCACGACCACCGGCGGCGGCGGCGTTGCCGCCACCTCCACCGTCAATGTCCGGGTGGCGGCGGGTCCAAAGGTGGTTGAGGTGGCGTTCGCGTCGCAGCCGACCGGCGGCAACACACCCGTCTACGCGGCGGGCGAGACCATCGAGGTCGCGGTTCGTTTTGACCGGGAGGTGACCGTGGACACGACCGGCGGCACGCCCTCGGTCACGCTCGATGTCGGCGGGGCGTCCACGGCCGCCCGCTATCGGGACGGCTCGGGCTCGCGGGCGCTGACCTTCGGCTATGTCGTGCAGGAGACGGACACGGACCTGGACGGCGTCGATGTCGTGGCGAACAGCCTGGCGCTGAACGGCGGAGAGATTGCGGCGGTGTCCGATGGCGGGGCGGCGGCGCTCGGCCATGAGGCGCTCGCCGGCGGGAACGGCCAGACGGCGAACGGCCTCGGCTCGCCCGTCACCGGGGGCGTCTGCAGCCGTACGCCTGCGGTGGCTGCCGCCATCGTGGAGCGGGTGGACACGGGCAACAACGGCCTGACCTGCGACGACATCACCGACCCGCAACTCATAGCGATTACCGGCAGGCTTGACCTGTCGGCGCAGGTGTCGGCCCACGGCCGGATGACGGCGCTCAAGGCCGGCGACTTTGCCGATCTCATCAAGGTGACGGCGCTCGACCTCGACAACCACGCTCTGCGGTCGTTCCCGGCGGGGATCTTCGGTCCGCTGACCGCGCTGACGGAACTTTCGATCGCTTACAACCAGACCCAGGCGGGAGACCGGCTGAGGAGCCTGCCGGCCGGGCTGTTCGACGAGCTGACGAACCTCACGACGCTGCGGTTGGAGCACAACGACCTAGAGACGCTGCCGGACCGCATCTTCCAGCCGCTGGAAAACCTCACGACCCTGACGCTGAGCGGCAATCCGGGCAGCGCGACGTTCCTGCCCGTAGCGGTGGCCGGGCCAGAGGGCGGGATCGACGCGAAAGCCGGGGAGGAGGAGGTGTCGCTGGGCGGGGATGCCGCCGGTCCCTGGGGCAACAACCTCATCTATTCGTGGGTCAAGGCCGCGGGAACGACGGTCGACCCGTCGGCGACGAATATCCAGATGCCGACCTTGACCGCGCCGGAGCTCACAGAAGCGGCAACGCTGGGATACGTGCTGACGGTGACCGCAAAGGGCACGAGCCTGACAGCGACGGACAGCGTGACCGTGCGGGTCGCGCCGCCGCCGATGGCAGCAGCAGTGACGGAGGTTACCCTGTCCTCGACGCCGATCGCCGACTCGACATACAAGCTCGGCGAGACGATTCAGGCGGCGGTGGCATTTTCCATGTCGGTGACCGTGACCGGCACGCCGCAGCTTGCGCTGTCGGTGGGGGCGCAGACCCTCCAGGCGACCTACGTGCAGGGCACGGGCACCAGGCGGCTGGTGTTCGAATACACGGTGCAGTCGAGCGACGTCGACAGCGACGGCATCGCGATCGCGGCGAACAGCCTGGCGCTCGGGACGGACGCCGCGATCGTCGATGCCAATGGCGCGGACGCGATCTTGACCCATGCTGCGCTGGCGGCGCAGAGCGACCACAAGGTGGACGGGTCGTCGGAGGCGCTGACCGGCGGCATCTGCGGCCGCACGGCCCAGGTGCGCGATACGCTGCTGGGGCTGGTCAGGACGAACGAGAGCGACAACACGCTGACCTGCGCGCAAGTGACGGAGGCGGATCTGGCGGCGCTGACGGGGATTGTGAATCTGCGTAGCGCGGGTATCGCGACGCTCAAGCGGGGGGATTTCGCGAATCTCGGCGGGATCACCTCGCTGCAGCTCTTCATCAACGACCTGACGGCGCTGCCGGCCGGCGTGTTCGAGGGGCTGGACGATACGCTGACCTCACTCCATCTGAACGACAACGATCTGCAGACGATCCCGGCCGGCGTCTTCGACCGGCTGACCGGGCTGGAGGAGCTCCAGCTGCACGCCAACGATTTCTCGTCGCTGCCGCCGCGGATCTTCGAGAAGCTGACCAGTCTCGCTGCACGGGGCCTGTCGATTAACCTCAACCCCGGCACCGCGCGCTTCAAGCCGACCGCGAAGGCCGGCCCGGAGGGCGGGATCGATGTCCCCTCGGGCGGGAGCGTGACCCTCGGGGTCGAGCCCCCGCAGAACGGTTATGACGACCTCTGGGGGATCAACGTCACGTACTCCTGGTCCCGGACGGCGGGCACCGGCGGAACCCTGACGGATACCATGGAGGCCCAGGCGACCTTCACCGCGCCGGCCGCCGATGGGACGCATACCTTCACGCTCACCGTCACCGGCGGCGGCGGCATTGCCGCCACCTCCACCGTCCATGTCCGTGTCGGCACGGCGGCCATGCCGCCGATGCCAGAGAGCGCGGTGGTGGACGGCGGAACCCTCACGCTGACCTACGGCCAGGACCTCCAGGAGATCGACCCCGCCCCGGCCTCGGGCAAGGGTCAGGTCTATCTCGCGGTGGTGAGCGAGCCGGGGGCGCGGCGCAACATCGAGACGGCGCGTCCGAGCAAGGTCAAGGTCAAGGGAAGGCAGGTGATCCTGACCCTCCTCGATCCGCCGGCGGACTTCGGGGACACGGTGACGCTCTCCTACTACTCGGAAAACGCCACGGCGGAGAGCCGGGTACGCGGTCTGGGCGGCATCCTGGCCGCCAGCTTTGCCGGGCTGCGGGTGCGCAACGAAACGCCCGGGGGCAACACCCCCCGGAACTTCGCCTTCACCGGCCCCGCGAAGACCTACCGGATCGGCGATACGATCGGGATCGAGGTGACCTTCGCGGAACCGGTGACGGTGACCGGCGCGCCCACCCTGGCGCTTGAGATCGGCGCCGCCTCCCGCAAGGCGGTCTATGTCCGGGGCTCCGGCAGCGCCGTCCTCACGTTCGAAGCCGCGGCGGTCGCCCTGGGCGAGGAGGACGCGGACGGCATCGCGGTCGAGGCGAACGGGCTGGAGGTTCCCGCCGGCGGCTCGATCCTCAACACGGGGGACCGCGAGGCGGCGATCCTGCGCCACGGTCGTTACCAGGATTCGGCGTACAAGGTGGACGGCGTGCTGCCGACCGCCACCGGGGCGGCGGCCGCGGGGCCGACGGTCACGGTGACCTGGTCGGAGGCGCTGGACGAGGCGTCGGTGCCCACGGGCGCCGGCGGGTTCACGGTCAGGATCGGCAACGCGAACGGCCCGGCGGTGAGCGCGGTCGGGGTGTCGGGATCGACGACGACGCTGAGCCTGGCGTCCGCGATCGCAGACGGCACGGCGAACGTCACCCTCGAATACACGCAGCCCCGCTCGGGCGCAAAGATCCGCGATGCGGCCGGCAACGACGCGGCGGCGATCCTGCGGGCGGATGCGCTCGCCGTGACGGTGCGCCCGGACACCCGCGCGCCGGAAATCTCCGGCATGCCCACGGTGGACGGCGCGACGCTCACGCTCACCTTCGACGAGGCGCTGGATACGGCCTCGGTCCCGGCGGCGCCGGGCGGGTTCACGGCAACGGTGACCCGGGGCGGGAACCCGGTGTCCGGCTACACGGTGAGCGGGCTCTCGCTCTCCGGCTCCGGCACGGTGCTGACGCTGACGCTCTCGCAGGCGGTGCGCGGCGGCGATGCGGTGACGCTCGCCTATGCGAAGCCGACGACGCCGCTCCAGGACCGGGCATCGACCCCCAACGAGGTCGCGGACTTCTCCGGGCAGGCGGTCGACAACCTCACGCCGTCGGTGAAGGGCGCGCCGGTCTTCGCGGGCGCGGCGCAAGCCTACGCGATCGGCGACCGGATCGCGGTCGAGGTGGAGTTCACCGAGGCGGTGAGCGTGACGACGACCTCAACGGCCCGGCCCGAGGTGGACGTGGAGGTCGGCGCGAACACGCGCAAGGCGCGCTACGTGTCCGGCTCGGGCAGCGCCCGGCTGCGCTTCGAATACGAGATCGTTGCGGGCGACGCGGATACCGACGGCATCGCGATCCCGGCCGATGCGCTGGCGGCGCCGACGGGCAGCGCCATTCGCACGAGTGTGGGCAACCGCGCGGTGCAGTTTGCCCATGACGCGGTCGGGGCGGATGCGGCGCGCACGGTGGACGGGGTCAGGCCCACTGCTACCGCTGCGGCAGCGGCGGGACCGACGGTCACGGTGACCTGGTCGAAGGCGCTGGACGAGGCGTCGGTGCCCACGGGCGCCGGCGGGTTCACGGTCAGGATCGGCAACGCGAACAGCCCGGCCGTGACCGCGGTCGGGGTGTCGGAATCGACGACGACGCTGAGCCTGGCGTCCGCGATCGCAGACGGCACGGCGAACGTAACCCTCGAATACACGCCCCCAGGCTCGGGCGCAAAGATCCGCGATGCGGCCGGCAACGACGCGGCGGCGATCCTGCGGGCGGATGCGCTCGCCGTGACGGTGCGCCCGGACACCCGCGCGCCGGAAATCTCCGGCATGCCCACGGTGGACGGCGCGACGCTCACGCTCACCTTCGACGAGGCGCTGGATACGGCCTCGGTCCCGGCGGCGCCGGGCGGGTTCACGGCAACGGTGACCCGGGGCGGGAACCCGGTGTCCGGCTACACGGTGAGCGGGCTCTCGCTCTCCGGCTCCGGCACGGTGCTGACGCTGACGCTCTCGCAGGCGGTGCGCGGCGGCGATGCGGTGATGCTCGCCTATGCGAAGCCGACGCCGCCGCTCCAGGACCGGGCATCGACCCCCAACGAGGTCGCGGACTTCTCCGGGCAGGCGGTCGACAACCTCACGCCGTCGGTGAAGGGCGCGCCGGTCTTCGCGGGCGCGGCGCAAGCCTACGCGATCGGCGACCGGATCGCGGTCGAGGTGGAGTTCACCGAGGCGGTGAGCGTGACGACGACCTCAACGGCCCGGCCCGAGGTGGACGTGGAGGTCGGCGCGAACACGCGCAAGGCGCGCTACGTGTCCGGCTCGGGCAGCGCCCGGCTGCGCTTCGAATACGAGATCGTTGCGGGCGACGCGGATACCGACGGCATCGCGATCCCGGCCGATGCGCTGGCGGCGCCGACGGGCAGCGCCATTCGCACGAGTGTGGGCAACCGCGCGGTGCAGTTTGCCCATGACGCGGTGGCGGCGGATGCGGCGCGCACGGTCGACGGGGTCAGGCCCACTGCTACCGCTGCGGCAGCGGCGGGACAGACGGTCACGGTGACCTGGTCGAAGGCGCTGGATGAGGCGTCGGTGCCCACGGGCGCCGGCGGGTTCACGGTCAGGATCGGCAACGCGAACGGCCCGGCCGTGACCGCGGTCGGGGTGTCGGGATCGACGACGACGCTGAGCCTGGCGTCCGCGATCGCAGACGGCACGGCGAACGTAACCCTCGAATACACGCCCCCAGGCTCGGGCGCAAAGATCCGCGATGCGGCCGGCAACGACGCGGCGGCGATCCTGCGGGCGGATGCGCTCGCCGTGACGGTGCGCCCGGACACCCGCGCGCCGGAAATCTCCGGCATGCCCACGGTGGACGGTGCGACGCTCACGCTCACCTTCGACGAGGCGCTGGATACGGCCTCGGTCCCGGCGGTGCCGGGCGGGTTCACGGCAACGGTGACGCGCGGCGGCAACACGGTGTCCGGCTACACGGTGAGCGGGCTCTCGCTCTCCGGCTCCGGCACGGTGCTGACGCTGACGCTCTCGCAGGCGGTGCGCGGCGGCGATGCGGTGACGCTCGCCTATGCGAAGCCGACGACGCCGCTCCAGGACCGGGCATCGACCCCCAACGAGGTCGCGGACTTCTCCGGGCAGGCGGTCGACAACCTCACGCCGTCGGTGAAGGGCGCGCCGGTCTTCGCGGGCGCGGCGCAAGCCTACGCGATCGGCGACCGGATCGCGGTCGAGGTGGAGTTCACCGAGGCGGTGAGCGTGACGACGACCTCAACGGCCCGGCCCGAGGTGGACGTGGAGGTCGGCGCGAACACGCGCAAGGCGCGCTACGTGTCCGGCTCGGGCAGCGCCCGGCTGCGCTTCGAATACGAGATCGTTGCGGGCGACGCGGATACCGACGGCATCGCGATCCCGGCCGATGCGCTGGCGGCGCCGACGGGCAGCGCCATTCGCACGAGTGTGGGCAACCGCGCGGTGCAGTTTGCCCATGACGCGGTCGGGGCAGATGCGGCGCGCACGGTCGACGGGGTCAGGCCCACTGCTACCGCTGCGGCAGCGGCGGGACCGACGGTCACGGTGACCTGGTCGAAGGCGCTGGACGAGGCGTCGGTGCCCACGGGCGCCGGCGGGTTCACGGTCAGGATCGGCAACGCGAACGGCCCGGCCGTGACCGCGGTCGGGGTGTCGGGATCGACGACGACGCTGAGCCTGGCGTCCGCGATCGCAGACGGCACGGCGAACGTAACCCTCGAATACACACCCCCAGGCTCGGGCGCAAAGATCCGCGATGCGGCCGGCAACGACGCGGCGGCGATCCTGCGGGCGGATGCGCTCGCCGTGACGGTGCGCCCGGACACCCGCGCGCCGGAAATCTCCGGCATGCCCACGGTGGACGGTGCGACGCTCACGCTCACCTTCGACGAGGCGCTGGATACGGCCTCGGTCCCGGCGGCGCCGGGCGGGTTCACGGCAACGGTGACCCGGGGCGGGAACCCGGTGTCCGGCTACACGGTGAGCGGGCTCTCGCTCTCCGGCTCCGGCACGGTGCTGACGCTGACGCTCTCGCAGGCGGTGCGCGGCGGCGATGCGGTGATGCTCGCCTAGCGACGGCGGCTCGTTCGAACTCTCCTTCGAGGCGCGCCGCCGCGAGAGCGCCAATGACGACACGCCGCCGGAGCACGAGATCGGGCTCCGTCTGACGGCGCGCTGGTAGGCTCTCCTCGAGTTCCGGATCGGAGAACAACCGATCCCGCCAGACTTCCCTTATGTGCCATTCGACATAGTACGCGAGCGTGCACAAGAAGATGTGGGTGCGCACCCGTTGCGCGATGCGATGGTAGATCGGACGAACGTGCAGGTTGACCGTCTTCATGGTTCGAAATGCGCGCTCCACGCGCGTCAAAGCCTTGTAGCTCCTCACACAATCGTCTGCCGCCATGTCTTGTTCCGGAAGCGAGGTGCGAATGACATAGATGCCGTCGAGAGCCGCTTCCCGGGCAATGTTTTCGGCGTTGCGGGAGAAGGCGAAGGACGTATCGCCAATCTCGTAGTTCATGTGCTTCTTCATCCGGAACCGGTTGATGGCCTGGCCGACCCGGACGCCGATCTCGGCGCGGCCTCGGAGGGTTCCGCCATCGACGCTCTTGCGGATGACAGCGAGGTCGGCTTCCGTCGCTTTCAGCAGGGATTCGCGCGTGTGGGCGCGCCGCGCTGCCAGCCGCGGGTTGCGACAGGCCACCAGCCGCTCACCGGGATAGTCCGGGTGAAGGACCTCGAACAGATTGACTTCGTCGAACCGGGCGACATCAAGAGAGCTGGTGCGGATGAGCTTCTGGATGGTTGCGCTCTTCAGCGCGGTGATCCAATCCACGCCATCCAGCTTCTTGAGTTCGGTGATGCGGGTCTGCGCGATCATGCCGCGATCGCCCACAATGGCCACCCGCTGGAGGCCGAAGCGCTTCTGCAGGCGCGCGACCTCAGGCAGAAGGGTCTTCGGATCCCCGATATTGCCCGCGTAGACCGAGACGGAAACCGGGCAGCCGCCGACGTCGCACAGCAATCCGAAGTTGACCTGAAGCTTTCCCTTCTTGCCGTCCCGGTTGTGCCCGCGGCGGCCAAGCGGGCAGGTCGTCCCTTCGAAGTAACTTGATGTCAGATCAAACAAAACCAGGCCGCCGTCCCGGAAGTGGCGCCGCGCAAGCTTGCCCTGGATCCGGTTCTGCCGCTTGCCCAGCCAGTCCATGGCCGCATAGAGTTCGTCAACCTCGGCGTCGTCGACGCCGAACATCTCGCCCAGCGTGGTGTCTTTCCACCACCGGGTCGTCGCAAGCTTGCTGTGCGGTCGGATGATGCGGGCGGCAATCATGGCGCAGACCAGGTCGCGCTCCCGGCACGGCTCGGAGCCGATCAGTTCAATCATGCCAAGCCGGTCAAACGCAGCCGCAATCGCTGCCACCGGTCCATGCTTGCGGGACCGCAGGATCTCAAAGGCGTCACTGGCCTCGACATACTGCTTCCCCGCCAGGCTGCCCCGAACCAATGCAAGGGTCTCGTCGGAGAGGCTCGAGAGATTCGCCAGCGTTTTCTTCTGAACCTTGCCGCTCTCGTCGCGAAAGGACCGGCGCAGGAGTTTGGAATAGTAGGTCTTGCCGCCCTGCTTGCTGGCGATAATGGCGACATGCATCGCTGGCATGGCCCCGTGCCTCATATAGTGTCCACACTCTTTCGATTGCGGTCTGCTCGGTATTGCCTGCTATATATACCATATTAAAGCCAGTGTCAACCAGACAATGACATGTCTAGTGCCTACAATACCGAAAACTATTGGTCGATTTCGGCCGAAATCACACGTGCTAACAAAGAGTTACGCGGAAAATACCCTCCAGAACTTCAGCTTAAGGATTCGCAGTCCTGACAGCATGTTGGGGCTGCGTTTCGGGGTCCTGTGGTTCAGGCTGTCGATGCTTTCCTGTGCTTGCCGTGCCAGCGGTTGAGGGGTTTTCGGGATCGTCGTTCGTAACTTCAGACTTCCTGACCTCGTGCGCTAATTGAAGGCGGGCTTGGCGATCGTTTTGCTCGTGATTTCCAGCAGTTAGGAGACATTTGAGGGGTTGACCGATCTACGGAGAGTGGCTATAATACTGTGCACCCGATATCGACCGTGGAGACTCCCTTGAACACGCTTCCGATGCCTCCTGCCGAGGCGATCCAGATCGGCGAATCCTGCTTTTCGCACGCGGTCGAGGACGGCCGGCGGGTCTACTTCAGCAACCTGGCGCCGTTCGATTCCCACGAAGTTTCGGACAACCGAGCGCGACAGCTGCGGATTGCGCGGTTTGCCGAGCACGGTGTGCTACGCAGGGATCTGGCGGCGGCGTTTGGCGTGAACCGTTCGACGGTGCAGCGGGCAGTGAACCAGCTCCGGAGGCAGGGCGAGGCCGGTTTTCTTACGCCGCGACGGAGGCGCGGGCCGAGCGCGATCGACGCCGCGACGGCGCGGGAGGCGGAGCGGCTTCTGGCCTCGGGGCTGAGCGGCCGGGCGGTTGCGCGAAAGCTGGGGATCCGGCCGAGCACGTTCAGCCTCAACCGCCGGTCGGGTGTTATCAGAGGGGGGACGCCGAACCGGGCCGTGCCGGCGCAGGCGACAGCGTCGACGGAGCCGCAGGCGACGGCAGTGCTGGAGCCGCCGGTGGTCGCGTCGACGGAGCCACAGGCGGCGGCAGCGCCGGAGCCGAGGGTGGAGCGGAGCGAACGGGACGCACGCGACCGCGAGGCGCCGATGGGTCGGGGCACCCGGGACACGGCGGGGCGGATGCTGGCGGCAACGGGACATCTGACGGAGATGCGGCCGCAGTTTGCGGAGCCGCTGTCGGCGGTTGCCGGCGGCGGCGTGCTGGCCGGGCTGCCGATGCTGCTCAAGGAGGGGCTTCTGGACCGCGCGCGGGAGTTCCTGTCGCTGCCCAAGGGATACTACGGTTTGACCACGGTTCTGCTGTTCCTGGCCTTCCTCACCCTGGCCCGGGTGCGCAATCCGGAGGCACTGCGGCACCAGGCGCCCGGGGAATGGGGCGCCATCCTGGGCCTGGACCGCTGCCCGGAGGTGAAGACGCTGCGGGGCAAGATCAAGGCGTTGGGGCGAGACGTGCAACGGGTGCGGGACTGGCAAGCTTCCCTGGCCGCGGGATGGATGGCGGAAGAACCGGACGTGTGTGCGACCCTGTCGGTGGATGGCCACGTCAAGGTGTATTCCGGCCGCAAGGGAAAATTGCCCAAGCATTACGTGGCGCGCCAGAAACTCTGCCTGCCTGCCTCCACGAGCTACTGGATCAACGCGCTCGGCGGCAAGCCGTTCCTGTGCCTGAACAAGGCGCTGGATCCGACCATGACCCACGCGCTGGAGAAGGACATCCTGCCCGCGCTGGAGAAACTGGGCATGCTGGGCCCGGATGCACCGGACCTCACCGTCCCGGACGCCGGCGAGCCCGCCCTGACGCTGGTCTTCGACCGGGAAGGCTGGAGCCCTGCCCTGTTCCGGCGCCTCGCCCGGCGCGGGGTTGCTGTGATCACCTGGCACAAGGGCTTCAAGGGGGAGGCCTGGCCGGAGGCGGACTTCCGCACCGTCACGGTGCCCATCCACGGGCCGGGAAGCACCCGCAGCGCCACCGTCCGCCTCGCCGAGAAGAGCGTGATCCTGAGCAAGGGGCCCGAAGTCCGCCAGATCCGGCGCCTGCTGGAGAATGGCCGCCAGGTGCCCCTCATCACCACCGACCCCCGCATGCCCATGGAGCGGGCCGCCAGCGCCCTGTTCTCCCGATGGTCGCAGGAGAACTTCTTCAAATACATGCGCGAGGAGTTCAATCTCGACGCGCTGGCGGTCCACGGTTTGGAAGCACAGGATCCCGACGCCCGCATCGTCAACCCGCGCTGGCGCGCAATCGACCGCAATGTCCAGCGCTTCCGGCAGCGCCTTGGCACCCTGCGCAACCGGATCGCCGACCTGTCCAGGGGAACCCCGACCCGCGAAGCCGAAGAGGCCGTCCGGCGCCTGCAGGCCCAAAGCGACGCTCTCGACGCCGAGCGTGAAGCCCTCAAGCTGCAGCGCCGCGATACACCGCGACATATCGCGGTCGCCGAACTCGACACGAACGAGGCACTCGACGCGCTCCCCGAAGGCGAGAAACTCCTCCTCGATATAATCCGCATGATCGCCTACCGCGCTGAAACCCGCATGATGCCCGCCGTTGCCCAGACCCAGGGCAAGATCCAGCGCCCCCGCCGGCACTTGCGCGCACTTCTACGGGCCGACGCCGACGTCATCCCGGAGCACGGCAACGGCATCCTCCGCGTTCGCATACTCGGCACCGCCAGCGATGCCGGCGACAACGCCATCGCAAGCCTCCTCGAAGAACTCAACCAGACACGGACCGTCTTCCCCGGTACCAACATGCACATGGTCTATGAACTACCCGGAAAAATCGCCGAGCCCCACTTCGCGGGTGCAAAAACATGACACTCTCTCGAGTTCGAGGTCAGGAAGTCTGAACTTCGTCCCGGGCGCGGCTTCTGCCGCCCGGTGGCGACGCAATCGAGGACCTGCTGGATCGCCTCGGCGACGGTGGCGGCGTGCTTCAGCAGCAGGGCTTCGAGGTTTCGCGCGACGGCGGCGAGGAAGTTCTTGAAGTTTGCGGTGCGATCGATTGCGGACGCGGTCGGCTTGCGGGCGTTGAGCATCGCGTCTCCATGGATTGTGAAGATGCGCGTCATGGCCATGAGGTTGAAGTGGGCGAAGAGTTCCTGTCGGACACCGCGCTCGGTCCTGGCATGGAACGGCGCGATTTCCATGATGGACTTGGAGATCTTGTACATCTCCTCGATGCCCCAGTGCGATCCGTATAGATCGGCGAGTTCGCTGGCCGGATGGGTTTCCGAATCAAGGAGAGTGGTGGCGAGGCCGATTGTTGAGCCGCCGGCAGTGTATTTGACGAGGCGCAGCCGGACCGGTTCTGCGAGGGCTTGCGGCTGTCTCTTGCGCAGCTTCCGGAGAACCTTCTCGCCGGGCATTGCCTCGACGACGGCATCTGTCCGGCTTCCGGCGAGGAAGGCATCCATGATCGGGCTGGCGGACTTCTGGATCCGGAAGACGGGATGCATGTTCCGCTCGAGATGGACGGCCAGCAACTCCCAGGAGAAATATCCGCGATCGTAGATCACCACGTCCCCAGGCGACAAGGCGGGCAGAAGGTCGAGCGCGGCCCTTCGTTCATTGCCGTGGGCGCAAAGGTCGAACGCGACCGGAATTCGCTCCGGAAGCTGAACCAGACAACTGAGCAGGCCCTGCGGGTAGTGGCTCGTGTCCGAGGGCGTGCGATACCCGCAACGGATCAGCGGCCGCGGCAGGTTGAGCTTTGAGCCGTCGATCGCGAACAGGCGGTGTCCCCGCCACGCGGGCGAGCAGGAGGCACGCTTGAGGATCTCGGCATGCACGCTCCGGAACACGTTCTCATCGACCTTGGCCCGCGCCCTGCACATCGCCGACGCGGCGACGGGGTCCGGCTGCGGAAGCGCGACACCGAGAGCGCGGCACTGCTCCCAGAGTTCGGCAAGCGTGGTCGCGTAGCCCTGCTCGCCGCTGGACAGCACCAGCCGGTACACGAACAGCATCACCAGCAGCGTATGCAGAACCCGCCGCCGCACCTGCCACACCCTGTCATGCTCGGCCGCCACTGCCGTCAGCGCCCCGATGAGATCCCGCCAGAGCAACACGAAGGGATCGTCCGGAGCCAGCCGGGGCCGCCGAGGACTGCGCCGCGGCGCGCTGCGTTGCGGCCCATGCAGGAGAACCTCCCGGAAGTCCGTGGCCAGCGGATACACATAGACCCGTTTCGGCGCCTTCCCCTTGCCGCCCCGGGTCTCGCCGAGATCGACCCAGTTCGCCGCACGGTAGCAGGTGCCATCGGAGCGGCTCGTGTCCGCGAACGTTTCCACCAGAACCGGGCGAAAGCCATAGCGCTCCTCCCAGTCGTCCGCCAGGCGACCGGTCGCGATCGACAATGCCTTGGAAGCCAGGTTCCCAACCCGAACCCACGGAAACAGCAGGAACCGGTTGTTCCCGACCACCCGGTCCAGATGTTTCCTGTAGCCCTCCGGCCAGCCAATCCACTCGTCCCGGCACTGCAGCTGCCGTGAACCATGCGAGAAAAGCAGGCAGCCCAGCTTGCGGCCATGACGATCGAGAAGAAAGTAACGCAGATGCGGACCAATCGGATGACGGAACCCCATGTAGTGGTAGCGGGCAACATACTCATTCCATTCCTCGATCCCCTCCGCATCCGACACCACCTGCAGCCGGATCGGCAGCAAAGCCTCCAGATCCTCCTCGATCACCGGCGGGGCATCCGTCCGCGAGCCCCAGACCACCGGCTTGCGAGCTCCCCGAACCCGCGACAAATCCTTCGCCGGCAGCGACAGAATCCCCAGCCGCTCAAGTTCTTCCAGCATCCGAAGCGCGGCCTGAATCCGATTGTCCCACTTCGCCGTATGCCAGTGAAGCTGCTCACAGATCGTGTGTGCGAGCTCGCGGCGGCTCAGACCCGGAAACGACAGAACCGTCTCCTGCACAGCGGCAAGCTGTCTCCGCGTCAAGCGCCTGCCCTGAAACGTCGTCGAACGCAAAGCCGTGATGCGAGGGTCCATTGCAAGCCCCGGATGACTCCTTCACACCCGTAGTCTGCCATCAATGCGGCAGGGAGTCAACCCCTCCATCACCCCGCCGAAGAGGATGAAAATCACACAACCATATCAATCAGTTGCAATTACACCGGAAAAAACGACACTCGCCCCACAGCAAATCGAATGCCATTGGCATTCGGCCCCCTGCGCCGCGGTTGGCGCACCAAGCCCTCGGTGCGCATGTATCGCGCCAGGGTCGGGTAGGACGGCAGCGGGCCGAGATCGGGGTCCGCCTCCACTCGTGCCGCCAGGTTGTCGTGGTGGAGCTGCTTCGACCAGGAGGGATGCGCCTTGTACTGCGCCTCCACCGCCGCCGACAGCGCCGGCGAGATCGTCCGCTGCAGTCCGGCGTCCCGCCGTCGGCGCCGTGCCAGCGCCGACACCGGGTCCTGATCCGCCGCCTGCGCCGCGTAATACCAGCGCTCGATCGTCGACGCCCCGAAGCGCACCCGCTCGCCGCTCACCGGATGCTGCCATTCCTGCCCCGCCAGCACCTCAATCGCGGGCTTCAAACCGCCCCACGGCGGCGGCGCCATCAGCAACTGCCCCACAATCGAAAAGCGCAACCGCGCCCAGCGACCGTCAACCGGATCCCGTGTCTGCGTCATCTCCTGGCTCCTTCTCCGCGCCAAACGCGCTCAGGGAGCCTGCACCAACCCTCGCCGACCCGTAAAGATGCAACTTCTGCGGGCCGTCATACTACGCAGAATCTCCCTCAACCAGAATGAGAAACGAGAACCATTCGCGAAGAAACAAAAGCGCCTTAACCCCCCGGTCGACCCAATCGACACCCTCGAAGCTGTCCACAAGGCCCAGCGGAAGACCCGCCTCCTCAACCCCCGCCACAAAGCGCCCCCGCGAACCGCGCCAGAACGCGCTACCGGCAAAATCCTCCTGCCACCAGCGCCGCCACCGCCGAAGCGTCCGCAAACTCAGATTCAGCTTCCCGCAAGCCTCCGCGGCCGCCGTGGGACCTTCAGCACCCAGAAGCGCAGGCAGAAGAACGAAGATCAGACCGACATAGATCCGACGGCCGAAAAAGCGCACAGAAGCCGGCGTCGTCCGACGACGGCACGCCGCGCAGCAGAAGCTGTGCCGAAACGCCGTACACTCCCCGGCTGCCGCAAGCGACGACGGAATCCCCCGCGGCTTGCGCCCGTAATGCGCCGAATGCAGAACACCCCCACAGTGACCACAACCCGCCTTCAGAACCCGCGACGCCTCGCGGTCGTCAGCCTGGAACAGAAAATCCCAAATCTTGCCAACCTCGCTCGACTCTGGCAGCATCACTCAGCCTCCAATGTATTCAACAACATCAGAGGCTCGCCCCTCAAGCCGCTTCTCGCAAGCTGCTTGAGGGGAACTCGTAACTACTCACTCCCTCCTGCGTCTGGTTTGAGTTCGGGGTGACTGTCGACGAGCCTCCCGGGAGGTGATTGAGCGGGGTGGTGTCTGGTTGCGGATCGCTGAAGGCGACGGGAGGTTGACACTCCAGCGAGATCTGACTATGAGTGGTCATCGCTGTTGACGGGGACCACCGATGGGGTATTTCGGATCCAAGGCGACGACCGGGCTTTGTCAGGCGCTACTGGGGCTCCAGCCTCCCCACGATCTGTATATAGAGACGCATCTCGGAGGCGGTGCCCTGATGCGGCGCAAGGCCCCGGCGATGCGCAGCATCGGGATTGACCGCGATCAACGCGCGCTTGACGGGTTCAGGTGCGACTACCCGGTGGAGCTGGTACAGGGCTGTGCCCACGAGTTCCTGGCCAGCTTCCCGTTGCGGGGTACGGAACTGGTCTACAGCGATCCGCCGTATCTGCATGCGACCCGTCGGTCGGACCGGCGGTACCGCTACGAGTATACGGATGCCGACCACGCAACCCTTCTTGATCTGCTCACGGGCCTGCCGTGCCAGGTGATGGTTTCGGGACACCCCTCGGCGCTGTATGACGAGATGCTGTCGGACTGGCGCCGGGTCGCACTACAGGTGACAACCCAGGCCCAGGTCCGCACCGAGGTGGTCTGGTTCAACTTCACGCCCGAGCGGATGCACTGGGCCAGCCATGCCGGCCGGAACGCCACCGACCGTCAGCGCATCAAGCGCAAGGCGACCCGCTGGGCACAAGGCTACAAGAACCTGCCGGCGGGTGAACGTCTCGCGGTGATCTCGGCGATCATGGCGGTCGAGGCCGAGTGATGGCGCGGATCAACCCGGCCTCGCTGCGCGCGCAGCTGGACGACTGCCGAGCCCGGTTCGATGCCATCAAGCAGAAGGGCGAGGCAAGCGCGGACACCCTCGCGCTGATCAATGCCCTGTTCATGCTGGTGGATATCGTGGTGGCGGTGTTCCTCGAGAAGACAACACCAAAGACCTCGCGCAACTCCAGTCTGCCGAGTTCACGGGACGACACCGACAGCGAGACCCACACCGCGGGCAGGTCCGGATCCCGGAGCCGCGGACCGAAGGCACGCCACGCACGCTCCGACACCCTGCGCACGGTCACCACGACGCACACCAGCCCGGTCACCGAGTGCCGGCAGTGTGGCCACGACTTGACCGGGACCGCGTGCACCGGACACGAGCAGCGCATCGAGGTCGACATCGTCTTCGAGACCGTCGAACGTCGGGTCACCGCCGAGATCAAGGCCTGTCCGCGCTGCCAATCCCGGACCAAGGGCCGCTTCCCCGACACCATGCCCGGTCCTCTGCAGTACGGACCCGGGATCGTCGCCTATGTCGTGCACCTGCTCTGTGCCCAGATGGTCCCGCTCAAGCGGACGGCGGCCATGATCCAGGCGATGACCGGACGGCTGCTCTCCGAGGCCACCCTGCTCGCCTTCGTCTGGCGCCTGCATCAGGCCCTGGAAGACTGGGAGGCTGCCGCCACCGACAAGCTCCTTGACATGCCGGTGCTGCATGTCGACGAAACCTCGTTGCGCGTGGACCGGAAAAACTACTGGATCCATGTTTGTGCCGGCGGGCCCATCACCGTCAAGGGCCTGCACCGGAACCGCGGCTGTGAGGCGATCAACACTCTCGGGATCATCCCCCGATACGGGGGCCTCATCGTCCATGACTGCTGGAAACCCTATTTCACCTACACCCAGTGCAAGCATCAACTCTGCGGCGCGCACCTGCTCAGGGAACTTCAGGCCGTGACCGACAGCAACGGCTATCCGTGGGCACGCAAAATGCACAAGCTGCTGCTCATCGCACGGCGACAGGTCATCCAACGCCCGCAACAGCGGCTGTCCATGCGCCACTACAAGCGCATCGCACGATGCTACAAGGCGATCCTCGAGCAGGGACGCACAGAGATGCCCGAAATCCCACCGCCAAAAAAGGGCCAACGCGGACCGGTCGCCAAGTCCGACGCCCATAACCTCCACCAACGCCTCGTCGTTCAGAGAAAAAACGTCCTGCGCTTTACCAGACGCGCCGACACTCCGTTCACAAATAATCGTGGCGAGCGCGACATACGTATGGCCAAGGTCAAGCAGAAGGTCTCCGGGTGCTTCCGAACCGTATCCTTCGCACACGCCTACTGTCGAATCTCGAGCTACCTCCAGACCATGGCGGCGCTCGGATACAACCCCCTGGTCGCCATCAACATCGCCCTGCAGGGAAAGGCCGTCCACTGCCTCAACCAGGACACCGAATAGCCACTCGAACCACCGGGTGAGCAGTTACGGGAACTCTTGTCAATCCATCAAATTGCGCGACTGAAAAATAGCCAAACCGCCTCAACTATCGTGAACGGGCTCATATATGCACAGGTCGAGGCGTTTTTCGCCGGCCTGGACTGGCGCCGTGTGCGGGCGCTGTCGGCGCGGCGCCCGGTTGAGGCCGAATGACTCACCCGGCCGATCGGGGCAGCGTTCCGGCGTCTCCGGCGCTACAACCCAAGCCATTCTGGCTCTTGCGGAGATCGATCTCGGAACGCTGACGCCCGAACAGCGTGACGCCGCGGTGCAGGCGATTGCGGCGCTTGAGACGCTTCGCGCCGAGAACGAGACGCTGGCAGACCGCAACGAGACGCTGACGGAAGAGAAGGCCTGTCTTGCCGGCGAGAATGAGGTGCAGGCGGAGCGCATCCGCCGTCTGGAACATCTGGTGCGCGAACTGCACCGTGTCGTTCACGGCAAGAGGTCGGAGAAGCTGACGCCGGACGAGCGCCAGTTGGCGTTCGAGAACCTGGAGGGCGCGTCTGCGGAGGTCGAGGCCGATGCCCCGGCTAGCAACCCGTCGCCGCCCCGCTCGCCGAAGCGGCCTCGGGCCGAGCGCAATATCGGCCATCTGCCGGAACACCTGGAGCGCATCGAGCAGGTGATCGAGCCGGAGAGCCCGCTTTGCCCCTGCGGCTGCGGGGAGATGGTGCGGATCGGCCAGGACCGCACGGAGCGTCTGAACATCGTGCCGGCGCAGTTGCGGGTGATCGTCACCGTGCGGCCGAAATATGCCTGCCGGGCCTGCGAGCAGGGTGTCACCCAGGCAATGGCATTCGTCCAGGGCGTTCTGCATCGTGGTCCACCGGGTGTGTTGGACTACTGTATTGCGGTCATTTATCTGTTCTCCGCTGTTGGTGCGGGCATTCCCCGGGGGGGTTGACTTACCGCCTCGTTCCTTGCATAGTGCGGCTTGGATTGCCCACTGCGGAGAAGTATTCGGATGGACCCCCGAATCGAGGCGCTGCGGTCGACGACGTTTTTCGGTCGTCGTCTGACCCGGCAGCAGATATCCGAGATCCAGACGACGGTTGCAGCGTTTCCGTTGCTGAGCCGGCACGAGCTTGGGCAGACGATTTGCGAGCAGCTGGGTTGGCGCACGGGAACGGGCACGAACCGGATCCAGCTCTGCCAGCGGCTTCTGGAGCAACTGGAGCGGCTGGAGCGGCTGGGCCTCCTGGTGTTGCCGGCGAAGGATGCGTCCTATGCGCGGGGTCCGCGCAAGCCGATTGAGAAGAGCCGGCGGACGGAGAAGCAGCCGGCGATTGCGGAGCCACTGGGGGAACTTCTGCCTTTGCAGCTTCGCCTGGTGCAGGACGAGGACGAGGTCTCGGAGTGGAACGAGTTTGTCGACCGCTGGCACTATGCCGGTTTCCGCCACCCGCTCGGCCCGCGGGTGCGCTATTTCGTGGAGGACCGGCACGGGCGCAAGCTGGGTTGCCTGCAGTTCTCGCAGGCGGTGGTCTCGCTGCCCTGCCGGGACGCGTGGGTCGGCTGGCCGGAGGACGGGTGGAAGGCGCATCTGGAGCGGGTGGTGGGCAACACGCGGTTTCTGCTGTTTCCGTGGGTCGAGGTCCGGAACCTGGCTTCCAAGGTGCTGTCGATGGCGATGCGGCGGCTGGCCGATGACTGGGAGCAACAGCACGGCTGCCGTCCGGTATTGGTAGAGACGTTCGTGAATTCGAGCCGCTTCGACGGCGCCTGCTACCGGGCGGCGAACTGGCTCGATCTCGGCGAGACCCGGGGCGGCAAGGGGAAAGCGCCCAAACGGGTCTACGTCTATCCGCTGAGCGCGGACTTCCGGGAGGTTCTCCTGCATGGCCCGCAACGCACTGCGCCGCTCACTCGGCCGCGCGCATAGCCGTTGGTGAGCCCCACCGGCGCCCAGTTGGAGGCTCGGTACACCGTCCCGTGGTGCTTCTCCGGATCCACAAAGGTCTCCGCCAGTTCCAGCGGATGACCGTATGTCGCCGTCCAGTCGTCACTCAGGCGGCGGAGCATCCCGCCGACAAACCAGCTGCCCGGATTCGGGAAGGCCCGGAAGCACCAGCAGGCGCGTATTGCTCGCCACAAGGTGCAGCCGCTCAACCTGCTGCAGAGCCTTCCAGCCGATGAACCGGTCTCGCGGACGGCACTTCAGCGCGCCCGCCTGCCAGGCCAATCCAAAGCGTCCCAAGGACCGCAACATACCGGAGTCCGCGTCCCACAAAACGCAGGAAGCCGAGCTCGTAGCGCTCGGCCATCAGACCGTCCCAGCGAAGGCGTTCCTCCGGCCGCGCAAGCCGAATCACAACCTCCGCCACCGAGGGGTTCTGGGGCAAACCAAGCATGCCATCAAATTACCAGACCGAATACGAGAAGTTCAGACCCCACGAGTCCGAATCAACCTCGAAGAGAATGAGATTGTCCTGCTACATCATTGGAGTGCGAATGCCGGGCTCGGTCCCGGCACATGGTTTTGGCCTTTCGCAATGGCCCGCGAGATTGCCGAGGTGATTCGGCATACCCGCTCCCTTGCGCAACGGTTCGAGGCCCCGGAAACAGTTTCGTTCCGCGCCGAGTGGCACGGCTTGGAGGACAGCGTACTCATGGATCCGAACCACCCCTGGGCGGAAAAAGGTACAGGGGCGACGGATCGGGGGCAATTGCTGCCCATGGTGGACGCGGCCGCGGCAACGGGCGGGCAGATGTCGGCGGAGGTGCTTGCGGAAGCCGGCTACTGCAATGAAGCGGATCTCGCCGCGTTGGAAGCACGGGGAATCCGAGGCCATCTGGCGCTGGGCCGGGAAGGCCGGAAGCACGCCGCCAACGACCGCGACAGGCGGCCTGCCACGCACTGGTTGGGGGGAACACCTGGCGATGCCGCAAAGGCCGGGCCGCCTACGCCGAGCGGAAGTGGTTGTCGGAAGCGCCGAAGGGATGGATCGAGGAAGTTCTCGGGTTCCGTCGGTTCCATGAGCGGGGTCAGAAGAAGGTGCAGGGAGAATGGTCGCGGGTCTGCCCTGCGCTGAACATTCCGCGAATGTCGGGCCTGGCGATGGACTGGCGGGCCTCGCCCGGCAGCCGGAAAGCACCGCTTTGACAAATTCCCACGGAACTTGTAGCCATGTCCCGAGAACCAGTCTCTTTGCTCCGCCACCGGAAGGTCGCACGCGGGCAGACGATCGGGATCGCCTTTGGGCTTCGTCTCCGGAACTGCCCTGCAGGGTGCCGCAGTCCTTCGATCTCATGCAAAGAGCGTCCTACGGCGCAAACTTCCAGGAGGGGCACGCAGCGATCACTTGAGCTTCCCCGGGGAAGATCCTTGGGAGCGTGCGCCGCGGAACGGCTTTTGACCCGCAATGCACAACAAATAGTTTCGGTATTGGCGTCGAGGAACTATATATGGTATCCGAATTTTCTGCCGCAGCCTCCTCGGGAAGGCTGCATCGGTAAGCCATGAAACAGAGTCGTCAACATCCGGCGGAGAATTCGGTGCCGGAGCCGATGTCGGACAGCCGGGAGACTTTCCGGCCATGAGACTCGGTGCCACTCCCCGTCGACTGCATTATGGCTTCGACCGATTCCGCGGAGATGTATTCGGCGGCGCCATGTCCATGGTCGTCTCGTTGCCGCTCGCACTGGCCTACGGCATTGCGTCGGGCATGGGGGCTGCTGCCGGGCTGTACGGCGCCATCGCCGTCGGATTCTTCGCGGCAGTGTTCGGCAGCACGCGGTCCCAGATTTCCGGACCCACCGCTCCCATGACCGTCGCAATGGCAGTCATCGTCTCCAGCCATGCAACGAGCTTGGCAGAAGCCTTGGCGATTGTCGTTCTGGCGGGCCTGCTACAGATTTTGCTGGGGTTGCTGCGGATCGGCCGATTCGTGGTCTACACACCTCATGTAGTAGTTTCGGGGTTTACGTCCGGAATTGGCGTGATCATCGTAGTGATCCATGTCCTGCCGTTTCTTGGACATCCTTCCGCCGTGGGCGGGCCTGTCGACGTGATCCTTGCGCTGCCACAGGCCCTGACAAGCGTCAACTTCAGTGCTCTCGCGATCGCTTCGGTCAGTCTGACGGTTGGTTTGCTTTGGCCGCGGCGGTTGGCCAAGCGCGTTCCCGTCACCCTGGTCGCGTTGATTGCCGGCACCCTGGTCGGTGTGCTCTGGTTCAATGATGCGCCGGTTATCGGACCGCTACCGACAGGCCTGCCCGCATTGCAACTGGAACTGCCTTCGGCCGGCTTCATTGTGGGTGCGTTGGAGGCGGCAATCATTCTCGCCTTGCTCGGTTCCGTAGACAGCCTCTTGACCTCTTTGGTAGCCGATTCGCTAACTGGCACGCGCCACAATCCGAACCGGGAACTGATCGGTCAGGGAATCGCCAATGTAACGGCTGGGCTCTTTGGAGCGTTGCCAGGTTCGGTATCCACCATGGGCACCCTGGTCAATATACGGGCCGGCGGCACAACCCGGGTTTCGGGTGTCATGTGCGCGCTGATGCTGCTGGCGCTGGTTTTCGGGCTCGGCCGGTTTGTCGAGTCAATTCCGCTAGCTGCCCTCGCCGGTATCCTGACGAAGATCGGCTGGGATATCATTGACTGGCGATTCCTGGTTTTGCTTCATCGCTTCCAGCGGCAGCACCTGTTCGTCCTGCTGATGACCCTGGGCCTGACGGTGTTCGTCGATCTTGTCACCGCGGTAGCGATGGGCCTGATCGCCGCCGGGATGATCACTGCGCGGCAACTGGAACGGCTGGAACTCGACAGCGTCGTCTCTGTGCCGATGTTGGATCGAGCATTCCTGTCCGAGAGCGGAGACACGGACGAGGCGGACCTGTACGCAGCGCGGGTCGGCCTCGTAGTCCTCAGGGGGACGTTCACGGTTGCATCCGCCCACAAACTGGTCGATGTTATTGGTGGAGATATCAAGGACCACGACGTGGTCATCCTGGATTTCTCCAGCGCCACTTACATCGACGACAGTTCGGCCATGGTCATCGAGCAACTCTTGACCATCGCGGAGGAAAAACGGACCGGGGTCATTGTGACGGGCCTCGCCGGTCAGGTCGCGGACATCCTGCGGTCGCTGAGAATCCTGGAGCAATTGCCAAACGACTGCATTGTCCAGAGCCTCGACGAGGCCCGGCAAGCGGCCAGGGCGCTACTTCGAATCGATGCGCCAGAATAGAGCAGGTTTGGCTTCTCCTGGGTGGCACCCCCGGTGCTGCCCGGCGGAGCGCTTCGGCACCACGGTGCGGGCAACCTCGCGCCGAGACTGGCACAAGTCGAATGGATTTGGGGCCGAGCAGGAGAGGCCGTCGCCGGCCCCTCCTGCTCGGCCGATCTGCTCGATCTCAAGCTTCCTCGGGCTCAGGAGAAAGGCCGTATGAGCGTCATTTTGACACGCCCGACCTATCCCGGGCTCGGCGCAGCCGGCTTCGGAGTGCGTGGAAGACGGACGCGAACCAGGCGTGTGGGCTACGCGTCTTGCATGGTGGACCTCTTCAGCGGCCAGCAGGATGGACCCGCAGCTTGCGACGGACTGTGCGATATGGAAATTCATGCGCCTTGCGTGTCGGGCCACAAGGCAGCCGGCGCGCAGAACCCTTTCAAGGAAGGTGCAGAGGCTCCAGCCGTTCCCGGAGGCACTCTCCAACGCGAAGCGACCCTGGTGCATGGTTTGGTACCCGAGGCAGGGCGAGCAGGAGAAGGGCTTCGTTCTGCGGCCGATCCTCCTTTCTGACAGGAGGAACGGACGGGTCGATCGTCTTGCCGGCATAGTGTTGCTTCGGCCGTGGAGAGGAGGGCAGTTGCGCCCGCAGCGCGCCCTTCAACTCGCCAAATTTGTTCGCCGACTTGCCCCGTGCGCGGTACCAGGCCAGGCGTTCTTCCGCCCCGACCTGTTCCCGGGCCAGGCTCGTGATCAACCAATAGCGGCGCGGGAACAGCTCCCGCTCCGAAAAGATCACGACCAGGGCCACGTGCCGCTTGCAATCCCAGGCCTTCGCCTGGGATATCGTGCTCACGAAAGACCGTCCGCACTTCGCCGGGCGCCAGATCCGCCGGCTTGTCCAGATGCGGCTCCGCCATCCGGTTCCGGACCGCATTGCTCCGAATACGGGCCGGATACGGGATAGTCAAGGCATCGAACTCCGCCAGTGTCGCCCATCGGGAAAGCCCGAGTCCATGGGAACCATCGCCTGGTGCCCGCCCCCCTCTTCGAGCGCTCCGGCCACAATCGGCACGAAGTCGAAGGTCTCCCCGGCCTTGTCCTCCTCCCGCCGGCGCGGCCGTGCGCCAAGGATGTCTCCGCTCTCGCCCGAAGCCGCGCAACCAGGGCCGAGTAGCAGCGGTGCCCGACATGGCAGCAGTACCGGCTGCCCGGCTGGTGGCCATCCGCCAAAAACGGCACGTCGTCCACATCGATCGCCAGGAAATCTTCCGACCCGCGGCACTCCTCCCGGATCCGGCGTAGGCCATTCGACAGGATCCCCTGCTTCAGCACATCCGGGTTCTCTTCGCAACTCAGCTGATCCGCGAAGCACGAAAGCATTGGCTGCGACGGCAGGCCATCGCGTCCGACGCAATGGACAGGGCCTCCCGACGACGTCGCCGCCGCCGCAACCGTTTGTCACCCTTTGCCTTGAACCGGTGAAGCTGTTCGCGGATCGCATGCGCAAGGTCCCGTCGCCTCCGGCCCGGAAATGACAACACCGTCTCTTGTTGTGCCGCGATTTGTCTGCACGGCAAACGTCCGCCAACAAGAGACGTCGACTGCAACGCCGTGATCCGGGAATCCATGGCAAGCTCCGGCAGACTCATCTCCCCCGATCGTCTGCCACCAGCGCAATCGGGAGTTACTCCCCCCTCCCCCGCACACCCAAGATCGAAATCGATCCCATCGGTCAATTCGTCGCAAATCGGCAATCTGCCACGGCACGTGGCTTCCCCTGAGCAGATGCACTTGGGGTAGCGCCGGGCGTCCCGGTCGCCACCCCGGTCCGCCGGAAACGCGGTGCGTCCGCCGGATACTCCATGGCTGTCCGCCCGAGCGGCCGGAATAGGCCCCTTGCAGCGGATGCCGCGACCTCCGGGAAACGCAACGGGCAGCAGGTCACTCGCCGAACTGCGCCTGGGCATCCCGGCAACTCCGACAGCCCCAGCATCCGGATGGAAACGCCGAGAACCGTCGAAAAACGCGGCATGAGTACTCGGAACTTACTCGACACGAAGAAATGATCGCGGATTCGGGGAACGTTTATAGCGTTGACGTTCTGAATGTGATAATGTACTGATATTGTCAAAATAGCCGTTTTGACACTAGCGGCACGGCAATTCCGCTCCGGCCGGAGAAACGATTTGGGTGCTCATCATGGACTGTTTCGACTCTCAGATACAGTTCGGTATATTGTCGTTTCCAATACAACCAATAGATTGTTGCGATTTATCGGTTGTCTTCGACGGCGGTTCGATCTACGCCGATTCTACGAGTAGTCGAGAGCCGAGCGCCGAGAGTCATGGCATCGGCTGTGTTGATGACCGCCGGGGTGCGCCATGTCCCGGCTGAGCGCGCCTTCCCGGCGGGACTGCCCGTCCAATTCTTCCTCCGCCGGGCGATCCCGGCGCGGCTGTGTCCCGTTCCTCCATCGCTGCCATGCGGCCGCCCCGCGGCGCCGCGAGGCGCCCGTGCCGGATGCGTCCCAGGGAGCGGAGAGCGACGGAGAGCGGCGGCCCGGTGCGCTCGCCGGCCGGGTCCGCCGCACGGTGGCGTTCCTGGTATTCTGCGCATCGCTGGCGGCACCGCTGTGGGGCGTCGGCGGCAGCGCGCAGGCCGAGGTGCTGGTCTCGAACTTCGACGGGCGGGCGACCTCTACTACTGCCCGATTCGGCTCGAACGGAGTTAATCGCCCCGCCCAGGTCTTCACGACCGGCACCCACGCTGCCGGCTACACCCTGACGTCGATCGAGGCGGCATTTGTTGATCAAGTCCTTTCCTCAGAGTACGACTCAATATTCCCTGAATTCAAATTACTACCAACTGGCAATGAGATAGCGCCACTGCCAATGGATAAGTAACTCGCTGCCCCGTAAGCGTTCGTTCAGCAGGTGATGATTTCTATCATTCGTTGAGTCTGCGCTTCCAGTCTCTGCGTAGCGGCTGCAGCCAGATGTTTTTTTTAGTGAGGGCGCATTCATGTTTTGTGTCGTAGCGTCCGCGTCCGCTGGTGGTGCCGATACAGGTCCAGTTTGCGGCCTTGTAGATGGTGCCGGCAAAGCGCGGTGTTTCGACGAATGTTTCCATCAGGACGGGCTCGACATTATAGCGTTGGGTCCAGTCGCCGGGCAGTTGTCGGCGCAGCATCGACAGGATGTGGGATCCGAGGTTTGGGATGACGATCCAGGGCAGTAGAAGCAGGCGGGACTGATTGACCACGAGATGGAGATTGCGCGCCCGGGTCTCCGGGCTCCATCCGATGGCGTGGTCTCGCGGCGCGGTCTTCCAGGCTGCTGCTGCCATGCCGATCATGGCGAGCGAGGCACCGTGGCGGTCGACCACGGTATAGCGCATCTGGGCACCGGCCATCGGCTTGTATCCGAGATAATGGTAGCGGGCGATAAACTGCTTCCACAGTAGGGCGTTGTGGCTGGTCCGGTCGAGGACGGGGACGAGGCTGAGCGGCCGCACCGCCTCGATGGTCGCGGGCGGCGGCGGCAGCGGTGGTTCGCTCTCCGGCCCGAAGACGACCGGTCTGGGCGCATGGCGCGGGCGTCGTGGTGGCGGCAGGACGATCAGCCCGTCGCGATGCATCGCCAGCAGCGCGCAACGCGCCATCATGTCCCGCAACCCGCCGTCGGGCTTGACCCAGCCGACCCGGCGGCAGAACGCCCGCGACAGGTGAGCTCGGGTCAGCTTCGGATCCTCGGCAATCAGATCCCGGATCAGCGCGATCTCGACCTCGGTGAAGTCGCGCCCCGCATAGCGGCATGTCGGTGCCGCGCTCACGCGCGAAACTCTGCCCGGCGCGCCTCGTTCATCGTCCAGGGCAGCCACGGGCCGAGATCTTCCGGCGGGCGGCCACCATTGGCGGCACAGGCAGACAGCCACGCCTCAAGCCACGGCAAAACCGCAACGTCGTTGACCTCAAGCGTGCGGACCACCGTAAGCATCGTCGCCATGCCCTCTGCGCCGGCCTTGCTGTCCGAGCCCAGCGACAGCTTCCGGCGGATGACCTCAAGGCGGAAGCGGCGTTCAGCGAGATTGTTGTCGAGCGGAACCCGGGGATCGTCGAGGAACCGGGACAGCCCCCGGCGATGACGCAGCAGAGACTGCAACACCTTCCCCTGCGGCGACGCATCATCAACGGTGGCAAGCTCCCGTTCCGCCTCCATGAAGACCTCCCCGAGGACGCGGGACAGACGGAAGTGCATCCTCAGATACCTCCTGTCAGGCGGCCTGCCGGGATCGTGAAATCGCAAGCGCTGCGCGTTCAACCTGTACAGGCGCCGGATCCGGGCCAGCCATTGGTCCTTCCAGTCATCAAGGTCGCCACGCGCCGCCGCCGCCTTGATGAAATCCCTCCTGACATGGGCCCAGCAGAATGCCAGGACCAGCTGGCCCGCCGCCAGGCGGGCCAGCTTCTTGTAGGCGCTATAGCGATCGCATACCAGGATCACGCCCTTGCGCAGCCCTCCGAGCAAGGTCGCGGCCGCCGCCGCGCTGCGCGATGCATCGACATGCAGATACACTGCATCCACGCTGGTCGCGATCCATAGCCAGGCGCGGCTGGACGAGCCCGTCGCGGCGAACTCCCGGACCCGCCAGCCGGTCTCGTCGGCGTGGACCACCGGCGCCTGTTGGAGATGCTCAAGGATCGCCGCCGACAGCGGCGTAAACAACACCGCCATCCGACCCAGCCCGTCCGAAAGCGTTCCCGGTGAGATCGACAGGCCTTGCGCCTCAAACCACGCCGCGACCCGCCGCAAGGGACGGTTGGCGACGCAAAGCTCGAACAGCAGCCGCGTCCAGACACTGATACCGAACGCGGTTCCCGGAAACAGGCGCGGCACGGGTGGGGCCGACACCTCTTCAGGCGTGTCAGAACACTGGCAGGTCTTGCGCCAGCGGGTCCGGTCGATGACCCGCACATGAGCCTTGACTGCGACTTCGATCAAGTCCGATGTGTGCGATCCGTTGGCCACCCGGGGCGCGCCGCAGCACGGACAGTCCAACGCCTCGGGCGGCGGGTCGTGAACCTCTTTCTTGCGGGCCAGTTCGGGCCGCGGTGTGCGCCCGTGGGTCTCGCCGCCAGGCCGTGGGCCGCGCTTGCCGCCGGTCTTCCCCTTGTGCTCCGGCCTCGTCTTGCGGCCCTGTTCGCTCTTGCGACCGAACTGCGCGCGCGACAGGGTCTCAATCTGCGAGCGCAGGTCGTCACGCTCGCTCTCGACCTCCTGCAGCTGCTTGCGCAGGGCTTCGCTCCCGGTCTGCAGCCGGCCGTTCTCGATCCGCAGGGACGCGATCGTGCTGCGCTTGCGCGTGTCAACGCCGATGTCGGCAAGAAGGGTCTCAAGACGAACGACCTCCGAGCGCAGATGCAACGCATCCCCGGACACACCGCGCAAGTCCTTCGCTTCCGCCCGCACCGCCTCGAGCGCGTTCCGGGCCCGACCCCACTGCGCTTTCCAGTACTGCGCCTCGCAGTGCGCCTGAACCTTCTCCCGTTGGAGCCGTTCGGTACGCCCGTCCGCAGTATCCGCGCGGCGCTTCTCTTCCTCGTGAAGCCGCCGCCAAGCCTCCGGAGCGCCAGACGGACAAGCAACCGCAGAGTCGTCCGCGACCAGATCCAAAACCGGGCCCGCCGCCATCATCAAATACAATCTTTCCTCAACATGCCTCCCGTGTTAGCGCATGATGAGCAAAGTTGCCAGCCCTTAACGAATCACGCGAAAAGAAAAACCAGCCGTCACGTGCTGAACGAACACTTACGCTGCCCCAGCAGCCGGCTGGTCGGGGAACCGCCATACTCAAGCAATTCAAGCGATTCAAGCGATTCAAGCAGCCAAGCGCAAATTACCCATTGATCATGTCAATCGTCTCCATATCGCAACCCATTGCAAAGCCAGCGACAATTGAAGGCCCGAATATTCGTTCATACTCTCAGACATCGGCGACCTGTCGGTGAAAGTGTGGTCCGTCGACGGTTCAGGCCATCCCCAGACAATGCAATTCGAACTCGACAACCCGACGAGCATTGCAGCAGCTGCAGCTACGAGTCTTGGTTTGCTGGACGGTAGTGAAATATTCGACGTTACGGGCAACTACGCGATGTTTACCGCCCCGAGCGGTACCACGCTCACGAAGATGACCGAATATGCCGTCGTGCTGACATTCGACCAAGCAGGTGTTTTATGGACCACAATCGACGACACAGAAGATCCTGCCGCCACAGGCTGGTCGATTGCCGATTCCGGTATCAGTGGAGGGAATGGTGGAACTACATGGGGCAATTTATATCTTACTACCGCGATCCTGATTCGGGTCAACGGCGAGGCCAAGGCCGCCAACATTCCGCCGACCTCGGATAACAAGACGGTAACCGCGACCGAGGACACGGACTACACCTTCTCCAGCGCCGACTTCCCCTTCATGGATACGGATGGCGGCACTCTCTCGAGCGTGAAGATCGTGACGCTACCGGCATCGGGCAAGGGCACGCTCACGCTCGACACGACTCCCGTGACGGCGAACCAGTCGGTGCCCGCGGCCGACCTCGGCACCCTGAAATACGCCCCGCCCTTGAACGCCAACGGGGCAGGCTACGCGAGTTTCACCTTCAAGGTGAACGACGGCACGGACGACAGTACGACAGCGAGTACGCTGACCATCGACGTGACGGCGGTGAACGACCCGGCGACGGGCAAGCCCGTGATCACGGGCACGGCGCGGGTCGGCCAGGTGCTGACCGCGATGATGGGTAACATCGCGGATGTGGAAGGGTTGGGAACCTTCACCTACCAGTGGATCCGGGTGTCGAGCGGGACCGACAGCATCATTCCGGGCGCGACGGTCAACACCTACACGCTGATGCCCGCCGACGAGGGCAAGACGATCAAGGTGAGGTTCTCGTTTACCGACGGCGGGAACAACGCGGAATCGCGCACCAGCGACGCCTACCCGTCGGGCGGGACGGTGCTGCCCGCCGCCAACATTCCGCCGACCTCGGATAACAAGACGGTGACCGCGACCGAGGACACGGACTACACCTTCTCCAGCGCCGACTTCCCCTTCATGGATACGGATGGCGGCACTCTCTCGAGCGTGAAGATCGTGACGCTGCCGGCATCGGGCAAGGGCACGCTCACGCTCGACACGACTCCCGTGACGGCGAACCAGTCGGTGCCCGCGGCCGACCTCGGCACCCTGAAATACGCCCCGCCCTTGAACGCCAACGGGGCAGGCTACGCGAGTTTCACCTTCAAGGTGAACGACGGCACGGACGACAGTACGACAGCGAGTACGCTGACCATCGACGTGACGGCGGTGAACGACCCGGCGACGGGCAAGCCCGTGATCACGGGCACGGCGCGGGTCGGCCAGGTGCTGACCGCGATGATGGGTGACATCGCGGATGTGGAAGGGTTGGGGACCTTCACCTACCAGTGGATCCGGGTGTCGAGCGGGACCGACAGCATCATTCCGGGCGCGACGGTCAACACCTACACGCTGATGCCCGCCGACGAGGGCAAGACGATCAAGGTGAGGTTCTCGTTTACCGACGGCGGGAACAACGCGGAATCGCGCACCAGCGACGCCTACCCGTCGGGCGGGACGGTGCTGCCCGCCGCCAACATTCCGCCGACCTCGGATAACAAGACGGTGACCGCGACCGAGGACACGGACTACACCTTCTCCAGCGCCGACTTCCCCTTCATGGATACGGATGGCGGCACTCTCTCGAGCGTGAAGATCGTGACGCTGCCGGCATCGGGCAAGGGCACGCTCACGCTCGACACGACTCCCGTGACGGCGAACCAGTCGGTGCCCGCGGCCAACCTCGGCACCCTGAAATACGCCCCGCCCTTGAACGCCAACGGGGCAGGCTACGCGAGTTTCACCTTCAAGGTGAACGACGGCACGGACGACAGTACGACAGCGAATACGCTGACCATCGACGTGACGGCGGTGAACGACCCGGCGACGGGCAAGCCCGTGATCACGGGCACGGCGCAGGTCGGCCAGGTGCTGACCGCGATGATGGGTGACATCGCTGATGTGGAAGGGTTGGGGACCTTCACCTACCAGTGGATCCGGGTGTCGAGCGGGACCGACAGCATCATTTCGGGCGCGACGGTCAACACCTACACGCTGATGCCCGCCGACGAGGGCAAGACGATCAAGGTGAGGTTCTCGTTTACCGACGGCGGGAACAACGCGGAATCGCGCACCAGCGACGCCTACCCGTCGAGCGGGATGGTGCTGCCCGCCACCAACATTCCGCCAACCTCGGATAACAAGACGGTGACCGCGACCGAGGACACGGACTACACCTTCTCCAGCGCCGACTTCCCTTTCACGGATGACGATGGCGACAGTCTCTCGAGCGTGAAGATCGTGACGCTGCCGGCTTCGGGCACGCTCACGCTCGACACGACTCCCGTGACGGCGAACCAGTCGGTGCCCGCGGCCAACCTCGGCACCCTGAAATACGCCCCGCCCTTGAACGCCAACGGGGCAGGCTACGCGAGTTTCACCTTCAAGGTGAACGACGGCACGGACGACAGTACGACAGCGAATACGCTGACCATCAACGTGACGGCGGTGAACGACCCGGCGACGGGCAAGCCCGTGATCACGGGCACGGCGCAGGTCGGCCAGGTGCTGACCGCGATGATGGGTGACATTACCGACCCGGACGGGTTGCCGGACCCCTTTCTGACGGACACCAACACCAGCTTCCAGTGGGTTCGGGTGACCAGCGGGACCGACGCCGACATTTCGGGCGCGACGGCCCGCACCTACACGCTGGTCGCCAACGACGCGGGCAAGCAGATCAGGGTGACGATCCCGTTCAGCGACGGGGATGGCAACGCGGAAGGCCCGCGCGCCAGCGACCCCTACCCGTCGGGCGGGACGGTTGTGGACTTGTCCGACGCGACGCTGAGAGTCCTGTCGTTGAGCGAGGGCACGCTCGACCCGGTGTTCTCGTCCGCGCACACGAGCTACACGGCGTCAGTGGGGAACGAGGTTTCGCCGATCACGGTGACGGCGGTTCCGAATGCGGCGGGCGCCTCGGTCACGTATCTGGACGGAAGCGACCGGACGCTCACCGACTTCGACCCGGGCAGCGCGAACACGTTCGAAGTGGATCTGTCGGCGGGGGCCGACGTCATCAAGGTGATGGTGACGGCCGAGGACGAGATTACGACGAAGACCTACGCAGTGACCGTGACGGTGACCGCCACCAACGGCGACGGGATCGCGGCAGCGTGGATGGCGCGTTTCGGGCGCACGGTGGCGGACCAGGTGCTCGACGCGGTGGATGATCGCATGTCGGCGCCGCGGACTCCCGGAACGGAGATCAGCCTCGCCGGACACCGGACCGGTTCCGTTGATTCGCATGGCGGTCGTTCCGGCCGTGCCGACGGGACTGCAGGCACTGCCCACGCAGGGACCAGGGGCAAGACGGAAGCCGGAAGGGAACTGGAAAGAAAGGCAGACGAAGACATGGCGGTTGGCCTGAGGACGCTGGCGGACCCGCTGGGCGGTGACCGCAGCGAATCCGTCGGATGGTCTGAGGCGGAGACGGAATCGCGGGGCATCACCGGGCGGGAGATGCTGACGGGTTCGTCCTTCCTGCTGACGGCGGACTCGCCCGGGGGCGCCTCCGTTGCGCTGTGGGGCCGGGGGGCGGTGTCGAGCTTCGACGGCCGCGCAGACGGATTCGGTCTCGACGGCGAGGTGGTGAGCGCGATGCTTGGCGTGGACGGGACGGACGGGCGCACCCTGATGGGTGTTGCGATGGCGCGTTCGCGCGGCGACGGCGCCTACCGGACGAAGGCCGGCGATATGGCAAGCGGGGAGATCAAGGCCACCCTCACCGGGGTCTACCCGTACGGGCGATACGCGTTGAGCGACCGCCTTTCGGTTTGGGGTGTTGCGGGATTTGGCGCGGGCACGCTGACGCTGACCCCGGAGGGCCTGGCGCCGATGGAGACGGATGCGGACCTGGTCATGGCGGCAACGGGCGGCCGCGGCGTGCTGCGGCAGCCGCTGGAGGGCACCGGGCTCGAACTGGCGGTCAGGTCCGACGCGCTGGTGGTGCGCACCACGATGGACGCGGTGCACGGGAGTGCGGGCAGCCTGGCGGCGACGGAGGCGGAGGTGACGCGTCTGCGACTCGGGCTTGAGGGGACGTGGCACGGTTCCTTCGCGCCGGGCCTGGTGCCGACCTTCGAGATCGGGGTCCGGCATGACGGCGGCGATGCCGAGACCGGTTTCGGCTCGGATATCGGCGCGGGCTTCACATGGACGGATCCGGTCCGGAGCATCCGGGCGGAATTCCATGCGCGGGGACTGGTAGATCACGAGGATGGCGGGTTCCGGGAGCGGGGCCTGTCGGGAACATTGTCCTGGGATCCCGAACCGGACTCGGACCTCGGATGGTCCCTCGGTCTCGCCCAGTCCATGGGCGCCCAGGCGACGGGGGGGGTGGATGCGCTGCTGAAACCGGACCCCATGAGGGTGTTCAGTATTGGCAATTCATCCAATACATCGAATGACGACGACCCGGACCGGAGGTTGGAGGCGGACGTGGGCTACGGATTTGCCCTGTTCGGGGGCCGCTACACGGGCACGCCGGGGCTGGGTCTCCGGCTGTCGGAGGGCACCCGGGAGACGGTGCTCGGCTGGCGCCTTTCGGAGTCGCAGAAGTCGCGGCTGGTGTTCGGCCTGGACGTGGAGGGCCGGCGGAGCGTGAGCGACGGCGACGAACGCGGTCACAGCTTCGGTGTCGGTTTCGGCTGGAAGTTGACGGGCGGGCGCAGCGCGAATCCCGACTTCGAGGTCCGGTTCGAGGGGGAACGGCTCAAGGCGGACAACGACAGCGAACCCGAGCATCGTTTCGGGGTCCGGATGTCGACGAGGTGGTGACGGCGCCATGGCGGGCACTTCCGGCATGGACATTCTGATGAGGGGCATCCCTGGCCGCATCGCCTGCAGAGAAGGGCCTCGTCCGGCAGGTATCACAGACATCTTCATTCGTCGGTGGTCGCTGAGGAGCTCTTGGTCAGACGGGAGTTCAAACCATGCTGCACCGGTTTGCTCGTCTTCTTCTGACCCGTACAGCCATTGCGCCCATTCTGCGCACCCAGGCCCGGGCCGCCTGCCGATCGGGTGAGCACCGTCAGGCAATCGTCCTGTCAGGAGTATGCGCCCTGCTCGTCCTCACCTGCACGGGGAGGCCAATCCACATGGCGGCACAGGTCCTGGGGATGCTTCGCGTACTTCCATCCGTCTTGCGCGTCCAGACGCTGGCCAGCGTGCCGCAGACCCCAGGAGGCTGTCCACGGGATGCGTCGATGACCATGTCAGTGCGGACCCCCATGAACCACAGGAAGCCGTTGCAGGATCGGACACGACTCCCTTCTGGGCGGGAACCCGCCGCGGGTGGACTCGCCGCGGGCGCCGGGCCCGCTCGGACGACGGGGCCGGTTCAGGGCGCAGGCCTCCGGTCCGCCGGGGGGTCCGGGGTCGTGGCGGGCCGCGCGGCCGGAAGACACCATGCGCCGATGGGCGCGCCGGACGGCGTTGGGGTCTTCGGCACCTGTCGGAACCCGGGTCCGGACAGGCGCTCGCCTCTCTCGCCATCTGGCCGCGAGCCTGCGCACGGGACCGGCGGGCAAGCTGGTGGGATGAGTGGGTCCTGCGGCGCTGGCCCACGGAGGAGCCGGGTGGATGAACGTCCTGGTGACCGGTGGGACCGGGTTCATCGGTGCGACGCTGGCCGAAAGGTTCGTGGTCGGGGGCACGGTGTGGCGGTGATGGACGACGGCTCGAACGGGAATGCGCGCCGGCCCCTCGGCGTGGCGGCGTTCCCGGAGGCCGATGTCGCGGACGCCGATCTCGGCGACTTCTTGCAGCGACGAAGCCGGAGGCGGGGGTGCATCTGGCGGCGCGGGCGGATGGCGGCGAGTCCCTGCGTGCGCCCTGCCGAGGGGCCGCGATCAATGTGTGCGGCACGGTAAACGTGCTGCAGAACAGCCTCGCCGTCGGTGTGCCGCAGTTCGTCCTGGCCTCGCCGGGAGGCACCCTCTACGGCGATTCGGCACCGACGCCGGAGACCCGCCCGGCGCGACCGCTTTCTCCCTTTGGCGCGTGGAGGGCGGCGATCGAGGCCGATGGGCTGGCAATGAGTTCCCCGGGAGGCATGTGCAATACCATCCCGCGTCACGGCAACGTCTGCGATCCGGGTCAGCGTATGCCCGGCGGCCCCGGCGTGGTGGCCGCCTTCGGGTGCGCCATGCTGCGCGGAGAGCGCACGGTGATCCATGGCGACGGGCCGGGATGAGCGCGATCTTGTGCAGGTCTCCGACGTAGTGGAGGCTCGTCGGTGCGCGCTGCATGCGGGCGGCGACGGCGTAGTCGACACCGGCACGGGGCGATCGAGGATCGTGCGGGATGGATTGGCGGCGCCGGCGCGGGCAGCCGGCCATGGCGGGGATCCGGTTCACAGGGGGGCGCGTCCCGGCGAGCAGCGGCGACCCGCCATCGACTGGCGCCGGTCATGGCGCGTGCTCCAGTGGCAGGCGACGTTGCCGTTCGGACTCGGCGTCGCACCGACGGTCGCATCGCTGCGTCCGGACCCCCGCACCCCGGCTCAGGGTTGCGACGGGCCCGCCCGTGTCTCCGGACCGACGGCCGGACAGGTCAGCGGAGCGGGCTGGCGGCAATGAGCGCGCGCCGCCGCCGGAAACGGTCGATCGTTTCAGCGGTTTCGACTGGTGCCGCAACGTTTTCCGGCGTTCGGGAGAGGGTGTTGCGTTTCGCGCTGTTCGGCGCGCTCGGCATGCTCCTGCTGACTCCGCTCATCGTGACGCCCGGCACCGTGTACCCGTTCGTAGTCGGCAAGGCGCTGTGGTCGCGGTCGCTGATTGAGGTTGCGTTCGCCCTTTGGGCCGTGCTGGCGCTGATGCACCCGGGCTACCGGCCGCCGCGCTCGTGGCTGCTGGCGCTGCTGGTGACCGGCTACTGCGTATCGTTGCTCTCGGCGGGATTCGGGGTGAGCCCCCGGCACAGCCTGTGGTCAGACTACGAACGCATGCAGGGCTTGGTGGACCGGGCCCACTGGGTCGCGCTTGCGGTGGTGCTGGCTTCGGTCCTGCACACCCCCCGGACCTGGCGGGCGTTGCTCCAGGCGAACCTCGCGGCGGGCACGGCGGTGGCGTGCATCGTCATCGCCCGCGCTCTGGACATCGGTGTTCCCTATTTCGGGGCCATGCCGGAGAGCAGCCCGACGCGCCTCGGGGGCCCGTTCGGCAATTCCGGCTACCTCAGCATCTACATGCTGATCAACCTCGTGCTGGCGACCGGATTCGCGGCCCGGGCGTGGGCGACGGTCGCACCCCCCGGCGATCCGGCCGGCCGGCGCGGCGCCGTGCTCCTCTGGGCAATGATGGCGGCGGTGCACCTTGCCGGGTTCATGCTCGCGGGGTCTGTCGGCGGGTTCGCCGGATTGATTGCCGCGACGGTCTTCGCAGCACTCGGATTCGCCTGGCTTTGCCGGGGCCGCGGCCGGCTCGTCGCGGTGGCCCTGCTGGCGGTGGTTGTCACGGTGTGCACAGTGCTCGGCGCGCGTTTCGTCGACCCGGGGCGCGCCGCCACGGTCGCGCTCGACCGCGACGCCGTCGCGTGGCCGGGCGGCGGGGCCCTGCGGTATGTCGGGGGAGTGCACCTGCAGCGCCCGAGCGTGCAGAGCCGCCTCGCGGCCTGGGAAGCGGGGTTGGCCGGGTTCACCGAACGTCCCCTGCTCGGTTGGGGCCCGGGCAACTACGCCACCGTGTTCGGCCTGTTCGGCTCCGGCTACGCGGCTACCGCCGAACCGCACGACCGGGCCCACAGCGTGCTGATTGAACTCGCCACAACCACCGGCGCGCCCGGGCTCGCCGCCTGGCTCGCGCTATGGGGCGGAGCGCTGGCGGTGCTGGTTCTTGCCGCGCGCCGAGCGCCGCCGCCGGAGCGCGCGTTGACGATGTTCGCGGCCGCGGCGCTGGCCGGACATCTGGTGCAGATCCAATTCCTGTTCGAAACCGTGGCGGGCACGCTCGTCTCCACGCTGCTGCTCGCGTTCGCGGCGCGGCTCGAACCCGGGACGCTGCCGCCCGCGCGGTGGCGGCACTTCCCGGTGCTGCTCGCGCCGGTGTTCGGGCCACGCGCGCGGGCCGTCTTCCGGCGGCCCGGGGCGCGTGCCGCGGTCGGCGCGGCGGCGGTCGTGCTTGCGGTCGCGGGACTGGTGATCAACGGGGCCATTCTCACGGCCGCCGACAGACGGTACACGGCCCCAGGGTCCCTGCCGACCGCCGTCGTGGCCGACGGCATCGAAGCGTTCCCTCCGCTGGCCGTCGTCTACCGGAAATACCTGTTCGGGGCGCTCACCCGCAACTGGCATTCGCTGCGGGAGCAAGATCCAGAACAGGCCGACCGGCTGCTCCGCCTGGCCGACCGCGAGGCGGCCGCGGCAGTGGAGAGGGAGCCGTGGAACTGGCGAATCGCGCATCTGCTCGCACGGCTCTACCGGGTCGCGGCGGATACCAGGCCGGGCTATGAGGCCAGGGCGCACAGCCACCTGGAGCGGGCGCGCACACTCGCCCCTGCCCGGGAGGTGTTCCCGGGCCCGCTCGCCCCGCCCGGGGACCTGGCGTCGAGTCCCATGCCGGGCGGGCGTCTCGAACTCCGTTGGCTTCCATCGCCTGGGGCCGGCTACCACGGGATTGCGCAGGCGGCGGAGTCCGGCGCCTGGCGCACCATCCACTTCGCCTACGCCCCGGCGCCGGGCGCGCTCGCCGTCCCCGGCGGCGGCTACCGCTACCGCATCAAGGCGTGCCGGTATCCGCGGGATTGCAGTGCATGGAAGGAATGGCCGTGATCGCGCAGCGCCGCCGTGCCAGCCGGGTCCATCTCCCCTGGCACGCGGGCGCCTGGGCGCGCTGCCGGTTCAGCGCCCGGGGCATCGCCCGCCATTCCCTGCGCCCGTACCGGTATGCGGGCGAGCGGGGGTCGGAGCGGCAACGGTGACGGGAAGTGCCGAGGCGTTGCTACCGCCACGGCTATCCCGTCGGCGGCGCGCAGATGGTCCGGACCGGGGCCGGGCCGGGCCGGGAGTGGAACCAGGGCAATCCCATTCTTTTTTCGAGGTTGATTCGGTCTCGTGGGGTCTGGACATCTCGTTTTTGGTATGCTAATAAGAAGGCATGGTTGGATTGTCCAGGAACCCCTTGGTGGGGGATATTGAGATACGACTTGCGCGGCCGGAGGAACGCCTACGCTGGGACCGTCTGATGGCCGAGGGCCACGAACTCGGTTTCCTGCGCTTTGTGGGACGGGGGCTGCGATATGTTGCGGTGCTGGGGACGCTTTGGGTTGCCTTGGCAGGCTGGCAGGCAGGTGCGCTGAAGTGCCGTCCGCGCGACCGGTTCATCGGCTGGAAGCCTGCGCAGCAGTATGAGCGGTTGCACCTTGTTGCGAGCAATACGCGCCTGCTGGTGCTTCCGGAGCCGGGCGCCTTCCCGAATCTGGGCAGCTGCTTTGTCGGCGGGATGCTCCGTCGCCTGAGCGACGACTGGAAGGCGACCTACGGTCATCCGCTGGAACTGGCGGAGACTTTCGTAGATCCGGAGAAGCACCACGGAACGGTGTACCGAGCCTCGAACTGGGCGCCGGTGGGGCTCACCAAGGGCTATGCGCGTGGCCGGGGCGGCTACACGGACCGGCATGGCAAGCTGAAGGAGATGTATGTCTACCCGCTGGGCCGCTCGTCGGTGGCCCGGCTTTGCGCGACAGAGCCGCATCCGGACTGGGAGGTGGCCCGTACGGAGGTGGACGCGACGGAGGAAACGCTTCCTTCGCTGCTGGAGGAGTTGCAGCGGATCCCCGACTTCCGCCATGCGCAGGGGCGGCGGCACAGGCTGGCGACAGTGCTGGGCATTTGCGTGCTGGCGCGCCTTGCGGGCAAGGTCGGCTGCAACGCGACCGCGCGCTATGCGAAAACCATGCCGCAGGAGCATCTTGCCGCCCTCGACGCGCGGCGGGATCGGATCAGCGACCTCTACATCCCGCCTTCGCGAGCCACGATCCACCGGGTGATGGTGCAGGCGGACAGCGACGAAGTACAGGCCGCATCCAATCGCTGGGCTCAGGCCCATCCCGTCCCGGACCGCTCAGCGCTGGCGGCGGACGGCAAGCGGCTCAACGGCGTGAATCGCAGCGGCGCGGTGCACCATGAGACAGCGACACTGGTAACCCATGCAGAAGGGATTCCGATCGCCTGCCGGATGTGCCATGAAGAGGGCGGGGAGACGGCTGCAGTGCTCGCGGTGCTGGAAGATGTCGGCATTCGCGGCTCTGTCATCACCGTGGACGCGCTGCACACAACCCGCAACACCGCGGATGCGATCGTGCGCACGCATGGCGCCGACTACCTGTTCACCGTGAAGGGCAATGCTCCCGAGACCTTCGAGACCCTGAAGGAGACGAACTGGGAACGGGACGCGCAGCGGCGTTCCACCGACGTGCCGCAGAAGCCGCTTCACGGCCGCTGGGACACCCGCTCCATCGAATGCATCTCCCCGCTCGACAATCTGTTCACGATCCCGCATGTGAAGCAGATGTTCCGCGTCACCCGCGAGCGAAAGCACGTCAGGTCCGGCAAGACCTCCGTCGAGCATGCCTACGGGATCACCTCTCTCTCCCATGAAGAGGCATCGCCAGAGCGTCTTCTTTCTCTCAACCGCGGACATTGGGCCATCGAGAACAAGAACCACCGCCGACGCGATACCGCCTTCCGGGAGGACGCCTGCCTGATGCGCACCGGCCACGGCCCGGCAAACAACACCGCCTTCAGCAACCTCGCCCTCGCAATCATCCTCACCGCCGGCTTCGACTGCGTCCCCGCCGCAACCGATCACTTCGAGTGGCACCGCGACGATGCCTTGAAGCACGTCATCGCCAAACATCCACGAAAGACTTGACCCCTTCCCGGAAAGCGGCCTCCCGGCACAGCCCGCTTCCGAAAGATACCGAGCGCCAGCCACAGACTTCCTGCGAATGTGAGCAGCCAGATATCGTCTGCAATCAAGCCACTTCATGCTCGGCCGAGCCATTCCTGCTCTGTGCAAATCCTTGCTGCATCTTATGATGACCAACGCAATCCGAGCTGATATCCGGGATTGCGGTGACCTCACCGACCGTCTCGGCGCACAAGAAAAAGCCAAGCCTGCGCCGCGCGCGGGGTGTCCTGCCTGGCGATCAGAAACCCCGATCGACTCCAAAGTTGGGTGCATCGAGAATGGTGCCGGTTCCTGAGGCCTGAACCGATCCCTTTCCAACCCTGCGCCGGTGCGCCAGCAGCCCCTTTCAACGCCCTGCTGCACACTCCCATTAATCCGCTACGGGCCAGCGGCAATCCCGAAATGCTCCGCTCAACGCCTCACACGGCACACATGGATCCGACGAAATGAAAATGAGATTGTCCTGGAGTGGAACCGTTCGCACTGGCGCGCGTGCGCCGCGAGCGATACAAGCGTCCATTCGATCTGGTCGCGCTCGCGCTCGCTCTCGTGGCGCTCGGCCCGCTGTGGCTGGCACTGGGGATTGCGATCGCGGCGGCGATCCGGCTGGAGGACGGCGGCAGCGTGCTGTACCGCCAGGCCCGGCTGGGACGCGACGGACGGACTTTCGTGATGCTGAAGTTCCGCACCATGGCCGAGGATTCCGAGCGGTATACCGGGCCGATTTGGGCGCAGCCGGGCGATTCGCGCTCGACGGCGGTGGGCCGGGTGCTGCGCCTGTTCCATCTCGACGAGTTGCCGCAAGTCCTCAACGTGCTGCGCGGCGAGATGAGCCTGACAGGCCCGCGGCCCGAGCGCCCGGAGCTTGCGACGAGGATCGAACGCGAGTGTCCCGGTTTCGCGCGGCGGCTCGCAGTGCGGCCCGGCATCGCGGGTCTCGCCCAGGCACGCGGGCACGGAGGCATTTCGCCGCGGAACAAGCTGCGCTACGACCTCGTCTATATCGGCGCGATGGGGCCGTGGCTGGACATCCGGCTGTGCGCGGCGTGCGTCTGGCGGGCGCTTCGGGGGCCGCGATGGCCGGGCCGGCCGGGGTGCAAGACAATGGCTTGCCACGCTATCGTCGGGCAGGCGCAGAACCGCAGCGTCATCGGGACGCGAAAGCCTTGCCGGGACGCGGACGGTTGAAGACCGCCTGCACCGCAGAGGCGGGACCTCGCCGGGCGCGGTGTGCGCGGCGCGCATGGAGGCGTCGGCCATGATCTCGCACCGCTACCGATGCATCTACGTCCATCAACCCAAATGCGCGGGGACCTCCGTCCTGGACTGGTTCATCGCCCGTGGCCGTGGTCGCCATTCCTACCGCCCCTACTGGTACCGGGGTACGCTGCCGGAGCGCATCCAGCAGGTCGCGCGCCTGATCGATCTCTACCCCGGCTATCTCACCTTCACCTTCCTGCGCAATCCATACGTTCGTTTCGTCTCCCTGTATCGCCATGCCAACCGCCACGCCGAGATTCGCGCGGCACGCATCCCGGACCATCCGGCAGAAACCGGCACGCTTCGCGAATTCACGGAACTCTGCGCCGAGCTGCTCGCCGATACCGGAGATCTTTGGGGCGCAAAAGCGGGGGCATTCATCCGCGACCAGGCGGAGCGGCGCTATGGTCCCCTGGGAATTCCGCTTCGGCATCTCGAGTTCGTGTTCAACCATGTACGGCCGCAGACGGTCTTCCTTCCGGACTGCAATCCGGATTGGTTCCTGGGGCTGAGGCGCCGAAGCCCCGGGCCGCTGCATTTCATCGGTGCGGTCGAGACGATCGATACCGACTTCCGACGGATACAGGAGGCGCTCGGCCTGCCCCGGCTGCCGTTGCCGCGCCACAATGCCTCCGACGGGACACCTCCATGCTACGACGACGCGACCCGCCGGCTGGTCGAGGAACTCTACGCCGACGATCTCGCGTTCACCGGCTACGGCAGCGAGGACGCACCTGCTGCACCGCCCTGCGCGAGCGGCGCGCAGGGTCAGCCCGTTTCGCCGGAGTGGCCAGGGGTCTCCACGCTGCTGCCGCGGGCCGCCAGTACGCTCGTCTCCCTCGAGATCAGCCTCGAGCACCGCCTGTTTTACAATCCGCTCCTGCGCCGCCGGCTCGCGCCGCTGGTGAGGCGGTTGCGCCGCCTGGCCTGACAGCGTGTCGGCCCCGGCAGGTGAAAGTCGAGACCTGATGCCGCGCGGGCAGCAGCGGACGTCGTGCTCTCCGGCCCGGGGCCGGGCCGAAAAGCGACGCCGATTCGCCTTCGATCCACAGGACGCCGCCTGGGTCCTCGACAAGTCGCTGGCCGCGAGCGGGGCGCGGCGGCTGATGTCGGACCCGGCCGCAGGCGGCAGCGGATTTGGCCGAACGGCCTGCGAGGCGTTCCGCACCGGCGCGCTCCGGCCTCTCGCACGGTGGCTGGCGACATCGGTGCTTGTTGAGCATCGCGAACTCGGCGCACTTCTTGCCGCCGCCATCGCCGAGGGGGACGACGCCTCCGCACTGGCGCTGGTTGCGACAGCAGCGCACCGGCCCGACCGGCGTGCGGAGAAGGTGGTCTCTCACCGCTTCCGGTTCCTGTGGATCTGCAATCCGAAGGCGGCTTCGCGAAGCCTGATCGCGGCGCTGCGTGTTGCGGATCCCGATGCCGTGCTTGTCCGGCACCGGACCCTGGAGCAGGTCCTCGCGCGGTATCCCGAGGCCGGGGCGTTCTTCCGCTTCGCCTTTCTACGCCACCCGTACCACCGTACTCGCTCATTCCATGCCGACAAGCACACGCTGGCGCTGCGCGACCGAGACGCCCGCCGATGGTTCATCCAGCCCTGGCACGGCCTCCGCCCCGGCATGAGTTTCGCCGAGCTCTGCCGGTGGCTGGAGACGCCCTGCGGCTCCGACGCCTTCGCCGATCGCCACTGGTTGTCGCAGTCCCGCCAGGTCGCGGCGGCCGACGGCCGGATGCCGGACTTCGTGGGCCGCTTTGAGACCCTGGAGGCGGACTGGCGCGCGGTCACCGAGCGGTTGCGGATGCCGCCGGTCCCGCTGCCGCGCCTGAATGGCAGCGCCGCAGGCCTGGCGGGCGAGGAAGATCTCGACGGAGAGAGCGCTGCCCTGCTGCGGCAGCGCTACGCGGAGGATTTCGCGCTCGGCGGTTACGGGGACGCGCCGTGACCGGACCCCCCCGGGGACAGAACGGCGATCCTCGCCGGTTGCCGCCGGTTTCGGTGATCGTGCCGGCTCGCAACGCCCAGGAGACGTTGCCCGCCACACTCGACTCGATCCTCGCCCAGGACTATGACGGGATCATCGAAGTGATCGTTGCCGACGGCTCCGACGGCTCCGCGACGCGGGACCTGCTGCGAGCGCGCTTCGCGAGCGTGCGCCGGGTGCCCAATCCCGAGGGCACCATCCCCTGTGGTCTGAACCGGGCGCTGGCGTCCGCGGGCCACGGGTTCATCGCGCGTTGCGATGCGCATTCGACCCTTCCCCCGGACTATCTCGCGCGGGCGGTGCGCACGCTGCAGCGGACCGGGGCCGCCAATGTCGGCGGGCGGGTGAACCCGGTCGGGACCACCCGCTTCGAGCGCACGGTCGCGCTTGCGACGCAGAGCCCGCTCGGCGCCGGTGACGCGCGCTACCGCATCGGCGGCGGCGCAGGCCCGGTCGACACGGTTTTCCCCGGCGTATTCCGCCGCGACATGCTCGACGCGGCCGGGGGCTGGGACGAGTCGTTGCCCGTGAACGAGGACTACGCGCTCAACTGGGTGCTCCGCGAGCGCGGCGGGATCGTGTGGTTCGATCCGGCGCTGGTCGTGGACTACCGCCCCCGCGGGGATATGCGGGCGCTCGCGCGGCAGTATTTCCGGTACGGGCGCTGGAAGGCGGCGATGCTTGCGTGCCATCCGCGCTCGCTGCGCCCCCGCCAGTTGGCGGCGCCATTGCTGGTGGCGGCGCTCGCCGCCTCGGGCGCCCTCGCCATCGCCTCGGACCTTGCGCCGCCGCCGCTGGCGGAGCTGTTCGCGGCAGCCGGTGCCGCGGTTCCGCTCCTCTATGTCACGGCCGTGCTGGGCGCCGCGGCCATCATCGGGCTGCGCCGACGACGCATCGAGGCATGGTTCGTGCCAGCCGTGGCCGTCACCATCCATCTCTCCTGGGGGATCGGCTTCATTGCCGGGCTCGTTCGTTCGGCGCCATTCCTGCGGCGGTCGCCGACCCGCGGACGCGCTGCGTGGTGAGCGGCCTGTCGCAGGATCCGCCGCGTCCGGGCGCCGGGCCGGAACCCGAGGGAGCGGGCCTCACCCTGCAAGCGCTGTCCGGGTTCAAGTGGGCGTTTCTGACTTCGGTCGGGCAGGCGCTGCTGTCGCTCGCGATCATGATGACATTGTCGCGTCTCCTTGCCCCCCAGGATTTCGGCATGCTCGCCATCGCGCTGGTGTTCTTCGCATTGGCCGAAACCGCCGGGCGCAACGGGCTCGGACCGTCGCTTGTTCAGCGCTACGATCTCACGGAGCGCCACATCGCGACCGCCTTGACCCTCTCGGTGGCCGTCGCCGTGCCGCTCACCGCCGCCCTGTGGGTTCTCGCACCGTTGCTTTGCGGCCTGGTCGGCGAGCCGGAGGCCGCGCCGGTCCTCAGGATCCTGTCTTTGTCCGTGGCGCTCTCCGGGGCGGGGCTGGTGTCCGAGCACCTGCTTCACCGGCGCCTGCGCTTCCGGGCGCTGATGACAGCGGCCATCCTGTCCCAGGCCGTCGGAAACGGCCTCATCGCGATCGTGCTCGCGCTCATGGACTGGGGTGTCGAGGCGCTGGTCTGGGGCGTGGTCGCACGCCAGGCCGTGTTCAGTGCGGCCGTCATCCTCCTGGAGCCTGTGCAGCCGCGCCTGTTCGCGGGCCGGCGCGAAATCGCCGACCTCCTGCGGACCAGCGCCGGGTTTTCGTCCATCGCGGTGTTCAGCTTCCTTGCCAACCGGGGACTCAATATCGTGATCGCGCGCATGCTCGGCGCCGCGGCGCTCGGCCTCTTCACGCGCGCTTACGCGCTGGCCGGCGTGTCCGCACGGCTCGGTCCGGTGATCACGAAGGTCCTGCTGCCGTCCATGGCGCGGCGTCAGCACCGGGTCGAGCGCCTGCGCGCCGTGCATCGGGGCGGCATCGAGATGCTGTTGCTCGCGGTGCTGCCTGCAAGCCTGATGATTGCCGTGGCCGCGCCCGAGATCGTTGCCGTCATACTGGGCTCCAGGTGGGAGGAGGCAACGCCGGCGCTTCGCATTCTCGCACTGGCGGGCGTTCTGCAAGCGTTCAGCGCACTGCATGTTCCGGTCATCCGCTCCCTGGGCGCGGTCTATCGGGAGACCTGGCGGCGCGCCCTCTTCTTCGTGCTGCTGATCGCGGGCGCCTGGCTTGCCAGCCGCTGGGGCCTCGCCGCCGTCGCCGCCGGAGTCGTCCTGCAAGGGTTGCTGGCGCAGCTGGCGCTGGATCTCCTCGGAACGCGCTGGAAGAGCCTGCTGCGCTGCCTCGTCCCGGCATTGTGGACCGGCCTTTGGTCGACATCGGCGCTGTGGCTCGCCGCCGCCCAAGCCCGCAGCGCAGCCCTGCCGCCGGTGGTGGCCCTGGCGCTTGAGCTGGCGGTCTGGGGTGCGGCGGCGGCAGCGGCAACCTGGTTTGCGCCGCATTTCGCGCAGCCGGCCTTCCCGCACTGGGCACTGACGCAGCTGCCGTTCAAGGACATGGGCCGGGCGGGACCGCGGCTGCACGCTGTGCTCGCCCACCTGGCGCGGCGCTGGCCGGCGCCACGGGCCGGCGAGACGGTACCGGACCGGCAGACGGAGGCGGAGCTTCCGCAGGCGGGACCATCGTCCCGGCGCGGACCATAACCGTGCGGCACAAAGACCCGCCCCGTCCTCCGGACGCCACGCCCGGGCCGCGCCCGGCGGCGGTCCGCCACAATGACTGGCGGCAGGTCGAGCTTCCGGATCCCGGCGCGTTTGCGCCCGCGCTCCCGGTCAGCGCAATCGTGCCCTGCTTCGAGGCGCCGGAGGCGCTGGCGCTCACCCTCGCCGGGCTCGAACGGCAGGCTTGGCCGCGCGGGCTGCTGGAGGTGGTCGTGGTCGACGACGGGTCGGATCCGCCGCTGGCGGGTCCCGTCCGTACTCCGCTCGCCGTGAAGGTGATCCGCCAGGAACGGCGCGGGTTCGGGCTTGCGCGCGCCCGCAACACCGGCGTCGCCGCCGCGGCCCACGACATCCTCGTCTTCCTCGACGGCGATGTGATCCCGGAGGCCGGGCTGGTCTCGGCACATGCGCGCTGGCACCATGCCATCAGCGATGCGCTGACGCTCGGCTTCTGCGCCTGTGTGTCGGTCGCCGGGATCGACGCCGCGGCAGTCCGCGCGCATCGGGGTCCGCTCCGCGAACTACTCGCCGGCCGGCCGGCCGACCCGCCCTGGCTTGAGCGCCACATGGCGCGCACCGGCGATCTGACCTCCCGGCACGGCGACCGGTTCCGAGCGGTGACCGGGCAGAATTTCGGAATCTCGCGGGCGCTGTACGAGGAGGTCGGAGGCTTCGACGAGTCCTTCACCCGTTATGGCGGGGAGGATACCGAGTTCGCCTGGCGGACGCAGCTGCGCGGCGCGTTGCTGGTGCCGGAGCGCGACGCCTTCGGCTGGCACCAGGGCCGCTGGGCGGAGGGCCGGGCGGGGAAGGAGCGCGACCGCGCCCTGCAGGCCGAAAAGCTGGCCGGGCTGATCGCCGAGCCGGGGTTCCGACCGGCGACCGGGCAACGCTTCGCCGTGCCCCGCCACGTCGCCACCCTCGACGCCGGGCGCGATGCGGTAGACCGGGTGATCGAAGCCGCGCGCATCCTGCTCGCCGATCCTGCCGACGATGTCGGGCTCTGTATCGAGGTCCCGCCGCGGCGCGGTGAAGACCCGGCCCGGCAGCGACTGGAGAAGGATTTCGGCGAGGATCCACGCGTGCGGATCGCACACCCGGGCGCGGCGCTTGACGCCTTCCCGGCCTC
>CBDCUM010000010.1:0-1915493 GCA_965222665.1 Rhodobacterales bacterium
CGGCCGCAGTTTGCGGAACCGCTGTCGGCGGTTGCCGGCGGGGGGGTGCTGGCCGGGCTCCCGATGCTGCTGAAGGAGGGGCTTCTGAACCACGCGCGGGAGTTCCTGTCGCTGCCCAAGGGGTATTACGGGTTGACCACCGTTCTGCTCTTCCTGGCGTTCCTCGTCTTGGCCCGGGTGCGCAATCCGGAGGCGCTCCGGCACCAGGTGCCCGGGGAATGGGGCGCGATCCTGGGCCTGGACCGCTGCCCGGAGGTGAAGACGCTGCGGCGCAAGATCAAGGCGCTGGGGCAGGATGTGCAGCAAGTGCGGAACTGGCAATCCTCCCTGGCGGCGGGATGGCTTGAGGAGGACCCGGAGGTCGGCGCCACGCTGTGCGTGGACGGGCATGTGAAGATCTATTCCGGTCGCAAGGGGAAATTGCCAAAGCACTTCGTGGCGCGACAGAAACTATGCCTGCCCGCGTCCACGAGCTATTGGATCAACGCGCTTGGCGGCAAGCCCTTCCTGTGCCTGAACAAGGCGCTGGATCCGACCATGACCCACGCGCTGGAGGCGGACATCCTGCCTGCGCTGGAGAAGCTGGGCATGCTGGGCCCGGAGGCGCCGGATCTCACCGCCCCGGATGCCGGCGAGCCCGCCCTGACGCTGGTCTTCGACCGGGAAGGCTGGAGCCCGGCACTGTTCAAGCGCCTCGCCCGGCGCGGCGTTGCGGTGATCACCTGGCACAAGGGCTTCAAGGGGGAGGACTGGCCGGAGGCGGAGTTCCGCAGTGTCGCGGTACCGATCCATGGACCGGGCACGACCCGCAGCGCCACCGTCCGCCTCGCCGAGAAGCGCGTGCAACTGAAAAAGGGGCCCGAGGTCCGCCAGATCCGCCGCCTGCTGGAAAGCGGCCGCCAGGTCCCGCTCATTACCACCCACTCCCGCATGCCCGTGGAGCAGATCGCCGGCGCCCTGTTCTCCCGCTGGTCGCAGGAGAACTTCTTCAAATATATGCGCGAGGAGTTCAATCTCGACGCCCTCGTGGTCCGCGGCCTGGAGCCGCAGGATCCCGAAGCCCGCGTCGTCAACCCGCTCTGGCGCGCAATCGACCGAAATGTCAGCCGCTTCCGGCAACGCCTCGGCACCCTGCGCAACAGGATCGCCGATCTGGCCAAGGGAGCCCAGTCTCACCAGACCGCCGAAGCCGCCCGACGTCTCCAGGCCCGGATCGACGCTCTCGACGCCGAGCGTGAGGCGCTCAAGCAGAAGCGCAGCGACACGCAGCGCCACATCACCGTCGCCGAGCTCGACGACCACCAGGCCCTGGATGCGCTTCCCGAAGGCGAGAAGCTCCTCCTCGACGTCATCCGCATGATCGCCTACCGCGCCGAAACCCGCATGATGCCTGTCGTCGCACAGGCACAGGGCAAGACACAGCGACCCCGCAGGCACCTGCGCGCGATCTTCCAATCCGACGCCGACATCATCCCGGAGCCCTCCAACGGCATCCTCCGCATTCGCATCCTCGGCACCGCCAGCGACGCTGGCGACAACGCCACTGCAGGCCTCCTCCAGGAACTCAACCTGACCCGGACGATCTTCCCAGGCACCAACCTCCGGATGATCTACGAACTGCCCGGGAATACGGCCGATCCGGACCCTTCGGGTTCAAATAGGTGAGCTCGATTCACTCCCGAGGTCCGGACATCTGAACTTCGCTTCGCGCTGATCGTCAGCGTGAAAATCAAACGGCTCAAGATTGGAGAAATACTCCACTCGGCCGTCCCGCCTCACGAAGGAAAAGCAGGAGTTGCCAATCTGGACCGCCTCGGCGGGTCGCATCGGAAGCGTGTTCATGAGATCCTCGGGCACCGAATAATGGGTTCATATTATTATGCCAGATACCCGCCGCTCTGTCAACCCCAAAATCCAATCATAACTCTATCAATTCAAACGATAATTCAACCCACAAGCAGCTCTCGAAAAGAGAGCGATGTCCGGACGTCTGAATTTTGCGATAGCCGAGATACACGGTCTTGAAATACTCCGTCTCATGCTCGTGGCTGCCATCGGCAAGGCTGGCCATCCGGGTATCGATGAATCCCGGCGCAATGGCGTTGACCGTGATGCCCTTCGGAGCCAGGTCACAGGCAAGCGCACGTACCATGTTCACGATTCCACCCTTGGCACTGCTGTAGGGAAGCGAGTCGGGAGAGCCGACAAGACCCATGATGCTGGCGGTCATCAGGATACGCCCGCCCGTTCTCTCCATCAGCGGAAGCGCGGAGAGGGTGCAGATCAGCGCGCCGTCGAGATTGACCTGGGTCACCTCCCGGAATCGCTCAATGGTCAGATCGTCGATCGGGCTGATGTCGAGGATTGCCGCGTTGTTTACGACAACATCCAGGCGTGAATACCCCGCCTCGATTTCGCTGATCAAGCGTCGGCAGGCTGCCTCATCGGTAATGTCGAGTTCGACCGGAACCCGGCGTGCCGGGTCCGCGACGCTCAATCCGCTTGCGGCGCGTTCGACCTCTTCGCCATCAATGTCCGCGAGGAACACGGTTGCTCCTTCCGCAAGAAGGCGAGCGGCGATCGCGAGGCCGATACCGCGCGCTGCGCCGGTCACCAGCGCTACCTGTCCATCGAAACAATTCATGGTTCTGACCTGCTTTCTGAACCCTTGCCGCCGCCGAGTTCGACATTCCGCCGCCACGCCCAGGCGAGCACCACCGTCAGGATAATGGAGAAGGCGAGGATCAGGGTGACCAGAGCGTTGATCTCGGGCGTAAAGCCGACCCGCATCATCGCGTAGAGGCGCACGGGAAGTGTCGCGTCCGTGCCGGAGAGAAACAGCGTGATCATGGTCTCGTCGAAGGAGAGAGCGAACGCAAGTAGGCCCGCCGTCAGAAGAGGCATGCGCAGGTTTGGCAGAATGATGTAGCGGAAGGTCTGGATGCGGCTGGCGCCGAGATCCTGAGCCGCTTCCACGAGATTGCGGCTCAGCGCGTTCAGACGGGTGAGGACGATGCGATAGATGATTGCCGAAACGAAGAGTGCATGCCCGACAACGATCGTGAAGATGCCCCGATCGATGCCCGCTTCCCGGAAATAGATCAGCAGAGAGAGCCCGGTGATGATGGGTGGCAGCAGGAAGGGCAGAAAGATCACGTATTCCAGCATTCTCGCGGAGCGGGCGGCAGGCCGGGCGTGCACGTAGAGCGCCGCCGAAGTCGCGAATGCCGTTGCAACCGCTATCGCCAGGCAGCCGACGAGAAGGGAATTCAGGAGTGCGCCGCCAAGCGCTTCGTTGCCGAACAGCTTTTCGTACCAGGACAGGGAGAAGGTGTCCCATCTGACCTTCCCGCGCCGCATGGAGAAGAAGGAGAGCACAAAGACGAGCAAGATCGGCAAGTAGAGTGCGACATAGGCGAACACGGCGACAGCCGCGAGCGGTATGCCCAGAATGCGGTGTTTCATCGCTGCCACCGGGGGCTGCTGAAGCGCCGCGCCGCGTAAATTACCGCGAGGGCCACGATCATCAGCATAATCGAGAGCGCGGCGCCGAGTGGCCAGTTGAAGGCCAGTCCGAACTGGCTGAACACCAGCCGTCCGTAGGTGAACCCCTGAATTCCCCCCACAAGCTCGGGCGCCAGGAAATCGCCAGAAGCAAGGACGAAGGTGAACATGGCACCGACGATGCCGCCGGGGAGGCTGAGCGGAAGGACGACCCTCCAGAATGTCTGGAGCTCGCTTGCGCCGAGATCGGCGGCGGCGTGAAGGACCGTGGCGGGAATTCGCTCGAGCGCCAGATAGATCGGCAACACCATGAAGGGCAGCAAGACGACCGAAAGCGTGATGCGGACAGCGGTAAGGTTGAAGAGCAGTGCGGTTATGGGCTCGTCGGCGAGGCCGAGCGCGAGCAGCACCGTGTTGAGCAGACCGTTTGTACCGAGCACACCGCGCATGGCGTAGATCTTGATGATGTAGCTCATCAGGAGCGGGATCGCCAGGGCGATGACGAGGAAATTGCGCCATGCGGGCGGCCGCCGCCAGATGAAGTACGCCGTGGCGTAACCCAGCACAAAATTCACCAACGATACTTCGAAGGCCATCCGCATCGTTCGCAGGAACGTCGCACGATAGGACGGATTGGAGAAGAGATTGATGAAATTGTCGAGCGTCAGGCTGTAGACAATGCTGTTGCCGTCCACCCACAGGAACCCGTAAGCCAGGAAACTGAACAGCGGCAGCAAGATCACGGCGACGCAGATGGCCCAGAGCACCCAGCCGGCGGGGCCGGCGCCGGATATTCGGGACAAGGCCGTCACGGGCCCTCTCCGATAACCAGGGCGCATTCCGCGGAATCAAATCCGATCTCGAGGCGGGAACCGATTGCGAACTGGTGGGCAGCGGGGTCGCTGCGCGTCTTCATGGTCAGTAGCTCGGACCCGCCGGGGTGCCTCAGTTCCGTGATCGTCTCGGAGCCCACAAACGAAACGGATGCCACCTCGCACTCGATCCGGTTGTCATGGGTGTCCGACGCCGGCGCAAAGGCTTCCGGACGGATGGCGAGTACAAGCCCATTCGAGGCCTCCGGAGGAGGGCCCTGCACCTTGATCCTGCCAAAGGGCGTTGAAACGGTGGAGGCATCGCCGGTGCGGCTCTCGACGGTACACGGCTCCAGGATGTTGCTCGCGCCGAAAAAGGAGGCGACAAACCGACTCCGGGGCCGGTAGTACAATTCCTGCGGTGTACCGATCTGCTCGATGCTTCCCGTCCGCATGACGCAGATCCTGTCCGACATGGTGATCGCTTCGGACTGGTCATGGGTCACAAACAGGAATGTGATTCCGCTTTGCCGCTGCACCGACTTCAGGAATCTCTGCATCTGCCGGCGGAGAGCGGCATCCAGCGCGGCGAGCGGCTCGTCGAGCAGGATGAGACGGGGTTCGCAGATCATGGCCCGTGCCAGCGCCGTGCGCTGCTGCTGCCCGCCGCTGAGTTGTGCGGGAAAACGTTCGCCGAGGTCCTGCAAGTCGACGATCCGGAGCGCCGCGTCCACCCGCCGGCCGAGCTCGCCGCGGCCCGTCCCCCGGACGCGAAGCCCAAATCCGACATTGTCCCGGACGGTCATATGCGGAAAGAGCGCATAATCCTGGAAGACGGTGTTGAACGGCCGCCGATTGATCGGGAGGTCCGCGATGTCCCGCTCCTCGAACTCGATGCGTCCCACGGTGGGTGGCAGGAAACCGGCGATGGCGCGGAGCAGCGTCGTCTTTCCGGACCCGGACGGGCCGAGAATGGTCAGGAATTCACCGTTCAGTACATCGAGATCCAGCGGCCGTATGGCTTCGAAGTCTTCGAACTTGACCCCGAGCCCGCGGATCCGGAGTAGCGGTGGCGGACTCGCATCCGCGTCGATGTCCTGACCCCCGGCTTCAGGGTTGCGCATAGGCGCGCACCGCGTCCCAATTGATTTCCACGCCGAGTCCCGGCTTGGTCGGCGGAAGAATTTCGCCGTTCTCGAACTTCAGGTCCTCGGTGGCCAATTCCCGGCGAAGCTTCTCGATGCAGAGTTGCGGTGGAAGATACTCGATGAAGGCGACGCCAGGGGTCACGAAGGCGAGATGCGCAGTCGCCGAGAGGGAAATTCCGGTCTTCCAGCAATGCGGCACGACCGGCAGGTTCCGATCGGCCGCCATCTGGCAAACCGCAAGCGCCTCGCCGATGCCGCCCACGCGACCGACGTCAGGCTGTACGACCCCGATCTTGCCCCGCTCGATCAGGTCCTCGAATTCCCAGCGGGTCGTGAGCCATTCTCCGGAGGCGATCGGAAACTTCGCACGGCTGACCAGCTTCGCGTGCTCATCCAGGAAGTCCGGCCAGATCGGTGTCTCCAGGAAGTAGATGTCGAATTCGTCCCAGTCGCGCACCACCGACCAGGCCGTCTCCGCGTCACGCCAGACATACTGAACATCGACCAGAAGCGTGATGTCCGGCCCAATCGTCTTGCGAACGGCGGCAACCACTTCGGTGTGCCGCTCGTAACTCTCGTTCATGCCGTCATGGGCATACGGCCCGGCCATGGTGCACTCGGCCTTGACGGCCCGGAATCCCAGCCGCTTTGCATTCTCGGCAGACTCGCAAAGCGCGTCCCGATATGCCTCGAACGTCTTGCCGGCCGGCTGCAGTGAAGCGTAGGGTACGACCGGGGTGTCACGCTTCTCGCCCAAGAGTTTCCAAAGCGGCTCGCCGGCAATCTTGCCGCGTATATCCTGCAGAGCCATTTCGATAGCACCGAGCGCGTGAATGCCTGCACCGCGTCGGCCGTTCATGGCAGTCATGGTGTAGACGAGGTTCCAGAGCTCCTCGACGTTTCCGGGATCCTTGCCGATGAGCAACTCCGACATGCCCAGTCCCATGGTGTGGGTGCCTGGCGCCTCGATGCAGGCCCGGCCGATCCATGGATTCACATCGCTTTCGCCGTAGCCTTCCACACCTTCGTCGGTCTTGATCACCACGAGGAGGCTGTCCTGTGCGGAAGATGTCAGGCCCGGATCGAAATCGTCCGCTACCAGGACGTGGCAGTCGATGTCAGTGATTTTCACGAGTCTCACTTAATGCCGGCACGCTGCCGGCGAGTCTAGCCTGCGTTGAATGGGAACGGCAGGGCATCCGGGATGCCCTGCCGTGCGGTAGCCTATTGCGCGGCCTTCACTTCGTTCCAGACCTGCACCCGGCGATCGAAATTCTCGACCGGACGCAGCCAGACGAGCTTGTCGGCATAGTCGAGGCCCGGGCTCTCGTCGGTCGTGTTTCCGTAGCCCTTCAGTTCGGTCATGGTCGGACCGGTCTGACCGTCCAGATAGTGGTTCATCCACTGGTGGGCGCACTCGGAATCTTCGACACCCTTCGAAAGCGCCCAGGTGTCGAGCCAGCCAATTCCGCCTTCCTCGGGAATGGAATAGACAACGTCAAATCCGCGTTCGGCAAGTTCCACCGCCTGGAATTCTCCCATGGAGAACATCAAGGCGGCCTCGCTGTTCTCCCAGATGTTCACCCCTTCCTCGAACCCGGCGTAGTAGCTGATAAGGAACTGCTTCTGTTCGATCAGCTTCTGCTTGACGGCCTCGAAATCGGCATCGCTCAAGTTGAACGGATCCTCGATCCCGAGGACGATCGCTGCGTTGGTCACATTGTTGTTGGCGTCATCGAGGGCGAGAACGCGCCCCCCATTCTCGGCGCTCCAGAGAGCCTCCCAGCTGTCGACACCGTTCGGAAACGCCTCCTTGTCATAGATCAGCCCCAGAGACCCCCAGGCCATCGAGACAGCGTAGGGCTCGCCGCCGCTCATGGTCTCCGAAACCGACTGGAAGGCCGGCAGCAGATTCGCCGTGTTGGGAATCATGGACATGTCGACCGGTATGATGAGTTCGGCGTCCACATACCGCTGGATAATCGAGGTATCGATGGAGATCAGGTCGTAATCCGCTCCATCGCTCCCCTTCATCTTGGCGAACATCTCGTCGACCGATCCGGTATAGGCGGCGCTTACCTCGCAGCCTGTCGCGGCCTCGAAGGGCTCGACCCACTCGGGCTCGGCATATCCCTCGAAGATGAAGAGTCGGACTTCTCCATCTCCCGCCACAGCGTGTCCGCCCGCAAGCAGGACCAGCGCGGCCGCCAATTTCCATTCACGTGTTCGTAGCATCGTTCCTTTCCCCCTTTTTCCTTGCTTCCTCTTCCGATTGCCGCTCGCGCAAGCGAGAACGCCAGCCGGTGATGTGTTCGCGCAGGAAAGGCACCAGTTTCCCGGGATCGCCCTCCGCCAGATAGTTTCGGAGATCCTCGTGCTGCGCGACGACGGCACCGAGATCAGGGTGGCTGTGGATCTCAAGGCCAAAAATGATCAGCACTTGCCGGGAAATGCCTTCCCAGACACTCAGGCCGAGCGTGTTTCTGGCAACCGAAATTGCTGCCCGGTGAAAGTCGACATCGGCGCGCCGCACCCGGTCGATATCGCCCTCGGCAGCGCCGCGCCGCATCGCGCCCAGGGCCGCGTCGAGGTCCGCGAAAAGAGCGGAATCGGCACGAATCCTGGGAATCGACTCGGCGAGCATCATGGATTCCAGGGCAATGCGAACACTGCAAACCTCGCCGATCTGGCGATCGTCGAATGCGGCAATCCTCCATCCACGCCCCGGCGCAGAAGTCAGGATCCCCTGCAGCCACAATTCCCGCATGGCCTCGCGAATGGGAACCCGGCTGACCCGGAGTTCCGCCGCAAGGCTCTCCTCTACCAGACGGTGCCCTGGCGGAAGCGCGCCGGTCGCGATTGCCGGAAGCAACCGGTCAATGATCTCGTCTGTAATGAGGCGCCTGCGTACCGGCGCGATCCTGACGGTTGCTTTGACTGCGTTTTGCATACTGTTAGTATATTAGATTGTATACAATTTGCAAGCGGCCGCAGTGTCCGGTTGAGGTGGCAGAGGTGGCGTTCGAAATACGCACTCATTTCCCGTAAGTGTTCGTTCAGCACGTGACGGCTGGTTTTTCTTTTCGCGTGATTCGTTAAGGGCTGGCAACTTTGCTCATCATGCGCTAACACGGGAGGCATGTTGAGGAAAGATTGTACTTGATGATGGCGGCGGGCCCGGTTTTGGATCTGGTCGCGGACGACACTGCGGTTGCTTGTCCGTCTGGCGCTCCGGAGGCTTGGCGGCGGCTTCACGAGGAAGAGAAGCGCCGCGCGGATACTGCGGACGGGCGTAGCGAACGGCTCAAACGGGAGAAGGTTCAGGCGCACTGCGAGGCGCAGTACTGGAAAGCGCAGTGGGGTCGAGCCCGGAACGCGCTCGAGGCGGTGCGGGCGGAAGCGAAGGACTTGCGCGGTGTGTCCGGGGATGCGTTGCATCTGCGCTCGGAGGTCGATCGTCTTGAGACCCTTCTTGCCGACATCGGCGTTGACACGCGCAAGCGCAGCACGATCGCGTCCCTGCGGATCGAGAACGGCCGGCTGCAGACCGGGAGCGAAGCCCTGCGCAAGCAGCTGCAGGAGGTCGAGAGCGAGCGTGACGACCTGCGCTCGCAGATTGAGACCCTGTCGCGCGCGCAGTTCGGTCGCAAGAGCGAACAGGGCCGCAAGACGAGGCCGGAGCACAAGGGGAAGACCGGCGGCAAGCGCGGCCCACGGCCTGGCGGCGAGACCCACGGGCGCACACCGCGGCCCGAACTGGCCCGCAAGAAAGAGGTTCACGACCCGCCGCCCGAGGCGTTGGACTGTCCGTGCTGCGGCGCGCCCCGGGTGGCCAACGGATCGCACACATCGGACTTGATCGAAGTCGCGGTCAAGGCTCATGTGCGGGTCATCGACCGGACCCGCTGGCGCAAGACCTGCCAGTGTTCTGACACGCCTGAAGAGGTGTCGGCCCCACCCGTGCCGCGCCTGTTTCCGGGAACCGCGTTCGGTATCAGTGTCTGGACGCGGCTGCTGTTCGAGCTTTGCGTCGCCAACCGTCCCTTGCGGCGGGTCGCGGCGTGGTTTGAGGCGCAAGGCCTGTCGATCTCACCGGGAACGCTTTCAGACGGGCTGGGTCGGATGGTGGTGTTGTTTGCGCCGCTGTCGGCGGCGATCCTTGAGCATCTCCAACAGGCGCCGGTGGTCCACGCCGACGAGACCGGCTGGCGGGTCCGGGAGTTCGCCGCGACGGGCTCGTCCAGCCGCGCCTGGCTGTGGATCGCGACCTGCGTGGATGCAGTGTATCTGCATGTCGATGCATCGCGCAGCGCGGCGGCCGCCGCGACCTTGCTCGGAGGGCTGCGCAAGGGCGTGATCCTGGTATGCGATCGCTATAGCGCCTACAAGAAGCTGGCCCGCCTGGCGGCGGGCCAGCTGGTCCTGGCATTCTGCTGGGCATATGTTGCGGTCAGTTTTATGTTGCGGAAGCTTGAATACGTCTGGCTGGGCAGTAGCATCGTGCGAATCTCCGCAACATAATATTCGGGATACCGCCCGGATTTGGTGGCCGGGTGTTCGGCCGTGAGGCAGACCGCCGACCTCGGGGTTCTCTCGGTGCGCCGCTCCTGTGGGTTTGGCTCCGGCACCCTCGCGGCCGCTTACCGGCCGGGATGTTCGCGGCGCCGCAGTGACGCCGGCCGACAGTGTACACGGCACCTCCTCCTTGCATGCGAGGCCATCGCAGAAGAGGGAGTTGCGAAGAGCCGGAACCCGGATCCGGGGTTCGGGATCCTCCCGCCCTCCGCAACATAATCTTTCCCACTCAGAGCGCGTTGAGGAAGGCCATCAGCCCCTTGTCCTCCTTCCACGGGCGATCCGGTCCGGGCTCTGCGGCATCGCACAGCGCCATTGCCCTGGCCTTCATCTCGAGATCGATCTCGGCGTAGATGTTGGTGGTCTCGAGGCTGACATGTCCGAGCCAGGCCCGGATCGTATTGATGTCGACCCCGGACTGAAGCAGGCTGCAGGCGCTCGAATGCCGAATCAAATGGGGCGTGATCCGTCTCCCGTCGAGCGCGGGCACGCGAGCGGCACAACGCTCCACAAGCCGGTAGACGCCGAAGCGCGTATAGGGCCGCTGATATCGGCTCAGGAAGACGGCGTCGCTGGCAGTTGACCGCCCGTTCACCAACTCGGCGAGTACGTCTGCGGTCCGCGGCCAGAGGGGACATTGGCGCCGTTTTCCACCCTTGCCGTGGAGGGTCACGAGCGCATGCCTGTCGCCGCATCCCCCGAGTTCGAGGTCCCGCACCACCAGGGCGGTGGCTTCGGAGACGCGCGCACCGGAGTTGAAGAGGAACAGAAGCAGGGCGTGTTCGACCCGGCCCCTCGGTGTTCGCCGGTCGGGGACATCGAGCAGCGCCTTCATCTCGGTCTTGGTGAGCCAGCCTATGGGTTGCGGCGCTGCCTTCTTCACGGCGATCGCACGGATACTGGCGCTCCACTCCAGATGACCGGGGTCGCGGCTGGCCACGAAGCGGGCAAAGGCGCGGATTGCCGACAGACGCTGATTGCGGGTCTGCACGGAGCAGCCGCGCTCGTCCTCGAGATGGGCGAGGAACTCCAGAACGCGCCGGGATGAGAGATCATCCACGGCAAGGCGATCCGCCGGCTTGCGGACCCTGGCACTGACGAGCGGTATCAGCAGGGTGAAGGTATCGCGGTAGCTGACCTGGGTGTTGCGGGCGAGGTTGCGCTCGGTGACGATGTATTCGGCCAGGAAGCGGCGAAGCCAGGGGCCGAGGGACCGGGTAAGGGAGTCACTCATGGTGGCCTCCGTTGACATAGCTGTCGAAACGGACCGAAGCCTGGTGCAGCAACCCGGGCGTCATCGTGAGGTAGATCTGGGTGCCGTCGAGATGGGCATGGCCGAGCCAGGTGGAGAGCGCCGGCAGCAGCCGCTGCACATCGGCACCCTGTCGATACCAGGATTCCAGCCTGTGGACGGCTGCGGCGTGGCGCAAGGAATGAAGGCACGGCGACCGCCGTCCGTCGTCCTTGTCATGCCGGATTCCGGCCGCCTTGAGCACCTTGGCGAATGCATTCGTAACAGTGCGCTCGGCCAAAGGCGTCCCATCGCGGTTCGCGAGGAATGTCGAGGCCATGCCCTTCGGCAAGGGAACGTGTTTGCGCCGGGCGGCATGGTTCCGCAGAACCTCGGCAAGCTGGATTCCGACAGGAACAAGGCGGTTCTTGAAGAATTTGGTGTCGCGTATGGTCAGCACCGCATCGTTCAGATCAACATCATCGAACGTCAGGCGTTGCGCCTCGCCGAGCCTGAGGCCGGCGCCATAGAGCAGCAGGAGCAGCGCCCGCAGGGTGTCGGCGTCGAGCTGAACCGGGCGTTGCCGGCTGATATCGATGGCCCCGAACAGGCGTCGCAACTCGTCGCGGGAGAAGACGTACGGCGGCGCCGACGCCGGCTTTCGCGGCTCGTCATCAGGCGCGGGAAGCGGAGACCGGGCGGCATGGCCGCGGCTGATCGCGTAGCGCCAGAACCCGGCCAGCGCCCCATACTTGTTGGCCCGGGACCGGGTAAGTGGACCTTTGCCAACAAGGAAGCAGAGTACATCCGATTCCCTGACAGCGTCGCAGTCGATGCCGTCGCCGACATGCTTGCAGAACATGCGCAACACCCATGCGTTTGTGATGAACTTCGCACCGTGAGCTCGCCGCCAGCCGATATAGGCCTCGACCGTATCCAGGAGGGTCATGTCAGGCCCTCCAGATCGATCTCGCCCACCTCGCGCAGTGTGTCGAGTTGCACCCTGGCGTACACGGCGGTGGCCGAGACGCTGCGATGACCAAGGTAATCACCCACTTCCTTCATCGACAGGCCGTGATCGAGGAGATGCTGGGCTGCGCCATGCCGGAGTGCATGTGCACCGCGACGCTTGCCGGCAATCCCGATGCGATCGGCGCGGCTTCTGACAACGTGGCTGACCGTGCCCCGGGTTATCGGCCGGATCGGGGCCCGCAACGAAAGGAACAGTGCTCTTTCCGGGCGCGTGGGACGAGCTTCGCGGATGTAGCGCAGGATCGTCTGCCCGACACTGCGCGACAGGGGATAGTGATGCGTGCGTCCCGGCTTCGGGCAGCGCACCTGCAGCCGCTCCTCCGCCCAATCCAGATCCTCGAGACGGAGACCGGCAACCTCGCCGGCACGCAAACCGTAGGTGATCAGCACCATGAGGATGGCCCGGTCGCGCAGGTCGGCAGGCCGATCCCCTTCGGTGGTCGCAAGCAGGCGCACGACCTCGTCCCGGTTCAATCCCTTCGGGATCGTATCACCGGGAAGAAACCGCGGCGGCATGATGCCATCGGCGAGCCCCGCCCTGCACCAGCCCTGGCTTTCCGCAAACCGGAAGAACGTGCGGAGGTGCTCCGCGTAACCGTTGACCGTCACCCGACTGTGGCCGCAGGCGTGCCAGAACGCGATCTGGCCGTCGATATCGTCGATGCGAACCGAATCCAGGGTGACCCCGCATTCATCCAGCCTGTCAAAGAAGAGATCGACCGCGTTGCAGCAAACGAGAACCGTGTCCTTGGCCCAGCCCCGCTCCCCGCGCATCCAGCTGGCGAAAATCGCAACCTTGTCAGTATGAGCGTGTCGCGGCCGGCAAGGTGCTTCCTCGAACATATCCGCGAAACGCAGCCATCGCACCGCGCGGCCAACTCCATACGGAACCCTGAATCAGGCTTTCTTACAGGGCGAATTTGCGATCGCTTGGCAGAGCACCGGAAGTCTTACAAACTTGCGGAAGGCCACGACGTTTGATTTTGGCGTCAGTATGTTGCCCGCAAACAAGCGACGTGGAGCCGCGACCGGTGGCGCAAATCTCTACATATTCTCGGGTGCTCCCAAGGAGGAGCAGCTTGCCGCTTTCGAACTGATCAAGTTCCTCACCCAGCCTGAACAGGCTGCCCGGTGGACTGTGGCAACGGGATACGTAGCGCCCACGCCGGAAGCATGGGAGACCGATGAACTAAGGAAGTACGCCGCGGAATTCGATGGTGCGTCCGTCGCCAGGGATCAGCTTGAGTTCGCTGATCGGGAGTTTTCGTCCTATAAGCATGGACGTGTGTACGGTATTCTCAATAAAGCCGTTCAAGAGGCTCTTACGGGCATGAACGAGCCCGAAGTCATCTTGGAACGAATCCAGAAGGAGGCCGACACAATTCTGGCTCAATAACGCGAGACATCCATCAGGATGTTGAAATTACACGTCTTGGGGAACTCGGCTGCTGGTCCGTGTAACGGCTCAGCCTGCACGGGCTATGTCGTGTCGACACGGAGCAGCCGGTTCCTCATTGACTGCGGACCTGGTGTTGCGACCGCTGTTGGTCGCACGGTAGATCCAATCGACCTCAACGCTGTGATTATCACGCATCTGCACCCCGATCACTGCTATGACTTGCTTCCATTTGCCATGAGCCTTCGGGTCAGACATGGCATATCGTCTGGTGAGCTGTTCAATTCGGGGGGCGTAGACGGCCCCGAAATGCCCCGTGCCATACCGGTTTACTTGCATTCTGGCGGTAGGGCGCTCATTGAGACGCTGGAATCTCACTTTCCCGTATTCTCGCCGGCACCCTTCGACACGATTACTGGCGGTGTCCTCGACTTCCAGGAGCGTTCTGGCACGAAGCCTATTGAGTTGGGAGACATTCTTGCTGAGCCATTTGCCGTCCAGCACTCCATTGCTGCTGAAGGCCTGGCGATAGGCGATGGAACGACGCGTCTAGTATTCACGGGTGACACCGGTCTGTTTGATGGGTTGGTCTCGGCCTGCGTCGGCGCAGATGCAATCCTCGCCGAGGCTACTCTTGCGGAGGGAGTCACAGAAGGACGCAACCACATGTCGGCTGTTGATGCGGGCGCTCTGGCCAGGCGATCGGGAGTAGAGGTCCTAATTTTGACGCACTTTCTCGGGGGTGGGGAAGACACACGCTCCAGGGCAGTGGAACAGGCACGCCAGGAGTTCTCGGGCAAGATCTTGATAGCGAATGCCGGCCAGAGCATCGACTTGTGATGGCAGTGCCTTCCAAAGCAGGTACTGCTCCCCCGGAACGGGAGTTTCTGCCGCCAAAGCGTCGCTTCCTACCGGATTTGGGTCGTTTACCGAACCCCGTATTCGCGTGGCTCGTACTGTTGCCGGCGATCCTGGGCCTGGCTGCATTTTCGATCATCCCGATGGCATCCGGGTTGTGGAGGAGCCTGCAGGACCCTGGCGTTGGCGGTGGTATGGGTCTTATCTACTATGAGCAGATGATCAACGACCCGGTCTTCAGGATCGCCTTAAAGAACAATCTCATTTTTGCCGGGATTACTGTTCCAGTCAGCCTAGCATTGGCGATGCTGATGGCTGTTCTGGTTAATCGCCACTTCCGCGGCCGTAGCTTGGTACGACTCGCCCGGGTGCAAATTTTTCAGAGCGTAAATCCGGCTAATTTGCCATTTTCAAGATGTTGTGTCGTTTCCGGCTTCGGAATTCGAACTCCGGCGGCTCCAGTGCGCGGGAGATTTGCCGCCACGCTGCCCCGAAGCGGCCTGACTTCCACAAGGCACGGAATGTGAGGATTGGCTGTCCTGTGCCGTTCTCCGACCAGCGCATCCCGGCGCCCTTCATCCTGCTTTTTATCAAGACCTTGTTGGAAGACTCTACTGCGCCGCTTCCGATTGGCATCCCTCGGGTGTGGACTTCGGCATATCGCATGCGGTGCTGATGCTTTCTGAAGAAGTTGAGCACGCGGGTAATGGGCTTCCGACGGGGATGCTTCTTCGCGAGGTGTCGCAGCGCGCGGATGACCTTGCCGATGCCGTCCGTCCCTTCCTTCAGGGTCTCGCGGAGCGTCTCGAACCGGTTCCACGCCTTCGGCGATCCCTCCCCGTAGGCGGTGTCCAGCGCCTCTTTCAAATGCTGCAAGGCGTGCCAACAGTCCAACACCTGGGTCGCGCCCGGAAAGGCTTCCTCGCAGAAGCTCCAATTATCCGGCGCGCCATCAGCGATGAACACAACCTCAAGGTCCGGGCGAAGACGCAGACAGTGCTCCGCTTCTGCGACCACATCCCCCTTCAGGGACACTTTCCCGGCCTCCGGCATCCGGCCGTAACACACCGTACGCAGGCACTCCCCGGCGGCATCGTACAGCGAAATCGTTCCCGACGACGCCTCCCGGAAGCCCGCCGGCCGTGGCGCATTCCCTTGCCCGGGCGCGCCTTTCTCCTTGCGCATCCCGAGCATCGAGCCATCAACGGCAACCGCCATTGTCACCGCCTCCGCAGGAATGCCCTCCTCGATCCGGATTGCCTTCAGCGCGCCATCCTGCACAACGCCCCAGGCCGAACCCATCGTCACCGCGAGGTTGCTCAGCGCCGTCGCCGACGGCTGCATCCCCCCGGAACAACCCCTCGCAATCCTTCACCGGCACCAGCGCGAGGCCAAGCGATCCCTGCCGGGCGGCAAGGGGAGACCAGAACTCGCCGATCAAGCCGAACCGCGCATCCGCCGGAAACACCGAGCCGCAGTTGCGCCGCCGATACTGGCTCCGCTCATAGCGCACCCGGCCGAACGAACTCATCATCTCCCCCGCAGACTTCCCGGCCCGGTAATACACCGCGCCATCCAGGACCACGCGATCCTCGCACTCGTCCAGTTCCTCGATTGCCGCGCCCAGCAAGGCACAGCCCGTCCGGTTCAACGCAGACGAAACCGCCCGCTCATACGATTCCGGACCATTCTCACCAGCCGCATCCGGCAACTGCAGCGCCAGAAGTTCGGCCCGAAGGGCCTCCAGAGATGCATCCACACTCGCGACCCGCTTCGCGCTCGCGGCAGTGGACTCGGCGAAAGAAAAAGGCAATGGTGTCATCGTGAGTGCTCCCGGATATTGATGTTTGCATCGCCATCCGTATACCACATGTTGGGTGGAGCACTCACGCCCCAACATGCCTCCAAGCCCGAAAAACCCCCGATTCCTGACACACCGGCGAAACCGTGACACAAAACTGGTCGTCGCGAAACCGACGACTGACGCTAACTCCTTGCTAACGCAAGACTCCTAATACGCTCTGCGAAAGTTGCACCCGACTCGCCCTTTTCACACCGGCAATGCTCCCGACGGTTGGCGCGGCTGCTATCTGGCTGTTTATGTATCAGCCGGATTTCGGGGTTATCAATGCAGTTCTCGAGACCCTTGGCTTTCGAAGGTATAACCTCTTGGGCCAGCCGACGACGGTGTTGCCTGCGTTGATGGTAGTCATGGTGTGGAAAGAGGCTGGCTTCTTCATGCTTCTTTACCTGGCGGCTTTGCAGTCGATACCGGAAGACCTCAACGAGGCGGCCATGTTAGAAGGCGCAGGGGAATGGCATCGGTTTCGGCGGATTACATTCCCGTTGCTTTTGCCGATGACTTTGTTCGCGTCGATCGTCGCGGTCGCTAACGGCTTTAAGCACATCGATTTTCTGTTCATCATGACAAATGGAGGACCCGTCAACGCCAGCAACCTTATACTCTATCATATCTGGGAGTCGGCTTTCGTTCATCGCCGACCTGAACATGCTGCGGCCGTCACGGTCGTACTTGTGTCTCTTCTCGTAGTTTTGGCAGTGATTCAGATTCGTGCCCTGGATCGCCGCATCCACTACCGATAGGGTTTCGGTATGTACCGTGAAGAATGGGTGGACAGGCTCTTCGGTGGCTTTCGATCATCTGGAACCTGGATGCTGGGGGTACTTTGGATCGTCCCGCTCGCGTACATATTTTGGGCGGGCTTTCGTGATCCTCAGGTCGCCCTGTCACTTGACATAACCAGTGGCTGGACGTTCGACAACATCTTGTTCGTTTGGAACGCAGCTCCGTTCGGTCGATATTATTTCAATACGGCCGTGCTGGTAATCGGCTTGTCCGCGACCCAGATTGTATTGGGGTCCCTCGCGGCTTATGGCTTCGCGCGGTATACTTTTCCGGGTCGCGAGGTGCTCTTTCTATTTGTACTGCTTCAACTGATGATTTTTCCGGAGATCCTGCTGCTGGAGAATTTTCGGTTGGTATCTTCCCTGGGACTTTACAACACTATTCCGGGCATCGGTATCGTCTATGCGGCAAGCGCATTTGCCATATTTCTCATTCGGCAGGCTTTTCGCAGCGTTCCAAAGGAACTGGTGGAGGCGGCTGAGGTCGAGGGTGCTTCGCGATTGGCTATCTTATGGAAAGTGTATGTTCCTTCGGCGCGACCCGCAATCGCGGCATTCGCGCTATTGTCGATAAGTTCACACTGGAACAATTTCCTTTGGCCCTTGGTGATCACTCGGTCTCCGGAGGCACGACCAGTTACGGTTGGGATCGCGCGATATCTTTCACCAGATACGGGGATAGATATCTCAACCCTGTCCGCCGGAACGGTAATTGTTGTCGGGCCACTACTAGTTTTTTTCTTGATATTTCAACGTAAATTTATTCGAAGCTTCCTGCGGTCGGAAATTACATGATAAGGAAGAGTATTGCTGTCTCAGAAGTTTTTCCACGAAAGCGCGCACGAACCTCATTGTGCCAATGGGTGCAAGATTCGGAATCTGCAGGAGACGGCTTCGGCGCATATGTTGATAGTCGTACGTTCGGCAGGATAGGCTCTCTTAAGTGCGGCATGCTGCTGGCTCCCAAGAGGGGAATGGGCCAGCACTCTTTCCCCTCGCGGGCAGCGGGCTTTGGGAGGGCGTGCAAAGCAACCGTGCGTGGAATCAAACAGTCTTCTCGTTAGTCCGCCGGAGTTGCGCAAGCGGTTGCGCGATGACGGATACCCGCTTCCAGCCTCAAAGTCCACGTGCGCCGTGGACTCCCCGCCGTTTGTCAAGTTGTATCGGTGTGTTTGATGTCCGTTACAGCCCTCAGGCCGATCCGGTGCCCTGTGAACGGCTTGGATCGAATTCCGTCTGGGATTTCAGCATGGCACAAGCAACAGCAATGAGGCGGTCAGCGATGCTCCGCAGAGCACGGGAATGACCATGTCCCCTGGCACGGAGGCTGGCAGATTTTGCCTTTCAAACCGGGTCCCGAAGGATAGCATTGCCGGACCAGTGATAGGCGGCGTCCTGGAGCCTCTTGTGCGCGGCGAGCCGTCGTTTGACGATCAGGCTCTTTCCTGACCGTTGCGTCACTGGCGCAACGCCGCACAGGCATCGCAACGCGTGATAGTCTCGGCGTTGCAGAGGTTCGCGTGCATCGGCGAGCAGAGTGGCGAGGACAATTCTGCCTACACCGGGGAGTGATGCCAGGATTGCCACGTCACGCCGGAGCTGCGTCTGCGGTCCGGGCTCCGGTTTCTCCAGGGCTGTTGCCACGGCCGCGGTCAGCCGGTCCATTTGGCGGCAGGCGTTGGCGAGTTCGTCGCGAACAAGCTGGAGTGGGCTCACGGTGACCTGGATATGGGCGACGGCCGCTTCTGTGGTTCCAGGGGCGACAGCAATTGCCGGCTCGTGAAGGTACGCGAGGACGTCTTGGGCGCTCACGGTTCGCACGCGCCGGCACTTGAGGAAGTTTTCGACGGTGGCGAGCTGGAGTCGATTGGCATTGGCGGGTGTCGGCGCGCGCTTCCACAGTTCGGACACCCAAGCCTTGGTCAAATTGCTTTCGGCCTTGAGGAATTGCGGATAGTAGCGCCAGAGTTGCTGTCTATAGCGGTTCACCAGGCGGGTGCGCTCACAGGTCAGTTCTTCTGCGATGCGCGTCCACTCACGATGCTGGACTCCTTCCGGTGTGTCCGGTTCGAGCTTGCGGAAGAAGCGGCGATTGGTCGCGTGCAAATTTTTCAGAGCGTAAATCCGGCTAAATTGCCATTTTCACGATGTTGTGTCGTTGCCGGCTTCGGAATTCGAACTCCGGCGGCTCCAGTGCGCGGGAGATTTGCCGCCACGCTGCACCGAAGCGGCCTGACTTCCACAAGGCACGGAATGTGAGGATTGGCTGTCCCGTGCCGTTCTCCGACCAGCGCATCCCGGCGCCCTTCATCCTGCTTTTGATCAAGACCTTGTTGGAAGACTCTACGGCGCCGCTTCGGATTGGCATCCCTCGGGTGTGGACTTCGGCAAATCGCATGCGGTGCTGATGCTTTCGGAAGAAGTTGAGCACGCGGGCAATGGGCTTCCGGCGGGGATGCTTCTTCGCGAGGTGTCGCAGCGCGCGGATGACCTTGCCGATGCCGTCCTTCCCTTCCTTCAGGGTCTCGCGGAGCGTCTCGAACCGGTTCCACGCCTTCGGCGATCCCTCCCCGTAGGCGGTGTCCAGCGCCTCTTTCAAATGCTGCAAGGCGTGCCAACAGTCCAACACCTGGGTCGCGCCCGGAAAGGCTTCCTCGCAGAAGCTCCGATTGTCTGCGGCCGCGTCTGCGACGGCAACAAGCCGCAAATCGGGCCGGAGCCTGGTGGCATGCACAAGTTCCTCCTCCAGCCGCTGCTTGAGGGTTGCCTTGCGGGGTTCGGGCATTTCGCCGAAATACACGGTGTGCAAGCGGACGCCCTGAGCATCGTAATAGGAGATCGTCCCGACGGACGCCTCTTTCCAAATCATTGGCCTGACGGCACCTTTCCCCTCCAGGAACATGGGAAGCATGGTCCCGTCGAGGGAGATGCAGACGGTCACCGCCTGCGCCGGGATCGCCTCGCCCGCGCGCATCGCCACAAGCGCGTCGTCCGCGCAGCCGCTCCAGAGACGGCCTGCATCGACCGCCAAGCGCTGCAGGCTACTCACCGAGGCTCCCTCGATCCCGAACTTCCCGTACAGCGACACACAGTCCCGTGGCGAAAGAGCGCTCATCAGATACACGCCCTGCTCCGCAGCCCGCTCCGTGAAATAGCCGCCCGCAAAGCAAACTTGCTCGTCGACCGGCATGATCGCGGCCCCGGATTCCGACCGGTAGCGGGGTCTCGAATACTCCACCGGCCCGGCCGACGTCATCACCCTGCGCGGCGTCGCCTGTACCCGACGGTGCCGCCTCCCGCCACGAAACACATGCCGCGCGCCATCATCCAAAGACTCGATGCCCGCTTTCAGAACCGCGCGCACGCAGGCCTGCGATGCAGACATCACCTGATGTTCAAACGCCGAAAACGCCGCCCCCAATGTGCCGGAGGAAAGCAGTTGGAACGCCGCGTCCGCAAACTCCCGCCCAATCGCGTCGCAAAGCGAGCGGCAGGCTTCCATCTCCTCAACGGGCGGCACACCCCCGGCAAAGCTGGTTCGCAGCAACATAGGGATCAAAATCAAACTCGAATTCCACCTCGGAAAGGGTTACCATGGTCATTGGAGTGCCCCTGATCTGAATTTTTTGCTACTTTCAGAATACCACTGCATGTGGTCGGGGGCACTCTCCTCATCCTCAACATCGCGCGTTCCCGCACAAATTATCGGCCGTCAGCGCCGGATTGTCACAAACTTCAGACGTCCGGACATCGCTCTCTTTTCGAGAGCTGCTTGTGGGTTGAATTATCGTTTGAATTGATAGAGTTATGATTGGATTTTGGGGTTGACAGAGCGGCGGGTATCTGGCATACTAATATGAACCCATTATTCGGTGCCCGAGGATCTCATGAACACGCTTCCGATGCGACCCGCCGAGGCGGTCCAGATTGGCAACTCCTGCTTTTCCTTCGTGAGGCGGGACGGCCGAGTGGAGTATTTCTCCAATCTTGAGCCGTTTGATTTTCACGCTGACGATCAGCGCGAAGCGAAGTTGCTTCGGATCGCGAAGTTCGCGGAGAGCGGTGTCCCTCGCTCGGACCTGGTGGAGGCGCTCGGCGTGAGCCGCTCGACGGTACAGCGGGCGGTGAACCAACTCCGGAGGGACGGCGAGGCGAGCTTCTTTGCGCCGCGCCGCGGGCGCGGTCCGAGCGTAATCGATGCCGACATGGCGCGGGAAGCGGACCGTCTTTTGACCTCGGGTCTGAGCGGCTCGGCGGTTGCGCGACGGCTGGGGATTCCGGTGCGGACGCTGAACGACAATCGCCGGCGAGGCGTTGTCGGGGGTGGGATGCCGGCCGGGACGGCGAAGGCTGAACCGGATCCGGAAGCACCTGCGGAGCGGGAGGCGCCGCAGGAAGCACCGGAGCGGGACGCGCTGGAGCCGCCGATTGAGCGAAGCGCACGGGACGCCCGCGACCGGGCAGCGCCGATGGGCCGTGGGGCTCGGGACACGACGGGACGAATGCTGGCCGCGACGGGGCATCTGAGCGAGATCCGGCCGCAGTTTGCGGAACCGCTGTCGGCGGTTGCCGGCGGGGGGGTGCTGGCCGGGCTCCCGATGCTGCTGAAGGAGGGGCTTCTGAACCACGCGCGGGAGTTCCTGTCGCTGCCCAAGGGGTATTACGGGTTGACCACCGTTCTGCTCTTCCTGGCGTTCCTCGTCTTGGCCCGGGTGCGCAATCCGGAGGCGCTCCGGCACCAGGTGCCCGGGGAATGGGGCGCGATCCTGGGCCTGGACCGCTGCCCGGAGGTGAAGACGCTGCGGCGCAAGATCAAGGCGCTGGGGCAGGATGTGCAGCAAGTGCGGAACTGGCAATCCTCCCTGGCGGCGGGATGGCTTGAGGAGGACCCGGAGGTCGGCGCCACGCTGTGCGTGGACGGGCATGTGAAGATCTATTCCGGTCGCAAGGGGAAATTGCCAAAGCACTTCGTGGCGCGACAGAAACTATGCCTGCCCGCGTCCACGAGCTATTGGATCAACGCGCTTGGCGGCAAGCCCTTCCTGTGCCTGAACAAGGCGCTGGATCCGACCATGACCCACGCGCTGGAGGCGGACATCCTGCCTGCGCTGGAGAAGCTGGGCATGCTGGGCCCGGAGGCGCCGGATCTCACCGCCCCGGATGCCGGCGAGCCCGCCCTGACGCTGGTCTTCGACCGGGAAGGCTGGAGCCCGGCACTGTTCAAGCGCCTCGCCCGGCGCGGCGTTGCGGTGATCACCTGGCACAAGGGCTTCAAGGGGGAGGACTGGCCGGAGGCGGAGTTCCGCAGTGTCGCGGTACCGATCCATGGACCGGGCACGACCCGCAGCGCCACCGTCCGCCTCGCCGAGAAGCGCGTGCAACTGAAAAAGGGGCCCGAGGTCCGCCAGATCCGCCGCCTGCTGGAAAGCGGCCGCCAGGTCCCGCTCATTACCACCCACTCCCGCATGCCCGTGGAGCAGATCGCCGGCGCCCTGTTCTCCCGCTGGTCGCAGGAGAACTTCTTCAAATATATGCGCGAGGAGTTCAATCTCGACGCCCTCGTGGTCCGCGGCCTGGAGCCGCAGGATCCCGAAGCCCGCGTCGTCAACCCGCTCTGGCGCGCAATCGACCGAAATGTCAGCCGCTTCCGGCAACGCCTCGGCACCCTGCGCAACAGGATCGCCGATCTGGCCAAGGGAGCCCAGTCTCACCAGACCGCCGAAGCCGCCCGACGTCTCCAGGCCCGGATCGACGCTCTCGACGCCGAGCGTGAGGCGCTCAAGCAGAAGCGCAGCGACACGCAGCGCCACATCACCGTCGCCGAGCTCGACGACCACCAGGCCCTGGATGCGCTTCCCGAAGGCGAGAAGCTCCTCCTCGACGTCATCCGCATGATCGCCTACCGCGCCGAAACCCGCATGATGCCTGTCGTCGCACAGGCACAGGGCAAGACACAGCGACCCCGCAGGCACCTGCGCGCGATCTTCCAATCCGACGCCGACATCATCCCGGAGCCCTCCAACGGCATCCTCCGCATTCGCATCCTCGGCACCGCCAGCGACGCTGGCGACAACGCCACTGCAGGCCTCCTCCAGGAACTCAACCTGACCCGGACGATCTTCCCAGGCACCAACCTCCGGATGATCTACGAACTGCCCGGGAATACGGCCGATCCGGACCCTTCGGGTTCAAATAGGTGAGCTCGATTCACTCCCGAGGTCCGGACATCTGAACTTCCCGATACCGCTCGAACGACTGCCCGTAACTCATTGTCATTGCTGAATGCACTTCCGCCATGACAGAAACGCATAGCGCCAGGCGAAGGTCTGGAAAGGAGGATGAGATGAACTGAAACCTTTCATCGCAACCCAGCGGGTTCGACTCCCGCCCGGCAAAGGCGCAGCCCGCCAGCCGGAACCGAGTCTTGCATGGCCAACGGCAACGCGGGTCGTGAAGCGTAGACAGGAGATGACAAAGCGCCGCTATGGAGCGGTTTTCATTATGAGTCCCCTTCTGAAGTGTTTGAAAACATTGGGAGTTGTGGAAGGTCTTGGTCCTGACACGGGCTGTTTCCGGCCCTGGCAGCGGCGGCGGCCACGGTTTCGTCCAGTAGATCGGCGGCTCGGATGCGCCAGGGAGCCTTTGGAGCGGCTTGTTGAGCCGGGAGAACCCCCTGTCGGATCAGTCGGCGGACTACGTGGTGGTTGACGCGGAGTTTGCTTGCAGCCTCTGCCAAGGTCAGGAGTTTCTCCTTTCCGGAAACGGTCCTGCGGGACGGAAGGCCGTGATCTCCGCGGTACCGCCTCACCCGCTCGGCGTTCCAGGTGTATCCATGGGCGGACGACATCCCCATGCGATTCAGCGATGCGGCGATATCGCAATCGGACCAGTGCCCCGCCATGCTGCGCATGACCTTGGCGGCTTGTTCAGAGGTGCGCACGCTATGGGCGCCGGATGCGGGTATTCGGACCCGTAGTTGAGAATGTTGTCCCCCTCGCCAATGAATGACCAGTACGACCTCACGGGCCGTGTTGTCGATATCTGCGATGATTTCGGTGACGAGGGTGCGCAAGAGTTGCTGGCGCGTGCGCATGGTGGTCGTTGGCGCATTCCAGGCGGCTTCGAGATCAACGGCAAGTCCGGTGAAGTCCGGCATGCTTGAGGTCGGCTCTGGCACGTGCCGGATGCGTGTTTCGCCGGCCACAACGCGCTGAAGCGCCTCTTCCCAGCGTTTCTCCAATTGCGCCGCAATGAGTCGATTGTCAGGGTCGCAGGCGGCATAGCGACGCTCTGCCAGTGAGGCCTCGTAGCGCACCTGCTTCAGTTCGAGGTCCACGATTTTCTGCTGTTTTGCTTGCGCTTCGCCGTACATCCGTTCGGCCTCCAGAGCCGCTTCGATCGCCATGGGTGCCGCCACGCGGATGGCCTCTGCGGCAAGGGCGGCATCGATGCGTTTCGCGGCGAACCGCAGACACGTCGGCAGCCCATGCACATGGCCCTGTCTGCACAGGTAGACAGCCCGCCCCGGGGCTCGGCCCGAATAGACCACCTGCAGGCGCCGTCCGCAACGGGCGCACGAGAGCAGCCCGGCGAGCAGTGCCCTGCCGCCTCGTCCAGACTTTGAGCCGCCGCTCTTGCCGTAGTTGTTGGCCGCGAGGCGGGCGAGGTTGCGCTCGTATTCGGCCCAGTCGATGTAGCCTTCATGGTGGTCCCGGATGATGACCTCCCACTGCTCGACAGGCTTGTCATGGCCGGAACTCTTGCGCAGACGCCCGTCAACGACGACCGTTCGCTGGCCGGTCTTGCCCCAGGCGTAAGCGCCTGCATAGAAGGGATTTTTCAGCGTGGTGTGGACGTTGCTGTAGCTGATCAGCCTCCATTGAGGAGCGAGGCCTCCGCCAAAGGGAGACGGAAAGCAGACTTCCTTCGCTCGCAGTGCCAGCGCAACCTGCCGTGCACTGCCCAAGTCACGGAATCGGGAAAAGACCAGTCGGATGGTCTCCTGAATTCGTAGGTCGGGATCGAAGACGGGACCATCGGCTTCGCGATACCAGACGTACCCGACCGGAACGTTGATACGGAGTTCACCGCGGCGCGCCTTGTCTTGCAGCGCCCCAAGCATCCGGGCACGGAGAATGCCACTCTCGAACTCGAAAATGCTACCTTTCATTCCCAAGAGGAGACGATCATTCGGAAGTCGGGGATTGTAGACACCATCCAGGTCGATCACGCGAGCATCGAACACACCGCACAACTCCAGGAGCTGATGCCAGTCACGGCCGTTGCGAGCGAGCCTGGAAGCATCGAAGCAGAACACGGCACCGACCTGTTGCCCACAAAGCTCGGCGCACAATCGCTCGAAGCCGGGCCGATCCATCTGGCCATTCGCCGTGATCCCCAGGTCTTCGTCGATCACCTCCACATCCCGAAAGCCGCGACTGTGGGCGGTCGCGACAAGTTCGTATTGCCGCCGCTGACTCTCCAGGTTGGTGAGGACCTGTCGGGGAGTGGACTGGCGGACGTAGACCACCGCCTTGCGGTTCAGGACCGAATCGGCAAGCACATCAGGCATCGTCATCGGGATCCTCGTCCCTCTTGAGGCCTGCCGCCTCCAGCAACAGCCAAGCTAGTTGGTGGACGGCCTGATCGCGTTCGCTTCCGGTCAGGTTCTGCAGTTCGCCGTCGTCGAGAACCAGCGATAGCTGGGTCGTGCGTGGCAGTCGTGTCGGGTGCGCAGGGGCGGTCATCGACGTTCTCCCGGGAATCGCGCATGGTCTCCCGGCATTCTCTCCTCAAACCCAATCCGATCAAGAAGTGGTGGAGTTCGACCAGCGCCGACAGCGATGCCCGCGGCTCGCCGAGTTCCATTGGCGCGCAGGCAACCGCGTCCAGCATCCAGGCCGCGATCAGTGCGCCCTCACCGGGCGAACTCTCGACACGAACAAACTCGCCTGAGGCGTGCTGTTCACGCCTCAGTTCCCGGACCTCGCAGCCAAAAAGAGGATGCCACGGATAATGGACCCTCGCCGGTCGCCCGATATGGGCAGAATGGGAAGGGCTCCATTGAGCCCCGAAAGTTCCAATGATGACGCCCTCGCTGTTGCGTTACCGGGGGCAGCACCGGAAGCACCGTCACGGCGAGGTGCCACGGGTCGTCCGGGGTCGCGGGAACGGCGCGAAGTCATGGGATGGGTTGCCAGGCAACCTGGGAGATCCCGCATTTGCCCGTGGAGGTAGGTTCCGGAAATGGAGATCCGGATGACCAAGACTCCTGGCCCGGCGCGAGGCTTGCTTACCGCCGGGATCGCTTTGGCGGACACGAAACCGATGCAGGCGCCCACGGACCCGGCTGGCGAATCAATAAGCCGAAGGGCGTGCGGTGCGGGAAGTCGTAGCACCCTCATAGTACCGAGGAGGGCGGGGAACCGGGGCCACCGGGACCCGCTGGAGGGAAGGGGGGTGTCTCCTGGACAGAACCGCGGATGAGACACTTGGGGAAACTCTGGGTTCCATAACCGAGTCAACGCAACAGCCGCGGATAGCCGTGCGGGTGTGAAATCCTTCGGACTTCCGCCTGCGGCACTTGGCCCTGTGCCTAGTGCGAACCTGCCAGGAGAGGAACCGGATGGTGCGCCAGGCTAACTGGCAATTGGATATTCGGTGGAAGTCCGATCAAGAGAAGGGAGTAGCTGCCACTCTTGCCCCGAGCCGTGGACGGTCCATCGCGAGGTGGGACGTTAAGCGTCGGTAGGGGAGCATGCAGGCGAGGAATATTGAGCCACGAAAATTCCAACATTCGGGGTGCCGAGGTTGTCATCTGGGCCGAAGGCCGCACCGGCCGTTCCGCTTTGGCGAGGGACGGTTGGACCCCGCGGGGTCGAAGAACCATCGCATGCATGGAAGTCCATTGTCGGGACCTTGGGAGATCTGTGGCCCGCCTTGGCAGTCGTGCCGGGGCCGCGAAGGAAAGGAGTAATCTGGACTGATGATGATGACCGGACCGCAGAAGTCGGATGGCGGAACAGTACCTGTGAAGGTGCCGAACAAGGACGTGCGAACGTCGGCGGAGGTGCTGGAGGGAAGGACGCCAACCGAGGGGAAGACGGGAAGCCAAAGCACGTACCGGACGCAGAGCCGGGCAAGCGTGTCACAGGCGGCTGACCGGATACGGCAGGCAGCCAAGAGGAAACCTGAGGAACGTCTTACGACGCTGCTGCACCATGTGACGGTGGAGGCCCTGAGAGGGGCCTACCATGCCCTGAACCCGCGAGCCGCGGCCGGGGTAGACCGGATGACATGGGACGCGTACGGCGAGGGACTGGAAGAGCGGATGCTCGACCTCCACGACCGTGTGCAAAGCGGTGCCTATCGGGCGCTTCCGGTTCGGCGGGTGGAAATCCCGAAGCCGGACGGGGGGACACGACCGCTCGGCATTACCTCTCTGGAGGACAAAATCGTCCAGAAGGTGATTGCAGATGTTATCCTCACACCGATTTATGAACCGGTGTTTCTCGGGCTGAGCTATGGGTTTCGGCCGGGGCGGTCGGCGCATGACGCGCTGGACGCCCTTGCCTACTGCATCGACAAACGCAAGGTCAACTGGATACTTGACGCTGACATTCGACAATTTTTCGATACTTTGGATCGAGACTGGTTGATCCGGTTTCTGGAACATCGGATCGGGGACCGCCGGGTGATAAGGCTGATAATCAAGTGGCTCAACGCTGGCGTCATGGAAGGCACGGAGTGGAAGGACGACCTCTGCGGAACCCCGCAGGGATCGGTAATTTCGCCAATATTGGCAAATATTTACCTACACTATGTACTGGACCTTTGGTTCGACCGGAAATGGCGCAAGCAGACGGCACAAGGCGAAGCGGTACTGATCCGCTACGCCGATGACTTTGTCGCAGGCTTCGAGACCCGTCGAGATGCGGAACAATTCCGCTCCGACCTGGAGCAGAGGCTGAACAAATTTGGCCTGGCTCTTCACCCGGACAAGACCCGCTGCATCGAGTTCGGCCGGTACGCCATGGCGAACCGCCGCGCCCGTGGTCAGCGGCGTCCCGAAACCTTCCACTTCCTGGGGTTCACGCATTATTGCCGGACCACGCGGAAGGGGCGGTTTGGACTCGGGCGGAAGCCTCAAGCCCGACGCGTTCGGCGTACGCTGAAGCGGATCGGACTGGTACTACGACGACGACGACATGACCCGCCAGAGGAAGTGGCAGTATGGCTACGATCGGTGCTTGGTGGATGGCTGCGCTATTTCGCGGTTCCCACCAGTCACCCATACCTCTCGGCCTTCATCGACCGCGTCAAGTGGCTCTGGTTCCGACAGTTGAGACGGCGCTCGCAAAGGCGCTCAATTCTCGACTTGTGGGAATTGGTCAAGGAACTGGCGAGCAGCCATTTTCCTGCACTTCGCATCATGCACCCATGGCCAAACCAACGGTTTCAGGCCGTCCACACCCGAGGTAGGAGCCCAGTGCGTTAGCGCGCCCGCTGGGATCTGTGCGGAGGGGCGCCGGGAAACCAGCGCTCCTACCGCGACCGCTAGTGCGCGCACGTCCGGCTCTGCGAGGGGGGGAGCTCGGTAACGACTCCCCCTACTCGGCCCCGGCCACGGCCCCGGTTACGCGGCAACGCGTTGAGCGGTCCACTCTCCGGCGTTATCGAAAATGAGCGCAGGCTGGTTGTATCGTTCGCGAATCAGGTTTTCGTAAAACTCCCCTTCCCGTGCGCGATCGGCCGGACCAGATGACCCGATCTTCTTCGACAGTACCCGCTCGAGTGCACGAACCGTGCCGGTGCCCTCGTCGAACTGGGCCTTCTTGCGCCATACCACCTCCGCGGGAAGCAAGTCTTCGCAGGCTTTGCGAAGCACCCATTTCTCCGTTGTCGCGCGCGTCCTTTCGTCGACCACCTTCATCTTGAGAGACGCCGGGATGGATTGGGCGAAGGCGATGAGATCGTGGTCGAGGAACGGGGTTCTCGCCTCCAGTCCCTGAGCCATGGTGATGCGGTCCACGCGCTGAAGATTGATGTTGTACATGGCGCAAAGCGAGCGTGTGATCTCGTCGGCGAGCGCGCGTGGAGTTTCGGCATAGGCATGGTGGTAGCGATATCCGGCGAAGAGCTCGTCCGCTCCCTCGCCCGTCAGCACCGCCTTGACGTATCGCCGTGCGAGCGTGGCGGCGAAGTGGGTCGGTAGGGCGCTCCGCACGACGTCCGTATCGGCGCTTTCCAGGTGATAGATCACGTGCGACAAGGCGCCGGCCACGTCGTCAGCGGTGAAGACCAGCTCGTGGTGGTCGGAGCCGATGTGATCGGCTACGAGCCGTGCCGCTTCCAGATCCGGGCTCCCGACGGTGCCGACCGAGAAAGTCTTCAGAGGTCGGCTGTTCGCTCGCGCCGCGAGCGCAGCGATGATCGAGGAATCCAGGCCGCCGGAGAGAAAGCAGCCGACCTCCACATCGGCGACCATCCATTTGCGTACCGCGGTTTCGAGCACAATCCGCAGCTCCCTCCACATCGGTTCCGGATCTTCGTCGGGAAGCATTTCCGCAGCGCCCTGCGGCATGCGGTACCATTTGCGACGTCCGTCCACACTGTCGTACAGGACGCCGGGCGCAATCTCTTCGACATCGTCCACGGCGATATCGTCGAATGCCTTCAGCTCCGATGCGAAGACGATTCCGCCGCCGAGCCTGGCCTTGTACATGGGCTTGATGCCGAGCGGATCGCGGGCGGCAATAACGCGGTTCGGTGTCGCGAGAACGAATGCGAACATCCCGTCGAGCTTGGCAATCCACCGCGGTTCACCGGAACGAAAAAGGTGCAGGATGGTCTCGCTGTCGCCGCCGGTCTCGAACGCGCTGCCGCCGAGAACTGCTCGCAGATCGGCATAGTTGTAGATCTCGCCATTGGCAACGAGAACTTCGTCGTTGCTATGGATCGGCTGAGTGCCGTTATCGGGATCGATGATCGCGAGTCGGCAGTGCGCCATCACCGCCGGTACACCGGGGATGCGCTTGATCTCGAGTCCGTCGGGTCCGCGGTGGGCGATCCTGTCGATCATTCGCCGCGCCAGCGCCGAATCGCCCACTTGCCAAAGGCACACGAAGCCACACATTGATATCTCCCCATAATTTTTCGCCGTTCGCACGGGCTTCGACCATAACCGATTAGGCCCGGCTGAGAGGGCTCGGGGACAATATTATCGGTCATTCGTCCAACAGATCGCTGAATAACTGGCCGGTTGCGACCGGATCGGTTGGCCTGGGCGACTTCATAACGGCGTGGTTTGGAGTTCGCGGTCCGATCGCGACGGGGTTGGGGCAGTCTGCGGCTCTCGGTTGTCACACTTCTGCGCAACGGTGGTCCCGACGAATGACACATGGCGATTCGCGTCTGTATGCATTGGACACCCTCAGACTGTGCGAAGACGGTGTCAAACCTGGAGATTCATCCGCCGTGCGCGCCGGAGTTCCGGCGCCAGATGGTCGGACGAGTCCGGTCGGGCCGTTCGGCGGGAGAGCCGGTACGCTAGTTCCGGTGCAGTGCTCAAAGGATCTGCAACTGGGTGCGTCAGTCCGACCGCGACGACGGTCGTCGTGATGACGGTCTGACGAGTTCCCAGCTAGCTCAAGGAGCCGCGCCGGCTGCGTCGTGAGAATCATCGGCTTCGCGAGGAACCGGAGATTCCGAAGTCAGCCGCGGTCTGGTTCGCTCGGGAGGCCGGCACGGTGCCCGGGCGGGCTTCGAACTCGAACAGGCGGACCGAACCGAACTTGCCGGCAACCGCGATGTTCCGGGTGTTGGGTGTCTCCCTCAGCGACTGCTACGCGTAGCAAAGCCGTGGGCGTTGGCGTCGTGTCCAGCGCGACGGGGACCTGTGCGGCTCGATCCGCACCATCCACAAGGGATCTCGGCGCGCACGCTACGTCCGCGAAGGCAGGATGTGTACTCCCTCCGCCAGACGCTGTTGCCGCTATTTTGAAACGCGACGGACCCGATCCGGGCGAGCAGAGGAGTATCTCCCATACAGTGCTTTGGCCCGAGTCCTGTACCAGAATTGTTCTTCTGCCTCCGCGATTGGACCGCCTGTCAATTCACGTTGTCGTCCGCCAGAGGAGAAACGAACCATGGCCACAAGGAATGAAAACAAGACGCGGCCAACCGCAATGAGCCCCCGTGAATTTGTTGCCTCCATCGAGCATCCGAACCGGCGAGCCGATGCCGAGGCACTTCTTGACGTATTCGCGCGCGTAACAGGGATGACGGCGCGAATGTGGGGGCCGTCGATCATCGGCTATGGCGAATATCACTACAAGTATGAAAGCGGTCGCGAAGGGGATTTCCTGATGACCGGCTTCTCCCCTCGCAAGGCCGGTCTGGTGTTCTACATCATGCCGGGTTACGCGAAGATGGGCGATATGCTGGAACGGCTCGGCAAGCACAGGATTGGCAAGTCCTGCCTGTATGTGAACAAGCTCACCGATCTCGATCTTGATGTCCTGGAGGAGATCATCGTTGCCGGGATCGAGGACGTCCGCGCCCGGTATGAAACGATTGAGACTTGAGGGAGTTGCAGGACTCCGGCACGCAAGAAGCGAGTCAGGTCCAGCCGGAACGGGACGAAAGTTCAGTCGGGTGGCGCGAGCTCAGCGATTTCACGCTTGAAAGGCACCTCGTCGCCAGTTACCGGCGGGCCGTCAAGCTCTTCCGCGTACCGGCGCCCCGCGTAGACCGCGTGAGCTATGGTCGCCGGGGCGAGCGCATCGCCAATGGCTGTCACGGAGTCGATTCCCGCATCGTTCCAGTCCTCCTCACGCGCCGCAAGGCCGCGCACGAGGCGGTCTTCCGGTGCCCGTGAGGTGACCAGCACCACTGCATCCGCATCGATTGCCTCGGTTCGTTTCGTGAACACGCAAGACGCGGTAACCGTGCCTTCAGAGACCGAGGTCAGGTTGGTGAAGCTCCGGATTTCCACTCCCTTCTCCAGGAGTCTGGCCTGGATGAACCCCTGTTCCAGCGTATGCCGGGTCCAGGTCGACGCTTCGGCGGCAGGCGTCATGTAAACCGTGCTGCAACCCCTGTCGGCGAGCAATTCCGCGATCACACCGCCCATGTAATAGTTGTCATCGTCCCAGACCACGACCCGCTTTCCCTCCGGCACCGCTTCGCCATCCATGATGTCGTCAGGAGAGAGAATCCGTGCTCCTTCGGCAATCGGCAGGGGCCGTTTCCAGCAGCGTCCGACACCGTCCGTCCGCCAGCGCGCGCCGGTGGCAACCACGACTCTCGCAAAGCCGAATTGCAGCACGGATTCCGCATCCAGGTCAGAATGGAAGTAGATCTTCACGTTCGGAAGCTGATGAAGCTGTTGCTCGCGGTAGTCCCGGACCCGTCTCCATTCGGCGAGTCCCGGCAGCCGGCTCTCGCGGTTGACCCGGCCACCGAGTTCGGTGCTCTTCTCCGCCAGGGTCACGTCATAGCCCCGCTTTCCGAGAGCCTGCGCCGCCTCGAGGCCTGCCGGACCGGCACCCACGATGAGGACGGGCTTGTCCGATTCCCGCGCGCGGATGCGCTCCGGGTGCCAACCCCTGCGCCACTCCTCGCCCATGGTCGGATTCTGGGTGCACCGGATCGGCGACAGGGTGGCGTCACCGGAGACGCAGATGTTGCAGCCGATGCATTCCCGAATGTCCTCGAGCCGCCCTTCCTCGATCTTCTTCGGGAGAAACGGATCCGCGATCGAGGGCCGCGCGCAGCCGATGAAGTCTGCGATCCCCTTCCTGATCACCGAAACCATCCGGTCGGGCGAGGTGTATCGCCCCACGCCGACGACCGGCCTTGTGGTCAGCTTCTTCACCCCCTCGACGAACGGCTCCTGCCGTCCCTCCGATCCGAAACGCGACGACTGGGAATCATTCTCCCAAGGCGCAAGCGCCACATCCCAGAGATCCGGCAACTCGGCGATGAGTCCGATCATCTCCTCGGCCTCCGCCCTCTGAGAGTACGACTCAATATTCCCTGAATTCAAATTACTACCAACTGGCAATGAGATAGCGCCACTGCCAATGGATAAGTAACTCGCTGCCCCGTAAGCGTTCGTTCAGCAGGTGATGATTTCTATCATTCGTTGAGTCTGCGCTTCCAGTCTCTGCGTAGCGGCTGCAGCCAGATGTTTTTTTTAGTGAGGGCGCATTCATGTTTTGTGTCGTAGCGTCCGCGTCCGCTGGTGGTGCCGATACAGGTCCAGTTTGCGGCCTTGTAGATGGTGCCGGCAAAGCGCGGTGTTTCGACGAATGTTTCCATCAGGACGGGCTCGACATTATAGCGTTGGGTCCAGTCGCCGGGCAGTTGTCGGCGCAGCATCGACAGGATGTGGGATCCGAGGTTTGGGATGACGATCCAGGGCAGTAGAAGCAGGCGGGACTGATTGACCACGAGATGGAGATTGCGCGCCCGGGTCTCCGGGCTCCATCCGATGGCGTGGTCTCGCGGCGCGGTCTTCCAGGCTGCTGCTGCCATGCCGATCATGGCGAGCGAGGCACCGTGGCGGTCGACCACGGTATAGCGCATCTGGGCACCGGCCATCGGCTTGTATCCGAGATAATGGTAGCGGGCGATAAACTGCTTCCACAGTAGGGCGTTGTGGCTGGTCCGGTCGAGGACGGGGACGAGGCTGAGCGGCCGCACCGCCTCGATGGTCGCGGGCGGCGGCGGCAGCGGTGGTTCGCTCTCCGGCCCGAAGACGACCGGTCTGGGCGCATGGCGCGGGCGTCGTGGTGGCGGCAGGACGATCAGCCCGTCGCGATGCATCGCCAGCAGCGCGCAACGCGCCATCATGTCCCGCAACCCGCCGTCGGGCTTGACCCAGCCGACCCGGCGGCAGAACGCCCGCGACAGGTGAGCTCGGGTCAGCTTCGGATCCTCGGCAATCAGATCCCGGATCAGCGCGATCTCGACCTCGGTGAAGTCGCGCCCCGCATAGCGGCATGTCGGTGCCGCGCTCACGCGCGAAACTCTGCCCGGCGCGCCTCGTTCATCGTCCAGGGCAGCCACGGGCCGAGATCTTCCGGCGGGCGGCCACCATTGGCGGCACAGGCAGACAGCCACGCCTCAAGCCACGGCAAAACCGCAACGTCGTTGACCTCAAGCGTGCGGACCACCGTAAGCATCGTCGCCATGCCCTCTGCGCCGGCCTTGCTGTCCGAGCCCAGCGACAGCTTCCGGCGGATGACCTCAAGGCGGAAGCGGCGTTCAGCGAGATTGTTGTCGAGCGGAACCCGGGGATCGTCGAGGAACCGGGACAGCCCCCGGCGATGACGCAGCAGAGACTGCAACACCTTCCCCTGCGGCGACGCATCATCAACGGTGGCAAGCTCCCGTTCCGCCTCCATGAAGACCTCCCCGAGGACGCGGGACAGACGGAAGTGCATCCTCAGATACCTCCTGTCAGGCGGCCTGCCGGGATCGTGAAATCGCAAGCGCTGCGCGTTCAACCTGTACAGGCGCCGGATCCGGGCCAGCCATTGGTCCTTCCAGTCATCAAGGTCGCCACGCGCCGCCGCCGCCTTGATGAAATCCCTCCTGACATGGGCCCAGCAGAATGCCAGGACCAGCTGGCCCGCCGCCAGGCGGGCCAGCTTCTTGTAGGCGCTATAGCGATCGCATACCAGGATCACGCCCTTGCGCAGCCCTCCGAGCAAGGTCGCGGCCGCCGCCGCGCTGCGCGATGCATCGACATGCAGATACACTGCATCCACGCTGGTCGCGATCCATAGCCAGGCGCGGCTGGACGAGCCCGTCGCGGCGAACTCCCGGACCCGCCAGCCGGTCTCGTCGGCGTGGACCACCGGCGCCTGTTGGAGATGCTCAAGGATCGCCGCCGACAGCGGCGTAAACAACACCGCCATCCGACCCAGCCCGTCCGAAAGCGTTCCCGGTGAGATCGACAGGCCTTGCGCCTCAAACCACGCCGCGACCCGCCGCAAGGGACGGTTGGCGACGCAAAGCTCGAACAGCAGCCGCGTCCAGACACTGATACCGAACGCGGTTCCCGGAAACAGGCGCGGCACGGGTGGGGCCGACACCTCTTCAGGCGTGTCAGAACACTGGCAGGTCTTGCGCCAGCGGGTCCGGTCGATGACCCGCACATGAGCCTTGACTGCGACTTCGATCAAGTCCGATGTGTGCGATCCGTTGGCCACCCGGGGCGCGCCGCAGCACGGACAGTCCAACGCCTCGGGCGGCGGGTCGTGAACCTCTTTCTTGCGGGCCAGTTCGGGCCGCGGTGTGCGCCCGTGGGTCTCGCCGCCAGGCCGTGGGCCGCGCTTGCCGCCGGTCTTCCCCTTGTGCTCCGGCCTCGTCTTGCGGCCCTGTTCGCTCTTGCGACCGAACTGCGCGCGCGACAGGGTCTCAATCTGCGAGCGCAGGTCGTCACGCTCGCTCTCGACCTCCTGCAGCTGCTTGCGCAGGGCTTCGCTCCCGGTCTGCAGCCGGCCGTTCTCGATCCGCAGGGACGCGATCGTGCTGCGCTTGCGCGTGTCAACGCCGATGTCGGCAAGAAGGGTCTCAAGACGAACGACCTCCGAGCGCAGATGCAACGCATCCCCGGACACACCGCGCAAGTCCTTCGCTTCCGCCCGCACCGCCTCGAGCGCGTTCCGGGCCCGACCCCACTGCGCTTTCCAGTACTGCGCCTCGCAGTGCGCCTGAACCTTCTCCCGTTGGAGCCGTTCGGTACGCCCGTCCGCAGTATCCGCGCGGCGCTTCTCTTCCTCGTGAAGCCGCCGCCAAGCCTCCGGAGCGCCAGACGGACAAGCAACCGCAGAGTCGTCCGCGACCAGATCCAAAACCGGGCCCGCCGCCATCATCAAATACAATCTTTCCTCAACATACCTCCCGTGTTAGCGCATGATGAGCAAAGTTGCCAGCCCTTAACGAATCACGCGAAAAGAAAAACCAGCCGTCACGTGCTGAACGAACACTTACGCTGCCCCAGCAGCCGGCTGGTCGGGGAACCGCCATACTCAAGCAATTCAAGCGATTCAAGCAGCCAAGCGTAAATTACCCATTGATCATGTCAATCGTCTCCATATCGCAACCCATTGCAAAGCCAGCGACAATTGAAGGCCCGAATATTCGTTCATACTCTGAAGCCCGTTCGAACCGAGCAGCTCATCGGTGGCGATCCGGCACGGCACCGCGCAGGTGTCGCCCACCGCTTCCCTGGTGTCGGTGAGGATCTCCTTGAGCAGCCGCACCCGATTCTCCGGCGATCCGCCATATTCGTCCGTCCGGCAGTTGCAGTGCCGGGAGAGGAAGTAATGCAGGATGCTGAGGGAGTGGCCAGCGTAGACGTAGATGAGGTCGAACCCGGCCTTTTTCGCCCGGAGCGCTGCCGCCCGATGCCAGCGGCGAAGGTCTCGAATGTCCCGCTTGCTCATGGCGCGGGCCTGAACCGGGTCACAGACAGAAGACGCGACCGGCATTGCCGACGGCGCCATCGGAACTTCACGCGAGTAGTGGTTGGGGCAGTTCGGACCGTTGTACGCCAATTCGATCCCTGCGAGCCCGCCGAACTCGTGGATTCGATCCGCAATTCGCGCCAGCATCGGAATGTCCCGGTCGTCCCAGAGCACAAGCTCGTTGTACGGGCTCACATCGGAAGTGGGATGAATATCCGCTTCCTCGGTGCATACCACCGCCCATCCGCCCTCCGCCTTGACTCCCCGCATCCAGGCCAGGGAGGTCGGGTGCCGGTGTCCCATGCCGTTGCAATGCGGAACCTGGTAGAAGCGGTTCCTTGCGGTGACCGGGCCAATCGCGACAGGCTCGAAGAGCACGTCGTAGCGGGGATGGCGTCTTGCGTTGCGGGGCATTGTCGACCTCTGCAGGCAACCGGGATGCCGATCTCGTGATCGTGGCCCGCGTCGGCTCCGGCGCGGACCCCACCGATCTTAACCACCCGATGGCGGTCGGCGGAACCGGAGCGGCCGGGGTCGAGCGCGGCCCGGTTCCGATCCGCGCTCCCCGAAGTTTCCAGGGGGCGGCGGCGAACCTCGGGACATGGATGAGCCGGTACGCACCCCACCGGGTCGCATGCAAGTAACGGCCGCAGGACGGAGCTCAGTCGGCCTCGCACCGCCATCTCCGGATCTCCCACGCGGGCAGCGACCGATGTGGCACACAAGGACGGGGTTCGGCAGGGACCAAGGTCGGCCGGTCGGTAACTCGCGGCGGACGGCAGCCCCGCGAATGCAGGGCCGAATTTCCGGGCAAACCGGGCGGGGCGCTGTTGTGCGAAGCGCTCACCGACCGCTAGACCGAACTTCCATTTTCGCGAGCATTGTAACAGCGTGCTCCTACGGCGGTTTCCGCGAGTCCGAGACGGTTGCTTACTGGACAGGTTTGCGGGGTATTGTCTCCGTCTCGCGTGGCTGAGGAGCGGGATGTGGTTTGAGGCCGAGCAGGGAGAAGGCTTTCTCCTGCAGGGGCTTCATCCGGGTGAGCACGGATAGGGAGAAGCCGTTCCCGGTATCGATTTCGGTTGCGCAGAGGGTTCCGAGGTGCTCGAGGAGATCTCGGAAGCCGAGGACGGGCAGGCCGTCGCGGTTTCGGCGGGTGCGCTGCTTGCGCCTGACCTCCTTTGAGCGGGGGGCCGGGGCGACCGGGTTTTCGTTCCGGGGCGGGGTTTCCTCGGCGAACATCAGCGGTTTGAGTTTTTGGCGCATGTGCCATTCCAGGTAGTAGGCCAGCATGCAGAGGAAGAAGTGGGCGCGGACGCGCTCATCGCGCCAGTGGAAGATGGGGCGGGCGCGCAGGGAGAGGGTCTTCAGGGAACGGAAGGCTTGTTCGACTATATGAACGCATACCCGCCAAAGAGTTGACAAATGAGGATATCCCGCCTATTCTGGGCGTTGAGGCATTGTTGCAGCTGTCGAACTGGTATGCGCTCAGGAAAGCAAGCGGCGAACGCGATCGATGCGGCGATCTGGCGGAGGCTTCCGCCGGAGAGGAAGCGCCGGATTGTGCTTCGGATTGCGCATGCGGTTCGGGGTCTGGCGGACAGCCATGAGCAGGATCGCGGAGAACGGCGGCCCGGTTCGGGAACTTTCCGAAGGGAAGATTCAGACTAGACATCTGGGTCGGAAGGCGGTGGTGTATGTGCGCCAGTCGTCGCCCGGCACGGGAATCGACAGCGCTGCAGTATGATCTGCAGGCACGGGCCCGGCTTCTCGGCTGGGCGGCAGATCGCATCGAAGTGATTGACGAGGATCTCGGGCGCACGGCGCGCCCGGGGTCGAGCCGTGCCGGTTTCACGGAACTGGTTGCCGGGGTTGGGCTCGGGCACGTTGGGATCGTGCTCAGTTGGGAAGTGTCCCGCCTGGCTCGGAACGAAGCGGGTTCATAGTGACCACCTCTCTATGTCCTTATAAATCAAGCGCTCCTTGCTGGAGATTTTCTGCTGGCGGGAGTTCCTGCACACGCTTGGGAAGCGCAGTCGCGTCGATCACCCAGGGAGCTCCCTTGCAGGCCTGGCGGGCCGGGATTGCGCCGCAGCGGATCAGGCGGCGCACGGTCCGTTCATTCACCGACAGATATTGTGCCGCTTCCTCCAGCTTCATTTCGTTTCGCTCCCGCATTTCGCCCTCGCGATAGACCGCAATGCCGTGGCAAGACCGGAACGCCCGCAGGCGTGCCACCGTCCAGCTGTTTCCCTGTCCAGTCTTCCTTCCGGCGCGGTTGAGGAAACTCGCGATCAGCCGGTCGGGCATGACCCTGGCCAGTTCACGGACCAGCTCCACGGTTTCGGTGCCCGCCACCAGCCGGTGCTCGCCGGTGCGGTTCTTGCGCACCCGCAGTTCCGTGTGGCTTCCGCCCTGCCAATGCAGTACCAACGTGACCATGTTGTCCTCAACGGTGACGACAATTTCCACGAGAGCCGCGCGCAGGATGCGCTTGCGCAGTTCCGGGAGTACCGCGTCATGCCGCCAGGCGCGCTCAAGGTCGGCGCCCATCGACAACCAGGCCGCCCGCTCTTCCGACGTCAACTCCCGACGCCGCGACCGCGCCTGCGCACGCGACAGCCGGTCCTCGCACTCCTGCAGCCGTTGAAGACGGTCGTTCCACAGCCGCTCCAGATTGTCCGCTACCAGGCGGTTGTCGGGATGGACCGCTTCATAGCGCCAGCGCGCCTCGTCGGCCCGGAACCGGGCTTCCTCGAGCGCCCGCTGTGCCTGTTGCACGATCTCCGACGCCGCAACGTTCGCGTCCTCGATCGCCAGCAACGCCGCTTCCACGCCCTGTGGCTCAACCGCACGGATCACCGCCTCGCCAACAGCCTCGTCCGCACGCAGGGCTCCAAACGACACACAACGTCCGCCGTCCTCGTCCCCGCTTCCGCGACACTTGTACCGCGCGCTGTTCTTTCCCCGATAGTTTACCTGGAGCTTGCGGCCGCAATGGCCGCAGCGCAACAGGCCGGCAAGGATCCCACTCCCGTGGCGAACCGCCCGGCGCGCCGACGGCAGGGAGCCCGCGTTGTCGGCGATCATGCGCTGGTTCCTCTCGTTATGGAGACCAGATTTCTATGGTGAACTAGTGCGCACAAGGCTTTGGCGCGACTGGATTCCAGGTTCCAAAAGCTCACCATAACATTATCGTTCTTCTTGCATCAATCAGCTTGCAAAGGAGAACGAGAATGCAACCACTATCCGATTGCCATCGATCGCCGCACGCACTCAGCAGTCTGCATGTGGAACTCTTGGCCGAGTTCAATGGCTACCTGAGACAGGCAGGTTTGTCCAGTGTTTCGTCAATCCAGAGATCGATGGGTACGGCGAGGCATTTGCTTTTCTGGTTACAAATGACCGGTACGGCGTTGGCGTCGTCCGAACCGATTGACGACACGGTGTTATCTGGTTTCCGGGATCATGACTGCCGGTGCTATTCACGGAAGGCTGGCGTTGCCCGACCAACACGCGGCAGCGGTCTCAGTCGAGGTACGATGAACGGCGCAATTCGATTTGTTCAGTTTCTCGAAGACAGCGGTCGAATTGCACATCTCGACGAATTGCCAAAGGGGAACCGGCTTCTGGAGAACTTCCTTGAGGAATGCGCGGCGCAGGGCTTTGCGCCCGGCACACTTCGTTTATACCGTGTCGCCATACATCATTTTCTTGTCTGGCTTCACCGATCCACAATCTCGCTCGGGGCCGTGAACGGGGATGTCGTGGACAGTTTTCTCTGCCACGATTGCCTGTGCCCGAATTGGGTTCGAACACCCAACACGCACTTGTCGGCCCGGAAGAATGCCGGCCATGTCAGGAAGTTCGTACATTTCCTTGTTCAACGGGGGCTTATACCGGACGTCCTCACGGCGCCGGAACCCAAGGCGGAAGGAGAACTGGATGCCTTCTGCTCCTGGCTTGCGCAGCACCGCGGCGTATGTGCTGGAACAATCCAGGGTTATCGCGGTGCGGTCATGTCACTGCTGCCAGATCTGGGGACGGACCCGAGCCGATACGACGCCGCGTTGATCCGGCAGGTTCTTCTGAACCGGTTTGCCACGGTATCGCAAGTGCAAGCAAAACGCCTGGCGTCAAGCATTCGCATGTACCTTCGCTATCTGTCCTCGACGGGTATGTGCGCGCCAACTCTTGCCAGTTCTGTGATGATCCCGCGGTCGTACCGGCTTTCGACATTACCGCGTTACATTCCCATGGAGGATATCGAGCGGGTGATCGCATCCTGTGACACGGATACGGCCGTAGGGATGCGAGATCGGGCGATCTTGCTGCTGCTGGCCCGGCTTGGCCTGCGTGCCGGCGATGTCCGCAATCTCCGTTTCTCCGATGTCGACTGGAACAACGCGCAGATTCACGTCTCCGGAAAGACGAAACGTCCGGCAACGCTGCCCCTTCCCCAGGATGCTGGCGATGCGCTCTTGCAATACATTCTGACCGCGCGGTCTCGCGTGGACACGACAAGGGTGTTTCTGCGCGTGAGAGCACCGCACACGGCCTTCGGCGAATCGGCTGCAATATCGGGAATCGTTTCCCGTGCCCTGACGCGTGCCGGCGTAGAGAGCCCGGGCGGTCGAGGCGCCCATCTCTTCCGTCATTCGGTAGCGACTGGCATGCTTCGGTCCGGTGCGCCAATGGAACTCATAGGGGCGCTGCTCAGACACGAATCCCGGCAGACAACCATGATTTACGCCAAGACCGATATCCCAATGCTGCAGGCAGTGGCGCAGCCCTGGCTGGGAGATGCCCGATGACCATGACTCAAAATGCGGAGCGCTACATAGCTCTGAAACGGCACCTCGGCATCAAGTATGACACTCAGGGCAGGATGCTGCGCGCCTATGCGCGATATGCCGACGGACGTGGCGACGCGTTCATCCAATCCGGCGGAATGGTCGAATGGGCTGCGGGGTCATCGACCATCGAGACCGCGAGGCAACGACTGGAGAATCTTCGGAACTTTGCCCTGTGGCTACACGCCGAAGACAAGCGACACGAGGTTCCTCCCAGGGACATCCTTGGTCCTCGAGCAAGAAAGCGCCCCACGCCACATCTGCTGACGTGCGAACAGATCGGATTGGTGATGGAAGCCGCGCTTGGCCTTCAGCCAAAGGATTCGATCACGCCACAGACCTTCCACTTCATGATCGGACTGGTCGCTTCAACAGGCCTGCGGGCGACAGAGGCGGTCTCCCTGCGGCTTTCCGACCTCACTGTCGACGGCCTCGTCATCCGCGAGACGAAGTTCCGGAAATCAAGGCTTGTGGTACTCCACCCGTCCGTTCGGAGAGCTCTGGAACGATACGCCGAGATCCGGAAGAAACGGGGTGGTTCTGAAGAGCACTTGTTCGTTCTTTCAACCGGAAGGCCGACATCCTCCGATTACCTTTCCCAAGTTTTTGCCAAACTGGCCCGGCGTGTTGGTGTCAAGGACGGGCCCGGAATCCCCGGGCCGACGCTGCACAGCTTGCGTCACAGCTTCGCGGTCAGATCCCTGGAGGCAGTCAATGCGACAGACCGTGACACGGTCAGCCGACACATGATCGCATTGAGCACCTATCTGGGCCACGCTGATGTCGCGAGTACGTACTGGTATCTCGAAGGTACGCCTGCCGTGCTCCGGTCGATCGCCGATGCGACGGAGAACGCACACCTGCGGAGGGTAGCGCAATGACCGATCTTGCTCCCAGGGTTGCCGCGTTCCTGTGTGAACATCTACCGCGTGACCGTCGTGTCAGCCGGCACACGGTTGCAAGCTATGCCTTCTGCTTCGAACTCCTGATCGGCTTTGCCGCTGGGCGGCTGCACATCCGGCCGTGCCGGATGACAATCGAGCAACTCACCGTGCCGGTCATTCTCGACTTTCTCGACAGTCTGGAACAGAAGCGGGGAAACACTGCCCGCACCCGCAATCTTCGGCTCGGGGCGATCAAGTCCTTCTTCCGCTATCTCGAGTTCAAGGTTCCCGAGTGCCTCGATCTGGCGCAGCAAGTGCATGCAATCCCGTACAAGCGCTTTGACCAGGCTTTGGTCGATTACCTTGATCGCGACGAATTGCAGGCGGTGCTGGACGCACCCGACACCACAACCTCGAATGGCATGAGGGACCGGGCGATGCTTCACCTGGCCTACGCCGCCGGACTGAGGGTGTCGGAACTGATCGGGTTGAAATGCAAGGATCTCGGGCTCAACCTCGAAACGGTCCACGTAATGGGGAAGGGTCGCCGCGAACGCACTCTGCCACTGTGGAAGGAAACGCAAACCGTCCTGAGCGACTGGCTTGCGGTGCGCCCCGACGCGACGGCAGATCATCTCTTCCTCAACGCTCGCAGCAAGGGGATGAGTCGTCATGGCTTCGCCCGTCGTCTGGCGCTGCATGTCGATGTTGCCCGTTCAAAAGTACCGTCACTGGCCGGCAAGAGGGTTAGCCCGCATGTGATCCGGCATTCATGCGCGATTCACACTCTCGAAGCTACAAAGGGGGACATCCGCAAGGTATCCCTGTGGCTGGGGCATGCCAGCTTGCAAACGACGGAAATCTATCTGCGGACAGATCCGATCGTGAAGCTGGAAATGCTCTCGGACATGGCTCCGCCAAGTGTCAGGAAAGGCAAGTTCGGGAATGCTTCTGATGCGTTGATGGCGATGCTCGGCGACCTCAAGAAAGCGTGATTCTATGGTGAGTTTTTGGAGCCTGGAATCCAGTCGCGCCAAAGCCTTGTGCGCACTAGTTCACCATAGAAATCTGGTCTCCATAACGAGAGCTATGGTGAACTCACCATAGCTCTCGTATTCTTCCCAGCTGATATATCCGTCATGATGATCCACGATCAAGATCGGCCAGTCCTCCGGGTTGCTTCGGAGTTCACGCGCGATGCGCTTGGATCCACCCGCAAGATCAACCCGCGTGATGCTGCGTCCCCACACATACGCGCCCGCATAGACCGGATTGGCCAGCATCTTCTTGATGGAGTTATAAACCGGAAGCTTCCAGATGACCTCCCGGCCTCGGGGTCCGTACCGCACCGCGGGAAGTTCAATGCCTTCCTGGCGCAGCCACAGATGCACCTGACGTCCGCTCCCAAACTCGGCGAATTTCCGGAACACCAGGGCGACGGCGTCGCGCACTCGCTGGTCCGGATCCATCTCGATCCGACCATCCCCGACCCGCACATAGCCGATCGCAACGGTCGTGAACAACTCGCCGCGGCCGGCCTTCTGCCATTGCGCCTCACTGGAGCGCTGGCGCAATACCGACAGCTCGAACTCGTAGACCGACCCTTGCATACCAAGCAAGAAGCGATCGTTGGCAAGGCGGGGATCGTAGATCGTATCCCGGTCTGCCAGAAGGCAGCCGACCACGGCGCAGAACTCCAGCAGAGTATGCCACTCACGGCCGTTTCGAGAAAGCCTTGAAGCCTCGCTCGAGAACACGATGCCGACCTCGCCGGCGCAGACCGCGGCAAGCAGCCGCTGAAAGCCCGGTCGCTCGGCGCCGCCGGCGGATCGTCCCAGATCGTCGTCAATCACCGCAACATCGCCCCAGCCCAGATCCCGGGCGCGGTCGACAAGCCCATATTGCAGGCGCTGACTCTCGAGATTGTTCCGGACCTGATCGCTGGTCGACTGCCGGACATAGACACAGGCCCCGCGAGACCGATGATCCACCGTGACCTTCGAACCCTCAGTCATTGTCCGCCTCCTCCGTCTCGCCCATCTTCGGTTGCGTCGATGCCATCACTGCCGTGATCAGCGCCGCAAGCAGCGGCAGCAGCGCTTCCCGCGCCGACGCTGACAGCGGCACCTCCGGAACAAACAGATCCACTGGCGGTCCTTCCCGAAACCGGCCCATCACACTCTCCTCCTGCTGACGCGGATAGCGCCACAAGAAGCGCTTCAATCGAACCATGCAACTCGGAAAGGCTTCGCAAGGAGAGCCTCGGACGGTCCTCAAGATCGATCTCCGCCGCCGAGGGCAACGTCATCCATTCCGGAACGTGGACAATTGATCCGTCTGGCCGCTCAACAACCAGAATCATCCCGTCAGAAAGCCTGTGACGACGGTGAAAGCGCACCCGAAGGCCGGCCAGGGGATGAAACCGATAGTGGATCGTGACTTCATCAGTGAAAAAACGGGCAGTATGGGACTGCCCTGAACAACGCGGATTGGGGCCGGATGCTGGAGTTGTGCGGTCAGCGCGACACATTGATCGGCGATTGCGAAGTCGTGTACGATTTGAGCTGCTTCAATGATCGGTTTATTTTGGGGATCCGTGGCTCGATGTCGGAAGCGGAGCTACACCTGATGCGGCAGCGGCTGCATGCGGGTCAGGAGGCGAAGGCTTCGCGTGGCGCGCTGCGGTTTGGCCTGCCGCGGGGTTATGTACACGGCCCCGACCAGGAGATTCAGCAGGATCCGGACGAGGAAGTGCGTGCGTCGGTGCGCCGAGTGTTCGATTTGTTTGCGAGATGCGGTTCCCTGCAGCGGGTTGTGCGGACGCTGGCGGGGGATGGTGAGCAACTTCCCCACCGCGCACGGAGTGGACCGGGAAAGGGGGAGGTTGTGTGGGGGCGTCCGAGCGCGGCGACGGTTTACCACATGCTGACCAACCCGGTCTATGCCGGTGCCTACGCATGGGGGCGGATACGTGGGGCGGCGAGAGGAGACGACGATCGGATTGAAGATCGCTGGCGGTATTTGCTGCGGGATCGTCATCCGGCATACATCAGCTGGGAGACGCTGGAACTCAACGTGCAGCAGCTTGCGTCGAACCGCGGGAGGCCGAAGGGGCGCTCACCGGGTATGCTGAGCGGCCGCTTGCGGTGCGGGCGCTGCGGACGAAGCATGATGGCCGGTTACAACAATGGCGGGCGGTCGTTGCGCTACTCCTGTTTCCGCGGGCGGCTGGATTACGGCGAAGCGAAGTGCCAGTCGTTCTCCGGGGGTGCGATTGATACGCACGTTTCGCGAGAGATTCTCGGCGCCCTGGCTCCGGCTGCGGTAGAGGCGTCGTTGGCCGCCTTGTCGCACGTGGAGTCGGAGCGGGCGCGCCAGCACGAGAAGTGGCGGCAGCGGCTTGCGCGGGTGGAACACGGTGTTGTTTTTCGCATTGGGTCGGAATGTCTTTCCCGGATTAATCCGATCGGAGTGGGACAAGATTTCCCACGCTCTTCCGGATTTATTGGAGCGATCGCTTTTCGTCGGGGATATTTCTTTCCCGGCAGGCGTGTAGTGGTTCGGGGTGGCTTCCGGCGCTGCGGCATGGTTGGCCGGTTCGGAGTGGGCATCCGGCTCGCGGACCGGTATCGGTGTGTTCGGAGGGTTGCCTAAGGGTTCTGTAGAGGGTTGCGTTTGCGTGATTGCAGGACATCGTTCCAGTCCTTTTCGCCGGTTGGTCGGATTCGCCGGATGTTTGGATTTGTGCGGATGAGACGCTGGGCGGCCTGATCACCGGGGGGATCTGCGTCGTATCCGCATGCGATGTCCTGTAGGCGGAAGGCGGCGATCCATGGTGGCATTCGCGGCGAGAGGCCGGCGGTGGACAGGAAGAGGTCGGTGTCCTGCATGCAGGGGAGTTCGAAGGCGGAGAGTGCGTCGAGTGCGCTTTCGACGATGAGGGCGGATTGGGGTAGCGTTCGGCGCGTGATCCAGAACCCGCCCCTGGCTTTGCGGGAACCGGGCGCCATGCCCCGGAAGGGGTGATCCGGTTGGGTGCCGAGGAGTTCGGCTCCGGCGGGGGTGCGCTCGGCATCACGGGTGATGAAGACGGCATTGGCGCGATGGTCGGCGCCGAGGATGCGCTGTCGGAAGCCTGCGTCGAGGATTGCGGGATTGAGGCTGCGGTGCCGGGAGAGGTATTCCAGCGCGGCGGGCCAGGATGCGGGATCGAGGAGCTTTCGGAACGGCTTTCCGGGGGGCGTGCTGGGGGGCGGCGCGATGTTGGCGAGGGTTTCGAGGGCCTCCAGGAAGGAGCAGTTGCTGGCATACAGGACGAGGTCGACGGCGCCACCGCCTCCCTGTCCGGTGAGATGATCGTAGAACTTGGCGCCGTTGATGCTGAGGATGGAGCCGGGGCGCTTCCAGCGAGTGTGGTCGCGGCTGTCGCGGTGGTATCCGAGGGCGGTAGCGACGCGCTCCAGGGGGATGCCCCGGAGCGCGTCGGCCCGCAGCTTGCTGCGATTCCTCACGGACCCAGCTCGGCGTTGGCGGCCGCCACATGGGCGATGTCCACGCTGTGCGCCTTGGCCGCGGTCGCGGCATGCAGCGCGTAGTGCGCGATGCGGTCGATGCGCCTTGGGAAGCCGTTGCTGGCCAGAGCGATGGCCTCGACGGCGCTGGGCTCGAAGATCGGCACCTTGGCTCCGGCGAGGCGCAACCGGTGTTCGATGTATGCACCGACTTCCTCGCGGTTGAAGCCGCCGAGGTGGAAGCGGACCACGATGCGCTGCGCGAGAGACTCATGTGCGGACATGGCGAGCCTGCGCCGCAGCTCTGTCAGGCCGACCAGCAGCAGGCAGAGCCGCTTCTCGGAGTCCATCTGGTAGTTGGTGAGGAGCCGGAGCTCCTCGAGGATCTCGCTGCGGAGGTGGTGCGCCTCGTCGAAGATGAGCACCGGAAGCTGCTTCGATTCTGCCACCATGCGCGAGACTTCCGCGCGGATGGCGCGGTAGGCCGCGGCACGTCCGGCGAAGGCGGGCAGGCCGAACTCGCTGGCGATGGCGTTGTAGGTGTCGAGCACACTTCCGGTGGAGAGAGACACGTAGCAGACCCGGAACAGGCCCGCGTGCAGGCCGGAGGTAGCCAGACGGCAGACGGTTGTCTTGCCGCTGCCGGCTTCTCCGGTGAGCAGGCCGATCCCGCGCAGTTCCAGCAGATGCCGGATCCGCGACCGTGCCTCGTCCTGGGCCCGACCTTCGAAGAGTTCGTCCGCGTGCAGCGTTCGCTCGAATGGATAGTGCTTGAGCGCAAAGTGGTGCTTGTGCATCACTCGTCCTCCTTCTCGCCGTCGAGCGACCGGAAGGAGAGCGGCTGCGACGGTCCGGCCCGCTTCGCGCGGGCGTTCCCGTGCAGGTCGAGCGGCGTTGCAACGCCTGCCGGCTTGTCCTCGTGGATGACTTGCATCGGGCGTTCCGGAGGAGCGAGGGGATCGAAGCGGAGGACGACGCGCTGGCCGCAGAGCGCCGCGTCGACCTCGTAGAGCCGGGCGTTGAGACTCACGGTGCGTGCCCTGGAGACGAGCCTCGTTGCCTCGAACAGGAACAGGTCCTCGAGATCGATCTCCGGCCCGGCGTGCCGGACGCGCTCGCCGCACTGCGCCCACTTGTCCAAGGGCGACAGGTTGTCGAGCCCGCGATGCGGGGCCTTGTGACATGTTGCGGTGCGGGGAATGTTGCGGCGCTCCAGAAAACCCTGATCTCTCAAGGGTGAAGCCGGAATCTCCGCAACATTCCTTTTTGCGCTCAGAGTGACCGGAGGAACGCCATCACGCCCCGATCATCTTTCCACGGCCGCGCCGGTCCTGCCACGACCGTGTCGCAGAGTTCCATCGCCCGAGCCTTCATCTCGAGGTCGATCTCGGCGTAGATGTTGGTCGTGTCGAGACTGACGTGACCGAGCCAGGCGCGGACGGTGTTGAGATCGACGCCGGCGCGAACAAGGCTGCAGGCGGCGGTGTGTCGAAGCGAATGCGGGGTAGTATTCTTCCCGGACAGTTCCGGCACTTCGGCTGCGCAGCGCTCGACCAAGCGGTAGATGCCGAAGCGGGTATAGGCCCTGCCATAGCGGCTGAGGAACACCGGTTCGCCGTTCGTCCGCCCCGCCGCCTGTTCCGCCAGCACCCGTCCAGTGTTCTGCCAGAGTGGGCATTGCCGGATCTTCCCGCCCTTGCCGTGGAGGGTGGCGATGGCGAAGCCGCTGTCTCTCTGGCCGAACGCGATGTCGCCGACCCGGAGTCCGGTGGCCTCCGAGACGCGGGCGCCGGTGTTCACGAGGAAGAGCAGGATCGCGTGCTCGGTGCGGCCGCGCGCTGTCTTCGTGTCGGGAACGGCGACGAGGGCCTCCGTCTCCGCCCGGGTCAGCCAGGCGACCGGCTTCCGCGCTGCCCGCTTCACGGGGATGGCACGGATATGGCCGCACCAGGCGACAAGGGCGGGATCGCGGCTAGCTACGAAACGAGCGAAGGCGCGAACGGCGGTCAGGCGCCGGTTGCGGGTCTCGACCGAACAGCCACGCTCCGTCTCGACATGGTCGAGAAAGGCGCGCAGCCTGTCGGCGGTGAGGTCGTCGAGGGTCAGCCGGTCGACCGGTTTCCGGGCTTTCCGGCTCACGAACGGCAGCAGGAGGGCGAAGCTGTCCCGGTAGCTCTGCCGAGTGTTCTCCGCCAGGTTGCGTTCGTTGACGACGTGCTCTTCGAGGTAGCGTCGGAGCCACGCCCCCAGTGTCCTGCAACTACGCATGTTCATCTCCCTTCATGTAGCATTCGTAACGGAGCGACGCCTGGTGCAGCCTCTCCGGGGTCATGCTCAAGTAGACTTGGGTTCCAGTCGGGTTCTTGTGGCCGAGGTAGGTGGAGAGCACCGGCAGCAGTCGCTGCACGTCGGCGCCCTGCCGGTACCAGGCGTCCAGCCGTCCGACGGCGAATCCGTGCCGGAACGAGTGCAGGCAAGGCCCCCGGCGCCTGCTGTCCCCGCCGCCGACCCCAGCATCGCGGAGCAGCTTGGCGAAGACATTCCGGACGACCCCTGTTGTCAGGGGCGTTCCGTCGCGGTTCGCCAGGAAGGTCGCATCCCGCCCCTGCGGCGTAAGCGACTATTTCTCCCCCTGCTTTCGGTGAGTTGCGGAGTGCACCATCTTCTGGGAAGGCATTTGCATTCCGGGAGGTTGTCATGCTTGGGGTTGGCGATGGTTCTGCGGTTTACCTTGCGTTGCATCCGGTTGATTTCCGCCGCGGGATCGCGGCGCTAAGCAGCTACGCGCGGGAGCATCTTGGTGTTCCACCGGATTCGGGGGTCGTGCTGGTGTTCCGCTCGCGGCGTCCGGGGCGGGTGAAGGTACTGTTCCACGACGGCAGCGGGATGGTGCTGGTTGCGAAGTGGCCGGATCGGGGTTCGTTCCGCTGGCCGCCGGTGTCGGAGGGTCTTTTGCGGCTTTCGCGAGTAGAGTTCTCGGCGCTGTTCGATGTCTGTGACTGGCGGGGCCTCAAGGCCCCTCGGCGTGCGGTTCGGGGCTGAGGATTGTTCCGCAGATGGCGAGGCATTGATCCCCCGGCGGTTTGAAGGGCTGCCATGGCATGAGGCTTTCGACATCCTTGCACCCGTCGCGGATTTGAACCAGGACATGGGTGAGCCATGCTTCCGGGTCGACGTTGTTGAGGCGGCATGTTGTGATCAGGGTGTTGGCACGAGCCCAGATGTCGATGGCATTCTCGGATCCGGCGAACAGGGAGTTGCGCATGGTGAGCTTGACGGGTCGGTGGGCGTTTTCGCCGCGATTGGAGTGCAGGTCGAGGCGGCCGTCGTCGAGCAGGCGGATGAAGCCCGGCCAGACGCCGTCGGCGAGGCCGTATCGGATGGCGGCGGCCTCCGCCGAGACTTCGGGCAGGCGGCTGGCGGCGGCCTCGAGGAACGCCTTCCATTGTTCGAAGGCGGGCTTCAACTCGAGCTGCCGCACGCGGAGGCGCTCATCGGGATGCTTGAACAGGATGGGCTTCTCGATGGCGAACAGCTTGCCGATCCGCGCAAGGGCCTCATTGCGGAAGCGGGATTCCGTCAGATAGTGGAACTTGCGTCTCCAATGCGTCATACAAAACTGAAGGAAGACGGGTCCGGCGGGCCGCGCGGGGTCGGCGAGGATGTTGTATGCGGCGTAGCGATCGACCTGGGCGAGGCCGGCGAAGTCCCGCAGCATGGCTTCCGGGATGGCCTTTCCGCGCCCCGGGCCGGACCAGAAGAGCGCCGCGGGCGGCGCCGGCCCGGCGAAGGTGCGGTCGTCGCGCAGCGCGGCCCAGAGGTAGCCGGTCCGGGCCTTTCCGAAGCCCGGTTCGAGGAACTTGACCGTTGTCTCGTCGAGGAACAGCCGGTCGGCGCTGAGGACATGCGCCTTGATGGCGTCATAGAGCGGCTGCAGGATCTCGAAGCCCCGGGCGATCCAGCTGTTGAGGGTGGCATCGCCGATGAGGATGCCGTGGCGGGCAAGCCTTTGCGACAGGCGGTAGGAGGGGAAGTGGTCCTGGAACTTTGACGCCATGGTGTGCGCCAGCAAGGCTTCCGTGGGCAGTCCGCGGGGGATCAGCCAGTCCGGTGCCGGTGCCTGCTCCGGTGCGGCGTGGCGGCACCGGGCGCAGCCGAGCACGGGACGCTCGATCACGACCCGAACGTAGCTGGCCGGGACATAATGCACCCGCTCCGCGGCCTCGGTCCGGATCGTCTTGCGCTCGCCGCCGCAGGACGGGCAGGCAGCCGCCTCCGGCTCCAGGTGGCAGGTGATCGTGGGAACGTCCTTGCCGATCTTCCGGCCGCCCGTCGCTCCCCGGGGGCGGCCACGCTTGCGTGGCCGCGGTGCCGCGCGCTCCTCGGGAAGGGGATCCACGGCTTCGCCATTCGCCGCGCCGCCGCCCGCCAGTCCTCCGGTCGGATCATCGTCCCAGATAAAGGCAGGACAATCCAGCTCCACCTCCGACACAACCGTCTCGGCCGAACCCCCCAGGCGCTCCGACGACGAACTGAACAGCATCCCCGCAAACCGACGCGCGGTGCGCACGGCCGTCTGGAATCGCTCCAGCAACTCGTCCAGAGTAGACCTGACCTTCTTCAGTTCCCGGCGCAACTGCGCATTCTCCGACTCCAGCCGCGCCTTGCCGCGATCCGATCGCGCAAGCGCGTCCTGCAGTGCCTCCGTCTCCCCCATCCAGTGTTCGCGGTGCTCCAGCAGCCGTGCGTTCTCCTCCGACGCCAGGTCCAGTTGCCGGTGAAGCTCCGCCGCTTCCCCGGCGTGGTCTTCCGGCGGCCCCAAACCAGTCACCGTTCCTGCCGCAGCCGCGCCACGGTATCCCGCCGCAGGGGCCGCAGAAAAACCCGCTTGCGCGGAACCGAGAGCCCCGGACGGCCGTTCCGGCTGCGCCCCGTCGTCAGCCCCGCGTCATGCCAGCCCGCCGCCCGGTAACACGTCCCCGCAAACCGCGACACATCGACGAATGTCTCCAGCAAATGGACCGAATGCCCGTAGCGCTCCTCGTAGTCCGCGCCCACCCGACGTGCCACCCGCGCAAGCACATGGCTCGCAAGATGCGGAACCCGAACCGCGTCCAGGATCAGAAAGCGCTGCTGGTTCACCACAAGGCACAGACCCGCCCCGCGCGTCGCGTCACTCCATCCGATCCAGCGGTCCCGCGCCGCGCAGCGCCATGCCGCAGCCCCCGTCAGCGAGCAGCCCACGATCCGGCCCCGACGGTCCCGCGCAAGGTGCCCGATGTTCTCCCCCACCGGCGTCGATAGCCCGAGATAGTGGAACCGCTCCAAAATCGCGTGCAGAAGCTGGCGGTCCGAACCTTCCGCAACCGATACAGAAACGGGCAGGAGCGCCGACAGCGGACCCGAATACGCCTCCGATACCGACCAGTCAACCTCCAGCCCGACACGCGCCGCCGCGCTGTGCCGACGGCTTCCGCGGCCCGGGTACTGCAACGCAGGGAGCCGGATCAGACCTTCTCCCGCAAGCTTGCGAAGCAGCGAACGCGCGGCAATATCCTTCACACGGCCACGGCCGTCCCGCCAGCCCCAGCGCTCGCACAGCGCAACCGAAAGCCGCGAGCGGCCCCACTCCGGGTGCGCCGACAACAGCGCACGGATCTCCGACAACTCCGCAGAGCCGACACAACGGCCTTGTACTATCCGGTCCATGCCGGGCAGCGTAACACAACCGTTTCGTTGAGTCCAGCCCCAGAACCCTGAGTCCAGGGACACGCTCGAAGCAACCCCAAAACCCAATCCAAATCAACAACGGCACACCCACACGAAACGCCCAATATCGTTCAGCAGGGGGTAAAAAAGTCGCTTACCCTGCGGCTGCGGGCGTCGCAGGGGCTTGACGGCATGGTCGCGCAACACATGGGCGAGCCGCTCCCCGACCGGAACCAGGCGCGACTTGTAGAACTTTGATTCGCGCACGGTGAGCACCGCGTCATCAAGGTCGACATCCGCGAGCGTCAGTCGGAGCGCCTCGCCGCAGCGCAATCCGGTCCCGTGCAGCAGCAGGATCAGGGTTCCGAGGGTATCGGCATCCAGCTGCCTCGCACGTGCACGGGAGACATCCACCGCCTTGAGAAGACGCCGGATTTCCTCCCCGGTGTAGATGTAGGGCGGCAGGGGTGCGGGCGCCTTCGGTTCGCTCTCCCTCCCCGGCAGGGGGGACCGGGTCGCGTAGCCACGGATGATGGCAAAGCAGTACAGTCCCGACAGAACAGAGTACTTTTTCGTCCGGTAACTGGTCAGCGGCCGGGTCCCTGCGAGGAAGACGCGGACCGCGTCCCTGGTGACTGCGTCACAGGGGGCTTCCGCGTCGACCCCCTTCAGGAACCGACGCAGAATCCTGGCACCACCTTCAAACTTCGTGCCGTGGGATTGCCGCCAGAGGATGAACCTGTCGACGGTCTCTCCCAAGATCAGATGTCCGGACCTCGGGAGTGAATCGAGCTCACCTATTTGAACCCGAAGGGTCCGGATCGGCCGTATTCCCGGGCAGTTCGTAGATCATCCGGAGGTTGGTGCCTGGGAAGATCGTCCGGGTCAGGTTGAGTTCCTGTAGGAGGCCTGCAGTGGCGTTGTCGCCGGCGTCGCTGGCGGTGCCGAGGATGCGAATGCGTAGGATGGCGTTGGAGGGCTCCGGGATGATGTCGGCGTCGGACTGGAAGAGCGCGCGCAGGTGCCTTCTGGGTCGCTGTGTCTTGCCCTGTGCCTGTGCGACGACAGGCATCATGCGGGTTTCGGCGCGGTAGGCGATCATGCGGATGACATCGAGGAGGAGCTTCTCGCCTTCGGGAAGCGCATCCAGGGCCTGGTGCTCGTCGAGCTCGGCGACGGTGATGTGGCGCTGCGTGGCGCTGCGCTTCTGCTTGAGCGCCTCACGCTCGGCGTCGAGAGCGTCGCTTTGGGCCTGCAGGCGCCGGACGGCCTCTTCGGCTTCGCGGGTCGGGGTTCCCCTGGACAGGTCGGCGATCCGGTTGCGCAGGGTGCCGAGGCGTTGCCGGAAGCGGCTGACATTTCGGTCGATTGCGCGCCAGAGCGGGTTGACGACGCGGGCTTCGGGATCCTGCGGCTCCAGGCCGCGGACCACGAGGGCGTCGAGATTGAACTCCTCGCGCATATATTTGAAGAAGTTCTCCTGCGACCAGCGGGAGAACAGGGCGCCGGCGATCTGCTCCACGGGCATGCGGGAGTGGGTGGAAATGAGCGGGACCTGGCGGCCGCTTTCCAGCAGGCGGCGGATCTGGCGGACCTCGGGCCCCTGTTTCAGTTGCACGCGCTTCTCGGCGAGGCGGACGGTGGCGCTGCGGGTCGCGCCCGGCCCATGGATGGGCACCGAGACGGTGTGGAACTCCGCCTCCGGCCAGTCCTCCCCCTTGAAGCCCTTATGCCAGGTGATCACCGCAACGCCGCGCCGGGCGAGGCGCTTGAACAGTGCCGGGCTCCAGCCTTCCCGGTCAAAGACCAGCGTCAGGGCGGGCTCGCCGGCATCCGGGGCGGTAAGATCCGGCGCCTCCGGGCCGAGCATGCCCAGCTTCTCCAGCGCAGGCAGGATGTCCGCCTCCAGCGCGTGGGTCATGGTCGGATCCAGCGCCTTGTTCAGGCACAGGAAGGGCTTGCCGCCGAGCGCGTTGATCCAATAGCTCGTGGAGGCGGGCAGGCATAGTTTCTGTCGCGCTACGAAATGCTTCGGCAATTTCCCCTTGCGACCGGAATAGATCTTCACATGCCCGTCCACGCACAGCGTGGCGCCGACCTCCGGATCCTCCTCAAGCCATCCCGCCGCCAGGGAGGATTGCCAGTTCCGCACTTGCTGCACATCCTGCCCCAGCGCCTTGATCTTGCCCCGCAGCGTCTTCACCTCCGGGCAGCGGTCCAGGCCCAGGATCGCGCCCCATTCCCCGGGCACCTGGTGCCGGAGCGCCTCCGGATTGCGCACCCGGGCCAGGATGAGGAACGCCAGGAAGAGCAGAACGGTGGTCAACCCGTAATACCCCTTGGGCAGCGACAGGAACTCCCGCGCGTGGTTCAGAAGCCCCTCCTTCAGCAGCATCGGGAGCCCGGCCAGCACCCCCCCGCCGGCGACCACCGACAGCGGTTCCGCAAACTGCGGCCGGATCTCGCTCAGATGCCCCGTCGCAGCCAGCATTCGTCCCGTCGTGTCCCGAGCTCCACGGCCCAGCGGCGCTGCCCGGTCGCGGGCGTCCCGTGCGCTTCGGTCAATCGACGGCTCCAGCGCGTCCCGCTCCGGTGCTTCCTGCGGCGCCTCCCGCTCCGCAGGTGCGTCCGGAACCGGATCAGCCTTTGCCGCCCGGGCCGGCATCCCACCCCCGACAACCCCCCGCCGACGGTTGTCGTTCAGCGTCCGCACCGGGATCCCAAGCCGTCGCGCAACCGCCGAGCCGCTCAGACCCGTACTCAAAAGACGGTCCGCTTCCCGCGCCATGTCGGCATCAATTGCGCTCGCACCGCGCCCGCGGCGCGGCTCATGAAACCCTTCCTCCCCCTTGCTCCGGTACCGGTTCACCGCCCGCTGCACCGTGGAACGACCAACGCCGAACGCCGTCTCCAGATCCTCCCGACGGATCCCGTGCTCCGCGAACCGCGCGATCCGAAGCCGCCACGACCGGATGCTCGAAACGTCGTGCGAGTCAAACGGCTGCAGGTTTGTGAAATACACCACCCGTTCGCCATCAACGTGGTACGAAAAGCACGTAGTGCCGATTGGAGTGGCGTTCGCGGGCGCCATCGGAAGTGTGTTCATGAGATCCTCGGATACCGAATATCGGGTTCATATTATTATGCCAGACTCCCACCGCTCTGTCAACCCCAAAATTCAATCATAACTCTATCAATTCAAACGATAATTCAACCCACAACCGGCTCTCGAAAAGAGAGCGATGTCCGGACGTCTGAAGATCATGGCAGGTCTTCCGGATCGCAGTCCGCGACCTCGCGCAGTGCCTTGAGATCGATCCTTGCGTAGACCGCCGTGGAAGAGGGGCTGCGGTGGCCGAGGTAGTCCCCGATCACCTTCATCGACATTCCCTGGTCGAGAAGATGCTGGGCTGTCGCGTGGCGAAGGGCATGCGCCCCGCGACACGGCGCGTCGATGCCGAGGCGGCTGGCGCGGCGCATGACGACGCTGGAGCATGAACGGCTGCCGAGTGCCCGGATCGGTGCCTTGAGGGTGAGGAACAGGGTCCGGTCAGAACGTCGGGGGCGGACTTCGCGAAGATAGCGCAGGAGCGCGTTCCCGACACCGGGCGAGAGCGGAAGGAGACGTGTGGTTCCCGGCTTCGGGCAGCGGATGCGAAGCGTCTCCTCCAGCCAGTCTACGTCGTCCAGCCGCAGTCCGGCGACCTCCCCGGCCCTGAGACCGTAGGCGGTGAAGAGCGTCAGCAGGGCCCGGTCGCGGATGTCGGCCGGTCGATCCCCCTCGGTCGTGGCCAGAAGACGCAGGACATCGTCGCGGGCGAACCCGCGCGGGATACCGGATTCCGGATACACCCGGGGCGGCACGATCGCCGCGGCGAGACCCGGTGCGCACCAGCCGCGGGATTCGGCGAAGCGGAAGAAGGCGCGAAGACGCCGCGCGTAGAGACTCCGCGTCCTCCGGCCGAACTGTCTCTCGGCGTGCCATGCGGCGAATGTCCGGTCGATGTCGGAGATGGTGATCGCGGACAGGAAAGTGCCGCTCGGAGCAAGCCGGTCGAAGAAGGCTTCGACGACCTGACGGCGGGCACTGACGGTTGCCTCTGAGAGCCCGCGGTCCCGGCGCATCCAGTCCAACCAGGCATCGACCTCGGCGGTATGGGGATGGCGCAGTTCTTCAGGCTCCTGCAGCCGGCCGAGGAACCGCATCCACCGCACCACGGCACCGACAAAAGCTCTGATGGCACTGGCCGACGCCTGTTGGGGAAATCCGGATCCGCCCGCAGCCGAACGGACTGCGGCCTCGATCCGAGCAACGCCGACCGGCGCCCTGTCCGTCAAGTCCAGAAGCCGAACCAGGCGAAGCTGGCTGCACGCATGTTGCCGCAGGGAGATTGCCCCGGCTCCGGACTCGCGGAGATGGTGAAGGAAGCTCAGCCGCTCATTGGCAAGCGGTGCCGAGCTGTACGCCTCAACCGTGTCGGGTCGTTTGAACAATTTGTCGAACATGATCGTCTCTCCTCGAAATTCGAACGGACGATCATTCTGTCACTCTGAGCGCAAAAAGGAATGTTGCGGAGATTCCGGCTTCACCCTTGAGAGATCAGGGTTTTCTGGAGCGCCGCAACATTCCCCGCACCGCAACATGTCACCAGAGATGTTGCGCGCAACATCTCTGGTGGTACTCCCCCTCCAGCCAGGTCCAGTACTTCCGGTTCAGCGCCTCCAGGCTGCGCTTCGCCGGGTCGTCCACCAGGGGCAGGAATTGTGACCGTGTGGTCCGAAATTTTCGCTCGATCTTGCCCTTCCCAGCCGGATGGAAGGCCCGCGCGTGGATCAACGCGACGCCCAGCCTGGCGCATACAAGTGCCAGCCATTTCGACCGGAAGCATGCCCCCTGGTCGACATAGAGGCGCCGGGGGATGCCCCTGCGCTGAACCGCCTCCCGGAACACCTGCAGGAACGCGGACGCGTTCTCCGAGAACTGGAACGCTCCGTGAGGGACAACCCGGGTCGCGTCGTCCAGGAGTTCGAGCAAATACGTCTTCCGCATGCGCCCGCGCTCGTCGCGCACCGCAGGACCGTGCATCGCATCCGACTGCCAGAGGTCACCGGCATGGGAGAACGCCCAGCGCCGCAGATTCTTCTGCGGCCCCTGCTGTTCCCGCACCATCAGCCCCTCACGCGTAAACAGCCGGTGCAGCGTCGAGGGCGGTAGCGGGACATCCTCCGGCACCGCATCCGTCTCCCGCGCCTTCCGGATCACCTGCCGGATGCTCAGCTCGGGGACCTTCCCCTTGATCGACAGCACCGCATCGACCACATCCGGCGGCATCCGCCGCGGCTTCGCCCGGTCGCGGCGGCTCTTCGGCAGCAGCCCATCGAAGCCCCGCGAGCGATACAGCCGGAGCCAGTCGTAGATCGTCCCTTCCGCGACACGCATCCGGCTGCTGCCCGGGATGTCCCACACCTTCGCCGCCTGCACACGGAGCAGCGAAGCGGTCCGTTCCGACGGCTCGTTCAAAACCGGTGCCAGAACCTCGAACCGGAACAGCGCTACCGCCTTCCGGTGCTCTTCCATCACGTCACCCCGGATTATTCACGAAGATTGATGAGCGGACGAGAGTTGTACTTTTAACTCATTGCCCTATATATAGTAATAGCAGTTCATTGAGACGTTGGGGTGAGATGCCATGGGTGAATCAAGTATTGACAGGTTTCCGTTTGGTTACAACCGGTCGCTTGAAGTTGACGGCAGCGACGAGAGTGTGAGCGCGGACGCGGGAGCGCTGGTGATGCGCGAAATTTTGGAATGTTCTGGGATTGTATCGTGGCTGGAGGATCATCTGATCGACGATCGGCGTCCGGGTTCGGTTGTGCACAGCATGGGGAACCTGATGCGCACGTGCCTGCTGCTGCTTTGCCAGGGCCACCGGGACCAGGACGATGCCGACCGTCTGCGCCACGACCCGGCCCTTGCTGCGGCAGCGAAGTCCTCTGGAGGCCCTGTCCGTGGCGATGGAAGCGATGGCCTGGCGTCCCAGCCGACGCTATCGCGCTTTGTGGATCAGTTGAGCTGCGAAGAGAACCTGGATGTGCTGAAGGAGGGGATCCTTGCGAATGGCTTGCGCCGGATCCGGGAGGGGTGCCGCGGGTCGGCGGACTTCCTTGTGGTCGATGTGGACGATGTGCCGTTCCTGGCGGATGGGCATCAGCCCGGCAGCCAATACTGCGGCTATGTCGGACATCGCTGCTACTCGGCTCTGGTTGCGGTATCTGGCGAAAGCGGGGACATTCTTGGCGCCCGGCTGCGCCGGCCGGGGGAGGACAAGGCCGGAGAGACCTTCGACTTTGTGCTGCCGATTGTGGCGGGCGCGCTCGAAGAGGGGAACGAACGCCCGGTGCTGGTACGCATGGATGCGGGCTTTCCCGATGGGCGGACGCTGGATGAGTTTGATTCCCTGAATATCCAGTATCTGGCCCGTATCCGGAACAATCCGGTACTGAACCGGATGGCGGAACCGCATCTGAACAAGCCGGCGGACCTGTCGCCTGGCGAAGTGCGTACGGTCTTTCATGAGCACGAGTACCAGGCCGGGAACTGGAACTGCAAGCGGCGCGTGGCCCTTGTCGTGATTTTCTCGGAGCGGGAGTTGTTCCCGCGCCATTTCTGGTTGATCACGAGCCTGGCCCGCGAAGATGTCGGAGCGGAGGAGCTCCTGGCCCGGTACCGGGTGCGGGGAAAGGCGGAGAACACCTTCGGCGAACTGAAGAGCACGCTGCGGGCGCAGTTGCCGTCCTCTCCGCGGCCGAAGCGCCAGTATGCCGGCAAGACGATCGAGCGGTCCGACCCGCCCACCGAAGCGGAGTGGCGGCCGCAGAACGAAGCCCTTCTCCTGCTCGCCTTGCTCGCCTATCAGACCATGCACGAGGGCCGCTGCGCGATGCAGGACGCCTCCGGGAAAGGCTGGAGCCTCGGCACCTTCCGCGAAAAGGTTCTGCGCGCTGGCTGCCGCGTGGTCCGGCACGCAAGGCGCATGAAATTCTACATCGCCAGCTCCGTGGCAAGCCACTGGGCCATCCTGCTGCAGCGGCTGAAGAAGTCCGCCATGCAAGACGCGTAGCCCGCTCCCCGGCTCCGCTTCCTTCTCCCGCCAACCCCGAAGCCGGCAAAGCCGAGCCATGGGATCCGGCTGTGCAAACACGCCGCAAAAGGCGTCCATTCAACGCAAAGTCCCCGCAACCCACCCGATCATCCCACGCATCCCCACCGTACAGCGCCGCAAATTCACAACGCTCCGCGATTTCAACTTCAACCTCCGCCAGGAACACGCCGATCGACCAACAAACTCAAACTCTCGCAGCCCAATTCGCGATTCGACGCGACTTCATGAATAATCCGGGTTCAAGCTCTTTGCCCGGCATCCCAGCTCCCTCCAAGTGCAGGCGGCTCTTGAATCATATCCAGGCCCATTCCGCCAGGCATTCCCGTGTCCCGGCCAGCAAAGCCGGAACCAGGGCCGCGCCCCTCCGGAAAACGCCTGCAAGGACCGCTCAGGGGCCTCTCCCACGATTTTGCCTGAACCCCCCGTGACCGCGCCACTCCACCGACCATTACTCCCAGAGAAAAGCCTCACGTCCAATCCATGCGCCCGGTTTACTCCCGCGGCCGGAAATACCTCACCCCCGCAACCTGACTCTTCCATGGGCATCCGCCACGAACCCCAGACGAGAGAGGCCGAAAGGCCGGGAATTGCTCCTCCGAAACCCGCTTGCACCCGATTTTCCGTTTGCGACCGCAGGTTCCGTCGACCGTGAAGGGCGCACGCCCCAATGAGACAGAATTGACATTCCGTCTCATCCCGAGGGGCAGGAAGCAGTCGGCGCGCCACGCCGCAGCCTTCTACCCGATAACCCTGCCAGCCTTAGAGTACGACTCAATATTCCCTGAATTCAAATTACTACCAACTGGCAATGAGATAGCGCCACTGCCAATGGATAAGTAACTCGCTGCCCCAGCAGCCGGCTGGTCGGGGAACCGCCATACTCAAGCAATTCAAGCGATTCAAGCAGCCAAGCGTAAATTACCCATTGATCATGTCAATCGTCTCCATATCGCAACCCATTGCAAAGCCAGCGACAATTGAAGGCCCGAATATTCGTTCATACTCTTAGGGCTTACCCGTTGTCCGGTTCGTCCGTTGTGACCCGGGGCCGCGCGTAAGCTTGCTTCGTCACCTCCCGGCACCACTGCTGCGCACGCAGCATGGTATCGTTCAGGCTTTCGCCGTCGTTCGGCGCGAAATAGCGCACGAATGTCTCGTCGGCCATTTCCCGCTCCTCGAACAGCCACGTCGCCCATGCACGGAAGCGGCCGTTGCGCACGCGCTCGAGCTCGCAATACGCACCTTCCCCTTTCCATTCGATCCCACCCGTGTCACCGAAGCAGCTGGGCGGCTCCGCGTCTTGTGCCTGGCTCTGGCTGTCCTGGCCTTCGCGGTAGCGGCTGGCGGTCGCCACGAGGCAATGGCGGAGCACGTCCTGCCGCGACAGCCCGCGGCTTCGAATCTGCACTGGCAGCATGGCCTCGATCTTTTCCAGTTCACCCGCGACGAATTCGATCAACTCCAGATCGTTCTCGTGCGCCCGGAACCCGATCATTGTGTCCGGCATTCGTCTCTCCTGTCGTCTTGCGCGATATATCAACCAATGTAAACATAGTCCCCGCTGTAGCGCAGCTGGCGTGGAGCAGTCCACTCTGCACCGATGAGACAGAATCTACATAGTGTCTCATTGAGCGCCAGCGCTTCCTCGAAGCCGCGCGCCTGGCGCCGCGGCCAGCCGACCAGACCTTCGCCCTCACGCTCGCCCACACCGGCGCCCGGGTCTCCGAGGCCCTGGCCGTCTGGCCGATGGACATCGACCTCGAGGCCGCCTCGATCCGGATCCGGTCCCTGAAGCGCCGCGCCGAGCACTGGCGCGAGGTGCCCCTCACCCCCCCGAGCTGCTCCGCGCCCTCGAACTCGTCCACGCGCTACGTTCCGCGCCGGCAAGCCCCTTTGGGCCTGCTCACGGGCGACGGCCCACCGGAAGATCGTCAGGATCATGGCCGACGCCGGCGTCGAGGGTCCCCAAGCGTGCCCGAAAGGTCTGCGGCACGCCTACGGCCTCGCGGCCGTCGCCGCCGGCGTGCCGCTCCCGACGATCGCGGCCGCCCTGGGCCACGCCAACCTGCAGACCACAGCGGTCTACACCACCGCCGCGGGCCTCGAGGCGCGGGATTTTCTGGCCAGAATGTGGGAAAGGGAGGAGAATTCGGGCCGATTTGACGTCTGAAGGCCTCCGGAGAGGGCCCGTAGCTCGTATATGGACGCCCCCGTGGTTGCAAGCTGGATTCGGGCAACCAGGAGCGAGCGGTCAGGCACAGTCGTATATTCGGCCTCTGAGTTGCGACAGGTTTGCGCCGCGGGCCAAGATGGTGTTCGTGGATCGGGTCCAAATCGCTTGGTCGGAGTACCCAAGGGTCCTGCGAGCTACACTGGTTTTCCCGATCCGCGTCTGTCTGACGGCTTTGCCCCTCTGCTGTCTTTCGTCCCAACTGCTCCCAGCAGGGTCGGTCGGACTTCCTGCTCCGAGGAGCCTGTCTGTTCGGCCCGGCATGGCTCGCCGCATGGCTTGTTCCTCTTTTTCCCGGCAGTTTTGGTTCGTTATGCCAACGTTGCGTTTTCCCGGTAGGCTTCCTTGTGGACCGAAATCGCTCAAAGGACACACGCCATCCGATTGGCCAACGCCACGGCGGCCAGCTTGAAAGGCTTTTCGGCCAGCATTCGTGCGATCCACGGGTCGATGCCTGTCCGCCTTTTTCGTTGTTTCTGGAGAACGGCCATCGCGCTTAGCACCAGCAGACGGCGCAGGTCCCGCTGCCCCATCTTGGTGATGCGGCCGAGGCGCTGTTTGCCGGCGGTGGAATTCCGCTGTGGTATCAACCCCACCCAGGCGGCAAAGTCGCGTCCGCAGCGAAAGGTCTCCATTGGCGGCGCGAACGCGCATACGGCCATGGCGCAGGTCGGCCCGACACCGGGGATTGTCATCAGCCGCTTGAGTTCCTCCTGCTGGCGAGCACGGTCCTTGATCTCCCGGTCGAGCGCTTCGATCTCGACCGTCTCGGCGATCGAGCAAGCGGTGACCACTAATCCGATTCTCGCCTGCAGGGCTTCCGAATAGACAGGATTCGGAGTCCCCCGTGCCGTCCAGTACGACCATGCAAGTGCCGCGACTTGACCGAAAGAGCGTGCGTCATGCTGTCAGGTATTGCAGGAAGATGTCCTACCATCGCTCGGTAGTGCTCGAAGGTGTGCGGCGGTGTGCCATGAGGAACAGGCACTATTGGTACGAAACCATGGAACGGCTAGCGTCCGAAACGGGCCATTCTCCAACCATCAGCGAAATCCTCGACCGGATCGGCGTTCGGCAGGCACGTGCGGCTCAAGCGGAGTTCGAGATCATCGCGCGGACGTCGGATGCGCTCAGGCGCGAGGCGGGATTGACGACGCCTGAAAAGGGATTCCCGTTTTCCCGGGCGCACGAGCTCAGGCGTTTGCTGGAAAGCCGGATGACGGCCCAGATTCTGCATTCCATCTGGGACATTTACCTTTGCCTGCTCTACGTAGAGCTCGATGGTTACAAGACACACGCGCGATCCACACCTGAGCTTCGCTGCCCTGTCATCGATGCCTTTCTCAAGGATAACGGAGCGTTCATCGCTTGGCTGAAATCCTTTCGACACAAGCTTTTGCATCCCCTCTCCGAGTTGACGGGCCAGGATCTCGCGGACGAATACGTTCATACCCTGCACGGTTCCTCGTCGAGTGAACTGGATCGCGTGTTCACGCTCCAGGGAATGGTGGATTGTCATATCGCTGCTGTACGCGAAGGGATTATTCGGATCCGCGGCCGAGACTGGGCATCTTCCCACCTGGGAAGCGCCCCGCCCGATACGAACCGCATGAACGCATATCAGCGCATCGGACTCGGCACCTTTGCATCCGCACCCAATCTGTCCATCCTGCTGTGTTCCTGCCTGGCATCGGACATGATGGAGTTGGACCGTTCACCGGGCCCTTCGCCAATGTCGTCGCTGCCCGAGCGCGTCCGCTCCGGCCTGTCCAACATGCTCCTTCGTTCCCTGATCCTGATTTCCGAACGGACGGGAACGGTCGACCCGGTCAAGCTCTTCGGAGCGGTGAATCCCGACACGCTGTCGACGAGGCAATTGGCGGAACTTTCGAGAGACGGCATAATCCCTCGCTCCCTACAGGAGGCCAACAACATACTGGCATTGGATCGTGTGGCGATCGCTCTTCTTTGCGAGCCTGTCCGGATCTACAGCGAATTGGAACGGTCTTCCGGAAGAGGCGGCACGAAACGCATCTCCGGGCGCATCCCGCGGGGCAAGGCCCTTTCCGCGCTTCGATCCTTCCGGAACGTTGTATTTCATGTGCATCCCGGGAGGAGCAACCCGGACCTCGTCGAGTCGCGCTGGCTTGCATTCATGGATGACCATCCGTCGATCGGCCTCGTGAGTGCGTTACTCGGCTTCTTCGGCTATTCGCACTTTTGTCCTCTCGATTCCACCTGGGGCTTCCCGTTGCGCTCTCCCGTGGCTGGCGACATGCGGGGCGGCCCGCCCCGCCTGGTGCGATAGAAGCCGTCCCGACGGGGAGCAGCGGCGCGAATCCGGACGCGGCGCCGCGCGTCGTTCGGGCCATCGCTCTCCCCGGGGCTGGGCGCGTCCGCCGACATCTACATAGATGAGATCGAAAAGCTCGCTAAATGGCTGGTTGAGTCGCTTCCCGCCCGTTAAGACCGCAAAGGGGCCCGAAGCGCCGGTTCATCACTTAACGCTGGTGTTGAAGGGGGCGGTTTACCACGGTTACACCCGGATTATTCACGAAGATTGATGAGCGGACGAGAGTTGTACTTTTAACTCATTGCCCTATATATAGTAATAGCAGTTCATTGAGACGTTGGGGTGAGATGCCATGGGTGAATCAAGTATTGACAGGTTTCCGTTTGGTTACAACCGGTCGCTTGAAGTTGACGGCAGCGACGAGAGTGTGAGCGCGGACGCGGGAGCGCTGGTGATGCGCGAGATTTTGGAATGTTCTGGGATTGTATCGTGGCTGGAGGATCATCTGATCGACGATCGGCGTCCGGGTTCGGTTGTGCACAGCATGGGGAACCTGATGCGCACGTGCCTGCTGCTGCTTTGCCAGGGCCACCGGGACCAGGACGATGCCGACCGTCTGCGCCACGACCCGGCCCTTGCTGCGGCAGCGAAGTCCTCTGGAGGCCCTGTCCGTGGCGATGGAAGCGATGGCCTGGCGTCCCAGCCGACGCTATCGCGCTTTGTGGATCAGTTGAGCTGCGAAGAGAACCTGGATGTGCTGAAGGAGGGGATCCTTGCGAATGGCTTGCGCCGGATCCGGGAGGGGTGCCGCGGGTCGGCGGACTTCCTTGTGGTCGATGTGGACGATGTGCCGTTCCTGGCGGATGGGCATCAGCCCGGCAGCCAATACTGCGGCTATGTCGGACATCGCTGCTACTCGGCTCTGGTTGCGGTATCTGGCGAAAGCGGGGACATTCTTGGCGCCCGGCTGCGCCGGCCGGGGGAGGACAAGGCCGGAGAGACCTTCGACTTTGTGCTGCCGATTGTGGCGGGCGCGCTCGAAGAGGGGAACGAACGCCCGGTGCTGGTACGCATGGATGCGGGCTTTCCCGATGGGCGGACGCTGGATGAGTTTGATTCCCTGAATATCCAGTATCTGGCCCGTATCCGGAACAATCCGGTACTGAACCGGATGGCGGAACCGCATCTGAACAAGCCGGCGGACCTGTCGCCTGGCGAAGTGCGTACGGTCTTTCATGAGCACGAGTACCAGGCCGGGAACTGGAACTGCAAGCGGCGCGTGGCCCTTGTCGTGATTTTCTCGGAGCGGGAGTTGTTCCCGCGCCATTTCTGGTTGATCACGAGCCTGGCCCGCGAAGATGTCGGAGCGGAGGAGCTCCTGGCCCGGTACCGGGTGCGGGGAAAGGCGGAGAACACCTTCGGCGAACTGAAGAGCACGCTGCGGGCGCAGTTGCCGTCCTCTCCGCGGCCGAAGCGCCAGTATGCCGGCAAGACGATCGAGCGGTCCGACCCGCCCACCGAAGCGGAGTGGCGGCCGCAGAACGAAGCCCTTCTCCTGCTCGCCTTGCTCGCCTATCAGACCATGCACGAGGGCCGCTGCGCGATGCAGGACGCCTCCGGGAAAGGCTGGAGCCTCGGCACCTTCCGCGAAAAGGTTCTGCGCGCTGGCTGCCGCGTGGTCCGGCACGCAAGGCGCATGAAATTCTACATCGCCAGCTCCGTGGCAAGCCACTGGGCCATCCTGCTGCAGCGGCTGAAGAAGTCCGCCATGCAAGACGCGTAGCCCGCTCCCCGGCTCCGCTTCCTTCTCCCGCCAACCCCGAAGCCGGCAAAGCCGAGCCATGGGATCCGGCTGTGCAAACACGCCGCAAAAGGCGTCCATTCAACGCAAAGTCCCCGCAACCCACCCGATCATCCCACGCATCCCCACCGTACAGCGCCGCAAATTCACAACGCTCCGCGATTTCAACTTCAACCTCCGCCAGGAACACGCCGATCGACCAACAAACTCAAACTCTCGCAGCCCAATTCGCGATTCGACGCGACTTCATGAATAATCCGGGTTACAGGGAGGCCTAGGAGATAGCTCAATCGTCTCGCTTTCCGGGAGTCACCGTTGCGAAATTGCTGCCTTGATGATCGGAACCAGCCGTTCGAAGTCGTGCTTGTTCCATTGATAGGTTCTTCCTTGACCCACACCCCTGTCAAGCGTTCGCAGGGCGCTTCGAATCGCACGCTGCCTCGCGGCGATCGCGAATGAGACTTGCTGCCGTGTATGGCCAGCTCAAGATCCGGTACGCCGAACACCTTCTGCATGAGACAGTTCCAACAACCGTGAAGTAGACGAAGTGAACCCATCCTAGCCAGCCACTCGATCACATGCATCTTGGTTGCACTGGCGGACCTGCTGTCCGTGCCATTGGGGCTGATCAGCACGAGTAAACTTTTCCGAGTTCTGAGCTCATTTCTCGCCGATATCAGGAGGGTGTCTCGGGACAGGCGCTTTTTCCAGCGTTGAAAGGTCAATCCCATCGAGGAGCCCCCCCCTCGCTTCATGGTGAATCCCCTGGAGCACGTGCAACAAGAGCGTTTTCCGTCAGGCCTCAAGGAGTTTGCGGCCTGGTTCCTTGAACGTGCCGTTGGCGTAAAGGTAGTGGTACAACGTGCTGACTGGAATTCCGCCCAGCTCCCGACAGATCTCCGGTATGGAGCGCGTCCGGTCGGCCATCAGGCTCTGGGCGTAGCGGAGCTTCTCCCGCGTCATGACACGGGGCCGCCCACCCTTGCGGCCGCGTGCCCGGGCTGCCTTCAACCCCTCGCGTACCCGTTGGCGGATCACGTTTCGCTCCATCTCCGCGAAGGCCGCCTGAATCTGCAGAAAGGCGCGACCGGCTGGCGTCGTGGTGTCCATCGGCGAGTTCAACGCACGAAAGCCGACGCCGCGCTCGTTGAGCCCGTCGATGAGAGCGATGAGTTCGCCTGCAAGCCGCCCGAGGCGGTCGAGGTCCTGAACGACGAGGACATCGCCCGACCGCAGGTAATCCAGGCAGGCGGCAAGGTTGGCCCGCCTGGGTGCGGCGCTCGAAGCGCGGTCCTCGAAAATGCGGTCGCAACCGGCGGCGTTCAACGCGTCGAGCTGGCGATTAAGCACCTGGCGCCCTTCTGCCGTGGAGATGCGCGCGTATCCGATGAGAGTCATGCTGGGAACGGCCCCTGAAAAACCCGTGGGTGGCGCATCTTATCATAAGAAGATACTTGCGGAGTATTCGTGTACGGATCCGGGGAAAAAGATACGGCCCCAGGCGGCATGAGGTAGCCTTCCACGACAAACAAGTGTTTTTCGCGAACCATTCAAGCTGGCCGCCCGGCTCTGCTACGCTCCGCCGATCACCCAGCTTGGCAGCAAGGCGCTAGCATTCAAACTGGATCAATCGATAGGGGCACTTCAGCCCCATCCCCATGTTCTAGAGGTTCCGCGTCGCTTCGCGCTCCATCCTCTCCACCTCGACATCCCCGCCGGCGCTTTCGAGGACGACACCGGAAATACGGCACCTAAACTCGGCCCATTCTTCTTCGCTCCCTCCTGCTCGACCGATCAGCCTGCCCCAACTCTCGACGCAGCATCCTTTCGCTGTAACCTTTTCCAAATGCGCCCGAACGGAAACTCCCCAAGTCAAACTTGTGCGTGTCGAAGTCGCTGACCCGGTCCTTGTTCATCATTGCCCCTCCCGGTAGCCGCTCGCCGCCCCTCTTATACCATTTCAACTAAGTTTTGACCCTTTTCTCCGGGGCCAGTTTTAGAGGTTGTTTATCCGGTGCAAGCTGCCCATGCGCGGCTGGTGATTGATTTGATACGGTCTGGATCTGAGACGAAGCTGTACCAGGCGTTTGCGATCGCAGACCGCACATCATCGGCAAGCGAGAAGACCTGGTTGGAAAGGAAGTTGCCCTTCAGGAACGCGAATACGTTCTCCATGGAATTGAGTTCCGGACTGTAGGGTGGCAAGCGCAGCAGCGAAATGTTTGCAGGTATTTCGAGGTCGTTTGAACGGTGCCATCCGGCTCCGTCCAGTACAATCACGGCATGGCGTCCGGTCGGCACGGCATCGGAGATGTCGGCAAGATGGCGGTTCATTTCGACGGTATTGGCGCGGTCGCAAATGTGGCCAACCGCGACCGAACGCTCGGGACAGGCCGCCGCGAAGAGATAGGCGTAGCTGTAGCGGTGGTCCCGGACGATGCGGGGGCGGCTTCCCTTGCGCGCCCAAACCCTGGAGAGCATGCCCTTCTGCCCAGCTCTTGCCTCGTCCTGGAACCAGATATCGATCATCACCGGTTCTGTGCCCTCGGGTACCACATTCAACACCAACTCATTGAAATCCCGACAAAACTCTTCTTGCTTCACAGGATCCGCCTTGGGGTGGACAGGACGCGGCGAGATTTTCACAAAGCCCAGAGACCGGATCACGCGGCGGATCCCCTCAAGGCTGAAATACTCGTTGAAACGCAGCAGCACCTTGTCTCGAAGGTCGATCAGGCGCCATCGGCTCACTCCATCCTCTTCCGTATCCGGACCCTCTTCAATCCACAACGCAACCTCACGTTTCTCGGATTCTGACAGCCGGCACGGGCGTCCCGTACGCGGGTCGTCGGCGAGCCCGTCTGGTCCATGCGCATTGAAGCGCAGAATCCAATCCCGGATCGATTGAACCGTCGTTCCTTGCGCCGCCGCGACTTCACTTCGGCAAACGCCGTCCAGAACCATCGCAAGCGCACGAAATCGCCGCGACTGCCGAACGTCCTTGCACATGCCCGCCAATCTGTGCAATTCTTCAATTGTGCAGTCGTTGCGCGAAATGGAAATGGTCATCCTTGATCTCCTATGATTGTCGATTGTTGATCAAACATCATAGGCTGATGCGCCTCCGACTGCACCCCACATATGGTGCAAAGGCGACAATCTCAAAAGGAGTCAAGACTTAGTTGAAATGGTATTACCATCCTGCCGGCTTGGAGATTCCTGTGCCGGACAGCGTGTCCGGAAACTGCGCCACTTTGAGCTGCCCGGCCCGAACATGCCTCACATAGGTCGCGGCCTGTTTCAGCTTCGGCGCAACTTGCCAGCGTCCCGGACAAACGATAAAGACCGGCTTGCCTCGTTCGACAGTCACCATGCGGATCGGGGTCACGAGATCTGTGTCGTTCGATATTACCGCAGCCGCGTCGAACAATCCCTTCCAAGCGTCATTCAGGAGATGCGCTGCAAGATTAACGTCGGAGCCCTTTTCCTCCATCGCATGAAATTCCGCGACAAGCGCATCTTGGGCGGGCGCGGTCGCCTTGCGTTTCCTGCTGCGTGCACCGTTCCCGGGATAGCTGCCCACCGGCAGCGTCTGGCGGTTCGCACCTGCGACCACCGGGTGATTGCCCGCAGGCAACGTCACAGCCTGCGGAGCGTCAATGCGCCTGCCCGCGACCGGCAGGTTCACCAGCGGCCGCCAGACGTTCTTGGCGAGAAAGCTCCCGAAATGCACCTCGACCTCCGGAACCGTGCCGAGTGCACTCAGATAGGCGTGCTGACGGGCCGGCGCACCGGGATCCGTTATTCCGGAAACCCGGGCGGTGAAATAAAGCAGCTTGTCGATCGTGTACGCCTTTGGAAGCAGCGACCTGCTCAGGAGAACCGGATCGAGCCACTTGAACGGTGTCCCTTTAATAGCTCCGTAATAGAGGTTGAAACCGTCGACATAGACTCGCGTTCTCACTTCTGCCCCCTGCAAAAAGCAAGGGCCACCCCGAGGAGCGGCCCTTGAGCCGACAGCACGCTGCCGGCGGGTAACTGAATGTAATCTAGCTCCACCCGCGCCGCGCTTCAAGGGGAGTACCAAAAACCTGGGGGTCAAGTGACGGTTGGCGGTCTTGACTGTCTCATGTAGCTTCTTGGGGCAAATGGCCAGGGCTTCGGAAACCCGGGCGCCAGTATGGGCGAGCGTGAAGGCGAAGGTCTGGTTGGCCGGCCGCGGCGCCCGGGCGGCGGCCTCGAGGTACTTGTGGCCGCAGGCGTCGACGAACTGGAGATCGCGGACCAAGCGAGAGATTTCGCATTGCGTAATGTCCGTTCAGGGCCTTGCGCAAGGCCCCGCCTGGGGTTCCCGGAACTCTGAAACCCCCGCGATCGCGCCCTGCCACAAGACGGTATGTCTGTCTCACGGTGTTTGCGGATGAGATCGACGGGGGGACCTCTAGAATGGGCTGTACAGCCAATGAATTCAGCTTAATTCCCAGCTTCCTGATCCAAGCGTTCTATTTCGGCTATCACGTCTTCTAGCAAATCATGTGAACCGACTTTGACAGCATATGGCCGAGTTTCATCGCCTTGATACCCTGTGTTTGGCCAATGGCTTGCGATAATCGCGATTTCCTCACGGTCTCGTACAGCACGCTCTACAGCAGTTCTCGCAGCATTGTTACGATTGGATTTCACTTGACTGTAATTGGAGCTAGCTATACCTGGACCGCTTGGCTGGCCCTGCTCTCTAACTATCCAGTATTGCTTCATTTCTCTTCTTCCTGCGGCAAGTTCACTACTGCGCCCAGGACAGACCTGCCGGTAAGCGGCATACCGTCCAGCGAAAAGATCACTCTGGTTACAAGTAAGATAAGACGATCATAGTAGCTCGAAATACGATATACGCGGTGCAGAGTACCGCTATCCAGATAGGCAAAATCATCTCTAAATGGGTCAAACTGATTCTGGTCTTCCCACTACTGCAATGATTCCGGAATCTGCACACTACCCTTGAAGTCACGCCATTCCATGTTGAAAGCAGCTATCGGAAGATCCTTTTCTATTTCGGCTATCACGGCGAATAACGTGTATTTCAACACGAATCTGGCTAGTACCCTGCATTGGACAGATTCTCAATCACGTGCTGTCGATCCGTGGTCGTCCCCGGCGCGGCGAGAGCTGGCGCAGCCTGTTTCTCGCGTTCCTGTATCGATTGTAAGCCTCTGCCACTTCTGGAGGCGCCGTATTCAGACCGACCCGGCCAAGTCCGCCGTGAGCCTCCAGCTCATAGGCTGCTCCCATATCCATCAGAAAGTTGCGCCAGACGGAGGACCCGACACCCTTCGCCAGGTTCCTCGCATCATGCACCGCAGCCACATAATCGCGCCTGGCTTCTTCAAGCTCTTTGCCCGGCATCCCAGCTCCCTCCAAGTGCAGGCGGCTCTTGAATCATATCCAGGCCCATTCCGCCAGGCATTCCCGTGTCCCGGCCAGCAAAGCCGGAACCAGGGCCGCGCCCCTCCGGAAAACGCCTGCAAGGACCGCTCAGGGGCCTCTCCCACGATTTTGCCTGAACCCCCCGGGACCGCGCCACTCCACCGACCATTACTCCCAGAGAAAAGCCTCACGTCCAATCCATGCGCCCGGTTTACTCCCGCGGCCGGAAATACCTCACCCCCGCAACCTGACTCTTCCATGGGCATCCGCCACGAACCCCAGACGAGAGAGGCCGAAAGGCCGGGAATTGCTCCTCCGAAACCCGCTTGCACCCGATTTTCCGTTTGCGACCGCAGGTTCCGTCGACCGTGAAGGGCGCACGCCCCAATGAGACAGAATTGACATTCCGTCTCATCCCGAGGGGCAGGAAGCAGTCGGCGCGCCACGCCGCAGCCTTCTACCCGATAACCCTGCCAGCCTTAGGGCTTACCCGTTGTCCGGTTCGTCCGTTGTGACCCGGGGCCGCGCGTAAGCTTGCTTCGTCACCTCCCGGCACCACTGCTGCGCACGCAGCATGGTATCGTTCAGGCTTTCGCCGTCGTTCGGCGCGAAATAGCGCACGAATGTCTCGTCGGCCATTTCCCGCTCCTCGAACAGCCACGTCGCCCATGCACGGAAGCGGCCGTTGCGCACGCGCTCGAGCTCGCAATACGCACCTTCCCCTTTCCATTCGATCCCACCCGTGTCACCGAAGCAGCTGGGCGGCTCCGCGTCTTGTGCCTGGCTCTGGCTGTCCTGGCCTTCGCGGTAACGGCTGGCGGTCGCCACGAGGCAATGGCGGAGCACGTCCTGCCGCGACAGCCCGCGGCTTCGAATCTGCACTGGCAGCATGGCCTCGATCTTTTCCAGTTCACCCGCGACGAATTCGATCAACTCCAGATCGTTCTCGTGCGCCCGGAACCCGATCATTGTGTCCGGCATTCGTCTCTCCTGTCGTCTTGCGCGATATATCAACCAATGTAAACATAGTCCCCGCTGTAGCGCAGCTGGCGTGGAGCAGTCCACTCTGCACCGATGAGACAGAATCTACATACTGTCTCATTTGCGGTTCGCCGCGGAGCGCCTGCAGGGCGCGGTCGCGAGGGTTTCCGGGCCCGGGGAACCCTTGGCGGGGCCTTGCGCAAGGCCCCAAACGGACATCACGCTACGCGAAATGTCTCGCCTGGTTCGCGATCTCCAACTCGTCGACGAGCGCGGCCGCAAGTACCTCGCCGCCGATGAGCGCCGGCGCTTCTTCAAGGCCGGCGCCCGAGTCTCTGAAGCCCTAGCCATCTGTCCTAGGGACGTCGACCTCGAGGCCGCCTCGATCCGGATCCGGACCCCGAAGCGCCGCGCCGAGCGCTGGCGCGAGGTTCCTGTCCCTCCCGAACTGCTCCGCACCCTCGAGCTCGTCCACGCGCTCCGCTCGGCGCCGGTGAAGGCCGCCAGTAAGCCCCTCTGGCCCTGATCGCGGGCGACCGCCCATCGGAAAATCACGAAAATCATGGCCGAAGCCAGCATCGAAGGCCCCCAAGCCTGTCCGAAAGGCCTCCGGCATGGTTTCGGCATCGCAGCCGTCGCAGCCGGCGTACCGCTTCCGACCATCGCCACGGTTCTCGGGCACGCCGACATTGCCACCACCGCTATCTACACCACCGCCGTCAGCGTCGAGGCGCGGGATTTTCTGGCCAGGATGTGGGCTCAAGAGACGGAATCAGGGTAATTCGGCGCCTGTTGGCCTAAATGCCCTCGAACCAGTCTGATAGGATATGCATCCTTTCGATCACACCGACCGTGACCCCGTGATCGCGCTCGACAGCAACGTCTTGCTGCGGTTCATCAACGCGAAAAGCGCTCCGTCTGACCGTCTTCCGCCTCTCCGCTCTGTGGTTCAAAACCCTTCCACTCCAGATCCTGCACCGTATACGCACTGAACGAACTCTCAATGATGCGGTCGTGAGCATTCTTCCATCTTTTTTTGGCGTGTACGGGGGTCTTGTCCCATACCATTACACTGAACACACACTCGTAGCTTCGAACCTCCCCATTTCTCCCTTTCGCAACCAAGTCCCTTACCGCCTCAGCGAACTCCTCGTCACTCAGTTCCTTTCCGTAAGGCAATTCGTCCAGCTTCAATTGCTTCCATTCCTCCGCATAAGATCTCCCGTTATCATCGAATGCTCCTTCTGGCGCAGGCGATCTCGGCGCCAGTTCAATGCTGTGTTCGTATATCGCTACATTGAAAGCATAGTACGGTTTCTCGCGTTCCTTACCTTCACCCGCGCTTACGACCTTGTACCAGCACGGCGGGTTTTCGCCCTTGCGGCGAAATAGCGTCAGTTCTTGCCGCGCCTCGTCTCGCTCACGCTCGAGTGCGCTGAGTTCCTCTTCTGCCTGGGCGTTCGCCTGGTCCCGTTCGCTATTTGCGGTCGCGCGTACCTGCTCTGCTTCCGTCTGCGCCCTGCGCGCCTCCTCGGCGCTCTCACGCGCTTCGTCCCGCTCGCGTTCGGCAACAACGCGGGCCGCCTCGACTTCTTCCCGTGCCCTGCGCGCCTCCTCGGCGCTCTCACGCGCTTCATCCCGCTCGCGTTCGGCAACAACGCGGGCCGCCTCGACTTCTTCCCGTGCCCTGCGCGCCTCCTCGGCGCTCTCACGCGCTTCATCCCGCTCGCGTTCGGCAACTACGCGGGCCGCCTCGGCCGCGTTCACTAAAGTCACGATATCTTCGGGTCGCTCCCATACCCGCGGTGCGCTTGTCATATCGGACTCCGGGACTGGCTCGTCACGGTAGGTGAGGCCCAACAAAGCAATTAGCAGCAGAAATGTAAGGACGATGAAGGTTTCGGCGACCGTAAGCCCGAGTACCGTACCCCGCCGGTATCCTCTCATCGGCTAAAGGGCCATATTCTCCGACGCTTTCGCTCATGCTGGCGAAGGGTCTCGACCCGCGTTTCAGCTTCATTAGCAAGAACACGAAGCGCCTCTATCGTACGCCGGCTTTCCAGTTCGGTCGTACGCAGGCTTCGCGCGAAAGCTTCGAACACTTCCGTCGCTCTGGCGGCCTGTTCAATCGCGACCCCCGATTGCCCCACAATGGTCTCGAGCCTCTCGCCTATCTGCCGGACCGATGCCGCCATCTGCTCCGTATCGCTGCCGGCGCGGATACGCGTGTCCAACTCGCCAATTGCGTCAAGCATGCCCTTGATTGCGTCGGCGCCGGCATCAACCGCGGCAAGCGAAATACGCAGCTTTTCAACCTCCGCCTCCAGATTCGTCGTCGCACTCGCCGCGTCGCCGGCGCTCTTACCAAACGCCATACTCGCGTCGCTCACGGCCCCGAGGCCGGTTTCCAGACTGTCTAACGACTTGGATATCCGCTCGTAAGCCGCAGACGCGTTTTGCGCCAACGACATGGACTGCTTCGCTGCCGTATCGAAGTTCTTTTGCAGGGCATCACGGCTCTCGTCACTCGCAGACCGGATTTCGTCATGAAATGAGCGACTGGTTTCGATGACTTCCGCTAGGTATTGATCGTGAGCGGATCGGAGGCGCTCCGGCAAGGCTTCAGCCTGCTTCGCTGCGGCACCGAACGAACCGCCCACAGTCTCAAGAGTATTCTTTGCCTTGCTCTGGAGCTCTTGGGCGAACGCCTCGGCGTTCCGCTGTAGAACGTCCCTGAATTCCGTGCTCTCCCGTTGAAACGCTTCTCGGTTATCTCGCAAGAGTCTCTCGGTTTCACTAGCATGTTGTCGAACAATCCTGTGAAACCGCGCAAGAGCGTTCGCGCCCTGTGTGAGTTCGCGGGCGATTTTCCCGAGGGCATGTCGGTTAAAGTTCTCGAGATCCCCGAAGCTTGCTCCTGCAGGCGGGACCTCAGCAAGCGCCGTATGCTCTCCGGATTCCGCTTTTCTCGCGGACCCGATCCTTTGCCAATTCTGTACCGCTACCCGTCCAGCGATTCCCGCGATTGTGGATGTCATAGCCACACCGAAATTCTCAAGCAGAGCGTGAATTTTCTCGGGATTACGCACGGCGTCATTGTCGGCCGAAAAGAGTTCTACAAGCGAAAACACCAAGGAAATGAGCGTGAACAACAACCCGAGATAGTAGACGTTGTCGCCTTCTTCCTCGGGAGCGTCTTCGTCGTTGAGCACATAGTAGACAGCTAGCGCAATTACTACTCCGGCCGCGACTAGTGCCGCATGCCAAGCGTCGTCGGACACCCTCTTGGTCCACCAGACGCCAACCCCGCCGCCAACAAGAGCGAAAAAGAACCAAAGGGCATTGGTCTTTCTTGGCATGTCGTCGGTCAAAGGTTCGTCGCCTTGTTGCGCCGACACCCCGGCCCGGCCGCACGCACGATTGCGGGTCGGTGACGCCAGACGGGGTGCCCTAGAGACCCAGCAGGCGCGAAACCCCGCTTCAGATCGAATCCTGCCATTCGATCTGTCCTCCCTGGCTCAGGATCAGTTCGGTCCACCAGTAATAGTGGCGTTCCGTCTGCCACTTCGCGTACTTCGGCCGTTCGAGCCGAAAGAGGCTCACCCGCGCGCCCGTCAGATCCGTGAGCAAGTCTCGGGCAAGTTCACGCATGTCCTTCGCTTCCGGATAGGACCCGTAATGTGAAAACCGGTCACTGTGCTGCAACAAGTCAGAGAAAACGACAAGATGGACCTTGAACTCATTGCTCCCGCGCTTTCCTGGCACATGCCGGGCGGCAAGCACCGCTATGGTTTCGAGCAACGGCGACGTCGGCTTCGGTTCGCTTTCTCTTTCCGGAAAAGCACTGGCGAGCGCATCCTCGAAACGCTCCCAGTCCCGCTCAGCAAAACGCCGACCCTGATGGATGTCGTCGCGCCAAGTACGATTCTTCGGGTTCTTGAGCGGCCGGCATACTTCAATCAGTTGCTTCGGTGCACCCGGATCCTGCGTCAGTTCATATACCGCGAGGAGCTCCCCCGGGCCGATGCCCATCCGACCCGCGTTCTCCGACGCGATTTGGCCCGCGAGGCGCTTGAGTTCGGCGCGATGCTTCGGAGTCAGGGGGTCGCTTGTGTCGAGCAGCAGAACGGTAGCCCCTTTAGGTCCTGTAGCCTTGGGGCAAAGGCGATCGTCGGTTTCCGGGGCGGGAGAACCGACTTGATAGAACACGGCCACACCAACGAGTAGAATAACTCCCGCCGCGAGTGGCCATATAATCGACTGCCGGTCCATCATAGATTCTGCCTTACGACAAACGTCTCATCTCAAGACTCATCCTCGGCGTAGTCGTCCTCGATGCGGTCAAGCATCTTGTAACGCTTCAAGAGTTCCTCGTAGGTGTTCCCTATTTCATCAAACCCTGCTTTCGCCTTTCCCGGGATGTCTCCCCACTCGGGCGCAGACGGAATAGTAAATTCGGGAGGTTGCAGCACATCCTCGTCGATTGTCGGCTCACTGTCGAAGAAGGACGGGGCTGGGGCTGTCCGCCGTGCTAGATTCGCGGTGCGATAGGCCGCGAGAAGATAGGCCAGATCATTGTTGTACTGTCGAAGGTTTACTGGGTAGTCCTTGACGACCATCCCCAATCTCGCAAGCGCGCTTCCCCACCCAGCCTGGTCAATCTCGTAGCGGCTCTTGATCTCTTCAATGGCCACGTTCGCTTGGTCGCGTGCAGATCGAAGTCTCTCCAGTGCGTCGTTGAGATCCTTCTGATAACGTTCGTGCAGCGCTGCAACTTTCCGATGTTTCGCGCCGTAGCCAGGGAAAGGGTCGTCGGCGGTATACGCCTTGAATGCTGTCAGGACAAATACGGCGAAGCCGACCAGTGCCAGTCCTGCCGACGGTAGGCTCTCCCACGGCAGTGGACGTTCGATCATCGTGCGATAGGCTGTTGCAAACGCTTCATCAGGCGCTTCTAGCGCTCCCGTCTTCTCCGCCAGCACGTAAACGTCGCGCACATGACCCGCCACATCGTTCCAGACCGCTGCGATACCAACGCAGAGCGCCCCTTGGGCGAAGGCGAACATTTTGACGAACCCCCAGTTGTGGTTGGTGTATCGCCACGCTCGTCCAGCCCAGATCCCTACCAAGATGTTCACCACCGTAAGTACTATCGCGACCACCCACCCTTCAATAACTCCACCCCGTGACACACTTCCCAGGAGATTGGCGCTTGCGAAGCTCTCGACAATCCCGACGACAGGGACCCACAGCCAATGTGCGACCGGGTTAACCGGATAGTGCGCCACACGCAAAAGCCGAGGCCTTGTACGAAAGCGCTTCAAGTCGCGGGAGGCGTTCTCGTACTCCGCTCGCTCCTTGTCGAGATCGCCCACATTTTGTTCGGCTTGAGCGAACAGGTTCTGCCGCCGCTGCGTGACGAGAGCGTTCAGATCGATCTCCGGGCTCTCCTTGGTCCACACGGCTCGCAGATCGTGGAGGTGAGCCAACTCATCAAGAACGTACGCGTTGACCTCCTCTTTGCAGTCGAGCGCTCGCTTCCGCACCCAGCTTTCAATCCTCTGGTACATCGCATCCGGCAGCCGTTCATCAGGCCCAGGCTGGTTTTTCTTGCCGCGATTTTCACCCTCCGCCCGGATTCCGTGGGCGTCGAGCCAGGCGTCGCCGTCGAGGCGAATGTATTGACGCGTTGTCTTATTGAATCCAAGGATATCTTCCCACGCCGAGCGAAGTGTTGCCTTTCTCATCCATCGGGCCTCCTGTCCCACCCGCGACCTGCCCATGCTACACAAGTTTTCACTTGACACGGTTTGGGATCGGGTGCATTCTATGAAGTATGTACGAGCAGAACCGTATTTTGTCGAGCGTTTCCAGCGCTGCGGGCGTGGCCCGCGTCCGCATGCTGATGGCTACGGAGAGATTCGCCAGTCGTTCCGCGCTCGGCCGTCGGGTGTGCGAAGTGTTCGGATTTCACGATGCGCTTGGCCGGCCGCAACAGGCGGGCTGCATGAAAGCGCTGCGAACGCTTGCCGAACGAGACCGGATCATGCTGCCAGCACCGCGCAATGGCGGCGGCGGCGGCGCGCCTCGCGGCCTTGGGCACCCGGTTCCGGTTCCGGAGGGGCTTCCTTCGCGTGTTGACGCTGTGGCGGGGTTGTCGCTGGTGCTGGTGGATAGCGATGGCGAGCGCCGGATCTGGAACGAGTTGATGGCACGGGAGCATCCTCGCGGGGCGGCGCGGCATGCGGGAGCGCAGCTTCGCTATCTGATTGTCTCGGATCACGGTGTTCTGGGGGCTTTGGGCTTTGCGGCCTCGGCGCTGGCGGTGGCGGCACGGGACCAGTGGATCGGTTGGGACACGGCCCTGCGAGAGCGCCAGTTGCATCGGGTGGTGGGACTGAGCCGGTTCCTGATCCGTCCGTCAGTGCACTGCCGGAACCTGGCCTCGAAGGCGCTGGGTCTTTGCTTGCGGCGTCTGGGTGCAGACTTTGAGCAGCACTATGGTTACCGGCCGCTGCTGGTGGAGACTTTTCTCGATTCTGCACAGCACGACGGCGCCAGCCTCGCCGCGTCGAACTGGAACCGAGTCGGCGAGACGACCGGCCGCGGTCGGTTTTCGGCGACCGGTGCCCAGGTGCCGGTGAAGTCGGTGTGGGTGTTTCCCTTGACCAGGAACTGGCGTCGGCGGCTGGGGATCCCGCCACGCGCGCCGCTCCCCGCGATCGGCGCCGGCGACGGCCTGGATCGCGAGCAATGGGCGCAGAACGAGTTTGGTTCGGCACCGCTCGGCGATATACGGTTGAGCAGGCGGCTGGTGAAGAGCGCCGCGGTTCAGGCCGACCACCCGATGTCGTCCTTTCCGGCGGCCGCGCAGGCGGACAAGGCGATGGTGATGGGCTACTACCGGATGATCGACCAGCCGGCGGATTCGGAGGTGTCGCCGACGAACATTCTGGCGCCGCACCGGGCGCGCACGCTGCAACGGATGCAGGGGTCGGATGTGGTTCTGTGCATCCAGGACGGAAGCGATCTGAACTTCGCCGAGCATCCCGGCTGCGCGGGCCTCGGGCTGATCGGCCGGAACAAGGGATCTTCGGGAACGTTGGGGCTGCACATGCACTCGATGCTGGCGGTCAATGGCGACGGCATCCCGCTGGGGGTTCCGCACATCCAGTACGAGGCGCCGGACGGTGCGGCGGAGAAGGACAAGCCGCCCGAAGAGCGCAAGACGCAGCGGTGGGTGCGGGGACTGCAGGACTGCGACCGGCTGGCCCGCGAACTGGACGGTGTGCGCCCGGTGTCGATTGCCGACCGGGAGGGCGATGTGTTCGAGTTGTTTGTCGAGCAGCGCCGCCTCGGTAGCGTCGATCTGCTGGTACGCGCGAAGCACAACCGGTCGCTCGGACGTCGGAAGCAGAAGCTCTTTGATCTGGCCCAGGCACAACCGGTACGCAAGCGGCTCGAGATCCATGTGGCGCACAGTTCGGCGCGCCGGGGAACGCGACGGCAGAAGGCGCGCGGGAAACGGGAAGCGCGCACGGCGATTGTCGAACTGCGCTGGTGTGCGGTCGACTTGCCGCCGCCCGAGACGAGCGGCTTCCGGAACGAGGCGCCGATCCGCCTGAACCTCGTGCATGTCCACGAGCCGGAGCCGCCGGACGGGGACAAGCCCCTCGAATGGTTCCTGCTGACCAGCCTGCCGGTGGCCTCCGACCGCGACGCGGAGCGGATCCTCAAATGGTATCGCCTGCGCTGGCGCATCGAGGACTGGCATCGGGTCCTGAAATCAGGCTGCAAGGTCGAATACCTCGGTCATCGCACCGGCGATCGCATCGAGCGGGCCGTAACCATCAACGCGGTCATTGCATGGCGGCTGATGGCAATGACGATGATGGGCCGCGAGACACCGGAACTGCCGGCAGACATCCTGTTCTCCGACATCGAGATCATGGCGCTCAAGGACTTTGCCACCGACCGCAAGCTGACCGCGCCCGACAATCTCGGGCTGGCGGTGCTTACGATGGCCATGCTCGGCGGATACCTCAACCGCAAGAACGATCCGTGGCCAGGCCACGAGAAAATCTGGGAGGGCTATACGCGCCTTGCGGTCGCCGTGCAGACCTACGAAAGACTCATCCGGATGGACCGAACCAGCGACTTGTATCAGAGGCTGCGTCCTGACAAGACTTGTGGCTAAAAGGCAGCCCGCGACTGGTCGTCCATCGACTCGTGCCGTTTGAACCGAAGCGGTTAGTCTGCTCCCGCATTCCCACGCTCTTGCGTCTGCCGGTAATGCCCGATTGTCGGTATGCCTTGCCCGCAGTTACGGTGAAACAGTTCCCGGTCGTTACAGTTGCTTGAAATCATTCGAGTTTGGTGCCCTGGCGGTCGCAATCCAAGGAAACCTCGTGTTCGGATCCCAAGAATAGACGGAGATCAGGACGTCTTCTATAGGCTAGCATATTCCTCGTCATCGGCCCTAACCCAACAAAGGTACGTAAAGTCCCATAAGGGGGGAGATCCGGGAGGTTCCCGTCTCAGGCGTGCTGTCGCCTGAACGTTCGGATGCGTTCTGGCGAGAAGTAGCGACAGAAAGCTGTATCCGGCGCCTGAAGGCCTCTGGAGAGGGCCTGTAGCTCACATGGCGTGGGTATGACACGGAAAGTTGGTCCGCCATGCGAGTTACAGACCCTCCTGGAACCCAAGAAAGGACGTTTTGAGGGGAATTTTAGAGGATCGTGGCTTAAATTCATGCCCAGTGCCGTGCGGCTGCGGTGAACAGCCACTCAAAACCACTCTCTTGCAAGAAGCAAGTCGACCCTTCCGCGCCTGCCAGGCATTGAAGGGGCAAATTACGCCAGCATCGTGTCGGCGGGCTGCGACTCGCCGAAATTTGAATCAAGAACCCGCTGTCCCCGAAATTCGCCTTTCCAGAAGCCCCGTACAGCAGTTTTCCGGGGCTTCCGAGGGGTTCGGGTGCACCCAGCCCCTCACGGCCTGTACGGGGCTCATTTCGGCCTCATCCAGCGATCCGCTGGCCCCATAGCCGTCCAATGCTGCTTTTCAACCCGAAATGCCGGTGCCGATCAGCGGGTCCAGGAGCTGGCTCCCGACCGCCAGATTAGATCGGGAGGTACCAACAACCTTGCGCTGTTTTCTGCACCGGGTTTTCTGATGCTTTTCAGCCCCTCATTTCAACGGATCCTCGACCGCCAGAAAAACGGCCGTTTTCCGAATAGCTCGATACACCTGCTACGATGTCGAGTGAGAGAGATTCATCGAAACGGCCATGTAGACCATCTGCCATATCGCAGGCCATTCGACTTCCTTCACAAGAGTCTCACGATCTCGTTCGCCGCATTTCATTAAGAGTAAGCCGCAGTTGACCCTGGATTCACGGGAATTCCATCCACAGCATCTACAACTGCCAGCTGTTTCAAATTCCGCATGTGCCCATCGATTAAATCATAACCATGAGCGCCATTTACTACACGAAGCGCTTCCCCGACTACGACCGCTGCAGCAATTGCGCCGACAAACGGCGCTCCCACAGTACGGCCAGCAAGCTGGGTAAGACCGCATTGATCGAGTCCGGAAGCCGCAAGCTTTTCGTAAGCCGGACGATCAGTTCGAACGACTCTCTCCTTCTCCACCGGTTCCCACACTTCCTTCGCCTCGCGCCCTCCTGGAAACACGTGCGTTCTAAAACCAAGAAAATCTTCGGTCCCACTTCCCAGACCGGCTTCAATCACCTTGGTGAAACCCACATCCTCAAGCGCGCTGCGCGCCGGCTCGTTGTCTACTCCGCACAGCGCCAAGCTCGGTTCGTCGTTATGCACGCGGAAATCCGATCTGAACTTCCGTTCGATCGTTGCCGTCTTGAATCCGCGCTGCTCAGCCCAATTCGCCATGGCTCGTGTCTTCCGCATCCCGATCAGTTCGGGGCAAGTCAGCAACGAGGTGCTGTCGTTCGAGAGAGCAAGGAAATCGTGATCCTGTAGGACTAGCTGTACTTCGCCCGGTACCGCATAAGGCAGCATCCCCAGTGTCCAGAGGTAGGCCTGACCGAGGTTCCCTAATCCGATCAGCCAAAGCGCGGACGGCAGCCTGTCGATTACCGGGCCCGAAGCGGCGCCGTCCCGCCACGACATTTCGGGACGCCAGAGCGAAAGTCCCACACCGCGCTTCCCTGCGATGGGCAGGTTCCCGCGCAAGAATTGGAATGCCTCTGCAACCGCCAACGCGCCCGCCAGAACACCGGCCGGCGTAAATTCGCGGCTCTCGCCTAGCCGGATGTCGTCATGGTCCAGGGGCAGAATTCCGGCGGACCAACCCTCAAAGGTCACACGGATGGCAAACCGTCGCCCAATTGTCGGCTTCCCGTTGCCAACAACCACCAACGGTACGTCCGGCCGTATCGACCGGACGACCCGGCCACCCAGCCCAGCAACCGCTTCTTCGAGCGACCGGTAGGGCGGCACCGGCACCATGAGGCTCATACCGACGACGCCTTCGACCTCGATGCCACCCAACAGGCACCGCCTGGCAGAGTTCACGATTGTCAGAAGCGCCGCCTGGAGGGTTTGTGAGTGCCCTACATCGTCGCCCACAGCCACCCCGAGACGATAACTCATGAACAGCTTCTCGGCTTCTTCGAGGCTATCGGCTTCGCCGGTGTCCATCGCAAGCTTCACCAGCCGATGGAGGTTGTCGCCAATCGCCGTGTGGTCCGTATCGTTCATGCCAATTCTCCCAGTCCCCAGATCTGCAGAAAGTGCGAGATCTTGGACCCTCCCAGGGATCGCCAACGGTGGTTACCGCGATATTCAAAGAAGCCGAGTTTCTCCTGCACGACCGGCGGCCGCGCAAAATCCGGGACGATTAGCGCCAAGTGCCCGGCGGTTGCGATCATCGGGTTCGTTCTGTCGGCGTAACTCTGGAACGCGGCCCTCGGATGCACGTGAATGTCTGCAACCACCGACAGTCCGCTCGACCGACACCGATCCCAGAGCGCGCCGAAGCTCGACGCATGCATCACCACGATACCGGTCCGATACGCATCTGGGTCCAAGTCGTCATAGAAGACGACGTCGGTTACGCGGCGCCCATGTCCGCCTACATGCCCCAGCAAGAAAGCGCCGCTTTCGTGCAGCTCCTTCGTCCGCCGATGAAGATCCCGGAGCAGTTCTGCCCACATCACGGACGGTATGGTGAGTTTCGGTTCACGAGCCACGGCGCCCTCCGTAATCGGTAGAGTTCAGCAGCTCGTGGATAATGCCCAAGTACTTGCAGATCCCCTTCTTCGGATCCCACAGCAGTGCCGGATGTTGGTTCCTCCAGTTCTCATGCCCTTCGATCGATTGCCGGTCGCACGGCAGATAAAGACTAGTACCCCTTTTCCAACCCGGATTGAAAGCCAGCGAGACCCGGTCTCGACCGGTTGGCCACTTCTCGGCTGGCAAGCCTGAATTGTTTTCGATATCCCAAGGTTGAGCGCTCACCGCCGTGTGCGGATAGTCGCCGCAGTGAAATCGGAACCCGTATTCGATGCCGTCGCGGGCCTTCACCCCGATGACCGCATGGGGCCATTTCAACGACACCAACCTCCACCGCCTGGCGACGACCCCGGCGCGGAAGCGCCCCGACTCCAGATGGAGCCGGAGCATCCGCTGATCCGGAGGCTGGAGGTCCTCGCTCACGTCCTAGCCCTCGACCCGTTTGTGCGGCACGAGGTCGAACGAAATACGGCAATCGGGGTAGCTCACTAGCGCACCGACATGCGTCTCCGGCTCCGGCCGTTCCGCACTGCCCGAGAACTGGAGCACATGCTCCGCCGCGTCCGCCGGCTTCATCCCGAACTCCCGGATCGCCGCGAACTTCTTCACGTCGGCCACGGTCGTCGCCGGGGAGAATTCGTGGCCCTTGCTCAGACCGTTGAACGTCACCGTCACCACAACCCGGCGGCAGCGATGTACATGAAGCGGCACCGGCTGCCGATCCTTGTTCTCGGGCAGCTTGTCTCCGTCCGTGATCGGCTCGTCCCCGCCCTCGACGAACACCAGAAACTCGCCTTCGATCGCTTGCGTACGGCATTTGACCGCCGCTTTGAGCAGGTCCTTGGCCGTGTCGTCGACGCCGAGCTCGACGACCTGAATGTCGGGAATGCATTCCCCTTGAAGCAAAACCTGGATTGCGTTCACCGCTTGTCTCCTACTGAATTGTCGGGCCTCACGGCCGGCCCATCCAACCGTGTTTGGCCTCTCAATTCAGAAGTCGAACCAGGAACGAAAAACCGGAAATGCGCGTATCAGCCGGCTGCTGCGGGTGGAGGAACGGCTGAGCAGATGAAGTATTGCGGACAACGCGGACATGCCCGGTCATTCGGCTTGGCTGCAAACCGGCCGGCTCGGATACCGGCGATTGCATCATCGTACTTCTTAAGCCGATTGCGGATGACAGTCTCTGTCATGGCAACCGGTCTTGCTTCATCCGTCGTCAAGAACAAGGCCTCGACGCGCGCTCCGATCAGTTCCTGCCTCGCTCCGACCAGATAGAGCGCGTAGATGTCGTCATCGATCTTCTTCGGCGGCCGTCCGGTGCGCAACCGCCGCACTATCGGACCATCCGCACCGACCTCGACGTGATCAGGTCGCAGCCTTATCCGCCCTTCGGGCAGCTCTATCAGCCAGTCAACATCCAGGATTTCCGCTCCGCTAGCGCGGCGTGCTACGGCGTACTCGATGATATCGTCCGCAGCATCCCGATACATCGTCGAGTAGGGATGATCGCTGGGACCTATCTCTTCCCAAGCGGCATCCAGACGCGAAGCTGCCTCTTCCCCTGAAATCGCAGTTGCGGCGTCCACTTCGCCCATCCAGCGCAGCACGGAATAGATCGCGCGATGGAACTGTACGTAGGCGCTATCGTCCCGCGCCCCGCTCAATTCCAAGATGCGCTGATAGAGATAGGCGCGGGGACACCTGATGTATTGATCCAGGTCCTCCGCTTTGTGCTCGTCATGACCGGCACCAAAATGAACGAGCGCGCCTTCTTGCGGCTCCGCCAGGGCCTCATTTTTCCATCCGGGCGGGCAGTCGGCCGCGTACGGAAGATGAGCCGCCAGGCCCAACAACAACCTAGAAGGAGACTTGCGGGTCTCCGAATAGCGCTCCGCTCTGGAAAGACTCAGAAAATCCCGAGCCCGCGACATCGCCACGAAAAACAGGCATTCCTCCTCTTCGGCATGGGAGTCTCGTGGGTCTTCGGGAAGCATTCCGTCCGGCGGCGGGCAGGGGGTGTATTTCGCGCTGGTCGGAAAGATCGATGCTCCCAGAGCGGGCAGATGCACAGCGCGGAATTCCAGCCCCTTGCTGGCATGGACGGTCAGCAGCCGGACAGCATCGATTCCGTTGGCAGCCGATGGCATCTGGCGCAACTGTCTCTCGTCGCCGAATGTCTCGAGACGCCGGACCCACCGCAGTAATTGCTGCCGGGGATTGCCACCCCCAGTCGCCCGGTATTCGGTCGCAAACTGCAAGAGTTGATAGATCGCCACACGCTTGCATGCGCCGGTGACCGTGTCATCGCCACCAAGCATGGTGTCCAAGTATCGGCTTCGCGTGAAGAGATACTCGAACAACAGGGCCGCTGCCGGAGTTCCCGGTTGCACAAAACCCAGATGCGACCTCACCGATGCCAGCCCCCGCCTGCCAGCATCCGTGATGCCCGGTATCTCGTTTATTCGGTCAATCGCCTGCAGGGGAAATATTTCTTCAGCCGCTGCGAATCCGAGCACGGCCCGAACGTCCTGCAGCGGGATGCCGTATTCGGGAAACGTCGCAACGCGCAACAGACCCCCGCGTTTCGGCTCGCAGGTCAACGAGATCAACGCGAGCAGGTCCCGGATCTCGGGGCGTTCGAATAGATCGCCGAGATAGAGAACCGGAATTCCCAGAGCTTCGAGCCGCGAGGCAAACCGTGCGAGAAAGGTGTGGGAGCGACACAACACAGCCTGGTTCCGGTACGCGACCCCCTGGGCGCGCCGTTGTTCGATCTCGCCTGCCAGCCCGGCGGCCTCTGCGTCGAGGCCGGTCGCGACTTCCATGCGGATTTCGCCGCCCTGGTCCCCTCGATCCGGAGCCCATGTTGGCGGCAAACCGCCGACATTCGCCTTCATGTCCCGGGCGAACGCCGTGAACAACCTGACCACCGGTGCTTGCGATCGGTAGTTGATCTCCAGAGAAAGCCGTTTCGCGCCCTCGAAGTCGTCCTCGAAACTCCGGATGTTCGCTGGAGACGCGCCGCGGAAGCGGTAGATGGACTGGCGTGCGTCGCCCACCGCCCAGACGTTCCGTCCCGCGCCGGCCAGAAGCCTGAGCAACACACCGCTCGCGCGATTCACGTCCTGGTACTCGTCGACCAGTATCCATTTATATTGCGCGCGAAGACCGTCCCCAACCTCGGCATCATCCTGCAGCAGCCCTACCGGCTTGACGATCAGGTCGGCAAAGTCAACCACGCCCTGTTTCTCAAGAAGACCTTCGTAAGCGGCATAGACTTCCGCGACCTCTATCGCCCTTTCGGCTTTCTCGACCGCATCCCCATCATCTCCGGCCGCGGCAAGCATCTTTTCTCCAAGCTCCCGATATCCCTCAGGATCTATCAACTCGTCCTTGGCGCGTGAGATCGCAGTCAGCATGTCCCGCAAGGCGAAACCCGGCTCGTACAACTGCAAGTAGTGTCTTAACGGCAAAGACGGGAGGTCTTCCTCTAGCAAGAGCAGAGCGTCGCTCGGATCTACAACACGCACATGCGAATCAAGCCCGAGGCGATCACCGAACTTGCGCAGGATTTCAAGCCCGAACGCATGGAATGTTCCTGCCCAGATCGCCGGCGCCGCATCGGGAGCAGACGCCGCGACCCGCTCGCGCAACTCCTCCGCCGCCTTGTTGGAGAACGTCAGGACGAGGATCGACGTCGGATCCGCTCCCTGTTCAAGCAGCCACTCGATGCGCGCGATCAGGGTCCGTGTCTTGCCGGTGCCCGGACCCGCTTCGATCAAGTGCGGTCCGGCCTCCGCCCTTGCGGCAGTCTTCTGGGAATCGTCCAGCGCCGGCATCCTGGTTGGCGCATGTCCGGTGCCTACGATTTCCGGCACGAGAAGCGCCTGCGCCAGCTGCTGAAGCACCAGCCCAACCGGAACTCCAAGACGCTCTGCGATATCTGCGGCGGACAGCTTCTCTCCTGAGAAAAGCCGTCGCGCTTCTCCGCACGGCAGCAGAAATTCTCTGGCGAAAACATTCGCTTGGCATTCCCGCCGTTCGCGGGGCCCGTAGCCCTCTACTCGCTGAATCCCGAGCGGAATCCGTTCCTCGGGCATAGCGACGTCGATGTCCGTGCCACTGCAGGCGCCGGTAGCACTGTCCAGGAAGTGGTGACCGAATTCGTGCGCCTGGTAGAAGGCAGCCTGCTCTTCGCTGACGCTCCTTTTGTAGAAAATACAGCCCACGGACGAGTCCAGGACGGCTTCGGCGCCGCATAGAATCGGGTCGTCATTCGCAATGGCGCTGCGCTGGATGTCCGTGATCGCCGTCGCTCCGTCCAGCAGGTCCGCAGCGGAAGTCTTGCCGCCTACCGCGGCGCAGGCCTCGTCGTGCGTGCGCCGCGCCAGCGTCCGAACCGTATCGAAGCCTTCCATGAATCAGACCTGTTTTACAGCCCCTTCATTGAGCCAGCGTACCTTTTCCTCGTCGGACAAGGACGACTGCCGCACCGCATCGGCAAAGCTCTGCTGAGCCATACCGGCTGGTTTGCCCCGGGAAAGGTAGGCCTTCCCAGCTGTTGCCCGAGGTCGCCCGGCGAAAAAAGTCTTGAGCGCCGCAACAGTCTTGTTCAACTGCTCCGCAAGCATGCCGATCAACTCGGCCGGAATCGTCCGCGGCTGTATCTGCCTGTTGTTGAGTTTGCTTAGCAGACCGAGGTCCAGCCCGCATTCTTTGGCCAATTGCGCAGGCTTCATGCCTGCGCGTTGGGCGTCCTCTGTCAGGTTGCGAACAGGATCATCGCTTGTCGCCTGCTCCACCGCCTCCACGTCACGGCTGTAGGCCACGTTGAGGACGTGGCTCATGGCACGGTCGACCAGGACCTTCTCGGCCTCCGCACCTATCTCCTCAGCCGCCGGCAATACGAGCTGTTCCGCCCAAACAGCGGCGAACTCGACCAGGTCTTTCCGGAATTGCGGGTAACGGTTTACCCATTCCTGAAGATTCTCCGCGGTCGGCCGAACATTTTCCTCGACAAACGTGTTGAGGGCATCGTCCAGCGTGGGCTCGCTTCTATTCTCCATTGTGTTCCTCCCTGAACTTAGCCAGTATTCTGTTCGCTTCCTTCAACCAGTTGCGAACCGTTCGGCCGGAACAACCGAACGCTACAGCGATCGTCATTTCCTTCCCTTCATCCTCAGCATGCTTGTCGGATCCGATCGGAAGCCCGAAGTAGTGCCGAAGCCAAAATACGTGTTGCAGACGGGGCGGCAGTTGTCTAAGCCCCTCCGAGATCATTGCGAACTCCTCGGATGAGAGTTGCTCGTCGACTACTTGGTCAACTTTGTTCAGCCCCTCCGATTCATCGTCCCCCAAATAGCCCGTGTCTAGACTTTCGGTATCTATTGCCTGCCGAAACATCGGCCGGCAGGCATCAATGCACCTCCTTTCGAGGTACGTCCAGAACCGCACCTGCATGAAATCACTGCGATCGTCCCGTGCAAACAAGTCTTCGATAATTATGCATTGCACTTCGCCCTGCAGATCCTCTCGGTCCTCTCGGCCAAATCCCCTGAACTTGTTACGGAAGTAAGGATTACAGCGCTCGAGAAGCTCGCGGAACAGATTGTCCCGTATCTGCTCCTCTCCATTTCGGATAGCCCCGCGAATGAAGTAGACAAGCGCTTCGGGTGCTAGGAAATCCGGTGCGGCTTCATCTCTTCGCCGCGCCCGTAGTAAGAGCGCAGGCCCATCCAGCGTCACCGCCTTACCGATCTGCCATTCGACCTTTGCCAGCCGCACGTATCCTCTTCGTGTGAGTGGCATTACAACCGGCTGTTCACTCGAACCAGCTGTGCTACTTTCTCTGGAGGACTCTGCCATGTTCATGGATGATCCTTTCTCTACACAACTAGTCGTTTGGTTTCCAGGAAACCGGAAATCGCCCGCTCGCATTACAGGTCGCCGACTACATTGATGACGTTGCTGACTACTTACGCGCTTCTTTCAGACGCCTGTTGAAGACGGCTATCCAACCCTCATGTTCGTTCTTAAGACCCGCCACTAGTTTTTCGACTAGCGCGTCACTGATCGCTTCCGGGCTGCCGTGCGCGAACATGTTTCGACACTCTTGCACTTCTCTTAGTAATGACGCCACTTTGCCGTATCCGAGGTCGTTGAGATCGGCCCAATACGTCGTTGAGAAAACTACCCTATAGAGCTCATTAGTCCGTCTGGCGATGGAGGTGTTGCGATCCAGAAGATGTTCTATCACCTTCTTCGGAACCGCCTTGCCGGTTTCCCGGAACAACCTGGCTATACGCGTCTCGAAGTAAGTCCAGAACACCACCACGATAATCGCTCGCGCACATGGGCGATTACTCTCCGGGATCGAGCCATATAGGTCCCCTTCGACCGGCCTTAGCCACTCTCGTTCCAGCATTCGCAGGTAGATCCAATCCTCATACCTGCCCTCACCCCCCATGAAGGCGGACGGCACACGAAATTCGTTACCGTCGCTATCGCACACGACCTCCCATTCCAAGTACCGCAACTCCTCGCCACAAACGGGGCATTGCCCGCCTGTGGAGCGGATTCCGCCGCAAGCGCACCGGATGTACTCCCTCCATAGCGAAACCCACGACTGGTCATCCGACAGTAATTCGTACCACAAGAGATTGCCGCTCTTGGTACTGTCTGTCCCTCTGTGCCTCACTGTTGTGGCTTCTCCGTTCTCGCCTGCCTTCTCGTCCCCAGTTTCATGCGAAACCGCCTCAAATATGAATCCGCTCGATCTCATCGAGCGAAATCTCCTCCTGCACCCGGTTGTAGAGCTGCGTGGTGCGCGTCGACTCGTGCCCGGCGATCCGCGCCGCGACCTCGAGATCGCCGCCGTTCCGCAGATATTCCGTGATGCCGGTTCCCCGGAAGCTGTGCGCGCAGATCTCCGCGGGCAGTCCCGCCTGCCGCGCCCGGCGCTTGATCATCCGGAGCGCCGTGGACCGCGACATCGCCCGGTCCTCCAGCCGGTCCTGCCGACCGACCGCGCAAGCCCGAAACAACGGCCCCTTTCGATCATCCCCCAGCTCCGCCGCCTCGAGATACGCGTCCACGTATTCCTGCGCCGAATGATGCGCCGGCACCACGTTGTACCGCCCGCCCTTTTCGTGGAGCCGGAAGAAGGATCGCCTTCCTTGCGTGTAATAGTCTGCAACCCGCATCGATACCGCCGCGGTTATCCGCGCAAAGCTGAACACCAGGACGCCGATCAGCGCCCGATCGCGCAGACCGGCGAGCGTCGAGAGGTCGATCCCGTCCAGGAGCCCCCTCGCCTCCTCCGCGGAGAGTACCGGCGTCTTGCCCTTCTTCACGACATGTTTCGGTCCCCGCACCGAGCTCGCCGGGTTGAACGACAGGACCTGGCCGACGACCAGCCAGTCGAACAGCATCCGGATCGCCGCCAGGTGCTGCTTCACGCTCGCCGGCGCCAGCTTCCCCGTGAGCTCCTCCACATAGGCCGCGACCACCATCGGTTCGACCTTCGCCAGGGGGATGCCGTGGTGCCCGCACCAGTCGGCGAACCGCCACGCCGCGATCAGGTAGGCACGCCGCGTGTTCGGGTTGCAGATATGGGCGGTGAAGAATTTCCCAGAATTTCCGCTGCGCCTAGCGCAAAGAGTAGATGGCGCTGCCAACGCATCACACAATATCTGGTGCAACTAGTCAAAAATCTTTAGCGGCCCCAACTGGTTCCGGAGATGTTCAGGAGCACTTTCATTGAGAATTGCAATTACCGGAGGCATGGGAGGCTCTATACCGTCATCCCAAAATATATGAAGCATACTACACTGTAGCCCCGATACCTCTCTTCGTTTGCAGCGTTTGATGTAGCGGTCATAATGATCCTGAACTGCCAGTGCAAATGCAGGCTCTACAACACTATCTAGTGTCTGCCGAAAAACCCCCTTTTTGGAGTTTGAGCCGGCTTCTGCCGTCAAGTTTGACCCCGACCTGACAGGTGGATTCAGGGTCAAGTGGACCTGGTCAGCGACATTTGGGGGTAAACGGCGGGCGGGCGGGGATTTTGGCGCCCATATTGGTGATTTCTGGAAGTATCGGGCATGGAGAGCCGCCGGCAGCCCGGGCTGCGCTGGCGCGGTTTCCCGGCGACGTCAGGCAGCTTTTCGTTGCAGGAACTTGAGTCGTGCGCGTTCCCGTGCGCGGATCAAGAAACCGACACGGAGCACATTTGCAGCGAGGATGGACAAGGCGACCGTGCGGGCGAAGCCAGCCTTGCCATGGGTGCGCACCCGGTCCAGGCCGCGCTGCTCGAGATTGTTGATTGCCGACTCGACGGCGGGATGCTGCTGGCGCGCCAGTGCGAAGTCCGGCTGCGCCTCGTGTTCGCGGCGGCTGGCGGGCAGGCGGCCCTTGGCGGGCATGGCGTTGAGTTCCAGCGTGTCGCCGAGGGCGGCCTGGTTTTGCGGGCTGTGAAAGCCGCGGTCGAAACTGCAGGCGACGAGTTCCGGGAAGCGCTCCCGCGTGGCCACGATGACGGGAACCGCGGCATCGGTGTCGCTCCCCTCCCACAGGATCCGGTGCTCGAGGAGGTGGTCCTCGACGATCGCGACGGGAACGCCCAGTTCCACGGGGACGCCCGCCTTCCCCTTGCTGTTCCACCGCGTATGTTCCTCGAAGACCGAAAAGACCTTCTCCTTCTGGGGGATCTCCTCCCTCTGCAGGATCCTCCGGTCCGTCTGGTCGATCTGGCGCTTCGTATGCGCGATGTACCGGTCGAGTTCCTTGAGCTCCTCCGGCCGGGCGCCCCGCTCCAGCAGGCTGGCCCGCGTGGCCTCCGCCTTCGCCAGAAGTTCCTCGCACTTGGCCAGGAACGCGTCGACGTCCTCCCGCCAGGCCTCCGAGCGCCGGGTGCTCGCCACCCGCTGATACAGCCGCCGGAGTGTCACCGTAAGATGCTTGACTTGGCGCCAGCCCGTCAGGTTCCATTCGTCCGCCAGCTCGGCCGCGATCCGTATCATCACCCGGGCTGCGTCCCAGAGCAGGTTGCGGTCGGTGGGATAGTGGACATCCGTCTCGACGACAAAGGTGTCGCACCGGCCCGCCAACTGCTCGCCAGCGTCGTGGCCGCAAAGGTCGTGACCGTGCCGCACCACCAGTTCGTTGATGTCTCGCAGCGTGTCCTCGTCCAGCAGCGAGACATTCCGAATCACCTGATCATAGGAATACGTCACCGGGTCCAAATCGCTGTCCCCGAGCAGCTGGCGAAGCACCACGTGCGTGTTGGCGTGTTCATGAAGCCGGTCGAAGTCGCAGCCAAGGCCTTGCTTCAGCACCGCGAGTACGAGAACCGTCCACAGTTCCATCCCCGGACGGCCGACCGTCAGATCGCGGTCTTCCCCGAACCGGTCCAGCAGAAGCTCGAAAACCGCCTCCCGCACCGCCTCATTCAAATACAGGCCCTGCAGGCCAAGCAGGATCGCCGGGATGTCGTCCCGCGACTTCACGTCAATCTGGATCCCCCCAATCTCCGCCCGGCCGAGCATCGGCTCAAAACGCCCCAGCTTCCGCATCGCAAACTCCCACGCAAAGATCCCGGAATCCGCAGCGCGCCACTCCGGACCACTGCCCGGAAGCACACCGCGTCCCGCTTCCCGGGATACGATCTAACTATTTGTACAGTATAATGATAAATGCTGCCTGCGCAACCCCGGAAATGCCCCGTTCAACCCCGGAACAACCGGATTCCGGACCGTCCCGCCAGGTCCCTGATCGCTCGCAGCGTGTCCTCGTCCAGTAACGAAATATCCCGCAGCACCGTGTCGTAGGAATACTCCACCGGGTCATACTCGCCGTGCCCGAGCAGTTGGCGCAGCACCAGGTGCGTGTCGGCGTGTTCCCGAAGCCGGTCGAAGTCGCAGCCAAGTCTCCGCTTCAGCATCCCAAGCACGAAAATCGTCCACAGGGACACCCCCGGACCGACAGCATCCCGATTGCCATCCCCCCCGATCCGCTCCTCCAGGAGCCGGAATACCGCTTCCCGCAGTTCGACATTCAAGTATACGTCCCGCAGGCCGCCCAGAAGCTTGGGAATGTCGTCTCGAGACCTCGCGTCAATCCACACATCATCGCGGTAGGGACGCTGGTTTCCCAGCGCCCCCCGCACAGATCCGGACGGGCCCGCTAGGGCATCCGGCTCCTGCCTTCGGTCAGACGTCCGAATGAACTCTCACCGCACAAGCGGCGCCTCGCTCACCGGCGTGGTCGGGGGGCCTCGTGTGACACGCTCACCTGGCGCAGTGTCCAGTACGTGTTGCGGATCCCCTTCCTTCCGTTGGCCCCGGTCCTTCCCTCCACGGACTCCGCCGAGGTTGCTACACCCCATTGTTCGCCCGCTTCAGCAGTACTATGACCGAGTCTGAGTCCTCCAACACGTACATCGCGGGCTACGAACATTCGTTCTTCCCCTCGCGACCCGGGCTCTGCGTCCTGGGTATGTTGGAGGCTTCCCAGGTCCCCTGGGTGGACGTACGCGCGTGCATGGGTTCTTGGACGCCGCGGAGCCTGGCCGCCCTCACGAATACGGACGGCTTAGTGTTGCCTTCGACTGTCGGGACGGTCTCGGCACTCCGAAAGTCATGAATTTCGTCGCTCATTAGCCCTGCCCACGCGCACCGCTACCGACGCTTCGCCCATCCCCTCGCGGGAACCGACGCACGGCTCGCGGCAAAAGTGGCTCGTTACACCTTCCTTTCCGCCGGACTTGCACCGGCTGTCCACGCCAGAGTTAGCCTGGCGCACCCCGACCCTCATCCCCTCCTGTCCCGGATCAAAGCGGCGCAGCTTCTTCATACCGAACTCCTTTGCGAAGATTCCGGAATTTTGAACGCGCCGCGGGCACAAGGACTTCGCTGCAAGAGCAACATCGAAAGCGCCCGGCCTCCGATACCGGCACTTTAACTCATTGCCAAAACAAGCGAATTGATGACAAAAGGTCAGTCCAGACTATACCAGGCTCAAACTCCGCCCAACGGACGATCTCGTGGCAACAGCGCAAACTTCGCCATCGGATCTAGAACCTAACTCATTGATCAGTATAACTCTTATCGGTTTTTGGGCAAGCACTATCTAGTGGCCCGTCATACTCTCCTAGACCAGATAGCACTTCCTTGTTCAAGTAAACGTTTTGCGGTCCCCATCGTTCGATCTGTAAAGATACTTCCAAACGCAAACCGTCTACCTCTTGGTGCATTCCAGTACTTGGTATTCCACAGTATTCCAATACGGGCCCAATCACGTTGGACGATCCGGCTAAGTCAAATGCAGCAACATACTTGACACCGCGAAAATCAACTGCGCTGACAATGAACATGCTTCCTTCCATGAGTTGCCTGGCCAAGTGCCGTTCCTGCCGCGCAAACACCGCAGTGCCCCCTGCAGCAGGAAACCACCTCTCACTTGCCACGCTTCCCTTATCAATGCGGTACTGAATATCTATCCTGCTGTTCCCAAGATACTCCCCGAAAATGACATAGACAGTGAATTTCTTATCGCTGCCGCATCGAACGGCTACGACCCTGGAAGGGTCTTCACTGCTCGTCGCGTAGGCAGTAGCTGCAACTTCGTCCGTGAATGGGTCTGGTTCCTCTTGGAGTATCCATTGGGAACCAAGGGCGTGTGTCGATAGGACGCTGCTTGCCCATACCCCCACTACGCTTGCGAAGACAATCCAACGCCGATTGGAACTAGTCTCAATGGCCTCTTTTGGTTTGGGTAGTGGCTGCTGCCAGAGTTCGGAAATCATGAATTCCACCTTTATTGCGCTTGCAGCCGCCAAACGCGTCCTTGGGCGCACGTTGACCCGTTCTGCTGTAGAACGTTCCCGGTAGCCCTGCACGTTTCCTTCTTGCCCTATACCACCGGAGAAAGCGCCTGTCCCGAAACACTCAACTCATGACAAGCGACAAGAAACCGGCTCACAAGGCCGTTTCGTGAAGCCGGAAGAAGGAGCGCTTTCCCCGCGTGTAATAGACTGAAACACGCATCGATACCCCCGCGGTTATCCGCGCGAAGCTGAACACCAGGACGCCGATCAGCGCCCGGTCACGCAGGCCAGCGAGCGACGAGAGGTCGATTCCGTCCAGGAGCCCCCTCGCCTCCTCCGCGGAGAGCACCGGCGTCTTGCCCTTCCTCACGACATGCTTCGGGCCACGTACCGAGCTCGCCGGGTTGAACGGCAGGATCTGGCCGACGACCAGCCAGTCGAACAGCATCCGGATCGCCGCCAGGTGCTGCTTCACGCTCGCCGCCGAGAGCTTCCCCGTGGGCTCCTCTACATAGGCCGCGACCACCATCGGCTCGACCTTCGCCAAGGGGACGCCGTGGTGCCCGCACCAGTAGGCGAACCGCCACACCGCGATCAGGTAGGCACGCCGCGTATTCGGGTTCCGGATATGAGCAGTGAAGAATTCCCAGGATTTCCGCTGCGCCTGCTTCGAGACGTCGAACAGCGCCGGCGTCATCCCGCGCGCGATGCGCGCTGGACTCGAGCTTCCGTCCTGGCCGTAGACGATGATCAGGGCGTCTTCCATGCAGCGAGCATACACGCTTCCAGAAAGCAGTTAACGGGCATTATGTATGTTTTATGGTTGTCGATTCAAGCGCCGCATCAGAACCTTTCACGACCAGCTGAGCGGACGACCGTTGCGAAAACCACATGGCCAATGTCGAGGCGCGCACCATGTGCAACAGTCGAGCACATCATGCCGGAACCGCACGGTCCGCGATCAAACGACACGGCGCGAGCCCCCTCCTGCAAAGGCCAGAAGGCGGCGATGCCGGACGGAGCGCCGCTCGACCCTGGCATCTGGCCGCGACTCAATCATCTGCAGAAATCGCTGGAGAAAACCTGCCAGGGGGCTCCCGCCGCCTCGAGGGCGAGGCCGGTCTCTGCATCGCCTGCATCGTGGCGCAGCCCGATATCCAGCGACGGCGTGAGCGTGCGCCCCGCCTCGAGCTCCCACGTCTCCGCACCGTCCACGGCGAGCCGCTCGCGGGTCGTGCGTCACCGTGCCGCTTCGAGGTTGCCGCATCGAGTGCTTGTTGCTTCCTCCGACTGGGTTTCCGACCAGGTGAAGTCTGACCGCACCGCGATCTCAAGCCCGCCCGGTGATGAGGGCTGGAGCACAGTGCCACGCACGCCGGCCCCGGCCATCCTCATATCGATTCCGGTCTCGGCGTCGGCGCCGTCGCTTCACTGATCGGCCAGCGTCAGCGTGCCGGTGCCGTACCCTGCGATGCCCCAGAGCGCGACGTCTTCTCCGATGCGTTTGCGCACGTAGAGGTGGATGCTCTTGAGCGTGCTGCTTACTTCGCCCCCTCCGGCAGTTGGCTCCGTATCGCTTGAGCGCCGATACGAACCGTCACCGTGGTTGTAGTCGACGCTAACGTTGCGATCGACGGCGCGGCTCAGGGTGCCCTTTTCGATGGCGTACAGCTTGCCGATTCGGGCAAGAGCCTCGTTGCGGAAGCGGGAATCCGGCAAATGCTGGAATTTGCATCTCCAATGCGTCATGCAGGTCTGAAGGATGACGGGTCCTGCGGCCCGCGCGGGGTCGGCGAGGATGTTATATGCGTGGTAGCGATCGACTTGGGCGAGGCCGGCGTAGCCCCGCAGCATGGCTTCCGGGATGGCCTTTGCGCGCTCCGGGCCGGCCCAAAAGAGCGCCGCGGGCGGCGCCGGCCCGGCGAAGGTGCGGTCGTCGCGCAGCGCGACCCAGAGGTAGCCGGTTCGGGCCTTTCCGTAGCCCGGTTCCAGGAACTTGCCGCATGGAGCGAATCTCCGCGCCTTCCGGCAGATCTTCGTACAGCCTGAAGCGCAAGCTGCCCGTGTCCTTGCCCTGCAGCTTGCCATGCCGCCGGCTGCCCCTAGCAAAAACCAACCCGGGCAAACGGTCCCACTCGACCGACGACCGCTCCCGCCAGCCGCGGAACCGCAGCAGCATCCGCCCACCCTTCCGCACGCCGCGCCACACCCTGGATGCCTCGCCCCGCGCCACCACCACCGTGTACTCCGACGCCACCGGCATCTTCCCAGCCGTCTGCAGTCGCCTAACCGCCCGGTTGCGCACCGCCTGCGACGTGTAGCCCGCCAACTTTCCCGACTGGCGAGGCGTCTCCGGGCGCTCCCAGTCAAACCAGTCGGCGGGTCCTGGTTTCCACTCCGGATCCCGCCGGCGCTGCCGGCGCAGCTCCCGCAGGTTCCATGCTCGCACCGGCCGGAAGTCCTCGATGATGGCGTCGCGCGCTTCCTGCGCAGCCCGGAACAGACGCTCGACCCGCCGGTGCTCGCGGGCGTTGCGTAAGTCGACGCGCCCCCTCAGCGTCCGCTCCAGGGTTCCTGCATTCATGGAAGAATATCCTGAAACAAACTGCACGAAAATACCCAAAACACGGGCTTCCCTTTACACAATATCGCGTGTAACGCTCACGCTCAATTCCCAGCATCTCCTTTCGGTAAACCAGAAACAACCCCGTATTGCCCTGAAGCATGAAATGAAATTTACTGCCCGCAAGCCCCTACGCTTGACCGTGATCCCCAAGCACAGCACAATTCCAAACCCGGAAATCCCGAGATTGCAATCCACCATGGACATTCCCGACCCCATCGCTTTCCAGATTCGGTGGGCCTTTCTATCCTCCTCCTGGACACCCGTCGCCGCTGCGGCCGCATTCACTTCCGCAGCCTTCCTGTTGGCCATGCCCTTCGTGAAACCGATCCGCAAGACCCTTCTTCCCAAACCCTCCGAACCCACCTTCCGTTCCGCCTGCCCCTTCGACAAGATCCTCGAGGACGGTCAAACCGTGCGCTGTCGCGGCAACCGCATCCTGCGCGCCTGGCGCTTCACCGGCATCGACCACACCACCATGACGTCAACCAGCCGCACAAACGCCTACCGCGGTCGCTGTTCCGCCCTCGACTCGATTGCCGACAGCAGACTTTCCCTCCGTTTCGTAACCGTTCGCTTTCCCACCCGCGCGAACCTCGCCTCCCACGGTTCGGTACCATCCGACCTCCCCGAACCCATCACCGAAATGCTCACCGCCTGGAACGCCAGCTTCGACAGCCATTCCACCTATCTCAACAGGCACTGGCTGCTGGCCTACGGACCCAACAGCGGCGCAACCCGCCAAACCATGACACAGCTCTCCGATCGTCTCGCCGCATCCATGGGCGACTACAATCCGGAACTGCTGTCCTGCAATCCCGCCGCCTCTCTTGCCGAACCGCTCTCCGCACTGCTCTCTCCCACAGCGCCACACGCACCCACCGTCGCCCCCGGCGAACCGCTCTCCGACCTGCTCTGTACGGCCGCGTTTGCGTTCAGGAACGGCCACTTCCACTTCCGCAGTCACGAAACCGACCTGTATTTCCTTCCCATGGGCATCCGCGCCCTGCCGGAAGCCATGACGGAATCCACCGTTGCATCGCTCCTGCGCGTTCCGGCGCCCCTCATCATCCACCACCTGATTCAGCCGACGCCGAAGGCACGCGCCATCGTCGACCTCGCGCGCATGCGCGCCTCCAGCCGGGCATTCTCTCTCGGAGGCTCCGGCGCCGCCGACGAACTGACCGAAGCCTTGTCCGTACTCGAGGGAAGCCACCAAGACACCCCTACCGGCAACCTGTTCGTCCACCAGATGTGCATACTCGCCGGCGCCAGTCATCCAGACGCACTCCCGGAAACCGCCTCCCTGATCCACAGGGAGCTCGCGCCCTCCGGCGCAACCGCGGTCTCCGAGGGACTCGCCGCGCAAAACGCCTACTGGAGCCTGTTTCCCACCATCGACACCCCGCATCGACCCTTCCGCCTGCTCACTCCGCACCTCGCGACCTGGATCCTTCCCCAAACCACGCCCTGCGGCCTCGAAACCTCAGACTGGTGCGATCAACCCATCGCCACCTTCCGGTCCGCCGAGCGCACACCGTACCAGTTCCAATGGCATGTTACGGACGAACCCGAAGCCGTCGCGCACTGCATGGTCGTCGCGCCCACCGGCAGCGGCAAAACCACGCTGCTCAGCTTCCTCGCAGCGAATACCCTCGCTCTTCCGGACAGCCACGTGTGGCTTTTCGACCGCTACAACGGCGCCGAGATCTTCGTACGTTCCGCCGGCGGCGACTATCTCCGCTTCGACGGCGACTCCGCCATTCGCATGAACCCCTTCCTCCTTGAGGACACGCTCGCAAACCGCAGTTTCCTCCGCGAATGGATCGCTTCGCTGATCCCCGAGCCATCGCCCGACGACCGCGACGATATCAGCCGCATGGTGCAGGTCGCTTACGACAGCTTGCCCCCTTCCCGGCGCTCCCTTGCCGCACTCTACAAAGGCTCACTCCGTCCAGGTTCCTCAGCCCGCCACTACCTCGCCCAATGGGTCATGCCCGACCAGAACGGACATATCTTCAACGCACCGATCGACAACGCAACCGAAGGCCTCGGCTCCCGCCTTACCGCGTACGACTGCACAGCAGCATTCAATGATCCCAACCTTGCCGCACCGCTCATCTCGTACCTGAGCCACCGCATCCGCGCGCTCAGCGCCGCGACCGCCAGGCCGACACTCGTCTACATAGACGAAACCGCCCCCATGCTTCGCACGCCGCAATTCCGTGAAACCTTCGAAGCGGGCCTTCGCGAGGGCCGCAAACAACGCCAGGCCTATGCCTGTGCGTTCCAGGACCCCGCCGCCATCAGCAACTCCGGGATCGGTCACGTCCTTCGCGGCCAATGCCAGACCGCCATCCTGCTGCGCAACCGCCAAGCCAATGCCGACGACTACAAGGACCTGCAGCTGACCGACACCGAATTTGCCTTTGTATCCGGCCTCACGCATCGCGAAATGCGCCACGCAGCTCTCCTGAAGCGCTACCCAACCGGCGAAACCACCATCATCGACACGTCACTCCAGGTCCTCGGACCCTACCTCCGCCTGTTTGCCAGCGGCAACCGCAACGTCCAGAAACTCCGCACCCTCACCGAACAACTCGGCCATCGCGACGCAATCCGCACCTACATGGCCGGATAACCGCCCCGAACGAAACTGCCGATTCAACACAGGAAAACGCCATGCCACGCCTCTCACGTCCCCGCACCTTCGTCCTCGTCGCCGCCGCCATTGCCGTCAGCCTGATTGCCGTTGGCGCCTACGCCGTCTCCGTCAACGACGCTGGCGCACGCCGACAGCTTCGCCAAGCCAACAACACCCTTGACGACCAACTCGAGCAAATCGAGCAGACCAACGGTTTCCTCGACACCATCCTCGGCACACTGGGCGAACAAGCCAGCATCAACCATGCCGACCAGGACCTCAACCAACGCCTGTCCCAGGTTCCCGCCCGCCGACGTGGCGCCGGCTGGGGGCGCATGACACGCACCGATGATCCCGCCACCGAACCCGAGCACCCTGCCATCCTGCGCTTCCGCGCCTTCTCCCGCGACGCGACCTTCCTGCGCCTGCCCATCACTTCAATTCCCGAGCCCCTTCCCCAGGACTTTCAGGGCTACCAGTCAACCCGCGAATGGGCCCTCTCCGCCTTCTACCTCCTTCCGGACGAAAACCACGACGTCGTAACCGCCGGAAAGAGCATGACCGCCTGGCGAACCGCCTTTGCCCGCCAGTCCGCACTCGATGCATGGACCACTGCTTCCGCCGCCCAGCGCGCTCCGGACGATGCCGGCGTGGTCCACCACGCAATGCTCGACCACATGGCCCAGACCAGCTCCCTTCGCGAGGACCTGCGCCTGCTGATCCACGCAACCCTCGAGACAAACCTCGCCATTTCGGCAACCAACCGGATCCTCGCCGCCCAACTGGAAGCCCAAGCGACCGCATACCTCTCTTCCGGGCCATCCTTCGTATCCGGCCCCTCCCTGGCACCCGTGCCGGTCCGCCTCGGATCATCCATCATCCGGAGCACACCCCGACAGTGACCATTCCATCCACCCGCAGACTCACGCTCCGCGCCGCGACCATCACGGTCACCATCCTGCTGAGCCTGTCGCCATGCGCACCCTTCGTGCAAGCAGCATGCATACCCGTACCGGTACAGGACTACGGTGCACGCACACTCTCCGCCCATCACCTGCGACAGAACCACCAAACCAACCGTTTCGAAGAAGACAATTGGCGCATTCGCGACGAGTCCGCCCTCCGCGCCGGCGACCGCCAGCGAATAACCGCCGCCATCGCACCCGTGCCCGCCGGCCAGCACCTCCGCCAATTCCTCGCTTCCATTGGCGCCGATCCCGCCATCCTCGGTGGCATGGTTCAAGCCGGCCATCCGATCCAGATCGCATCCCTGTCAAACACCGACCCCCTGCTCGGTTCCGTCCTCGCACTCATCCCCGATCTCCTGCTTTCCCGGCTACCGCCAAACCTGCGATCCCTTGCCCAGGCATTCCTGAACCACGCCGGCCTGCTCGCAGCCAATCCCGAAAGACCCCTGTACACGCGCACGCCCACACGCACACTTCTCGCCCGCCGCACCTGGCAACCGCCACGCTTGAGCCTACCCTCCGGCAACACCCTGCCACCCGGCACATTTGCCGTACTGCACGGACGCGACGCCATCCGCTGGCTGGATCATCGCGAACGCGGCCTTCACCATCCCAACGACCGCGTGCAACTCCCGCTCAACAACGGAACCATGCACACGGTCCCCCTGGCCAGCCTCTATCCGCTGTTCGACGCTCTCGGAATCACCGACGCTTACCACATGAATCAGCAACCGCCGCTGCCATGGCCGCCTCGTCCACTCACACAACAGGACCGCACGGTGCTGTCCGCCCTCAGCATCCAGGAACCGCACTCCTACGGTCTCCCGGCCCAAAACCACTCGCCTTCCCGCGCCGCCCAAACCCTCCTGCAGGCTATCCTCTCCGCAGGCACCACCCCGGCCATACCGGCTACCGGACCTGTTGCCCGCGCCCTGTTCCGCTGCCGAAACCAACCCGGCTGCAACCACGAAGCCCTGCTCACACGCCTGGCGCCCACCGGTGTCACAAGCCCCAACGAGCTGTCCCGCCGCTTCACCCGGCCTTCCCGCGAAATCCACCTCGCACTACCCGGATCCCGCCCGCCACGCGCGACACTTCCAGAACCCGGACCCGCAATTGCGGCACTGCTGGGACTGTCCCCATCTGGCGACACGCCCCCGTGGATACCCCGCCAGGAAAACACCATATCTCTCGACCCCGGCCAACACTCCGGTACCATCCGCCTGAGCACCTCCGGAAACCCCACTCCCGTAGACCATCTCTACGCCCGACAGGGCACCGGACCCGTCGAAGCAGGTGCGACCGCCCGCGCCCGCGAGACTCACCTCCGTCACAACATGATCGACAATCTGGCCACCGCACTCGCGTCCCTGACCCGAATACGGGATATCGAAAGCGCCAGCCAGGACCTCCCGAAGCGTCTCGCCTCCTGCGAAAGCGCCGTTTGCGTGTTTCGAACTCTCAACGATGCCTACCGTGTGACCGCCGACGCTCTCGCCCTGCAAGCACGACTGGAAAACGCGCTCCTGCGCCAGTCCCTGGCTGAACGCCTCGTCGTGTCCGACCCTCTCCCCGTCCACATGAACACGGATACCCTCCCATGAAGCAAGCCGCCCAAAGCGCAACGCGACACACCATGTTGCTCGCTGCCGCCCTCGCCAGCCTCATCACCCTGGTCGATATTCCGCCCGCCGACGCGTTCTTCGGATTCAACCCCTGCCGAAGCTGCCGCGGCTACCTGATCTTCTGCTGTCCCCGGCCGTGTCCCGTGCGGGACAGCCTGCAGCGCTCTCAGCTTTCACGCATCCGTGTCGCCGCTGACCAACGCCGCGACCTCCTGGACCACTCCACGCAAGCCAGCCACCGCCTGTCCGAAACCCTCGGGTCACCCGGACCGCAATACGATCTCCTGCTCTCTGCTCCTCCTGTCGACAGACTGTCCCCCGGCACCGGTCCGCTCGCAGACAACGAACCCATCGGCCCCTCCATCCCCTCCGCCACGTCGCCCGACGGCCTTTCCCCTTTCCTCGAGCCCAACCCACGGTTCACCAGCCAGCAACTGCTTGCGCACGTCAACGACACCACCATCGCCGACAGCGCCGAGGCCCTCGAAACACTGTCATGGTCCCTCGCCGCCGCCGAAGAAATGGTTGCCGCCACCAGCGACACGATGCCCGCGAGCCAAGACATCCGCGCAATGCTGCGCCGAGCCATCGAGATGTCCATCGCCATTCAGAAGATCACCGCCAACCTGTCCGCATTGCGCGCCTTTCGCGCCAAGCTGGAATCCCAACCGGCACTCCAGCAGCCGGCCTTGCTTCCCTCTGATTGACAGCATGCAAACCCGCAACCCCGTGCACAAAACCCTCGACACCCAGGACAGCGAACCCTATCCTCCGCCAATCGGAGCCCTGCCACCGCGTCCCTGGAGCATCGCCATGATCCCAAATCCCATTCTGCTATCCGCTGCACTCGCGCTGATCCTCATGCTTCCGTCCTGCGGCGACCGGATCACCCGGCAAGCCGGATTCATCGCCGGCGACCACGAGATGGAATTGCCCGTTGGCATCGGGCCAGACCCCAACGAACTTCGTGAATCGCCCTGCGCCTGCATTCCCATCCCGCTTCTCGTTCCGCCGGTTCCGGCAACATCGCTCACCCGGACCGCCACAAACGCGGTCTGAAGAAGCCCCTTCCAGCTCTCACATGAAACTGTCCAGACTGCTACCGAAACACCAGAAAGCGACAAGAAAGCAGATAGCCCCCATAGTCGAAACCGAAACGCTGCCAGCACCCACAGAACCCCTGAACGACCGCTACTACCAGTCCGCAGATCCCGGTCTCCTGGCCGAACGCCGCCAACTCTGGCGATCCCGCATGCTCTTCGCAGCCCTTCTCACGCTCGGATTCCTGTGTTTCTTCCAGGCTGCCACCATCCTCACCATGATGCCGTTGAAACAAAGCGTTCCCTATCTCGTCACCTTCCATGACAGCAACGACAAACTCGTCGCCCTGCAGCCCACCGTCTGGTCTGCCACCACTGCAGCCCTGCTGCAGGAATCTGCCATCCGCCGCTACATCCGCGAACGCACCGAGATCATCCCCATCCAAACCGAAATGAATCTTCGCTGGTTCACCGCCGACGGCACCGTGCCCGCGCACACCGCTCCTGACGCCTACCGCGTATTCCAGCACAACGCCCGCGAACTATGGAACGAGAACATCCGCAAGCCCTTTGTCCGTTCCACCCGCATCCGCAGCGTCGTGCGTGCAGCACCGAATCTCTGGCGTGCCGAATTTACCACCACCGATGACTTCCAGGACCCGGAAACCATCGACCCTGATCCCCTCCACTGGTCGGTCAACATCCAGACAGCATCCATCCGATACACGGAGCCGCCCACCTACGCCCAGTTCCTTCGCAACCCCCTGGGCCTGATCGTCACCCAATGGGTCCAGGTTCCCATTCTTCCAACCAGCCAATAAGCCACCCGCAACCCACCCGTTGCGCATCCTGAACCCGCCCTCTCCGCGTTATACTTTCGCGCAATGCGCAGACCTACGACCCGTACAACCACCCAACGGAAGACAACATGAAAATTGCCACCAAGCCATCGTTTCGCCCGCGCATCCCGCTCCTCCTTGCACTCTCACTTGCCCTTTCTGCAAGCACACGCACCGTCTTCCCGCAGGATGCGTTGCCTGCCCAACATGCCGCAGAAACGGACGCCATCCTTTCCGCCCTCGAAGCTCCCGAACTTCACGGAATCAACCTCGGAATGATCCAACAGGCCTGGGATGACCCGGAAAGCCACCGCGCGCCTGACCAGGCAAGCCCCGGATACAAGCTCTACCGCTACGCCTGGAACGCGGTCTACAAACTGAACATCCGGGTCGCGACCACCACATCCCTGCGCCTCGATCCCAACGAGATGATCACCCGGACATACCTGGCCGACCCGGCCCTCTTCGAAGTGATCGCCGTACCGCCGAACGCCCTCGAAATTCGGCCCCTCCACGCCGGAGCCGACACCACCCTCGCCCTCTACACCGCCAGCGGCAGACTGTACAAGTTCTACCTGCGCTCACTTTCTCCGCAAGCGCCCGTCATACCCGACGTCCTCGCCGACGTATTGCTCCTGTCCACTCCCGTGCAGCCATTGAGCAATGCTGTCGGCCCACACCCCGTCCAGTCCGACACCGCCCAACAGCAACCGGACATCTCCGGTTTCACCAATCACACCGCACGACCCTCGACCACGTTCACGAACCCGCAAACAAACCTCGCGGAACTGAACGCCGGCGGGCTCCATCCCCAGCCTGCCGGCCTCTACGGCAACCTCGAACGGCACGGCGCCGACATCACCGCCCTGCGCTACGACCTCCGCGCCTATGGATCCACCCCGGAGGCCATTGCCGCAATCGGCCCCGAACGCGTATTTCGCGACAACCGCTGGACCTACATCGACTTCGGCAACCGGGCCACCAGCATGTCCGCATGGCCAACCGCCTCCCTTCTCTCCGCCGCCACCGAAACCCCCGTGGCTACCCGCATTGCCGGGCCTTCACGAAACATCCTGATCGTCGAAGCCATCGGCTCCGTCGTGCTCCGCTCAGGCCCCCATGTCATCTGCATCGACCTCGTCGGCAAACCCGAGGGCCCGCCAGCGGCATCACCGCGACAAGCCGCGCCGTTACAGCCCGTCATCCAGGGCGCTCCCCCTGACCCCGGCACCAACACCGTCACGGTCAACGTGCTACTGCATGCCACCGACGCTGAAACCCTCCAACAATCCCTTCCAGCCGCGCTGCGCAACGTGCCCGACGCCGTTCCTGCCATCCGCGGAAACACCGCCACCATACGGTCCCTGCCGTATCCCACGGCCCTCTCCGTCTGCGCCAGCCTGTCGCCAGCCGGAATTCGCTGCACCTTCCAGACCCTCTGACCCCCTGGACCCGATGACCCTCCATCCCGACGCAGGACCGCCCCAGCCATCCCGCGGATCGACTCTCCTCAACAGCATCCTGCTGGCCGTCATTGCCATAGCCCTCCTGGGCATCGCTACGGCCCTGTTCCTCTCCATCCTGCAAGATCCCGCACAACCTCCCCCAGGCAACCAGACCGCTCAAACCACAACGCTCACCGCTCCCGGTCTTCAACCCGCCCTGCCGATCCGACCGACCATCAGCGCCCAACCCCAAACCATCAAGCTCGGAACGGCACGCCAGCCTGACAGTCCGGACCAGCCCGGCATCACCCTCACGGCACCCGTATCCCTCATTTCACCGAATGCCACCGTGCGATACGTCAATGCACGCATTGAATCACCGCGCAACCCTTCGGAATTCCGGCTCGAGTCCAACACCTGCATCCAGACCGCCAGCCAGCCTGCGGCCACCGCCTGCCACATCACGCTCCGCTGGAATCCCGGCGAACCCGGCAACCTTGCGGATACCTTCCTGGTGATCGACGCACGGCCGCCAGACCCGCTCCCGGGACAACCTGCAACCGCCAACTGGCAAACCTTCAGCCACTATGTCCCCGTGTCCGGCACCCTGGAGCCTGCCCCGCAACCTCTGGAAGTCGAACTGGAGCCATTCCGCTTTCCAGCCGTATCACCCGGCAATACCCACCGCCTCTCCCGCAATCTCGAGATGTTCAGCCGCCCCGTCCAGATCCTCTCCGTGCGCCGCGACGCCGACACCGTCGCCACACAGGACACCCTCGATCTCTCCTCCGACTGTGTCGGCAACCACACGCCGCTTCCGCCTGATCCGGCATGGTGCGAACTCACCCTGCTATGGAGCCCCAACGAGCGCACGCCCACCGTCAATGCAAAGATCCACGTCGACTACGCCGAAACACCCAGCACCCCCGGCGCTCCTGCGCCACCCCGCAAACGCCTTACGGCAGCCGTCACATCCCCTGTTCCCACCGCGGCCAAACCGACGGAACCTACCGAGGCGACCCTGAAATGGAGTACCGACGCAGTCAATTTCGGCACCCTGCCCCACAACTCCGACCCTGTCAGCCAACGCCTCCGCCTGATCGCGGGTCCCGCACCAATCCGGATCCACGCTCGTCCGATCCTTTTCGCATCCACATCCAGCCTTGCCGCCGGCATCACCATACACGCTGACTCCTGCCTTTCCCCGGGCGTCCTCCCGGCTCGATACGACTGCCCCATGCGGATCGACTGGTCGCCATCTGTCGCCATCGACGCAAGGGTCATTCTCCGCTGGTCGGCTGACGATCCCGACACTCCGCCCCGAGAACTCGAACTACCGATCCGCGGTTCCATGGCTCCGCCCCAACCCGAACCCGCCCACGAACCGGATATCTCCGGAACAACTTCGGGTTTCACTCTCGGCCAACCGCCGGTCGAAACGGAAACAGCCGCCCCGGTCCCCGGCGGCACCCCAGCCGATATCACGCCACCTGCTGACAACGCCCCGGAACCCTCCGTCATCCAGGATCCGCAAGACGACTCCGCCCTCGATCCCCTACCTCCCGCCGACGACACGACTGCCGATCCCGGCCTCCCGCAGGACAATGCCTCCACTTCCGTAATTTCTCCCGATCCCGAATCTCAGATTGAAGTTCGCGTCTCCATTCCCGACGCACCGCCGCAACTCGCCGAAACCCGCACCGCACCACAGATCCGGATCATCACCCCCGCCCAGCTTCCCGACCCAGCCATCACCGCAGCCCGTCACGATCTTCTCACCCGACGCGCCCTGCCGGTCCTTGCCGGTCCCGGCGCCATCATCGTTCCCGCCGACACCGACGACAGCGATTCCGCACCTGAATGGACGCAGCCGGACTACACCTCGATCGGACTCGAACAGCCCCCGGGCCTGTCCAGCCGACCCGTGCCGCTCACGACCGCCGTGCTTGCCGGCACGCCGATCCCGGCCGTACTCAGCCTGACCGTGGACTCACGACAACCGACGCCCGTCACTGCCATCGTTGAACGGGACGTGCATGCGTCGCATGGCCGCGCACTCATCATTCCCCGCGGTTCCCGCCTCATCGGCCGAACCACGTCGCTCAACCCAAACGGCAACACCGCCCAGAACGTCGCTTCCAACTATGACACAGCTCTGCAAGGCCGCCTGCAGATCCACTGGGATCGCCTGGTCCGACCCGATGGCGCCGCCTTCGCCCCCTCTGCCGAACTGCGTACCACCGACCTGATGGGACGCCCCGGCCTACCGGGACGCGTCAACCGCCGCGAACTCACTTTCTTCCTGACGGCGCTCTCCAACGTCGCATTGCAAGCCGGTAGTACCGCTCTCCTCGCCACCGATGTAACCCGCATCGCGACAGCAGGACAAGACGGCACCGTAGACCTGCCCGGAAACATTTCCGCGAATACCACGCCCGGTAACGACAACACCCCGCCCACCACCAGCTACGCTGCCCGGATCTCACCCCTTCAGCTGGCTCGCCACCAGGCCCGCCAAGCCATGCTCGACGTGCTGCGTACGCAACTCGCCGCCGCACTTCCGCCACCACCCGCCGTCACCGTTCCTGCCGGTACCCGCATGGTCGTGGTACCGGCCATCGACCTCTGGCTGTCGCCCGCAACCCCGCAAACCCGCAATCCCGCAATCCCGCAATCCGCCGAAGAATCACCCGCTACCCCCCCAGCCTCCCTCAGCACTTCCATTCCGCTCACGCCGGCGGAGAAGAACCCGGACCAGCAAGCGCAAGGCACGCAGCCTGCCGGCACCGCCCGCCCCTACACCCCTCCGCAAGCCCTGCAAGATCCCTACCGGCAAGGCTACGAAGACCTCTTCGACGAACAAATCGAACAGGATGCCCTCCTCGACGACGCCGCCGACGACGCCGCCATCCAGGAACAGCAGCAGTTCCACGTCCGGGACACCGATACCCCGGGCAGTTCCGTCCAGCCCACGCTCAACCCTCCCGTCCCGCCTGATCGGCAAACAATCTGGCGATAACCCCACTCCAATGGACAAGCTCACGGAAGCCGAAATCACCCTGCTGGAACTGTTCCGGCCCCTGGCCGCTCACTACCTGCAACCCGATGTCGAAGAAATTGCCGTCTGCAATCCCGGCCAGGTCTTCTGCCGGCTTCGAGAACCCGGGCCCTCGGGGCAGGTCTGGGCCCGGCGCACTGATGCCCGTCTCACCGCCGATTACCTGCGATCCTGCGTGCATTTCCACGCCGCCACATACGATCGCCCCTTCCACCCGGTCCACAATCCCACCACTCACGGCACCATTCCCGTTGGCGACCTTGCAACCGGCAAGAAAGACACCGCATCTCCCGGCCACCGTTTCGCCGCAGCTGCCGGACCCTCCGTAACCTACGGCGCCGAAGAATCCTCCGGCGGCACCGCGCTCTGCATACGGCAAGCTCCGCCCGGCGATCCGCCAGGCCTGCAGGCATGGGGCCTGCGCCGAAACCAGGTTGCCGCTCCCGCCGCCCCGCGCATCACCCGCCGCTACACCGACCAGCCGGACGACCCGGTCATCGACCGCCTGCACCATGCTGCCTCGTCCGGCATCCCGATTCTCGTCTCCGGAGCGACCGGTACCGGCAAGACCACACTGTTCCGCTCCCTGCTCCGGCAACTGTCGCCCGAACTACGCATCATCACCGTCGAAGACAGCCGCGAAATCGCCCTGCGCAATGCCAACCGCGTCCACTTCATCCTGCCGCGAAACATCGACGACCAACAAAGCCTCAACCACGAGCGCCTGCGAAACATCATCCTGCACTTCTCGCCGGACATGATCGTCGTCGGCGAACTCACCCCGGCAAACGCCAGCCTCTCCCATACCCTCCTCACCACCGGCCACGACCACTTCTGGACCACCGTCCACGCCGGCAGTCCCGAGGAAGCCTTCGCTACCTTCGCCCGGCTGGTCCGCCAGCACGACACCTCCGTGCCCCTCAACGACCTTGCCGCCCAGCTTTCCGCACGCATGCTGTGCATCCAGACAGCGCGTGACGCGCCCGACGGTCCGAACCCCGGCGCCCGCACCATCCGCTCCATTCACTTTCCGCCTGGCCACTGAATCCATGCCGCTCGCTCCACCAAACCGCGTGCTGTCCCGCGTTCATGATGTCCTGCGGCTACCCCCATCGCGACACTTGCACGATCCGATCCACTCCTGGACAACCGTCAACCTCCATGGGCCCACTCCCGCTCATCCCGCCGCTATCGCCATCGAATGCTGGCTGATTGCACCAACGCCCACCATCCGTCCGGCTGCCATGACTGCCATGACCGCCAAGCTGCGCTTCTCCGCGCCACCTGGCACGCCTCCCAGCATTCGCTGTCCCCATCCCCGTCTCCATTCCATGCTCATCCGCGCCTTCGAACGCGAACCCTCCTGCGCCAGCAAGGACGTGCAAGCCCTCGTCAACATGTTCCCGGAAACGGCTCCCAACACCACCTGGCACATCCTCTGTCCGGTCCCGATCGACGGCAGGATCACCCTGCCGCCCCAATCCGTGATCCACACTGCCTCCACCGCCACCTCGGTATGCCGCAATTGCTCCATTCGCATCGAAATGCACCCGCAAGCCTCCGACAACAACGCCTACACCCCACGCATCACGGCCAAAGCCAGCACGCCCACCCACATCAGCCCGCTAGCCCTGCAGACGCATGCCCGCTCCATGGTCAAACCCTTTTCTCCCATATGGACCTGGCTGCACGACTCCCATCTGCGCCAACGGTTCCGTCACATCCATGCACACCTCCGTGACCACGACAGCCTGCTCACCGCAGCACTCGACTCGCTTTGCCCACTGATCGAGATCCACGCCCACGACCATCCGGACCCTTCACAGGTCCCACAGGAGCCAACTTCATGAGCAATAGCGGCACACCTTCCGCAATCACCCGCCTCACCCGCGGTGAACGCACCAACTTCCACGAACCGGAAACCATCGTCCATGAAGGCCTGCTCTCCATCGAATGGATCCCCCTCGACTGGTCGCCGGACGACGTACCCGAAACCCCGCCCGGCAACTCCTTCAAACCACCGATTCGCCTTGCCGTGCCAACCCGTCTTCGCGCCCAGATCCAGCCCGGCGAAACCATCGAGGTGCCCCCCGGCTTCGCTGCCCGGGTAACCGCGATCATCGACTCCTCGCTCCAGACCCTGCCTCTGCAAAACCGCTCCGCCGGCCTGTTCCGCAACATCCTGATCCACAGCCTGTTCCGCAATCCGCGCGGTATTCCCGCACCTCGCCGATGGACACCGCTCGATCGCGTCCTCTACCACGCATTCGACCAGCAACTGAAACTCGCCCGCGAACAGAACCTCGCGCTTCACGAAGTGCATTCGCTGTACCGTCTCGCCCAGGAAGCCTCCCGCGCCCGCTACTACTCGCCACGCGACCACAAGGCCCTGACACCGCAAACCGACATCGCCGTGCACTCCCACCCCGCAGACGCCGTCTCCGGCGACATGAGCACCGTCACCCGCGACTCCAGCGGCGCCACCTGGGTCGTGATCGTCGATGCCAGCGGCCACGGACTTTCACCCTCCATTTACGCGTGGGACGCGCTCAACTCCGTGCTGCACGCCATCAACCGCCACGCCGCGCTACCGCCCGACCAAGCCACCACCCCGCCGATGCGCCTGCCCGCCCGCGTTCTCGCCGACGCTGACGCCAGCCTGCGCCACCTGGCCTCCTCCGGCCTCTATGCAACCGCATGCACCATCCGCATACAGCATGGCCCTGCAGCCGCCCTGCAAGCATCCTGGTCCCTCGCCGGTTTCCCGGCTCCTTTCGCCCTGCAACCCGACGGAAACGCATTGCCCCTGGGGCGCATCGCCCACGAACACTCCGCCCGCAAGAACCCGCCCTGCGGCTTCCCGATCGGAACCGCCATGCCTCTCACCGGAGACTCCTGGCCGCTCTACCACACGGAACTGCACCCCGGTGAAACACTCGTCGCCTGCTCGGATGGCATTACCGAACACACTGCACCCGACGCCATCGCCCGGGTATTCCGCCGTCACGCTTCCACCACCGCCATCCAGCTGTGCTCTGCACTCATCCAGATCCCGTCCCACCGGACCAACCTTCCAACGGATGACCGCACCGCGGCAGTAATTCGCCTGCCTGCCTGCTGATTGATGACCATCGCAAAGCGGATGCCCAAAGCCGGACCGACTACCTTCATCACCCCCGGACCCCGCCACCTCGAACTCCTCGACCCGAGCCCCCGGCAAATCGTTCCCCGCCACATCGCCACCGCCCTTGCCCACGCGCCATCTGTGCCCACCGGACGGCAAGGTTACGCCTCACAGGCCCAACACGCGCTCACCGCGCTCCATGCCAGCCCGCGCAACCTCGCCCTGCACATACTCCTTGCCGCTGCCCCCGAGGCCTATCTCGGCCGCATCCCCGAACCCTTCCACCACGCCATTGCCCGCGACCTGCCCGACTACCCGGCCGCACTCGCCGAACTGCGCAACCGGCTGGCTGCCGCCATTCTCGCCCGTTTCCACGCGCCAACGGCCACCCATCAGGACATTCGCAACGCAACCTCCGCTCTTTCCAGGGCCAAAACCCGCCTCAAGCAAAACACTGCGCTTTCCCCACCGGACGCCGTCGAACACTGGCTGCAGGCCCTGCCCACCGGCCTGCCCCCGCCGCCAGCCACCGCGCAACCCGCAATCCTGCCCCGCGCGCCGACCAGCGACTGGCCATGGCCAGGCCCGCCCGAAGCCACGCCCAATCGCCGTTCCCTCATCCGCCGCCTGGCGCTCGCCCTCGCCCTGACGCCGCGCTATCACGGCCTCTACGGTCCCTACTCCGTAGCCCAGCACAGCATGCTTGCAGCCCGCCTCACCTCTCCTCCCAAGCGCCTGCACGTACTTCTGCACGACGCTCACGAAGCCTGGTCAGGCGATCTCGCCACACCTTCCCAGAAAGCCATCGACGCGATGGTTCCCGGGTTTCGCGACACCTTCACGATTGCTCGCTCCGCCATCGACGCCCGCCTGGCCCGCGCATTACGCTCCCCCCTACCCGACAAACCCACGCGCTACGCCATTCACCGCGCTGATCGAGCAGCCCTGCAGATCGAACTCGACGTACTCTCCAATCCCGATTCCCGTCCTGTCATCCGCCTGCCTGGCGCACCCCTACCGGGCATCCCCGACGCAGACCTCATCGCGGCGATCCAAAGCGGGGATCCCGCCCCGACATACCGGGCCGCATCGGATTTCGAAACCCTGCTGAATCAAGCCCTGCGCCGTTGAACGCATTCCTCCCGAACCACCGAGGAAAACCCGCAACCCCTCCCGTCCAGCCTTTCCGCTACCGCGCGCTCCGGCTATCCTTCTCCCCGGCAACCGCCCCGAGAGCGCCGGAGAACGACATGAAAACCCTGCCCAGCTGCGCCTACTCCACCCTCTACGTTATCGTTCCCGCGGCGCTGGTCCTCATCCTGTCGGACCCCGTTCTTGCGCAAACACTCGAAGAGGAAGCCTGCAAGTTCATCAACCAGATCCTCGAACTCTCCAAACTCGTCCGCAACGCGTTTATCGTCCTCTCCGTCCTGATCCTCATCTTCCTCGGCGTCGCCGGCTATACCGGCCGCTTCAAATGGCAGCATCTTTCCGTCCTCGGTGGCTCCGTCGGCCTCCTGGCCGTCGCCCACTTCGTCCCGCCGTATTTCTTCGACGCTTCCGAATGTACTGGTGGTATTCTCCAAGGCCTCACCCTCGGCACCGGCACCAACGGCAACCCTACCTCGTAACCCCCGGCCTGTTCCCCTCAACCTTGCCGGGCACTTCCGCCCGCTCCGCGGCCTCCGCCATCAATACCCGCAGGCCCAACCGGGCGCCCGCACTCTCGTCCACTTCCGCCAGGAACACCGTACGCCGCAGCGCGCACGCCAGCAGCCCCGCATCAACCTCGCGCGCCCACGCCACCAAGCCGGACATATGTACACTGTCCGGCGAACCCACCACGCCACGCCACGCAAAAGCATGTTCCGGCCGTCCGGCCCCTGCAAGATCCAGCATCATCAACCGTGCCCCGGCACACCATTCCTCCACCGTAGAACTTTCCGGCAAAACCTCCCCTACTGCCTCTGCTCCTGCAGGCAACGTCGAAAAACACCGCCACTCCCCCTTCCAGCATCGCAACTCCGGCCACGCCACATCTCCCGACAACCAACGCTCCGCAAGCCTCCACGCTGCCGCTACAGGCAACCGCCTGCCCGCTTCCCACGCTTCCGGTCGGTCCTGCCACCCCTGCGCCGCCTGACCCGACAAGAACCGCGCACACCACAACCACGATCGCGCAACCACACGAGGATCCCGGTCCCGGCCGAATGGCCATTCCTCCTGCCGCCACGCCACGCCAGGCTGCGCCAACGCCCGCAACCACGCGTCCATGCACACAATCCACGGCTGCACCCGTTCCGGACAACGACCGTTCCCGAATGAATTCTCCACATAAAGTCGCCACCACCGCTCCGGCTTTACCCGTTCGCTGACCGCTCCTTGCAGCCAGCACCGGCCTCCCTCGTCCCACACCGCGAATCCCTCCCCCTCCGCTCCCTTCCAGGCGGCAATCCTCTCCGCGTTCTCGCCGTCCACAGGCTCCAGCTCCAGGCTCACCCAGCCCTCCGGAACCCGCACCCGTTCCCGTTCCCTACCACGTTCGATCCTCGCCTCTCGCTCCTCGTCGAGACTGCGCGCCGACACCGCGAGCTCATCCGCGATTCGCGCTCCGAAACGCACCATCCAGCGCTCAAACAGCTCCTCCCGGAAAACCGGCAGTGTCAACAGCGTTCCCTCCACGACCACCGCGCCCGAGTCCGGCACACCGTAACTGTCGCCCACGCCCTCTCCGTTGCCTTCTGCACCGACACCCAATCCACCCTGCATCTTCTCTTCCACCGCAAGTCCTCCCGCTATCCATCCTGGTTCCCCCGAAACTATAATCAAGCAGACTCACCACCCTTGCCCGCAACCCCATCGGCAAGACAACAAGGAGCCGGACATACCGATGACCTTCGTCAATATTCCACCGCACATGCTCGAGGAACGGCGACGCTCCCAGAACTTCACTGCCCTCTGTGCCGCTTTCGGATTCCTTCTCTTCCTGCTGTATGCAAGCCTGCTACCCTACATTTCCTGGACCCTTCAGCGTCCCCAATTCGACATCTTCGCCTTGCTGGAGCTGGAAGCCTATCTGCAAAGTCTCCTGAACCATCCCCTCAACACCCACATCGCCTATTTCTCCGCACCCGACTCCCACCACACACCTGTTGAGGCCTCCATGTGGCTGGGGGGAGGTTTCATCTTCTCCCTCGCCCTTTCCCTCATCTTCAACACGGCCAATCCCCACCGCTCCGCCATCATGCTTCACGGCGACGCCAAATTCGCCAGCAACAAAGATCTCGACGAGATGGAAGACCTGAAGCAAATCGGACCATCCGGCAAGTACCTCCATTTCGGCCATGTCGGAAACCGCAAGATCGCGCTGATCGAAACCATATCCACCCTGCTTCTCGCACCGCCGGGAACCGGCAAGACCGCCGGATTCGTGGTTCCCGCCCTGGTTGTCACCGACGAAAGCTCCTTCATCGTCAACGATCCGAAACCCTTAAGTATGGAACTTGACCAGCGGCCACCGATCCACCCTCGGCCCCACCTACCGCCTGGAATGGCCCGCCATTGACGACCCCGCCAACAACGTCTACTACCCGCGTTTCAACTTTCTCGATCCACGCGTGATCCCGCCACCCGGTCCCAACCGCGATACCTTCATCGACTCGCTTACCCAGACACTGGTACCGCCCGAAAAGGCCGGCCAGACCTATTTCGTCGACAAGGGACGTGCAGCACTGACGGGCTTCATCCACGGAATCGTCAGCAAGGTCAATGACCGCGAAGACGCGGAACGCTACGAAGGCATCCCGCCCCGCTACCACGGCATGGACGCCAGCCTGCCCATGATGGTCGAATGGATCGCGGAAATGATCGCCAAGGGCCTCGACTCCAAGTCTGGTGACGACCCCATGGGCGCAATCCTCCAGAAGTTCCTCGAAGAAGCCCAGACATACAACTACGCAAACCGCGCTCAGATGGAACTGGCCCAACTCGTCCCCATGGCCAAGGAAGAACGCTCCGGCGTCCTGGGAACGCTGGACCAGAAACTGATACCCTTCAAGAATCAGGCCGTCGCCGAACGAGCCTCCGCCTCCACCTTCATTCCAACCGACCTCCGGGGACGCCTCACGAACGACGCCGTCAATCGCATGAACCTCCCGGCCTATCCCTCCACACCCGGAGACTGGGAAAAGGTCCGCGCACTGCAACAGCCCGGAGACTGGAAACCCGTCAGCGTCTACTGCACCGTGAACCAGGCTCAGGCCAAGGCCTTTTCCAACATCACCGCGCTCTTCTTCCAGACCTGCTCACTGACACTGCTCGCCTACGGCCCGGGCGAAACCACTGCCGACGGCATCCTCCTCGGACCCTACCCCGTATGCTTCCTGATGGACGAATTTGCCAAATTGCCCCGCATCGACGCCGTCCTGGAAGGCCCCGACCTCGGCCGCTCGAAAGCCACCTACTACATGCTGATCGCACAGGATTACGGTCAGATCGGCAAGATATATTCCAAGGAAGATCAACAACTCATCAATGGCACGACCGGCGTGAAACTGGTCCTTGCCCAGAACAATCCCGAGAGCGTCAAGATCATCTCCGAAATGGTCGGCAAGACGACCGTGCTCCGCACAACCGTCAGCCGCAACACCGGCTTCAAGGGGCAGATCTTCGGCGGCAACCGATCGGAACACACCGAAGGCGTCAGCCTCCTCAACACCGGCAACATCGTCCACATGCCGCGCGGCACCCACCTTATCCTCGCGCAGAATTTCCTGCACCGGCCCATCCGCGCCAAAACGCCCCTGTTCTTCATGGATCCCCGGATTCTCTCCCGAGTCCGCAACCCGCGAACCAGGCAGGGCCCGATGCCGGCTCCGCCCCTACCCGCCGAAACTCTCGCCGAAATCCTTGCCAAACGCGAGAAAGCCATCGCTGCCGCGACCGGCGCCTGGGCCACCGAACGCAAACGCGCATGGAGGAGCCCGGAACAACTTCGCTATCCGCCGAATACCGGGCCATAAGCCGCGTACCCGCCCTTCACGCGACAATCGCGGCAACCACCGCCCTCCTGTCCCGCCCCACCAAGTACCCAACGACACAGCAAAACGAAAACAGCTGCACCCCCGATGTCCATCCCCTCAAACAAGCTCCCCGGAACCACCGAACATGCTTCAACCTCCCGAACAACCCCGTGAACCCGATGTCCTGAACCCGGCCGCCGCCAATCCCTTCCATACCCCCGACCCCGTCCAGGTCCAGTTCGCAGCCGCCAACGAACCGCTCATCGCCCTTCAGTCCCCGCCGGGATCCGGCAAGACCGAGAGTCTCGTCCGCCGCTTTGTCCAGGCCGTCCGCGACGACACCCAACCCGAACGGATCCTCGTGATCTCCTTCACCAACCGCGCCAGAGCCAGCTTCCAGGAACGCCTGCGCGAACGGGAACCCGCCATCGAACACCTCATCGCCCCGCCCGAAAAACGCGCCTTCCAGCCACTCTACCTGCCACCGCTCTGGATCGACACGTTTCACGCCGTCTGCTGCCGCATCCTGCGCCTGCACCCCGACCTCTCGATACTGCCTCCGGACTTCACCGTCGAAGCCGGCAACGCCCGGTACACACGCATGCGCGCCGCACTCGACGCGGTTGGCCGCCTGCCCTCGGGAAGCCACGAAGCCGACAGCCGCGCCGCTGCGCTTATCCGCCTCATGGACACGGCCTGTGCCGCCGGTCTCATGCCGGACGACTCATACGACGCCGGACCGTCGCTTTCGCCAGCATGGATTCCCTACAACCGCAGCCGCGCCGACCTCAGTGTCATCCGCCAGTACCTTCACACCCAGACCCTCGATCGCATCGCTGATGCCGCCATCGTTCCCGTTGCACTCCGCGTGCTCTACCTGCAGCATCCCGACATCGCTGACACCTGGTCCCGCCGCTGGGACCAGGTACTCGTCGACGAATACCAGGACAGTTCGCCCGTACTCACGGATCTGCTCGCCGTCTGGGCCCGCCATGCCCCGCTCGCTGCCGTCGGCGATACCGACCAGAACATATACTCCTTCGCGCACGCCATCGGCGGCTTCGGCCGACTGCAACAGCTCACCCGCAAACCATCCCTCACCACGATGGCACTCCAGCATGACTACCGGCTGACCGAACCAACCCAACGCGCCGTCAACAGCCTCCGCCAACACCTGCAGTCCCCCGGCACCACGCCTCTTCCATCCCCGCGCCAGGGTCCCGACCCACAAGCCTTCTCCACAACTTCGGCAAGGCTTCCCGACCTGCTGCGCGCCCACATCCGGGCCGACATATCCGAATGCGCCGAACTCTCCGGAAACCCCACCTCCTTCGGTGACGCGACCATTCTCTGCCGCACCCACGCCGACTGTTCCTCCCTCGCCGCAGCTCTCGCTTCCCTCGGCATGCCTGTCTGGATCGCCCAGTCCCCGGACGCCACCAACATCGCCGTGCGATGCATCGCCTGGCTGCGCACCATCGACAACGAACACGACCACGTGCATTTCACCACCGCCATGCTGGCGCCCCATCCCGCGCCTCCGCGCCAATTGCTCGACAACGCCGAGCAACTCTCCCGAACCTCGGACATCCCGCCGGCCGCAGCACTGGCCGCCTGCGCAGCCAACCTCCCGGAAAACGATCCCGCAGCCGTTGCCGCCCGCCACGTCCTCGACGTCCTCCACGCTCTCCGCGCCCAAATGGCCGACCCCGCCGTCTCCATCGCAGACGCGGTACAGAGTCTCTACGAACGCATCGGCACCGAACGCCTGCTCGAAGCAGCGCCCATTCCGGTCCGATCGGCCTCGTCCCTCGCCCTCGAGCGCATCCTGCGGATGGCCCGCAGCGTCGACACGCTCCAGCACCTGATTTCCCTCCACCAGGACCTGGAACACCTTGGCGAAGAACCGCCCGGCAATGCCGTTGAAATCCGCACCATGCACTCAGCCAAGGGGCACCAGGCCCCGCTGATCTACGCCCCGAACTGGGAAGAAGGCAACTACCCGCGCTATGCCGACAATCCAAAGCGACTCGACGACGACCGCAAGCTCGCCCTTGTCGCCATTTCCCGCGCCTCGCACCGCTTCCGCGCCTACGTCCTCGACGACGCCGCCGGTCCCGGCTGCACCGGAGCCCGCCCGTCCCGATTCCTGAGCGAGGCAGGGATTCCCCTGATCGCCCCGAGCACAGCCTGAAACCCCTTACCCGCAACCCCCCGGCAACCCTTGCCCAATCCGGCGGCCAAACGTAACGTTCCCACGGATGTCCGGAACACCAACCCCCAGACCCCCAGTCGAATAGCTGCCGGAGAATATCCCCATGCCACCACGACCGCACGGCCCAACCGTCTTCCTCGCCGAGAAAGCAACCCAAGCGCGCTCCCTGTCGCCCTACCTTCCCAACGGTTGCATCATCGTTCACGCCCTCGGACACCTTCTGCAACTGGCCGACCCGCACGACTACGATCCATCGCTACAGCGCTGGTCCCTGCAACCGCTCCCCATCGTACCGGCCGCCTGGCGCCGCAAACCAGATCCCGAGAAACCCAAAGCACTTCTTGCCAAGGTCGTCGGCACCCTGCGAAACGCAAGCCGAATCGTCATCGCCACCGATCCCGGAATGGAAGGCGAACTCATTGCCCGCGAACTCATCGAGTACGCCAGGGTCTCTCCCACCGTACCCATCCAGCGCCTGTGGACCAACGCACTCAACGAGAGCGCCATCCGGAAAGCAATGCGCAACCTGCAACCCGGCCGCAACACTGAACCCCTTCACGCGGCTGCCGAATTGCGCAGCCGCACCGACTGGCTCGAAGGCATAAACCTCACCCGCTACATCACGCTTGCCTGCCGCCCGTCCGGCGCCAGCGGCGTACTGTCCGTAGGCCGCGTGCAATCGCCCACCCTGGCCGTGCTCTGCGACCGCGAACGCGAAATCCGCGAATTCGTCGCCACGAAATACTTCGTCCTCACCGCGGTTGCCACCGCCGAACGCGACAAATCCGTAACCGTCGAACTCACCCACAATCCCCGCAAGCCCCGGCTCGCCGACCCCGACGCAGCCGCCCGCCGCCGCGATGCCGCCAGCCGTTTCCACGGGCCCATATCCATCTCCACGAAACGCCACTACAAGGGCCCTCCGCCCCTGTTCGACACCGCCTCGCTGCAAGCCCACGCTTCCGCGAGCCGCAAGTGGCCCGGCTCCAAGACCCTCCGCACCGCACAATTTCTCTACGAAAAAGCCCAGCTGCTTTCCTACCCCCGCACCGACTGCATACGCCTCGACCCGAGCGAAACCGACAATTGCCGGGACGTACTCGCCATACTCGACAACCTACCCGCCTACGCGGCGCTCGCCGCCGCACGCCCGCAACCTCTGCTCCAGCGAACCACCACCTTCGACGCCACCGCCGTCGCTGCCACGGACCACCACGCCATCATCCCGACGCCCGTCCGCCCCCCGCCGGACCTTCCCGACGACGCCGCCTGGCTCTACGACCGCGTCTGCCGCCGCTTCCTGGCACAGTTCCTGCCCGACTGGGAACATGACATCACCGACCTCTCGGTCGAACCGGAAGCCGGAACCGAAAACGCCTTTCTGCTCTCCGCACGCGGAATCACCACCCTCGATCCCGGCTGGCAAGCCGTCAACCCCGGCGACCCGCCCGACAAGAAAGACGAACTCGTCGACATCCCGCCATTTCTTGACGGAGAAACCGTTCGCCTTTCCGACGCCACCCTGCGCGAAAGCGCGACCAAGCCGCCACCACGATACACCGACGGAACCCTCATCCTGCTCCTGAAGAAATCCGGCCTTGGTACCAAGACCACCTGGGAAGAAACCATCGAAACCCTGCTGCGCCGCCGTTACGTCGTTCGTGATTCCGCGCGCCTGCAACCGACAACGCTCGGCGAAGCCCTCATCCGGATGCTGCGCGAACATGCGCCTGACATCGCCGACCTCGAGCGAACCGTACGTCTCGAAACACAACTCGAAGCCGTATCGGCAGGCAACGCCAACGCCCGCAGCCTCGAACGGGAGACCGCCCGCGCACTGCAGGAACTCGTCCGCCGCCTGCGTACAAGGAAACTTCCCCACTTGCCCATGCCAATGGCCCCGGGCAAACCCGTTTTCAACAAGAAAACATCCAACAAGCGCCGCCGCAGCACAAGCACCCCCTCCTCCAACCCGTATGCCAACCGGGCTTACCGACCGCGAAACACGCGAACCTCCCCCAAAGCGACCCCGAGGAAATCATGACACACCCGCAAACCCACATTCCACCGGAAGCAGCCCACTTGCCTCCGCACTTCCAACCCGTTCAACCCGAAAAGCCGACCCTACACCGCCGCTTGCTCGACATGGAAATACCGGCCCTGATGGGCCTCGATCGCAACCGGTCCCGCTGGTCATTGACCCGGGATTTCCTCGCCGGACTGGACGCTCCCGAACCCGACCTCACCGACCCTCGGCAAGCATCCGCTTTTGCGCTGGTAAACGCCGCCATCGCCGCCCAGCCCTTCGGGGCACCATGCCGGCCAAGCCGGGGCCCCGCCGAATGCCCGACACTCCCGGTTACCGCCACGCACCAGATCACCATTCCGGAAGCCCCGCAGTTCGGCGACGGTCCCGGCCTCGCCATCCTGGTTCCGCTGACCCGCCACGAATGGTCACGCGACTGGCACCCCGCCTCCGGTCCGCCCCGGCCCACGCCGGAAATGACCGCCCGTCTGGACGCACTCATGCTCTGCACGTCCGCGCGATGGGCCGCGGCCATCCCCTACGTCGACACCATACGCTTCAAGCACCCCGTCGTTCTGCACCACTCCCCGGAACGCACCGACCACCTGACCAGCGAAATCTGGTTGTTCGTGCAGCAAATCGCCAACCGCGAGATGCCGGCGCCCGACGAACGCGCCTCCCCGGACTACCTGCGCCAGATCCACGAGGCATCCGCCCACCAGACCGAGCCCACCGAGGCCTCCGCCGAACTCGCCGAACAACTTCGCGATCTCACCGCCAAACACCGGGATCTCGACGATGCCCTCGCCAAGAACGCCGCCCGCAGTCGCGAACTCACCGAAACACGCAACGAACTCGAAACGGTGATATCCCGCATCGTCGCCGACCACGGCAAGGGCTCGGTGGCCTTCACCGACAACGCCGGTGACCGACGGACCATTTCCGCCAAATACGAACACCTCCCTGCGAAACCCCCTTCTCCGAAGCCCGTCGCCAGGCTGCAAATCCGCGGCGAGTAATTCCGGTACCAACAGAAAGGACCAAACATGAAACCTGTCCTGATACGACGACCCCTGCTGACAACCGAATTCCTTTCCCAGCCCCTGCCCGCCTGCTACGTCCAGAGGACCTACGACGACCAAAGCTCCGTCAACTGGCGCTCCCTCCAGAACCTCCTCGACCTGACGGTCCTTCCCAACAACTGGTCCTGGAAAGACATCCACTCCTACGTCCAGGCTTCCGCCCACGGCGTCAACCGCAAAAGCGAGCCCACGCTATCCGTCGCCGTCGCCTGCACGGGTCAACTGACCATCCAGACTGCCATCGGGCCCATCATCCGGACCGGCACTGCCTCTTCCACAGCCACCCGCACCGTCGCCAATGAAAACGGCCTCGCCGCGTACGACGGTGCCCTCATCAGTGCGTCCCGCACTGCCTTCAAGAGAGCCTGCTATCTTCTCGGCAGGGTCTTCGGCCAGGACCTCGGTGACAAGAACTGCTCGGTAGACCAGCTCCTGAAGGACGGCAACCGCACACTGGACCTGCCGATCTACGTTCCGGTCCACGCCCCCGTGCCCCGGCCACAAACGGAAAAGACTCCACACCCTGGCCAAGCCCGGACAGCTGCCAGCGAAACCGTTGTCCGCAGACCGCAGCCTGATCCGAAGCCTCTTCCGGGCAACCCGCCTGCTAATGCCAATCCTTCACCGGAACACGCGCACCATGCGGAACCCAGGCCCGTCACGCCCACTCTGAGCACCGGCACCGGTCCAGCCGCCAGCTCCGAAACGCTCACCAGCCCGGAGGAAATCCGCCACAGCTGGAGTCGTTCACTCGAAGAATCCGCTCATCTCCCGGCCCATCAACGCTACCCCGCCGAAATCGAAATCGAACGTGAACACGAACAACTCCTGCGTCAGGCTGGCGATCCCGCACCACACCGCCGCCTCCACGCCTGAACGCCCGCAATCCCGCAATCCCGCACACCATGATCCGTCAAGCAAACGCCTATCGCATCGCGATCCAGCTCTCCGAAACGCCGGTATGGTCCGGATCCGGCTGGCTGGTCATCTGTCCCGCCCATGACGACACCACCCCATCCCTGCACCTGACAGAAACCGATGACGGCACCGTACTGTTCTTCTGCCATGCACGCTGCCATTACGCCGACATCCGGCAAGCCATGCGTCATCTCGGCGTCGACCCCGCCAACCCCGCCACCGGCAACGACGCAAGACCGCGCCCGAACAGCGCACCCGTACCCGCTCCACGGCCCATCAATGCCGGCCCCTTCAGCGCTTCGCTGACTGCCCGCTTCCTTCACCCCGCGCTGGGAATACCGACAGCCATCTGGCCTTACCCGTGGTTCTACGACCCCAGGCTCAGCATCCAGGTCATCGCCCGTTACGAAACACCCCAAGGCAAGACCTACCGGCCCTGGCAAATGGTGCATTCCGATCATGGCAGCCTGCCACGCCTGCTTTGCGCCCGCCTGCCTGACCCGCAACCTCTCTACCACGACCACGCGATCCCGAACGCGAGCACCGTACTCTTCGTCGAAGGCGAAAAAACCGCCGATGCCACCCGCCTGCTGCTGGCCCAATACCCTTTCATTGCCGTGACCACCACGCCAGGCGGAACCGGCCGCGCCCATCAGGCATCCCTCAACCTGCTTCCGCACCGAAACATCGTTCTCGCCTACGACGACGACGACAGCGGCAGACAGGCAAATCGTCGACTGGCCGACCACGTCACCGCCCACGGTCTCCCAGCCCCAGCCACGCTCGCCCTTCGCCACGACCTTCCGAACCCCACCGGCCAGCAACGTCCACCCGCCTGGGACCCCGGGGACGAAGGACACGGCCTTACCCCCGACATCATCGCCGAGTGGACCGCGACCCTGCCGCCAGACCACCCGCTCTGCCCGGCTGCCGCCTCCCAGCCTCCGCCCTGAACCCCTGCAACAAAGAGACAATTCGCCATGCAAACGCCCCAACAACGCGCCCGCGCCTCCGCGGCCGAATACGCCCATCCCGCAATCCCCACCCCCGTCTCCGACGACCAACGACAGCCCCACGTCACCCGGCTCCTCGACGAATACCGCACACTCCACCGTGACGAAATCGAATGGGCCCGACAGGCGACTGCCAAAATCAACGAACTGCCCCTGCCCGCTTCCGCGCCAGGCTCCAACCGCATGGACCGCGCCACAGCAGCCGGCGCGCTTACCGAACTTCGAAAAACCGAAAGGGTCGCCAAGGACCAGATCACACGCATACGCCTGCAGGTCGAAACCATCCTCGACATTCTTGCCGAAAGCGCCGCCGAGCTTGAATCGGCCGCCCGCGAACGTTACGACCAGATCACCAACACCATCGCCGAGCAGGACCAGCTACCGCTCGAGGAAAGAAACGCCAACGGCGAACAAGCCGTAACCAAACTCAGACTTCCTGACACCGTGCGGCGCGAGGTATCGTCGACAATCAAGCAACTTCATGCTCGGCCGAGCAAATTCCTTTCTGTGTAACTCATTGCTGTATCTGATAGTGGCCAGTTTAATCTGAGCTGAAATCCGGGATTTCGGTGGCCTCACCAACCAACTCTGTTCAGATGGGCCAAGGCTGTGCCGTGCGTTGGGTGCCTTTCCCGGCCATCAGAAACTCGGACGGACTCCAATGAAGGGTGCATCTAAAATTGTGTGAGTTCCGGAAGTCTGAAACTGGAAAAGGACAACGAACACCTGCCCCAGTACCAGCTGACCACCACCCTCTACGCGTCCACTCCGGAAATCCACGACCCCCAAGAGGTCCCCCCCGAGTACTGCAAGCCCGACACCGCCAAAATCAAGAAAGCCCTGTCCGCCAACAAGAGCATCCCCGGTGCTTCCATCACCCACGCCGTGCGTGTCACCCTCCCCGCCGCAAGCGGCACCACCCCGAAACCGAAACGCCGAACCGCACGCTAGACGGGACAAAGCCAATTCCCATGTTCGCCCTCGTCGTCCTCACCGGCCGTCTCACCGACGCTCCAAGCATCCGTCGCCGCAAGAACGGCAAGAACATTGCCCTCCTCAGCGTCAACGTCCTGTCCCGGACAACCCCGGTAGCGCATCCCGTCAAACACCGCATCCTGGTGCAGGACCCCGAAATCATCGAGCGCCTGCTGGAAGCCTCCTACGTCGCCGGTGCCCTCCTGCAGATCTCCGGCGAACTCGACTACCACGTCTACACGAGCGACAACAAGACCCGCCACCATCGCATGGCCCGCATCATCGTCGCCCCGCCCATCGGCGCTCTCCAACTCATCCCGCAGGACCCTCCCCAAATCCCCCCGGTCACAAACCACGAGCAGCAACCATGAATCGACCCGCACCACAGATCTCCGAGTACTCGCCCTTCCAGCAATACCTGTTCGAAGGCCTGACCGACGAGCAATTCGCAGCCGTAACCACGCCCGTAAACGACTCCGTCCTCGTCCTCGCCGGAGCCGGCACCGGCAAAACCAGGACTCTCATCACGCGAGCCGCCGCCATCGCCTGCCTGGGCATCAACCTGCAGGCCTGCCTGTGCCTGACCTTCACCAACCGCGCCGCGAAGGAACTCCGTCATCGCATCGCTGCCCTGTTCGGTGTTGCCAACCCCGACGAACGCGACGCACCACTGCCCCAAACCGGAACCTTCCATGCGATCTGCGCCCGCTGGCTGCGCAGCAACGCCGACGAAGTGTCCCACGTCACCGGCGGCGCCACACTCCACGCCGACTTCTCCGTCCTCGACGACCAGGACGCCTCCGCCTGTCTCCGCAAGGCCGTTGTCCAATGCGGCCCCGGCGGCCGCTGGAAACTCCATCCCGACCACGCCAAGGCCCTCAAGAAACACATCGAAAACGCTTCCTGCGTCCTCGACAACAACCGCACCCTCTCGCAGCTCATGCGCGACGATGACGTGACAGTCGCCTACACCCTTGGCGGCGAAATCGACGGCGACGCCGACCACCGCAAGGCCGCCGACATCGTCGACACCTACGAGGACATCAAGGCCGACAGCGCCGCGCTCGACTACGCCGACCTGATCCGCTACGCCCTGCGCGCCTTCGAGGCCGAACCCGCCCTCGTTCCACACTACGAAACCGTCATGGTCGACGAGTACCAGGACACGGACTCGCTCCAGTCCCGCCTGCTTGCCTGCCTTGCCACCGGCCCACTGTTCGCAGTCGGTGACGACGACCAGGCGATCTACACCTGGCGCGGCGCACGCATCGAGAACATCTACGAGTTGCCGAAGCTGCGCCCGTCCATGCACCTCATGCATCTCACCAAGAACTTCCGATCGACACAGCCAATTCTCAACGTTGCCAACGCGGCCCTCCGCGGCAACCACCGGCCTTACCCCAAAACCTTGACCGCCTGGATCGAACACCCGGAAACCCCACCGCCGCGCCACATATATTTCAGCAACACCAAGGACGAAGCCGACTTCCTCATGGGAACCGTCCGGCACCTCGCGGAAAACTGCGGCATCCCGTACGGCGAACAAGCCATCCTGGCCCGCCGCGGACGCGATCTCATCCCCCTCGACGCCGCTGCCGCCCGACACAGCATTCCGTACCGCGTAACCGCAGGCCACCGCTTCTCCCAACGCGCCGAAATCCGCGACCTGACCGCCTGGCTGCGCCTGCTGCTGAATCCTTCCGACAACGACGCCCTCACCCGCGTGCTGACACACCCCAAACGCGGCATCGGCAATACGTCCCTCCTCCGGCTCAACGAGGGCGCCAACCAACGCGGCATCCCGGTCGCCGACGCCCTGCGGCCGGTCGCCAACGGCGCCAGGATTCCAACCCGCGCCCGCAACGGAATGATCGAAATCGCCGATCTCATGCAGGAACTCCTGCGCATCGCCGGAGACGGCGCAACGCCCCTGCAACTGATCGAGACGGCATACCTGCAAAGCGGGATCCACCGCACCATCGCCGACGACAAGCGGTCCGACGACCCGCATGTGCGCGAGTCCGCCCTGGCCCGCGAGGAACGTGTCCAGAACCTTTTCCACATCGCGGCCGAAGCCCATTCCATTTCCGCCCTGTCCGATCAGCTCGCAACTTCCGACCTCGCCGCAGACAGCGATTCCCGCGACATGCTGACCATCTCCACGATCCACGCCGCCAAGGGCCTCGAATGGCTGTTCGTCGCCGTCGCCGCGCTCGAGGACAACGCCTTTCCGCCGGCCAATGCCACCCACCAGACGATGGAGGAAGAACGCCGCCTCCTGCACGTCGCCTGCACCCGCGCCAAGCGCCACCTCCTCCTCACCCGATCCCAGTACCGCAACGGTCAGGTCAGCCAGCCCAGCCCCTTCCTCACCGAGATCCGCGATACAATCCCTCCGCCAAACCTGCCAGAGCAGTCAATCTCATGACCCAGCCACAGACGACCCCGGAACGCTTCCTGTACATCGTGTTCGCCCGCGGCAACCCGCCCCGCGAAGCCAAGGTGCAACGCATCGCCTGGGACCCCTCCTTCGACGGAACCCACGCCTCCGTTGCCATCCTCCGGGCCGCCTCCCTCGCAATCCGCGCCGCCGGACCGGACTGGCAATTCATCTGTGCCCACGACCCCGAAGCCAATGCTCGCCTGTTCCCCGCCACCGCCGGCGCCACGGCCTACTCCCTCGCACTAGCCTCCGGAGCCGCTCCCGAGACCATCCTTCACAGTCTTTCTTCAGAACCCGCAACCTCCTCCCCGGAAGAGGCCTGACAAACCGTGTCCGGCCTCGCCGAGTCCGCCTGTTCCCCCCGCCTGCTGCCCCGACTCTGCGACGCCAGCGTCTACAGCCGTCACCCAACTTCCGCAGCAACCGAGGCCGACACCGCCTGCTGGGCAGCCAACACCATTTCCAGCCGCCTCGGTCCCGGCACCGACTGCTGGCTCTGCACCTTCTCTGAAGCCACCGCCACCGCCGCCACCACCATCGCCACGCAACTGCCCGGCTGGCTCATCTGCGGCTTCGAAGGCTGCAGTTCACCACTCGACGTTCTACGGAGCCCCGGCCCCATCCTCAGCGTCCTGCTGCTGGTCTGCCTCCTCGCTTCCGCCATCGGCATCGCCCGCGCCCAGCTTGCCCGCCGGCCACCCACCGACGAATATCTCCTGCTCATGCGCACCGGCATCGCCATCGTGATCGCCGCCGCCATCGCCACCGGCTATGCCGAAACCCTCTGGACCGCCACCGCCCACCTCTACAACATTCTCGCCGAAGCCTCCGCAAACACCGTGCGCACCCTCGCGGAAACCCCGGCTTCCCAGTGCCAATCGAACGCCCAGACCCCGCCGGAAATCATCCGCGACGCCATGCTTCGCTACGCCTCCGCCGCCGCCGACCTCGCTGCCGCGCTGACCGCCGTCGCGGTCAACCTTTTGCCCAGCCTCGACCCGGTGCGGTTCAGCATCTCCAGCCTGATGAACTACTTCTCCATCCCGGTCACAGCCCCGTTGTCCTTCTTCAAGATCTTCATCGCCTTCGCCATTGCAGGCACCGGCCTCGCAACCCTCACCACGTATCTCCTCGCCGTGGCGGAAGCCGCGCTGCACGCCGCCATCGCCATCGGCGCAAGCCCGGTAATCGCTTTCCTGGCGCTGTTCCGCCCCACGCGCAACAGCGTCATGGCCGCTGCCTCCGCCGTAGCCTACGGCGGCCTCATGCTGCTCACCGCCGGCATTTCCATCACCCTCTCCAGCATCATTGTCGCCACCGGCCTGGATTTCTATACCAACCTGATCCTGGTGGAAGACCCCCTGCCCGAAGCCACCGCCCGCATCGAAGCCTGTCACGCCGCCTATGCCGGTCCCACCCTGCCCGAAGCCTTCCGCCGCTACCTCTGCATCTACGCAGCCCACCAGGACGACCTTCCGGTAACCTCGGTGAACACCGATATCACCGACCTCACCTGGATGCCCGCCACCTTCGTCCTCATCCTGGCCGGCTACATCGCCCGCGCCATCGCCCAATTCGGATGCGCCATTGCAGCCGAACTGTCCGCCTACTCCAACGCTTCCGGCGCCGCTGCCCAAACCTTGATGGGCGTCGGCCGTCAAGCCGGGTCCTGGGCCACCAGCCGCATCACCCGCATGTTCCGCCGCTGACCCCCTGTCATCACCGAAACCCGCCCATCTTGACCCAAAACAGCGCCGCACCTATCCTCCCATCACCATGTCCGTCATCCGCCAGCCCCACGCCGGCCCGAAGCCGCCCGTCCCCCGGCACGATCCCCGTCGCCTGGAATTGCCCCACCTGCTCCCGAGCCCAAACGGCCGCGATCCGCTCGCTGACCGCGCCACCCGCCTTGCACTACTCCAGCACATCCTGAAAACCCTGCCGCAACCAACCGCACTCCCGTGACCGCACAACTCGACAACCCGAATACGGAAGCACAGCCCGCGCACCACCGGTTCCACCTCAATCCCTTCCTGCGCCAGTTCTCCTGGCACGCCAAGCAGACCGAACAGCGCCTTCGCAAGTCCCTGGAAGACTGCAACGCTCCCAAGTACCGCACCGCTGTCGCAGACCTCGAAGCCGCCCTCCAACTGCGCAACGCCCTGCGCCAGGCCGCTCACAACCGCCGTGCCGCCTCCGGTCACACCGGCATCCACCCGGCAAGCACCCGAAAAGCCGCCGCCAACCTGATCGCCATCGGCGAGGCCGCAAGCCGCCTCTCTCCGGACGCGGTACGCCTGTGCCTCAATCCCCCGGTCACCTCCGACCAGCTGCGCGCACTGTCCGGCCTCAAGGATCCCGCCCGCCAGATTGATCCCGCCGTGCATCGCGGCGATCGCGCCACCGACCTCTACCGTGGCGCCGAACACACGATCAACCTTTCACTCGACACCCTCGAGAAGCCCGGCACCCTCGAACCCCTCGAGAAACACGCCGCCCGCGAACGCATGCGCCATACGGTCAGCCAACACCTCGACAGGGCTCCCCGCCTGCAGCGCGAACGCTTTGCCGCCGCCCTCTCGAAAGCGGCCAGCCCGCCCAGCCACGGCAACGAACTCGAAGGAGCCCTGCAATTCCTCGGCATCCTGATGTCCGCCGGCGAAGGACCCTTCCAAACCGCCCGCGCACTCACCGTCGCCGGCAGTCATCCCTTCCGCGCCTTCGCGTGGAACCTGGTCCGCCACCGGACACGCCGCCTCGCCGGCGCCCTCACCGCACCCTCGTCTCCCTGGATTGCCCGCCTCACGATCTTCGCAGCCAACCCGCAGCCCCCGGAAGACCAAGACGCCAAGCTCCGCTCTGCCCTTGCAAGCGAAGCCGACGCCTCGGCCGACCTCTCGCCCCATCAACTGCACCGCGCCACCATGACCCTGCGTGCATCCCGGCAATTTGCCCTCGCCCTGATCGACGCGCCCGAACACATCCCCAGTTCTCTCCCCGGCTTCCGCAGGTCCTGGATCAAGCCCAACGCGCCCCAGCGCCAGATTCACCAGCTGCTCTACGGCCGCCCACCGCAACCCGGCAGCCGCATCGCTACCCATTCCGGAGACGGGACTCTCACCGCCGAAGCGGACAGCGCCGTATCCGCTGCCATCCGGCTGGACCCCGATACCGCCGCCCGCTGGACCGAGTGGGAGATAAACAACGAACCTGACCGGTTGCTTGCCAACCCCGAATGGATCCTGCAAAGCATCCACTCGCTGCCCACGCCGCAACGCGACCGGATCCTCGAGAAACACGCCGGCTCGGACCCGAAAGCATCTGCCCTCCAGGCCGCCAATGATCCGGACCTGCGTCCGCGCCTCCTCGAGTACCACCAGCACCAGCGTTCTGCCGCCAAGCTCGACCACGCCACCACCGCCATCCGTGCCACGTCCCGCATCTCCACCATTCACACAAGGCTCACCGCCGCTTCCCGAAACCTACACCGGATTCCCACCAGGGACCTGACCCCTATCCGCAATGCCCCAACCGGGAGCCCGCAAGCCGAAAACAGCGCGGTCATGCGGGACATCCACATCTTTGGGTCCACACCGGCCGACCCGGCCAACCTGCAGCAACACCTCGTCAACCGATGGTCCGAACTGGACGAATCCCGCAAACGCACCTACATCGGCCTCGCCCTCGCCGACGGCGCCCACCCAGACCTGCCGCTGCAACCGCCCGACGAACACGAGGAGTTCCAGCTCGACCTGACGCGGCCCGAACACCGGCGCTGGCTGCACGCCCTCTCGGCGTACCTGTCCGACGCAGCGGACCACATCCGAAACCGCCCCTCAACCCCGCTTGACCACCTCGAAACCCTGCACGCGACACGCATCGCGCCCTACTCCCAAGCACAACGACGCGTACCCGACGAGAAAAGCGCCGAAACAGCCCGCTCCAAAGCCGCGAGAGGCATCTGATCCCCATGCCGGTACTCAACCGCATCCTCGCCACCCCGAATTGGATCCTTCGGCCCCTACCCGTCGAAAACCGCCACCAGCCTGCTCTCAACGTCCAGCCACCGCCCATCGGACAGGCACAATTGCGGCAGCTTGCCGCTGACAGCTTTCCCGTCCATCACCTCGAACTCGCCCTGTGCCCGGCAACCGCCATGCTCTGCATGCTACGCGCCACACCTCCGCCTCCATGCGCCGCGCTCGTCCATCCCCTGCACATCGACCTGTTCGTCGACGCCTGGTACAACGCCGATGAAACGACCTCCGTTTGCAGCGAGCAACAGCTGACCCTCTGGCTCGACCCGCGTCCCGCCGCCGACCACGGCATACACGGCCTGAACACCCTCCTGGTATCCCACGGCTCGCGCATCTCACTGCACCGACAGGAACACCGACCACTTCCATGACCCGCGTCCGTGCCGCCGGCCCACGGCCAAGCGTTCCCGATCCCCAACGCGCTACCGCGCTACCCGGCAACCCCCGCGCAACCGCGCTGCGCCAGCAAGCCGAAACGCTGACGCACCGCCTGGCCCTCGACCCCACCGACCCGGTAGCCCGCGCCGAAGCACACGACATGCTGTCCGGCAACCAGTCCGTCCCCGGCGGACTCGAGGGAGCCTTCAGCGACAGCCTCGCCACACTCGCCCGCATCACCGACGTCGCCACTTCCGACGAAGCCTCCCTGGCCCTTGGCGCCGTCACCGTCGGTGGCCTGGTTGCCGCCCTGCCGACCGGCGGAACCTCGCTCGCTGCGACCGTCGCAGGCGCGGCAGGCCTCGCCGGACAACAGATCGCCCGCCGCGCCATCAAGCCCGTCGCCCGGCGAATCGTCCGCTATACCCTGCGCCGCACCGCCAAAAACACCGCCAAGGGCAAGAAACCCGGATTCCTGTCCCGGGTGATCCTCGGCGCCCGCAGCCGCTACCTGAAACGCACAGCCAGCCCTGCTCCAAGACCCGCTGCAAACACCGCGCCAATGTCGTCCACCACCGGTACCGCCAACCGCAACGCACCCCGAACCGCCCTCGGCCGCGCATTCCGCCGCCGACGCAACCCGCGCAAGCAAAATTCGCAGCCAACCGCTGCAACACGCCGCTCCGGCAACCAGCCCACCAGACCCGAACGCGCCATCCGCCAGAACAGCCCCAGCCGCGCCAGCCGCAACACCCGCGCTTCCGAAGCCATCTACCGCATCACGCGCGGCGCTATCGAAACCGCCCGCATCGCGGCCCAACTGGCCTCAGCCGCCGCCGGAGCCGGGCTCCATGCCGCAACCACACCACAGCACATGCGTGCTGCGATCATGGACACCAAACTCCTGCGCTCAGCGGAAAGAGGCGTCCTGCGCGACCAAAGCGCCTCGCGAAGCGGCAATCCCGCCCTCCCGGGCGGCCCCGGAAACCGACTCGGACGTGCCCTCTCCGCCTATCGCGGCAACCCCGGACAAGCTTCAGAAAGCGCCGTACACGCCCGCGATCGCGACACCGCCGCCCACGCACACGCCAAACGTGAAGCCGAAGAATCCCGCAAACCGAAAAAACGTTCGTCCGGGCGGCGCTCACGCAGCTGACCGCATCACCCATCCCGTTTCGACCCCGACAAGCCCGCTATTCCGGACACCGTACTGCCTGACGGCACACCCGCCGCGATACCGCCCTCAATACCAACCGGAGAAAGCAAGCAGAGAAAGGCAGGAGCAACCCCGCGGCCCGCGAAAACCGTGCCAACACGCCCATGCAGCAATGTTTCATGTGAAACATCCGGCCGCCGGGCCAGGACTCAGTAACGCACTGACCCGTCATCTGCCAGCAGCAGCACCCGATTACCAGCATAGGCTGTTACCACCGGCGCCGGAACGGCAACCGCCAGCGCGTCCATCAGGTAGGACACCGCCGACAGCAGCGTACCCTCGCACCAAGCATCGTGACCGATGCGCCACTCCACCCCGGCAGCGTCCGAGACAGTCCAGCCCAACGGCTCGGACCACCCCGCAAGCACGTCGGCAACCGTGCGGCCCGCCTCGATGCGCCACATCCCTTCCGTGCCAAGACCCCCGCTCTCCCCCGCAACATCAAACATGCGCTCCTGGCCCTGCACACTGCCGCAACGCGGTATGCCCCGTCCGCCAGCGATCTCCACCGCTTTCAACGCCGCAACCGACACGTCCCGCGCCGCGTCCTGTTCCTGAACCCGCACGCCCGATACGGCCCCTTCCAGTTCCACTTCTTCCCACACCGCAAGCTCAGTCGAATCCGGCAACAGCGCCACCGCGTCCCCGAACTCCGGCACGGCACGACCATCCTCTGCCACAGCCTCCGACGCCACGCGACCTTCGCCCTCCGCCACCGGTTCATCCAGTTCCAATGCCAACATGCCGTCCGGCGCAGCACTATCCCCGACTTCCACCGGCTCCGGAACCGGGTTCCCTTCCTCGAGCTCCTGCACCACAACGCGTCTCCCCGACCGCTGATCCGCGCCCCGCAGAAACGGGTTATCCTCGACCTCGATGATCTCACGTTGCGGACTGCTCTCCTGCCGCACCTGCGACAGAGAGTCCCAAAACGCATTCAGATCCGGAACCTCCTCACAACCAGACAGCAGCGCCGCCGCAACCAGGGGAACACCATGAAAAACGCGCCGAAGACCAAACATTCCCTTGCCTCCTTGCTCCGTATCCGGCGGTATTTCCGAACCCTGGCAGCATACCCCAAGCCACCCGTTCCCGTCCCCGCCGATAGCCCATCCCGCAACGTCCGCCGCCTCAGGACCGACAACGCAATCCTGCCCGCTTGCGGACCTTCCATGGCCTTCGTCCTGCTACTGCTGCTCACCCCTCTGGCGCCCCCGCCAGCCACCACCATCCTGCTCCTGGCCGCCACGAACCTGGTGCTCGCCGCCGCGGCCCTGCGCAGCGCCCGCACCGCCGCAATCCGCACGCCCCGGGCACTCATCCTCCGCCACGGCATCCTGCGCACCCGCTTCTACCGCCTGCCGCCGGACACCCCGGTCCGCCGCGCCACCACCCCGGTTCCCTGGAAGATGCTCGGCTACGCCGCCCTGCGAATCCGGATCCAGCCCATGCCACTGCCAGGCTCCACCGTGCGCATCGTCGCGCCCGCCGCGCACATCCGCGCCTTCCTCACCCCCTTCCCGCAACCCGCAGAAGACCATGAACCCGCCCAGCTCGCCAATGCGATCCAATGACGCCCTCCGGGGAATCCACCGTCTCGGCGTCCGCAGCGCCCGCATCGCCGAACTCGCCGGCATACTGAACGGCCTCGCCCACGCGCACTCCAACGACAAGGGATTCAACTGGCTTCGCCGCTGGCTGCACGCTCATCCCGAAATCCACGACCAGCGGCCGGCCTCGGACCTGTTGCCCCTCATCGACCAGGCCTGTCAGGCCAACCCCGCAGATCCCACCGCCAACGGAGAACTCTACCGCTACCTCAGCCGGATCCGCTCCGACGTCAACCGCACCCTCGCAACCTGGGCATCCACACCCTTCGCCGACTTCGATCCTCCGCAGGACATCGTCTTCGAAGGCTCATCGTTCTGTTTCACCGGACTGTTCGCCGGTTTCGAATCATTGCCGTCTCCGCGAACAGCGATCGAAGACGCGACCCGCATCCTCGGCGGAACGGTCCAACCCAACGTCACCAAGTCGCTGCGTTACCTCATCGTCGGGTCCAATGCCCACCCGACCTGGTCCCGCAGTTCACACGGAACCAAGATCGCGCGCGCGCATTACCTCCGTAACCGCTATCAAAGCCCCATCCTCATCCTTCGCGAATCCGATTGGGCGCGCTCCGCGATTGCCCGACCCGGAACCGGATGATGCCCGCGCCAACATACCCGCAACACCCCGCTTGCCGCCCACCCTGACCCTTCGCTAACCTGCCCGCAAGAGCGCGAAACACCGTGCCTCCCGGGACGCCGTACCCAACCACCAGTAAAGGAACCCTGCAATGCAGAACAACTCCGGCGGCTCACCGCCCAAGGACCCGAATCAGCCGACCCGCACCCGTATCGGCGGACTCTGGAACAACAAGACACCGCAGGGCACGCCCACCCTGGACGGATCCATCAGCCTGCCGCCCGGCGTCGACAGCATCACCATTCACAACGGTGACCGGCTACGGATCTGGCCCAACTACCGCAAGCTCAGCGACAAATCCCCCGACTACTCTCTCGAGCACACCTCCCGCGAGGAAATCGACCGTGTCCGGGGCAACACCCGCGCCACCCAGCAAACCGACGGTGGAGATCCGTTCCAGACCCACTTCGGCGCCGGACACGCCGGCCAACAAGCCAACACGCAGCAACCCGGAGACCACGGCAACCACAGCGGCCAACAGGCTCGACCCGCCCCTGCCACCCGTCCCGCGAACAGCTACCAGCAACCAGACCTGAACCCCGCACCCGGCGCCAACGCGGCACCCGCCACCGGCCACGCTCCCGCGACAGGTCACGCCCCTGCGGCAGCGCACGGCCAGGTTTCCGAAATGGACCGCTACGGCGCTTCCGACGCCGGACCTGCACCGGTCGGACCGTCCCAGCAACACCACAACCCCGGCCAGCCCTCGGTACACCCGGCACAAGCCGGACACGTTCCCCACGCCGGCCACGCCGATCCGGCCAGCCTGCCCGGAAACCCCATCAACAACCCGCCCGGCGGCCCAGTCCACGGCAACCACCCACCGGTCAACCCCGACGAGGACGACAACATACCCTTCTAGGAAACGGACCAACCGACACTTGTTGAATTCTGTAGGTATCCGCACTGGTTTTCCAGGGAGTTAGCACCCAGATGCCTGTCGACGAATGTTGAACAACACCACGACCATGCCCCGATCCGAACAGCCGGCGCGACCCGCCACGACCATCGCGCCGGCAGATCCCGACGAAACCCGGCCGCTGGCCTTCGTCGACTGCGAAACCACCGGGCTCGACCCTTCCGCCGGCGCCCGTATCCTCTCACTCGCGGTACTGCCCGCCCCGTCCGCCCCCGGCGCCCGTCTCAAACCCTGCCTGTTCCACCTCATGCCGCCGGAAAACACCCGTTTTGAAGACGACTCGCTGCGCGTCCACGGCCTCACGCGGGAAGAGCTCGCCAGACTCGGCGCCAGGCCCTTTGCCGACAGCTGGCCCGAGATCCGCGACAGTCTCCGCAAGACCCTGCCCGACGACTGCCTCTGGCTCGCGCACAACGCTCCCTTCGACGCCGCCTTCCTGGCCGCCGAACTCCACGCCGCCGGCGACACCGGCCATCCCCTCGCCGATCCCCTGCGCTGGCGCTGCACCCTGGCCTGGTCACGCCGCCACTGGCCCACCGCCGGTCACCACTCGCTCGACGCCATCGCCCGCCGACTCGGCATCCCCGCCGCCAACCGGCGTGCCCGCGGCGCAACCCACGAGGCCGACGCCGACACCATCCTGCTTGCCCTCTGCTGGCGCGAAGCCCACGCCGCCGCCCAGCCGGCACCGCCCGACCTCTTCGCGGCCCACGGCTTCAACCCCGACAACAAACCCTCCGAGACCACGCCGCCTCTGCCCCTGCCGCCACTCACCGCCGCTGAACGCGAAGCCCACGAGGCATTCGCCCGCCAGCACGGCCTGCGCGCCGTCCCCGAACCCGCCGCACCGGCATCCAACGGGCAATGACCGCAACGCTCCCCGCCGCTCTCCTCACGCGGGCCGCGGGTCTCGCTGCCATCCTCCCGCACGCACCCGTTGTCCTCCACGCCCGTCCCGGCAGACTCTGCCTGATCGCCGCATCGTTCACCTCCAGCCTCGGAGTCGCAGTGCCCGCGCAATGCGCATCCACGCCATGGTCCCGTACCGTCTCACCCCTCAATCTCGCTGCCACGGTGCAGAACCTGCTCGCCCGCACGCCGTTCGCAGCACATGCCACCCTGGCACCCGGCCAACACAGCCTCTCCATCACCACCGCCCCGGGCCACACCCTGCACCTGCAGGAACCCGCCGCCAGACCGGGCAGCCGTCCACCCGCGGAAAACACCGAACTGCCTGACCCGCCCGTCAACGTGCTGCGGCTGCCCGCCGCTGCCCTCGCAGAGGCCCTGCTGCACATCCGCATCCCTGCCGTTCCGCGGTCGGCACCACCGCAAGTGAAGTTCACCTGCCCCGACAGCGCTACCCTCCGCCTGCAGGCCGCGAGCCTCGATCACCTCTGCCGCGTGGACCTTCGCGCCGCGGGCCCCACCACGGAATTGCCGGCCTGCGGCCCCCGCAGCCTTGCCATGCTTGCCGCCCTGGCCGCCGTCACCGCGCCGCAAGACGACATCCTGCTCGCGCCCGGACCAGGCCGAATTTGCGCCTGGCTACCCCAGCCGCCCGGTGTCACCCCAGCGCCGCTTGTCCATGCAATCCTGCACGGCCACGCGGGTGCACCGCCCCAGCCACCACTGCCCGGCAAACTGCCACTGTCCCTGCGGATTCCCCTGCTACCGCTCCTGCACGCACTCCGTTCCGTATCCGACCCTCGGAGGCAACATCTGGCCGCGAATGCGCCGCAACCCGTCGTCGACCTCTCCATCGACCACGGACACTGCATCATATCCGTGCCCACCGGTCCCAGTGCCCACGCACTGTCCGCACCCTTCTCCGCACCGGGCTGCCCACCCGCAACCCTTCGCCTTCCGCTGCGTCCGCTGCATTCTATACTGTCCAGCATGAGCGCCAGGGAATTCATCCTGCAGACCAACCCGCGTGCACCGCATCGGGCCCTGCTTCTCATGCGCACACCCGCCGCGAACATCATCCACCTCCTGCTCCTCCCGCCCCAACCCGGTCCCGTCGCAGCCTGATCCGCAGCGTCCCGTGGTCCAGCACGCTCCCATCCGGATCCGCCTCGGAACCCTCCCCTCGGGCCACGCCCTCGACTGGTGCGACGACCGCACGGTCAACGCCCACTGGGTGCTCTCCGGAGGCTCCGGAAGCGGCAAGACATACCAGCTTCGCCGCATCGTCGCCGCCGCCGCAGACCAGGGCGCGACCCTGTGGATCCCCGACCTGCACGGCGACATCGAATGCCCCGGCCCCGCGACCCGCACGGTCACCTTCTCGGCCCGCTCCACCGCCGCCGTCAATCCCCTGCAACTTGACGACGATCCCGACGCCGGCGGCGTCCGCAACCGCATCAATGGCTTCGAGCGGCTTCTCTCGGGCACCTCCCACGCCATGGGCCCCCGCCAGCGCCCCGTCCTGCGCCGCCTGCTCGAGGACCTCTACGCCGCCCGCGGCTTCCATGCCAACGATCCCCGCAGCTGGCGCCTCGACGTGGATACCCGCCCAGCCGCCAACCGGCGCCACCCAAAAAGCCATCCCACCCTGCTGGACCTACGCCGCTTCATCGACAACACCCACCGCCGGCTCCGCCTCGGCGGCGACAACCAGGCCATGACGGCACTCCACACCGTGGTTTCCGAAAAGCGCAAGCTCGACCGCCAGGTCCTCGAACGGTCCCGTTCCGGCTCCACCGATACCCAAGCGGTCGACAATGCCGCCGACAAGGCAGGCACCGCCTACACCAACGCCATGGAAGCCATCAAGCAGGACCCCAATACCTACGCCATCGAGGAACTCCTGCGCTTCACCAGCGCCGACATCGTCGCCTCCGTCGCAGACCGCATCGACACCCTCGAAAGCAGCGGCGTGTTCACCGGCCTGCCGCTCTCCTTCCCGGCCTCCATCCGCGTACGCCGGCTGCATCTCGCCGCGATCGGAGACGACGAACAGCGCGTGCTCATCGAGACCCTCCTCGAAACGATATTCCGCGCGTCCCGCAACCAGGGCATCGCCAATCACACGCGCCAGTTCATCGTCCTCGACGAAGCCCACCGCTACTTTCCGCGCACCGCCTCCCCCGACGCCATCATTCCGCGCATCTTCCGCGAAGGCAGAAAGTTCGGCCTCGGCATGATCCTCGCAAGCCAGCAACTCGACGACATGCCCGACAGCGTCCTCGCATCCGCAGGCTGCAAGATCATCCTCGGCGTCGCCGACATGCACCAGGAATCCCTGCGCCGCCGGCTGTCCCTGCCGATGCAGCGCTCGCCCGACGGCGACATGAGAAACCCCCTCTCGCTCCTGCAACCCAAGCGCACCGCCCTCGCCAGCCTGCTCGAATCCGGCCATTCCCTGCCGCTGACCACGATCCGCATCGCTTCCTGACGCTGTAAAACGCCCGTACAGGGCCTGTAGCCTGCCCACACACCAACCCCGCCCGCAAGGCCCCTGACCGCCCTCCTGGCGCTCCAGACGCTTCCCACACCGCGTTTTGCCGCTGCCCTCTCCCGACTTGCCCGTCCCAACGTTCCCGAACATGCCAGGCCATGGCCAAAGCCTCTCTTGGCCTCGCCCTCCTCCTCCCGGCCGCCCCACCACGCTATACTGCCAGCAACGCCGAAACCGAAGTCCGGGAGACAACCATGTCGCTCGCAAACACCGCGGCCCTCGACATCAACACCGATGCCCACCCGCCCTCCGTCCTCGCCCCCGTGATCCACGGCGCGCTCCCGCCCAGCCTGCAACGCCTCGACAAGATCCTCGTCCGCGCCTGCGCCAGCGAACTGCCCGGCATCGCCGAATCCGTCTGCGACGACACCATTGCCGCGATCCACGCCGCCGCCGGCAACACCAACCCGAGCCCCCTCGACATCGCCCACGCCGCCGGCAAGACCGACCAGCTCATCGCCGTGCTGACGGCTGCCTACTACTTCACCAGCGACCCCTACTGGCTGCACGTTCGCGACATCTGGCAGCGCGCCGCCGCCAAGCAAAGGGTCGCCCTTGCCGAAGCCACCTTCGACGAGGACCTCGCCGCGCTTCCCACGGACAATCCGGCTCCGGCGCTCCCGCCCGACTCCAACCGTGCCCGCCAGCACCTGCGCGACGCGGTATCGACCGCCGCCCGCGGCCGAATCACCAATACCGCCACCAGAAGCTGAACAGGCCCGCAATCCCGCATTCCCGCAATCCCGCAGCCGGTGAAACCCACAACCCCTGCGCACCGCAAATGCGCGCCCTGTTATTCTCCCGGCAACCCCGGCATCCAAGAGAACGACATGCCCGACACATCCCGCCCACGGAACGCGTCCCCCGCAAACCAGCCGCACACGGATGAACCCCACCTCTTCACCAGCGCAGACCTTGCCGCCCACCTTGCCGCCGCCCACCCCAACCTGCTTGACAGCGCAACCGCGCGCACGCTCATCGAAACCATCGTCGCTCGCCTGGTCTCCGAACTCGCCGCCGGCAACAACGTTCGCGTCGCCGGCTTCGGAGACTTCCGCCAGACAACCATCTCCGCCCGCCACGTCATCGTCCCGTCCACGGGCGATCATCTCCGCCAGCCCGCGACCCGATACGCCGCCTTTCGCGGATCCACCCGCCTCCGGCGCGCCATCGCCCTCGCCGACGGGCGTCTCCGGACACGGCCCGGCCAGCAACCCCACCCCGAACCCCCGCCCGATGGAGCAACATGAACGACCAACCCGATCGTACTCCCAGCCCCGAACCGGGCTCCGGCCCTGCCCAGGCCCTTCCCGCCATCCAGTTCGCGGCCCTCAGCACCCGCTACCCGCGCGCCGCGCTGTGTTCGCCGCGCCAGATCGTCAGCCTCTGCGCAGACAACGCCCACGCCGCCTGCGTGCTCGCCGACCCGGGTTTTCTCGCAGCCATGCAGCCCCTGTCCGCCGCCGCGCGCGAAGCCGGTATCCATCCCGTCTTCGGACTCTCCGCCGCGCTCGAACCCCAGGCAAGAAACCAACCCGCATGGCCCCTGCCCCAGGATCCCTCAGCACTCTTCCTGGCCCGCAACAGCGAAGGCCTCTCGACCCTCATGGAATTGTCCTGGCTCACCCTGGAGAACCACTCCAGCAAGCGTCAGCCTCGCCTCGACCCCGCAACACTCCGCAATGGTCTCACCAACGGCATCGCCGTCCTGCCCATCGGCGCACGCGCCATACACATGCTGGCCGACAGCGCAACCGCCGCACTCATCCCCGACACGGCCCGCGACGCGCTCGACACGCCCGAATCCCGCGCCGCCCTTGCGGCCGCCGCCGAACACCGCCTGCCGGCAATCCCCTACCTTCCCATCTTCGCCCAGGATTCCTCCGAAATGCGCCGCGAAGCCCTCGCCGCAATCTGGGCCGACCACGCGTCCTCCACCTGGGAAGGCGCCCTCGACGCGCTGCCCGCCATCCTGCACCCCCTCCCAGCCGAAGAACTGCGCCGCCGCTACGCCCACTTCCCGGTTCTGCTGGCCAACGCCGCCCGGCTCGCCGCCAGCTGCAACGCCATGCCCAGATCCATGCTTCAGCCGCCACCCGATGCCGCAGACTCCAGGCTGCTCGCCACCGCCGCGCGGGAAGGACTCGCACACCGCCTCGCAACGCGCAATCCTCCGGAGGAATACCTCCAGCGCCTCGAAACCGAGCTCGATGCCATCTCCCGCGCCGGCTGGGCCGGGATCTTCCTCGCCATGCGCACCTTCCTCGACCGCGAACGCGACCGCGGCGTCCTCATCGGCCCCGGCCGCGGCTCCGCAGCCGGCTCCCTTGTCTCCTGGGCGCTCGGCATCACCGTCCCCGACCCGATCCGCCACAACCTCATCTTCGAACGCTTCATCAATCCCGAAAGGGTCTCACCACCCGACTTCGACATCGACTTTCCGAGCCATGCCCAGACCGCCGCCCAGGAAGCCCTCCGCGACTTCTGGGGGCGCGATCGATCCGCAGCCGTCTCCGGCACCACCACCTACGGCGAACGCCAGGCCTACCTGTCTTCCGCCCGCGCCCGCGGCGTCCCGTACCCCCGCGTCGAACGCTCCCTGAACGCCCTCGGTGCCGATTCCGGCCGCGCACCGCTCAACCCCTCCGAACCCCGTCTCAAACTGGCCGCCATGGACGCCCGCACGCTCTCCGTCACCGGCGCCGCCTACGCCATCACCCGCCATCCCGCCGGCATCGTTCTCGCCCCCGAACCCTGGCGCGGCTGCATTCCCGCCTACAAGGCACCCGCAGGAGACACGCTCCAGACTGACCACATCGAGGCAGAGCAGGCCGGACTCGTCAAGATCGACGTCCTCTCCCTCGCCACGCTCGACGCGCTCGAACTCGCCCGCCAGCGTTCCGCCGGACCACACCCCTGGTCCCTGCCCGACGACCCCGCCATCTACGCCGACCTCGCCGCCGGCAAGACCTTCGGCATCTTCCAACTCGAGGAAATCGGCGCCACCCGCGCCACACAGCTCATCCGCCCGACCTGCTTCGACGACATCCGCGCCCTGGTCGCCCTGAACCGCCCCGGGGCCATCGAACACATCGACGCATACGCAAAGCGCTCACAGGGCCGCGAGGAAGCCGAAGCCCCGCACCCCCTGCTGGAGGAAACCCTCGCCGAGACCCACGGGCTCGTCATCTACCAGGAACAGGCCATGCAGGTGGCCATCAAGCTGGCCGGCTTCACCCCCTCCGAAGCCGACGCGCTTCGCAAGGCCATCGGCAAGAAGAAACCGGCCGAAATGGCCGCCCTCCGCGCACGCTTCCTCCAAGGCACAAAGATGAACAAGGTCTCCCAAGGCGACGCCGTCTCCGTCTGGCAGACGCTCGAAGCGCACGCCGGGTACTCCTTCAACCGCGCCCACGCGACCTGCTACGCCCTCATCTCCTACGCCACCGCGTGGTACGCCCACCACCACCCCGCCGCCTGGCTGTCCGCGCTCTGCGACGTCGCGCTCCTGCTATCGAAACCACAGCCGCGCCTGATCCGAATCGCAGCCCACGCCGCACTGCACCGCATCCCGGTCCTGCCACCCGCACCCCTCAAGGCCAATGCCACCTTCGCCCTCGAACAGCCGCCCACCCCGAGCCTGACGCCCGCCTCGATCCGCGCGCCCCTGAACGCCATTCCAGGGTGGGGACACAAGCTCGCCGCGGCCTTCCTCGCCGCCGTCGAAGCCCATACCGACCGCCGCCGGCCCAAGGCCGACCGTATCGCGGAATGCCTCGCAACCGCGCGCGCCTCCCCCAATCAGAAGGCAGCCCTGATCGCCGCAGCCGCGCCCAACCGCGCCGCCGCAAAGCGCATGCAGGACGCCCTCCAGTACGGCGCCCCACCGCCCGAACCAAGCTGGCCCCTGTCCGCCGAACTCCTGCCGCACGACCGCCAATGGAACTCCATCGCCGTCATCCTCAACGCCCTGCCGATTAACGGCATCCTGGAACGCATCCACCGTCCGGATCCCGGCAAATACCTGCTCAGCCCCTCCTACCGCTTCATCGGCATGATCCTGCACCGCTCGCAACGCGCCCCCTGGCAACTCGACATCGGCGACAGCACCGGCACGCTGCGCATGCGTCCCTCAAACCGCGACACCGACCTGCCCGACACACTACGTCCCGGCACCCTCGCCACCGGCAGCGTCGCAGCAACCCAACAAACGCCCTTCCTCGACTGCACTCCGCTCGCCGAGGCCCTGCTCCACGCCCCGCCCGTGCTCTGCATCCACGGCGACTGCGATCCCACGGAAACCTGGTCCGCCATCATGCCCCTTCTCCGCGCCCGCGCTCCCGGTCCCGCCCGCGTCCGCGTCCTTGCCCGAATCGACCTCGCCGAACCTGCTGAAGCGCCAAATCCCGTCATCGCGGTAACCAACCTCCCCTTCCCGTGCGCCGTCGACGAGGACCTCCTGCACGCGCTCAACGCCACCGCACCCAGCCTGACCTTCCGCTACCACGTAGCACCGGAAATCCTCCAGCCTGGAAACGCATGATGCGCACCACGCAACGGCACGCAATCGTTGCCAACGCCTCCGAAAAACGAACTTCAACCGTACCTGCGAACGCCAACACCAGCTGCGTCTCTACACGAAGACGGACCCCTGTGACATGCCATGTGCCTGCAACGCGCTCTCATACTCCGAACAAACCACGGGCCGATCTTCGTGCCCACGCACCACCTGGAACCAGATCTACCGCGCCATCGTGCCCGACATGCTCCATCCGCTGAAGCCTGCAAACCCGCTATTCGAACAACTGCTCCAGCACATCCGGGAGGTCCACCGGGCAAACGCGGCATGAACGTCCTCACGCTCAAGACTTGCCCCGGCGCCATCCCACCCGGAAACCGGCCCGCTCACGGCTATCGCCGCCCACGCAACCACCAGCAGGCGATCGCACACCCGGTTCCAGCAAGGCGACAGTCAAAAACAACCTCCTCCCCCGGCCCCGGCAAATCCCGGTTGCAATGCCACAGGAGCCACCATGTCCAGGAATTCCTCCCCGACGCACGTCACCAACGCACCCATTCGTCAGCTTCTGCTATCCGAATCCCGTGCAGTGCCAACCCACGTCTGCCTGCAGGTCCAGCACGCCTTCCGCAGGCATCCAGCCGGTAGCCTGCCCCGACTGATCGACATCCGACAGGAAATCGAAGACAAGCCGGAAAAGCTCCACCTGTGGCGCCACAACCCCTGCATTGCCCGGGTGTCCTTCCGCACCCACATCGCCAACCGGACCTACGAGCTCGGGAACCACCCGCTATCCGGCGACAACACCGAGCCATTCCAGGGCCTGCCGGCCCGGCCCGATAGCATCACCATGCACCTGCACTGCCAGGATCCCGAAGGCCGCACGCACCGCTGGTTCCTGGACACCGACTGCGCCCTTGCCAGCCGGCCACCGCCCGGCCAGAAGCCGAACCTCGCCAACTGCTACCCGATCGTCACCCCGGATTGCTCCCTCACCATCGACGGGCTCACCGCCATCATCCGCGCCTGCATCTGCAAGCCCGACGGCACAAGCACGGAATTCTTCGAACAGGCAACCCGCCTGCTCGCCCAGGCGACGCTCTCCACGCCCACGCCGTCGCCCTGACCCACGCCAGCCACAAGGACCATCATGCTCGGACTCATTCCCATCAACCACCGCCGCCTGCGCCCCCAGATCGACGCCTGCATCGAGGCCAGCTTTCCGCCCCTCGTATTCGGCGAACCCGGCATCGGCAAGACGGAACTCTTCGAAGAAGCTGCCCGCCGCCGCGGCATGCGCTTCACCGTCATCCACCTCAACCAGCTCGGTCCCGGAGACGTCCACGGCCTCCGCTTTCCCGATCCCGCCACCGGCACCACCTGCCAGTACCCGCCGGACTTCCTCCCGGCGCCGGACGACCCGCCCACCCTCCTGCTGTTCGACGAACTCTGCAGCGCGCCGGAACTGACCCGCAAACCGGCTCTCGAGCTGTTTCTCGCCCGCAAACTCGGCAAGTACGTCCTCGCGCCGCAGCACAGCATGGGCGCCGCTTCCAACACCGGCGACGACGGTGTCCTCACCTACCCTCTCGACGACGCCAGCGCAGAACGCTTCTGCCACTTCCGCCTCAAGGCCAACCTCAACCACTGGATCCCCGACTACGCCAACCCCAACCGCGTCGATCCCCGCGTCATCGCCTACCTGAAGAGCCACCCCGGCGACTTCGTTACCTCCCGCACCGAGGAAAACGACAACATCTCCTTTCCGACCCCGCGCGGCTGGACCATCACCTCCCGCCTGATCCGCGCAGCCGAGAGCCTGGCCGCGGAAGACATGTCCTCCAGCGAAATCCTCGAACGCCACCGGCCCATGATCGCCGGCAAGGTGGGCAACGAGTGCGCAGACCGGTTCATCGCCTTCGCCATCAACTGCGACACGGAGACCGCCATCACCGACCTCCTTGCCGCACCCCGCGACCACCGCCCGCAACTCATGCCCACCACCTCCGGCGGCATGATGCGTCTCGCCGCCGCCATCCCGTCCGTGCTCGACTTCGAAAACATCCTGCCTACCGCCCGCGAATCAATCCTGCTTGCGGAACTGATGTCCAACACGGAAATCGACGCCTCCGAGGGCGCCTTCCACAGCCGGGACTTCGCCGCCTGGGCGATCCACTGCACCCTCAACGAAGCCCAGCGTCATCCCGACACGGAAACCCTCCCGCGAATTCTCGCCGATCCGGAACTCGAGGACGCCCTCGCCATCGTGTCCATGAAGCCGGCCAACGACGACGATGACGACGCCCTCGACTACCTCTCACAAGCCGCGGCCGCCGTTTGAACACCGACGCAAGCACGAGTCACCCCATGCCCAAACCCGATTCCCGCCGCCTGGCGCTGCTACGCTCGGCTGTCAACGAAATCCGGCGCCTGCTTCTCCGGCAGGCGCCCCATCTCGGCCCCCTGCTCTACAAGGCTCCCATCGCCTACCGCGACACGGACGAACCGGCCTACATCGCCTCCACCAACGGCTCCCGCATACAGGTCGGTCCTCGCTTCTTCGAGCTTCCGGTCACCCGCGATACCCCGGCCGGCCCCTTTCCTGCCGACGCGCCCGGCGTACTCCTGCACGAAATCTTCCACGTCGCGCTCGGGCATCCTGCCCGTTTCGCCGGGATCCGCGACCGCCTGACGCGCCCCTTCAGCCACGAAACAGCCAACATCGCCGCAGACTGCATCGTCAACGACCTCATCCTGGACTGGAGCCCTGTCGCCTGCAGCCTGCCGAAGGGGACCGTCATCGGCCACTCGTACCTGCCCATGGTGGTAAACGCCCTGCGGGACGCCGGCATCACCGAGATTCCAGACGCGCTGCTGCGCCCCACCCGCAAGAGTTCCCTCGAAGAACTGCACGACGCCCTGCTGGAAGCCTTCCTCGCCATCCTCGAAAAGCTTCCCTCCCAGCGCGCCGACAGCGAAGACCAGGACGGAAACACTTCCGGCAACCCGTCGAAGGCCGGCAGTTCCGGCCAACCGCCTCCCGAAAGCGACGAAAACGACAACCCCGCTACCGCCAGCACATCCGACGACGAGAACGCCGGCGATCAACCCGGCAGGAACGCCGGCCAACAGGATCATCCCCTTACCGGCGCCGACGACCAGCACCAACACGACAATCCACAACAAAACGACAGTCAACAGCAAGACGGCGACCCGGCTGATTCCAGCCAGCAAAGCGACCGGTCCGCCACCGGTGATTCCAAACCTGCCGGCACTGACGGAGATCACGCCACCTCCGATGATCCCGGACCTGCCACCGCCGAGGACGCCAAAACCGCCGACGACGCCGATCTGGACGCCAACGGCCAATCGCCTTCCGGCAGCCAGACAGAAAATTCCACCGGCCAATCCGGTTCCCGCGGTACTGGCGACAATTCCCCCGAAGACGACACCTCCGGTCCCGGCACCGGCACCGACTCTGCAGACCCGCACGGCACTCCGCCGCACCGCGCCCCCGGACAGCCATCACGCCCCGACCCGCACTCCATCGTTCCCCGCGACCTGCTGCCGCAGCTCCTCTCACCCATACAGCTGCCGGCCAACCTCGACGAAACCGAGCTTTCCGAAAACGCCGACAGCTGGAACCGCGCTCTCCAGAGCGCCGCCCAGGCGCCCGGCTCCAATCCCGGCAACAGCATCCTCGAGAACCTGTCCCCGCCCAGCGCCCGCTATCCCTGGCAAAAGCGTCTTGCCCCAATCCTCACTTCCGCGCTGATTCCCCGGCCCGGCTACAACAACACCACCCCGTCCCGGAACACCCTGGCCTGTGCCGCCGCGGGCCACCCCGCCTTCGCCGAACCCGGAATCAGCCATGCCTCTCAGGGCGCTACCCTCTGCGTCCTGCTCGACAGTTCCGGCAGCATGTTCATGTTCAACATCATCGAACGCCTGCTCGGCCACGTGCGAACCATCGCCCAGCGCACCGGCGCACAGGTTCACTTCATCGCCGGCGATACCGAAATCAAGCACGAACAGCAGGACCTCGACCTCGATCCGGCCGCCTTCGACAACTTCCATGTCCCCGGCGGCGGCGGCACCATCCTCGATCCCCTGTTCGAACGCGCCGCCATGCTCCAGCCCCACTGCATCCTCTGCATGACGGACGGCTACCTCTTCCAGTGGCCCCGCCGCCCCGCCTGCATGACAATCTGGGTCACCGCCGGCGAAAGCTGCCTCCCGGGATCCGACTTCCCGTATGGAAAGCACGTCAACGTTCCCTGAACGCGCCCGCATTCCCGCAAACCCGCAAACCCGCGGCCATGCCGCCCTCCCTCCGCATATCCACAGGAGACATTCTCCATGACGCCACAGCAGCAGCACGAAGCCCTTGCCGCCCTCGCCCGCGGCAGGACCCCGCCCCTGCCGCCCCGGCCTTCCCGCACCGCCCTGAACGCGCTGTTGCGCTCCGCCAGCCGCATCCCGCCCGGGCCGCCCTCCGCCGCACTGTCCCGCGCAGTCCGCCTTCTCGGAAACCGCGTCCGCCACCTGCCCAACCCGATCCTGCTCGACGCAGCCACCAAGGCCGCGCTGCACTTCGCCGGCAAGCAACCCGTCGCCCACGACCCCGGATGCGACTGGCTGCCCATCCTGCTGCCGCCCGAACGCAGCACTGCCGGATCCTCCCGCACTTCCCCGACCCTGTCCGCCCTCGCCGCCAGTCCCGCACCCTGGTCGGGAAAATTGCCGCTGCCCTCGCAAGCCCTCGTCGCGGTCAATCCCAGGACCGTTCCCGACAGCATCCGCAACGCAGACCACGAACTCCATCTCTCCCTCTGCCTACGCTGTCCCAACGGCTCCGTCGCCATCTGGCGGCGCTCTGCCCGCATCACACCCGTGCGCCGCGAACTGCCTTCCCTCGCAGCCCTCGCCGCCACGCTCCGCAGCACGCTCTCCGACCCCGACAGAATCCAGCAAACCGACACCGCGCCCACGGCGGCCTCCCGCGCCGCCAGCGCCTTCCGGGAACTGTCCGTTGTCTCCTCCCGTGCCCTGCCCCAAGCCCAGCGCGTGGACGGCACCTGGGCTCCGTGGCAAGCCTCCTTCGAATTCATCCACGGGCCCAATGCCAACGACCCCGACGCCGAACCCGTTGCCCCGCACGCCCATCCCACGCCGCTGGCAATCCCGACCAGCCTGCTGGACATCCGTCTGCCAACGCCCAAACCCTTCAGGATCCCGCGCTGCATCCTCGACACCGATGCCCTGTCCGACGCACAGCTCGAGGCCTACGCACTCGCCAGCAACGCGCTCTCCCGCCTCATCCCGCACGGCCCCGGCAACAACAGCAACGCCCCGACCCGCCGCCGCGGATTCCTGCTCGCCGACTCCACCGGCACCGGCAAGGGCCGCGTCATCGCCGCGCTGATCGCCAACCACTGGAGCACCGGCCACCGCCGCGCCCTGTGGATCTCCTCCTCACCGCAATTGATCGCGGACGCACGGCGGGACTGGAACGACATCAACGGCGACCCCGCCCTCATCCATCCCTACAGCTCCAGCAAAGACCTGCCCGAGGAAGCGATCCTGTTCACCACCTATGCCATCCTCCGGTCCCGCACCAACACCATCAAGCTGCGCCAGTGGCTTGCCGAATCCGGCTCCCACGGTGCCCTGCCCGCCCCGTTCATCGCCTTCGACGAATGCCAGGCCACCGCCTCGCTGACCTCCAGGCAAGCCGCTTCCGCGCGCATCCTCCAGCGCCGGCTGCCCCGCGCCCACGTTCTCTACGCCTCGGCCACCGCGACTCGTGAAATCCTCAGCTGGACCTTCGCCGACCGGCTCGCACTCTGGGACTCTCCCGAGACCTGCTTCGCCTCGCCGCTGATCCTCATCCAGCGCATGCACCCCTTCCGCCTCGCCGGGCTCGAACTCATCTTCCGCCACCTTGCCGCCCACGGCACCGCCATAACCCGGTCCCTGTCCATGCGGGACGTCCACTGCGAACCCCTGACGGTCAAACTCACCGCCAAGCAACGCAAGATCCACGCCGCCTGGGCATCCGCCTGGCGCATCGCCTACTCCGCCTACCGCAGCGCCATGCGCCACTCCCTCCCCGAAACCACCTCGCATATCCCGGCCGACGCCATCACCGCACTGCGACAGTCCTTCTTCCGCCACCTCATCACCAGCTACAAGGCCGAAGCACTCATCGCCAACATCGAGCACCAGCTGGCCAACGGACGCCAGTGCGTCGTTCAGCTCGAGTCCACGCTCGAGGCACAAGCGTCCCGGTCCCTCAACAAGCACCTCGAGGAGGAAGGCCACGACGCCGAATCCGGCGAATCCGTCCTGCTGCCGCCAAACTTCGACCTCTCCCCGGCAACCGACATGCTGCGCGCGGTCCGCGAGGCTTTCCCCACCCACAAGCTCGAGCCCGCCGGCATGGACGGCAACAACAAGCCCATCTTCCGTCCCGCCAAGGCTGCCGACGGCAGCACCATCACCTGCCCGCTGGCCGTCATGAACCGCGAACGCGCGATTCGCGCGCTTTCCCGAAACGTGCCGCCGATGCCCCTGCTCGACCGCCTCGTGCTGCACTTCGGCGACCGCATCGCCGAACTTACAGGCCGCTCCGCCCGCCCGGAACGGATCGACACCGACGCCTACGGCCGCAACCTCACCATCCGGCCCCGCTCCAGCGCGCACTGCCTGCGCGAATGCCAGGATTTCCAGTCCGGGCAGCGCCGGATCCTCGTCTTCTCCAATGCCGGCACCACCGGACGATCCTTCCACGACGACCTCCGCAACCCCATCTCCGCCCAGCGCGTCCACTACATCGCCGAACCGTCCTGGGACCCGCTCAACCTGCTCCAGGGCATCGGCCGAACCCACCGCTCGGCCCAGCGAACCGCGCCCGTCCTGCGCCTTGCCGCCACCGACCTCCCGGGCGAAGCCCGCTACCTGGCCAACGCCAGTTCCCGCATCAGCAGGATCAGCTCCTCCAACCGCGCCAACTCCCGCGCCACCACCGCCATCAACTTCGAGGACCTGCCCCAGTTCGACAACGCCATTGGCCGCCACGCCCTCGCCGAACTCTACGCGGACATCCGCAACCGCCAGGTACCCGACTGGTCAGCAAACTCCTTTACCCGGCGCACAGGCCTGCCCGCCGGCACCCACAACCACTACCACCGCAACACGATCGCTTTCCTCAATCGCCTGCTCACCCTGCATCCGGACCACCAGGACCAACTATGGACCTCCTACATGAAGCAATACGACATCTGCCGGCGCATGGCCGAACTCACCGGGGAACTCGACCGCGGAATCACCGACTGCCCGCATCGCATCCATCACGTCGGCGTGCCGATCAGCTACGGCCGCAACAACCTGCTTACCCCCATCCAGGCCTCGCTCCGCCCAAGCTCCGCCATGCAGAGCTACAGTTTCGAAGACTCCCTGCAGCACTTCCAGAAATTCCTCGCGTCCTACACCAAGTCCGGGCATCCGCACAGCAACTGCTGGTACACCAAGGGATCCAACCCCGCCATCGCGATCCAGCTGCCCGAACATCCCGCGGCCAACCGGCCCGCCATCCTGTTCCTCTCCGCCAGCGGCATGTTCCTGCTCCGTCCCTCGTCCCGCGGCGCCAACGGCAGCCCCGCCATTGCCGAACCCGGAAGCCGGAAAGCACTGCCGTTGAAATCATGCAAACTCGGCAGCGCCGAACTGCTCGACACCTGCGAACGCATCCGGATCCACTTCGGCCGCCACGGCAACACCGTGGATCTCCTCACCTACCACCCCTGCTTCCTGCTCACCGGCGACCTCCTGGTATCATGGACCTCCATTACCGCCCGGTACACCGGCGGCAGGATGCGTCCCATCTGCTGCACCGTCACCATGCCTGGCAACAACCGGCAAACCGGCCTTCTGCTCACACCGACCCAGTTGCTGGACCTGCAGCTCAACCCGCCCGGAGAGCACCCCGCTCGGCTGGCCGCCAACCTGCCCGTGAAGGCGTTTCGGATCCCGCCCCCACCGCATACACCGCGCCGCCCGGCGCACCGGACCCCAACCCCCGTCGCATCCCGCAGCACTCCGGCGCACGTTCCTCTCGCAGCAAGCTCACAAGGAGCCACGCCATGAAACCGCACAACCCCAAGCCCCCGATCCGCGCCCAGCGAAAACCCGCACTGTCCCGCCCCGCCTCCGCGGCCCAAAACCCGGCCCGCTTCTCAGAAGCCCCCAACTTTTCAATTGTCCTGCCGCCAATCCCGTCACATCCCGTGCGCCACCGCAGGACACCCGCAACCACCTGACCAGACCGCCACCCCCCCCAACCTCCCGCGCTACCATCCCTGCGGGCCGAAAGGAAACCCATGTCTTCGCTCCCCGCGACCGCGGAAAAGACCGTCCGCAAACCCGCAACCCGCGCCAAGCGGCGCCGCAACCAGAAGGCCTCCGCAATGAACGGTTCAAAGCTGCCGAACGGCCACGCGCAGGACGCCGCAAAACAGCACACCGCGCCCGACATCCCCGCGCCTGCAGCCTTCCGCAATGTCGACCTGCCGCTGTCACGCATCGTCGGGCCTTCGCCCCGCAACGTGCGCACAACGCCATCTTCAGACGAGTCCATTACCGAAATCGCCGCCACCATCAGCCACCACGGCCTGCTCAGCGCCCTCGTCGTCGAACCCGAGACTCCCGACGCCGATCCCGGCCAACCCGACACCCGCTTCGTGGCCCTCACCGGCGGCCGCCGCCTTGCCGGGCTTCAGCTTCTCGCCCGCGACCCGGAGAGCGGCATCAACGGCGATACCGCCATCCGCTGCCGCATTCCGGTCATCCGCCTCTCCGACTCCGATGCCACCGCGATCTCCGTCGCAGAGAACGAATCCCGCGTCCCGCTCAACCCGATCGACGCTTCCGATGCCTACCGCACCCTCAGGCGCTCCGGACTGACCATCGACGACATCGCCGCGATCTTCGGCATTACTCTCCGCAAGGTGCGCTCCAGCCTGCTCCTGCAAGCGCTGCATCCCGATATCCGCAATGCCGGCCGCAAGGACGCGCTCACGCTCGGCCGCCTCCAGGCCTACGCCTCCTGCTCCGACCAGGCCCGCCAGGTCGAACTCTTCCGCAGCATCGACCCCGAAACCCCGCCGGCCGAAATTCGTCAGCACCTGCACGGCGAAGGCCTCACTGCCTCGTCTCCCGTCATGCGACTGATCGGCATCGACCAGTACCGCGCCGCCGGCGGAACCTTCCAGCCCGACCTGTTCACCAGGGAAGACGGCAGCGAGCACTTCGAGGACTCCCTCACCGCCGATCCTCAGCTCGCCTACCGGCTGGCCAACGCGGACCTGACCCAACAAGCCAACCGCCTGTCCGCCACGCGCCCATGGGGCTGGACCCGCACATACCTGACCCAGCAGGACTACGTCCTCGACAGCCTGCACTGGACCCAGCAGGAGCCCGCCGACGGCGAGGAATTCACCGACCGCGAAATCCGCCGCCTCGGCATCGCGCTGTACATCGACAACGAGGGCTCCGTGCAGAGCGCGACCGGCCTGGTCGACCCCACCTTCCAGCCCCTGCAGACCAAGACCGCCGCCAGCACCACAGCCGTCCCGGCCGCCCGCGACCAGAAGCAACGCCGCCCGGCCAACGCCGGCAGCAACGAACACTCCGGCGAATCCGACAACGAACACGATGGCGAACCCGTCACCCTCGACGATGCCACCCTGGCGGACATCGCCAATCCCGACGCGAACACCGACCGGCAAACGCCGACTCCAAACCCCGTCAACGCCAGCCTCGCCGGCGACCTGCTGCACATACGGCGCTCCCGCCTCTGCCGTCACGCCATCGACAACTCCGAACGGACGGCTGCCTGGGCAGTCGCCGAGAACATCCTCGTCCTTGCCTCACCCGCCCACGAACCCCTGGTTCCGCGTGGCAGCAACCCCGCCCCCGCAATTCCCACCCCGCGCGCCACGCACCTGTTCCGGTCCGAATCCGAGAGCGCCCCGCCCCGGTCACCGGCCACCCCGGACTGCCCCGCCGTGGCTGAAACCCTGCTACCGCTGCTGACCGCGACGCCCGAAGGCAAAACCCTCTGCAAGACGATCGCCACCGCCTACGCCGCCGCCATCACTGCAGACGGCACCCGCAACGACGTCGCCTGTCTTGCCTTCGCCGAATGGACCGCCTTCGACTGGGCCTCCTGGCGGCCGCCACTCGCTTACTGGCTCCGGATCCACCGCACCGAACTGTCCCATTACCTGGCCAGCTTCCTGCAGCCCAACCACCACGACCCGCTACTCCGCGCCTGCTCGTCCGTGTCCCACCGCGAACTGTGCGAAACCGTCCACCAAGCCGCTGAAACCGGCGAATCGGCCGGCCTGTCCGCAATCAGCTGCCCCGAACCCGGCCTTCTCGCTGACCGTCTCAACGAGACCCCGGTACCGGGCTTCGTGCCCATAACCGCCCCCACCTGACCCGACCAGGCCGACCGGCCCTCCAAAACGAAAAAGGCCGGCGCTTTCGCGCCGGCCCGTGATGACTCTCCGCGGCAGCGTGCCGCAGCGTCTGTCTCCTACAACCTGAAGGTGCTCAGCTGGCGAGACTGCCCGCCGGCCGGCGCCCGCGACCCGACGATCACCGACGGCATCGTGACCTCCTCCGCACCATTCTCGGCCTTGGGATTCCCGACCTTCTTCGTGCGTCCGCAGCCGTGCCAGCTGCCTTCCGGAATAAACGTGCGCGCATTCGGCGCCTTCTCCGCCTTGGTAACCGCCTTGCCGTTCTCGACGGCGACCGTTGCAATCCCGTCCTTCTCCATCCGCGCCTTGCACCCCTCGATCAACGCCGAACGGGTGATCACCTGCCGGCGCGGAACCACCTGCGCCCGGCCATCATCATTCGCGCCGCCACGCCGCCTCGGGTGACCCGGCTCGAGAATGTCGACCAACCCGGCGTTCGCCTGCATCGCGAGGCTGGTGCAACCCAGCATCGCCGCCCGGCGAACCTCCTCCGGAATGCTGCTGCTTTCATCCGCCAGGGCAATCCGACCGATCCGATTCTTCAGGATGGCCTGCTGCTGGGTGTCGTCAGCGACATGCTGTTTCACCGCCGCGACAAACCCCGACAACTGCCGGCCGAAAAGCGGCTTGTCGGCCATTTCCCCAGCAATCGCGTTTGCGTCGCCCCGGCTGTGAATGACCAGCGCGGCCTCTCCGCTCACCGTGCCCCGCCAACCGCTGTTGGTCTCCGGACCCTGCTTCCGCAGATCCGACAACTTGGGCCGATAGGCCACGATCACGCGCGGATTCACGAACCCCTTGGCCATCGCCTTGCGCCGCTTGGCCTCGTTCGAGTTCGGCGCCAGGCCCTCGGCGGCAAGATACTGGTTCTTCTCATCGCGCCGCGCCTTCACCGGCACGCCACGGGTCTCCGCGATGCGGGGCTCCTTGCCGGCCACGACACCCTCCGGAAGCACGTGCACCTTCGCGCATTCCTCCGGGACCTTGTCCGCTCCGGACGCACGCTCGTTGTGCCTTTGCACACCCTCGAGCATCCGCCCCCGCACGGCTTCCTGAACCTCGTCCGGAAGTTCGTCGAACTCCAGCCGCATCTCCATGACCGGCGTCTGCTTGGAGGTCACCGCGTTTCCGCCACCGAAACCGGCCCGCATCTGCCAGTCAAGATTGGTGTCGGGGATCGCGATCTCCATCTCCTCGTTCCGGTACATCGCCGGCTGCTCGCGAATTTCGGAGCGGGCTTCCCGCTTCTCCAGAATGGCCAGCGTCCAGCCGTCATACTCGGCATCGCTCCTGGCGTACACCGCCAGATGGATCTCGTTTCCGAGCGCCATCTGGTCGTCTCCGACCCGGCCCTGCTGCTTCCACTCCTCCGGCATGCCGCCACTCTTCACGATCGTTCTGTGGGCATCCATTGCGCGAACCACGCCATCGTCCCGGCGCACCCTGGTGGCACTGCCATCAAGGTACTCCTGGCGGCGAACAGCATCATCCGCCTTCTTCTGTTCGGCGCTCTCTTTCGGGTCCATTACAAGCTCCTTTCTGCCTGAACAAACCGTCGGCACCACCGCCGACAGCGCCGCAACAATCCCATCTACCAGACCCGGCAACCACCTTCCCATGCACGAAAGCGCCCAAAACCCCGCCAATCCCTTGCCTGCCGACAGAACTTCCCACCCCGCTATCCCGAAACATACGCCATTCCATGCCGGAGAACGACGCACCATGCCCCGATCCAGCAACACCTCCGACCCGCTCGGTATCCGCTCCTCCGACGTCAACCTCCGGCTCCGCTGGCAGCAACGCCTCGAGAACCTGCCCCCGCCGGCCCGCGAGGCCCTCCGGCAATGCCTGCTGGATCTGCGAAAAGAAGCCCGCATCCGCGCCGAATACCAGTGGCGCCGACACAAGGCCCCGATGGCCGCCTATTACAAGGCCATATCCGTCTACGCCGGGCACATCGCCCGTACGCTCGCGCAAACGCCACCAGCGCCACCGCGCTGATACGCGTTCATCCCACCCGACAAACTCGACTCACCTGCGACTCGACTTCGGCACTGCCCTTCCCGGAGTCATCCCTAACACCCCGTCCCCCGGCTTGGAATTCTTCACCATGCGTGGCTCGAACACCTTGTCCATGCGCCCCGCCCAGGGATACTCCAGCTCCTGTATCGCCCGGCAATCATGCGCACTTCCCTCCGGCACGGAACGCTCCAGAAACCCACTTCCGTGCCGACGATCCACCACCACCCGGCCATCCATCACCTGCCCTGCAACCCTTCCGCTCTCCAGCCGCGACCGCACACCATCCATGATCTCCCTCCGCCCCAGTGCCACTACCCGGTTCGACAACGGGTCCTGACCGCCTTTCTCATCCAGAGACGTGACATCCAGCAAGCCCGCTCTCTCCTGCAACGCCACCCGCAACGCAGCATCCCGCGCTACACACAAAACCTCGATCGGAAATCCGCACGACTCGCCTGCCAGCGACAACCGGCCCAAACGCGATCCAAGCGCCTCGTCCCGCGCAATACCGTTTTCCCGCAGCCCACCGGACGCAAAGTGCTCTTCCAGTGCCTGCCGCACCTCCGGAACCTGCCCCGCCAACAACGGCAACTCAGACAGCGCCTCCAACGCCTCCCTGTCTTCGCTCCCATCTCCCGCCAACGCCTCCCTGTCCAACTGCACCCTGCTCACATTCGCGTAATCCGCCCCACTCCGCCTCAACAGTCCCACCATACGCGGACGATACGACAACACGACTTCGGGATTCACCCAGCCAAGCGCCATGACATCCCGGCGCTGACGTTCCCTGTCCCCGACTTCGCTGACCGAAGCATTCAGGAACCGATCCTTCAATTCCTCGTCTGCCTCGACCATCCCGCCATGCGGATCCTGAGCCACGCTGCTGCCAGCTTTCGGGTTCTTCGCCAACGTGTGCACACGACCGTACTCACGCGGCATGACCATTCCGCCCTCCGCCTTCATACGCTCGTTGTACAGGCGCACGCCGTCCCGCAAGCGTTCCTGCACCTCCTCCTGCACGTTCTCCGGCAACGAGCAAAACGTCAAAGACAGTTCCACGACCGGCTCCTGCGTAGCCGCCCTGCCTGCTTCCACATCCCTCCGGAAATACCGGCCCCTGTCCTGGACCGCGACACGCCAATCGTCCGAACCACCTGCGCGATACGCGTTATTCCGCATTTCCTCTGCCGACGCCCCCGGCACATGCCTCGCCACGCTTTCGTCGTACCCGTAATGCCGAGCAATGCTGTCTTCCCGCGTCTCCAGAATCGACAGCATCCAGCGGTCATACTGCGCATCACTCCGCGCCAGAACAGACAGGTGAATCTCACCCGCCATCCGCATCCGGTCCCGCTCCTCGGACTCCGCCAGCGAACCCCACTGCGCAGGCACCTCTCCCTTCGCCCGTACCACGTCACCGCGCCAACCCAGCATGTCTGCAACCCGTCCGTCCCTCTCCTCCCGCGTCACCGCGCCAGACACGTACTCCTCCCGAAGCAACCCACTATCACGTGAACCGTTCAGCTCCACAGTTTCCGCTGTCACCATTTCACGACCCTCCAACCTCCAACACAGGAGAACCAATTTTTCCACTATACGCGACACCCGAAAGCAGCTGTCCCGCAACCCCGCACAAATCGCGTGGAGCCCGCCAATCCCTGCCAGGAGACAACCCCATGCACCAAAGCGACGCCGAACAGACATGGCCACTCTGGACCATCCCCCAACTATCCGTCGAAGAGCCTGACGAACCCTTCCACGTCACACCCGGACGCATGGATCTCCTGCTCGACTTTCCCCTGGAACGCCCGCACGCTCTTACGCTCCAACACGCCCTGCGCGCCTTCCCGACCGGCCGTCGCGTGCTGGCGCCGCGCGCCCAACCACCCGTTGCACCGGCCATCGCGCGCATCACGGGTATCCGCTGCAACGCCATCCTGCACCAGCGCGATCCCGTCCAGCCCACGCCATTCCCCGTGATCCTGTTCGAACGCGTTCGCGAAGGCACCGGCACCTATTGCCTCGAGAACACGCCTCCCGAACCTGCTGACATCCTCGGGATCTGCCTGGTCATCCGCACCCACTACCGCCCCCATGGTGCCAACCTGCCCGCCGACCTGCCGCCGATCCGCTCGGAACTTCACATCCCCGCGCCCTTCGCCCTCTTCTCACTCGCCAACCAGAGAACCCCTCTGCCGACATTCCCGCCCCTGGTGGCACCTTCCGCTGACCCCTCCAGACACATCCTGCCACTGGCGAACGCCATCCAGATCGCTTACCCTGCCCCCGAACATCCCGCACTGCAGCAAGCCCATCGCGAGCGCCTTGCAGACATGATCCTGACGCCCTGAGCATGTCCCCCCGGAACGCCGAAACCTCCGCCTGGAAACAGCGGGCACTGAGCCATCACCAGGCTCGCGGCCACGACATCCATGCCAGCATATGCATATGCTGCGGCCACGCCGAACCGCGCCGCTTCCTGCCTCGATGCAGCCCCACCGTCTGCGACGCCTGCGCCGATCCCGTCGTCCGTGCCCGCGCAGACCTCCTGACCCGACATCGTTTCAATCCGACAACCGAAGACACCCGCGCGCCCTGCGCGCCCTGCCACCAGCCCACACCAAGCGAACCTGACCCCGGCAACAAACCCGTTCCCAGGCTGCTCTCCGCCGAGTCCCATCGTCAATTGGTCGAACTCGCGGCAGGAAAGCCGCTCCCGGAGCGCGATAGCCGCGCCCTCCGCCGCAAGATCGAACCCAACTCGCGATAACCGACCCCGTAACGAAAAAGGGCGCCAACCGGCGCCCCTTCCGCTCCCTGCTCGCCAAAACGGCAATCAGGCGCTCATCGTCGAAGCCCTTGCCTTGGGCCTCAATCCCGGTCTACGCGGCCTGTCCGACATCTTCCCGCGCCACGCCAACCGCCACCAGGCGCTTGTCGCTCCACATCGCTGCCTGACGACTTCCGGTAATCATGCGGCCGTCCATCGCCCCGAAGTCCCCGCAATATGCGCCGATCCGGGGCCTCGTGTTGGAGACGCCGCTGCCATCCGCAGCCACGCTGACCGGGTAACGCCCCCGGCCACCTTCCATGGCCCCCTCCAGACCCTCCATGAGCCCTGCGCGCGACATCAGAAGCTGCCGCGGCACAACACGTCCGTATCCGGTCTCCTGATCCATCACGACGTCCGCCAGACCGGCCTGCTCGCGCATGACCACGCAAAGGCCAACGCCCTCCGCGTGCGCACGCACACGGGCATCCGCCGAATCCCGGGCCAATTCGTGGAGCAAACGTTCCTTCATCCGGCCGATCATCGCCAGTGCCGCCTGGTCGCTGCCCGCACCCCGCTCCATCTCCGTGAACAGGTTGCGCATCGCCCACTGCGACAACGCCGGCAAACGCATGGCTTCCAGCCGCGCGTATGCTTCCGCCAGTTCCTCCTCGGAGAAACCCGCCAATTCGCCCGTCGAATAGCCCGAGCCCCGTTCATCCCGATCCTGCCGCATCACGCCGAAAACGGTGCAGTCCAACCCGAGATCCACGCTCGGGTTGATCCAACCCTGCAGCATGCGGCGCTCACGCTCCCCCTCAGTTCCCGCGGCCTTCTCCTTGAGCTTGTCCAGCGAGTCGCGATCCATGCGGTTCAAGCCCGGCTTGGTCTCCACCGGGATCAACGGATCCGCCAGAAGATAATGCTGGCGCGCAAGCAATTCTGCCTCGTCCTGCTCGCAGCCCGCTGCGACAGCCGCCTGCACCATCCGCTCCTGCACGCGATCGCGCATGTCCGCCGGGAGTTCGTCGCCACGCACATACGCAAGCCGAAGCCCCATGCGCTGCATCGCCACCATCTCCCTGCGACCGAAATTGGACCGCTGGTACTGCCACTGCGCTTCCACATGCGGAAAGCGGATCTCCATCACCTCGGACTCGAAGTAGTGTGCGGCCATCGGCCGGCGGGCCCCCAGCTCCCGGCGCTCCAACACCGCCCGCATGGCGGCGAATTCCTCGCGCGCACTGTCCAACCAGACGCTCAGGTGAAACCGCGTCGCAAGTTCCCGGCGCTCCCGAAACTCACGACTCACGCCCCTGGCTTCCTCCGAAGGACGCCCCCTGGCCTCCTCCTGTGCGTCAATCCAGCTCTTCGGAATACCGCCGTTCCGGACCAGTTCCCTGCGCGCCAGAATCGCTCGCTTGCGCAACTCCAGCCGGCCAGCACGCGTTGCCTCGCCGGTCTCGAATTCCTTCCTTGCAGCCGCTTCCTGCGCAGCCTGCCCGTTGCCGTTCATCTCGATCTCCCCGTCGAAACCATGTCCCTGCCAACCGGCGGGCGCCACCAGGCCGCCTGCCAGAGGTCGCAGAAGTGTCCATCGTATACCCCGCCACAGCCTGCTCCAACCCCCTGTCCAGACGTTGCGGGTTAGCCCATGTCGGCCTCGCCGCACGTTCGACAACAGCCCGTTCAGCCACCCACGCCACCGAACAGACGCCGCCCCACGCGACCCATCCCTCGACCCGCAATACCACCCGCAGCAACCGCCCCGTGCCACATCATCCCCACCGCGCCCATGCCGAAGGATTGCGCACTCCGCTCGACATTCTCACTGACGCTGCCCTGCGGCTGCAGCCCCGCGAACATCGACGCAATCTGTCCGACCTGACCCGCAAGTCCCAGCGACACCAGCGCCATCACCAGGGTCACCGCCGGCTTCACAACATCCACGTGCCCATCGGCGTCGATCGAATCCTCCACCGACGTGAGATCCTCCAGGAACCTGTCCAATCCCCCGGGACCAAAGCCCTCCGGGCCAACCATTGCCAGCACCACGAGCTGCAACGCCACCCCGTACAGCACCCCGGCCACGATGAAGAAAGCGATCCCGTGCAGGAAACTCCGCAACCCCGTCCACGCCGCGACCTGAGTGGCCGGGAACACCCAGGCCATCACCAACAGCGGCGAAACCGCCAGGACAACCGCCAGCCGCAACAGCGGATCCACCAGCCGTACCGCCAGAAACACCATGAACACGCCGAACATCAGCAGCATCAAGCCACCCGACACCACCGCTACCAGCGTTTCCGTCTTGCTGCTGCCCTGCCCGGCATCCACCATGTAACCCACGCCGCGCGCCATCCCCAGGGAACCCACCAAATGCAATGCACTGGCCAGCTTCATCACCTCGATGCCCATTTCCTCCGCCGGCCCGCCCGGACCCACGGCCTCCGCAACCGCATCGGGCAGCCGCGCCTGCGCCGCATCACGCATCTCTTCCCAGCGCCGCGACGCGTAACCCAGGGCTGACCGCTCCGAACCTCCGAACGACAGAACGCCCGCCGCGACCTCCGAACCAACGCCCATCCCGACCGACACCGCCGGCGTGACCACCCGTTCCACCATCCACTGGTAAACCACGTCGCTGCCGCCGAGGCCCACGCCCAGGAACAACGCCGCGATTCCGAACCGCACAGAGCCGCCGATGATTTCCGGCCAGGCCCCGCCTCCTTCCGCGCCTCCCTGCGCTGCTGTCGTACCCACCAGATGACGCCCCAGCTTCACCGTGAGCCAGATCAGGAACACCAGCGGCCCGATCACCACCGCCACCCCGACCAACACCGAGAAGCCGGCCTCACCAACCGCGTGCACGCTGCCCACCACGAACAGCAGCACCACGCAACTGAAGCAATTCTCCGGGTCCCCCAGCACTTCCCAAGCGGCCCGACCGACCGAAGCCACCCGCTCCGACGCCCACTCCAGCATGTCACCAACGAGACCGCCCCCGCCGGGATCCGACAGACACTCCCTCACCGTCCCACGACCATCCTGAATACCGTTTGCACCCATCACCGCCAGGCCCGCACACCCCGCGCAAAGCCTCCTCGCCTGTCCCGCGCTCCGTACGCCCTCCAACTCGACCACCGCGATACCACGCGGAAGCCCCGCGTACCGCCGGGCCCACCCGCCTTCCTCACTCTCCTCGAGTTCCGAGATGCACAGCGCCGCTTCGGCCTCGCACTTTCCAAGCTCCCGCGCCAGTTCCTCCTCGCTGAACATTCCCGTCGCACCGAGCGTGTCCGCCAACCGCCCGCACAACACCCCGTCTTGCGCCCAGACGCCCGCAATCCCGCAAACCCACAAACCCGCAGCTACCGCCGCGCAACCCGCAACCCGCAAGACCACTTCAGGAACAGCCCTAGGCAATCTTCTGCGCCTCCGCCAGGATCTTCGCCTCCAGCTGCTCCGGTAACGGCTCGAGCGGAATGCGCTGCAGCCGGTCCTGGACGAAACCGCTGTCGTACGCGATCACCCCGATAAACAATTCCGTGGCCCCGGACTCCACCGGAACCACCGCGACATCCACCGCCACCGTCAGCGCCGCACTCCGCTCGAGTACCCGCCACCACATCTCCCCGACCCCGTCCACCCGCGCCAGCACAACGCGATCCTCGTCGGTCCGAACCGAAGGCTCCACCTCGAACCGGATCTCCTTGTCCTCCCTCCCGCTCTCCTGCGCCCGCATGTCGGAGATCCCCAAGTCGCCGGAATCCATCCTGTTCAGCCGCGCATTGACCCGCTCTTCCGCCAACACGCCGGTGTCGAAAACCGAAATCCACAACATTCCGCTCTCCAGCCTGCGCTTCCACTCGCCCACGTCGCCGTGCACGATCAACAGGATCCGCCCGGTCACCGGCCGCACCAGCAACACCAGCGGCGTCACCGGCGCACCATCCGCAGTCTCATCCGCCATCCGGGACTCCTCCCTCCGCCGCCTCCCGCGACTCGAGCAGCTTGCGGACCTGCCGCCCCTCTCCCGGGGCCAGGGCCGGCCGCTGTCCCACCAGCCCGTCGCACGCCGCTTCGTAGAGCACCCACTGCCGCACCCACTCGGCCTCGGACCATTCCTTGCACACATCCTCAGACAAACCCTTCTCGAGTCCGTCCGCCAGCGCCTCCAGCAACAAGTCCCCGAGCGGCGGCCCCTTCGGCCACCGAACCATGAACTCCACGCCCTCCAGGCCCGCCGAATCCCCGAACCGCTTCATCAAGCGCGACTCAGCGTCCGTCGCTGACGCCTCCGCGCGCGTGTGCCAGACCGCAATGCGAGGCCGCCCCATCCCCGTCCCGCTTTCCGCCGCTTGCACGGCACCGCTCTCGATCTCACCCTGCAGCCCGCGCCACCGGTCCGCCAGAACCCAGGAGATCTCCGCGTACCACAAACCGCTACCCTCCGGACAATGTACCGGCACCATCCTGCCACCAGCCTGGCTACCATACTACAGTGAATCAGCCAACCCGGAAAACGCCCCCATTGCGGACCCTGCGCGCATAGACACCTTTCCCAACGCCGGACTCCTCGACCAATACCACGCCTCCGGACACTTCCAGTCCTGAATCCGTCATGCACACCTGCCGATCAACGGGAAAGCCGCCCGGCGCCCCCGCTGCGCACCACGGCACCCCAATCAACAGCCCGTAATCAACCCGCAACCCCGCCTTCCCGATCGCGCCGATTTCCGCTATATCGCAACAGGATGACTTGTCTTCCGCACGATCCGCAGCCCGTCCCGCTTCACACCGCGGCTCACCGCCAACACAACGTCGGCCAACCACCGCAATGTTGAACCGCAGCAACGGTGCTCACCTGGTCGTGGCCACCCTCCTCACGTTTGCCAACCCGGCCGCCGCTCCGGCCACCAGCGACGCGCTGCCGGCAACCGCCACCCACTGGCTGAACCACGACTACCCTGCCTGCATCCGAGATGCCGCGATGCTCTCGCTCTCCGACACCCCTCGAGCCCAAGCTGCCGGCCTGTTCTGGACCTGGCGTTGCGCACACCACCACAATCGAACCAACCTCGCTGCCGCCGCACGCCTGCGCCTCATCCGCCAACACCCGCTCTCCTTCCACGCCCTGCTGTTCCTGCCCTCCGGACACAGCCCGGTTGACGCCGGCCGACACAACCGTTTGCTGCTTTCCGCGCTTGTGCGCGTCGAATCCTCCGGCCGCCCGGACGCGACCTCCGCCGCCGGAGCCGTCGGCCTGACCCAGCTCATGCCGTCCACGGCCGCCGACCTGCTGAACATCCCGCCCAACCACCCCGCCCTTCGCCATTGCCTGCAGAACCCGCGTTGCAACCTCCTCGTCGGCCGCGCCTACCTCTCCCGTCAGCAACGCGCCTTCCGGGACCTCCCCGCCGCACTCTTCGCCTACAACGCCGGCCCCCGACGCGCCAGACTCTGGACGCGCGACCGGCCCGCCGACCCCATTGCCGCCATCGACACCATCCCGATCCGCGAAACCCGCATCCACGTCCGTTCCGTGCTCTCCCGCCTGTGGATACTGCAAATGGCCCAACGGATCCTCTCCCCGTCCCGCACCGCCATCGCCGCAGGCAAATGGCCGCCCAGCCCCTAGCCCAACGACAATTCCGCCAACACCCCGCTCAAAGGTCCATCCATGCAGCAACCCCTGTCACTCCAGTCCGTCGAAGCCTTGCCACAAGGCCAGGCTAGCGGCGCCCCACCCCTGCCAAGAACCGTGGCCGCGTCCTACCCCGAACCCGCCTGGATGCCGCCGCCGCTGCCCGCGACCGACTGGCCCGAGACCCCGCTGCACCGCGTGACCATCGACCAGTCCGGCCATCACAACACCCTCCTGTCCTGGACCGCGCTGGCGCATCCCGATGCCATTCCCATGCTGCTCGCCCTCGGTATGCCGCCGCCGACAACACACACCGCCTCCGCCGCCGACAACGGCAGCCTCGGCCTTGTGCCGCCCGCCCCCGCCCCGATCCGCATCCACTCCAATTCCGCAGCCCTGCTGCTCCGCCTCACGGCGCTGCTCGCACCGGAGGACACCGGCGCCACGTACAACACCACGCCCTCCGCCATTCCCTCCGCGCCCTTCTGCGCGCCCTCGCTGTTCCGCATCCGCCTGCCCGCCGCAACCCGCCTGCTGATCGGCCCGAGAAACTACTTCCTCGCGGACAACACCTTCAGCTACATCTTCCTCTGCCCCGACCGCCACCGGCGCATCCCGGAACAACTGGGCTTCCGCTGGCACCGCGGGCTCCAGGCCTGGACCACCCACGACACCCACGTCGCCGCCGCGGTATCCGCATTCGCCGACAGCGACGCCGCCCGGTACATCGTCCGTTTCGGCGTATCCACGCCGCTACAGGCCGCATGCCGCGGAGCACCCCTCGTGGTCCCCAGCCGCAAGCTGTTCTACCTGGTGACGGCCACAACCGGTCCCCGCGCGCTGCACTGCCCCGAGGCCGGCTGGCGCGGCAAACCGCCCAAACCGTGCTGGTCCACCCGCAGCGCGCTCCTGGCCAGCCACATGGCCGCCTACGCCCCGCAGCCGCTGGCCGACGTGCTGTCCGCCATGACACCCGACGCGCTCTCGCGAATCCAGTCTTCCGGGATCGGCCTGCTGGTGCCCGAGCCGCTGCCCGGCGCCGGCAGCCTGCCCCTGGCGCCGAGCCACCCCGTCCAGTTCTGCACCGAGTGCAACCGGCCCACCGTCGCCCTGCCGGACAAGGTCCGGGTAGACACCAAGGACTGCGCCCGCGAATCCTGCGCATCCAAACTGCCGGTCCGCACAAGCGACCTGGTGTCCCACCTGCAGGCCGCCGACAAACCCTCGTGGCGCTACATCGCCTACGCCGCCGCCCGGCCGCTGCTCACCGGCCAGCGCCATCCCAAGCCGATCACCGACGACGAGATTCGGGCGCTGCTGCCGCCCGGCTCCAGCTTCCGCGAACTGCAACCCGAAGCCGTCCGCCACTGCATCCAGAATCCCGTCAGCCTCGAGGCCGACACCATGGGCGCCGGCAAGACCATCATCTCCATCGCGGTCATCAACCACGTCCTGGCCCAGGCCGGCCCCAACGGCCGCGCCCTGGTCGTCTGCCCGGCCTACGTGCTGCCCAAGTGGCAACGCGACCTGCAGCGCTGGCGCCACGCACCCCCGGGACGCGAACACGAACGCGATCGAATCCATCTCATGAACTCCCGCGTCACGCCTCCCGCCACCGGCGTCCTGCTGGCCTCCTACGACGTCCACCGCCTGAACAAGGCCCTGCACAACGGCACATACGACATCGCTGTGTTCGACGAAACCCAGAACATCAAGCGCGTGACCGCGAAGCGCTCCCGCGCCGCTCTCTCGGTTCGCACCAGGCGCACCGTGTTCCTGTCCGGCACCCCGCACTACAACACGCCCTCGGACCTGTTCATCTACCTGCACTGCGCAGCCCCGGCGATCTTCGCCAGCCCACAGCAATTCGCCAGGGCCCACCACATCGCCGACCCGCGCAACAAGACCGACGCCGAAACCGCCTTCCTCGAGCAGCTCGGCCAGTTCCTGCGCGACACCATCATGATCCGCCGCCCGGCCCGCCTGCTGCTCGCCGACGTCCCCGAAGGACACCCGCCGGAAATCCTGCCGATCCCGATCGAGCACGCCCAGCGCATCGCCGAACAGGAGCATGGCTTGCTCCGCGCCCTCGCCTCCGGCGGCGACGTTCCGTCCATCTTCGCGCAGATCAACGCCCTGCGGAAACTGGTCGGGGAACTCAAGATCCCCTCCCTGAAGCAATTCCTGCAGGAACTCGCCAACTCCGGCCAGCCGCACCTGCTGTTCACCCACCACCGGAAGATCGCCAACCTGCTGCACCAGGCCGCCACCGCGGCCGGATGCCGGTCCGCCGAGATCACCGGCCAGCTCACCGGCAAACGCCGCGACCGCATCGCCAACGATTTCCAGGAAGGCCGCTACGACAGCCTCGCATGCACCATGGGCTCCACCGGCGCAGGCATCGACCTGTTCCGCGCCACCCACGTCGTGTTCGCGGAAATCGACTGGATCCCCGCCACCATGAGCCAGGCACGCGGACGCGCCATCCGCCCCGGCCAGACTCAGCGCGTCCGCACGACCTACGCCGTGGCCGACGGCACGATCATCGACCCGATGATGGCCACCCTGGTCGCCTCAAAGAGCCACACCGAATCCGTCGCCATGGGCGACCTCTCCGCCGACGCCGTCGCGCAAATGCTCGCCGCCGACCCGGCCCTGCAAGCCTCAGCGGCCGCGAGCCCGCTCCTCTCCGGACCGGCACGTTCCAACCAATCCGCCGCCGCCGAAGCCCAGCGCGCCGCTGCCGCTGCCGCCAACTCATCCACGCAAGAGCCGGACTCCCGTGCGTAAACCACGCAACTGCGATCCCGGGCCGCACACCGGCTCTCGCTCCCCCGGGTGTGATTCCCAGGAACGAACCAGATAGGGAGCACGGGACAAAAAGGCACCTGTGCCCCGGCGGAAACCGCCTACTTCACCGCCACGCCGCTCCGCGGCAAACGGAAGACAGCACGCAGACCAGCCGAACGAGGGACACCATGAGCACAGCCCAAGCATTGACTTTCCACCGCATCGCCGACGACGAATGCACCATTCGCGAAAACGGCGACACCGTCGGTTCCATCTGGCGTCATGCCGGCGACAACACCCGCAACGGCTTCGTCTACACCATCCACCTCGACGAGGACCCCCGGGGCTGGCACCACGTCCACGACCGCCGCAAGCTGCTCCGCGCGGTCATCCGCCGCATCGCCAGCCACCCGCTATGGCGCTGCTGACCGCTTTCCGGCCACCGGCCCGGAAAAGCCCGCCAATTCCTTCCTGAACACCCCCGAACACCCCAAAGCGATCCCTTGGAACGCCCCGGGGCTATCCTGCACCCACACATTCCGCCGGCGCATCCGTGCCGCCGCACCCACACGGTCAACCGGAGCAACCTGATGCGAAACCACCCTCGTTTCCCCGACCTCACCGACGACGAACTCAACGCCCACGCGCATGCCATCGAAGCCGCCGCCAACGACCCCGCCAACACCGCCGCAACCCTCTCCATCCCGATCGAGGGGCAACCGGGAACCGCAGCGCCCGACGCTCCCTCCCTGTTCCTCAACCTGCGTGTCCGCGCCCGCGTTTCACGGCCCGTAAACCTGCGGGATCCCAGCTCCGGCGCCGCCCTGACATGGGCCTTCGAAGCCGCTTTCTCGCCACAGTCCTCGGACGACACCGAAAACCCGGGCCCCTACACGGGATCCGCGACGGTCTCGCCCAGCCTCCGCGACGGCCGCTCGGCCGAACTGCCCTGGACCCACCCCGACTACAGCTTCCGCATGCGCGGCCGGCTGCTCATCCGCTCCCACATCCTGCAACCCGCGCGGCCCGCGCTCCTGCTCTCCGAGACCCCGCAGGACGAGTCCACATCGCCCCACTCCGCCTGCAAGCGCTTCGCCACCCTCCGTTGCACGCAACTTCCCTTGACCGCGGACCGCTCCGACCTGGCCGACCTGTGCCTGTGGTCACCAGACCCTTTCCGCCCCGCCGAAACCGCCCGCAGCGCCGGCTCCCGCGCCTTGCCCGCCAGCCTGCGGCTCTCGGTGCTGCGGCCCGACGAGGCAACGCCCTACACCATCGAAGGCATCGAAGGCATCAGCCGGTTCCTGCACGCCGCCACCCGCAACAAGCGCCCCTTCCGGCCCTTCGCCGAAGGCCGCGTCATGCTGCACGAGCTGCTCGCCGCACACGCCATCCACTACTCCACCCACGACCGCAACCTCAACGGAGAACACCTGCGGAACCTCGCCACGGTAATGGCCACGCCCGCCACGCCCTTCCAGCGCCCCGGCCTCGCCCACGCACACTTCGACTCCCCGAACTCCCGCCTGCTGAAGGAACTCAACCAGGCTTCCCGCGCCATTCTGCGCGACTGTGTTCTCACCGCCGACACCGCCCTCGGCACCCACGCCCTGCTCGACGCCATGCGCGCCGAAAGCGACGACGAACAACAGGCCCGTCAGCAAACCGCCACCCTGGTCGCCGCCCGCATGCGCGACCGTGCCACCCTCGGTGACTCTCCGCCCCGCGACCTCGACGCGCCCGTCAACCGCGCCACCCGCGACGCCCTGAACCGCTTCCAGCGCTCCGCGAACGCGCTACAGATGCGCGATCGCTCCTTGCCCCTGCAGGCTTACCGGCCCGATGTCCGCACCCGCACCGACGACGCCGGCATGAACGAACATGTCATACCCGCTTCCGACCACCGCGACACGCGCCTGCTCGAGACCGACGCCTGCTCCGCCAACCCGATGGCCGGAACCCTGCACGGCCACGCCGCCCTGTGCCTGCTGCAGGACGGAAGCCCGGGCATCTTCCTGCGCGTGGCCGCCGAACCCCTGGACGAGAGCCTCTCGTTCCCGGAGCCCGATGACGCCGAACCGACGCCGGACCGACGCCCCGCCATGGAACCTCCGCCCCTGCACGTCCTCGGCGACCGCCGCAACCTGCAACCTGTCCGTCTCGCCTCCCTCGAAGCCGGCGGCGCCAACGACCGCATCGCCATCCACGTCAACGGGCAATGGTTGTTCCGGAACCAGCCCCGCACGCCCGACGAGATGCGCCGACTCGCCACGGAAGCCGCCCGCGACAACCGGCCGCTCCGCGCTGCCAGCCTCAGTTCCGATGCCGACCTCCTGCATCCCTTCCACGCCGCGATCCCGGCCTTCCCCTACCAGGACCCGTCCCGCAGCATCCTGGCCGTGAACCTCATGGCCTCCGCCGTCCGCCTGCCCGACAGCCCCGGTCCGGCCACCGAACACATCCGCGCCGACGGCACCGCCATCGTCGACCCGCAGCTGCTGACCCGCGCCCACGCCGCCTTCATTCCCTATGCCAACCACGGCGCCACCACGTTCGAGGATTCGATCGTCATCAGCGAATCCTTCGCCAAGACCCTTACCGCGGAAGACCGCAGCCACGCCTACTCCCGGAACCGGGACATCCGGTGGACCAACCGCACGCAGGACGCCGACCCGGAACGCCTTCAACGCCTGACACAGGGCGACCTCGACCAGATCGCACGGCTCGATCCCGCCGGCAAACCCCATCTCCCGCCCGGCCACCCGCCGATTCCCGTGCGCCGTGGCGACATCATCCGCTTCGGGCTGGATCCCCACTCCGGCGCCACCAACCGCAACCCGCGGGCAAAACCCGTTCCCGTCGTCGTCCGCGCGCCAGTCTCGGGACACATCACGGGCATCGAAACCGAAACCTGGGAAGACTCCGGCGCCGCCTACAACGGCTGGACCCGCACCGGAGGCGCCCCGGCCGAACCCGCCTCGCGCACCGACCCGGAAACCGACAGCCCGCTGGACTCCGCCTCCGCGGCCGAAACCGACGCCTCGCACGATCCGCTCGACGCCGATCCCCGCTTCGCCCAGGTGTCGCCAGGACCGGGCGACACCCGCCTCCGCTTCACCATCACCACCCGCCTGCCCGTCGAACCCGGCGACAAGATCGCCACCCAATCCGGCTGCAAGGCAGTCATCTCCGCCATCCTGCCCGACGCCCGGATGCCGTATGACAGCCAGGCAGATCGCCACGCCGACCTGTGCCTGAACCCGCTGTCCGTGCCCTCCCGGCTCACCTTCGCGCCCTACCTCGAAGCCGCCACCCACGCCTGCGCAACCCGCTCACTCCGCGAACTCCAGGACTCACTCCGAGACGGCCCGCCGCAAGACCCGCAGGAATGGCGCCGCGCAGAGGCTCTCCTCGACCTGTTCACCGCGCCCGGAAACGCCGAGGCCCTGCGGCTCGCCGCCCAGGTCCGCGCCTGGCACGACGCCGGCGCGCCCGACGCCGAAAACGGCCCGCCCATGCCGGACTCCCACCGCGAAGTCCTGCTCCGCCTCGCCGCCGCCGCGCCGCACCCCGGCCAGCCCTTCCGCACCCCGTCCGACGTCCGCGAATTCCTGGACCTCGCCGAACCCTCCCTGCCGCGATCCCTCCGCCAAGGCGGCCCCGGCGAAGCCTCGCCCTTCGAACAGAGCCTGGTCCGCGCCTCCCGCCTGCCGCCGCAAGACGAAGACGACATCATCCGCAACCACATCCTCGCCCTCGACCCGGACACCGCCACCCTGCGCAAGACCCCGCAGACCGACCTCGAAGGCCCGGAGCGCACCCGGTTCCACGAGCTCATCGGTTTCGATCCCCGCGCAGCGGACCGGCACGCCAGGAGCATTCTCCTCGAGGGCGCACCGCTCGAAACCCCGGCCACCTTCGGCATCATCAACATGCTGCGCAGCGAACACCACGCCGCTAGGGGAATCACCTCGCGCGGCCTCGAGGGCCCCTACAGCGAGACCGGCCAGGCCGCGCCAAACCCCGGCCGCACACCGCAGCGCGTCGGCGCCTCCGAACTGATGATCCTGACCTCCGTGGACCCGTCCGGCAGCATCGTCGCCCACCTCGCCGAACTCTCCCACCGCCGCGGCACCACAGAACTCGCCCGCGCGCTTCGCAACGGCCAGCAACCCGACGCCGCCGACACCGGCCGCGACGCCGCCAGGCTGCCCGCCGACCAGATCCTCTTCGGTCTCGGCCTCAGCCGCTCACCCTCCGGCCGCATCGCGCCCCTGCCGACCCGCGACACCGAACCGGCCACCCACGTTACCCACCCCGACGGTCTCACCGATCCCCACATCTTCGGCACCGACCAGCAATGGCTCTGCCCCTGCGGTCACGACAACGCCGCCCTGGCCGACCGCCACATCGCCGACACCGGCCAGCCGCACACCTCCTGCGGCAAGCCCGACTGCAACCTGCCGCCGCTCTCGCGCGACGACCAGGCCCGCCTGCACGGCTACATTCCGCTCCCGCACCCGATTCCCAATCCCCTGTTCCTCGACACGCCCGCGCGCCGCTACACCGCCCTACTGCCGGCCCTGCTCTGCACCAGCGCCCGCAAGATCCGCGACTGCGCCGCCGCTTCCGACTACCGCAAGAACGCCGAGGCAATCGCCTCCGCCGTGCCGGACGTCCTCACCCAGCCCGCCATGGAACTTTCCGAAGCCATCCCGCCCGGTCCGGGCGCCGGCGCTCGCTGGCTGTGCGCCGTTCTCGCGCTCTACGACCCCGTGCAACTGCCCGCGATCGCGGCTTCCTACCGCGAACACGCCGACGCCGCCACGCTGACGCACGACGTCCAACCGCGACTCGCCGCCGCCGAGATCCTCGACACCGTCGCCGCCAGCCACGACACCGACGCGCCCATCCACCTGCCCAACGCCATGCTGCACGCGATCCCGGTACCGTCCCGCGCAATCCGCCGCGAACACCGCGAACCCGGGACCACCGAACCCTTCGCCGCGCCCCTCGACCCGCTCTACAGGCGCGTGCTCAACGCGCTCTCCATGCGCTCCGCCCCGGCCACCCACGCCGCCACGGCCCCCGACGCGCCCCTCTCCGACCACCTCCAGCGCCGCGTCATGGCTGCCGTCCGCCGCCTGTACGTCAAACCGCCCGAAAAGGGACGCCCGCAGCCGCCGCTCCTGCACCTGCTGGCCGGCAAGCGCGCCGCCCTCGCCCTCAACGAAACCGGCTTCCGCTGCACAAACTCCGCCCGCGCCGTCATCACCTGCAACCCCGAGATCCTGCTCGGCAACTTCAACATCCCCTGGAAGATGGCCTCGGTGCTGTACCAGGCCCCCGCCATCGCCAGGCTCCGCGCGAAATCGCTGCCCGTGCCCGACCGCAGGCGCAACCGCAACCGCCCTGCCGCCGAAAAACCCCGACTCACGCACGCCGACGCCCTCGCCGCAATCCGCGAGGCCACGCCCGATGCCATCGACGCGGTCACCCGCGAAATGGACTGCTCTCCCATGCTGGTCGGCAGACAGCCCACCATCCACGCCCACAACATCCAGTGCTTCCGGCCCGGCCTCTGCCGCAAGCGCGACGGCACCGTCGACCTCGACGCCAACCGGATCGAACTCCCGCAACTGGTCTGCGGCGGTTTCGGCGCCGACTTCGACGGCGACAAGATGTGGGTCATCCCCATGCTCCGCGAGCAAGCCGCGAACGCCGCCCTGCGCCAGTTCGCCCCCACGGCAGCCCTGCGCAAGGACGGCGACCGCTCCCCCCTCTACGTGCCCACGCACGAGGCCGCCTGGGGCCTCCTGCAATGCCTGCAGTCCGAACCCGGCAGCATCCCCCGCAGCCTGCGCACTATCCTCGCCGGAACCCTGCGACAGCACGGCGTGCCGGCCAACCGCCGCGCAACCGCGACCAGCGTCCTGGAAGAAGCCCTCGCCGAAACCCCGGCCAACAAGAAGGGCATCGCCCGCGTCATCGACACCGCCATCACCGCGCACGAGACCGGGACCATTTCCGCCGACGCCTGCCTGGCCATCCACGACGCCCTCAACCGCACCGGCCTGCACCAGCTGCGCAGCCAGTGCCCGCCGCTGACCTTCGGCGCCTACCTGTCGCTCCGCGACACCGTCCGGCCGCTCTGCGACCGGCTGCTCGACGGCACCGCCATCGGCACCTTCGCGCCCGGACGCGACTGCCGCGACGAACGCGTTCCCGACGACGCACCCGGTGCGCTGCGCATCGCCCACACCCGCGCCTCCGGCGCCGCCACCAAGGCCTGCAGCGACCTCGTGGCCGCCCTCGCCACCGGCGGACCCGACGCCGCCGCCGCCCACGCCCGCTCCGTACTCGCGAACGCCCCGGCCCGGCCCACCGGCCCCGGCGCGGAAACCGAACTCGAACACTTCCAAACCGGCTTCCGGGAGCACGCCCGGCAGCTCCTGGCCGAAAACCCCGAGGCGCTGCCCATCCTGCGCGACATCAACGCCGGGACCCGGCTCAAGCCCGCCCAGGTCATCAACCTGGTGCACGGCCTGGGCGCCCCCCTGAACGCCGTCCAGCAAGGAGCCGGCACCTACATCTCCCGCGCCATCATCGACGGCCTCCACCCCCTCGACATGGCCGCCAACCGCGCCTCTGCCAAGGCCGCCATCACCGGGCACCAGACCGGCACCGCCCTCGGCACCGACCTCTCCCTGCGGCTCGCCAACGCCTGCTCCGCGCTGCGCTGGCAGAACAAGCCCTGCGACTCGCCCGGCACCGAGATCCCGCTCTACCCGGATCCCGAACACCGGCCCCGCCTGCTCGGCCTCGTCGCCGCTGCCGCGATGCCCGCCGCCCAAATCGCCGAGAACGACGTCATCGGCGCCCCCGCCCTTCAACGTCTCGCCGACGCGAGCGCCCGCGGCGACATCCCCGCCGCCATCCCCGTGCACGCCCCGGGCAGCTGCACCGCCGGACCCGACACCGTCTGCAGCCGCTGCAGCCCGATCGCCCGCAAACTCCCCGACGGCGCCCGCCCGGGCGGATTGTCCTCCCTCTCCGTCATGGAACCCATCATCCAGGCCGCGCTGCAGAACAAGCACACCGGCGGCCGCTGCTCGTCGCCCGACCACCTCCGCGACCCGGCCCCCTCCAGGATCGTGCAAAAACTGATCTCCGACCCCGACGGACTCGCCAGCGCCTGGCCGGAATACGCCGAATCGGCACGCGAGGCCGGCGAACCCATCGGCGCCGCTGTCCGTATCGCCAGCGACCTCGCGCAGGCCGCGCCCGACTCCACCGACCCTGTCCTCATCCAGCTGCTCGCGCACAGCCTCGACCGCGAGGCCGCCCGCACCCGGCACTGCGACCTCTACGCCGCCGCAGCCCGCAACACGCCCGGCGCCTCCGCCGCCCGCACCAGCAACCCCACCAACGCCGTCTCCGCCCTGCTGCACGGCTTCGACGCCCGCCACACCACCGAAACCGACATCCTCAGCGCCCGATCCGCCCGGGTCTCGAAGCCCGCCGCGCCGGACACCCCGTCACCCGCCCGTGCCCGGCGCCAGGCGCAGACCATGAAACGGCACCTCCCCCGCGGCCGCGCCGCCTGACCCAACAAAACAACAAGAACCGAAACCAGCAGGAGACCGCCCGTGCAAACCCACGATCCCGACAACCTCCTCCGCCCCCTGCGCGGCATCCGAGCCCTGCACGCCGCCATCCCGGAGGGATTTCCGCTGCCCGCTGGCCACGCCCTGCGCGCCTTCGCCCGGGCCGTACCCGGCGCAACACCGGAGGCGCTCGCCACCGCGCTACAGCCCCTGTCCGCGCTACGACCCAGCCGCATCCGCCGCCAGCGCGGCCAGATCCCCGGCACCGCCTCGGACGCCGCCAGCCGGGTCCTGAACGGTCCGTTCTCCGGCCTTCCCGCCGAGATCCTCGAACACGTCGCCTCCATCCCGTCCCTGATCCCGCGGGGACTCGCCATTCCGCTGCCGGCCTCCCTCGACGACGTCCTCCACGCCGCCCCGGCGCACTCGCCGCTGCACGCCGCGGTAGCCGCCATCGACCTGTCCCCCCTCACTCCGACCCGGGCACGTCACGCCGAATCCCACATCACCGACTTCCTGTTTCTCTCCGCCGAAGCCCGCATGTCCGCCCCGGTCAACCCGGACGCCCTGCCAGCCGGCTTCCTCGAACACGCCCACGCCCGGCTGCTGCCCGGCGCACCGAACCCACCGGACCTCCCCGACCCGACCCGCGGCACGCTCCTGGCCGCCGCCTGGACGGCACCCCTCACCACCGACCGCGGCCGCTCGCCGGAACACCTCGACAACATCCTCGGCGGAATCGCCGCCCACGCAGAAGCCGCCAGCCGCCGGGGCGGCCAGCTCGTGATCCCCGTCCTGCACGGCTACATCCCGCCGCCCGCCGCCACCACCGGCGAACGCGCCGGCGAAGACCCTGCCAACCGGGACAACACGCGGTCTCGCCACGCCGCGACCGCGCTGCCCGAAATCCTGGAACTCCTGCATCGGAAATACCCGCACCTCAGCCACGAAACCCGCACCCCGGACCTCGACCCGCACGGCCAGGCAATGCTCAACGGCCACGACCCCGACTGGCAACCCGGCCGCCCGGCCATCGTCCTGGTCATGCCGCACAATCCCACGCCGGCGGCCGACATGCGGACCTTCCTCGCCTGGACGGCCGATGCCAGCCACGTGTTCCCGGCCGACCCGCTGGCGCTCTCCGCGGCGCTTTCCGCCTGCTCCCGCATGACCGTGCTGCGCTCCGACCTGCAACTCGGCGACCCCTACCACGGCACCATCCGGCGCTACTCCCCGCGCCATCCCTACCAGTACAGCCGGCCGCAGGTCGACGACTCCATCCTCGCCACCGCAACCTGCGGCTTCGCGGCCCTCGCCGACGACTTCCGCCTGCACATCACAACCGCCTCCCGGCTGGCCGCGTCCGCGCTCGACGATACGCCGGCCCTCAGCCCCTCCGGCTTCGCCACCGCGCGGATCACGCCGCCCGAACACGCCGCCTCGGCAGCCACTGCCGCCGGTCCCGCCGCCAACCCCGACGGACCGTCCGCGCTCCGCATCGCCATCCACGGCGCCTTTGCACAAGACGCCCCCAGCGAAGCCCTGCCGGAAGCCGCCGCCCTCGCCGCCGACGCCCTTGCCCGGCTCGCCGTCGAACTGAAGAACGCCGGCCCCGTCAACGGCGCCCCGCGCAGCCTGCCCGCCCGTATCCGGATTCACCGCTCTCCGGGATCCGACCCCGGCATCCCCGCCGCCCTGCACCGCGCGCTGCACAACCGCAAGCGCCCGCCCGCCAACTGCGAACTCGCAAACCTCGCGGAAAACGCGCTGCACGAAGCGCATGTCCACGTCGTTCTCGGAAACCCGGCCCACCTCCCCTGCAGGGTCCGCGACGCCATCGCCGCCGCCTGCCAGCCGCACCGCGAACAGGGTCCCGCCGCGGTTCTCTTCCAGGATCCCCCGCGCGCCGCCATGCTGCTCTACGGCGATCCCGCAACCAGGCCGATCCAGGCCAGCGCCTTGCCGCGGCCCTCCGTGGCCCCGGCCTGGGACTGCGCCCTCTGCACCGAGGAGGCCGCCCCGCTGATCCGCAGCACCCGCACCCACGGCGCGCTGCGCATACGACAACGCCAGCCCCTGCGCGACGCGGACCGCCTCGCCAGCGCACTGCTCGACGCCACCTGCAGGACCTGCGCCACCACGCCGCCCAATGGCATTCGGATAAGGATTTGCTGCGTTCGGATAAGAGAAACCCGTGCTTCGGGCGGTTGCCGGAAGTCGGGGGGCTGATTTTGGGTTCGGTTCAGATATCAGGCGGTGGATCGCCTGAGCCATTTGGACCGTGGCTGCTTTGATTCCCTTCTGTAGCTTCGGCCCGGCCTCTGGCGCTGTATGCACCGGGAGAGGCCGGCCATGATCCGCCTGACGGACTGGTTGACCATCTCGCTCTGTCTCAGGAAGATGGCTTCGATCTCCCGTCCGACCAGACGCAGGCCGTTCTTGAAGTTGGTGCGCATGGCGGGCAGGTCCTCGCTGTCGCCGCGGTTGAGGTCGCTGTCGCAGCGGTTGACGAACTGGCGCGCGAGGGTGACCAGCGCGAACACCGCGTAGAGTTCCTGGCGGACGCCGCGCTCGGACTTTGCATGGAAGTGCTCGATCACGGCCTTGCTGGTTTTGTAGAGTTCCTCGATCCCCCATCGGCCATGATAGAGGTCGCTGAGTGCCGGGATGGGATAGCGGCCGCTGTCGAGCAGTGACGTGGCGAGATAGTATTCGGTGTCTCCGATGGCATACTTGGCCAGGCGGATGCGGTGGCTCGGACCGGTCGGGCCGTCCCTGGGCGGTTCGAGGGTGGCGGTCAGGTCGGTTTCCCGCGAGGCGATGAACGTGTCGAAGGCGGGGCTGGTGTTGCGGGCAATGCGGAACACGAAGTGAAGCCCGCGCTGCCAGTGGGCGAGAGCCATCGCGAACGAGAAATAGCCGCGGTCGTAGACGATGACGTCGCCTTCGGCGGCATGGTCGAGATGGGTGAGTGCAGCCGTGCGTTCGTTTTCATGGCTGAACAGGTCGAAGTCGACCGGGATCCGGTCGTTGAGCCGGTACATGGCGCTGACCATACCCTGGGGGTAGTGGGCGCCGTTGGGGATGCGGTAGCCGCGCTGTGCCAGTTTCCTCGGCAGGGTAATCTTGGATCCGTCGACGGCGAGGACCCTGTGGTCTTTCCAGAGCCGTCCGTCGGGGCTGTTGGCGAGGATCTCCCGGTGCAGGGCCCGGAACGCGCTTTCGTCGAGCTTCTCACGCGCCTCGCAGGCTGTCGAAGCCGCCGGAGGCTCGTCCTGTGGCAGTTCGACGCCTGCCGCCGCGCACTGCTCCCAGAGTTCGCACAGCGTGGCACGGTAGCCCTGCCCGCGCGGCGCGACGACGAGGCGGAGCACGAACAGCATGATCAGCAGGCTGTTGAACACGCGCCGGCGCTTCTGCCAGCGCGCATCCTCACGCTCCGCGACCGCCGTGGCGGCGGCGACGAGCGTCTCCCACCGCCGGGAGAAGCGGCGGTCGCTGGCGGCGGAACGCCCCCGTTCGGCCCGTGTCGGCGGCTTCGCGGGCGTTCCGGCGTCCCGTTCGCCGCACAGGATCTCACGGGCGCCCCCGCACAACGGCAGCACGTACACCCCCTTGACCGACCGTCCGCCGGTCGAACCAATGCGCTCCCAGTTGGCGGCGCGGTAGCACGAGGCCCTGAACCGGGTCTCGTCGACGAACGTCTCGCAGAGGACGGGGCGGAAGCCATGCAGGCGCTGCCAGTCGTCGGCGAGCCGACGCGTCGCCAGGGCGAGGGCCGAGGACGCGAGATTCTTCGAGCGCACCCAGGGAAAAACCAGGAAGCGCGAGTTGACCACCATCCGGTGCCGGCTACGGCCGCGGGCCCGGTCGCTCCATCCGATCCAGTTGTCCCGGCACGGGAGCGTCTTCGTCGCCGCCTCGAACAGCAGGCATCCCAGCTTGCGGCCCTCCCGGTCGGCGACAAAATAACGGATGTGCGCCCCAAACGGGCGTCTGTAGCCGAGGTAGTGGTGGCGGTCGACGAAGGCGTTCCACAACTGCCGCCCGTCCGTGTCGGTGACAGGCTCGAGGCGCAGCGGACGCAGGTCGGAAAGGTCGGCGCACAACGCCGGTCGCCGGTCGGAGGCAGAGGTCCAGACGGGCCCGGGCGTCATGTCCCGGACCTGGGCCTCCCGCTTCGGCGGCAGCGTCAGGATGCCATGCCGCTCCAGCGTCTCCAGAAGCTTCATGCATGCCCCGACCCTGTAGTCGCCCTTCGCCGAAACCCAGTTGAGATGCTCGCAGAGGGTCTTCGCGAGCTCGTTGCGGCTGTGGTTGGGAAATAGCACCACGGTCTTCTGGATGTCCGCAATCTGCCGCCGGGTCAGGCGGCGACCGGAAAACGTGGTCGACTTCAGGTCGGTGATTCGCGGATCCATGGGCAATTCCTGCAGCTGTTCAAGGACAGCATACGAATCGACGGGCGCTTGTCAACACCTCTGCGGAACAAAAATAATCGCACACCGATACGCCATTCATATCAACAGGTTGCCGGCAACGGGACAAATCGCCCCAAGACCGTTACACCTATCCGAATGCCATTGCCACGCCGCCCCCGGCATCGAAACTCGACATCGTCCACGTCCCCCCGCCGGCACCCACCGACGCCGACCGCGCCGCGCCCTACAGTTCGCTGGACATGGCCGACCCGATGGCCCCGCCGCTGCAGCCCCTCACCCAGATCCACGAAGGCCTGCAGGCCAGCGTCTCGCGACCTGCCCGCATGTAGGCGCCACAGAGCCACAGGAACGCCCGTACACGCGCCTTGCGCTTCCCGGGAGCCCGTTCCCCGCACAATGCCCGAAACAGCCTGAAATCGCCCGGAAGCGGCCCCTGTGCGTGATTCCGCCCGCTATCTCGTGAAGCAATCCGCCGGTTTGCCGCAGAACCGCTCAAAACGCCGCTACAAGCGCCTCCGGCTCCCGAGGCGCGAACTACCGGGCGATGCCCCGAACGGCCCGGAATCGCCCAAAAACGGCCTCTCCGTTCGATTCTCGCTAGACTTCAGCACAACTACGGCAAATTTCCCGCGGCGTAGTCAAATCTCCCCGATGCTGGCACGCGAACCACGCACCCCTCCGCAGCAGCCGTCCGAAAGGCCCGACCATGAGCAAGTCCGATCCGCCAGCCCCGACCTCCGTGTCCGCGTCTGCCGCCCTGCCGGACCCATCCCACCCGAACGAGCCTCCCTTCGGCGGCTGGCACTTCGACGAGCGCACCCTCGTACTTCGCTACAATGACTACTACGAAATCGACCTTGAGAAGATCCTGAACGCCGGCAGCGCCCTCCAGTGGGTCATCCATCTCTGCCAGAAATCGCCCGGCTGGCTGCCGGACAGCGAGTTCCGGAACCTGATCCGCGCCCTGCACTGGGCAGTCGACCTCTACTCACTCTCGAAAGACAACCGCCCGGTGCCGCGCTGGGACCGGGACGTTTCGACAGAGCCCGACCCCGACTGAGCAACGCCGCCGCCGCTCTGCCGCGAACCCGCTTCCGTCCGAATTCGGCCCACACCGCAAGCGATCAGGAATTGCCTCCGGCTGACGCCTCCGGGAACACCTCGCAGAATTCCAGCCACTCCGTCCTGCCCATCCCGGACTTCGCCATTTCCACCCTCTCGCCCCGCAGCAGCGACCGCAGCACGCCAACCGCCGGTCCGGAATGGGTCCGCGCCTCGAGCCTGTAGTCGCAGAACGCCCGCCAGACCATGGGAACCCAGGCTGCCACCAGCGACCCGATCGCTTCCGCATACATCCGCACCTCGTACTGCGCGTGCGGATCGCTCCGCAACGCCAGGAAATGCAGCAGGTTGTGCAGGTCGATCTTCCAGTACCACTGCGTGTACACGCCAAGCGGCAACACGACCCGCGCCAGTTCCCGGGCAACGCCAACCCGCTCCCCGTCCACGGTCTCGCCCCCGCGCTCGTTCAGGAGCGCCGCGTAATCCGCGTACGCCCGCCGCGCGCCCTCCTCGATCCGCGCGATCGCATGGTCCGCCTGCTGCCGGGGCACCAAGTCCCCCCGTCCCTGCGCGTTGCGGCTGGATTGCGCCGCTACGTCCTCCGGACGCGGCAGGTAGAACTCGTCCTCCAGGATGGAATACCGGGCCGAATACTCGTTGACGTTCGCCGTGCGGTGCCGGATCCACTGCCGGGCGACGAACACCGGCAGCTTCACATGCAGCTTGATCTCGCACATCTCGAACGGCGATGAATGGCGCTTCCGCATCAGGTAGCGGATCAGGTTCTCGTCATCCCGCGCCTTCCGCGTGCCCCTGCCGTAGGAAACCCGCGCCGCCTGAACCACCGCCGCATCGTCGCCCATGTAATCCACGACACGCACGAACCCGTGATCGAGAACCGGAACCGGCTCGAACAAACGAACCTCGAGCCCCAGAGACATCACCCGACCGGTCAACTGACGCGATTCCTGCTGCCTCTCGATCTGCTCCTCCTGTTCCCGCGTCATGCGCATCCCTGATCCTCCCGCCGAACGCTGCCACAAGCAGCCCGCACAGGATACCCGATCCCGCAATCAACCGCCTCCCTTCCAGGGCCGAACCCGCAACCCCGATCACCGCTCAACCCGGCTCGCCCGCGGACAGACCGAACGCTTCCAGCGCCACGCCCATCCCGTCCTCCTGCCAGCCATCCTGGTCGTCCGCCGGCGCGTCCGCGCCCTCGAGGTAGCGCCACCCCCGGAGCCACCCCACCTCCCGCTGCACCACCCGGATCATCCGAGGCCGGCAGCACAGCGCCCACCAGTCCAGGAACCGTTCGCCGGCAGCCGGAAACATCTCCCTGACCCGCACCACGCCCTCCAGCTCCATCCGGAACCGGATCTCCCGATTCTCGACGAAATACACCGAACCGCCCGCCAGCTCCCCGACCCGCCGCGGCCGCCGCCGCGTCCAGTTGCCGAAGCGCATGCCGGACTCCGCTTCCCACCCCGCGCACTGCTCGCGGAACTGCCGGAAGTCCATTCTCTTGCCGTCGGTCGTCGCCGGCCTCCGGCGCAACAGGTGCAACCTGCCAGCCACCATGCCGTCCTCCGTTTCGATCCGTCGCGCGCCCACGCGCATGCCGCGGCCCTGCCCTGCCTGACCCTGCCACCCGGGACCCTGATCTCCCACTGCTTTCGGTAGCCGCGGCACCGCTCTGCCCCCGGTCTGTCCCCGCGCTGCACTGCCCTGCACCGCATTGCCCTGTACAGCCTTGCCCTGCTGGACTCCACCCCACACCACTACCACGTCACCGTCTGTGACTGTTACTCTATGACTCTGTTACTGTGACGCTTTTGGGACAGCCTGCAACCACAAGGAGTTACAACACGCTGTACCCCTCCAATGTTAGTTTGTACCCCTCCAATGTTAGTTTGTACCCCTCCAATGTGACCTCGGTACCCCTCCAATGTTAGTTTGTACCCCTCCAATGTGACGGGCAATCCCGCAATCCCGCAATCCCGCATCGCGTGAATTCGGCACATCATGCCCACCGGAAGGCCGGCAAAAACGCTCTTCACTTTCCTTCCGTTTCAACCCCTACCGGACAGCTTTCGACCATCGCTGCCGCCGCTTCCAGCACGCTCCCCGGAACCGGGAACCTGGCTCTCACCGCCATGTCCTCGCCCATCAGCTCTGCCAGTACCTCTTCCTTGCTTTCCAACAGGACCTCGAGCGCCACGGTTCCATCCAGGGGTATCCCGCCACTCGCTCCGGGTGCCGAGTAATCCGTCCGCGGTTCCAGGAACACACCTTCCATCAAGGTGCCGTTCAGCACCAGCTTCACCCTGTCTCGCCAATACTCCCCACCCGTCAACTCCAACCACAGGTGACGCGCCGGTGAACTGAACAGCGTGGCCGCATCCTCCGCGTCCGGATGCCGTTCCAGGAATAACTCTCCTCTCACTCCACTACCGGGGAACAGATTTGCCTCTGCCTCCGCTTGCGCCCTGCACTCCGCTCCAAGCGCCACGACGTGATCCTCCGACTCCTCCAGAACCCGCTCCACTCGCGGCATTTTGACCCTGAACTCCGTAGCAACCACCGACAGCCAAATCCTGTGCAGATCCCCCGACAATACAACGCCCTCCGTTCCCCAGAACGCATGAAAGGGAGAGAAGTCATACTGTTCCGCCTGCGCGCTCACCGTACCCCACACCGTCATCGAAACTACCGCAACGGCGAACCATCCCCGGCTTGCACCCCAGCCCCTTCCGCCCAAGCGACCCATCGCGTCCTCCCGCTCTCTCCACGTCCGCAACAAGGACCAAGACGGCACCTTCTCACCGCCATGTCTCTATACTCCGTCTGCGCCCGCGACCTCTACGCACCTCACCCCTAACGTGCCCGGGACTGTGCCCATGAAATCACATCCTCCGCATCCGGCCCACGCCTTCCCGGGCCCCTCGTCCGGACTCGTCAACCGCATCCAGGACCTATCCCGGGATGCCCTTCTTCATGCCCGTATTCCCGCCTGCCTGCAACAAGCATCGTCCGACAAACCCCGTTCCGCACCCATGTCGGCTCTCCGTGCACGCTCCGCCTGGCAAGCCGAGGCAATCCGCCGCCTGATCGTGAACTTCCGCCGCCACACCATGTTCAGGCATCTGCAGATGTCCCTCCGATGGTGCCCTCGCGACACCGTCGCCGACCTCTGCACCATCCCGCGATCACTGGCCGACTTCGTGAGCAAACCAACACTCCAACAGAGAGAAAGGCAACCGTTCCATGCATGCAGACCACCCGCCTGAACCCTTTGTCCCTCATCGGCTGTACCGAACCAACGATCCCGCGTTGCTCGCCATCGCCGCGCCCAGTACCATGGCCCACTGGCGCCACCACGGTATCGGCCCGCCCTACATAGACGTCGGCCGGCGAATTCTCTACCGCGGCTGGCAACTGAACCACTGCCTGCTTCCGCCAGCACCAGACGACTTCGTACCGCCGCTTCCGTTCGAACCCGAACGACTCTACAGGCCCTACCACGAAGCCCTGCGTGCCATCGCCCCAGCCAGCACTTTCGCACGCTGGAGATACACCGGAACAGGCCCGAAATTCACCCGCTTCGGTTCCGGCATCTACTACGTGGGTTCCGACCTCAACGCCTTCCTTGAAGCCCGTCTGGTCAAGACCCAGACCAGGTTCTACACCAATCCCAAAACCAGGAAACAAGCCAGCTAACCGGCACCTTCCGGCTTCCGCTCACAGGAGACAACCAACACCATGTCAGAAAAGATCATTCCGATGAATTCGGACCGATCCCCGAACCAGGACGAAACCGAACTTGCGCAGCCCCACTCCGAAAACGCCCTTCGGCCCGCCACGCACGTCATCTACCGATACGTCTCCAGGCGATCCAGCAACGAAAACGGGACCCTGCACGTTTTCGATCCCGAACTCATCGAACCTTCCGGTGTCACCGCCGCACTGACCACCGCCCGCGAGTGGGAGCCCTATGCCATCCTCAAGATTCCCGCCCTGGTCTGCGACCAGCATGGAAGCGTCCGTCTCGTCCTCGCCGACGGCACCCCGTGCTCTGCCAACGATCTCATTGAACGAGCCGACGAAACGCCCGTACCCGGAATCACCCTTGAACCGGTTTCCTGATCGCTGTTTCGCGAACGCGCCTGGCTCAACGCCGAGCCGGCCGGCAAATCAGCTGTCCGGTTTCGCCGGCAGTCTCTCCTGTATGATCTTGATGACCCCGCGCACTTCGCCCATCAAGGTTTCGACATCCCTCCAGAACATGTTCATCGCACCGACCCACATTCCTGACCGCCGATTCCCCGATTGCCTTGCCAACCACCCTGCCCTATCCTCCCGAGCAAATGCCGCCAATTCCAACACATAAAACTCTCTTTTCTGACGGGTAACTCTATGACCTCTCGTAGAATCCCCCGCGCGAAGGCCGTCCACCTCGGAACAGAACGCAACATCCGCTACCTCGCTCCGCCCGCAACCTGCTCCCCCACAACCAGCTCCTTCAGGATTGAAATCCAGCAATTTGCCCTGCCGAACGGGCAGACTCTGCGCCGGCACACATCACTCGTCCTGCTCGCCGAAATCACCGAATCCCGCGACTCCTATATCGCCGAAGTACCTGGCCTGGACATTCCGCTGGCAGCTATCACTCCCCAGGAAATGCAGGACGCCATCGAGGATCTCATTCCGTTCCTGTGGCAGCAGTACGCGCTCGAAGACGATTCCAATCTCACGCCCAAGGCCCGCACCCTGAAAGCCCGCCTTCTCACCGACTACGCTGTCATATCCTGATTTGTCATGCCTGTTTCCCGTACGAAAATGCTGCAAGCTTTGCAGCGCAAGGGTTTCCGACGCCTGAACGGCAAGAAGCACATCCAACTCGTCTACTACGACAAACAAGGCCGCAGCACCCAAGTGGACACGCAAGTCAGCCGTGGCTCTTCCTACAAGACGCTTGGCGCACCCCTCCTGGGGGCCATGGCCCGGCAATGCCACCTCAGCCGCGTCCAATTCCGCAACCTTGTCGATTGCCCCATGTCCCGCGACGATTACGAAGAAATCATATTCTCTCCAAACGAATAGTACTGCGCTGCTCACTATCCGACCTCCCGTTCATTCAACCGTCTCCTGACACAACCTGTCCAAGCGCCCGCGCCTTGCGGCCTCCGCACGGCCGCTATTACCTACACGATCCCGCCAGAACGGCCACCATGCACCTCGTACCCAACGATAACTCCAGCCGTCCACCCCTATTTTGAGGCCTGAAAACCGTCCTCCCCCTAGTTGTCGAACCCACCCCTTCGAACGAACACCAACAACCGCTGCTCCTGCAAGCCGCCTCTTTGACAAATGCTATCGATGCTGTTCAACGGAACATGTCGGTTTACCCATAGAATGAGATTTCCAGCACGCACCCTTGGCAGACCCGGGGCGTGTTCGCCCCACCTCGCAAGGCCCTGACCCAACATCCGCTGCCCAAGGTTTTCCGGCGGCGCAGACGCCAGCACGCTGGCGGCGAGGATCGAGTCCCCACGGTCCGCAACGCCGGCAACACTACCCGGGGACGGGACGCCCCCACTCTTTGCCGCACCGCCCGCAACGCAAAGCCCCGCGAGCAGCACTAACACCAAATTCCCCGCCGCGACCCAGTCGCGATCCTCCCGCGCACAGCAGGCCCGGCACTACACATGTGTGCCGTCCAATTCCGTCTCCCGGCTGCCGCGACGTGTACGCCGCGTTCACGCCCGCTACCGCCGAGCCGCCTTTCCGAGCCGCGATCTCTTCCAGCCCCTTGCGGAACATCCCGAGCGAGCCGTTCCGCAGACTCCTGTTCATCCTGCGCTTCCATCCGTCGCCGTAGCCCGGCCGCCGGCATCCACGCCAGCAACCTGCCGCAGTAGCGCTTGGGCTTCATCAGGACCTGGTTTCCTGGTCGTGAAATTGACCACACCGAAGTAAACGCCGTCCTGGATTCTGTCCGCGAGGCCATTTCTCAACTCGGCGGCGCCAGTTCTGCGCATACCCTGTCCACGAACTACGAAACCTTCCTCGATCACGTCAATACACTCCGCATCACCGCCGACAACGCAATGAAGAAAGGCATCTCTGCTTCCGGCGTAAAGCCCGCGAAAAACCTCTGAGATTCGTTCAACGCCGGCTGACGCCCACCTTCAACCAACCAACTCCCCACACACTATCCGGGCACATGCCCGCTGCCGCTATCCCGCCCGCAGCCGGCCTCTCCTCTCACCCTGTTTCTCACACCGTCTTTCTACATCCGCCATCACGGCAGCCACTATCCAGGATGACGCTCCGAACCGTCGACCACATCATCGCAATGCACTTTGCCCATCCGGCAGCCCATCCCGCCCCAGAAACCAACATCCGCGGCCAAGTCCGCAGCGTCCACCCGCCCTACAACGGCGTCCACAGGCAAGCCCTGTCTAACCACCATGCCACCACCATCCCCAAGCACTTTCCGGCCAACCCGCTGGCCTCCTTCAACTTCGTCACCTACCAGATCTGCAACCCTCCACTGGACGCCAGTTCGTACCATTGCTCAAGCGCCCAGTCTTCGGGCCCTGAACACCCCTCATCAAAGGCACCGAACGGAAAGTCCTCAAATCAGATAATGACACCTGTTCAAGCATCTTTCTCCCCCGATCATCCGCGAGCAACTTTCTTCGCAAGCCCTCGAGCGTCGCGGCGTTCCATTGTAAGTTCTGTACCGCTCGGTCCAAACTTGGCGCCGGCTATGGATTCGAACAGCGCAGCCAATGCGCTAGACGGAGACTCGTCGGAGTTTCGGTCGGCGCTTTCGTGAAACAGGTTCCGGCACACCCCGTCGATCCACGCGTCCGGCACCTGCATATTCTCTTTGTCACCCACCTCCATGATCGTCTCGACGACGAAGCTAGCCCGGTCGATGTCATGGCCGTACTTCTCGTACCGCCGTTGGGCGCGGACATCGTCAAGGTAGACCGTGCGGAGCCAATTAATGGCATATGCGATGAATCCCACAGCCACCACCGTCAACACAATGCTTCGAGCAGCGTAGCTGACAGTCAGCCAATCGCCGGCCCCCTGATCACCACCGGCCGCGACCATCTCCGCGAAATTCTGGATGCCGAAGAAACCGATCCCGAGACCGGACATCAACGTCAACAAGAACACCAGCCACCGCATTCTAGACGCCGATCCCGAAACGACAGGATTGCCAATTCGCGACCTGAAATCTTCGGAAATTTTCTCCCGCAAGTCACGGCGAGCATGCATGTGTTGCCGGTTGTCGAGGTCTTGCTCTCGCTGCTCCAACTCCTCTTGCCTGCGTATCAGATCGGCGTCCTCCTGGGCCTTGTGCTCATTGAACTCTTCCCGTAGGCCTGCAGCGGCATTCTCGAGTTCTCGTTTCTTCGTGGTGTATTCCTCTCTCGCGGCAGCGCGCTCGGCCTCGAACCGTTCGCGAAATTGCGTCCGTTCTTCGGCCAGTCCGGTCAGCATTCTCTGGTATTGTCCAGACAGCAGGCCCACTTCCGCTCGCAGAACGTCGATCACGTCCGTCCCGTTTTCAGACTCCTGCAGAGGATAGCTCTTCGGGACCGCCTGTTCGATCGCGTCAATGCATGCGATCCATTTCTGGACGGCGTCCACGCCAAGTTTACCGTCCGTTGTCAAGAACACCTCGTCGAAGTACTGCGACGCTTGTCGTTTTCCGCCAGGTTTTTGCACATCACCGCATATCCCGCGATATAACTCGATGCGTAAATGCGAGGAATGGAATAAATACACCGCTTGTATCGCGTGACGATCGCCGTCAAGGTCCGCTATCGGTTTCTCGCTTCTCTCGCCGGCGGTTATATCAATATCCAGTCCATCGCCCAGCCGGATCGTCCCGGATGTGACACCCGCGTTAGCGACGAGTGAATAGATCAGGTCAAGAATCTGGCGATCCGTGAGCCTCGCTGTCCTGATTGCATGAAAGGTTGCCATCTCCCCGCCTCCCTGCCACCCAGGCCCGACGTACAGCCGAAGGGCCACGTTGAACCGTCTGCTTGCCGGCCCGCTTGACGCATCAGCCCGAACTTGCCGAGCGAGTCTCAAGTGAGACTGCCGGACATACTCTGCACAGACCACCTGACGCAAGTCACATCCATAGTGCAATGAGCGACGAAGAATACATCGAACGGCAGAACATCTCCCCCGTCGAACCACGGTACTGCAAATTCCGGAACGGGCCATACCGATTTTGCCGCAAACCCAGATCCCTTCCTGCCCTTCTCCGAAGCCTCCCGCCGGCGAGACCTCACCATCTAGGCCACCGCCCTCGACCCGCTGACCGCCGAAATTCTCGACGCACATCGCGGCCTTTCGGACCTCAAGCACCGCGTCCTCCGCGCCATCGATCCCGCCACTTTCACGGACGATCCACTCCGCGCCCTGCGCGTGCCCCAGCTCGCCGCACGCCTCAACATGAAACCCGACCGGGAACTTCTCGACCTCTGCGCCGCCCTCGACCTATCCGCGCTTCCACCGGAACGTGTCGGACCCGAATTCCACAAGCTCCTGCAGGCACCGCGGCCTTCCATCGGCCTGAGCATCCTCGCGATCACCCACGTACTGCGCTGGTTCCCCGAGCTTGACACGCTGCGCAATACGCCCCAGGACCCCGTCTGGCACCCGGAAGGCGACGTCTGGACGCATACATGCCTGACCGTCGACAAGGCCGCCCGCCTCCGGTCGCCCTCCGGAACCCCGACCGACAACAGGATCCTTGTTCTCTCCGCCCTCTGCCACGAGCTCGGCAAGCCCGAAACAACAATCATTTCGCCCGACGCCCGCATCCGCTCCCCAAACCATGCCAACGCCGGCGTCGGCCCCACCAGGCGCTTCCTCGCCCGCCTGAGCGTCCCCCGGCCCATGATCCGCGCCGTCTCCGCCCTCGTGCTCCACCACCTCGCACCCGCAACCTACGTTGCCCGGAACGCCCGCCCTCCGGCCTACCGCCGCCTGGCCCGCAAGCTCCACGACGCCGGAACATCACCTGCCCTGCTCGCGAGGCTCGCCCTGGCCGACCATCTCGGCCGCACGACGTACAACGCCCTCGCCGGATCGTTCCGCGAAGCAGACACCTTCCTCGACCGAATGCAAACCCACGCCCCCGACACCGCGACGCTGCATCCTGCCGTGCTCGGCCGGCACCTCGTCGCCCGCGGCATGAAGCCGGGCCCACCCTTCGGCCCCATCCTCAAACGCTCCCGCGAGATCCAGGAAGAAACCGGCTGCAGCGATCCGAACGCGCTTCTCGACCAGGCAATTGCGCAAACCCGCCACCATGCTCAACCAACGGGCTGAAACGCTCATTCAAAGGAAACACCATGAAAGCAGCCCACCTCAAACACCGGCTCCAGGCCCTGGAATACCTGCGAGACGCTCTAGCCATGACCCGCCACGGCTACATCCGCAAGGGCCGCCAGCACATCCGGGACATGATCCTCGACTCGCTCGACTACGCGTACAGACAACCCGAACACCCGACGCCCGGCCGACCCGCCCGGACAACCGCCGAAATCCGCGGCTACAACCACGCGCTCGCCTGCATCTGCAACGCACTGCCGCGACCCTATGCGCCAAGCTCCATCAGCGAGCGAAAACGCAAGATCTACCGCTGGTCCTGCAACAGTTACGTAAGGGTTCGTCAAGAAATAACCGCTTGGCATTGAGGAGTCGGCAAGAAGGTATAATTCCACTCGCCATGGAACTCTGCGCGCCGGATGTCGAGGTCCTCCATTTGGGCATCCTTGATCGCCACGCCCTTGGGATAGTCGTTGTCGTCCACGTCGCAATAGACTTTGAGGCCGGTGCTGGTCGTGGTGGCGCCGATCAGACTGACGATGGTTGCGAGGGTTCGCAGCGGCTTGCCGCGCCAGTTCTGGCTGATGAACGAGAACAAGCGGTGTTCAATGCGGTTCCATTTGCTGGTTCCGGGCGGCAGATGGCAAACCGTGATCTCGAGCCCCAGTTCGCGGGCGAGTTCCTGCAGTTCAACCTTCCAGAGCCGAACCCGAGCTCCGTTGGAGCCGCCACAGTCGGCTGTGATCAACAGGCGTGAGGCCCCGGGATAGAGTTCCTGTCCCAAACGCAGCCACCAACGCCGGATACTCTCCACGGCGAAAGCAGCCGTGTCGTGGCTGATGCCGACATTCACCCAACCGATATTGTGAGCCACGTCATAGACCCCGTAAGGCGCCGCCTTGCCGAGCTTCTTGTCGGGAAAATCATGAACATTGACCTCCTCGGGCCGGCCCTTTGGCCGCCACTCACGGCCGCCGTTCCTGAAGTCTCCTACCAGTTCCTTCTTCTTGGTGTCCACTGAGATCACCGGCTGCCGGCCGGCGAGGAAGTCCGCGACCTGATCGTTGATGTATTCGAACTGGCCGTCGCGATCGGGAGGATCCGTGCCCTCCCGTGTCTTCGCATTTCCCTGAAGCGTGTAGCCGAGCTGCACGAGAAGCTTCCCCACCAGCGTGCGGGAAACCGAAAAACCCTGCTCCTTCAATGCGTTCGAAAGGCGGCGGCAGCTCTTCGAGGTCCAGCGCAACGGACGTTCGGGATCGCCCCGTGCCGTGGGTTCCACCAGCGCCTCAAGAGCGCTCAGCAGTTCCGGTTGCTTCTCCGTCTCCGGCTTGCGCCCGCCACCGGGACGGCGAACTCGGCCGAGCTCGCTCGGCGCCGTCTCCCCGCTGAGTTCCCGCAGTCCCCGGCCAATGGTCGAACACGCCACCCCCGTGATCGCGGAGACAAGCCTGATCCCGCCGCGCCCAAAGCTTCCCGCCTCGGCCGCCGCCAGCAACCGCCGGCCCCGCTCGTCAAGATACGGAGCCAGAGCCTCGTATCTATATTTGATACCATCCGGGTTGTCCATTCACTATATATAGAGGACATACCCATACTGCGGTATCCCCCTTCAAACCATCCACCCGATCACTCCGTGATCAGCACCAAACTGGCCGGGATCATTCCGTCATCCGCGCAAGCGCCAGGAGCCCGCGGCGGTCTTGGAACACCCGGGCGAAGCGGTCGGACCGGAGGCCTGCGCCAAGACCGCTCAAACTTCCACGTGCATCCACACAAAGAGAAGGGTGGCATTGTACCGGTTCGGCCATTCTTCCGTCCCTTGCCGACAGCGCCCAATACCGCACCCGGCCGGCCCTTCGATTGCCGATTTCGAAGAAACGCAACCGTCGCACATGCAAGCGCAGTGGTCACCCCGCAAGCCGATCGGACGGGCTCCGAATGTCATCCTTGCAAAGAGTCGCGCCCACCAGGAAGCCGCGAGACGCTCAATCAAGAATTCGACAATATCCGATTCGATAGTTCGTGGACGGGCCCTAACCCAGTCACACATGATCTCCACACTGGAAACCGCCTGCGCCATCGTCCGGAAGGAATTCCGCCACGCCAGGGAACGCATCCGTCTCCAAGGCGCCCCGCTGTCAAGGCCCAAACTGGTACAGTGGACCCCGCCGCCGAAAGCAACCCGCTTCCTGAAGGAACCCGTCGGCCGTGACAAACACGAACCAGCTCCCCTCGGTTCCTACGTCCTCGAAACCGACAACGGCTGCTACTTCAGCCAGCATGAACTTGCGCTTGCCGCAACGCAGCACGACTTTCGGATCTTCCGCCCCATGCCCCCGCTCACGGGCTGCCCCACCTACGACCAGCTGGACAGGATCGTACTTCACCGCTGTTTGCTCAGCAAAGACGGCGCCATCCTCGACACCTGCAGCGACACGTTCACAGACACGCCGCTTGCCAGCAAGCCAGGACTGATTACCGCCGTCGACAGCATTCAGGTCGAAATAACCCTCCGAAACCGCGACAAACGGCTCTTCGACATTCCGTATGCCACGATCCATACATGGCCGGTCCGCGAACCCGCCTGCGCCGTCGTCAACGCCGGCATGCCCTTCCACAAGGCCGCCTTCCTGCAACACTACCTGGCGACCACCTTCGTTTTCCACCCCTATGCCACCGAACAGCACCACGACACCCTCAAGGACATGTTCACCCGTGACGCGACCCGACGCATAGACGCATTCCTGCACGCCGCAGGTCTCCCGAACTGATCCAGTACACCGCTCGTGATAACATAAACATGAATGTCGGTTTACCCATCAAGTAAGACGGCATTTACCCATGAGCTGAGATTTCCTGCCTGCACCTTTGGCAAGCCCCGGGCGTGTTCGCCCCACCTCGCAAGAGCAAGACCCAACAGCCGCTGCCCAAGGTTTTCCGGCACACCATCGACGAGCATCGAGTCCCCACGGACCGCAACGCCAGAAACACCACCCGGGGGCCGGACGCCCCCACTCTTCGCGCCACCGCCCGCAAGACAAAGCCCTGCCAGCAGCACCAGCACACGATTCCCCGCCGCAGCCCGGTCGCGATCCTCCCGCGCACCGCACACCGCATACGACACATGCGTGCGGTCAAGCTCCGTTTCTTACGCCCATAAGCCGTCCAGACCCTAATCAGCGCACCCAACCGTTCGAAATAACATTACCAACCTATTCTTTTACAAGATCCCTCGTTGACAAACTCTATCAACGACGTTCAACTGAACATCCCCCCAGTGAAAAGCCAGTAGAGGCCCGTCATGAGAAAACAACTACCCTACCAACGCAACGCGTTCTTCGCTTCCGTCATCGCTGCCGCGGCCCTGTGTCTGTATCCGTCAACCGGCCATCTGCAAAACGTGACTGGCGACCCCGCGTCCAATCCTGTCAACCTCTTTCCCGCCAGCACGGCACCCGCCAGCCAGGTAGTCTCACCCATCGACACGGTCCTGAGAATACCAAGCCCACCGCCTACCTGCGCTTCCAACGAAGTGCTCACGATGTCAAGGTCGAGCCGCTCCTACACCCACGCCGACGGCAGCACCCAGACTTCCAGCATCGTCCACTTTTCCTGCAGCAGTTCATTGCCACCGCCGATTAACATTCGGGTCCATGAACCCACCGGGCAACAGGATCAGCAAGGCAACGAACAAGTTGACGAAGTGAATTGGCGCACGGAAAGAGACATCGTGTACGATGCTTTCACCGGAGCCACTGCCGTTGTCTACAGGACCTACCGGGACGGCCAACTGGTCAGCTCCCGCAACAGCTTCCACAACGGTACACCAACCGAACTCATGGGCAATTCTGCAGATGCTATCAGAGCCGAAGAAGAAGGCGACCACGCCCTGCAGGATTACCTGGATTCTTTCAACGCAGACTCGTCCATTGACGACGGCGGAAACGATCACGACAGTTCCACCGTAACACTTGACGGAGACCGCGAGGAAACACCCCCCTGGGAACGCTGATCCACCGGACCGGGCAACCCAGCGAAAGCACCGATCACCGAGCCACTTCCACCCAACCTGCTCCGCATGCGATTGCTGTTCGGATGCGGAGCCCTCCTGATCCAAGACACCCAAAACCATTGCATTTCCCTGTGTCGCTCTACCAAACAACCACATCCTCTCCTCAACTGTACGGAAACCATCGTTCCCCCAGAAGACCGCTGAACCACCCGCTCTCCTGATTCCGCCAATACTGATATCTCGGACTGCTCGCTCGGCACCCCCCACAACAACGAGACCTTCCCCTCATCCCCGTGAGCCAGCGGCACCCCTCACTATCCCGCTCTCTTCGGCCTTCATATATCCCGACTTCACACATTTGACGTCCATTCCACAATCTTGATCCCCGGCTGTTCACCCGTCATTTCAACAACACGAGTGCTTCAGTGACAGCCAAACACAGTTAAACTCCCAGCACACACCTGCCGCCGGCTGCCCTAATCCATGCATGCCCAACACTGTCGTGCATCCAAGAGAAAGCCACTACCATGAAAAGTCTTTGTCTCTTCTTCCTGTGCGTGTTCTTCCTGACCGCCTGCGTCAACACCGCGCAGCAACCTGCCAGACCTTCGCCCGCCGCAATTGCCGCCTCCTACACCACTGTCGTGGGATCTGCGTTCTTTAGTTACAATACCTATGACGATTCTCCGTCTCCCCAAGTCTTTCGAACGCCGCCCATCTGCGAAGCAATGGAATGCAGGTTACCTGTATCAGCACGCGGAAACGGCTTTCACCCGTCTTTCAGCCTCCCGTTTGGCGGCGCTCAGATCCCCTCTTCCCGCATCACTAAACGAAACAACATCGCCTTCTACCGCGACGACGCTTCTACCCGCACAGATTTGCGTGCCTTCCCATTCCGCTGGCTTGCTCGCGGCAAAATCACATCCTTCGGAATATACCCCTCGTCGGTCTACATGATCGCATTCGGCGGAGGCCAAGGCCAAGACCCTGCTCCGGCCAACACCCCCCTCCCGCACGGCACATGGGCCGGAACGGCAACATTCCGTTCCCTGGACAACGAAACCGGCATGGCAGATGCCGTTCTCACGCACGATCCCGACACCGGCCGGATCTCAATGACGGTTTCCGAATTCTCCGGCATGTTCAAATCCCGAGGGCAAACCTTCAACGGAATCAAATTTCCGAACCTCGAACTCGACGGGGACAAGCTGACCAAACCATATCTCTCGCCGTTCACACCCTACGTCTCCGGGCGCATTCATGGTGCCAATCACGACGAAATCGTCGTCATATTCGACGTCCACTCCCGCCGACTGGTCGGCGGGGCAATCCTGCAACGGCAGCACGAGATCAGCGCATCAATTGACAGCAATCACTGACCTACATCCTTCGATAGGCCACGGACTAGCTCACTCGCGCAAATCTCAGCCCCAATTTCCGGACATTTCCTGACCATCAAAGAACTGACAATCTACCTGGTCGTCCCACCTGCATCGCTCCTGCTTGCAGGTTGTGTCACCAACTCTCTCAGCGGCAACCCGGTCCATCCCTACACCTCAGCAATTTCATCGCGGTAGATTGCTAACAACTCCTACTCGAATACTCGTCCGCCCCACGTGACACGTGTGCATAGCGCTTGTGAAGAACTCAGATGCCGTTTCCGAAAAGCAGAAAAAGGCACACGCCTTCACGCTATCTCAACGCTCCCGATTAACGAGGCATCCATGGTTGACCTCCTGACGGCCTTCCGCCTGGTGGACGTTCTACCGGCATCAGCGCCGATGTTGTGGGTTGGCAACGAAGCGCAACTCCCGTCTGTCGGCGCCGGACTGGTGTTCTACCCGCTCACGCAGGCCGGCCTACCAGCACTTCGCCTTTCGAAGCTGAAGCGCCAGGCTGCCGCCTCGGAAATCCATCGCGTCGCAAACACCATCCGAAACGGCGAGGTTCCGCAAATCGCACCCCTGCACGCCGACCACGACGGCGAAGTCGCATACACGACGAACTGGAGCCTGCGCCACGTAGAAGGACTATGGCTCCGAAACCGCGGCGCCGAGCGCACCATCATTCTCTCTCCAACCAAGAAGGGTCCGGGTGGAATCGACGAGATAAACGCCTGCCTGCAAGACCTGATGGGCCGTTGACGCCCCGCAATCAATCCACGCCCCCTAGCGGAGAGCGACTGGGCCAGCACGATCACCACTAGAACCACGTCTAGTCCCGGTTCCATGGATCCTCGCTTCCCTCGGTGTGGTTGCACCGTGTGTCACAGCGACTCAGCAGGCTGCCATGTCCTGGCCCTGGCGGGCCGCAAAAAGCCCGAGCGCTCTCCGCAACGGCTGTCCTTCGCATTGTGGCAATCAAGAGGCTGGCCACATTTTGTCGGCCCTTGCCGCTGGGCGAAACACCGCAATCCGCGCGGAAAACGATGCATGCGATTGCGAGCGCATCACGGCACTAACGCGGGGACGTCCGAACTGTCAGAACACCCGTGCCGGCTCTCGGGCGGCCTATGGAAGCGCCAAAGTTCCCGCCCGTCCATAGAGAATGCGAAGTTGACAATTCCCGAGCTTGCAGCTAACTGTACGACCACTAAAGATCCTGTCGGGAACGGAAGGTGCATTGTCGACAGCCTCTAGCGAGCATAGCGATCCGTCAATCGTAAGATGCGGATCGGGTAGTCGCGTCTATACAAGGCGCTCGGCCCTTGGTTTTGCGGCTGCAGCCACGGTACTTCTGCCCGGGCAGAGCCATGCCGAATCGCAGACTTCTGTCATATTCGAAGAAGGGTCCGGAGAGCCAGCTCCGGTAGACCTGCGGTACGCGCCTCAGTTCTACCTGGGAAACCCGGACGCTCGGTTCCGCATCGAGATTGCATGGTCAATACATTGCAATTATACCCGGCTGCTGTACAACCGCGCTTTGGGCAGGCTAGTCGAGAGTGCCCGGATACGGAATGACGTACTGATCGTCTTTCATCACCTGAGTCGAACCCGAAAAGAAATGGCTCTATCAGAGCTTCTGCTGTCACTGGACCCGATGTATTACGGACCGATGAGTTTGGTCGCGTTGGGGTTTTTCTCGGAAAAGGGTTACGATCCTACCAGGAACCATTTGGCCGCGCTTATTCGGAGAGGAGGCATACCAGTGGATCCGGAGTTCGATCCGAAAGCCGCACACGCGTCTACGGCTCTTCTGAACATCTATTTGTCCGAGAAGGAAAAGGTAACGAAGACTCCTTCGCTGTTCACAAACGGCAAATGGGTGGTGGGTGCCGAACCTTCAACGCTGGAGAACATACTGGAGGAAGCAGGGTATGACACCTAGTGGAGGAGACTGTATCCTATCCACCTCCAATTCGGAGAGCCGCCGAACCGTCTTGGCGCGCACGGGCTTCGTCATCTTCGGCACCGCAGCAATTGGCGCCACGTACCCCTCCGCGACGGCGTTCGCCGATGGGTGCGATGTCAGCTCATTGAAGAGTGAGTTTGATGAAATACTATCGACCGAAGCCGGCGTCGAGACTATCAAGGGACTTTATCTTGTCATAGTCGGCGGAGTACTCTATACATCTGGATTGCCGCTTCTTGGAGTGGGAATCATGACGGTGGGTAGTTCCACTCGCGTCGATGCATACAAGCAAGTAATTCTAGAGACTTTGGACCTCGTGTATGACAAGTGCTGGCCTGGCGGGGGGAGAGAGAGGCTGGAGTGATTAAAACCAGAATGTCGGGCGGAGAACTTGTCGCACCGCAACGGATATCCTGAGTAAGATGCCTTTGGTCGATTTCAAAACTCTTCACTCGGGCGAAGGAGACGTGACGTTCATCCTGGCGCGGCAGGAATTCCGACAGTCGGAGAAGTCATACTACTGGTATCTACCGCAAAGGTTTTCGGCAGCACAATAACAGTATCAAGGTGGCGACATGGTGACTTGTCGGAGGTTTGTGAGCCTGCTGGTTTGCCTGGCGGTTGTGTCAGGTGCGAATGCGCTGGACATGAGCGGCACTCCCTATCTTCAGATGTCCGGACCTCGGGAGTGAATCGAGCTCACCTATTTGAACCCGAAGGGTCCGGATCGGCCGTATTCCCGGGCAGTTCGTAGATCATCCGGAGGTTGGTGCCTGGGAAGATCGTCCGGGTCAGGTTGAGTTCCTGGAGGAGGCCTGCAGTGGCGTTGTCGCCAGCGTCGCTGGCGGTGCCGAGGATGCGAATGCGGAGGATGCCGTTGGAGGGCTCCGGGATGATGTCGGCGTCGGATTGGAAGATCGCGCGCAGGTGCCTGCGGGGTCGCTGTGTCTTGCCCTGTGCCTGTGCGACGACAGGCATCATGCGGGTTTCGGCGCGGTAGGCGATCATGCGGATGACGTCGAGGAGGAGCTTCTCGCCTTCGGGAAGCGCATCCAGGGCCTGGTGGTCGTCGAGCTCGGCGACGGTGATGTGGCGCTGCGTGTCGCTGCGCTTCTGCTTGAGCGCCTCACGCTCGGCGTCGAGAGCGTCGATCCGGGCCTGGAGACGTCGGGCGGCTTCGGCGGTCTGGTGAGACTGGGCTCCCTTGGCCAGATCGGCGATCCTGTTGCGCAGGGTGCCGAGGCGTTGCCGGAAGCGGCTGACATTTCGGTCGATTGCGCGCCAGAGCGGGTTGACGACGCGGGCTTCGGGATCCTGCGGCTCCAGGCCGCGGACCACGAGGGCGTCGAGATTGAACTCCTCGCGCATATATTTGAAGAAGTTCTCCTGCGACCAGCGGGAGAACAGGGCGCCGGCGATCTGCTCCACGGGCATGCGGGAGTGGGTGGTAATGAGCGGGACCTGGCGGCCGCTTTCCAGCAGGCGGCGGATCTGGCGGACCTCGGGCCCCTTTTTCAGTTGCACGCGCTTCTCGGCGAGGCGGACGGTGGCGCTGCGGGTCGTGCCCGGTCCATGGATCGGTACCGCGACACTGCGGAACTCCGCCTCCGGCCAGTCCTCCCCCTTGAAGCCCTTGTGCCAGGTGATCACCGCAACGCCGCGCCGGGCGAGGCGCTTGAACAGTGCCGGGCTCCAGCCTTCCCGGTCGAAGACCAGCGTCAGGGCGGGCTCGCCGGCATCCGGGGCGGTGAGATCCGGCGCCTCCGGGCCCAGCATGCCCAGCTTCTCCAGCGCAGGCAGGATGTCCGCCTCCAGCGCGTGGGTCATGGTCGGATCCAGCGCCTTGTTCAGGCACAGGAAGGGCTTGCCGCCAAGCGCGTTGATCCAATAGCTCGTGGACGCGGGCAGGCATAGTTTCTGTCGCGCCACGAAGTGCTTTGGCAATTTCCCCTTGCGACCGGAATAGATCTTCACATGCCCGTCCACGCACAGCGTGGCGCCGACCTCCGGGTCCTCCTCAAGCCATCCCGCCGCCAGGGAGGATTGCCAGTTCCGCACTTGCTGCACATCCTGCCCCAGCGCCTTGATCTTGCGCCGCAGCGTCTTCACCTCCGGGCAGCGGTCCAGGCCCAGGATCGCGCCCCATTCCCCGGGCACCTGGTGCCGGAGCGCCTCCGGATTGCGCACCCGGGCCAAGACGAGGAACGCCAGGAAGAGCAGAACGGTGGTCAACCCGTAATACCCCTTGGGCAGCGACAGGAACTCCCGCGCGTGGTTCAGAAGCCCCTCCTTCAGCAGCATCGGGAGCCCGGCCAGCACCCCCCCGCCGGCAACCGCCGACAGCGGTTCCGCAAACTGCGGCCGGATCTCGCTCAGATGCCCCGTCGCGGCCAGCATTCGTCCCGTCGTGTCCCGAGCCCCACGGCCCATCGGCGCTGCCCGGTCGCGGGCGTCCCGTGCGCTTCGCTCAATCGGCGGCTCCAGCGCGTCCCGCTCCGGTGCTTCCTGCGGCGCCTCCCGCTCCGCAGGTGCTTCCGGATCCGGTTCAGCCTTCGCCGTCCCGGCCGGCATCCCACCCCCGACAACGCCTCGCCGGCGATTGTCGTTCAGCGTCCGCACCGGAATCCCCAGCCGTCGCGCAACCGCCGAGCCGCTCAGACCCGAGGTCAAAAGACGGTCCGCTTCCCGCGCCATGTCGGCATCGATTACGCTCGGACCGCGCCCGCGGCGCGGCGCAAAGAAGCTCGCCTCGCCGTCCCTCCGGAGTTGGTTCACCGCCCGCTGTACCGTCGAGCGGCTCACGCCGAGCGCCTCCACCAGGTCCGAGCGAGGGACACCGCTCTCCGCGAACTTCGCGATCCGAAGCAACTTCGCTTCGCGCTGATCGTCAGCGTGAAAATCAAACGGCTCAAGATTGGAGAAATACTCCACTCGGCCGTCCCGCCTCACGAAGGAAAAGCAGGAGTTGCCAATCTGGACCGCCTCGGCGGGTCGCATCGGAAGCGTGTTCATGAGATCCTCGGGCACCGAATAATGGGTTCATATTATTATGCCAGATACCCGCCGCTCTGTCAACCCCAAAATCCAATCATAACTCTATCAATTCAAACGATAATTCAACCCACAAGCAGCTCTCGAAAAGAGAGCGATGTCCGGACGTCTGAATTTCCCCTTACGACCGGAATAGATCTTCACATGCCCGTCCACGCACAGCGTGGCGCCGACCTCCGGATCCTCCTCAAGCCATCCCGCCGCCAGGGAGGATTGCCAGTTCCGCACTTGCTGCACATCCTGCCCCAGCGCCTTGATCTTGCGCCGCAGCGTCTTCACCTCCGGGCAGCGGTCCAGGCCCAGGATCGCGCCCCATTCCCCGGGCACCTGGTGCCGGAGCGCCTCCGGATTGCGCACCCGGGCCAGGATGAGGAACGCCAGGAAGAGCAGAACGGTGGTCAACCCGTAATACCCCTTGGGCAGCGACAGGAACTCCCGCGCGTGGTTCAGAAGCCCCTCCTTCAGCAGCATCGGGAGCCCGGCCAGCACCCCCCCGCCGGCGACCACCGACAGCGGTTCCGCAAACTGCGGCCGGATCTCGCTCAGATGCCCCGTCGCAGCCAGCATTCGTCCCGTCGTGTCCCGAGCTCCACGGCCCAGCGGCGCTGCCCGGTCGCGGGCGTCCCGTGCGCTTCGGTCAATCGACGGCTCCAGCGCGTCCCGCTCCGGTGCTTCCTGCGGCGCCTCCCGCTCCGCAGGTGCGTCCGGAACCGGATCAGCCTTTGCCGCCCGGGCCGGCATCCCACCCCCGACAACCCCCCGCCGACGGTTGTCGTTCAGCGTCCGCACCGGGATCCCAAGCCGTCGCGCAACCGCCGAGCCGCTCAGACCCGTACTCAAAAGACGGTCCGCTTCCCGCGCCATGTCGGCATCAATTGCGCTCGCACCGCGCCCGCGGCGCGGCTCATGAAACCCTTCCTCCCCCTTGCTCCGGTACCGGTTCACCGCCCGCTGCACCGTGGAACGACCAACGCCGAACGCCGTCTCCAGATCCTCCCGACGGATCCCGTGCTCCGCGAACCGCGCGATCCGAAGCCGCCACGACCGGATGCTCGAAACGTCGTGCGAGTCAAACGGCTGCAGGTTTGTGAAATACACCACCCGTTCGCCATCAACGTGGTACGAAAAGCACGTAGTGCCGATCGGAGTGGCGTTCGCGGGCGCCATCGGAAGTGTGTTCATGAGATCCTCGGATACCGAATATCGGGTTCATATTATTATGCCAGACTCCCACCGCTCTGTCAACCCCAAAATTCAATCATAACTCTATCAATTCAAACGATAATTCAACCCACAACCGGCTCTCGAAAAGAGAGCGATGTCCGGACGTCTGATCTTTCCGAGCAGAGTAAGCAATTGGTTGAGAATGATTACGAGAGTCTTGGCCAAGACTGCCAATCGTCGTACACGTTAGCAATTTCGAGGAACGATCGGCTGGGCGCGTATTGTCATTCGAGACTTTCTACAGATGAGGTTTCCCGCATCGCCCTGGAAAAGTGCGAGCATTCAGCACTGGAACCCTGCGGGTTGGTCGTAGTAGCCGGGCGGGTGGTCGAATTCCGGGAATCTCCGATCAATATACGCTATCCGGAAACCTTCAATGCGTACGAGGTGCCGTTCGTAAGCACTAGTGCACGCAACAGACTGAAGAAGGACTATGAGCGAGCCCGCGACCACAAGGCCCTGGTGATCACGCGAAACGGAACATATTGGTATTCTGTGAGAGGGTCATCTGAGGAAGCCGCCAAGCAGACGGCGCTTGATGGATGCGAGAAGGAAGACGGGAGAAGAAACCGATGTTTCGTGTACGCCGTAGGCTCGCAGGTCGTGTTTGACATCTTCACAAATGTTTTTCCTGAGAGATAGCTACAAGGTGCCCGCGACGCCACTGAGCGGAGTTTTCGGTCACTCCGCTCGCGTGGCTGATACGCACAACTGTCGTCTCCGAAATGATGCGACCGCGGCCCGAGCCGCCCGTCGCTGCCCTGCTGGATCCCATCCTCGAGGAGTGCCTTGGCCTCGTGTCCATCACGGTCCGGGATATACTCGATGGCATCGGCCGTCTCGGACGGGTGAAAATTCCCTATGGAGTAAATCCGCTCAGTTCACGAGATTCAACATGTTGCGCCGTTCGTGAGATCGGAACTGGCAAGCTTCAGGTTTCATGGCGCGCATGATCTGGTTCCATGCAGCGCCATAGCGGTCGGATTTCCACAGGGCGCGCAGGCTCAGGATTGCCTGTCCGGTACCGTTCTCGGACCAGCGCATGCCGGAGCACTTGAGGCGCTGAGTGATGAGCACCCGGTTTGCGGCCTCGACGATGCCGCTCCCGATAGGGAGCCCGCGTTGCTGGAACTCGGCGTATCGCATGCGGTGCCGCTGCTTGCGAAAGAACCGCAGGACGCGGGGGATCGTGCCTCGCTGCGGGTGCTTGCGGGCCAGCCGCTGCAGCGAACGGAGCACCTTGTCGATTCCCTTCTGCTCTTCCTTCAGGACTTCGCGAAGCCTCTCGAAGTGGCGCTGCGCCTGTGGCGAGCCCTCGCCATAGGCGCTTTTCAAGGCGTCCTGGAGATGCTGTGCAGCATGCCAATAGTCGAAAATCTGCGTTGCGCCTGCAAACACTTCCTCGCACCAAGTCCAATTGTCTGCCGCGCCGTCGGCGATGAAGACAACCTCCAGGTCCGGTCGCAGGTTCATCCAGTGCTGCGCCTCCGCCAGCACGTCCCTCTTCAGCGTGGCCTTGCCGGCTTCCGGCATGCGGCCGTGATACGCGGTACGCAGGCGCTCCCCGTCCCCATCGAACAGGGACACCGTACCCGACGAGGCTTCCCGGAAACCCGCCGGAACCGATGCAACCCCTTGCCCTCGCACGACCTTCTCCTTCCGCATCCCGACATGCACGCCGTCAATCGAGATCGACAGGGCCCGGGCTTCCACCGGGACGGCCTCCTGTCCGCGGATCGTTTCCAGCGCATCCTCCTCGACCACTTCCAGGACCGGGCCCAAACCCTTCGACAGATTGCCCAGCGCCGTTGCCGACGGATGCATTCCGCCAAACTCCCGGAACAACGCCTCGCAATGGCCCGCCGGCGCCATCGACAGGACCAGCCCGGCCCGCCGCGCAGCAAGCGGCGACCAATAGCCGAACAGGATCTCGAAGCGATCGTCCGCAGGTGCAATCGAATCCTGCCCGCGGCGCCGGTAGCGCTGACGTTCATACGCCACTTCTCCGAAGGAACTCAGCATCGTCGTCCGTTGCCTTCCGCCACGGTGATATACCTCGCCGCCACGCACCAGCTGCTCCGCTTCCGCGTCGCCAGCCTCCAACGCAACCCGCAACGCGCCGCAGCCCGCCTGTGCAAGCGCCGCCGAGATCCGGCCCTCACAGGCTTCCGCGCCGCCTTCCAGCGGCTGCGACAGAATCGAATCCGCAATCGCCTCAAAGGCCAGCGTCATGACACCGGACAACTCGCCGCGAACCCACCCCTCCTTCGCCGGGGACGCGCTGGACTGCCGCGCGGGAAACTGCAATACTTCCATAGGAGTGCTCCTGGTTGCTGGTTTAGTTCTCCAACCATATACCACATCTTGTGGTGGGCACTCTCCTCCTTCCCGACCGGGAATCCGCCAAAATACACTCCAATCAAGCAAACCCAATCATACGGGGTCCAAATCAGAGCTTGACGAGCCCGACCGAAATGCATAACTCCTTGCCGCTACTCAATCCGAATTACTCCATAGGGAACGTGCACCCTCTCGGACCCGGCTGGCGCCGGAGCGGCCTCGCCGAATGGTTCCAGGATCTTGTCGACGAACTGTTTGAGGCCCATATCGCCGAGTGGAACATCGCGGACGCCCGCGCTTGGCGGCGGCTCATGGGGGACAAGCGCCGACGCGGCGAGGCGCTTGACGATCTCGTGCCGGACACCTTCCTCGCGGCGGCCGCGAGACCGTCGATCCGTGGACCACGGGGCCGTAGTGAACATCGCTCCCGACCAAGGTCGTCGCCGAGTGCTCGATTTGGTCCGGTCCCGGCGACTGGTCGCAGTTGCGATCGCCAATCCGATTCCGCATGTCCGTGACAGCGCGATCGTGTGAGCGATCGCATGCCGCATGACGTCAATCAGACCCCCGAAAAAGTCACGCGCGACCGAATCGACGATCGCATACGGGCGGCGGGTTGGCAGGTGCAGGACAAGGACCCGCTCGACTTCAACGCGGGGCTCGGAATCGCTCGACCGGACTTGGCATCCTCTCCGCCACCGCCCATGCCATCGAACCATCTGCTACCTGGCACATCAACGAGATCGAACCCGTTCTCCACATTCTCCTGCAACACCTGTTCCCCGGTTCCACGCACACCGTGCAGCGAATCGGCCAAGCCGGGCATGCTCCACTGGGACCGCATCATGCAGGAAACCGACGACCTCACCCTGATCTACAGCAAGGAACTCCACCCATCCGTCTACAAATCCAAGGGCGTGTTCATTCGCACCCGCGTCAGCATCATCGAACGCGACAGCAGGTACACCTTCCGCCCATGGTCTCCCGCGCACGACGAGCAATTCAGATCCCGCGAAGAACTTCTCCGCTCCAACCTTACGGAAATCCCGTGCCGCAGCCGAATCTCCATCCGCAAGGACCCCGCCCCATGAAAACCCCGTCACCGACACGAATGGTGCCACCTGTCAGCCACATTGACGCGGTACTGTGCAATTGTGCACAATGACGCTAACGGGAGCGCAACAATCCCGATCACCCGGAGGATCGAATATGAATTGCAGCCCAACGGCTAGTCCTGACGAATGACGAACGACGCAACCTCGTCACCTCAGGCCACCGAAGCCCATGTCGAGCAAGATCGACGTTCCGCCTGAACCGATCACTCGTGCACCCATGACTCGTTTTCCAAAAAGGATTGGCCGTATTTATGGGGAAAGACACCCTTCCCCTGTAATACCGGCCGACCTTGCGACGTCCCTGCAAAGCTGCCAAAATTCCTAGAACACACGAAAGAGAGTCCCACATGACATACGCAAGAATGAAATTGGAACTCAACACACTACTGAAAGTAGCAGAGGAAGATGGCGCATTCACGTCGACCTGCTCTGCATTTGGGTTGGTCAGTCAAGGCGATACCGAGGAAAAAGCTATCGAGAACATCGTTGAAGCTGTCGGACTCTTTCTCGAACACTGCGCAGAGCACGGCACGCTCCCGCAAGTTCTTCAGGAAAGCGGCTTCACACGTCAACCCGCCGAAGAACAACCAACTGACGATGTCCGGGACGTACCTCACGTCGTTCCTTTCTGGATAGCAAATGCCACGTCTCAGGCTATGTAGCTCAGATGATCTGATCCGCTTCATGACAGAACACGCATACGTTGTCGCTCGACAAAATGGATCCCACATCATGATGGTCAAACAAGGAACTCCTCGACCACTCGTGATCCCTGAAGCAAAGCAACTGACACGAACGGTCATTCTTTCAAACCTGAAAACTGCAGGGATCTCTACCGAACAATACAAGACATGGAAGGGTTAACGACTCAGCCCTTCAACCCCTCGCAGTCCAATCACTTCCCGTCCGGCCTATCAGCAATCCCATAGGTTCGCCGAGCGCCCGCGATACGACCTCACCCGGCCCCGGCGAACTTATGGTCCCTGCCTATCGCCTTTTCGCGCCACAGCACAATCCACATCCTGAAGTCCTCCCGACGCTGTCCCACAGCAGCGTCCCACCCACTGCACCTTACCGCGAGGGAACCCCTCCATGACTGCTCACAAGACCGGCTACAGGCCTGCCGACGGCATCTCCGTCGTCGAAACCGCGTTCCACATCGCCGTTCACGCGCACTCCGGACAGCTTCGCAAGAACGGCCACACGCCCTTCATCGAGCATTCTTTGGGTGTTGCCGCGATCCTGATCCAGCACGGTCAACACGCCAACGTCATCGCGGCCGGGCTGCTCCACGACGTCATCGAGGACACCGAATGGACCGCCGAAGATCTTCTCCGCCATCTTCCTGAGCCCGCTGGCCCGATCGTCGTCCAGTTCGTCCAGGAAGCGTCCGAACCCGACAAGTCCCTGCCCTGGCGGGCCCGCAAGATCCAGACGCTCGAGTCCCTTTCCGACAGGAGTCTCTCTGCCCTACGCGTCATCGCGGCCGACAAGCTGCACAACGTACGCTCGCTCTCCGGCGAAGTCGCCTACCTCGGCGACCGCGCCTGGGATCTCTTCAACGCCGGCAGGCCTCCCCAGCACTGGTACTACAGCTCCATGGCCACCGGGCTCGCCGCCTCCGTGGGCCCCGCCCGCATTACCGCCGGCCTTCCCTTCAGCGACCTGGCCACCCACGAGCCGCTCTTCCAAACCCTGCTTGAGACCACCGAAGCCCTCTTCGCTGCCTCAACCGAAAGCTCCGAACGCCCCGGGTGACACTTGTCCACCCACGGGATTCCCGCAATCTCCCGCCATGCCGCATAGAGTTGGTCCGCACATCGTGCCTGGCGCCGATCCACGCAATCCCGAATACTTCTACGTATCCGACGTAGCACTCGATCGCGGCCTCAAGGCCCGCCTGATCCGAACGACGCGCACAGACCTGGACCTCTCCCAGAAAGAATTCGCAAGACGTTTCCGCTTTCCGATCGCCAGACTGCGCGACCGGGAACAGGCCCGGTCAACGCCACCGCGATATGCCGTTGCCTACATCAAACTGATCGCAAATCCCAAACTCGTCGCGCAAGAAGTCGCCTGATTTCCCACCTATCCAAAACAGAAGCCCAGAAACCACACCGGGGAGCAACCACATGAACGTGCAACAACGGCAAATCGCCCCGATCTCCATGGCTGTCAGGAAAGCAATCTACGCCAAGGGGCTAGCCGGAATTCGTCGCTCCGAGTTCTTCGGCATGAAACAACAGAACCCGCAAGAAGTCTCCCTCAAGAAGGCTGCCTGATCCTTTTCCCCGCACCGGCAGGGCTAACACCACCGGCCCTGCCACACATCCCCATACCAACCGCCAGCCCATCCGCGACTACGTCCTGCCCTCTCGCCGTAACGCCAACCCCAAGTCATTGCTCGCGTCTACACGCCCCAACAGCGCCTCAGCGTTCTCCGCAACTCCAAGAAACAGTTTCTGCTACGCGCTCGACAGTTCCATGACTCGGCCAAACGGCCATGACACCGTCTCATCTGTCGGCTTACCGACTCGACCGACCGCTCGCGCCAGCAACGACACCGCAGACGCCTCCGGCGCCCTTCCGCACGCCACCTGCCACCCGCGATGCCTCGCCCCGCACCACTGCTCTTGTTTGAACAAACGATCGAAGTTACCACCACTCCAATTTTTTCCGTATCTACTAAGATCATTCCAAATGCGGAATAGCTCGCGCTAATAAGTATTTGCAGTAACGATCTGCGCATGTCTGCAATACAGCCAACTCCAATTCATTGTTTCCATTTCGTTCTCCTCGTGCAATCGCACGCCACCCGTGGTTGGGGCTCGGTCGCACGCACATCAGACCCATGTTCATTTCCCCGAGCGCCACCCATCCAACTGACTGCACTGCTCTTGCCAGCGACACCGGACCCCATACCGTTCCTCTGCCAGGCCTACGAAGCGGCAAGTGATACAGTGCTACTCGTTTACCAGTGCTCACGGCCGCCCTCGGCCACGCCAGCATCACCGCAACCGCGGTCTACACCACCGCCGCAGGCCTTGCGGCACGGGAATTCTTCGCACGGTTATGGGCTCCAAAGCCGAATTCGACCGGATCCAGCGTCTGAGTACGCACCCCATCAGGGCCAGAGATCGCCCAGGCTGAAAGTGATAGCATCGAACGGACGGATGCTCACCGGATCGTCATCCTTCGCGCTTCCAATCAGCAGCCACTGCCCGTCATGGAGCTCGAATGCCTCAAGGGTGCGGTCCGCGGGCTCGACGAGCCACAGGTGCGCGACGCCTTCGCGGGCATAGAGAGGTCGCTTCTCGTGCAGGTCGACCTTGCGGGTCGTGGGCGAGAGCACCTCGCAGACCCAATCCGGAGCGAGGGTCACGTAGGCGGTGTCGGGATACTCCGGCATGTGCTCACGGCGCCATCCTGCAAGGTCGGGGACCACGATCTCCTCGCCGAGGTGCAGCTCGGGCTCGTCGATGATCCACCACCCGCCGGGACCGCCGCGGCCTTTGCCGAAGGGACTGACTAGCTCGTCGCCGAGATTCGAGCTCGCGAGCGCGTGCGGCATTGCCGGCCGGGGATGGGTGTAGAGAGTGCCGTCGATGATCTCGGCGATCTGGTGCGCCGGCGCGTCGAGCACGTCCTGGTAGGTGGCCCGACCGGTCGACTCGTGCTTGTGCGCGGCGGATTGCGCCATCAAGATCCTCCTCGACTCAGGTTACCGGGCGGTGCCGGCTGTGCAACAGCCGCGAGAGCACGTTTCTTCTTGCGTCGCCGCAGGTCCCGACGCCTACTCGCAGGTGCACGATGTCTGTCCGGCACACCAGGCATCGCGGCATAAGCGCCAGATCGATCTCGAGCTGTCGGGCGTCCTCTTCGATGGCTTGAACTACTAGCGAAATTTCCTCCCACCCCACCGTCACCGATCGAGGCCCTCCATCGATTTCGGTATCATCCCGTCCGCCAGGCTCCAGCAGTCTCCCGAACCTTCTGCCATCCCGACAGGAGCACTCAACCATGACGGCAGCCGACTCCGCGGATCCCGCCATCCCGTCCATCCCCTGGTGCGGCTCCGGCTACTACGTGGAGGCCCTCCATGGACAACAGCCGTGCGGCGACGGCGTTCTCGAACGCATCTTCGTTGCCGTCCGCTGGTACGGCAGTCCGGCCGACCACCCCGAACCGCACGGGCCCACCGTTGCTACCGCGCGTTTCGACAGCTGCGAAGCGGCCGATGCCTTCGCCCGCAGGCTCCGGATCCGTCTGCTTCACGCCAGCGCCTGATCGGGGTCTGTTGCGCCTGCGAAAGAGTGTGAAACCCTGCGCCTAAGGCTGGGAACCCGCTCTCCATGTTTCCGTAATTGGCCACCAGGCAAGACATGCTGCCCGATGCCCCGGTCGGACAACGTCTCGACGATCCGGGCGACATGCGTGCGCTTGCACCCCAGCCGGTGGCGTTTCCGGACAACGGGCACATCGCCTTCTCCGTGGCCGCGCAGACGGTTCTCCAGCCCAGGCCTGTCGTCCGGCGCACCGGAGGCGTGGTCCCCGCAGACCTTCCCCGGGGCGACGCCGGCGCCGCGCATTACGTTGCGTTGCAGATCCGGGGAAAGTCTACGGGGAACGGGATCGCCTGTTTCGGACGAACGCCTCATGCCTGTCTCTCGCTTGGGCCGGGAGCACAGGTAGGCAAACGCCTGGCGCAGGAATTCACACGCTTCCGCAAACAACCCATCCATTGCGCCGACCCGACGCGGGATCACGGTGCCCTCGAACCTGTGCTGCGGCGTGGACGCCGTTCGGTGAATTTCTCCCCGATCGCCGGGCAGTGGAACCGCATCGGCGAGTTCTGTGCTGCGTTCCCGGCCGGCCATGCCTCTGCGTCCGCGGCGTTGCAGCGGCTCAACTGGTTCCGGGCCTCAAGCCGGTTCTACGCTGCCAACAAGAAACCCGGCCGCGCTCTGAAGACCGAGGTCCTCCTGCAGTACAGATCCCAACCGACGCTTCGCGCCAAGTGCGCCGTGGCCTGCTCAAGGTCGGGCAGCTTCTCGCTCTCGCCCGCGCCGTGTACTAAAGCCGGCGCGGCCGCATCAGCACTCCAGACGTCCATGACCCGATGAACGCGTGCTCGTGCCGGACCCTGATCCTTGCCTGCATCGTTTACCGGCAGGCTCGCAAGATCTCGCGTATCGCCGTCGCAACGGATTTCCCGTTCGACCCTGGACTCATCGCCCGGATCAGTCCAATCAGTGGAAAGACGTCATTCTTTGCGACGAGATCAGGATCGACCCCGCCAGGTCGGGAGTCCGGAGTCCCTGGCGGGTATTTCCGTACAAATCTGCTTCATACCCTTACTGGCGCAACGTACCCGTCCCGACCGATCTTCTCCGCGCCCCGCCCCGGGTTCGCCGACCCGCTTCCTTCGCCGGGTTCCGCTCCCCCTCAGGAAGCCAACCTCCGGTATCGCGCAAGAGAAAAGGGCAATCCGTCGCCGGATTGCCCTTCCCTACGCCTCTTCCGAGACAAACTTCAAGAGTGCCTTGGCATCAATTCCACCGCTGAGCTCCCTCGTAAAGTTCCGGCCGGAACAGGCCTGAACTGACGTGCTTCCTCAGAACGAGAACGCGATCCGCAGGCCGACGCCTACGTCGTCAAGGTCCTTGAGGGATGTGTACGTAGCCAATTCGTAACCGTCAGTCGGGCACCTATTTTTGGAGTCGGGGTTGGGGTCAACTATTCCGTCGCCATCAGCGTCCTTCAACTCGCCCTTACCCGTATCGGGGGCATCGACGGCGTCTGCGTCTGCGACACAAAAGGCGACCTCGTCACCCGCTAGCATGTTCGTCGCCTTGCCCTGGCTGATTCCCGCCGAGATCACGACGCCGCCGCCCAGATCATAGCTGGCGCCAACAGCGAGCATCGTATGCTTCCGGTCCACCGCGTCGGCGGCTGCCACGGACGCCGAGGCAACTACCGGCAGAGCAAAGTCCGTTGCTTTCGTTGAATTGGTATAGGAGAAAATTTTGTGGCTCTGATCATCGGGAGCCGCGTTCTCTTGCGTCGTCGTGCCGTAGCCGATGCCGAACTTCAGAGCTCCGATCGTGTGGTCAATGCCAACGCCGAGGCTCGTCGCGTCGCCCATCTTCGCGCCTATCACGGCGTTAGCAACCGAGTCGGGCTTTGTGTCATACCGCAGGCTCAGGGTGGTGTCTCCGATCCCGATGGAGGTTCCGAGACCCCATTCCTTCAGGGTCTCGCCTGTGAGTGTGACCACGTCGTCGACTTTCTTGGTGGCCTTATAAGAAACGTGATTTGCGCCAACGGTCACGCTCGTTCCGGCAAAATCACCGGAAAAATTCGCGCCAACCGCAATCATGTTGCTGTCGTTCTTCGCGCTGGTCGCTGTCGTCTGACCGGTTTCAGGCTGGAACGAAACGCCCGCCTGGAATCCGCCGATGCTGGGCGTGCTGTACCGGATGCCGAGAGCATCACCGCCGCCGTTCGGGGGCCCGCCGATAGACGCCGGTGTATAGCCGCCAGTGTCGTAGTAGCCGAGGCCGCCATAGCCGCCGCCCGTGCCCTTGTTCCCGTGCATGTTGGACGCATTGTCGTCCGAGCCGACGTTAATGGAGCCAAAACCGCCCGCGATGGTCAGATAGGCCTCGTCGATGTTGCCGTTGTCGGCGTCAAGCTTAACTACGGCCGTAGCGGTGAGACCACCGTCCGTGGTTCCTGTGCCGGTGAATGTCAACGTGGCACCGATGTCCATGTGAAAGTCGTCGGCCGACGGATCGCCGCCGACCCAGCTGCCGAACCCGAAGTCGTTGTTCATGGAGCCGCTGATGGAGATGCCCGACATGTCGTCCTGCGCGGTCGCCGGCATGGCCAGCGCCACGCCCGCAGCCGCGGCTGCGACACCAACTAGATATTTGCGCATTTGCGTTTCCTCTTTCCTCTCGTTTCCATGGCCCGGGCGCACGCTATCAGGCTCGCCCAAGCCCGCCTGTCCGGATTACCCGCACAGCCTCTGCGGCATTCTAGCCGCACCTCGGTGCGGTCCCTTCAACGTTCTGCAGTTCCCGGTGGCTGTGGCAGAAGTGCAACTCCGTTGGCCCTGAAAAGAGACACATAGCGCCAGGCGAAGGTCTGGAAAGGAGGATGAGATGAACTGAAACCTTTCATCGCAACCCAGCGGGTTCGACTCCCGCCCGGCAAAGGCGCAGCCCGCCAGCCGGAACCGAGTCTTGCATGGCCAACGGCAACGCGGGTCGTGAAGCGTAGACAGGAGATGACAAAGCGCCGCTATGGAGCCCTTCCCATTCTGCCCATATCGGGCGACCGGCGAGGGTCCATTATCCGTGGCATCCTCTTTTTGGCTGCGAGGTCCAGGAACTGAGGCGTGAACAGCACGCCTCAGGCGAGTTTGTTCGTGTCGAGAGTTCGCCCGGTGAGGGCGCACTGATCGCGGCCTGGATGCTGGACGCGGTTGCCTGCGCGCCAATGGAACTCGGCGAGCCGCGGGCATCGCTGTCGGCGCTGGTCGAGCTCCACCACTTCTTGATCGGATTGGGTTTGAGGAGAGAATGCCGGGAGACCATGCGCGATTCCCGGGAGAACGTCGATGACCGCCCCTCCGCACCCGACACGACTGCCACGCACGACCCAGCTATCGCTGGTTCTCGACGACGGCGAACTGCAGAACCTGACCGGGAGCGAACGCGATCAGGCCGTCCACCAACTGGCCTGGCTGCTGCTGGAGGCGGCAGGCCTCAAGAGGGACGAGGATCCCGATGACGATGCCTGATGTGCTTGCCGATTCGGTCCTGAACCGCAAGGCGGTGGTCTACGTCCGCCAGTCCACTCCCCGACAGGTCCTCAACAACCTGGAGAGTCAGCGGCGGCAATACGAACTTGTCGCGACCGCCCACAGCCGCGGCTTTCGGGATGTGGAGGTGATCGACGAAGATCTGGGGGTCACGGCGAATGGCCAGATGGATCGGCCCGGCTTCGAGCGATTGTGCGCCGAGCTTTGTGCGCAACAGGTCGGTGCCGTGTTCTGCTTCGATGCTTCCAGGCTCGCTCGCAACGGCCGTGACTGGCATCAGCTCCTGGAGTTGTGCGGTGTGTTCGATGCTCGCGTGATCGACCTGGATGGTGTCTACAATCCCCGACTTCCGAATGATCGTCTCCTCTTGGGGATGAAGGGTAGCATTTTCGAGTTCGAGAGTGGCATTCTCCGTGCCCGGATGCTTGGGGCGCTGCAAGACAAGGCGCGCCGCGGTGAACTCCGTATCAACGTTCCGGTCGGGTACGCCTGGTATCGCGAAGCCGATGGTCCCGTCTTCGATCCCGACCTCCGGATTCAGGAGACCATCCGACTGGTCTTTTCCCGATTCCGCGACTTGGGCAGTGCACGGCAGGTTGCGCTGGCACTCCGAGCGAAGGAAGTCTGCTTTCCGTCTCCCTTTGGCGGAGGCCTCGCTCCTCAATGGAGGCTGATCAGCTACAGCAACGTCCACACCACGCTGAAAAATCCCTTCTATGCAGGCGCTTACGCCTGGGGCAAGACCGGCCAGCGAACGGTCGTCGTTGACGGGCGTCTGCGCAAGAGTTCCGGCCATGACAAGCCTGTCGAGCAGTGGGAGGTCATCATCCGGGACCACCATGAAGGCTACATCGACTGGGCCGAATACGAGCGCAACCTCGCCCGCCTCGCGGCCAACAACTACGGCAAGAGCGGCGGCTCAAAGTCTGGACGAGGCGGCAGGGCACTGCTCGCCGGGCTGCTCTCGTGCGCCCGTTGCGGACGGCGCCTGCAGGTGGTCTATTCGGGCCGAGCCCCGGGGCGGGCTGTCTACCTGTGCAGACAGGGCCATGTGCATGGGCTGCCGACGTGTCTGCGGTTCGCCGCGAAACGCATCGATGCCGCCCTTGCCGCAGAGGCCATCCGCGTGGCGGCACCCATGGCGATCGAAGCGGCTCTGGAGGCCGAACGGATGTACGGCGAAGCGCAAGCAAAACAGCAGAAAATCGTGGACCTCGAACTGAAGCAGGTGCGCTACGAGGCCTCACTGGCAGAGCGTCGCTATGCCGCCTGCGACCCTGACAATCGACTCATTGCGGCGCAATTGGAGAAACGCTGGGAAGAGGCGCTTCAGCGCGTTGTGGCCTGCGAAACACGCATCCGGCACGTGCCAGAGCCGACCTCAAGCATGCCGGACTTCACCGGACTTGCCGTTGATCTCGAAGCCGCCTGGAATGCGCCAACGACCACCATGCGCACGCGCCAGCAACTCTTGCGCACCCTCGTCACCGAAATCATCGCAGATATCGACAACACGGCCCGTGAGGTCGTACTGGTCATTCATTGGCGAGGGGGACAACATTCTCAACTACGGGTCCGAATACCCGCATCCGGCGCCCATAGCGTGCGCACCTCTGAACAAGCCGCCAAGGTCATGCGCAGCATGGCGGGGCACTGGTCCGATTGCGATATCGCCGCATCGCTGAATCGCATGGGGATGTCGTCCGCCCATGGATACACCTGGAACGCCGAGCGGGTGAGGCGGTACCGCGGAGATCACGGCCTTCCATCCCGCAGGACCGTTTCCGGAAAGGAGAAACTCCTGACCTTGGCAGAGGCTGCAAGCAAACTCCGCGTCAACCACCACGTAGTCCGCCGACTGATCCGACAGGGGGTTCTCCCGGCTCAACAAGCCGCTCCAAAGGCTCCCTGGCGCATCCGAGCCGCCGATCTACTGGACGAAACCGTGGCCGCCGCCGCTGCCAGGGCCGGAAACAGCCCGTGTCAGGACCAAGACCTTCCACAACTCCCAATGTTTTCAAACACTTCAGAAGGGGACTCATAATGAAAACCGCTCCATTGAGCCCCGAAAGTTCCAATGATGACGCCCTCGCTGTTGTGTTACCGGGGGCAGCACCGGAAGCACCGTCACGGCGAGGTGCCACGGGTCGTCCGGGGTCGCGGGAACGGCGCGAAGTCATGGGATGGGTTGCCAGGCAACCTGGGAGATCCCGCATTTGCCCGTGGAGGTAGGTTCCGGAAATGGAGATCCGGATGACCAAGACTCCTGGCCCGGCGCGAGGCTTGCTTACCGCCGGGATCGCTTTGGCGGACACGAAACCGATGCAGGCGCCCACGGACCCGGCTGGCGAATCAATAAGCCGAAGGGCGTGCGGTGCGGGAAGTCGTAGCACCCTCATAGTACCGAGGAGGGCGGGGAACCGGGGCCACCGGGACCCGCTGGAGGGAAGGGGGGTGTCTCCTGGACAGAACCGCGGATGAGACACTTGGGGAAACTCTGGGTTCCATAACCGAGTCAACGCAACAGCCGCGGATAGCCGTGCGGGTGTGAAATCCTTCGGACTTCCGCCTGCGGCACTTGGCCCTGTGCCTAGTGCGAACCTGCCAGGAGAGGAACCGGATGCGCTAGTGCGCGCACGTCCGGCTCTGCGAGGGGGGGAGCTCGGTAACGACTCCCCCTACTCGGCCGCTCACCTCGTGGCGGGACAAATCGCTAGGGGTGGCGGTGCAATCGCCGCCCTAAAAAAAGCGGCTCGTAGACGCGAAACCTTACAGGCGATCAGGCCCGCCGGGCGTCGGTCCAGCGGGCGTCGCCGATGCGGCGCGTGGCGATGGTGCCGTCGCTGCCCCACCGCTCGGAGTCGTAAATCTCGATCACGTGGTCGACAAAGGCGTTGCCGAATTCACGGGTCGCCACGCGCTTGGCGGCGGTCAGATCATCCGGGCACTCGATGTGGCGAGCCCGCTTGATGCTGTGGTGGCGGATCGTTGCTAGGAGGCTGTCGGATTTGCTCAGGGGGGCCCCGGCATGGCCGTGTCTCAGCTTTGCCGCAGCCAGCGGCCGGGCGGAGCGTTGTCGTCTCTTGGCCAGTCCTGCCCTGGCAGCCACTGCACTATCAATATATAGTGTTCCAAGAGCTGAAGATTGTGGAAGAGGTCTGCTGATGTCGCGGGATTTCCGTAGGACGGATCGTGAGACGCCGTGGCTCTTGCCGCCGTCGCTGCAGGACTGGCTGCCGGAAGGTCATTTGGCGCGTTTCGTGGTCGATATTGTGGAGCAGCTCGACCTGAGCGAGTTGACCTCTGACTATAGTCGCGGCGGCAAGCGAGCCTATCATCCTGCGATGCTGCTTTCGCTGCTGTTCTACGGCTATGCGACCGGGGTCTTCTCAAGCCGCAAGCTGGAGCGGGCGACGTATGAGTCAGTTGCCTTCCGCTTCGTAGCGGCGAACCTGCATCCGGATCACGACACGATTGCAGCCTTTCGCAAGCGGTTTATTGGTCACCTGGGAGGCCTGTTCATACAGATCCTGATGATGGCGCGGACCCTGGGTGTGCTGCAACTCGGGAATGTGAGTCTGGACGGTACCAAGATCAAGGCGAACGCCAGCAAGCACAAGGCGATGAGCTGGGACTACGCGAACAAGCTGGAACAGCAGTTGCAGGAAGAGGTTGCAGCGTTGCTGGCCCGGGCGGAGCAGGCGGACGAAGCTGAGCCGGACATCGGGCTGGACATTCCGGAGGAGTTGAAGCGGCGCCGCGATCGCCTTGATGCGATCACGGCGGCGAAGGAAGAGATCGCGCAGCGGGCGGCGGAGCGGCACCGGGCGGAGATGGCGGCCTACGAGGAGAAGATGGCGGCCCGCGCGGCGAAGGAGGCGGCGTCCGGCCGGAAGCCGGGAGGTCGCCCACCGCGAGAACCGCAACCGGGCCCGCATCCGAAGGACCAGGTGAACTTCACCGATCCGGAGTCGCGGATCATGCCGTCATCAGAAGGCTTTGTGCAGGGGTTCAACGCCCAGGCGACGGTTGACAATGGCTCCCACCTGATCGTGGCGGGCCACGTAACGGATGCCTGCAATGACAAGCAGCAGATTGCCCCGGCGCTGGAACAACTGGCGGCGGTGGAAGCGGTGATAGGCAAGCCGGAAGGAATCCTGGCCGATACCGGCTATTTCAGCGCCGACAACGTGGCGCAGTGCGAGATGGCCGAGGTGACGCCGTACATCGCGTCAGGCCGCGACGCGCACAACCAGCCGCTGGCGAACCGGCAGGCACCGGCGCCGGAGCTTCCCGTCGATGCGGACCCAACGGCGAGAGCGAAGCACCGCCTGAAGACGCCGGAGGGCAAGGCGATCTATTCTCGGCGCAAGGTTACCGTCGAGACGGTATTCGGGATCATCAAGGAGGTGATGGGATTCCGGCGTTTCCATCTGCGGGGACTGAGCGCGGTAAGTGGGGAATGGACGCTGATCAGCGTGGCATGGAACCTGAAGCGGATGCACGCTCTCGCAAGCTGAGCAAGAAGAGAAAAAATGCTCTCACCCGGCCCGAAACAGTGCCCTCGCAGGGCCAAAAACGGGCCTTGGGGGTAAGAGAGCCACCCCGGCAACCGAACCGCCCTGGAAATCCCCCCAACCCTGAGCCGGGATCCGGCGCGCTCGCGTGTTGCCTCGGCCGGACTCAGCGCGAAGGCTTCCCTTTACGCCAATTTCAGGTCAAACCCGACAGACTCCTAGCAGGGTCATTTCTCTTCTCCTTGGATTCCGTCCCCGCGCGGGCGGGGGAACGCTGCGATCCAGCAGGTCCTCGATTGCGTCGCCACCTCCGTCCCCGCGCGGGCGGGGGAACGCTAACTATTGCCAAACCCAAAACCTGGGCATGCGTTTTTTGCCAGATCGCGCCGGATCGGCTCCGGCGCTGGCGGCGCTGGCGCGGACCGGGCGCGGGATCCCGGATTTTCACCCACAAACACCAATACCTGGGGCCAGGACGTCATCCCCGCGCGGGCCTCCGTCCCCGCGCGGGGAACCGAGGAGGCGGGAATGCCAGATAATTTCGAATTTATCATCCTCCGTCCCCGCGCGGGGAACCGAGGAACCTTTTACGAGCTCATGACCGGCTGCCACCACCGGGTCCCGTTGCAAAACGGGGGTCCGATATGGCACCCCGACAACCTCCGAACGCTGTGCAGAGATTGCCATATCCGCATCACTGCGGACCAGAACCGCCGGAAGCTCACGGCGCCGGAACGGCGGTGGAAAGCCCTCGTGGACGAACTCTAGGCGGTTAACCCGTTGACCCAGCTTCCGTAATTGCGCATAGCTCGCATGGGAGGCCATCGGGCCGTGCAACCACCCGCGCCATGCGAGCTACGCGCCTCGAATTCGCCGCCTAGAGGCCGCCCCCAGGCGCAATTGAGTACGACAGGAAGTTCACCCCCACGGCCCCTGTGGGGAACGGACACCCCCCCCCACAGGGCAATGGCATTCACTTAAGGAGTTTTTGCCATTCACTTAAGGATTCGCAGTCCTGACAGCATGTTGGCGCTGCGTTTCGGCGTCCCTTGGTTCAAGCTTTCGAGGCTTCCCTGGGCTTGCCGTGCCACCGGTTGAGGGGTTTGCGGGATCGTCGTTCGTAGCTTCGTCCCGGGCGCGGCTTCTGGCGCCCGGTGGCGACGTAATCGAGGACCTGCTGGATCGCCTCGGCGACGGTGGCGGCGTGCTTCAGCAGCAGGGCTTCGAGGTTTCGCGCGACGGCGGCGAGGGAATTCTTGAAGTTTGCGGTGCGGTCGGTCGCGGAAGGGGATGGCTTGCGGGCGTTGAGGATCGCATCGCCATGGTTTGTGAAGATGCGCGTCATGGCCATGAGGTTGAAGTGGGCGAAGAGTTCCTGTCGGACACCGCGCTCGGTCCTGGCATGGAACGGCGCGATTTCCATGATGGACTTGGAGATCTTGTACATCTCCTCGATGCCCCAGCGCGATCCGTATAGATCGGCGAGTTCGCTGGCCGGATGGGTTTCCGAATCAAGGAGAGTGGTGGCGAGGCCGATGGTTGAGCCGCCGGCAGTGTATTTGACGAGGCGCAGCCGGACCGGTTCTGCGAGGGCTTGCGGCTGTCTCTTGCGCAGCTTCCGGAGAACCTTCTCGCCGGGCATTGCCTCGACGACGGCATCTGTCCGGCTTCCGGCGAGGAAGGCATCCATGATCGGGCTGGCGGACTTCTGGATCCGGAAGACGGGATGCATGTCCCGCTCGAGATGGACGGCCAGCAACTCCCAGGAGAAATATCCGCGATCGTAGATCACCACGTCCCCAGGCGACAAGGCGGGCAGAAGGTCGAGCGCGGCCCTTCGTTCATTGCCGTGGGCGCAAAGGTCGAACGCGACCGGAATTCGCTCCGGAAGCTGAACCAGGCAACTGAGCAGGCCCTGCGGGTAGTGGCTCGTGTCCGAGGGCGTGCGATACCCGCAACGGATCAGCGGCCGCGGCAGGTTGAGCTTTGAGCCGTCGATCGCGAACAGGCGGTGTCCCCGCCACGCGGGCGGGCAGGAGGCACGCTTGAGGATCTCGGCATGCACGCTCCGGAACACGTTCTCATCGACCTTGGCCCGCGCCCTGCACATCGCCGACGCGGCGACCGGATCCGGCTGCGGAAGCGCGACACCGAGAGCGCGGCACTGCTCCCAGAGTTCGGCAAGCGTGGTCGCGTAGCCCTGCTCGCCGCTGGACAGCACCAGCCGGTACACGAACAGCATCACCAGCAGCGTATGCAGAACCCGCCGCCGCACCTGCCACACCCTGTCATGCTCGGCCGCCACTGCCGTCAGCGCCCCGATGAGATCCCGCCAGAGCAACACGAAGGGATCGTCCGGAGCCAGCCGGGGCCGCCGAGGACTGCGCCGCGGCGCGCTGCGTTGCGGCCCATGCAGGAGAACCTCCCGGAAGTCCGTGGCCAGCGGATACACATAGACCCGTTTCGGCGCCTTCCCCTTGCCGCCCCGGGTCTCGCCGAGATCAAGCCAGTTCGCAGCACGGTAGCAGGAACCATGAAATTTACTCGTATCCACAAACGATTCCACCAGAACCGGGCGATAGCCGTGGCGCTCCTCCCAGTCGTCCGCCAGGCGACCGGTCGCGATCGACAATGCCTTGGAAGCCAGGTTCCCAACCCGAACCCACGGAAACAGCAGGAACCGGTTGTTCCCGACCACCCGGTCCAGATGTTTCCTGTAGCCCTCCGGCCAGCCAATCCACTCGTCCCGGCACTGCAGCTGCCGTGAGCCATGCGAGAAAAGCAGGCAGCCCAGCTTGCGGCCATGACGATCGAGAAGAAAGTAACGCAGATGCGGACCAATCGGATGACGGAACCCCATGTAGTGGTAGCGGGCAACATACTCATTCCATTCCTCGATCCCCTCCGCATCCGACACCACCTGCAGCCGGATCGGCAGCAAAGCATCCAGATCCCCCTCGATCGCCGCCGGCGCATCCGTCCGCGAGCCCCAGACCACCGGCTTGCGTGCTCCCCGAGCCTGCGACAAGTCCTTCGTCGGCAGCGACAGAACGCCCAGCCGCTCCAGTTCCTCCAGCATTCGCAGCACGGCCTGAATCCGATTGTCCCCCTTCGCCGTATGCCAGCGAAGTTGCTCGCAGATCGTGTGCGCAAGCTCCCGCCGGCTCAGCCCCGGAAACGACAGAACCGTCTCCTGCACAGCCGCAATCTGTCTGCGCGTCAAGCGCCTGCCCTGAAACGTCGTCGACTGCAAGGCCGTGATGCGAGGGTCCACTGCAAGCTCCGGATGACTCCTTCACACTCATACTCTGCCATCAATCCGGTCGAGAGTCAACCCCCCTCACCCTCGCCGAAATGGCTCCAAATCACGCAATCAAATCAATCCGTTGCAATTCAACCCCAAAAGGCGACACTCGCCCCACGACAAACTGAATGCCATTGCCTGCAGGCCGCCCTCGTGGAAACGGCGCCGGACCCGGAAACAGGTCGGCACCGAGACGCCGAACTCGGCGGCGACCTCGGCCAGCGTCGCGGTCTTGGCACTGCGCACCATCTCGTAGCGCACCTGCAGGAGATCGCGCGGGTCGAAGAAGTCATCCTCGCGGAAACGGTCGGCCCGGATGCTGTCCGGATGCCGGTTGAGGGTGCCGGACGCCCGGAGGCGGTCGGTCTTCGGATCATCGTCTGCCATGGTCGATCCTGTGTGGCTTCACTCGGGAATAATCATACATAATTACCCTTACTGACAGCACTCCGCAAGGCGGAACGCCCGCATCTGGTGTCTTAGAGTATGAACGAATATTCGGGCCTTCAATTGTCGCTGGCTTTGCAATGGGTTGCGATATGGAGACGATTGACATGATCAATGGGTAATTTACGCTTGGCTGCTTGAATCGCTTGAATTGCTTGAGTATGGCGGTTCCCCGACCAGCCGGCTGCTGGGGCAGCGAGTTACTTATCCATTGGCAGTGGCGCTATCTCATTGCCAGTTGGTAGTAATTTGAATTCAGGGAATATTGAGTCGTACTCTTAAACAGCAACGTTTCCTGGAAACCGCGGTGTGGTTCCGGGCTTGGGTAAAAGTGCATGATCATGCCGGGTATTTATTTTTGATCAGATCGTCCAGCAGATTCCGCAGCAACTGAAGATCGTCCAGACGAAACAGGGACTGCCCGCCGGACGCCGCCTCGAAGGCATCCACCTGGCGAAGACTGGTCCAGGCCTCGGGGATGCTGCGGACGATCCGGTCCTGACCCGTCAGAATATGAACGGATTTGACGCCGAAGACGTTAGAGCGGAACCGCACCGGGAACCGGCGGCCCCGCCAGGGGTGGAACGGATGGGTGATCGTGATCTCCTGCGGCCCGGATCCGGGTCCAGAATCGAGATCGGAGGTCTTCGAATCCGTTGCCTTTCAGCGTGTTGAACGTCTCGTTCTCGATGCGCCACCTCGCCCGTCCAGCACGCATGATCTTCATCGCGGTATCCCGGTTCACGGGCAGATCGGTGACCCAGGAGAAGCGCTGGCGCTTGCCATTCCGCTTCGTCTCCCAGTATTCGAGCACATTGACTTCCACATCCTTGTTGGTCTTGTTCAGCGCTACCTGCTCGAGAACGCGGAAGCGGTGATGGGTGCCGTCCCCGTCCGTGGATTCCCAGTGCTGAACCCGGGCGTTGCTCTCCAGTTCGTCGAACAGCGCCTTGTGGTCGCCCGGTTTCGCGCCGAGGATGAAGCGCATTCCGTACTCGCGGAGCTTGCGGATATGCGGGGCATTGGACGCCAGCCCGTCCTCCAGCACAATGAGCGGGAGGTGCGGGTGCTCCCGGCGCACATCGGCGATGAGGCGCTTCGCCGCCTCGCGCTCGCAGTCATTCCTGGTTGCGCCATCCGTGTTCTGGATTGGCTCAGGCGCCAGGGGAAAGACCTCCCGGTGCTCGGGATGCACCACCACCGCCGCCAGCATCTGGTGGTAATACTCCACGCTACCATCCCGGTGGTGCTTCTCGCAGCAGTTCGCACAGTGCACGCTGCGGGAGGAGAACATCCCGGTGCCGTCGATCGAAAGCAGATAGTGGCCGTCCCAATACGCGTACCCTTCCAGCGCCTTGCCGCGCTGCAGCGCGCGGAACACCCGCTTGAAGGCTGGCCGCAAGCTTCGGGGATCGACATTGTCGAGGCGCTTGCGCAAGCCGGAATCCGAGGGAGCTTGCCGGACCCCGAACAGGCTCCGCAGGTTGAAGCGGATCGTGCCCTCTTCATTCGCATGCCGATCGAATTGCAGAAGAGACTGATACTTCAGCGAGAAGATCGCGAGGCCCGACATCAGATAGTCGGCCAGCCGGAACTTCCGTCCCGACACGCCGTCGTCGATCCGTTCGAAACTCGCCCGGACCTCTTTCAGAAGGCCCGGTTTGCTCAGTGTCTTGCGAAAGCCGATTCCATATCTTGCCATTGCCCTGCCATCGTCTGCTCGTTTTCTCCAACTCTATGCAAACGACGAAAGTTGTCCAGCCTGCTACAGTCCGAACCTACGTCAAGCGCTGGTGCCTGCCCTTTCCAGCGGAAACAGCGTGGACGGCCGCAAATCTCAACCCGGAAACGCCCAAAAGTCTACGAATGGAACCCCGCCTCATGCTCGATAACCCCAGTGTACGCAACAACCCGCGAGGCTAGTGGGAATTGCTGTGGAAGCAGTTTATCGCGCGCTACCATTATCTCGGATACAAGCCGATGGCCGGTGCCCAGATGCGCTATACCGTGGTCGACCGCCACGGCGCCCCGCTCGCCATGATCGGCATGGCAGCAGCAGCCTGGAAGACCGCGCCGCGCGACCACGCCATCGGATGGAGCCCGCAGACCCGGGCGCGCAATCTCCATCTCGTGGTCAATCAGTCCCGCCTGCTTCTACTGCCCTGGATCGTCATCCCAAACCTCGGATCCCACATCCTGTCGATGCTGCGACGACAACTGCCCGGCGACTGGACGCAACGCTATAATGTCGAGCCCGTCCTGATGGAAACATTCGTCGAAACACCGCGCTTTGCCGGCACCATCTACAAGGCCGCAAACTGGACCTGTATCGGCACCACCAGCGGACGCGGACGCTACGACACAAAACATGAATGCGCCCTCACTAAAAAAAACATCTGGCTGCAGCCGCTCCGCAGAGACTGGAAGCGCAGACTCAACGAATGATAGAAATCATCACCTGCTGAACGAACGCTTACCTTCAGACTGAACCTCATTCGCACATCCCATATCATATATTATTGGGTCTATATGTGAATCCGCTCGATCTCGTCGAGCGAAATCTCCTCCTGGACCCGATCATAGAGCTGCGTGGTGCGCGTCGACTCGTGGCCGGCGATCCGCACCGCGACCTCGAGATCATCCCCGTTCCGCAGATACCCCGTGATTCTGGTCCCGCGGAAATTTTGCGCGCAGGCCTCCCGCGGCAAGCCCGCCTGGCGCGCCCGGCGCTCGATCATCCGGAGCGCCGTCGCCCGCGACATCGCCCAGTCTTCCAATAGATCCTGCCGGTCGACCATGCAACTCCGGAACAGCGGCCCCTTCCGGTCCTCCCCCAGTACTGCTGCCTCGAGATACACGTCCACGTATTCCTGCGCCAAACGGTGCGCCGGCACCACGTTGTATCGCCCGCCCTTCTCGTGCAGCCGGAAGAAAGAACGCCTCCCCTGCGTGTAATAGTCGGAAACACGCATTGAGACCGCCGCGGTTATCCGCGCAAAGCTGAACACCAGGACCCCGATCAGCGCCCGGTCGCGCAGACCGGCGAGCGTCGAAAGTTCGATCCCGTCCAGGAGCCCCCTCGCCTCCTCCGCGGAGAGCACCGGCGTCTTGCCGTTCTTCACGACGTGCTTCGGGCCCCGCACCGTGCTCAGAGCTCGCCGGGTTGAACGGCAGGATCTGCCAGACGACCAGCCAGTCGAACAGCATCCGGATCGCCGCCCGGTGCTGCTTCCCCCCTTCACCGCGAGCAGACCAACCTCGGCACCGGAGCCGAAAACAGTCCCAGGCTCTACTCCCGAGCCTGGAACGACCCCGCGACAACACGTGACCATGCTACGGGATTCCCGCATTCTCCCCGCCAAGTACAAGGCAAACCCGAGACCCACCCCCGCTGTATCGCCTTGACTGGAACCGGTCCGACACTGAAAACCACGCAATTCCGATAATTCCCCGGGACGTCCACTACTCCCGCGCGCCCGCAAACGCTCGGAAACAATCCCGGCCCTTCCGTCACTCCGCCCCAGGCCAGGCCTCCGCCACCCGAAGCCTCCCCCGGCTCAGCCGCTCCACATCCACCAGTCCCGCCGACTGCATGTCCTCAAGGACCTGCCTGCCCCAATAGGCACCCCTGGAAAGCTCCCGCGCCGAACCGCCGCCTTCCCGGCCGACGAGTTCGGCCAACTGCCACGTTCCCAGCACCGGCACCGCATCCAGCTCCGGATTGCGCACCCGTCCGCCCGTGCGCCCCACGCGCTCGTCCCTCCAGTCCCGGACCGGCATTCCATCGCGCTGTACCAGCGCCTTGCCACGCTCGTCCGCCAACTGCCCGTCCTCCGTGCGCCGGACCTCCGGAACCGTCCCGTACACCCGGCTCCGGGACGGGATGCCTCCCGCCGACTGCACCCGCTGCACCACGTCCCATTTCTGCGCATCGAATTCGTAAGCCAACGAACACGCAGCCCATCGCGCACGTCGGCCAAGCTCCGCGGCTGACCGCAACCACGACCAACGAATGGACGCACCGCTATTCGATCCCGGTGGCCAAACGATCCAAAACCGGAGCGCACTCTCCAGGTTCGCATCACGCAAGTCCCTGCCGACCGCCCGGAACGGGCTCCAGCGGCGCTCGCCGACCTGCACGAGCAGCCTCTCGATGCCCCGCACACCGCGCTGCAGCTTCTCGAGATCCCGCCCCGGCTGCCAACCGCCCACCCACAACTCCCGCGCCAGGTCACGAACCTTCAACGAAAGCATGCAGACTTCCTGCTGGCGTGCCTTCTGCGGCGCCCGGCAGGCAACCTGCCACATCACCGCTGTAACCCGGTCACGATCCGTCAACCCGCGACACCCCCGCCCGCTACCCTCTCCGGGAGACAGCATCGGCGGCCATCGCCGTCCGGGAATCTTCCACAGCTTGTCCTTGCCCTGGAACGACCCGCCCATCGCCGGCAGATCCGCCTCGCCCTCCCGCACCACTCCCTCCAGGCCAATTCTCGATTCATCCCATTCCGCAAACTCCGCGCGCGTCCCGAACAGCACACCGCGCCCGTCCCATGCCGTCCCCGCCCGCCGAACCCACAAGGAATGGCGCAGAAAATCCGGGGCCAGGCACCACCGCCTGTCCGGCCCCGAGCGCGCGCTCACCTCCGGAACCGGCACCGCGATCCCGCCACTCGCAACCAAGCGGCACCACGCCACGCCCAGCGTGTACAGCGGATGTCCGCAACAACGCCTGTCTCGCCGCTCTCCCCTCCACAACCGGTGCACGTCCAGCGCCGTCCTCATGCGCAGCACGCTTCCCGCAGGGTCCCGAAACCGGAAAATCACCTCACCACAGGCAACCTCGACGTGCCAGGCACCCGGTTGGCCGCCACCCTCGAGCCGATGCAGCTCCTCGCATGCCTCGGACACCGACCACGCCGGCAACGCCGTGAGCGCCGCCGCCAACTCTTGCGAATTCAACGAAATTCCGTTGCTGAAATATCCTGGGTCCGACAGGCCCCGCATCGTGTATTCCAGCCGAATCATGCCCGCCGACGCAACCGAGACCAGTCGCCATACGGCTGCCTCCGCCCGTGCGCCACCAACGGCGAGTATCGTTTCTTCCTGATGATACTCCCGTTCAAGTCGGGACCACAGTTCCCAACGTCTGCGTTCATGCGCAGCCCCAGACCCCGAAAGCCCCGCCCGCATACGCATCTCCCGCTGTTCCTCGACCGTGCCCGGTGTAGCATTGCAACACCCCTCGCGCAAGCGCGTTTCGTATCCACCATTCCACTCCGATCACACCCAGCCATCGCGCTATCCTAACCCGAACAACCAAGACCCGAAAGGAGCTCACTCACATGCCACCCATTCCCATCGACGAATGGCAGCCGCCGTCCTTCGCCACGCTCCCGAACCCGCCGGCTCCGCCCCGGCGCACCCTGCCCCGGGCAGCGCCGCCGCTCGATCCCCTGCACCGCATCGAGCCGCCCCACCGGGACGACCTGCTGCCACACGGCCAACCGCAGACCCTCGCCGTACTCACCGAAAACGCCAACCGCTATTACGAGGACCAAGGCGCTCCGCCGGTGCTCATCCGCGGCGACCTCGAGGCCCGCCTCCTCATCGTCGGCGAAGCACCGGGAGACTTCGAGATCCGCCTGCGGCAACCCTTCAGCGGCCCCTCGGGACGCCTGCTGGATGACATCCTGTCTCACTGCGAACTGCCCTCCGGACCCAGCTCCGGCGTTCTCCTGACCAACGTGAGCTTCTGGACCACCCAGGGCAACCCCGACCCGACCCTGCACCGGCTGGCCGCAGCCCAGCCCTACCTGCTCGCCCTCGCGGAAATCCTGCAGCCACAGGCCATCCTCACCGTCGGCAACAGCGCCATCCAGGCCATCGCAGGCGTCCGCCGCGGCATCTCCGGAATCCGCGGCCAGATCCAGCAGCCCGCCGCTCCGTGGTCCAACGCGCTGACGACCCCGCCACCCCCGATCGTCCCCGCCTGGCATCCCGCCTTCGTGGTCCGCCGCCGCTACGCAAGCAACCTCCGTGCAGACCTGACCGCCGACACGGCCTACGCCGCGCACCTCGCCGGGTTGCGAAACAGTCCCGATCCGCCGCCCATACACACGTCCTGAAACCCGCAACCCCCCTTCGATCTACCACCAAACCGGACCTCTCCGGCTATACTTTCTCCCGCCACAACCGGCACCCAAGCCAACACTACGGGAGAATACCATGCAAGACGAGAACACCGCAGCCGAAGACGCCGGAGAGACCACCAGGCCACCCATTCGCTACCTCCGCCTCAAGGACGGCCTCAGCTGGGGCTGCATCGGCCACGTCGACGACCTCGCAACCGGCGCCACCGTCACCATCACCACCAAGAAGGGGGAACAGCGCACAGAACAACTCGGTCCCGCCGTGGACCTGCCCGACGAGGACAATCTCGTCATTCATACCCTCGACCGCGGCGAACAGGCGCTCGATCCCGCCACCCCGCACTTCATCAAGAATCCGGAGACGAACAAGTGGGACGTCGCCGGCCTTGCCACGGAAATCGCCGAAGACCAGACCCGCGAGATCATCCGCCGCGACGGATCATCCAGCAAGATAACCACCGGCAAACGCGTCCATCACGACGAAGACGGCGGCATCGTCATCCACGAGGTCGCCACGTTCCACCAGGAAACCAGCAGCATCCGCTTCACTCGCAAACACGAAAACGAACCCTGGAAGCTCCGCGTGCCCATCGGGCAACACAAGGAAGGCGACACCGTCGAAGCGACGACCAGGAAGGGAGGCAGCACCGTCATCCTCGGCAAGCTGCTCGAGGAAGATGCTGCCGCCGGCGTCGCCTACCATGCCTTCGAGAAACCTGACCCGGCTTCCCTGCCGCCCCATTTCACCCGGATGAAAGACGATTCCCGGTGGCTGGTATCCGTCACTCCAGGCAGTTTCGCCACCGGCGACCGCACGAAGGTGAACCGTGCCAGGAAGCCGCCCCGGGACCTGACCCTCGGCAAGCTCGTCACCACCACCGACCAGGGCCGAGCCCTGTTCGAAGTCGCCCAGTACCACGACGACTGACAGACCACGCCGCAACCCGCAACCCCTTGCCCGCCGTACCGGCAAACCCTATCCTCCCCGCGCATCACACCCACCGGAGGTCGTCATGAACAACCTGCAGCACGAGGCCGATGTCCAGCGCGACGCCAGACATCCCCTCCAGCTCTACATCATCTGGGACACCGAAATCGAACGCGTAACCGCAATCGTCTGGGAAACTTCTCCGCAACACGCTCTTGCCAGCGACCAGTTCGCCCAGGACCCCCACGAACGCGAACCAGCCAACTGGCAAGCCTGTGACCCCGATCTTCCCACGGCGCGCGCCATCGTCTACGCCGTCCCGCCGGATTCACCCTTCCGGCCGCGGCAAGCCGACGCAAACCGGCTCTCCCACGCCAACCTCAGCAACCATGCCGATCACGTCGGCGCATTCGTCTGCCACCAGCCCCATTTCCACGATATCCGCGACGAACTCGACCCCAACCTCCATCCCGTCCCGACAACCATCGCCAATGACAGCATCGAACCGCACATTCGGGACCAGATGGACGCCGAGCGCGAACGCCACGCCTCCGGGGAACCACCCTCGTACAACGACGTCTACGAAGATAACAACTAGAAAACCAGATCCCGCGGACGCTTCCTCCGGCAAGCGCCGGCAGCGTCCGCACCGCTCTCAACGCCCCGAAATTCGAACCGCGTCCACGATCATCCGGCCCTCCCGGCCGCGCCACGTATCCAGGCTCAACGTCCCGCACACATCGACGGTCCGGCCCGCCCAACCTTCCGCAAGGATCGACTGGTCTTCCTCCCGCGGATTCCACCACACCGCACCGAGCTTCACTCCCTCGCAAAGCAGTTCCACGCGCGCATGCTGCCGGCTGTCCCCCATCCGGCGATACTGCACCACCTTCGCGCTCCGCACGCCAAACACCGGCGTCTTCGCACCGTTGCCCCACGGCTCCAACGCCTGCAACCGCTCCGCCAACTGGCACAGGCTCGCACTTTCCAGGCAACCATTGTGCAACTCGCAATCCACCACCCGACTCGGCTGCGGGTTCCCCAGCGCCTCGAGCTGCCGCCCAATCGCCTCCACCAGCCACTGCCGCGCTTCCCCGAACCGCTTTCGCTCCGCCTTCGCGCCACACGCCACGCCATGACCGCCGCCGGCAACCAGCACACCCTCGCGGGCGCCCTTGCGCACCACCGCCCCGAGATCCACGCCCAGCGCCGAACGGCCGGATCCCGACATCGCCGGCCCCGCGCCCCGCTCTCCGAACGCCAGCGCCGGCCGGCCCGTCGCCTGGGCAACCTTTCCGGCCACCAGTCCCGCAACGCCCGCGCTGCAGTCCGCCACGCCGACCCAGCACGCCTCCGCGGCCGAAACCGCGTGCTCCACCGCAGCCGCCGAAGCCATGTCGCTTTCCGCCCTCCGTTGCGTGTTCAACCGCTCGAGCTGTTCCGCCCGTTCGGCCGCAACCACCCGGTCGCGCTCCGTTACGCACGCCACCGCCAAACCGCTTTCCCCCATCCGCGAACCTGCGTTCAAGCGCGGCCCGATACGCCACCCGAACTCCGTTGCCGTCCACTGACCCCGCACCGCGAGTCCGCAATTGAGCCCTACGGCCAGTATGCCCGGAGGCCAGTCCTCCGAACGCCGCATCGCGCCCCGCACCAGAGCCCGGTTGAACGCCGTCATCGGCATCACGTCGCAAACCGTCGCCAACCCGGCAAGGTTGCCCATGCGCGCCCGCACACGCTCCGTCACCGCCGCGGTCAGTCCTGCCTCCCGCAACATGTGCCTGCCGACCAGCAACGCCAGCGCCGCCGCGCAAAGCCCGCCCGGCGCCTCCGCCCGCAACGAACTGCGCCCCCGGCCCGCATGCGGGTTGACCAGCAGCCCCATGGGCAACCGGTCCCCCTCTTCCGCCGGATGATGGTCGATCACCACCAGCACCACGCCGTGCGCAGCACAGAAGGCGTCCAGCAACTCCGCCGAAAGCGTGCCGGAATCCACCACAACAAGCACACGGCAGCCCCGCGCCAGCAAATCCGAAAGAACCCGCTCGTTAACCCCGTAGCCTTCCGACAGGCGCTCCGGCACCGCGATCGGCACCGGTCCCGGCGCACCGCACGCTTCCGCGCACACGTCCAGGATGCCGGCTGAACACGCGCCATCCACGTCGTAGTCAGCCACGATCCCCAGCACGCCCCTGCGGGCGCCATCCGCAAGCAGCGCAGCCGCCTCTTGCACATCCGCAATCGGCGGCATGCTCGCCATCTCCTCCGAAATCCTCGGATTCGCGAACCGCCTCGCCGCGTCCTCGTCGACGCCCCGCGCACCCAGCGCCCTGCCCAGCGCCACCGGCGCATCCAGTGCGCGCGCCACGCCAACCGCCTGCGCTTCGGCCGGCGCCTCCCGCCAAACCCACCTTCTTCGCCCCATCAACCCACTCCCAGCAACCCGAACCGCGCCACAAGGCCAGTCACCTGGCCCAACCCGTCCGCGGCTGCAAAGCCCGGCCAACCCGTTGCTCCCCACAGCCACATCAACATCATGCCCGCTGCAAGCCACGGCACCAGGGGCTCTCCGCCGGAACCCCGGCCCGCACGCCCGGCACCAGCCATCGCGGCCACGAACGCCGCCAGGCAAACCACCGACATCACGACGCCCGCGCCAATACCCCCCAGCGCGCCCAGCGCGGCAACCATCAGGCAATCCGCCCCACCGATCCCCACTTCCGCCCGCAACCAGCGATACCCCGGCTCACCCTTCTCCCCTACCGGCGCCCCTTCGCTCTCGCTTTCCGCGGCACCGCCACCGCTCTCCTCCGCCGCCGCATCCCCTGCATCGGCGCCTTGCCCATCCTCCTCCGCCCCGTTTCCGCCGGAATCCGGCTCGGCTTCCCTTGCTCTCCGCTCCTCGCGCGCCTGCCGCCGAAAGCGCCGCCGTTCCCGCCACGCCCGCCGCCATGCCCGCAAGCCATGCCAAATCTCCCGCGGATCCACCAGGATCATCAGCAAACTCGCCATTGCCAACGCGGCCACACCCCAGATCCTTGCCTCCGCGTCTGCAAACGGCGACAACCAGAGGCACAACACCAGCAACGGAACCGACAGGATCTCCGGCACCATGCGCCAGCGCAGATCCGAAGCGGCTGCCGCGCATGCCAGCGGCACAACCACAGCCGCCAGAATCGCTGACTGCCATCCCTGCGCGATCGCGGCAATCCCGCACAGCATTCCCGTCGCCTCGAGCAACGGCCACACCGGCGAACCTCTCGCCCGCCCCGGGCGCTTCATTTCCCTTCGCCGGTCCAGGCACCCGTTCGACCTGCAACCAACCATCCAGCCGACAACCGGTGCGCAAGCCAGACCAAGCCTTGTCCCGCATTCCTCGCAACGGGACGCCGACAGGAGTACATTTCCCCGATTCACTGCCGGCTGCGCCGGGCCCCAACCGAAACGCTCGCCGACTCGACTGCCCACGCAACAGCCGAATCCCGCAAGGCAGGCACCCGCACCTCCCGCACCCAGCAATGCCATCAAGCGCAGGTATTCCTCGAGCATCCGTCAGATCTCCCGCCCGTCATCTGCGCTTCGCCCACCACTCGGCAGACTCGTTTGCAACACGCTGCAACCAGGTCTCCGGATCCAGGAAACCGCCCTGGCCCCAACCGCCCAACAACTGCGTCCGCGCCCATCCCTCCGGACCTCCGTACCTCGAATGCCGGGAAAGCGCCCAACCAGCCGCCACAACCGCCTTGCCAAGATCACCCCGGTCCGGACTCCAGCACCAGCCCGAAAGAGCCACGCTGCCAATCCAGGAACCCGGCGAATAATCCGGCAACTCGCCGACATGCTCGCGCGTCTCCTGGTCGATCCTTGCCCTGACCAACGCCAATCGCCGTCCCCCCTGCAACCGGCACGAAACGCGGCTTCCATCCAGTTGAACCGCCAGCCATCGCAATGCCCGCGCGCCACAACGCTGACTGAGGTCGATCACTGCCTGCCCTTTCTCGCGCATACGTCTTTCCCGCTCGGCATCCGAGCGGCACGGCTGGCCTTCCTGGATGCCCGAAACCCCGTTCATCCGCACCAGCAACACCGAATCATCCCGCATGAAGGCAAGCGTATCCACGGAAACCAGCCGCAGATCCCTGCCCACCGTCCCGACCACCTCCGTAGCCTCCGACTCCGCCGGACTCAGCACGGCTCCCAGCGCTACCACGGCTCGCAAAGCCAGCCTGCCCAGACCATCCATGCCGTGTCCACCGCCAGCCCGGATCGAAACAACCGCCTGTTGTCCCTTGCCCTACGCTGCCAGCGCCGACTCCATCGAGTCATGCTCGATCATCAGAAAGTTCAGCAATCCCGCGGTCTTCAGGCTGTACTCCACACCCTCCGGCGTACCGAACAACACCACCGAACACGACCATACTGCCGACGCCCGCTCGTTCTTCACCAGGGTAATGAACTCCCCGATCGCTCTCGAACACACGAACGTGCACTCCCGCATGTCCACCACCAGTCTCGGCGCACCGCGTTCCTGCACCGCGTTCAGCGCCTTGCGCAGGTCACCCACCGCCCGTGCGCTCAGCGAACCCACGCGCAATAGCGCCGTCTCGCCCCGAAGTCCCAGCCTCATGCTGCCGAACTCGACCTCCCGGCCCCTATTCAATGCCGACATTGCCTCCGGATTCCCGACAACGATGCTGTCCATTCGGCCCCTCCTGTCGCTTTTCATGTCGCTCCAACGCGAACATGACTGCCGTTTCTGTCTACCGGACTACAGTATACATCCCCGTCCTCGCAAGCACCCTCGACATCACCCCCCTTGCGCCCTTTCCCCGGACCTCCGGGAAACCGTTCAAACATTTCCGAGAACGCGTTCCCGGCGGGCTTTCCACCTTCCGCGCATGGCGAGGGATAACGAAGAAAAGCGCCTCCCGAACATGACTGACGCATCCCTCTCCACACCGAACCCACCCGAAACGGAGATACCGTCATGAACTGATCCAAGACCCTTACATTCCAAAAAAAACGCCCCTCTACCGGGACTTCTTGCCGTTGCCTGCACCAACGACCGTTGCCACTGCGGTCATTCTTGCAGGCGACCGCCTGCCATTCCCGGTCAATGTCAAGCGGCAAGCGACACGCTCCCTGGCCCGCCCCAGCCCCGGTTCCTGTTCCAGGCCACGTCACGGAGCTGTTCGAAACCCGCATACGTTCCGCAAGGGAGATTCCACGATGAACTAGCAACGCTTGACCCGGTCTGAAAAACATTCGCCCCGAAACCGGCGCAAAAGGCTGACGCCGGAACCGAAACCACATCAACCCCGGGAGACCCACGCCGGAGTCTTCGTTCCGCAACGAACCCACCATGCGTGGCGCCTCCCGATGCCAATCAATCCTGGAGAAACCCCATGCAACCGAATCACAAGCAAGTTCCTGTCCTCTCCGTTGCCGCCTTGGCACTCGCCGTTGCCGCGGCCCTGCCGGTCCAGCTGGCATCCACCCTGGACAGCGACCAGAGTAGGATGCTCGATCCCGCCAGCCGGGCCCTCTACGCATTGTCCCAGCTGGCTAATTGCCCCGCCGATACCGACGGCATCAGCCAAGCCTACGGGTGGGACTCCGACTGCGTCGACGCCCTAGCCAATCCCGACCTGTTCGCCAACGGCAGCTTCGCGCTTGATACGCGCATCAACGCCGACGACATCCTGCAGGCCATCGGCAACACCGCTCACGGCGAACCGGACCCGTGGAATCACTGTCGCGAGGACCTCCTCGCCCACAGCGAATTCCTTCCCGAAGCAGACTTCTCCGAATTCCCCGCCGGTTTCTTCCCCGACTGCAACGAAGGGCCTACCGTCGGCCGAAACGCCCACCAGGCCTGAACGGCCTGCCGCGGATCACGGCAACCCCGGGTTCTTCTCATCCAGGACCCGGGGGCTTTCATCCGGAACTTTCCATGCCGCTCCCGTTCCCCCACAACGCCTACCTTCCGGACGGCACGCCCAAACCACTGGCCACACCACGCCGCCTGGCAACCGGCCTCATTGCCCTCGACGACGCCTGCAACGGCGGATTTCCCGCCGGCGCCCTGACGGAAGTGTCCTCGACCTCGACACCGCTGCTCTCGGCCTTCTCGGCCTCCATTGCGAATCACCATGCACAATCCGGAAAGGCCTGCGCCTGGCTGGCAAGCCCCGGCACGCCCGTGGACCCTCCCCTCAACCCGATTCCCCACCCGGCACTCCTGTTCGACCGGCCTGACAACGTCGCCCTCGTCGCCCTTCCCTCGCTGTCCCGCGAATCGGTCGCCACGGCTCGCGACGCCCTTGTCGCCCTTGCCGACGGACCACTCGAACTGCCCGTCCTGTTCCTTTCCTGCCTGTCCGCCATCCCCGCGCCATCCGAATGCCTGTCCGCCGAACGTCATACCGCCCATGCTACTCCGGCCGGCCAAGCCCTCGACACGCTTCTCTCCTCGTTTCCCGACAGCGCACTGGTCTGCCTCGAACCGTGGCACGAACGAGGCCCCGACCTTCCGTCCGGACCGCCCGGACCCGCGGTCCGGACCGCAACGTGCGCTTTGCGGCTTCGCCTCGAATCCAGTAACCTTTCTCCCCGTGTCCTGGAAGCCCACATCCTCCACGATCGCCACACGGCAATGCGTGGGACAATCCAGCTGCTCGCTCCGGAGAGTCGCCGCCCATGCAACCCAACAGACCCGTCCCGAATACCCACGGGTTCCTCCCCGACCCCGGGTTGAACCCGCACGACTCCAACCACCCCTGCTACGCGCCTCCGCCCAACGCATGTTGGCCCACCCTGCCGGTACTCGGCATCGACTTCGACGCTCCCCTGGACAGCCTCAACGTCTACGCTTCCGCTGCCCACGTTGCCAGCGAACTGATCGCGAGCATCGGCGTATCACAGCTCTCGCCCCTCTCCGCCTGTCCCGCGACCGGCCGTATCTCCTTTGCTGCCGACATCCCCCGTTCACTGCCGTTCCACCCGGCACTGCTCCAGCACTTCATCACCTCGATCCTGTACAACGAGCTGTGTTCACCATTGCCGGATCCGCCCAAAGGCAATCCCTTCCTGCGCTTCACGCTGATCTCCGTTCCTCCCGGAACGCTTCCTCCCGGACAACAGGCAGCCGCTTTCGAAATTGCCGCCAGCGCAACAACCATGCCCGGCGTGGCGAACACCCTCACGGATGCCTTCCTGTCCATCTCCCTGCGCCACGACGATTGCCGCGTGCTGCCCGGATGCCTGCTGCCCGACGCCGCTCATCCGCTGCAAAATTTCATGCACTACAACGGCTCCCACGGCACCGCCCGCCTTGCCTTCATCCTGGCCTCTTCTCCCAAGATCCTGAACCGGCTTTCCACCCTCAGACGGATCCGTGACTACGCCGCGCGATGCGCCAGCCGCCTTCCGCACCTGCCGCGTTGCTGAACGCCAAACCGGCACAACCACAACCAAGCACCGGAATTCAACATGCGACCCAGATTTCTCCTCGTCTTCTGCCTGCTGCTCCCGGCATCCTGCATGACCGTCACGCACGAAGTGCAGTACGACCTGAACGGCACCGCCACCGACCACATCACCCTGCACATGACGCGGGAGACCGCGCAGCTCCTGCGACTCGAAAGTGGGCTCGAGCCGGGCGAACGTCCCTGCCTGTCCGCTTCCGAACAACTGCTCGCCATCATCCCCGCGACCCAGCACCTGCACAGCATTCCCCTGCAGGTGCTGACCACCGAAGATCCCGATACGTGCCGGTACCGCCTCGGTCCCTACAACCTGCGCAAGCTCGTCCACAGCGCCGCCGGCGACAGCCAGGCGATCATGACCGCCGAACTCCACGGCAGTGTCGTCACGTTCCGACTCGGCAACCCCGATGACACCGCTGCCGCCGACATCGAGGTCCTGTTCCTTCAGCAATACGCCGAACTCTCCTGTTCCCGGAAAGATTATCCCGTCGGCTTCAGGCCCCAGGCCGGCGACGACTGTCCTGTCAGCCTGCTGGCATTCATGCAGGACGATCCCGGATCCGCTGCCATGATTGAAAACTTCGTCGACTCCCTGTTCGCATTTGCCGACGAAATCTCCTACTCCGTGGTCGTCTCCGGAGACGCCCTCCAGCAAACCCGTGACTTCGCCGTCGAAAATCCCGACGGACGCCACGCCTTGCACATGTCCATGCTGGACCTGTTCCTGCCCGGACGTGCTCCGCAGGCAAGCTGGACGGTACGCCTGCCATGAAGACGCACCGGGTACTTCCTGCCATCCTGCTCTGCTTCACGCTTTCCGCCTGCCTGTCCGTAACCCACCGGGTGAATTTCACCGGGCCCTCAGGCCAGCGTGCCGAAACCCTCCTGATCCGCGCCGCGCCCAATACCGTGCGCTATCTCGAATGGCTCGATCCTTCCATTCCCTGGTGCAACAGCCTCATTCGCACTGCCCGGGAAGACACCCCCGCTCTCCGGGCGTTCCTGTCACGGTCCCGCACCTCGCAGTCCGCCGACGGCCTGTCCTGCTCCGTCACCCTCGCGCCCCAGCCAGCCCACTCGGCGCCTCGCTCACGCCCCCGCGAACCCATCCGCTACATCATTTCCCGTCCCGACAGGGATCACCTGTATCACACCCACCGGATCCATCTTGACCGCCGGTCCTTCCATCGCTCCCTCGTGCACTACACCACCGACTACGTCATCTGGCGCCGTTGCCTTGCCGCCGCATGCCAACAGGCGCCTGCAACCCACAGAGACCGCTGCCCGGGCGAATCATGGGTGTTCGAAAGCGATGCCTTCGACGAATGCATCGACAACCTCTCCTTCGCTGCGTACGAGTCCCAACTGGTTGTCGATTCCACGACGCGTCGAAGCCTTGCAGCAGAAGCAACCCGTCTCTACACCTCCATTCCGTACCTTCTGCATATCCATTCACCCGTGCCCTACAGGCATGAACCGCCACTCGAGCGTGCCATGATCCCGCCCGAGGACGAGCCCGGTGGCTACCGCGAATGGCGCGACGCCCCGCGCTTCCAGGCGTTCCTCCGCGGCGATTCCCGTTTCACTCGCGAGCCCGCCGCACCCTGGGGCTACCACAGCCGTTACCTGGCCAACAAGCTTGGAACCATCCTGCGCCAGCGCGCCATCACCTGGCACTACCCCTGACAATCGCAGCGCGCTCCCGACATGCCATCCCCTGATCTGCGTCCCGTCTACGCCGTCATCTGCAAAGGCGCCGTAACACCCCTCAGTCACCAGTCCTCGGAGACAGCCGCACACCTGCTACGAAGCGCCGGCTGGAAACTCCGCTGCTGTGGCCGCCACAGTGCCGACGACGTCTTCATCCGCAATTCCAGCCGGCCCGCCGTTTACCGTTCCGCCGGCGATATCCGCGCTCCCGGCGCGCACCGCCGCCTGACCACGCACGAAACCACGGATCTCCTGCCCCTGCTCCGCAAGCACCATCGAAGGCCCTTCTACACCCGCGAGCAACACGAGCAATACGCCAAGATTGCCGCCTGCATCCGCGGCCTTCCGGGCGACCCCGGCGCACAACTCGTCATTCTCCACCACACCTACGCCCTGTCCGACACCCTCGGCCCAATTCCGTTTGCCACGTCCTTCTGCCGATCCCTTCCCGTTTCCTTCTTCACCATCGGTCCCAACGCGGAACTTCCCGAAATCCAATCGTTCCTGCGGCCGTTCCTGTCGCACTGATCCCGATATCCATCCACCGGTTGTACGCCGATCCCTGACCATCCCTGCGGCTGTCCGTACCTTGCGGGCCGTGGTCCCAACTCCAGGCACCTACCGTATACTTGCACTCCGGAAGCAATCAGCAGGAGCAGAACAGATGTCCAACAACACCGTGCGTACCCGGGGCACCAACGCCATCACCCTGTTCAACACCATCCTGATCCTCGGAATGCTTCCCGCTGCTGCCGCGGCCGCCATCTTCATCACCGCCTTCGACTGGAACAACGAGAACCTCCGCAACGCGGCCTTCCAGCGCCTTTCCGACCTGCATATCCGCTACCTCGAGAAGCTCTCCGATTCTCTCGATCTCGCCCTGAAGCTGGATTTTTCGGACCCTTCCCGCTTCATCGCCGCTCTCAGCCCGATCATGGCCTTCATCTTCTTCTGCTTCTTCGTCGGCTCCTACAACCAGCCCCTGCGAAGCCTGTTCTTCTGGGTCCTCGCAACCTCCTGCATGACACTCATCCTCGCAACCATGCTCTTCCCGGCCGTATGACGGCCTGCAGCTGCACCTCCAGCCGTCATGACCTGCGCAACCATCCTGCAATTGCATACCGACCTGAACGAAGACGAAAGCTCAACCGCCTGCGAAAGCGTCCACCAACAATTGCTTCCCGACTGCGGCCCGATCCTGGCCGGCAAGGCAGCCAGTGCCCTGAGCGAGCTTCTCGATAACGCCACCCGGCACGGCACCGGCACCTCTGCCCGCATACATGCCCAGACGGACGCCTCCGCTACAAACCTCCGCCTTGTCGTGGAGGACGACTCCCACCCCTGGAATCCCGACGACGCTCCCACACACCAGCCTGGACAACCCCACGGCCACGGCGTTGCCATCCTGCGCGGCATCTGCAGGTACACCTGGCAAGCCATGTCCAATCCACCCGGAAACCGCCATGTCCTCGAGTTCCCCCTCTCCTGACCCAACGCGGCCCACGGCCGAAAACTCGGCTTCCGTGGCTTTCGCCGCCGCGATAACCCGGCTGCATGCTCCCCTCCGCTCCAATACGCCCAACTGGATCGTCCAGTCCGGCCTCGCCATCGCGTTACGCGCACACTGCCAATTGCTGGAAACCGCGGAAAACCCCAGCCCCGCAACTATCGCCGTTACCGTTGCCAACGCTCTCGAGCGCAACTTTCTGATCTCCCGAAACCTCCACTGGCCAGGCAGGCAAGCCGGCGCTCCCTTCCCTCGCTACCACGCCCGTGCCGCTGCGCGCATCTACGCCGAGCGCTTTGTCCCCGAACTCCTGCCCAATGGCCCTCCCGGTGCCGCCGCCACAGACGCCATCCTCTGGATCCACGCCAACTGCTTGCGCCAACTCCATGGGCTCTCCCTCCGCAAAACCGCCTCCAATCCAGGCCAGTCACGTCGATCGGTCACATGGGAACACAGCATGAAGAAGCCATTTTCCAGACCCGCCGGACCCGGTCAACCGCCTCGCTCCCCAACCCATGGTCCGCAACGCCGCCTATAACCGCCCAAGCCGTACCGGTTGCTCCATTACACGCCGGCCTCGCCAGAATTCACTGGCCACACCGCCGTGCAAACGCAACGCTCACGCTGGTGCAACCTGACAACACCTTCCAGATCGCCTGCAACACTTCCGCCTGACACCACCTTCTGGTCAATCCGACTCTTCCCGTTGTCCATCATTCACCATTCATCGGAAACCGACATGAATTTGCAACCCGCCATCCTGCCGCCCCTGGTACACGCCTTCGCTGCAATAATCCACAATGCCTGTCGTGCCCAATCCAGGCAAATCACGATCAAGGTCACCCCGCATCCCACCAAAGTCGGTGCCCACTGGTTGTACCTCTTCGATAACACGCCCGTCCGTGTTACACCCGACGAACTCCTCCTCAATCGACGATCCCATGCCCTGTAAGCCGCCAGTAACGGGATCCTGCGTACGGCCCTGCCGCAACCACCGGTTATCGCGACTGCGACCCGCGGCCTCGAGGAGAACAGAAGGACCCCCATCCACCTCGAAAGTCACGTTTCTCAGCATGACTTCCTGCAAGCTTCCCGTCCCCGGTTCGAGCTGGATGCACCCGGCACTTGCGTGTGTGCTTCACGACCCACACCACAACGGGGACCTGCTGCCCAACCTGCTCTCGGCCGCAGCGCTTTCGCCTATCCCGGTTTTCCTTCATGCCGCAATTGCGCCCTTGCCGTTCAACCAGTTCCTTACCAGCGCCGTCCATACCTCCTCGCCCGAACAGGGACTCTCCATCGGCGTGCTACTGTCCGACGACATTCCGGAACACAAAGGCAACATCCTCTGGCTATCCCTGCCCTTCCGCGTACCGCTGCCCTCACTGAGCACGAAAGCAGGCGTGTTTCACGCTCGCTTGTCAATCGAGTCCCAGCGGCAACCGGCCGACTACCATGCGCTCGATCCTTCCGAACCCGAACCTCTTTACCTTCCCGCCTTGCAGGCACAGCTCCGACATGCAATCCGCGAAGCGGTGCACTGGCTGGTTCCTGTCGACCGTCCGGACATTCCCGAGCCGCCACACCACAGCATGATGCCTACTGCTTCTCCCACGACTACGAGCTCTCCCACGACCAGGGTCACAAACCCTCATTACCCGTGCCCTGGAACCCGACGGCATCCGGCTGAAGAACCGCCATCACTCCCGGACATACCCGCTTTCCGAAATCTTCGACAGCAAGATCGAATGCAGTCCATTGCCTGAAACCCCGGAACTGCCTCCCATTCCACAAAACGCCGACAGCATCGAGGGGTTTCTCCAACATGCTCCTGCAACAAGCGTCTACTCCGACCGCATCCGCGTTACGATCTGCCTGCGCATGCCCGACGGACAACCCGTTTCCCACTCGTTGTCCACTGACCTGCTTTTGGGAAATTTCTCGACAACACCGTCGACGTTCCGCCCTTCCAGCCGGTCATCACACTAACCCACATGCTTACCCCCGGGACATGGTCTTCTTGGACCACCCGTCCCATTTCCTGTGTCGGCCACCCAGCAGGGTTTCGTCCACTCCCACTGTGCCGCCGCCGCCACCCAGTGGAGGACCTTCAGACCCATCGTCAAACGCCTCCCGGATGCGCTGCGCCAAGTGCCACGCAGTTTTCTGCGTCAACCCCAATTCCCCGTGGATTTTCAGGCTGGAACGTCCCTTCAACGCAGTCGTCATCATGTAGAAGGCGAACGCCTACACCTGATGACCAAGGTTCGACCCGTGTATCAGCGTGTCAGTCCGGACGCTGAAATACTTGCGGCAGTCCCGGCACGGGTACGGCTGCGGCTTCCTGCTCTTGCGCTCCAGCACATCCAGCGAGCCGCACTCCGGGCAGTGGACCCCATCAGGCCACCGCTGCTCGACGAACCAAGCCTCCGCCGCGTGGTCGTCAGGGAACAGGCGCATGAGTTCGAATATGCTGATGCCCTTGCGGTGCCTCTGGCCCGGTCCTGACATTGTGTTCCTCCAAGTTCGTCCCATCGGACAGTTCTGGAGGCATTTCACCATGTACCCAAAGCGTTGTACATGCTTTTGAGCACTTTCTGGTACAAGACAGTGGTGTATGCACCGAAGATGAAATGAAGTATCACGAAAAGGAGAGCAGCACCCACGGATCACGGATCACCGGATGCTGCTCCCACCAGACTTATTGTGACGTAATTCCGCCCGCCCCTTCCAAGAGGGCGGGCGGTCGCGTTACACGATCATCCGTAAGCGACTATTTCTCCCCCTGCTTTCGGTGAGTTGCGGAGTGCACCATCTTCTGGGAAGGCATTTGCATTCCGGGAGGTTGTCATGCTTGGGGTTGGCGATGGTTCTGCTGTGTACCTTGCGTTGCATCCGGTTGATTTCCGCCGCGGGATCGCGGCGCTAAGCAGCTACGCGCGGGAGCATCTTGGTGTTGCACCGGATTCGGGGGTCGTGCTGGTGTTCCGCTCGCGGCGTCCGGGGCGGGTGAAGGTACTGTTCCACGACGGCAGCGGGATGGTGCTGGTTGCGAAGTGGCCGGATCGGGGTTCGTTCCGCTGGCCGCCGGTGTCGGAGGGTCTTTTGCGGCTTTCGCGAGTAGAGTTCTCGGCGCTGTTCGATGTCTGTGACTGGCGGGGCCTCAAGGCCCCTCGGCGTGCGGTTCGGGGCTGAGGATTGTTCCGCAGATGGCGAGGCATTGATCCCCCGGCGGTTTGAAGGGCTGCCATGGCATGAGGCTTTCGACATCCGTGCACCCGTCGCGGATTTGAACCAGGACATGGGTGAGCCAGGCTTCCGGGTCGACGTTGTTGAGGCGGCATGTTGTGATCAGGGTGTTGGCACGAGCCCAGATGTCGATGGCATTCTCGGATCCGGCGAACAGGGAGTTGCGCATGGTGAGCTTGACGGGTCGGTGGGCGTTTTCGCCGCGATTGGAGTGCAGGTCGAGGCGGCCGTCTTCGAGCAGGCGGATGAAGCCCGGCCAGACGCCGTCGGCGAGGCCGTATCGGATGGCGGCGGCCTCCGCCGAGGCTTCGGGCAGGCGGCTGGCGGCGGCCTCGAGGAACGCCTTCCATTGTTCGAAGGCGGGCTTCAACTCGAGCTGCCGCACGCGGAGGCGCTCATCGGGAGGCTTGAACAGGATGGGCTTCTCGATAGCGAACAGCTTGCCGATCCGCGCAAGGGCCTCATTGCGGAAGCGGGATTCCGTCAGATAGTGGAACTTGCGTCTCCAATGCGTCATACAAAACTGAAGGAAGACGGGTCCGGCGGGCCGCGCTGGGTCGGCGAGGATGTTGTATGCGGCGTAGCGATCGACCTGGGCGAGGCCGGCGAAGTCCCGCAGCATGGCTTCCGGGATGGCCTTTCCGCGCCCCGGGCCGGACCAGAAGAGCGCCGCGGGCGGCGCCGGCCCGGCGAAGGTGCGGTCGTCGCGCAGCGCGGCCCAGAGGTAGCCGGTCCGGGCCTTTCCGAAGCCCGGTTCGAGGAACTTGACCGTTGTCTCGTCGAGGAACAGCCGGTCGGCGCTGAGGACATGCGCCTTGATGGCGTCATAGAGCGGCTGCAGGATCTCGAAGCCCCGGGCGATCCAGCTGTTGAGGGTGGCATCGCCGATGAGGATGCCGTGGCGGGCAAGCCTTTGCGACAGGCGGTAGGAGGGGAAGTGGTCCTGGAACTTTGACGCCATGGTGTGCGCCAGCAAGGCTTCCGTGGGCAGTCCGCGGGGGATCAGCCAGTCCGGTGCCGGTGCCTGCTCCGGTGCGGCGTGGCGGCACCGGGCGCAGCCGAGCACGGGACGCTCGATCACGACCCGAACGTAGCTGGCCGGGACATAATGCACCCGCTCCGCGGCCTCGGTCCGGATCGTCTTGCGCTCGCCGCCGCAGGACGGGCAGGCAGCCGCCTCCGGCTCCAGGTGGCAGGTGATCGTGGGAACGTCCTTGCCGATCTTCCGGCCGCCCGTCGCTCCCCGGGGGCGGCCACGCTTGCGTGGCCGCGGTGCCGCGCGCTCCTCGGGAAGGGGATCCACGGCTTCGCCATTCGCCGCGCCGCCGCCCGCCAGTCCTCCGGTCGGATCATCGTCCCAGATAAAGGCAGGACAATCCAGCTCCACCTCCGACACAACCGTCTCGGCCGAACCCCCCAGGCGCTCCGACGACGAACTGAACAGCATCCCCGCAAACCGACGCGCGGTGCGCACGGCCGTCTGGAATCGCTCCAGCAACTCGTCCAGAGTAGACCTGACCTTCTTCAGTTCCCGGCGCAACTGCGCATTCTCCGACTCCAGCCGCGCCTTGCCGCGATCCGATCGCGCAAGCGCGTCCTGCAGTGCCTCCGTCTCCCCCATCCAGTGTTCGCGGTGCTCCAGCAGCCGTGCGTTCTCCTCCGACGCCAGGTCCAGTTGCCGGTGAAGCTCCGCCGCTTCCCCGGCGTGGTCTTCCGGCGGCCCCAAACCAGTCACCGTTCCTGCCGCAGCCGCGCCACGGTATCCCGCCGCAGGGGCCGCAGAAAAACCCGCTTGCGCGGAACCGAGAGCCCCGGACGGCCGTTCCGGCTGCGCCCCGTCGTCAGCCCCGCGTCATGCCAGCCCGCCGCCCGGTAACACGTCCCCGCAAACCGCGACACATCGACGAATGTCTCCAGCAAATGGACCGAATGCCCGTAGCGCTCCTCGTAGTCCGCGCCCACCCGACGTGCCACCCGCGCAAGCACATGGCTCGCAAGATGCGGAACCCGAACCGCGTCCAGGATCAGAAAGCGCTGCTGGTTCACCACAAGGCACAGACCCGCCCCGCGCGTCGCGTCACTCCATCCGATCCAGCGGTCCCGCGCCGCGCAGCGCCATGCCGCAGCCCCCGTCAGCGAGCAGCCCACGATCCGGCCCCGACGGTCCCGCGCAAGGTGCCCGATGTTCTCCCCCACCGGCGTCGATAGCCCGAGATAGTGGAACCGCTCCAAAATCGCGTGCAGAAGCTGGCGGTCCGAACCTTCCGCAACCGATACAGAAACGGGCAGGAGCGCCGACAGCGGACCCGAATACGCCTCCGATACCGACCAGTCAACCTCCAGCCCGACACGCGCCGCCGCGCTGTGCCGACGGCTTCCGCGGCCCGGGTACTGCAACGCAGGGAGCCGGATCAGACCTTCTCCCGCAAGCTTGCGAAGCAGCGAACGCGCGGCAATATCCTTCACACGGCCACGGCCGTCCCGCCACCCCCAGCGCTCGCACAGCGCAACCGAAAGCCGCGAGCGGCCCCACTCCGGGTGCGCCGACAACAGCGCACGGATCTCCGACAACTCCGCAGAGCCGACACAACGGCCTTGTACTATCCGGTCCATGCCGGGCAGCGTAACACAACCGTTTCGTTGAGTCCAGCCCCAGGACCCTGAGTCCAGGGACACGCTCGAAGCAACCCCAAAACCCAATCCAAATCAACAACGGCACACCCACACGAAACGCCCAATATCGTTCAGCAGGGGGTAAAAAAGTCGCTTACGATCATCCTACAGCAGTGAAGCAACCACGAACACCGCGTCCCACCAAACCCTTGGCAACACTTGAACTAGCATCCGCAACCCGTTATCAGGGATCAACCTTGCTCTGTCAAACACGGGAAACAACCATGGATGAGGAAAGAATCATCTCTTGGCGGGAACTGGAACAACAGGAGATTGCGCGGAAGATCGCCGACTGCCAAGTGCGGTTGCGGGACGCGCGGCGGCACGTCACCCTGTTCAATGACGCGTTGCAGTCAGGGGACGATGCCCGGCACTTGCTGAGAGCCTTGGATCTCAGTCGGAACGTGGACTGGCATGGTCTTCTTGATGTGCTTGGGCAGCTTTCTGCGCTGCACAAAATGACGCAAAAGACAGCCCCCGACCTCAAACCCGCGACGGAAGCAAGCTCAAAGCCGGGATGAGGCCCGGGGGCTAGATGCCGCATGACCACCGTCTCCATGCGGACACAGCCGGTCGAACAGGATCAGCACCGGCGGTGTTCGGTGCGTTTTCTGCACCATCCCATGGTAGCACACTGACAGAGTGGACATCAAGCGGACATGTAGACGCCCATGAACACGAAGAAAAACGCTACGCAGGTGTAGACGACGACATGCCACGCCCCACCGAGGGGGCGACGAACCCACAGACTGTCCGTCACGATCCCGGCCATCGCGACCATGACGAGGCCCACGCCAGCGAGCGGAAGGATCTCTCGCATGCGTCCGTCCCCTAAGAAGTGCAGGTTGACGCCCCCGACTCGGTAGTACTCGGCAGCCAGCTCACGGTCGCAACGCATCCGGCGACGGTGAGTAGCGGCCCGCCGCCTGCGCTGAGCGGCTCGCACACGGAAGAACATGACGCCATCACGTAACTCGCGGCGCAGGAACAGGATCACAACCCACTCCCAGTTGACAACACCGACAGGAAAACCAAGTTGAGAAACACTCCACCGTGCCGTCCACTGCACACAGCATACCAGACAATATACACATCATCGCGAAAACGTGATAGTACTGGGGGACATGGAGATGGCCGAGTAGGGGGAGTCGTTACCGAGCTCCCCCCCTCGCAGAGCCGGACGTGCGCGCACTAGCGGTCGCGGTAGGAGCGCTGGTTTCCCGGCGCCCGTCGCGGTAGGAGCGCTGGTTGCCCAGCGCCCCGCCGCACAGATCCGAGCGTGCGCGTTAACGCACTCGGCTCCTGCCTCGGGTGTGGACGGCATGAAACCGCTGATCCGGCCATGGGTGCAGGATCCTGATTGGTGGGAAGAAGCGCTGCGTCCACTCCGCCAATTGCTCCCATATGCGAAGGGGATTCCCCCGCTGGGAGCGACGGCGCAGTTGCTGGAACCAGAGGTTCCTGACGCTTCGCACGAACGCTTGGAGGAACGCATGGCTGGAGGGAACTGCATAGTATTGCAGCCACCCCCTGAGCACGCGCTGCAACCATCCGGCTACCTCCTCCGGGTCGTCGTGGCGCCGACGGCGCAGTACCTCACCGATCCGCTGAAGCGTACGCCGAGCGCGTTTGGCTACCGGCTTCCGTCCGAGACTGAAACCGCCCTTTCTTGTGGTTCGGCAGTAATGCGTGAACCCCAGAAAATCAAAGGTTTCGGGTCGCCGCTGACCGCGTGAGAGACGGCCCGCCTTGGCGAAGCGTCCAAACTCGATGCAGCGGGTCTTCCCGGGATGGAGAGCCAGACCGAACTTGCCCAGCCTGCGTTCAAGGTCGTCAAGGAACTGTTCCGCATCCTGCCGGTGTTGAAATCCAACCACGAAGTCATCCGCGTATCGCACGATAACCGCGTCTCCGTTCGCCTCCTGCGGACGCCATTTCCGGTCAAACCAGAGGTCGAGGACGTAGTGGAGGTAAATATTTGCCAGAATTGGCGAAACAACCGCTCCCTGGGGAGTCCCCCGAAGGTCGTCCTTCCACTCGCCCCCGTCCATGACGCCAGCGTTCAGCCACTTGGTGATCAGCCGAATGATCCGCCGGTCTCCGATCCTATGCTCCAGAAACCGGATCAACCAGTCTCGGTCCAAATTATCGAACGACCACACGACACACTACCCACATCCACGAACTTCCCGAATCCGTCAAGATTACGCGCAGGGCACATGTATTTTTTGGTTGCTCGCTCAGGGTGTCAGGTCAGCTTTACCGCCAGGGTGAGCGTCAGCTTCTGCTGCTGTTCCCAGATGGTAGCCGGCGGATCGTGCCAACGACCTGGACTGACGTGTCACACGAGGTCATGCCGCAGGAGGGTGCTGGAGAACTTCTTGTCGCGCCTGAGGATGTTGTGCGCATGAGAGCCGTGGTCGATGCTCTGCTTCGTCGTCTGGAAACGGAGAAGAACGATGGAGCTGAAGCTGATGCCTCCGGGTCCCCCGGAGCCTCGCCTGGAACTTTGGACGCAACTCGACGAGCCGACACGCCAAGCCCTGCTGGAGCAACTCGCAACGATGATCGTCCGTGCTGCAACCACCCGACCGGAAGCGGAGGACGAGCACGATGACTGATCCCAAGATCACGACATCGCATCAGGAACGGCATGCCCTGGTGTACCTCCGCCAATCCACGCCCTCTCAGGTCAAGCGACACGGGGAGTCCACCCGGCGACAATACGCTCTTGCCGACCGCGCTCAAGACCTGGGCTGGCCCTCCGAAAAGATCGAGGTCATTGATGACGATTTGGGCTTGTCGGGCGAGTTCACGCAAGGCCGTGTCGGGTTCGCCCGCCTGACCGCCGAGGTCGCCCTTGGCCACGTCGGCATCCTGTTCAGTATTGAGGTGTCACGCCTCGCTCGAAATAGTGCCGACTGGTACCGGCTCCTGGACCTGTGCGGAGTCACGAATACGCTGATCGCTGACGTCGACGGGATCTATCACCCAGGACATTTCAACGATCGACTCTTATTGGGACTTAAAGGTACAATGTACGAGGCTGAGCTTCACATACTGCGTGCCCGTCTCGACGGTGGAATCCGCAACAAGGCGTTGCGCGGCGACCTCTACCGGGGACAGCCGATCGGCTACGTGCGCGGAGTGGCTGACGCTGACATTCTGATCGATCCCGACGAAGCGATTCAAGGAGCAGTGCGTTGCGTTTTCGAACGCTTTGCCGAGTTCGGGTCAGCGCGACGAGTATGGCGCTCGTTTATCGACGAAAGACGGACGTTTCCAACCCGCAGTCAGCCGGGAAGAACGTTGGAATGGCTGCCGCCCACCTATGTGAAGATCCACCACATCCTGACCAACCCGGTCTACGCGGGAGCCTACGTCTACGGCAAGACGCGACGGGAACGCTTCGTGGACGAGAACGGCTCCCTGCGGATGCGTAGCCGCAAGTTGCCCCGCGAGGAATGGATGGTGCTGATCCGGGATCATCATCCGGGATACATCGAATGGCAGACCCACGAGGCGATTCTGGAGCGGCTCGGTCGCAACAACCGACCACAGCGCCATGGCAGTGGAGGCGCGGTGCGCGAAGGAAGAGCCTTGCTGCAAGGCATTGCCACCTGCGGACAGTGCGGGCGACCACTGCGCACGCACTATACCGGGCGCACCTCGTCGCCCGGCTATCATTGCTCTGGCAAGACGCTGACGACAGAACGCCGCGCATATTGCCTGCACATTGGCGCGGTACAGATCGATCGGGCCGTCTGCGGAGCCTTGCTCGAGGCAATCCAGCCCGCGGGCCTCGAGGCCGCACTCCGCGCTGCAGACCAGGTGGAATCCCGGTTCGAGAGATCCCTGCAACATTGGCTGCTGGCCGTCGAGCGAGCAAGGCAGGACGCAGACGCCGCTGAGCGCCGATATCGGGCTGTGGAGCCAGAGAACCGACTCGTGGTCCGAAACCTGGAAGCGGCGTGGGAACGCAGCCTGCAAGCGTTGGCGGCGGCGCAGCGCGAACTGGAGCGCCGCCGGGAGGACCGCCCCAAACCGCTTGTCGCGGCCGAACGAAAGCAAATCCGTGCCTTGGCACGGGATCTGGAGCGCGTCTGGGACGCTCCGCAGATCACGCCGCGAGACAGGAAGGAATTGTTGCGCACCGCGCTGGAGGAAGTGATCGTGGCTGCCCCCCGCGGTGAGCACCGGATCGATCTCACCCTGCGTTGGCGTGGCGGAGCGCTCACCAGCATCCAGCTCGACCGGCCCCGCAAGCAGGCCACCATCCGGACCAGCGAAGACACCGTCAATCTGCTTCGCCGCCTCGCTCAATTCCACCCCGACGATGTCATCGCCGGAATCCTCAACCGTCAGGGCAAGGTTACGGCCTACGGCCATCCGTTCAACAAGATCCGTGTGAAAAGCCTGCGCCAGCACTGGAACATCCCGCGCTTCGATCCCGCAACCAGGCCCGCCAACGGCGAACTGGTCACGATCAAGCGAGCCGCCGAACTGCTCGGGATTGCTACTTCCACCGTCCACCGCTGGTTGAATGACGGCTACCTCGATGGCGAGCAGACAACGCCTGGCGCGCCTTGGCGAATCCGGCTCACCGAAAACTCGAAACTACAGCTGATGGAAAAGGCACCGCCCGGCTACGTGCCGATGCGCGAGGCAGTCAAACGCATGGGCGTGACTCGCCAAACCGTGTTGCAGCGTGTAAAGAACGGAAGCCTGCACGCGATCCATATCCGCGCAGGGAGGAAAAAAGCGCTACGTATCAAACTGTTGGACGACTTGCCGAATCTCTTCGAAGCACTGAAATGAACCAGGGGGCATTATGAACTGTCATCGAAAAATTGTCGAATGTCAGCGTCAAGTATCCAGTTGACCTTGCGTTTGTCGATGCAGTAGGCAAGGGCGTCCAGCGCGTCATGCGCCGACCGCCCCGGCCGAAACCCATAGCTCAGCCCGAGTAGAGTCGGGGGGAGGCGCGTCCGGGCTTAGGTATAGGGAGTAGCAGTTTGCCGACGGCTTTCGCACGTTGTCGGTGCCTCGATCTTTACCGTATCCGCGTTTCCTCACCCCCGCTCATCAAACTGAGCGTGCGGTTTTCCCGCACTCAGCTTTCGGACGAGATCATGCCTTCGCCCACGGAAGGCGCCTGGCCGTCTGCGCAAGGATGGTGAGGCCATATCTTTCCCATAGCGTCGTGTCCGGGAAGCGCACGTACTTCCCGGACCTCACCTTGTGCTTTCGGCAGAGCCACTGTCGCAGCCGCATGGTGGCGTGTCGATCGACCGACTGGTAGGCCGGTCCGACTTGTCCGAGGTGGAAGTAATTCGCCCAACCGGACATGGTCCGGTTCAGGCGGTGCACCGTGTCCTCCACGGATAGCTTCTCGTACCTCGGCGTCGTCATCTCACGTATCCGGCGGCAGATGCTTTGGACGCTCGCCTTGCTCGGACGGGTGCCGATGTAGGCCCCTTTGCCGTGCGGGCGGTAGTTGCGTCCGATGCGGTATCCAAGAAACTCAAGAGCTTCGTCCGGACACCGCAAGCACCGGGTTTTCCGTTCGTTGACCGGCAGCTTCAGACCCGCCATGAGTCGCTTGGCCGCCACCAGCATCTCTGCCGCCGGGGCCTTGCCGAGAACACAGAGGTCATCCGCGTAATGCACGATCTCCGAACAAAAGCGCCGGGCATAGCCCAGCACTTCCCAGCCCAGTATGAAGCGTCGCATGTAGAGGTTGCTGAGCAGGGGCGAGATCGGGGATCCCTGTGGAGTCCCTTTCCGTTCCCTGCGCGCCCGGTTCGTACGGCGTTTGCCGCCCTTGCCGTCATCCTCCTCGACAGGCATTTCCAGCCACGCCTTGATGAGGCCGAGCATCCGTCCATCGCTCACGCGACGTGCGAGGCTCGTCATCAGTTCGGCATGGGGAATCTCCCCGAAGTAGTTGGACAGGTCGCAGTCGACCACCTCGTTATGCCCCCTGTTCAGGAGGCGGTGGACGCGTCTCACCGCGTCGTTCGCGCTCCGCCCCGGCCGGTAGGCATACTGCTCCGGTTGCAGGTCAGCTTCGATGATCGGCTCCAGCACGAGCATGGCCGATGTCTGCGCTACCCGGTCCCGTATGCAGGGAATGCCCAAGGGCCGGAACTGGCCGGGCTGTTTCTTCGGGATCAGCACCTGTCGCACCGGTTTCGGTGTATAGGTCCCGCCCCTCAGATCCTGCGATAGTTCCCCAAGCCACCGCTCCAAGCCGTTCGACTCAATGTCCTGGAGGCTCTCCCCGTCAACCCCGGCGGAGCCGCCGTTACGGCGTACCCTGACCCAGGCCTCAGCCAGAAAGTCTGCTCGCCACACCTTGTCGATCAGTGCGTGGAACCGTCGCTTGGGTTCTTCCTTCGCTTTCACATGTAGCATGGTCTGGAGTTTCCGAACTCCTGTTGACCCTGTTAGGCTCTTGCCAGTGGTCATGCCTTGCTTCCTTTCCATACCGCTCTCGAACCAGGGCCCCTTCCCTCCGCCGGCATTACCCGGCATCCAAGGTAGTACGGGCCCATCCGCCACCCTGCCGGCCCAGACTGACCCTCACGGGTTTCCGGTTGACGCGTGCCACGCCACCGACAGGGCTTCCCGTGTTGCTGCTTTCTTCCCCTTCCATGCGTGCCAGCGTCCTTACCCCGGCGGAAACAGACCGGTGCATATGTCGCTCACTTCCCGGTCTGCCATCGGCTTTCCCCCATGTTCCGCAGGGTCAGCTTCCGCATTAGAAATTTCGAGGCCTGCATGACGTTCACTTGCGTTCCGGCCCGCATGGTTGCTGGACCGCCTTATGCGGTCCTTTGTCACCAGGGTGCTTCAGTCCATGTCGTTACCTCCATGACCCGCCCTGGCTGCTACCAACCGGAGCGACAGCTATGCCGATATCGGCATAGCTGTCGACATGCCGACAACCGGATTATGCCGCGTTTGCAGCCCAAGGCTTTGAATGCCCCGGCTTTTCTGCTGGCATTATCGGCATAATCACAGTGATCTCAGGAAGCCCAACAGGGTGTCGTCCGGCTTGAACCTTCCCGGTTTGACCCCGATGGGGCGGGTTTGCTCCATGGCCTTTTCCTTGATGCGGAGATCTGCGTGCAGGTAGATCTGCGTCGTCTCCACGGATTCATGGCCGAGCCAAAGCGCGATCACCGTGCAACCGATCCCCTGATGCAGCAGAGCCATGGCGGCGCCGTGGCGTAGGCTGTGTGGGGTGACCCTCTTCTCTCTGAGTGTGGGACAGATTTTGGACGCGGTACGGCAATGTTTGGCGACGATACGCTCGACGGCGTCGCGACTGAGTGGACCGCCGCGGTTGCTGGGGAACAGCGGAGCGTTCTCCACATTGCCCTGTTCATTGATCCAGGTCTCGAGGACCTTCACCGTATCGCTTCGCAGAGGTGTCGCGCGGTCCTTGCGCCCCTTGCCATGGCAACGCACATGGGCACCGCGTCCGCGTTCGACGTCCCGGATCTTGAGGCCAGTCAGTTCCGATACCCGAAGGCCGGTCTGCGTGGCGAGCATCAGCAGCGCCCGGTCCCGTCGCCCGTACCAAGTAGTGAGGTCGGGCGTGGTGACGAGTGCCTTGATCTCGTCTTCCGTGAGCCAACTCATGGTGGTCTTTTTGTGGCGCTTTGTTGGCAGTTGCAGGATTTTCTGGCAATGGTGCAGGATCTGGGGTTCGTTGACCGCAACATGATTGAAGAAGGAACGGATGGCGGCAAGGCGGACATTGCGGCTCTTCACGCTGTTGCCACGTTCGACTTCAAGATGTTCGAGAAAGCTCCCGACAAGGTCGGCATCGATGTCCGAGACATCCATGTCCGTAGGCTTCCGCCCGCACCGTGACTTGACAAAGTCAAGCAGCAGCAGAAAGGTATCACGGTAGCTTGCGATCGTGTTCTCACTGGCCCCGAGTTGGCTGATAAGCCTCTCGGTGAAGAACTGCTGAACTAGCGGCGCCAGTGGTGTCGGCACGGTTTTGGTCATGACGCGCCTCCTTCCCCGAGGGTTCGGAGACCTCGTTCGCTCGCCAGGGCCAACAGTTCCGGCACCGCCTCGATGTACCACCAGGTGCCGTTCGCTTTCGTGTGCCCCAAGTAGGCGCTGAGCTTGTACATTTCGGCATCCACGTCTCGCCCCTGCCGGAACCAGTCGAGGATGGTCCTGGTGGCCATGCTGTGTCGCAGGTCGTGGACCCGCGGCCCGCGGCCCTGTCCCGGCGAGGGTTCGCGCAGACCAATGGCTTGGCCGACCGCGGCGAAGTTCCGTTCTACGGTGCAAACGTTTGCCCGCCTGCCGTCCTCGACCTGAAAGAGCGCACCGCTGTCGGCATGAGTAACTCGGTCGCGGAATTGCTGATAAGCCTGCAGCTTCGTGACCACGCACCGGGTAACCGGAATGATGCGGCTCTTTCCGTTCTTGGCGTGTCTGATGGAAAGGGTGGCGCCTTCGGCGCCGACATCCTGGTCATCGAGCCCGAGTGCTTCGCCAATCCGGAGGCCGGTCACTGCGATCAGGCCGAACAAGGTCGAGCAGGTTGCACCACGCAATCCGGTCGGCGAGGGCAGCGCCGCTGCGGTGACCACGATCCGCTCGATCTCCGACTCGCTGTAGATCCATGGTCGTGGACGTGTGTCGCGCCTTGGAATCAGTCCTTTGGATGGGACTTCGTGACGCTCATCAATCCCTTGCAGCCAACTTGCAAAACCACGCACGATGCAAAGCCGGGTGCTCCATGTATTCGAGCCTGCCGTTCCGAACGTCTCCTTCCAGCGCAGGAACAGTTCAGTCGTGATCCATTCGGCTCCCTCTGCATCGGCAAAGTCAACGAATGGCTTGAGGATGAGGCCGGCTGACGTCATGTCGGCCCCGAAGCGGCGGCGATGGTCAAGATACTCGGAGAACCGAACGGAGATCGACATCATGATCTGATCTCCGCTACGGGCCAGGGACGCGCGATTGAGCGCAGCGCCTGGATGTCGTGCCGGGCATAGATCGTCGTTGTCTCTGCCGAGCGGTGACGGAGCAGGTTGCCGATGTCGGCCAGCGGCGTTCCGACCTGCAGCAGATTCATGGCCAGGGAATGTCGAAATACATGGCAGCGAACCTTACCCTCGGGCGGTGCGATGCCGGACGCCACATAGGCCCCGTGGAGCGTTGTGCGGATCGGGCGCGATGACGAGAAGGGCAGGAAGGGCGGTCGAATGCGGACAAAGAGATGCCGTGAGTTGCCCCGTCGTCCGTGCTGGATCCAGTCCACCATGGCCTCGCCGACGTCGACCGGGAGCGGCATGATCGCCCGCTGTGCGCACTTGCCGCGGATCAGAACCTCGCCAGCCTGCCAGTCGATGTCCTCGAGCCGGAGGGCGATGATCTCCTCGCCACGCAGGCCGAGCCGGGCCATTGTCAGCAGTATCGCGTAGTCACGGCGGGCGATGGAGCTGTCTCCCTTGGCTGCCTCCAGAACACGTTCAACCTCTTCCCGCGACAGATGCCGGGTCGGGGCGGGCGATCGGGGTCGAGAAATGCGCGGGATACAGAGAGCCAGGTTCTGATCGATCCGGCCGGTCGCATACAGGAAGCGGAACAGGGATCGCAGAGAATCAGCCTTCGATCGTGCACCGACAAGGCCCGTCTCGTCCGTAACTCCCAGGTAGGCGACGATATCGGCGCGGGTGATGGCGCTCAGGTCGCCGGGAGCAGCATCGTTGAATCGGAAAATCAGGAAGTGGCGAAGTTTGCGTTGACGCAATTGGATGGTGCTGGGCGCCGACCCGCGCTGGGTGCGCAACCAGATGCCATAATCCGTGCACAATGTCTCAAGGGCCGTTGACGCCGATGTCGGCTGTGGCGCGGCAGCGATTGCGTCTTCCTTGACAAGATAGCCGATGAACCGATCCAGGACGTATGTCCATCTTTGCCGGCTGTAATCTGAAAGCCTCGCCGGCAGTCGGTCTCGAATTTGCTCGAACATTGCCTCGTCAACGCCGTCCGGCGTCAGCAGCCCTCGACGCCCGACTTCGGCACAAAGCCAGTCGATTGCACGGGCATAGTCCTTGACGGTACCAGTCTTCAGGCCTAGCGATACAAGCAAGGCCAGAAATCCGTTGCGCAAGGGTATCAGCCAACCCGGCGCCTGTTCCGTTGGCAATGGGATTCCAATTGAGTTTGATTGCATCCTTTCGCTCCTTCGCTGCGGATGAGTGGAACGAGCAGGATCGCGTGAACTGGACAGAAATCCAAAGACCAGGTTCTCACTTGATCGCCAGAGTCGTCGAGAAACGCATCCGACAGTGTGTGTTCTGCGAAAGCAATGGCTGTGTGTGGTCTGTCAAAAGTCGACAACAGACTCGACAAGAGCTTCGGTGTAGAGGAAATGCAGGTCCAGATTGGAAGTGATTATGCCGATAATGCCAGCAAAAAAGCCGGGGCATTCAAAGCCTTGGGCTGCAAACGCGGCATAATCCGGTTGTCGGCATGTCGACAGGTGTTGCGCGGGATTCGCACCCGCTAGAAGAAAGCGCCTTTCCACGGCGCACGAAACACCGGTTCATAAATCGGTGTGAGGATAACATCTGCAACCGCCTTTTGGACGAGTTTGTCCTCCAGAGCAGGAATGCCGAGCGGTCGTGTCCCCCCGTCCGGCTTCGGGATTTCCACCCGCCGAACCGGAAGCGCCCGATAGGCACCGCTTTGCACACGGTCGTGGAGGTCGAGCATCCGCTCTTCCAGTCCCTCGCCGTACGCGTCCCATGTCATCCGGTCTACCCCGGCCGCGGCTCGCGGGTTCAGGGCATGGTAGGCCCCTCTCAGGGCCTCCACCGTCACATGGTGCAGCAGCGTCGTAAGACGTTCCTCAGGTTTCCTCTTGGCTGCCTGCCGTATCCGGTCAGCCGCCTGTGACACGCTTGCCCGGCTCTGCGTCCGGTACGTGCTTTGGCTTCCCGTCTTCCCCTCGGTTGGCGTCCTTCCCTCCAGCACCTCCGCCGACGTTCGCACGTCCTTGTTCGGCACCTTCACAGGTACTGTTCCGCCATCCGACTTCTGCGGTCCGGTCATCATCATCAGTCCAGATTACTCCTTTCCTTCGCGGCCCCGGCACGACTGCCAAGGCGGGCCACAGATCTCCCAAGGTCCCGACAATGGACTTCCATGCATGCGATGGTTCTTCGACCCCGCGGGGTCCAACCGTCCCTCGCCAAAGCGGAACGGCCGGTGCGGCCTTCGGCCCAGATGACAACCTCGGCACCCCGAATGTTGGAATTTTCGTGGCTCAATATTCCTCGCCTGCATGCTCCCCTACCGACGCTTAACGTCCCACCTCGCGATGGACCGTCCACGGCTCGGGGCAAGAGTGGCAGCTACTCCCTTCTCTTGATCGGACTTCCACCGAATATCCAATTGCCAGTTAGCCTGGCGCACCATCCGGTTCCTCTCCTGGCAGGTTCGCACTAGGCACAGGGCCAAGTGCCGCAGGCGGAAGTCCGAAGGATTTCACACCCGCACGGCTATCCGCGGCTGTTGCGTTGACTCGGTTATGGAACCCAGAGTTTCCCCAAGTGTCTCGTCCGCGGTTCTGTCCAGGAGACACCCCCCTTCCCTCCAGCGGGTCCCGGTGGCCCCGGTTCCCCGCCCTCCTCGGTACTATGAGGGTGCTACGACTTCCCGCACCGCACGCCCTTCGGCTTATTGATTCGCCAGCCGGGTCCGTGGGCGCCTGCATCGGTTTCGTGTCCGCCAAAGCGATCCCGGCGGTAAGCAAGCCTCGCGCCGGGCCAGGAGTCTTGGTCATCCGGATCTCCATTTCCGGAACCTACCTCCACGGGCAAATGCGGGATCTCCCAGGTTGCCTGGCAACCCATCCCATGACTTCGCGCCGTTCCCGCGACCCCGGACGACCCGTGGCACCTCGCCGTGACGGTGCTTCCGGTGCTGCCCCCGGTAACGCAACAGCAAGGGCGTCATCATTGGAACTTTCGGGGCTCAATGGAGCCCTTCCCATTCTGCCCATATCGGGCGACCGGCGAGAGTCCATTATCCGTGGCATCCTCTTTTTGGCTGCGAGGTCCGGGAACTGAGGCGTGAACAGCACGCCTCAGGCGAGTTTGTTCGTGTCGAGAGTTCGCCCGGTGAGGGCGCACTGATCGCGGCCTGGATGCTGGACGCGGTTGCCTGCGCGCCAATGGAACTCGGCGAGCCGCGGGCATCGCTGTCGGCGCTGGTCGAACTCCACCACTTCTTGATCGGATTGGGTTTGAGGAGAGAATGCCGGGAGACCATGCGCGATTCCCGGGAGAACGTCGATGACCGCCCCTGCGCACCCGACACGACTGCCACGCACGACCCAGCTATCGCTGGTTCTCGACGACGGCGAACTGCAGAACCTGACCGGAAGCGAACGCGATCAGGCCGTCCACCAACTAGCTTGGCTGTTGCTGGAGGCGGCAGGCCTCAAGAGGGACGAGGATCCCGATGACGATGCCTGATGTGCTTGCCGATTCGGTCCTGAACCGCAAGGCGGTGGTCTACGTCCGCCAGTCCACTCCCCGACAGGTCCTCACCAACCTGGAGAGTCAGCGGCGGCAATACGAACTTGTCGCGACCGCCCACAGTCGCGGCTTTCGGGATGTGGAGGTGATCGACGAAGACCTGGGGATCACGGCGAATGGCCAGATGGATCGGCCCGGCTTCGAGCGATTGTGCGCCGAGCTTTGTGGGCAACAGGTCGGTGCCGTGTTCTGCTTCGATGCTTCCAGGCTCGCTCGCAACGGCCGTGACTGGCATCAGCTCCTGGAGTTGTGCGGTGTGTTCGATGCTCGCGTGATCGACCTGGATGGTGTCTACAATCCCCGACTTCCGAATGATCGTCTCCTCTTGGGAATGAAAGGTAGCATTTTCGAGTTCGAGAGTGGCATTCTCCGTGCCCGGATGCTTGGGGCGCTGCAAGACAAGGCGCGCCGCGGTGAACTCCGTATCAACGTTCCGGTCGGGTACGTCTGGTATCGCGAAGCCGATGGTCCCGTCTTCGATCCCGACCTACGAATTCAGGAGACCATCCGACTGGTCTTTTCCCGATTCCGTGACTTGGGCAGTGCACGGCAGGTTGCGCTGGCACTGCGAGCGAAGGAAGTCTGCTTTCCGTCTCCCTTTGGCGGAGGCCTCGCTCCTCAATGGAGGCTGATCAGCTACAGCAACGTCCACACCACGCTGAAAAATCCCTTCTATGCAGGCGCTTACGCCTGGGGCAAGACCGGCCAGCGAACGGTCGTCGTTGACGGGCGTCTGCGCAAGAGTTCCGGCCATGACAAGCCTGTCGAGCAGTGGGAGGTCATCATCCGGGACCACCATGAAGGCTACATCGACTGGGCCGAATACGAGCGCAACCTCGCCCGCCTCGCGGCCAACAACTACGGCAAGAGCGGCGGCTCAAAGTCTGGACGAGGCGGCAGGGCACTGCTCGCCGGGCTGCTCTCGTGCGCCCGTTGCGGACGGCGCCTGCAGGTGGTCTATTCGGGCCGAGCCCCGGGGCGGGCTGTCTACCTGTGCAGACAGGGCCATGTGCATGGGCTGCCGACGTGTCTGCGGTTCGCCGCGAAACGCATCGATGCCGCCCTTGCCGCAGAGGCCATCCGCGTGGCGGCACCCATGGCGATCGAAGCGGCTCTGGAGGCCGAACGGATGTACGGCGAAGCGCAAGCAAAACAGCAGAAAATCGTGGACCTCGAACTGAAGCAGGTGCGCTACGAGGCCTCACTGGCAGAGCGTCGCTATGCCGCCTGCGACCCTGACAATCGACTCATTGCGGCGCAATTGGAGAAACGCTGGGAAGAGGCGCTTCAGCGCGTTGTGGCCTGCGAAACACGCATCCGGCACGTGCCAGAGCCGACCTCAAGCATGCCGGACTTCACCGGACTTGCCGTTGATCTCGAAGCCGCCTGGAATGCGCCAACGACCACCATGCGCACGCGCCAGCAACTCTTGCGCACCCTCGTCACCGAAATCATCGCAGATATCGACAACACGGCCCGTGAGGTCGTACTGGTCATTCATTGGCGAGGGGGACAACATTCTCAACTACGGGTCCGAATACCCGCATCCGGCGCCCATAGCGTGCGCACCTCTGAACAAGCCGCCAAGGTCATGCGCAGCATGGCGGGGCACTGGTCCGATTGCGATATCGCCGCATCGCTGAATCGCATGGGGATGTCGTCCGCCCATGGATACACCTGGAACGCCGAGCGGGTGAGGCGGTACCGCGGAGATCACGGCCTTCCATCCCGCAGGACCGTTTCCGGAAAGGAGAAACTCCTGACCTTGGCAGAGGCTGCAAGCAAACTCCGCGTCAACCACCACGTAGTCCGCCGACTGATCCGACAGGGGGTTCTCCCGGCTCAACAAGCCGCTCCAAAGGCTCCCTGGCGCATCCGAGCCGCCGATCTACTGAACGAAACCGTGGCCGCCGCCGCTGCCAGGGCCGGAAACAGCCCGTGTCAGGACCAAGACCTTCCACAACTCCCAATGTTTTCAAACACTTCAGAAGGGGACTCATAATGAAAACCGCTCCATAGCGGCGCTTTGTCATCTCCTGTCTACGCTTCACGACCCGCGTTGCCGTTGGCCATGCAAGACTCGGTTCCGGCTGGCGGGCTGCGCCTTTGCCGGGCGGGAGTCGAACCCGCTGGGTTGCGATGAAAGGTTTCAGTTCATCTCATCCTCCTTTCCAGACCTTCGCCTGGCGCTATGCGTTTGGGCTGGGTACAACGGCATATAATTCACGTTTGCGCAGCTCTCGCCTGATCGCCGACATCCTTCCGAACCCTGACCGGCACACCCGCACACCTCTCCGTCCTGTACCGCAGCAACGCCCCAAGCGACTACGACGTCCACGACCCCGCCGACACCTTCCTGATGAACGTCTGGCGCCCACCACACCATCCTTCCGTCTGGCCCCTCACCGTCGGCAACGCGCCCTTTCCGAATCCAACACGCAAGCGTGCCATTGCCTTTGGCCTCGCCGTCCTCAACCGGACCGACCTCGTCCCCTGAAAGCTTCCCAGAAACCATCCCCCGTCATAAAACTGCCTGCCGGAGACCGTCACTCCGGAGCACTCCGGAACATCCGGTCAGAACCCTCCCCAGACGCTCCAAAACGCCCCACAAACGTTGTTTGGCCATCCGGTCCCCTCTCTGCCGCCCCATTCCGTCCGGGCACCACAACGCCACGAAACGTGTCCCTTGCTGCTTTCCGTTCACGACCTGCACCACCCTACGGAGCCACGTCATGCCCTACCTTTACACGATCCATCCCGTAAAAACGGTCATCAACCAAGTGGTCTCCCGGCCCAGGCCCCTTGCCATCACCATGGCCGAACCAACATGTCAAGACATCTCCCTCGCCACATGCGGCGAAGGCGGCATCGTACGCCGTATGGACCTCTGCACCGGCACGGAACAATGGGACTTCGGAGCCGGTTGGATGGACTCCTCCAGAAAAGCCATCGACTCCGCGATGCCTCCAAACTAGGCACCTCTGCATTCCTCAAGTCAAACCGCATGCCAAAATCGCCTCGCCGGCACACCAACGCCGCAGCTATCCTGTCCGCCCACCATCAGGAGAACCACATGCTTCTTCCCGCTGCCGAAAAGGCCAGTGACGCGGCATGGCCCGTTCGCATGCGTAACCAGTACCGCGATACACTCGCTCTCATCGCGCCGTCGCACAAACAATTCCGTGAAGCTCTCCGGGCCATACCCGGCACCCATATTCCCGAGGGCTCCTCACCCTACACGCACCTGTTCCCCTCACAAAATACCGTCCAGGTCCTCGACCTTGCCAAGCACTGCTTCGGCTACGTCCATCTCGACAGCGTTCCCTTGCGTGACAACGCACCCGACACACCTCAAAACACCATCCAGGTGACCGTTCTCCGCCGTATCCACCTGGACCCCAGCTTTCCCGCCATCGGCTACCGCCTGGTCAGTGGAATCTTCCGCAAACCCGACCAGCAACCCTTCTGCCCGCCCTCCACCGTCTTTCTTGCCGGCCAGCCAAACCTTCTTCCAAACCCTGCCGATCCGGTGCTCTTGCCTGTGCCGGCGCTGGAGGCCGGCACCACGTTTCACATGCTGCATTGCACGCCGCGAACCATCTCCGACATTCTGCACCTCTACCAACAACACCCCTGCCTGCAAGCCAGTCTCGCCACGGAAACCACTGCACTGCGCCATCGCGCTCACCTCCTGCAACGCTCCCTCGAAGATGACATTGTCCTTCTGCGCGAAGCCCTGCAGGCAGAACTCCCGCCCGAAGTCCCGCACAACGACTTTCCTGACCTGCCCCGCAAGAAACCTGCGCTGCTCCCGTTTGCAATCCGCAAGCACCACAATCCCGGCGCCTTTCCACCCCGCGTCTCCCTCACGACCCCTCCGCTCAACCTCGGTTTCACCAGCGCCCTGCGCGCCCTGGGCTGCTCCTGGGATGCTCCTGGGATGCCAAGAACACACGATGGCTTGCCCACCCGCGCTACTTGCCGGAACTCAAGGTTCTTCTCACCCGGCACGGGGCCGCCCATGGCGCAACCAGGCCAATCCCCGTCCGGCTGCAGGCAAACCGCTCCTTCGAGGCACCCGTTCCCTTCCATCTCGGTCCACAGCCCGTATTCAGTGCCCATCCGACAAGCGCAACAAAACCCTTCCCCAGCGCTGCCATCAGCCGTTTTGACATGGAATTCGACCTCGATACCGATACACCCACCATCCGCATCCCGAACAACGTCGTAATCCACCTCGCTTGTCCGAATGTGCTGCATGCAACTCACGTCATCTGCGCCGCGCGCCAAGACCAATGGCCCCTCAAACCTTCACTGCCATCCCGTGCCCAGCACAGGCTTCGTCTCCGCACCTTCATTCACCGCCTCGAACGACAGCTCGCCACCGCGGAATCGGAATCTACTATTCTCCGATCGTACCTCGCAGCACCAACTCCCAGGTGATTCCCATGTTGCCCCGTGAACTGCGTCCCTTCCGGCCCTGGATCAGCGAGCACTTTCATACGGCTTCCGGTCCTGGCGGACAGAACGTCAACAAGACCGCCACGGCAGTGCAGTTGCGATTCTACGCTGCACAATGCTCCCTGATCGACGAAAGCGTCCGCACACGCCTTCGCAAGATCGCCGGCCGCCGCTGGACCCGCGACGGATACATCGTAAGCGACTTTTTTACCCCCTGCTGAACGATATTGGGCGTTTCGTGTGGGTGTGCCGTTGTTGATTTGGATTGGGTTTTGGGGTTGCTTCGAGCGTGTCCCTGGACTCAGGGTCCTGGGGCTGGACTCAACGAAACGGTTGTGTTACGCTGCCCGGCATGGACCGGATAGTACAAGGCCGTTGTGTCGGCTCTGCGGAGTTGTCGGAGATCCGTGCGCTGTTGTCGGCGCACCCGGAGTGGGGCCGCTCGCGGCTTTCGGTTGCGCTGTGCGAGCGCTGGGGCTGGCGGGACGGCCGTGGCCGTGTGAAGGATATTGCCGCGCGTTCGCTGCTTCGCAAGCTTGCGGGAGAAGGTCTGATCCGGCTCCCTGCGTTGCAGTACCCGGGCCGCGGAAGCCGTCGGCACAGCGCGGCGGCGCGTGTCGGGCTGGAGGTTGACTGGTCGGTATCGGAGGCGTATTCGGGTCCGCTGTCGGCGCTCCTGCCCGTTTCTGTATCGGTTGCGGAAGGTTCGGACCGCCAGCTTCTGCACGCGATTTTGGAGCGGTTCCACTATCTCGGGCTATCGACGCCGGTGGGGGAGAACATCGGGCACCTTGCGCGGGACCGTCGGGGCCGGATCGTGGGCTGCTCGCTGACGGGGGCTGCGGCATGGCGCTGCGCGGCGCGGGACCGCTGGATCGGATGGAGTGACGCGACGCGCGGGGCGGGTCTGTGCCTTGTGGTGAACCAGCAGCGCTTTCTGATCCTGGACGCGGTTCGGGTTCCGCATCTTGCGAGCCATGTGCTTGCGCGGGTGGCACGTCGGGTGGGCGCGGACTACGAGGAGCGCTACGGGCATTCGGTCCATTTGCTGGAGACATTCGTCGATGTGTCGCGGTTTGCGGGGACGTGTTACCGGGCGGCGGGCTGGCATGACGCGGGGCTGACGACGGGGCGCAGCCGGAACGGCCGTCCGGGGCTCTCGGTTCCGCGCAAGCGGGTTTTTCTGCGGCCCCTGCGGCGGGATACCGTGGCGCGGCTGCGGCAGGAACGGTGACTGGTTTGGGGCCGCCGGAAGACCACGCCGGGGGAGCGGCGGAGCTTCACCGGCAACTGGACCTGGCGTCGGAGGAGAACGCACGGCTGCTGGAGCACCGCGAACACTGGATGGGGGAGACGGAGGCACTGCAGGACGCGCTTGCGCGATCGGATCGCGGCAAGGCGCGGCTGGAGTCGGAGAATGCGCAGTTGCGCCGGGAACTGAAGAAGGTCAGGTCTACTCTGGACGAGTTGCTGGAGCGATTCCAGACGGCCGTGCGCACCGCGCGTCGGTTTGCGGGGATGCTGTTCAGTTCGTCGTCGGAGCGCCTGGGGGGTTCGGCCGAGACGGTTGTGTCGGAGGTGGAGCTGGATTGTCCTGCCTTTATCTGGGACGATGATCCGACCGGAGGACTGGCGGGCGGCGGCGCGGCGAATGGCGAAGCCGTGGATCCCCTTCCCGAGGAGCGCGCGGCACCGCGGCCACGCAAGCGTGGCCGCCCCCGGGGAGCGACGGGCGGCCGGAAGATCGGCAAGGACGTTCCCACGATCACCTGCCACCTGGAGCCGGAGGCGGCTGCCTGCCCGTCCTGCGGCGGCGAGCGCAAGACGATCCGGACCGAGGCCGCGGAGCGGGTGCATTATGTCCCGGCCAGCTACGTTCGGGTCGTGATCGAGCGTCCCGTGCTCGGCTGCGCCCGGTGCCGCCACGCCGCACCGGAGCAGGCACCGGCACCGGACTGGCTGATCCCCCGCGGACTGCCCACGGAAGCCTTGCTGGCGCACACCATGGCGTCAAAGTTCCAGGACCACTTCCCCTCCTACCGCCTGTCGCAAAGGCTTGCCCGCCACGGCATCCTCATCGGCGATGCCACCCTCAACAGCTGGATCGCCCGGGGCTTCGAGATCCTGCAGCCGCTCTATGACGCCATCAAGGCGCATGTCCTCAGCGCCGACCGGCTGTTCCTCGACGAGACAACGGTCAAGTTCCTCGAACCGGGCTTCGGAAAGGCCCGGACCGGCTACCTCTGGGCCGCGCTGCGCGACGACCGCACCTTCGCCGGGCCGGCGCCGCCCGCGGCGCTCTTCTGGTCCGGCCCGGGGCGCGGAAAGGCCATCCCGGAAGCCATGCTGCGGGACTTCGCCGGCCTCGCCCAGGTCGATCGCTACGCCGCATACAACATCCTCGCCGACCCCGCGCGGCCCGCCGGACCCGTCTTCCTTCAGTTTTGTATGACGCATTGGAGACGCAAGTTCCACTATCTGACGGAATCCCGCTTCCGCAATGAGGCCCTTGCGCGGATCGGCAAGCTGTTCGCCATCGAGAAGCCCATCCTGTTCAAGCATCCCGATGAGCGCCTCCGCGTGCGGCAGCTCGAGTTGAAGCCCGCCTTCGAACAATGGAAGGCGTTCCTCGAGGCCGCCGCCAGCCGCCTGCCCGAAGTCTCGGCGGAGGCCGCCGCCATCCGATACGGCCTCGCCGACGGCGTCTGGCCGGGCTTCATCCGCCTGCTCGACGACGGCCGCCTCGACCTGCACTCCAATCGCGGCGAAAACGCCCACCGACCCGTCAAGCTCACCATGCGCAACTCCCTGTTCGCCGGATCCGAGAATGCCATCGACATCTGGGCTCGTGCCAACACCCTGATCACAACATGCCGCCTCAACAACGTCGACCCGGAAGCATGGCTCACCCATGTCCTGGTTCAAATCCGCGACGGGTGCAAGGATGTCGAAAGCCTCATGCCATGGCAGCCCTTCAAACCGCCGGGGGATCAATGCCTCGCCATCTGCGGAACAATCCTCAGCCCCGAACCGCACGCCGAGGGGCCTTGAGGCCCCGCCAGTCACAGACATCGAACAGCGCCGAGAACTCTACTCGCGAAAGCCGCAAAAGACCCTCCGACACCGGCGGCCAGCGGAACGAACCCCGATCCGGCCACTTCGCAACCAGCACCATCCCGCTGCCGTCGTGGAACAGTACCTTCACCCGCCCCGGACGCCGCGAGCGGAACACCAGCACGACCCCCGAATCCGGTGCAACACCAAGATGCTCCCGCGCGTAGCTGCTTAGCGCCGCGATCCCGCGGCGGAAATCAACCGGATGCAACGCAAGGTACACAGCAGAACCATCGCCAACCCCAAGCATGACAACCTCCCGGAATGCAAATGCCTTCCCAGAAGATGGTGCACTCCGCAACTCACCGAAAGCAGGGGGAGAAATAGTCGCTTACGATACATCCTTGTCCAGGCCAGCCAACATCGCTCCCAACGTGACAATCGTGCTGCCGCCGGCCGCCGCCTCCTGCAGCTCCTGCACCGCGCCAGCCAAGAACCGGTGCCCCGGATCCCGACCCGTCCCACCGCCAGCCAACGCCAGACACGCAAGCGACGCAACCAACGCCGCGTGCGCTCCCTCGCTCAGCGCCGGGCACCCATCGAATTCGACTGCTGACGGTTACGGTTCCGTTACAACACACCCTCTCGGGAAAAAACGCCATGATCCACCGCATCCCGCCTACCCTACGCCAGGCTGCCAATCCAGCCCGGCAAAAACGACTCCGGCTGCTCACCACGCGCGCCCGCACCCTCAACGTCCAATTGAACCGTCTGCCACGCCCCGACCAGGCGGAACTCGCAACACCTTCCACCCGTACCGGTCAAACCGCTTCCGCAAACCTGGTCACGCTTCTCGAAACCATCCGCGAGATCCTTGGCGGCGACGCCTAAGCGGTCTCCCTCCTTTCCAAACACCACCAACCGTAGCTGCCGGGCGCCTGCCCGCCAGCCTCCTGCGCGCAATCCCGCGTGCCAGCAACCCGGAGTATTGCCATGAGAATCCTTCTCCTTTCCCTGGTCATCGCCGGCCTGATCGTGGTCATCGCGGTACTGCTCTACGCACCCAGTCAGCTGCCGACTGAAGTCGCCCTCACCGTAGCAATCGCGGTCATTCTCTCCGGCTTCATTCTCTTTCTGGCGACTTCCCCGGAATTCCCTGCCATACGCCGGCATTTGCCACCTGTCCGCAAACCTTCGGAAACCTACCCCGGATCCGTCCACAACCAACTATCCGGAACCTCCCGCACCATCTCCCCTCAACGTGGTAACCAACAGGAGTTCACAGAACTCGACCGTTTCCGCCCCACGTCATAACCGTAGACAACTGTTCATAGCCCCCTTGTCAACGGTGAAAAAAAAGGCATAATCCAGCGCACCCGCAAACCCGCAATCCCGCAAATCCACACCCAACAGACCAAAGGACAACAACCCTTGCAAACCCGGAACACGATCCTGGCAGACATCGACGGAACGATTGCGGATACCTCCCGTCGACTGAATCACCTGCCAACCAACCGCGAATCTTCCGACAACGAATACGCCGCCTTTCACGCGGACTGCGTGAATGATCCGCCGATTCCTCCGCTTTGCGAATTCGTAACCCACCTCCTGCGTCCAGACGGACCCCACGTGATGTTTGTCACCACCCGTCCCGAGACCGTCCGGCCACAAACCCAGGCATGGCTTCTCCAGCACCTGCCCGACCTCAGTCCCGATTCCCTGGACCTTCACATGCGTCCTGCCGGAGACCGCCGTCCGGACCATGCCGTGAAGAAACAACTCCTCAAGAAAACCCAGCTATCCGGAATTGCACCCACAATCGCCATCGAAGACCGTCCCCGCGTGCAGTCGATGTACCACCGACAGGGGCTGCGCATACTGGATCCAGGCACCTGGGCGCGGTCTGCCCGGGATCCCGCATTCCTTGCCGTTGCCATCTCGCCAGCCGGAGCCCCGCTGAACAGACTGCTCGCGGATTCCGCATGGCTGCGCGAGACGCTTGCCTGCACACCCGACAGCATCGTGCCCGCAACCGCGATCCGCGAACAGCTGGCACTCCAGGCCGGCCACGCCCACTCATTCAAGCAGCCTCATCCGGCCGAAGACGACATCGTCTCCGAACTCTGCCGCAGCCGCATCCTGTGTGGACTGCCGCCATTGCCGTGGTCGAACTTCCCTCCACGCGCCGACGCAAGTCGCTTCGCAGTGCCATTCCGCCCGGTACCCCGGTCACGTACCTGCTTTGCGACCGCAATGCGGAACAGAAGCTGCCTACTCCGCGCACTACCGCGACCACAAACCGCATCATGACCCAGCACCGCTCCTTTCGCGGCCAACTGTCCATGATCCTGGACCGTGACGGACTGCCAACCCGGATCGTTTGCGATCCTCAAAACCCGTCGGACATCCGTACCCGTATAGCCCAGCGGAAACTCTCCCAAGCAGCATGAACGACGTCACCTCCGAGACCTATCTGGCGAAACGGCAACGCTACATTGCCACCCTCTGGGGGCGACATTCCATCAGCCGGATGGCACGCGACCTCGGTCTTTCCCGCCAACGCGTTTCACAGATAGGCAAATCCCTCGGACTTCCTCCCCTCGGCTCCTCGCCCAAGCAACTGCTGCCCAACCTGCCCCCCGAACAAACGCCTTCGCTTCCCATCCGGCCGGATTCAGTACCGTTGCCAACCGGCCTGCCGGCTTCCGGCCAACCCCCGGCACGCAACAAACCAATCAAGCCCCGCAGGGTCCGTTCCCAGACTGCCGCTGCTCCCGAACCACCTGCAACGAACGACAGTCCAACCCGATCACCGACGCAAACCGGGCAACCCTCCGCGCATCCCATGCCGGAACCGCCGGGGCAGTATTCCGCCCTGCCGCCGCCATCCGATCCGCTGACCCGCTCAATCCGCAAATCCCTGCGCCAGGCACTCCGCCTGCATCTCACCCTTCCGCCCCGCACACCACGCGCACCCGAATTGCGCGAAGCCTACCGAGAACAAACCATCAGCAACCTGCTCAACCGCCTCTCCGCTGCTTATGCCCTCCAAGACACGGCCGCCTGGCGGGCCGCCCTGCGCAACCCCAGCACGCCCGCAATCACCGACACCGTCCGCTGGTCCTACAAATCCAGCCCCAAATCTGCGCTCTACGTCCCGTTCGCCTCACTGTTCCTGATTTCCGGCGAATGCCTCCGCAACCTGCCCCTGTTCCGGATCCTTCCGATCCAACTGTGCATCGCAATGGATTACAACCGACCCGCAACCCGGGAATTGCTGGCAGTGCTGGCACTCCAACGATGCTTCCACGATCCGTCCTACCGGCCCTACCCGGCCATCGAATCGTTGCGCGAATGCGGCACACCGCGCGCACAAAGCCTGGCTCCCCTCATCGAGGCCGCCTGGTGCTGCAATCACCGCAAGACACTGGAAGCCGCCGCCAACCACCACACCTTCCTGTCCGGCCAGCTGCGCAAGCTGTCCCGTGCCAATGGACCACCCACGCCCCGCGCTTTCCTGGACCTTACCGCGGCCGCCGCAATCTACTGCTGTTTCCACGCACCCCACACTCAACCCTGCAGGACACCAATGCCCAGTATCGAATACAGCCCCTTCTTCCAGCTTCCCTGGCTGCGTACAGCCACGAGCGAATGCTTCACCCCACCGGCTTCCCGCATCATGAAATTACCCTGATCTCCGGACCATGAGCAACGCTATCGACGTCGACGTCTTCGCCGGCGCAGGGGGCACATCCACCGGGATACGCCAAGCCACCGGCAAGCCCGTGGATTTTGCCATCAACCACGACGCGTACGCCCTCGCTGCGCACCATGCCAACCACCCGGAGACCACACACCTCCACAGCAGCGTCCACGCCGTTGATCCCCGTGAGATCGCTGCCCGCGGCCGTATCCGCATTGCCGCCTTCGCACCGGACTGCACCCACCACTCCAGAGCCAAGGGCGGACCGCCGGACCGCAGCCTGCCCGCCCGCCGCAGCCGGGATCTCGCCTGGACCGCCGTTCGATGGGCCGAACAGGCCCATCCCCGCCTCATTATCCTCGAGAACGTTCCCGAATTCGTCACCTGGGGACCACTGCTGGCAAACGGCAAACGCTGCAAGCATCGCGCCGGACAAACCTTCCGCCGCTGGTTGGCTGCCCTGCAATCCGCAGGCTACGCCGTCGAATACCGCGTTCTCCGCGCCTGCGACTATGGCACCCCTACATCACGATCCAGGCTGTTGGTGGTCGCCCGCAACGACCAAATGCCGATCCGCTGGCCCGCGCCCACCCATGGCATCGCACCGGACTTGCTTCCGTACCGCACCGCAGCCCACTGCATCGACTGGTCCCTGCCCACGCCCTCCATCTTCCTCGATCCCGATCGGGCTCGCGCAGCCGGCTGCCGCCGCCCCCTCGCGGCCTCTACCCTGCAACGCATTGCCACCGGCCTGTTCCGCCACACCCTGCACCACGCAAACCCCTTCATCGTACCCCTGACCCATGCCGGCCCGCGTCCACCGCATTCCCTGCACGAACCCCTGCGCACGGTCACCTGCGCCCAACGCGGCGAGCTGGCCCTCGCGGTTCCCGGACTAGTACCCGCGAACCCCGCAGCACTCGCCGCCGCCTGGATGGTACAGCACAACCGCGGCATGATCGGCAGATCCCTCGATGACCCCCTGTACACGATCGTATGTACCGGACCGAAACAGGCACTCTCGCTCGCCACGCTTCGTCCTGCTGCAGACCCCCCCGGCAGCCACCGCCACGAGGTTCTCAAGCTGATCCGACGACATGCTGCCTTGCGTTGCCCATCCTGCCCGGGCAGCAAAGCCGGCTGCCCCTGCCGACAAGCACTCCTCCGTTTCAATGGTACCGACTGGCACGTCACCGACATCGGCATCCGCCTGCTCTCGCCACGGGAACTCTTCCTTGCCCAGGGGTTTCCACCAGACTACATAATCGACCTGCAACACAAGGGCTCCCCTCTCTCGAAAACCCGCCAGGTCCGCATGTGCGGCAACGCCGTTCCGCCGGCACTGATCCGCGCCATCGTTTCCGCCAATCTGCGCCTCACCGGCCCGCATGGCCCACATCCTGCCGACCCTTCGCCATTCAGCTTCGCGATGCAGTCCCCTCTGCACGCGCCTGTCCGACACAACCCATCCGGAAACTGACATGATTGTTGCCGCCGCCGTCACCGTCAACGGTGACATCTACGCATTGCCCACGCCCGCCCCCCACCACACAATCCTTCACTGGCTCAGCCAACAGGGTCTCATTCCGCCCGTCCGCGACCTCGAACAGGGCTTTATTGACGATCACAAGGGATTCGTCGGCCGCATTCAGGCCCGCAACATCGTGCTTCACCAAGGACAACCCCTTGCGCCCAAGCCCGACGGAACACCCCGGCACGCTCCCGACCACCCCTCCTGCCTCTTCAGTGAAGATCTCTGGTAACAACCAAGCACTTTCCGCTCTTATACCATTTCAACTAAGTCTTGACTCCTTTTGAGATTGTCGCCTTTGCACCATATGTGGGGTGCAGTCGGAGGCGCATCAGCCTATGATGTTTGATCAACAATCGACAATCATAGGAGATCAAGGATGACCATTTCCATTTCGCGCAACGACTGCACAATTGAAGAATTGCACAGATTGGCGGGCATGTGCAAGGACGTTCGGCAGTCGCGGCGATTTCGTGCGCTTGCGATGGTTCTGGACGGCGTTTGCCGAAGTGAAGTCGCGGCGGCGCAAGGAACGACGGTTCAATCGATCCGGGATTGGATTCTGCGCTTCAATGCGCATGGACCAGACGGGCTCGCCGACGACCCGCGTACGGGACGCCCGTGCCGGCTGTCAGAATCCGAGAAACGTGAGGTTGCGTTGTGGATTGAAGAGGGTCCGGATACGGAAGAGGATGGAGTGAGCCGATGGCGCCTGATCGACCTTCGAGACAAGGTGCTGCTGCGTTTCAACGAGTATTTCAGCCTTGAGGGGATCCGCCGCGTGATCCGGTCTCTGGGCTTTGTGAAAATCTCGCCGCGTCCTGTCCACCCCAAGGCGGATCCTGTGAAGCAAGAAGAGTTTTGTCGGGATTTCAATGAGTTGGTGTTGAATGTGGTACCCGAGGGCACAGAACCGGTGATGATCGATATCTGGTTCCAGGACGAGGCAAGAGCTGGGCAGAAGGGCATGCTCTCCAGGGTTTGGGCGCGCAAGGGAAGCCGCCCCCGCATCGTCCGGGACCACCGCTACAGCTACGCCTATCTCTTCGCGGCGGCCTGTCCCGAGCGTTCGGTCGCGGTTGGCCACATTTGCGACCGCGCCAATACCGTCGAAATGAACCGCCATCTTGCCGACATCTCCGATGCCGTGCCGACCGGACGCCATGCCGTGATTGTACTGGACGGAGCCGGATGGCACCGTTCAAACGACCTCGAAATACCTGCAAACATTTCGCTGCTGCGCTTGCCACCCTACAGTCCGGAACTCAATTCCATGGAGAACGTATTCGCGTTCCTGAAGGGCAACTTCCTTTCCAACCAGGTCTTCTCGCTTGCCGATGATGTGCGGTCTGCGATCGCAAACGCCTGGTACAGCTTCGTCTCAGATCCAGACCGTATCAAATCAATCACCAGCCGCGCATGGGCAGCTTGCACCGGATAAACAACCTCTAAAACTGGCCCCGGAGAAAAGGGTCAAAACTTAGTTGAAATGGTATTACTCCGAATCCTTCCCGATTCTCGTCATGCCAGGGATGACTGCTCCGCCACCCCCTCCATTCCCACAGACCCGCAACAAGCGAAAAACGGGTCCCAGCCACGAAAACGACCTGAACCAATGCTTTCCCCTCCGCCCATCGTTCGCCTCGACACCGACGACCGTCACGGCGACCTCCTCCTGCAGTGCCCTTCGCACCCGGCGATGCAGCGTTTTGCCCACCAACACGAAGGCATCTGGTTCGACTCACCCCAACACTGGCGCTTCCCGATCCACCAACGTCTGCTCCTCGAGCATTTCCTGCTCGAGCACTACGGCTCCGCCGGCAAACCCGTGCCAACCACCAACGTCCGCATCACCGCCCGAAAGGACATCACCGCAGTCCGGCGTCCCGTCTTTGCCCTCGGTCGCGAAGTCGCCATCGCTCACGGCCGCGATACCGGTGCCCGCCCCGGTCCGGGCACCCTCATCCTGCACGGCTCCAGCGCCAGTGGCGGATCCCGCGCCTACTGCACCACCATCGTCTATCCCGGCACGGTTCTCGAACTTCGCGAGGTCCCGGATTCCCTGCTTCCGCCCTTCGACCAGGCGGCCCGATCCGACACGCTGTTCCCTTGGGCTCCCTCCAAGCCAACCGACTGATCGACCCCATACACCAGGACTCGTCTGAAATGGCCAAACCAAATCGCTTCACGCTTAACCCGCTCGACCCGCGCCTCCATCTCGGCCACGACTGCATCACCGTGAGTCTCGCCGACGGCCGCACCTGGACTCTCCGTTACGGACGCACCCGCGAACGCAGCGAACGCTCCAGCTTCAGTGACCTGCCACGGTACAATACGCCGGATACCACCCTGGTCACCACCATTGACAACGCCCGGCTCGAATGCCATCACGTCTATATCGATGGCTCCAAGGCCCCCCTTTACGACCATCACCGGCAAAGCGCCGATCCGATCGGCGGCATTCTCCAGGGTGCTGCCTGGCTACTCCTGGCAAACGTCATGCAACGGCACAACCAACCACCGGTACTCCGTTACTCCGACTACAGGACCCTGCTGAGCATCCACCCGTCCTATCCGGAGCCACCGCCGGCGGTCCTCCCGCTCGATGAGGAACACGCCGTCCTGATTTCCGGATTGCCGCCCGGCAAGCCTCCCCTGATCGTCAACCACAACCAGATGTCTTCCACCTACGGTCACCGACGCAGGAACGTTAGGGTCCGTCCACGAACTATCGAATCGGAAATTGTCGAAAACTTGATGGAGCGTCTCCTCTCTTCCTGGCCGGCCGGCAACTGGTGATCTCGGTGGATGCCAGAAAGAAGGGACTGGTGGGAGAGTTCTCGAACGGCGGCCGTTAGTGGCGGCCCAAGGGCCGACCCGAGGAGGTCAATGTCCATGACTTCCCCGACAGGAAGCTCGGCAAGGCGGTGCCTTACGGGGTCTATGACGTCGCTCACAATATCGGTTGGGTGAATGTTGGCATCCGCCATAACACGGCCGATTTCGCCGTGGAGAGTATCCGGCGTCTGTCACTACCGCACAGTTGACGCAGAGATCATTGGCGAGTTTCGCGGAGCATTCCGGCCCTTCTCATCCGTTGGAGTGCGGCAGTGTCTTGCATGAGGTATGTCATTCCTGTCCAGAGTTTTGCGGTACCGGGCATTGGCTGTCGTTTGGATGGGATGAAGCCGACATATCGACCGAGATCGATGGCGAAGGTTCGGAGGTCGGGGATATAGTCGGGCGGAGCCCGGCAGCGGATCACGCGGTAGTCGTACAGGCCCAGATAGAGCATGAAGATTTCGTCTCGGGACATGATCTCGTCGGCGGGCCTGTCAGGGGTTTCCCTGGCGGCGCGATCCAGATCGAACACGCGCCACGCGGTGATGGCGTCGAACGCGAGGCACTTGCGCAAGTCCTCGGCATCGTCGAGGCGGCGGTCCTCGATGCGGGTTCCGGTCTTGAGGACGCGGAAGAACTCTTCGATGGACCAGCGCGTTTCGTACCACTGGCGGATGCGGTCGGCCCATTCGGGCGTGGCCTCGCCTTCGGAGCAAAGCAGCAGCCAGCGGAGTGGCTGGCGAGCGCCGGACGGCGGGTTGCGCTCGGCAACGAGCACGGCGGTCATGGGCAGCGTGTGCGGCGACTTGCCTTCGGGCGCGATGAGTTCGACGCGAGCGATGCGCAACGCCAGCACGGCCTTGCGCTTCTTGCGTGCCGCCCTGCCGCCCCGCGCGGAAATCTCGATGCTGCGCGATGCGCAGGGCGGGAGAGTGTCCATGTGCTTGCCGAGGTCCACCTTTTTGCCGTCCACCAGCACCTTGCGCTGTTTCGAGCGGCAGGCGCGCACCAGCAGGCCGGCGGCGGCGGGATCCTCGGCCTGGCGGGCGTACAGACCCCAGATGTCTCCCTCGCGGTCGGCGACGGAAATGACGCGGGTGTTCGAGCAGGCGTGTCCCACCGCCGCCGCCTGCTCCAGCGAGCGCAGCCAGCGGGCGCTCTCGGGCTCCTGCGCCACGCCCGGTTCCCGGGCGGCCTTGGCTTCGACGCTTTCGCGGAAGTCGCCCTCAAGCGCGCAAACGCCAAGCGGGCGCCCGCCCTGTGCCACCGCCAGCGTCGTATGCACGGGAACCCCCACGGTGCCCTTGCCGCCGCCGCCCAGCGCCGCCAGCCCGCTGGTCGCGTCGCGAAGGTTGTCGTAGTTCACCATGGTGGTGTCCTGCACCATCAGCACCACACCCGCATGCCGGCAGCGCTCCACCGTTGTCTCGCGATGCCCCTCGAGGATGTCGTCCACAGCCACCCTTTCGTTCGAAAGCAGGCGGTACGCAGCCTCCTGCGATGCACGGTCCGGAAAGATCTCCGGAAGCGGCGTTCCCGGACGCTTCTCCCAACACCGCCCCATCTCCTCGATCCGGCGCCGCACCCGCCCGTCGGGATGGGTGCCCCGGCCGAACTCGCGCTCCGCCCAATCGGCGTCGGCGCCAAGATGCAGCGATCCCATCCGCCCCGCAACCCGCTCCGGCTCCTCACACAGTGCTTCCCGCCAGCCCGCCTGCAGCGACTTCATCCACACCCGGCGCACCGGCCCCGCCCCGCGCCGGCCCGGCGGGCGTCCCGATGTCGCGCCAGCATCCTCCCAGCCCGCCGCTCGGTACGAGGTCCCGGCATGCTCGGGGCCGACATAGCTGTACGCCAGCACCGGCCGATCACCATGCCGTGCCTCCCAGTCGTCCGCAACCCGACCTGTCGCCTGCGCCAGCACATGCGAGGCAAGGTCCGCAACCCGCACCGAAGGCAGAAGCAGGAAGCGGTGGTTGTTCACCATCCGCCCCAACCCCGCGCAACGGGCTCGCGCACTCCAGCCGATATACCGGTCCCGCGCCTTCTGGTGCCAGCTCGCCGCGCAGAAGCCGATCCCACCCAAACACCCGAACCGAGACGATATCACCAGATAATTCAACGCTTTGCCGGGATGCCGCGGAACCCCCTCCGGATGGTGCGACGCCATCATCGAACGGAAGCGCCGCGAACCCTCGCGACCCTCGGCCGGTTCCAGCGACACCGTTCCCAGAGCCGATAGCGTCGTCTCCACATGCAGGTCTGGATGCGACGGCAATGCATCCCCCGCTGGCGGCGGCGCTGCCGCCGCCGGAAGCTTCAACCCCAGTTGCGACGCCAGCCTCGGCAGGATCTTCCGCGCCGACGAAACGCACGGCTCGCCCCGCGCGTTGCGCCAGTTCGCGCGAGCGCACAACTCGCTCGCAAGCGCGCTCCGGCTCGCGCCTCCCTCAAGGACCGCGCACTCAAACCACGAAAGAGTTTCCGCGCAAAACTGTCGCAAGCCAATCTGCATGCATCATGTGTGCCACACAACACAGCCCGTGTCAACAGTGTGATAGTGACAGATCCGGCGTTGGTGGCTGCGTTGGGGACAGGAACTCTATCCCGGGGCCTCACGCCTGTTGATCACGGTCGACGGTGGTGGCTCCAACGGGGCTCGGGTAAGGCTCTGGAGGGTTGAACTGCAGGAACTCGCCCGCGAACCGGGGCTCGAGATCACGGTTTGCCATCTGCCGGCCGGATCCAGCAAATGGAACCGAATCGAACACCGCCTGTTCTCTTTCATCCGCCAGAACTGGTGCGGCAAGCCGCTGCGAACCCTCGCCACCATCGTCAGCTTTGTCGGCGCCACCACGACCAGCACCGGCCTCAAAGTCTATTGCGACGTGGACGAGAACGACTATCCCAAGGGCGTGGCGATCGAGGATGTTCAAATGGAGGCCCTCGACATCCGGCGTGCGGAGCTCCATGGCGAGTGGAATTATACCTTCCTGCCGACTCCTCAAATCGACGCGGTTTTTTCTTGACGAACCCTTACGCCCGATTCCGTTCTATACAGCATCTTCCGGCAACAACCCCACTTGCCGTTTACTCTGCTCAAACCGTCCCATGATTTTGAGAAATTCCGCTGGTACGGCGAAATTCCCCAACTCGTCTCCATCCGGTTTCCGAACTACCCGGGAAACTGTGCAACGCTGAGAAGCATCACGGCGCGCTTCCGGATACGCTTCTCCGCCAAGTACGCCAAACGTGAAAAGGACACCACGGTTTCCGTTCCCCTCGAGTGGTGTCTCCGCCGCCACGACATTTTCTGGACCAGGTCCGGTCGCCAGCCCGACATCAACGAACTCGCCGATGTTCTTTCCAAGGCTGCCAAGCACAGCGAACGCCACAGCGGTTACGGAGACAACTCCCACGAACTGTCACTGAGCCAGGCAGCCTCCCTTCTCGCCGCAGCCGGATGCCCCGTCCCTCCGGAACAGCTGGCCTCCACCGCCTCGGAAATTCGTGATTTCGCAAACACCAGGCTGCCAACCGGATTCGTGGCCCGGATCGAGATCGTCCCGCAGGAAACATCCAAAAACTGAACGGCGCTCTCCATCACCAACATCGCTCCAAGGACGCCAGCATGAAATCTCTCCTCTCCCGTCCTGCCGTCCGGAGCTCATCCTCATAACCGTTGTTGCCCGCATCCATCCGACTGGAACCATCACCGAACCAGATCAAAAATACTTGGCAACACCGCCGCGTTCCGCCCCGGCCGCCGCCGCATAATGCGCCACCATCTCGGCAGTCTGCCAGTTTCCGTCCCGCATGACTTCGGCCACCGACGCACCCAGCGCAGTCAGTTCGGACGCCAGCCCAACCCTGCCCGAATGAGACCGCATGCCCTTCAGCCCCGCCATCTCCGCAACGCGCTGAAAGCGCCTTGCCACGGACCCACCCGTCAATCCACCCAGCACGGGCTTGTCCCAGCCAAACTCGCCACAATCCTGGCGCAAACGCCGCAGATCCCGCAACGCCCGGGCGCCCGCACCCTTGACCAACCGGACATCGCGCTTGCCACCATCCGGATTCGTCTTGGACCTTCGCACACGCACCAGCATTCCATCGTGTCGCGTCGCCTCCGTGACATCACGCCAACACGTGCCGGCAACCTCCGACCGCCGCATACCCCCGTGAAACAGCATCGCCGCCATGGCAACGTCCTCGGCACTCCGAATTCGCCACTTGGCCTCCGTCTCCCATCCTGCCGCGACCCTGCGCCGCAAACGGGATGCTTCCACGATCCGCTCGAAACCCTCCACCGTGAGCGGAGGCGCTTGCCCCCATCCCCGCCTTCCCGACGACTTCGCAAACCCCGACATCGCTTTCTTCACAGCTATCCCGGCTGCAGGAGCCTCGCCCCTAAACCGCTTCCGCAGCGTGCTCGCCGCGATCGCAACCTCAGACGTCCGGACATCGCTCTCTTTTCGAGAGCTGCTTGTGGGTTGAATTATCGTTTGAATTGATAGAGTTATGATTGGATTTTGGGGTTGACAGAGCGGCGGGTATCTGGCATAATAATATGAACCCATTATTCGGTGCCCGAGGATCTCATGAACACGCTTCCGATGCGACCCGCCGAGGCGGTCCAGATTGGCAACTCCTGCTTTTCCTTCGTGAGGCGGGACGGCCGAGTGGAGTATTTCTCCAATCTTGAGCCGTTTGATTTTCACGCTGACGATCAGCGCGAAGCGAAGTTGCTTCGGATCGCGAAGTTCGCGGAGAGCGGTGTCCCTCGCTCGGACCTGGTGGAGGCGCTCGGCGTGAGCCGCTCGACGGTACAGCGGGCGGTGAACCAACTCCGGAGGGACGGCGAGGCGAGCTTCTTTGCGCCGCGCCGCGGGCGCGGTCCGAGCGTAATCGATGCCGACATGGCGCGGGAAGCGGACCGTCTTTTGACCTCGGGTCTGAGCGGCTCGGCGGTTGCGCGACGGCTGGGGATTCCGGTGCGGACGCTGAACGACAATCGCCGGCGAGGCGTTGTCGGGGGTGGGATGCCGGCCGGGACGGCGAAGGCTGAACCGGATCCGGAAGCACCTGCGGAGCGGGAGGCGCCGCAGGAAGCACCGGAGCGGGACGCGCTGGAGCCGCCGATTGAGCGAAGCGCACGGGACGCCCGCGACCGGGCAGCGCCGATGGGCCGTGGGGCTCGGGACACGACGGGACGAATGCTGGCCGCGACGGGGCATCTGAGCGAGATCCGGCCGCAGTTTGCGGAACCGCTGTCGGCGGTTGCCGGCGGGGGGGTGCTGGCCGGGCTCCCGATGCTGCTGAAGGAGGGGCTTCTGAACCACGCGCGGGAGTTCCTGTCGCTGCCCAAGGGGTATTACGGGTTGACCACCGTTCTGCTCTTCCTGGCGTTCCTCGTCTTGGCCCGGGTGCGCAATCCGGAGGCGCTCCGGCACCAGGTGCCCGGGGAATGGGGCGCGATCCTGGGCCTGGACCGCTGCCCGGAGGTGAAGACGCTGCGGCGCAAGATCAAGGCGCTGGGGCAGGATGTGCAGCAAGTGCGGAACTGGCAATCCTCCCTGGCGGCGGGATGGCTTGAGGAGGACCCGGAGGTCGGCGCCACGCTGTGCGTGGACGGGCATGTGAAGATCTATTCCGGTCGCAAGGGGAAATTGCCAAAGCACTTCGTGGCGCGACAGAAACTATGCCTGCCCGCGTCCACGAGCTATTGGATCAACGCGCTTGGCGGCAAGCCCTTCCTGTGCCTGAACAAGGCGCTGGATCCGACCATGACCCACGCGCTGGAGGCGGACATCCTGCCTGCGCTGGAGAAGCTGGGCATGCTGGGCCCGGAGGCGCCGGATCTCACCGCCCCGGATGCCGGCGAGCCCGCCCTGACGCTGGTCTTCGACCGGGAAGGCTGGAGCCCGGCACTGTTCAAGCGCCTCGCCCGGCGCGGCGTTGCGGTGATCACCTGGCACAAGGGCTTCAAGGGGGAGGACTGGCCGGAGGCGGAGTTCCGCAGTGTCGCGGTACCGATCCATGGACCGGGCACGACCCGCAGCGCCACCGTCCGCCTCGCCGAGAAGCGCGTGCAACTGAAAAAGGGGCCCGAGGTCCGCCAGATCCGCCGCCTGCTGGAAAGCGGCCGCCAGGTCCCGCTCATTACCACCCACTCCCGCATGCCCGTGGAGCAGATCGCCGGCGCCCTGTTCTCCCGCTGGTCGCAGGAGAACTTCTTCAAATATATGCGCGAGGAGTTCAATCTCGACGCCCTCGTGGTCCGCGGCCTGGAGCCGCAGGATCCCGAAGCCCGCGTCGTCAACCCGCTCTGGCGCGCAATCGACCGAAATGTCAGCCGCTTCCGGCAACGCCTCGGCACCCTGCGCAACAGGATCGCCGATCTGGCCAAGGGAGCCCAGTCTCACCAGACCGCCGAAGCCGCCCGACGTCTCCAGGCCCGGATCGACGCTCTCGACGCCGAGCGTGAGGCGCTCAAGCAGAAGCGCAGCGACACGCAGCGCCACATCACCGTCGCCGAGCTCGACGACCACCAGGCCCTGGATGCGCTTCCCGAAGGCGAGAAGCTCCTCCTCGACGTCATCCGCATGATCGCCTACCGCGCCGAAACCCGCATGATGCCTGTCGTCGCACAGGCACAGGGCAAGACACAGCGACCCCGCAGGCACCTGCGCGCGATCTTCCAATCCGACGCCGACATCATCCCGGAGCCCTCCAACGGCATCCTCCGCATTCGCATCCTCGGCACCGCCAGCGACGCTGGCGACAACGCCACTGCAGGCCTCCTCCAGGAACTCAACCTGACCCGGACGATCTTCCCAGGCACCAACCTCCGGATGATCTACGAACTGCCCGGGAATACGGCCGATCCGGACCCTTCGGGTTCAAATAGGTGAGCTCGATTCACTCCCGAGGTCCGGACATCTGAACCTGCGCGCTCGAAACAGACAGGCCCTTGCCTTCCAGCCAGCCCACATACTGCGCCAACGCGGCATCCGATTCCGGTCGCCCTTCCAGCCACATATCCAGTTTCCGAAGGGCGCTCTCGTACACGCGCCTCGTGTTGCCCGAAAGCGACTCGCGCATAAGCCGCTTCGTGTTCTCCAGAGCTTCCGCTCTCTCCACATCCGTGACCACCAGGCCCTGACCAGCCACTTCGGCCGATTGCACCGCAGGGATTGCATCCGAGTTCCCTTCCGAAACCTGCGATCCCTGCCGGCTCTGCCCGTAGTCCTGATCCCCAAATGCGCTGTCGCCGTCTATCTTCATGTCCTTCATCCCCTGGAATTCCAGCCATCCGCATGTCGAAACATACCAGGAACATTCACAGCACCGCTCTCACACCAAGCCTGCAACCCCAGAGGAGACCCTTCCCATGAGCGCTTCCGTCTGCTCCCCGCTGCACATCGCAACCTGCGCCGACGTCATCACGCACCAGCTGACCAATTACGAACTCCCCCCGGTCCCGGACATCGCGGCGATCCTCGCCAAGGAAAACCTGGCCAGCGTGGCGTTTCGATACAGCCCCGAAGGCGTCGACAAGTATGCCGAAAGGATGGCTTCCCTGGTGAAGAAATACCGCGAGCAAGGCTACGAAGTGGTAAGCGCGCCTGTCGCCGACATCATCGAACTCATCGACTACACGACAACCGAAGACTACGTGCAAGCCTGCAAGAACACCCAACCCCTGCCATCTGTCGAGCTTGCCGAAGCGTTCCAGTACCTGACCTGCTATCGCTACCAGAGTTGCGAACACGACGCTTGGGAAAACAGTTTCGCTTCCCTGTTGACCGGCAATGCCGCCCTGCAATTGGCAAAGGGCATGGCCAAGCAACTGCTCGGCGACCGTGCCCTCTGGTTTGCTCAACCGCCCAAGGAGAACCCCTCCGTCAGCAACGCCGTCAACTGACAGTCCTGCCACAGCGCAACTTGCAACAGGAATTCCTAACGTGAACAATCCCAATGCTATGCGGACTTCATCTCAGACCGTCGACGTCGTGGACCTGTGCCTCACCGCCCTTCAGCCGGCTACCGCCTATCCCTGCCAGATCTCCGTCATCCGTGGCGATCTCACTTCCGGCGAAATCAACCTGGTCCTTCATACTCCCCTACGAATCCCGGTCGAACCACTGCCCGAAGCCACCGACTTCTTCCGCCCCGAGTCAACCCGGGAACGCACCTTCATACCTTCGATCAACGATCTCTATCCCTATATTCTCGAAAGTGTGGACCTGCATGGAAACGTTGCGTTTCCCCATTCCGCCAGGCTCCTCGCGCCCGCCACGCAACATCTCTGCTTTCCTCGTCGCTCCTACTTCTGCGCTACCCGAATTGCGCGCCACCTGTGGCCTCGGGCGCCTTCCCATCAACGTCTGGACATCCTCTGCTACTGGTTGAACGAGGATCCCTAGCCTCCGGAATACCCCAACAGTCCCAGTCTCCGTCGCGCCGCTGCAACCCTTGCTGTCCTGCGCATCGCCCTGAAGCAAGGTCGAACTCTCAAAGACCTGTTAATCCTCTCCACGCATCCCACGCTACTGACGAGGCTTCCAGCCGGTCCCCAAGCGGGCATTTCTTGCGAAGATATCCCTCTTTCCTGGCTGCAAACCTTCGACCCAGACGACGAATTCGACTCCGATATTTCCCACACCGTGGACCATTTTCGGACTAAGGCGCTACAACGCAAACCGCCTGAGTGACCAATACCGACCTTCCGGCCCCTCTCCCGCCCACGTCCATCGAGATGCTTGATACCCCCGCCTGGATCCTCGAACCGTAATCCTCCCAACACGCATTTGGACGTATGTAGTCTCCGCACACCAAACCTCCTCCGGTTCCAGGCAACCAGCATTTTGTTCCGTCTTCCCGCTGCTCCAACAACCACCATCCCCCCCAGCAGGACCATCCAGAATGCAAAGCAATTCACCAGTCCAAACCTCCGGACCCTTCCGTCTCTTTGAGATCCGCGGTGCGGAAGCAATTCCCCTCATCGGCAACAAGGGCTACTGCGCCTCCATCCTGCAGGTAAACGACCGGTTTCCCGGTGCGATCCTCCCTGAAACCCTGCGTCGCACGCAGTACATCCCCCTCGACGACGGTCGACCTCCCCTGCCTGGTCTTCCGGATAACCCCCTGTTCGGAACCGCCCACTCAACTCTCTGCCGAAAGCTGTTCAAGAAACTCACGATCCATACAACCCAAGAGGAATTTATCTGCCACCTGCTGTACTCCGACCGCTGCATGACACTCGAGCGGCGCAGGAATGAAGGATTTTATCTCGTCTTTTGCGAAGGCACCGAGGAATGCATTGGTAGCATACACAAGCTCGACATGTTCCAACCCGTAGCCTGGCTATACAAGCCACATCATCCGGCTTTGGCGAAGTTCATGCACCCAATTCAATCCCTGTCAAACGACATGGTTGCGCCTTCTGCAGACCAGCTTCTCCAATCAATGATTCGCGGTAACTACTCACCCGCACCGTATCTCAAGAACCTGTGTCAGGAGATTGTTCGGCGGTGCTGAGGATGTGAGCGGCGTTGCCGGCGAGGGCGATCTGAATGGCGACGAGGGGATTGTAGCCCTTTGCAGCCATGGATTGCAGGTAGCTGGAGATCCGGCAGTAGGCCTCGGCGTATTCGGTGGTTCGGAAGCAGCCGGCTACTTTCTGCTTGACCTTGCTCATGCGCAGGTCCCTTTCTGCGCGGTTGTTTGTGAAGGCGACGTAGGGATCTTCGGCGAAGCGCAGCACCTCCCGTTCGTATGTTTTGAGCCGCTCCCACAGATTGTGGGCATCGGACTTTGCGATGCGGCCGCGTTGCCCCTTGGTGCGTAGCGGGATCTCGGGCAACTCCTTTCCCCCCTGTGTGAGAATCGTTCGGTAGCGTTTGCGCAAGGCCTTGTACTGTGCGGCGTCGAGCACCTTGTTGTCGCGTTTGGCGACATCGTGGCAGGCGCTGAGGAGCAGCCTTCGCATGCGTTTTGCCCAGGTGTAGTCATGGGCCTCGCTGGCGAAAGCGAGTTCTCTCAGCAGATGGGCGCCACACAGGGCGTGCCGGCAGTGGCTGTAGCTCAAGTATGACGCCCAGCAGTCATGGATCAGGACCCCGCGATATCGGGGGATGATGCCGATGTTCTCGATCGCCTTGCATCCCCGTTTGGGGTCGAGGAACTTGAGGGTCAGGGTGCCTGCGGCATAGACGTGGATCCAGTGGTTCTTGCGATCGACGCGCAAGGAGGTCTCATCGACATGGATGGCCGGCATGGCAAGCAGGCACTCGGTGGCGGCCTGCTCCCATTCTGCGAGGGCATGGTGGAGTTTCCTGACGTAGCCGAGCAAGGTGGCCTCGGAGATGAGCCGGCCGGTCAGAACCCTGAGCGACTGTGCGGCCCGCTTGAGGGACACCATGTGCGCGACCAGCAAGTGCACGACCCAGGCCTGGATGCCGAGCCCATACTGCAACGGTCCGGGCATGGTGTCCGGAAAGCGTCCCCGGTTCTCGGCCCGGCACCGCGGGCAGCGCTTGATCTGGGCATCGACATGATGCTCGACCGTCTCGAAAACGATGTCGACCAGGGTGCGCCGTTCATGGCCGCAACTGGCGGTGTCGGTGAGATCCTCGCCGCATTTGCGGCATTGCTCCACCACGCTCTGTTCGCAAACGGTGACGGTGCGCGTGTTGGCGCACGCCGCCTCCTTTTCCTTCGGGCCCTTGCCCCTGGCGCCGGATGTGCTGCGCGCCGTCTCGTCCTGCGCAGACCGGGAACTGGGCAGACCCGAGTTGAGGCCGGTCTTGCTCGTGGTCTTCTCCAGGAACACCGCCACCAGCATCTCCATCAGCATCAGCAGGGCGTTGACAAGGGCGATGCTCTCCGGCGTCATCCTGCCTTCGTGCTTGAGCCGTTCGAAGGTCCGCTTCTGCTCGTCGAAGGCCTCGCGCAGCGATGTCCGGTTCACCGTCGCCATGGAATCACGCGGCCTCGACCGCCATCATCGTTGCCAGCACCGCAAGGCGCTCCGCCGCAGGCAGCGCCTCGTAGCGCCGCCCCCAGTTCTCGGCCCTGCGCTTGATGCGCTGGCGGTCGGTGAAGTTCTTGCCCGCATAGCGCGCCCAGTGCAGCCGGTCGGGGCGGAAGTTGAACCATATCTTCTCGGTCACCACGCCCGCCTGGTTCATCACCTGCAGCGACACGCTGCGCCAGCCCGAAAGACGCTCGTCATACAGCGCCGAGGGATAGCCCGAGACCATCACCTGACAGGGCAGGCCCTTGAGCAGATCCAGCAGCGCAACGTGATCCGCGTCCTCGTAGTCATGCCGGTAGCGCCGCGTCGACTTCCGGGTCTGAAGCAGATACGGAGGATCGCTGTAAACCAGTTCCGTTCCATCAAACGCAAACGCCGAAAGAAACCGATGGCAACAGCCGCATACCAGCTCGACTGGATAATCGCATGCAAATCCGGCCACTGCCTGTGCATCCACGTCAATGCCGATGTTGCGCAGCGCTGGCGGCTTGCGCTTCAGGATCGCACCGGCGCCAAGATGCGTCTCGATATACGTGCCGTGAGGTGGCATCATCGCGATCAGCGCCTGGCACAGCCCCGATGTCGCCTTCGATCCGAAATAGCCCATACAGCAGCTCCCGATCACCAGAGAGCACGATCCATAGCACCTCCAACCTATGATGTCAAAGCCTCTGTAACACGCCGCTCAGGTCGACCCGATGCCGCACACGGCAACGCAGCATGCGTATCCTGCCGATCAGGGGAAGCGGGACAGTCCGCGAATAGCCGGGACGCCAAAATCGGGTGAGCAGTTACGATTCGCGCGCATTGCGACCGCCATTGACAGCTTTTTCTGCCGTGGTGACCCGGTGGTGACCCACCTCGGTCGCACCCATTCTACATTGGTCAATTCATCTCATGACCTGCCGTAGAGTCCAATCGCGGCGATCTTGCCAGAATTCTGCCCGATTTCGTGAATTCAGTCCGAAAAACCACCCATCCTGCAAATGATCTTCCACTCACCCTCCGTGACCGGCTGAACCGAGAGCCGCGAGTTTCGGACGAGGGTCATCTCGGCGAGTGCCGGCTCCTCTCGAATGGCCGAAAGGCTAACGGGATTGGGCATAAGGCCCACCGCGCGCACATCAACACACTCCCATTTTCCGGACGAATCCGTCGAATCCGGATGCGATTCAGCGCACACTTCCACGACTCCCACAATGCGTTTTTCGTTCACAGAATGATAAAAAAAGGCTCGGTCCCCCAGCCGCATTTCGCGCATCATGTTGCGCGCCTGATAGTTCCGGACACCGTCCCATTCGGTGCCGGCGTGCCCTTCTGCGCGCTGGTCCTCCCAGGACCACGCGCCGGGCTCGGACTTCAACAACCAGTGCCGCATCTTGGATCCTCCTCCTGTCGACCCGAGCCAGCGGAGTCGACTTTCGTCCTGTTTTCTACCACATTGGTTGCAACGGCCATTCCCCTATTGTTCCATAGTCCGGCCGTGCAGCCCCTCCTGCCGGTCCGCGCCGCAGTCCCGAAACGGGCTCCTTCGCGGCACGCCGGAAGCAGCGAATTCTGCCCGTCCCGCGGGGCCGGGGCAAGGCGGGCCGCGCTCCTTCGCAGTGCCGTTCCGGACGGCCCTCCTGACGTACCGAAGCCCGCAGCTATCGTTATAGGGCTATGTTTCCGTTTGCTGGCAACGGCTCGCGACACGCAAGAGGGCGTTCCGAAGCAGCAGAGGCGAATTCTATTCCGCGGGACCGGGGTCCGCGGCAGGAGGCGGCCATGAACTCCACTACGCGCGTTCTGATCGTCGGCGGCGGCGCCGTTGGCTGTTCTATCGCATACCATCTCGCCCGCGCGGGGTGGCGGGAAATCACGCTCCTCGAGCGCGATGAGCTGACGTCGGGCTCCACCTGGCACGCGGCCGGACTCCTGCCGCTCTTCAACATGTCCTACGCGGTAAGCCATATTCATGATTACTCCGTGCGTTTTTACCGGGAGATCGGAGAAGAATCCGGCCTTGATCCCGGTTTGCGGATCAACGGCAACCTCCGCATGGCCCAGTCGCAGGACCGGATGGATGAATTCATGCTGTATGCGAGCACGGCCGAAACCGTGGGAATCCCGTTCGAGTGGCTCACACCGGACGGCGTCCGCGAACGCTGGCCGCTGGTCAACGCCGAGGGTTTGACCGGCGCCCTCTTCCATCCCACCGACGGATACGTCAATCCTGCCGATGTCACCCAGGCCATGGCGCGAGCCGCAAGGACCCGCGGCGTCGCGGTCCATCGCAAGAAGCATGTCGAGTCGTACACGTGCCTGTCGAGCGGCGAATGGCGCGTGGCGGGGCGCGACAGCGCAACCGGCGAGCCGTTCTCGATCCAGGCGGAGCACGTGGTAACAGCAACGGGCAACCACGCGCAGGCCACCGGGGAGGCCATCGGCGTCCGAATCCCGGCAATTCCCGTGGAGCACCAGTACGTGGTCACCGCCGAGAGCCCGGCTCTTGCCGCCTGGCGGGCAGCGGGCAATCCGGAGCACCCGGTGCTGCGCGATGCCGATGCCAGGTGGTATGTGCGGGAGGAGCGCAGCGGCTGGATCCTCGGCCCCTATGAGCAAACCGCGCCCGCCTGGGGAACCTGGGCTGTTCCCGCGAATTTCATGGCCGATCTGCTGCCCCCGGACCTCGAGCGCATCGAGGACGAGCTCCTTTCCGGCATCCATCGCATCCCCTGCTTCGAGGAAGGCGGCATCAAGGAGGTCTACAACGGCCCGATCTGCTACACCCCGGACGGCAACCCGCTCCTGGGCCCCGCCCCGGGCATCCCAAATTTCTGGCTGGCGGAAGGGTTCTCCTTTGGAATCACTGCCGCGGGGGGCGCGGGCTACTACCTCGCCCAGTGCATGACGGAGGGGGAGGCCGAGATCGACATGTGGTCCCTCGACCCACGCCGGTTCGGAAGCTGGATGACAAGGGCCTATGCAGCGCGCAAGAACGAAGAGGCGTATGCGCATGTCTACGTCCTGCACTACCCCGATGAGGAGCGGGAGGCCTGCCGGCCGCTGCGAACCGCGCCCTGCTATGACCGGCTACGCGAACGCGGTGCCGTGTTCGGCCAGGTGAACGGCTGGGAGCGCCCCAACTACTTCGCCGACACGACGGGGTTCGACGACCGCGGCTCGCGCTCCTTCCGGCGTGGTGCGTGGTGGCGGTTCGCCGAGCGCGAGGCGAAATCGGTGCGCAGCGGCGTCGGCCTGTTCGACGCAACCGCATTCGCCAAGCACCGCGTCCGGGGACCGGGGGCCACGGAGTTTCTCGACTGGCTGACCTGCAACCGGCTGCCGTCTCCCGGCCGGATCAGCCTTTCCTACGGGCTGACCGAGGCCGGAACCGTACGCACCGAATTCACGATGCTGCGCCTGACCGAGGACGACTACTATCTGGTTACGGCGGGTGCGGCGCAGGCCTACGACCACGATTACATCTGCAAGCAGGCGAAGGCGTCGGAGGCGCGGTTCGGACGCATTGACGTCGAGGACCTCACGGCAAAGCGGGGAGTCTTCGCGATCGCCGGCCCCGGATCGAGGAGCCTCCTCAAGCAGGTGGTCCATGCTCCGGACCCGGCGGCAGCGTTCTCCAACCGGGCCTTCCCGTGGCTTTCCTTCCAGTGGATCGAACTCGGAATGTGTCCGGTGCTCGCAGTCCGAATCGCCTATGCAGGCGAGCTCGGATGGGAACTGCACCATCCGCTTGAGATGCAGAATTATCTGTTTGACCACCTCGCCAAGGCAGGCGAGCCCCTTGAGCTCGCCCTTTGCGGAGCCCGGGCGCAGAACTGGCTCAGGCAGGAGAAGTCCTACCGCGCCTTCGGCAGCGATCTCGGAAGGGACGCCACGCCGCTCGAGTCGGGGCTGGACCGTTTCGTCGACCTCTCCAAGGCGTTCCGCGGAAAGGAAGCCATGCAGGCGGCCGGCATTCGCAGCAAGTGCGCCACGGTGCTCATCGACGGGCCGCCGGACGCCGACCCCTGGGGCCGCGAGGCGCTCTTCGACCAGAGCGGAAGCCGGGTGGGACGCCTCACTTCGGGTGGATGGTCCGTCGCGTTCGGAAAGCAGATCGGGATCGGATACCTGGCCCCCGACCAGGCTGAGCCGGGAACCCGCCTGCAGGTTCGCATGATGCAAAGGCTATGGCCAGCGGAAGTCGTGGTCGAGTCGCCCTACGATCCCGCCAATGAACGGATTCGAGCCGATGGCTGAAAGAACGGGAACCATCCCGCGAGCCGGGATCAGCGTTGTCGCCTTCGACGCCTACGGCACCCTGTTCGACGTTGCGGCCGCGGCCCGACAGGCCGCCAGCGAGCCGGCCCATGCCGCCCTCCGGGAACGCTGGCCCCGCATCGCCGAGTCCTGGCGGACACGTCAGCTGGAATACACCTGGCTGCGGTCCCTCGCGGACGCCCATGGAGACTTCTGGGACGTAACCCGGGATGCCCTGGACTGGACGTTGGAAAGCGAGGGCCTGGATGGCGACAGCGCACTCCGCAAGCGCCTGCTCGACCTCTACTGGGAGCTTGCGGCATACCCTGAGGCGGTTGCGGCGCTTCAGCAATTGCGCGAGGGGGGGCATGCAGTGGCCATCCTGTCGAACGGCTCCATGCGGATGCTGGAGGCGGCCGTGTCCGGCGCCGGAATTGCCGGGTTGATCGACGCCTTGCTCAGCGTGGACTCGGTCGGCATTTTCAAGCCGCATCGCAAGGTGTACGAACTCGCCTGCACACGCTTTGAATGCGTTCCGCAGGCAGTCGCCTTCGTTTCGGCAAACGGTTGGGACGCGGCTGCAGGGAGCGGGTTCGGGTTCCGGTCGATCTGGGCCAACCGGGAAGGCGCGCCGCGGGAACGCCTGCCCTGGTCCCCGGAAGCCGAGGTCGGCGACCTGTCCACAGTTCCGGAGGCCGTAGAGGCGATGCGCCGCGGCGGCCCGGCATGACCGCGCCGGCAACCGAGGCCGCACCGGAAGGATTGCGGCCTCCACCCTTCTCCAGCGTGCTGGTGGCACAGAGGCGGATCAACGGCGTCGCACGCCGAACGCCCCTCCTGGAATCGAGCCGCCTCAACCGGGAGGCCGGGCGCCGGATCCTGATCAAGGCGGAAAACCTGCAGCATTGCGGCACCTTCAAGTTCCGCGGCGCCTGGAACCACCTCCGCGCCCATGCAGAGAAGGCGCGTCGCCAGGGCGCGCTGGCCATCAGTTCCGGCAACCATGCGCAGGGCGTGGCGCGGGCAGCATCCCTTCTGGACATCCGGGCGACCATCGTGATGCCGTCGGACGCGCCGACGCCGAAGCTGGATGGAACGCGCGCCTACGGCGCCACCATTGTCACCTACGACCGTGACACCGAATCGAGCGAGGCTGTGGCCGGCCAAATCCTCTCGGAGACCGGCGCCCTCTTCGTCCGCCCGTACGACGATCCGTTCATCATCGCGGGACAGGGCACCGTCGGACTCGAGATTGCCGAGGACGCCCGACGGCTCGGCATCCGGAACGCGGACGTCCTGGTTCCGAGTTCGGGTGGTGGCCTCGCCGCCGGCTGCGCCATTGCCCTCGCCTCCGAGGCCCCCGGCCTCCGGGTGCGCACGGTGGAGCCCGCCGGCTTCGATGACTGGGCGCGCTCGCTTCAGGCCGGGGAGCGGATCGCGAACGCCTCGAAGTCCGGGTCGCTGTGCGACGGGCTCCTGGCGCAATCTCCCGGCCGCATCACCTGGACGGTCGGCCAGGAGCACTTCGGCCCGGGACTCCAGGCACGGGATGAGGAAACATTGAACGCCGCCGGAGCCGCGCTCCGACTGCTTCGGCTCGTCCTGGAGCCGAGCGGCGCTGTGGGACTTGCGGCCGCGATCGTGGGCCGGGAGGGAATCAGCGATCCAGTGATTGTCGTGGCCTCCGGCGGAAACGCCGCGCCGGAAGTCCTTCTTCGCAGCATGGGGGGATATCGGAATACTTGCGTACATTCATAGAACAAAATACGCTTAAAGATGCGACTTCCGGCGTACTTTCAACAGGAACAAAGGGGAAATGCCATGCTGACCCGCAAGCAAAGGAGGCTGTTTGACCTTATCGAAACCGGAATTCGCGAGAACGGGGTTGCCCCATCCTACGACGAGCTTCGTGAAACGCTTGGACTATCTTCCAAGTCGAGCATTCACAGCATGATGAACGCCCTTGCGTCCCGCGGATACATCCGGCGCCTTCGCTACAAGGCGCGCGCCATCGAGATCCTGAAACCGACGGGCCCCGAGAGCGCGTCAGACCTCTCCCTGCCCAAGCCGCGGCAGTCCGCCGATGTCGTCTACGATATTCCCGTGGTGGGTGCGATCGCGGCAGGCCCGCCTGTCGTGGTGTGGGAGTCGACCCACCGATACGTCACCGTCCCCCCCGCGTTCGCACGGCCGTTCGGGGATCACTACGCCCTCGACGTCCGCGGCAATTCCATGAGCGGAGCCGGAATCCACGAGGGCGACATTGCGGTGATCCGCCGCCAGTCCTCCGCCAATTCCGGCGACATCGTGGTTGCGCTGGTGGACGGAGAGAACACGCTCAAGCGGCTCCAGATCGACCCAACACGGAGAAGGGTCAGGCTGATCGCGGAGAATCCGGCCTACGAGGACATCGAGGTCGAAAACAACGAGCTTGAAGTCCAGGGCCGGCTGGTGAGCCTCCTCCGCCGCTACGACCAGGCGGAAGCGCCGGTCCCGGATCATGCCTCCCGCAAGCCCCGGTAGGAGCCGCCATCCGGACCAGCCGTTGACAGCGGGCGCCGCACCGCCCAAGTTGCGGAAATCGGGACGCGCATGCCCGGAAATCCACCGAGAGGGAGTTTGATTTGTCTGCAACGACCTACCTGTTCTCTTCGGAATCCGTATCCGAAGGTCATCCCGACAAGATCTGCGACCAGATCTCCGATTCCGTGCTCGACGCCTTCCTCCGCGCCGACCCGCACTCGCGGGTCGCATGCGAATGCCTCGCGACCACCAACTTCGTCGTTGTCGCCGGAGAGGTGCGCGGCCCCGAAGCCGTCACCAGCCGGGACGCCATCGAGGAGATCGTGCGCGGCGTGGCGCGGCGGACCGGATACGAGCAGGAGGGGTTCCACTGGGAACGGCTCCATGTGGAGAACCGGCTCAACCGGCAGGGGCAGGAAATCGCCGAGGGCGTCGACCGGGGCGGGGCCGGCGACCAGGGCATGATGTTCGGCTACGCGGTGAACGAAACCCCATCCCTGATGCCCGCTCCCATTCACTATGCCCACCGGGCGCTCCTGAACATCCGGGAAGCACGCGCATCCGGCAGCCTGCCGGGGATCGGACCGGACGGAAAGATCCAGCTGTCGGTGGAATACCGGGACGGCATACCAGCCAGGGTGGACACCCTCGTCCTCTCCCACCAGCATGGGGAACGGCTCGGCAACGAGGATGTGCGGAGCCTGCTCGAGCCCATCGTCCTGGAAACGCTGCCCGCGGGCTGGATCGATGCCGACACATGTTGGCACGTCAATCCAAGTGGTTCCTTCGTCCGCGGCGGGCCCGACTGCGATGCCGGTCTGACCGGCCGCAAGATCGTCGTGGACACCTATGGCGGCGCTGCGCCCCACGGCGGCGGCGCGTTCTCCGGCAAGGATCCGACCAAGGTGGACCGGTCAGGCGCGTACGCGGCCCGCTATCTCGCCAAGAACGTCGTCGCCGCCGGGCTGGCGCACCGCTGCACCATCCAGATTGCCTATGCGATCGGCATTGCGGAGCCGGTGTCCCTCATGGTTAACACGCACGGGGCACGAAGCCGGGACGAGGCCGCGCTGTCCGACGCGCTCCGAAAGGAAATGGACATCACGCCGAGCGGGATTCGCGACCACCTCAAGCTGGTCCGCCCGATCTACGAACGTACCGCAGCGTACGGCCATTTCGGGCGCGATCCAGAGGACGATGGCGGGTTTTCCTGGGAGCGCACAGACCTTGCGGAGGCGCTTCGTGCACGCTTCGGCTGAGCCGTCGAGCGCGGCGGAGCCGGGGCCGTGGCGGATCAACCGGCTTCCCGCCGCAATCTCTACGGCCGGGCGCGGCACCGCCGCCTGAGTCCTTCCCGGCGGTCCGCCTTGGAGGATCTCGGCCCGCGGATCCTTATTTCCGGAGTCGGCATGGCCGAGAATCCCGTGCGCAATCCGCTCTCCCCGGAAGCACTCGCCGGAGGACGGCAGGAACGCTGGCTGGAGATCGGATTTGGAACCGGAGAGCACCTGCTCGCCCTTGCGCGGGCCCATCCCGAAATCGCCATGATCGGCGCAGAGCCGTATCTGGCAGGCGTGTCGCGCCTCCTCGCCGGGGCACGGCACTCGCTGCCGGCCAATTTGCGCGTGCATGCGGGTGACGGGCGCGACCTGCTGGACGTGATTCCCGACAGCTTCCTCGGCCGGGTCTACCTGCTCTACCCGGACCCCTGGCCCAAGCGCCGCCACGCCCGGAGGCGGTTCGTCTCCGGGGAGAACCTGGATGCGCTCGCCCGCGCGATACGCCCGGGCGGACAGTTGCGCGTGGCAACCGACATCCCCCTCCTCGCCCGGCACTGCCTGATCGAAGCCCGACGCCACCCGGCTTTCGAGTGGACTGCGGATGTCGCCACGGACTGGCGCCGGCCATGGCCGGGCTGGTCCGGAACCCGCTATGAAGAAAAGGCGCTGGCCGCCGCACGGAGGCCCATCTACCTGACCCTCGCCAGAACCGCCACCGAAGCCGGGATGTGAAGCAGATGAACGACGACCCCCAGCCCCTCACGTCGCATCCCGCGACCAGTCCCCTTCTTGGCGAAGCGGCCGTGCCGGGCGACAAGTCGATCTCGCACCGCGCGCTGCTGCTCGGCGCGCTTGCCGAGGGGACGACCCGCGTCTCGGGCCTCCTTGAAGGCGAAGATGTCCTGGCCACGGCCCGTGCTGTCGCCGCGATCGGCGTGCCGGCAAGACGCCTAGCGCCGGGTGTCTGGGAAGTGGACGGGGGCGGGCTCGGGGCCCTCTGCGAACCCCCCGGACCCATCGACTGCGGCAATGCCGGCACCCTTGCGCGTCTCATCAGCGGAATTCTTGCCGCCAACCCGCTGGTTGCCACGCTGACGGGGGATGCCAGTCTCTCGCGCCGGCCGATGGAACGCGTCTTCGCGCCCATGCGGGCCGTCGGCGCGGAAATTCTGTGCCGGGATGGCGGCCGCCTTCCGGCCACGATCCGCGGCGCGCGGCGGCCGCTGCCGATCGACTGGACCCTGCCGGTCGCCTCGGCGCAGGTCAAGTCGGCCATCCTGCTCGCGGCGCTGCATGGCAGCGGGGAAACCACGGTTTCGGAGCCCGTGGCGACCCGGGACCACACCGAGCGCATGCTCCTTCGCATGGGAGCCTCGCTGGAATCCGAATCACTGCCGGAGGGAGGCCGCCGACACGCGCTCATTGGCGGAAACGACCTCTCGCCGCTCGACTTCAACGTGCCGCGCGATCCATCCTCCGCCGCGCTGGTCGCCGCAGCCGCACTGATGGTGGAAGGCTCCCATATCCTGTTGCCTTCCATCTGCATGAACCCGAGCCGCGGCGGTTTCTTTGAGACCGTCGCGGAAATGGGCGCGGACATCACGTTCGAAAACCGCCGGGAAGAGGCGGGCGAGCCCGTCGCAGACATCCGGGTCCGCCAGGCGCCTCTACGGGGAATCCGGGTTCCCGCCGGCCGGGCGCCGGCCATGATCGACGAGTATCCGGCCCTTGCCGCCCTCGCGGCCTTCGCGGCGGGGGATACGGTGATGGAGGGAGTCGGCGAATTGCGCGCCAAGGAAACCGACCGGATCCAGGCGATGGCTGACGGGCTTGATGCCTGCGGCGTTCGCGTCGAAGCAGAACCCGAGCGACTTGTGGTGCAGGGCTGCGGGCGCCCCGCGGGAGCGGCCGCGATCCAGGCCCGGGGCGACCACCGGATCGCCATGGCGTTCATTGCCCTCGGTCAGGGGGGGCTGGCTCCGGTCCGCGTCGACGACGCCCGGGCGATCGGCACGAGCTTCCCCGGCTTTTCCGATTTGCTTGCGTCCCTCGGCGGCAGAATCGAGCCGGGCTCGGACGGACTGCAAGAGTGATCATCGCGCTCGACGGCCCGGCCGCCTCGGGCAAGGGAACCATCGCCCGGCGGATCGCAGCGCGATTCGGCTTCGCGCATCTTGACACCGGCCTCCTCTACCGGGCTGTTGCCCGCGCACTCCTCGACAGGCGCGAAAGCGCGCCGGGCCTCGATGCGTGCGACGAGAGGGAGAAGGCGGAGCGCTTTGCCCGGACGATTCAGCCCGCGCAGCTTGACCCCGCCCGGCTCCGCACACCCGAAGTCGATGCACTGAGTGCGCGGGTTGCCGCCTGGCCCGAGGTGCGGACCGGAATTCTCGCCTACCAGCGGGCTTTCGCCCATTGCCCGCCCGGCCGCGCGAAGGGCTCCGTGCTGGATGGGCGCGACATCGGATCCGTGGTTTGCCCGGACGCGCATCTGAAGATGTTTGTCACAGCAAGCGAGCAGGCGCGAACCGAGCGCCGCCTGCGCGAGCGACTCCAGCAGGGCTACCGGACCGACTTTGAAACGGTGCTCTCGGAAATCCGGGACCGGGACGCGCGGGACCGCGACCGGAAGGCCGCACCACTGGTACGGACTCCGGACGCGGTATTGCTAGACACGACAGAACTTGGTATAGACTCGGCCGTTGACCGCGTCGCGGCCTTGGTCGCGAACGCTCTGGCCGATCCTATCGGATAACGAGATCGCGCAGCGCGGTCCGGATCGCGCATAGCGGTTTTGGTCGTAGGCGTTGGCGATACCCGCCACATGGAAGCGGAACGGGGCCGCAAAGACCTCGGGGGACAATCAATACATGGAAGCTGACACCGTCGCGTCTGCGCCCACGCGCGAGGCGCCTTCCCTTGCTGAATTCGAAGAACTGCTCAACGCGAGTTTTGATGGCACCATGCCCCGGGAGGGAACGGTAGTCAAAGGCGAAGTCATCAAGATTGAGAACAACCAGGCGATCATCGACGTCGGCTTCAAGACCGAGGGCCGGGTAGACATCAAGGAATTCGCCCGACCCGGGCGGGAAACCGAGATCAATGTCGGCGACAAGGTCGAGGTCTATCTCGACCGCATCGAGAATGCGCGCGGCGAAGCCGTACTCTCCCGCGAAAAGGCGAATCGCGAAGCGGCCTGGGATCGGCTGGAAAACGCGTATGGCGAGACAGAGCATGTCGAAGGTGCGATCTTCGGCCGAGTGAAGGGCGGATTCTCCGTCGATCTCGGCGGCGCAGTGGCGTTCCTGCCCGGGAGCCAGGTCGATGTCCGGCCGGTGCATGATGTCGGGCCTCTGATGCATACACCGCAGCCCTTCCAGATCGTCAAGATGGACCGCCGCCGCGGGAATATCGTCGTCTCCCGCCGGGCCGTGCTTGAGGAATCGTCCATCGCGGAGCGGACGCGCGTGCTTGACCGCCTCAACAAGGGCGATGTCATCGAAGGCACGGTGAAGAACATTGTCGATTTCGGCGCGTTCGTGGATTTAGGCGGAATCGACGGCCTGCTGCATGTTACCGACATGGCCTGGCGCCGGATCCACCACCCTTCGGAAGTGGTCAAGGTCGGCGAGTCGGTTCGCGTGCAAGTGATCAAGGTCAACCGGGATTCCCAGAGAATCAGCCTCGGGATGAAGCAGCTCGAGCCCGACCCCTGGGAGGGCGTAGGCGCCAAGTATCCGGTCGGCGCGCGCCTGACGGGACGCGTTGCCAACATCACCGAGTTCGGCGCCTTCGTCGAGCTTGAGCCCGGCGTCGAGGGGCTGATCCACGTCTCCGAGATGTCTTGGACCAAGAAGAACGTGCATCCCGGAAAGATCGTGTCCACTTCGCAGGAAGTGGACGTGATGGTGATCAACACCGATTCCGACCGCAAGCGGATCTCCCTCGGGTTGAAGCAGTGCCTCGAGAATCCCTGGGACGCGTTTGCCGATGCGTATCCGCCCGGTACGCAGATCGAGGGGCCGGTTCGCTCCATCACCGATTTCGGCCTGTTTGTCGGCCTCGATGGGGGAATCGACGGTATGGTCCACATCTCGGACATTTCCTGGGACACGCCGGGCGAACAGGCCATCAAGGCATATACCAAGGGTGATACGGTCAAGGCGACCGTGCTCGATTCCGACGCTTCCAAGGAGCGGATTTCACTCGGGATCAAGCAGGTCGGCGGAGACCCGTTTGCGGACGCCACGGCAGGAATCAAGAAGGGCTCCAACATCGGCGCCATCGTTTCGCGAATCGACGACGGTGGAATCGAAGTGAGAGTGGGCGAAGTTACTTCGTACATCCGTCGCAGCGACCTCGGACGCGACCGCGCCGACCAGCGGCCGGAGCGCTTCGCTCCCGGCGAACGGGTCGAGGCGAGAGTCCTGTCCATCAATCCTGCCAACCGCCTGATCAGCCTTTCCATCAAGGCGCGGGAAGTCGCGGAAGAGAAGGAGGCGGTGCGCCAGTTCGGCTCCGCGGCATCCGGCGCGGTTCTGGGCGAGATACTCGCCCCGGCGCTCCTGAAACGCGACAGCGACGCGGAGAAGCAGGACGTGGCGCAAGCGGTGCCGGACGAAGGGACGACGGAAACTCCTGCAGGAGATGCGGAGACGGCCGCCGATGGCGGGTCTGCCCCGCCAGAGACGGTCCTCCCTGACGACCCCGACACCTGAGTGCTCGAACGGGCCATGCGGGTTGGCGGCGTCCCCGCGCGGCGCCCAACACATGGCTTGATGGCGGTAGCCAATTCGATTTCGAAAGGGGGGGTGGTTTTCACAATGCCGATACGCCGCTATCCTAACGGCTTGGCGTCTTTCCAATGCTGGCTGCCGAACAGGTCGGTATCGAGTAGCGGAAGATGGGCGCGAGGGCGCGCCTGCCGCCGCTCGAATGAATCTATTCGAGGGCTGGCCGTCAGCGAACCAAGTTCCAGTTGTGGAGAAACGCATGCTCAAATCTGACCTAGTACGGATTCTGGCGGAAAAGAACGAGGGACTGACGTATCGGGAAGTCGATAACATCGTTACGGCAGTGCTCGACGAGATTGGCAATGCCTTGTCAGGCGGAAATCGCGTTGAACTGCGGGGGTTCGGAACGTTCTCGAACCGGCACCGTCCCGCTCGCACCGCCCGCAATCCGCGCGATGGCTCGAAGATACAGGTTGCGGCCAAGAATGTTCCGCACTTCAAGCCCGGCCGGATTTTGCTTGACCGTATGAACGGCTAGTCATTGGCTGCGAAGGCGCTCTGCCTGCATCGGGCAACGCGCCTTCGCGGCCCGCAAAGGCCATTTTCCATGCGTTGGATCGGAAGGCTTGTCATCGCCGCGCTGGCGATCGTGCTGTTCGTCTTCGCCATGGCCAACCGACAGATGGTGCAGTTGCGCCTTGCTCCCGACGTGCCGCCGCTTGATCGGTTTCCCGGTTTCGAGGCACCGCTCTTCGCGGTGCTGTTTGCAACCCTTTTTGCCGGTTACGTTCTCGGCACGCTCATCGAATGGACCCGAAATGCCGGCATTCGCAGCGCGAAGCGCGGATCCCGCGAGTAGCGGCCCTCCCGCCGCGGTCCGTGAATCGGACCGCAGCCGGCCGGCCGCGTACAGCCCGTTTGGTTCTGGTCCGGTGCGGGTAAAGATCTGCGGGATCGGCTCGGAATCGGATATCGGAGCAGCCGCCCGCTCGGGCGCGCGCTATGTTGGCTTCGTCTTCTACCCGCCGTCGCCCCGATCGCTCGGCATCGAGCATGCGGCGCGCCTGTCGTTCGCCGTTCCCGATGGTATTGAGCGGGTCGCCCTGTTCGTGGACCCGGACAACGCTGCACTGGATGCGGTGCTGGACCGCGTGCCGGTGGATCACGTACAACTCCACGGCAGTGAATTGCCCGCCCGCGGAGCAGAAATCCGCAGGCGGACGGGGAAGCCGGTCATCAAGGCGGTGCGGTTCCGTGACACGGAAGGGCTCGCGGCGATTCGCGAGGCGGAAGGCTGGGCTGACCAGATTCTCTGCGATGCTTTGCCGTTGGCCGACGAGGAAGCCCTGCCCGGCGGCAACGGGATCCCGTTCGACTGGCGACTGATCCAAGGCAGGGTTTGGACCCGCCCCTGGTTGCTGGCGGGCGGCCTCACCCCCGAGAATGTCGGCGCGGCAATTCGCTTGACCGGAGCGCGCCAGGTGGACGTTTCCTCCGGCATCGAAGGGTCGCCTGGCCGCAAGGATCCAAAACGAATCGAGGCCTTTCTCCGAGAAGCCGGAGCCGGCCTGCAGGCACCACGCGGGAGTTCGCAATGACCCTTGCACCAAACACGTTCCGCGGGGGTCCCGATTCGCAGGGACGCTTCGGCGAATTCGGGGGCCGCTTCGTCGCAGAAACGCTCATGCCACCCATTCTCGAACTCGAGGAAGCCTACCGGACCGCGAAGGAGGATCCCACCTTCAAGGAGGAGATGGACCGCTTCTTCCGGGACTATGTGGGACGCCCCTCGCCGCTCTACTTTGCGGAGCGGATCACAGAGGCGCTTGGCGGCGCCCGCATCTACTTCAAGCGCGACGAGCTGAACCACACCGGAGCCCACAAGATCAACAATGTTCTCGGCCAGATCCTGCTGGCCCGAAGGATGGGGAAAACCCGCATCATTGCCGAGACCGGTGCGGGCCAGCATGGGGTGGCCACCGCAACCGCCTGCGCCAGGTTCGGGCTTCCCTGCATCGTCTACATGGGGGAGACCGATGTCGCCCGGCAGCAGCCGAACGTATTCCGCATGAAGCTGCTCGGCGCCGAAGTGGTGCCGGTAACCTCCGGGGCTTCCACCCTCAAGGACGCCATGAACGAGGCGCTCCGGGACTGGGTAACGAATGTCCGCGACACGTTCTACTGCATCGGGACGGTCGCGGGTCCGCATCCGTATCCCATGATGGTTCGGGACTTTCAGTCCATCATCGGGGAGGAAGCGAAGGCGCAGATTCTCGAGCGCGAAGGACGCCTGCCCGATGTGCTGGTTGCCTGCATCGGCGGCGGCTCCAACGCAATGGGCCTCTTTCACCCGTTCCTCGACGACCCGGAGGTCCGATGCATTGGCGTGGAAGCCGCCGGCCATGGCCTTGACAGCGCGCATGCCGCCTCTCTGACTGGCGGGCGGCCCGGCGTGCTGCATGGCAACCGGACCTACCTGCTGCAGGATAGCGAAGGGCAGATCACGGAGGCCCACTCCATTTCCGCGGGTCTCGACTATCCCGGAGTCGGCCCGGAGCACTCCTGGCTGCACGAGACGGGCCGCGTGCAATATGTCTCCGCGACAGATGACGAGGCGCTCGACGCGTTCCGGTTCTGCTGCGTGCAGGAGGGTATCATCCCGGCGCTGGAGCCGGCGCATGCGCTCGCCCATGTACGCTGCCTGGCACCGGAACTACCGAAGAGCGCAATCATCGTGATGAACATGTGCGGCCGCGGTGACAAGGACATCTTCACCGTCGCCGATGCGTTCGGCGAGGAGATCACGGAATGAGAGGAGCACCACGGACAGGGCGGATCGAAGCCCGTTTCGCCGCCCTCAAGACCGAGGGGCGTGCAGCCCTGGTGACATTCACCATGGCAGGCGACCCCGATTCGAAGCGGGCCGCCGAACTCGCCTCGGCCCTTCCCTCGGCGGGTGCCGACATCGTCGAGTTGGGCATGCCGTTCTCGGATCCGATGGCAGACGGACCGGTGATCCAGCGCGCCGGCCAGCGGGCGCTTGCCGCCGGACAGACCATGGAGAAGACCCTCGACACGGTCCGCGCGGTCCGCAGCACCGACGGGAGCACGCCGATCGTTCTCATGGGCTACGCCAATCCGATCCTCTCCTTCGGGATCCGGCGTTTTGCCTCCCGGGTGTCGGAAGCGGGGGCCGATGGGCTCATTGTCGTCGATCTTCCTCCTGAAGAGGACACAGAGCTCCGGAAAGCCGCTGATGCGGCGAACCTTCGCGTCATCCGCCTCGTGGCACCAACCACCGGAATTGGCCGGCTTCCAAATGTGCTGTCCAGCTCCTCCGGCTTTGTCTATTACGTCTCGATCACCGGCATCACCGGTGGCGCTGCCCCGGACAGCCAGGAGGTGGCGGCGGCAGTAGCCCGTGTCTCGTCAGCGACGGATCTGCCCGTTTGCGTCGGATTCGGCGTCCGGACCCCGGAGCATGCTGCGGAAATCGCCCGCAGCGCGGACGGCGTGGTCGTTGGCTCGGCGATTTGCGATCGCATCGGCAGGGGACAATCCAGCGCCGAGGTGCTCGCCTATGTGCGGTCGCTCGCCGAAGGCATTCGGGGAGCGCGCAACAGGGCCCCATGAACTGGATCCGGAACTTTGTCCGCCCACGGCTGAGCGCGGTTCTCGGCCGGCACTCTTCCGTGCCCGAACACCTCTGGTCCAAGTGCGATTCCTGCGGCCAGATGATTTTCCACCGCGAGCTCGTGAAGGCGCTAGCCGTATGCTCCGCCTGCGGGCACCACATGCCGCTTCGGCCGGCCGGCCGCTTCGCCTCCATCTTCGACGATGGCGAATTCGAGACCGTGCCCGTCGATGAAGCGCCAGAGGATCCACTTCGGTTCCGCGACGTGAAACGGTATTCGGACCGGATACGGGAGGCGCGATCGAGGACGGGCGCCTCCGACGCAATGCTGGTGGCGCGCGGCGAAGTGGGTGGAATCGAGACCGTCATCGCCGCGCAGGATTTTTCGTTCCTCGGCGGCTCCATGGGCGTCGCGGTCGGAAACGCCACGCTCAAGGCGGCCGAGACCGCGGTCGCGCGTTCGGCACCGCTAGCAATCTTCACCGCAGCCGGTGGAGCACGCATGCAGGAGGGAATCCTCTCCCTGATGCAGATGCCCCGCACGACCCTGGCCGTCCAGGCCGTGCGCGAGGCCGGCCTGCCGTACATCACGGTGCTCACCCACCCGACCACCGGCGGGGTGACTGCCTCCTACGCGATGCTCGGCGACATCCAGATCGCCGAGCCGAACGCCCTGATCTGCTTCGCCGGCCCCCGAGTCATCGAGCAGACCATCCGCGAGAAACTCCCGGAGGGTTTTCAGCGGGCCGAGCATCTCCTCAAGCACGGTATGCTCGACATGGTCGTCCACCGCCACGAAATGCGAAACGCGCTCGTTCGGCTTCTTCGGCTACTCACCCGCCGGCCGAGAGCGGATCTGCCCGTACGTCCGGCCCTCGCGCCACCTCCGTGAAGCCCCTCCGAACGGTGCGGAGCGACCGCATCCTCGAACGCCTGCTCTCCCTGCACCCGAAGGTCATCGATCTCTCGCTGGATCGGATCGTTCGCCTCCTTTCGGATCTGGGGCACCCCGAGCGGCAGTTGCCGCCTGTGATCCATGTCGCTGGCACCAACGGAAAGGGGTCCACCGCCGCCATGCTGCGGGCCGGCCTCAAGGCAGCCGGATTCCGGACGCACGCCTACCACTCCCCGCACCTGGTGCGGTTCCACGAGCGAATCATCGTTTCCGGAAAACGTGTCCGGGAAGGGGAGCTCTCCCGCCTCCTGAACTGGTGCGAGCAGGCCAACCAGGGGCGGCCCATCACTTTCTTCGAAATCACCACCGCGGCGGCGTTCCTCGCCTTCGCGGAGACGGAGGCCGATTACTGCGTCCTTGAAGTTGGCCTCGGCGGCCGCCTCGACGCCACCAACGTGGTGCCGAGGCCGGCAATATGCGCAATCACGCGAGTCGGCCTGGACCACCAGCAGTATCTCGGCGAAACCCTTGTCGAGATCGCGGCGGAGAAGGCGGGAATTCTGAAACCGGGCATTCCGGCTGTGATCGGAGCGCAGAATCCGGCAGCACTGACAGTGATCGAGCGCATCGCGCGAGAGCGCGGAACGGCGCTCCTCCGCGAGGGCGCCGAGTGGACCTGCGCGATTCGCGGACGGGGCATGGTCTATGAGGACAGCGAAGGCCGTCTGGACCTGCCCCGCCCGGCTCTTGCGGGGGACCACCAGGCGGAGAACGCCGGAATCGCGGTCACGGCACTCCGCCGGCTTGGCGCTTCCCATGCCGCCCGGGCAGCCGTCCAGGCCCGGAACTGGCCTGCCCGGCTGCAGAAGCTTCGATCCGGACCAATTCGGGAGGCGCTGCCGGTAGGCGCGGAACTGGTGCTTGACGGCGGACACAATGCGGATGCCGGGGAGGCGCTGGCCCGCGAGTTGCGACGGCGGACGACACTGGATGGCCGCACTCCCTTCCTGATCGCGGGCATGCTGCAAACGAAGGATGCGGTGGCATTCTTCGCTCCCTTCCGCGGGATCGCGGCGCAGGCGTTTGCCGTTCCCATCGAGGGCAACGACGCTGCGGTCAGCCCGTCCGCCCTCGCGGAGGCAGCAAGACGGGCCGGGGTCCCCTGTGAGCCGTGCGAATCACCACTGGAGGCGGCACGGCGCGTTAGCGGCGAATCGCCGCAGCGGCCACGCGTGCTGGTATGCGGATCCCTCTACCTGGCAGGGGAATTGCTGCGCAACCACCGTTGACGCCCGGGGCGCATGCACCGTGGATGCGGTCTGCTGGAACGAACGCCCGAGAAACGGTCCACGGACCTGGAACAGGTGCGGAACCTTGGACGAATGCCTGTCTGCCGGCTACATCGGGGCGAAGCAGTCCCGGTCAATTGCCCAGCCATGCCTCCATTTTCCATCCATGTCAGCTACGTATCACGGCGGGCCGGATCCAGCGCCGTCCGTCATGCGGCCTACCGTGCCGGCGAGCGAATCTGGGACGAGCGCGCGAGCCGCATGCGGGACTACACGACGAAACTGGATGTCGTCCATGCGGAAGTCCTCGCCCCAGGCGGAACGCCAGAATGGATGCGCGACCGATCCCGGCTCTGGAACGGGGTGGAGGCCGCGGAGCGACGAAAGGATTCGCGGCTCGCTCAGGAGGTCTATGTTGCCATCCCCCGCGATGTACGGCCGGAGAAACGGGTCGACGCAATTCGGGAATTCGTTCAGGACACCTTCGTCGCCAAGGGGATGATTGCGGACTTTGCGATCCATGCGCCCTCGGCCACAGACGGTAGGGAAGATCCGCATGCCCACGTCATGCTGACCACCCGCCACGTCGAAGCAGACGGGTTCGGCCTGAAGTGCCGCGTCTGGGACCATCCGGCGCGCATAGCGGAATACCGCCTCGCCTGGGAAAGGCACGCCAATCAGGCGCTCGCGCGATCAGGCTCGATTCAGCGCGTAGACGCCCGCTCGCTCCGGGCGCAGAGGCGGGACGCCGAGGAACGGTTGCGGCGGGCCATCGCGCGCCGGGATCGCGGGTCGGCCCGGTACCATGCCCGGGCGACCGCCATCCTCGACCGCATTCCCGAAATCGCGCTCGGACGCGCAGCGAGCCACATGGAGAAGCAGGGCCGCCAGACAGAGCGCGGCAGGAAGCTTCGTGAAATCCGGGAGGCGAACGCGCAGACCCGGGATGCCCGGATCCGGAAAGGTATCGAAACCGCCATGCGGGAAATCGGCCGGCTGGAGCGGTCCGACAGGATGGAGCGGCTGCGGGCCGAAATCAAAGAGCGGGCAATCCACGCCCTGCCTGTCGCGATGCAGCGCCGTGTCTATCTGCGAAGAAACCGGTGCAGGCTCGCGCGGGCCACTGCGCACGCCATCGGGAGCCCCGGGCAGCCCGTCGGCGCGGCGAGCCACGAATCCCGCGGCCTGGGCGACGGGGGACTCGAGCGCATCCGGCCACCCGTTCCGCAAGCACCGCCAGCGGATCCCGCCGCGAGGGTCGCAGTGGAACGGAACAGCGCGGAGGCGTGGGCCCGCGCGCCGGATTCCGGGAGGGCGTGCCATCCGATTCGGACGGAGCCCGGCAAAGCGCGCCGCACCGGATCGCGGGAAACGGTCACTTTCGGAACCGCCGAGTGGGGCGGGAGCGGATCCAGCGCAATCGGAGGAGGAAGACCGCCCGGTCGGGCCGAACCGGATCCGCAGCGAGACACCAGCGAACGATTTCGCACCGTGGGCCTGAACGGAAGCGAACCGCCGGAGGCCGGGCCGGCCCACGACATCATGGACCGCTTCGAGCCGCTTTCGAAGAAACGGGACGGTGCGGAGCGAAATGCCAGTGAGGCGCAGGAACGCCTTCAGCAGTGGCTTGACGGCAAGCGGACATCGGTTCCCCGCGCCGCGGGGCGGAAGCGGGAGTTCGGCCTGGAACGGGACTGACGCGGACGGTTCCCGGTCGCGCCTCCTGCGCTACTCGCCGTTTGCGAGCGTAGACTGGATCCAGGCGACAAGGCTCGACTTGCTCATCGCACCGGCCCGGGAGCCCAGCATCTCTCCGTTCCGGAACAAGATCAGGAGTGGGATGCCCCGCACACCGTAGCGAATTGCCGTATCGGGATTGTCGTCGATGTTGACCTTCGCGATATCCAGCTGGCCTTCCATGTCCGCTGCCAGTTCCACGAGCACCGGCGCGATCTGCTTGCAGGGGCCGCACCAGGGGGCCCAAAAATCGACCAGGACCGGTCGCGGGCGATTCGGAGAAGCCACATCGCTCGCAAAGGATGCGTCGGTCGCGTTTACGATGGTCATGACATCCCTCCATGTGTGGACAGCGAATCCCGGTGCCAGCGGCCGCGGTTTCTTGTCGCGCGACTGTACGTAGGCAGGCAGCGGTGGTCAAACCTCGGCGCCGCCCGATTTCGGCGGTGCCGGAATTGCGGTCTTGACCAGAACGGGTTGCACGCCCAGCATCCGGGCCTGCCCTCGGGCGATCCGTTGTCGGCCCTGGACAAGGACGGGTTTCGCGCTGGTCACGCCGGAATTGGCGCCCCATGGCATTGTCACAGGGAGGCCCATGACCGCGATCATCTGGTTCAGGCAGGATCTCCGGATTCGCGACAACCCTGCCCTCCTGACGGCCGTGGACGCCGGGCGCCCGTTGGTCCCGCTCCACATTCTCGACGAACGCCCCGGAAACCCGTGGAAGCCGGGGGCAGCGAGCCGGTGGTGGCTCGCGGAATCGCTGGATTCACTTGGCCGGGATCTGGCTCGCATCGGATCCCGCCTGGTCCGGAAACGCGGGGACCCGTCCCGGATTCTCCGGGCGCTGCAGCCGGAACGCGTCTACTGGAACGACTGCCACGAGCCGTGGCTCCACGAGCAGGACGAACAGCTCCGCGCGGAGCTGCGGCGCGCCGGCACACGCGTGGAGACCTTCAATGCTTCGACGCTCTTCAATCCCGGCGATATCCTCGCAGCCTCCGGCAATCCGTTTCGCATCTACACGGCCTTCGCGCGGGCCTGCGAAGCGCCGTCCGCGCCCCGGCCGGCACCTGCGAGGCTCCCCGTGCCGGAGGCCTGGCCGGAATCGGACCGCCTCGACCTCCTTCCGGGCAGCCCGGAATGGGAGGACCACCTCCACGCCGCCTGGAGTCCGGGCGCCACGGCCGCCCGGTCGCGACTCCCCGCCTTCAACATCGACGGCTACGCGGATACGAGGAACATGCCGGCGATCGAGGGCACGTCGCGCCTTTTCGCCCCATCTCCATCTTGGTGAAGTCGGTCCCCGGGAGGTCTGGAGCTTCTTCGCCGAACGAACAAGCCCGGGAGCGGCCAGGTACCGGCGCGAACTCCTCTGGCGGGAGTTCGCGCACCATTTCCTCCATCACCTCCCGGACATGCCCGGCTAGCCCTACCCTGTAGCCATATATGTTACTGGACCAAAGGAGTTCCAGCCGTTTTTGTTTCGGCGATTCGATGGCCCAAAGTCGCTGCTGACAGCCGCTCATAGCCACGCCACATGATCTGGTTGCCCGGCTCGGGATCATGCTTGCGGTTCCGGTAGCCGCCGAGAAGCGCGACAAGGCGTACAGCAGTGCCGAGGTTGTCCGGTGTCTGCTGTTTGTATTCCTTGGCATAATCGTGCAGAAACGACAGTTCGTGATCGGTGAACATGAGGCTGGCATCGCAGCCGGGCACTTGGCGCCCGAGCAGTGCCATCAACATGATCCGCCAAGTAATGACGCTGTTGATTGCGATCGCGCGCTCCAGCCGGTCGGCGGTATGAAAGGCGAGATACTCGACCCGGCAACCGGATTTCAGCACCCGGAAGAAATCTTCCACACGCCAGCGCTGGAGGTAGAACGCGATGATTTCCACGGCTGCCTCGACGGTGTCGACCGGGAGGCTGGTCAGCAGGTGCCACTGAACCGCGTTCTCGCCTTCGGGTGGTGCGGTTTCGACAATATGCACTCCCGACATTTCCACTGCACCGGCCCCCCCGTTCGTTGCAGGAAGCGTGAGCCTGCGGTAGCGGATTTCGCACAGCGCCGTGCGCTTGCTGCGCGCCGGACGGGCCTTCGTCCCCCGCGACTTGCGGCGTTCGGTCAAGCGGTCAATCGCGATTTCGACATTCCCGCAGGCTGCGCCCTTGCGCATCGTTTCAAACAGCTTCATGTCGTTCCCGGCAAGACAGCGGTCATGCTTGGCGCGCACCAGGATCTCGACCCGGCCTGATCGGCGCTGCGCGTCGAACAGCTCGAAAAAATCCGCTTCTCGATCCATGACGCTAATCACCCGCGTCTTGCGGGTCAGTTCCCGCGCCGCTTCGGCAATGTCATGGAACCCGTCGATCCAGCGCTGCGTCTTCTGCTGCGCCTTCGGCGTGGTCTTGCCGCCCCCGGGCCGCGGCGCCTCAAGACCACAACGCAGGACGCCCAGCGGCAGGCCCTGGCCGTTCACCGCAAGCGTGAGATGCAGATGCAGGCCCAAGGTCTTCGACGTTGTCTGGTTGCGGCCGATGATGCCTAGTCCATCGCAGTTCGGGCGGGTTGCGAAGTTCAGGTCGCTACCGTCCTGGATGCACAACACCGTCGTCTGGCTGCGCATCCGCTGAATGCTGCGCGCCCGGTGCGGCGCGAGAATGTTCGCCACCGTCACCGCCGTATCCGCCGGCTGTTCGATGAACCGGTAGTAGCCGTCAACCGCCGCACGATCGCCCTTCGCATTCCCGCTGACCGACTGGCCCGGATATTCCGCCAAGAGCCCGGCGCTCTTGACCAATCGCGCCGATAACCGCTTGTCTCCCAAGGGTGCTCCTCCGAATTCGTTCGCCGCCCACTCCGCGCTGTCCAGACCTTCGCCCGGAGCAAGCGCAGGCGCATGATCGACAAACGGCACATCGAGGCGGCGGCGCCAGTCCGGCGCCAGTGCATACATGTAAACCGATTTCACCGTTTCCGCCTGGCGTTTGTCCCGGTCCTGGCGGCCGCGGCCCGTGGTCCGCCCGACGCAAAGGAAATTCGCCGCTCGCAGGCTGACCCCGCTTCGCGACGGTTCGACAAACGTCTCGACAAGCCACGGACGGTAACCGTATCGCGCTTCGAAATCCATCGGCAACCGCCGCAGGATCCGCCCCAGGACGTGGCTCGCCAGATTGGCGCAGGCAACGCCGGGGCGGATCAGGAAGCGGCTCATGCAGACCACCCGGTTAAGCGCCTGCTTCCGCTGTTCATCGCTCCACGCCATCCAGCGGTCCCGCGCCGAAAGGCGAAGCGCCGAGGCCGAGAAGCCGGCCGCACCGAGATATCCGTGCGAAGAGGCGACAAGATACCGCATCTGACAACCCGCGAAGGTCGTCATCCCGCGCGGATGCTCGTCACCGATCATCGTGTTCCAGACCTGCCGCTCATCACGGCTCTCGACCACGAACAGGCCGAGCTTCCCGACCGCCTCCAGACGGCCCGGAACTTCCGAGGCAGCGGGCAACGAACCAACCAGCCGGCGCGGAATTGAGGATGGCGCCCCGCGCTGCGCTGCCGGCAGGACGATCGCACCCGTATCCGCCAACTTGCGCAGCGTCTTCAGGCAACCCGCCAGCTGAAAACGGCCGCGGACATCGACAAAGCCAAAGGCTTCACAAACGCTCCGGCCAACCGCACTGCGGGTCCCGGAACTCTTCCCCAACAGAATCTGTTCGAGAAGAGCACGCGATTCGGGCGCGTTTAACGTTCGATTGATCTGGTTCTGTATCATCATGCCAACGCTGATACACGATCAATTCGCCTTTGTTCAGACCTAAATCACGCTACAGGGTAGGGCTAGCCCTACCCAGTACCCACAAGCAGGACTGGACAAGTTGAGATTCGCGATGTATATGACATCGCATGATGATCCAGAGCCAGATTCTTGGAACGCTTCGGAAGCCGGATTCGGAGCGGCGTCTGGGCGCGATTCTGCGTCGTGAGCCGAACGCCGGCCGGATGGGGATCGCACGGCGTGTGTGCGAGGCGTTTGGTTTTCTCGATGCGCGAGGGAAGCCCCAGCTTTCGGGTTGCCTGAAGGCGCTCGGTGCTGTGGAGCGGTCGGGCCGGATTCCGCTGCCTGCGTCCCACGTTCCGGCACGGCCTCCCTCGCCGCGCCGTCTGGAGGAGCCGGTTGCCGCGGCGTTGAAGGTCCCGGCGGAGGCTCGGGCCGTGGAAGGGCTGTCGCTGGTTCGGGTGGCGACGGACGAGCAGCGCAAGTTGTGGAACACGCTGCTGCATTTTGAACATCCTCAAGGCATGGCGACGTTTGCCGGTTGCCAGATGCGGTATCTGGTGGCTTCGGAGCATGGTGTCCTCGGCGCCCTGGGTTTTTCGTCGTCCGCGTTGCAGCTCGGTGCGCGCGATGCATGGATCGGCTGGAGCGCGGCACAGCGCCGGGACCATCTTCACCGGGTCGTGTGCCTGAGCCGGTTCCTGATCCGGCCCGGGGTGCGCTGCCGGAACCTGGCAAGCCATGTGCTGGGCCTGGCCTTGCGCCGCTTGCCGATGGACTTTGCGGAACATCATGGCTATCGCCCCTGGTTGGTGGAAACCTTCGTCGCGCCGGAGTTCGAAGGTACCTGTTTCAAGGCCGCCAACTTTGTCCGTGTCGGATACACGGCGGGGCGTGGCCGGCAGGATATTGGCAAGAAGCGCGCAAAGAGCGTGAAATCGGTGTACATGTTTGCGTTGGAGCCGAATTGGCGGCGACGGCTGAACGTTCCGTTTGTGGACGCGGCGCCCTCGCTGGAGCCGGGCGAGGGGCTGGACAGCGGCGAGTGGGCCGGCCATGAGTTTGGAGGCGCCCCGTTGGGTGACCAGCGATTGTCGGCACGGCTGGTGAAGAGCGTGGATATGCTGGCTTCGATCCCGGGCCAGCCGATCACCGGCAACCCGGAAGGGGATCGGGCGGCCGTGAAGGGCTACTACCGGATGATCGACCAGCCGGAGGAATCCGCGGTCACGCCGGAGAACATTCTGGCGCCGCATCGGGCGCGCACCGTGCAGCGGATGCGGGACCAGAACACGGTTCTGTGTATCCAGGATGGAACCGACCTCAACTTCGCAACCCGTCCGGCTTGTGGCGGCCTGGAGATCATCGGCCGCAATCAGACGAGCGCGAAGACCCGCGGGCTGCATCTCCATCTGACGCTGGCGACGACGGGCGAGGGTCTGCCGCTCGGGATCCTGCGCTGCGGCTTCGATCCGCCGAAAGCCTCGGGAGCGGGCAGCGAAGCGAAGCACGCAAACGCAACACAACCCGGCCCGGAGCCACGCGCCGGAAAGGACGCGAAGACGCAGCGTTGGATCCAGGGCCTGCAAGATGCTGGCCGGGTCGCGCGCGAACTGACCGGAAAGACGCGCGTGATCGGCGTCATGGACAGGGAAGCGGACTTCTACGAGTTGTTTGACGAGCAGCGCCGGATCGGCCGCGTCGAAGTGCTGGTGCGCGCCAGGCACAACCGCATCCTGGAAAACGGCGCCCCGAAACTGTTTGCGGCATTGCGCAATCAGCTTCCCGGCGGCCAGGTCGAGATCGAGATCGACCGCCTGACGGAGCGCCCCAAATCCAGCCGCAAGGAAGCCCGGCCCGCGCGCAGCAAGCGGCGCGCACGGGTCGAGGTCCGCTTCCGCCGCTTCGACCTGCCGTCTACCATCCCGGGAACGCAACCCGTGCCAATGTCGGTCGTCCATCTGCGCGAAACCAACCCCCCGGACGGCGAGAAACCGCTCGAATGGTTCCTCCTCACCAGCCTCCCCGTCGACCACTTCGATGCCGCCGTCGAGATCATCGGATTCTATCTCCGACGCTGGCGGATCGAAGACCTGTTCCGGGTGCTCAAGTCCGGGTGCAAGGTCGAAGACGCCGCCTTCCGCTCCGCGTGCCGCTTGCAGCGCGCCGCCACCATCGATGCCGTCATCGCATGGCGCATCATGCTCATGACCCTGCTCGGCCGCGAAGTGCCCGAATGCCCGGCCGAACTGATGTTTACCGACAGCGAAATCCACTTCCTCGAGGATTATGCAAACAACTTCGGTCTCGGCACGCCCCGGAACCTGGCCGCCGCCGTCCTCCTCGTCGCAATCCTCGGAGGGTACCAGAACCGAAAACACGATCCCCCGCCCGGAAACCAGATCATGTGGCGCGGGATCGAACGACTGGCCATCGCAAGCCTCGCATACCGCGTCGCAGCGGCGCAAAGCGCCGGACGACCACTTGTCCAGAACGAATAGTGGGTACACGGTAGGGCTAGCCCTACCGTGTAGCCATAACTTGTCTACACAACGTGTTTCTTGGCCTGTTCCAGCATGTATCGTTTCCCCGCCTCGAAGCCGCGCTGCTGGCCAGCCTCGACACCGATTCTGTGGCCGATGGTCGCCTTGGTGAGCATGCTGTAGCCCTGCCACATGATCTGGTTCCCTGGCTCGGGGTCGAGCTTTCGCGCACGGTAGCCGCCGAGATGTGCGACCAGCTGCACGCTCTTGCCGAGGTCGTCGGGCGCCGCGAGGCCTGCTTGAGACGCGTAGTCGCGAAGAAACGCGAGCTCGTGATCGGTGAACATCAGCTCGGCGTCGCACTCCGGGACCTGGCGTCCGAGCAAGGTCATGAGCATGATCCGCCAGGCGATGACGGCATTGATGGCGATCGCCCGTTGCAGCCGGTCGGCCGTTCTGAACAGCAGGAACTCGGACTTGCAGCCAGACTTGATCACTCGGAACCAATCTTCGACGCGCCAGCGCTGAAGATAGTGGCCGACGATCTCGGCGGCGGTTGCGGCATTGTCGACGGCAATGGATGTGAGCAGGTACCACTGAACCGGCGTTTCCTTCGCGGGCGGGTTGGTCTCCACGATGTGGACTGCAGACATCGGCACCGGTTCGATCCCCTTGCCGGTCGCCGGCAGCGAGACCGTGCAGAACCGCAGCTCGCAATGGGCAAGTCGTTTCGTGCGCGCCTCCCGCGCCTTCTTCCGGCTCGCCTTCGGGCGCTCGGTCAGCCCTGCAATCTCGACCTCGATCATGCCCGCCACGACCTGGGACCGCACCGTCGCAAACAGCGTCTGCTTCTCGCCCAGGGAGCGGTCGTGCCTGGCGCGTACCAGCAGTTCCACCCGGGAGGCGCGGCGCCGGGCGTCGAACAGTTCAAACACGTCCGCCTCGCGGTCACAGACCGCAATCACCCGCGTCCTGCGGGTCAGCTCACGGGCCGCCTTGAGCGTGTCCTCGAACCCATCGAGCCACCGCGCCGTCTTGCATCGGGCGTTGCGCTGGTCGTTCACCTCATCGAAGCCCAACCGCAACACGCCAAGCGGCAACCCGCTATCGGTCACCGCAAGCGTCGCATGCAGATGGAGTCCCAGCGTCCCGGCGCCGGTCTGGTTCTTGCCGATGATCTGCAGCCCTTCGGTGTGCGGACGGCGCGCAAAATTGAGGTCACTGCCGTCCTGGATCGCAAGCACCGTCCTCTGCCCGCGCATGCGCGCGATGCTGCGCGCGCGGTGCGGAGCCAGGATGTTCTCCACCGTCACATCGGACTCCGAAGGATGCTCGACAAGACGGTAAAACCCGTCCACCGCTGCGTTGTTGCTGCCGGGATTGGCATTGATCGCGCGCCCGGGATACTCCGCAAGCAACGCCGCGCTCCTCACCAGCCGTACCGCCAATCGCTTGTCGCCCAATGCCGCCCCTCCAAACTCGTTTGCAGCCCACACATCCGCGCCAAGACCCTCCCCGGGCCCCAGTATCGGCGCCGGATCCACAACCGGAACCTCCAGATGCCGCCGCCAGCGCCGGCAAAGCGCAACCATGAACACCGACTTGACCGGCTTGTCCCTCCGGTTCTCGCGATCCTGCCGCCCCCGCCCCGCTGTCTCGCCAATGCGCACAAAGTTCGCAGCCTTCAGGCTCGCACCGTCATACTGCGCTTCCAGAAACGTCTCGACAAGCCAGGGCCGGAACCCGTATCGCGCCTCGAAATCCCGCGGAAGACGCCGCAGGATCCGCCCCAGCACATGGCTCGCAAGATTGCCGCAGGAGACCTCCGCACGGATCAGGAACCGGCTCAGGCAGACAACCCGCTCAAGATGCGCCCGGCGCTGGTCGTCCGTCCAGGCCATCCAGCGCTCGCGTGCGGCAAGGCGCAAGGACGCCGCCGAAAACCCGACAGCGCCCAGAAACCCGTGCTGTGAGGCGACAAGATAGCGCATCTGGTGGCCGGCAAACGTCGTGATGCCATGCGGATGCTCATGGGCAAGCAGCGTATTCCAGATCCGGCGCTGATCGCGAGAGCGCACAACGATGATCTCAAGCCCGGAAATCTCCGCAAGCCGGTTCGGAACCCCCTCCGGCGGAGCGACCGGCGCAGCAAGCAGTGACGGCCCCGAGAATACAGACGCCTCCCGGGCAGGGGGCAGGACAATCGCGTCCGATCGCTGCTCAAGGATCCGCAGCGCCTTGAGACAGCCCGCAAGCTGACCTCGGCCACGGTGGTCCAGGAAGTCGAACTCCTCACAAAGGCGCCGGCCAAGCGCGTGGCGGCTCTCGAACCGCTCGTGCAACAGGATCTCGGCAATCCGCGGAACCGCTGCATTCAGCGTGCGCTGGATCTGTGATTGTGCCATAGTGCCGACGGTATACACGATCGGTCTCGGGTTGTCCAGAGGTCTTTCCACCCACCTCCGCTGCCCTCGGAACGCCGGGCGCAAAGCGGTCAGGTCGGCCCGAAATCCCAGCCGCGCTCGCTTGCACACAGATCAGCCGGAGCACGTTGTCAGCCAAAATTGCAGCTACACGGTAGGGCTAGCCCTACCCTTTAGCCATTTTTTGCACAGAACAATGCGTCCTGTGCATCGACGATTGCCTTGACCTCGTAGGCGATTGTCGCTGCGGACAGGCGCTCCTGCCCGCGCCACATGATCTGCGCACCGGGCTCCGGATCATGTTTGCGGGCCTGGTATCCGCCGAACATTGCCACCAGATGCACGGCCGCGCCGAGATTTTCCGGAGGGGGCTGCCCGTAGGCGCGGGCATAATCTCGCAGGAATGTGACCTCATCGTCGGTGAACATCAGGCGCGGATCATTGTGGGGTGCCTCGCGTCCGAGCAGGGTCATCAGCTGGATGCGCCAGGCGATGACGGCATTGATCGCGATCGCGCAACTCAGCCGGTCCGCGGTACGGAAGGCAAGATACTCAACCCTGCATCCAGATTTGAGAATTCGGAAATAGTCCTCGATTTTCCATCTGTTGAGATAGAAGCCGATCACCTCGCGGGCGGCCTCGGCGCTGTCCACCGGCAGGCTGGTGAGCAATGTCCACTTGACCGGGTCCTCGTCGTCCGGTGGATCGGTCTCGGTCACCTGTACGGCCTGCAATGTCAGCGGCCGCGCCCCCTTGATCGTGGCCGGGAGGACGAAAGACCCGTATTGCAGGTTGCACCGCGCAATCCGAGCGCTGCGGCCCGCCCGGGTGACCTTGCCGGATGTCTGTCTCGGCGTGATGCGGTCGATGTCAATGTCGATGGTCCCCTCAACCGGTTTGGAGCGCAAGGCGGCGAACAGCTTCGTATTCTCGTCGAGACAGCGGTCGTGCTTGGCCCGCACCAGCAGGTCGACCCGGCGATGGCGCCGCTGATGGTCGAACAGGACGAAGCAATCGGCCTCCCGGTCCATCACCGCGATCACCCGGGTCCGGCCGGTCAGCGCATCGGCTGCAACCAGCGTGTCGTCGAAGCCCCGCAGCCAGCGGTGCGATTTCGGCAACTGGCCCGGTTTCTTCCTGCCCCCTGGTGGGGCCTCGAATTCGCAGCGCAGCACGCCGAGCGGCAGTCCGCTGCCGGTCACGGCAAGCGTCGCGTGCAGATGCAGCCCCGGGGTCTTGGCGCTGGTCTGGTTGTGGCCGATGACGCCGAGGCCCTCACAGCCCGGACGGCCGGCAAAGTTCAGATCGGATCCGTCCTGGATGGCGAGCACCGTGCGCTGGCTGCGCATGCGCTGGACCGAGCGCTCACGATGCGGCGCGAGGATCGCGTCGACATCGATCCCATGGACCGCCGCCTTCTCGATGAAACGGTAAAATCCGTCCACCGCGGCGCGGTCGCTCCGGCCATTGCCGCAGATCGCCTGGCCCGGATATTCCGCAAGCAGCGAGGCGCTCTTCACCAGGCGGTCGGAACGTTGGCGGTTTCCCAAGCGTGCGCCCCCGAATTCGTTCCCGGCCCAGTCGGCACGGCTAAGCCCCTCTCCCAACATCAAGGACGGCGCATGATCGACGAAGTCAACCCCGAGGTGACGGCGCCACTTGCGGTCCAGTTCATAGATATAGACCCATTTTTGCACACTTGCCCGGGAATTCATCACATCCTGCCGGCCGCGACCCGCGGTCAGCCCGAGGCGCAGGAAATTCGCCGCCATCAGGCTCCGCCCGCTCCAGGGCGGCGAAACGAACGTTTCCACCAGCCAGAGACGATAGCCATAGCGAGCCTCGAAATCCTGCGGCAGGCGCCGCAGGATGCGCCCGAGCACATGGCTGGCGAAATGCAGGCAGACGACACCGGGACGGATCAGGAAACGGTTGAGGCCAACCACCCGGTTGAGATGCGCCTGACGCTGCTCATCGCTCCAGTTCATCCACCGGTCGCGCACCGCAAGTCTCAGCGCTGCGGCGGAAAATCCGGCCGCAGCCAGAATGCCATGGGCCGACCGGACAAGATAGTAGATCTGGCAGCCGGCAAAGGTCGCTATTCCTTGCGGATGCTCGTGGGCGATCAGCGTGTTCCAGGTCCGGCGGTCTGCCCGGGAGGTGACCGGCACGACATCCAGATCCTCAATCTCCTCAAGCCGGTTCGGAACCTCCTGCACCGCCGATACCGCGGCCTGGAGAATATGCGGACCCGGACGAACCGCAGGGGCCTGTGGCGATGGCAGAGTGATCAGTTCCGAACGTGCCTCCAGAGCAGTGAGCGCCTTCAGACACCCTGCCAGTTGCGGACGACCCCGCGCATCGAAGAAACCGAACTCATCGCAAAGCCGACGCCCGACCGCGTGACGACTGACAAAACTTTCCTGCGCAAGGATCCCGGCGATGCGGGATCGCGCCGCCGCATCGCCAAGCGTGCGGGCAATCTGATTCTGTGCCAACATGCAACCAATGTAGGCTACCGCGTTCGCATTGTCCAGAGCCGATATCAACTAAAGGGCAGGGCTAGCCCTACCGTGTACCCACTATTCGTTCTGGACAAGTGGTCGTCCGGCGCTTTGCGCCGCTGCGACGCGGTATGCGAGGCTTGCGATGGCCAGTCGTTCGATCCCGCGCCACATGATCTGGTTTCCGGGCGGGGGATCGTGTTTTCGGTTCTGGTACCCTCCGAGGATTGCGACGAGGAGGACGGCGGCGGCCAGGTTCCGGGGCGTGCCGAAACCGAAGTTGTTTGCATAATCCTCGAGGAAGTGGATTTCGCTGTCGGTAAACATCAGTTCGGCCGGGCATTCGGGCACTTCGCGGCCGAGCAGGGTCATGAGCATGATGCGCCATGCGATGACGGCATCGATGGTGGCGGCGCGCTGCAAGCGGCACGCGGAACGGAAGGCGGCGTCTTCGACCTTGCACCCGGACTTGAGCACCCGGAACAGGTCTTCGATCCGCCAGCGTCGGAGATAGAATCCGATGATCTCGACGGCGGCATCGAAGTGGTCGACGGGGAGGCTGGTGAGGAGGAACCATTCGAGCGGTTTCTCGCCGTCCGGGGGGTTGGTTTCGCGCAGATGGACGACCGACATTGGCACGGGTTGCGTTCCCGGGATGGTAGACGGCAGGTCGAAGCGGCGGAAGCGGACCTCGACCCGTGCGCGCCGCTTGCTGCGCGCGGGCCGGGCTTCCTTGCGGCTGGATTTGGGGCGCTCCGTCAGGCGGTCGATCTCGATCTCGACCTGGCCGCCGGGAAGCTGATTGCGCAATGCCGCAAACAGTTTCGGGGCGCCGTTTTCCAGGATGCGGTTGTGCCTGGCGCGCACCAGCACTTCGACGCGGCCGATCCGGCGCTGCTCGTCAAACAACTCGTAGAAGTCCGCTTCCCTGTCCATGACGCCGATCACGCGCGTCTTTCCGGTCAGTTCGCGCGCGACCCGGCCAGCATCTTGCAGGCCCTGGATCCAACGCTGCGTCTTCGCGTCCTTTCCGGCGCGTGGCTCCGGGCCGGGTTGTGTTGCGTTTGCGTGCTTCGCTTCGCTGCCCGCTCCCGAGGCTTTCGGCGGATCGAAGCCGCAGCGCAGGATCCCGAGCGGCAGACCCTCGCCCGTCGTCGCCAGCGTCAGATGGAGATGCAGCCCGCGGGTCTTCGCGCTCGTCTGATTGCGGCCGATGATCTCCAGGCCGCCACAAGCCGGACGGGTTGCGAAGTTGAGGTCGGTTCCATCCTGGATACACAGAACCGTGTTCTGGTCCCGCATCCGCTGCACGGTGCGCGCCCGATGCGGCGCCAGAATGTTCTCCGGCGTGACCGCGGATTCCTCCGGCTGGTCGATCATCCGGTAGTAGCCCTTCACGGCCGCCCGATCCCCTTCCGGGTTGCCGGTGATCGGCTGGCCCGGGATCGAAGCCAGCATATCCACGCTCTTCACCAGCCGTGCCGACAATCGCTGGTCACCCAACGGGGCGCCTCCAAACTCATGGCCGGCCCACTCGCCGCTGTCCAGCCCCTCGCCCGGCTCCAGCGAGGGCGCCGCGTCCACAAACGGAACGTTCAGCCGTCGCCGCCAATTCGGCTCCAACGCAAACATGTACACCGATTTCACGCTCTTTGCGCGCTTCTTGCCAATATCCTGCCGGCCACGCCCCGCCGTGTATCCGACACGGACAAAGTTGGCGGCCTTGAAACAGGTACCTTCGAACTCCGGCGCGACGAAGGTTTCCACCAACCAGGGGCGATAGCCATGATGTTCCGCAAAGTCCATCGGCAAGCGGCGCAAGGCCAGGCCCAGCACATGGCTTGCCAGGTTCCGGCAGCGCACCCCGGGCCGGATCAGGAACCGGCTCAGGCACACGACCCGGTGAAGATGGTCCCGGCGCTGTGCCGCGCTCCAGCCGATCCATGCATCGCGCGCACCGAGCTGCAACGCGGACGACGAAAAACCCAGGGCGCCGAGGACACCATGCTCCGAAGCCACCAGATACCGCATCTGGCAACCGGCAAACGTCGCCATGCCTTGAGGATGTTCAAAATGCAGCAGCGTGTTCCACAACTTGCGCTGCTCGTCCGTCGCCACCCGAACCAGCGACAGCCCTTCCACGGCCCGAGCCTCCGCCGGGACCTTCAACGCCGCGGCAACCGGCTCCTCCAGACGGCGCGGCGAGGGAGGCCGTGCCGGAACGTGGGACGCAGGCAGCGGAATCCGGCCCGACCGCTCCACAGCACCGAGCGCCTTCAGGCAACCCGAAAGCTGGGGCTTCCCTCGCGCATCGAGAAAACCAAACGCCTCGCACACACGCCGCGCGATCCCCATCCGGCCGGCGTTCGGCTCACGACGCAGAATCGCGCCCAGACGCCGCTCCGAATCCGGCTTCCGAAGCGTTCCAAGAATCTGGCTCTGGATCATCATGCGATGTCATATACATCGCGAATCTCAACTTGTCCAGTCCTGCTTGTGGGTACTGGGTAGGGCTAGCCCTACCCTGTAGCGTGATTTAGGTCTGAACAAAGGCGAATTGATCGTGTATCAGCGTTGGCATGATGATACAGAACCAGATCAATCGAACGTTAAACGCGCCCGAATCGCGTGCTCTTCTCGAACAGATTCTGTTGGGGAAGAGTTCCGGGACCCGCAGTGCGGTTGGCCGGAGCGTTTGTGAAGCCTTTGGCTTTGTCGATGTCCGCGGCCGTTTTCAGCTGGCGGGTTGCCTGAAGACGCTGCGCAAGTTGGCGGATACGGGTGCGATCGTCCTGCCGGCAGCGCAGCGCGGGGCGCCATCCTCAATTCCGCGCCGGCTGGTTGGTTCGTTGCCCGCTGCCTCGGAAGTTCCGGGCCGTCTGGAGGCGGTCGGGAAGCTCGGCCTGTTCGTGGTCGAGAGCCGTGATGAGCGGCAGGTCTGGAACACGATGATCGGTGACGAGCATCCGCGCGGGATGACGACCTTCGCGGGTTGTCAGATGCGGTATCTTGTCGCCTCTTCGCACGGATATCTCGGTGCGGCCGGCTTCTCGGCCTCGGCGCTTCGCCTTTCGGCGCGGGACCGCTGGATGGCGTGGAGCGATGAACAGCGGAAGCAGGCGCTTAACCGGGTGGTCTGCATGAGCCGCTTCCTGATCCGCCCCGGCGTTGCCTGCGCCAATCTGGCGAGCCACGTCCTGGGGCGGATCCTGCGGCGGTTGCCGATGGATTTCGAAGCGCGATACGGTTACCGTCCGTGGCTTGTCGAGACGTTTGTCGAACCGTCGCGAAGCGGGGTCAGCCTGCGAGCGGCGAATTTCCTTTGCGTCGGGCGGACCACGGGCCGCGGCCGCCAGGACCGGGACAAACGCCAGGCGGAAACGGTGAAATCGGTTTACATGTATGCACTGGCGCCGGACTGGCGCCGCCGCCTCGATGTGCCGTTTGTCGATCATGCGCCTGCGCTTGCTCCGGGCGAAGGTCTGGACAGCGCGGAGTGGGCGGCGAACGAATTCGGAGGAGCACCCTTGGGAGACAAGCGGTTATCGGCGCGATTGGTCAAGAGCGCCGGGCTCTTGGCGGAATATCCGGGCCAGTCGGTCAGCGGGAATGCGAAGGGCGATCGTGCGGCGGTTGACGGCTACTACCGGTTCATCGAACAGCCGGCGGATACGGCGGTGACGGTGGCGAACATTCTCGCGCCGCACCGGGCGCGCAGCATTCAGCGGATGCGCAGCCAGACGACGGTGTTGTGCATCCAGGACGGTAGCGACCTGAACTTCGCAACCCGCCCGAACTGCGATGGACTAGGCATCATCGGCCGCAACCAGACAACGTCGAAGACCTTGGGCCTGCATCTGCATCTCACGCTTGCGGTGAACGGCCAGGGCCTGCCGCTGGGCGTCCTGCGTTGTGGTCTTGAGGCGCCGCGGCCCGGGGGCGGCAAGACCACGCCGAAGGCGCAGCAGAAGACGCAGCGCTGGATCGACGGGTTCCATGACATTGCCGAAGCGGCGCGGGAACTGACCCGCAAGACGCGGGTGATTAGCGTCATGGATCGAGAAGCGGATTTTTTCGAGCTGTTCGACGCGCAGCGCCGATCAGGCCGGGTCGAGATCCTGGTGCGCGCCAAGCATGACCGCTGTCTTGCCGGGAACGACATGAAGCTGTTTGAAACGATGCGCAAGGGCGCAGCCTGCGGGAATGTCGAAATCGCGATTGACCGCTTGACCGAACGCCGCAAGTCGCGGGGGACGAAGGCCCGTCCGGCGCGCAGCAAGCGCACGGCGCTGTGCGAAATCCGCTACCGCAGGCTCACGCTTCCTGCAACGAACGGGGGGGCCGGTGCAGTGGAAATGTCGGGAGTGCATATTGTCGAAACCGCACCACCCGAAGGCGAGGACGCGGTTCAGTGGCACCTGCTGACCAGCCTCCCGGTCGACACCGTCGAGGCAGCCGTGGAAATCATCGCGTTCTACCTCCAGCGCTGGCGTGTGGAAGATTTCTTCCGGGTGCTGAAATCCGGTTGCCGGGTCGAGTATCTCGCCTTTCATACCGCCGACCGGCTGGAGCGCGCGATCGCAATCAACAGCGTCATTACTTGGCGGATCATGTTGATGGCACTGCTCGGGCGCCAAGTGCCCGGCTGCGATGCCAGCCTCATGTTCACCGATCACGAACTGTCGTTTCTGCACGATTATGCCAAGGAATACAAGCAGCAGACACCGGACAACCTCGGCACTGCTGTGCGCCTTGTCGCGCTTCTCGGCGGCTACCGGAACCGCAAGCATGATCCCGAGCCGGGCAACCAGATCATGTGGCGTGGCTATGAGCGGCTGTCAGCAGCGACTTTGGGCCATCGAATCGCCGAAAGAAAAACGGCTGGAACTCCTTTGGTCCAGTAACATATATGGCTACAGGGTAGGGCTAGCCGTTGCAGAAGCGCTTCCTGCGCTTCCCGTGGCGGCACGAATCCTCGGAGCTGAAACTCTGACAGCGCGGCCGTACGGGATATCCCATTGTCGATGCCGGCATGCGGGAGCTGCGGCGGACAGGCTGGATGCATAATCGCGTCCGGATTATCGTCGGCTCCTTCCTGATCAAGCACCTCCTCGTTGAAAGGCAAGACGGCGCGCGCTGGTTCTGGGATACGCTGGTTGATGCGGACCTGGCCAACAACACGGCAGGCTGGCAGTGGATCGCCGGCTGCGGCGCAGATGCCATGCCGTATTTCCGGATCGTCAACCCGGTGCTGCAAGGGGAGAAATTCGATGCCGACGGCGCCCACGTCCGGCGCTGGGTCCCGGAACTCGGGGGCCTCCCGTCCGGAAGCATCCACAAGCCCTGGACACTGCCGACACCCCCCGACGGCTATCCTGCCCCCATGGTCGACCACCGGTTCGCGCGGGAACGCGCGCTGACCGCGTTCCGCAGGACGGCCGAAGCAAACGGAGGGAAGGACAATGTCCGCGCCGATAAGTGAGCCCACGGGCAGCGCCATGTCCCGCGGATATGGGGAGCGGCGTCCGATCGCATCCGTCATCGGCGATGGCGATGCGGGTGAGGAGGCGAGGCGTATCGCGGAACGTCTCGGGCGATGCCTGGTGGATGCGGGATTCCGTGTCCTGACCGGAGGCCTCGGTGGCGTCATGGAATCCGCGAGCAGAGGTGCTCGGTTGTCACCGCGCTACCAGGCTGGCGACGTCATCGGGATACTGCCCGGCTACCGGTCCGATGCAGCCAACCCGCATGTCGACATCGCCATCTGCTCCGGCCTGGGACACGCACGAAATGTCCTGTGCGCGGCCTCGGGCGACGTGGTGCTCGCGATCAGAGGAAGCAGCGGAACGCTAAACGAAATCGCCATTGCCTGGACGCTTGGCAGGCCGGTTGCGTGCGTGGGACGCGCCGAGGGATGGGCGCTCGAACTGGCAGAGACCCTGCCGAAGGCACCGACTGCATCCCGAATGGCCGGACCGTTCTCGCCTGAGGAAGCTGCCGACTGGTCGACGCATCGGCTGGAGGAACAAGGAGGAACCTGACTTGCAGGGGGCATGCGCGCACGAGTACTCGGCGCACGGCATCCGTTCTCCGCGAGCAACGGCTATGGGCGCTGGTCCGTTACCGCGATTCACGCGACCGGTGTCGGCGATCATGAATTCTTGCGAATCCCGCCCCTGACCTCGAATGCCGCTTTCCAGGCATCCGCCTGGTCGTTCAGCACCTGTTGCGCCGGCCGCTACTCCTGCAGCCAAGGCACCGTACGTCGCCGCTGGGTAAACGCCGAGAACATGTTCCGAAAAACCCGCCGCGGCGCCTTGCCGGCAGCCAGCGATACAGCCTCAGGGCACTGCCACTGCGTGTCCAGCATCCCGTTCCACACCCACCGCCACGCGCCGGCAATGCGCGCCAACTGCACGGCGAAGGACTCGCTGCCTGGCACCAGCCCGTACGGCATTTTCCGGTATGGGATTCCCTCATCCATGCCAAGCGCCATCCCCTGAATGCAGCCTTCCGCGACCGCAACGGGCAAGCCCTGTCACACCCTCCTTCCCACCATTCACACAAAAATGAAACCTCCCGCCGCAGCATCGTGAATCAACATATATAATTCCCCGACCGAACGATCCACGATTCCGCTACGGCTCTGAACGTTATGGCTGCAAGAAACACGGTTGAAGTATTTTCGCGTCGAAACGCGAGCAACGCCTTGCCGGTGATGTGGACGATCGGGGAACTCGGCATTCGATACATCCGCCACGACGTCGGTGGATCATTCGGGGGAACCGGATCCCCGGATTATCGTGCCATGAACCCGAACGGGAGGATTCCCACGATCAGGGATGGCGAATTCATCCTGTGGGAATCGAATGCAATCGTCCGATACCTCTGCAGACGGTACGACAAGAAGGGCATTCTGCTTCCGCAAACCGAAGCTGAGTATGCCCTCGCCGACCAGTGGATGGACTGGTACAAGACGACCCTGTATCCATCCTGTATCGACCTGACATGGGCGATCGTCCGCACTGAACCGGCTGTCCGGAATCGCCGGAAAATCATTGAATTGCAGTCGGCGACGGAAGAATCTCTGGTCATTTTGGATGTTCATCTTGCCCGAACGGGATATGTGGTTGGAAGTCGTCTGACAATGGCGGACATTCCCTTCGGGGCGCTGATCTATCGCTACCTGAACCTTCAAATCGAACGACCGGCCCTTCCGGCAATCGATGCCTGGTATCAACGCCTCGCCAAGCGTCCAGCCTTTGTAGAGCACGTCATGTTCTCGTTCGGGAAAGACCCGGCTGAATGGTACCGCCTGGAAATGGGAACTCCCTGACCATCAGCGCCTGAACCAGGTGGCGCGAACAGACTTCGAACGCAACATCGGCCGCCTACTCGGCATTCTTCGCAGGCTGGGCCGGGGGGGGATTGCGATCACACGCCATCAGACACGGCAGCCAGGAGCCCCGGAAACCAAGACCGGGACGCGCAGGATGAACGCCGCATCGCTGACCCGGTTGGCCAATTTCCAGAAATCGGCTGAAATGCCCGACGACTTGGCGATGCTGACGCGATTCTGCCCGGGCTTTGGGCGGATCCGCCAATGGGCTTGCTGGCGCCCGGTTGCGTTTGCCCGGAATTGTCAACCACCGGAGCCCACACGGCTGGCCACGAGAACGCGGGCGTATCGGTGCTTTACGTGACTCTCAGCGTTACGCTGCGGCCGCGTGACGAAGGATCAATCGGACCCGTTCCGGAAGCGTGGCAGATTTCGGCTACCCGCGATCAAGGCCGCGCTGGCAAACGCTGGCGGCAGCGCGCCGTACGGAACCTGTGCACTCAATATTCAAACTGGCCAGTCATCACCGGACGAACCCTCCCCCCGACGCGGATGGCTTCGCCGACTTCAAGGTATAGGCGGGACGGACGACCGATCTCGAAGCCCTGTTCAACAACGATCCTGCCGTTAACCCCCAGCAAGCGCAGATGCGCCGCGAACGCGGTATTTGCGCTACCTGTCGCAGGGTCTTCCCGCAGTCCACCCTGATGAAACATGCGGGCGGCGAATTGGGCGTCGTCGTTGTAGGCACCCTTCGTGAACACAAACACGCCAAGAAATTCCCGGCCCGCGAGGTTCCTGTAGTCCTCCGGCCGGACTGCGGCCCGTCGCAAGACATCGATCCCCTCGACGCCAATCAGCACGAAGCGTGGTCCGACGGTTGCAAACCGGCAGGGGTAGCGGACGTCGATGTCCGATTCCGACAGCCCGACCAATGCGGCGGCAGACCGGGGGCTCAGGGTCTCTCCCATCTCGACTGGAGGAGGCCGCATCCATACGATGCCGCCGGGTTCAAACGTTACCGGAACCCGCCCCGCGGCCAGTTCGAGAGCATAGGAGCCACGGTCGCGACCAAGTACCCACGCCGTGCCAAGCGTCGGGTGCCCGGCAAATGGGAGCTCCCGTTCCGTTGTGAAGATGCGGACCCGCGCCACCTCGGGCTGCTCCTCGATGACGAACGTCGTCTCGGAGAAATTCATCTCCAGCGCGATCGCCTGCATCGCCGCGTCATCAAGGTGGCCGCAGCCGCGGATGATCGCCAATTGGTTGCCGGATAGCGGCCGTTCTGCAAACACATCCACGATCGTGCAGGACATCGCCGATCGGCGTACTTCGCCATGGAGATTATATACGTGAGTGCCCGTGAAGCAGCAAGCAGTTAGCGCAGCGCGGATCATGGCGGCGGGTGGTTGTCATCCAGATCCGACGATTGTCTGAGCAATCGCGGAAATAAACGGTTTCAGCAACCATCCGACGAATGTCATAAGCCCCACAGCCAAAGCAATGCCGCCTGCGGTGAACCATATGATGCGATCAATTTTCCCAAGGTGACCGTCAATTTTATCAAGGCGGCCATCAACGCTATCCATACGTTTGTTCAAATCGTCGCGCAAGCCGTTCAACGCTTGCTGTATCCATTGATCGCTGCCACCGACATTACCGGTGCGCTTTTCGGGACTCGGTGATTTCTGATTCATGAGGTATTCCCGCCCAATCACCGATTCTTTTCAAGCCATTCCCAGAAACTGGCATAGGTATATCCGTAAATGTGAGTGCTTGGTTGAAGGACTACGCCATCGCCGCCCCCATCTGCGTCACCAAGACGAAGAAGGGAATTTAGTTCTGCGCCAGTCCCATGAAAGTCTACCAAATAGAGACTGGGACCGGTTTCGTCATATATCGTTGCTCCACTCGCACGCAAAAGGCTTTGCAGCCGATCATTGTCCCCGAGACCAATCACAGCATAAACCATGAGGCATTGCTTCCCTAATCGCGCGGGCGGCGGTAGCCGGGGCGTTGGTGCTTGTGGACCTGCACGTCCTTGGTGCGCACGGTGGCGGGCCGCATGAGCGCCTTGGCCACCGTTTCCGGGGTCGCGGGTATGTGCACCCGTTCCTCCAGTTCCGCTTTGCTTGGCTGGTATTCGTTGGGCAGCAACTCTATTTCCCGCTTTGCCATGGTACTGCCCCTACATGTAGTAAGTTACGGTGTCGCTACCGCAACATATGTGATATGCTGTGCTTGGTCTGGGTGTGGCCCGAAGGTCGGGCGACGTCGTGCGATGGCGTAAGCAGGGGTTCGATTTCCTTCGCCCGGACCAAGCCAGCGTACACGCGACGATACGTGATGACGCGGACACGCGCAATACCCGCACTGCGAGCTTGACGGTCCCAAGCAAGGTGACTACGGATGCGCCGCGCATCGCCCTGTGGCTGGACCCTCCAATGCGAGCACCGTATCCATAGTCGGAATACCGTCTGCCAATAGCCCGTGGCTCGCTTGAAGCGCCAGCAAAGCCCCTTGCGTCTTTGGACACCACAGACCATCGGAGAATGAGTCCGGAAGCACCCGGCAGTGCCGCACAAGGTGAATCTGTAGCCTACGCGGTGGGGTTTGCGCCGGATGACCGGCCGCTGTTAGCGATCAGTTCCTTGTATTGCAACCGCCGCCCCGCCATGCGCTGCGCAACCGCTTCCAGTTGCGCCATGGTATCGGCCTCCCGGATATTTGCCGCCCGGCATATTCACCCACATACCGGTCCAGATGCTTGGGAGACATGCGATGATAAATTCCGTGGTAGCCGCGCTTCATCATGGACCAGAAGCTCTCCATGCCGTTGATGTGCGCCTGCTCCCGCACGTATTCCCCAACGCTGTGCTTCACCGACTCGTGGTCCGGCAGGCCATTGTATGCCGGGAACTCATCGCTGTAGACCTTGGCCACAGGTGCCTGCGCCTGCACGAAACCCTTCAGTTCCGGCCCCGTCGTGCCCGACACCTTGGCCCGCACTTTGCCGGTGCCCCGGTCCTTGACGCCAACCACTGCCGTTTTCCCAACTGTGCCCCGGCCAGCACGCAGCTTGTTCTTCGCATGCTTGTTGGCCTCCTTCCCACCAAAGAACGACTCGTCTACTTCCACCGGCCCATCCATGGGCGGCGGGGCATCGTCCAGCCGGAACGCTTCCCGGATCCGATGTTCCAGATGCCACGCGCTCTTTTGCGTGATGCCCAAGTCCCGGTGCAGCATCATGCTGGACACCCCCTTGAGGTTCGTGGTCATGAGGAAAATGGCCAGCGCCCATACCTGGTAGCCGAGCTTGGAATCGGCCATGACCGTGCCGTGGTTGGGGGCCGTGCTGGAACACGGCCCCCGGCTCACTGCCCACCCTATCACAATGGTTGTGGAAAGAAACGAGTAGTAACGGCAAGCATTAGTGCGTCACGAGTCCGTGATGGATGCGGCCTAAGTGGAGCGAAACAAATGGGGATGAAGTTGCTGGCGGGTGATTTTCCCCGCCACGAAGGCGCATCATTCATGATGGGTGCATTTCTTCTCCCAGATCCAAATGCTGGCTTCTGGCGCATCTGGCCCAAAATGTTGTGTTATCAGATGAGTGACATGAAATCGTTGAACGAGGTCACTGAATCGAATAAAGTGAGCGTTTTGGGCGCTGCCGGATGGGGCACAGTTGGCGCTGTCGCCCTTGGTCCTGTGGGACTTCTGGCCGGAATGGTTCTTGGCGGGCGCGGCAAAGCCGTTGTCTTTGCCGTGGAATTCGGTGATGGAAGGAAGGCTCTGATTCAATGTGATGGCAAGACTTGGTCGAAGATAATAGCTGCCCAATTCGACGCCTGACCGAGTCGCGACGTCGCCCGACCTTCGGGCCACACCCAGACCAAGCACAACATATCACAATGTTGAGGCTAGGAAAGGAGGAACAACTACATGCTGCGTCATACCACAATTTATTGGGGCAGATGCCGCAAGTTCTACTATATATACCGCCGAGTCAGGCTTGGTCACTCAAATATATAATCTCCTTCGCCATTCATTGTGGACATTTGTCTCTGGCCTCCCCGAACCCTTTCCGGTGCACAGCGGACAGGCTGGCGAAAGCAGCTGATACCGGCAGCACGGAACCCTCCCGCAACGACCGGCGTGTTCCGCGCCTTGCCCCTTTCGCCAGAAGGGCGACCGGGTTCACGAAGTCTACAGGCCTCCTGAAGAAGAGCGGGGCAGCACCCGTCGGGATACCTGCGCCGACGCCGCCTGGATGGGCTATCGGGGAGCGTCGCCACCTGCCGGAGAATTGATCCCCACTCCTTCGCCACGGTGCGACGAGTGCCGTTCGCCCGATCCGCCTCGCGGCCCGAGCCATCGCCAGACCTCTTCGCAATAAGCCTCGTACGGGCCGCCGAACTTCCGGCGCATTGCTTGTTCTTCATGTGCGATGTACCAGAATCTCACGACCGCGGCGAAGCCCGCGCAGAGGATGAGCCCCGCCAGAGTTCCCGAGATCAGGGCAGTACCAATTCCTCCGAGCACCAAGCCGAGATACATCGGGTTTCGGCTGACACCGTAGAGCCCTTCGGTCACGAGTTCGCCGGGCTCCTTGAAGGTGTAGACGTTTGTGCCGGCACGTTGAAATTGGCGTTTCGCCGCCACCGACACGCCGAGGCCGAGAACGGCGAGCGCAGCGCCGGCCAAGCGGAGCCACAGATTGCCGAACTCGATCAGGGGTGCAAGCTGATCTGCCGCCACGATTGAGCCGATCTGAATCAGGAACAGAATGCGTGGATCGATGCGCATGGTCGTCTCCCCGGTAGGTCGGCACCTGCCGGTCGCCACAGAACGGTGTTCCACACGACGGCACGGCTGCCGGGACTGTCCATGCGAGACGAACCACGGGAGCCGTCGCCTTTGAAGCGGGTGCCCAGGCCGCGGCCACACCAGGCCCGCCTCACTGCATTCAACGCCGGCAGTCGCGGAAACCTGCGGCGTTTCACCCGGGTTCAGGATCGCCGCGGCGATGCGGGGGTCCGCGATGCAGACACTCTCGCCGAAACACGCTTCCCGGACCTGCACGGGTCGCGGCTTCCGGCGATCCTGATCGAACGCATCCCCGCCGCGTGGCGACAGGAGAGGCTGCCCGCGCTGCAATCCAGACAACGGCACAGGTGCGCGCCTCCTTGCCTTGTCCGAACCGCGCGATCTCAGGCGTTGCGCGATACAATCGCCGCTGGAACGAAAGCGGCCCGACCGATACGAAGCCGCATGCCAGAGAGATGCGGTGCCAGGGAATGTGCGGAATCACGCTTGACGCGCAGGCGCATCCCGCCTTCGCAAGCATGTGCACGGCACCGCCATTTTTCCCGAGGAGGACACGAAATGACGCTGACTGCCGAAGAAGTCGCGCGATTCCATGAGCAGGGCTACCTGTTCTGGCCCTCGTGCTTTTCGCCGGAAGAGGTCAAGTTCTTGCGGCAGGCCGCAAATGAGGTCTACGCGATGGACCGCAAGGAGGTCTGGCGCGAATCGAACGGCGCACCGCGGACGGCGTTCGCCGCGCACACCTACAACGAAGCGTTCCGGCGCCTCGGACGGCATCCGCGCCTCATCGAACCGGTCATGCAGCTCGTGGACGGACCGGTCTACATACACCAGTACAAGGTCAACGCCAAGGCTGCGTTCGACGGCGAGGTCTGGCAGTGGCACCAAGACTTTGGCACATGGCACCGCGATGACGAGATGCCGGAGCCCCGGGCGATGAACATCGCGGTGTTCCTCGATGACGTGACCGCAGCCAACGGACCGCTGATCTTCCTTGCGGGAAGCCACAGGCAGGGCGTGTTCGAAGCCGGACACGATTTCGAGACGACGTCCTATCCGTTATGGACTCTCGACCGCGATACGGTGACCCGACTCGCCGAACAGGGCGGATGCGTCGCGCCGACCGGACCCGCGGGAAGCGTGATCGTCTTCCACTCGACGCTGGTGCACGCAAGTCCGCCGAACATCAGCCCCATGAGCAGAAGCATCGTGTATCTATCCCTATGCCATGTGGACAACCACATTCGCCGCTTCAAGCGCCCCGAATGGGTTGCGCACCGGGATTTTCGGCCAATCGAATCGCTCGCCGACAATTGCATCGCCGAACTCGCACTCGCCGAGGAAGCGACTTGACCGGGCCGGTGACCGGGGAGCGCTTCGGGAGCGGGTCGAGTCTCGGCAAGCGCTGCCATCGTCCCTTCCCCTCCGGCAGACCGGCCGGGCACGGGAACGCAGGGCCGCGCCGCTGATCCCACATGGCGGCAGGTTACCCGCCGGGATACTCGGGATGGACGGAGTGAGCACGGGGTCCGGCTCCGAAAGGAACCGCGGCTCCGCATGAAAGAAGGACGGGACCCCAGCATGGAGCAGAATCAGGAGCCCTGGCGCCGGAGCGCTGTCGAACTCGCCGCAATGATCCGCGCTCGGGAAGTATCCTGCGCCGAGGTCATGGAGTCGGTTCTCGGGCGCATCGCCGCGTGCAACGGGCGCATCAACGCGATTGTGGCGGATTGCTCCGAGGCCGCCATGCGCTCGGCAGTGCAGAAGGATCGGGAAAAAAGCGGCGCACTTGGTCCCCTGCATGGTGTTCCGGTGACCATCAAGGAAAACGTGGATGTCGCCGGACAGGCGACCACCAACGGCGTGCCGGCGTTCGCGGATCTCATCGCCCCGGACGACTCGCCGCTGGTGCGAAACCTCCTCGACGCCGGCGCAATCATCGTGGGACGCACCAATACGCCGGAACTGTCGATGCGGGCGACGACGGACAATCCGCTCCGGGGTCGGACACTCAATCCGTGGGACGACGCGGCGTCGCCCGGCGGATCGTCCGGCGGGGCATCCACCGCCGCCGCGATGGGGTTCGGACCCATCCACCAGGGCAACGACATCGGCGGTTCGCTGCGCTTCCCTTCCTTCGCATGCGGCGTCTCGACGGTGAAGCCGACTTTCGGGCGGATCCCCGCCTTCAACCCGAGTGCGTCGGCCGAACGCGGCCTTCTCGCGCAGCTGATTTCCGTGCAGGGAGCGATCTGTCGAGAAGTCCGCGATGTCCGGCTCGCGACCCGGGTGATGGCGGGAGGCGATCCGCGCGATCCCTGGTGGGTTCCCGTCCCGTTTGACGGACCGCGCCTTGCCCCCCCCATCAGGGTTGCGGTCACGACCGAGACCCACGGCTATCCGGCCCATCCGGGCATTCTCGAAGGCATCGAGACGGCGGCGGCTCTGCTAAGCAATGCCGGCTACGCGGTGGAACGGGTGGCCACTCCGTCGATCATGAAGCCGGCGCAGGCGTGGTTCGACGTCCTCGCGAGCGAACTCGCGCATTTTCTGGGCCCCACCGTCCGTGAGCACGGCAGCGAGACCATCCAGGCCATCTGGGATCATTACCAGCGCATCGGAAAGCCGGTCGATCCCGCCGGATACCGGCAGGCCATCGCTGACCGATCCGCGCTGACCCGCGAGTGGAATGTGTTTCTGGACCAGTATCCACTCGTTCTTTGTCCGTTCCTCATGCGCTCGACGTATGACTGGGACTACGACGCGCAAGGGTTCGATCAGGTCAGGGACCTATTCTTGTCGGCGATCTACAGCACCGGGATCAACTATCTCAGCCTCCCGGCGGGAGTCGTGCCGATCGGGTTCGCTGACGATCGCCCGGCCGGAGTGCAAATCATCGGACGCCGGTTCCGCGAGGACATGATCCTGGATGCAATGGAGGTCGTGGAAGCGTCGATCGGTATCCTAGCGCACACCCTGTGGGAGCGCGAGGCGGATGCGCCAGCAGGCTCCTGCGCGGCCGGTTAATCCCGGCAAAGCATGCGGGCGCACGCGCCGGGTCATGCCGAAGGCGGGCGCGCCCGGCAGTCGGGCCGGCACGGCCAACGGGCCTTCGCCGCTTCGGAGCGCAGGGGCGGCCTCGTGAGTGCGCTGCCCGCATGCGTGCCCGGAGGCGCAACGGTCCTCGAGGACACCATAGTCGGGGCCGGGCTGCCGTGGAGTGGCCAGATCGGCCGCGGCGATTTCCTTGTGCTCGTCGATCTGGAGGGGCAGCAGGCGATCGACTTCCTCTGCTACAACGCCCACGACACCCGGGAGCGCTACCACGCGCCGAACACCATCAAGCTGCAGGGCAACATCTACCTCGGCCAAGGGTCGGTTCTGTGGTCCGTGCGCGCCCGCAGGATGATGACCATCACCGAAGACAGCTGCGGCGGGCACGACACCATCTTCGGCTGCTGCTCGTTTGAGCTCGACGATGTGCGCTACGGGCAGCGCAATCCCCGGTCCTGCCAGTTGAACTTCGAATCCGAACTCGACCGGCACGGTATCGACGCAGCCGCCGTGGTTCCCAACGTCAACTTCTTCATGCGCGTGCCCGTGCAACCCGACGGCAGCGCCGGAATCGTGGATGGATGGTCCAGGCCCGGAGACCATGTGGCCCTGCGCGCGGAGATGGATGTCCTCGTTGTCCTTTCGAATTGTCCGGAAGCGTTGAATCCCGCTACCGGCTCCGGGCCATCCCCGGTACGCGTGATTCGGTATCGCCTGCGTCCAACGACGTGAACCGCTTCCTGCGCACGCAGGGGCGCGCATCGCCTACTCCCGAACCGCCGCGCGTCAGCATCGCCGCAAGCCGGCCGGCGCCCACTGCCCATGGGCCAATCGCCCGGAAGCGCCGAGGGAATGTCGTCCGCCCATGAAGCGGGCTGGCTGCAAACCCAAAGGCAATGATCAACGGTCTTGGCGCCATCGGCGCCGGACCTGCGCGACGGCGAGACCCGCCGCAAACGGGACCAGACTGAGCGCAAGAAGGACATGGAAGATCAGGTCGCCCCAGAAGGCATAGGGCGTGATCCCGTACGGGTTCTCGGGAAGCGCTCTCACGAGGGCGCCGGCCTCGTTCATCGGCAGCGTTTCCAGTACGCGCCCTGTCGCATCCACAATTCCCGTGATGCCGGTATTCGCAACCCGGACGAGCGGAACCCCGAATTCCGCCGCCCGGATTTGCGCCAGGGCCATGTGCTGCTTCGGACCCGCATCCGGTCCAAACCACGCATCGTTGGTGACTTGCAGAATCCATGATGCCTTCCCGGCCACGCGCCCGATTTCCCCCGGGAAAATCACCTCGTAGCAGATCACTGGGACAAAGGGCGCCACCCCAGGCGGCTCCATCAGGACCGGGCCGGGTCCGCGCTGGAACCCGTCTCCGGCGAAGGCGTCGAAGCCGAGCGATGCCAACAAGCCCGCGAGCGGCACGTATTCGCCGAACGGGACCAGATGGTGCTTGTCGTAAATTCCGGAAAGGCCCTTCTCCCCGTGAAGGATGACGATTGAGTTGAAGAAGCCTTCCTCCGTGCTTTCCGTCAGGGCGCCCAGGATGAACGTTGCGCCGCTCCCTGCCCGCTGCGCAAGGACTGCCGGAAGCCCCTGCCCGTCCTCCTGGAGCCGCTCGCGATCCAGGATCACCGGTATCGCGGATTCGGGCCATATCACGAGGTCCGCCTTGCGACCCTCCACCGGCTCGGAAAGGGAGAGCAGGGTTTCGAGATTGCGCGACCGATGCTCAAGAGACCACTTCTCGCGCTGCGGAATATTGGGCTGGACGAGTTGCAGGATCGGACCTGCTGCCGGTTCCTCCATCCCGGCGGACCGGCCCCAGGCCAGTTCCCGGGCCCCGGCGTATGCAGCGGCTGCAACTCCGGCGCAGAGCAGGATGCCCGCCGAAAACCGAAGGCCAGCCCGCTGCCCCCCGGCACGTTCGGGAATCCCTGCTGCGGCAAGTGCGGGCGCCAGCAGCGTCAGGAGAGTCGCCACACTCGTACCGAATGCCGGATACAGGATCCTCGCCTCCGTGCTGATCCAGACGTGCCCCGGCATCGCCCAGGGGAAGCCGGTCAGAATGCTGCCCCGCAGCCATTCCACAGCGGCGATCGCCGCCGCGAATGCCACGGCCAAGGCGAACCCCTTCCCGCGGGCGATCCACCGGGCCGCGAGGAACGCCGATGCCCAGAACAGGCCGAACCCGACGGGAACGAGCACGACAGCAAACGGCAGCGCCCAGAGGTGGCTCTCCGCCTTGACAAGAAAGGGATACACCATCCAGTGGAGGGCAATCGCAAAATGCGCACCGCCCGCTATCCAGCCTGCGAAGAACGCCCCGCGTGGACCGGCTGATGTCCGAAGGGCGAAGAATACCAACGCAACCCCGGGCAGGGCGAGTGCCGGCCCGGCGATCGGATCCAGCGCACGGGTACCTGGATGGGCCAGGCCAAGCAGCACTCCGCCTGCAAGCGCCAGCAGGAGGGAAGAGCGCCTGACGCGCCGCACGGCGTTGCCGTTCACAGCGACAGGTCTGGAGAACGGGTGCCCTGGAATTCGCGGTGCGGGACGCGCATCGCGCAGTCACCCCCCGTTCTGGGAACGCGCTCTGCTCTTCTGGCCCGATCCGCTCTTCGGATCCGGCGCGCGAAGCGTGACGCGCAGCATTCGGATCCGCCTCGGATCGGCCTCGAGAACCACGAACTCATGCCCGCCGGGATGGGGAATGACTTCCCCGCGCAGAGGCACGCGGCCGGCAAGCCGGACAACAAGCCCCCCGAGCGTGTCGACTTCATCCTCCTCGTCCTCAAGCCGTAGGCGCAGCCCGCAATGCGCCTCGAAGTCATCGACCGGCGTCCGGGCCCGGCAACGGTATACGCGGGCGAACTCCTTCCACCAGTAGCGGGTTGCCTCCGGGTCATGCTCGTCCTCGATCTCGCCGACGATCTGCTCCACGAGATCCTCGATCGTGACAAGCCCGTCCACGCCGCCGAACTCGTCGATCACGAGCGCCATATGGACACGCCTCGCCTGCATTTCCCGCAAGAGGGTATCGGCGGACATGGAGGGAGGGACAAAGAGCGCACCGCGAATCTGGGCCTCGTTGATCGGAGCATCCCCGTTGGCCCCCGGCCAGTCCGGATCCAGGAACAGATCCTTCAGATGAAGGAAGCCAACCGGATCGTCCAGGCTCTCCCGGAACACAGGCAAACGGCTGTGCATGCAACTCCGAAAGGCTGACATGACCTCGTCCCGGCTCGCTCCCGCATCGACAGCCACGATATCCGCCCTGGGCACCATCACGTCACGCACCCGGCTGGATGCAAGGGCGGTTGCGCGGATGTCGCTCGGAACCGGTTTGCTCCCGCTTGCGGGCTCCTCGGAAGGCGCCTCGCCGCTGTTCTCGTCCGATCCGAAGGCTTCCGAAACTACGGCTCCCATCCGGCCGAGGAAACCCCGCTCCGCGGTCCCGCTCATCGCGCAGACTCCAGCACCGTGCTACGAGCATACGGATCCGCGACACCCAGTCGGGCGAGCGCCCGCGCCTCCGCCGCCTCCATGCGCTCTGCCTCGCCATCCTGCATGTGGTCGTGCCCGGCGAGATGCAGGATTCCGTGCACAAGCAGATGGGCGACACGATCCTCGACACGGATACCGCCTGCCTCCGATTCCCGGGTGATGGTCCCGAAGGCAAGCGCAATATCTCCGGCAACCCCTTCGGTTTCCGGTTGGGTTCCGGCCGCCAGGGACAGGACGTTCGTCGGCCGGTCCCGGCCCCGCCACCGGGCGTTCAGAGCGGACATCTCGGTGTCCCCGGTGAGCAGCACGGCGATTCCCGCCGGAGAAGGACCGGCACCGACTTCCTCGAGCGCAGCTCCCGCAGCTCGGCGGCAGAGCCCGCGGATGCCGGGAAGGCTCCGCTTCCACGCGGAGTCCGCGATTCGGATGTCCAGGCCGCTCTTCACCCCGTCTTCTCCCCATCCGGACCCCGGTTCGAGTGCCGCGCATAGGACTCCACGATCCGGCGCGCAAGGGAATGACGGACCACGTCACCAGCACCGAAGTCGACAAATGCGATGCCCGGCGTATCCGCCAGAACTCTGCGTGCATGCGCAAGCCCGCATTCCTGCCCCTTCGGAAGATCGACTTGCGTAAGGTCGCCGGTTACCGCCATGCGGGCGTTCTCTCCAATTCGCGTGAGAAACATCTTCATCTGCGTGATGGAGCAATTCTGGGCCTCGTCGAGAACGACGAACGCGTCCGCAAGGGTGCGCCCCCGCATGAAGGCCAACGGCGCGATCTCGATCCTGCCACGCTCCATGTGCCGCTCCACCCGCCGGCGAGTGAGCATGCTGTCGAGGGCGTCGTACAGAGGCATCAGATAGGGATCGATCTTCTCGCGAATGTCTCCCGGCAGGAAGCCGAGTCGCTCTCCGGCCTCAACCGCGGGACGCGAGAGCACGATGCGTTCGACCTGGCCGCTCAGGAACGCCGTCACGGCCGCGGCCACGGCCAGATACGTCTTGCCTGTGCCGGCCGGCCCGATGCCGATGGTCAGATCCGAATGCGCCAGCGCCTCCATGAATCTACGCTGGTTCGGCGTGCGTGGCTCCACTGTCAGGGTCGCGGTGCGGAACCGAATGTCCTGCCCGGCGACAAGCTCGAACGGCCCTTCGCTCGCATTCCATTCGGACATGCGGAGCGCAGCGGCCACATCCGGCGAACGAACCGGCAGCCCGCTCTCCGCACGCGCGGCGAGCGCTTCAAGCGCGCGGCCCGCTGCGCCGCGTTCCCGTTCGCCGCCATGGATGGAGAGTTGGCCGCCACGGCGAGCAATGGTCACGCCGAACTCCCGCTCGATGGCAGCAAGATGGTTGTCGTGCCGGCCGCAAAGCTCCTGCAGCAATGCATTCTCGGGAACATCAACGACGGCTGCACCATCCTCCTCCCGCAACCGCACCGAAATTGCCTCCTCCAAACGGCCACTTTCGGCGTCCCGGATCGAGGGGCGCCGCCGCACATCTCCCGCCTGCTGCTTCACCTGACGGACAGCCTCCCCGCCAGGCTGTTCGCATCCGCGCGCTCGATGCGAACAGGCACCACCTCTCCCTTGAGCGCTTCAGGCGCAAGGAGATGCACGGGCTGGAGGTAGGGGCTTCTCCCCACCATCTGACCCGGCTTGCGCCCGGGGCGCTCCAGGAGAACGGGCAGGGTCCGGCCAACGCATTGCTCCGCAAATGCCTTGCAGTGGCGGGAAATTCGATCCTGGAGCCGTTCGAGGCGCTCCGAGGCGACCGCGGGGTCCACCTGGTTCGGGGCCGATGCGGCCGGAGTTCCAGGGCGGGCAGAGTAGCGGAACGAGAAGGCCTGCGCGTAGCCGACTTCGTCCACAATATCCAGCGTCGCCTGGAAATCTTCCTCTTCTTCACCGGGAAAACCGACGATGAAGTCGCCGGACACCGCGATATCCGGACGCACGGCGCGCACGCGGCCGATCAGCGTGGCATAAAACTCCGCGGTGTGCCCGCGATTCATCGAACGGAGAATCCGGTCCGAGCCGGACTGCACAGGCAAATGAAGGTATGGCATCAGTGCCTCCACCTCCGCGTGGGCAGCAATCAGGTCGTCATTCATGTCCCTGGGATGGCTGGTCGTGTACCGCAATCGCAGGATGCCATCGATTTCGGACAATGCCTTCAGCAATTTCGCCAGGCTCCATGCCCCGCCGTCAGGACCCGCCCCGCGATAGGCGTTCACGTTCTGCCCGAGCAGGGTGATCTCGACAACGCCGGCTTCCGCGAGTTCCCGCGCCTCCGCGAGAACCGCTTCGACCCGGCGGGATGCCTCCGCACCGCGGGTGTAGGGCACCACGCAGAAACTGCAGAACTTGTCGCAGCCTTCCTGCACCGTCAGGAACGCGGCGGGCCTGCGGGCCGGGCGCCGCCGGGGCAGGCGGTCGAACTTGTCCTCGACCGGAAACTCCGCCACAACCTCCCGCCGGCTGGCGCCGCTCTCCAGCCGGGCGACGATCTCCGGCAGCCGGTGGTACGCCTGCGGGCCAACGACGAAATCCACCATCGGCTGCCGCCGCGGAATTTCCTCCCCCTCCGCCTGCGCGACGCAGCCGGCGACACCCACCAGCACGCGGCGGCCTTCCCTCGCGCCGGCATCCACCAGCGGCCGCAGGCGCCCGAGCTCGGAATAGACCTTTTCCGCCGCCTTTTCCCGGATATGGCAAGTGTTCAGGAGGAGGATGTCCGCCGATTCAGGCGAGTCGGCAGGAGCGTATCCCGCTGCCCGAAGCGCATCCGCCATGCGCTCGGAGTCATAGACGTTCATCTGGCAGCCGAAAGTCCGAATATATGCGCGCTTGGGCGGCCGACTGGTCTCGGTCAACGAAAGAACCTCAACTCGAATCAAGCCAAAGCGGTAGGCAAGGCGCCATGTAGCGACGGCCCTCCGGCCGGGCGTCGGTGTCGAAACTGTAAAAACGCAAGTGCGCCAGTTCTCGGCCTCCTGCGATGTCCTCGCAGGAATCTAGCATGAGAAACCTCCGGTGAGCAAACCGCCCGCTGCCACATCCCGTCTGCGACACGATACGGAGAGCGCTACGCAGCCGCGACGGCGCCAGGAGAGAGCGAACACCGGCCACGATCCGGGTTCGGCTCGACAGGGCACTTCAGCCGGCTGGAAAGGTCGTCAGCGCCCCCCACATACACGCCATCCATCCAGATCTGCGGCACCGTGACAGGCGTCTTGGGACCAATGATCGGCTTGACCCGCCCAAGCATTTCGTAAAGCGCCCGCGGTTGGCGGACAACATCATGGTACTGGAACCGGACTCCGGCCCCCTCAAGATACCCCTTCGCACGGACGCAATGCGGACAGGTCTCCTTGCCGAACAGGTGGTTTCCCTGTATCCCCGCCTTACTGACATGGGCTTCGATGATCGCTTCGGTAAGGAGGCCGCGGTTGAGCGCGTGTCCCTGGCTGACCAGCCTGCCCTCGACCATGACGATGGGCGCATGCCATCCTCCCGCCGGCAGCGGACGCCACCACTCGGAAAGCCAGTCGCGTGCGTCCAGCTGAACCGGAATCCCCTGCAGCTCGCACGCGAATGTGTCCTGGATCACGTCCACGGTCAGCGAGCATTCGCCGCACGGGATCTTGACCGTGAACGGGCCCCACTGGCCGGCCCAGCGATACAGCGTTACACGAACGGGTTCTGAAGACATGGGAACAAGCCTCGCGGTGCAATCGGGAACGCGATGGTCCGATCAAGGGGTACGATACGGTGAGTTTACCATTCAATTCCGCTGCGCGCCGCGTACGCTCAGACGGTCGGTCTCCAGAGCGTCTAGCGCCTCGGCTTTCCGATGGCAATTCGCAAGCGCCATGCCGCAGTCCGACATCCAGAGCAGGACATTCGCGATCACGGCCAACTTGCCGAATGCAATCGCTACGCGACAGGGTGTTGGGTTGAGCATCCCGAAGTGGCAGCGATGCCTGTGCCCGGTCAAACCAAGCCATCCCGCGACATCCGGTGACCTGGGGGTGATTCACGCAGAACGCCGCGCGTCTCCGGCCTGGGATCGAGGCCGGGCGTCCGGAGGACGCACATAGACAGGAGCGGGCCTTGCATTGCGAAGGGCGTCCCGGCGCCCCGCGACCGATGCGAGTGCCTCGAACTCGGGATGCGTCCGGATCAGGAATGCCGTGCCGCAACGCTCCGACACGAGCATTGCGGCGCTCCCCACGCACAGGCAATCCTCCCGCAACCCGCCGCAGGAGATCTCATCGACGTCTGTCCATTCAGGCTCCGAGAGCGGTCGCGGCCCACCTTCGCCACCAGCGCAAAAGCGTTGCCAGTACACGGATGCACGGGGCCCCAGATTCGCTACGGCGATGTCACCCATGTGGGACCGACCCGCTTCCTCGGCCAGGGCTTCGAGCACACTGACACCGACCGCGGGAATGCCGAGCGCAAGCGCAATGCCCCGTGCCGCAGAGATTCCAATCCGGATCCCGGTGAAATTTCCCGGTCCCGCCGCCACAGCGATGCGATCGAGGTCGCTGTAAGCGCATCCCGCTTGGGCAAGCGTACCGGCGATCATCGGGAAGAGCCGCTCGGCGTGGCCCCGCTGCATCTCCTCCGACGAGCAGGCCACCCGGCGCTCGCCATCCATGATGCAGACGGCACAGCGATCGAGCGCGGTGTCCAGTATCAGTAGCCGCGCCATGTCCAGTGCGCGATTTACTCGACAGGACGAACCTCGGTCACTTCGGGGATGTAATGCCGGAGGAGATTCTCGATCCCGGACTTCAGAGTCATGGTCGAACTCGGGCAGCCGGCGCAAGCGCCACGCATGGTCAGATAGACAATCCCCCTGTCAAACCCGTGGAAGGTGATATCACCACCATCCTGCGCAACTGCCGGGCGCACGCGCGTATCCAGCAATTCCTTGATCTGCGCCACGATCGGCCCGTCCGGGCCATCGTGCTCGGCGTGATCGCTGCCCGCATGTCCTTCCGCCATCAGCGGCCGCCCCGAGGTGAAGTGATCCATGATGGCACCGAGAATGGCGGGTTTGACATGGGCCCAATCCACGTCGCCCTTGGTCACGGTGATGAAGTCCGGACCGAAGAAGACGCCGGTCACGCCCTCGACCGAGAAGATCTCGCTCGCCAGGGGCGATGCGCTGGCCGATTCCAAATCCCGGAAGTCGATGGTGCCCGCGCGCATGACCGCGCGGCCAGGAATGAATTTGAGTGTCGTCGGATTCGGCGTTGCCTCCGTCTGGATGAACATGGCCATTCCTTTCCTTCGTTACTGGGAATGTGGAGGCATTGAGCCGCGATTGCAAGTGCAGTCCCGTCTAGGCATCGAGATCGATTTCCTCTGTGGTCATGCAGCCCGGCACCACGACGATGGGGATGTGCAGCCCTGCAGAACGATGGCCTACCAGTTCCGTGACGAGCGGGCCCGGCCCCTCTCCTCCCGCGCTCGCGCCGAGCACGAGCACCCGGATCTCGGGGTCGTCCGAGATATGGCCGAGTACTTCCTCGTGGGTCTTTCCCTCCCGGATGGCGAATTCCGGCGTGATGCCGGCGTACTCATTGACTTGCGCCGCGAGATGCAGCAAGCGCTCCTCAGCCTCGGCGCGGGCCTCCTGGCGCATCACGTCACGAACGGATACCCAGTGCTCGAATTCGCCGGGCTCAATGACATAGAGCATCGTCACCCAGCCTTGGGTGCTTCGCGCCCTCCGGGCCGCATAGCGCAGCGCAACCAGGCATTCGGGGGTGGAGTCCACCACCATTAGCAGCTTCCGCACGGATCTCCCCCCAGCAAGACACAGCGCAGCGCTAGAATGGCGGCCCTCGGAGCCCCGCGCAAGCGGCCCGGTCACGGATCCGGCCCTGAGCCCTCGGCGACCGCCAGGTCGGGACGTCCCGGACCTCATCGATCCGTCAATCGGTTGTTGAATCGCCCTCCGTAACAGGCTATATCCTGTGCGCAATGCTTGGAACACGGGATATCCGGACAATCCGCGGGACACCGCCATGACCTCCATCTCAGGCATCCAGAATGATACGCATTCCCGCACCGGCGCGAGCAGACCGCGAAAGCAATCGAGCGGGACGGACGCTGCCGACCCGCATCTCTCGGAGTTGCCGGAGCACCTTGCAGCGAAAGCCAACCGCCGAAATAAGTGTGACGGAATCGAGTTTCTGAAAGAGATCCCTGACGGCGCCGCAGCAGCGGCCTTCTTCGATCCGCAGTACCGGAGCCTTCTCGACAACATGGCCTACGGCAACGAAGGCACCACTCGTGGACGCGCGCGATATATTCTGCCGCAGATGCGGGAGGATCACATCCGGAGCTTTGTCCTCGAGATCGCGCGGACGCTCCGGCGCAGCGGACACCTCTTCCTGTGGCTGGACAAGTTTGGCCTGCTCAACGGATTCGCGGAGCGGACCGAGGGATCCGGTCTCGCCGTAGTCGACCTGATCGCGTGGGACAAGGAGCGTTTCGGCATGGGATACCGGACGCGGCGCCAGACGGAATATCTGGTGGTTTACCAGAAGCCCCCGAAACGGGCCAAGAATGTCTGGACGGAACGGGCAATTCCTGATGTCTGGAGCGAGCGGCAAGTGCGGGCCGACGGAACCCACGCAAAGCCTGTCGGATTGCAGCAGGCTCTCATCCGCTCTGTGACGACGCCGGTGGATTGTGTCATCGACCCCGCTGCGGGGAGCTTCTCCGTCCTGAAGGCGTGCCGGACGGAAGGCCGGACCTTCCTCGGCTGCGACATCAACGGCTAGCCTGAAACGCCAACTGACGCGGTTGATCTGATATGCCCGGTTGTCTTGGGCGATCCCATCCATGGCGAGAGTGCCCTGTTCCGCCCACAAAATAATATTATTTTGTTTCCTTAGGCAACGTATGCCACGCGGTTGTATCAGCGACGTCTGTCCGGAGCTCCAATCCGGACAGGAGCCATTCCCCGTCTGCGAGGCGTGGAGTTTTCAGTGGTTTCGGGAAAGTATTCCCCGAGTGGGGCCGCCAGAAGTCACCCGCCACACGGTGATTGCCAACTGGCTCTCAATGTGATAGTGTGATATACGCTGTCCGATTGGGATAGTCCGAATGAATCCCCTCGCACGGCGCTTTCTCCAGCCCTTGAGCCCCACCCATCGCCAGTACGAGGCGCTGCGTGCCCACTTTGTCGACGACCTGCCGATCCCGGAAACCGCCAGACGCTTCGGCTACAAGCTCGGCACCTTCCGCAACCTGTGCACCGAGTTCCGCAAGAACCCCGGCCGCTCCTTCTTCGTAGCCCGTAAGCCGGGCCCCAAGCCGGAGGCCGCAATGCCCGGCCGCGCCGGGTACCGCGAGCGTGTGGTTTCACTGCGCAAGGAGCGCAACCTGTCCGTGGAGGAGATCAGTGCGGCCCTGGCGCAGGAAGGGCTGCCAACCAGCACCACCGCCGTGAACCGAATACTCCGGGAGGCCGGCCTTCCCAAGCTGTGGCGCCGCACCGCGGAGGAGCGCGAGGAGGCACGGCCCGAGCCGGCTCCGGTTGCCGACCGCAACGCCCTCGACCTCTCCCCGCGGCGTTTGCGCACCCGCTTCGGCGGCCTGTTCCTGTTCGCACCGGACCTGGCCCGGTGCGATCTCGACGGCATCGTCGAGCAGGCCGGCATGCCGGGAAGCTCCATGATCCCGGCCGGCTGCGCCTTCCGGTCCCTGCTCGCTCTCAAGCTGTGGGGGATTGGCCGGCCCTCCCAGGCCATTGCCGATACCCTCGATGAGGGCCTCGCCCTCTTCGCGGGCCTCAACGCGATGCCGAAGCGAGCCACACTGACCGAATACTCCGGCCGGGCCGACTCCCACCTGACTCCGTCCTTCATGGACCGCTGGCACGCAGCGGTCCGGAGCCTCGGCATCGATCTGGGCGAGGGAGAATCCTTCGACCTCGACTTCCACACCATCCCGTATCACGGCGACGACGCCGTGACCGAGAAGCGCTACGGCTCCAAGCGCAGCCGTCGGCAGCGGGGCGTCCCTGCCTTCCTCGCCCGCGATGCCGGCGCCCGGCTCTTCGCCCATGCCGACGCCAGGGTCCGCAAGATGGACCAGTACAACGCGATCCTCCGATTCGCGGAGGCCTGGCGGGAGCGAACAGGGGCATTCCCCAGGGAGTTCGTCTTCGACAGCCGCCTGACGACCTATGCCAATCTTGCCAGACTCGACAGGATGGGCATTGCATTCCTCACTCTCCGGCGGCGGACCGCGAAGCAGGTTGCCCAGATGCTCGCCGTCCCCGAGATCCAGTGGCGCCAAATCACCCTCTCAGACGTCGGCCGCATCTACCGCAATCCGCGGATCCTCGACCAGAGGATCGCCCTCAGGGACTACCCCGGCGAAGTGCGCCAGATCAGCATCACCGACCTCGGACAGGAGAAGCCGACGCTCCTCATCACCAACCAGATGGACGTACCCGCCCGCATCCTCGTCGGCCGCTACGTCCGACGCATGGTCATCGAGAACTCCATCGCCGACGCCATCGACTTCTTCCACATGGACGCCCTCTCCGCCGCCGTGCCCCTCAAGATCCAGATCGACCTGCAGCTCACACTCATGGCCAGCGCCCTCTACCGCATCCTGGCAACGCGCCTCGGAAACGGCAGGGAGAACGCCACGGCACGAACCATCTTCCGGAAGGCCGTCAACACCAGTGCCACCGTCGAGATCACCCCGGACGAAATCATCGTCTCTCTCGGACGCCGCGCCAACAACCCGCTCCTGATCTCCGCTGGATACGCCGATATCCGGCAGTCAATCCCTTGGCTGCAGGGCCGCGTACTCCGGATCCGCTTCCACTGAAACCAAATCCGTCACACCATCTTGTGCGCCTGGTAGTCGAGGCCGGCCCTCCGATTTGCCCGGCAGAACAGCAAGCTCGAGGATGAAGCGGAACAGGGCATTGGCCGGAAAGGAACTTCCCTGCCCCCGGGAGAACGTGGCCTCAGTCGCCGAGAAAGCCCTCCAGAGTAGAACACAGGTTGTAGCCGGTTGCGTTTCCGGCAGTATCTCCGTCGTCCTGTGCCCATCGGGCTCGCCGGATCGAGCGCGACCCGCTTGCCGCCCGGGATGGGAGGCTCACCGGCGACACTCCCCAGCCGCCCACCGAAACCGTGAACGCTTCCGGGGGGGGGCTGAGTTCAGCACCGAGAAAGCCGCGTGAATCACCGCCCGGGCTGCCACCTGCGTGTCGCGACCCCGCACGAGACGGCCAACTGCACGGATGCGCGTCGTGTGGAAATCTGCAGCGCTGCCTGTGGTCGGACTGCGGACGAATGGGCGGCTTGGTCGACGCCGCCCACTGGCTTGCGCTGGCGGTGGTGCTGGTCGCGATGCTGCGCACGGCCGAGGGCTGGCGCATATTTCTCAACGTCAATCTGGTGGTTGGGTTAGTGATCGCCATTGTGGCCGTCGCCCGGTTTCACTTCCCGCAATCGTCCAGGCTCGGCTGGTGGCCAGAGCCCAACTTTCCACGGATTGGCGGCACGCTGGGCAATCCGATCTTCCTCGGCGCCCACATGCAGACGGTCGCGCTCACCGCCCTCGGCTTCCTGGCACATGCGGAAATCGCCACGCGCACGGGACCGCCAGCCGCGAGCGCCCCCGGGCCCGCCGCCGCCTTGCGCCGCGCCCCAGCCGCTGCGACGAAGGTGCTCGGATGTCTCTGGATCCGTGCCATGCTGGCTGCCGCAGCGGTCGCGCTTTGCGTCGGTTCCCTCACCGCGGGCCATGCCATCCATTCCGGCGCCGCCGCTCTCCACCGGGCCGAGAATCCGGGACCATTCATGGCCGAGTTGCGGCGCTCGATCCGGGCCTTCGGGCCGCTGGCCACCATGCCGCGCATCATCCTGATCGAAGACATCGCGCCCAACTGGCGGGTGATTCTCGCCCAGGATCCGGCAAAAGCCTTCCGGCTGCTCGCCTGGGCCGAGGAGGAGGCGCAGCATGCGCTCGCCGACGAGCCGGACAACTGGCAGCTCCAGCACGGTCTGGCGAAAATGTTTGCGGCGGTCGCCGCAACGCATCCGGAGTACCCGGAAAGGGCACGCTACTACTACGACCGGGCACGTGCGGTAGCCCCCTACCGGAACCCGCTGATGCCCGGCAAGTCGCCGTCCCGACGCAGCGATGAACCGTGATCTCCACCCACCCGTGTCGGTCGTCGTTCCGGTGCGCGACGAACCCGCCGCGCTCCCAGCCGCGCTCGCCTCGGTGCTCGCACAGGACTACGCGGGAGGGATCGAGGTCGTCGTCGCCGACGGCTCCACCGGTTCCGAGACGGCGGCTGCAGTGCGGGCATTCCCGGACGTGCTCCTCGTCGCCAATCCGGACGGCCACACGCCTGCGGGCCTCAACCGCGGGATAGCGGCGGCATCGCACGGGATTGTGGTGCGCTGCGACGCACATTGCGCACTGCCGCCGGACTATGTCCCGGTGGCGGTGGAAACGCTTCAAAGTACCGGCGCGGCAGCAGTCGGCGGCCTGCAACGCCCGATCGGCACGACACCCTTCGGACGCGCGGTGGCAATCGCAATGACGACGCCTCTCGGCTCGGGCGATGCATGCTACCGCCTCGGCGGCGCGGAAGGGCCAGTGGACACCGTGTATCTCGGAGCGTACCGGCGGGAGGCGCTCACCGCCGCGGGAGGGTTCGACGAGACGCTCCAGCGAAACCAGGACTATGAGCTCAACTGGCGGCTCAGGGCGCGCGGCGAGACGGTGTGGTTCACGCCGAGGCTCGCCACTGCCTACTGCCCCCGCGTTCGCTGCTGCGGTAGTGCCGATCCTCGCAAATCTAGAGTTTAGTTGAGCACGAGGTCCGGACCAGAGGCTCGGCGGATAGCAGCAACTAAACTGGGAATCTAGAGTTTAGTTGAGCACGAGGTCCGGACCAGAGGCTCGGCGGATAGCAGAATCTAGAGTTTAGTTGAGCACGAATCTAGAATCTAGAGTTTAGTTGAGCACGAATCTAGAGTTTAGTTGAGCACGAATCTAGAGTTTAGTTGAGCACGAGGTCCGGACCAGAGGCTCGGCGGATAGCAGCAACTAAACTGGTGTTGTTTTTCGCATTGGGTCGGAATGTCTTTCCCGGATTAATCCGATCGGAGTGGGACAAGATTTCCCACGCTCTTCCGGATTTATTGGAGCGATCGCTTTTCGTCGGGGATATTTCTTTCCCGGCAGGCGTGTAGTGGTTCGGGGTGGCTTCCGGCGCTGCGGCATGGTTGGCCGGTTCGGAGTGGGCATCCGGCTCGCGGACCGGTATCGGTGTGTTCGGAGGGTTGCCTAAGGGTTCTGTAGAGGGTTGCGTTTGCGTGATTGCAGGACATCGTTCCAGTCCTTTTCGCCGGTTGGTCGGATTCGCCGGATGTTTGGATTTGTGCGGATGAGACGCTGGGCGGCCTGATCACCGGGGGGATCTGCGTCGTATCCGCATGCGATGTCCTGTAGGCGGAAGGCGGCGATCCATGGTGGCATTCGCGGCGAGAGGCCGGCGGTGGACAGGAAGAGGTCGGTGTCCTGCATGCAGGGGAGTTCGAAGGCGGAGAGTGCGTCGAGTGCGCTTTCGACGATGAGGGCGGATTGGGGTAGCGTTCGGCGCGTGATCCAGAACCCGCCCCTGGCTTTGCGGGAACCGGGCGCCATGCCCCGGAAGGGGTGATCCGGTTGGGTGCCGAGGAGTTCGGCTCCGGCGGGGGTGCGCTCGGCATCACGGGTGATGAAGACGGCATTGGCGCGATGGTCGGCGCCGAGGATGCGCTGTCGGAAGCCTGCGTCGAGGATTGCGGGATTGAGGCTGCGGTGCCGGGAGAGGTATTCCAGCGCGGCGGGCCAGGATGCGGGATCGAGGAGCTTTCGGAACGGCTTTCCGGGGGGCGTGCTGGGGGGCGGCGCGATGTTGGCGAGGGTTTCGAGGGCCTCCAGGAAGGAGCAGTTGCTGGCATACAGGACGAGGTCGACGGCGCCACCGCCTCCCTGTCCGGTGAGATGATCGTAGAACTTGGCGCCGTTGATGCTGAGGATGGAGCCGGGGCGCTTCCAGCGAGTGTGGTCGCGGCTGTCGCGGTGGTATCCGAGGGCGGTAGCGACGCGCTCCAGGGGGATGCCCCGGAGCGCGTCGGCCCGCAGCTTGCTGCGATTCCTCACGGACCCAGCTCGGCGTTGGCGGCCTCCACATGGGCGATGTCCACGCTGTGCGCCTTGGCCGCGGTCGCGGCATGCAGCGCGTAGTGCGCGATGCGGTCGATGCGCCTTGGGAAGCCGTTGCTGGCCAGAGCGATGGCCTCGACGGCGCTGGGCTCGAAGATCGGCACCTTGGCTCCGGCGAGGCGCAACCGGTGTTCGATGTATGCACCGACTTCCTCGCGGTTGAAGCCGCCGAGGTGGAAGCGGACCACGATGCGCTGCGCGAGAGACTCATGTGCGGACATGGCGAGCCTGCGCCGCAGCTCTGTCAGGCCGACCAGCAGCAGGCAGAGCCGCTTCTCGGAGTCCATCTGGTAGTTGGTGAGGAGCCGGAGCTCCTCGAGGATCTCGCTGCGGAGGTGGTGCGCCTCGTCGAAGATGAGCACCGGAAGCTGCTTCGATTCTGCCACCATGCGCGAGACTTCCGCGCGGATGGCGCGGTAGGCCGCGGCACGTCCGGCGAAGGCGGGCAGGCCGAACTCGCTGGCGATGGCGTTGTAGGTGTCGAGCACACTTCCGGTGGAGAGAGACACGTAGCAGACCCGGAACAGGCCCGCGTGCAGGCCGGAGGTAGCCAGACGGCAGACGGTTGTCTTGCCGCTGCCGGCTTCTCCGGTGAGCAGGCCGATCCCGCGCAGTTCCAGCAGATGCCGGATCCGCGACCGTGCCTCGTCCTGGGCCCGACCTTCGAAAAGTTCGTCCGCGTGCAGCGTTCGCTCGAATGGATAGTGCTTGAGCGCAAAGTGGTGCTTGTGCATCACTCGTCCTCCTTCTCGCCGTCGAGCGACCGGAAGGAGAGCGGCTGCGACGGTCCGTCCCGCTTCGCGCGGGCGTTCCCGTGCAGGTCGAGCGGCGTTGCAACGCCTGCCGGCTTGTCCTCGTGGATGACTTGCATCGGGCGTTCCGGAGGAGCGAGGGGATCGAAGCGGAGGACGACGCGCTGGCCGCAGAGCGCCGCGTCGACCTCGTAGAGCCGGGCGTTGAGACTCACGGTGCGTGCCCTGGAGACGAGCCTCGTTGCCTCGAACAGGAACAGGTCCTCGAGATCGATCTCCGGCCCGGCGTGCCGGACGCGCTCGCCGCACTGCGCCCACTTGTCCAGGGGCGACAGGTTGTCGAGCCCGCGATGCGGGGCCTGGTGGTACTCCCCCTCCAGCCAGGTCCAGTACTTCCGGTTCAGCGCCTCCAGGATGCGCTTCGCCGGGTCGTCCACCAGGGGCAGGAATTGTGACCGTGTGGTCCGAAATTTTCGCTCGATCTTGCCCTTCCCAGCCGGATGGAAGGCCCGCGCGTGGATCAACGCGACGCCCAGCTTGGCGCATACAAGCGCCAGCCGTTTCGACCGGAAGCATGCCCCCTGGTCGACATAGAGGCGCCGGGGGATGCCCCTGCGCTGAACCGCCTCCCGGAACACCTGCAGGAACGCGGACGCGTTCTCCGAGAACTGGAACGCTCCGTGAGGGACAACCCGGGTCGCGTCGTCCAGGAGTTCGAGCAAATACGTCTTCCGCATGCGCCCGCGCTCGTCGCGCACCGCAGGACCGTGCATCGCATCCGACTGCCAGAGGTCACCGGCATGGGAGAACGCCCAGCGCCGCAGATTCTTCTGCGGCCCCTGCTGTTCCCGCACCATCAGCCCCTCACGCGTAAACAGCCGGTGCAGCGTCGAGGGCGGTAGCGGGACAGCCTCCGGCACCGCATCCGTCTCCCGCGCCTTCCGGATCACCTGCCGGATGCTCAGCTCGGGGACCTTCCCCTTGATCGACAGCACCGCATCGACCACATCCGGCGGCATCCGCCGCGGCTTCGCCCGGTCGCGGCGGCTCTTCGGCAGCAGCCCATCGAAGCCCCGCGAGCGATACAGCCGGAGCCAGTCGTAGATCGTCCCTTCCGCGACACGCATCCGGCTGCTGCCCGGGATGTCCCACACCTTCGCCGCCTGCACACGGAGCAGCGAAGCGGTCCGTTCCGACGGCTCGTTCAAAACCGGTGCCAGAACCTCGAACCGGAACAGCGCTACCGCCTTCCGGTGCTCTTCCATCACGTCACCCATCGATGATTCCCCTTTCCCTCTGCTTGCTTCACGGACCCGGCGCGGCCCGCAACAGCATCATCGGAGAAAGGGGGCAGCCCGAGCAGAGCCATCCTCTGTTGGCGGACCCGTTTGCGATCCAGCCCGTCGCCGACGCAAATCAAATCCGACCGGATAGGGAATGAGGGCAAGCCGCAAAGAGCCGAGCCGGCGCAGCTCAAGTAGCGCCACCGGAGCATCCAGCCGGTCCCGAAAGGCGCCGATCAGCAGCACAAGCCCCGCCAACAGCACCGGCTCCAGCCCCAGGAACAGCGAAAGGCTCGCCCGAACCAGCAACACACGCCGTCGAACCCAGCGCCGCGCGCTGCTGAAGTCAGCCGCTTCCCCACGCCACTTGCGGGCTGCCGCGCTGATGCCATGCCGCTCGGCAAACACGACAACCTCCTCCGCAGACGCAAGCGAACCCGGAAGACGCGCCGAAAGGCAGTCCGGCAAGGCGCTGAACGTCATCCTGCAGTCTCGGCAATACCAGCGCGAAATCCGGCTCCCGACTGGCGTCTTGCGTCCGTAGGTCCCGTGCCGCCGCAGCCCGCAAACAGCATCGCGGCCCAGACAGCACCGCGGCGGACTTGCGTCCCGCCACGCCTGCCTGCTAACGTACTCGCCGGCGATCAAACCGGTCTCGAAACGGAATTGCAATAGCCGCCCACGGCCCGGCGATTGGTCCTCGCGCGGGCCGACCCCCTCCCGAAAGCGAGAACCACGGACGCCGAAACTCCCTGCCCGGAAACCCGCCGCCCGCTACCAGACTACAACCAACCCGCCTCCCACGAAGCAGCCTCCTCGGAATCCGCCTCCTCGGAATCCGCCTCCTCGGAATCCGCCTGCTTGGAAAAGAAGCCCACAGAACCGTACCGGATTAATCCCTGTCCACTAAAATCCGTGACCGGAATAGCCCGGTACAAAAGGGCCTACTGCGGCCGAGATTTTCCGGGAAACAACAGCCTTTCTTTCGAAGGCGGTGTTCGACCTGCCGACGACGCGGGACTTGATCGAGCGTCTGGAAGCCGACAGCAAGCTCCGGCGGCTTTGCGGCTGGCGTTCGGTGCGCGCGGTTCCGAGCGAAGCGACCTTTTCCCGAGCGAAGCGACCTTTTCCCGGGCGTTTGCCGAGTTTGCGGAGGGCTCGCTGCCGGGCCAGTTGCACGAAGCGCTGGTCCGCCGGACCATGGGCGACCACTTGGTCGGGCACATATCGCGGGATGCGACGGCGATCGAGGCGCGGGAGAAGCCCGCGCGCAAGCCGCCGGAGGCGGTGAAGCCGAAGCGCAAGCGGGGGCGGCCGCGCAAGGGAGAGGAACGGCCCAGGCAACCGAGCCGTCTGGAGCGCCAACGGTGCCTGCCGCTACCCGCGATGCTGGCCGATCTGCCGCAGGCCTGCAACGTAGGCACCAAGCGTAACGCCAGGGGACATCAAGTCTCATGGATAGGCTGGAAACTGCATATTGATTCCGCCGACGGCGGCATCCCTGTGAGTTGCATTCTGACCTCGGCATCAATGCATGACAGCCAAGCGGCGATCCCGCTGGCCGAGATGACCGCGGCACGGGTCGACAGCCTGTATGATCTCATGGATAGTGCCTATGACGCTGTGGAGATTCGGACGCACAGCGAATCCTTGGGCCATGTTCCGATCATCGCCAGCAATCCCCGCCGTTCCGTGGAGCGCAGGCAGGAGTTGCGCAGCGAGGCGGCTGCCCGGCGCGCCATCGGATATACGTTTCCCGAGGACCAACGCTACCGGGAACGCTCCACAGCAGAACGGGTAAACGCGCGCCTCAAGGATGAGTTTGGCGGCCGCCACCTCCGGGTAAGGGGCCACGCCAAGGCCTCCTGCCACCTGATGTTCGGCATTCTGGCCCTGACCGTAAACCAGTTGTTGCGCCTGCAACTCTGAGCCCACGGGGCTCTGCCCCCAAAACCGACAGCATCCTACGCCCCGGGCAGGACGGGATGGGCAGATTATGTCGGCTTCCCGGGAATGCCCCCCAAGGCGGCACGAATCTCGGAGAACGAACCCGAAAAATCACCCAAATCGGCTCCCCACGCCGCCCACGACACCCGTAGCCCCGATCTCAGTTAGCCACCGTCCGATCCCACGGCCCGAACGCAAGGAGTTTTGCAAGAGGCTCTCCTATCCGTATACCACATGTTGGGTGAAGCACTCACGCCCCAACATGCCTCCAAGCCGGAAAACCCACCGATTCCTGACACACGGGCGAAACCGCGACACGAAACCCGTCGTCGCGAAACAGATGACGGACGCTAACTCCTTGCTAACGCAAGACTCCCAATACGCTCTGCGAAAGTTGCACCCAGGAGAAGATCGATCTGTTCGCCGAGGCGACCGGGGATTTCCAGTGGATCCACGTCGATGTCGAGCGCGCCAAGGCCGAGATGCCCGGCGGCAAGACCATCGCGCACGGCTATTTCACTCTCTCGCTGGTGCCGCAGTTGGTCTACACGATCTACCAGATCGATGGCGTCGCGCACGGCCTCAACTATGGCAGCAACCGGGTGCGCTTCACCGCCCCGGTCCCGTCGGGCAGCCGAGTGCGCGCGCGCTACAAGCTGATCAACACCGAGGACGTCAAGAACGACGGCCTCAGGATGACCGGCGAAGTCACCATGGAGCTCGAAGGCTCCGAGCGCCCCGCCTGCGTCGCCGAAGTTATGAGCGTGGTCTATCCCGAGAAGGGCTGAGCGCGCCGCGTCTCGTTATCGCGCGTGATTCGCACTTCAAGCGCAAATCCAGTATCATTTCCCGCCATAAGGGTTGCGTAAGCCCGCCCATGGAGGAGGAAGATCGATGAAAAAGTCACTGCTGCTGACGAGTGTGATTCTGTTTGCCCTCAGCGCGCCGGCGATGGCGTTCCATTGCCCCGCCGATGTCGCCAAGATCGATGCCGCGCTCGCCGCGATGCCGGATATCAGCATTGCGGAAGTGGCCGAGGTCACCAAGCTGCGTAACCAGGGCGACGCGTATCATAAGGCCGGCATGCACCAGGACGCGGTCGATACCCTGGCCGAGGCCTTGGCGATCCTGGGCATATAGGCGAAGGCCCCGCGCCCGCGCCATGACGATCGCGCTCAACCACACGATCGTGCCGGCGCACGACAAGGTGGCGTCGGGGTGCAAATTTTTCAGAGCGTAAATCGGGCTAATTTGCCATTGTCAAGATGTTGTGTCGCTGCCGGCTTCGGAATTCGAACTCCGGCGGCTCCAGTGCGCGGGAGATTTGCCGCCATGCTGCATCGAAGCGGCCTGACTTCCACAAGGCACGGAAAGTGAGGATTGGTTGACCTGTGCCGTTCTCCGACCAGCGCATCCCGGCGCCCTTCATCCTGGTCTTGATGAGAACCTTGTTGGAAGACTCTACTGCGCCGCTTCCGATTGGCATCCCTCGGGCGTGGACTTCGGCATAACGCATGCGGTGCTGCTGCTTTTTGAAGAAGTTGAGCACGCGGGTGATGGGCTTCCGGCGGGGATGCTTTTTCGCCAGGCGCCGCAGCGCGCGGATGACCTTGCCGATGCCGTCCTCCCCTTCCTTCAGGGTTTCCCGGAGTTTCTCGAACCGGTGCCACGCCTCCGGCGATCCCTCCCCGTAGGCGGCGTCCAGCGCCTCTTTCAGATGCTGCAAGGCGTGCCAGCAGTCCAGCACCTGGGTCGCGCCTGGAAAGGCTTTCTCGCAGAAGCTCCAATTGTCCGGTGCGCCGTCGGCGATGAACACAAACTGAAGGTCCGGACGAAGACGCAGACAGTGCTCCGCTTCTGCGACCACATCCCCCTTCAGGGACACTTTCCCGGCCTCCGGCATCCGGCCGTAGCACACCGTACGCAGGCAGGTTCCGGCTGCATCGTACAGCGAAATCGTTCCCGACGACGCCTCCCGGAAGCCCGCCGGCCGTGGCGCATTCCCTTGCCCGGGCGCGCCTTTCTCCTTGCGCATCCCGAGCATGGAGCCATCAACGGCAACCGCCATTGTCACCGCCTCCGCAGGGATCCCCTCCTCGATCCGGATTGCCTCCAGCGCACCAACCTGCACAACGTCCCAGGCCGAACCCATCGTCGTCGCAAGGTTGTTCAGCGCCGTCGCCGACGGCTTCATCCCGCCCAGTTCCTGGAACAACCCCTCGCAATCCTTCACCGGCACCAGCGAAAGGGAAAGCGATCCCTGCCGGGCGGCAAGGGGAGACCAGAACTCGCCGATCAAGCCGAACCGCGCATCCGCCGGAAACACCGATCCGCAGTTGCGGCGCCGATACTGACTCCGCTCATAGCGCACCCGGCCGAAGGAACTCATCAGCTCCCCCGCAGACTTCCCGGCGCAGTAATACACCGCACCATCGAGAACCAGACGGTCCCGGCACTCGTCCAGTTCCTCGATCACCGCACCCAGCAAGGTACAGCCCGTCCGGTTCAACGCAGCCGAAACGGCCCGCTCATACGCTGCCGGACAGTTCTCAACAGTCGCATCCGGCAACTGCAGCGCCAGCACTTCGGCGCGAAGGGCCTCCAGCGATGCATCCAAACTCGCGACCAGCTTCGGGCTCGCGGCAGTGGACTCGGCAGAAGAAAAAGGCAATAGTGTCATCGTGAGTGCTCCCGGATATTGATGTTTTGACTCCTATCCGTATACCACATGTTGGGTGGAGCACTCACGTCCCAACATGCCTCCAAGCCGGAAAACCAATCGATTCCTGACACACGGGCGAAACCGCGACACGAAACCGGTCGTCGCGAAACAGATGACCGACGCTAACTCCTTGCTAACGCAAGACTCCCAATACGCTCTGCGAAAGTTGCACCCGTTCGGCTGCCGAGTCCTCGGCATCCCAACAGTTGGAGCCGTCCTTTCCCTTTGCCAGTCTCCTGTTGAAGAACTCCATAGTGAGCGTCTGTAAGGAGCTGAGATATTGGGTCGCGGGCCGGAGATGACGTGTTAAGAGAATGCCGGTTGGATGATAGAATTCAGGCGGGAATCGTTCTTGCACTTGTCCATGGGATCGAGTTCTAAGGAATTGAGACGCGACTGCGCCACGGAGAGCAACTCGGCAATCGCAGCGGCAGGCGGTGAAGTATAAACAGACTGTGCCTCGGGCGACTTATGGTGCATCACACGTTGGATAGTAAGTTGATCAACACCAGCTCCGGCGAGACGGAGCCCATAGGCGTGCCGATGTGCGTGCGGCGTTGTGCCAAGGGATTTCGCCGGGACAAGCCCAATGCGCCGAGCAGCCTTGGCATGGGCCTGCCGAAAGGCGTGTACCGTGTACGGGTCGCCATCGACCCCAGCCTTCTGGCTGACGAACAGGAATGGGTGTTGGCAATGCCGCGAGCGACAATTGACGATGTACTGCTTAAAGAAGGTCAGGAAGAGTTCGCCCCAATCGGATGGGAACCAGTGAACCATCGCGTATTTTTCGCGCTGGTCGAGGAGATGAAGGTCCTTCCAGCCAGCGCTGAAGCGACCTTCGAGCAAGGTGCGAGGCTGCATCTTCCAACGCACACGTAAGTACTCTTCGCGATCTCCCGAGATATGTTGCCCGGTAAGTGGATCGACGTAATCTATTGGCGCCGCACCCTGCTCAGGATGGTAGAGTCGAATGTGGGCGCTATTCGGATTGTCTGGAGCGATGCCAACATCTGAAACGAATAGATGGAACGGCTCAGACATGCGCAGGCCGCCTCCGTGGAGAAGGATTGTTATCAGGATGTCCTTTAGGCTTAACCGTTCATGAATCAGCGGGGAATGCTGTTTGCCGCGCTGGAGAAAGCCTGCAAACAAGAAGTCCCCGATACGATCGGATGGAAAAGCGTTTGTTTCCCGTCCGATCGCAGAGGTCGATTTCCGCATTATGTTGACTGCCCGGGCTCTTTGGGCGCGGCGTTCGTGGTCTGCATGGTAGGTCGCGTAACCTAGCAAGGCATGGGGCCTCCGCTTGTCGAGGCGACGCCAATAGGCGATCTGCTCGGCAATCGTGGCCTGGCGCATGGGATTTAGTGGTTTTGCGGCATAACGATTCTCAAGCCAGTCGGAAAATTCTGTCACAGCTGCAAGTAAGCGTCTCGCGCGCGAGACGGTCTTCGGTTCCCAGAACAAACCCGATGAATCTCGGCCCGCAGAATCGAGCGTCCCGAAGACCAACGCTTCCGCAAACATTGCGAATACTTTGGGATTGTCGCACTGCTTTACGGTTGTGAAATTCGCGTGCAGGAAGTCGACGAACAGACCGACGGCACGGACCGCATTTCGCTGCCATGAAAGGGCACGTGCACGGCCCATTTCGATGACGTAATCGACTAGTGGGACGAGCGGCACCGGGGTGGCGTCAGATTGAATCAGATAGAGGACATGCAGTCGGCGGTCTGGCGCACCGGGGTTGCGAACCAAGGTGAAGACAACTGTGTGATGTAGAGCGATCTCTCTTCGCAATCTCATTTTCTCGGCGGACCTCCCTTCATGGACGTTAGCAAGATTCTAAGCTTACTATTGTGACTCTGCTAGCACTAGCATACTCATTTGCATTCCGGGAGGTTGTCATGCTTGGGGTTGGCGATGGTTCTGCTGTGTACCTTGCGTTGCATCCGGTTGATTTCCGCCGCGGGATCGCGGCGCTAAGCAGCTACGCGCGGGAGCATCTTGGTGTTCCACCGGATTCGGGGGTCGTGCTGGTGTTCCGCTCGCGGCGTCCGGGGCGGGTGAAGGTACTGTTCCACGACGGCAGCGGGATGGTGCTGGTTGCGAAGTGGCCGGATCGGGGTTCGTTCCGCTGGCCGCCGGTGTCGGAGGGTCTATTGCGGCTTTCGCGAGTAGAGTTCTCGGCGCTGTTCGATGTCTGTGACTGGCGGGGCCTCAAGGCCCCTCGGCGTGCGGTTCGGGGCTGAGGATTGTTCCGCAGATGGCGAGGCATTGATCCCCCGGCGGTTTGAAGGGCTGCCATGGCATGAGGCTTTCGACATCCTTGCACCCGTCGCGGATTTGAACCAGGACATGGGTGAGCCAGGCTTCCGGGTCGACGTTGTTGAGGCGGCATGTTGTGATCAGGGTGTTGGCACGAGCCCAGATGTCGATGGCATTCTCGGATCCGGCGAACAGGGAGTTGCGCATGGTGAGCTTGACGGGTCGGTGGGCGTTTTCGCCGCGATTGGAGTGCAGGTCGAGGCGGCCGTCGTCGAGCAGGCGGATGAAGCCCGGCCAGACGCCGTCGGCGAGGCCGTATCGGATGGCGGCGGCCTCCGCCGAGACTTCGGGCAGGCGGATGGCGGCGGCCTCGAGGAACGCCTTCCATTGTTCGAAGGCGGGCTTCAACTCGAGCTGCCGCACGCGGAGGCGCTCATCGGGATGCTTGAACAGGATGCCCTTCTCGATGGCGAACAGCTTGCCGATCCGCGCAAGGGCCTCATTGCGGAAGCGGGATTCCGTCAGATAGTGGAACTTGCGTCTCCAGTGCGTCATACAAAACTGAAGGAAGACGGGTCCGGCGGGCCGCGCGGGGTCGGCGAGGATGTTGTATGCGGCGTAGCGATCGACCTGGGCGAGGCCGGCGAAGTCCCGCAGCATGGCTTCCGGGATGGCCTTTCCGCGCCCCGGGCCGGACCAGAAGAGCGCCGCGGGCGGCGCCGGCCCGGCGAAGGTGCGGTCGTCGCGCAGCGCGGCCCAGAGGTAGCCGGTCCGGGCCTTTCCGAAGCCCGGTTCGAGGAACTTGACCGTTGTCTCGTCGAGGAACAGCCGGTCGGCGCTGAGGACATGCGCCTTGATGGCGTCATAGAGCGGCTGCAGGATCTCGAAGCCCCGGGCGATCCAGCTGTTGAGGGTGGCATCGCCGATGAGGATGCCGTGGCGGGCAAGCCTTTGCGACAGACGGTAGGAGGGGAAGTGGTCCTGGAACTTTGACGCCATGGTGTGCGCCAGCAAGGCTTCCGTGGGCAGTCCGCGGGGGATCAGCCAGTCCGGTGCCGGTGCCTGCTCCGGTGCGGCGTGGCGGCACCGGGCGCAGCCGAGCACGGGACGCTCGATCACGACCCGAACGTAGCTGGCCGGGACATAATGCACCCGCTCCGCGGCCTCGGTCCGGATCGTCTTGCGCTCGCCGCCGCAGGACGGGCAGGCAGCCGCCTCCGGCTCCAGGTGGCAGGTGATCGTGGGAACGTCCTTGCCGATCTTCCGGCCGCCCGTCGCTCCCCGGGGGCGGCCACGCTTGCGTGGCCGCGGTGCCGCGCGCTCCTCGGGAAGGGGATCCACGGCTTCGCCATTCGCCGCGCCGCCGCCCGCCAGTCCTCCGGTCGGATCATCGTCCCAGATAAAGGCAGGACAATCCAGCTCCACCTCCGACACAACCGTCTCGGCCGAACCCCCCAGGCGCTCCGACGACGAACTGAACAGCATCCCCGCAAACCGACGCGCGGTGCGCACGGCCGTCTGGAATCCCTCCAGCAACTCGTCCAGAGTAGACCTGACCTTCTTCAGTTCCCGGCGCAACTGCGCATTCTCCGACTCCAGCCGCGCCTTGCCGCGATCCGATCGCGCAAGCGCGTCCTGCAGTGCCTCCGTCTCCCCCATCCAGTGTTCGCGGTGCTCCAGCAGCCGTGCGTTCTCCGCCGACGCCAGGTCCAGTTGTCGGTGAAGCTCCGCCGCTTCCCTGGCGTGGTCTTCCGGCGGTCCCAAACCGGTCACCGCCCCTGCCGCAGCCGCGCCACGGTATCCCGCCGCAGGGGCCGCAGAAAAACCCGCTTGCGCGGAACCGAGAGCCCCGGACGGCCGTTCCGGCTGCGCCCCGTCGTCAGCCCCGCGTCATGCCAGCCCGCCGCCCGGTAACACGTCCCCGCAAACCGCGACACATCGACGAATGTCTCCAGCAAATGGACCGAATGCCCGTAGCGCTCCTCGTAGTCCGCGCCCACCCGACGTGCCACCCGCGCAAGCACATGGCTCGCAAGATGCGGAACCCGAACCGCGTCCAGGATCAGAAAGCGCTGCTGGTTCGCGACAAGGCACAAATCCGCCCCGCGCGTCGCGTCACTCCATCCGATCCAGCGGTCCCGCGCCGCGCAGCGCCACGCCGCAGCCCCCGTCAGCGAGCAGCCCACGATCCGGCCCCGACGGTCCCGCGCAAGGTGCCCGATGTTCTCCCCCACTGGCGTCGATAGCCCGAGATAGTGGAACCGCTCCAAAATCGCGTGCAGAAGCTGGCGGTCCGAACCTTCCGCAACCGATACAGAAACGGGCAGGAGCGCCGACAGCGGACCCGAAAACGCCTCCGATACCGACCAGTCAACCTCCAGCCCAACACGCGCCGCCGCGCTCTGCCGACGGCTTCCGCGGCCCGGGTACTGCAACGCAGGGAGCCGGATCAGACCTTCTCCCGCAAGCTTGCGAAGCAGCGAACGCGCGGCAATATCCTTCACACGGCCTCGGCCGTCCCGCCACCCCCAGCGCTCGCACAGCGCAACCGAAAGCCGCGAGCGGCCCCACTCCGGGTGCGCCGACAACAGCGCACGGATCTCCGACAACTCCGCAGAGCCGACACAACGGCCTTGTACTATCCGGTCCATGCCGGGCAGCGTAACACAACCCTTTCGGTAACTACTCACCCCCTCCTGCGTCTGGCTTGAGTTCGGGGTGCCTGTCGACGAGCCTCCCGGGAGGTGATTGAGCGGGGTGGTGTCTGGTTGCGGATCGCTGAAGGCGACGGGAGGTTGACACTCCAGCGAGATCTGACTATGAGTGGTCATCGCTGTTGACGGGGACCACCGATGGGGTATTTCGGATCCAAGGCCACGACCGGGCTTTGTCAGGCGCTACTGGGGCTCCAGCCTCCCCACGATCTGTATATCGAGACGCATCTCGGAGGCGGTGCACTGATGCGGCGCAAGGCCCCGGCGATGCGCAGCATCGGGATTGACCGCGATCAACGCGCGCTTGACGGGTTCCTGTGCGACTACCCGGTGGAACTGGTACAGGGCTGTGCCCACGAGTTCCTGGCCGGCTTCCCGTTCCGGGGTACGGAACTGGTCTACAGCGATCCGCCGTATCTGCATGCGACCCGTCGGTCGGACCGGCGGTACCGCTACGAGTATACGGATGCCGACCACGCAACCCTTCTTGATCTGCTCACGGGCCTGCCGTGCCAGGTGATGGTTTCGGGACACCCCTCGGCGCTGTATGACGAGATGCTGTCGGACTGGCGCCGGGTCGCACTACAGGTGACCACCCAGGCCCAGGTCCGCACCGAGGTGGTCTGGTTCAACTTCACGCCCGAGCGGATGCACTGGGCCAGCCATGCCGGCCGGAACGCCACCGACCGTCAGCGCATCAAGCGCAAGGCGACCCGCTGGGCACAGGGCTACAAGAACCTGCCGACGGGTGAACGTCTCGCGGTGATCTCGGCGATCATGGCGGTCGAGGCCGAGTGATGGCGCGGATCAACCAGGCCTCGCTGCGCGCGCAGCTGGACGACTGCCGAGCCCGGTTCGATGCCATCAAGCAGAAGGGCGAGGCAAGCGCGGACACCCTCGCGCTGATCAATGCCCTGTTCATGCTGGTGGATATCGTGGTGGCGGTGTTCCTCGAGAAGACAACACCAAAGACCTCGCGCAACTCCAGTCTGCCGAGTTCGCGGGACGGCACCGACGAAGGCGAGACCCACACCGCGGGCAGGTCCGGATCCCGGAGCCGCGGACCGAAGGCACGCCACGCACGCTCCGACACCCTGCGCACGGTCACCACGACGCACACCAGCCCGGTCACCGAGTGCCGGCAGTGTGGCCACGACTTGACCGGGACCGCGTGCACCGGACACGAGCAGCGCATCGAGGTCGACATCGTCTTCGAGACCGTCGAACGTCGGGTCACCGCCGAGATCAAGGCCTGTCCGCGCTGCCACACCCGGACCAAGGGCCGCTTCCCCGACACCATGCCCGGTCCTCTGCAGTACGGACCCGGGATCGTCGCCTATGTCGTGCACCTGCTCTGTGCCCAGATGGTCCCGCTCAAGCGGACGGCGGCCATGATCCAGGCGATGACCGGACGGCTGCTCTCCGAGGCCACCCTGCTCGCCTTCGTCTGGCGCCTGCATCAGGCCCTGGAATCCTTGGGAAGCTGCCGCCACCGACAAGCTCCTTGACATGCCGGTGCTGCATGTCGACGAAACCTCGTTGCGCGTGGACCGGAAAAACTACTGGATCCATGTTTGTGCCGGCGGGCCCATCACCGTCAAGGGCCTGCACCGGAACCGCGGCTGTGAGGCGATCAACACTCTCGGGATCATCCCCCGATACGGGGGCCTCATCGTCCATGACTGCTGGAAACCCTATTTCACCTACACCCAGTGCAAGCATCAACTCTGCGGCGCGCACCTGCTCAGGGAACTTCAGGCCGTGACCGACAGCAACGGCTATCCGTGGGCACGCAAAATGCACAAGCTGCTGCTCATCGCACGGCGACAGGTCATCCAACGCCCGCAACAGCGGCTGTCCATGCGACACTACAAGCGCATCGCACGATGCTACAAGGCGATCCTCGAGCAGGGACGCTCGGAGATGCCCGAAATCCCACCGCCAAAAAAGGGCCAACGCGGACCGGTCGCCAAGTCCGACGCCCATAACCTCCACCAACGCCTCGTCGTCCAGAGAAAGAACGTCCTGCGCTTTACCAGGCGCGCCGACACTCCGTTCACAAACAATCGTGGCGAGCGCGACATACGCATGGCCAAGGTCAAGCAGAAGGTCTCCGGGTGCTTCCGAACCGTATCCTTCGCACACGCCTACTGTCGAATCTCGAGCTACCTACAGACCATGGCGGCACTCGGATACAACCCCCTGGTCGCCATCACCATCGCCCTGCAGGGAAAGGCCGTCCTCTGCCTCAACCAGGACACCGAATAGCCACTCGAACCACCGGGTGAGCAGTTACCCGTTTCGTTGAGTCCAGCCCCAGGACCCTGAGTCCAGGGACACGCTCGAAGCAACCCCAAAACCCAATCCAAATCAACAACGGCACACCCACACGAAACGCCCAATATCGTTCAGCAGGGGGTAAAAAAGTCGCTTACGGATGAGGGCGGTGGAAGGTCTCCATCTCGCCGTTCTTTTCAAACCGGACGCGAGACCCCATGCCCTCAATGATCCGACACCCGACCGAAAGAAGCAAAATTTCGACTGCCGCCCACTCCAGTGTGCCCGAAACCGGGTCCTTGAAGACAGCTGCAAGGATTCTGCGCTGCTTGCTGTTCACGCAAGCACTCCATTGTGTGCAAGCATGTCGTGCAAGCTTCAAGACGAGATCGCTTTCGGTCGGGCAGGGGCGGAGAGCGGGCGGAGAGAAGGGACGGGCAAGGAAGGCACGGCTGGGCGAAGGCCAACGCGCGGAAAGTGAGGCCTTGTGCGGCATGGTTGAGATACGGCTTGCGCGGCCGGAGGAACGCCTTCGCTGGGACCGTCTGATGGCCGAGGGCCACGAGCTCGGTTTCCTGCGCTTTGTGGGATGCGGGCTACGATATGTTGCGGTGCTGGGGACGCTTTGGGTTGCCTTGGCCGGCTGGTGCGCGGAAGTGCCGTCCGCGCGACCGGTTCATCGGCTGGAAGCCTGCGCAACAGGTTGAGCGGTTGCACCTTGTGGCGAGCAATACGCGGCTGCCGGTGCTTCCGGGCCTTCCCGAATCTGGGCAGCTGCTTTGTCGGCGGGATGCTCCGTCGCCTGGGCGACGACTGGAAGGCGACCTACTGTTGTTTCCCTGAATATCTCGGCCGAAGTAGGCCCTTTTGTACCGGGCTATTCCGGTTACGGATTTTAGTGGACAGGGATTAATCCGGTACGGTTCTGTGGGCTTCTTTTCCAAGCAGGCCGTTTCCGAGGAGGCGGATTCCGAGGAGGCGGATTCCGAGGAGGCGGATTCCGAGGAGGCGGATTCCGAGGAGGCTGCTTTCTGGGAGGCGGGTTCGTTGTAGTCTGGTAGCGGGCGGCGGGTTTCCGGGCAGGGAGTTGCGGCGTCCGGGGTTCTTGTTTCCGAGAGGGGTTCGGCCCGCGCGACCATCAATCGCCGGGCCGTGGACGGCCATTGCAATTCCGTTTCGAGACCGGTTTGACCGCCGGAGAGTACGGTAGCAGGCAGGCGTGGCGGGATGCAAGTCCCCCGCGGTGCTGTCGGGGACGCGATGCTGGTTGCGGGCTGCGGCGGCACGGGACCTACGGACGCAAGACGCCAGTTGGGACCCGGATTTCGCGCTGGTACTGTCGAGACTGCAGGATGACATTCAGCGCTTTGCCGGACTGTCTTTCGGCGCGTCTTCCGGGTTCGCTTGCGTCTGCGGAGGAGGTTGTCGCGTTTGCCGAGCGGCATGGCATCAGCGCGGCAGCACGCAAGTGGCGTGGGGAAGCGGCTGACTTCAGCAGCGCGCGGCGCTGGGTTCGACGGCGTGTGTTGCTGGTTCGGGCGAGCCTTTCGCTTTTCCTGGGGCTGGAGCCGGTTCTGCTGGCGGGGCTTGTGCTGCTGATCGGCGCCTTTCGGGACCGGCTGGATGCTCCGGTGGCGCTGCTTGAGCTGCGCCGGCTCGGCTCTTTGCGGCTTGCCCTCATCCCCTATCCGGTCGGATTTGATTTGCGTCGGCGACGTGCTGGATCGCAAACGGGTCCGCCAACAGAAGATGGCTCTGCTCGGGCTGCCTCCTTTCTCCGATGATGCTGTTGCGGGCCGCGCCGGGTCCGTGAAGCAAGCAGAGGGAAAGGGGAATCATCGATGGGTGACGTGATGGAAGAGCACCGGAAGGCGGTAGCGCTGTTCCGGTTCGAGGTTCTGGCACCGGTTTTGAACGAACCGTCGGAACGGACCGCTTCGCGGATCCGTGTGCAGGCGGCGAAGGTGTGGGACATCCCGGGCAGCAGCCGGATGCGTGTCGCGGAAGGGACGATCTACGACTGGCTCCGGCTGTATCGCTCGCGGGGCTTCGATGGGCTGCTGCCGAAGAGCCGCCGCGACGGGGCGAAGCCGCGGCGGATGCCGCCGGATGCGGTCGATGCGGTGCTGTCGATCAAGGGGGAGACCCCCGAGTTGAGCATCCGGCAGGTGATCCGGCGGGCCCGGGAGATGGGTGCGGTGCCGGAGGCTGTCCCGCTCCCCCCCTCGACGCTGCACCGGCTGTTTACGCGTGAGGGGCTGATGGTGCGGGAACAGCAGGGGCCGCAGAAGGATCTGCGGCGCTGGGCGTTCTCCCATGCCGGTGACCTCTGGCAGTCGGATGCGATGCACGGTCCTGCGGTGCGCGACGAGCGCGGGCGCATGCGGAAGACGTATTTGCTCGAACTCCTGGACGACGCGACCCGGGTTGTCCCTCACGGAGCGTTCCAGTTCTCGGAGAACGCGTCCGCGTTCCTGCAGGTGTTCCGGGAGGCGGTTCAGCGCAGGGGCATCCCCCGGCGCCTCTATGTCGACCAGGGGGCATGCTTCCGGTCGAAATGGCTGGCGCTTGTATGCGCCAAGCTGGGCGTCGCTTTGATCCACGCGCGGGCCTTCCATCCGGCTGGGAAGGGCAAGATCGAGCGAAAATTTCGGACCACAAGATCACAGTTCCTGCCCTTGGTGGACGACGCAGCGAAGCGCAGCCTGGAGGCGCTGAACCGGAAGTACTGGACCTGGCTGGAGGGGGAGTATCACCAGGCCCCGCATCGCGGGCTCGACAACCTGTCGCCCCTGGACAAGTGGGCGCAGTGCGGCGAGCGCGTCCGGCACGCCGGGCCGGAGATCGATCTCGAGGACCTGTTCCTGTTCGAGGCGACGCGGCGGGTCTCCAATGCGCGTACCGTGAGTCTCAACGCCCGGCTCTACGAGGTCGACGCGGCGCTCTGCGGCCAGCGCGTCGTCCTCCGCTTCGATCCCCTCGCTCCTCCGGAACGCCCGATGCAGGTCATCCACGAGGGCAAGCCGGCCGGCGTTGCAACGCCCCTCGACCTGCACGGGAACGCCCGCGCGAAGCGGGACGGACCGTCGCAGCCGCTCTCCTTCCGGTCGCTCGACGACAAGAAGGAGGACGAGTAATGCACAAGCACCACTTTGCACTCAAGCACTATCCCTTCGAGCGCACGCTGCACGCGGACGAACTCTTCGAAGGCCAGACCCAGGGCGAGGCACGGTCGCGGATCAGGCACCTGCTGGAGCTGCGCGGGATCGGCCTTCTCACCGGAGAAGCCGGCAGCGGCAAGACAACCGTCTGCCGTCTGGCCACCTCCGGCCTGCACGCGGGCCTGTTCCGGGTCTGCTACGTGTCCCTCTCCACCGGAAGCGTGCTCGACACCTACAACGCCATCGCCAGCGAGTTCGGCCTGCCCGCCTTCGCCGGACGTGCCGCGGCCTACCGCGCCATCCGCACGGAAGTCTCGCGCATGGTGGCAGAATCGAAGCAGCTTCCGGTGCTCATCTTCGACGAGGCGCACCACCTCCGCAACGAGATCCTCGAGGAACTCCGGCTCCTCACCAGCTACCAGATGGACTCCGAGAAGCGGCTCTGCCTGCTGCTGGTCGGCCTGACAGAACTGCGGCGCAGGCTTGCCATGTCCGCACATGAGTCCCTCGCGCAGCGCATCGTGGTCCGCTTCCACCTCCGCGGCTTCAGCCGCGAGGAAGTCGGCGCCTATCTCGAGCACCGATTGCGCCTCGCCGGAGCCAAGGTGCCGATCTTCGAGCCCGGCGCCGTCGAGGCCGTCGCCCTGGCCAGCAACGGCATCCCAAGGCGCATCGACCGCATCGCGCACTACGCGCTGCATGCCGCGACCGCGGCCAAGGCGCACAGCGTGGACATCGCCCATGTGGAGGCCGCCAACGCCGAGCTGGGTCCGTGAGGAATCGCAGCAAGCTGCGGGCCGACGCGCTCCGGGGCATCCCCCTGGAGCGCGTCGCTACCGCCCTCGGATACCACCGCGACAGCCGCGACCACACGCGCTGGAAGCGCCCCGGCTCCATCCTCAGCATCAACGGCGCCAAGTTCTACGATCATCTCACCGGACAGGGAGGCGGTGGGGCCGTCGACCTCGTCCTGTATGCCAGCAACTGCTCCTTCCTGGAGGCCCTCGAAACCCTCGCCAACATCGCGCCGCCCCCCAGCACGCCCCCCGGCACGCCCCCCGGAAAGCCCCCCGGAAAGCCGTTCCGAAAGCTCCTCGATCCCGCATCCTGGCCCGCCGCGCTGGAATACCTCTCCCGGCACCGCAGCCTCAATCCCGCAATCCTCGACGCAGGCTTCCGACAGCGCATCCTCGGCGCCGACCATCGCGCCAATGCCGTCTTCATCACCCGTGATGCCGAGCGCACGCCCGCCGGAGCCGAACTCCTCGGCACCCAACCGGATCACCCCTTCCGGGGCATGGCGCCCGGTTCCCGCAAAGCCAGGGGCGGGTTCTGGATCGCGCGCCGAACGCTACCCCAATCCGCCCTCATCGTCGAAAGCGCACTCGACGCACTCTCCGCCTTCGAACTCCCCTGCATGCAGGACACCGACCTCTTCCTCTCCACCGCCGGCCTTACGCCGCGAATGCCAACATGGATCGCCGCCTTCCGCCTCCAGGACATCGCATGCGGATACGACGCAGATCCCCCCGGAGATCAGGCCGCCGAGCGTCTCATCCGCACAAATCCAAACATCCGGCGAATCCGACCCACCGGCGAAAAGGACTGGAACGACGTCCTGCAATCACGCAAACGCAACCCTCTACAGAACCCTTAGGCAACCCTCCGAACACACCGATCCCGGTCCGGGAGCCGGATGCCCAGACCGAACCCGCCAACGATGCCGCAGGGCCGGAAGCCACCCCGAACCACTACACGCCTGCCGGGAAAGAAAAATCCCCGACGAAAAGCGATCGCTCCAATAAATCCGGAAGAGCGTGGGAAATCTTGTCCCACTCCGATCGGATTAATCTGGGAAAGCCATTCCGACCTAATGCGAAAAACAACACCTACGGTCATCCGCTGGAACTGGCAGAGAATTTCGTGGATCCGGAGAAGCACCGCGGAACGGTGTACCGAGCCTCGAACTGGGCGCCGGTGGGGCTCACCAAGGGCTTTGCGCGCAGCCGGGGCGGCTACACGGATCCGCGATGACCAACGCAACCCGAGCTGATATCCGGGATTGCGGTGACCTCGCCGACCGTCTCAGCGCACAAGACAAAGCCAAGCCTGCGCCGCGCGTTGGGTGTCCTTTCTGGCGATCGGAAACCCCGACCGACTCCAAAGTTGGGTGCATCGGGAATAGTGCTGGTTCCTGAGGTCTGAACCTTTCATCGGGCCATTGTTGACTCGCGGTCTTGATGCTGCTACTGCTGCGGCATGCAGATTGGATTGCGCCATTTCGGTGCTCAGACGATTGCCCGTGTAGTCGCGGCTTCCGAGGAGCCGGGAGCGACCCGTTGCGGCTTGGCGCGTCTGCTGTGCGAACTTGCCGACTGGAAGGATAGCAAGGGCAGGCTGGCGCTGGCGTCGGCCCGCAAGGTGTTGCCGAAGGTGGCCGCGAAGGCGGGGTTCCGGTTGCCGGAGGCGAGGCCGGGCGTGCCGGATGCGGCCGCGAGGGTGCCGGCGCCGGACGGTCTTGAGGCGATTTCGGCGCTTCGGTGCGGGATCCGGGATCTCGGCAGCCTGTCGCTGGAGAGGGTGTCGGAGGGCGACGACCGGCGTTGCTGGGAAGCGATGCTGGAGGCCTGGCATCCTCTCGGCTGGAAGCGCGCGCCGGGAGGGCAGCTGCGCTACTGGATCCGTTCCTCGGCCTACGGCGTGCTGGGCGGCATCGGCTTTGCAGCCGCGAGTTGGCACCAGAAGGCGCGCGACGAATGGATCGGCTGGTCGGCCGACGCGCGTGCGGCCCATCTCGGGCTTGTGCTGTGCAATCACCGCTTTCTGCTGCTGCCCCGCATTCACGGGCTGGCCTCGCGGGTGCTGGAGATGGCGACGGATCGGGTTGCCGGGGACTGGAGCGAGGCCTATGCAACGCGGCCCGTTTTGGCCTATACCTATGTCGGCCCGGAACATGCCGGAGAGAGCTACCGGGCGGCCGGATGGTCCTGCTGCCCGCGTCCGACCTCCGGCCAGCCGCCGGGGAGCACGCAGCCCGGGGTCGGGCGCGCGGTCTGGATGAAGCCGTTGTCGGTGCACTGGGAGGAGACGTTATGTACCCTGCCGGAGCGCCGGATTGTTCCGCCCGAGCCGGTGTATCTGCCGGCGGGCGCCGACTGGGCGGAGCGGGAATATGCTCGCTGCAGCCATTCCGACGGGCGCGTCCGCAGGCGGATCGTGGAGATGGGGCGGGCGTGGCTCCGGCTTGCGGGGACCTCGATCCCGGTGCTGTTCCCGCGGCGGGCGGAACGCAAGGCGGCGTACCGGCTTCTGTCCAGCGAGGGCGTGTCCATGCAGCACATCCTTGAGCCCCACCAGGCCTCCACGGTGGAGCGCTGCCAGATGGAGAAGGTGGTGCTGGCGATACAGGACACCACAACGCTGAACTACCACGGCCTGAAGGCGACGGACGGGCTTTGTTCCATCGGCGGACGCGGCACGGGCGCGCACGGACTGATGGCGCACTTCGGGCTTGCGGTAAACCCTGTGGGCCGGCCGCTGGGCGTTTACAACCTGAATGCCGACTTCCGCACGACGGAACAGGAGAAGGTCACGGGTGTCGGGAAGGACACCGAAAGCGCGCGCTGGCTGGAAGGGATGCAGCGGGCTCGGGAACTGGACGATGCCTGCCCGGACACCGAGGTGATCACCGTTTGCGATCGGGAAGGGGATACCTGGGAGATGCTGCGCAAGGCGGCCATCGACCATGCCGGGTTGCTGGTCCGCTCCAATGCGGCGCGCCAGCGCAAGGTGCTGCTGGACGACGGAGAATCCCGCAACCTCTGGACGCATGTCGAAGAACAGGAGCCGCTGGCACGCAAGACAATCCTGGTTCCGCCATGCGGCGGCCCGCGCCAGCGCAAGCAACGCAAGGTCAAGCTCGACCTTCGCGCCTGCAGGGTGGTCCTGCTGGCGCCGAAGGAAGCCGCGGACCAGACCCCGACGGAGATGCTCGCGGTCTCGGCGACCGAACGCCAACCGCCGCAAGGCAAGGAGCCGTTGCACTGGCTGCTGCTGGCCAACCGGGGCGAGCCAACCGCCGAACACGCGCAGCAGATCGTCCAGTGGTACGAGAAGCGCTGGTCCATCGAAACCTGGTTCAGCGCGCTGAAAACCGGCACCCGGATCAAGGACCGGCAACTCGATGATGCCGACGATTTGCGCAAGTGCCTCGTCTTCGATGCGATTACCGCCTGCCATATCCACGACCTGAACTTCATGGCCCGGACGGCCCCAAAGACCCCGGCCAGCGAGGTCGTCGGGCAGGAGGCCATCGACTGCCTCTACAACTATCGATACCTCCTCAGGATCTGCAATGCCCGAGCTCCGCCCGAACCTGCGCCCGACATCAAATCCTTCGTTATCGATCTGGCGGGCATCGCCGGATTCGATCCAACAAAGCGGCAGCCCTTGCCGGGAACACGGAAACTCTGGGAAGCCTACCTGATGTTCAAGCCAATCCTGATCTACCACCGCGGAATGAAAGAAGACAACTGAACATGCGGGAAACAAGCCAGAACAATCGCCGCGAGTCCACTGTGGGGTGATGAAAGGGTCTGAACCTATCCCTTTCCAACCCCCCGGCGGTGCGCCAGTAACCCCATTCAACGCCCTGCTGCACACTCTCATCAATCCGCGACAGGCCAGCGGCAAACCAGAAATGCTCCGTTCAACGCCTTCCAGCGCGCGCACGGATCCAACGACAAGAAAATGAGATTGTCCTGGCCTGGGGACCGGTCCCCTGACATCCTGTCCCGATCCATGATAAAGAAGATCGAACCCTCGTGTCATCCGCACCCGGCATGCGGACAGGAAGGGCCCGCATCGGGCGCAACGTGGCTCGACGGATAGAATTCCCCGATCCGGGCTTTCCGGAATCGAGCCCCGGCCGTACCAACTGGCAGGATGAGGTGAACGATAGTCCCGCGGGCCGGAACCCTCGGCAGCCGACCGGTAAGGAAAGGCCCGCTGCGTTCGCTTGCCGCATGCCGCACTGCAGAGAACCTTGAGCGGCAGGAGTTCCCGCCGACGACAGCGGTGCCCGCAAGAAGGGAAAGGAGCCGAAGGATGGCATCGTCGGTCTCTGTAGGCATAGCCGGAGCAGGCTCCATCGCATTCGGAACCGCCGCCCTGCTTGCCCGGAACGGTCACCACCCGATGCTCTGGTCGCCCTCTGGTGCCGGAACGGCGGCGCTCACCGACGGGATCCCCCTGACCGCGACCGGCGCGATCGATGCCCGCCTAGTCCCGCGCATTGCCGCAGATGCAAGGCATCTCGCACAAGCCAACGAGGTCCTGTTGATTGCCGTTCCCGGTTATGGCCACAAGGCAGTCATGGATTCGCTCGCACCGCATATTCGCAACGGTCAGCACGTGATAATTTCTTCTCATTGCTCGCTGGGTGCGCTGTATCTGATGCAACTCCTTTCGGCGCGCGGCGTCGGCGCACCGGTTACCGCCTGGGGAACCACCGTGGTGACGGCGCGTCGCCGGTCGGAAACCGAGATAGCGTTGAACACGATCCGGTCGCGGGTCGATGTTTGCACGGTTCCGGAGACGTCATCGAACCGTGCCCTCGCGGTTTGCCGGCGACTCTTCGACGACCGGTTCCAGCAGCGCGACGGTCTCCTGGCGATCTCCCTATCGAACCTGAATCCGCAAAACCACATGGGCATTGCGCTCGGGAACATGACCCGGATGGAACGTAACGAGACCTGGAGCCAGGGTGAAAACGTGACCCCGAATGTGGGTCGACTGCTGGAAGCGCTGGACGAGGAGCGCCTCACAATTGCTGGTGCGCTTGGCGTCAAGGTGCGGACGATCTTCGAGCACTTCCATCTGTCGTTCCACGTACCCGTCGCCTCGATCTCCGAAATGAACCAGCAGATGCACGCGGAGGGCAACGGCGGCACCGGGCCTGCAACAGCCGACAGCCGATATGTCACCGAGGATGTGCCCTACGGCCTGGTGCTTACAGTCGCTCTCGGAAAGCTGGCCGGGCGCCCTGCGAGGCTGCACGAGGCGGGCATCCGGATCTTCTCGGCCATGTACGGCGTTGATTTCATGGTCGGGAACGAGTTGCTGACAGCCCTTGACCTTTCACGCTACACTCTCGACGAATTGCGGCAGGCCGCCCGTACTGGCCTGCTTTGACAGGGCCCCTCCTGGCGTCCTGCTGATCCGGATTCGTACGGAAAAGACAAGAACCCTGCATCTCACAGAGGGAGACTCGATGTGACCACGCTGACCATAGACCGACGCCGTTTCCTCGGCACCACCGCCGCAGGCGCCGCCGTGATGGCAAGTCCCTACTACATCCGCCGCGCCCACGCCCAGTCTGGCGAAGTGAACATCTGGACCTACAACAACTTCGTTCCGGAAAGCTTCAAGGAACAGTTCGAGTCGGAAACCGGAATCCAGGTCAATGTCCGCCTGGTTGACGACCAGGGCAAGCAGTTCAACCTGCTTGCCGCCGAGGCGCCGAGTCCCACCGTGGACATCGTGACGGTCGCCGGGCACCGCTTCCTGCAATTCATTGACAGCGAACTTATTGCACCACTCGATACCGGTCGACTGGCGAACTGGGGCAACATCAATCCGACTTTCTCGGAAAGCGACTGGGCGACGATCAACGGCCACAAGTGGGGCGCACCGATCCTGTCCGGAATGGAGATCCTGGCCTATAACAACGAAATGGTCACCCCGGAGGAAGCCAAGTCGTGGGACATCCTCTTTTCGGACAAATTCGCTAACCAGACCGCCTACATTATTCAGGACATGTTCTCCATCATCATGCTGAAGATGGGGTACGACGGGAACATGGTGGAGTACCTCGGCGATCCCGACAAGGCTGCCGCAATCGTCGAGGAGGCGAAGCAATTCCTCATCGAGAAGAAGCCGCTCGTCCGCAAGTATTACGACAGCGGCGCGGAGGTGCAGCAGATGTTCATCAACCAGGACATCGCATTGGGACACGCATGGAACGGACCGATCGCCACGCTCATCAATGACGGTTTCCCCGTCAGCATGACGATTCCGCAGGAGGGCAGCTACGGCTTCGTCTACACGTACAACGTCGCCAACAACGCACCGAACTCCGATAACGCCTACACCTTCCTCGACGCAATCCTGGGATCGTCCGAGATTGGCGCTTCGATGACCAAGGCGTCGGGTTTCATCTCCACCTACAAGGACGCCGCACAGCACCTGACCGAACTCGAGCGCAAGTCGACAGCCTTCCCCGATGAAGAGTTGGCGGTGCTCAAGTTCTTCCGCGCCGAGGCGAACGAGATGAAGTACGGGCTTGTCGACCCCGCGGTCGAAGCCGTCAAGGCCGCCTGATCGGCCGTACGCCCCTATCCGCCCCTGCCCAGCGTGGGGGCGGAGCATTCCTTCCGACACGGACTCGTACGCCGATGGCAACGGATGACGCTACCGGCGCCGGTCCCGCAGGCCGTGGTTTCTGGGGAGGGATTGCTGCGTCAGGACCGTACCGCGCCCTGGTCGCGTTGATCTTCGCCTCGCCGCGCCGGCAATTCCTGATCCTGGCCGCCTTTCCGGTTCTGTGGGTGGTAACCCAGCATCTCGGTCCGATGCTGCAGATGCTGAGCGTCAGTCTGACCGATGCCTATCCCGTGGCGCCCGGTGTCGAGACGCACTTTACTCTGGATAATTACGGACGCTTTATCCACGAGCGGGTCTTCTGGATACCGTTCTACCGATCGCTGGTCTTCGGCACTGTCGTTACGCTGGTAACCCTTGTTGTCACCTACCCGGTCGCCTATTTCCTCGCCAGGCATGTCAGCCGGACGAACCGCCTCCTGATGCTTCTTCTACTCCTCATCCCCTTCTGGATCGGAGAAATCGTGCGCACCTATGCGATCATGATCCTCTTGGGCAACAACGGCGCAGTCAACCTGCTCCTGAAGACGCTCGGGTTAATCGAACGGCCGATTCCCTTCATGTACACAAGCTTCTCGATCAGTGTCGGGATCATTTATCTGACAGCGCTCTACATGTTGCTGCCGCTCTACTCGGCGCTGGAGAAGATACCCAGGAGCTACACCGAAGCGGCCGCGGACCTGGGCGCAGGGGCCTGGACACGCTTCCAGAGAATCACGCTGCCACTCACCATCGAAGGCATTACCGCCGGCTGCATCCTGGTCTTTCTGATCTCGATAGGGTACTACGCCACACCGGTCCTTCTGGGCGGCCCTTCGACGACAGTGTTCGCGGAGACGATTGCGGGATTCTTCCACGTTGCCGGTGACGCATGGCCGACCGGCGCCGCGTTCGCAACAATCATGTTCATCGCGGCGCTGGCGCTGACGGGCATATTCCAGAGATTCATGAACGCACTTCGCAAGGGAGAAAGGAATTGACACGCGGCACGCGCGTTTTTCTCTCCTGCGTGTACTGGGCTTTCGTGGTCTATGTCTTCGTGCCGCTGGCACTAATGGTCGTCATGGGTTTCAAGGATTCGAAGTTTATCGGCTTTCCCATCCGTTCCTGGACCATCGACTGGTATCTCGGCATCTTCAACGATGCGGAGGTGCTGTCGGTCTTCGGCTATTCGGCGGCAATCGCCGTACTTGCCACCGTCATCTCGGTCGTTGTGGGAACCTGGATCGCGGTCCTGCTCGACGGCCGCAGGTTTCTCGGGCGGACAGCACTCTTCGCGCTGGCTATCCTGCCGGCCCTGGTGCCCGGCATCATTTCAGCTATCGCCTTTCGCATCTATGCCCGTGTTCTCCAAATTGATCCGGGAATGTTCGCCATTATCTGGTCGCACGCGGTGCACAACGTTCCCTTCGTGGCACTCGTGGTGATGGCGCGCCTTTCCACACTTCCGAAGAGCCAGACCGAGGCCGCACGCGACCTCGGCGCAGATCCCCTGATGGCCTTTCTGCGGATCACGCTTCCCTATCTGGCCCCCGCCATCATGGGCGCTAGCATCTTCTGCCTGCTCCTGAGTTTTGACGACTTCGTCCGCTCCTTCTTCCTGGGCGGATACGAGCCGACCCTGCCGGTCCTGATCTTCGCCAAGCTGCGCTCCGGCATGTCGCCAGAGATCAACGCGATCGCGACCATAGCGCTGATCCTGACCGCCATGCTGGGCGTCTGGGCCGAGAGATTTACTCGGCGGATGACGACAGAAGGTGAACCGTGAACGACGACCCACCACTGGTGCGCATCGAGGGCATCTCCAAGCGCTTCGGCCGGACCGTGGCGCTGGAGCGCCTTGACCTCGAAATCGCCCGGGCCGAGTTTGTCACCCTGCTCGGTCCCTCCGGATGCGGCAAGTCGACTACCCTGCGAATCCTCGGCGGGTTCGAGACCGCAGATACCGGCCGGGTAATCCTTGACGAGAGGGACGTGACAGACCTGCCTCCCAACCGTCGCAATGTCAACATGGTGTTCCAGGACTACGCCCTCTTCCCGCACATGACGGTCCGGCAGAACATGTCCTTTGGCCTGGAGCTCCAGGGCATGGACCGGACCGCGATCCGGCGTCAGCTTGACGACGTGATGGCCTTCCTGGAACTGACGGGCTACGCCGACCGGTATCCGGGTCAACTGTCCGGTGGTCAGCGGCAACGGGTGGCGCTCGCGCGGGCGCTCGCGCTGGATCCGGTGCTGCTGCTGCTCGACGAACCCCTGGGTGCGCTGGACGCCAAGCTGCGCGGGCAGATCCGGCTGGAATTGAAGACCATCCAGCGCCGCACCCGCAAGACGTTCTTCTTCGTCACGCACGACCAGGAGGAAGCGCTGACCATGTCGGACCGCATCGTGGTCATGAACGAAGGCCGGGTCGAACAGGACGGAACGCCCGAAGAACTCTACTTTCATCCCGCCAGCCGCTTCGTAGCCGAGTTCATCGGCGAGACCAATCTCCTGACCGGTCATGCGCGCGGCATCGAGAACGGGAATGTTGTCGTGGACTGGCACGGCCATGTGCTCCGGGGCCACGCGCCTGCCCATACACCGCAGTCAGGTGAGACCGTCGCTGCGTCGATTCGTCTGGAGAGACTCGGATTCCACAGCGCACCTCCCGGCACCGCCAACGCGATCCAGGGCCGCGTGGTGGGGAGGACATTCCTCGGCAGCCGAATGGTCGTCGATGTGTTGATCGACGCTACGCAGGGTGCGATTCTGAGGGCTTATGTTGATACGTCCATGGCAAGGGACCTCGGCACCGACAACGTCTGGATCGGCTGGGAGGCGAACAGCATGGCAGTGTTGCAAACCGACAGGTATCCTCGCGATTGAGGAAGCATCGGGGAGATGACCGATTTCCGATTCATCGCCGCCTGAGCCGGTGTCAACGCAGGATCCTCCGTGTTGAGGGGGCCCGCTGTCGTCTCCCGCGTTTCGCGGACTGCTTGCCGCACAGATCCTTTCGCTCGTTGCGATCGGCGATCTGACGGTGAGCCTGTCGCTGGCCGGATACACAATCGGTGGAGACGAAGCGTCGGGAAGCATTCTCGGCCTGATCCTCGCGTTGAAGATGGTCGCATACGTCGGTCCTGCCCCGCTCGCCGGGACGTTCCTGGCGGAACAGTCCCGCAAGAGCGTGCTGATCGGGCTGGACTCCGACCGGATGCTCCTGCCGTTGGCGCTGGTGGCTGAGATGTGGCAAATCGCGATCCTGGCCTTCGCTTTCTATCCGCTCTCTGCGGCCTCCACGCCGCTGTTTCAGTCATTCAGCCCGGACCTGCTTCCGAGAGCAGAAACATACACCCTTGCATTGGCTTACCCACGGATCGCGTATGCGCTCGAGGCGGTGCTGAGTCCGGTGATCGCGGCGGCGCTACCGCTATTCGTAGCGGCCCAAGACCTGTTCGGCTGCGCCGCGCTCGCCTTCGTCGGATCCGTCGCCGTCCTCATGATCGTGCGCATACCGCCTGCTGGCACGAAGGCCGGCAAGGGGCCGTTCCAGAACCGGGCGTTCAAGGCCCTTCGCATGTACACACGCACGCCGCGGCTGCGTGGCCTGTTCCTGCTCAATTTCTCCCTTTCACTGGCCATGGCTTGGGTGCTGGCAAACAGCGTGGCCTTTGCCGGGATGCGCCTCGGCGATGCCGGGCGCTATTTCCCGATACGGATGGCGAGCTCCGGGTTCGGCGCCGCCATCGGAGCAGTGATCGTACCGCGTCTCTTGATGCGCACGGGCGAGCGCGGTGTCATGGTGGTGGGCGGAGTCGCCTTTGCACTGCTCGGAGGGCTCGGCTCGCTACACCTACCGTATGCCGGCCTTCTCGTTGCCTGGACCGGGTTCGGACTCGTCTCTTCTCTCCTGCCCACACCTGGAGGCCTCATTGTCATCGGGTCGGCGAGACAGGGGGATCGTCCGGCCGTCTTCGCCGCGCACTTCCCGCTCAGCCAAGCAGGCTGGCTCGGTGCGCTTACCGTTCGTGAGCGGGCAATTCCCATCCGTTCCGGTCTCGCCCCGCTGACCGCGTTCTTCGCGACTCGAGTGTGGCTGCGTAGCGACCCCCTCGTCCGAACACACGCCCATCCGGATCTGCCTGACGATCACCCCCACCTGCTTTGCGTTCCCGCGACAGGACCGTCCCACCGTCATCGCCATGCCTGCTACATCGACCCGCTGAATTCGCGTTGGTCGGACAGCCGATCCTGATGGCGCGGAAACACCGCCGGTCCCCCGAGATGCGCCAACACCCCGTACACCATCCCGCGACCATCGACGGGCAGGGTCTAACCACGCTGGAAGCTCGCCTGCGCGAAGACCTTCGCTATCTCTGCTATCCGGAGAAAGTGTGGGTTCCTGCGCGGGAGGGCGTCATCGACGCTGTGATCGTCGGCGGCGGAATGTGCGGCATGCTGGCGTGGCTCGCCCTGACCACCGGCGGGATATGCAACATCCGCGTCCTCGACCGAAACCCCAAGGGCTTCGAGGGTCCCTGGCTTACCTACGCAAGAATGGAGACGCTGCGTTCGCCGAAACAACTCATTGGGCCCGCCTTCGGCCACGGGGCACTTACATTCCAGGCCTGGTTCCGGGCGCAATTCGGTGCCGAAGCGTGGGACGAATTGGACAAGATTCCCCGCTCCATGTGGATGGACTATCTTCGCTGGTACAGGGAGGTTCTCGAAGTCCCGGTGGACAACGACGTTTCGATGGACCTCGTCGAACCCGATGGCGATCTTCTCCGTCTCCACGTCTCGGGCAGGGAAACGGGTACGCTCCTTGCCCGCAAGCTGATCTTCGCCACGGGCCGCGAGGGAACGGGAGAACCGAACATTCCGGGATTCCGGGATCCTCTGCCCCGGCATCTCTGGGCGCACAGTATCGAGGACATCGATTTCTCCGCGCTGAAGGGAAAGCGCGTTGCGGTGGTAGGCGTCGGCGCGTCCGCCGTGGAGAATGCTGCCGAGGCGCTCGAACACGGTGCCGCCGAGGTCCGCCTGTTGATCCGCCGCACGGAAATGCCGCGCATCAACAAAATGATGGGCATTGGCAATTTCGGCTTCACATGCGGCTACGCCGCACTCAGGGACGAATGGCGCTGGCGCTTCATGCAGTACTCATTCGCCACTCAGACTCCGGCCCCGCGCGGATCGACCCTGCGCGTCAGCCGGCACTCGAACGCGTTCTTTCACTTTGGCAAGGGCGTTTCGATCGCCAGGGAGGTGCAGGGGGCGATCCGGATCGGATTCACGGACGGCTCCAACTGCATGGCGGATTTCCTGATTTTCGGAACCGGTTTCAGCATAGACCCGATGACGCGGACCGAGTTCGGCGAGACTGCGGGAAATATCCTTCTCTGGGAAGATGTCTACACGCCACCGGAAGGCGAGGAAAGCGCGGACCTCGGCAGGTTCCCCTACCTGAACCCCGACTTCAGTTTCCAGGAGAAGAGGCCCGGCACCGCCCCCTGGCTGAAGAACGTGTATTGCTTCAACTACGGCGCAACGGCAAGCCTGGGAAAAGTCAGCGGGGATATTCCCGGCATATCGGATGGCGCCGCCTGGCTGGCTCGGGCAGTCGCGTCCGCACTCTATTCCGAAGACGTGCACGCTCACTGGCAGGGGATGCTTGACTACGACAAGCCAGAGCTACGGGGCGACGAGTGGGCACCCTCCGAACTGGACTTGACCACGGCGAAATACCGGACGGCCTGAGTTGCATCGGAAGGGGCCGCTGAAGCAGTTCCGGCAGCCGACGAGATGCCGCGAGGTCGAAGCCGGAGCCAGAACGTATGCGTGGTGGAGGGCATGCCGGTGCGAGCGCTGGGGCCGGGCTGCTCCCGTCAGGCGGCGGAGGCAGAACAGTGCGAAGACGCGGAACGGTTCTTCATGGCATTCGAGGCATCCCCGGCCCAGGGGCGTTGCTTCCCGGTCAAACTCCTCCATTGCCGCGACAATGAGAATGGTGCAGCGCTCGCGTGTTGCGCTCCCACCACAACAATCGGAAAGAATGAGAAACGGCGATGCCTTCAGCAGCGATTATCGGAGCAAGCAGAGGAATTGGCCTCGGTCCCGTGAAACGGCACGCAAACACGGGATGGCGCGTGCACGCGACACTCCGCAGGCCGGGGCGCTTGGAGAAATCGCCGCAGATATGAGTTTCCACCGGCTGGATGTGACAGACCGCCCACAAATTCTGGCTGGTCTTCCACACTCTTCTCTTGATTTCCGGTGTATTGCCGTGGAAAAGGTCAAGCGTGGCATGTTGAGAGGGCGCAGTGTGGCAGGAGATGCGCCAATACCTGATGACAAGAATAGATCTGCAATCCGTCCTTTCGTTTGAGACTCATGTACGATCGTGCCATTCTGGAACCGTCAGCGGCCGTTCATCGGAACTTCATCATGACTGCGCGCAGATAGCTTTGACCTGGCAAGCAGTTAGTCGGTATCAGGGGTGCAGCGGTACTGGAATCACTTTGCTTGGCTCCACACCCAGCCGCTGGAAGGCTTCGGCGCTCAGCGGTGTCGGCTGGGCGATGATTGTGAAGGCGTGGTTTGGCTGACCGGGCCGGGTGGCTTCATTGCAGGCCAAGATCCTGGAGCATGGTGCGCAGGCCGTGGGCGGGCAGGCCGGTTTCGGTGATCTTGGTTGCGGCTGTCTGCTTTGCCCGCTCGGAGACTTCGGCCTCTTGCACAGGTGTCTTTCGTCGGGCGGTTGCGCCCTCGGGGTGGTGGTCCTCGAACAACATTGGCGCCGGGCGCTTGCGCAGGTGCCATTCGAGATAGTAGTCAAGCATGCACAGGAAGACATCCGCGCGGACATGGTCGGCGCTGTAGACGTAGATGGGCCGGACCTGGAGCCGGCTTTGCTTCATGAATCGGAATGCGCGCTCGACTTTGGACAAAAATTTGTACGCCAGGACGGCCTCGTCGGGGCTGATGGCATCGGCGGGGAGGCTGGTGCGGTGAGAACGATGTAGATGCCGTCGAGCAGCGCCTCGGCGGTGATCTTCCGCGCCCATTCGAGCTTGTCGCCGGTGACGGTGATCTGGAAGTGCTCTTTCAATTTCCGGCGGTTGGCCTCGCGCCCGACCCTGCGGTTGATCCGGTCCCGGCCGCGCAGTTTCGAGCGCGGCTGGCCGACGATACGGGCGATCTCCTCGAGCGCAGCCTCGATGGCCCTCAGAAGCGCCTCGCGCTTGCGCCGGCGCGCCTCGCGCAGGCGGGGTTGAGGCACACCATGAGGCGCTCGCCGGGGAAGTCAGGGCTGGCGATCTCGGCGACCGCGTCGGGCAGGAGTTCGACCGGCCTCAACAGCGCCGGCCGCGCCTCGTCCGGCTGCTTCAGCAGCTTGCGGATGTCCGTGCTCTTCAGCGCCGAGATCCAGTCCGGCGACGCGGGCTCCAGATCGTCGCGAATGCGTGCCGACGTCAGCATGCCGCGGTCGCCCACCAGCGCCACCCGCTCGATCCGGAACCGCTCCCGGATGCGCGCGACCTGCCCGGACACCGTGGCCGGATCGCTGGTGTTGCCGGCAAACACCTCCACGGCTACCGGGCAACCGTCCCCAGCGCACTGCAAGCCGAAGGTGATCTGCTTCTTGCCCTTCTTGCCCTTCTTGCCGTCCCGGTTGTGGGCGAACTCCGCCAGCGGGCACTCTCGCCCCTCGAAGTAGCTGGAACTGACGTCGTACAGAATCAGTGTCTGTCCGCGAAGGTGCCGGTTCGCCAGGCTCTGCTCGATCCGGGGCTGGCGATCGAGCAGCCAGTCGAGCATCGCGAGCATCTCGTTGCCGCTGACCGCTTTGTTTCCCGGAATGTTTCGGCCGTAGTAGGCCGTTTTGTTGCGGACCGTTCCGGTTTCGGATTCTGGTGGACAGCGACCAATCCGGTGCGGTCCCGGGGGGCTTCCTTTCCAAGCAGGCCATTTCCGTGGAGACTGCTTCCAAGGAGGCTGCTTCCGGGGAGGCGTATTCGGTATAGGGTTGTAGTGGGCGGCGGGCTTCCGGGCAGGAAGCTGCGGCGTCCGGGGTGCTTGTTTCCGAGAGGTGGGGGGCGGCCCGCGCGAGTGGGCTCTCGCCGGGCCGTGGGCGAACAGTGCAGTACCGTCACGAAACCGGTCTGAGTGCCGGGGAGTGCGTTAACGGGCAAGGTTGGCGTGAGGCATGCCCTCCGCCGTGCCTGCGGTTTGATTCGGCCCGGTGCCGGCTGTCGCGTCATGGCACGTATGAGCGCAAGGATCCCGCGGGCATGCGGGTTGCGCGTTGGTATTGCCACAAGTGTCACACGACATTCAGCGCGCTGCCGGACTGCTTGTCTGCGCGTCTTCCGGGGGCTTTGTCGAGCGCGGAGGATGTGGCCGCGTTTGCGGAGCAGCGGGACATCAACGCGGCGGCCCGGAAGTGGTGTCCGGAAGCGGCAGACTTTGCCAGTGCCCGTCGCTCGGTGCGTCGTCGGGTTGTGCTGGTTCGCGGCAGCCTTTCGGTATTCCTGGGCCTTGAGCCGATGCTGTTCGCGGGGCTGGCGCTGCTGATCGGTGTTTTTCGGGAGCAGCTGGACGCGTCATCGGCGCTGATCGAACTGCGCCGGCTTGGCTCCCCACGGCTTGCAGCGATCCCTTATCCGGTCGGATTTGACTTGCGGTGGCGGGCGTTCGGATCCGCAAACCGGTCCGCCAACAGAAGATGGCTCTGCCCGAACCCCCGTTTCTGCCCGATGATGCAGACGCGAACCGCGTTGGGTTCGTAAAGCGACGGGAAGAGGGGGGATCCATCGATGTCCAGCACTGACGAGGAGCGCCGCCAGGCGGTCGCTGTCTTCCGCCCAGAATTGCTCCGCTCCACGCCTTCCAGGGCGCACACGGATCCGACGACAAGAAAACGAGACTGTCCTGGGTCAGGCCCTTTCCAGCGCGAGAAAACCGATCACTTCCTCGGCTTCCCGCACCACCGCATCCGCGATCTCCGACGCCCGCTCGGCGCCATCCGCCAGAATTCGGTCGACCGTCGCCGGATCCGCCGAGATCCTGCGAATCTCCTCTCCGATGGGCAACACGGACGAAACCGCTGCGTCGGCAAGTTCGGATTTGAGCTCCGAAAAATTCCGCCCTTCATACGCGGCGAGCACATTGGCCAGCGACCGCCCGGTCAGGGAGGCAAGGAGACCCGTCAGGTTCGCAGCCTCGGGACGGCCTTCGAGACCCGCCTCTACGCCGGGCAGCGGATCAGGGTCCGTCCTCGCCCGCCGGATCTTCCGCGCGATGGCATCGGCGCCGTCGCCGAGGTTGATGCGCGACATGTCCGACAGGTCCGACTTCGACATCTTGCTGGTGCCGTCCCGCAGGCTCATCACGCGCGCCGTATCGCCCCGGATCATCGGCTCCGGCAACGGGAAGAACCCCGGCGCGCCGTAATCCTGGTTGAATTTCTGCGCAATATCACGGGCGAGCTCGATGTGCTGCTTCTGGTCGGCGCCGACCGGCACATGGGTCGCCCGGTACGCCAGGATGTCGGCCGCCTGCAGGACGGGATACGCATAGAGGCCGATGGATGCCCCCTCCCTGTCCTTGCCGGCCTTGTCCTTGAACTGAGTCATGCGGTTCAGCCAGCCCATCCGGGCGACGCAATTCAGGATCCAGGCGAGCTGCGCATGGGCGCGGACGCGACTCTGGTTGAACAGGATGCTGCGTTGGGGGTCCAGGCCACAGGCAATGAACGCCGCCACGATCTCCCTCGTGGCTGCCCGCAACTCATCGGGATCATGGGGCAGCGTGATCGCGTGAAGGTCCACGACGCAATAGATACAGTTGTACTCGTCCTGCATGCGCACCCATTCCCGGAGCGCGCCCAGATAGTTGCCAAGATGGAGGGCGCCGGTCGGCTGCACACCGGAAAACACCTTCGCGCCAGACGAATTCATCAGAGATCCCTCCTTCTTCGGGCCGCGGCCCTTGTCGGCCCGCCGGGAGCCAACGTCAAGGCTCCTGGGCGTGGAGCGAAACGCCAGTCGGCCGCCGCCGGAGAGCGGACCGGATCGCAGAGGCGTTGAACGCGCCGATCCCCATGCCGAGACCCGCATAGACAAGGAACCCGCCCCCGACCAGAACTGCAAGCGCTCCATAGCGCACCAGCGGCTCGCTGAGCGATTCGCCCAGCGCCGCCTCGATTGCCCAGAGCGCCGCCCCCATGGCGACGCCGGCCAACGCGGCCTTCGGCGCCCGCCGCCGAAGCGCGGCATCGGGACGGATTTCCGAGAAGTTCCGCGAGCCGACCGCGAGGAGCACGAGCATCAGCCAGGCGGACAAAGAGGTGGCCGCCGGAACTGCCAGATACCCGAATTCGAACGCGCCGGCCACCGCAAGAACGGTGTTGACGGAAAACGCCACGCAAGCGTAGCGAAGCGGCCTCCGGGTGTCCTCGCGGGCAAAGAATGACGCCGCGTAGAGCTTGGAGAGCATGAACGCGGGCAGGCCGAGCGCATACAGGAGCAGGGCCTGCGCGGTCTCCCGAGTGTCATCCGGGCCGAAGGCGCCGCGCTCGAACAGGACACCGATCACGGGCGCCGGTATGACGGCGAGCGCTATTGCCGCCGGCAGACCGATCGCAAGGCAGATCTCGATCGACCGGCAGAAGGAATCGCGCGCGCCTTGCTTGTCGCCGCCCGCCAGGCGGCTCGCAAGGTCGGGCAGGAGAACCACGCTTAGCGCGACGGCGACCACGCCGAGGGGGAGCTGGTAGAGGCGATCCGCGTATTGCAGCCACGCCACCGCCCCGGCGAAGAAGGAGGCAATCAGGGTACCGACAACCAGATTGATCTGGTACACGCCGCTGGCAATCGCGGCAGGCAGGGCCACCTTGAGAAGCCGCACGACCCCCGGAGTCAACCTGGGACGGCGCAACTGCAGCCGGAGTCCCGCGCGGCGGGCCGACCAGGCGAGGAGACCCAGTTGCAGCGCACCGGCGCAGGGAACTGCCCATGAGACCGCGTGTCCGGCCGACAGGTCCGCAGCCGAAGCCAGGACCAGGGCGGCGATCAGCGATGCATTCAGGAGGATCGGGGCCGCCGCCGCGGCTGCAAAGCGCCGGAGGGCGTTCAGCACTCCGGCCAGCAAGGCGACCAGAGAAATGAAGAACAGATAGGGAAACGCGATGCGGGAAAACACCACGGCCAGAGTGAACGTCTCGGCGCGCTCGGCGAATCCCCAGGCCAGGGCGTAGACAAGCCACGGCATTGCGAGCTGCGCGACCAGGGTAAGGACGAGAAGAACGGACGCAAGCATGGACAGGGCATCCGCCGCGAACTCCTGCGCCGCTTCCTCGCCTTCGGTCTTCAGCCTGCGGGCAAATATGGGGACGAAAGCGACAGCGAATGCGCCCTCCGCGAAGAGGCGCCGGAAGAGATTGGGAAGACGGAAAGCGACGAAGAACGCCTCCGCAACCGGGCCGGTTCCGAGCACGGCCGCGAACAGGACATCGCGACCCATGCCGCAGACACGGCTGGCGAGGGTGAGCGTTCCGACTGTTACTACGGGGCGGGCGACACTCACGCCGGACCATCCGGCGGGGCTTCGGACGCGGCGCGCACCTTCTCCTCGATGTCTCGGAGCGCCGCTTCGCTGGAGATCTTGAGCCCGTAGGAATTCTTGACGTAGAAGCTGTCCACCGCGCGAGCGCCGTAGGTGGTAACCACAGCCGAAGCGACGTTGGCGTTGGCCGAGTGCATCGCGCGCGTCAGATCCGCAAGAAGGCCCGGACGATCGCGGGCGGCGACTTCGATCAGCGTGTGCAGTTCGGAAGCGCCGTTGTCGATCCGGACCCGGGTGGGAACGCGCAGGCCTTCCGAAATCGCCTGAACCCGGCGCCGGGAAGGAGGCCTCGAGACGGTGCCGCTGGCCACCGCGTTCTGAAGGCGGTTCTGGATGGTATTGAACGTGGTACGGTTCTGGCGGGTTCCCGAAAAAGCCGGCTGCATCCAGAAGACAAGGGCCGACATGCTGTCCTTGGAGACGTAAGAGCGGACCTCGACGACCGTGTAGCCGGCGGCAGCGATCTCCCCGGCAAGGTCCGCGAGCAGCGCCGGCCGGTCCGCGGTGTAGACGCATACCTTGACGGCCCGGCGCAGCTTGTCGGAGGACACCCGGATGGAGGGGGTGCCCGATACGTGGGTGAATGCGAGGCGCCCGATGTCGCTGCTCGTATCCGCATCCAGACCAATCCAGAACGTTGGACCGAACACGTCCAGGAAGGCATCCACCCGGTCCCCGGGAAACTCCGCCAGCCGCGGCAGGAGCTGCTCCTTGGCTTCCGCGGCCCGAAAGTCGGAATCGGGCGCGGCCTGACCGGAGGTCAGCAAGGAGAGCGTCGCATGGTGCAAGTCGCGAAGCAGCTGCGCTTTCCACTCGTTCCAGTAGTCCGGCGCCACGCTGGTCATGTCGCACACGGTGAGTATGAGCAGCAGCGCAAGACGCTGGCGCTCCTGGACGATCTCCGCGACATTTCGGATCGTGGCGGGATCCGCGAGGTCCCGACGCTGCGCCGTACTGTTCAGCAGCAGGTGGTAGCGGACCAACCAGACAACCGTCTCGGCCTCTTCCTCGTCGAGTCCGAGCCGCGGGCAAAGCCGGGCCGCGATTTCCGCCCCCTTCTCGGAGTGGTCGCCACCCATCCCCTTGCCGATGTCGTGCAATAGAAGGGCGACATAGAGCTCCCGCCGCTGCCGGACCGCGCCGATCAGGGATGTCGCGAGGGGATGCGCACCCCCACGGTCGCCCTGCTCGATCAGCGCAAGCGCTTCAATGGTCTTCAGTGTGTGCTCGTCCACCGTGTAGTGGTGGTACAGGTCGAACTGCATCAGCCCGATCACATGGTCGAATTCAGGCAGAAACAGGCCGAGCACGCCGGTTTCGCTCATCCTCCGGAGCGGCCGAATGGGATTGCGCTTTGACGTGAGGATCTCGAGAAAAAGCCGGTTGACCTCCGGGTCGTTGCGGACCCGGTCGTTGATCCGGAAGAAATTCTGCGCGATCAGCCGGTCAGCATCCGGATGGATATCCATTTCCCGCTCGTGGCTGATGTGGAAAATCCGCACCATCGAGCCCGGATCCTCCAGAACCTGCTCTTCCTTCTCGAAGGCCAGCCGGCCAGTAAGGACCCGGAACCCGTCCAGTTCCGTCACCTGGTTCGCCTTGCCGCGTCCGAGCCAGGCCATGAGGCGGCCCTTGAGCGGTGGAGCCTTCTCCTCGCGCTCCTCGAGGGCGGCGCAGAAGATCCTGGTCAGATCCCCCACGATCTTGGCGGTGCGGTAGTACTCGCGCATGAACCGCTCGACGGGGCGCAACCCGCTCTCGTTCCGGAATCCCAGCGCCTCGGCGATACCTTCCTGGTGCTCGAAATGCATCCGTTCCTCGGCGCGGCCCGCGGCAAGATGGAGGTGGAACCGCCAGGTCCACAGATTTCGCTCCGCCTCGGCGAGAGCTGCTGCCTCGTCTGGATCGAAAATCCCCTTCCGCACGAACTCGGCCAGCGCCATCGGGCCGTGCAGGCACTTCGCGAGCCAGAATAGGGTCTGCAGGTCGCGCAGCCCGCCCTTGCCATCCTTGATGTTCGGATTCAGGAGATAGCGGGAGCCACCCGCCACCTCATGGCGCTCGTCCCGCTCCGCGAGCTTGGTCTCGATGAAGCTGCGCCCCGCCTTCCGGAACAGGTCTTCGACCGCCTTCTTGTCCAGCTCTTCGAGTAGCCGGGCATTCCCGCATACGAGCCTCGTCTCCAGGAGAGTCGTGCGGATAGTCATGTCCTCCTGGCCGAGTTGCACGCAGGCTTCCACGTCGCGCACCGCGCTGCCGACCTTCAGACGCATGTCCCAGAGGATGTAGAGGATGCTCTCGATGCAGCTCTTCGCCCGCTGGCTCGCCTTCGGGGGAGTCAGAAACAGCAGATCGACATCCGAGAACGGCGCCATTTCTCCGCGGCCGTAGCCACCGACCGCCACCACCGCAAATTCGCTGCCGTTCCCTCCGCCCTGCGCCGGATGGACAAGGCGAACGGAAACATCATGCACGATCCGGACAATTCCGTCCGTGAGCTCCGCCACCCAGCGCGCCGCCCGAAGGCCGCCATGGTCGGAGGCGAGGAATCGCTCTCGGATTCGGACCATGCCGGCGCGGCGCTCCTCGCGAAGCAGCTTCGCCGCTTCTGCCCGGAACCCGGCCTCTCCGAGGCCCTCCTTCCACATCGCCTCCAGACGGCCGGCCAGGGCGGGAGCGTCCAGAAACTCGGTGGCCCGGAGTAGCGCCCGGGAATCCGGCGCCGCCTCTGCCTCGGCCATGATCAAAACGCCGGGAAGCCTTCCGGAGCGGGATCGATGATGCGGAAGCCGCCTTCGTCCACCCGCAGAACGGCAAGGGCCCTCTCATTCAGGCCAGCACGTGTGAAGCGGAACGCGCCAGCTACTCCGAGGAACCCCCCGGGATCCGTGATCGCCCTCCTCGAGAACGGATCCTCTCCGCCGCGGACCGCAAGCGTGCCCGCAACAACCGCGGCGTCATACGCGAGGGAAGCGAGCAATGGTGGGCGGGATCCATAGCGCTCAAGGTAGCGGCCGCTGAACCCGGCACGCCGACGCGGGTCCGGTGCCGCGAACCAGCCCCCCCGGAGCGCGTCCTCACGAATGGTCGCCTCCGCGTCCCAGACCCCTGTTCCGAGCAACTGCACCTCCCCATCGAGGAGTCCGCGCTGCGAAAGGAATGCTGCGAGTGTCGCAAGAAGGCTGCCGCTCTGCGGAACGAGAACCGCCACCCGGCCGCCGCCGGAACCGGAGCTTGACGTGTGAATGTCGGCAAAGGACAGAGCCGCCTCCTGCGCGGAATCGAAGTTCGAACCGTAGGTCACTGTGGCAGCGAGTTCGCTCCCGGTCTCCACTGCGACACGCTCCAGCGCCGACTTGGCCTGGGCCCCGTAGGGACTTCCCGGAAGTATCCCGGCGAGTGTCCGATAGCCCCGCTCCACCGCTGCGAAACGCAGGATCCGGCGGAATTCCGCCGACGGCAGCGACCCGATCAGATACACTCCGTTCCCGGCAGCGGACTCGTCGGTAGAAAACGCAATCGCGTTGACTCCCCTTTCCAGGGCCACCGGCTGGATCTCAACCGCCTTGCTGCCGAGCAGCGGTCCCAGGATGAGCTCGGCGCCATCGTCAACTGCCTGCTTCGCAGCCTCGGCAGCGCTACCCCGGCCGCCAGCCGTATCGTAGGCCACCAGCCTCGGCGCTCCCGGGCCGATGTCCTCGATCGCGAGCCGCGCAGCGTTCTCCATCGCCAGAGCCAACGCGCGGCGCCTGGAATTGGAGTCCGACAGGGGCAAGAGAATTGCAACAACGCGACGACCATCGTCGGCGACCGGATCAATTTCAAGAAGCACCGGCAGTTCCGCAGCCTCGTTCGAGGGCGCCGCTTCCTCGGTCCCGCCAACAGCGCCGTCGGCCGTCTGCGTCGGCTGTTCCGGCTCGAGCGCGGGTTCCGGATCCGTTCCGGGTGCGGGCTCGGGCGCGGGCTCGGGCTCGGTCCTTCCGAAGGGTTCGGACGATTCCACGATGCGCTCCTCGGCCGCGCGGTCGCGCGGCGAGACGGCCGGAGCCGCATCCTCGATTGTCTCCGCGGTGCCACGAACCAGGTCGCCCTGAATCGCGCCTGTCTCCGGTGAGATCACTCTCCCGCTCGCGCCATCGAACACCGGCGCCGGAGTCTGGGGCTCGCAGGCCGCCAGCACCAGCGCGATGCACGCGGCGAGAATCGCCCGTCCGGCCGACCGGGGTGGTTGGCTTCGTTGCTGCACCGACATTCGGTCCCCCCGGCACCTCGGGATCCGTGTATCCGGCATCCCGCAAAATTCCGTGGAGCGGAGGATAGATGATCGCCCAACGAATTGCATCCATGCAACGCCTGAATTGCACTGCGCACAAGGTCTGGACGACGGTGGCGCAGAACCGAAACGCCGACTTCGAAGCCGCGTATTGGGTCGATCCGGAGGCGAGCCGGTTCCGGAATCGCGTTCCTGATCCCGGAATCTACAAGGGCACGGCCAGAAGGGTGACATCAAGCCGGCGGTCCAATCCTGTCGGCTCCGCTTCCACGAACTGCGACACGTCCGGGTGGAACCTGCCCGGCTCTCTTGCGAACGGACGGTTGCCGGGCGCGGTCCGCCCGATGCGGTCTGCAAAAGGCGCTGTCATTCCTGCACGCGCGACGAAATCAGGTCTTTCCCCGGGCTCTCCAGCGTTCCGGGGATGCTGTGCAGACGTAGCGCGAGGTTTGTGCGGAAGAGGGGCGCGCCTGTTGCATCACTTCCCGGGTTGCCGTGCGGACGCGACGGAATGCTGCGGCGCGAAAGCATCCCATCGCCTTCAGAATCCGGAATCCGCGCCAGGGTCCCGCCGGTTCCCGAACCGTCGATTCCGCCTCCCTGAGATGGCCGCACGCCAGGGAGGGGAAGCGAACGCCGGCGGAAGTGCCAATACCGGCAGGCCTCCCCGGGTTCCTCCGCCATTGTCGAGTCAAACGGTCCCATCTCACCACACGGTTCCGCGGACGGGCTGGGGAGAGCCCGCGCAGCCGTAGCGGCGGCGCCCGAAGCACAGCACGTTGCGGCCGCTTGCCAGGTGGGCAACCCGGTACGCGTGGTAAACAACTTCGGCACAGCAAGTGCATCAAATGCGCTCAACCACGGAATGGAACCCGAACATGATCCGGACGCATCGAAGTCCCGTCGGCAGCGGTTCGAAATTGACCGCACGCCGGAGGACCGCAGATCGCAGGGTGCAGCAACTCCCGAAATGAGTGGCGACTTGCCGCGCTGCCAAGCACCCGCCCAATGATTCGGGCGGGGCGGCATCCTTGCGTCAGGAATTCCGGAGCCGTGAAGAACCGCCATACCGGCGCGTCAGACGTGAGCGCGGCTCCCGCGAAACTGGCCTCCCAGACGAGGCACCGTCCGCGGCGGCACGGATGCCCATGCCCTGGGATACCCTGGCCCCGGCGCGGCCGTAGCAATGCCGGAGCGCCGAACCGCGAGGGCACGCAACAGCCTGAAGAGGCCTGCGCGAACTGCGGTGCCCGATCCTGCATTCGACGCAGTACCGCAGGAGTCCCGAAAGCCGCGCGCTCCGCTCTCGGATCGGGCCGCGGCGTTCGTCCGGCACTGGCTGACGCTACGGGAAGCCGCCCCTTCCCGGGTTTCCTTCACTCCCGCGCGCTGATCCGGTGCTCCGCGTGCTCGAGCCAGTCCAGCGCGATCTCGGCACCCCAGCCAGGCTCCGAAGGAACCGTAACCCGGCCGCCCACGACTTCGTACGGAGACTTGCGGAAGAGACCTACTTCCCCCCGTGGTAGTAGTCCGGTCCCTCGATGGACAGCTCGAGATACTTCCCGCGATTCGGGAGCGCGGCAAGAAAATGCATCGTGAAGAGCGTCACCATCGAGCGATTGGCGGAATGGGGCGTCACCGGGACCCCCTCGGCCTCCGCCATCCGCGCAATCCGCCACGCCCGCGAAATGCCGCCCGCGTAGCAGATGTCCGGCTGCGCAATGTCGACCGCACCCATCTCCAGCATTCGCCGCCAAACCGGCAGGTAGCAATCCTGTTCGCCCCCCGTGACATCCAGCGCAAGCGCCTCCTTCACTTCCCGGGTCTGCTCGAGTTCCCAGTAGGGGCAGGGCTCCTCGAAATGCGACACGCCGTGGACCTCGAGGAGCCGGCCCACTTCGATCGCCCGGCCCGGAGAGAAGCCGCTATTGGCGTCCACGAGGAGGGCCACGTCCTCCCCGAGCGCCTGTCGAACGGCCGGAACCACGGCCTCGGTGCGGCCCGGCCAGACATCGGCATCACGGCCGCACTCCTCCCCGACGCGGAACTTGAAAGCGTCGAATCCCAGGTCGTCCCGAAGCCGCCGGAACCGCTCGCCCTCCGCCGCCGGGCAGATATTCCGCCGCATGGAGGAAGCGTATGCTCGGAGCGGCCCGGGTGAGCCCCCGAGCAGGGCAACCACCGGCCGCTCCTCGAGCCTCCCCTTCAGGTCCCAGAGCGCCGTGTCAAGCCCGGCAACCGCCCGGCAGAGGTACGACCCCGGAAACTTGTGCTCGCGCTCGAAGATCCGCTCCACGAGCTCCCCGACCGGGAACGGGTCCGCGCCGAGCGCCCAGGGTGCGACCTGCCGGTGCAGTATCTCGGCCGATATGTCCGCGTTGTAGGGCGACATCTGCCCCCAGCCCTCCGCGCCGGTGTCGAGCTGGACGCGCACGATCCCGACAAAAGGCTGTGTGAAGGATTCGATGCTTTGAATTCTCATGGCCAGATGATCCCTCCTCGGGAGCTGGTTGGCCGCTCCGTCATGTCTGCCGTGGTCGGCCCGCGCGCGTCGGCGGGCGCCGCCGCAAGCCGGCTCCCGGGCCAAATTCAGAGCGCAATGACGATCTTTCCGGCATGCCGTTTCGAGACAAACGCCTTCTGCGCGGCATGGATCTCCTCGAGGGGATAGACGGCGGCCAGAAACGGCCGCACTTCGCCGCGCTCGATGTACCCGACGACATTCTGGAAGATGCCCGGCGGCAGTACCGTCGAGCCGAAGAGGGCGAGGTCGCGCAGGTAGAGGGTGCGCAGATCCAGCTCAACCACGGGCCCGGCAATGGCACCGGAGACGACATACCGCCCGCCACGCTCCAGCGCATCGATCAAGGCGCCGAAACCGGTGCCGCCGACAACATCCGCAACGACCTGCACCGAGGAACGCCCGGACGCTTCGCGGAGCGCAGCCGCCAGATCCACCGGGTCGCGCGGCAGTAGCACGTCCGGAGCCAGCTCGGCAAGCGCGGCATGCTTGTCCGCCGAGGCCATTGCCGCGACCCGCGCGCCGCGCCGTCTGGCGAGCTGGACCAGCGCTGAACCGACACCACCCGAGGCGCCGGTAACCAGAACCCACTCTCCCTCCCGGACGCCGGCGCGCACGAGCATGCCTTCTGCCGTCGTGTAGGAGCAGGAGAATGTTGCCAATTCGGAATCGCTCAACGCGCTTCTGATCACCCCGGCGTTCCGCTGGTGCACGGTGCAGTACTCCGCGAACCCGCCATCCCGTTCCGACCCGAAATATCCGGTCCGGTCCCGGTTCAGCGGATCGCTCCAGTCCCGCAGCCAGCCATCCACCATCACCCGCCGGCCGAGCAACGCTGAGTCCGCGCCCGGGCCGCATTCCACGACGCACCCCACTGCATCGGCTCCCTGGATGCGCGGAAACGAAATCGCACCGCCGCCCCAAGCGGGATCCGGCACCTCGGCGTCGGCACAGGCTTCTCCCCGCGTCGGCCCGCGCACCGCCTTCGCGTACCATCCGGTGCGAGTATTCACATCCGTGTTGTTGAGCCCGCAGGCGCCAACCCGGATCAGCACTTCCTCCGGCCCTGGCCGGGGCACCGGCCAATCATCGCGGTATTCCAGCTGATCGAGTCCGCCATGCCCCCGGAGCACAACGGCCCGCATCGTTGCGGGAATCGAATCCCCCGTGGCTGCCATCTGCCATTCCTCCCGGCATCCGCCGCATGCGCGGCCGCACATGCGGCGGATTGTAGACCGGCGCACGCGATTCTCGTCGCGATTCACTCATTCGCGGGTATGCCGGACAGTATCCAGATCACGGACGACAGGTTCATGCGCGCGTATGCCGGAGCCGACCGGGCGGCGGCGCGCGCTGTCCGCCCGAATCGCGGCTGCTGCCCAGAAAAACGGGCGGCAATTCAGTCCGCATCTGTCGCATCGGACTGGCGGGCGTGATATGCTGGAGCGGAGCAGCAACGAGGGAGATCAAGCGGTGAAGTCCTTTAGTCTCATCAGGCTTGCGGTGCCCCTCGCGCTTGCGGTCGCCCTGCTTTCCGGCTGCGGGCCAACGGTCATTGGCCTCGGCATCGCGGCGGGCACCCGGGCGCTTTCGGAGCGGAATGAGCGCGATCTGATCAGCGATTCGCGCCTCCGGTTCCTGGTGAATGGCGCCATGAAGGAGTCCGCCTCCACTGCAGGGTACCTGACCCTCGGCGCAGAGGTCTTCCACGGCCGCGTTCTCATGACGGGGACATTGCCGACCGAAGAGGATCGGCAGCGTGTCGCCGCGGCCGTCGCGGACCTCGAGGGCGTCAAGGAGATATTGAACGAGATCGAAGTGGGCATTCCCGGAGGTATTGCGGACTACGCCACCGATCTTGCCATCTCGACTGCTCTCGATCTGCGCATCGCCGAGCACAACCTGATCGAAGAGGGCATCGATGTCGAGAAGGCAGTAGTCAATCGCGTTGTGTATCTCATCGGCATTTCGAAGTCTTCGGATGCCCGCCAACGCCTGCTTGACATTGTCAGCGAAACGCAGGGCGTGCAGAGAGTCGTCAACTATGTGAAGGTCTCTGGGGCTGCATAGCCGCTGCCCCGCCCCGAAAGCCCGCTGACCGGAACCATTCCGTTGCGTGTCCTGGCGCAGATGGATCCCCTTGATGGGGTCGACATCCTCGCCGATTCCACCTTCCGCCTGATGCTTGAGGGGCAGGCGCGGGGCCATGCGCTCCATGTCTCGCACCCCGACGATCTCGCGTTGACCCCCGAGGGAACTTCCACCTCCGCGGCCCCGGTCCAGGTCCGTCTCGTGGATGGGAACCATTTCACGGCCGGCCCCGCGGACCGCATCGCCCTTGAGGACTTTGACGCGATTCTGCTGCGGCAGGACCCCCCGTTCGACATGCACTATGTCACCACGACCCATATTCTCGAGGCCGCCGCGGACCGCACGCTGGTGGTGAACGACCCGTTCTGGGTGCGGAACGCACCGGAGAAAATACTTGTCGCCCGCTTTCGGGACCTGATGCCCCCGACGCTGATCACCCGGTCACGATCCGAGATCGACCGTTTCCGCAACCTCCATCGGGACATCATCGTAAAACCGCTCTACGGCAATGGCGGCGAGGGCGTATTCCGGATCCGCGAGAACGACCGCAACTACAATCCCCTGATCGAGACCTTCCTCGCCGCGCGGCGCGAGGCGATGGTGGCGCAGGCATTCGTGCCGGAGGTGCTGCATGAGGGCGACAGACGGCTGATCCTGGTGGAAGGGGAGCTGGTCGGCGGCATTCTACGCGTGCCCGCCGAGGGCGAAACCCGCTCAAACCTCCATGTCGGCGGCCGCGCGGAGCGCTGGACGCTCACGGAGCGGGACCATGAGATCGCCAACCGCGTTGGACCCATCCTGCGGGAGCGCGGGCTGGTGTTCGCCGGCCTCGACGTGATCGGCTCCTGCCTCACGGAGATCAATGTCACCTCGCCGACCGGAATCCAGGAGCTTGAGCGGCTCGACGGAATCAATGCCGCCGCCGCGATCTGGGACGCCATCGAGCGCCGCGCCGAGACCCGTCAGCAGTAGCGGCAGGCGGCCACCATGGCCATGTTGAGGATGTCCGAGACGTTGGCCCCGGTGGAGCAGATCTGGATCGGACAGTCCATTCCGGCGGTCAGCGGGCCGATCACGGTGCTGCCGGCGAGGTGCTGGAGCAGCTTCGTGGAGATGCTGGCGCTGTGGCTCGCCGGCATGATGAGCACGTTGGCCGGCCCCGACAGCCGGCAGAAGGGATACTCGGCCATCGCGGAGGGAAGCAGTGCCACATCCGCGGCCATTTCGCCGTCAAACTCGAAGTCGACGCCCCGCTCGTCCAGGAGGCGCACCGCATCCCGGAGTTCCTTGGACCGGGGTGAATCCGGGTAGCCGAATGTCGAGAAGGACAGGAACGCGACACGAGGCTCGATCCCGAACCGGCGCGCGGTCTTGACCGCGGTCATCGCGATGCCCTCGAGATCCGCGGCCTCCGGCCACTCATGTCCCAGTGTGTCCGCAATCAGCACCGGGCGGTCGCGCGCGATGACGACGGAGACCCCCACAGCGCGCCCGACCTCCTCGAGGCCGAACACATCACCGATCTTCGACAATACATAGGCCGCCTTGCGCGTGGCCCCGGTTACCATGGCGTCGGCCTCGCCATGGGCGACCATGCAGGCGCCGAATACATGTGGGTTGCCCCGCGCCTCGTGATGGCAGTCGGCACGCAGTCGCCCTCGGCGCTGCAACCGTTCATAGAGATAATCCGTGTAGGCCTCTGCAAGCTCAGACTGGGCAGGATCGATGATCGAGATCCTTTCCCTGGGGGCTCCGGCACCAAACTCGCGCACGAGGCTTCCGGTCACGCGTTCGCGCCCAAGGAGTATTGCCGAGCCGAGACCCTCACGCACGTAGGCGAGCGCCGCGCGAACCACGCGGGAGCTTTCCCCTTCGGCGAACAGCAGCCGCTTCTGAACCGCCACCGCCTCATCATGTATCCTCTGCAGGATGCTGGCGGTGGGATCAAGCCGCGCGCGAAGTTCGTTCTCGTAGCGGTCGAAGTCGACGATGGGACGCCGCGCGACGCCGGTCTCCATGGCGGCGCGGGCAACCGCCAGCGGAATGCGGTGCAAGAGGCGCGGGTCGAACGGCGCCGGAATAATGTATTCGGGGCCGTAAACCGGCCGCCAGCCGTAGGCGGCCGCAACCTCGTCCGGCACCTCCTCGCGGGCAAGCTCGGCGATCGCGCGCGCAGCGGCAATCTTCATCTCGTTGTTGATCGCCCGCGCTCGAACATCGAGGGCGCCGCGGAAGATGTACGGAAAGCCGAGAACATTGTTCACCTGGTTCGGAAAATCGGACCGGCCGGTGGCGATAATAGCATCCGGGCGAACCTGCTTCGCGAGGCCGGGCTGGATCTCGGGATCGGGATTGGCCATTGCGAAGACGACCGGCCGCTCGGCCATCGACTCAAGCATGGCGGGCGTCAGGATGTCCGGGAGCGACAGGCCCAGGAAGACATCCGCTCCGCGCATGGCGCCGGCGAGGTCCGACACATCGGATTCGACGGCGTGCACGGCCTGCCGGTGGTTCATCGGCGGGGCGCGGCGCGGATCGAGAACGCCTTTGCTGTCGAGAGCGAGGCAGTTCTGATGCGCCGCGCCGCAGCATTTGATGAGGTCCAGGCAGGCAACGCCAGCGGCCCCGGCACCAGCCAGCACGATCCGCGCTTCCGCGATGTCCTTTCCTGCGATGTCGAGCGCATTCAACAGGGCCGCCAGGCAGATGATGGCCGTGCCATGCTGGTCGTCATGGAACACGGGGATGTCCATCTCCGCCTGCAGCCGCTCCTCGATTTCGAAGCAGTGCGGTGAGGCGATGTCCTCCAGGTTGATGCCGGCGAAGCTCGGCCCGAGATACCGCACGGCGTTTACGAAGCTGTCGGGGTCCCGGGTATCGATCTCGAGGTCGACCGCGTCGATGTCTGCGAAACGCTTGAAGAGGACTGCCTTCCCCTCCATTACCGGCTTCGCCGCCAGCGGCCCGAGGTCGCCGAGCCCCAGGATCGCCGTGCCATTGGTGATGACAGCGACATAGTTGCCGCGGGCCGTGAAGTCGTAAGCCGCATCGGGGTCGTTGGCAATGCAGCGCACCGGGGCCGCCACGCCGGGGCTGTAGGCCAGCACGAGATCGCGCTGGCTTCCCATCGGCTTGGTCGCCGCAAGGGCGATCTTGCCGGGCCGGCCCCGGCTGTGGTAGCGGAGCGCATCTGCTTCCAGCAGGGCGCCGCTATCGTCGCTCATGATGGAGTGGAGCCCGCAGGGGGCTCCACTGGTTCAGGCCGCCCGGGTGAGGAGCGCCTCGTCCACCCGTTCCCGGGCCAGATCCACGTCCGTTTTCTGCACGGCAGCGACCTCGCTCACAAGCCGCTCCCGCGCCTGCTGGTAGAGCTGCCGTTCGGAATAGGACTGCGACTGGTCCCCGACCCTGTGCAGGTCGCGCACCACTTCCGCGATGGAGAGAATGTCTCCGGAATTGATCTTCTGCTCGTATTCCTGCGCACGGCGCGACCACATCATCCGCTTGATCCGCGCGCGGCCCTTGAGGGTCTCGATGGCCTCGCGGATTCGCGTCGGAGAGGACAGCGAACGGAGTCCCGCATCCGCCGCGCGGGCTTTCGGGACTCGAAGCGTCATCTTCTCTTTCTCGAAGTAGATTACCAGGAGCGGAACCTTGACCTCGCCAAACATCTGGTCCTCGATCCGTACCACACGGCCGACGCCGTGAGAGGGATAGACGACGGATTCATTGGCCCGGAACCGCGCGGGACGCGCGACCAGACTTTTCTGCTTGCCGTTTGGCTTGGATGCTCTGGATACGGTGATCTTGGGCCGTGCCCTAACTTCGCTCATTTGATGTCTGCTTCTCCATTCAAGGGGATCAGTTTCACGCACAGAAGCCACGGTGCGCAATCCGGCAGCATGGCGGGATCGCGTGGAAATGTTGCGTGTTCGCACAAGACGTCCGGCGAGCCATTCAGCCGAACGAGTTACCGTATACCATATCTTCCCGCCAAAAGCAAGCCGGTATCAATATCACCGCTTCCGGGAGCACTGACTCGCCGGTCCGAAGGCCTCTCTGCGGAAAGGCCCGCCTCTTGCATTCCGAGCCCGCGCCGACGATGCCGGCCCTTCACGGGAAGTCGGGAGAACAAGTGTCGGACCGGAGCAACCGCGCATACGACTTGGAACGCCATGCTGTTGCACGGCAGAAGCCCACTATCGGGGCTTGCCCCCTTGCGCGCTGTCCTCCAGCCCGGGAGATACCTTCGCGAAGGAGCCGTGTCGCCGGGTCTGCGCCCGGAGAGGCAAAATCAAGCCATCCCGATGTCGTGGACTGTATTGCCGCACGCAGCCACTTCCAGTCACCAACGAGTCGACCACTCGCAAGATGCAGGACTGGCACCCGGATGTGATGCCGCTCAGTCCCCTTCGCCCGGAGCCTCCGAGAAGTAAGTCCCGAACTTGTTCTCCATGCCGTCGAACTCCTCGACCTCTGGCAGCGGATCCTTCTTGATCGTGATATTGGGCCAAAGCGACGCGTAGCGCGTGTTGATCTCCAGCCAGTGCTCGAGGTTCGGCTCGGTGTCAGGCAGGATCGCGTCCGCCGGGCATTCTGGCTCGCAGACCCCGCAGTCGATGCACTCGTCGGGGTGGATCACGAGCATGTTCTCCCCTTCATAGAAGCAATCGACCGGACACACCTCGACGCAGTCCGTATGCTTGCACTTGATGCAATTGTCGGTAACGAGATACGTCATTGGAGTGTCCACCCTCCGCCAGCCCGGGCCGCAGCAGCCAGCGGCCTATCATAGCGCCATTTAGGGCGATACGAATGCCAGCACAACCACCGCCGCCTGTCATGCCGGGCCCAGGGCCCTTCCTCCGGGTTCTGGCTGGCGAGACAATCGATCCTCCCCCTGTCTGGCTCATGCGGCAGGCCGGCCGGTACCTCCCGGAGTATCGGCGTCTGCGCGAGCAGGCGGGAAGCTTCCTCGATCTCTGCCTGACGCCCGAACTCGCGGCGGAGGCCACGCTGCAGCCCATTCGACGGTTTGGCTTCGACGCCGCGATCCTCTTTGCCGACATCCTGCTCATTCCCCACGCCCTGGGACAGAGGGTCGACTACATCGAGGGCGAAGGTCCACGCCTCAAGTCCCTGGATTCACCGAGGGACATCGGCCGCCTCGGCCCGCCGGAGGCGGTTGACGAAGCCCTTGACCCGGTATTCAGGACCGTAGCCGAAATTCGCTCCCGCCTTCCCCGCGAAACCGCGGTCATCGGCTTTGCCGGTTCCCCCTGGACGGTCGCAACCTACATGATCGGCGGTGGCCGCGGCCTGGATGCCGCGCTCCGCTGGGTTGCGTCGGACCCGGATGGCTACGCGGCGCTCTCCCGCATCCTGGAGGCCGCCACCGTCCGGTATCTTTGCGGGCAGGTGGAAGCGGGAGCGGATGCGCTGCAGCTCTTCGACAGCTGGGCGGGCAGGCTGCCGGACGGCGCATTCCGACGGTTCTCCGTCAAGGCGACCCGGCGGATCGCCGACGGCGTGCGGGCGAAGCATCCGGAGATTCCGATTATCGGGTTTCCGCGCGGCGCCGACCGCGTCGGCTATCTGGACTATGCCCGCCATGCGGGCGTGAGCGCGGTTGCCGTTGATCAGTCCGTGAGCGCGGAATGGGCTGCGCGCGAATTGCAATCCTTGCTGCCGGTCCAGGGCAACCTGGACCCTGCCCTCCTCTCGCCCGGGCGGGACGGCCTCGCCACCGAAGTCGGGCGGATCCGGCGCACCTTCCGCCGGGGACCGCATGTCTTCAACCTCGGCCACGGAATTCGCCCCGATGCCGACCCTGGAAGAGTGGACCTGCTCGTCTCCACGCTCCGCGACAAGAACGCAGAGGATCTGCCGTGAGTTTTTCAATCGAATACTGGGTGTGGATCAAGAGTGCCCACATCATCGCGGTCATTGCCTGGATGGCGGGCCTTCTCTACCTGCCGCGGCTCTTCGTCTACCACGCCGAAGCCGGGCCGGGATCGGAAACCGCGGAAACCCTGAAGGTGATGGAACGACGGCTGCTCAGGGGAATCATGAACCCGGCGATGATCGCCACCTGGCTGTTCGGCCTGTGGCTGGTCTTCACGCCAGGTACGATCGCGTGGTCCGCCGAGTACTGGATCCACGCAAAGCTGTTGCTTGTTGCGGCGCTAACCGTTTACCACGTCTTCTGCGCGCGGTGGCGCAAGGACCTGGAGGCCGAAACGGACCGGCGCTCTTCCCGCTTCTACCGGATCGCCAACGAAGTGCCCGCCGTGATCATGGCGGCCATCGTGATCCTGGTCGTCGCCAAGCCGTTCTGATCGGCGGCCGGGACGGCTGGCACGCGATCAGGCATTCATGGATCGGAAGAACTGCCCGTTGTTCTTGGTCTGCCGGATCTTGCCAATCAGGAACTCGATGGCGTCCACGGTACCCATGGGATTGAGGATGCGCCGCAGGACGAACATCTTCGTAAGTTCATCCCGCCCGACGAGAAGCTCTTCCTTCCGGGTTCCGGAGCGGAGAATGTCGATTGCCGGAAACACGCGCTTATCGGCCACTTTCCGGTCGAGAATGATCTCGGAGTTGCCAGTGCCCTTGAACTCCTCGAAGATCACTTCGTCCATGCGAGAGCCGGTGTCAACCAGCGCCGTGGCGATGATCGTCAGTGACCCTCCTTCCTCGATATTGCGCGCCGCGCCGAAGAACCGCTTCGGCCGCTGCAGGGCGTTGGCGTCGACGCCGCCCGTCAGCACCTTGCCGGAGCTCGGAACCACGGTGTTGTAGGCACGCCCGAGACGGGTAATCGAGTCGAGAAGGATCACCACATCCCTTCCATGCTCGGTGAGCCGCTTCGCCTTCTCGATCACCACCTCCGCGACTTGCACATGGCGGATTGCCGGCTCGTCAAATGTCGAGCTGATGACCTCGCCCTGCACCGAGCGCTGCATGTCGGTGACCTCCTCGGGCCGCTCGTCGATCAGCAGCACGATCAGGTAGCACTCCGGGTGGTTCGCCGTAATGCAATGCGCGATGTTCTGCAGCAGGACTGTCTTGCCGGTCCGGGGCGGCGCGACGACGAGGCCGCGCTGGCCCTTGCCGAGCGGAGCAACCAGGTCAATGATCCTGCCGCTCAGGTCGCGGCTGTCGGAGCCGTCGATTTCCATGCCCAGATGATCGTTGGGATAGAGCGGCGTCAGATTGTCGAAATGGACCCGGTGGCGAACCGCTTCGGGCTCTTCGAAGTTGATCGTGTTGATTTTCAACAGCGCGAAATAGCGCTCGCCTTCGCGGGGCGCCCGGATCTGCCCCTCGAGGGTGTCTCCGGTGCGGAGCCCGTTCCTGCGGACCTGCTGCGGGCTCACATAGATGTCATCAGGGCCCGCGAGATAGTTCGCCTCCTTGGAGCGGAGAAACCCGAAACCGTCCTGCAGAACCTCCAGGGTCCCGCCTCCGCTGATCTCGACATCCCGTTCGGCTAGCGCCTTGAGGATCGCGAACATCATGTCCTGCTTGCGCAGCAGGCCAGCATCCTCGATCTCCAGCCGTTCCGCGACCCCGAGCAGGTCGGCGGGCGTCTTTTCCTTGAGGTCGCTCAACCGAATTTCGTCGGCAGCAAGCAATTCTTCCATGTTCTGATTTTCCGGTGTGGACAAATCCACGCAGCACGCGCAGGATCTAGGCGATCGCGTCTTTTTGCGGATAGGATTTGCGGGAGATTCCAGCCCGCGCAATTCTGGGGCTTCATAGCCCCTACCTATTGATAATAGGGCAAAGCAGGGCGCCGCGCAAGGGCCGCCCGCCGCCTCCGCGGAACAATCTCTTTCTCACATCATCTGATCCGTGTGCGCCCTGCATGGCGTTGAGCGAAGCGAACCCGGTCTGTCGCCGCCCTGTCGCGGATTGATGGGAATGTGCAGCAGGGCGTTGAATGGGGTTGCTGCCGCACCGCCGCGGGGTTGGGAAGGGATTGGCTGGCGCCCGGTGGCTTGCGGAAACGGGCTGTGCCGGGAAGCGGCTTTCCGGGTTGGGGTCAAGTCTCTCGCGAACGTCTGGCGAGCCCGTGCTTCAAGGCATCGACCTGGTGCCACTCGAAGTGGTCAGTTGCCGCGGGGATGCGGTCGAAGCCGGCGGTGAGGATGATTGCGAGGGCAAGAATGCCGTAGGCGGTGTCGCGTCGGCGGTTGTTCCTGATTTCAAGGGTCCAATGTCCGCTGTTGCGGGAGAGGAGACGCTCCGGCGATGCCTCTGCGCCGGAGAGCGAGGCAATCCCGTTTGATGGAGGTCCTGCCGGATCTGGCGTGCTTTCGCTCGCGGTTGATGCGGAACATCTGCGGCGCGTGCGGGATCGTGGACGAGTTGTTGAGCGGGGAGATGCATTCGATGGAGCGAGTATTCCGGCGGCCGCGAAGCGGCTTCTCCGGCAGATCGGTAAAGTGCCGCTTCGAATCCCGTTCCCGGTCTGTCGCCTTCAGGGAATCGAAGGTCTCCGCCTGTTCCAGCGGATGACTGGATGACTGTATGTCGTCTTCCAGTCGTCACTCAGGCGGCCGGGCATTCCGCCGACAAACCAGCTGCCTGGAATCGCGAAGGCGCCCGGTTCCGGAAGCAACAGCAGGCGGGTATTGCTCGCCACAAGGTGCAACCGCTCAACCTGCTGCGAAGGCTTCCAGCCGATGAACCGGTCTCGCGGATAGCACTTCAGCGCGCCTGCCCGCCAAGCCAACCCGAAGCGCCCGCAGGACCGCAAAATATCGTAGCACGCATCCCACAGGACGCCGGACGCCGAGTTCGTGGCGCTCGGCAATCAGCCGGTCCCGGCGAAGGCGTTTCTCCGGCCATGCATGCCGTATCACAACCTCCGCCACCGAGGGGTTCCGGGCCAAACCGGGTATGCCCTCCGATTGGCAGGCCGAAAATGAGATGTCCGAACCCTGCGAGTCCGATTCAACCTCGCACAGGAATGAGATCGTCCCGGCCGCCTCCGGCCCGACCGCGACGCCGGGCCGCTGTGGGTCAATCAGTCCGGAATCAGCAAGGTCGAGCCCGTGGTCCTTCGGGACTCAATCAACTCGTGCGCTTGCCGGGCTTTCCGGAGAGGAAGCGCCTCGTTCAACACCGGTCTCACGGCCCCGGATTTCATGACTGCGAACAGGTCGCCGGTAGCGTCGTCCAACTCCTCGCGTGTCGCGACAAAGTGGAAGAGCGTCGGGCGGGTAATCATGATTGAGCCCTTCGCGGACAGGATCCCGGGCGAAAATGGCGGAACCGGCCCTGACGCGTTTCCGAAAGTGACCATGAGCCCCCTCGGCGCGAGGCAGTCGAGCGATGCCTCAAACGTATCCTTGCCGACCGAATCATAGACAACCGGCACGCCCGCGCCATCCGTCAACTCGCGGACTCGTGTAGGAATGTCTTCGTTGCGGTAAAGGATTACGTGCGTGCAACCATGCTGCCGGGCAAGTTCGGCCTTCTCCTCGGAGCCCGCCGTGCCGATCACCGTGGCCCCGAGCGACCGGAGCCATTGCATGGCGATGAGTCCGACGCCCCCTGCGGCGGCGTGAAAGAGCACGGTCTCCCCCGCTTTCACGCGGTGGATCTGGCGGATCAGATACTGGACGGTCAGACCCTTCAGCATCGCCGCCGCCGCATCCCTGTCCGAAAGGAAGTCCGGCAGGCGGATCGCCCGGTCGGCCTTGACGACGTAGCTCGATGCGTAGGCGCCGAGGGGGCCTCCTCCGCAATATGCGACCCTCTCGCCCACGGCCGGAAAATCAACGCCGGGGCCGCATGCCTCGACGATTCCTGCGCCCTCCACCCCGATTCCGCTCGGCAGGTCCGGTACCGGATAGAGCCCGGTGCGGTGGTATGTGTCGATGAAATTCACGCCGATGGCCGTGTGGCGTACGCGGATCTCCCCCTCGCCAGGCACCGGGGTGTCGCGATCGACAACGTGGAGAACCTCGGGGCCGCCGTGCTCGGCGAACTCGATTCGAATTTCGGATGGCATGGGCAATGGAGCTCCTCAAAAAGCCAGCGCGACGGCGCTGAAATACCGAATGGTTCTACCGCCTGACCCCCGGAAGCCCTCAGCGAACCGGCATCGGCGGCGTTTGCGGCAATGTTGGCCGGTTCCCCATCGCAACGCAAGCGCTGCGCTTTCCCGGTCTGGAGCCGGTTCCGCTGACCCGCCTATCGCGGCGAGCCGCCCGCGTCGGTGAGGCACGGTGCGCGATCGCCCACGACGGCAGCGGCCATGCCACGCTGGTACCGCGCTCCTGCCGGGGCAGACTTCCCTTCCGGTCCGCCCGCTCATCGGGAGGCCACGGGTTTTTCGTACCTGCGACGCAATCCACCGGCCCGGTTTCGTCAGGAAAGCCCGCCCGGCGTGCCGCGGGTCGCGATCCGGCCGCACCCTCGCGAACCGTCTCCGGGCTGCCTCCCGAAGCGTCAGGGCTGCGCGAGAGTTGGGTCCGGTGGCTTGTCTATCGAGACGCCGGACTCTGGCTCCCGCGGGACCGGTGGCAGCCCTGCGTCAGCGCCTCAACCCCGGTCACCTCCCGTCAACTGCAAGGCACGGGCGGTATCTTGTCGCCCCTGTCAAAGGCTTCCCAGCCCTCGCCGTTGAACGCGTCCACTCCGAGTTGGGCAAGCACAGCAGCAAAATCGACCGCAACCGGGTTGTCCTTGATCCGTCCGTCCTCTACGCGCCAGAAATCCATGTACGGGATACGGACGCGCTTTCCGGTCGGGGGTATGCCCATGAATGTCCCGGAATGGATTGCGTCGACGTATCCAAAGCAGGCCGCCCATTCGCCGTCGGCCAGGAATTTCTCGGTCATGTACTTCCGGTCAGAAAAAGCAGCCCGGAAGGGCAGCTGCCAGTTCCTCCGAAACGCTTCAAGCCCGTTCTTGAGGCCACAGCCCTGGTTGCCGCGCCAGACAAACTCCTCGTGAAAATACGGATTCATGTCTGATTCGTTCGCGCTCAACGCAGCCTCCATCCGCCTGACGGCGGCGAGGGTGTCCTGGCTCTTCCGACGATGTTCGTCCGGCGTCATGGTGCGTTCTCCGCAATCCGTCTTCGTGGGCGATGGGCGATCAGCATCGCATGCGCCCTGGCGGGTGTCCGCATTACAACTGCACGGCCGGCGCGTCAACGGCCCACCGCCCCTCCCGGACCCGCGATCATGTCTTCCTGTCCGCGGACGGACAGCCAGGCACGATCCGGCGGATGCGCGGCGTTTCCGGCGGATCGGGGTGGAGACCGGGACGCCCGGCTTACCCGGGGGCGGCAGATCGGTCGCCGGGATTCTCGAGCGCTTCCTTCAGTGCCAGCAGCATGACCGGAATCGGATGACGAGCCACGCCGTTACTTACTCTACGAGGAGCGTCGACATGCTCGACGGCTCCGACCGTCGGACTGTAGACCCTACGACCCCCGCTCTCCGCGGCACACCAAGTATGTGCGGGCGCTTTCCGCTATTTGGTTGGTAAGGGCGTAATGTTTCAGAAATCGTTTGAGGGTTGCCTTCCCGTAATCGAACCCATCCAGCTCGTGTGAACCGTTTTGGGCTTCGATGGCAAAGAGACCTTCATTCTGCGGTATCATTCGCACCGCGACCGAACAAGGGTCGACCGGGTTCCGGCCAATCTCAAGGTCCAGGTAGCGCGGCCACAATCGTGCAGTAGCGGTTCATCTGCTATGCATCGGCGGAGCGCGGGCGCCCTCGATCAGCGCGTCGCAGACCCTTGGGATAACGCACCGCCGAAAGCGCACGATACACCGTCGAGGAACTCACGCCGAACAGCCCGGCAATCCTCACCACTCTTGCCCGACGGCCCGGATCACGCCTGAGCAATGCCGCAAGACGCCAGCGCAATCCGATCAGCGTCTCTGTCGGGATGCCGCGGCCCTCACGAGCCATAGGCGAACTCGTCCACATACGCGTAGAGGGTCGCCCGCGAGATCCCCATTAGAGCGCAGATCTCCTTGACCGTGTGCCGACGCGACCGATACAGCCCCACCGCGTGACAGCGCTGGAAGAAGTCGAGTCCTTTTCGGCGCCCGTCCTGACGCCCTCGGGCGCGGGCCGCCTGTAGACCCGCCTGGGTCCGCTCACGGATGAGTGCGCGCTCGAACTCGGCCAAGGCGCCAAAGATGCGGAAGATCAGCCGCCCGCTTCCGGAATCGGTGTCGATCTATTCCTTCAGGCTCTTCAGCCCCACACCCTGGTTGGGCAACACTTCGGCGCGGGCGATGAGGTCCTTGAGCGAACGGCCCAGCCGGTCGAGCCGCCAGATCAACAGCGTATCGCCGGCACGACGATGCGCGAGCGCGCCTCGCAGCCAGGACGGTCGGCGGAACTGCTCTTGGTATCTTCGAAAATTCGCTCGCACCCAGCCGCCCGAAACGCATCACGCTGGAGATCGAGCGTTTGGTCGTCCGAAGAGACGCGAGCGTAACCGATGAGCATGGGGCAATGTCTGGAAAAGGCTGGAAAACAGCACAACCACACCCTGATTTCCAGTCAGAGTTCCCAGACGGGCAAAGTCATGACTTTGCCCGGATCCGGGCGCGGTCGTGCACTTATCCGGAAAACGAACGTTTGTCAGACGAGGAACTTGCAAAACTCTGGGCAAGTGGACGCAAGATTGTTGTCAGCGCGGGGTAGCTTCGGGCGACGAGGCGATCGAACGACCGCGGGCAGGCTTTCGTTCGCGTTTCCAGTATTTCTGGTCGGATTCAGCGTCGCCATGTTCTGCTGCCGTTGGAAACGGGCATAGGCTGTCCGTTGCTTCCTGCGATGGGAAGCGGATTTTTGCCGGAAAAGGCGCTGAGTTCGGGGGATTTCAGAGCGCGAGGCGCACCAGCTGGTTGACCGTCAGCGCCAGAATGCCGAACATCAAATGGGCAGGAGGCCTTGGCGTGTCCCCGCACCCGCAGGTGTCGCCCTCCGAACTCGTCCTTGAGGCGTGCGTTTACCCTTTCCGCTGTGGAGCGCTCGTGGTATAGCCGGCTCTCGGGATACTCATAGCCGACGCAAAAAGCGTGAGCATTCTGGCCCCGTCATTCGCAGATAGTCTGAGCAAGAATCGCGGATGTTTGCGAGTTGAATGCTTGATGAGTGCAAGCTGCTACAAGTAGCTCGTGCTTGCCCAAAAACCGATAAGAGTTATACTGATCAATGAGTTAGGTTCTAGATCCGATGGCGAAGTTTGCGCTGTTGCCACGAGATCGTCCGTTGGGCGGAGTTTGAGCCTGGTATAGTCTGGACTGACCTTTTGTCATCAATTCGCTTGTTTTGGCAATGAGTTAAAGTGCCGGTATCGGAGGCCGGGCGCTTTCGATGTTGCTCTTGCAGCGAAGTCCTTGTGCCCGCGGCGCGTTCAAAATTCCGGAATCTTCGCAAAGGAGTTCGGTATGAAGAAGCTGCGCCGCTTTGATCCGGGACAGGAGGGGATGAGGGTCGGGGATGTGTGGATTGACGCGAGGTCTCGAGACGACATTCCCAAGCTTCTGGGCGGCCTGCGGGACGTATACTTGAATGTCGAACTGCGGGAAGCGGTATTCCGGCTCCTGGAGGAGCGGATCGGGGGGGATGGCAATCGGGATGCTGTCGGTCCGGGGGTGTCTCTGTGGACGATTTTCGTGCTTGGGATGCTGAAGCGGAGACTTGGCTGCGACTTCGACCGGCTTCGGGAACACGCCGACACGCACCTGGTGCTGCGCCAACTGCTCGGGCACGGCGAGTATGACCCGGTGGAGTATTCCTACGACACGGTGCTGCGGGATATTTCGTTACTGGACGAGGACACGCTGCGAGCGATCAGGGACCTGGCGGGACGGTCCGGAATCCGGTTGTTCCGGGGTTGAACGGGGCATTTCCGGGGTTGCGCAGGAAGCATTTATCATTATACTGTACAAATAGTTAGATCGTATCCCGGGAAGCGGGACGCGGTGTGCTTCCGGGCAGTGGTCCGGAGTGGCGCGCTGCGGATTCCGGGATCTTTGCGTGGGAGTTTGCGATGCGGAAGCTGGGGCGTTTTGAGCCGATGCTCGGCCGGGCGGAGATTGGGGGGATCCAGATTGACGTGAAGTCGCGGGACGACATCCCGGCGATCCTGCTTGGCCTGCAGGGCCTGTATTTGAATGAGGCGGTGCGGGAGGCGGTTTTCGAGCTTCTGCTGGACCGGTTCGGGGAAGACCGCGATCTGACGGTCGGCCGTCCGGGGATGGAACTGTGGACGGTTCTCGTACTCGCGGTGCTGAAGCAAGGCCTTGGCTGCGACTTCGACCGGCTTCATGAACACGCCAACACGCACGTGGTGCTTCGCCAGCTGCTCGGGGACAGCGATTTGGACCCGGTGACGTATTCCTATGACCAGGTGATGCGGAATGTCTCGCTGCTGGACGAGGACACGCTGCGAGACATCAACGAACTGGTGGTGCGGCACGGTCACGACCTTTGCGGCCACGACGCTGGCGAGCAGTTGGCGGGCCGGTGCGACACCTTTGTCGTCGAGACGGATGTCCACTATCCCACCGACCGCAACCTGCTCTGGGACGCAGCCCGGGTGATGATACGGATCGCGGCCGAGCTGGCGGACGAATGGAACCTGACGGGCTGGCGCCAAGTCAAGCATCTTACGGTGACACTCCGGCGGCTGTATCAGCGGGTGGCGAGCACCCGGCGCTCGGAGGCCTGGCGGGAGGACGTCGACGCGTTCCTGGCCAAGTGCGAGGAACTTCTGGCGAAGGCGGAGGCCACGCGGGCCAGCCTGCTGGAGCGGGGCGCCCGGCCGGAGGAGCTCAAGGAACTCGACCGGTACATCGCGCATACGAAGCGCCAGATCGACCAGACGGACCGGAGGATCCTGCAGAGGGAGGAGATCCCCCAGAAGGAGAAGGTCTTTTCGGTCTTCGAGGAACATACGCGGTGGAACAGCAAGGGGAAGGCGGGCGTCCCCGTGGAACTGGGCGTTCCCGTCGCGATCGTCGAGGACCACCTCCTCGAGCACCGGATCCTGTGGGAGGGGAGCGACACCGATGCCGCGGTTCCCGTCATCGTGGCCACGCGGGAGCGCTTCCCGGAACTCGTCGCCTGCAGTTTCGACCGCGGCTTTCACAGCCCGCAAAACCAGGCCGCCCTCGGCGACACGCTGGAACTCAACGCCATGCCCGCCAAGGGCCGCCTGCCCGTCAGCCGCCGCGAACACGAGGCGCAGCCGGACTTCGCACTGGCGCGCCAGCAGCATCCCGCCGTCGAGTCGGCAATCAACAATCTCGAGCAGCGCGGCCTGGACCGGGTGCGCACCCATGGCAAGGCTGGCTTCGCCCGCACGGTCGCCTTGTCCATCCTCGCTGCAAATGTGCTCCGTGTCGGTTTCTTGATCCGCGCACGGGAACGCGCACGACTCAAGTTCCTGCAACGAAAAGCTGCCTGACGTCGCCGGGAAACCGCGCCAGCGCAGCCCGGACCGGGCTGCCGGCGGCTCTCCATGCCCGATACTTCCAGAAATCACCAATATGGGCGCCAAAATCCCCGCCCGCCCGCCGTTTACCCCCAAATGTCGCTGACCAGGTCCACTTGACCCCGAATCCACCAGTCAGGTCGGGGTCAAACTTGACGGCAGAAGCCGGCTCAAACTCCAAAAAGGGGGTTTTTCGGCAGACACTAGCTCTGCGTTTCGCCCTTCTCGTCGGCCGCGACCCGCCATTCATCGGCTAAGGCGGCGGCACGGGCGCGGACGTCGTTCCACGACAGGCGCATCAGTCCGCGCCGTCCAGCTTGCGCCGCGCAGGGCACCGCTTGCGGTTGGCCGAAAGCACTGCCCGCACGCGAACAGCGATACTCGGCACAGTTCCCCATACCGCAGCGCGGGCGCGAAGCTGGATCATCGGTACGATGCGCCCGCGCGTCCTTCGGCGGAGGCCCGGTCCCGGCGCGCCTGCGCGAGTTCATTGCTCGCCTGCATTCGCATCCAGTGGCCGGCGGTGCCCCAGCCGATGTTCTCCAACGCCAACGCCATGTTCGCGGACACGCCCGCCTTTCCATTCAGGACGCACGAGAGCGTTCCGCGCTCACAGCCAAGACCCTCCGCCGTCTCGGCCACGATCCATCCCACATCGTCCATGTTCTCGCGAATCAGTTCGCCAAAGTGCGGCGGGATCAGCATCGGACCGACGCGATCGTTTGCGATGTCGTTGATGGTCAGCGCTCCCTTGCAGTCACTGATATTCGATAGCGTCCACATCCGCGGCCTCGCTGTCCTCGAAGCGGAACACTATGCGCCAGTTGCCGGAAACACGGACGCTTCACTGGCCCGCGCTGTCACCCTTCGGGGGATGCGACCGGAAGTCGGGCGCGTTGACGCTGTCCGGATGCGACGTCTCTGCCACAGCCGTTCGTTTGGCGGTGTCATGCTCCCCACGGAAATGGATGACGCCTTACATTGCAGGTCTTAAAAGTGTCCGGCGGGGGCTCCGAAAAACACCTAGAATGCCTTCAAGATACCTTTGGCGGACTTGTCTTCGAAAGTCTTCCTGATATCGGCTGCCACCTCAAGCACCTCCTCAGGTGCGCAAACGGACTCGCCCGCGCGTTCGCGCAAAGCCACGACAAGCGGTGCAATGTCCCTGGATTTCGCCTTGTTACCAGCCAAAACCACCGTAAGTTCGTCTTCACGCGCACCGACCGCCACAAGATTCAGTACGACCCGGATCATTATGCGTGTCGTGATTTCATTGCCTGTGGGGAAAAGGGCGTATGCGGCACGGAATGCACTGATCGATGCAGCGTCCTGTCGAACCGTCAACGCAATCGCACGCGCTGCCACGCCCATCCATGCGAGAAACAAGAAACAATCCTCGCTGGAATTTCCGAATTGTCGCTCCAATACCTCGCTTGCAGCGAGGGCCTCTTCGGTGCGTCCGACTTCAGCCATTCTCAAGGCCTTGAACGCGAGCGCCACCCCCCGGTCGACAAACTTCTCGCGCAGTCCTGCGCGATTGATTACGGCGTCATAGGATGCGATCTCACCCTCGAAGTCGTCCAGGCTGCCTAACAGGAAAGCTCGGTTCAGTAACGCACTGCCGACCTTCATTCCTATTTCCGGGCTGTCGCTTTGCCCATATCGAGCCATCAATATGTTGTAGATCACCACAGCCCCTACAGGATCTTTCTTGTGTTCCTGAACGATTCTGGCCTTGTCGACCAACGCATCCAACACAGCCAACTGTATTTCGGGCTCGTCGCTTTCTTCGAATTTCTTCAAGATTCCGTCGAACGATGACAACGCAACCTCGAAATTGCCGAGTTTCTCGTGCGCTTGTGCAGCAGCAATTGACACCCGAGCCACGATTTTTTGCGACACGGGATTCTTGCGTTTGTCGAACCACTCGACTGTTTCCTTGGCGCTCTCGATCGTTTCTCGATAGTCTCCCCGTTCATAGTATGCCAGCACGGTGCGATAGAGGACCCAAGACGAGCGATGCAAAATGAACGAATGCCGACTCTTCCGAAACCTGTTTAAGACTTCTTTCCCGATCGGAATCACCTTTTCAAACTCGCCCAGTCCGAAATAGGCATCGGCCCGCAAGTGGGCCAAGTAAGCCACGTTGTATTCATCCGATACGCCATCGCGCCTGTCCCACCCCTCGGCGACATAGCGGTCGACAAGCCCCAACACTTTCGAATATGATTTTTCCTCGAACGCAGCGACGATCCCCTTATCGAGTTGTATGTCGGCTTCCGCCCTGCGATGGTTCCGGGCCTTCGTGGAAGCTGCCTCAAGGCGGTTCCAAATGAACTCAGATTGTGGATCCTGCTTGGTGGGCCTGTCTTGCAGCACGCGGTCGATTCCACTGAGCAAGGTCGGCACATCTCTTGCCTCAGACCAGAGCTGATCGAAGATCCCGTACAGAGTGAAGCGGTCATAGAAGGCCAGCATGAACCGGATGAGACTCTCAACGACAGCTGCCTCATCCCGCTCGCGCCGCAGCTTGTAGTAGATGCTGTAAAGCGGCTCCGCCGCGGCGTACAGGCGCCTGCGGCCACCCGTTGGCGATCGGATCATCACCGCGCCCCGGTGCACAAGGCGCCCCAGCATCGTCGAGACCGCTCGAACGTCCATCCGGGAGCGCTCCGCGATTTCGCCGGCGCCTGACGGCTTCCAGAGGTCAAGAACCGCAACATAGACCCGGCGCTCGGCTTTGGGCAGCATTTCCAGATGGCCGCGGAAATACTCGGTATGCTCGTCGACCAGACGAACCAGTTCTTCCATCAGCCGGCGGAGCGACCGATGCTCCGAGAACCCGGCGACGATTGCAAGGAGCCGGCAATTGCCTCCGGTCAGGATCTCGAGAGGCCTGATATCGCGTGCGCCAATTCTGTCACCCGTCACTGCCTGCCAAAGGCAGCGGCACTCTTCGGTTGCCAGCGACCCCAGCGATACGAACCGGAACAGTTCGAAGAAGGCTTCCTGCGGATCCTCCAACTCTTCGAACCGGCTGGTTGCGGATGCAAGCAGGACCATTCGCGGCTCGGACTGGAGAGCGCCACGGAGTTGCCATCCGAAGTCTTCATCTACATTGCCGCAGAGCGTCTGCAGGTTCTCGATTATCAACACCAGCTTCATGCCGATGCGCTCGGCCACGTCCAGAACGGCCGCGCGTGCGAGGTCCCCAATGGATCGCTCGCCCCAGCGTTCCGACAGTTCGTCGTGCGTTTTCTTCAGCTCCCGCGCCGTGTCGGGATATCCTGCCTCCGCCTCCCGTGCCAGATGAAACAGGGTCTCCAGCCAAAAGTCGGCTATATTGAATATTTCGTGGTTCTCCTCCATGAACCGTATCGGCAGGAGGACACGCGAGAATTCTTCGTTGGTCCGCAGTTCCGCCGCCACCCGGGCGAGCAGCATGGTCTTGCCCCGACCACGGGGCGCGACAACGAGAACATGCTGGCATGAGGGCGCGTCGATATTGCCCCTCAGTACCTCAAGCACAAGTTCGAGTTCACGGCTCCCGACGACAAACTGCTCGATCAGCTCGCGGTCCGATTGCAGCGTCCCCGGGTTGAACTTGCGGATCGAACCGAAAGCCGGATCGGGCGCACGCGTTTCCTTCACCGTGCCCGCCTCACCGATTCTCTGATCACTTTACGCTCTTCCAAAGGCGCGTGATGACCGCGAAATCGCGCCGACCACCAGTCTCTCAGCAGATGCGAGGAGAACCGATAACCGTCCTCCGTTCTTTCAAGATAGCCATCATGGACAAGGACATCGAGCGCATCTGCAATCCTTTCGGAGGCGCCTTCAACCAATGTCGAGTATCCCGCTTCCAGACGAGTGCGCGCGCCTTGCGTGAACGCGCCCACGGTCGCCGCTTCCGCCAGAATTTCCATGGCGATCGAGTGGCTCGCGTCGTCAAGGGCCTCCTTCAGACGCGATTCGTAATGGACCAGGTCGTTCTGTCCCGACGGCCCGAGCAGGGCAGTGCGATACACCTCGCCCACATCTTCGACCGAGATGCTGCACCGCCCCTGCATCGTCGCGAAGTCCCTGAGTCGGGCAAAGAAACATTGAATGTGATGTGGTATCCCGATACCCAGGGCGTCGTATACGGCTACCGGGACACCGTCCTCAATGCACAGGCCGTGGCTTCTTGCGAGACGGTCGAAGCACTCGATACCGGTCTCCCGGCTCCACGGACCCAGGCGGATCGGGAAAAGGTGGTTGATGCGATCCGGAAGACCGAGGCGCCGTACCAAAGGCTCCAGTCCGATACTACCCGACAGAATGAGAACGGGCGACTTGTCGCCCAGTAGCTGGACCGTGCCGCGCAGCCAACTCAGGAACTCATCGACACGCTCGGCATTGCCGTCACGACGATGCATGCGCTTGAGGAAGATCGGCAGCTCATCAATGACCAGAAGTACCGGCTTGCCCTGCGCGCTGCATTCGCCCAGCAACCGTTCCCCATGGCGCTGCCAATTGCCGCCATCAAGCCCTCCGCGGATCTTCACGCTGAAGTCGATCGCACCGATTTCCTCGACGTTTGCGATCAGGAAGTCCTTCATCGACGCAGCAAACCGCAAAGCGATCGACCGCACGGGATGCACGGCCCGCGCCATTCCGGCAATCACGTCCTCGGCGCATAACGCGCCTTCGACATCGGCGAAAAGGAAAATCCAGCCCTCGTCCTCCAGCCGGCGCCCAAGTTCCTGGAGGATGCTGGTCTTGCCCATGCGCCGCTGTCCGCTCAGGAGAACATGGTTCCCTTCGCCAACCCGGGCCGCAAGCACTTCCAGCTCCGCTTCGCGATCAAAGAAATTTTCGCCGCATACCCAGCGACCGGTCGAAGACTTCATCAGGCGCACACCCCACTCCAGCGTGTATCAATATATATACAACGAGATCGTTGTCAACCGTTTCGTTGTATAACGAACCGTAGAGTCTCTGGGACTCCGTTCGCCGCGCTCATCCCCACCGCCGGAAGTCCACCTGCGGGCCGAACCGACTGGTTTCGCGGCGTGTCGGCGCCAGCGACCCTGGTGCCCGATGCGTGCTTCTCTACGGCCAATCGAAGCCGCGCCTTTACCGGAAGCGTTCCAGTCCGTCCAGGCCAGGATAGACCTCTTGGTCCGACTGCGGTTCAGCGCCGGCGTTCCGCGACCCTTAGCCAGCGCTGCAGCGCTGTCCAGTTCCCCGCCACCGTTCCTGCCGCGCCCGATCCTACCGGTCATGCCGTCCATCCACATGGCCTCCCTGGCTTTGCCAGCAATTTCCCTTTCATTTCTCCGATGACTTCGAGCGCCGCGATGGGCTCGCCCGAAGCGGCCTGTAGATACCTGCGGAGATCTGCTGCCGCATCGCAGGTTCCCGACTTTGCCCGGCCGCGGGCACCCGGCCAATCTCGACAAGAAATTCCAATGCTGACCAGTTCGGTTTCGCACCTCCGGATATGAATGCCTGGCTGGTCCGGGCGCCGCGCGGTTCGCGTGTGGCCTGCGTGTTGTGTGATCGGGTGTTGTGTGATCGGGTGTCGTGGAGATCCATGTTGGTTGGCGGAGACGGAACCGAAAACGATTGCTCTTGGAGCGAGCCGATGGCACGGGAGAATCCTCGCGGGGCGGCGCGGCATGCGCGAGCGCCGCTTCGCTCTGTGATTGTCCTGGATCACGGCCTTCCGAGTGATTGGTGTTGTTGCGGCCTCAGCGCTGACGCTGGTGGCGGCGCGAGACCAGTAGATCGGCTGGGACGTGGCCTTGCGCGAGCACCGGTTGCTTACAGCGATGACGAGGATGGGCCGCGAGACGCCGGAACCTCCGGCGGACATCCTGTTCTCGGGCATCGAGATCAGGGCGCTCGCGGACTTCGCCGGCGACCGAATGCTGCCCGCCCGGGACAATTTCGGGCTGGCGGTGCTTACCATGGCCATATTCGGCGGTTATCTCGACCGCAAGAACGATCCCTGGCCGGGCCACGAGAAGGTCTGGGAGGGATATTCACGCCTCACGGTCAACGCGCAGGCCTACAAGAAACTCATCAGGATGGAACGCAGCAGCAGGTTGAATCAGAGGCTGCGCTCTGACACGACTTGTGAGCAAGGGGCGGAGTGCAGCCACTCCATCCTGTCGGCCGGCGCTGCGGTTCATTGGCTGGTCCCCGCCGCCTTTCCCTTCCTCTGAACGCTCTGGGGATCCTTCAAGGCCCAAGGGGATTTCCCTTCCAGGAGCGGGGCACGCCTGCGTGCTCCAGGGAGGACACCGCGGCAAGGAGGTCGAACCGTCCGCCGTCCGGCCGCGTGAAGACCAGGGAGGCTGTGTTGACTCGAACCGTTGCGTGGGCGCCGGCCGACACAACATGGAAAAGCCCCGCGGCCGTGGAGTACCCTCGACCCGCAACCACAAGATCGCCTGCGAAGAGCGGAAACTGCTCAAAGGACTCGCCCGTCCCCGGGCCCTTCGTTTCCGTGAGCTTGAAATGGTCGCAAGCAGGCGACGGAAGGCGGACACTGTAGTGGAGGCGCCACAGCGAGCCGGTTGTTCCAGGCTCCTTCACCGTCGTCGCATCAAACACCCTCATCTGAACGCATTCGTCGGCAGCCGGAGAAATGCCCTGCTCCCGCATCAGCGAAACGCACAACGCATGAAGCCACGGCCGCGACTTCCTCAACCGCTTCATCAACGCAACATCCGAAAGGTCCGCCAAGCCTGCCTGCCGGGCGCGAACCACAGTCTCGCGAAGCGAATGGCCACAGCCCAGATGCAGCAACAGAACCCGAAGCAGGCTGTCGGCAGATTTGTCCTTGCTGAGCCCTTTCAGAGATCCGCACTCCATTGCAAGATCTTCCCAGCCGTCCGGGAAGAACGTGAGCAGAAGCTCCCAGTCCTCCTCCATGCGACTTGCCCTCTCAATTGCCGGAACACAACGGGCAAACAATACCAGCTGCGCCGGGCACGGGAAAACAAGTTAGCGCTTATGGGGCGAAGCCCCCGTTGCCCCGAAACAGGATCACCTGGGACCATGCCGGGGCCCGGGACATGGCAATGAGCGTGACAGGCTCTCGCCGATGCTCTCCATCGGATCGTGCGGCGAGAAGGCCTCCGCGATCCGGCGCCGCCAAAACCGGACTTGCGATCCAGGCCCTTTCGGCCGGACGACGGGACAGTCACGGGGTCCGGCGCAGAAACGCAGAATCGGCCTTGAATCGTCGTTCCCCTCACCGACCTCCAGCGTCGACCACCGGACCGGAGGCGAGGATCGCTGGTCGGGGTGCCGCGCTACGGCAAGACGGTCTCTCCGGGAAAGAGTGCGCCCTCAGTGGCGTTTTACGCGCCCACCGGATTGGAGGTCTATATCATGGGATTCACCCGAATCGTCTTCGGACCCTGCAGGATTCGGGCGAATTCACCGGGTTCGACGAAGTTGCGATCTGGAAGCAGATCCTGCTGCACATCGGAGGCTTCGAATGAGCGTCGAACTGCAAGGCGCCAAGGATCTGGTGCGGGCCTATTACGCGCAGTTGGATGCGGCAAGGAGCGAGGCGGTTGCCGAGGTGATGGCTCGCTACACGATCCCCGGTCTTATCTGGCGGGGCTACCACCCGTTCAACGAGTTGAATGGCGGCGCGGCGGTTGCCGAGATGTTCTGGCTGCCGCTCAAGGCAAGCCTCGCCAATATGCAGCGCCGACAGGATATCTTCATGGCGGGTCGCAACGAGATCGATGGGTTCGAGAGCGTCTGGGTCGTCTCGATGGGACACCTGATGGGCCTGCTGGATGCCCCTTGGCTCGGAATCCGCCCAACGCGGAAGATGACGTTTCTGCGCTATTGCGAATTCAATCGCGTCGAGGAGGGAACCATCGCCGAGGCTGCGATGTTCTTCGACATTCCGCACCTGATGGTACAGGCGGGCCAGAATCCACTCCCGCCACAGACCGGTGCGCACATGGTGCAGCCTGGTCCGATGACCCATGCAGGGCTCATGTTCGATCCGCAGGATCCGGCAGAGGGAAAGGCGACGCTGGCCGCGATCGACCACATGATCCACGACATCAGGAACTGGACCGGAGGTCGCGAAGAACCGTTGGTGGACGAGCTCAGGCGCAGTTGGAACGAGGACATGATCTGGTGGGGGCCTGCCGGGATCGGCGCCACCTACACGATTGAGCGCTATGCGGAGCAACATTCCGGACCGTTCCGCGCGGGTTTCAGGAATCGGGTTTTCAACGGTCATGTCTGCCGTCTGGCCGAAGGCTGTTTCGGCGGTTTCTTCGGTTGGCCCAATCTCACGCTGGTTCCGTCAGGCGGGTTCATGGGCATGCCCGGAACCGGAAAGCCGGGCGACATGCGGGTGATCGACATATACCGGCGCGAGGGCGAAAAGCTGACCGAAAATTGGGTCTTCATCGATCTTCTGCACTTCTGGAACCAGCTGGGAGTGGACATCCTGGGTCGTGCCACCGAAATCGGGGTTTGACCCGGCAAATCTGCGGCGATCATCGCCAGCGCTGCTTTGGCCCGATCCATTCCCCAAGCGCGGGTTGCGACGGCGTGAAGCGATTCATCCGGAACACTGCCGTGGCGGTTCGCAACGCCTTGCGACCGCAAGTCCAAACCCGCTCGTGAACGAGGATCCCTGGCCCCTGCCGCCGAGCCAACAGAGCGCCGCGAGAGTCTTACGCACGTACCCGGGCCGAATCGAACAGATTCCGGAAGAAGCAGCCGCAGCCCCCGGCAGACCGGCGCATCCGCATCATGATCCGGTACAGTCGGGATAGAATTCCGTGACTTGGAGGCATTCGGGTGTCGACTCGGAACCCAACCATTTTCGCCCTTTCGAGCGGCCCGGGAAGATGCGGGGTTGCGGTATTCCGGATATCCGGTCCGGATGCAGACCACGCGTTGAGGGCACTCGCCGGCGACCCCCTGCCCGAACCCGGAGCGGCGTGCCTCCGGCGCCTGCGGGATCCGGAAAGCGGCGATCCCATCGACGATGCGCTGGTAATCCGATTCGCGGGACCGGCGAGCTATACGGGCGAGGACACTGCCGAGCTTCAGGCGCATGGCAGTCCGGCTGTCGCAAGACGGCTTCTGGCATCGCTGGGCCGGCTGCCCGGCCTTCGCGCCGCGGAAGCCGGTGAGTTCACGCGGCGGGCTTTCGAGAACGGGAAACTCGATCTCGCCCAGATCGAGGGACTTGCGGACCTCATTGACGCCGAAACGGAGTCACAGCGGCGGCTCGCGCTTCGCGCCGTGCGCGGCGAGGCCTCCGACCGGATCACGGCCTGGCGCTCCAGGCTTGTCAATTGCCTCGCACCGGTAGAAGCGCTGGTCGACTTTCCCGAAGACATCGGCGACGACGCGCCGGAAGGCCAGAATGTTGCGAAATCCGTCCAGCGCCTTCTGGGGAATGAACTTCCCGTCCTTCAGCGAGAAATCAGGCAGGAGCTTCGGGGAAGCGGCGCCGCGGAACGACTCCGAAGCGGCATCGACATCGCCGTTATCGGCCCGCCCAATGTCGGGAAGTCGCTGCTGGTGAACGCGCTGGTCGGACGGGAAATCGCGATCTCGACACCGGAGCCGGGCACGACACGCGATGTGCTCGAGGCACATCTCGAGATCGCCGGGCTTCCGGTCACCGTGCTCGACACGGCGGGCCTGCGCGAGGCGGAGGGGGTAGTGGAAGCCCTCGGGGTAGAGCGGGCGGAGCATCGCGCGGCGCTCGCGGAGCTACGGGTGCACGTCTCGTCCCCGGACATCTACGGGCCGCCAGCAAGAAGCCATCCGCTCTGGAAAGAGGGCGACATCGAAGTCCTCAACAAGAGCGATCTCGGTTTCCAGAGGGCGCCGTCCTCCTCCGCGCTGCTTCTCTCGGCGAAAACCGGCGCCGGCCTCCGGGAGCTCGTCGGCGCAATTACCGGGCGGCTCGCCTGGATCGAGGGCATCGCCTCGCCGACCGCCTCCAACGAGCGGAAACGGCGGCTGCTGGAGGCCTGCGCGGCGGAACTGGCAAATGCGGAACACCACCTCGACCGCTTCGAGGCGCCCGAACTCCTGGCGGAGCACTTGCGCCTGGCCATTCGCGAACTGGAGCGTTTCGCAGGGCGACTCGATGCGGAGGAGGTGCTTGACCTCGTATTTTCCCGATTCTGCCTCGGCAAATAGCGGCCATCCTGCCGTCCGGCGGCGGCCCGCCAAACCGATGGACCCAGAGCCGGGTCACATGGCGGAGGGAGTCCGCCCGGGATAGACTCGACGGTCGGAGGGGTGGTTAGGACACGCGCATACTCCTCCCCCAAACCCGCCTGACCGCTACACAGCCAGAGATCGACAGCCATGCCCGAGCGTCCTTCACCGCGGAGAGTGGATGTAATCGTGATTGGCGGAGGTCATGCGGGTTCGGAAGCTGCGCACGCCGCGCATCGGCTTGGAGCGCGCACGGTGCTTCTCACCCATCGGCGGGACCGCATCGGAGAAATGTCCTGCAATCCAGCGATCGGCGGCATCGGCAAGGGACACCTGGCGCGGGAAATCGACGCCCTCGACGGTGTGATGGGGCGCGTTGCGGACCGGGCCGGAATCCAGTTCCGGCTCCTGAACCGATCCCGGGGTCCGGCGGTGCGCGGGCCCCGCTGTCAGTGCGACCGCGCCCTCTACCGTCTCCGCATGCAGGAGGAGATCGCCGCCGCAGGGAATATCGAAGTGGTCGAGAGCGAAGCCATCGACCTCGCGGTCAACCAGGACATCGTCGACGGCGTATGCCTTGCCGACGGGAGTGTCATTGGCGCCCCGGCAGTGGTGCTGACAACCGGAACCTTCCTCCGGGGCCGGATGTTCATCGGCAGCCAGATTCGCGAGGGCGGGCGCGCGGGTGATGCCGCGGCCAACCGGCTTGCAGAGCGAATGACGGATCTCGGCCTCGTCCAGGGCCGCCTCAAGACCGGGACGCCGCCGAGGCTTGACGGTCGGACCATCGATTGGAGCGTACTCCAGGAGCAGCCGGGAGACGCGGAGCCGGAGATGTTCTCGTTCCTTTCGAGCGCGCCGGAAGCGCGCCAGATCTGCTGCCACCTCACGGCCACCACCGAGGAAACCCACGCCATCATCCGCCACAATCTCTCGGATTCTGCGCTGTATGGCGGGCATATTTCCGGCGTCGGCCCACGCTACTGCCCGTCCATCGAGGACAAGGTCGTGCGGTTCGCGGACCGCGATTCCCACCAGATCTTTCTGGAGCCGGAAGGCCTTGAAGATCATACCGTCTATCCGAACGGCATCTCCACTTCCCTCGGCGCCGCGGCGCAGGAGGCGTTCCTGCATTCCATTCCCGGCCTGTCCCGCGCCAGAATCCTGCGCCCGGGCTATGCGGTGGAGTACGACTTCGCGGATCCCCGGAACCTTGGCCCGACCCTCGAGGCGAGGCCCCTGCCCGGCCTGTTCCTGGCAGGGCAGATCAATGGTACCACCGGATACGAGGAAGCCGCAGCGCAGGGCCTCGTGGCGGGCGCCAACGCCGCGCGGAGGGCGCTTGGCGGCGAGCCATTCACGATCTCGAGAGCCAACGGCTACATCGGCGTCCTGATCGACGACCTCATCACCAGGGGGGTCACCGAGCCCTACCGGATGTTCACTTCCCGCGCGGAATACCGGCTCCGGCTCCGGGCCGACAATGCGGACCAGCGTCTGACCCCGGCCGGGATCGCGGCCGGGCTGGTGGGCGCGCGGCGACGGGCGGCATTTGAAGTCAAGATGGAGGAGCTTTCCCGGGCGCGGGACCGGCTCGAAGATCTTCGTGCCCCCTGCGCCACCGTGATCCGGGAGGGCATACGGGTTTCGGCGGACGGAAGGCCCCGAACCGCCGCGGAACTGATTTCCATGAAGGAAGTATCCCGCTGCAGCATGGAGGCGATCTGGCCGGAGCTGTCGGAATGTTCGGACATCGCCTGGCAGGCGCTGGTCAACGATTCCCTGTACTCCAATTACCTGGAGCGGCAGGAGCAGGAGATCGCCGGAGTCCGGAGGCAAGAGCGGGAACGTCTTCCGGAATCAATCCGATACGAGGAAATCGCCGGGTTGTCCGCGGAGATCCGTGAGAAGTTGGAGGCCGTTCGGCCGACAACCCTCGGCGAAGCCGGGCGCATCGACGGGGTAACCCCCGCGGCCCTGATCCGGCTTGCGGCGGAGAGCCGGCGCATTGCCCGCACGGCTTCCCCAGAGCGCAGTGTTTGAGGGGCTCCGCGGACACGCTGCGGAGGACGGCTACAGCCTGAACAATGCCTCGGAACGCGACTTCTGGCGCTTCGCATGTCTCCAGCCGAACGCTCGGCGGGGAAATCTTGCGTTGAGCAAGAACGGAAATCTGCGCGCGATATGGAGGGATGGATCCGGAAGCCAGATTGGCCTGCAGTTCTTGGGCACTCAGATCGTGCAATAGGTCGTCTTCAGGCGGCGGTCAACGTCGGAGCCGGGATCAAGAATTGCCGGGCGCGACAGCCTGCTCAGCCTGGGCCGCCGGATTCCTGTTTTCGGTCTGCAGAAGCTGCGTAAGCGACTTGCTCCGCCCCACTGGGATGTACGGGTGTATTTCGAGCGGGGTTGATTTCGGGAGTTTACGGCGCCGGGTTGCGGTCGTTTTGCGGCCGTGTCTGGGGGACTGAACTCGGGGTCTGGACTCACTTATCGAGTTGTATCCGGCTTGCCGGCATGGATCGGATTGTTCAGGGTGGGCGCATCTGGCCTCCACGCCAGGGGATGCCGCTTCCCGGAGGCACTCGAGATCCTCGCCAGCATCGCGCCGCCCCCCCCCCCCGACGGCGAGCCGTTCCAGCAACTCCTCAAGCCCGCCTTCTGGCCCGCCGTACTGGAACACCTCTCCCGGCACCGCAGCCTCGATCCAGCAATCCCCGATGCCTGCTTCCGACAGCGCATCCTCGGCGCAGACCACCGATCCGATGCCGTCTTCATCCCAGGCTACGAGTCGGTGAGTCTGGACCGCCTGCTCCGGATGCAAGGCGGTCTTGCTCCCAATGCCACCGATTGGTGGGCCTTCCGGAACCAAAAGATCGAGCAGCGGCGCTACTGGATCCTGCGGACGAACATGGAGAGACGTCCAGAGGTTGCCCCCGGGACGTTCCAGTATTCGAACCTGTCCTACATGGTGGCAGGCGCAATGGCGGAGCGAATGACCGGAATACCATGGGAAGAACTGATGATCGAGCGCGTCTTCGTTCCGCTCGGGATGAGATCGGCGGGATTGGAGTGGCCCGGCACAGGGCGCACGGTCGATCAACCCTGGGGGCACAGCCGCGGACATGACGGGACCTGGAGGCCAAGCCAGCGTGACAATGCGACTGCGCTGGGTCCCGCGGGAACGGTGCACCTGTCCAATTCGGACTATGCCGAATTCCTTGCGCGCTAGCTCCCGGGAGCCAAACCAGAAATTCTGGTCCGAGACCGCCTCGACGATCTCGCGACGCCACATTTGGGCAATTACGCAGCCGGCTGGATCCTGCTTCAGCGCGACTGGGCCTCGGGGGATGTGCTCACCCATAGCGGGAGCAACACCTCTTGGCACGTAACGGTCTGGATTGCGACCAATCTGGACCGGGCGTATCTCGCGGGCGCGAACTCCGACGACAACGGAACACCGCAGCTGCTCGACAGGATCATCGGAGAACTCATCAAGCATGAACGGCGATTGCAAGGCGAGCTTCCATCCCGACAGCGTCGCCGTTCCATGAGCCGAGTTCCATTCCTTCGCCCAATCGGACCCGCAAGCTCCCGGGAGTTCAGCAATCGCACCCGCCGACCGACGAGATTCCTCGTGAACTGACGCCAAGGGCATGTCTGTTGCCACATGTCTCCCCAGATCCCGCAAGACCAGTCTTGCCCCCGCCAGGAATGAACTGCCGAGTCCTCCTGGGCCATCCGGCGACGAGGGAGGCGAAGGAACCATACTTCGCCTCCAATGGGAATCTCTTGATTTGTACAATGCGCGAGGCCGTGCCCTGCTCCGACCTCTCGTCCTGACGGCTCGTTCCACCCGGTTTGCGGATTCCGCCGAGACCACCAAGAACCAGGTTTCCGGCACCCGCTGCCCTCGGTTCAGGAATCCTGTCGTCCGGGGTCAGGCTGACGCCGCGGACTTTACCGGGGCCGGCCGATTGCCTAGACTTCCGGGAAAATCTGGATCCGAACCATGACATCTTTCGTCTCTCGATTTCTCAAGGGCCTCAGTGGCCAATCTGACGACGGAGAAACACCGGCCGCCAAGCGCGGCGAGGCCGTGGCCTACAAGGGCCTCGCCATCCATCCGGCGCCGGAGCGCGAAGGACAGCAGTGGCGGGTCGCCGGCGTCATCAGCAAGGAATCCGAAGATGCCGGCCAGGAGCGCGCCTTCAGGCGCGCTGACACCTGCGCCTCGTGGGAGGAAGCTGTGATCTTTTCGGTTCGCAAGGGCAAGCAGATCATCGACGAACGGGGATCGAGCCTTTTCGGCGATGGTCAGGCAACCGGCCGGGTCTGATCCCTCGCGAGCGCCCCTAAATCCACGGCGCGGATGCGCTTCCTGATCTTGAGAGCGTGCGGCCGTCCGAACGAAACACCAACGCAAGAATTGCCCACTACCCGTACCCACGGCCGTCTCGGTGGCAAACCCAAGACGCGGGATACCCCGGCCTCCGGGCCCCAACTCGCTGAAGGCAAACGACTACTCGGCGTCGAGACCGAGCGCGTCCGGGTCCAGCGGCCAGATGGGTCGGGGAAGCCGCTCGAATCGCAATAACTTCCAGTCCGGATTGCTGGTCCCGGGCGTGGCCACGAACAGCTGGTCCCGCGTCAGGGGCTCGAAGACGCCCGGGTGCTTGTAGAGGTTCTCAATCGAGACCACCTGCTTGTCGGCAAGGCTGATTTCTCCAATCTGGCGGCAAAACGAATCCAAGGTTTGCGAACTTGACCGGAACTTCGCGCCATGGCCGCGCTACCACGCAACATAGCGGTCGACGGCTTCACGCAGTGTCATCGAGCAACTCCTTCAGGTAGATGTCGGCGACGGGGCGAAGAGCGGCGAGATCGAGCCTTGTGGCTGTCGCGCTCGGGCTGGAATGGCCGAGGAAATCGTCGGCGGTCTTCAGTCCGCATCCCTCGTCGACCAGCCGCTGTGCTGCCGCATGACGAAGTGCGTGGGCGCCCTGGCGCTTCTCGGTGATGCCAAGACGGTTCGCGCGGCTGCGAACGATCATCCCTATCGCGCTACTCTTCAGCGGCCTGAACGGGGCCTGCAGGGTCAGGAACAACGCCCGCTCCGGTCCCGCATCCGGGCGCACCTTGAGAAGATAGTCCATTAACGCGTTGCCGACGGAAGGGGTCAGCCGGAATAAGGTCGGTTCTGCCGGTCTTGGAACGGAAGACGCGCAGCATGTCCCGCTCCCAGTCGATATCATAGACGCGCAGAGCGCCAACCTCGCCGGCCCTGAGCTCGCAAGTTGCTAGGATCACCAGCACCGCGCGGTCGCGGAAGTCCGCCGAGGTCGAACCATTGGTCGTGGCGAGCAGCTTCTCGATTTCGTCCCGATCGAACCCCTTGGGAACCGGTCGGTCGGGATAGACCAGCGGCGGCAAGATGCACCCGGCGATGCCCGACCGGCACCAGTTCCGCGTTTCGGCGAAACGGAAAAAGCTCCGGAGACACCCGGCCGCGGCGCGCGGACGTTCGGCGAAGGCCTCCATCGGGAATCCGCGCGGCAAGGTATTCGTCAACGTCACCGATCGTGATGTCGGCGAGCATCAGGTTCCTGCGTGCCGCCCGGGCAAAGAAACGGTCGCTCTCGCAACAGCAGTTGCTGGGGGTCGCTTCAGACAGCCCCCAATCGTCCCGCGTCCAGGTCGCGAAGGCCGCCACCTGTCGGGAGTGCGGATGGGCATCCAGAACCGGCTCATCCAGCCAGCCAAGGAAACGCAGCCAGCGAAAGGCATAGCGCCGAAAATCCGCGGCAGAAACCTCGGGAACGTTCCAGCACCACGTCTGAACAGCCGTCTCCACTGTCGCCAAACGGACAGGAATGTCCGCATCGGGCAGGTTCAGCAGTTCCATGAGGGCAAGCTGGGTGCGCGCGACCCGGCGCGCGATGTCTCCGACAACACCCGAGGCAACCACGGCGCGTAGATACCGTTCGCGATCTTCCAACAGCGGCGATTCTTCGCGATGGTAACAGGGTCTTTGTAGAGAGTTTCGAAATTGATCGCTCGCTCCAGCGATCCGGACTACATCCGTTCGCTTCTCGCGGAAACGGGCAGGCAAGTCGCCGCAATCATCGTGGAGCCGCTGCAGCGGATCATCCCGCCCGAGCCCGGGTTCCTGGCGCTGCTGCGTACGGAAGCGGATCGGCACGGCATCTTGCTCATCTTCGACGAGGTGGTGACCGTTTTTCGCCTGGCCTATGGCGGAGCGCTGGAAGCGTATGGCGTGATCCCCGATCTCTGTTCGCTCGCCAAGGTGATCGGGGGCAGTTTTCCCCTTGCCGCCGTGGCTGGTCGAGCGGACATCCTGGCGCATTTCGACAAGGATGCGGTGGGACCGGATCGCTGGCTGATGCAGATCGGCACCCTCTCGGGCAACCCGGTTGCGGCGGCGGCGGGACTGAAGAGCATGGAGATCGGGCGCCGGCCCGGCCAGTACGAACGTCTCCGCGCAAATGGCGAACGGCTGATGGACATTGGGGGAGGACGCCTGCGGAGCGTGGCGTGGCCCATCGCATCGTCGGGCATCCGTCACTCTTCGAGGTCGTGTTTACCGGGGGCGAGGTCCGCAATTATCGCGATTTCGTCGGCTCGGAAATGGAGCGCTGGACGCGCTACAACCGCGTGCGCCTGGAGAACGGCATCTTCAAGCCCCCCGGGCAAGGCCTATGTGTCGCTCGCACTCGAGCAAGAGGACTTCGCATGCTTCGAGAAGGCATGCATCCACGCGGCAGAGCCGGTCGCGGTGCAGGGATGCCGGCGCTTCGACCGGCGCCCCCGTCGCCGATTTCGGGGCGCCTGGAGTGCAGGCCGCGGTCGGAATCATCGCGACGGCGTGAACGTGGCTCGAGATCGTTTATGCTTCATGCACCCGGTCACGCCAAGGCTTGGCGGCCGGACCAAGATCAGGCGGGAGAAACACGATGGTGGGCTGCCGGATAGAGAAGGGCGGCGAAATCAGGTACCCGGTCGCGGACAAGGAGAACGCGAGGCGGTGGAAGCCGGTTGCGGGGCCGTTCAGCGCCCTGATCCTCAACGGGGTCGGGCGGCTCGAAGCGCGCGACAACACCTGGGCAAGTCTCGCGATCGCGGAATTTCCGTCGTTCGAGCAGGCCGTCGCCCGCGGCGAGGACCAGGAGTACCGCGGGCCGCTGCCCTTCGCACGCAAGGCGTACGACCGCGATCCTGCGATCGCCGAGCGCACCTAGGATGTGTCCGGCCATGCGGTCCCACGTGCGTGTCGCGGTGATCGGCGGCGGGGTGGTCGGGTGCAGCGTGCTCTACCACCTGACCCGGCTCGGCTGGAGCGACGTGATGCTTATCGAGCGTTCCGAGCTCACCTCGGGCTCGACCTGGCACGCCGCCGGCGGCTTCCACACCCTGAACGCGGACACCAACATGGCCGCGCTGCAGGGCTACACCATCCGGCTCTACCGCGAGCTGGAGGAACTCACCGGCCAGGTCTGCGGGCTGCACCACGTCGGCGGCCTCACGCTCGCTGCGGATGCTGACCGCCTCGACTTCCTCATGGCGGAGCGGGCCAAGCACCGCTACATGGGCCTCGAGACCGAGATCGTGGGGCCGGAGGATATCGCGCGTCTCTCGCCGATCACCAACACCAATGGTCTGCTCGGGGCGCTCTACGACCCCCTTGACGGCCACCTCGATCCCTCGGGCACGACCCAGGCGTACGCGAAGGGGGCGCGCATGCAGGGCGCGGAGATCGTGCAGCACAACCCTGTGCGCGAGCTTCGCCCGCAGCCCGACGGGAGCTGGGACGTGGTAACGGTCGCGGGCACCGTGAACGCCGAGCACGTCGTCAACGCGGCGGGTCTGTGGGCACGGGAGGTAGGGGAGATGGCGGGCGTGTACCTGCCGTGCCACCCGATGGAGCACCAGTACCTGGTCACCGATGATCTTCCCGAGGTTTACGAGCGCGACGAGGAGCTTCCGCACTGCATGGATCCGGCCGGAGAGAGCTACCTGCGCCAAGAGGGCCTCGGCCTCGTCATCGGCATGTACGAACAGCGCTGCGAGTTGTGGGCGGTGGACGGGACGCCGGATGACTTCGGCCACGAGCTGCTTCCCGAGAACATCGACCGCATCAGCGACAAGCTCGACGTCGCGTACGAACGGTATCCCATCCTCCGCACCGCCGGGGTAAAGCGCGTCATCAGCGGCCCGTTCACCTTCGCTCCGGACGGCAACCCCCTGGTCGGCCCGGTGCCCGGCCTCGTCAACTACTGGGCGGCGTGCGCGGTGATGGCGGGGTTCAGCCAGGGCGGCGGGGTGGGGCTTGCGCTCGCGGAGTGGATGGTCGAGGGCGAGCCGTCGCGCGACATCTTCGCGATGGACGTCGCCCGCTTCGGCGACTGGTGCACCCGGCCGTACACGCGGGCCAAGGTACGAGAGAACTACCAGCGCCGGTTCGCCGTCTCCTATCCGAACGAGGAGCTGCCCGCGGGACGGGGACTGGTGACAACCCCTGCCTACGGAGTGTGGGCGGGGCGGAACGCGGTGTTTGGGGCCGGCTACGGGCTCGAGCACGTCAACTGGTTCGCGCCCGAGGGCGAGCCCGCGTTCGAGCAGCCGAGCTTCCGACGCTCGAACGCCTTCGGGCCGGTCGGGGCGGAGTGCCGCGCGGTGCGTGAGGCGGCAGGCATCAACGAGATTCACAACTTCGGCAAGTACCTGGTCGAAGGGCCGGACGCCGAGGCGTGGCTCTCCCGCCTGATGGCGAACCGCATGCCGGGCGAGGGACGGATCGTGCTCACGCCGATGCTGAGCCCGAAAGGCAGGCTGATCGGCGACTTCACGGTGGCGCGGCTGGACGCCGAGCGGTTCCAGCTCACCGCGTCCTACGCCGCGCAGGCGTTTCACACGCGTTGGTTCGAGGCCCACCTCCCGCCGCACGGGGTGTCCGTGCGCAACGTCTCGCTGGAACGCATCGGGTTCCAGATCGCGGGGCCTCGGGCCCGCGACGTGCTCGCGGCGGTGACCCCCGCCGACATCTCGAACCGGTCGTTGCGTTTCTTTGATGCGCGCGAGCTGGAGGTGGGGCTGGTCCCGGCGCTGGTATGCCGCATCAGCTACACCGGCGACCTCGGCTACGAGATCTACGTCGACTCCGGTCACCAGATTGCGCTCTGGCAGGCGCTGGCCGCGGCCGGGGAGGCTCACGGGATGAAGCCGTTCGGCATGGGGGCGATGATGTCGCTCCGGCTCGAGAAGTCGTTCGGCGCGTGGATGCGTGAGTACCGGCCGGAATACACCCCGGCCGAGTCGGGCCTCGACCGGTTCGTCGACCTGCGCAAGAACGATTTCATCGGCCGAGACGCCGCGATGCGCGAGCGTGATGCACCGCCGGGGCGTCGGCTCTGCACCTTCGTGGTAGATGCGCGCGACGCGGACGTATGGGCAGACGAGCCGATCTTTGCCGGCGACAACGTCGTCGGATTCGTCACCTCGGGCGGGTACGCCCATTACAGCGCGAAGAGCATCGCGCTCGGCTTGGTGCCGGTAGACATGATCGCCGAGGGTGCGGAGTTCGCGATCGAGATCCTGGGCGAGAAGCGCCCGGCGAGGCTCGTCGGCGACCCGGTACTCGATCCGCGGGGCGAGCGCATGCGGAGCTGATGGCACGAGGACGTTCACGTTGACGAAGTCGCACCGCGCGAATTGCTCCGTGCGAATTGCTGCGAGGAGAAACGTCGTGTCGGGAGCACGGAGGGATACCACGAGAGCCTGTCGGCTGTGGTGGCGCACCCGGAGCACCGGGAGGTGTTCCGGGTGGAGCCGGAGCCGTTTCCTCTGCGGAGCGGACGGGAAGTAGAGTGAAGACCGGGTCAGGATCCGTTCCGTGACATCTGCCAACTGGCATCGGTTCCATGGATCGGGGAGTTCACAGAATGCTTGACCCATCGGCCGAACATCGAGGCGCAAGCCTGGTTACGCAACTGCGTCGTCAAGCAGAGTCTCGACTCGTGGGCGGGCGCAGGCAATTCGACGGATTTGCGATGTGCGGTGGTCTCCCATTGGAGGGCGCAAGGCCAGGTCGGGGCGCTCAGACAGGCGGCGCCACATTGACGGACCGGCCAATCCTGCCTGATTCCAGGGCAGCCGTGACGACTGCGCAAATCTCGCGCGCCCCGAAGACATCAAGAATGGGTTCGGCCTTGCCATCGAGCACCTGGGCAAAGTTCTCTACCAGCAGGTAATCGTTGTCGTCCGCGACGCGCCGGTGCTTGAACTCCTTCGGATCCTGATCCCGGTAGTAGACCTCGATTTCCGGCCGCGCCTCGGAGACAACCAGCCCGCCCCTGCTCCCCAGGAGATGGAGCTTGATCTCGCCGATATCGGGATGGCTGGCGGCACCGATCCTGCCGATGCAGAGCGAGCCGAGAATCCCTCCCTCCATCTCGAGCGAAACCGTCGCCAGATCCTCCACATGATTGTCGACATTCGCCTGGTGGAAATGCGCGCTTGTGCGCGCGAAGACGCGCTCCACCCGGGCCCCAATCAGCATGCGCATATAGGCGAGCGGATAGATTCCCTCGACCTGCAACTCGCCCACGGGCGCAACGCCGACACCGCCATCCGAGCCGTCCGCATGCGCCTCGAGCTGCCGCTCGAGCCAATTGATCGGCTCCGGCAGCCTGGCCCCGATCGGGGGGCCGGCATCCTTGGAGAAATAAAAATCGCAATGTGCCGCATGGATCCGTCCGAGATCGCCCCGCTCGACGACTTCCCTTGCCTGCAGCAATGTCGGAAGGAAATTGCGACTCCAGACGAGGGACTTTGTCCCGTGCTCACGGACGGTCTTCAGCAGCCGGTCACACTCCGCGAGAGACGTGGAAAGCGGCTTGTCAACGATCAGATCCACCCCTGCCAAGGCCGCACGGACCGCGAGGTCGCAATGGCGCTCTGCCTCCGAACTGATGACCGCAACTTCGACATCGAAGTCGCGAACGGCCCGCTCGACATCCGGGATGTACGGCACGCCGAGCTGCGCGGCAAGCAGTTCATTCCTCTGATGCGTCCAGTCCGGCCGATCTTCATCATCCGCAACCACGACGATGTCAAAATCGGGATGCGAAGCAACCGCGGTGGGAATGTACCCGTGCTTCACGACGCTCAGCGCCGCGGTGCGGTAGGTGGGACGGCCGGAACTCATGCCCGTCTCCCCTTCCCGGCAAGATCCAGCGCCAACTGCGCCGCATCTGCCGACCTCTTCACATCGGCCGCCGTTACCAGCGGTACCCGGCCCTCCCGCACGGACCCGGTGAATTCCCGAAAGATCGCGAGGAGATGCATATCGCCCTGGCCGGTCCGGATCGCCTGCGCGGATCCGGGCGTAAAGAACAGGTTCATGTTGCGGTGGTCGTCGGCATAGGCGGCACCCCGCGAACCGATGATGCTGAAGCTCCGGTAGCTGCCCGGAAAGCCGAACGCGAAATCGGCAATCGCCATGCCGCCGCCCGGGAATCCGAAATGAACCTGCAGGTATTCCTGCCCCCGCCGTACTGCGTGTACCGCAAGGTGGGAGGCGCCGAACACCCAGTGGATCAGATCGATCTCCGGAAGGATCGCCTCAACGGTCATTTCGTTGATGGAATTCGGGTCCCATCGGTGGATGCGAACCAGACCGGGGGAACCCAGCTCGCCGTCCAGCAGACTCTGAACCGCTGCCAGGTTCGACGGCCGGAACCGCCAGGGATGTGCGGGCATGAACGTCGTTCCGGCTCGCTCGCAGGCCGCTCCCGCTTCTGAAATCGCCTGCGGACGCGCATCGAACAGCAGCACGCTGCGCCGCTCATTCGCCGCCTCGACTGCAGTGGCCAGATCGTCGGTGGCGATCGCATCGGCTTCCTGATCGGTTGCGGCCAGCGCCGTTCCGAGCTGCCGGCGGGCCGCCGCCTCGGCGAGTTCGCGGAGCGGCAGGCGCAACTTCACGGCAATCTGCAACGCTCTCCGGTCGTTCACTCCATTTCCACCCAGCATCCTCCTGCAGCGGCCTTCGCCGCGGCATCCGTGAAACGCTGCACATGATAGCCGTCTTCCAGGTCCGGGTGGCCGCTCGGCCGTCCTTCCCGCACGGACTGAACCGCTGGAAACACGAACCGCTCGAACCGGTTCTCGAACTCCTCCGGATGGGTCTCGACAATCGAGGCATCCTCGCCCGTCCGAACCAGCACAAGATTTCCGGTCCCCCGGTGGACGCCGAGGGAGGCTTCCGTGCCGTGGAATTCCAGATCCGGGGCCAGATTTCTGCGCATATGCGGGGCGTGCGAAGCGAGGAGATGCCCGGTCGTGCCGCTTGCCGTCTCCCAGGAGACGGACGCGTAGTCCGCGGTTCCCACCTTGCGGCGGACCGATGCAGCACCGACCCGGGGGCCCGAAAACGCGAGCGCCTCAGTGAGATTGACCGCTCCCATATCGTGTCGTAGCGGCGAAATCGTGGCCGAATGCGCCAACACGCGAACTGCGTCCTCGGCGAGAACCCAACGGATCATGTCGTAGACGTGCGAGCCCAAATCGGCGATCGTCCCGCCTGCGGAGAGCGCAGGATCGTCCCGCCAGGTGAACAGCGTCTCCGCTGGCCGGGGATTGAGCCAGCGATAGACGACCGACCGCACCTCGCCGACGGCGCCGTCGCGAACCAGTTCGCGCGCACGGGCAAACATCGCCATGTATCGCGTCCAGAAGGGCACGAAATGCGCCAGTCCGGGGCGGTTCCGATAGGCGCTCCAGATCTCCTTCGCTTCACCGGCATCAAATCCGATCGGCTTCTCGCAAACTACATGCTTGCCGGCTTCGGCGCAGGCGAGCGCTGCCTCCCGATGCCCTACATCGGGTGTTGCGACAATGATCAGATCCACTTCCGGATGCTCGATGACCGCGCGCCAGTCGGTAGTCGCCAGAACCGCGCCGTCCTCGCGGGCAGCCGCGTCAAGAAGTTCCTGCCGGCGTGCGGCAAACGCCACGGCGCGTCCTGCCGCCGCCTCGCGGATTTCTGCGCGGTAGGCCGTTGCGATGAATCCGGTGGCGCCGATGATGCCGACGCCGATGGGCTTAGGGGGTGCTTCCGTCATGTCAGGCAATCTCCACACGGGCGCCGGTTGACGCGGAACGCATGGCCGCATCGATCATTCTCTGGATGAGGAGGCCGCTTGCGCCATCTACCGGTGGCGGCTGGTTCGCCGCAATCGCTCCGAGAAAATCGCGGAGTTCGGCTTCGAACGCATCGACGGGCGGGATCACCTCGCGCTTCGTCCCTGCGTGGGTTACGGACACCAGCGCGCCGCTTCGGTCTCCGTGCAGGTAGCCGCTCTCCCCGACCACCTGGAACACCATGTCGTCCCGCGCCGCGACCTCGGGGAAGGACGCCTGGTACGCCATCTGGAGTATCGCCCGTTTGTCGTCCGCGTATCCGAGGACGACGAGTGCGCGATCATCGCCGCCAAAGCCGAGCCGGTTCCCGGTTTCGGCCCACAGCCATTCGGGCTCCAGGCCGAGCCACCAGTTGGCGAGATCAAATGGATGCGGCATCGAACCGAGCAGCACCCCTTCCTCGAGGTACCAGGCGCGATCGGGCGGAGGGAGGTTCTGGTTGTAGGTGATCGCGACCTCGCCGGACCTGCCGATCTCGCCCGCTTCGATCCGGCGTTGCGCCTCCCGGAACACCGCCTCGTAGCGCATCTTCAGCCCGAAGCCCAATGACCTTCCCGCCTTCTCCATGGCACTTGCCATTGCCTCGGCCTGGTCCAGGGACTCTGCCATCGGCTTTTCGAGAAACACGTGGCAGCCGGCTGCCGCCGCGTCCAGCACGATCGGGTAGTGCCCCTTCGTTGGCGTGCAAACGCAGACAAGGTCGGGATCCGCGGAAGCGATGGCGACACGGTGATCGGCGTATTCCTCTCCGCCGTGGATCGCAGCCGCGGCCAGCCGGGGACCTGGATCGGAATCACAAACCGCCACGATCCGTGCGCCGATCCTGCGCAGGCAGCGGCAGTATTGCTGGCCGATGAGGCCGCATCCCACGACCAGGATTGCAGGACCGTCGGCAGTCTCAGCGGAGTCCCGCGGCATAGCGGTGAATCCTGGCCTGAGGAAGGACTTCGGGGTTGGCCAGCGAACCCGGGACTTCGCCGGCAAGAATTCCGGATACGATCTCGACGCACCGCTCCGACTGGCGGCGGATCCCCCATTCAGTCAGGCCCGCTACATGCGGAGTCAGAATCGCTCTCTCGCATGCCAGCAGCGGGTTTTTCCCGAAATCGGGTTCGTCCTCGAACACGTCGATTCCCGCCCCGGCTATTCTGCCGTCCCGCAGCGCGTCGGCCAGAGCCTGGTTGTCGACCAGCGCGCCTCGGGCTGTGTTGACGAGAATGGAGTCGGAGCGCATTCGCTGCAATTCCGCCCGGCCGATCAGGTGGTGGTTCTCCCGCGTGAGCTTGGCATGCAGGCTGACGATGCGCGCCTTGCGGAGAAGCGTATCGAGGTCCACGAATTCGACACCATCAACACGGGATTCGCAGTAGGGATCTGCAGCCAGAACGCGCATGCCGAAAGCATTGGCCAGCCGTGCGACCTCCCGTCCCACTTCCCCCATGCCAACGATCCCCAGGACTTCCCCGGTCAGGGAAAACCCGGGAAAGACCCGCTCGTGTTCCCGGCGGGTAACCGCGAAGTTGAACGCCGTCCGAAATGACCCGTCGACAACCGAGCGGTGGAGCGAGCCAATGTTCCGGGAAAGATGGATCATCAAGCCAATGGTGTATTCGGCAACCGGGACCGCGATCGGCGACGGGTTCGTCCGAACGACGAGAACGCCTTCCCTGGTCGCCGCGTCAATGTCCACGCCCCAGATCTCAACGCCACACCGTACGAATGCAAGGAGGTCGGGGTTCCCGGCGAAGAGCCCGGCGCCGGCGCCAGTCCACCACTCCGCGATGATCACACGGCAGTCAGGCGCCAGCGCCACCATTTCCGCATCCCCAAGCCGATCCTCGGTCGGGTTGGCGATGACCTCCCCGAGGCTGCCCAGCTCGCGGACCGCATCATCGCCGAAGAAGAAGCCGCGGTCCCGCTCCGGATGGGTCAGCAGAATGCGGTTCATTACCAAACCTGCGCCTTCTGCCAGCGGTTCCGGGGAGGGAATGCTACGGTCGCAACGAAACTTCGCCCGGCTTTCAACACGCCAGCATTCCACCCGCCGCCGCAACCGCTTCGCGGATGGCAACTGCCTCCGCCGGAAGCGCCTCCTCGGGCGGAGGCAGGACCTCCGGGGTCCAGCGGTACACGTATTCAGCGGTGAGGTAACCGTCGTATCCGGCCTCCACGAGCCAGCGAACCCAGTTCCGCCAGGGCATTTCCCCTCCGTCCAGCGGTGTGGAAACGATCCCACCCTCAGGCTTCATCCGGCCGTCATCCAGATGCACATGGCGGATATGCGCTACCTGGACATCGAATGCCGCGCGATCATCCACATTCCCCATGATGACCAGATTGCAGGGGTCATACGCGATTCCGATGCGGGGATGATCTACGGCAGCCACCAGCGACGCCAGCTGGGCCGCGGTATGGATCTGGATATCCATGTGGTTCTCGAGCCAGAGGTCGACGCCGCGCGTATCCGCATACTCGGCCAGGATGCGAAGGCGCTCAATCATCGCCGCCCAGCACCGGCTGAAGTCCGCCGCCGGCACTTCCTCGCCGGTAAGGATGCGCATGCCGTTCGCGGACAGGGCGGCAGCCATGTCCACCGAGCGGCGGGCTGAATCCATGACCATCTCGCCGCGTGCGGCGTCCAGGGTGTTGAACGCCTTCATGTAGGGAACAAGGCAGGAAACCCCGAGACCCGAGTCCTCGATGATCCGCGCCGTCGCGGAAACTTCGGCATCCGAAGCATCCTCCGGCAGGCCGCAGCGGTATCCGTCCTGGCAAATCAGTTCAATCGCGTCATAGCCGGCGTCCTTGATGAACCGAACCCCCTCGGGGATCGTCATGTGTGGTACTCCCATCGTGTGCGCGGCTACCCGGATGGCCATGTTTTCTCCATCATCAATCATGTGATCGCGGTACTATAGCCTTGGGCTCTGAGCGCCGGAAGCCGGTCCCCGCCGACTCCGAACCGGATTGACGCGCTCGGCCGTCGATTGACAGGAACCGGTTTCGTATCTCGACCGGTACAGCGCGGAGCCCGCGCGGAGAACAAGCGCAGCATACAGGTCATGGACCGCACCGCCCGCGAAAAACCGACAAGTTCTGAAAGCCAGGCCGCTCGCCCAAGGCAAGCGGCAACCCATCCATTCTGCATGCGCCCCCGAAAGCAGCAAGACCCGCCGAGATTCCCGCTGCCAGCGCGATGAAGCCCTGGACTCGCGGAACCACAACCATATGGCAGACAGTTGCTCCAACGTGCCGGCCCACCAGCGCCAAGGCCGCCTTTCCTTTCCAAGCGATCCCGCGAGTTTCCCGGTTCTTGGGATTTCAGGCCAGTCCGCGAGCGTGAACGCCGCTGCGACCAGCGGAGAGCCAGGCGGCAACACGATCCATACCGGCAAGCCGAGAACGCCAAGCGCCGCCCCGCCCACTGAAACGCTTGAAGGAGGAGATTTGGCCATAGAGTTTACTGCAACGGAGTTGCAACCCGTTGTGCCGTTCCAGAATTGACACTTGTTCCGGCGCCTTGTAGCGTCCCGTGATTGCGTGTCAGCGGGGAATATCCGCAACGCGCATCGCACAGAAAAAGAATTGGGAGGATAGAAACGATGAAACGCATGTTTGCTGCCATTCTGGCCGCATCCGTACCCGCTCTGGGAAGCACGGCGATTGCCGGCGAAATCACTTTTTGGCATTCCTTCACCCAGCCCGTCCGCATTGCGGCAATGGAGGAATCTGCAGCCAGCTTCAAGGCCGAGACCGGCCACACGGTCAATCTCGAGGTCGTTCCCTGGAACAAGGTCGAGGAAAAATGGACCACCGCGGCCGCCGGGGGTACGCTGCCTGACGTCAGCATCTGCCTGCCCTCGGTCTGCATGGACATGAACGAGGCCGGCGTGTTGCGGTCTCTGGACGGTGTCCTCGGGATGATGGGCGGAACCGACGCGTTCGCTTCTCAGGCGATGCTCACCAGCTTCGACATCGTTGACGACACGCTGATCAGCCTCCCGTTCTACAGCCATGCCCGCCTGTTGATCTATCGCAAGGACATCTTCGAGGAACTCGGCGTCGAGCCGCCGAATACATGGGATGAGATGATCGCGGTCGCGGAGGCCACGACCAGCGCGCCGGACCGCTATGGGATGGTGCAGTTTCTCGATGCCGGCGATACCGGCACGACGCAGTATCTGTTCCTGGTCATGCAGGCGAATGGCGGCACCTTTCTGGGACCAGACGGGAACGCCTCGTTCAACACGCCCGGCAATGTTGAAGCGGTTCGAACCCTTCTGAAGCTCTATGAGGTCGGCTCGCCGGCCGGCGAATTGACCCTGAGCTACCACAACGACCTGTTCGATACTTTCACCAGCGGCAAGACCGTCATGGTCTTCGACACGGCGTTCCTGATCGGCATCTCCATGGACAAGGCTCCGGATCTGGTCGACAAACTCGGCTTCGCCGCGCCGCCCTCCGGGTCGCAGACCCCATGGCGCATCGGCCATGTCGGCGTCACGGTATTCGAGAGCGACAACGGCGACATCACAGACGAGTGGCTCGCGTTCCTGTATCGCGATGACAACTACATCCGTTTCGTGCACACCATTCCGGCGGGCATGTATCCCGTTACAAAGTCCGCTGCGGACAATCCGGAATTCTTTGCCCATCCGGTCATCGAACGCTTCTCGAATGCTGCCAAGCTGACGCTTGAGGGGGTCGCGAACGGTACGGATATCGGCGTGGTTCACGGTCCGAATCGGAACGTCAGCGCCGTTTACGGCAGCGGCATCATCGAGCGGATGATGCAGGACATCATCCTCAACGGTGCCGATGTCGAAGCCGCCGTCGCAGATGCGCATGACGAGATCCAGACCTTGATCGACCGCACGGCCAACCGCTAGCGCGCAGAGCGTCATCCCTGCCGGGAAGCGGGCCGGAGACCGCCCGCTTCCCGGCATACCTGCAGGGCAGGCACCTGAAACGAATGACGGACGCGGCAGCCGCCAATGGGCCGGGGCGTCCTGCCGTGGCATGGAAATTGAAGCTGCGGCGGTTCATGGACCGCCATCTCGCGGCCCTTTTCCTCGTTCCCGGCGTTGGCCTGATTGTCATCGTTCTGACCTATCCGGTCATCTCCAACATCTATCTGAGCCTCACCAACAAGCACCTGGTGTTCCGGAGCATCCGGTATATCGGCCTCGACAATTTCGCCTTCACCCTCGGGGACGGCGACTTCTACGCCGCGTTCGGCCGAACCGTCGTGTTCACGGCGGCGTCGGTTTCGCTGCAGCTGGCAGTCGGATTTGCCGTGGCGCTGCTCCTGAACCTGCCGCTCCGCGGACGGATATTCTTCCGGCTCGCAATGATCGTTCCCTACGCCTTTCCGCCCGTGGCGGTCGCGCTGGTCTGGAAGTGGATACTCAACTCCCTCTACGGCATCCTGAACTTCACGCTCATCGGCCTCGGATTGATTGAGATCCCGATCCCGTGGCTGAGCCAGGGATTCACGGCAATGTCGTCCGCCATCCTCGTCAATCTGTGGTTCGGCTTTCCGTTGTTCGCGCTCGCGATCCTCGCGGGGCTGCAAAGCATTCCCGAGGAGCATTTCGAGGTCGCCCGGCTGGAGGGAGCAAGACCCCTTCAGATTGTCCGCTACGTGATCCTCCCCGCAGTACTCCGCATCATCGGAATCATCGTCGTCCTGCGAACCATATGGATCTTCAACACCTTCGACCTGATCTTCGTGCTCACCGGCGGCGGACCCGTCAAGGCAACTGAAACGCTGCCACTCTACGCATATCGGATCGGCTGGGGACAGGGTTTCATCGGGCAGACCGCCGCCATCGCCGTCCTTCTGTTCGGCGTTCTGGCGGTGATGATCTGGTTCTATTTCCGCGTGTTCCGGATCGAGGAAGACCCGTGAGAATGTCGCCCACAGCGACGGCGGGCGCCTATGCCGGCCTTTTCGCCTTTGCCGTGTTCGCGGTGTTCCCGCTCTACTGGACCATCACCTCGTCGTTGCGGGCCCGCAATGAACTGTTCGCGTCCCCGCCCGCCCTTCATCCGTTTTTCTTCGATGTCGTCTTCTACGACCGGGTGTTCGTCAATACCCCGTTCGGGACCATGTTCTTCAACTCGATGTTCATTTCCCTGGCAACGACGCTGCTTACGGTCATCGTCAGCGCAATGGCGGGTCACAGCCTCGCGCGCATGCGCTTCCGCGGGAAGATGCTGATCACGCGCGGCGTGCTGATTGCCTACATCCTGCCGCAAATCCTGCTGCTGGTGCCTCTCTTCGTCGTGATTGTCCGGATGGGGCTTGCCAATACCTTCACCGGCCTGATCCTGACCTACATGACCTTCTCGCTGCCCTTCGGCATCTGGATGTTGACCGCGTATTTCAAGACCATCCCGATCGACCTGGAGGAAGCCGCGCTCCTGGACGGAGCCAGCCGGTTCCAGGTTTTCACACGGATCGTGATTCCGCTTTCCAAGCCAGGCCTTGCCGCTGTCGGAATATTCACGTTCATTCACGCCTGGAACGAATTCCTGTATGCGCTCGTGCTCCTGAGTTCGGAAAAGAAGGCAACCCTGGCGGTGGGGATATACCGGCTGCTCGGCTCGGAGGCGGTCGACTGGGGTGCCGTCCTGGCCGCGACAACGATGATGGTGCTGCCGGTGCTGGTGGTCTTCATGGTGTTCGAACGGCACCTGGTGGGCGGGTTGACGGCCGGCGCAACCAAGGGATGAGTTTGGGAAGCCGGCGCACCGCGGCCGGCCGAGGGGAGATGTGATCGTGAAACTTGTTCGTCATGGAGTAAAGGGCGGAGAGAAGCCCGGCATGGTTGATCGGGACGGTGTCGTTCGCGACTTGTCCGGAGTTGTGGACCGGATCGAATTCGGCGCCCTCGATCGGCTTCGCACGCTCGAGCCCTCAACGTTGCCCCCGGTGGATTCGGCAACCCGGCTTGGCGTGCCGTTCGAGTTCGGCGGCAAGTGTCTCGCCATCGGCGCAAATTACATGGACCACATCGTCGAGAGCGGTGCGCCGCCGCCCGGCGAACCGATCCTGTTTTCCAAATCCGACACGGCGGTGAACGGACCCTGCGACCCGGTCATGCAGCCCAGGGGATCGACGAAGATGGACTGGGAAGTGGAGCTCTCCATCGTGATCGGGCGCCCCGCGCGCGGCGTATCCCGCGAGGCCGCATTGAACCATGTCCTGGGCTACACGCTCGGAATTGACTACTCCGAGCGGGCCTTCCAGCATGAGCGGGGCGGCCAGTGGATCAAGGGCAAGGCGTGCGACACGTTCGCACCGCTCGGCCCCTGGCTCGTCACAACCGACGAGATTGCGGACCCCCAGGACATCACGCTTTGGCTCGAAGTGAATGGCCGCCGGTTTCAGGAGTGCTCTACGGAGAAAATGATCGCCGACTGCGCGGCGCTGGTGAGTTACTGCAGCGAATTCATGACACTCGGTCCGGGCGACGTGATCATGACCGGAACACCATCCGGTGTCGGGGGAGCGATGGACCCGCCCCTCTATCTGCAGCCTGGCGACGTCGTTCGTGCCGGCGGGGCCGGTCTCGGCGTGCAGGAGCAGACCATCATTCCCTGGGAACCATTGCCGTAATCAATATCGGCAAACTTCCGGACTTCGCGCAGCGTGGCACCGGCGGGGAACAGAGCGGTCCCGAGCAGCCCGATCCGCCGTCCGGGGAACGTGCAGGGAATTCAGACCGCCGGGCTCACGTGTCCCAGGCCATTACTCGACCGTCCTCCCCGAACATGTGGCAATCGCCGAAATTGGCGCCAACGACAATATTCTCGCCTGCCCGAGCGCGGGTCTCCCCCTCCACCTTCATGACGATGTCTTCGTCATGAGGGAGCACGACATGAACGAGGCTGTGATCCCCGAGCTGCTCCGTCAGCATGATGCGCCCGGCAAGGGAAACGTCGCGGTCCGGTTCCGCAGCAAGATGTTCCGGCCGGATGCCCAGGGTAAGGCTCTCGCCTGTCCGGCTTGCTGCTCCGGAATTGGGCGGCAGGGCAATGGTCGACTCGTCCCGAAGGCAAAGAGCCGCCGCGCCATTGTCTAGAACTGTCCGTCCTGAGAGGAAATTCATTTGCGGAGAGCCAAGGAATCCCGCGACAAAGCGGTTCACGGGACGGCGGTAGAGATCCATGGGACGGCCAATCTGCTCCACGATCCCCGCATTCAGCACCACAATCCGGTCGGCCAGAGTCATGGCTTCAACCTGGTCGTGGGTAACGTAAATCATTGTCGAATCAAGGCTGTTATGGAGTTTGGCCACCTCGATGCGGGTCTGAACGCGCAACTTCGCATCGAGGTTCGAGAGCGGTTCGTCGAACAGGAACACCCTCGGCTCACGAACGATTGCCCGGCCGATCGCGACACGCTGGCGCTGTCCTCCCGACAACTCGCGCGGCTTTCGGGACAGCAGGCTGGACAGTTCGAGGATCCCGGCGGCATGGCCGACCCTCTCCTCGATCTGGCTGCGGGGCGTGCCGGCCAATGTCAGGCCGAATGCCATGTTCTCGAAGACCGTCATGTGCGGATAGAGCGCGTAGGACTGGAACACCATCGCGACGCCGCGCTCTACGGGCGCCATGTCGTTTACGATGTCCTGGTCAATCCAGATATCGCCGGAGGAGGCCTCGTCGAGGCCCGCGATCAGCCGAAGTAGCGTGGATTTTCCGCAACCCGAGGGACCGACGAATACGACGAATTCCCCATCTTCGACACGCAGGCTGACTCCGTGGACGGCTTCGAAATCGCCGAAAGACTTCCGAACGTCGCGAAGCTCTACACTGGCCATCCTTTACCCTTCAACCCGCACGATGCCTGCGTGGCGGCCCCGGAAGGGGTTCTTTCTTCGGCGATCGCAATCCTGCGCGGCCGTTCCGCACGAGCGTGCGAAATTCGGCTTTGGCCGATCATAGACCGCTGGACCACGATGCGCATGCCCGGGTTTGAGTGCCTGCGCCGCCTCTCACTTTTGCCTGGGCACCCGGGCCCGGGCGAGTGGCCGAATTCATGCGCAGGGGTCCGTCGGCATTGTGTAGCCACCGGGGAGCCTGTTCGGTCGATGGGTCCACGGCCAAGCTCCACAATCGCCCTTCTCCGGATCCTTCCTGCAGACGCGGAAGCGGCGGCGGCCATGCAGCTCGCGACCAGCCGAAGTCGTAACTATATGATGCGGAACGAAAATGCTTGTTTGTGAGCGGGGCGGACCCGGATTAGAATGGGAACGCGCAAGGGCTTTGCGCCGTTCCCGGAAGGTTGCCTCACAGAATGCCGCAAGACGCAGGAAACGGACCGCCGATGTACCTTACGACGAAGGAGGTCGCGGATCTTCTCCGGGTCAGGGAGCGCAAGGTATACGACCTGGCGGCCGCCGGCGAAATCCCGTGCCGCCGGATCACGGGCAAGCTGCTTTTTCCGAACGCGGAGGTCCGGGCATGGATCGAGGGCGCCGGCGGAACCGCCACGCTGGAGCGGCCCGCAGTCCTGACAGGGTCCCATGACCCGCTGCTCGACTGGGCCGTGCGCGAGTCGGAATGCGGACTCGCGACCCTGTTGAATGGAAGCCTTGACGGCCTTCGCTGCTTCGCGGACGGAAGCGCCGCGCTCTCCGGCATGCACATCCCGGAAACGGACGGATGGAATATCGAAACGGTTGCCGCACAAGGCCTGCACAACTGCGTCCTCATTTCGTGGGCGGTTCGAACACGCGGACTTCTTCTCGCGCACCACGTCCGGGACGACGTGCGGCGGTTCGCTGACTTGCGGGGAAAACGGGTCGCGCTCCGCCAGCCAGGCGCCGGCGCAGCCGCCCTCTTCGAACGGTTGTCGAAACAGGAAGGCCTGACACCTGCGGATCTCGCCTCCCCGGCAGGATTCGTCCGCACCGAAAGCGATGCCGCAGCCGCCGTGGCGGCAGGGGAGGCAGACGCAGCGATGGGGATCGAGGCAATGGCCCGGAGGTTCAGCCTCGGCTTTCTGCCCCTTGTTGAGGAGCGCTTCGACCTGCTGATCGACCGACGTTCCTATTTCTCCGGACCCGTCCAGACATTGCTCGCCTTCGCCCGCGGCGAAAGCCTGCGCAACAGGGCCGAAGCCATGGGAGGCTATGATCTGGTGGACACCGGGACCGTGCGCTGGCTGTCTGCTTGACGCGGGGCCATGAAGCGGGAACCGGCCGAGGAACGGATCGGAACCTCTCGGATCGGGGCAAAGCCGAACCCCGCAATCGCAGTGAATTCTCGTCAGCGATTTGACGCGCTTCGTATTTTGGGGCTGTCGGAAAGTTCCCTGAATTCACGGATCGATCCCGGCGCGACATTCGGTACGTTTTCGGTTAGGGTTGCGGCCGAATTTCAATCCTGTTCGAGGGGAAGCCAATGATGAATGCAGAATCGGCTCGAGCCCGACAACGGGATTTCGATCGCCCGCGCCTCCTCTCGCTCCAGAATGGCGAGAAGGTGGAGCCAGCGTTTTCGCGCGGGGAAATGGATCGGAGACTCTCGCAATTGCGGGGATGGATGGAGCGGGAGGCGATCGACCATTGCCTCTTCACCTCCATTCAAAACGTCAATTACTTTGCGGGTTTCGTGTATTGCGGGTTCGGCCGTCACTACGGGCTCGTGGTTGCGCCAGACGCGCACACGACGATCAGCGCCAATATTGACTATGGCCGTCCCTGGCGGCGCAGCCTCGCGGACCCTATCGCCTATACCGACTGGCACCCGGACAACTTCTACCGGGCAGTGCAATCCCTCTGCGCAAATGGCAAACGGATCGGCATCGAGTTCGACCACGTCACCTGCGCGATGCGGGCGAAACTGGAAGCTGCACTTCCGGATGCGGTGCTGGTTGACGCCGGCGACGCGACCATGCGCATGCGGTTGATCAAGTCCTCCGAAGAGCAGGCCCTGATCCGGAACGGGGCCGAAATTGCGGATATTGGCGGCGCAGCCTGCGTCGACGCTATCGCGGAGCATGCCCCCGAACACGAAATCGCGCTCCATGCAACATCGGCGATGTGGCGAGAAATCGCCCGTCGCTATCCCGCCTCCGAACTGATGGATACATGGACGTGGTTTCAGTCCGGGCCGAACACCGATGGCGCGCACAATCCGGTAACCGCGCGCAGGATTTCCCGCGGCGATATCCTCAGCCTCAATTGCTTCCCGATGATCTCCGGCTACTACCACGCGCTTGAACGCACGCTCTTCTTCGATCATGTGCCTGATGAATCGCTCGCTCTCTGGGAGGTGAACTGCAAGGTGCATCGCGAAGGCATCAAGCTGATCCGTCCCGGCGCACGCTGCATGGACATCGCCCGCACGCTGAACACCATCTACGCCGAACACGGACTACTGGAGCGAAGGACCTTCGGATACGGCCATTCCTTCGGGACGCTCTGCCATTACTACGGCCGTGAAGTGGGACTCGAACTCCGGGAAGAAATCGAGACCAGGCTTGCGCCTGGCATGGTGGTTTCCATGGAGCCCATGATCACCATCCCGGAAGGGATGCCGGGTGCAGGCGGCTATCGGGAACACGACATGCTCATCGTCACGGAGGACGGGGCCGAGAATCTGACCCGATTTCCATTTGGGCACGAACACAACGTGATCTGCGCCTGATCCATTCCGGCCCGGCGCCCGCGCGGGTCCGTCGCACCGCCAGGCCCGAACCCTGCGAGGATCAGGAGGCGCAAAGGTGCGCCATGGGCAACCGTAAGCGGAAGCCGCAACTACCTTTCGGCATTGGGAAAGAAGAGCTGCTGGCCGTCCACCGTGTGTCCGGCAATCACCGCCTGGCCGACCTCGGACAGGACCCAGTCGACGAACTGCCTGCCGAGCCCGGCCTTGACATGGGGATGCCGGTCCGAACTCACGAGAATGATGCCGTACTGGTTGAAGAGCCTCGGATCGCCCTCGACCACGATCCGGTAATCGCCCTTGTTGCCGAAGGCGATCCATGTGGCGCGATCCGTCATGACGTAGGCGCCCATGCCCGTGCCCGTGTTGAGTGTTGCGCCCATGCCCGCGCCCATCTCGCGATACCAGCCGCCGGAGGCCGCCCTTGCATCGATACCGCCCTCCGCCCAGAGCCGTTGTTCCGCCTTGTTGGTGCCGCTGTCATCGCCTCGCGAGGCGAACGGCGCTTCGGCCTCGGCTATTTTCGCCAACGCCGCTACCGCGTCTGCCATGCCCGCGACACCGGCGGGATCGGAGGGCGGCCCGACGATGACGAAGTCGTTGTACATGACATCCGCCCGGCTGACCCCGTGGCCCTCGGCCACGAACTCCTCCTCATCGGACTTGGCGTGGACAAGGAGGACGTCGCCGTCGCCATTCGCCGCGTTGCGGATCGCCTGGCCGGTTCCAACCGCGACAACGCGCACTTCGATGCCGGTCTTCCCGGTGAAGATCGGAAGGATATGATCGAAGAGCCCGGAATTCTGGGTCGAAGTCGTTGACTGGACGACGATGAAGCGGTCGGCAGCGACGAGGGGGTCCATGAAACCCACGGCCAGCAGACTCGCGACCAGCAACCAGGAATGTGCGCACCGGATCATGAGGCTTCTCCCTGTGCGACTCCTGTACAGCGTCGATTTGGAAGATCAAGGTAAATGCGGCCTTCAAGCCACGCCCGGACCGCTTCCGAACGTGGCGCATCCAGAACACGCGATATGGCGCCCGACTCCACGATACGGCCCCCATGCAGGAATGCCAGATCATCGCCGAGCCGACGGGCCTGACCGGCGTCATGGGTTACAAGGACAATGGCAACGCCTTCGGCATGCGCCTCCAGAATCAACTCCTCGATGGCCTGGGTCGAAGCCGGGTCCAGGCTGGCAGTCGGCTCATCGAGAAACAGCATCCGGGGCGCGCAGACCAGGGCCCTCGCGACCGCAAGCCGTTGCTGCTCGCCAACCGACAGAAGCCGCGCGGGCCGGCGCGCGATATCGCCGAGCCGCGCCTTCGCAAGCGCCTGTGCCTCCCGCTCCGCGCGTTCTGCCCCGCGAATTCCCCGAACCGCCAGTGCGAAGCGGAGATTGGAGGCGGCCGACCGGCGCAGCATCACCGGCCGCTGGAACACCATCGCCTGCGCACGGCGGCCGGACCGGCCGAGGACCTCACCGTTCCACAGAACCTCTCCGGCGGATGGCGTAAGAAGACCGTGGAGGAGGCGAAGCAGGAGGCTCTTGCCGGCCCCGTTCGGTCCCATGATGACGGTCCGCCTGCCCGCTTCTATGGCCAGGTCCACTTCACCGATCAGCCGTCCCCGGCCGGCCTCGAAGCAGAGCTGCCGTGCCCGCAGAAGAGCCGGCGCACGCACGGGGGCGCGGGTCCGTGGATCTGCGGAGTCCGCGGCCGGGACGGTGTCACGCATAGGCCGACCTCGCTGCCGACGCCCGGAGCGCCATCACGGCTGCGTTTACGGCGACCGCAATCACCAACAGGACGACACCGAGCGCGAGGGCGAGCTGCAGATTGCCCTTCGATGTCTCGAGCGCGATCGCCGTGGTCATCACGCGGGTCGCATGGTTGATATTCCCGCCGACGATCATGACAGCGCCCACCTCGGCCACCGCTCGACCGAATCCGGCGAGCGCCACGGTCAACAGGCTGTAGCGCGCGTCCCAGAGCAATGCCGCGGCGCGATCGAGGGAGCCGACGCCGAGGGACGCAAATTGCTCGGCGTATTCGCGATAGAGATCTTCGACAACCTGCTTGGTCAGCGCGGCAATGATGGGCGCGACCAGGATCGTCTGCGCGATGATCATCGCCGCAGGGGTATAGAGCAAGCCCAGGACCCCGAGCGGTCCTGAGGCGGAGAGCATCAGGTACACCACCAGGCCGACGACGACGGGCGGAAGGCCCATCAGCGAATTGAGAACGACCGTCACTGCCGTCCGTCCGGGCACACGGAACGCGCCGATGGCGGCGCCCAGCGGCAATCCGATGAGGCAGGCGATCGCAACCGCCGAGAGGGTGACCCGCAGGGACAATCCAATGATTCCCATCAGGTCCGCATCGCCGGCCAGGATCATGCCGAACGCGTCGGCCAGCACACCACCAAAACCTTGCATTTGTGTGTTTTCTCCGCAGAATGGAAAATTTCATACAATTATAGCTATAAATGCAGCGCAGTGGCAAGCTGCACTCAATGGCATTTCATGCACTCCCGGGAGACTTGCGCTTGCCCGGGCAACAAGTTGTCCGGATCTTCCTCGACGGCATCGGCGAGTGTAGGCTACGCTGGAGGAAGTGCACCGGAAGGGAAGGACTTCAGATGCGAACGAAGTGCCCCACGGTCTGATGGCGCGAGGGCAACGAGAGCTCCCTGGCCTTCGGGAACACGAGGTAACCGTCGATCTCGCTCCTGCGGACGACGCCCGAATCCGATTCATCGGCCGAATTCACACACCCTGGCCCCTTCCGGAAGACTGCCCCCGGCGCGGCGCTCCCGACGGGCCGGAGTGCCGGATCGAGGTGTTCGATCCGTGGGTGGCGGCGCTGTCAGGCCTTGAGGGATTCGAGACCCTGGAAGTCCTCTACTGGCTTGATCGCGCACGCCGGGACCTGCTCACGCAAAATCCCTCCCGTAGCGGCCAGGCCTTCGGCACATTCGCGATCCGATCGCCACAACGGCCAAACCCGATCGGAACGGCGATTGTCCATCTTGCGGATGTCGACGGTCGATGGCTTGTGGTCCGCGGTCTTGATTGCTGCGACGGAACGCCGCTGGTCGACATCAAGCCGGAACACTGCCCCTTCACGGCAAAGACAAGGCAGAAGGCATGAACGGGTGCCGGGGCTTGCGCTGCCGGGCGGAGGAACGCCGGGACCGACGATCGCCGCCCGCCCCGGACTGACCTCCGTCTCCCTGACGGGAATCGCGAACACGCGCGTTCGATCTCCGCCTTGCTGCCTACACGCGTGCACCGGTCCTTGCCGGAATGAGCCCGGCACGGCGACATTCTGCGCCTGGCGCGCCGATGATCCGGGAACGAACCGGACCGTGCTGCCTGCCCTTGCCGGGAAGCGTCCTCATCCGGGGATTCCAGCTTCACGCGGCTGACACCGGAGCGGGCTACCATCCTCGCGCGGATCCCTTCCCAGACAGGAGGGCTGGATCCGCAAACCGTTCAACTTGCGAATGCGGCCATGAAACCGAGCGAAATTCCACCAGCGGGCCTGGCCTACAAGCCCATACCGCTACCCGACCGCCACAGCATGAGCGACGGCGAAATGGCCCGTGCCGCCCGCGCGTTCCATGCCTTCATGCGGACACGCCACACCGTCCGGGACTTCTCGGACCGCGCGGTTTCGCGGGATGTCATCGAGGACTGCGTCCGGACAGCCGCCACGGCGCCAAGCGGCGCCAACCGCCAGCCCTGGTACTTTGCGGCCATATCGGATCCAGCCTTCAAGGCGCAGATCCGGAAGGCCGCAGAAGAGGAAGAGCGGCGGTTCTACGCAGGCGCCGCCGGGGATTCCTGGCTCAACGCGCTCCTACCGCTCGGAACGGACGTGGAGAAGCCGCATCTCGAAGCCGCGCCGTGGCTTATCGTGGTCTTTGCCCAACGTTTCGGCCGGCTGGACGACGGCTCCAAAGTCAAGCACTACTACGTCACCGAAAGCGTCGGCATCGCAGCGGGCTTTCTTCTCGCGGCCCTCCACCATGCGGGTCTGGCGACGCTCACCCACACTCCAAACCCGATGAAGTTCCTCAATCGGCTGCTGAATCGCCCGGCCTCGGAGAAGCCCCTGATGATCATCGCCGCTGGCCATCCTTCCGAAGAGGCAACCATCCCCGCCGCAGCGACGATCAAGAAACCGCTCGACGAGATCCTTGCGATCCTCTGAACAGCGCAGGCCCGGTTTCCGTCCCGCCGCCAGGCAGCGCCTGGAGAATGGCGGACATCAAACCGGGGTCTGAACCGTTGCCGCCATGGTTCTGCCCTTCGCTCCCCGACTCCCGGGGCCGTCCCGATTGACCGCGGCCGTCGGCTCCGGCGCGGCCTTTTCGCCATATCGGGCTGCGTGCAGGATGCGGCACATCGCGCCGTTTGCGTCGACGCTGCCGCGAACCCGGCGGACCGCTCGAAGGTGATCCGGCAATCGACCGGCTGCCACCGGACGGTCCGCGAGATCGACAAATGCCGGATCAGCGCCTCCAGAGGGCGCCGCCCGTTCGCGACGCGTTTCCAGGTAGCGCCGAATCTGCGTTGCGTGCTCCGCTCCGGCAGACGCTCCCCGGCGCTCGAGCGCGCCGCAAGTCATCGCGGCAATCCCCTTGTCGGAAACCCCATCCCTGCGCATTGCCTGGATCACGGCCGCCTGCCGTCCGAGAAAGCCCTTCTCCCGGAACTGCTTGCGCAGCTCGGCCAGGCCGCCATCCGCCTCCCGGCCGAAGACCGCCTCGAAACTGCGCCCCTCGGCCAGACCCCGGTTGATCTTCTCCTCGGCAAAGTGGTCGGCGAGTTCAACCTCGACGCTGTCGACCCATGGCTCGGCACCCAGGGCGGCCTTGATATCCTCTCCCATGATGTAGGCAAAACCGGCGGAGCACCAGAAAGTAGGCAGCCGCAGCACAACCTTGACCCCGCCTTCCTCTACCAGGACCTGGTGAATGAAACCGAGATCCAGGAGCGGCTCGTCGAGCTCGGGGTCGAGAACGGCTCCCAGCGCCTCCAGAACCGCCTTCCGGCGCGCGTTGCCGCATGGCTCAGGCTGCACGGAGAGACTCCGCAGCGGAGTAGGGGCGCGCGAGGTATCTCTCGACATCGATGCCGTAGAGCTTCGCGCAGTTCAAACCGAGGATCTTGCGCTTGACCTCGAGTGTCAGCTGCGTGCCGGCCTCCTGCACCGTCTCGTCATCGAACTCGAACGCCATGAACTTCTCGACGATCCATTTCGGGCTGGTGATCCCGTAGTCGGAACCGAAGATCAGCCGGTCGGGCCCCACAAAATACAGGAGATCCGACAGCATGCGCGAGAAGTACTTCGGCCTCGCATGGATGAAGGAAGGGATCAGCGCCAGCCCGCCGTACACATTCGGCTCCTGTCCGGCGATCCAGCAGAAGTCCTCGATCCGGGGCATGCCGCAGTGGTCCACGATGAAGTTCAGGTCCGGATACGCGGTCGCAATGTGATCGATATCGCGCACATCGAACGCATCCATGTTGAGCGGATGAATGGTCGGCCCCTTGTGGACATGCACGTTGCGGATGCCGAGATCAAGAAGCCTTTCCATGTAGGGCAGAACGAACGGATCCTTCAGGCTGTAGCCCTTCGAGGCACCATTCCACTCGGCGGTGTAAAGCTTGACCCCCTGGAATTTCCAGCGCTCGTGATCTCTTTTCAGCCGCTTGAGGCCTTCCCGGCCGTCACGCGGGTCGCAACGGCCGTTCAGGATCACCCGGTCCGGATGGCGATCCAGCAATGCGGCGCATTGCTCCGTGGTGTTGAAGCCGTCCTTGTAGAAATCGCGGAGATAGGTCGGCAGCATCACTGCAAGATCGCAGTAGCCGTCCTCGAACAGGTCCTTCGCCATCAGCTCCGGCCCGTAATACAGGAACCGATCCCAGCTCCACTGCTCCTCCGGCGGAGTCATGCCGACATGCCCGTTCCAAAAGCACTCGATGAACGTGTGGCCGTAGCGGTTGCGGTGATTGGATGGACGGGCATCCCACAGATGAACGTGGCCGTCGATGACGAGGACCTTTTCGCCCTCCGGCGTGAGAAACATCCCTACTCCTCCTTTGCGGTCGGTCGGATGGCCTGCAAGTCTACGGCAAGAATGGTCCGGTTTGCAGCCGCATCCCGGCAGCGAGCGGTTTAGTCATTGGACGCGGCATGCACCCGGGCAGCCGCAGTCGAACGGGGGGTCCCGGCGCCGGCGCGCAATGCGCGGACGGAGTCCCGCCGCCAGCCGGATCGGGCGCCCTCCCCTCGGCTCCAGCGGACGCCTCTACAAGCCGCAGCGCCGATCCTCAGACACCGCAATTCCGCAGCCGCGCCGTGCCGCCCTTGGGTCAGGTCTCCTTTCGCGGTTGACAGCAACCGGGCCGACCGTCAACCTTGTTCTCGAAGACAACAATACGCGTGCTTGCGGGCTCCCGCGCGACATATCGGCTGCGTTGGGCATACGCCCTCAGCCGCACGCGAGGGAGGTGTTTCAATGAAGATACGACATATCCTGGGTTTGGCCGCAAGCGCCGCTGTGCTTGCTCTGCCCATATTCGGCGCAGCTGCGTCCGAGATCCGCGTGGGGTACACCCAGGACGCATCGACGCTCGACCCGGCAAACCACCGCAGCCGGATCTCCGAAGGCATCATACGAAACATGTATGACGGCATTCTTGCCCGCGACGAGCAAATGCTGGTGTGGCCGGAACTGGCGGAATCCTTCACCCAGATCGACGAGGTGACGTACGAGGCCACGCTCCACAAGGGCGTGATGTTCCACGATGGCAGCGAAATGACAGCCGAGGATGTGAAGTTCACGTTCGACAGGCTAACCAAGGAAGGCGCCATGGGCGGCCAGACCAGCCCGCGCCAGAGCCTGCTCGGCCCGCTGGTGGATACAACCATCGTCGACGACTACACCGTGCGCTTCACGCTGGCAAACGCCTGGCCGGTGTTTCCCCGCATGCTTCCCTTCCAGGAAGTGGTGAGCAAGGCGTTCGTCGAGCAGGTCGGCACCGAAGGCCTCGCGACGCAGGTCAACGGCAATGGACCGTTCAAGCTGGTGGACTGGCGCCAGGGCGATTCCATCATCATGGAGCGCTTCGAAGGCTACTACGGGGGCGCCAGAGGCATCGAGCCGGTGGGGCCGGCCCAAGTCGACCGTATCATCTTCAGGATCATTCCGGAGAGTGCTTCACGGGTCGCCGCCCTGCTCGCCGGAGAGGTCGACCTGATCAACGAGCTGCCTGTCCACTCCATGCGGCGGGTCGAAGAGAATCCCGACACGAAGGTGTTGAGGACCCTGGGTACCCGGAGCTTCTTCTTTCTGCTGAATACCACGCAGCCGCCATTCGACGATGTGCGGATCCGCAAGGCCGCCAATCACGCGGTCGACAAGCAGATCATCATCGACAAGATTCTCGACGGACTCGCGGTACCCATCAACGGCATCCTCAGCCCCCAGTCGTTCGGCCACAATCCGGATCTGCCGGCTTACGACCATGATCCGGAGAAGGCGAAGCAACTGCTGGCCGAAGCGGGCCATCCCGACGGCATCGACGTGGTGCTGGACGCAGAGGCGGAGTTCAAGGACCTTGCCGAGGCACTCGCCGCCTCCATGGCCTCCGGCGGCATCCGGGCCCAGGTGCAACTCTGGGAAAGCAACGCGCTTCGTGCCCACTGGGACCCGAAAAACCCGAAGGAACGGGACATGTACTTCTCGTCCTGGGGTAGCGGCGCGCTGGATCCGGCCGGCATCTTCATGCCCGTGCTCAGGACCGATGCACGCGGCAACCGGTCCGGCTACTCGAATCCCGAAGTGGATCGCCTGCTTGACGGCGCCAACGCCGAGGCGGACCAGGAGACGCGGTCGCAGATGTACCAGGACGCCCAGGTCATCGTGAACGACGAAGCGCCGCTGGTGTTCCTGTGGGTGCCGCAGGACATCTACGGCGCCAGCGCGCGACTCGAAGGCTGGCAGCCTAGCGGCCGCGGCATCATCAAGCTGCACGACGCCTATCTGAAGTAAACCCGCAGGGTAGGCTCGGATCATCGTGGGCGAGGGGGGCCTCCGCCGCTTTTCGCCGGAGGCCCGCTTCGCCCACGGACACCATTGTGAAACTACGCTCGCTCATCGAACGGATCCTGCAGCTCATCCCCGTGCTCTTGGGGATCAGCATCATCGTCTTTGCCATGATCACCCTCACACCGGGCGACCCGGTGGAGATCATGCTGGGCGACCAGATTTCGACTCCGGAACAGGAAGCCTCCCTCCGCAGGGACATGGGCCTGGACCTTCCCATTCATCAGCGATTCGTCCGCTTCCTGGGCAACGCCATCGCGGGTGACTTCGGCGATAGCTTCTTCCATCGGCGGCCGGTCCTTGACCTGATCATCGCACGCCTGCCGGCGACCATCGAACTCACCCTCGTCTCCATGCTCATTGCGATCGGCACCGCCGTGCCCCTGGGCGTCATCGCGGCGGTCAAGAAGGGCACGCTGATCGATCGCATCGCCACCGTCGTCTCCATCTTCGGTGTGTCCATGCCGGGCTTCTGGTTCGGGCTGCTGCTGATCATGCTGTTTGCAGTGCATTTTCACATCCTGCCGGTGGCGGGGCGCATCGGGTACGACTATGAAGTGCCCGCGGTAACGCATCTGGTGCTCATCGACAGCCTGATCGCCGGCCGTCTCGACAGTTTCCGCGACGCCCTCAGCCACCTGATCCTCCCGGCCGTCACGCTGGGCCTTTCGATGGGGGCCATCCTCATGCGCGTTACGCGCACTTCCATGCTCGAGGTTCTGAACCAGGATTACATCGCGTTCGCCGAGGCGAAGGGGCTCAGCCGGATGCGGATACTCGGCCGCCATGCACTGAAGAATGCCCTTATCCCAACGGTTACCGTCGCGGCGCTGGAAACGGGCTCCCTTCTCGGCGGCAACATGATCGTCGAGACCATATTCGGCTGGCCAGGCCTCGGCCGCCTGGTCGTCGAAGCCATCTTTTCCCGCAACTATCCGCTCGTACAGACGGCAGTGCTCCTCTACGCCGTAACCTACGTGCTGCTCAATTTCCTCGCCGACATTCTCTACACGCTGCTCAACCCGCGGGTGGGGCTGTGAGCGCTTCAACCGGCATGCCGCTGGCCGCCGCAGAACGGGGCCGCTCCATCCTCGGAGAAAATCTTCGCGAGTTCGGCACAAACGGGCTGGCAGTCGCCGCGGCCTTCGTGGTCGTGGGATTCGCCATCCTTGCGGCCTTCGCGCCGTGGATCGCGCCCCACGATCCGTATGCGACGGACCTGTTCCGCCGCCTGCAGCCTCCGGCCTGGGAGGAGGGCGGCGACTGGGCATACCTGCTGGGATGCGATGCGCTTGGACGGGATGTCCTGTCGCGGCTGATCTACGGCACGCGGGTCTCCATCGCGGTGGGTCTCGCGGTGATCTTCATCGCGACAACCATCGGGACCCTCGCCGGACTGACCGCAGGCTACTTGCGGGGCATCCCGGACGTGATCATCTCGCGGCTGTGCGACATCCTTCTCGGATTTCCCTACCTGATCTTCGCCATCGGCCTCATTGCCATGACGGGTCCGGGCTTCCAGAACATCATCCTGGCGCTCGCCTACAAGGAATGGGTCCTGCCCTGCCGCGTCGTCCGGGGCGAGACCCTGGCAGCGCGCGAGATGGAATACATCGAAGCGGCGCGGGCGCTCGGGGCGTCGCGGCTCCACGTCATGCTGCGGGAAATCCTGCCCAATATCCTGTCGCCGGTGATCGTGGTGGCCACCTTCCGCATGGCCCATATCATCATCATCGAGGCCAGCCTCTCGTTTCTCGGCATCGGCGTGCAACCGCCAATCTCTTCCTGGGGCTCCATGGTTGCCGACGGGCGGGAGTTCCTTCTCGATGCCTGGTGGGTCAGCACCTTTCCGGGCCTTTCCATCCTGCTCCTGGTTCTCGCCATCAACGTGGCAAGCCAGGGGCTGCGCGACGCGTTCGATCCCCGGTTGCAGCAATGACGCGGGAACCGATGCTGCGGGTCCGCGGCTTGCGGACCACTTTTCGCACCCGCCAGGGCCTGGTCAAGGCCGTCGACGGCGTAGACCTGGATGTCCATGACGGCGAATGCCTGGGTGTCGTAGGGGAATCGGGCTCGGGAAAGAGCGTTGCCTTCGCCAGCATCATGGGGCTCGTCCGCCCGCCCGGACGGATCGAGGCGGGGTCCATCCTGTTCGAGGGGCGAGAGCTGACAACCCTGACCCCCCGCTCCATGCGGCGCCTCCGGGGCCGGGAGATCGCCATGACCTTTCAGGACGCATTGACTGCCCTGAATCCGGCGTTCACCGTCGGCAGCCAGATCATCGAGTCGATCGTCACCTTCGACGAGTCCGGCAGTAGCAAGGGCAGCAAGATTCGCCGGGCCCGCGCGCAGGCCGTCGAGATCATGACCCTGGTCGGGATACCGGACGCGGCGCGCCGCCTGAGCGACTATCCGCACCAGTTTTCCGGGGGCATGCGCCAGCGAATCATGATCGCCATCGCGCTCGCGTGCCGTCCCAAGCTCCTGATCGCCGATGAGCCCACGACGGCGCTGGACGTTACCATCCAGGCCCAGGTCCTGGATCTGATCGCGGAGATACGCACCGAGCTGGGCATGAGTGTGGTCATCATCACCCACGATCTTGGAGTCGTGGCCGAGCATTGCCACAGGCTGGTTGTGATGTACGCGGGCCAGGTCGTCGAAATGGGCCCGACGGCAGACGTCATCGCGGAGCCCCATCACCCCTACACGCGCGGCCTGCTGCGATCCATCCCCCGCCTGTCTGACCGAAACAGCCGGATTCAGCCCATCGAGGGCACGGTCCCCGAACCGATCGATTTGCCGGCCGAGTGCCGATTCCGGCCCCGCTGCCCGGTTGCGGAGGATGCCTGCTGCGCTCCTGTCGCCATGCGAGAGGCGGAGCCCGGCCGGGAAGCCCGGTGCATCCATGTTGGAGCATCGCCGTGAGCGCCGGGACCGCGAATGCCGGACCGCTGGTGGAGGCTCGCGGCCTGAGCAAGCACTTCGACCTGCGCAAGGGCTTGACGCGCCTGGTTTCCGGCCGGTCAGCCCATCTCCTGAAGGCGGTGAATGGCGTCGATATTTCCATTCACAGAGGCGAAACGCTCGGACTGATCGGCGAGAGCGGCTGCGGCAAGACGACCCTCGGGCGCACGATCCTGCGACTCCAGGAGCCCACCGGGGGACAGATCGTCTTTGACGGCCAGGACATCACGAACCTGGACGAAGCGGCATTGAAGCCCCTGCGGCGGCGGATGCAGATCATCTTCCAGGATCCGTACGCCTCGTTGAATCCGCGGCGCACGGTGGAGGAGATCGTGGGACTTCCGCTGCGGCTGCACGACGGCATGCCGTCAGAACCGGTCCGCGAACGAGTCGGGGCATTGCTGGAGCGGGTCGGCCTGAGGGCGAGCCACATACGCCGTTATCCGCACCAGTTCTCCGGCGGGCAGCGCCAGCGCATCGGGATCGCCCGGGCGCTGATCGTCAGTCCGGAATTCATCGTCTGCGATGAGCCGGTTTCGGCGCTGGACGTATCCATCCAGGCCCAGATCATCGAGCTCCTCGATGATCTCAAGCGGGAACTGGGGCTCACCTATCTCTTCATCTCGCATGACTTGTCGGTCATCGGCTACGTTGCCGATCGAATTCTCGTCATGTATCTCGGCGAAGTGGTGGAGAGGGGCACGACCGACCAGGTGCTGGACGCACCGCACCACCCCTACACCCAGTCTCTGCTCTCGGCGGTGCCGAAGCTGGGAGCCGGTCACGGCCATGCCCGGATCAAGCTGCAAGGCGACCTGCCGTCTCCGTTGAGGCCTCCCCCGGGATGCAAATTTCACACGCGCTGTCCGAAGGCCATGGGGATTTGCCGCCACGCCGAGCCACGCACCGTCACGGTGGCTGAGGGCCACATGGTCGCCTGCCATCTCTATGGCGGGAGGGATGGATGACGCTCGACGCGGTCCCCTCGGGCTCTCCGGTCGTCCTCGCGGGGTCCTCCCGCGAGCGCGGCCGCCAGCAGGCGGAGCGCTGCCCGGACATGGTCGATGCGGTGCGCCACGCCGTCGGCCTCCGTATGGCCGAGTCGGAAGAGACGCTGTCCATGCCCCGGGTTCGCGACTATCTGACGGCGCTGCACCGCTTCCATGAAACGCATGACCCGGAAATCATGGACGAGGTGCGAGGTATCGGTGACGGATTTGGCATCCCTGCGAAGCGTTTGTTCGACTACCTGATGCTGTCCCTCGTCGAGGATCTCTTCCCGGCCGGAATCGGTCTGGACGAATGCACAGCCTTCGCCGCCTCCGCCGCCTCCGCCGCTGGCGGAGGCACCATCGTCGCCAAGAACCGGGACTACCGCCAGGAGCACGCGGCCATTCAGCGGGTGTTCCACCACCGCGATCCTGGCTGGGGCGGGCGGGAAGTGCTGTGTGTCGGCTCCCTCGGCAGCCCGGGCAACTTCTCGAGCGGAATGAACTCGGACGGATTTGCCGTGGCCGACACAGCCAGCCGCACGAGCGCCCACCGGGTGGGCCGGCACCGTTACTTCCTGCTCACGCGCCTCCAGACCCGCTGCGCCACGGTTGCCGAGGCGCTGGGCGAGATTGCCGCAACACCGCATGCCGGGGGAGGCGTGCTGGTTCTGGGAGACGCCAGCGGGTGCCTGGCCACGGTGGAACTCGGCGCCACCGGTGTGGCCCTGGAGATCCGGCACCAAGGATGGCTCGGGCGCACCAACCACTATGTTGGCGACCTGACCGCGGACCTGAATCGGTGTGGCGGCGCTGCGGAAGCCAGGCACCGGAATTCGGAAGGACGCCTGCGCGCCTTGCGCCAATTGCTCGAGAAAGCGCCCCGCCGAATGGCGGTCGAAGACGCCGCTTGCGTGCTGTCCTATCGGGGGGAAAGCGGAGGAGAAGCGTTGTGCCGCCATGGCGGCAGCGATCTCGCCGAAACCGTGTCGGGCAGTGTCTACGCCACCGCGCAGAGGCGCCTCTGGTTTGCCAGCGGAAACCCGAGCGACGGCAACTGGGCCACCTACGGGTTCGACGACGGAGCCGCCTGAGTGTTCCACCATGCCGGACTTCGTGGCGTAGCTCCACGCTGCGGCGAGCCGCGACAGACAATTGCAGCCAGAATCCGCCTCCCGTGAATTCGCGAGCATCAACCACCATTGGAGATCCTGCCATGAGACCCGTGACGATCCTCTGCCCCACCGGCCATCTGAGCTTCACGCCGCTTGAGCCGGAAAGCTTCCTCCACGGTTGCGGGCAAGGCCCGGATTTCATCATCGCCGACGCCGGCAGTTGCGACATCGGCCCCCGGCCCCTGGGCGCCGATCAGCATGTCAGCCACGAGGCATGGCAGCGCCACGACCTGACCATCATGTTGCGCCAGGCTCGGAAGCTGGGCATCCCGATGATCGTCGGCTCCGCCTCCGATACGGGGACCGACCGCGGCGTGGACCAGTTCGTGGAAATCATCCGCGAAGCTGCACAGGAGTGGGAGCTGGCTCCCTTCAGGCTGACTGCCATCTACTCGGAAGTGCCCGTGGCATTGCTGCGCGAACGGCTCTCCGCGGGGACGCGCATCGAGGGGCTGGAGGACCGACCCGATGCGGATCTGGATGTGCTGGATGCCACCGACCGGGCCGTCGCCGTCATGAATGCCGACCCGATACGGGCCGCCCTCGCCGATGGGGCCGACGTCGTCATCGCCGGACGCGCGAGCGACTGCGCCCTGTTCGCGGCACCGCTGCTCAACGCCGGCCATGCGCCGGGCGTCTCGTACTTCACCGGCAAGCTGATGGAATGCGCGTCATTCTGCGCGGAGCCGTACATGGCGAAGGAGTCGATCATGGGTCGGGTCGAGGACGGCGCGGTCTATCTGGCCGCCATGCACCCCGACCAGCGTTGCACGCCCGAGTCGGTCTCCGGACACGCTCTCTACGAGCGTGCGGACGCCTTCCGCGAACATGTAGCCGGCGGCTTTGTGGACATGTCCCGTTGCGTCTACACCCGGGAGAATGAGCAGACAACGAAGGCCGTCGGAGCCACATTCGTGGAGTCGCCGGTGTGCAAGGTCAAGCTGGAAGGAGCCGGCAAGGTGGGGGAGCGGCGCCTTGCCATTGTTGGAATCCGCGATCCCGAGACCACTTCCCGCATCGACCAGGCGGTTGGCTGGTCGCGGAACAAATTGGCCGAGCGCTTTGGACCTCCGGGCGACCGATACGGGGTCCATTTCCACCTGTATGGCCGCGACGGAGTCATGAGGGATCTGGAGCGCAACGCGCCATCCCAGCCCCATGAGCTGTGCGTTGTGGTGGAAGCCGTCTCGAAGGACGCTGGCCTGGCACAGGAGATTGCCGCCCTTGCGTCCCGCAACCTGTTCTACGCACGGCTTCCCGGCCTGAAGGGCACGGCAGGCGCCGCCGCCCTCATGTCCGATGAGGTGCTGATCGGCGAACCGGGTTACCAGTGGACCCTCAACCATGCCATGGAAGTCAGCCATTCCATGGAACTGTTCAGGAGTAAATCCTTCACCGTCGGAAAAGGCGATGCACCGGGAGACCTGTCATGAGCGAGGAACTGAGGAAGCTGGCCAAGACGATCCGCTCCAAGAACGCGGGGGTGGACCACATCACCTTCGACATCATCCTGCGCGACCGGAAGGCCTTCGAGAGGGTCCGCGACAGCGGCGTCCTAACCCCAACCTCGGTGGCCCGGCTGTATGGCATCGACGAGGATCGCATCTCCCACTTCACGGCGTTCGAGCCCGCCAACGCCATCAAGTTCACGATCCGCCGCCTTCGTCCCAGCGGCAGTCCCGGCGAGAGCGACATGTTCGGCTGCCAGCAATACGCGCCGCTGTTCTTCATGATGATCCCATAACAAACAGTTCCCGCTGCAACGTCTCCAGCTGCGAAGGAAGCGTTTCTTCCGTCGCGCCGCGCGGGCCACCGCCCAGTCCGGATGCGGCTCTGCCGCGCAAAGTCCGGCCGCGGAAGGGCGGCCCCGCTGAAACATCTCCAACAGCTTGCCATGCGGATCCGTGTAGCCGCCCCGGCCGCGCGCATCGCCCTTGGTGAGCTCCACCAGCGCCCGGGTCGAGGCCCGGAACACTTTCCCGTGGTGCTTCTCCGGATCCGCGAAGGTTTCCGCCAGTTCCAGCGGATTACCGTCAGTCGCATTCCCGTCTTCACTCAGGCGGCAGAGCATCCCGCTGACAAGACGGCTGCACAGATTCGGGGAGTCGCCCGGTTCCGGAAGCAACAGCAGGCGCGTGTTGCTCGCCACAAGTTCCGCTCATACTGCGGTGAAGGCTTCCGCCGATAAGCCGGTTTCGCGGACGGCACTTCAGCGCGCCTGCCCGCCAAGCCAAAGCGTCCCCAGGACCGCAACATCAGACATCACGACACGTAACGTTGATACAGCTTGCCAGAGCGCAACCTAAGGGGTTGAATTTCCGAGTATTTCTGAGAGAGAAATGCACCTGCTGTGAACTGCTTTCCTTTTCGAAGCTGCTGGAACTCAATGACTGGCAAAACGCGGTGACGAGTTGCCCTACGGTTCCGAATGACCTGCTGGAACGCGAACGCTTCTATTGCAAACACCGCTGTAGCCGTGCCAGCACGTCAGGTAAATTGTCGGAAGTCCTGATGTCTGAACATACCGTAGCCCGCGTCCCACAAGGCGCCGGAAGCAGAGTTCGTGGCGCTCGGCCGTCAGACGGTCCCGGCGAAGGCGTTCCTCCGGCTGCGCGAGCCGTATCACAACTTCCGCTACCAAGTGGTTCGGGGGCAAACCAGGCATGCCCTCCAATTGGCAGGCCCAAAACGAGATGTTCAGACCCCACGAGTCCGAATTAACCTCACCCGAGAATGAGATCCTCCTGCTCTGCAATGCCCACCACTTGCGAGAACTCCGAGCAGTGTTCGAGATCGGGGGGGAGCCATGGACCCGCGCGATGCAACGGTTCCTGTTGGGGACCAACCGGACCTGGAATCTCGCCCGGCAAACGGGCAAACCGCTATGCCACTCCCTGCTCCACCGGATCCAACGCCGCTACATTCAGACCCTCGACGAGTCCGTCGCATTCCACCATGCACAGCCGCTCCTTTCACGGCCCAAGCGCGGCCCGAAGAACTTGGCGTCGGCACAACCTCGCAATGCGCCTGCAACAGCCCAGAGCAAGCGCCCTGCGCCTCCTCACCGATACTGAAATTCCCGCTTCCAATAACGAGGCGGAGCGCGATATTCGAATGGCAAGACTGCACCGGGAAGTCTCCGGCGGGATTCGCTCGCAAGAGGGAGCCAAGGATTTCGCCATTCAACAAGGCGACCACCCAAAACCGGCCCTGACAATCCGTCTCACTGTCTCAACAGGGATACGTTGCTGGCTAACCGACCTGGGCGGCTATGGAAATTTCAGAGGAGAGGCAGCAATAGCCGACCACGACGCCCCCGTCGCTCACGACATAGGCGCGCGAATATCCCTCCAGTTCATTCGTGAGGGCACGCAAAGCCAAGTGTCAAGTGTCTGCCGTCTGCTGTCGAATCCTGCCGGAATATGGTCGGCGGTGATTGGCTCCGGGCCAGTCAGTTCCATGCCCCGGCGGTCACTTGTCCCAAGGTGCTGGTGTCGTCAGCGTACGGCGCAGAATGTCGTTCGGCTCGGGCGGCGCATCGAGCACCGCCTCGAAGGCGTCGAAGGCAGACGCCTCGACACTGAACAGGCGCTGATCGAGACGAATGTTCTCGGAGGCCTCGCGCATTATATCGCGGACCAATTCGGTGCGTGACTTGCCGAGGCGTTTTGCCGCCTGATCGATCAGCACCTTCTGGTCCGCCGATGCACGAAGATTGATGGTTTGCGACCGCAAGGCCCGTTCAGGCATGACTATGATCCTCAGTCCGGTTGTGTCGAAGTTGTGAGTACCAGAATCCCCGGGGGTTCGTCAACGCGCGTCGACCTCATCGTTGGCTGTAACACAGACGGTCGTGAGCCTCACGACCAGCGCCGGTCATCGGTTTCTGCTATCCGGCGTCAAGCTACTGGAGCCTCAAGGTCGTCACACTTCAAGATCTGCCGCAATGCTGTCGAATACCTGAACCGCCGACTCAGCAACCGAATTCTCCGCCAAGTGCGCATAGTTTGCGGTCGTTTCCACTCGGATTCTTTCCCCACGCACCGGCATGGCAGTGAGAACCTCCCGACCGACCATGCGGCACCGTCCCTCAGCCGAAAAGGCGAAGCTCCCGCGGATACGACGTCAGGGACTGGGCGCCATCCGTCGTGATAACCACGTCATCCTCGATGCGGACTCCGACCTCGCCGGCCTCGTAGAGACCCGGCTCAATGGTCACCACAAATCCGGGATCCAGCGTCTGGTGGTTGCCTTCCATCACATGCGGTGCCTCATGCACATCGAGCCCGAGCCCATGGCCCGTCTTGTGCACGATCAAGCTCGCGAACGGCGAAGCGAGGAGCGATCCGGTGACGCGAGTGTCCAGATCGTGCGCCGTGATGCCCGGTCCCGCAAGGCGGCGTCCCAGCCGGTTGGCTTCAAGCACGGTTTCATAGATCGCCGCATGCCGGTCACTCGCATGCTGGCAGAAGAACGTGCGCGTGATATCCGCGTTGTATCCGTCCACCATCGCCCCGAAATCGATGATCAGCGCATCCCCGGGCCGGGCTGGCGAGTCATCCGGCATCCCGTGCGGGTTCGCCGCCTTGCCTCCGGCCAGCACGAGCGGATCAAAACCGAATCCCTGTGCCCCGTTGGCCAGCATCCTGGATTGCAGCATTGCCGAAATCGCGCGCTCGGAATCGCCGGCACGAGCCGCCTCCAGCGTCTCGCCCAGCGCCGCCTCGCTGATCTCAATCGCCCGGCGAAGACTCGCGATCTCCGCCTCGTCCTTGGCAATGCGAAGCGGCTGGAACGCGGCGTCCCCGTTCCGAACCTCGCCGCCCTTCAGGTGGCGGCAAAGCGCATCGTATTCGAACATCCGCATCCGGCCGCCCTCGACACCGACCGCAGCAGCGCCCAATTCGCCCGCCACGGCGGCAAACGCATCCTCGAACCCATCCTTGTCCTGCCAGTAGAACGCGGTCGCATCCGGGTAGGCGCTGCGCCATTTGAGGCCGTCGAGCGCGGGAATGACCGCGAGCATTTCGGCGCTCCCGGTGACAATGAGCAGCGTCGGCCGCTCCATCAGGTGAAAATTCAATCCCGTGAGGTAATAGAAATTCGGGCCGGGCACGAAGGCGGCGGCATCCAGCCCCGCACCGCGAACCAGCCCGGCCGCCCGGGAAAGTCGCTTGGAACGATCAATCATATTGCGGTCAACTCCTCACCGAAATGCTCGACGCGCATGTCCGCGCCGAACCGTGGCTTCAATGACCGGGCAACGATCGCAAAATCCGCCTCGATCATCCTTGTGATGGCCCGGTCGCTGCCGGCGGCATCGCCATCCAGGACCGCTTCCGCGAGCGCCTGCAGGCGGACTGCCGATGCCCGGCGCTCCTCCGCCGTCGCGTTCGGATAGTAGTGAAGCACCCGGGCGCGTAGGCCTCCATCGAGTACCTGGTCGAAGAACTTGATCAGGAAGATGTTTCGGGTAAGTGCCGCGAGATGGCGGAGCGCCGCGAGCTCGCTCCGGAGCGCGGCCTCCCAGTCGTCCGCGCGAACGGCCCGTTTGAAGCGCTGCACCAGCTTGTTCAGCGTCTTCGCCTCGGCTCTCCCGGACATCGCCGCCGCCCTCGCCACAGCCCGCGAGATGATCAGCGCCGCATCCAGATAGTCGCCGGTGTTATCCAGCGAGAACGGGGCCACAATGCTGGTCCGGTTTGGCAGGACCTCGACGAGATGCTCACCCGCAAGGAGGAGTAGAGCCTCCCGGATCGGTGTTCGCGACACTTCGAAGCGGGCCGCAAGCACGAGCTCGTCCAAGGGTGATCCAGGAGGGATGCGCAGCCAGAGAATTTCCTCACGCAGCACGTCATAGACCTGCAGCGCGCCGCGGCGGCCGCGCTTGCGGGACACTGCCTCGGTCTCCGCTGCCATGCTCCCTTGCTCCACCGACCGTCCCGCTTCCGAGGATTGCATTATCTTTGCATAATGGTATACTGCGCGAAAGTCAATCCGCTGCCTTTGAGAAATCGAGAATGAAGCGTTCGACAACGTCCGGCTTGAGACGTTCCAGAGTGTCCTCGTGGGGGAAGGCTGGCACTCGCCCGACGCGAAACGGAAGGCAATGCAGGTCATCCAGCCGGCCGCCACGGCGGTGCATGGGGTCCTTTCCTGCGCAGACCGGCATCGGGTCGGCGCGGAGATTACGCTGGAAGCCACGGGTTGCTCGGTTGCCGACCTCTGTCCCACGGTCGGCGGTGCGGCAGCCATCTCGGCCGCGGGAATCCGTGAGGGGCGCCGGGACGACACCCTCATCCAGTTCCCGAAGATGGTGGGCTCGCGGGCCATGATCGACAGGGTCGATCTTGACGCGAATCCGGACTTCATGGACGGGTGGGAACCGTAGGAAACGCCTTGGGCCGGGGCCACACGGCCCTGGCGGGCCTTGGGACGCCCGCGGGGATCTTGCTCTCGATGAAATTGACCGTGCCGGGCCACTCCACCTCGCCGAGCGGCGCATGGACGATGAGGAGCTGTTCGAGGGGGACGATGCGCGAGAGCAGGATCGTCATGCATTGGCTATCCTTGCCGCCCGAGGAATTGACGGCAACGATCGCCGCGGCAGGCGATCCTCCGACGAAGCAGGAAACGAGGGCGAAGTTGTCGTGCACGCCGCTGGTCAGCGCCTCGAAGGCGCGGCGGTGTTCGTCGGTGATGTGGGTCATGGCGGCTCTCCCGGTGGCGGCGCTGCGCAGGGGCCGCTCTGCGGGCTCCCGCGGTTCGCCCGGCGCCAGCCGGCCGCGACCTCCTGGCGGGGGACATCCCGGCGGTGGTGAGAGGAGCGCCGAGTGAGGGGGACGCAGCCGCGTGCGCTCGGAGGCGGGCTGACCGATGGGATGGCAAGCGCTGCTACCGTTTGCGTGCGTGGTGCGAGGAGGGATTCGGCGCGTGCCGGGTGGATAGGCGTGCGTATCGGCGGTGCCGGCCCCGGGCGGAGACGGTGATGTTAAAGCGGGAATTGTCGGACTGGCCGGGTGGCGTGGAGTCGGTGTGGCCGCTGCTCGATGCCGAGAGCATTCGGGCGCTGAGAGTTGGGACTCCGCCTGACAACCGTGCGCTGCGCGTTTCGTCGGAACTCGAGGAGGAAGAGTTGGCCGGATCGGCCTTCGTCGGCAATGCGATGGTTCTACTGCGCGCGGTTGCCGAGGGGAGCGAACACCTGCGGGTCACGTCGAACGGTACGCTTTCGCTCGCGAGCGTGGCGAGGATGCGAGCGGCGATGATCTGGCCGGACATGGAAGCGACGGAGCATTTTCGCGAGGGGACGATGTACCGGGAACGGGACCTGTGGGAGCTGCACTTGCTGCGGCGGATGGTGCAGGAGGCGGGACTGATCGAGCGCGGCGCCCACTCGTTCGAGCTGACGGTGCCGGGGCGCAGGATGCTGGACGCGGGGAACCGGGGCGCGCTTCAGGCGCTGTTGTTCAGGGTGTTCTTCTGGCACATGGACCTCTCGCTGTTCGTGGGCTGGCTTGCCCGGCGCGTGCCGGGCCGATGGCCGCAGAACGACATCGGAGTGGTGCTCTGGGCGCTCGCCGGTGTGGCCGACGAATGGCAAAGCGCCGACACGCTCGCCGTGTCGTGCACCGATCCCGAGAACCCGGTCGCGTATGGGTACCGCGGGCGACCTGCGATGCTGTTCGTGTCGCGCGTTCTCGTGCCGCTATGCTGGTTCGGAGTAATGGAATGGAGAGAAATGCAGGAGATGTTCGACGTCCGGCGCTGGCGCAAGACCGGTTTGTTCGACCGTCTGCTGTCTTTCAGCGTCCGGCTTGCGGACAGCCGGCCGGGTGGGCACTAGCCGTCGCGGGGAGCGTGCGGCATTGGTGGGGACTTTGCGGATATGAACCGAACAGACGGAATGGACAAATATGGAGTGCCGGCGACAATACTTGGGTGACCGGCTGAGCACGCTCACGATCAGGGATGGCCTGTTGCTCGAATTATTTGAGGGTCTTGTCGAGCGTTCTGGAGCTCAAGGACTTCTGTGGATGGGAAGACGGTTGTTTTTGGGGTTCGATTGAGGAGGAAGGCTAAGAGTACGTCGAGCGCTCTGTGCGAGGAAGATGGTATCGGGTGGCAGGGTTGAGGTAGTGATCCGGAATGCGCCTTGGACCTTTCAGGACCTTCTTGCCGGCGCGGTCGCCTAGGTCCCGGCGGTGTCCGAGTTGGCGAGCGACGTCTTCGAGGAGGCTGACCGCGGACGGCATGGAGATCCTCCTGTGTCCATCGGCGTGCCACCGGACCTCTTGCGGGCTGTCTGGGGAAAGGGAAGGTGGTGGTCCCGGGCCGGCGGATTGGGAGTGTTTCCCGTTTCCCTTCACCCCCTGGAGCTTTCGGCTGGAAACAGCTCGAGTGGTCTGCGTAGCCGCGCCCAGCGGCCCGTAAGGAGAACCTCGGCCGATGCACCCCCCTGGCCGGCGGATTCTGGTCAGGGCGGTCAACTTGCGCTTTGCCGTTTCGCACTCTTCCTTGCAGGAACCTGCCGTCCACCCCCGTTGATCATGAGAGATACCTCTTCTGCGGGTCCCGGTCCCCCGAAGCGCTGCCCTCGAAAACCGCGAACATGAAGCCATCCCGAAGGAACAACAGCGCCCGAACCGCTCGACCCAGCAACCCGCCTCTGCGGAACCCCTCCAGCAGGGCGCGCGGGAGCCAATGGCATTCGTCTAGGGCGTTCTGCTTCGTGGCCCACCGGGTGCATTGGACTAATGTATTGCGGTTATTTGTCTTTTCTCCACTGTTGGTGCGGTGATGCCCGGGGGGGTTGACTTACCGGCTGGTTCCCTGCATAGTGCCGCTTGGATTGCCCACTGCGGAGAGGTGTTTGGATGGACCCCCGAATCGAGGCGCTGCGGTCAACGACGTTTTTCGGTCGTCGTCTGACCCGGCAGCAGATTTCCGAGATCCAGACGACGGTTGCAGCGTTTCCGTCGCTGAGCCGGCACGAGTTTGGGCAGACGGTTTGCGAGCAGCTGGGCTGGCGCACGGGAACGGGCACGAACCGGATCCAGCTCTGCCAACGGCTTCTGGAGGAACTGGAGCGGCTGGGCCTCCTGGTGTTGCCGGCGAAGGATGCGTCCTATGCGCGGGGTCCGCGCAAGCCGATTGAGAAGAGCCAGCGGACGGAGAAGCAGCCTGCGATTGCGGAGCCACTGGGGGAACTTCTGCCATTGCAGCTTCGCCTCGTGCTGGACGAGGACGAGGTCTCGGAGTGGAACGAGTTTGTCGACCGCTGGCACTATGCCGGTTTCCGCCACCCTCTCGGTCCGCGGCTGCGCTATTTCGTGGAGGACCGGCACGGGCGCAAGCTGGGTTGCCTGCAGTTCTCGCAGGCGGTGGTCTCGCTGCCCTGCCGGGACGCGTGGGTCGGCTGGCCGGAGGACGGGTGGAAGGCGCATCTGGAGCGGGTGGTGGGCAACACGCGGTTTCTGCTGTTTCCGTGGGTCGAGGTCCGGAACCTGGCTTCCAAGGTGCTGTCGATGGCGGTGCGGCGGCTGGCCGATGACTGGGAGCAACAGCACGGCTGCCGTCCGGTATTGGTAGAGACGTTTGTGAATTCGAGCCGCTTCGATGGCGCCTGTTACCGGGCGGCGAACTGGCTCGATCTCGGCGAGACCCGGGGCGGCAAGGGGAAAGCGCCCAAACGGGTCTACGTCTATCCGCTGAGCGCGGACTTCCGGGAGGTTCTCCTGCATGGCCCGCAACGCACTGCGCCGCGGCGCAAGGCGAAGCCACGGGCGGCGCCCCGGCTCGCCGCAGACGACCCCTTCCTGCTCGCCTGGCAGGAACTCGTCGGCGCGGCAACCGCGGCTGCGACGGCCCACGACCGTGTCTGGCAGCTCCGGCGGCGGGTCATCAACACTCTGCTCGTGGTGCTCTTCGTCTATCGGCTGATGTTCTCGGGCAACGGCTACACGGCGACCCTTGCCGCGCTCTGGGAGCAATGCCGGGCTTGCGGCATTCCGCTGCCGCAGGCCGAACCCGTCGCTGCGTCGAGCATGAGCGCCGCCCGGGCGAAGGTCGACGAAGCCATCTTCAAGAACCTGCACGCCGAGATCCTCAAGCGTGCCGAGAGCTCGCAGTGGAAGGGGCACAGGGTCTTCGCGGTCGACGGCTCGAAGATCAACCTGCCGCGCCCACTGCTCCGCGCCGGCTACCCCCTGCCGCAGGAACGGGCCCACTATCCGCAAGGCTTGCTGAGTTGCCTCTACGAACTGGCCCCGAAACTCCCCATCGACTTCGACCTGCATGCCCACGGCGATGAGCGCGCCGCCGCGCTCGCCCATCTCCCCGCCATGGCTGCAGGAAACGTCGTCGTCTACGACCGCGGCTACTACTCCTACCGGATGCTGCTGGCGCATGCGGAGCGGGGCGTGCATCCCCTGTTCCGTCTGCAGAGAAATGCCGGAACCACATTCGACGACTTCATCGCAGGAAGCCGGCAGGATGAGCTCATCACCATCACACCGGGACCCGATACGCTTCGCCGTCTGGGCCGGAAGGATCCCGAGGCCGTACCCAGGCCCATCCCCCTGCGGCTCGTCAAATACGTCCACGGCGGAACCGAGTTCCATCTCGCAACCACTCTTCTCGACCGAAGCCGATACCCGATCCGGGAACTCGCCGACCTCTACCATGACCGCTGGGGCATCGAGGAGTTGTACAAAACCTCAAAGTGTGGCTTCGAACTGGAGAACTTCCACAGCCGATCCGAACGCGGCGTGAAGCAGGAGATCTTCGCCCACTTCAACCTCATCGCCATGACCAGGCTGTTCACCAACTTCGGCGACGCCATGCACAACTCGCAATCGCCCCCGGATCCCCTGCCGGAGAGCCAGGCAAACTTCAAGGCCGCCTTGTTCGCCGTCGCCCGAAACCTCGAAGGCCTCATCCTGCGGCAGGCGGCCATGATGCACAACGCAGTGCATCAGGTCCTCGCTTGTGTCGAAACCGCAAGGCAGCGCCTACGTCCAAATCGATCCTGGCCACGACGCTCCCGAAAACCCCTCGGCAAATGGCAGAAGGGACGAGACTCCGCAGCTGCAGTCTGAGTGCCAGAGCAACCGTCCCACCCAATTCGGGCCTGGCAGAACTGCGATTCCTTAAGCGAACGCCAAAATTTCCCTAAGCGAATGCCATTGGCGCGGGAGCCCCGACGCCTCGACACCCGGCCGGAAGCGTCCCCGGTGTGCCCGCCAGAATGCGCTGCCCGCAAATGTCTCCTGCCACCAGCGCCGCCAACGGCGTAGCGTCTGACGGCTCAGACCAAGGCGACGGCACGCCGCCGAAACCGCCGTAGGGCTCGCATCCCCAAGCAGCACCGGAAGCAGAAGCACGATCAGACCCACATACACCCGGCGCCCCAAAAAGCGCACGGAGGCGGGCGTCGTCCGACGCCGACACACCGCGCAGCAGAAACTGTGCCGCAATACCGGACGCGATCCCCCGGAGACAACCGCCTCCGGAACACCACGAGGCTTGCGCGCATACGTCGCCGAATGCAGTGCGCCGCCGCAGTGGCGGCAACCCGCGCAACGAACACGGGATGCCTCCCGCTCGTCAATTAGAAACATGAAATCCCACAATCTGGGACTCGAGATCGATACCGGCTGCATCACTCATCCTCCAATGCTCTCCTTGACCAAGCGAACCGATTCCGGCGAACCTGCACTCCAATACAAAAGCCCGCAGAGGGGAAAAGGCACGGCAGACAACGGTCACGCAGCAAACGATATCAACCACGCTCCTCGAGGGAAACTCCCGGCATTCCATCAACTTATGCGATCAAAAGCCACCGAATTATCATCCATTATCGTGAACGTGCTCACCGGCCATGGTTTCGACGGCGGAGGGCACGATGCGCGAACGAAACGAGCTGGAGGGGATGCTGCACGCCGCCGCCGGGCGTCTCAGCCCGGCCCATGTGGCGGCGCTGGTCGCACATCCCGAGGCGGTCCGCTCGGCGCTGGCAGCGGCGGTCGGAGGTCGAGACGATCGCGGGACCCGTCTGGCCGACGGTCGACGCCACGGAGGCGGACCGGCGGCTATCGGCGCGGGCGCGGGACGGCGCGCCGGAACGCCTGCTGACCTCGGAGGAGCTGGCGGCGCGGACCGGAGTCAGGACCCGTCAGACGGTGCAGGATGGGCGCAGGGAGGGCCGGATCGTCGGTTGGCAGAACGCGAGGCGCGGCTTCGTCTTTCCGGCGGAACAACTCGACGGACGGAACCGGCCCCTGCCGGGGCTCGATCGCGTGGCCGGGCTGTTCGCCGACGGCTACGCCGCGTGGTTTTGGCCGACGCCGCCGCGGCCGTCGCTCGACGGGGCGCGGCCGCCCGCGCTCCTGGCGCGGGGTGAGGTCGAACGCGTGGCCGAGGCCGCAAGCGGAGACCGGCAGGGCGAGTTTGCGTGACCCGCGGCTACGATCCGGAGCGGCTGCGCGCGGCTGCGTGCGGTCCGTATTGAGCGTGGGCCGTCTGATGCGCCAGGTGGTCAATCGCTCAGACACGTTCCAGGCCTGGGCGGACTACCTGCACTTCCGGGGGATGATAGACCGGGCGCTGGCCGAGGCCTTGAGATGGGACGAGCCGGAACTCGATGAGATAATCCTGTCCGCGATCGCGTCGAGCCGCCGGCGCGCGGAAGAAGGGGACTGAGAATGCGGGTTGACGCTCCTGATCTGGCCAACGCGGCAGGCGCCACCGTCCCCTCGCACTATCGGCCGTATCCTCGGTATCGGTCAGCCGTCACCGGCGTTGCCGGCGCCGGGCTATTACCGACCTTGACCGTCAACCATTTGAATCAGGACGCTTCCGGAACGCTTTCGCGTCCGGCATCGCGAACTGGTCTGAGATGGCTACGAGGTGGCGGAAAGACCAGCGACTGCGGGGATTTCGGCCAGTGCCGTCAACGATCTGCGCTCGGCAATCCATGTACATCGCGAACACAAGTCGCCACAAGTGTTCGACGAAGACAAGCTGTCGAGATAGACAGCTTGGATTCGAGTAGTGTGGAGACACTACCACGGTGAGAGAGATTGGGACCAGCTTGGACGGGCGCTGTGGTCGATCACCTGATCGGTTCTCATGGACCAGGCAGGGAGAGCGACAAGATGTTGAGACTATTCGGTATATAGTGCTTGCCATGAAGCGGATAAGAGTTATATTGGTCAATGAGTTAGATTTCAAATCCGAGGGCGAAGTTTGCGCTGTTGCGACGAGCTTGTCCGTCGGGCGGAGTTCGAGCCTCGTATGGACTGGGCTGGCCTTTTGTCATCAATTCGCCTGTTTTGGCAATGGGTTAAAGTGCCGGTATCGGAGGCCGAGCGCTTTCGATGTTGCTCTTGCAGCGAAGACCTTGTTCCCGCGGCGCATTCAAGTTTCCGGAATCTTCGCAGAGGAGTTCGGTATGAAGAAGCTGCGACGTTTTGATCCGGGACAGGAGGGGATAAGGGTCGGGGATGTGTGGATTAACGCGAAGTATCGAGACGACATTCCCAAGCTCCTGGGCGGCCTGCGGGACGTATACTTGAATGTCGAACTGCGGGACGCGGTATTCCGGCTCCTGGAGGAGCGGATCGGGGGTGACGGCAATCGGGATGCTGTCGGTCCGGGGGTGTCCCTGTGGACGATTTTCGTACTTGGCGTGCTGAAGCGGAGTCTTGGCTGCGACTTCGACCGGCTTCATGAACACGCCAACACGCACGTGGTGCTTCGCCAGTTGCTCGGGCACAGCGAGTTCGACCCGGGGACGTATTCCTATGACTGGGTAACGCGGAATGTCTCGCTGCTGGACGAGGACACGCTGCGAGACATCAACGAGCTTGTGGTGCGGCACGGCCACAGCCTTTGCGACCACGACGCCGGCGAGCGGCTGGCGGGCCGGTGCGACAGCTTTGTCGTCGAGACGGATGTCCATTATCCCACCGACCGCAACCTGCTCTGGGACGCAGCCCGGGTGACGGTGCGGATCGCGGCCGAACTGGCGGACGAATGGAAGTTGCCGGGCTGGCGTCAGGCCAGGCATCATACGGTGACGCTCCGGCGACTATATTAGCGGGTGGCGAGCACCCGGTGCTCGGAGGCCTGGCGGGAGGACGTCGACGCGTTCCTGGCCAAGTGCGAGGCACTGCTGGCGAAGGCGGAGGCCACGCGGGCCAGCCTGCTGGAGCGGGGCGCCCGGCCGGAGGAGCTCGAGGAACTCGGCCGGCGCATACGAAGCGCCAGATCGACCAGACGGACCGGAGGATCCTGCAGGGGGAGGAGATCCCTCAGAAGGAGAAGGTCCTTTCGGTCTTCGAGGAACATACGCTGTGGATCAGCAAGGGGAAGGCGGGCGACCCCGTGGAGTTGGGCGTCCCCGTCGCGATCGTCGAGGACCACCTCCTCGAGCACCGGATCCTGTGGGAGGGGAGCGACACCGATGCCGCCGTTCCCGTCATCGAGGCCACACGGGAGCGCTTCCCGGAACTCGTCGCATGCAGCTTCGACCGAGGCTTTCACAGCCCGCAAAACCAGGCCGCCCTCGGCGACACGCTGGAACTCAACGCCATGCCCGCCAAGGGCCGCCTGCCCGCCAGCCGCCGCGAACACGAGGCGCAGCCGGACTTCGTCCTGGCGCGCCAGCAGCATCCCGCCGTCGAGTCGGCGATCAACAATCTCGAGCAGCGCGGCCTGAACCGGGTGCGCACCCATGGCAAGGCTGGCTTCGCCCGCACGGTCGCCTTGTCCATCCTCGCTGCAAATGTGCTCCGCGTCGGTCTGTTGATCCGCGCACAGGAACGCGCACGGCTCAAGTTCCTGCAACGAACCGCTGCCTGACGGCATCAGGAAACCGCGCCAGCGCAGCCCGGTCCGGGCTGCCGGCGCTCTCCATGCCCGGTACTTCCAGAAATCAGCAATATGGGCGCCAAAATTCCCGCCCGTCCGCCGCTCACCCCCGAATGTAGCTGATCAGGTCAACTTAACCCTGTATTCAACAGTCAGGTCGGGGTCAAACTTGACGGCAGAAGCCGGCTCAAACTCCAAAAAAGGGGGTTTTTCGGCAAGCGCTACATAGTCATCTCGCTGAACGGCGAAGCCCGCCATCTCGACAAAGATATCTATTGCGCGCACGGCCACGCCGAGAACCTGATCAAGCTGCACAAGGGCCAGCTCGCTTCGGATCGGCTCTCATGTTAAAGCCCCCTCTCCAACCAAGTATGGTTAGTTCTGCACACCGGCGATTCTGGATGATGCTCGCCATGCGCGATGCCATTCCCCGCGCCATGCCGCTCGCCGAGGCGTGGGAACACGAGCTTAATGGTTCCATGGATGGCTCGTGGAAGTCCATGGCCATAGACCAACAACAAATGGAGTCTGCGTCAACCGTGTTCAGGGAAGGACTGTCCCAGGTGCTGGTTGGGTCGAATGCGCCGCAGGAAGGCTCTGTCTGGGAAACCAGCTATCGTAGTGTAAGGGGCGCGAGTCACGACAACATTTGAGACGAATCCGGTGACGGCTTGTGCATGGAATCATACGAGGACGACTTGGGGAGGAGATGGTGGGGAGAATTTATTAACGTGAAAACAATATGTTACACAGACTCACGCAGCCAAACGAACAGAGGAACTAGCACAAGAATGTCGAAGGTCGTCTCGCCCTCGACCGGCAGACGCTTGGCGCAGCGGACGCAAAGACCCGCGTCGCAGCGCTTGGCCTGGCGCCTGCAGCTGCTCGCCCGAGCGCTACGGCGCTTGGCGTCCACGTTGGTGCCGCCGTCGATCTTCCCGGCGGCCTTGCTGGCTGCATACCGGGCCCGGTAGACGGCGCGGCGCTTTTCCAGACACGGCTCGCGCGCGGTTGGTCCCTCCGCAGCCGGCGCCTTGCCACAGGGCGTGCACAGGCCATCGCCGAGGACGTGTCCGTGCTCCATTGAGGGAAGCGCCGGACCGGAACCGCTCTCGGTCGCTGGCGCTGCCTCGGAGCCGTCGTAGTTCACGCCGTGCCCTCCCGCCGAGGTCTGAATCGGAAGCGCGGACGTTGGGCCAGCGGGACATCCCCACAGTAGTGTTGCTAAGCGAGGCGTCGGACAGTCGCGGACCGTGGCGCGCCGGTGATGGACATGGCGTACCGGGTTACGATGGGGCCGGTGACGTGCCGGACCGGAGTGCGAGGATGGCTGTGGTCGGGGTGCTGGTGTAGAAGGGATGTCGGCCGGGATATTGCTGCAAGACAGGGTTGGGCCGGAGTGCGAATCGCATGGCGGATGGAGCGGCATTCGCGATCGAAGAGTCTGGGCGCTCACCGCTCAGGACGGACATGTCACGTCTTGCGTTGGGTTGAATCCGCTTGCGCTATGCTTACGGTGACGGAAAGGCGAAGGAAAATTCGGAAGATGAAAATGCGATATAAAAGTAGCAAAAACAACATGTTATGAGTGATTCAAAAACAAGCCTCCGGATCGGTGTCGACATCGGCGGCACGTTCACGGACATCGTGTACCAGGACTGCTCCACTGGCGCCTGCGGCGCCGCCAAGGTCCTCTCGGACCCGGACAGCCCGGGGCTTGCGGTGCTGCGGGGCATCGAGACAGCCATTCCGGCCGGGGCTCCCATCGAGTTCTTCGTCCACGGCACGACGGTGGGGCTGAACGCCCTGCTCACCCGGCGGGGAGCCAAGGTCGCGCTCCTCACAACGGAGAACTTTCGCGACATCTACACGATCCAGGGCAATGACCGGGGCGAGATCTTCTCGATCCGCTGGAACAAGCCGGAGGCCCTCGCCCCGCTCGAACATACGTTCACGGTCCCGGAGCGAATCGCCGCGACCGGCGAAATCGTAACCCCCCTGGACACTGCCGACCTCGACCCCCTCGTCGCCGCAGTGAAGGCAAAGGGCTTCGAGGCTATCGCGATCTCCTTCCTGTTCTCCTTCAAGAATCCGCGCCATGAGCTGGAGGCGGCGGAATACCTGTCCGCCCGGCTGCCCGGCCTGCCCATCGGGCTTTCGCACAGGGTCTCGCCGGAATGGCGGGAATTCGAGCGAACGTCCACGACGGTGATGGACAGCTACCTCGCGCCAGTCGTCCGGGGATACCTCGAGACGCTCATCAACGGACTCAGCGACCGCCTGCCGGAAGGCCGGGGGCTGCATGTCATGGAGTCGAATGGCGGGGTCATGACCGCCGAGACCGCCAGCGAAACGCCGCTGCAGACCCTGCTCTCCGGCCCGGTGGGCGGGGCCATCGGCGGCAAGGCCCTTTCCGCGGCGACGGGCCGGCCCAATCTCATCTGCATCGACATGGGCGGCACTTCCTTCGATGCCAGCCTGATCATCGACGGACTGCCCTCCGGCTCCAATGAGGCGAAGCTCGAGGGGCTTCCGGTGCAGATGTCGGTTGTTGACATTCATGTCATTGGCGCGGGCGGCGGATCCATCGCCTGGGAGGAAGCCGGCGGAGTGCGCGTCGGGCCCCAGTCCGCGGGCGCGGTTCCCGGGCCTGCCTGCTACGCGCTCGGGGGAACGGAACCCACCGTCTCCGACGCCAACCTGGTGCTCGGACGCCTCGACGGCGCAAATTTCTCCGGCGGTGACCTGAACCTGGACCGTGGCAAGGCAGTCGTGGCCATTGAGGAAATCGGTCGGGAATTCGGCCTGACGGCGGAGGCCATGGCGCAAGGCATCGTGGATGTGGTGAACGCCAAGATGGCGGATGCGATCCGAACCATCACCGTGCGTCGAGGGATCGATCCGCGGGACTTCTCCCTCGTGGCATTCGGCGGCGCCGGGCCGGCCCAGGCGGCCGCTCTCGCCGAGGAGCTCCAGGTCCGCGAAGTCATCGTGCCCGTGCATCCCGGCGCATTCTCCGCCTGGGGCATGCTGCAGACGGATGTGCGGCACGACTACAAGGAAACTCTCTACAGCTTCTGGGATCTCCTGGAAACCGAGGTGCTCGAATCCTCCTTCGCCGGTCTCGTGGAGATTGGACGCGCGCACTTGCTCAGCGAGGGCATCGCGGCGGACGCAGTCGCCTTCGAGCGTGCGATCGACTTCCGCTACTACGGGCAGGAATACGTCCTGACCATCCCGGTTCCGGAGGGGCCCATCGACATGAATGCGGTTCGGAACAGCTTCGATGCCGCCTACGAGCGCCAATATGGCCACTCCAGCCCGGAGAACCGGGTCGAGATGGCGAATATCCGCGTCGCGGCGCTGGGACGGCTCGAGCGACCCGCTGCCGCGCCGCCCGCGCAGGAGTCCGCCCGCCCGGCGCGGGAGAGGAACGTCATTTTCTCGGGACAGCCACTCAACACGCCGATCCTGGACCGGAACGGGCTCGAGGTCGGCCAGACGGTGGAAGGCCCCGCGATTATCGAGGAATCCACAGCGACCACCCTGGTGCCACCCGGGTGGCGGGCGGCGGTGATCGATGGCGGGCACCTGTCCATGAAGAGGGAAACGGGATCATGAGCGTCTCGGCGGATCCGGTCACGACTGAAATCGTGCGCAACTTTGTCATCTCCTGCGCGGAGGACATGAACGCTTCGCTCTGGCGCTCCGCCCACTCGGCGGTGATCTATGAAGGAAAGGACAGTGCCGTTGCACTCCTCGACGTCGACGGCAACATGCTCGGGCAGTCCACCGGGGTTCCTCTCTTCATCGGCGCCATCGACGTCTGCGTCCACCATGTGAAGGACTATTACGGGGATGACATCGCCCAAGGCGATGTGTTCATCATGAACGACAGCTACATGCAGGGCACGCACCTGCACGACGTGACGGCGGTCGGGCCGATCTTCTTCGAGGGCGAATTGATCGGCTTCGGCGCGGCGCGCGCACACTGGAACGACATCGGCGCCATCGACCCCGGCTCGACGATGGGCTCGACCGACATCTACCAGGAGGGGCTCCGGATCGGGCCGACCCGGATCATCACGCAAGGCAAGCCGATCCGGGAATGGTTCGACCACCTGAAGCTCAATACCCGCCTTCCCGACGCGACCATCGGCGATCTCGGCGCGCAGATCGCCGCGATCCACACCGGCGAGCGGCGGCTCGGCCAGCTTCTGGGCCGCATCGGCGCCGACACCTACCGCGCGGCCTGCCAGAATATCTTCGAGCAGGCGAGGCGAATGGACCGGGAGGCAATCGCCGCCATCCGGGACGGCACCTGGTCCCGGGAGGGATCTCTCGACAATGACGGAATCGGCGAGGACCCGGTCAAGATCGCGCTCACGCTGACCGTGGAGGGTGACCGTTTGCTTGTCGACCTCGAGGGCACCTCGGGCCCGGTGACCGGATCCGTCAATTGTGGTGCGAGCCAGACGGTTTCGCTGCTCCGACTGGCCTACAAGACCATGATCAACCCGGACCGGGCCATCACCGGCGGCTCCTTCGAGACCATGTCCGTCCGAATTCCGGAGGACTGCCTGTTCAACGCGAAGGAGCCCGCGGCCTGCGAATGGTATTTCACCGGGCTCGGGTTGCTCGCGGACCTCTTCATCTCGTGCCTGTCCGAAGCCATGCCGGAACGCTCCACCGCCGCCCACTATGGCGACTCCATGGTCGCCGTGTTCTTCTCCGTCGACCCGCGGCGGGGACAGTGGATCTCCATCGAGCCCACCGCCGGCGGCTGGGGCGGCCGCAGCGACGGCGACGGCGAGAGCGCACTCATCAATCTGGTCAACGGGGGCTTCCGCAATATTCCGGCCGAGGTAATGGAAACCAAGTTCCCGGTGCGCCTCGAGGAATTTTCCATCCGCACGGACTCCGGGGGGCCGGGCAGGCATCGCGGCGGCTGCGGCGTTGTCCGCCGCTACCGGACACTGGAGGACTGCTACTGCGCGCTCTGGTTCGATCGCTCACACACGCCGGCCTGGGGTCTGAACGGCGGAAACGACGGCCGCGGCCCGTGGATCGAGGTCCGCCATCCGGATGGAACCGCGGAAGAGACCCTCAAGATGCGAGCCCGTCCCCTGTCGGCCGGCACGGTGGTAGAGACCATGACCGGCGGCGGCGGCGGGAATGGCAATCCGAATGCGCGCCCGTTCGAGGAGGTTCGTATCGACGCGGTGCGGGGCTACGTTTCCTGCGAAGGCGCGTGGAGGGATTATGGCGTCCGCATCACTTCCGGTCTGACAGTCGACGCGGCGGAGTCCGAGCCTCGCAGATGACGGCGGGAGGCGACGAGCGGCGATCCAGCCTTCCGGTCGCGCGCAGTCGGGGTCTCCCGCGCCTGCGTTCCCGTGTTCCGCGATGTGTCGGTAGATTCCTGCCCGGCGAGATCCAAGGCCTGATCGGAGAAAGCGGTCCCGGCAAGTCCACGCCAGGCAAGGTGATCGGCGGCTACCATTCGCAAGCACAGGCGCGCTCGATGCCTTCGGCGAGCCTGCGGAGGCATGGGATCCGCCGACGGCGCGGTCGAAGGGCGTCGCGATCATCCACCTGGAGTTGCAGCGTTTGCCGCAGCAGCCACCGACTTGCTGAAATTCCTGCCGAATTCCTCTTGTGCGGCAAGTTCGGCCCCGGGATCCCAAGGGCGCGGAGACCCGTGTCGAAAGCACAGCCTCCACAGCAGACACCCGGCCCCTTCCACCGAACAACGCACTCCTGTCACGTTCGAAATCGGTCCCGCAATGTCGCGCCGGCGAATCGGTGCGGGAGCATCCGCTCCCGGCTCCGGCCCGGCATCCAGCCATCCAGCAACAACCTCCCCCGGCGGCGGCGTAGTCGGCAGCCGCGTCCAACGCAGCGGCCCTGGCGCACACCTTCCATGCCACCCTTGCTGTACGGAACCATCCGCTCGCGCACCGTCTACGCTCGAGCCGAATCAGACTCGGACGCGCCCATGGAACCGGCGCGGATCCCTGCAATCGCACGGCAAGACGCACATGCTTGCATTGCCTGGAAAATTGCTTCACTTTCCACTGCCGAGTGGCTGTTGCACGCGATTGCTGTTGTACCCATCGCACTGCCTCTTCAACCGTTGGGTTCGTTTTCATTCCCGAACCAACTATGGATGAATTGTTGTATAGTCCTATGCAATATGTGATTGCACTCAAGGCGCTACTTCCAGATCAAGCTGCCATGAATTTGCTTGCAATGTCGGACAGTTTACCTTACACCATTGGCAAGCCCAATATCCACCAATGCTTGTGAGTCACAGAAGAGGTACCGGATGATCAGTGCTACAAGAACAGTCGACCGAATATTGCCCGGCAACCGTACGACCGACGAGTCATTCATTGTCGAACGAATCTACGAGGCGGTCATGGATCAGCGCCTCGCTCCGGCTACGAAATTGGGAGAACACAATCTTTGCAGGGCTTTCGGAGTCGGCCGTATGCGTGTGCGACGCGCTTTGCTGCTGCTCGCGGACCGCGGCATCATCGACCTTGAGTCCAACAGGGGCGCATTCGTTGCAAGCCCTAGCCCCAAGAGCGCAAGAGAGGTGTTCGACGCGCGCGGCGTTCTGGAACCGACGATTGTCCGAAATGTCGTCCGGGACATCAGTGCGGAACACCTGAACATGCTCAGGCAACACATCGCACTGGAAAGTGACGCGCGCGACAACGATCGGGCAGCCGACTTGATACGGTTGACGGGAGAATTCCATGTCAAGCTTGCCCTGGTGTCAGGCAACTCAATATTGAATCGAATGGTTCACGAACTCGTTACAAGATCGTCGTTGATTGTTGGACTCTTCGGAGCCTCCAACCATGCAGGATGTCCCGTGGATGAACACTCCGGCATATTGAGCGCGATTGAGCGCCGAGATGCAGATCGTGCCGCAGCCTTGATGCAGGAACACCTGGATCACATCTGGAATGGTCTGAATATTTCTGCCCCAAGGCCGCCGGAGGGCGACCTTGCAGAGATCCTCGGGTTGGATTGACTGCGAGCGAGAGTCGAAACCTGGGTCGGACACGGAACCACGTGCGTTCAGGCGCGGTGTTCGAAGGTTTTGAGTTCGCCGTTGCAGTTCTTTCTGCCTCGAAGAGACTCTTGCGAACCGGGTATGGTATGCCCTCCGCTACGCCTGTCAAAGAAGCCCCCTTCTGCGCGTGGATCATGTCATCGGTGGCGCCCAACTCCGCAAGGAAGGTGCAAGTCGAACAATGTTCTGTGTTGTGGGAGAAATCTCAGATGTCCCGACTCTGGAACCCTGTCCGCAGCCTGTCTGCAGTCCGGTTTCCTCTTGACTTCAGCAAGTTGGAGACAGCTTCGAGGCTGACTTGTCGGCCCGGGTGCGTCACCTCATCTTGAACCGGATTCCGGACGCTCGAACGCTTTCCCGTACACAACTCTCCCTGTCCCCGAGCGCGCCTGTTGCGATTGGCGGCGCAGACCTCTCGTTCGCCGCGCGGGCCGCCGGTTGGTCTCGTTCAGGAACCCCAAGCGGTTCGATTCCCGCGGCGTCGGCAACCGCCCCGCGATGCCGTAGCGGACAGCGGACAGCGGACTGCGGACTGCGGACCGCGGACTGCGGACTGCGGACTGCGGACTGCGGACTGCGGACTGCGGACTGCGGACTGCGGACTGCGGACTGCGGACTGCGGACTGCAAGGTTTTCCGAGTGGGGTTTGCGGCTCGGGCATCTGGAGCGCCGGTGGCGCAAGCCGATCGACGATGCAGCCTGCGGTGAATCCTCTCCGAGTGGGGGGCGGTTCGCATCTCCACGACGACCCGGGGATTCGAGGCCGGCGGGTTCAGGCCCCGACGAGATGCACATGACCGACTGGAGCAAGCAGTCCCAATAGTGCCGACCTGTCTCAGGTCAACTGACCGTCTCGGTCACGGGAAAGGCGTAGGCCCCGATTTTGGATGTGCAAAGCTCTGCCGAGACCAATGCTTCGGCAAACGCTACCGCGCAGCTCAATCCGTCGATCACAGGGAGGCCGAATTCCTTCTTGAGCTGCGTCACCAGATCCGTCATCCCGGCGCAACCGAGAACGATCGTATCGGATCCGTGCGTTTCAATTGCGTGCCTTATCGCGGAGCGTATCCTGTCCATTGTCTTGGGATCGAGGGATTCAAGCTCCAGAACCGGTATGTCGGTTGCAATCACTCCCGCACACTGTCTTTCGTAGCCGTATCGCGCCAAATTGCCCTCCAGTACAGGAACCGAACGGGAAAGAGTCGTGATCACGGAGAATTTGGTCCCGATCATGCTGGCGGCACAGTAGGCGGATGCACCGAGTCCCACCACCGGGACTTTCATCAGGCACCTGACTGCATCAAGACCCGTGTCGTCGAAACAGGCAATTACGACCCCGTCGATGTCGGCGTGGCGTCCGACTTGCTCAAGGAGACCTGCCAGACAGGTTGCACCGTCGTAATACCCCTGAATGCTTGCCGGTCCGGACGGGGAATCGATTGCAATCACTTCGGTATCGGGTCGAGCGACACGTCGCGCGGCGGACGCAATCTTCCTGGTCATGGACGCTGTCCGATTGGGATTGGCAACAAGAAGCCTCATGGATCACCTATACTTCGCCACCGAGATATGCGGCTTTGATGCGTTCGTCGTCAATCAGCTCGCACGAGCGCCCTGAAATGACCACATTGCCCGTGGTCAGCGCGTAGGCCCGGTGCGAGATGCTCAACGCCATGCGGGAATTCTGTTCGACCAACAAGACAGAAACACCCTCGTCGCGATTGATCGCCACGATGGAGCGGGCAATGTCCTGAACCAGCTTTGGAGCAATGCCGAGTGACGGCTCGTCAAGAAGCAACAACCTTGGGCGGGCCATTAGTGCCCTGCCGATCACGAGCATCTGCTGTTCGCCGCCCGAAAGCGTGCCGGCAGCCTGCCGGTAACGTTCCTTCAGGCGCGGAAACCGGTCGAAGACTTCCTCAAGCGACTGTCCGATCTCTGCCCGTCCCCTGCGGATAAAGGCTCCCATCAAGAGGTTGTCCTTGACCGACATGAACGGGAATACCCTGCGACCCTCGGGTACCATCGCTATCCCAAGTCCGACGATGCTGGCGGGTGCCCGCCCGTCTATGCGCTCGCCCTGAAAGTGAATCGAACCGCTTTCAATCCTTGAGAGGCCCGCTATGGCCCGCAGAATGGACGATTTCCCCGCGCCGTTCGCTCCGATCAGGGCTACGGTTTCACCTTCGGAAAGATTGAGCGACACCCCTCTGAGCGCGTAGACATGGTCATAGCGAAGTTCGACATCCTGGAACTGCAGCATCGGGGTCATCGCCTAGACTCCCAGCTGGTCGTCTTCACTGCCCAGATAGGCCTCGATGACCCGCTCGTCGTTCTGGATCTCGGTAGGAGTGCCTTCGGCGATCTTTTCGCCGAAGTTCAGCACGATGATCCGGTCAGAGATCGACATCACGGCAGCCATGTCGTGCTCGACGAGCAAGACCGTAACGCCTCGGTCGCGAACGGCCTTCACAAGCGAAACCATGTTCATCGTCTCGTCCCGGTTCATGCCTGCGAACGGTTCATCGAGCAGCAGGACCGTCGGATCGGTGGAAAGCCCAATCGCGATGCTCAATGCCCGCAAGTGACCGTGAGGCAGATTGTGTGCGCGTTCATTGGCAATGTCAGACATCCCGAGAAAGGCGAGAATCTCGTCGGCCCGTTGACCGAACGTCCTGTTGTCGTTCCGCGCTGCACGAGACCCGAGAAAGTACCCGGCAAGGGATGCCGATGATCGAAGATGTTGCGCCACGACGACACTCTCGCGGATCGTCATGTCCTTGAATATCGTCGTTTCCTGAAAGGTTCGCACCACGCCCTTTCGAGCGACCAGATGTGGCTTCGTGTCCGAAATTCGTTCTCCCCTGAACCGGACCTCGCCGGACGTGGTCGACAGGAACGAGGTGATCAACTTGAAGAGCGTGGACTTCCCGGCTCCGTTCGGACCGATAACCGACAGGATTTCATTCTCGTACACATCGAACGATACGGCGTTTGTGGCGGTCAGCCCCCCGAACCGTCGAGTAACGTTTCGGATCTCGAGAAGCGGAGTCATCGGAGTAACCGCGCAATGTGGCCTGGACGGATGCTGAGGAGACCATTCGGAAGAACAAGGATCAGCAAGATCAGAACCGTCGAAAAGATCAGCAACTGGTACTTGCCGAGTTCGAAGAGCAGATCCCACCCGAAATAAAGCACAAGGGTTCCGAGCATCGGACCGAAGACATATCCGAGACCGCCCAGGAAGCAGTTCAGCATGAAGTCGATGGAATCCTTCACAACGAAACTCGACGGATAGACCGACTGGGCAATGGCGCCGAACATGGCGCCGCCGATACCCCCGAAGAACGACGATATCGCGAAGACGATCAACCGCAGGAAAGCGATATTGACACCAACGGAAGAGGCAAGCTCCTCGTTTTGCTGCAAGGATCGACAAAGATCTCCGATCCGGGAATTCACAATTCGGTACATGGTCGCGAAACAGAGGACCATGAGAATGCAGGCCGTGAAATAGAATGCCTGTCTGGTATCGCTGATGGTGGAGAAATCGGGAATGAGAGTGATGCCAAGAACGGAAAGCGCCTTCGGCAACGGGATGGAAACGATCCCCTTGGCGCCGTTGGTAATCGGCAGCGCAAGCGCAGTTAGGCGAACGACCTCCGTGAGAACCAGGGTAATCATCGCGAAGTACACGCCGCGCAAGCGCAGTATCGGCAGACCGATGAGTACTGCAACCAAGCCGGCGGCAAGCCCGGCCAGAGGAAGCGTGAGCCAGAATGACATTCCCGCCTTGGTTACGAGTATTGCCGAAACATAGGCGCCGATCAGCGCGAATGCGCCCTGACCTATATTGATCCTGCCGATATAAAAGGTCAGCCAGACACCTGCGCTCGCAACCGACAGCAGGGCAACGGAAGTCAGCGTAAAGTAGAAGTTCCAGCGACCGGTGACGGTGATGAGAACGGGAACGAGCAAGAAGACCGCAACCAGAAATACCGCGAGGACGGCAAGCCGACGCAGGGTAGCGGAATTCATCTTCGTCAACCCCACGGTTTGCCCATGAGTCCGCGCGGACGTATGGCAAGGAAAATCATCAGGGCGACGAAGATCACCAGATAGGTAATGTCTCCATACTCGGACAGAAGCGCCAAACCGGTGGCTTCCAGCATGCCAAGGATGAATCCCCCGGCGATCGCGCCGGAAATCACACCCGCACCACCAATCATGACCATCATGAATGCCTTGATCGACGTGGGGCCGCCCATTCCGAGATTGACACCAGTGATCGTTACAAGCAGGCCGCCCACGAGGCCGGCCAGCATGGCGCCCAGTGCAAACCCGATCATCGAATACCGCTTCACGTCTACACCCATCAACTGAGCCGCATCGCGATCCTGGGCGAGCGCTCTCAACGCACGCCCGGTCCTGCTGAACTGCATGAACGTGATGAACGCGACAATGGAAAATATGGCGAGAACGCAGATCAGGATCCGGTCATAGGGTATGATGACCCGAAAATCCCAGTTGAGCACGCCATCGACAATCTTCGGAACGCCGCGCTGCTTCTCCCCGAACACAAGCAGGATCACCGCGTCCAGCAAGAAGGCGATTGCGGCCGCCAACAGCATGGTGCTTTCTTCCCGCGCCGATCGCCTGATAACAGGACCGAAGAGAAATCTTTCGATCGCGGCTCCGAGCAGGGCAAGGGTGACACATGACATCGTCAGCGCGAAGAGAAACGGCATGCCCAACTGGCCGTAGAATGTGTAGGTGACGAATCCGCCGATTACATACAACTGTCCGTGGGCAAAATTCAGCACGTTCATGAGGGCGAAGATCAGGGTCAGACCGAGGGCAATCATCGCGTACTGGGAACCGAGGTATATCCCGTTTACGATGACTTGTTCCATGGTCGTGACCCTTTAGGCGAAGGGTTGGACCGGCGGCGAACGCCGGTCCTTCCTGGTAGTAGGCCGACCGGGCCCCTAGTCAACTTCCGCTACGAACAGAGTCTCGAATTCCCCGTCCTGGAAGACGTTCACGACCAGCGGCACGGCAATCTGGCGCTTTTGCCCGAATGACGAGACCCCGACGTAACGCATGACCGCATCACCCTTCATGTATGGGTTGGGCGCTTCAAACCCGTCCATGGTTGCCTTGAATTCCTCGACATTGTCGATAGCGGCCGGATTGGCCTCCAGAGTGGCGAGGATGTATTCGAGCGCATACACCTTTGTGTTGGACTCGTCGTTGTATTCGCCAAACATCTCCGTGTACCGATCGACGAATTCCATCATCATGTCCGATGCGATTTCAGGAGTGGATGCTCCGCCGACAGAAATGAACCCGTTCGCAAGATCACCGGCACCTTCCCTCAGCACCTGGGCGTCCTGCGCCGTTTCGGTTGAAATCAATCCCTGGAATCCCAATTCGCGCGCAGACCGGATCAATTGCGGCGCGCTTGCGGGCGATACGCCCGAGAGCACCAGCAGATCAGGATTCGTGCGAATGACAGGTGTCAATACCGGCGTGAAGTCGGTAGTATCAACCTGATAGGCGACGTTGGCAGAGACCACTTCGAGTCCCAGGGCTTCTGCTGCCACGACACCGCTGTCGCGCTGGCTCAGTGGATCGGATTCGTTCGCGGCGATGAAGGCTACGGTCCCGACGCCCTTCTCGTCCATGAGATACTTGTAGATGGCCGGGCCGGACTGATAGTTGGCAACCATCCCGAGAACCGCATGCGAGGCCGGGGCCGTATAGAGCGCCTTGGGAAACGCGTACGGGAAATAGATGATTCCGTTTGCCTCTGCCACTGGACGTACGGCCGCGGCGCCGTTGTCTACATTTGGACCCACCACGTAATGAATGCCCTCCTGGGCCATCTTCTCCATGCCCGCAATCGCCCGCTTGGGATCCTTTTGGTCATCGAAAGAGACGATTTCGATATCGTACGTGGTATCCCCGATCGTATAGCCGCCCGTTTCGTTGATCCAGGCTGCGCGGGTTTCCATCGAACGCTGGTTTGATATGCCCCAAGCAGCAGCCGGTCCGCTCGTTACGCCGACAAATCCCACCTTCAGCACCGCATTCTCGGCCTGGGCGGACATGATGGGAACCGCGACTAGCGCGATCGCCGCTACTGAAAAGGACATCAGTCTACTGAAACTCATTTCTTGCCTCCAAGCTAAACTCCGGTCCTCGGCGCCCTATGCACCGAGGCAACCGGTTCCAATTCCGCTGCGGATAGTCTATCTCAAAGACGCACAAATTGTTAACAATCGTTGTTAACACATCGTCGGGCGCCCCGGCATCGAATAGTCTGCAGCGATGCCGAATGGTCCGAACCGGCACGTTCACGGGGAATTCGAACGCCAACCGCTCGCCGGAAATGCCCGAGCCGGCAAGTCGACATCCGCGGCCCGTCCGGGATGCGACGGATCAATCAAGCCATATCCCTGTTCCTCGGCACTGCAGGATGAAAGGATGCTCTTCGTCCGCTTCTTTGTTTGTTTCCGTTCCTGGTGGTCATATCGACGTTGCAAAGGGATGGATGCCAGGGAGCCGCGATGACACTCCGATCCAGGCCCGGCGTGGCCGGCATCTGCGCTTCGAAGCCATTGTGGCAGTGTATCCGCGGCGAACCGATCCTTCGGCTGTCCAGTCGCGCGCTTTCCGGGCGGACCGGTCGTGCATCGGCGGCACGAGATGAATCGACCTGGCGTCCGGAAGACGCGCGTTTTCATTTGATCCGCAGGTCCCGACGAAACCCCGGTAAATTGCCCGGGCGGATTGAGTCATCTCGACGCACTCCGAGCAACCAGGCGCGATCAGCGAAAGGGCGGTAGGAAGATGCTCGCCACTCCCTTATGCTGCGGAGTCTGGGAATCCGCGCGGATCGCGCCTTGATCGGGAGCCGACTGACCTGACCGCAGACAAGAAACGAACGCAAGCGGATCCGGTTCGTTCCGAGGCGGAGTATCGGAGCTACCGGCTCGCGATTCTTCTGGTCCTCGCAAGTTCAGCCTTCAATTCAATGAACGGCCTGCTGCTGCGCAGCATCGAACTGGCCAGCCCGTGGCAGATCATCGCGATCCGCTCGGCCGCCATGGCGGTGACGCTCACACTGGTTTTCCTCTTGCAGCAGCGACAGGATGTGTTCTCCGTCTTGCGCCGGCTGAGACCATGGAGCCTGCTCGGCGGACTCATGATCGGCATTGCCAACATTGCCGTGGTCTGGTCGATGAGCCGCACGACCATTGCCAGCACGATGTTCATCCTGAGCTCTGCTCCCTTCTTCACTGCATTGCTCGGATGGATCCTGCTCCGGGAAAGGGTCAGTCCGAAGCTCTGGATAGCAATGATCGCAGCGCTCGTCGGCATCGGCATCATGCTCGCCGATGGCCTTGGTGGCGGCTCATTGCTCGGCAACGCGCTGGCGTTGCTGGCCGCGCTCGCCTTCTCCGGCTTCGTGGTAGTCCTGCGGCACGGCCGACACCGGAATATGCTGCCGATCGTCATCGTCGGCGCGCTGCTCGGCGGCGTGTACTCGAGCGCGATGGCCGACTTCGATCTTGCAGTGCCCGCATCGGATCTCGCGATCACCCTCTTCTGGGGCGGGATTCTCTCATGCATGGTGCACACTCTCTTCGTGTTCGGCTCGCGGCATGTGCAGGGTGCGGAACTGACCCTGGCAGTGCTCCTGGAATTCATCCTCTCACCGTTGTGGGTGTGGCTGGCATTCGCCGAGCGGCCGAGCCTGCTCACCCTTGTCGGAGGTGCCCTGGTACTTTCGGCAGTGGGAAGCCGCGGTATTCTCGCCCTTCGCAACCGGCGCTGACCGGAGGAACACACCATGGCGCAGATGCAAAGGCGTTCATGCGATTCGCTGGCGGGACTGGCCCGTCCGGCGGCCGTGATCTTCGACATGGACGGGCTCCTCCTCGACACCGAGCGGATCGCGCAAGATGGCTTCCTGCACGCATGCCGCACCCAGGGCACCCACCCGAATCGCGATGCCTATCTCCGCTGCATCGGCACCAATCTGCAGCGCACGCGCGAACTGCTGATTGCGGGCCACAGTCCGGACTTTCCGGTCGACGCCGTCATCGCGAGCTGGAATCTTTATTGCGACGAGCACACTGCCCGTCGGGCACCGCCGCGCAAGCCTGGCGCAAAGGAGCTCCTGGACACGGTGCGCCGCTGCGCCATTCCCTGCGCCCTGGTCACCTCCTCTTCAGGCCCCGAAGCTTCGAGCCGGTTGTCAGCGGCAGGGCTCGAGCAGTATTTCGCGGTGAGAGTGACTGGCGACCAGGTCGTGAGGGGCAAGCCCGACCCCGAGCCCTTCCGGATCGCTACCGGTCTTCTGGGCGTCGAACGGCGGCAAGCCTGGGCACTGGAGGACTCTGCCAACGGCGCGCGCTCCGCGCACGATGCAGGGCTCAGAGTCTTCCAGATTCCGGATCTCGTACCGCCTGATCCGGCCACCCTTGCGCTCGGTCACACGGTGCTCCCCTCGCTCCACGACGTCAACGATCTGCTCCAGCGCTGCGTGCGGGAAAGCAAGTCGGTCAAGGCGTAGGACTGCGGAATTGGGGTCCCGCCGTTTCCGTCACGTTCATTGCCGCCGGATCGTCGGCCACAAGATCGGAATCCCGCCTCTACGGTCCGCTCCCTGGAGCGAACCATCCCGACCCGTCGGACTTCGATTCATCTGGCACCCGCGGCGAATTTGCTCTGCGCCGCTGCGCGAATGCGCCTCGGCACCGTGCCTGGCCCCTGGTCGTCTCGGTGCGCATGTCCTTGCACTTGCGCGCTGCGACACTGCATCGCCGGCGGGCATGAGGGACAGGGCAGCCCAACTGCCTCCTGCCTGACTCGAACGGCTCGATCGGGGGCCTGCTCCCAAGGAAGACCCCGGCGAAGTCCGACAGGTCACCGTCGCCGAACTCGGCCCCGAAACGCCCATGCTCCTCATCGCCAACCGGATGGCAGATCCGACCGGTGTCCTCGTCGACCTCTACGCACGCCGCATGGTCACCGAATACAGCATCGCCAGCGCAATCCACCGCCTCCACGGGCACGCCCTGCCGGCTGCCGCGCCCGTGAGGGGCGCGCTCGACCCTATACTCACCGTCATCGCGGCCCCCCCCCCCCCCGGCGGTTCCGCACAAGGCAACCTGAAAACGGAATCGACAACTCAAGAGCCCGGACACGCTTCCGAATACCGGTCAACGCCAACGCGATCACCGAAATCAAATCCGGCAAGATCATCGACTCCCTCGACAGGCACACCAATGGCCCGCTGATGCGCGCCGCACGAAACGCCGATATCCGACAGACGATCCCGCAGCATCAGGATCGCGTGTTCAGGATCCGCTTCCATTGAAGCCCGCCGTTTCACGCGATGGTCTTCTGTTGGCGGTTGTGGCCAAGCCGGCGCCTGCACTTCAGCAAGGGACTCCACACCGACGCTGCGACACAAACCGACCGAACACGCGTTGGCTCGCAATCGAGAACCGGCACGCCACAGGAGCCACGTCGTCGCTGGTGAGGCCCGACTGCATCGTGTGGGCCCTGTCAGGCTTCACGGCACCCAAGACCTGCGAGCCGGAGGGTTCGCCAACGGGTGCAAGCCGCAAGACACGCACGCCGACGCGCTTCCCACCCGATCTCAATTCAGGCAGCACTTCTTGTATTTCTTTCCACTGCCACAGAGACAGGGATCGTTGCGACCGATCCTTTGCCGGGAGGAAAGGAAGTTGTTGCTCAACTCCGGACGGCCCTGATGGCCTGTTCGCAACCGAAGCCTGTTGTACAATTTCGCGAATTCGCCGGAGAAATCGGACGGATTCCTGCCACCCACCACCAGGTAGAGGCGCCAGAGATCCCTCCCGGCCAGGGCTTCCTCAAGCAACGCAAACGCAGCCTCGTCCTCCTTCTGCCGGAGGAGAGCCTCGGCTTTCAGCAACGTTGCCTCCACAGCCCGGGGTTGGGCCGTCAGTGCCCGATCGAGGAATTGGCCCGCATAAAGAGGGCGACCGAGTCCCATCTGGTAACAAAGCCCGAGTTCCAGCAGGGTGCCGACATCTTCATGGCCCCGTTCCAGCGCCGCCTTGCCCTTCTCGATGACGGCGACGGAATTCCAGCTGCGGTCCCCGAACCGGACCATCCTGTCGACCAGGTACCTGCGTTGGCCGATCGGGCTTTCCGATGCACCCATTCTGGATTTCGCGTAGAAATCCGTGAGCAGCGCAAAGCCCGTATCCGATGGAATTCCGAAATCTGTGATCCTGTCGCAGGAGAGGCAGGGAAACTCTTCGGCAATCATTGCGGACGGCTTCTTTCCCGACATACACAGCGCAATTCGTTCCACGGCGTACATACTCACGTAGCCGCAGGCGTGACACTCGAGCGGGACTCGAGGTGGCGGAGGCAATTGGCCCCCATCTGGCAGACCTTCTCCGGTTGGCGCGCGCACACGTGCCCATACGTTCGCTTCATGTTGTCTTGCGCGATCCGCAGCCGCCTCGGATTCGGGATGCTCCACATCGAAGAGACAGGTCAGGACGTGGAATACATCGTCGACAACTGGCCAACCCCGGATCAAGTGAGGCTCCAGCCGTGCGATGAACCGGGGGTCAGGAAGGCTGGAAATCAAGCCACACGCCGTCCCAACTTCCGACACCATGAGTTCGTCGAAACGCTCCAGAGCGAACTGAACAGCCTGCTCTCCGCCGACACTCTCGATCACTTCGCAGCCTCGTAGCCGCTGCGACCAATCCAGACGGTCCCATTCCTCGATCACATGGTTGACAGCCGAAGACCCTATCCGAATCAGCGCCTCACCGGCGTCGCCGCAAACATAGTCGTCGACATCCGTTCTCATCGCATGCGTAAGAGGAATGACAAAGTCGCCGAACCCGATCAGTCCCATGGCGGTGGCCACGTTGGATCCGCCATAGTGGTAACGGTTCTTCTCGAGCGCCGTTGCAAGGGCAGAATTCACACGATCCAACGGAAAGTCCTGGAGCCGCCGAGCGAGCGTTCCGAGATGAGGAGCCGGGCGTATATCGGCGGACAGCAAGTTGACACAGTCTTCAAGCCCGAGGGTGTCCGCGTCCAAATCGGGTCTTGCGCACGCCGCGGCCAGGGCTCCGACCAGAACCTGCTGCTCCAATTGCGTCTCATCGGGTGGCCACCCTTCCAACGCGGATTGCAGGATGGTCTCGACCAGCATCCGCGTGCCGGGTTCAATCCATTTGTCCAGGAGAGGCGCCAGAGCAGCGCGGTCGAATGCGATCCTGCATTGACGGTCCAATTCTGCCAGTGGCGCCCCTTCCACGAAGAATGGCCGCAGGTCGGAGAAACACTGATGCGATATGCGCTCCTGAATGGCACCAGCCGTTTCGAAATACACCGAATTTCCGAACAGGCGGTCGAAGACGGGGGCGAAGACCAGATCTTCCACGAGTTCGTAACCGAACGTCTCAAAGTATGCCCGCGCCAGCTTGTCCACCAATCCAGGGTCGAGCCCGACCGCGGCATTCAGCAATGACAGGAGTACGCGCTCATGCGAATCCGTGCCCGAATCCATGTCCCCGATACTGCTCTCTACGAGGATTCGGAGCAAATGCGCGGCGGGCTGCTTCGGCAAGCCCGGCAGTGACCGGACCATGCCCTCCGCCGCTGAGACATCCACGGATCCCGAATGAATCCTCGCCGAGAAGACTTCCAGCGCGACATCGGGTTCGAGCCGCGCGAGAACGCCAGCAGATTCGCGCGCAACGCCTCCGGTCCACCCTGGCCAGTTCTCTGCGATCGTACTCGCAACCGGAGCGAACAGCCTGTCAGGCAACAAGCGAAACAGCCTCTCAAGCTGCCGACCGTCCGCAGAGCGCAGCACGACGCGCAGGGATGGCGCGTCGAAGCACGTCGCTTCGATGGCTGACCGGCGATCCGGCGGGAGCGCCCTCACCTGCACATAGCGATCAAGCAGCCAGCGCAACACCATGGGGTTTCCCATTGTTCGTCTGGCTCTTTCTGCCCATTCCGCCATCATCCACATCCTTCCTTCGAACACTCCCGAATCACGTTCGCAACGCCTGCGAAGCGAGCAATGATAAGGCACCCAAGGCCGCCAACGACATCCAGCGACATCCAGAGACCCCGTCCTTCAATTTGCCCGAGGGAGGCGCTCGCGGTCGTGCGGGCAACCGTGCCGCATCCGAACGCACGTCTCGAAGCGTGGCGATCAAGGAGACTCGCCAGGTTGCCGGGAACGGAAGGCGACGCCATTCCCGTCAAAGCGGCTCAAGTCACGATTCCCCAATACATTGCGGATATCGAGCCCGCGTCTGCAACGGGCTGTTTCTCCGTACAGGACCCATCGACGTGTCAACAACAAACCGCATGGTGCCCGGTCGGAACCCAGGTGGGTTGGGATGCCATGGGAGGTGCCTGCCAAGCGATGTCTTGCGCGCTCTCCCGTTCGGAGAAGGGGAAGAACTGACTGGGACCGGCCGTCCGTTGCGGGAATGTCCGGTTGCACACGCCACCTGTTGGAGCGGAAAGGATGCGCCCGTGCCCCTCCGAGGCATTCCATCGCGCGACGGGCGTGGAGTTCAGCCGGAGTATTTCGGAGCGCTCCAGGTGGAGGCGGAGTCCTTCGGCGAGTTATTCGAGCCACTCATCCACTTCTCAGAGGTTGTGCGGGTCGACCGGCGCGTAATCGGCTACGCGTTCCCCAAGACCGTGCGCCACGCCGAGCGCTCGACCGCGGATCCCGTCAATGTGTGACGAGAGAACGAGACTTGCGGTCGTAGCGTGCGGGACCATGCCAGCCTCTTCTGCCATCTCATGTCCGGCACTCCGGAGTTGACCGCCAGCCATCGAATTCAACTGCACGTCTGAAGCCCCGGAACTTCCTTCCAAACCCCAGCAAATTCACCCACAGGAAGATGCTGGCGCCCTGTTCCAACCTCCAATCACGGGCAGGAATGGGCCGAAGACCTCTCCAATTCAACCAGAATGCTGCCAACCACCATCCATACTCCGCAGGCACCATCGATCCGCGTCTCGATCCGATGCAAGGCTGCTCCACGCAGAGTCCTGCGACCTGCCCGGAGGCGATGGGATTGCCTTCGCCGTCGCGGGATTGAGGAGCGGACTGCGATACCGTCATCAACAGACCCTGGACCGGTATCGAAGGCTGTCTCGGCCGAGCCGCACCGGTTGCAACGGCTTCTCTGCCAGCGTTCAAGCCGGTTGTCTGGCCAAGACGGTTCCGTGAACTGCAACGCGTCCGCGGACCCATGAGCGGGCGGCAGAGGCAGGGCGGCGGGAACTGCACTGCCTCACGGACCGGATTGCCGGGATCTGCGATTTCATTGCGGTGGAAGTGCTGTAGATCAGGAACTTGCTCTGCATGCGCCAGGGATAGCGAGGCCTGAACCGGGCGATTGCGAAACAGGGCTGGCGGGAATTCTTCAACATTCCGAAATGGAAATCGGCGAGCGCCGGCATCCCATTCGTCGAGGTTCCCCCGACCGGCACGTCGTCGGACTGCTTGTGTTGCGGAACGAGGGTTTCCAAGTCGCTGTCGGAGCGGACCCACCGGTGCGGCAGCCTCGAGCAGGACTGCCACGAGAACGCCGCCGGGAACGTGCTGTGCCAGACCCTGCGCATCTGCACGGGAAGCGCGGCAGCGGGTGGGACGGCGCCAGGAGCTGGAACATCACGCATCGGGCGCGACTTGCCCGTGCTCGGTTCTTGCAGGTCCCTCAAGAGAGTTCATCGCCGAGGGGCCGACGAGACGCCGCCCCCCTGGTGAAACCGCCGCTACCCGACTCGTCGCGGTTGCGCATCCGCGGGCGGGTCTTCCGGCGGGCCCCTGCGCGTTTCTGGATACCCCGTTCACGGCGAGCGATAATGCCGGAACCGAGCCATCACCCCTGGCGCTTGAGCCTAGGCTGATCCCGACCGGCGGCGCAATGCGGTCCACGCTCCTGCGCTGCTCCCTCGGACAAGACCGGATCAAGAGCCAAGGCAAGCCGCGGCGCGGCGGTTCCGTCGATGCGACTTTCGTGGCATGGTCGGGGCAATGCCTGCGGATTCGTCGGACGGACCGCCAGCGAGCAGAGAGTTAGCCCGTGCCCACGCGTATCTTCTCGGACAAGAGCCGCCCATTCTACATGGGTCCCTACCCGACGGAACGGCTGGCGCGGCGGGATGACATTCCGGATCTCCGAGCCTCTCCGGGCTTCCCGCCGCTGGATTTCAGAGATCTCGACACGCCGCATTCGCTGGTCAACGCGATGGGCGAGTATCAGGCGATGATGGACGTGATCCGCGACAGCACGATCAATCCAGCGCAGGCGGAGATCCCGGAAGACTTGATGGAGCGGTCCGATCACTTGAAAGGGTTCGGCTACTACAGCGATGCCTCGATGATCGGGATCTGCAGGATTCCGGATGCCGCACGGCTGGCCGCACCTCGGCGAAACCCGGATATCGACCGGCTTGCGGAACGGGTCCGCACGCAGCAGCCGAAGACTCTGGCCTCGGGCATCGAGGTGATCATGGCCGACCTGAAGGAAGCGCTTGACGCGCCACCCGGGTCCGTTGATCGCCACACCCATGCCATCGTTCTTCTGTTCGAGCATTTCCGCGATCCGAAGGACAATGAGCCGGGCTGCGAATGGATCCAGGAGTGCCAGCCCTACCGGTCCTGCCTCCGTTCCACCGAGGCAGCCACGGTGATCGCCGAATATCTGCGGCTACTGGGCTTTGACGCCCGCGCCCACTCCCTCTCGACGAGCGATGTGCACGTTGACCGGCTGGCAATCGCGGCCGGCCTCATCGCGGTTGAAGACGGACACCTGCATGCGCCGTTCATCGGACACGGATTCGGTGCAGCCGCCGTGACGACGACGCTGGAACTGGCGCCCGACAGGCCGCTGCGCCCGCTGGCCGAACAGCCACGATCCGCCACGCGCGGTCTCGCCTGGCGGCTCGGCTACGGTTCGGCCAAGGGAGCGCGGACCCGCGATCCGTTCGCCAGGCGCAACTACAAGGACGGGGCGCAGCCCTTCGAACGTCTGAAACGGGTGGACAAGCCCACCACCTTCATCGACGAGGAACGCGTCGCCCGCGTGCCGAAACGGACCGACATGTTCGCCCGTTCGCTCTTCGGCGACATGGGCAAGGCGAACCAGGAAGGAGCGCGAGGCGGGCTCTACGTCAGCAAGGCCGCTCCATCGAGGGCGCAACGCCGCGCACTTGGCGCATTCCTCCTCTTGCAGGACGGTCCGGCAAATCCGCACGGCGCCCTCCCGAACGATGCCAGACGCAATGCCGAGAACGTCAAGGCGGCGAGCTATTTCATCGGCGCCGATGCTGTCGGCATCTCGCGCTGCCCGAAATGGGCCTGGTATTCCCACGACGCCAGTGGCGACCCGATCGATCCTCTGCACGATCAGGCAATCAGCATCATCATCGATCAGGGCTATGACACGATGGAAGGCGCAAGCGGCGACGACTGGATCGCGGTTTCGCAATCCATGCGCGCCTACCTGCGATTCTCGCTCCTCGGCGGCGTGATCGCCCAGCAGATCCGCAATCTCGGCTACAAGGCCAAGGCCCATACGGTGCTGGATGGCGAGGTGCTGCAACCGCCGCTCCTGCTGCTCTCCGGGCTTGGCGAGGTCTCCCGCATCGGCGAGGTGATCCTGAACCCCTATCTCGGGCCAAGGCTCAAGTCCGGTGTGATCACCACCGACATGCCGCTCGAGCATGACAGGCCGATCGACTTCGGACTGCAGAGATTCTGCGAATCCTGCAACAAGTGCGCTCGCGAATGCCCGGCCGGCGCAATTACCGCCGGACCGAAGCTGATGTTCAACGGTTACGAAATCTGGAAGTCCGACAGCCAGAAATGCACGACGTACCGCGTAACCAACAAGGCCGGAGCGATGTGCGGGCGCTGCATGAAGACGTGCCCGTGGAATCTCGAGGGCGTCTTCAAGGAGGCGCCGTTCCGGTGGGCGGCGATGAACATCCCGGCCGCCGCTCCCTGGCTCGCGAAACTCGATGACATGGTCGGCAATGGAACCATCAACCCCGTCAAGAAATGGTGGTGGGATCTGGAGAAACAGGCGGACGGCGGCTACCGCCATACGCGGAACGGAACGAACCGGCGCGACCTGCAGCGCGAGCTCGACCTCAAATACGAAGACCAGACCCTTGCGGTCTATCCCGCCAACCTCGCGCCCCATCCGTGGCCCTTCCCGTTTCCGATGGACCGCGAGAAGGGCATCGAGGCCTATCAGGCGCTGATCACTGCCAATGAGTACAAGGCCCGGCTCGCCCGCGGAGAGACGGACGGGCTCACACACGAGTTCAGGATCGTCGGCGATGCGCCGGTGATCCCGGTCGAAGTCTCAAGCGTGGAGAAAATGGCCGGGAAGGTCAGCAAGTATGTCTTCAGGTCGCCGGATGGCAGCGATCTGCCGGAATGGACCGCAGGCGCGCATCTGGACATCGTCGTCGCTCCGGAATACTTCCGGCAGTACTCGATGTGCGGCAATCCGGCGGACCGCTCAACCTACGAGATCGGAGTCCTGCGGGAGGACGAGGGCCGCGGCGGATCGAAGCTGCTGCACCGGATCTTCTCGGAGGGAAGGCGGATCTTCATCTCCAGGCCCATCAACCATTTTCCCGTCGCCAACGACGGCCGGAGGCACATCCTGATGGGCGGCGGCATCGGCATCACGCCGATGATCGCCATGGCCCATGAGCTGCATGCAAGCGGCGCTTCCTTTGCGATGCACTACTCGGTCCCGTCGCGGGCCGATGCCGGTTTTCTCGACGATCTTGCCAAGGCGCCCTGGGCCGGGCGGGTGCGCCTCCATGTCTCCGACGAAGGCATGCGCGCCGATCTTGACGCGGTCCTGGCGGACTACCGCACCGGCTGGCATGTCTACGCCTGCGGCCCCGACCGCTACATGAGCGCAGTGATGGAAGCGGCCGGGCGCCACGGATATCCCGAGGACGCGCGGCACCTGGAATACTTCTCCGTGCCGGAAATTCCGGACTACGTGAATCACGGCTTCACCCTAAGGCTGACGAAGACCGGCCGCGAACTGCCGGTTCCCGCGGACAAGGCAGCCACCGACGTGCTCACGGAAAACGGCGTCCCGATCATTGTCAAGTGTTCGGACGGCCTCTGCGGGACATGCCGGTGCGGGCTGATCGCAGGCGATGTCGAGCACCGCGACTTCGTGCTCTCGAACAAGCAGCGGGAGACCGCCATTATCCTCTGCCAGTCCCGCGCGGCCGTAGCGGGGGGTGTCCTTGAAATCGATCTGTAGCCGGGCTCCGATTGACGCCCGGTTCCGCTGCATGGACATGTCACCGCCGGACGACAGAGCGGATTGCACAAACGCTATGGTGTGACACGGCCAGGCGGCGGATCGGTTGGCGCCAGCAACATGCGCGCCAGTCCGCGGAGGCGTCGTGGAACCGCGCGGACACGCGCCGCATGCAAAACGAATGGAGAGACGGCGCCGGGAGCGCTGGGTACGGGGGACGCGCGGTGGACCGCCTTGCCGCCACAAGCGGGCGGTGTAGCACGGCAACCCCCGGGGGGTACGGGGCGCGAATCACACAGAACGGATCCAGGCAATCGCTAGGATCGCAATTCGTTGTCGGAGAAGTAACAACTGGAATGGATATTCGGTGAGTTCGCCAGTGCCCGAATTTTCGATGTCGATGCGCTTTGCGAAAAAAGCGGGAGAAACAGCGACCGGCACCTCGGTTCGCTGGACCGGGAAGCCGTCCGCGAACCAATGGACGCGGCCACAGTTTTCGGTGGCGCCGGTCTTGCGTGGATTAGGGAACGACGTTACTGCAATTCAACGCAAATCGCTGGGTGCTGCGGACAAGCGAACGCTGATGCGCAGCGAACAGGGCACGGAAGTATCGAACTTGCTCAAGGAGCCAACGGCAACACCGGTGAGCAAACTACCGCACTGCCACCGGCATGCCGGGCAGGCCTCGGAGGAAGCCCGATGAACATCCTGTTCATCATGTATGACCAGCTGCGGTTCGACTACCTTGGCTGCGCCGGGCATCCCCATCTGGAGACTCCGAACTTCGACCGCGTGGCGAGTCTGGGCGTCCGCTTCACCAACGCCTACTCCCAGTCTCCCGTGTGCGGCGCAAGCCGGATGAGCTTCTATACCGGCCGCTATGTGTCATCCCACGGTGCGCAGTGGAACAACTTTCCCTTGCGCGTCGGCGAGCACACGCTGGGAGATCATCTGCGCAATGCCGGCATGGAATGCTGGCTGATCGGCAAGACCCACATGAAAATGGACGCCGAGGGAATGGCGCGCCTCGGGCTCGATCCGGACGGCGTCATCGGCGCGCGCCAGGCAGAATGCGGCTTCGACGTCTGGGTGCGGGACGATGGGCTCTGGGCAGAGGGACCGGACGGTTTCTACGACGAGAAACGGTCCCCATACAACGAATACCTCAAGTCCCGGGGATACGACGGCCAGAATCCGTGGGCAGACTACGCGAATGCCGGCATCGAGGACGGCCGCAAGGCCAGCGGATGGATGTTCGACAACGCCGACAAGCCGGCCAACATCCGCGAGACGGACAGCGAAACACCCTGGCTGACCTCGGAGGCCATCCGGTTCCTGGACGACGCGAAGCGCCGGTGGTGCACGCATCTCAGCTACATCAAGCCCCATTGGCCCTACATCGTCCCCGCGCCTTACCACGCGATGTATGGCGGCAATCACGTTCCCGCCGCCGTCCGGTCGGAAGCAGAGCTCGAAGACCCCCATCCCGTCTACGCCGCGTTCATGGGTAACAGGATCGCCCGGGCATTCCGCCGGGAGGAAGTCCGCCGGAAAGTAATCCCGGCCTATATGGGACTGATCAAGCAATGCGACGACCAGCTCGGGCGGCTGCTCGACCATCTCGAGACCCAAGGCCGGATGGCGGACACGATGATCGTCCTGACCTCCGACCACGGCGACTACCTGGGCGATCACTGGCTGGGCGAGAAAGATCTGTTCCATGACCCATCGGTCAAGATTCCACTGATCATCTACGATCCGCGGCCCGAGGCCGACGGCACTCGCGGCACGGTATGCGACGCGCTGGTCGAGTCGATCGACCTTGCGCCGACATTCGTGGAGGCAGCCGGTGGTTCGGTGGCGGATCACATACTCGAGGGGCGGAGCCTGGCTCCCTGGCTGCGCGGCGAAATGCCGGACTGGCGCAGCTTTGCCATCAGCGAGTATGACTACTCGGTCACCCCGATGCGGGCTGCGCTGGGCGTGACCGCCCGCGATGCGCGGCTGTTCATGGTTTTTGACGGGCGCCACAAGCTGTTTCATGCTGAGGGCGGTTTCCGGCCGATGCTCTTCGACCTTGCGTCCGATCCCGACGAACTCCACGATCTGGCAAAGAATTCCGGCCACGAGGCCGAAATCGCCCGGCTCTATGACTGCCTCGCCCGCTGGGGCCGACGAATGTCCCAACGCGTCACGAAATCTGACGCGGACATCGATGGGATGCGCGGCCGTTCGGCCCGGCGCGGGATTCTGCCCTTCCTGAAAGACGGCTCCGAAGTGCCCGAGGAACTGACAAGGGCCTATCGAGGCCCGGTCGCCCAGAACCACCTGGTCGGCCCCAGGTCTTCCGAAGACTGAAGTGAACGAGGCCATCGAGAACAAGGCCGGACTTTCCGGGGAATCGCCTCAGCCTGAGACCGGAATCGCCAATGCTGCCGCGGTCGCCTTTGCCCTCATCATTGTCGTCTATGCCGCCTCGGGGCCAATTTCGGAGTTCGTGCGGTGGTTCATCGAAACCACTACCGAGGGCTTCGATGAGTTGTCGCGCCGCGACAGGCGGCTGCTGATCCGCGAGCACTGGCTCGGCGCGTCCTATCGCGGGTTCGAGAGGTCGTTCCTCCTGCCGACCGGGTTGATTCTCGGCCTGCCGATCGTCTTCGCCTTCACCATCTCGCTGCTCACGCTTCACAAGGGTCCGCGCGGACGCCTGCTGAACTGGGCAATCGCCCTCGCTGCGATTGGTGCATTCATCTCGTGGGTAGTGAAGATCTTTGCCACCGACGGCGGGGCTCTTCCGTCAGCGCAACCGCTGGATTTTGCGATGTTTCCGCTGGCGGCCGCAATTGCTCTCTACCTGACCTGGCGCCTGTTTGGCAGCTTCATCGCGCTATTCTGCCTCTTCTGGGTCGCCTATTTCTTCGTCCGCGGATACCTCCCCGGCTGGACCGGCATCCTGGCCGGATCCGAGTCGACGGCGGCCCAGAACCTGCGCGCCATGGTTCTCAATTTCTGGGCACAAACCGGGGGCATGTTCGGGCAGCCCCTGCAGGTGGTTTCGGGCAATGTCCTGATCTTCATCGTCTTCGGCGCCGTGATGATGGCGTCAGGAGCGGGCAATCTCCTCATGAAGATCGCCAACCGCCTCACGGGCCGCCTCGTCGGCGGAGCGGCCCATGCAGCGGTGGCCAGCTCCGCCCTGTTCGGGATGCTCTCTGGCTCCGCCATATCGAATGTCGTCTCGACCGGAGTCATGACCATCCCGGTCATCAAGAAATCCGGGTTCAAGCCGGCGTTCGCAGGCGCAGTGGAGGCCGCGGCCTCCACGGGCGGGCAGGTCCTGCCTCCGGTGATGGGCGTGGTCGCATTCTTCGTAGCCGGCCAGATCGGGCTCGAATACCGATACATCGTCGTCGCCGCAATCCTGCCAGCGATTTTCTATTACGCTGGGACGTTCCTCATGATCTATTTCGAGGCGCGGCGCCAGGGAATCGGCCCGCTGCCCGTCGCCGCGCGCCCGCCATTGACGCGCCCCGAATGGGTGCAGTGCCTCGTCTTCGTAATTCCACTTGTCGTGCTGAGCTACTTCCTCTTTGTCCAGCCATCGGTGCTCAAGGCCGGGTTTTACGGCTTCATCGCCGCAATGCTGTCCGCCCTCCTGTTTTTTCCCGAGTTCCGCTCCGTCAGGAGGCTGTGGACCGCGTTTGCAAGCGCCGGGCGCATGTCCGCCTCGATCGTGGTGATCGTCGCAACGATCGGACTGATCGTAGGGCTCATCCAGGTTTCGGGCTTCTCGGGCCGCCTCGCGCTTCTCCTGACGCAACTCGCTACCGGGCCGCTGGTCGTCGTGCTGATCGTGGTCGCGCTCGGGTCCATCGTTCTCGGGATGGGGCTCCCGCCCGGGGCCACGTATTTCATTATCGTGATTGCTCTCAGCTCCGGCATCGACACCGTGGGCGTCCCGCCCCTGACGCTGCATCTCTTCGTCGTCTACTTTGCCGTCATGTCGACCGTTACCCCACCTGTGGCGCTCGCTGCCTTCGCGGCTGCGCCAATCGCCGGCGCGGACCCGATTCGCACCGGATTCGAGGCCGCAAGAATTGGCCTCGCCGGCTTCCTGATCCCTTTCGTGTTCGTCTTCCACCCCGCCGTGCTGTACAAGCTGCAGGTCCTTTTCGTCTGGCTGGGTGGCGAAGCACCCACCAGTGCAGCAATGCTCGACATCGACACGGTTGCATGGAGCGCATTCCTGTGGATCATCCTGGCCTTCGGCGTCGCGATGTGGTGCCTGTCTTCCGCTCTCGCGGGCCACGACCGTTCGAGGATGCGCCCGGTGGAGCGCGTAGCCCGCGCCGTGCTCGGGCTCCTCACCCTCGCTCCGCAACTGTACGTGGCGGTGCCCGCGACAGGAGCGGCACTGCTGTTTATTGTCTGGCACTGGCTCGCAAACCGGAGCCGGACGCACCCCCAAACTGAATGAAACCTTTGCCTTACAAGGAGGAACAATCGTGAAGAACCTTGCCCTGGCGGCTGTCGCCGCCACAGCCCTTGCCGGCGCTGCCGCCGCGCAGGACCAGACCTTCAGGATGCAGACCATCGCACCGAGCCTGGGCCAGGCTATCACCATGGCCGCCTTCGCCAACGTGGTTACCGACCATCTGGATGGCGTTTCCATCGAAGTGGCTTCGGGCGGCGCGGCGACGCTTCACATGCTCGAAGTCGGCCGCGGCAACCTCGAGATGTCCATGGTGTCGCCGGTCATCCACGTCCTGATGACCAATGGCACGGCGATGTATGCCAAGGAGGCGGACGCGCCGGAGCTCGCGCCGAATGTGCAGCTTCTGATGTGGTTTCCCTACGGGCAGTACCATTTCGCGGTCCGCGGCGACAGCGATATCCAGGTACTCGACGACATCGAGGGTGCCACGGTATTCCTCGGGCCGCAGGGCGGCGGAGCGTACAACGCCGCAAAGGGCTGGATCGAGGCAACAACCGGGCTCGTGGCCGGCGAGGACTACGACGCGATCAAGGCAAACTGGCAGACGGGCTTCCAGGCGTTCCTCGATGGAAAGATCGACATGTACGTGAATGGCTGCCTCGACCCATGCCAGCAGTTCATCCAGTTCACCGAGACCGAAACCGTGCGCTTCATCGGCCCCGAGAGCCATGAGGGCGAAGCGGTCGACAAGTTCCTCGGGAAGTTTCGCCAGCGGGCCGAGATTCCGGCCGGCCTCTACAAGAAACAGGTCAATGACGGACCGGTCGTGTCGAACGACACCGCTGTCGGGATCGGCGTGCGCGCAGATATGGACGAGGAGATCGTCTACCGGATGACCAAGACATTCTGGGAGAACCTGGACAGCCTTACGACCGATGCGCCGTGGGCGAAGGCGCTTGACCCCGCTTATGCCGCGGCGCAGCAGGGAACCATCCAGCTTCACCCCGGCGCGGCGCGCTACTACAAGGAAAGCGGTGCGATGTAAGCGGCCGGCCCGGCGCGCACGCGCCGGGCCCCCGCCTGGCAGGGACGCCGGCCGGGAGTTCGAACGTCCGAGACAGGATCCGCGCCACGCCCGACGCTCTTCCCTGCCGGGCAGCGGCCCCTATTCCACAGCGTCGCCGAGCCGCGCGTGAATCGGCAGGAGCCGGCGCAGGCATTGCGGCGCTTCCGAGACCCTTCGGAGCATGTGCGGCTGCCTCGAATGATTGCAATTCCGTAACCGGAATTCATGTGAATGTCCGAACAGCAGCATGACATCACAGTGCAGGCCTGCCGGTTCCGGCGGCCTGATGGGCCACCTCGACCGGCTGCTTCTTCCCAACTCCCTGCCGCTGCCAGACCTGGGTTGCCGTCTCGCGTGGCCGCCGGAACCCGCCGACAAGGACTCTTTCTCGGGGCCTGGTCCGTCCTTCGTTCGGCAGCGTGCCGGCTCGGCTTCGCCGATGCGCTGGCCGATCCCCCGGAGTCGCGACGACGATCCACGACAATCGCAGCGTCAAACGTATTTCAGCCCCTTCTCCGCAAGCAACGGCCGCATACCGGAAATATCCAGGCCGAGCTCGCCGCCAGCCAGGCACCGGCGTTTGACGTCTTCCGCATCCAGGCGCTCCAGGGTCTTGTTCAGCACGGCTTCCGCTCGCCCTCGCGGAACAACGCACACTCCGTCGTCATCGGCCACGATCACATCGCCCGGTTGGACCGCCGCCCCGGCGCACACGATCGGCACGTTGACGGAGCCCAGAGTCTCCTTGACGGTGCCCTGCGCCGAGACGGCGGTGGACCAGACTCCGAAGCCCATTGCCCGGAGTTCCCGCGTATCCCGCACGCCGGCATCAATGACCAGCGCGCTGCAACCCCGTGCCATCGCGGAGACCGCCAGGAGATCCCCGAAATACCCCATGTCGCAGGGCGCGGTCGGCGTCAGCACCATGATGTCGCCTTTCAACAGCTGCTCGATGGCGACATGGAGCATCCAGTTGTCGCCCGGAGGCGCGGAAATCGTGACTGCGCTGCCCGCGATCCCGAAATCCGTCTGGATCGGGCGCATGTTCGAGGACATGAGGCCGGTGCGCCCCTGTGCCTCGTGGACCGAGGCGGAACCGGCCCGCCCCAGCCGTTCGATCAACGCAGGATCCGCGCGCTGGATGTTCTGGACGACAACGCCCATGTCAGTCCTCCATCGTTGCCGGCGGAGTGCCGTGCGTGTGGAACGTCTCGATGGTCTTGAGTCCCCAGGCCTGGCCCTTTCTCCTCTCAGCCTCGGTCCAGACCACGGGTTCCCAATCCGGAGCGAGAATCAGCCTTGCCCCGGCATTGGCCAACTCCACCCGGTTCCCCGCGGGCTCCCAGACGTAGAGAAAGAACGTGCCCTGAATCGCGTGCTTGTGCGGCCCGGTCTCGATATGCACGCCGTTCTCGAGGAAGATATCGGAGGCGCGCAGGATGTCCTCGCGCTGGTCGGTGGCATAGGTCAGATGGTGCAGGCGTCCCCTTCCGCCGCCATGCTCCTCGGTGCAGGCGAGGTCGTAGGTCTTGTTGTTCACGGTGAACCAGCAGCCACCCATTCGGCCGTTGTCGAGCAGGATCATCTCCGTCACGCGGGAGCCGAGGCATGTTTCCACGAATAGGCGGAACTCACCTACATCTTCGGCAAGGAGGTTCACGTGATCGATCCGGCGCGGGCAGCAACCGCGCCCATGATACCGCTGCGCGAGATTCTTCAGGGCCGGGCGATCCTCGCCGGCCGCCTCGTAGCGGCGGGTCTCCCAGTAGATCTCGAAGACATGCCCGAACGGGTCGCAAAATCGGAAGGAGGACCCGTGGCCCGGATCTTCGTCGGTCCAGCCGAGAACCTCGTAGCGGCTCGCCTCGATGGCGGCCACGCGCCGTTCCAGAGCCTCGGGTGATGCCGTGCGATAGGCGATGTGGCCGACTCCCGTTGCCTCATGGCGGGTCAGCTTCAGCGTGTGGTACTCGTAATCGTCGAATGCGCGAAGCCACGCCCTCTGCCCGTTCTCCTCGCTCAGCGTCAGGCCATAGACGCGCTCGAAGAAGTCGAGGCTCTCATCGTAGCGATCCGTCAGTACCTCGACATGGCCGAGATGCGCGATGTCGCCGGCCATGGTCAGAGCTCGTCGACGGTGCGGGGGAAGATCGACTGGAAGCCCTCCGCGTACCGACATTCGCGCCCTCCCGATTGTCCGCCGGAATTGCGCTTGAAATGGTTGGCACGGTTCTGGGCGACCCTTGTGTAATACTCCCACAGGTGCTCCTGGCCGCGCATGCACTCGATGGCCGCACGCTTCCTGCCCCAGACGGCGGTGATGTCAAGGAAGGTGTCCGGCTTCCAGCCCATCTGCTCCGTCTGGTGCGGCTCGAAGAGGTAGATTTGCGGCGCGCCGAGAATTTCTTCGCCGGGATTGTGCCCCCAGGCCTGGGCGATCATCCTGCATTCGAGCGCAACCCGTGTGGCATGCATGTGATCGGTGTTGTAGGGATCGAACCGCGAGTGGCTGAGCATGAAGCGCGGCTGCACCTTGCGGATCACGTCGACCAGCTGAAACTTGGCAGCCCGGTCGAATTCAAGCGGGTAGTCGCCCAGATCGAAGAACAGGATGTCATGCACATCCAGGGCCTTGGCGGCAGCCTCGGCTTCTGCCCTGCGCGCATTCTTCACCTGCTCCAGCGTCATGCCCTCCTGCTTCCAGAGCTTCGCGCTCTCGCCGCGCTCGCCGTAGGAGAGACACACCACGGTGACGGCGTAGCCCAACTCCTGATGCAGCGCAATCGCCCCCCCGCAGCGCCAAACGAAGTCCGCAGAATGCGCCGAGATCACCAATGCGGTTCTTGGATCGGACATTGGCTCTTGCTCCTCCAGTTGCTGCGGGCCGAGCATCCCACAGGTTCGGGTCGATTGCCATTTCAATTTGCGCGCGCCGGATATGAAGAACCCATGGCGCGACCTGCTGCATCCGCCAGCAAAGGCTTGTTTCTTCTGCCATGCGTTGGAGTCGGGTGCAGAGGGGCGCAAACGCTCCGGACGGGAACGGCCCTGAACCTCTTGCGAGGGACTGGGCGTCCATTGCGGTCCAGAAGGAAATCGACGGATGCAAGGAGGTCAATGCAGCGTCGAGATTGGCCTGGTTCACAGCGCGCACAGGATCCGGGCAGGCGGCTCGATCACAAGGGACCGTATTCAGGCGAGTTCGGAGCCCCGGTTACTGCGTGGGATTGCTCCCCGCCTGAGATCTCCACCCGATCCTGTCACAGACCGCGGCAATCGGCGGAGAGACAGGCTCCTATCCTGCCGAGGAGAAGAGAAAGCACCATCTCCTCGGGAAATGGAGGCGCGAGTCCGGCCTCTGAGGTCGCAGTAGACGCCGACGCCAGTTTTGCATGACGGCACGGAGAGCGCGACCTCACTCGGATCGCAGAAGTCGGCGATCAACGGAGGACCTCTGAGTCCCAAAGCACACCGGCATTCGGGCCGAGCGGCACAAATGGCCAATTTGCCATGAATATGCTCTCGCTTCTCCGGGTTTTGTCGGAACTTCTCCCGGGCCGGGACCTGGCGGAGACGCGGTAGTTTACGTTGCTGTGCGACTTGGTTTCCGCGCGCAGGTGAACTTGCCGCTCCCCCATGCTTCCCTTGCGTATGTGGAGCGCCCAGAACCGCCGTCCAGCAGCCCGGTCAAGACATCTTCGAGGCGTTTCGTTCGAGTTGGCTTCGGGCTTCATTTAGCCTTAGCGCTAGCGCCCGCGCACAATCGACGGACTCGGCTTTCCGACCGGGACTAACTGCGAAGTCGGGGGTCAAAGCGTCGAACGCGGCACATATCAACGCCATTTCCTGCGCGTCGAGTGAGAGTAGAACGGTCCGGCGCATCGGTGACCCCTTCCATTCTCGGTTGAGATGGAAGGAGCCCCTGCCCCTGGTCGTTTCCGTCGAGCACCAGTCGGGCGGGGGCTAGGCCTACCCAGTACCCACAAGCAGGACTGGACAAGTTGAGATTCGCGATGTATATGACATCGCATGATGATCCAGAGCCAGATTCTTGGAACGCTTCGGAAGCCGGATTCGGAGCGGCGTCTGGGCGCGATTCTGCGTCGTGAGCCGAACGCCGGCCGGATGGGGATCGCACGGCGTGTGTGCGAGGCGTTTGGTTTTCTCGATGCGCGAGGGAAGCCCCAGCTTTCGGGTTGCCTGAAGGCGCTCGGTGCTGTGGAGCGGTCGGGCCGGATTCCGCTGCCTGCGTCCCACGTTCCGGCACGGCCTCCCTCGCCGCGCCGTCTGGAGGAGCCGGTTGCCGCGGCGTTGAAGGTCCCGGCGGAGGCTCGGGCCGTGGAAGGGCTGTCGCTGGTTCGGGTGGCGACGGACGAGCAGCGCAAGTTGTGGAACACGCTGCTGCATTTTGAACATCCTCAAGGCATGGCGACGTTTGCCGGTTGCCAGATGCGGTATCTGGTGGCTTCGGAGCATGGTGTCCTCGGCGCCCTGGGTTTTTCGTCGTCCGCGTTGCAGCTCGGTGCGCGCGATGCATGGATCGGCTGGAGCGCGGCACAGCGCCGGGACCATCTTCACCGGGTCGTGTGCCTGAGCCGGTTCCTGATCCGGCCCGGGGTGCGCTGCCGGAACCTGGCAAGCCATGTGCTGGGCCTGGCCTTGCGCCGCTTGCCGATGGACTTTGCGGAACATCATGGCTATCGCCCCTGGTTGGTGGAAACCTTCGTCGCGCCGGAGTTCGAAGGTACCTGTTTCAAGGCCGCCAACTTTGTCCGTGTCGGATACACGGCGGGGCGTGGCCGGCAGGATATTGGCAAGAAGCGCGCAAAGAGCGTGAAATCGGTGTACATGTTTGCGTTGGAGCCGAATTGGCGGCGACGGCTGAACGTTCCGTTTGTGGACGCGGCGCCCTCGCTGGAGCCGGGCGAGGGGCTGGACAGCGGCGAGTGGGCCGGCCATGAGTTTGGAGGCGCCCCGTTGGGTGACCAGCGATTGTCGGCACGGCTGGTGAAGAGCGTGGATATGCTGGCTTCGATCCCGGGCCAGCCGATCACCGGCAACCCGGAAGGGGATCGGGCGGCCGTGAAGGGCTACTACCGGATGATCGACCAGCCGGAGGAATCCGCGGTCACGCCGGAGAACATTCTGGCGCCGCATCGGGCGCGCACCGTGCAGCGGATGCGGGACCAGAACACGGTTCTGTGTATCCAGGATGGAACCGACCTCAACTTCGCAACCCGTCCGGCTTGTGGCGGCCTGGAGATCATCGGCCGCAATCAGACGAGCGCGAAGACCCGCGGGCTGCATCTCCATCTGACGCTGGCGACGACGGGCGAGGGTCTGCCGCTCGGGATCCTGCGCTGCGGCTTCGATCCGCCGAAAGCCTCGGGAGCGGGCAGCGAAGCGAAGCACGCAAACGCAACACAACCCGGCCCGGAGCCACGCGCCGGAAAGGACGCGAAGACGCAGCGTTGGATCCAGGGCCTGCAAGATGCTGGCCGGGTCGCGCGCGAACTGACCGGAAAGACGCGCGTGATCGGCGTCATGGACAGGGAAGCGGACTTCTACGAGTTGTTTGACGAGCAGCGCCGGATCGGCCGCGTCGAAGTGCTGGTGCGCGCCAGGCACAACCGCATCCTGGAAAACGGCGCCCCGAAACTGTTTGCGGCATTGCGCAATCAGCTTCCCGGCGGCCAGGTCGAGATCGAGATCGACCGCCTGACGGAGCGCCCCAAATCCAGCCGCAAGGAAGCCCGGCCCGCGCGCAGCAAGCGGCGCGCACGGGTCGAGGTCCGCTTCCGCCGCTTCGACCTGCCGTCTACCATCCCGGGAACGCAACCCGTGCCAATGTCGGTCGTCCATCTGCGCGAAACCAACCCCCCGGACGGCGAGAAACCGCTCGAATGGTTCCTCCTCACCAGCCTCCCCGTCGACCACTTCGATGCCGCCGTCGAGATCATCGGATTCTATCTCCGACGCTGGCGGATCGAAGACCTGTTCCGGGTGCTCAAGTCCGGGTGCAAGGTCGAAGACGCCGCCTTCCGCTCCGCGTGCCGCTTGCAGCGCGCCGCCACCATCGATGCCGTCATCGCATGGCGCATCATGCTCATGACCCTGCTCGGCCGCGAAGTGCCCGAATGCCCGGCCGAACTGATGTTTACCGACAGCGAAATCCACTTCCTCGAGGATTATGCAAACAACTTCGGTCTCGGCACGCCCCGGAACCTGGCCGCCGCCGTCCTCCTCGTCGCAATCCTCGGAGGGTACCAGAACCGAAAACACGATCCCCCGCCCGGAAACCAGATCATGTGGCGCGGGATCGAACGACTGGCCATCGCAAGCCTCGCATACCGCGTCGCAGCGGCGCAAAGCGCCGGACGACCACTTGTCCAGAACGAATAGTGGGTACACGGTAGGGCTAGGCCTACCCTGTAGCCATATATGTTACTGGACCAAAGGAGTTCCAGCCGTTTTTCTTTCGGCGATTCGATGGCCCAAAGTCGCTGCTGACAGCCGCTCATAGCCACGCCACATGATCTGGTTGCCCGGCTCGGGATCATGCTTGCGGTTCCGGTAGCCGCCGAGAAGCGCGACAAGGCGCACAGCAGTGCCGAGGTTGTCCGGTGTCTGCTGCTTGTATTCCTTGGCATAATCGTGCAGAAACGACAGTTCGTGATCGGTGAACATGAGGCTGGCATCGCAGCCGGGCACTTGGCGCCCGAGCAGTGCCATCAACATGATCCGCCAAGTAATGACGCTGTTGATTGCGATCGCGCGCTCCAGCCGGTCGGCGGTATGAAAGGCGAGATACTCGACCCGGCAACCGGATTTCAGCACCCGGAAGAAATCTTCCACACGCCAGCGCTGGAGGTAGAACGCGATGATTTCCACGGCTGCCTCGACGGTGTCGACCGGGAGGCTGGTCAGCAGGTGCCACTGAACCGCGTCCTCGCCTTCGGGTGGTGCGGTTTCGACAATATGCACTCCCGACATTTCCACTGCACCGGCCCCCCCGTTCGTTGCAGGAAGCGTGAGCCTGCGGTAGCGGATTTCGCACAGCGCCGTGCGCTTGCTGCGCGCCGGACGGGCCTTCGTCCCCCGCGACTTGCGGCGTTCGGTCAAGCGGTCAATCGCGATTTCGACATTCCCGCAGGCTGCGCCCTTGCGCATCGTTTCAAACAGCTTCATGTCGTTCCCGGCAAGACAGCGGTCATGCTTGGCGCGCACCAGGATCTCGACCCGGCCTGATCGGCGCTGCGCGTCGAACAGCTCGAAAAAATCCGCTTCTCGATCCATGACGCTAATCACCCGCGTCTTGCGGGTCAGTTCCCGCGCCGCTTCGGCAATGTCATGGAACCCGTCGATCCAGCGCTGCGTCTTCTGCTGCGCCTTCGGCGTGGTCTTGCCGCCCCCGGGCCGCGGCGCCTCAAGACCACAACGCAGGACGCCCAGCGGCAGGCCCTGGCCGTTCACCGCAAGCGTGAGATGCAGATGCAGGCCCAAGGTCTTCGACGTTGTCTGGTTGCGGCCGATGATGCCTAGTCCATCGCAGTTCGGGCGGGTTGCGAAGTTCAGGTCGCTACCGTCCTGGATGCACAACACCGTCGTCTGGCTGCGCATCCGCTGAATGCTGCGCGCCCGGTGCGGCGCGAGAATGTTCGCCACCGTCACCGCCGTATCCGCCGGCTGTTCGATGAACCGGTAGTAGCCGTCAACCGCCGCACGATCGCCCTTCGCATTCCCGCTGACCGACTGGCCCGGATATTCCGCCAAGAGCCCGGCGCTCTTGACCAATCGCGCCGATAACCGCTTGTCTCCCAAGGGTGCTCCTCCGAATTCGTTCGCCGCCCACTCCGCGCTGTCCAGACCTTCGCCCGGAGCAAGCGCAGGCGCATGATCGACAAACGGCACATCGAGGCGGCGGCGCCAGTCCGGCGCCAGTGCATACATGTAAACCGATTTCACCGTTTCCGCCTGGCGTTTGTCCCGGTCCTGGCGGCCGCGGCCCGTGGTCCGCCCGACGCAAAGGAAATTCGCCGCTCGCAGGCTGACCCCGCTTCGCGACGGTTCGACAAACGTCTCGACAAGCCACGGACGGTAACCGTATCGCGCTTCGAAATCCATCGGCAACCGCCGCAGGATCCGCCCCAGGACGTGGCTCGCCAGATTGGCGCAGGCAACGCCGGGGCGGATCAGGAAGCGGCTCATGCAGACCACCCGGTTAAGCGCCTGCTTCCGCTGTTCATCGCTCCACGCCATCCAGCGGTCCCGCGCCGAAAGGCGAAGCGCCGAGGCCGAGAAGCCGGCCGCACCGAGATATCCGTGCGAAGAGGCGACAAGATACCGCATCTGACAACCCGCGAAGGTCGTCATCCCGCGCGGATGCTCGTCACCGATCATCGTGTTCCAGACCTGCCGCTCATCACGGCTCTCGACCACGAACAGGCCGAGCTTCCCGACCGCCTCCAGACGGCCCGGAACTTCCGAGGCAGCGGGCAACGAACCAACCAGCCGGCGCGGAATTGAGGATGGCGCCCCGCGCTGCGCTGCCGGCAGGACGATCGCACCCGTATCCGCCAACTTGCGCAGCGTCTTCAGGCAACCCGCCAGCTGAAAACGGCCGCGGACATCGACAAAGCCAAAGGCTTCACAAACGCTCCGGCCAACCGCACTGCGGGTCCCGGAACTCTTCCCCAACAGAATCTGTTCGAGAAGAGCACGCGATTCGGGCGCGTTTAACGTTCGATTGATCTGGTTCTGTATCATCATGCCAACGCTGATACACGATCAATTCGCCTTTGTCCAGACCTAAATCACGCTACAGGGTAGGGCTAGGCCTCTTCGGCGCTTGGGATCGGCGAAGAGGCGTTTGTGGGATCGCGCTCAGGACAATCTCATTTTCATTTCGTCGGATCCATGTGTGCCGTGTGAGGCGTTGAGCGGAGCATTTCGGGATTGCCGCTGGCCCGTAGCGGATTAATGGGAGTGTGCAGCAGGGCGTTGAAAGGGGCTGCTGGCGCACCGGCGCAGGGTTGGAAAGGGATCGGTTCAGGCCTCAGGAACCGGCACCATTCTCGATGCACCCAACTTTGGAGTCGATCGGGGTTTCTGATCGCCAGGCAGGACACCCCGCGCGCGGCGCAGGCTTGGCTTTTTCTTGTGCGCCGAGACGGTCGGTGAGGTCACCGCAATCCCGGATATCAGCTCGGATTGCGTTGGTCATCATAAGATGCAGCAAGGATTTGCACAGAGCAGGAATGGCTCGGCCGAGCATGAAGTGGCTTGATTGCAGACGATATCTGGCTGCTCACATTCGCAGGAAGTCTGTGGCTGGCGCTCGGTATCTTTCGGAAGCGGGCTGTGCCGGGAGGCCGCTTTCCGGGAAGGGGTCAAGTCTTTCGTGGATGTTTGGCGATGACGTGCTTCAAGGCATCGTCGCGGTGCCACTCGAAGTGATCGGTTGCGGCGGGGACGCAGTCGAAGCCGGCGGTGAGGATGATTGCGAGGGCGAGGTTGCTGAAGGCGGTGTTGTTTGCCGGGCCGTGGCCGGTGCGCATCAGGCAGGCGTCCTCCCGGAAGGCGGTATCGCGTCGGCGGTGGTTCTTGTTCTCGATGGCCCAATGTCCGCGGTTGAGAGAAAGAAGACGCTCTGGCGATGCCTCTTCATGGGAGAGAGAGGTGATCCCGTAGGCATGCTCGACGGAGGTCTTGCCGGACCTGACGTGCTTTCGCTCGCGGGTGACGCGGAACATCTGCTTCACATGCGGGATCGTGAACAGATTGTCGAGCGGGGAGATGCATTCGATGGAGCGGGTGTCCCAGCGGCCGTGAAGCGGCTTCTGCGGCACGTCGGTGGAACGCCGCTGCGCGTCCCGTTCCCAGTTCGTCTCCTTCAGGGTCTCGAAGGTCTCGGGAGCATTGCCCTTCACGGTGAACAGGTAGTCGGCGCCATGCGTGCGCACGATCGCATCCGCGGTGTTGCGGGTTGTGTGCAGCGCGTCCACGGTGATGACAGAGCCGCGAATGCCGACATCTTCCAGCACCGCGAGCACTGCAGCCGTCTCCCCGCCCTCTTCATGGCACATCCGGCAGGCGATCGGAATCCCTTCTGCATGGGTTACCAGTGTCGCTGTCTCATGGTGCACCGCGCCGCTGCGATTCACGCCGTTGAGCCGCTTGCCGTCCGCCGCCAGCGCTGAGCGGTCCGGGACGGGATGGGCCTGAGCCCAGCGATTGGATGCGGCCTGTACTTCGTCGCTGTCCGCCTGCACCATCACCCGGTGGATCGTGGCTCGCGAAGGCGGGATGTAGAGGTCGCTGATCCGATCCCGCCGCGCGTCGAGGGCGGCAAGATGCTCCTGCGGCATGGTTTTCGCATAGCGCGCGGTCGCGTTGCAGCCGACCTTGCCCGCAAGGCGCGCCAGCACGCAAATGCCCAGCACTGTCGCCAGCCTGTGCCGCCGCCCCTGCGCATGGCGGAAGTCGGGGATCCGCTGCAACTCCTCCAGCAGCGAAGGAAGCGTTTCCTCCGTCGCGTCCACCTCCGTACGGGCCACCTCCCAGTCCGGATGCGGCTCTGTCGCGCAAAGCCGGGCCACCGACGAGCGGCCCAGCGGGTAGACATACATCTCCTTCAGCTTGCCATGCCGGTCCGTGTAGCCGCCCCGGCCACGCGCATAGCCCTTGGTGAGCCCCACCGGCGCCCAGTTCGAGGCTCGGTACACCGTTCCGTGGTGCTTCTCCGGATCTACGAAAGTCTCCGCCAGTTCCAGCGGATGACCGTAGGTCGCCTTCCAGTCGTCGCTCAGGCGACGGAGCATCCCGCCGACAAAGCAGCTGCCCAGATTCGGGAAGGCGCCCGGCTCCGGAAGCACCAGCAGGCGCGTATTGCTCGCAACAAGGTGCAACCGCTCATACTGCTGCGCAGGCTTCCAGCCGATGAACCGGTCGCGCGGACGGCACTTCAGCGCACCTGCCTGCCAGCCTGCCAAGGCAACCCAAAGCGTCCCCAGCACCGCAACATATCGCAGCCCCCGTCCCACAAAGCGCAGGAAACCGAGTTCGTGGCCCTCGGCCATCAGACGGTCCCAGCGTAGGCGTTCCTCCGGCCGCGCAAGTCGTATCTCAATATCCCCCACCAAGGGGTTCCTGGACAATCCAACCATGCCTTCTTATTAGCATACCAAAAACGAGATGTCCAGACCCCACGAAACCGAATCAACCTCGAAAAAAGAATGGGATTGCCCTGGATCGCGCTAGTCCCTAGTTGACGCGACGCGATTCCCGTGGTTCTGTCGAAACGTCCCCAGCGGTTTCAGCCATTTCACTGAATCGCTCGGCAAGATTCGAAACTGCTTTGATGAAGCGCCGGTCCGTGCTTTGCAGCCTCACAGCGCCTTGGAGCAGTTTCAGCGCTTGGGTGATGATGATCGCATCACCGGCTTTCAGTTCGAGACCAAGTGCTACTTCGGCTGTTTCTCCGGGCAGGGTAAGTTCTCTTGACGCCTTGGATTGAGCACGAGCGTATTGTTGCGGAGATGCGCCGATTGCGCGGACGACGCAAACGATGACGGCGAAAATGATATCGGGCTTCGACATATCCCTCGGCAGGGTTTCCAGCGCCTCGATAATTTTGGCAACCACTGCGCCGATGACCGCGTCTTCGGTGTTTTCGGGCATGTTCATAGGGGGGGCTCACTTCATTGCGGTAAAGGCGACGAGCAAGACCACGCCGATGACCGCCGCGACGATCAGCAACAGTTCCCATGTTTCAGTCAGGGCCATTCGCCTAGGGCCGTATCGCGGCCAGCGCTATCCAAAGCGCCTGAACCCGTTGCCAAATCGCCATGTGTCGGGGTCTCCCGCTCTGCTCCCTTTGTCATGGCGCGGGCAAGGGTTTCCGAAACGACGATTGGTGTACCCCTGTCCGCGCCTGCGAATCGGTTGACCGAATCGTCGGAGTAGATGTGACTAATTCTAGCATTCCGATTCGCAATGTACGCAAACACTAGGCAGGGAGCTTGATGGCCCGCGCACACACGACAAGGCTACGGATTTGCACATGTGATGGCAATGGACGGAACACACCATTCTCGTGGCCCATAAATGGCCCATAAATTTATCGAGGTCGAAAATAACTGATGATTGTGTAAGGAGTTAAGGATTTCAGTTGGCGGAACCGAGTTCCCCCTCGCAACTACCCTTCTCGACCGAAGCCGATGCTCGGTCCAGGTTCTCGCCGGCCTCTACCATGATCGCTGGGGCATCGAGGAGTTGCACAAGACCGCAATGCTCGGCCTCGAACTGGAAAACTTCCACAGCCGCTCCGAACGCGGCGTGAAGCCGGAGATCTTCGCCCGCTTCAACCTCATCGCAATGATCAGGCTATTCACCAACTTCGGCGACGCCATGCACAACACGCAATTGCCCCCGGATCCCCTGCCCGGGGGGCCGGGCAAACTTCAAGGCCGCCCTGTCCGCCGTCGCCCGAAACCTCGAAAGCCTCATCCTGCGCCAGGCGGTCAAGACGCGCAACGCAGTGCATCAGGTCCTCGCCTGTGTCGCAACCGCAAGGCAACGCCTGCGTCCAAACCGATCCTATCCACGACGTTCCCGAAAACCCCTCGGCAAATGGCAGAAAGGACGAGACTCCGCAACCGCTGCCTGAGTGCCAGAGCAACCCTCCCACCCAATGCCAACCTGGCAGAACTGCAATTCCGTAAGCAAATGCCAAAATTTCCCTAAGCGAATGCCATTGGCACCCCATCCCATCGCAGACTTCACCGGCAGGCAGGCGGAACTGCGCCGTCCCGGCCAAGGAGAGGGAGCGCCGTAATTCCTTTCCGCAACGCCAGAACCGGAAGGCCTCTCCCGACGACGCCGAATGTACCCGCCGCGCGGCCGCCGGCGTACTACCTGTTGAGTGCGTCCTCAGCGGTATCAAAGCAATCGATCATCGCCAGGAAGCCGCTGATTTCCATGGTCGACCGGCACGCGGGTTTCAGGGCGGCCAAAACAAGATTCCCTCCGTGCTCCTTGCAGTTCCTGGCGCAGGTGAACAGGATGCGCAGGCCGGAACTGTTGATGTAGGTCAATTGGTCGCAGTCCAGCACGATGTTCACATCGCCGCGTTCGACGATTGCGGCGAGTATCTCTTCCAGATCCGACCCGCCCAATCCGTCTGCACGGCCGTGAAGGGAAACGATGACCGCCGATTCATCTTTCTCTTCCTTGATCTGCATCACAATCCTGACTTTCGAATTTGATCTCTTATATTCTGGCGCGTACAGAATAACATACTATTTTCGGCTTGGAAAAGACTTATTTGGGGCTAAGCACATATGATGCGTGGCCGCGTTCATTTCTCTATATCTTGGGTTCAAATGAGACCTTGAAGCCCAACGGAGGGTCGGCACCAGGATGCGTCCCCTGCCGATCACGAACCCCGGCCACATGGGACTGGCATTGGAGTCAATCGCTCAGGGCTGCAAGTGCGCGTCGCGGGGTCGGCGCTAGCGTGCGATTGCCAATTGCCATGGTCGTTCGGGACACGGAGCAATCCGAGACGGCCCGGACCCAGGGACAGCAAACGCTTCGGGACTCGATCCTCCTGTACGAAGATATGGGAACTTTCGCGGCAATGAACTTTCGACAATCAATCAATTGAAATCGTATTGTACCGGTCGATTTCCGAACGGACCCCGGCGTTCTCGAATTGAAGGCGCCTCTGGTCGCGTTCGCAGTCCTCCAACCGAGTTCCACCAACCAACGACCTCCAACACCGGACCGGGCCTCTCGCACACAGGGATCGAACAGACGCCACGGATCAAGGTGGCACAAACCTCCCCCGGTGGGAGTGCCAGCCTGGCGGAAGGTACCTTCTCAGAGCTGCGATCTAGCGATCATCTCTCCTTGCGGCCGGGGGCCGGGAAGCAAGCAGGACGCCGGGATTGAGAATGGAGTCTGGGTCGAGCGTGCGCTTGGCTGCCGCCAGGGCATCGCCGAAGAGGGCCGGACGCTGGTCCTCGTACCACGGCATGTGGTCGCGGCCCACAGCATGATGGTGGGTGATCGTGCCTCCCGCCAGGAGCAGCGCGTCGGAAGCAGCCCCCTTGATCTCCTTCCACTGTTCAATCTCGCCGCCAGGAGCAGGCGCGGCGTGGTACGTGAAATACGGAGCCGGTCCATCCGGGTAGACATGGGTGAAACGGCAGGTCACATGGCCAGGCCGGCCCGTGGCCCGCACGATCGCCGTCTCCGTGGCTGCCCTTACGGCGGTGTGGAATTCCTCGAACCGGTCCCAGGTGATGGCAGTCTCGAAAGTATCGTGCAGTAGGCCATGGGCGATCAACGCCTCACGGTTGTAGGGCGCCCTGATGAAGGCCTCGCGCCAGGCGTCGGCAAGCGGATCGCGGGCCTGGACCCGTCCGTCCCGATCGAGCGCGGCCCCGTAGTCGGCCATGCATTCGAGAGCGCGGCCCATCCACGCGTCTACGGGATGATCGGCACTCTCGAAGGCAAGAACCGCGAGGTGGAAGCTCCCATCGCCAGCGCCCGCGAGGCGGGCCTCCTCGGAATCGACCAAGCGGAGATTCGTCGGATAGAGGCCAGCCTGGCCAACAGCGCGGACAGCAGCAGTAGCAGCGGCAAAATCGGCAAAGCGCAGAGCCGCCGAAGCGCGGTGGGTGGGCCGGTCCTGCAGTCGCATCCAGGCCTCGGTGATGATCCCGAGCGCTCCTTCCGAGCCGATCATGAGGCGGTCGGGACTCGGTCCCGCACCCGAACCCGGCAGTCGACGGCTCTCCAGGACCCCGGCGGGCGCGACCACACGCAGGCTTTCGACGAAGTCGTCGATGTGGGTGTAGAGCGTGGCGTAGTGGCCGCCGGAGCGGGTCGCGATCCAGCCGCCCAGGGTCGAGTAGGCGAAGGATTGCGGGAAATGCCGGAGCGTGAGCCCGGCCGGCCTGAGTTGGGCCTCGAGGGCCGGCCCCATTGCACCCGCCTGAATGCGCGCCGCGTGAGAGGTCCGGTCGATCTCCAGGACCCTGTCCAGGCGGCTGATGTCGATGGTAAGCGCCCCCGCGTACCCCGCACCGACGCGCGGTTCCACCCCGCCCACCACCGTTGAGCCCGCACCGAACGGAATGACTGCGAGGCCCGCCTCGCCCGCCCAGTCAAGCAGCGCCACGACATCCGCCTCACTCTCGGGATAGGCCACAATGTCGGGCGCTGCGCGAAAATCTCGCTGCCAGGCTCGGACATAGTCCCGGTATGACTTGCCGTATGTGTGGCTCGCGCGGCTGTAGGCATCGCTGCGACAGAGCGACGACAGTGCGGCCGGCGGTGTCGTGCCTGGCGTCGGCAGCCTTACCTCGTCGAGGTTGGGCGGCGCCCGGTACGGGCCCGGCGTGAGGCCGGTGAGAGAGGCGATGCGCCGTGCGACCCGCCCCGCCTCGGCCTCGCTCAGGGTCTCCGACTCGAGGCCCCATCCCCAGAATTTTCGTCGCACTTCGGCCACCGCTGCTCACTCCCCGGATACGCGCTCGAGCGGCGAATTCGCCGCGCCACGATACAACGCCGCCCTGGGCACCGCGACCTAGCTCCCCACGCCGCGAACGCAACCGAATTCATCCCGCCGACCGGCTACGAACCGGGGTCGAAAAGATGGAGGCGGTCACCGACGCGACTCCGCGTCTGAGTGAATGGCGGTCCGCCTGTCCATCGACCCCCTTCCGGAACAACGGGCCCTTGATACGCAGATGTCCTGTCAGTCGGTCAACTCGGTGTCCAAAGACGACAAACGCCAAGCTCGATTGAGTGAGAACGACAATCCGGTCCACGAACTGTGCATCGAGCATCACGTCAACAATCGCCTAGTCCGCGAGATGCGAGGCCTCCAAGGCCAGATCCGCTGGGCTCAAAGCACAACAATTCCATACATGTCGGAGCCCCTCGAGACCACTTTTCCCGAACATTTCCGCATTTGCAGGATGCTTGTGCAACGGAACGGTCCTGAAGCCGAAGCACCGATGCGGGATCCCCTGAACGCTACGTCGCAGCGCACTCAGGATCATCTGGTTCGGCTTGAGGAGACGAAGAGCCAATCCTCTTGAACGGGACTTGCCGTCAGAGTTCTGACCGACGAAACCAGCCTGAATCGAACAGGACGCTTGCCTGGAGCTTGGAGGCACCGGATCCACGCGCGTTGTCGACTCCAGACCGACACGGATCAAACCACCGACAGGTCACGCGCTGAATCCTGTGTTACCGCATTTAGAAAGCGGCAAGAATTGCCGGGTGGGGAGCGTCGGGATCGATCCGCTTGGCTCCCGGAGATTCGGGCCACGGACACTCGCTCTCAACGGATTCTTTCCTGCGGGGAGAGCTTCGGGCAGAGAGGAACGGCCCCGGCAGCTTCGGAGCGCGTCCGGCCTCTCGCACAGCACGAAGAGCTAACCGGGAGGGCGCCTTGACGACATGGCTGGCCGTTGTCCGGGCTTGCGCCAGGCCCCCAGCGTCGAGACACCGTAAATCGCTTTCGTGGGATGACGGCGACGCAAGCACGAACCGCTTCGGCGCGTACCGGAACGGTCCCGATGCGCTCGCTCTTCGGCCCGAGACGAAATGTGGGGACATGGCCGACCCCGATTCCCGTCAGACGGTTGGCGCGGAAATCGCTCCGCCGGTAGTAGGCTTCACGCAGCGCGACCCTGCCCGTGAGCAATGGCAGGCCGATGCCCACTCCGATCGGAATTCGTCAAGAACATCCGCGGCCACATGGCAGGCTGCCACCGATCCGGCAGGACCGCTGATCGGCGCTGCCCGAATACTTCGCGGCGGTCACGGTGGCACCGATGGCTCTGCCACGAAAGGGACAACTTCGGGGGAACGAATGAGGTGACGGTGGAATGCCGCGCCCGCTGGCACGGGGGAACCGCCGCAAGCCGACATGACGCAGTACTTCCACCACGCCGAACCCGCGCATGGCGGCCGGGCGGCAACCGGCCGTTCCGATCAACCCGCCTCGGGAGATCCTGCAATCAATAATCCGCACAACGAGTTGCACGTTACTGCGAGCAAGACGCAAGATCGGCCATTCGCTCCCCGCGGCTACCGGCCGTCACACTGAATCGACAGCAGCGCGTCGGGCACGCCGATCCATCGCCAGAACCCGACCCGTTCCCCCTGTGGTCCATCCATCGTCCGCTCGGCCACGGGCTCCTTCAGTCCCCGATCCGTTCCCTCGCATGCGCGAGAATTCGCTCCGAGTCGGCGAGCAGCATTGCAAGGCTCGGCATCGCTTCGATCGAATCGCCGACCCCTCCGGCTTCCGGCGAATGACGTCCATTCTCGCCCGAAGCATCAAGACATAGCCGGTACGCCTTGATCTCCATTTCCTCCGGCAACGCGCCGGCTTCGACGAGTCTTCCGCAGAACTCCGGCTGCACGACCTCCGCGTCGCGGGCTTCCTCGCCCTCCAGGCCGGCGTGGAGCGCCAGGGCGCGGACGGAGAGGGATGCGATCGGCCCCGCTTGCTTCACCGCTTCCGATTCAAACCCGCCTCCGGAGAGCAGGGCGGCCATTTTCTGGCGGCGGACTGCATCTTCCAGGAGTTCGAGCGCCTTCCCGCGGTTGCGCCTGGCCGTCTCCGCAGCGCGGTCTTCGGGCGACTCCCGATAGAGAATGTCCATTCGATCCCTGGAAAAATCGAGCAATCCGCTTTCGTCCATGCGCAGCATGGTCTCGTAGCTTTGGCGGTCCACACTGTTGACGGGCAAGGCGCAGCAGATTTCCGCAGCCGCCCCGCTGGTCGGACCATCGGCTGCCTGCAAGACCACCAGCAGCGACTGGCCGCCGGACCGGTCCCTTCGCAGTTCGACAGCGTGCAACTGCTCCCCATGCGCCTCCTTCAACGCCGCGAGGGACGCCTCCACGGGGCTGGGCTCCACGGGAACCGGGGAACGAGGCTCCATTGGCTGGAGAAGGGTCTGCAACCGTTCCAGGAACGCCTGGCGGCCCGAAGGCAGTTCCATGGTGCCGTCCTCGGTCGCGCCATCGAGAACCGCATCGGACAGCGCCTGCTTTTCCCCGAGCAGGTAGAGTATCCGGTGCTCAATGGTGTTCTCGGCCACAAAATTGACAACGCTGACGGTCCTCTTCTGGCGCTTTCTCCATGCCCGCGCGATCCGCTGCTCCAGTTTTGCCGGGTTCCAGGGCAAATCCATATTGATCACGGCGTTCGCCACCTGCAGGTTCAAGCCGACGCCGCCGCTCTCGGAAGAGAGGAACACGCGACAGTCCGGATCGTCCTTGAAGCGGGTGATTTCCCGGCGGCGCTTGTCCTGCGGCACCGACCCGGTATGCCATGCGCATTCGAGGTCCATGTCTTCCAGCCGCTCCCGCACGAGGCGAAGCATCCGGACCCATTCGGAAAAGATGATGACCTTGCTGGTCGGGTCGGACAGCAGATCCTCCAGGACGCGCTCGAGTTCCTGAAGCTTCGGACAGCCGCGCTCCTTCTCGTCGAGAATGTAGGCGGTATCGCAGAGCATCCGCATGCAGGCCAGCGACATCTGCAGCTTCTTGAATTCCGGCTCCGTCAGCGGCCGCCTCGCGGCGATGCTCGCCAGCCTGCTGACCACGTACTCGTACTCCGCATACCGCTCCCGCTGCACCTTGGTCATCGGCAGGAAGAAATTGTTCACGGTTCGGTCCGGGAGATCATGCTCGATCTCGGCCTTGCGCCGGCGGAGCATCACCTTGCCGACACGCTCATGCAATTCATCCAGGTTCTGAAGAGAACTGGGGCGCCCGCGATCATCCAGGACATAGTACCGGCGGTTGAAACGGAACAGCGGCCCGAGCAGCCCGGGATCGAGATACTGCGCAATGGAATAGACCTCGTCGATGCGGTTCTCCAGCGGCGTTCCGGTCAGCACGAAGGCGTACCGGCTCTGCAATCGCTTCACCGCATTCGCCGTCTGGGTCCGCCAGTTCTTGATCCGCTGCGCTTCATCGAGAATCACGAGATCCGGCTTCAGGAGGCGTCCGATGTGCTCGACGTCCGAACGAACCTGCTCATAGTTTGTCACCATGAAGAACGCAGGCCTCTTGTACTGCTCCAGCCGGCGTTGCATCAGGCCGGAAACCAGGTGGCAGCGTCGGCTGCTCGCCCCGGCGATCTGCTCGGCCCATTCCGCCTTCAGCGAGGCCGGGCAGACCACCAGGACACGCTCGACCTGCCCGGTCCGGGACAGGAGTTCCGTGGCGGCAAGCGCCTGGACGGTCTTTCCGAGGCCCATGTCGTCGGCCAGCATCGCCCGCTCGCCAAGCGCCAGATGCAGCATGCCATCAACCTGGTACGGGAATAGCGGATATTTCAGAAGGTCTAGGCTGAGTCGGCCTGCCTCGACATCCGCGAGCACGGCCGCGCGTCGCTCCTCCCGGCTGCGCTCCTGGAGCCGTTGCGCCATCCACCCCTTCAACAGGCTGGAAACCCGGATGAGGCCGGGATGCCCGGCCGCCAACTCCTCCAGGCGGGAAAACGCTTCCGCGTCCGGCGCGTCCCGAAGCGCCGCGACGAGGCGCTCGGCCTCCGCCGCCAGATGCCCCGGAATGCCGTCGGCCGGAAGCCGCAGGGTCAGGGCCCGCTCCGGATCGTCCACCAAGTGAACCTCCACTCGGGGCGACCCGGTCTTGGTTGCAGCGTTGAACCGCCGCTTCCCGGACTCCGCTAGCCGATGGAGCACGCCCTCGATGTGCTTGCAGGTACCAAGACCCGAGGTCTCGAAATCGGGGCAGGTACAACTATTGCGCAGTTCGTTCAGGTCCCGGATCTCGACCGTGTAGCTCCCGCCCGAGGACGATGCGGCCTCGAAGTTCCCGAAGGGCTCGAGGTCCGGCTCCATGCTCCGGAAATCGCCGAACTCCGTCCTTCCCCTCCACCGGCGGCGCTCGATCTCCTGGGCGTCCGTGGTGCGCCAACCCAGAAAGACCGGCGGTCTGGGTTGCTTGTTGCGGGTTGACTTTTTCGTCTTTCCTCGCGGTGATGGCATTTTCCACGGACCTCCGATTCCTGCTTCGCGAAACGCTCCGAAGAACGAGGAAGACACTCGCCTTGCGCCACTCCGAAGCCACCGTTTGTAACCGTTGCGCCCGCGTCCGTCCAACAGGAGAGCATTCCGGCCACCTAGCGGCCGTAGCGGACGGCTCAACGGGCCCCGTCGGGAGCCGGAACGGGAGATGGCTTCGTCACCGCGTTAGAGCGGAGCCCATTTGGGTCCGTCAACGGCTTGACGCGGAGAAGCGGCAGCGGGGCCAATGGAAGCATGGCCCCCGGTCAGGTCGCCCACGGGCAAGCTGGCGGAACTCTCCGGGTGTCCGGGTCCATGGTGGCGCAACGCGGCAACACCTGGGCGACCACCGGCAGAATGCGGTTTCCCCGCCCTCTTCCGGCGGGCAAGCGCGCTGCAGGGCAGGCCCCACCGATCCGAACCGGCACCTCCACCGCTTCGGCGACACGCCCGAAGACGGAAGCCCGGCCGCCGCCATACTTGACGGAATGGCAAGAATCGAAGGACCTGACCTCCGAAGACTCGTTCCAACTCCTTCCTGCCGCGCTTTCCACGCTCAAGGGCGGACCCCGGCCCGACGGAAACCGTCATACATCGCCGGAAATCGAGTCAATTCGCCTGTCAGGGGTTGCAGTCCCGCTCGCTGCTGGACGGGCCAAGACCAGAATGGCGGAAACGCCTGATCACTCTACAACCTTACACGCAGGGAACCGAAAGTAGCCGACTACTGCTGCCAGCAACTTGTCCGCATTGAATGTTCAATGCTCAGTGCTTGAACCGGAGGAAGGAACAAGAAATCCGTGCAACCCCTTTGTCAAGACAGCGTGATCGGAGCTCAAAATCAATTTCTCCAGATTTGACAATAAATGGCATTTGAGTGTATCATACCTTAATTTGTGTCTGCCTAACCCCCCCCCTGTGGGGGGTTGAGCCGGTCGCGGCTGTCAAGTTCAGATGTCCGGACCTCGTGCGCTGATTGAAGGCGTGTTTGGCGGTCGTTTTCCTTGTGATTTCGGTGAGTTAGGAGGCATTTGGGGGGTTGACAGGTCGGCCGGAATGTGAAAGAATGTTCTAAACCCGATATTCGGCTCCGAGGTCCCGATGAACACGCTTCCGATGCGCCCCACCGAGGCGGTCCAGATTGGCAACTCCTGCTTTTCCTTCGTGAAGCGGGACGGCCGAGTGGAGTATTTCTCCAATCTTGAACCGTTTGATTTTCACGCTGACGATCAGCGCGAAGCGAAGTTGCTTCGGATCGCGAAGTTTGCGGAGAGCGGTGTCCCTCGCTCGGACCTGGTGGAGGCGCTCGGCGTGAGCCGCTCGACGGTACAGCGGGTGGTGAACCAACTCCGGAGGGACGGCGAGGCGAGCTTCTTTGCGCCGCGCCGAGGCCGCGGGCCGAGCGTGATTGATGCCGCGATGGCGCGGACGGTGAACCGGCTTCTGGCCTCGGGGCTGAGCGGCGCGGCGGTTGCGCGGGAGGTGGGGATCTCGTCGCAGACGCTGAACAACAATCGCCGGGCGGGGGTTGTCGGTGGGGGGAAGCCGGCCCGGGCGGCAAAGGCTGATCCGGATCCGGAAGCCCCTGCGGAGCGGGAGGCGCCGCAGGAAGCACCGGAGGGGGACGCGCTGGAGCCGCCGATTGACCGAAGCGCACGGGACGCCCGCGACCGGGCAGCGCCGATGGGCCGTGGGGCTCGGGACACGACGGGACGAATGCTGGCTGCGACGGGGCATCTGAGCGAGATCCGGCCGCAGTTTGCGGAACCGCTGTCGGCGGTTGCCGGCGGGGGGGTGCTGGCCGGGCTCCCGATGCTGCTGAAGGAGGGGCTTCTGAACCACGCGCGGGAGTTCCTGTCGCTGCCCAAGGGGTATTATGGGTTGACCACCGTTGTGCTCTTCCTGGCGTTCCTCATCCTGGCCCGAGTGCGCAATCCGGAGGCGCTCCGGCACCAGGTGCCCGGGGAATGGGGCGCGATCCTGGGCCTGGACCGCTGCCCGGAGGTGAAGACGCTGCGGCGCAAGATCAAGGCGTTGGGGCAGGATGTGCAGCGAGTGCGGAACTGGCAATCCGCCCTGGCGGCGGGATGGCTTGAGGAGGACCCGGAGGTCGGCGCCACGCTGTGCGTGGACGGGCATGTGAAGATCTATTCCGGTCGCAAGGGGAAATTGCCAAAGCACTTCGTGGCGCGACAGAAACTATGCCTGCCCGCGTCCACGAGCTATTGGATCAACGCGCTCGGCGGCAAGCCCTTCCTGTGCCTGAACAAGGCGCTGGATCCGACCATGACCCACGCGCTGGAGGCGGACATCCTGCCTGCGCTGGAGAAGCTGGGCATGCTGGGCCCGGAGGCGCCGGATCTCACCGCCCCGGATGCCGGCGAGCCCGCCCTGACGCTGGTCTTCGACCGGGAAGGCTGGAGCCCGGCACTGTTCAAGCGTCTCGCCCGGCGCGGCGTTGCGGTGATCACCTGGCACAAGGGCTTCAAGGGGGAGGACTGGCCGGAGGCGGAGTTCCGCAGTGTCGCGGTACCGATCCATGGACCGGGCACGACCCGCAGCGCCACCGTCCGCCTCGCCGAGAAGCGCGTGCAACTGAAAAAGGGGCCCGAGGTCCGCCAGATCCGCCGCCTGCTGGAAAGCGGCCGCCAGGTCCCGCTCATTACCACCCACTCCCGCATGCCCGTGGAGCAGATCGCCGGCGCCCTGTTCTCCCGCTGGTCGCAGGAGAACTTCTTCAAATATATGCGCGAGGAGTTCAATCTCGACGCCCTCGTGGTCCGCGGCCTGGAGCCGCAGGATCCCGAAGCCCGCGTCGTCAACCCGCTCTGGCGCGCAATCGACCGAAATGTCAGCCGCTTCCGGCAACGCCTCGGCACCCTGCGCAACAGGATCGCCGATCTGGCCAGGGGAGCCCAGTCTCACCAGACCGCCGAAGCCGCCCGACGTCTCCAGGCCCGGATCGACGCTCTCGACGCCGAGCGTGAGGCGCTCAAGCAGACGCGCAGCGACACGCAGCGACACATCACCGTCGCCGAGCTCGACGAGCACCAGGCCCTGGATGCGCTTCCCGAAGGCGAGAAGCTCCTCCTCGACGTCATCCGCATGATCGCATACCGCGCCGAAACCCGCATGATGCCTGTCGTCGCACAGGCACAGGGCAAGACACAGCGACCTCGCAGGCACCTGCGCGCGATCTTCCAATCCGACGCCGACATCATCCCGGAGCCCTCCAACGGCATCCTCCGCATTCGCATCCTCGGCACCGCCAGCGATGCCGGCGACAACGCCACTGCAGGCCTCCTCCAGGAACTCAACCTGACCCGAACGATCTTCCCAGGCACCAACCTCCGGATGATCTACGAACTGCCCGGGAATACGGCCGATCCGGACCCTTCGGGTTCAAATAGGTGAGCTCGATTCACCCTCGAGGTCCGGACATCTGAAGTTTGAACCCAGCGTTTCTGGTGGATACAGGGGCGAGTTGACTTTAGTCAGCGACATTCGGGGGTGAACGGCGGGCCGGCGGGGAGTTTAGCGCCCATATTGCGGATTTCTGGAAGTATTGGGCATGGAGAGCCGCTGGCAGCCCGGACCGGGCTGCGCTGGCGCGGTTTCCTGATGCCGTCAGGCAGCGGTTCGTTGCAGGAACTTGAGCCGTGCGCGTTCCTGTGCTCGGATCAACAGACCGACACGGAGCACATTTGCAGCGAGGATGGACAAGGCGACCGTGCGGGCGAAGCCAGCCTTGCCATGGGTGCGCACCCGGTCCAGGCCGCGCTGCTCGAGATTGTTGATCGCCGACTCGACGGCGGGATGCTGCTGGCGCGCCAGGACGAAGTCCGGCTGCGCCTCGTGTTCGCGGCGGCTGGCGGGCAGGCGGCCCTTGGCGGGCATGGCGTTGAGTTCCAGCGTGTCGCCGAGGGCGGCCTGGTTTTGCGGGCTGTGAAAGCCGCGGTCGAAACTGCAGGCGACGAGTTCCGAGAAGCGCTCCCGCGTGGCCACGATGACGGGAACCGCGGCATCGGTGTCGCTCCCCTCCCACAGGATCCGGTGCTCGAGGAGGTGGTCCTCAACGATCGCGACGGGAACGCCCAGTTCCACGGGGACGCCCGCCTTCCCCTTGCTGATCCACCGCGTATATTCCTCGAAGACCGAAAGGACCTTCTCCTTCTGAGGGATCTCCTCCCCCTGCAGGATCCTCCGGTCCGTCTGGTCGATCTGGCGCTTCGTATGCGCGATGTACCGGTCGAGTTTCTCGAGCTCCTCCGGCCGGGCGCCCCGCTCCAGCAGGCTGGCCCGCGTGGCCTCCGCCTTCGTCAGCAGTGCCTCGCACTTGGCCAGGAACGCGTCGGCGTCCTCCCGCCAGGCCTCCGAGCGCCGGGTGCTCGCCACCCGCTGATACAGTCGCCGGAGCGTCACCGTATGATGCCTGGCCTGATGCCAGCCCGGCAACTTCCATTCGTCCGCCAGTTCGGCCGCGATCCGCACCATCACCCGGGCTGCGTCCCAGAGCAGGTTGCGGTCGGTGGGATAGTGGACATCCGTCTCAACGACAAAGCTGTCGCACCGGCCCGCCAACCGCTCGCCAGCGTCGTGGCCGCAAAGGCTGTGGCCGTGCCGCACCGCCAGCTCGTTGATGTCTCGCAGCGTGTCCTCGTCCAGCAGCGAGACATTCCGCGTCACCTGGTCATAGGAGTACGTCACCGGGTCGAACTCGCTGTGCCCGAGCAGCTGGCGAAGCACCACGTGCGTGTTGGCGTGTTCATGAAGCCGGTCGAAGTCGCAGCCAAGGCCTTGCTTCAGCACCGCGAGCACGAGAACCGTACACAGTTCCATCCCCGGACGGCCGACCGCCAGATCGCGGTCTTCCCCGAACCGGTCCAGCAGAAGCTCGAAAACCGCCTCCCGCACCGCCTCATTCAAATACAGGCCCTGCAGGCCAAGCAGGATCGCCGGGATGTCGTCCCGCGACTTCACATCGATCTGGATCCCCCCGATCTCCGCCCGGCCGAGCATCGGCTCAAAACGCCCCAGCTTCCGCATCGCAAACTCCCTCGCAAAGATCCCGGAATCCGCAGCGCGCCACTCCGGACCACTGCCCGGAAGCACACCGCGTCCCGCTTCCCAGGATACGATCTAACTATTTGTACCGTATAATGATAAATGCTGCCTGCGCAACCCCGGAAATGCCCCGTTCAACCCCGGAACAACCGGATTCCGGACCGTCCCGCCAGGTCCCTGATCGCTCGCAGCGTGTCTTCGTCCAGTAACGAAACATCCCGCACCACCGTGTCGTAGGAATACTCCACCGGGTCATACTCGCCGTGCCCGAGCAACTGGCGCAGCACCAGGTGCGTGTTGGCGTGTTCATGAAGCCGGTCGAAGTCGCAACCAAGTCTCCGCTTCAGCACGCCAAGCACGAAAATCGTCCACAGGGACACCCCCGGACCGACAGCATCCCGATTGCCGTCACCCCCGATCCGCTCCTCCAGGAGCCGGAATACCGCTTCCCGCAGTTCGACATTCAAGTATACGTCCCGCAGGCCGCCCAGGAGCTTGGGAATGTCGTCTCGAGACCTCGCGTTAATCCACACATCCCCGACCCTTATCCCCTCCTGTCCCGGATCAAAGCGGCGCAGCTTCTTCATACCGAACTCCTTCGCGAAGATTCCGGAAACTTGAACGCGCCGCGGGCACAAGGTCTTCGCTGCAAGAGCAACATCGAAAGCGCCCGGCCTCCGATACCGGCACTTTAACTCATTGCCAAAACAGGCGAATTGATGACAAAAGGCCAGCCCAGTCTATACGACGCTCGAACTCCGCCCGACGGACAAGCTCGTAGCAACAGCGCAAACTTCGCCCTCGGATTTGAAATCTAACTCATTGACCAATATAACTATTATTGGTTTCATGGCAAGCACTAATTTGTGTCTGCCGAAAAACCCCCTTTTTGGAGTTTGAGCCGGCTTCTGCCGTCAAGTTTGACCCCGACCTGACAGGTGGATTCAGGGTCAAGTGGACCTGGTCAGCGACATTTGGGGGTAAACGGCGGGCGGGCGGGGATTTTGGCGCCCATATTGGTGATTTCTGGAAGTATCGGGCATGGAGAGCCGCCGGCAGCCCGGTCCGGGCTGCGCTGGCGCGGTTTCCCGGCGACGTCAGGCAGCTTTTCGTTGCAGGAACTTGAGTCGTGCGCGTTCCCGTGCGCGGATCAAGAAACCGACACGGAGCACATTTGCAGCGAGGATGGACAAGGCGACCGTGCGGGCGAAGCCAGCCTTGCCATGGGTGCGCACCCGGTCCAGGCCGCGCTGCTCGAGATTGTTGATTGCCGACTCGACGGCGGGATGCTGCTGGCGCGCCAGTGCGAAGTCCGGCTGCGCCTCGTGTTCGCGGCGGCTGGCGGGCAGGCGGCCCTTGGCGGGCATGGCGTTGAGTTCCAGCGTGTCGCCGAGGGCGGCCTGGTTTTGCGGGCTGTGAAAGCCGCGGTCGAAACTGCAGGCGACGAGTTCCGGGAAGCGCTCCCGCGTGGCCACGATGACGGGAACCGCGGCATCGGTGTCGCTCCCCTCCCACAGGATCCGGTGCTCGAGGAGGTGGTCCTCGACGATCGCGACGGGAACGCCCAGTTCCACGGGGACGCCCGCCTTCCCCTTGCTGTTCCACCGCGTATGTTCCTCGAAGACCGAAAAGACCTTCTCCTTCTGGGGGATCTCCTCCCTCTGCAGGATCCTCCGGTCCGTCTGGTCGATCTGGCGCTTCGTATGCGCGATGTACCGGTCGAGTTCCTTGAGCTCCTCCGGCCGGGCGCCCCGCTCCAGCAGGCTGGCCCGCGTGGCCTCCGCCTTCGCCAGAAGTTCCTCGCACTTGGCCAGGAACGCGTCGACGTCCTCCCGCCAGGCCTCCGAGCGCCGGGTGCTCGCCACCCGCTGATACAGCCGCCGGAGTGTCACCGTAAGATGCTTGACTTGGCGCCAGCCCGTCAGGTTCCATTCGTCCGCCAGCTCGGCCGCGATCCGTATCATCACCCGGGCTGCGTCCCAGAGCAGGTTGCGGTCGGTGGGATAGTGGACATCCGTCTCGACGACAAAGGTGTCGCACCGGCCCGCCAACTGCTCGCCAGCGTCGTGGCCGCAAAGGTCGTGACCGTGCCGCACCACCAGTTCGTTGATGTCTCGCAGCGTGTCCTCGTCCAGCAGCGAGACATTCCGCATCACCTGGTCATAGGAATACGTCACCGGGTCCAAATCGCTGTCCCCGAGCAGCTGGCGAAGCACCACGTGCGTGTTGGCGTGTTCATGAAGCCGGTCGAAGTCGCAGCCAAGGCCTTGCTTCAGCACCGCGAGTACGAGAACCGTCCACAGTTCCATCCCCGGACGGCCGACCGTCAGATCGCGGTCTTCCCCGAACCGGTCCAGCAGAAGCTCGAAAACCGCCTCCCGCACCGCCTCATTCAAATACAGGCCCTGCAGGCCAAGCAGGATCGCCGGGATGTCGTCCCGCGACTTCACGTCAATCTGGATCCCCCCAATCTCCGCCCGGCCGAGCATCGGCTCAAAACGCCCCAGCTTCCGCATCGCAAACTCCCACGCAAAGATCCCGGAATCCGCAGCGCGCCACTCCGGACCACTGCCCGGAAGCACACCGCGTCCCGCTTCCCGGGATACGATCTAACTATTTGTACAGTATAATGATAAATGCTGCCTGCGCAACCCCGGAAATGCCCCGTTCAACCCCGGAACAACCGGATTCCGGACCGTCCCGCCAGGTCCCTGATCGCTCGCAGCGTGTCCTCGTCCAGTAACGAAATATCCCGCAGCACCGTGTCGTAGGAATACTCCACCGGGTCATACTCGCCGTGCCCGAGCAGTTGGCGCAGCACCAGGTGCGTGTCGGCGTGTTCCCGAAGCCGGTCGAAGTCGCAGCCAAGTCTCCGCTTCAGCATCCCAAGCACGAAAATCGTCCACAGGGACACCCCCGGACCGACAGCATCCCGATTGCCATCCCCCCCGATCCGCTCCTCCAGGAGCCGGAATACCGCTTCCCGCAGTTCGACATTCAAGTATACGTCCCGCAGGCCGCCCAGAAGCTTGGGAATGTCGTCTCGAGACCTCGCGTCAATCCACACATCCCCGACCCTCATCCCCTCCTGTCCCGGATCAAAGCGGCGCAGCTTCTTCATACCGAACTCCTTTGCGAAGATTCCGGAATTTTGAACGCGCCGCGGGCACAAGGACTTCGCTGCAAGAGCAACATCGAAAGCGCCCGGCCTCCGATACCGGCACTTTAACTCATTGCCAAAACAAGCGAATTGATGACAAAAGGTCAGTCCAGACTATACCAGGCTCAAACTCCGCCCAACGGACGATCTCGTGGCAACAGCGCAAACTTCGCCATCGGATCTAGAACCTAACTCATTGATCAGTATAACTCTTATCGGTTTTTGGGCAAGCACTAATTTGGTACAGCGCTTGATACAAGCTCTGGATCGTTTGCCGATACGCCAGCAATTCCCACTAATACAATAGATTTCTTGTATTGCTCACTCTCTGCTTTCTTTTCCTCGGTTTCAAGATTTCAAACAAGACTTGGGCGTCCGGCTCGTAGCGGTTGCATGGAAGCGCATTGATGTGATTGGAGGTTTCGGGGCGTTCAAGGTACTTGCCGGAAGGACGGGTGGTCCGACGTCACGATGTATCAATCAGTTCGATCTGGCTTGGCTTTCGCCCGAATGCGATCGCCCGGTACAAGGTTTCCCAATCCGGGATCTCAAAGTCCAGCACAAGGCTGCGGAGTTTCTGCCAGAAGTAGAGCGGACGCCCAGCCTTTTCGCGGGCCTCTCGGAACAGCCCGCAGCATCGCTGCTCGACCTGATCGACGAGGAATGCGAGCATCATGAGGTTGGCGAAGACGGTCGATAGTTGGTTGTTTCCGTGGCCAAAATTGTGTTCCAGATTGTAGCCAGCGTTCTTTAGCGTGTTGAAAGTCTCGTTCTCGATGCGCCACCGCGCCCGTCCAGCGCGCATGATCTTCATGGCGGTATCCCGGTTCACGGGCAGATCGGTGACCCAGGAGAAGTGCTGGCGCTTGCCATTCGGCTTCGTCTCCCAGTATTCGAGCACATTGACTTCCACATCCTTGTTGGTCTTGTTCAGCGCTACCTGCTCGAGAACGCGGAAGCGGCGATGGGTGCCGTCCCCGTCCGTGGATTCCCAGTGCTGAACCCGGGCGTTGCTCTCCAATTCGTCGAACAGCGCCTTGTGGTCGCCCGGTTTCGCGCCGAGGATGAAGCGCATTCCGTACTCGCGGAGCTTGCGGATATGCGGGGCATTGGACGCCAGCCCGTCCTCCAGCACAATGAGCGGGAGGTGCGGGTGCTCCCGGCGCACATCGGCGATGAGGCGCTTCGCCGCCTCGCGCTCGCAGTCATTCCTGGTTGCGCCATCCGTGTTCTGGATTGGCTCAGGCGCCAGGGGAAAGACCGCCCGGTGCTCGGGATGCACCACCACCGCCGCCAGCATCTGGTGGTAATACTCCACGCTACCATCCCGGTGGTGCTTCTCGCAGCAGTTCGCACAGTGCACGCTGCGGGAGGAGAACATCCCGGTGCCGTCGATCGAAAGCAGATAGTGGCCGTCCCAATACGCGTACCCTTCCAGCGCCTTGCCGCGCTGCAGCGCGCGGAACACCCGCTTGAAGGCTGGCCGCAAGCTTCGGGGATCGACATTGTCGAGGCGCTTGCGCAAGCCGGAATCCGAGGGAGCTTGCCGGACCCCGAACAGGCTCCGCAGGTTGAAGCGGATCGTGCCCTCTTCATTCGCATGCCGATCGAATTGCAGAAGAGACTGATACTTCAGCGAGAAGATCGCGAGGCCCGACATCAGATAGTCGGCCAGCCGGAACTTCCGTCCCGACACGCCGTCGTCGATCCGGTCGAAACTCGCCCGGACCTCTTTCAGAAGGCCCGGTTTGCTCAGTGTCTTGCGAAAGCCGATTCCATATCTTGCCATTGCCCTGCCATCGTCTGCTCGTTTTCTCCAACTCTATGCAAACGACGAAAGTTGTCCAGCCTGCCACAGTCCGAACCTACGTCAAGCGCTGGTGCCTGCCCTTTCCAGCGGAAACAGCGTGGACGGCCGCAAATCTCAACACGGAAACGACCAAAAGTCTACGAATGGAACCCCGCCTCATGCTCGATAACCCCAGTGTACGCAACAACCCGCGAGGCTAGTGGGAATTGCTGCCGATACGCCAGCGCATCAAGCCGTTAAGAAACGCCAAATCTACATAATCGGGAGGGTAATTGCTCGCGCCCCTCGCAACGCTGCTGGCTCTTCCTGTCCTTTGATTACTTCCGCATCGCTCACCGCTCGTCCGTCGACCATCTCGAAGGCTTCGTCGTCGGTGCAGACCACGACACCGTCGCCGTCGCGTTCGTCGCGCCCAGACATTGCGTTTCACACGACTTACTGGCCGAGCTTACGTGTCTTCCAATCTTGCGTGAACTACCGCGCGCGCTGCCTTCATTCCGAGGAACATACGCGCAGGATTGCTTGCAAAGGTCGCGAAACCGAAGCTCTCATACCACGTCTTGCGGCGGGCAAACTCTGCCTCGCCGCCGTCCGAAATCACATCGAGAATGATCGCATGGCACCCGGCCGCGTCGGCAACCACGCACGCCTTTTCGAATACATGGTGCATTAGAATGCCACCGAGACCTCTTCCCTGTTCTCCTTCGTCGACTGCGACCTGTCCCAGGAACAGCACTGGGATCTCTCCATGATCGGGCACGCCCCGCGGCCGGCGTTTGAGTTCGTCCACGTTCATCATGCCAAGATTGATCGCATGGTAGCCCAAGATCCGTGGGCTTCCTTCGTCTACTACGACATAGACTCGGGTCATGTCGTCCTTCTGCTGTTTCCTTGCGCTCAGCTTGAGATAGTTGTTCAGACGGGCGACACCACAGTCGAAACCGACGCGATCATGCCGTGCCGCGTCGAAGTGCTCTATTCTGATAGCCGCTTTTTCAGTCGGCATGAACCACGCGCGCGCTATAATTTCGAGCAGCCTGTAGGGCGCGTGGCGTTGGAACGGGCGAGGCGTCGAGCGCCGCGGCGAACATCCTGGCGTCCTCCGGCGTCAACGTATGCCGGGACTGCAGTTCCAGCACGCGCGTGGCCTCACGCTCGATCGCAGCGCGCAAGAACACCGACTTGTCTACAGCCAGAGCGAGTGCCGCGCGTTCTATCAAACTCGCCAACAGGTCATCGTGGCGTAGCTGGGTTGTCTTGGTCTGTTTGACCGAGCTTCTTGATGCAGCATTGAAGTTCAACATGCCCGCCTCCTAGCGATGCCACTACATGTAATGCGATCTGCACCACATGTCAAGTCCAAGTACCCGGGGATAGCGGTACCGTGTCGGTTTACCCACAGGGCAATTTCATTCTAGGGCGCGGTTGATTCGGCCCCGAGGAGTCTGGACATCTCGCTCTCGGTTTGCTAATAGGATGGCATGTTTGGATTGCCCTTGAATCCCTCGCCGTCGGATTTCGAATCGACCGACCGGGAGCGTCGTTTCGATCTCGTAGCCGGGGTCCCGGAACCCTTCGGTGAACTCCGCCCGGTAGATCGCGTCGATCGTCATCTTCTGGAAGTAGACGCCGTCGTTGACCGTCGTCCGTAACTTGCCGTCACCGTCCTGTGCCATGTTCAGATGTCCGGACCTCGGGAGTGAATCGAGCTCACCTATTTGAACCCGAAGGGTCCGGATCGGCCGTATTCCCGGGCAGTTCGTAGATCATCCGGAGGTTGGTGCCTGGGAAGATCGTCCGGGTCAGGTTGAGTTCCTGGAGGAGGCCTGCAGTGGCGTTGTCGCCAGCGTCGCTGGCGGTGCCGAGGATGCGAATGCGGAGGATGCCGTTGGAGGGCTCCGGGATGATGTCGGCGTCGGATTGGAAGATCGCGCGCAGGTGCCTGCGGGGTCGCTGTGTCTTGCCCTGTGCCTGTGCGACGACAGGCATCATGCGGGTTTCGGCGCGGTAGGCGATCATGCGGATGACGTCGAGGAGGAGCTTCTCGCCTTCGGGAAGCGCATCCAGGGCCTGGTGGTCGTCGAGCTCGGCGACGGTGATGTGGCGCTGCGTGTCGCTGCGCTTCTGCTTGAGCGCCTCACGCTCGGCGTCGAGAGCGTCGATCCGGGCCTGGAGACGTCGGGCGGCTTCGGCGGTCTGGTGAGACTGGGCTCCCTTGGCCAGATCGGCGATCCTGTTGCGCAGGGTGCCGAGGCGTTGCCGGAAGCGGCTGACATTTCGGTCGATTGCGCGCCAGAGCGGGTTGACGACGCGGGCTTCGGGATCCTGCGGCTCCAGGCCGCGGACCACGAGGGCGTCGAGATTGAACTCCTCGCGCATATATTTGAAGAAGTTCTCCTGCGACCAGCGGGAGAACAGGGCGCCGGCGATCTGCTCCACGGGCATGCGGGAGTGGGTGGTAATGAGCGGGACCTGGCGGCCGCTTTCCAGCAGGCGGCGGATCTGGCGGACCTCGGGCCCCTTTTTCAGTTGCACGCGCTTCTCGGCGAGGCGGACGGTGGCGCTGCGGGTCGTGCCCGGTCCATGGATCGGTACCGCGACACTGCGGAACTCCGCCTCCGGCCAGTCCTCCCCCTTGAAGCCCTTGTGCCAGGTGATCACCGCAACGCCGCGCCGGGCGAGGCGCTTGAACAGTGCCGGGCTCCAGCCTTCCCGGTCGAAGACCAGCGTCAGGGCGGGCTCGCCGGCATCCGGGGCGGTGAGATCCGGCGCCTCCGGGCCCAGCATGCCCAGCTTCTCCAGCGCAGGCAGGATGTCCGCCTCCAGCGCGTGGGTCATGGTCGGATCCAGCGCCTTGTTCAGGCACAGGAAGGGCTTGCCGCCAAGCGCGTTGATCCAATAGCTCGTGGACGCGGGCAGGCATAGTTTCTGTCGCGCCACGAAGTGCTTTGGCAATTTCCCCTTGCGACCGGAATAGATCTTCACATGCCCGTCCACGCACAGCGTGGCGCCGACCTCCGGGTCCTCCTCAAGCCATCCCGCCGCCAGGGAGGATTGCCAGTTCCGCACTTGCTGCACATCCTGCCCCAGCGCCTTGATCTTGCGCCGCAGCGTCTTCACCTCCGGGCAGCGGTCCAGGCCCAGGATCGCGCCCCATTCCCCGGGCACCTGGTGCCGGAGCGCCTCCGGATTGCGCACCCGGGCCAAGACGAGGAACGCCAGGAAGAGCAGAACGGTGGTCAACCCGTAATACCCCTTGGGCAGCGACAGGAACTCCCGCGCGTGGTTCAGAAGCCCCTCCTTCAGCAGCATCGGGAGCCCGGCCAGCACCCCCCCGCCGGCAACCGCCGACAGCGGTTCCGCAAACTGCGGCCGGATCTCGCTCAGATGCCCCGTCGCGGCCAGCATTCGTCCCGTCGTGTCCCGAGCCCCACGGCCCATCGGCGCTGCCCGGTCGCGGGCGTCCCGTGCGCTTCGCTCAATCGGCGGCTCCAGCGCGTCCCGCTCCGGTGCTTCCTGCGGCGCCTCCCGCTCCGCAGGTGCTTCCGGATCCGGTTCAGCCTTCGCCGTCCCGGCCGGCATCCCACCCCCGACAACGCCTCGCCGGCGATTGTCGTTCAGCGTCCGCACCGGAATCCCCAGCCGTCGCGCAACCGCCGAGCCGCTCAGACCCGAGGTCAAAAGACGGTCCGCTTCCCGCGCCATGTCGGCATCGATTACGCTCGGACCGCGCCCGCGGCGCGGCGCAAAGAAGCTCGCCTCGCCGTCCCTCCGGAGTTGGTTCACCGCCCGCTGTACCGTCGAGCGGCTCACGCCGAGCGCCTCCACCAGGTCCGAGCGAGGGACACCGCTCTCCGCGAACTTCGCGATCCGAAGCAACTTCGCTTCGCGCTGATCGTCAGCGTGAAAATCAAACGGCTCAAGATTGGAGAAATACTCCACTCGGCCGTCCCGCCTCACGAAGGAAAAGCAGGAGTTGCCAATCTGGACCGCCTCGGCGGGTCGCATCGGAAGCGTGTTCATGAGATCCTCGGGCACCGAATAATGGGTTCATATTATTATGCCAGATACCCGCCGCTCTGTCAACCCCAAAATCCAATCATAACTCTATCAATTCAAACGATAATTCAACCCACAAGCAGCTCTCGAAAAGAGAGCGATGTCCGGACGTCTGATGTTGGCGATCACGCAATGGGTGTGGAGCCGGGGATCGAGATTGCGGAAGGTGCCATGGCGGAAGGTCGCGACCACAGTCTTCTGCCCACCCACACGGACCATCGCGCCCGTTGCCCTGTTCTGGACCCGGGTCCGGGCGGCGTGCTCTTCGATCAGGCGAGGGTCTTGCCCACCGCTTGATCGTGCGCTTCGACGGTACGCCCGTCGCCGTCCACCATCGCCAGAAGCGAGACCGACTTCGGGACGGAGAGCGTGAGGTCGCGACCGGGACGGTGCTGGAGTTCCCCGTCAGGGCCTCGGCGTCCGAACTGCGGCCCGTCAGGGACATTGCCACCGAGGTTCTTCCGGAACGTGTCCGAATCGACCGGCCCCGCGAGGCCCCGCGCCTCGGCGCCCTTGCCGGCCCAGGCGCTCGCCTCCTTGTGCGCCGGATCGTCCTTCGCGTAGTAGCCGTCGCGTTCGTAGCAGCTCCCGCCCTGCGACGGCGAGGCGGTCGCGCCGACCGAGGCTACCACCGTGACCCTGCCCCCGGCACCGCTCGCAAGCGCCCGCTTCGCCTGCCCATGCGCCTCACATGCGGGCTTTCCGAATCCCCAACAATAGGCCGGAGTTTTTACTGGCACGTCCGGCTACGTAAGGCGACACTCGGCATCGTCGCGACTGGACGCCGGGCAGTAGGGCGATCCGCAAAATCGAATGGAAGGACCCCGGCGCGGACGCGCGCTTCCGCAAATTGCGGAGCGCCCCGGCGACGATCGCGGCAGCAACAATCGACCCGACTGCGCTCCAAGACGTCCTCCAGGTCCATTACGGTATCAAGCGTACAGTCAGCCAGAAAATGCCCCACGCGGCCGGCAAAAGCTGCTTCCCGACGCTCGGCCGGACTTTCTCACCGCAACTGCTCCCGCTGTATGCCGCAATCCGTCATGCGCTGTAGAAAACGGCGGTAGGCCGAGAGGAGAGCCTCGCGATTGGCCCAGTTGCTGCTCTCATTGTCTACCAGAGGCTGAAGAAACGTACCGTTCTCGTCGATGAGACAATCGGAATTCCGTATGCTCGCTTGAGTCGTTGGCCAATCGCTGTCAAACACGAGCTCGAACATGCTGGCAAACCGATCCGCGGCTCGGATAAGCTCCGCCATGTCTGGCGATAGCGCGGGTTCGGAAAGACTCGAAGACATGAGAGCACCGAGTTTTCCCTCGACCTCGGATATGGTCTGTGCCGCAGCCCGCACCACGAAATTCGCGTGTCGCGCGCGCCAGTCCTGACTCCTGATCTGGTCCGCAAGCACGACACCCGTGATGGGGCCTGACCCGGGAAGCTGCACTTCGAAAGGGTAACCCCGGACCTTGGACGTGACCGGACAGAACAGCGCCAAATTGCTTCGTTCGTTGTAGCTCCGGGGGCTAAGAACCAGAGCGGGTCGGCGCCCTGCCTGCTCATGGCCCGCGTGCGGCGTGAACTCCAGCCAGACGAGGTCCCCGCGATCGGGAACGTAGTCGCTGTCTACCACCGTTCATTGCCCCTCGACGGCCCCATGTCCACTTCCGGATGCAGGTTCTCCGGTGTGATCCGGCTTACCATGTCCGCAAGATCGTAGTTCCGCTTCCAGAGCACGATCCGGCCAGACCGCACGTCCATCTCCATCGACGACCCTTCTGAAATCCCGCATTGCTCGGCAACCGCCTTGGGGATGCGCACTGCCAAGCTGCTTCCCCACTTCCCGACCTGTAGGTTTGCGCCCATCAGAATACCTCCGTTTGTATCTACATTATATATCCGTAACGCGGATCGCAATTGGGGATGAGGCGCGCGTCGTCTCTGCTTTGTCGCGGTATCGGGGCGCGATCCGCGGGCTGATTCTGTCGCTCAGACGGTTCGAATGCTTCTTACGGCCGGAAGGCCCAGCCATTCTTGAGCTCTGACAAGAGCCTTCGGACTGCTGTGCGCGGCGGACGGCTGCCCCGTTGCAGTGGGGGTGTTCGAAGGCAACCACAGCGATCCTTCCGCGATGGCGGCGCAGATCGCGAAGCTCCACTCGCGGTTGGCGTCCGGAGGCGAAATGCTGTTCCCTTGCGAATCGACAGGGGCGGCGCTGCGCTGCACGTTGCCGGTACGGCGCTCCCTTCACGCAGCCGTCATCGCGGCAACGGCTCGCAGGCCCGGGCGGCGTAGGCCGGCCAATCGCCCGGCTGTCCATCTCCGGGTAGATCGTCCGGATCGCCTTCGCCTACCCCGCCTGCGCTTCATGCGCGAGCATGCCGCGCAATCCCCTCGCAGGCGCCGCTTCGTCGCCATCACCGACTGCGATCACGTCGAGCCCATCTTCCGCGATCGCTCCACGGATTGCGAGATCGATGTCCCGAACCAACCCCGGGGCACCGATCTGGCCTACATCGCGACCCTAGGCGGCTTCGTCTACCTGGCGGCGAAATCCCACCACGAGGCGAACTATTGCGCCATTCTTCTGCTCCACGTGAGCCAGGTGGTTCTTCCGCTAGGATCGGCACCGCGTGAACGCGATCTCACGTGCCCGGAAGTTCTCCAGCAGCGTCTCATTCATGAACACGCTGTCGTCGTCCGAGTCGAAGCCGACAACAAGGGGAAGCGGCAAGCGCCGTCGGAAAACTGCAAGGACTGCCCGCACCAGTTTTTCTCCCGATGCAGTACCGGTCCGCATTCGGTCCGTCCAAAAGCGATGTTCGTGATCACCCGGGTCTGAAGAAAGCTGCCGTGCACCTTGGAACCATGGTGCGCCACCAGATCCCCTTCGACGAACCCGGTGTAGAGTCGGGGGGAGGCGCGCTCTGCCGTAGGTCCAGGGAGTAGCAGTTAGCTGGCTGCTTTCGCGCTGTGCCAGTGCCTCGTTCTGGGCCGTAGCCACGTTTCCTCACCCCCGCTCGTCAAACCCGGCGTGCCCATTTCGAGCACCGGGCTTTCGGTCGAGATCACGCCTTCGCCCACGGAAGGCCCTTCGTCGTCGGCGCAAGGCGGTGCAAGCCGTACTGTTCGTACAACTGCTGGCTCGGGAAGCGCACGTAATTCCCGCTCCGCACCTTGTGCTTCCGGCAGAGCCATTGGCGCAGCCGCCGGTCAGCGTGTTGATCGACGGCTCGGTAGGCCGGGCTGACCTGCCCCAAGCGGAAGTAGTTGGCCCAACCGGAGAGTGTCCGGTTAAGGCGCTCAACCACTGTCTCCGCAGGGAGGCTCCCGTACCGCCGTACCGTCAATGCGCTGATCGTGCGGCAGATGTTCTGGACGCTGTCCGTGCTGGGCCGGGTGCCGATATACGCCCCGCGGCCGTCCGCGCGATAGTTGCGCCCGATCCGGTATCCGAGGAACGTCATCGGTTCCTCCGGGCACCGCAAACATCGGGTCTTCTGTTCGTTGACCGGTAGTTTCAGCTTCGTCATGAGCCGTTGAACGACCAGCAGCATTTCCGCCGCCGGAGCCTTGCCGATGACGCAAAGGTCATCCGCGTAGCACACGATCTCCGCACAGAAGCGCTGAGCGTGGCCCAGCACTTGCCAGCCCAGTATGAAGCGCCGCATGTAGAGGTTGCTGAGCAGCGGAGAAATTGGGGACCCTTGGGGGGTGCCCTTTCGCTCCCGGCGCGCTGCGTTCGTGCGCCGCTTTCCGCCCTTGCCGTCGTCCTCTTCGACAGGCATTTCCAACCATGCCTTGATGAGGCGGAGCATGCGGCCGTCGCTTACGCGCCGGGCAAGGCTCCGGATCAGCTCGGCGTGAGGAATCTCGCCGAAGTAGTTGGACAGGTCACAGTCGACCACCTCATTGCACCCCCGGTTCAGGAGGCTATGCACGCGTCTTACCGCGTCGTGGGCACTTCGTCCCGGCCGATAGGCATACTGCTCCGGTTGCAGGTCGGCTTCGAGTATCGGCTCCAGCACGAGCATGGCCGATGTCTGCGCCACCCGATCCCGCAGGCAAGGAATGCCCAGTGGCCGGAACTTGCCGCGCTGCTTCTTCGGGATCAGAACCTGACGCACCGGTTTCGGTACGTAGATCCCGTCCTTCAGGTCCCGCGCCAATTCCCCAACCCACCTCTCCACCCCAAGCGCCTCGATATCCGCGATCGTCTCCCCGTCAACCCCGGCAGAGCCGCCATTGCGGCGGACCCGCGTCCAGGCCTCCATCAGAACGTCTTCGCGCCATACCTTGTCGATCAGGGCATGAAACCGTCGGTCGGGTTCTTCCTTCGCTTTCACGTTAAGTGCCGTCTGGAGTTTCCGAACCTTAACTGACCCTGTTAGATTTGCATCAGTGGCCATGCCTTGCTTCCTTCCCGCATTGCTCTCGACCCAGGGCCCCTTCCCTCCACCGGCATTACCCGGCTTCCCCGGTACTACGGGCCCCTCCGCCACCCTGCCAGCCCAGACTGGCCCTCGCGGGTTTCCGGTGGGCGCGTGCACGCCACCGACAGGGCTTCCCGTGTTGCTGCTTTCTTCATCTTCCATGCGTGCTGGCGCCAATACCCCGGCAGATACAGATCGGTGCATACGTCGCTCGCTTCCCAATCTGCCAACGGCCTTCCCCTAAACAACGGAGGGTCGGCTTCTGCGTTATCCGTTTCGAGGCCTGCTCAGCGTTCACTTCGCGTTCCGGCCCGCATGGTTGCTGAGCCGCCATACGCGGCCCTTCGTCACCAGAGTGCTTCAGTCTACATCGTTGCCTCCGTAAACCGCCCTGGCTGCTACCAACCGGAGCGACAGCTATTGGGCGGGGTTCGCACCCGCCAGAAGAAAGCGCCTTTCCACGGCGCACGTTGTTTCTCAGATTTTTGTGGCAGCAGCAGGGTGATTTGTACCGGGTCATTTCGGAGTCGGATATATTTGTAAAGGGCGAAATTCGGCAAAGCCGCCGGGCCGTGTGCGGCTGTTGCAGTATCGGCACGAGTGCGGTCTGACCGCCGAGGCTTACGTGATCAGGCAGGCATGACGGGAGGCAAGTCCCCCGGAGTGTCTTCGGGGTCGGGTTGCGGATTGCGGCGTCATGGGACGTATGACCACAAGAAGCCAGCCGAGATGCGGATTTCGCGCTGGTACTGCCTTTTTCACGTTTATGCCCGCGCAGGCAAGTTTGATACCATGCACAGACAACGTAGGAAATATATTTCAATTGACCTATATGTGGTATTGCTTGTTTGAGTCCATGGCATGTAGAGGTGTGGAGGTGCAGGGCGATCTAATTCATTTCGAGGTTGATTCGGACTCTTGGGGTCTGAACTTCTCGTTTTCGTCCTGCCAATTGGATGGCATGTTTGGTTTGCCTCCGAATCCCTCGGTGGCGGATGTTGTGATTCGGCTTGCACGACCGGAGGAACGCGTTCCCTGGGACAGTCTGATGGCCGAGCACCACGAGCTCGGCTTCGTGCGTTTTGTGGGACGGGGACTCCGGTATGTTGCGGTCCTTGGGACGCTGCGGATTGGCCTTGCAGGCTGGCAGGAAGGCGCGCTGAAGCGCCGTCCGCGAGACCGGTTCATCGGCTGGAAGGCTCCGCAGCAGTATTAGCGGTTGCTCGTTGTTGCGAGCAATACGCGCCTGCTGGTGCATCCGGAGCCGGGCGCCTTCCCGAACCCGGGCAGCTGCTTTGTCGGCGGGATGCTCCGCCGCCTGAGTGCCGACTGCAAGGCGGCCTACGGCCATCCGCTGGAACTGGCGGAGACCCTTGTGGATCCGGAGAAGCACCACGGAACGGTGTACCGAGCCTCCAACTGGGCGCCGGTGGGGCTCACCAAGGGCTATGCACGCGGCCGGGGCGGCTACACGGATCCGCATGGCAAGCTGAAGGAGATGGTTGTCTACCCGCTGGGCCGCTCGTCGGTGGCCCGGCTTTGCGCGACGGAGCCGCATCCGGACTGGGCGGTGGCCCGCACGGCGGTGGAGGCGACGGAAGAGACGCTTCCTTCGCTGCTGGAGGCGTTGCAGCGGGTCCCCGACTTCCGCCATGCCTAGGGGCGGCGGCACAAGCTGGCGACGGTGCTGGCCATCTGCGTGCTGGCGCGCCTTGCGAGCAAGGTCGGCCGCGACGCGACTTCGCGCTACGCGAGAACCATGCCGCAGGAGCATCTTGCCGCCCTCGACGCGCGGCGGGATCGGATCAGCGACCGCTTCATCCCGCCTTCGCGAGCCACGATCCACCGGGTGATGGTGCAGGCGGACAGCGACAAAGTGCAGGCCGCGGCCAACCGCTTCGCGGACGTGGTTGGCGAGGTGGATTGTCCACGTGGCGAGCCACAAGACCCGTCGCTCCAATTCAATCTGACCTTCGAAATCTCGTATCGTCATCTTCGACAATCTCAGAAGAGGTCATTCAACTGCCGTGAGCCACTGGTCATCGAAGAACCAGGTCAAGCACGACACAGTCGCCCATCGCGATCCTGCATCTGTTCGAAGCCCGTACATCGATCGGAACATGAACCGAGCCAGTGGCCAGAAGCAGTCCCGCCTGGCTCGCGACAGCGTGCCCAAACCACTTCGCCAGGTGTTGCAACATGTCGCTGCGTATCTGGAGCAAGTCAGTCGGCTTTGGGACCGCCAGGGCTTTCTGTTCACCATCAGCGATCGTGAGGCTCAGCACCGGCGCCCCGTGATCCGCCGGCAGCGGCGGTCCGCGCACGAATCGATAGGCACCTGCCAAATCCGCTGCAATATCCGGCGCCGCCGGGGTAGCGTCCAGCCCGTAAGATGGCCGCGCAAGCTCAACGACAAGGCAGCTCGCGGGCTCACCGTCGGCGCGGGTCACGAAACCGATCTCGGTTTCGTAAACCAGGCCTCCCTCCGGAAGCGCATCGGTTACCGGTCGGTTCGGCACGGCGTCGACGACTGAGCCAGCAAGGATTGGGGCGAAGACCGGGCGGCTCAATCCGTAGGCGCGCATGGCCTCTGGCGTCGAAAGCCCGGCCTTGACGCCGATCGGCTTTGCCGCCAATCCATTGACAACCGCGGCCTGGATCTCATATCCATCTGACAACGTCTGGGGTCGGCCCGGATGGTTCTCGAAATCCAAAAACATGCCGCGGCCCTGCCGCGCGCGGATGAGCCGATCTGCGAAGTCCCGCTGGCAGCCTTGAAGCCGCCGGCGCGCACTGCGCTCACGGTCATCCATGTTCGGCAACAAAGCCGAGTCGCGCCAGTTCGTCTTCATCGACGGTTGCGCCATGGCCGGCTTCTCCGGATAGGGTGATGGTGCCGTCCGTTACCGTCGGTACGCCGCCCATCATCGGGACGAACGAGGCCACCGGGTCGCAGTCCATCTCGAGCATGCGGGCGCCCGGCGTCGCCGCCACCAGACTTGCCGTCGCCGCGAAGCCGATCGGGCCGGCCAGCATGTGGGGAACGAATTCGCACCCTGAATCAACGGTCATGCGGCCGGCCTCGATGCCCTCGGTCAGTCCGCCCGTCTTCGTGATGTCGGGCTGCACGACCTCCGGCGCGAAGCGGTCGAGGAGGGTGGCGAGTCCCGACAGGCCGTAGGTGCTCTCCCCCAATGCCAGGCGTGGTCTCGGCTCCATCTTGCGCAACGCGTCATACATGGCCGGCTGGTTGTTCGGAAAGGGCTCCTCGAGCCAGTCGGTCCGGGCGCGGATGAGATCGTCCCAGATGGCCATGATCGTGTCCGGGGTGTAAGTCTCGGCCGGGTCGGTCGTCAGCGTGCGGTCACCTGCCGCCTCCCTGGCTTCGTGAAGTATCTGCCGATCGAGTTCCGGACCGCTGACGAGACGTATCTTGAAGCTGGTGTGCCCCCGTGATGTCGCGCTCTCGATCGCCGCGCCAACAGAAGCCGGACCGACACCGCTGGCGTAGACGTTGACAGCTGCTTCGGCATCGCCCCCGCTCAGAACATCGCGCAGTGGACGCTTCACGTGTCGAGCGTGGGCGTCCCACAACGCGATGTCAACCCCCGCGATCGCGTGACTGACCGGCCCGGGGGCATACCAGCGACGTGCCAGCGTCGCGGTCCTTTCGACCATCAGGTCAAAGAGCCGTTTCGGATCGTCAAGCGGTTCGCCGACAAGAAGCGGTTTCAGAACGTCCGACACGAACCCGCGCCGGTCCTCGCAACTCCAAACAGGGACGTTTACCCAGATCTCGCCGCCTCCACGAACCCCCGTCGAAGTCTCCGCCAAAACGATGAGATTGCGTCGGTCGACCCAGTTCCCGTAGGGCAGTTCTGTCGGCGAATCGAGCGGAACACGAAGCAGGATCGTGCGAATGTCGGTGATGGTCGGTGTCATGCGCTTGGCTCCTCAGGAGATCGCGGTCGCAGTTACGCCGCCATCCACGACCAGCTCCGTGCCGGTGATGTAGGCGGCCTCGTCCGACGCCAGGAACGCGGCGGCGTTCGCCACGTCCCAAGCGGTGCCCATGCGGCCGACAGGGGTCTGGCCGCCGCGTTTGCGGATCAACGCTTCGGTGTCACCCCCGCCGAGATGGTCGCGCAGAAACGCGTGGACATGCGGCGTGTCTATGAATCCGGGCAGGATGGAGTTGGCACGGATGCCGTCGGCCGCATGGCGCACCGCGATGGCGCGCGTGAGCTGAACGATGCCAGCCTTGCTCGCATAGTAGGGCATGTATGGAACGCCGAGATATCGTGTTGCGGCGATCGAGGAAATGTTGACGATCGCGCCCGCCTTGCGCGCCCGCATATGCGGTATGACGTGTCGGCAAGCGAGAAATACGCTTTTCAGGTTGACCGAAAAACTTGCGTCCCAGAGGTCGGGGGCCAACTCGGTGACGTCTCCGACATCGATACGCGCCACATTGTTGTGCAGGATGTCGATCTGGCCGAAGGCGGCCATGCACTCCGCGACCACCCGCTCGACATCGTCGTCGATTGAAACGTCGCCGACGCCTACGGCGCTGGTACCTCCCTCGTCCCGGATCAGGCGGGCGGTTTCCTCGGCCGCGTCTTCGTTTCTGTCGACGACGAAGACCCCCGCGCCCTCTCGGGCGTATTTAATCGCGCAAGCCTTACCGTTGCCGACGCCCTCGGCGACCGAGCCACCACCCATGACTAAGGCAATTCGGTCGGTCAGTCGTTCGGTCATGAGGTCAGTGTCCTCGTTTCAACGAAGTGCGGAAGACCGCGGGACGCGCCGGTGTCATCACCACACGGCCTCCCAGTGTCGACTTTCCGCGGAGCGATACATGGCCAAAGCCGTCCTCAACTCGCCCAAAGAGTCCTCCGGCTCGGCCTGTAGTGCAGTACCGTGAAGCACAGCGTTGGCGAAGTCGTTCAACTCATGGCCGAAGCTATCGCGCCGCCCTTGTTCGACATCTGTCATCAGAACTACGCCCGACTCGTGCTCGCGAACATACTTGACGACACGCCCGCCCCTGCCGTCGGCGGATCGCTCAATCGACAACTCTCCCTCGGCGCCGGTGACCCTGAACTCCTCGACCGGTCCCACGCAGGCGCCGTCGCCCAGTATACCGAGCACCGCCACCGCGCCGGATCTGAATCTCAGCAACCCATGCGCGAGCGACTCGCCTTCCATCTCCGGCAGAGGCTTACCCAGATCGGCGACCACCTCCTGCACCTCCCCGAACCACATGCGCAGCGGACGTATCCAATGGGCTCCACCGTCGATGCACATTCCGCCGCCGGTCGCCGCGGTGCTGTTCCGCCACGAACTCCTTGTCGATCGTTCATTCCGCGGTCGCCACAGGAAAGCTCGCCCGGCAATCAAGTCGCCGATTGCTCCATCCGATATCTGCTGCCGCACAACTAGAGCGTCGGGCCAGTACTGGGACTGCTCAGCAACCGTGAATACAGTCTTGGCGGCGCGCGCTGCAGAAAGAATGCGAGCGCCGCTCTCCACCGAAGTCGCCATCGGTTTCTCAAGGATCACGTGCTTGCCAGCAGCGAAGGCGAGAAGCGCCGCCTGCTCGTGCAGCGAGTGAGGCAGCATGATGTCGACAGCGCTGAAGTCTCCGCTCCGCAGGGCGTCTTCAAGATGACAGAACGACTGCGCACCCGTGCGGCTAGCCATTGATGCCGCCTTCGCAGGATCGGTGTCGACGACGGCCGTAACTTCGATCTGTCCGGCGCCGGCCTGAATTCCATGCAGGTGCATTTCAGCAACGTGGCCACATCCGACGAGCGCGAGTTTCAGGTGCGCAGCCATGCTCAGCTCGACAATGGAGGTGAATATCGGACAACACTGCTCCGCCGCGTGCCAGGCGTACGCGTTCGTCTGCCGGCCGTTGGTTGGAAAGTTTCGAAATTCACACGTTGAACATCCGGCCTGTACTGGCTGGTACGCCGCCCCGCTGGCTTCCTTGAGACGATCGGCATCCGTGCGAGCATCTCTCACGCCGAACGTGGATTTGCGATTTTGTCCAGTCCCACGCTGGCCAGGTACAAACCCATGAAGATGAAAACAAGAAACAGAATCGGGATGACTGCCCACCACCACATGCCGCGCACAAACGCGGAAGAATACATCATCCAGAAGATAATCAGCCCGAGACTTGTTTCATCCTGCGAACCCAGACCCAAGGCTTCTATTCCTATGGATGCCAGGATGCCGGCGCTCGCAGTCAGAACAAAACTCGCAGCGATAAAGGGAAGCAGATTGGGCAGCATCTCCAGGAAAAGAATTTCAAGGGAATTGTATCCAGAAAGTTTCGCGGTCTTCACGAACAGGGATTCGCGCATGACCAATACTTGAGATCTCATCTGCCGGAGCGGCTTTGCCCAGGCAAGAGCCGATATGGCCAGACCCATCTCGATAATGCCCAGGCCGCCGCCGGTTACCGACGCGATGACGACCAGCATCAAGATGGGCGGAATGGCCAGAGCCACGTCGCTGAGACCACTGATGGTCGCGTCAACGGCGCGTCCGGCGTACCCCGAGACGAAGCCCAGAAATGTGCCGATCGAAACCGTCAGACAACCGACAAGCAACCCCAACTTCAGCGTGGTGAGCGACCCCAGAATCACGGCCCCGAACAGGTCGCGCCCCTGGGTATCCGAGCCGAACGGCAACTCGAAACTGGGGGGTGACGCGGCCCTGACGGACAATGGCGAAGCTGACGTCGTATCGTAGAACGCTTCGCCAAGGATCGAGAACGCCGCAAGAGCGGCCAGGATCCCGAAGCCCAAGGTAAGGGGAGTGTTGTTTGGTCCCAGATATGAAAGCAGCTTCATCTTGATAACTGGCAGTGCATCAGGTCTTTTGCGATCCGAGCCGAACCCTGGGATCCAGGAGTGGATACATCAAATCGATCAGCGCCATCGACAACGCTACGGTGACTGCCAGCACGACAACCACACCATAGACCGTCGGAAAATCAGCGCCGCTCACGGAAACGAACAGAAGGCTTCCAAGTCCGGGATAACCGAAAACCATTTCAACCAGGACAGCGCCTGTTACGAGCTGCCCGAAAACGAGTGCCAAAGTCGTTACTTGTGGAAGCAAGGCATTGCGGAACCCGTAATTGAAGAATATTCGCCACGGACTCAAACCCTTGGCCTCAGCAAAAAGTATGAAATCCTGCCCGATGACGGTCGTCATCATCGCGCGCATGCCGAGCGCCCAGAAGCCTATGGCGGCGATCACGATCGAGGCAGCCGGGAGTATCGCATGGTAGATCACGGAGGCCACGTAGTCCCAACTCATGCTTGGGATATAGCCAATGGGCGCTCCTCCTGCGATCGGAAACCAACCCAGTCTGAAGGAAAGAAAATAGATGAGGATCAAGCCAATGAGGTAATAGGGAATACCTGCCGTCAACATGAGCGCCGGCATGAATACCTGAATCAGCCTCAAATTGCCTCGCCAGGCTGCAAACGCGCCGACAAGCGATCCGACGACAAAGGCCACGATCGTCGAGACCAGCATAAGCCCTATAGTCCAGGGAAGGGCTTCGGCGATGAGCGTTGAAACGCGTGTCGGATAGGCGGATATCGAGTAACCCCAATCCAGGGTCGCCGTATCCCACAAGTAGGTTGCGTACTGCTGCCAGAGCGGTTGATCGAGCCCGAACTTGCGCTGATACGTCTCGATAAGCGGCGCCATGTCCATTTGGGCGCCGCCGCCCTCTGCCATGATCTGCGCCAATCGCTCCGCAATCGGATCGCGACCCGTGGTTCTGGGCAGCCAGAAATTGATGGTGGCAGCGGCGAAGATCACAAATATCGCCAGCAGGGAGCGTCGGACTATCATGCGGACCCGGCCAGTGTTCGCCTTTGCAGTCGATCAGTCGCGGATGACGGCGATGTCATCACCGCCTGCCATCCGCGACCGGATCATTCATTGAGCCGGTTCAAGGTTGTGAGCTACGAATGTGTTGCTGAGACCGAAGTGCGACGGATAGGGATCGATGTACGGATTCCCCTGGCTCGGCCAGTTCGTCCAGTACGTCGTATTCATCGGCGCCCTCTTGATCTCCTGCTGCAGCGGAATTTCCGGCAGGCCCTTGTACCATAGCGCAATCGCTTTCTCGAATAGCGGCATGAGCTCCGGCGCACCCGGAGGAATGGTCACCATCTCGGCGACGACCGCATCCAGTTCCGGATCGCTCCAGCGCGCGAGCGCAAATGTCGGGACGCCAATTGGCCGCACGGCACTCGACGTGTACATCTCCAGTGTGGCTACCGGATCAAAGATGCTGCCGTTGTGCCCATGCAAGACAAGCGGGGTCCGTCCCTCGGTGATGAGTCGTCGGGAATCAGGAGTCTGCAGATAGCTGGCATCGAACCCGCCACGCTTCAGCTGCTCGACCACCAGCGGTCCAATCGGCCGCAGATAGGGGACCGACTGCATCTCCGCATTGATCCGCTTGCCGTCGTTCACCCAGAAACCGTCCGAATCTCGCGTGTAGCGCGCTTCCTCCATCAGCGCAGCTGACGCATCGAGATCGTGGGTAGCCAAACCCTGGTCGATGGCGACTCCCTCGGCAATCTCGATGAACGGTGCCAATGGTTCTGTCGCGGGATAAGGGGTCAAACTCAACGGATTCTCACCGCCCAGGCCGACCTCGACCAGCTGCTCCCGGTTGATGGCGTGGGCGATGGCTCGGCGAACCCGACGGTCTTCCCACTGTGGATCGAGGTTGTTGAAGTACAACGAGTGGGGCCACCAGTCGACGTGCCCGTACGGAGCCTCCCGTCCACTGAAGGTTACGAGATTGGGATTCTGACGAAGCCACTCCCTGACCAGATTGACATCAGGCGAGCCCGGAAACCAATCAATTTCGTCGTTTGCTGCCAGCTGCCCCGCGGTGTCGGGAGTGACCACCGGCGTAAGGACGATTCGTTCGACGTTTGGCAACTCGCGAAAGCCGGACTCCGCCCCCCACCAGCCGTCATTGCGGACGAGCGAGACCGATTGCGGCGAGGCTGCCTCCAACGTCCAGGCACCGGTGCCGACGATCGGCCACTCCGCATCGGTATCCAGGTTCGCAAATGCAGCAACATCGTCGACGTTCTCCCAGACATGCTTGGGTAGCCAGAACAATCCAAATCCGAGATAGGCCGACAGCTGGTTGTGGATGTAGCGCGGGTCGGGATCGGTCAGGTCGATTCTTACCGTATGCGCGTCGATTGCAGTTGCGCCAGCGACCCGTTGCGCCGTGTTGACCGCGTGTTTGAGGCTCTTTTCGGAATTGCCATTCTCGATCAGGAGCTCGAGTGTGAACACCACATCGTCGGCGGTGAAGGGTTCGCCGTCGTTCCATTTCACCCCTTCTCGCAGATTGACGATTACGGTCCCGAAGTCGTCCTGGAATTCATAACCACTCGCAAGCCACGGTACGAGCTTGTTTTCAAAGAAGTTGAAGTAGAACAGTGGCTCAAAGACGTATTCATACCCGGTCCGCAGGTTTGAGCCGAATGCGTACGGGTTCGCGGCACCGATCCTCCTGAAGGTTGGCCCGTCAGACCCGGAGCCAATGATCAGCGTCCGCTCTCTCGCGACGTCGGAAAGCGCCGGCCCCGACATTGCGACAAGCGCAGCTGTCAGGCACGCGCCGAGCGTCACCCTCATCTTGCTCAGATTCATTTCCTCACTCCTCCCTGCGTGCGGCGACCCGCTGCCTGTGTGCGGTAAGTCGCCATTTGATGTGTATGGTTGTTTTTGTTATACGTATAACATACAGAAATCAGGCTTAGGAATCAAGCATGAGCGGCCGCCCCCCCAACATCCTTTGGTTCTGTTCTGACCAGCAACGCTACGACACCGTTGCGGCGCTGGGAAATGATGAGATCCGGACCCCCAATCTCGATCGCTTGTGCGACGGTGGATGGGCATTCCGCCGCGCATACGCGCAGTCGCCCATATGCACGCCCTCGCGAGCAAGCATGATGACCGGCCGCTACCCGGCGAGCCATCATGTGCACCGCAATGGCACGGCCGCCTTTCCAGGCGGCGAGCGCCTGGTGACAGGTATTCTGGCTGAGCATGGTTACGACTGCGGTCTGGTCGGCAAGCTTCATCTTTCCGCGCATCGCGACATCGAGGCTCGAATTGCCGGTGATGGTTTCTCGTATTGGGAATGGAACCCCTACCCGCAAAACCCGCGCCTAGATGGCAACTCCTACGCCCAGTGGCTTCACGCCAAGGGGGTCGAAGTGCACGAGCTGTTTCGCGAGCATCCTCTCTTCTGCGGTGCCGGCGTGCCGGTCGAACTCCATCAGACGACCTGGGCCGGCGAAATGGCGCGCCGGTTCATTGAGCAGGCGGAATCGCAACCGTGGATGCTGATGGTCAACGTCTTCGATCCTCACCCACCCTTCGATCCGCCACAGGAATATCTTCAGCGGTACGATGTCGACACGCTGACCCCGCCGGTATGGCGGGAGAGCGATCGCGACAATCAGGAGTTTCTCGCGGACATACCGTTCCAGACCCGAACTGCCGTTGATGTGTTGGGGCAGTCCATACCCCGCGACGGCGATGGCCGCGATCCAAATCGCCCGGGTCAACTGACCGCGCGGCCACCAGCCAGTTTCGATGGTCGAGCCGTCAAGGCTGCGTACTACGCCATGGTCGAACTGATCGATCACGAGTTCGGATCGATCATGGACGTGGTGCGGAATCGGGGCATGGTCGATGATACGCTGGTCATCTTCACATCCGATCACGGGGAAATGCTGGGCGATCACGGCCTTCTGTACAAGGGTTGCCGGTTTCTCGATCCGCTTGTTCGTGTGCCCCTCGTCATGAGGCAGCCCGGCATCGTTCAGGCGAATGTCAAGTCGGATGCGCTCGTGGAACTGGTGGACCTGGCTCCGACAATACTCGAGGCGGCCGGCCTCGATGCACCACCCCGGATGCAGGGCAAGTCCTTCTGGTCACTGATCCGCGGCGAAGGCGACCCGGATCGGCACAGGAAGTACGTGGTCTCGGAGTACAATGACGGACAGGCGAATTTTCCACCGGAACACGGAACGATGGTCTTCGACGGCAACATCAAATCCTGCTTCTATCAGTCTCACGGACTGATGGAGGTCTATGACCACCGATCCGACCCGAACGAGCATGAAAACCTGGTGCGCAGCGGCTTGTCGGCATCTGATCGTGCCACGATCATCGAGGAACACTTTCGTCGATGGCTCGCGACCAGCGACGCCGGATTGCCGCGTTCCGGCCTTCACTAGCCGCGGATTGTTGGGTGCAGTGCAACACTTACGACGAAGCCGGCGTCCTGGTCCATACGAGTTGTTCGTCAGATGACGGTTCTTTCGATAGGTGACCTGACCGTTCGATACGTCGACGATCCCGACGTCCCCCCGGCTGTGCGTGGCGTCTCGTTCGAGGTCGCGAGCGGTGAACGACTGGGATTGGTTGGCGAGTCGGGTTCCGGTAAGACCACGACCGCGCTGGCCATCATGCGTTTGATCAAGCCGCCGGCCCGCATTGTCTCGGGCCGGATACGCCTGTCTGGCCAAGACATCACGAGTTTGGGCGCCTCCGAGCTCAGAGTACTCCGACTGAGAAGCATGAGTTACGTGCCGCAGGGGGCAATGAACTCGCTAAATCCAGTGTTGACGGTCGGTGAGCAAATCGCCGACGGGATGTTGGACCACGACCGCACATCAAGGAGTCGCTTGCCTTCAATTGTCGACGATGCGCTGCGCGCGGTCGGGCTGAGTTCAGAGGTCGCCAGGATGTTCCCTCACGAACTAAGCGGCGGCATGAAGCAGCGCGTCTGCATTGCGATCGGTTCTCTACTGAACCCGGAACTGCTGATTGCAGATGAGCCCACAAGCGCGCTCGACGTTGTCACGCAGATGGAAGTGATGTCGATCCTGGGGGCGCGTCAGCGCGCCACAAACAGCGCCATGCTCCTCATTGGGCACGACATGGGTTTGATGGCGCAGTTTGTGGATCGGGTCGCGGTCATGCTTCGCGGCGAAATTGTGGAGATCGGGCCAACCAGGGAGATCATCAACGCGCCGCGGCATGAACACACGCGCTCCCTCGTCCACAACGCCGCCGCGCTTCATCACGGACTGAGCGCTACTACCGCCCTGCGTACATGATGAACGTTCTTACCAATGGCGCAACGGTGCGTTCGTCTGGAGTTGGGACTGCCTTCCTTTCCCTCAGGGACGCCGCGAAAACCTACTACCCTCGCGGCGGACGTCGACCAATCCGCGCTCTTGCGCCGATCACTCTGTCCTTTGAGGAAGAGCGTCCGAGGGTGGTGGCGGTTGTCGGGCAGAGCGGCAGTGGCAAGTCGACTCTCGGTTCACTGATTTTGGGTATGGAGCCCGCCACGGCGGGCGAAGTGTGCTTCGAGGGTGTGCCAATCGCCTCGCTCACCGGCGCTGCCTGGAATCGCTATCGCCGAAGCATCCAGGCAGTATTTCAGGATCCCTATGCTTCGTTCAATCCGTTCTACCGCGTGCGACGTTCGCTTGAACGGCCGATGCGCCGACTTGGAGCCGCGGAGAACCGCAGCAAGGTCCGCGCGAACGTGGAAGCCGCCTGCCGCGCTGTCGGGATAGATCCGACCGTCGTGCTCGACCGGTACCCGCACCAGCTCAGCGGAGGCCAACGGCAGCGGCTCATGGTGGCTCGAGCGCTGGCTCTCAGCCCCAAGCTCCTTGTTGCCGACGAACCGGTATCAATGGTCGACGCGTCGATACGCGCTTCCATACTGGATTCTCTGGACACACTCCACGGCGCGGCCCGCGCGTCCGTTCTCTACATAACCCACGACCTTGCCACCGCCGCGCGCATCAGCAACTCGATCATTGTCCTGCTTCGCGGCCGCACCGTGGAGGCCGGCGATATCAACGACGTCCTGCGCAACCCTTCGCACCCGTATACACGGTTGCTCCTCAGCGCGATCCCTTCGACCGACATGGAAATCCAGTGGCTGCAGGACGACACCCGTCACCCGTCGGAGGACCTCAGTTCCATCGAACGGGATCCTGACCCCGAACAAGACCAATCCAAGATGCTTCGCGTGGGTTCCCGTCACGCTGTTGCGTGGGATGGAACCAGCGCCGGCCAGTTGGTTGAACTCGGTTCAATCCTGTGACGAACGAAGTGTAGGAAGATGCTGAGAGAAGTGGCGTCCGGCGAGGACGCAAAGCCCAATCGGCTGGTTTAACGAGCCTTGGCGCAAGGACACTGGATGCATGACTTCTAAACTTCCCGATTGCGTGCTGACCAGGCGATCGACAACGGCCGAGGGTCCGGTCTGGGATGAAGCCCTTGCGTGCTTCATTTGGCTCGACATTCCGCAGAGAGTCGTCAACTCGTACTCACCTTCCAACGGAACAAACAAAACGTGGTCGGTCCTGGAAGAAGTCGGAGCCGTCGCGCTGACTCGCCAGAAAGGGATCTACCTGCTGGCCGGATCGACCAGTCTGTGGATGTTTGATGTCAAGAATGAATCCTTGTCGCCAGTGGCACCTGTCAACCTGGGCGAGCAGGAACTGCGCCTCAACGATGGACGTGTCGATAGACGTGGGCGATGGCTGGTCGGAAGTCTCGTCGCAAGGGAAAACGACAAGCCGCTGGCAGGCTTGTACTGCTTTGACCAGCGATTCCAGCAGACCAGGAAGGTGGGCGGTGTATTGGTCTCAAACGGCCTCGCATTCAGTCCGGACGATCGTATTCTGTACCATGCCGACAGCCGTCGCCGCGTGATTTGGCGGTACCGGTACGATCCTGACGACGGGACCATCTCGGATCGAACGGTGTTCTACGAGTTCGCTTCTGACGACGGCGTGCCAGACGGTGCGGCAGTTGATGTTGAGGGAGGGTACTGGTGCGCGCTGCACGGCGGCTGGCGCGTGTGTCGCATCGTCGAGGGGCGGATCGACGCGGAGATCCGTCTACCCGTGGCGAAACCGACCATGTGTGCCTTCGGGGGAGAACGGCGGCGAGATCTGCTGATCACGACGGGAAGTCGATACTTCAACGCGAAGGACTGGCAGGAGCAGCCGTTGGCGGGCTCCTTGTTCATGATTGACGTTGGGATAGCAGGCATCCCGGACCACGTCGCTGGTCTGTCACCGGTTCAAACGGAGTCCCCCTGAGCACCTTCCCTGCCAGCGACCTCCTGCGCAATCAGGATAGCAGGCATGCTGAGGACTGCTTCAGGCAGATTCTCGAAAGACCAGGCTAAACCCGACATCATCGATGTGCCCGCCGGGCGTCCCGTCTTCCATTCGGCCGACCAGGTGTTGGGCGGCCCTCCTGCCGATCTCGCGACCGTCAACCGATATGGTGGTCAATGTCGGGCTTAGCTCGGCCGAAAGCTCCATGTTCCCGAATCCCGCGATCGCGATGTCATCGGGCACGGAGATCCCCTGCTGTTGGCAATGCAGGATCGCTCCATAGGCGAGGTAATCCGTTGAACACACGACGACGTCCAGTGTCGGCTCGCGTGTGACGAGCGCCTCGAAACCGGCCTTGGCCGACGTCGCAGTAGGGTCGGCGCAGTCCTGAACAGCGCTGTCGGGGAGATCGAGACCACAGGACGCGAGTGCGCTCCGCAGCCCCGACAGTCGTGGTGCCGCGAGCTCGTCATCACCCAGATCGCGGTGAAGGAACCCGAATCTTCGGTATCCGCGTTCGTGGAGTGCCTTTCCCAGCTGAAAGAACGCATCACCAACCGAAAACCCGACGGCCGAGTCGATTGGACGGATCGGCAAATTGGGGACCTCGACGACGGGCACCTGCGCCTTCGAGATATGGAGTCGAGTCATCGACGTATGGCCGAACGGCACAAGGATCAAGCCTTCGGGACAGCGGCCCAGCAACGATTTCAGGATTTCCTCCTCCGACGCACGCCGGCCGGGGTGCTGGGCTACGAGGCCGAAGAATAGGTGGTGCCCATGCGCCGCCAATACCTCGTTCGATCCTTCGACGATGGAAGCCCAGAACGAGTTGCTGAGCGCAGGGACAATCATGGCAACCGACCAGCTGCGCGATCGGGTCAGTTGGCTGGCGAGCAGGTTCGGAATGTATCCCAGCCCGTCGGCTGCCCGGGTAATCTTTTCCCGGGTCTCGTCCTTCACCAACTCGGGCGTGTTGAAAGCCCGCAAGACGGTCATGTACGAGAAGCCCGCGGCCCGCGCCACGTCCCGCAAGGTCGGCCGGGCCTTCCCTGGCCACGGCGTCTGCTCCGAACCTGCCTCTAGTGCACGCATTTCGGTCACGCCGGCAAATCCTCTTCAAGCCCGAATCCGGTCAATTGGTGGCACGCGACTCACCGAAGTTTCCCCCAAAGGTAACTTCCCGACAGTGCCTAATCAAACCTCGGCCCGTCGTTCGGGTATGACGTCAGCGTGTCTGTTGCACCCGAGACTCGCACATGGATCTCGTCGCGCCTCGCGTTGTCGTCCTGCTGAAGCGACCGGAATATGCGAATGCAACCGTGCCAGCTGCGTGCCGCCGCTTCTCGAGGAAAGTGCGGCCGGTCCGAGAACAGACAGCCGTGATCGGCACAGGCACGGATAACACGCTGGCCTGCATTCCCACCGTCGGGGGAGGTGTGATGCGAAATCGCCACGCTTTCCGAACTTCCCCGGCCTTCATTTCCTTTCTGGAGGCGACACGCCATATGCCGAATTTGCTGTAGCAATAATGATCGTAAGACCATACTGGAAATCACACACACCGTCGGTCCATCGCATGTTGCGCATTTTCCTCCAGCAAGACGGCGGGCAAGCGGGATATCGACCGGATGGGATTTCTCCACCCGGCGGCCGGGCCCGCTACAAAATGCTGCGGCGGTGGCCGTCGTGATGCGCTCTCCACGTGCAACCCGGCTCCAGACAACCTGATGTTGCGCCGACCGAGCCTCCAGCCACGCTTCCTCGCATCCGGCAGTCCGTCGAACCGGGAGTGATTCTCAAGCCTCGTGTGGACCTGCCAGGCGCCGTTTGGATCGATGCGGGGCGGCGCGTCGGCAACCGCGGCCCGCAACGGCTTGACACCGGCGTTCTCCGCTTCCGGCTCCGAAATGCCTGCCTTGCGCTTCCGAGCCTGGAACCCGGACTCGTAGATCACGTGCCACGCCTCCTGTTCGACCTGCGCCCCCTGCGTCATGGCATCGCCCCAGGAATCCGTTGCCCCACCAACCGCGCGGCGAGCAAACCTATAGAAGGGACACGCGGAGAACGGAACCGTCCCGCGCACCCGCGCGCTGACGTCTCTTCATGCAGCGCGTACTGGAAAACCACGCTTGCGCTGTCGGTGCGGCTTCCGCCCAAAGCCTCGCGCCGAGCGTCGATCTTCACGCGCACGAAGTCTTCCGCCGTCCCGTTCATGCCCCCGCTCAAGGGTCGCCAATCAGGATGCCAGCACCTTCGAAGCCCCGGCCGTTGGGCGTGGACAGAACAGCCCCCGGGGCCGGCAGATGTCGACAACCTTCCTCTCGATCTCACTGGTCGGCCTACCCGCTTCGTGATCCTCGCCAGCGTTACACGCGTATGCGCAAGCCCCGACGGCTTCGAACGGCAGGATCCTTTCGCCGAAACCAGGGACGAGCCACCGGGTCTTGACTGCATCCAGCGCAGTGACGGCAACTAGTGCGCGGTCTCAGGAGGTAATCGATCAGATCGGCAGGAAGAGGCGCATCGGGTTGTCCCGGAGCAACATGAAGTCGTATCCGCGATCAGGGCGATCTCATTCTTTTTCGAGGTTGATTCGGACTCGTGGGTTCTGGACTTCTCGTATTCCGTCTGTCAATTTGATGGTATGCCTGGTTTGCCCCAGAACCCCTCGGTGGAGGAAGCTGTGATTCGGCTTGCGCGGCCGGAGGAACGCCTTCGCTGGGACGGTCTGATGGCCGAGCGCCACGAGCTCGGCTTTCTGCGCTTTGTGGGACGCGGGCTACGGTATGTTGCGGTCCTGGGGACGCTTTGGGTTGGCTTGGCAGGCTGGCAGGCGGGCGCGCTGAAGTGCCGTCCGCGAGACCGGTTCATCGGCTGGAAGGCTGCGCAGCAGTATGAGCGGTTGCACCTTGTGGCGAGCAATACGCGCCTGCTGGTGCTTCCGGGCCTTCCCAAATCTGGGCAGTTGGTTTGTCGGCGGGATGCTCCGCCGCCTGAGTGACGACTGGAAGGCGACATACGGTCATCCGCTGGAACTGGCGGAGACCTTCGTGGATCCGGAGAAGCACCACGCGACGGTGTACCGAGCCTCCAACTGGGCGCCGGTGGGGCTCACCAAGGGCTATGCGCGCGGCCGGGGCGGCTACACGGATCCGCATGGCAAGCTGAAGGAGATGTTTGTCTATCCGCTGGGCCGCTCGTCGGTGGCCCGGCTTTGCGCGACAGAGCCGCATCCGGACTGGGCGGTGGCCCGCACGGCGGTGGACGTGACGGAAGAGACGCTTCCTTCGCTGCTGGAGGAGTTGCAGCGGGTTCCCGACTTCCGCCATGCCCAAGGGCGGCGGCACAAGCTGGCGACGGTGCTGGCCATCTGCGTGCTGGCGCGCCTTGCGGGCAAGGTCGGCTGCGACGCGACCTCGCGCTACGCGACAACCATGCCGCAGGAACATCTTGCCGCCCTCGACGCGCGGCGGGATCGGATCAGCAACCGCTTCATCCCGCCTTCGCGAGCCACGATTCACCGAGTGATGGTGCAGGCGGACAGCGACGAAGTGCAGGCCGCGGCCAACCGCTGGGCGCAGGCCCACCCGGTCCCGGACCGCTCGGCGCTAGCGGCGGACGGCAAGCGGATCAACGGCGTGAACCGCAGCGGCGCGGTGCACCATGAGACAGCGACGCTGGTGACCCATGCAGAAGGCATTCCGATCGCCTGCCGGATGTGCCATGAGGCGGGCGGGGAGAAGGCTGCCGCGCTCGCGGTGCTGGGAGACGTCGAAATCAGCGGCTCTGTAGTCACCATGGACGCGCTGCACACATCCCGCAACACCGCGGATGCGATCGTACGCACGACGCCCACTACCTGTTCACCGTGAAGGGCAATGCTCCCGAGACCTTCGAGACCCTGAAGGCGACAAACTGGGAACGGGATGCGCAGCGGCGCTTCACCGACGTGCCGGAGAAGCCGCTTCACGGCCGCTGGGACACCCGCTCCATCGAATGCATCTCCCCGCTCGACAACCTGTTCACGATCCCGCACGTGCGCCAGATGTTCCGCATCACCCGCGAGCGAAAGCACGCCAGGTCCGGCAAAACCTCCATCGAACATGCCTACGGGATCACCTCGCTCTCCCATGCAGAGGCATCGCCAGAGCGTCTCCTCTCCCTCAACCGCGGACACTGGGCCATCGAAAACAAGAACCACCGCCGACGGTGTGCCGCGTTCCGGGAGGACGCCTGCCTGATGCGCTCTGGCCACGGCCCGGCAAACAACACCGCCTTCAGCAACCTTGCCCTCGCAGTCATCCTCACCGCCGGCTTCGACCGCGTCCCCGCCGCAACCGACCACTTCGAGTGGCACCGCGACGATGCCTTGAAGCACGTGCTCGCCAAACGTCCACGTAAGACTTGACCCCTTCCCGGAAACCCGCTTCCCGGCAAAATCCCACTTCCGAAGGCGACCGAGCGCCGGCCAATCCTGTCCCAGCCCCGCCGCGGTGCGCCAGAAACCCCACTCAACGCCTTGCTGCACACTCCGATCAATCCACGACAGGCCGGCGACAAAGCGGAAAGGCTCCGCTCAACGCCTTCCAGGGCGCACACGAATCCGACGACGAGAGAATGAGATTGTCCTGGACTATGGATACAGCGCCCCATCCAACAACATAGGCAATCGACACTGCGATAAGGCCGCCTCGCCCAAAGTCTTCCATCAGGCAGTAGCACAAGATTCCGACAAGACCTCCTACACTCGCCAAGGCCCAAAACATCAAAGCGTATGCGACGATGGAGTCAGCGATCCTTGACGATTGCGCCTCGACTGATTCCGCCGCATCGTCGACTGATTCCGCCGCATCGAAAGGATAGATCGACGTCTCCATCAGTCCGGTGTGTTGGTGTCCTGTGGCACCAATGTAGTGGTACCTCATGACTTCGTTTCCCGGTGACGTGAGACTCTCTTACGGGGCGTGACGCGCAAGGTGCGCTATCCGATGATTCTCGCGAACGCCTGTGGAATCGGCAAGGCCCTCCGGCCGCGCCGGCAACCGGTATCGAGATATCGCTGCCGGTGTCCTCGGTTCGATGCTCGGGGCCGGGAGGGCGCCGCCGACCGGAAAACGCCGCCAACCGTGTACCGTCGCCCTTCGATCAGACGACCTGCCTGGTGTCTACTACCCTGACGTCCCGAGTCGCTCAACCGGAAATTGCCGATTCAACCAGCGGCCGCGTCTGATGAATTCCGCCAGCGCCCGGCACCGGCGGCTACCTGCATGCGAGCAGCAATTTTCTCCGCGTCAGGCGCGACCGACGACGGCGAGGACGAAGGCGTAGACCATCGCAACCTCCTTGAGCCGGTGAAAGCGGCCGGAGGCACCACCATGCCCCGCCTCCATGTTTGTATGTAGCAGGAGGGGATTGGCGTCGGTCTTCAGCCGGCGGAGCAACGCCACCCACTTGGCGGGCTCCCAGTAGGTCACGCGCGGGTCGGTAAGGCCGGCGGTAGCAAAGATTGCCGGGTAGGCCCTGGCCGCCACGTTCTCGTAGGGCGCGTAGGCGGCGATCGCACGATAGGCCGCTTCGTCCTCGATGGGATTGCCCCATTCCGGCCATTCCGGCGGCGTGAGCGGCAGATCCTTGTCGCACATGGTGTTGAGCACGTCGACGAAGGGCACCTCGGCGATGATGCCGGCGAAGAGGTCGGGCCGCTGGTTGGCGACCGCGCCCATCAGCATCCCGCCAGCGCTGCCGCCATGGGCCGCGATCCGCCCCTTGGCCGTGCAGCCTTCCGCGATCAGGTGCTCGGCGGCGGCGATGAAGTCGGCGAAGGTGTTGGTCTTCTTGGCGAGCTTGCCGTCCAGGTACCAGCCATAGCCGCACTCGGTCCCCCCGCGCACATGGGCGATGGCACAAACGAAACCGCGATCCACCAGGCTGAGCCGGTTTGTGGAGAAGGCGGCCGGCATCGCGATACCGTAGGCACCGTAGCCGTAGAGCAGGAGCGGCGCCGTGCCGTCCAACGGGGTTCCGCGGCGATGGAGGATAGAGACGGGGACGGACGCGCCGTCGTAGCTCACCGCCGTCAGGCGACGGGTGATGTAGTCGGCAGGGTCGTGCCCGCTCGGCACCTCCTGGGTCTTGCGGAGCGTCCGGGCGCGCGTGCACATGTCGTAGTCGAAGGTCTGCTCCGGCGTGGTCATGGAGCTGTAGACGAAGCGGAGCGTCGCGGTCTCGAACTCGAAGCCGGGTGAAAGGGAGAGGTCGTAGGCCTCCTCCGGGAAGGCGATCGCGTGGGCCTCACCGGTCGCGAGGTCGCAAACGACGATGCGCGGCAGGCCGTCTTCCCATTCCAGCCGCACATGATGGCCAGCGAAGAGGAGCTGGTCGCGGACATAGGTGCCGGCCTCGTGGGGCAACCAGTCCTGCCATACCGCGCGACCCGGCGCATCCACTGGAGCGGTGACAATCTTGAAATCCACCGCCCCGTCTGCGTTGGTTCGGATGAATATACGCCCGCCACAATGGGCGACATCGTACTCGACGCCCCTCTCCCGGAAGGCAACCATTCGGGGCACACCCTCGGGCCGATCGGCCTCGATCAGGTGGACTTCTGACGTAGTGTGGTCATGTGCCGAGATCGTGATGAAGCGGCCACTCGCGGACCTGTCGAGGTCGACGAAGAAGCCAGGGTCGGATTCCTCGTAAACCACGGGGTCCAGGCCCTCGCTGCCCACCCGATGCCGGCGAACCTGGTAGGGGCGGTGGTTCTCATCGATCACGGTGTAGAAAACGGTCTCGCCGTCGGCGGCCCAGACGACTTTGCCATGCGTGTCGTCGATCGGCCCGTCTATGACCGCGCCCGAGGCGATGTCCCGGACGAAGAGCTGGTAGCGCTCGGAGCCGTTGCGGTCGAGCGCATAGGCAAGGTGACGATGATCGTTGCTGTGCCGACAGGCACCGATCTTGAAATAGGTCTCACCTTCGGCCTCGCGGTCGCCGTCGAGCAGCAGCACCTCCGCCGCGCCAACCCGCGACGTGCGGCAATAGAGCGGATGCTCGCCGCCGGCAACGAAGCGAACGTAGTAAGCCCAGTCGCCATTCGGAGCCGGCACCGAGGACTCGTTCTCCTTCATGCGCCCGCGCATCTCGGCGTAAAGCGCCTCACGGAGCGCCGCATGGGGGGCCAGGAAAGCGTCGGCATAGGCGTTCTCGGACTCCAGATACTCGCAAATGGCGGAGTCGAGCGCCTCTGGCTCGCGCATCACCCGCTGCCAGTCCGGGTCCTTGAGCCAGGCGTAGTCATCGTGCCGAGCGCGCCCGTGCAGCGTCGTGGTGACGCGTCGTCGCGACGCGACGGGAGGCCTGGAACCGGACGCCGACATGAACAAATCCTCTCTGGTAAGGGAGCGGACTCGTAGCGAGTCTTATCCGCTCGGTCCACACCGCCGCGTTGCCGCGGTCGAGCGATGCCCTTCTGCCCCGCCGGGAATCGACTGCTGTCAGGCGTTGTGCAGCAGGGATTGACCGAGCCGCGAGTCGGGTCGGCCGCCCCATCTCCGCCCCTGCGGGCTACCGACCTCTGGCCACGTAGAGCCTCGCCTCCCGTTTCGCCGGACATCCTGCGACCCGAAGGCGCCCCGCCGGCAGCCGGTCAGCAGCAGCAGCCGGATGATGTCCGCCTTCGGCGCGGATGACGGTCGCGCCCGGACGCTTTCGTCGAGGGCGTCGTGAAGGCGGCGCACTTCCTCGCGGAACAGAAAGCGCGTCGGCTTCCAGCGCGGATTCGGCTTCACGCCGCTCGCCGGGTTGGCGTCGATCAGGCCGCAGGCGACCGCAAGGTTCAGAAGCTGCCGGAGAATGTCCAGTGCCCGGTTGGCGCCGCCCGGTGCGGTCTCGCCGTATTCCTCGAACCGGCAGGCGACGGCACCACGGGTGATGCGGTCGAGCCGCGAATCGCCGAATGCCGGCAGAATGCGGGTGTCCGGGAGACGCCCGATTGCCTTCCGCGTCGAGAGCTTGCAGCCCGCGAAACACGTCTTCCCCTTCCCCTCGACAAACGCCCCGAAGGTCGGAGCGTTCAGGCGTCGGCCGGAGTCCCGCTGTTCCCCGATCTCCAGCGCCCGGCACTTTCGCCGCGCGTCTTCGACGCTCGTCAGAGCCGCGGGGCCAGGCGTGATCCGGCGCGCACGACTGGAACCCATCCGGTGATACACGAAGGTGCGATGCCCCGACGGTCGGACCCGGACTCCAAGCCCGGCATGGCGCGTGTCCCTCACCGTGTATTCCCGCGCGGCGGGTGCCAGCTTCGCGACGCCGGCATCCGTCAGTCTCTTCCTCTTGCCGGCCATGGCTCGGCCTCGCAGCACTGCGCCGGCGGTCTCGGCTGCGTCGCGTACCATGGCATCGACAAGATGGGGTACCGGAGCGTCGTGGCCAGGTCGCGGTGTCCGAGCAACCGGCCCATGGCGAACACGGTCTCGCCGTTGGCAAGCGCTGCACTTGCGTAGGAATGCCCCTTGTCTCGTGCACGAGATAAGCGGCACATGACCGTTCCAGCAGTCGCGGCCCGATCTCCCGCGGTCCCGACCCGATGGTTCTCGCAGCCGCGCAATTTCGCGCGGGTTCTACGGGAAGGCGACGACTCGCCATTGATGAGGGAACCTCCCGAATTACCCTTGCGTCCCTCTGGCATCCGCGCCATGCTGAATTCTCACCAATTCCCGGGCGAGGACGAATAAATGCGTAGTCCGCATGTGGCAATACGTGCCGCAGCCGTTTTCGCGGCGCTTGGCCTCGCCGCCCCTTCGGCGGCACAAGTCGATCCGGTGGACGTAATCGACCGCGTGGATCGCCTCCTTCGAGGAGACTCCAGCCGGGGAGTCGTGTCCATGGAGATTGTGACCGGAAACTGGGAGCGGAAACTGTCGATGGAATCCTGGTCGCTCGGCACGGACTTCTTCCTCGTGTTGCTCCGCTCCCCGAAAAAGGAAGCCGGCGTCGCAACCCTGAAAGCGGAAAACCATATCTGGAACTATCTCCCCAAGATCGACCGAACCCTCAAGATTCCCGCCTCGATGATGGGCGGCTCCTGGATGGGTTCGCATTTCACGAACGACGATCTGGTCAAGCAGAGTCGCCTGTCGGTGGACTACGAAATCGCACTGTCGTACGAGGGACCGGATCCGGAGGGGACGGCGGTCTGGGACTTCGCGCTCACACCAAGACCCGACGCGGCAGTGGTATGGGGGCACATCGTCTACCGGGTGCGGCAGAGCGACCTGATGCCGTTGTGGGCGAAATTCCACGATGAGGACGGCACCCTCGCCCGGACCATGGAATTCAGCGCGTTCCGGGAGCTTGACGGACGGCTGCTTCCAAGCGTCATGCATGTTCGCCCCACCGACAAGCCGGACGAGTACACATTGATCCGGTACGAGGAGATGGACTTCGATATCGAAATCTCCGAGTCCTTCTTCTCCCTCCGCAATCTGAAGCGAAAACGCTGAGGGCCGCCGGTGCCTGCCGTACCATCCTGGGCGAGAGTCGGCTGGCGCAACCTCGGCCGGAACCCCAGGCGGACCTTTCTGACAGCGTGCGGCCTCGCGGTCGGCTATTTCGCCGTCGTGTTCATGGTCGGCTGGACCGGCGGCCTCAATGAAGAGTTGATCGAGAACGCGACTTCGCTGGTCAGCGGTCAGGTCGAAATCCATGACAGGGATTACCTGCCGGACAAGAGCCTGTACGACACCATCGGCGGAACGAACGGCGTGGAATTGGCGAAGCTGCTGGACATGGTGGATGCCGACCCCGCGGTAGCGGCATCCACTCCGCGGGTCTATGCCGGCGGCCTGGTCGCCTCCGGAGAATCGACCTCGGCGGTCATGCTGTTCGGTGCGGATATCGGCCGCGAATTGCAGGTCAGCCGATTCATGCAGGACCTCGAGCGGGGACGTGCCCCGCTGGGTGGAGCGCAGGAGTTGGCGCTCGGCATCGAAACGGCGCGCCAGCTGGCCGTCGACGTCGGCGACGAGATCGTGCTCGTCGCGCCGGGTGCAGATGGCTCGCTGGCCCACGGCCTCTACACGCTCGCGGGCATATTCCGAACCGGGCTCCTGGACCTGGACAACGGCCTCGCCGTGATGCCGATCCGTGATCTGCAGGAATTCATCGTGTTCCCGGAGAACCGCGTCCACCAGGTCGTGGTCGCCCTGGAGAGCCCGACCGAGGCCGACGCGGCCTCCCTGCGCCTCGAAGCGGCGCTGGCCGAGGTCGGCGAGAGGATCGACGCCGCCTCATGGACCGAGCTTCACCCCGTGGTCATGGACTATGTGGGACTGACGGACCGCATGCACTGGATCATTCTCGCCATCGTGTTCACCATCGTCATCTTCGGAGTCGCGAACACGATGCTGGTGGCGACCTTCGAACGGAAACGGGAGTTCGCCGTCATGCTGGCAGTCGGCGCCACGCCTCGTGCCGTGGCCGGCGCCGTAGTTGCCGAGTCCCTCGCCATCGGGGCATTGAGCCTCGCCGCCGGCGCCATGGTGACCTACCCGCTCATGGTCTGGTGGCACACCGCCCCGCCCAGCCTCGGATGGCTCTACGGCAACACGACCCTGGGCGGCGTTCTGATCACGCCGAGCCTGCGCATCGCGTACGACTTGACCGCGTGGGTCTGGACGACACTGGCACTTCTGATCACGACGGTGCTTGCTGCGGCCTACCCGGCGCTGAAGGCGGCGGCGATATCGCCTGCGGACACGCTCTCCGGACTCTGACCTTGTTCGCCCGTCACACCACCCGGCCAAGCTGGCCCGCATGGACGGTCTCCGCGGTGCTGGCGCTTCGCGGCCTTCGGCGGAACGCCAGGCGAACCATTCTCACCTCCGCGGCAATGATACTCGGGGGCGGCATGCTGATCTTCGCCTTCAGCATGTCCGACGGAGGCCAGGAGATGTGGATTCGCGAAGCCGCACGAATGGGCATCGGCCATGTCACGATCGAGCGACCCGAGTTCCGGGCAACACGCAAGATCCAGAATGGTCTCCCTCAGGAGATCCGCGAGGCGACGGAGCGGGCGCTCTCGTCTCCGGAGATCGCGCCGTACGTGGAGGCCGCCGCCGCGCGGCTCAGCATCCGGGGGCTGGCGAGTTCGGCTGCCGGAGCGCGCCCGGTCGAGATCTCCGCGGTCGACCCGGAGGCAGAAGCCCGGTTGTCGTCGCTGGACGAAAAGGTGCTGTCGGGCCGATACCTGCAGGAGGATGACGGAGCGCTGGCCTATATCGGCGAGCGGCTTGCTTCCAGTCTCCGCCTGAAGCTCGGCTCCCGCTTCGTCGTGCAGGCGGAAGACGCGGAGGGCGAGATCGCTGCCAAGCTGCTCCGGGTCGTCGGCATTTTCCGCAGCGGGGTTGCCGAGGCCGACCAGACCATCGTGCAGATTCCGTTGCATTCCGCCGACGAATGGCTCCGTTTGGAAGGCAGCGTAACCAGCTTCAACCTCGTCCTGGCGCACAGTTCCGTCGTGGCACCGACCGTGGATGCACTGGAACGGGAGCTGGAAGCGTTCGTCGAGCGAGGTCAGGTTGCCGTGCTGGACTGGGAGACGGCCAATCCGAGCCTGGCTTCCGCAATCGCGCTCGATGATTTCAGCGGGTTCATCATCCAGGTGATGCTCTTCACGATTATCGCGTTCGGGATCATGAACGCGGTGCTGATGTCGGTTCTGCATCGCAATCGAGAATTCGGCGTTCTCCGGGCGATCGGACTGACTCCCGGCCACACGGGACTGATCGTCCTGATCGAGGGGCTGGTCCTGACGCTGGCGAGTGGCGTTCTCGGGGTTGGCCTCGGCGCGCTCCTCGAGTGGTACCTTATCGGAGACGGCCTGGATCTGACCGGAATGATGGACGAAATGACGTTCTCCGGAGTCCTTCTCGATCCAATCATTGTCCCCGAGTTCCGTTTCGAGCGGTTCGCCCAGGCGCTCGGCTTCATTCTCGTCGTCGGCACGGTCTCGTCCATCTATCCCGCAGTGCGGGCGGCAAGGATCGATGTCACCGAAGTCATGCAATTCGATCGCTGATCGCGACAGTTGGGAAGACCATGAATCACGCCTCTGTCCGCACCGAAAACGTGTGGAAGACGTTCCGGCAGGCGGCCGAAGAGATCCACGCGGTGCGCGATGTGAGCCTTGCTGTCGACCCGGGCGAGTTCACCGCCCTCGCCGGACCCTCGGGTTCAGGCAAAACCACGCTTCTCAACCTGATCGGCGGACTCACGCGGCCGACGAGTGGCAGGATCCGGGTCGCAGGCGAGGAAATCAGCGCGATGCCGCAACAGAGACTCGCCCGGTTCCGACTGCACCATGTCGGGTTCGTGTTTCAGGCCTACAACCTCCTTCCCGTGCTCAGCGCCATGGAGAACGCCGAGTTTCCGATGCTGCTCCAGGGAGTGGAAACCGAACAGCGCCAGGCCCGGATACGCACTCTCTTCGAGCGCACGGGGCTCGCGGGCCTCGAAGACCGACGCCCGGGACGGCTTTCCGGAGGCCAGCAGCAGCGCGTCGCCGTGGTGCGTGCGGTCGCGAGCGCGCCCGCCCTCGTCCTCGCCGACGAGCCGACGGCCAATCTGGATTCCGCTGCGAGCGATTCCCTTCTTGATCTCATGAGCGAACTGAACCGCGAACTGGGTGTGACCTTCGTGTTCGCTACCCACGATACGAGGGTGATGGAGCGGTCACGCCGCCTCGTGCGGATGGTGGACGGCGGGATCGAATCCGACACTTCCCGGCCGTGAGAACCAATGCGCAGATTCTTGCGTCTGCCGCGCTCGCGGTCGCCTTGCCTGCGGGATCTCCGCCCGCCGCAGCCGCCGACTTCACCGGATACGTCCAGTCGGCGATGGTGGCGCCCCAGAGTGATGGCCGCGGCGGCGAAGCTGCATGGTTCAGCGAAATCCGCTTCGCCGCAGAAGGCGACGCGGGCCCGCTCCGGCTCGGCGCGGCGTACGAGTTCGGGCTCCGTCGCGCAGCGCCGGTTGCCGAGACCGGTACGGACTGGCTGGATCTTCAGGGCGACCTGTCGAATGGCGGCCGGCTGGAAAGCCGGCACCGGGTCGACCGGCTGCAGCTCTCCTGGAGCAGCGCGGACGGCATGGATGCGATCATCGGCCGCCAGGCCATTTCCTGGGGTACAACCGCGTATCTGACGCCAGCGGATCCCTTCGTACCCTTCTCTCCTTCCGACACATTTCGCGATTACCGTCGGGGAATCGATGCGCTCCGGCTCCGCGCCTATCCGGACGCGCTGAGTGAGGTCGAACTGGTGCTGCGCCCGAGCCGGCTGCAGGATCGGGAGGAAATGACTGCGCTCGCCCGGGCGCTCACCACATGGGGGAACTGGGAAGTCTCGGCCTGGGCGGGCTCCCTGTATGGCGACGCCGCCATCGCGCTCGGCGCGGCCGGCGAAACCGCGGGCTCGGCCCTGCGCTTCGAAACCTCATTCCGGGACACCGGCAGACAAATCCGCATCCGCGGCACCCTTGGAACGTATCCGACCTTCGAGATCGCGGAACGAAGCCTCAGTCTCGCGCTGGAATTCCAGCATGACGGCCTGGGAGCAGCCAGACGGGAGGACTTCGAAGGCCTTCTGCAATCCGATCCGTACCGCCGGGGGGAACTGCAGCTACCGGGAAGGGACCAGGTACTGGCGCGGGCCGCGTACCAAATTCATCCCCTCTGGGAAATCGCCACGTTGGTGCTCTGGAACCTGAACACGGGTAGCGCCGTCCTGGCACCCGGCTTCAGTTATTCCGTCAGCGACGAAGCGACGCTCACGGGAAGCGCCGTCGCCAACATACGGGATTGGATTCCCGAGGACGCTCTCCCCGCGGATGCGCGCGACAGAACCGAATCCATAGCGGTACAGCTTTCATTGACCTGGTACTTTTGAGCCGACGGCGGTCCCGACCGCGCCATGCGCCCGACGGCGCGCATCGGGACGCCCGCCGACGCTCCCGAGGCGCAGCAGATCCTGTCGGCTGGACCGGCGGCCATAGTTCGCCTCCCCGGGTGGCTGAACGCTGCGATTCGCGGGCGATGCGAAGGATCCGGCAGCGAACAGGAAGAAGGCGTTGCTGGACGGAAGCATCCTGGATTGCAGCGACCATTTTCGTGGCCGTCGAGGGAGGCATGGCGCGGATGACGCAGCACGAAAGGGAGAGACAGGTTCGGTTGGGCTGAGCCAACGCGAGACCGGGGCGCAAAGCATTGCATTCCGTTCACCGGCCCGTGAGCCCTTGCCCGGGAGGCCAGCGACATCCGGCCGGTTCTCTCGAGAGGGAGAGGCCGCGCCGCTCGAAGCGGCAGTGCATGCACATCGCCTGAACGCGGCTGTTGAACGGGATAAAGTCGGCGGGCGCTCCGCGTGCGCGGGCGATGCAGCGACGCTGAGTCCGGAGGAACACCCATGACCCGACACATGCATGACGATCAGGTGCCGCAGGAGATCGATCCCAAAACCGGGATTCCGATCGGCCTCCGGGTTGCCAATCCGGGGCCGGCGAAATTTCCCGAGCGCGTTGCGATCGAGGGTCGCTACACGCGGCTCGAACCGCTCGATCCGGTCCGCCATCGTGCGGATCTCTTTGCCGCATCGACACCACCGGATGCCTTGGCGCGGTTTCGCTACCTTCCCGTCCGTCCGCCGGAGTCCCTCGAGGCGTTCGATCCATGGCTCGCGGAGTCCGCGGCATCGGCGGACCCGATGTTCTTTGCCGTGATCGACCGCGCCACCGGGCGGGTGGAGGGCCGGCAGACGCTGATGCGAATTGCACCTGCCCAGCAATGCATCGAGATCGGCAATATCTATTGGGGACCCCGGGTCGCCGGCACCCGGATCGCGACCGAGGCGATGTACCTATTCGCCGCCCACGTATTCGAGACCCTCGGCTACCGGCGCTACGAATGGAAGTGCGATGCGCTCAATGTCCCGTCCCGCCGGGCGGCGAAACGATTCGGATTCACCTGGGAAGGGCATTTCCGCCGCGCAGTCATCGTCCGGGGCCGTTCCCGCGACACCAGCTGGTTCTCCATGATCGACGAGGAATGGCCACGGTTGAAGGCGGCGTACGAACGATGGCTCGCGCCCGACAACTTCGACGAGAACGGACGCCAAACGACGCGTCTGAGCGAGTTGACCGCGTTGGCGCTTGCGGGCTGAGACTGCGGGTTCTGGCCGCCGCTGCGTTCCGGCTGCCTGGCAAGGCTCCAGCCGGCGTATCCCGATGCCCCGCTCGACGCCGCACCGGGCCCCTGTCGGCAACCGGAACAACCACCACCCCGCCGCACGGGGCGCTGCTCCGGCCACCGACCGGGGAACACCCTGCCCGCATTGCCATGCTGCCCTCCTGCGCGCTCTCGCACTCGGCGGACCGGAATTCCTGTTTGGCGTTCGATCCAGCGGGCGGTACCCGAAGCGAGGAACCGGGAGCGATTGCAGCAAGTCGACCGGCAAGGCCTGGGCAAAGGCGCCTGCGGCGGGAGGAAAGACGCCTCGTCGTCCATTCCTTCTGATCCGGTCCTGCGCATCGCCGGCGGATTTGCCGGTCCAGATCGCCCCGGCCTGGGCTGGGAAGGAGATGAATCCGGCTTGGCGGTTCCTCCGGGATCCGGCTTCAGCCAGGGAACTGCCGCGCTCCGTCACATGGAATTCCCGTCGGGTCCGTCGAGGGAGCGCGCGAGCCCACCGTCGGGGACGCGCTTCGCCGCGTATGACATTACTGGTAATCCTTCCTATGATGGGTTCAGGGATCCCTGATATTTTCCACACCGTGCAACACGATCTGCCCTACAACCGAAACGACGAGCCGAAGCGATCCAAGGCTTCGGCGTGCGGGAACTGCATGCCAAGACACCGATCCGAAGCCGCTCGATGCGGAACGGAGTTTTCCGTTCATGCGCGAACCTTTTGGTCTCAAGGCGCGCGACCTTGCCGGCATCCATTCGGTGCCGCCTGTCAGCCAGGAGTGGGAGGCGCAATGCCGCATCCCGGCATGCTGCAGCGGCGGCCGGCAAGGCCCATGCAACTCGTTGCGAATGACACGCTCCCCTTCAACCACGCCAGCGCGCGTTGCATGAACTCGGAGTCTCCGGCATGAGCCAGGTCTGTCTGCCGAAATCAACGCAGGAGATCCGCGCCGTCATCTCCAGCATCCCCCGGGTCCGGCTCGCCTGCCTGCCGACGCCTCTCCAGGAGGCGAAGCGTCTGTCGGAAGTGCTGGGAGGACCGAGGATATTTGTCAAGCGAGACGACCTGACGGGCGTGGCCTTCGGAGGCAACAAGACGCGGAACCTGGAGTTCCGACTGGCAGCCGCGAAGGCGTCCGGAGCCGATGTGATCGTCATGGAACTCGACCAGCAGTCGAATTCGGCCCGCCAGACCACCGGCTGCTGCAATCGCCTCGGCATGGACACGATTCTGATCCTGGAGGGCGCCGCGCCGGAGGCGGTTCAGGGCAACCTTCTCGTTGACTACCTGCTCGGTGCGGACGTGCGATTTGCGTCGTCGCGCACGGAGCAGGCGCGGATGAGCCGGGAAGCATTGGCGGAGGCGCGGGCGGCGGGACGGACGCCGTGCCTGCTGAACGACATCCCGATGTTCGACGAAGGCTCGGCCATCGCGTATCTTGAGAGCACCTGCGAAATTGTCGAGTCGCTGGCGGCGCAAAACCTCGCGCCGGATTGCCTCTACATGTCCTCATCCGGCAAGGGACAGGCAGGCCAGGTCCTGGCGCAGAAGCTGCTCGGCGGCTTCCGCGTGCGCGGCATCACGGCCACGGACGAATTCGACATCCCGCCCCGAGCATCGGACATCGCGAACCGCGCGGCCCGGACGCTTGGACTGAACTTGATGGTGTCGCCGGAAGACATCGTCAACGATGCTGGGTATGTCGATGCGGCCTACGGGATCCCGAGCGAAGCGGGAAACGAGGCCGTCCGGCTGTTCGCGAGAACGGAGGGGATCGTGCTCGATCCCATCTATACTGGCAAGGCCGCGGCCGGGATGATCGGGCACATTCGCCGCGGCGATTTCAAACACGGGGAGATCGTGGTCTTTGTCCATACGGGAGGGACGCCCTCGATCTTCACCCATAATCAACTGTGGCTCGAAAACCGGGCCAATCCATAGGGAGGAAAACACCACCATGAAGACCACCATCCACCGTTTGCACCGCCTGACACTGGCGGGCGCGGCGGTCGTGCTCCTGGCATCGACAGGCGCATCCGCGGGTCCCGACGACAACACGCTGGTCTACGGCCAGAGCCTGCCGATCACGGACATTGGCCCGGCGTACAACGCGTTCCTGCAATACCCTTCTGGCTACGAAGCCGGTTTCGTGATCTTTGACCGGCTGGTCACCTTCGACGACCAGCTGCAGTTCAATCCCCAACTGGCGGAGAGCTGGACCATCGCCGACGACCAGAAGTCGGTGACGTTCAAGCTCCGTGCCGGCGCCACGTTTCACGACGGGACGCCGATCAACGCCGCGGCGATCCAGTTCAATGTCGAACGGATGATGGACCCCGAGATCAACACGACGAACCGCCCGCTCTGGGATCCGATCGCCGGCGCAGATGTCGTGGACGATCTCACCGTGCGGTTGCGCACCCACGAGCCCTACGCGCTCCTGCTCAACTCGCTCGCGCATGGCTCCGGCGCAATCCTGAGCCCGACCGCGATCATGGAAAACGGACAGGAGAGCGAGACGCAGAGCCCGGTCGGTTCCGGTCCCTACAAGGTGGGGTCGTTCAATCCCGGGCTTGAGCTCGTGCTGGTTCCCCATGAAGGATACTGGGCCGGGATGCCTCCGCTGGACAAGATCATCTTCCGCTATATCCCCGAAGCCGCGACCCGGGTATCGGCGCTGCAGAGCGGCGATGTCGACGTCATCGACGGCGTCCCGACGCACTTGATCGCGCAGGTCGAATCCGACGACGGGCTGCAGGTCCTGACGGCTCCGTCGCTTCGCCCGATGGGCCTCGCCTTGCAGACCACGATCCCGCCGCTCGACAATGTCGACGTCCGCCGGGCGCTGAACCATGCGATTCCGGTAGACGCCATTGCGGAAAAACTGTTCCTCGGCCAGTCAAAGGCCTCGAACTCGCCGCTCGCGTTCAACACGGTCGGCCATCATGGAAACGAGCAATACGCCTACGACCCCGACAAGGCACGCGAGATGCTTGCCGCCGCAGGGCTGACGGACAGCGACGGAAACGGCATCGTCGAGCACGACGGCGAGGATCTCTCCTTCACGCTCCTGGTTCCCGAGGGGGTGTTCGCGAATGACGTGCTGATTGCCGAGACCGCTGCTGCCGCATTGCAGGAAGTCGGCGTCGGCATCGAGATTCGCAAGATCGAGAGGGGCTCGTTCTGGGATACCCTGAGACTGCCGGTCGCCGACGCGGGATGGCAGATCGGGATGTTCGGGTTCAACCCGTCCAACGCATCCGGTCTGTACCATCTGGATTCGATGTACACGTCCAATCCGGACAACGCGGATCGTCCGGCGGTCTGGAACATCACCCGCTACAGCAACCCGGATGTGGATGCACTTCTGGCGCAGGCGAAGGTGACCGTCGACGGCGATGCGCGGGCTGCCATCCTTGCCGACGCGCAGGAGATGATCTGGAGCGAGGCACCGTATATCTGGTTGCAGGTCAACAACATCATCTCGGCAGCACGTGCGGATCTCGGCGGCGTGGAGGTCTGGCCGGTGGTCTTCACCATCGTCCGTGGAGGAAGCTACTAACCACACTGTGCACGGCCCGGTTCTCGCTGAGGTCAGGCCGTGCCAACCCTTTTGGGCAAGAGCCCGATACTCCGGTTCCTGGGGCTTCGGGTTCTTCGTGCAATCGCGATCGCATTCGCGGTTGTCACCATCATCTTCTTCCTCTTCAGCCTGGTCCCCGGGGACCAGGCTGCCTTTCTCGCCGGCCCGGGATCGACCCAGGCGGAAGTCGACAGGCTGCGTGAGTCGCTCGGGCTGAACGATCCCCTGCTCGTCCAGTATGTTCGGCATGTAACGGGCCTGCTCCAGGGCGATTTCGGCACGTCGGAAGTCTTCAGGTCGAACCCGCTTCCCTTCATTCTCGAGCGCATTCCGGCGACCCTCGCGCTGACCGCGGCCGCGGTCGGACTGACCATCCTGATCGGCATACCGGCCGGCCTGGTGTCGGCACTGTTCCACACTCGCGTTCCGGATCTGGCTATCTCCCTATCGGTTGTCGCACTCCTGGCCGTCCCGAACTTCTGGCTTGGGCTCCTGTTGCTTTCCCTGTTCTCCGTGCAACTCGGATGGCTTCCGACCTTCGGCTTCTCGGAGCCCGCCGCGCTGATCTTGCCGTCCCTTGCCCTCGCGGCGCGACTGATCGCGCTGGTCGCGCGAATGACCCGCGGCGTCACCATCGACGAACTCGGCAAGGACTACGTGCGCACGGCCCGTTCCAAGGGGCTCGGCGGGACCGCCATATTGCTTCGGCACGTCCTGCGCAACGTGATGATCCCGACCCTGACGGTGATCGGCCTGCAGACCGGATACCTTCTCGGTGGATCCGTGGTCATCGAGCGGCTTTTCGCCTGGCCGGGGATCGGCGACCTGATGATCAACGCGATCGGGCAGAGGGACTATGCGGTCGCCCAGGCCGTGACGATCATGTTCGTGATCGCGTTCCTGATCATCAACCTGATCGTCGAACTCCTCTACGTACTGATCAACCCGCGTATGAGGGCGGCGTGAGCGCGTCCATGTCGGCAGCCGCCTCAGCGATGGCCCGCGGCCCATTCGCGGCACGGTGGCTGCGCCAGAACGTGTACTTTGCCGCCGGCGTCTTCATTCTTCTCTCGTTCCTGGTCGCGGCGCTCTTCGGCGAGCAGATCGCTCCCTACGGGGCTGACAAGCAGAATCTGCTCGAGGCGCTGGAGGGTCCCAGCGCCAAGCACTGGCTCGGGACGGATCCGCTCGGCCGCGACCTCCTGAGCCGTGTGGTGATCGGAACCCGCCACACAATGTCGGTCGCGGTGATATCCGTCGCGCTGTCCTGCTTCTTCGGTGTCCTGCTCGGACTGATCTCAGGGTTCATGCGCGGCCCGCTGGCGACCGCGGTCAATGCGTTGGTCGATGTGGCGCTGACCATTCCGAACCTGATCCTCGCGATCTCCATCGCGGCCGTCATGGGCGCCGGTCTGACCGGACTGATCATGGCCATCAGCATCTCGTTTACTCCGCCCATCTCGCGGATTGTGCGCGGACGGGTGATGGAGATCCGGGAAGAGGACTTCATCGCGGCCGCCCGCACGATCGGTGTCCGGCGCTGGCGGATTCTTCTGCGGCACGTTCTGCCGAATGCGGCCACAGTCATCGTGATCGAGGCAAGCCTGCAAGCCGGCCAAGCGGTGCTTACGGCGACTGCGCTGGGATTCCTGGGGCTTGGCGTTCAACCGCCGACGCCCGAATGGGGCACGCTGCTCGGTTCCGGACGTGAATACCTGCACGTCGCACCGTTCATGGTGGTTGCCCCCGGCCTTGCGATTTCGTTGATGGTGCTGGGGTTCAATCTTCTGGGCGACGGACTTCGCGACTGGCTCGATCCCAGGGTCGGCAATTGAGGGAGGCTTGGAACGATGCGATTCGTTGACTGCCACGGGCATATCTTTCCGCCACTCGCGGAACCATGCGGATTCGAGAGCAGCGCCGAGCATCTGCTGTACCTGCAATGGGGCATGCATACCCACACCAACCAGCCTGTGGTGCGGAGCCGCGACGGCAGGATCGTGACCCAACGGCATCTCTGGGACCCGGATGACCCCTCCGCGTCCGGCCGCGTGGCGGGGTTGGATTTTCGCGTGGACGGCTGTGGCCGATTCGCCTGGAATGTGGATGGCGAGAACTACCACGTCCAGTTCCTGAGTCCCGGAACACGGCATTGCGAAAGTCCCGCCGAGACGATTGCCGCGCATATGGACTACGCGGGCATCGGGACGATGGTTCTGCAGAACGATCACTTGTACGGAAATTCCGCCGGCATCTTCGCCGCGGCAATGGCAGCGCATCCGGGCCGGTTCATCGGGCTCGCGCAGGTCGAGGAGGGGTTTGCCTGGCAGGACCGGGAGATTGAACGGCTGGAGCGCCAGATCGAGCGCGACGGCATGTCCGGGCTCTATTTCACTCTCAACGGCTTCATGCGATCGGCGTGGAAGGAGACATATGCTGCGCCTTCGTTCGACGATTTCTGGAAGACGGTGGAACGCCGCGACCTGCCCGTGTTCTGGGTGTTTCCCGGTGAAACAGCCTGGGGCGGCTTCGTGGAGGAGATGGACCGGTTCGCCGGATGGTTCGAGCGCTTTCCCCGGATCCGCTCGGTCATCGTCCATGGCTGGCCCACCGCCATGTTCGATGATGGCTCTGGCAATATTCGCTGGCCTGGCGCCGTGGCGCGGATCCAGGACGAGTTCCCGGTATACACCGAGGTGCTTCACCCGATCTCCTGGGGGCGTCGGCATGCGTATCCCTACGAGCTGGCGCACCGCCATATCCGGCAGTTCTGCGACCGGTTCGGCGCGGATCGAATGATCTGGGGCTCGGACATGCCGAATGTGGAGCGATACTGCACGTATCGCCAGAGCCTCGATTATGCCCTTCTGCACTGCGATTTTCTGACGGAAGACGACAAGGCCTCGGTGTTCGGCGGCACATGCCTGTCGCTCTTCGAGCCGAGCGGAGATGCATGACCCATACGGGTGAAGGCCTTGCCACACCGCTGGCGGCAACCGCTTCCGGAGCGCCTCTCCTGCAGGTGCGCGACCTTGAGGTGCGCTTCGAAATGCTTCGGCGAACGGTTTACGCCGTCAATGGCGTGTCCTTCGATGTCCAGGAAGGCGAGACCTTCGCCATTGTCGGGGAGTCCGGCAGCGGCAAGAGCGTGACCGCGCTCTCCCTTCTCAAATTGCTTTCCATGCCGCCCGCGCGGATTGTGGGCGGGTCCGTCCACTTCGATGGCCGCGACCTCCTGCAACTTCCGGAAGCCGATCTGCGCACACTGCGTGGGCCAGCCGTGTCATACGTGTTCCAGGAGCCGATGACCTCGCTCAATCCGTCTATGAAGATCGGGTGGCAGATCGCCGAGGCCTATGCCCGGCATTTCGGCGTTTCCCGCAAAAAAGCCCTGGCGCACGCGCGCGACCTACTGGATCAGGTCCAGCTCCCGGACGCGGAGGAACGGCTCGAAGCCTATCCGCACCAACTGTCGGGAGGCATGCGGCAGCGGGTCATGATCGCAATCGCCCTGGCCTGTTCGCCCCGCTTGCTGATCGCCGACGAGCCGACAACGGCCCTCGACGTCACCATCCAGGCGCAGATCCTCGATCTCCTGTCCGATCTTCAGAAGAAGACCGGCGCTGGCATGATCCTGATCACGCACGACCTTGCCGTTGTCGCCGAGTACGCAGACCGGATGATGGTCATGTATGGAGGTCGCAAGGTCGAGGAAGGCCCGGTGGACGAGATCCTGAACGACCCACGGCACCCCTATACGCACGGGCTGATCCAGGCGGTTCCCCGGCTCGGGTCCAGCCTCGAGGAGACCGGGGCCCGCGCCTTGTCGGAAATCCCCGGCGTTGTCCCGCTCCTCGACCGGCCGATTGCAGGGTGCCCCTTCGCCCCGAGATGCAGCCATGTGATCGACCGTTGCCGAAGCGAAGCGCCGCCGACCACGGAAATCACCGGCGGGCACAGCGCGGCCTGCTTCAGGAGCGAATACGTCGGGGCGAACGGATGAGCAACGGCGCCGGCGGATCGCAAGCGCTCCTCGAGGTAGAGGGAGTCACCAAGCACTTCCCTGTTCGGCGAGGCGCGTTCGGCTCGGTGCTGGGAACCGTGAGGGCCGTGGAAAACGTCTCCTTCGACATCCGCCGAGGAGAGGCCCTCGGCCTCGTCGGCGAGAGCGGCTGCGGAAAGTCCACGGTGGCAAAGCTGATCACCTGCCTGCATCGGCCAACGGCGGGACGGATCCGGCTCGGAGGCATGACAATATCGGAACTGCCCGAGAGTCGATTGCGAAAGATCCGCAGCCGGGTGCAGATGGTCTTCCAGGATCCCTACTCCTCCCTGAATCCGCGCATGACCGCTGGCGAGATCGTCGGGGAACCGCTCCGGGAACACGGGCGGGGATCTGCGAAGGAACGGCGGGAACGGGTGGCGGCGCTCTTTCGGCAAGTCGGACTCCGCCCTGAACTCGCCACAAATTACCCGGATGCGTTTTCCGGCGGCCAGCGTCAGAGGATCGGAATTGCCCGCGCGCTGGCGCTCGGACCCGAACTCATCGTTGCCGACGAGCCGGTTTCCGCACTCGATGTCTCGGTGCAGGCGCAGGTCATCAACCTGATGGCGCGGCTTCGCCTCGAGACGGGCGCGGCCTACCTCTTCGTCTCGCACGACCTCGCCGTGGTCGAGCATATCAGCGACCGCGTCGCCGTGATGTATCTCGGCCAGCTGGTGGAAATCGCGCCGAAGCGGGAATTGTTTTCCGCGCCACGGCATCCCTACACCGAAATGCTGATGCAATCGGTTCCGACACTGGAGCGCCGCCGAAAGGCGCGCCCCCTGGTCGTCGGCGAGGTGCCGAGCCCGCTCAATCCCCCGTCCGGCTGCCGGTACCGGACCCGGTGTCCCATCGCTGAGCCCCAGTGCAGCATGTCGGCGCCCGTGTTGCAACAGGTCGGCCCAGGACACTTCACGGCCTGCCACGTCCGGGCTCCGGCCGACGCCGGCTGACACCGCATCCGGTCCCGTTCGACCGGTTTCCGAGCAGAAAGCCTTCCGTGATCGTTGGAACGCAAACGAATGGCGACCCATAGCGGTCTCCACCGTGGCCATTCGAAGTCTCACGGTCCTGGCGAAGGCGCGGAACCGCCGAAACGGGACTGGGAACTGCTGCCTGGCGAACCGGCATAGCGCGCAGTGGCATGTATCGAACCGGCGTCAGCTGAGATCAACGACGCCGTGGTTCCGAACAATCTCCTTCACAATGCGCGTCTCCTGCTCGCAGAACACGATTGGATTTCGGGACTGTATTTCGCGAGCGCTCGGAACCAGCAGTCCGTCGGCACCGAGGAATGCGCAGGCCTCGGCAATCTCCTGAGGCATCCCCACACAAGCCGACCGGGAAGAAAACGACAACTCGGACACGGTGCGCGGTTCGGTCTAGCCAAGTTGGACAACCGTTGTCGCATCACTACATTAATACTTAGAGAAATCGGTTCCAGACGGGGGTCGTCGTGACGATGAACATGGCTGTTTCGTCACAGCTGGTCCGATCTCGGACATCGAAGAAAGGGAACTTCCGGTGAACGTATCCAGCGTCGTCATTGTTGGCGTCGGCTTCGAACGCCAGCTGTTCGACGAGCGCGAGATATTCCCCGAGCCCATGGGGCGAGACTACACTGCATGGGGACACGTAGGAGACTACTCTTACGGGCCGGACAAGACGTGCCGGTTCGTCGTCTCACCGGAAAAGATCCTACTCTTCCACACTTCAGGGACCATCCTCTCCGACACACTCATGAACGCGGCGTGCTTGGTGGCTGGGGCGTTAAAGTCTCGCAGCCAAGGGCATGGGGTGAGCGGGTTAGGGTTCAATTTCAAAGCCGTTTTCTCACAGAGCGAGAGAGGCCTGTCCGGGAGAGAGTTCTGCAGGGGGTTATACAACGTCGATCGCATACAACAGGCTATTGGCTCATCTTTTCACGACAGCGAGTGCCGAGTCGTTGTCGACAGCGGGGGAGTTCGGTACACGTTAAGGCTCCAAGCGCATTCGGCGTCCAGCGAAGCGAATCTGTTCCTGGGAGTCAATGGGCATCAGGACATCGCCCCAAGCGACAATATGGAGTCCGAATTGAGCAGGGCAGCGAGTGCGAGGGAGTACATCCTGTCGGTATACAGAAGCCTGTCTCGCGAATTCGAAGGGAAACGCGATGAACGATCCGGCCGCTGAGGCTCGTTGGGCGGACGCGTTTCTGCGTGATGTGTCACAAAACGCAGGGGCTGAATCCGAAGATACGACGTCAGCTCCGGAATGGAGCGCCGAGCCCTGGTTGCCGTTGGTTAAGGGTGTGCAGAGGAATACGAAATCGTCGAACTACTGGTTGCCATGGAAAGGGACAACGACGGTGGACGAACCGGCCCGTGGAGTCGAGGAGCTACACAGGAGTACCTTGCGGGAGTGGAGCTACCAGATTTCACTGGTAGCGATAACACCGGATTCCTGGCCAAGCACAAAGACGGAGTTCACTTCTGACCAGACGTGGGGAGACGCGGGCTACATCTCTGCGGGCCAAGGATGGCTGTTTGAGCCAGCCCGGCCGGAGCCCGTTGGAAGCATATTGCAGGGGAAGCATCAGTACGTGGAAGTCGGCGGTGCCGTGCAGGGGCCGCACAACAATGTGCACCTCGACGCATCACTGCTGGAATCCCTTGCCGATTTCGATAATTTGAGCGAGGCAGAAGAAGAAGACGATTTGCCCCCGCCAGACCCGGACGCTGTCAAGAATGCCCGCTTCCTGCTTCAGAAGCTCTACACAATTCTGCCAGTGCGTTACCGGGTGACACCGACGGAGAGACGGGGCGTCGCCATCGACGCTCCGATGAAGCGCGGGGCTGCTGTCGCAGTGGAGTGCGCCCCTGACGATGCGGTGTACTGCTTTGCCACCATAAACGGCAACAGCCGACGGGCGAAGTTCTACCAGATGGACGGGCTCCCAGACGTGTTTATCGAGAAGGCTCTGCGAGACCTCGCAGCAGGCTAGGTACTACGGTGGGGGCCATTCAGCAGAGCGAAGGGCTCTGGAGGGACGTCTATCGCGAAAAGCAGAAACGACTGTTGAACCTTCCGGTGGAAGAGCGAAGTGTATCCCGAGTCACCAAGGACATTTTCGGTAGCCCGAAAGGACCGGATGCAAGAATCTCGACAAACCTGTATGACCGCGTGAGCTTGGAGCATGCCACTGCCGAAGGAGACGGTAGAGCGAGTCGAGTCGAGGGTTCGAAGGGGGTCCAAGGGTGGTTTGTGATCACTGTAGAGGATGCCTCCAAGAATCGCCGACAAGTAGTGCACTCGTCTGAAGACGACAATCCCTTCCACGCGGAAATCATCCTGCCGGACGAACACGCGGACAACTGGGAAGATGCAGAAGTGCACCTGCGCCTGCGACAGTTCCTCTCATTGAGCAGGTGGCAAGACAGGTTCGGTTTAATTGGTTGATGCAAGACGGACAGTAGCTGAACCGCAGTTGGTACGAGGTGCAATGTATGGTAATTCTGGAAATTGATGGACTACAGTGTTTGTTGTGTAACGTCAGACATCCGGATATTCACCGGTCACCCAGAGCGATTTGAAGTGTTTGTAATTTGCTGACACAGTTTATCTTTTCGATATTTAGTGGAGCATTTTGGGGTTACATCGGGCTGCGTAGTCTCCTAATATACTCTGACTATCATAAAGGGGTTCCCGATGTCTCCCTCCCTTCCGATGACACCTCCGGCAGCCACGCTGATCGGTGGCGACCTGTCCATGCAGACCTCCTGCGAGGATTGGACGACCTACTTCGCGAATCTGGTTCCGATCGACCGCCATTCGGCGGAGGATGTTCGCGCCCGGCAGTGCCGCATGGCGCGCCTGAACCTTTTGAGCGGCATCCGGCAGGAGGATGTTGCGCATGCGTTCTAGGTCTCGCTTTCCACGGTGACGCGGTCGGTGCGGCTCTGCCGGGAGCGGGGGGAGGAAGGTTTCCGTCAGCCTCGCCGGGGGCGCGGGCGGGTGGTTCTGGATGACGGGCGAGCGCGGGAGGCGGAGGCGCTCCCCGCCTATCAATCTATCACACTTAACTCCGGGACTTCTCCTTTCGTTTTTTTCCTGTTCCATTCCTGCATGGCCTGGATGGCGAAGACGGCTTGAGACAGGAACTTCACGCCTTCCCAGAGCTTCTGCGTGCCGGGTAGCGGCTGGCGCTTCGAGGGATGGAAGCCCGCCAGGCCGCCGGTGAGCACGACGAAGCCCGCGATGGTCATGTCCGGCGGTCCCCGGGGCACCTTGAAGCCATAGCGGGAGGCGAGGGCACAGAGTGCCCGGATGTCGTCCTCGGTGACATGTCGGCTGGCCGGGTCGTCCGGCCTCTCGCGGGCCAGGAGGGAAAGGTCCCAGACCCGGAAGGCGGTGATCGCGTCAAAGGCGAGACACTTGCGCAGGTCGTCGGCCTCGTCGAGGCGGCGGTCCTCGATGCGGGTGCCGACCTTCAGCGCATGGAAGAACCGTTCGATCCGCCAGCGCAGTTCGTACCAGCGCAGCACGGTTCGGGCGGTGTCGAGGTCGGCCTGGCCCTCGGTGGTCAGCAGCATCCAGTGCAGCGGTTTGTTCTTCTGCTTCCTTTGCTTCGATGCCGGCAGCGCCGGGCGACGGGGCGGGTCCTCCTCAAGGGCCGAGACGGCGATCATGCGGACCGGTGGTTCACTCTCCCGGTCCTTCGGGGGAAGCAGGTCCACCGGCGTGCAACGCAGGGTCAGCTTCGCCGTGCGGCCGCGCCGACGGTTCGGTCCCCCGCAGGCGGGCACCTCGATCTTCCGCCCGCCCACCGGGTCCGTCTCCAGCACATGGTCCCACAGGTCCGCGTCTCCGCCCGAGGCCAGCGCCACCCGACGCTGCGTCCCTCGGCTGGCCCGGACCAGCAATGCCGCCCCGGTCTGCTCCGCACGCGAGAGCAGCTCCCAGAAGTCGCCCTCGCGGTCGCAGACCGTCACCACCCGGCTGTCCGGGCAGGCGCGCGCGAGTTCCTGCGCCCGCTCCAGGCCGTCCACCCAGCGGACACTGTCCTTGTCATCGGCCTGACGGAAGTCGGTGTCCACCGTATACATCCCGAGAGGCCGGCCCACCGCGTTCACCGCCACGCCGAAATGGGCCAGGATGCCCGCGCTGCCCTTGCCGCCCCCGCCAAGCTCGTCGAGGCCCGACGTCGTTGACAGGCCGTCATAATTCAGCGTCGTCGTGTCCTGAACAGCCAGCACAAGCCGCTCGGCACCGCACCGCTCAACCGTCTGCTCGAAATGCGAATCCAGAATGTGGTCCATCGTCACCGCGTCATTGGACAGCAACCGGTAGGCCGCCGTCTGCTCCGCCCGCCCCGGGAAGATCGACGGCAGATGTTCGCCAAGCCGATTGACCCAGGCCGCACCCATCTGCGCAATCCGACGCCGGATCCGACCGTCAGGGTGCGTGCTCCGCCCGTATTCCCGTGCCGCCCATCCCCCCGCACAATATATCGATCCGGACCAGCCGAGAACGCGCTCCGGCTCACCGCACAGAACCTGTTGTCAGCCCTCCACGAGCGGCCGGAGCCAGACCGCGCGGCGCACCCCCGAACGGCGCCCCGAAGTCAGCTGCGGGCAACACTTCCACCCCGCGGCCCGGTAACTCAGCCCGGACTGCCCCGGCCCCGTGAAACTCTGCACCAGCACCGGCCGCTCACCGTAGGCCGCCGCCCAGTCGTCGGCAATCCGGCCCGTCGCAAGACGCAGAACCCGCGACGCAAGACCCTTCACCCGAACACCCGGAAGCAGCAGAAAGCGATGGTTGCACACAACCCTGCCGATGTTGGCCACGCGGGCATCGCCCGACCAGCCGACGACATCGTCGCGCGGCCCAAGCTGCATCCCCGCCGCTGTGAAGCCAATGCCGCCCAGCACCCCATACCGCTCCGAACGAACCCGGTAACGGACCTGCCCTCCCGGCGGCCGGCGCCATCCCTCCGGATGATGCGTCTCGATCATTGCCTCCCAGCGGCGGCGCTCCTCCGGTGACGCCACCGGCTCAAGCGACAGCGGACCGAGTTCCCGAAGCGAACACGAGACAGAACTGTCGGCGAAGTCCGATGCCGGGCGGGCGTGCGGATCAAACTCCATCGCCTCCGCTTCCGGCAGGCGCACACCCAACTCCTCCGCCAGGCGCGGCAAGAGCTTGCGCGCCGACGCAAGACACAGCCTGCCGACGCGGCCAAACCAGTTCTCCTGAAGACAGAGCTCCCGGGCCAGCGCACTCCGCGACAGCTCACCGCTGTTGCAGGCGGTCTTGAACCACTCTACCGTCTCCGCTGAAATCTGACGCATGCCAATCTGCATGCCCGAATAAATCGCACGAAATCACCCGCGAGTCAAGTGTGTGAGCTTGATAGGCTCCCCGCAGGGGGGATGAGCGGTAGCGCGGCGGCGCGTTGTCTGGGCATACCGGTGAGCACGTTCAACGAGAACCGTCGGGCGAGGGTGATTGGTGGCGGTAAGAAGACGCGGGGTAACAGCCGCAGCGAGCGCGACAGGCGCGACCGGGAGGCGCCGATGGGTCGCGCGACGCATGACGTTGCGGGGCGCGTTCTGGCGATGATCGGACAGATGGAGGAAGCGCGGCCGATGTTCGGCGAGCCGACGCATGGGGTAGCCGGCGGTGGGGTCCTTGCGGGGCTGCCGATGTTGCTCCGTGAGGGACTGCTTGGCGCGGCGAGCCGGCTGCTCTGGCTTCCGAACGGCTTCTACGGCGTGGCGAGTGTTCTGCTGTTTGTCGCCTTCCTGGCGCTGGCACGGGTGCGCAATGCGGAAAGCCTGCACTGCCAGGCTCCGGGAGAATGGGGCATTCTGCTCGGCTTGGACCGCTGTCCGGAGGTGAAGACCCTGCGCCGCAAGATCCGGCTGATGGCCGGTCGCGACGGCGCCGTCCACGCCTGGCAGGACGCGCTGGCGCGGCAGTGGATGGCCGAGGACCCGGAAGCCTGCGCGACCCTGGCCGTGGACGGGCATGTGAAGACGTATTCTGGCCGCAAGGGAAAATTGCCCAAGCATTTCGTAGCGCGCCAGAAATTGTGCCTGCCGGCAAGCGTCTCGTATTGGGTCAACGCCCTGGGTGGCAGCCCGCTGCTCTGCCTGCACAAGGGGCTGGATCCGAAGATGGTGAAAGCCCTAGAGGGGGATATCGTGCCGCAGCTGGCGGCGCTCGGCGTGCTGCCGGCGGACGCACCGGATCTCACCGTGCCGGAGCCGGGCAACCCGGCTCTGACGCTGGTCTTCGACCGCGAGGGCTGGAGCCGGGCGCTGTTCCGGCGCCTGGCGCAGCGCGGCATCGCCGTCATCACCTGGCACAAAGGCTTCAAGGGGGAGTACTGGCCCGCGGCGGCGTTCCACCGGCTTGCGGTGCCCGTCTTCAGCCCGGCAGGTTCCGGAGAGACCCAGGTCGCCCTCGCGGAGCAGCGCATCGAACTGCGCGACGGGTTCTAGGTCCGGCAGATCCGCCGCCTGCTCGACAATGGCCGCCAACCCGCGCTGATCACCACCCATCCGCAGCTACCCATGGCGCAGGCCGCCGGCGCCTTGTTCTCACGATGGTCGCAGGAAAACTTCTTCAAGTACATGCGCCAGGAGTTCAACCTTGATGCCTCGCCGACCCGTGTCCTGAAGCCGGCCGACCCCGAGGCACGGGTGGTCAACCCCGTCCGCCGCGAAGTCGAGAAGGTCATCCGCAGGCTGCGCTCCCGCATCGCCGGCATGCACGGGCGCATCGCCCGCGCCCGCAAGCCCCGGAAGCGCGAAAAGCGGCAAGCCGAGCTCGCCGAGCTGGACCGCGAGGTCGAAGAGCTCAAGGCGACCCGCAATAGCCTTCCCACCCATATCCGTGTCGCCGAACTGCCCGAAACCGGGGCGCTCCATACGCGGCCGGTCGAGGAGCGTCTGCTCCTCGACATCATCCGAATGATCGCCGACCGAGCCGAAACCCGCATGATGCAGCCGTTCATCACCGGGCCCGACAAGGGCCGGAGCGCCAGGAAACTGCTCCGCGCCTTGCTCACATCCGATGCCTCGGTCTCGGCAGCGATGCCTGCGAGCAGAGCCTGGCTCCCCTCATCGACGAACTCAACCAAACCCGCACCAGTATCCCGGCACAGACCTCACCATCTTCTACAAACGGCCCCTTTCACAGCCCGGACAAATCGTCAGACAAATTGGTGGAAGTCCAGATGTCTGAATATGAAACGATCCGGCTTCAGTTGAGATCAATCACACCGTGGTTCCGGACGATATCCTTCACAATGCGCGTCTCCTGCTCGCAGAACACGATTAGATTTCGGGACTGCATCTCACGAGCGCTTGGAACCAGCAGTCCGTCGGCACCGAGGAATGCGCAGGCTTCGGCAATCTCCTGAGAACGCGGGTACTCTCTCTGCCGTTCCAGATAGCTCAACTGGCCGTAAACCGCGATATCCAACCCTGTGAGCGAGAGCGCTTCCAAGGCTGGAAAGTGCACTACCGCCTCCAGCGACACCGTCAACTCGAACAATTCATACCGGACCCTGGACGGTGGAATGGGCTGGCCTCGGTAGAGATGGAACCGTCGCTCGGCGATGGCGGCTTCCCTGGTACCCGAGGTGTACAGCACGTCCAGCGTCCCGTCGTCCTAGCGACCCCCGGACCGCCAACGTGCAAGTGGATCGCGCCCCTCTCGAACCGATCACCACACCGTGCCCTCATAAGGAGCCTGACCTGCTGCCTCCAATGCGTCGAGCAGTCGTTGATCCCGTATCCGGCGCTGGAACTGTGCACGATACCGTCGAGCCATGGTCAGACATACGCGTCCGCATCAAGACGGTCGAGAATCGCAACGACTTCTTCTGTCCGTTCGCCATGGACAAGGTCGATGGCCCGCTCGCCGTCCAACTGCGGATGCCCTGCATGGAGCCAGGCGCGAACTTCTTCGTGGTTGTAATACTCGCTGAGTCGCATCACCACATAGGACAGATCCGACATCATGAGTTGGTTTCTCGGGTGCGGCGACTTCTGACCATGTGCCCAGTGGGATACGGTCGCATTGGAAACGCCGGTGAAGTTTGCGATGTCGGTCCCCTTTAGTCCACCGGTTTCGCGCAAGCGCTCGATAAACTGCACCACTGGCTTGGTTCGTGTTTGGGCCATACCTAACTCCATCCTGCCGCTTCGCTTGGCGCATACAATCCAAATAGAGCCGGCAGAGACAACCGATTCAATTCCGCAAGCGATTCGTAATCCCTCCCCATGCTATCAATCAGTTGTCTCTTCGCGAAGAGAGCCTCGTCGAGCCTTTCGCAACCGGTAGTTAGACATGCCAGATCGTGTGCCTTCCGTACTACGGATCGCAGCTCAACATCAAGATGATGCCGCATTCGAAATGCGTCGGGAACCCTTGCTCGTTCATCGACAGTACGGAATCGGTGCCAGGCAATATGCGCATCAGGATAGTTCGGCATCGAGGTCGACCGTTGTGGAGTACTGCTCAAATCCACAGGCACTCGAGTCCCCGCAGTTTGTGCGGAGTCCCGTCCCCTGGCGAGCTCGCTGCCATAGACCCGCATACCGCCACCGGTCCCCGATCTTCTTCCGTCTGGTTTGGAACCATATGCCGAAGCTGATAGCCGAGAACCTCGCGGAGTTCGCCTGACGCAACTAATAGATACCCTTACGGCGATAGTCTTCGCTCGCATCATCACGGGCAAAGGCCGGCGCAGGTCCCGATATTGTCAAGCGCGTTGCCGCCTGGTGTTACAGCGCTGATGCCGAATCGCAAGTGTAATAACTGCTTGTCATACGTTGGCTGATGCTGTTGCGGAGTGTCATCACCGGATACGGTTGTCCGCTACCTCCGAATTCCCACAAGAACTCTTGCTAGGAATCCCACGGACAACCACCCCGTTCGTTGCCCGTAGAACCCAACCAGCGTTTGCAGCCCAATACCGGAAACCGCCCGTGCCAGGATCGAAATGACCAGAGTCCTACAGGGCAATCCGTAGCATGGCGGGCGGCTATGGTTCTCACCCTCCAATATCCCCGAAATACACCAGCGTCGGCATATTGCGTCGTTGATGAACGATCCGCACAATGACCGGCTCACCGTCGGCCGCAACGATGGGCGCAAAGAATGTGACGTGGCTGCCATAGTTAACCGAACGCGAACCCGCAGCGAACAGGCTTCGATCGCGGCCGCATTCCGGGTCGGCGGTTATCTCTTCGAATGACGCGCCAAGCCCCGGTAGTACGTCAAACACTGAGTGTGGTCCCAATTCTCGAGCGTATACCGCCGTAGATCGTCCAGGTCCCGTCGTGCCAATCGGGACAGTCGGATTGTCATATCGTCGCGGCCATCACGCTCCTACGTCCTGCTCGTAGGCCTTCGAATCGAATGTCTCGAACTTGCCGGCCTCGGCCTCACGCACGGCCTCTTCCAGATCTGCCTTTAACACGTAGAACTGGCGCGCGCCGTCCCGCTCCATGAGCAGGCGGATTCCTGCGCGCACTACCTCGCTCAGATTGGCATAGGCACCCAATTTGATCTGGCCTCGAACATAGGCTTCCATCGGTTGGGTAAGGTGTACGTTCGGCATCCCTTCGCCTCTCTATGTCCAATAGTATCAGATGCTGCCAGCAATGGGCCGATCAGACAAGCGCAGGAGACAGCCGCTGACGGTTTCGAAACCGGCGACGGTTGCGGTCCCGATCGCTTCGCGGCGCATGGGTCCGCCTCAAGCATGTGTTGGCGGGAGGTCACAAGGGCGGACGGCCGAAGCCGGCGAGTCGCGGCGAAGACAATCTACTTACTCTTCATGGAGCGGCAAGGTCGTATGTATGGGTATCTTCAGTCAGTCGCATGTCCGGTTTCATCGTTCGGCGTCGATCCTGTCGTCCGTGGTGGCGAAGTCGACAATGAGCATTCGGCGTGGCCCGCCCAGTACGGGTAATCCTCCAACGCCTTGCCGCGCTGCAATGCGCCCAGCACCCGCTTGAAGGCCTTCCGCAGCGCACGCGGATCCACCTAGTCAAGCCCCTTGCGCAGGCCGGAATCCGACGACACCACCCGTACTCCGAACAGGCTCCACAAATTCGCCCGGATCGTCCCCTCTCCCCCCATACCGGTGGAATTGCAGGCGCGAGGAATACTTCAGCGAGAAAACCGCGAGGCCCGAGATCAGATCGTCCACCAGCAAGGGCTTTCGGCCCGATACTCCATCTTCGATCTTCTCGAAACAGGCGCGGACCTCCTCCTAAGGGCTCGTCAAGAACTAACCGCATCGATTTGAGGGTTCGGCAAGAAGGTATAGTTCCACTCGCCATGGAACGCCGCGCGGCGGATGTCGAGGGCTTTCATTTGAGCATCGTCGATCGCCACGCCCATGGGATAGTCGTTCTTGTCTACGTCGCAATAGACTTTGAGGCCGGTGCTGGTCGTGGTGGCACCGATCAGGCTGACGATGGTGGCGAGGGTTCGCAGCGGCTTGCCGCGCCAGTTCTGGCTGATGAACGAGAACAGGCGGTGTTCGATGCGGTTCCATTTGCTGGTTCCGGGCGGCAGATGGCAAACCGTGATCTCGAGCCCCAGTTCGCGGGCGAGTTCCTGCAACTCAACTTTCCAGAGCCGAACCCGAGCCCCGTTGGAGCCACCACAGTCGGCCGTGATCAACAGGCGCGAGGCCCCGGGATAGAGTTCCTGTCCCAAACGCAGCCACCAACGCCGGATGCTTTCCACGGCGAAAGCGGCCGTGTCATGGCTGATGCCGACATTCACCCAACCAATATTGTGAGCTACGTCATAGACCCCGTAAGGCGCCGCCTTGCCGAGCTTCTTGTCGGGAAAGTCATGGACATTGACCTCCTCGGGCCGGCCCTTTGGCCGCCACTCACGGCCGCCGTTCCTGAAGTCTCCCACCAGTTCCTTCTTCTTGGTATCCACTGAGATCACCGGCTGCCGGCCGGCCAGGAAGTCCGCGACCTGGTCGTTGATGTACTCGAACTGGCCATCGCGATCGGGAGGGTCCGTGCCCTCCTGTGTCTTCGCGTTTCCCTGAAGCGTGTAGCCGAGCTGCGCGAGAAGCTTCCCCACCAGCGTGCGGGAAACGGAAAAACCCTGCTCCTTCAAGGCGTTCGAAAGGCGGCGGCAGCTCTTCGAGGTCCAGCGCAACGGACGCTCCGGATCGCCCCGCGCCGTGGGCTCGACCAGCGCCTCGAGAGCGCTCAGCAGTTCCGGTTGCTTCTCCGTCTCCGGCTTGCGCCCGCCACCGGGACGGCGAACCCGGCCGGGCTCGCTTGGCGCCGTCTCTCCACCGAGTTCACTTAGACCCCGGCCAATGGTCGAACGCGCCACCCCCGTGATCTCGGAAACAAGCCGGATCCCGCCCCGCCCAAAGCTTCGCGCCTCGGCCGCCGCCAGCAACCGACGGCCCCGCTCGTCAAGATGCGGAGCCAGAGCCTCGTATCGATATTTGATACCATCCGTGTTGTCCATTCACAATATATAGAGGACAAACCCACACTGCGGAATCCCCCCTCAGACCATCCACGCGACTATTCCGTGATCAGCCCCAAACCGGCCGGGATCGTTCCGTCATCCGCGCGAGCGCCAGGAGCCCCCGGCGGTTTTGCAATACCCGGGGCAAGTTGTGGGACCGGAAACGAGCACCAGCACCGCTCCAACATCCACGCGCATCCACCGGCCCGGCCATTCTTCCGCCCCTCGCCGACAGCGCCAAGTACCCCGCCCGGCCAGTTCTCCGATCCCCGATTTCGAAGCAACGGAACCTTCGACCATGCAAGCGCACCGGTCGCGCCGGAAGGCAAGAAGAAGAACTCCGAATGTCATCTTGGCAAATGGTCGCGCGCACCAAGAAGCGGCAGGCGCTCCATCAAGAATTCGACAAATTCCGATTCGATAGTTCTTGGACGGACCCTAAGAACGTCCTTTTTGGAGTTCTAGGAGGGTCTGTAACTCGCATGGCGGACCAACTTTCCGTGTCATAGCCCACGCCATGCGAGTTACGGGCCCTCTCCGGAGGCCTTCAGGCGCAGGATCCGGGCGAACTCGGCTCCTGGGTCCACACATCCGTGCGAGAAATTCCCGTGCCTCGAGGCCTGCGGCGGTGGTGTAGATCGCGGTTGTGGTTATGCTGGCGTGGCCGAGGGCGGCCGCGATCGTGGATGGCGGGAAGCCGAGCGGGGGATTGAGCCGGAGGTCGATCCTGAGGAAGGGGAGTTCGACTGGTCGACGGCGCGGGTGGTGATGCCGCCATCGAAGATGGGGATCTACAACGGGGCTACCAGGTGCGGATCAACGCTGTGCTGCGCAGCTATATGGAAGCGAAGAGAGCGCGAGGCTGAGGGAGCCGAAAAGAGTGGTTATACGGTAGGCGGAAAACTGGCGCGTTCGGAGAGTTGATCCATGCCTGTCGAGGAAAAGGCCAGCAGCGGTCCCTGCGCAAGGAACCCCAAAGGAGGAGACGTGAGTTCCCGAATGTTCCCGCACGAGCTGAGAGGTCTGGGAGGAAACGCCGGCGAAGGTCACCCGCAAATCGACCGACGCACCCTCGAGCGCACGCGACGCCTTGTCGCGAAAGTCGACACCAACCCGACTCTGATTCAAGTTGCGATCGAGAACCTCAAGCGCTGGATGGCACGCACCGAGGGGGCGCCGAACGCGTGCGACATCGAGTGGGCGACGTTGCTGGCCGAAAAGCCCTGGAATGAGTTGCGGGAGAAGCTGCTTGAGGAGTCCGACGAAGGCCAGCGACTGCGAAGCTCAAGCCCGTTCGCAGGCGTGCTCACCGAAGAAGAACGCAGAGCCGTTCGATGACGCGCGAGCAGCTCGAGCACGCCATCCGGGCCGCTGCCGACATCACGCAGCAGAAGGAACTGATCGTGATCGGAAGCCAAGCTGTACTGGGACAATATCCCGACGCGCCGGCGGAGCTACTGATTTCACGAGAAGTCGACCTCTACGCCCCGCGCGCACCGGAGATGTCGGACATGATCGACGGTGCGCTCGGCGAGCTATCGCCGTTCGAAATCACATTCGGTTTTCATGTCGACGGCGTGAACCCCAGCACGGCGATGCTACCGAAGGGATGGGAAGACCGACTAATCCCCGTATGCAACCCGAACACGAACGGTGCGACAGGCTGGTGCCTCGAAGTCCACGACATCGCTGTGTCGAAGTACGCAGCCGGGCGAGAGAAGGATCTCGCGTACATCGCCGTGCTGTGGAAGGAAGGGCTCGTCAAACTCGAGACCATCGAGGAGAGACTCGACAAGACGAACGTCGAATCCGAGACCCGGGAGCACCTGCGAAGCTGGGCGCGCGCGCATGCGGCCGCGCACAGCTAGGGACGAATCGGTGATCCGACGGATGCCCGCTGAAGCAGGTCTAGCGTCGCGTAACTACAAGCTGCTCATCTCGACTACCAGCAGGCTCGTGGACGAGTACCCAGGCGGCAAGGTCAACCTCTCGCTGGCGTTTCCGGATCGGCACTCGGTGGGCCTCCGGGTGTCCGAGTCGCCGATGTTCAGATCAGCTGTGATGGTCCTGTTTGAGTGGGAACTGCCAAAAACACCGGAACGCGAATTTCCGGACCTCTCGGCGGAGGCCGTCGGTCACTGTGTATGTGGTGTGTTGTCCGCGTTGTACGGCAAATGGTTCGACTGCCACGGGCTGATCGAAGGCGCCGGAATCTTCTATGTGCCGGACCTCGCGACGTACTCGCGGGCGTCGGGTCCGCAATGGCATTCGCTTAGGGAAATTTTGGCGTTCGCTTAAGGAATCGCAGTTCTGCCAGGCCCGTATTGTGTGGGACGGTTGCTCTGGCACTCAGGCTGCAGCTGCGGAGTCTCGTCCTTTCTGCCATTTGCCGAGGGGTTTTCGGGAGCGTCGTGGATAGGTTCGATTTGGACGCAGGCGTTGCCTTGCGGTTTCGACACAGGCGAGGACCTGACGCACTGCGTTGTGCATCATGGCGGCCTGCCGCAGGATGAGGCCTTCGAGGTTTCGGGCGACGGCGAACAAGGCGGCCTTGAAGTTTGCCTGGCTCTCCGGCAGGGGATCCGGAGGCGATTGCGAGTTGTGCATGGCGTCGCCGAAGTTGGTGAACAGCCTGGTCATGGCGATGAGGTTGAAGTGGGCGAAGATCTCCTGCTTCACGCCGCGTTCGGAACGGCTGTGGAAGTTTTCCAGTTCGAAGCCACACTTTGAGGTTTTGTACAACTCCTCAATGCCCCAGCGGTCATGGTAGAGGTCGGCGAGTTCCCGGACCGGGTATCGGCTTCGGTCGAGAAGAGCGGTTGCGAGGTGGAACTCGGTTCCGCCGTGGACGTATTTGACGAGCCGCAGGGGGATGGGCTTGGGTACGGCGTCGGGATCCTTCCGGGCCAGACGGCGAAGCGTATCGGGTCCGGGTGTGATGGTGATGATCTCATCCTGCCGGCTTCCTGCGATGAAGTCGTCGAAAGCGGTTCCGGCGTTTCGTTGCAAACGGAACAGCGGATGCACGCCCCGCTCCGCATGGGCCAGCAGCATCCGGTAGGAGTAGTAGCCGCGGTCGTAGACGACGACGTTTCCTGCGGCCATGGTGGGGAGATGGGCGAGCGCGGCGGCGCGCTCATCGCCGTGGCATGCAGGTCGAAGTCGATGGGGAGTTTCGGGGCCAGTTCGTAGAGGCAACTCAGCAAGCCTTGCGGATAGTGAGCCCGTTCCTGCGGCTGGGGGTAGCCGGCGCGGAGCAGTGGGCGCGGCAGGTTGATCTTCGAGCCGTCGACCGCGAAGACCCTGTGCCCCTTCCACTGCGAACTCTCGGCACGCTTGAGGATCTCGGCGTGCAAGCTCTTGAAGATGGCTTTGTCGACCTTCGCCCGGGCGGCGCTCATGCTCGACGCGGCAACGAATTCGGCCGGCGGTAGCGGAATGCCGCAAGCCTGGCATTGCTGCCAAAGCGCGGCGAGGGTTGCCGTGTAGCCGTTGCCCGAGAACATCAGCCGATAGACGAAGAGCACCACCAGCAGGGTGTTGATGACCCGCCGCCGCAGTTGCCAGACACGGTCGTGGGCCGTCGCCGCCGCGGTTGCCGCGCCGACGAGTTCCTGCCAGGCGAGCAGGAAGGGGTCGTCTGCGGCCAGCGCCGGTGCCGCCCGCGGCCTCGCCTTGCGCCGCGGCGCAGTGCGTTGCGCGCCATGCAGGAGAACCTCCCGAAAGTCCGCGCTCAGCGGATAGACGTAGACCCGTTTGGGCGCTTTCCCCTTGCCGCCCCGGGTCTCGCCGAGATCGAGCCAGTTCGCCGCCCGGTAGCAGGCGCCATCGAAGCGGCTCGAATTCACAAACGTCTCTACCAATACCGGACGGCAGCCGTGCTGTTGCTCCCAGTCATCCGCCAGCCGCCGCACCGCCATCGACAGCACCTTGGAAGCCAGGTTCCGCACCTCGCGACCCACGGAAACAGCAGAAACCGCGTGTTGCCCACCGCCCGCACCTTTCCCATTGATCACTTAGCCACTAGACAACGGAGACTCTCGAGGCTGGTTCCACTCCATGCCCGACGCCGCACGCCGCAGCGTTTCCGGTTTCGGAGGGCCGTTCGGCAGCGATTCAGGGCCTGCGGCTGCGGCCTTCTCCGTGTCCTGACGTTGCGGCGTTCCGAGCGAGATAGGGATGCAGCGCGCTTGCCTCGCCGTTCTCTTCGATCCGCTCGATGGTCTGCGCGCCGGTGACGAGCCTGGCGTATCCCTCCCAAACCGTCTGATGGCCCGGCGGGCCGTCGTTGCTCCGGTTCAGGTAGCCGCCGAGCCGGGCGACGAGAAGCAAGGCCTGTCCAAGCGATACAGCTTCGAGGTCCACCGGATCCTCCGGCCGCTCCCGGCCGGGAACCGGGAAGCCGCCGGCGATCGCGAAGTCGAGCAGCATCGCGATCTCGGAGGCCGAGAACATCTTGTGGGCGGGCAGTTCCGGGGTGTCCCGGCCCATGAGCGTCAGCGCCGCCAGACGCCAGGCGATCACCGCGTTGATCGTCACGGCCGCCTTCATCCGCTCGGCGGTTCGGAAGCCCGACTTCTCGATCTCGCAGCCGGTCTTCAGGATCCGGTGCCAGTCCTCGATGCGCCACCTCAGGGCGTACAGGTCGAGGATCCGGCGCGCCTCGTCCGCGTTGCCGACCGGCAGCGTCGTCAGCAACAGCCATTCGAGGGCCTCCGTGCCGGACGGCGGAGAGGGCTCGAGGGCGTGCACCGCCGTCAGCCGGACGGGTTCGGAGCCGAGGCGCCGGCGCTCCTGCCGGGGCACGGGAACGGAGAGTTCCAGCCAGCGCAGTTCGACGGCGGCGCGCCGCGCCTCGCGCCCGGCGAAGGCCTTCTGGCCGCGTGCGGCACGCCGCGCCGAGGCCCGGTCGACGCAGATCTCGTGCCGTGAGGGCGAGGTCGACGCCCGCACCTCCTCGAACAGCCTTCCGCCGTCCGCCAGGACGCGGTCGGCCCTCGCCCGCACGAGAAGGTCGGCGCCGCCCCTGTCACGGTGCTCGACGAACAGCGCCGCGATGTCCCCCTCCCGGTCCATCACCGACACCACGCTGATGCCGCCGGCCCGCCCCTTGACGGCGTTGGCCTCCCCGGCCAGAAGGGAGCTGTCGCGCCAGCCCCGGAGCCAGCGCCCCGACTTCCGCTCCTCCGGCGGCTTGCCGCGCTCGCCGCCGCCTTCGGGACAGTCGAACTCAATGCGCGGAACCCCGAGAGGGATGCCCTGCTCGCTGACCGCGAACGTGCTGTGCATGTGGATGCCGAGGGTGCCCGAGCCCTTCCGGCCGTTCCTTGCGATCACCCCCAGCCCGTCGCAGCCGGGATGGGTCGCGAAGTTGAGGTCGGTCCCGTCCTGGATCAGCAGCACCGTACCAGCGCCCCGCATGCGACGCACCGTCCGATCCCTGTGACCCGCCAGGATGCCCTCCGGCGTCAGACCGACATGCTCGTGGTCCGCTTTCCTGATCATCCGGTAATACCCCGTCACCAAGGCCTGATTGCCGCAGGCCGCCGTGAAGAACGTCTTCGAGGGCGCCGCCGCCTGCACCGCGGCGCTGGCCACGAGCCGGTCCCGCAGCTTCCCGTGCAGCGCGGCCCCGCCAAACTCATTCCCCGCCCACCGGTCCCTGTCAAGGCCGTCGCCGGGGCCGAGAACGGAGCGCCGGCGCGGCGGCGGATCGGGGGGCGCGCCGACGACCCCGAACTCGCGGCGCCAGCCGGACGTCAGCGGGCGCAGCCACACCGCCTTGGGCGGGACCCGCTCCCCCGTCCCCGCCCGCCGCCCGCGTCCGGCGCTCTCGCCGACATAGGTCCATCCCGCCGCGCACAGGCTGCCGCCGCTGTAGCCTTCCCCCACGAAGGTCTCCACAAGCAGGGGCAGGATACCGTAGCGTCCGAGAAAGTCGGCCCCGAGCCGCCGCAGGCACAGCGCAAGCGCCTTCGAGGCCAGGTTCCGGCAGCAGACGCCCCTCCGGATCAGGAACCGCGACATGCCGACGACCCGGTCAAGCCCCGCCGAACGGCCCGCCGCGTCCCAGCCGATCCAGTCGTCCCGGGCGGACAGCCTCGGCGCAGGACTGGCGAACACGAAACCCCCGAGCAAGCCGTGGTCCGAACACAACAGATAGCGCAACTGCCGGCCTGCGTGCTGCGACGCGCCGAGAGGATGGTCGTCCGCAAGCATCCGCGCCAGAAGCCGGCGCTCCGCATCCCCGCCGACCGGCCTCACCTCCAGTCCGACGACGTCGTCCACACGCGACGGCACGCCAACCGCTTCCGCGACCGGCGCCAACTGCATCCTCGGCGCCCTCGCCACCCCCTTGCCGGAACCCTCCGGCGGAAGTCGGAACCCGCCCTCCGCCTCAAGCGCCGCCAGCGCCGCCATGCAGCTCGATAGCCGCAGACGTCCCTGGGCATCAACCAGCCCGAGGCCCTCGCACACCGCCCGGGCGACCGCCATCCGTCCCGGAAACCGGTCCAGAGGCTGCAGGCCCGACAGCAACGCCTGTCCGGCGTCCGATTTAAGGACCGCGGGAATGGAGAGCGATTCGGGCATGGCGGGAGCAGTATGGCCTCCCGGAAACCAATTGTCTAGCGGTTAGGTGACCCATGGGCAGCCCGCTCCAGATGCGCCTTCCACCCGTCCTCCGGCCAGCCGACCCACGCGTCCCGGCAGGGCAGCGAGACCACCGCCTGCGAGAACTGCAGGCAACCCAGCTTGCGCCCGTGCCGGTCCTCCACGAAATAGCGCAGCCGCGGGCCGAGCGGGTGGCGGAAACCGGCATAGTGCCAGCGGTCGACAAACTCGTTCCACTCCGAGACCTCGTCCTCGTCCAGCACGAGGCGAAGCTGCAATGGCAGAAGTTCCCCCAGTGGCTCCGCAATCGCCGGCTGCTTCTCCGTCCGCTGGCTCTTCTCAATCGGCTTGCGCGGACCTCGCGCATAGGACGCATCCTTCGCCGGCAACACCAGCAGGCCCAGCCGCTCCAGTTCCTCCAGAAGCCGCTGGCAGAGCTGGATCCGGTTCGTGCCCGTTCCCGTGCGCCAGCCCAGCTGCTCGCAAATCGTCTGCCCAAGCTCGTGCCGGCTCAGCGACGGAAACGCTGCAACCGTCGTCTGGATCTTGGAAATCTGCTGCCGGGTCAGACGACGACCGAAAAACGTCGTCGACCGCAGCGCCTCGATTCGAGGGTCCATCCGAATACCTCTCCGCAGTGGGCAATCCAAGCCGCACTATGCAGGGAACGAGACGGTAAGTCAACCCCCGGGGGAATGCCCGCACCAACAGCGGAGAAAAGATACATAACCGCAATACATTAGTTCAACACACCCGGTGGACCACGATGCAGAACGCCCTAGACGAATGCCATTGGTGTTCGGGGAGGCAGGCCACGACATTCGAGCCGGGAGAAAGCGGGCGGAATGTCCTGTCTCCTTCCGCGCCGTCTCGACGGAACGGAGGATCGCCAGATCGAGGGCGCCGACCGAAAACTGTGTTGCCAGATCAGGGGCGTAGTCATAGGATCGATCGACCCGAACATCCTGATGTGCCTGCTGGGACTTCCCGATCATGGACGAGATCACGCCTTCCATGATGATCGGCGTACCGCTGACGCGCACTGTCCCTGTGTCACCGAAGCGGAAACCGTCCACCTCCGCCTCGGCCCCTTTGTTCGCAACCCGCGCCTGCCGTTCGCACACCGCCAGCGCACCCAGGCTCAGTTCGTTGCAGCGGGCGGTGCCCGGCCAGAAGGATCGGTGCGCCGATACGCCTTCAAGGCAATGAGAACGTACGCGAATCGCTGGGTCGCGATTTGCCCAGATGCTCTGCGCCTTCTGTCGTCCCGCCGCAGTCGACAATCGCAACGAAAATGTCGAGATGTCCGGGATCCAATTTCCCAACGCCATGTTATGCGGCGAGGCCCAGATTCGATCAAGTTCTGTCAATTGACGGGTTAGACTTTCGAGACGTTATTCCACGAAAGGGCGCGCAATGTCATTCTTTCGACCGGAGTTCGAGGCAACAACCTCCGCCGTTCGCGTGCGCTTCGGCCCAGGCGCCCGGCACGCTGTGCGCGCCGAGATCGAGGCGCTGGGCCGCACGCGCGCCATCGTCCTTTCGACGCCAACCCGGTCCGACACCGCGTTGAACCTCGCGGAATCCATCGGCAAGCTGGCCGCGGGCGTCTTCCCGCGAGCGACCATGCACACGCCGGTGTCCGTGACCGAAGACGCCGTCCGGCACGTCGGGGAAATCGACGCCGATTGCGTCGTCGCGATTGGCGGCGGATCGACCACAGGCCTTGGCAAGGCCATCGCGCTACGCACGGGCATGCCACAGATCGTCGTGCCCACGACCTATGCCGGAAGCGAGGCGACCGCCATTCTCGGTCAGACCGAATTCGGACGGAAAACGACGATCACCGATCCCAGAGTTCAGCCCGAGGTCATCATCTACGACCCCGAGCTTCTAGTATCGCTTCCCGTGTCCATGACGATGGCAAGCGCACTGAACGCCATGGCCCATGCCGCCGAGGCGCTCTATGCCCGAAACCGCAACCCCGTGTCGTCGATCCTGGCCATCGAGGGGATGCGCGCCTTTGTCTCGGGCCTGCCGAGGGTCGCCGCGGCACCCGAGGATGTCGATGCGCGTGCCGAGACGCTTTATGGCGCCTGGCTTTGCGGGACGGTCCTGGGACAGGTGGGCATGGCACTGCATCACAAGCTCTGCCACACGCTCGGCGGATCGTTCGATCTGCCCCATGCCGAGACCCACGCAATCGTCCTGCCGCACGCCATCGCCTTCAACGAAACTGCAGTTCCGGAGCTTCTGGCGCCGGTCGCCGAGTTGCTGGACGGCGATCACGCGGGCCACGCGCTCCACCGATTTGCGACGTCGGTGGGAGCCCCCTTTTGCCCTGAGGGATCTGGGGCTTGCCGAGAGCGATCTGGACCGCGCCGCCGAGATCGCGACCGAGAACCCTTACTGGAACCCGCAGCCTGTAGAACGGTATACGATCCGTGCCCTGCTTCAGGCCGCCTGGGAGGGGTCCGAACCCCTCCGGGGGAAACAGGCAACAGGAGACGAGGACCGAACATGATCGAAGCGCACGAGACGGGATTCTTTACCGAGGAGAATTCTGCCGAGATCGTCAACGGGCGAAACAAGAATTCGCCGAACCAGCGCGTGAAGGACGTCATGGAGGCCGTCACCCGCAAACTCCACGAGGCGATCAAGGAGATCGAACCGACGCAGGAGGAATGGTTCCAGGCGATCATATTTCTCACACGTACCGGGCACATGTGCGACGACTGGCGCCAGGAATTCATCCTGCTCTCGGATGTCCTCGGCGTGTCCATGCTGGTTGACGCCGTGAATTCGCGCCGCCCCACCGGCGCCTCCGAGAACACGGTGCTGGGCCCGTTCCACGTGGCGGATGCGCCGGAATACCCGATGGGAACCAATATCTGCCTCGACCAGAAGGGCGAAGATCTGGTCGTTCGTGGCCGCATCCTCGACACGGAAGGCCACCCCATCAACGGGGCGAAGATCGACGTCTGGCAGGCCAATGACGAGGGATTCTACGACGTCCAGCAGAAGGGCATTCAACCCGATTTCAATCTTCGCGGCGTCTTCGTGACCGGCAAGGACGGCACCTACTGGTTCCGCGCCGTGAAGCCCAGACACTATTCGATTCCGGCCGACGGGCCGGTGGGCGATCTGCTCCGAGACCTCGGCCGGCATCCGTTCCGCCCGGCGCATCTGCACTTCATCGTCAGCGCCAAGGGTTACGACAGGCTGACCACCCACATCTTCGATCCCGACGATCCCTATATCGAGTCCGACGCCGTCTTCGGCGTGAAGGAAAGCCTGACCGCCGCGTTCAAGACCGTCGACGACCCCGCGCGCGCCGCCGAGGTCGGATTTTCCGGACCGTTTTTGGATGTCGAGTTCGACTTCGTCCTCGCGCCCAAGACCGCCTGACATGCGCCGGGGGGACAGCGACTCCAATCGTTCTCCGGATGCGACGCGGCGCTTGGCCGACTGCGTGCGATGCGATCCGAAATCTACTGCAGCCGTTCACTCGGCATTCCGTCAGAGACCAGGGGCCCCGGCCCTGTCACTATCACACTGTTGACACGGGCTGTGTTGTGTGGCACTCATGATGTATGCAGATTGGCTTGCGACAGTTTTGCGCGGAAACTCTTTCGTGGTTTGAGTGCGCGGTCCGGGAGGGAGGCGCGAGCCGTAGCGCGCTTGCGAGCGAGTTGTGCGCTCGCGCGAACTGGCGCAACGCGCGGGGCGAGCCGTGCGTTTCGTCGGCGCGGAAGATCCTGCCGAGGCTGGCGTCGCAACTGGGGTTGAAGCTCCCGGCGGCGGCAGCGCCGCCGCCGGCGGGGGATGCATTGCCGTCGCATCCAGACCTGCATGTGGAGACGACGCTGTCGGCTCTGGGAACGGTGTCGCTGGAACCGGCCGAGGGTCGCGAGGGTTCGCGGCGGTTCCGTTCGATGATGGCGTCGCACCATCCGGAGGGGGCTCCGCGGCATCCCGGCAAGACGTTGCACTATCTGGTGAAATCGTCTCGGTTCGGGTGTTTGGGTGGGATCGGCTTCTGCGCGGCGAGCTGGCACCAGAAGGCGCGGGACCGGTATATCGGCTGGAGCGCGCGAGCCCGTTGCGCGGGGTTGGGGCGGATGGTGAACAACCACCGCTTCCTGCTCCTGCCTTCGGTGCGGGTTCCGGACCTTGCCTCGCATATGCTGGCGCAGGCGACAGGTCGGGTTGCGGACGACTGGGAAGCGCGGCATGGTGATCGGCCGGTGCTGGCGTACAGCTATGTCGGCCCCGAGCATGCCGGGACCTCGTACCGTGCGGCGGGCTGGGAGGATGCTGGCGCGACATCGGGCTGCCCGCCGGGCCGGCGCGGAGCGGGGCCGGTGCGCCGGGTGTGGATGAAGTCCCTGCAGGCGGGCTGGCGGGAAGCATTGTGTGAGGAGCCGAAGCGGGTTGCGGGGCGGATGGGGTCGCTGCATCTTGGCGCCGATGCCGACTGGGCGGAGCGCGAGTTCGGCCGGGGCACCCATCCCGACGGGCGGGTGCGGCGCCGGATCGAGGAGATGGGGCGGTGTTGGGAGAAGCGCCCGGGAACGCCGCTTCCGGAGATCTTTCCGGACCGTGCATCGCAGGAGGCTGCGTACCGCCTGCTTTCGAACGAAAGGGTTGCTGTGGACGACATCCTCGAGGGGCATCGCGAGACAACGGTGGAGCGCTGCCAGCATGCGGGCGTGGTGCTGATGGTGCAGGACACCACCATGCTGAACTATGACAACCTTCGCGACGCGACCAGCGGGCTGGCGGCGCTGGGCGGCGGCGGCAAGGGCACCGTGGGGGTTCGCGTGCATGCGACGCTGGCGGTGGCACAGGGCGGGCGCCCGCTTGGCGTTTGCGCGCTTGAGGGCGACTTCCGCGAAAGCGTCGAAGCCAAGGCCGCCCGGGAACGGGGCGTGGCGCAGGAGCCCGAAAGCGCCCGCTGGCTGCGCTCGCTGGAACAGGCGGCGGCGGTTGGACACGCCTGCTCGAACACCCGCGTCATTTCCGTCGCCGACCGCGAGGGAGACATCTGGGGTCTGTACGCCCGCCAGGCCGAGGATCCCGCCGCCGCCGGCCTGCTGGTGCGCGCCTGCCGCTCGAAACAGCGCAAGGTGCTGGTGGACGGCAAAAAGCTGGACCTCGGCAAGCACATGGACACTCTCCCGCCCTGCGCATCGCGCAGCATCGAGATTTCCGCGCGGGGCGGCAGGGCGGCACGCAAGAAGCGCAAGGCCGTGCTGGCGTTGCGCATCGCTCGCGTCGAACTCATCGCGCCCGAAGGCAAGTCGCCGCACACGCTGCCCATGACCGCCGTGCTCGTTGCCGAGAGCAACCCGCCGTCCGGCGCTCGCCAGCCACTCCGCTGGCTGCTGCTTTGCTCCGAAGGCGAGGCCACGCCCGAATGGGCCGACCGCATCCGCCAGTGGTACGAAACGCGCTGGTCCATCGAAGAGTTCTTCCGCGTCCTCAAGACCGGAACCCGCATCGAGGACCGCCGCCTCGACGATGCCGAGGACTTGCGCAAGTGCCTCGCGTTCGACGCCATCACCGCGTGGCGCGTGTTCGATCTGGTTCGCGCCGCCAGGTAAACCCCCGACAGGCCCGCCGACGAGATCATGTCCCGAGACGAAATCTTCATGCTCTATCTGGGCCTGAACGACTACGGCGTGATCCGATGCCGGGCCCCGCCCGACTATATCCCCGACCTCCGAACCTTCGCCATCGATCTCGGTCGATATGTCGGCTTCATCCCATCCAAACGACAGCCAATGCCCGGTACCGCAAAACTCTGGACAGGAATGACATACCTCATGCAAGACACTGCCGCACTCCAACGGATGAGAAGGGCCGGAATGCTCCGCGAAACTGAACAATGATCTCTGCGTTAACTGTGTGGTAGTGACAGGCCCCGGCCACTTCTGCGCAACTGACGCATGCATCGGATCCGTTGCCGAGGGTTCCAGAGCGTCGTCGGAGGCTCTCTGCACAGCTGATCGCCATGCTCTCACTATCCCAGCTATGCCGGTCACCGGCCCGGTACGTCCCCGCCCCCGGCACAATGCCCTGCTGTCCGCGCTCGATCTGGAATTTCAGGTGATCCTCGAAGTTCTCCACGACCGGGACGAAACCATTGGCGGGCGACGTGATCACGACGTGTAGCTGCTTCTGGTGCGTTCCCGTTCACGCGTCAGGAATGGCGCCCCCCGATTCTGCCCCGACGAAGACACTTGCGAGGCAGAACTGGCCGCCACGCTCGGGGTCAGCCGGACGCGAGTCCGCGACACGCTGTGGCGGCTGGTGGGCGAGAGGCCTGCCACCATCCGGCGCAGTCACGGGGTTCCAAGAATCTATTTGACAAGAAGTGTGACGGAATGACCACGATGCCTATTCGTCGAGCAACAAGAGATCCGACGGGGACCATCCGACCCGGACGTTGCGAGTGGAAGCCGCTGCCTTCTTTGAATCGTTGATCGAAACCAGCCACAGGCCGCCAACATCGATCGCCGATCGCGTCTGTCCGCCAAGGAAATTCCGGGTCTCCACAGTCCCTGGCACATTGACCATGGCGTCATCCGGGTCGAGGCTGATGGCTTCCTTGCGCAGCATGAAGCGACGCCTTCCCGCTTCCATTCCATCGGAATCCGCCAGCGGGACCATCGTCCCGTCGGGCAGTCGACCCTGCCACCCCGACTCGTTCCTGGAAACGTCCAGTTCCAGGATGTTGGCCCCACCAATGAAATCCGCCGCAAAGGCGGTGCGCGGTCTCCGGTAGATCCCCTCCGGCGTGCCCTGCTGTTCAATGACGCCTGCGTTCATGAGAATGACGATGCCGGCAAGCGCAAGCGCCTCCGTCTGGTCATGGGTGACGAAGACAGTGGTCAGGCCCAACTGGTCGTGGAGCCGCTTCAGTTCGACTTGCATGCCTTCGCGCAGTCGCGCATCCAGGTTCGACAGCGGTTCATCCAGTAGCAGTACATCCGGCTCGGCCACGATCGAGCGGGCCAGGGCCACACGCTGCTGCTGTCCCCCCGACAATTGGCGTGGATAGCGATCTCCGAGCCCCTCGAGCCGCACCAGTTCCAGCGCCGCGCGCACCCGCTCCGCCTGCTCGGCAAAGGCATGGCGGTTCTGCATGCGCAGGGGAAACCGGACATTGTCGAAAACCGTCATGTGAGGCATCAGGGCATAGCTCTGGAACATCAGGGCGATGTTCCGCTTCTCCGGCGACAGGTCCGTCACATCGCGTCCGGCCACGTACACGCGGCCCTCATCGAGCCTTTCAAGACCGGCGACAATTCGCAGGAGCGTACTCTTGCCGCATCCGCTGGGTCCCAGCAATGCCACGAACTCGCCGGCCCTCACCCGAAGATTGAAGTTGCGGAGAACGGTCTGCGTCCCGAAACGCTTCGTGGCGCACTTGACGACCAGCTGTTCCATGGGACCTACATGATCCTCGACAGGCCGAAAACCCGATTGAGCAGGAGAACCAGGAAGACCGTCACCCCGATCATGATGGTAGAAACTGCAGCGACGGACGGATCGGGGCTGAACTCCAGCGTACTGTAGATCCGCATCGGCAACGTCTCCACGTCCGGCGCCCGCATGAACAGGGCGACAACTGCATCGTCGAAGGAAATGTTGAACACGAAAAAGGCGCCCGCCGCCATGCCGGTCCGGCATTGTGGCAGGATGACCAGGCCGTAACGCTGCCACCAGCGCGCACCCATCATGCGAGCCGCTTCGTCCAGATGGGGGTCCATGTCGGTCAGACTGGCCGCCACGGTACGAATGACATAGGGGATCGTGATGACCGTATGGCCAATCACCAGGCCGAAGAAGGACGGTCCATCCCCGTATCGGCTGAACACGATCAAGAGACCGATGGCGAAGATCAGCGTCGGCAGGATCAGCGGCGACAGGAAGAGGGAGGCAATGAAGGCCCTGCCGGGCACCGCGAACCGGGTCAGCGCGATGGCCGCCGCCGTGCCGAGCGTGAGCGACGCCAGAACGGTGATGATGGCCAGCTTCAGACTGGTCCAGCCGGCAGCCAGATAGGCGTCGGACTGCAGCACCTCCGCGTACCATTTCAGGCTCATGTTCCTTGGCGGAAAGACCAGGAACTCGCTTCCGGAGAGGGAGCTGGCGATGACGACCAGCAGCGGGATGAGCATGAACGCGCCCACGGCCACGACGAACGCGAGAGCCGCCACAATCACGTACCCGGGCACTGCACCCGTCATGAGCGGCCTCCGGAGCGCGAAGTGACCGCCATGTACGGGATGATCAACACCAGGGTCGCCGCCAGGAGGATGACTGACAGGGCGGCTCCGAACCCCCAGTCGAACGAGCCCGTCATCTGCTGATAGATACTTCCCGCCATCACCGGCAGCCGTACGCCGCCGACCAGAGACGGCGTGATGAAGGAACTGATGCACAGAGCGAATACCAGCAGAGAGCCGGAAACCAGCCCGGGCAGCGAAAGCGGCAACGTGACGTGCCAGGCTGCCCGGAAGAATCCGGCGCCCATGACCCGGGCTGCTTCATCGACCGCAGGCGAGATCTGGTTCAGGCTTCCGAGCGTCGTGAGGACCAGGAACGGCAAGAGTACCTGGACCATGGCAATCACGATCCCGGTCTCGGTATGCATGAGCGAAAGCTGTCTGTCTATCAGTCCCAGGGACTCGAGGGACCAGCTCAGCAATCCTCCCGGACCGAGGACAACCAGCCATCCGAAGGTGCGAATGACGACGCTGGTCATGAGCGGCAAGACGATGAGGATGATCAGACCGGTCCGAACCAGGGGCCGGGTCCGTGTCATGATGACCGCAAGCGGAAAGCCCAGCACCAGGCAGATCGCCGTGATGATCAACCCCAGCCGGAACGTGCGCAGCGCGACGCCGGCATAGAAGTCATCGACGACGAACTTGGCGTAGTGTTCCAGGGTAAAGCGACCTGGATCGGCGCCTACGGTGAGCAGGCTCTGCGCCAGCATGTGCACCGCCGGGAACATGAAGGCAGCGATCAGGAAAAGGAGACCCGGCGAGATCAGAACCGCCGGCTCCCGCAGCCGCGAAAGATCTCGTCGGGACATGCCCTGCAGGCCCCGCTCACCCGGCGCCGGGTTGCGGCGCCGGTTCACACCGCCGCGGCCCGGACAGTGCCGGGCCGCGGCAACGCCTATTTGGCGATGGCGCGCGACCAGGCCTCGTTCCAGCCGGCGCGGTTGGTCGCGATCTTGGCTGCGTCGAAGCTAACCAGTTTCGCAGCCTGCTCGGCACCATGGATAACCTGCTCAGACACGTCGGCGGGCAATTCCGCCATCTTGTTTGTAGGCGAATAGCGCAACGCTTCCGCCCAGCCCTCCGACGCCTCCGCCCGAATGGAAAAGTCGATGAATTTCAGGGCCAGCTCACGGTTCGGCCGGCCAGCGACCAAGTTTACCGTGATCGGCGCAAGGACACCGCCCTCCTCCGGCAGCGTGAACTTCACCGGCAACCCCGCCTTGGTCAGGGTGAACGCGTAGTCCTGGGCGTAGGGCGCGACCCACGCGTTCCCCTGGGCGAAGTTCTGCTGAATTTCCGGTGATTTGGACACGATCGTCGAGGTCGACAGGATGCCCTTGATGAATTCGAGGCCCGGACTGATGTCGTCCAGCGTGCCGCCGTTGACCTTGTTGATCATCAGCATGCCCAGCATGCCATAGGTGTTGCTGGCTGCGTCAGTGATCAGCACGTGGTTGGCGTAGGCCGGATTGGCCAGCTCCATCCAGGACGACGGCGCCGACGAAAGGTTCTCGGTGTTGTAAAGCAGGCCGATAACGGCGGTCGAATACATCGGGCCAATGCCCTCAGAGAGCCCGGCTACGGCGAACGGGTACATCTGATCGTAGTTGGAAAGCTCCGACGGCTCGATCGGGGACAGGAGGCCTTCCGCCGCGGCGGCTGTCTCCAGTCCACCGGAGAAGTGAACCACGTCGAACTGGGGGTTGTCCTTCTGGGCCCGCAACTGGGCAAGCGTATCGCTCGAGTAGGCAGTGATCACCTTGACTTCGACGTTGTTCGCCTTCTCGAAGGGCTCAATGACCAGCTCCTGGTGGATCTTCTCATAGGCACCCCCGAAGGAGTTGATGACCAGCGTGTCCTGTGCCGCAGCCGCCCCGCCGAGGGCAATCAGGCCCATGGCCGTGACCATGACACCCAAGTAATGCATCATCTTCATGTTTCTCTCCTACATGCGCGAGAATCGAGGTCGGCGGTCAGTCCGCGTGCCGACCGATCTCGACGGTCTTGATTCCCTCAATTCGGGTTCTGCCGCATGCCTCGGCGAACCCGTCGAGCCCATGCGTGATCTTTCCGAACAGGTTGCAGGGGGTCCAACCGAGGGGCCCGTGTATACGGGCGCCCGCGGCATAGAAGATGCCCAATTCCCACAACTCATCGGGAAGTCCCTTCATGACATTCTTGCCCTGGAAGAACCACAGGAGCTCTCCTGCTTCCGGAAAACAGGTCTGGTTCTCGGGCGGGATAGCCCTGGGATCGAACGTCTGCGCCGATTCCGGCAAACCCATCATGATCTCCGGGCCCGCGAACATGGCGTGGATGGCTGTCATCCTCACCGGCATCGAGAGGGCCTGCCACAGCGTGTCGCAGGTCACCGGCGCATTCCGGTCGTAGAGCGAAATGATGGCCCGTTCCCCGGATTCGACGAAAGCCGCATACAGTTTTCTGTCCGCCATGTTTCCCTCTGCTTTGAACCGGCACATGTCCCCCGCAGCGTCTCTCCGCAGGCCGAACAAGGCGCGACTATTGCATCAGGCTGATAAAAAGTCTAATCAAGAATTACATTTCTAAGATAGATGAAATTTATCGATGGCAAATCCCGCTTCCATTCCCCCGGCCGTCGACCGTGCCGGTCTCACAGTCAAGAACCTGCGAGCGTTCTTCTGGCTGGCTCGCCATCGAAGTTTTCATCGCGCGGCGCGACAATTGAGTGTCACCCAGCCGGCAGTAACATCACGGATCTCCTCCCTGGAGGAAGAACTTGGAGTACGGCTGTTCTCCCGTGGTCAACGATCGGTGGAGCTGACGCCCGAGGGGCACGAGGCCCTGCGCCTGTGCGAAACGGTGCTCGACGGCCTGGACAAGATCTCGGCCCGGTTCTCCGGCTCTGCAGATCCCTTTGGCACCGTGCGAATCGGCGTGGTGGACACGATCGCCCGCACATGGCTCCCAATTCTCATGGGCCGCATGCAGGACCAGTATCCCGGCATCGACCTCGAGATTGCGATGGAAAGCACAATGGCGCTGCACTCCCTGCTGAAGAACGGGTCGCTCTCTATGAGCATCTCGATCAGCCCGTGCGACGACACCGACATCGAAAACAGCATCATCGGGCTGTTCGAGATGGAGTGGGTGGCGAGCCCAAGCATCTTCGACCGCTCCCATGTGCATTCGCTGCAGGAATTGATCACCTTGCCGCAAATCAGCTATCTCCCCATGAGCCCACCAGCGTTGTGGCTTGACCGGTATTTCGGCGACGGTTTCAAGGAGCGTGTCGTCCGCAACACCACGAACTCCATGTCGACCATGATCTGGCTGGCGGAGAACAGCCTTGGCATTGCGGCCATTCCGCCGCGGGCCATTCCCCAGCAACTTGCCGAAGGTCGCCTCGCCATCGTCCGGACCGAACGGGCGTTCGACCCGATGCCGTTCTATCTCAACTATCGATCCCGGCCCTTTTCGCCCGTGGTGGAAACCGTGAAGTCCTTGATCGTCAAAGTGTCGGCAGAGAACCCGTGATTACCCGGTGCCCCTGTCGCCGGCATCGCCGGTACCGCCTCGCGTCCGGGGATGCCGAGGCGGCCCTGGCAAGGGTGGTCAGTTCCCCGCCGGTCTCCTGCCGAATCCGAATTCGGAGGCCACGCAGATGGCGAAGGCGCATGCTGTTTCGGCCCCGGCCAAAGCACGCAAGCGGACCACGCCAGCTGTCAAACGGCACAGCCTGCAGACGCGGCAACGAGGACGGGGCCCTGCGGCAGTGCGAGGGCGGAGAGACTCCTCCAGTGGTTCAGCCGAACCCGCACAATCTGTCGTGGTCCGAGCGTCACCCGGCGGCGGCCGGTGGGTCACCAGGACTGGACGACGTAGACCTTCCGGCCGTTGCGCTGGACGCAGACGCCGAAGGCGGCGAAGACGGCGTTACAGAAACTCATCGTCTCGCCCTTCTCGTCGGCCGCGTCCATCCTTTCGTCGGCAAACACGGCGGCAGCGGTGCGAGCCTCATTCCACGACGGGCGCATCAGTCGGCTCCGCCAGATTTGTGCCCTGAAAGGGACACCCTGCCTTTGGCCGATCGCGGCGCATGCGGACGAACGATGGCATCCGGGACGGTCACCTGTCCGGCAGCGCGAGCGCGAGGCCGGATCATGCGTGCAATGCAACCGCGTGCCGTTCGGCGGCGGCCCGGTCCCGGCGCGCCTGTGCAAGCTCGTAGCTCGCCTGCATCCGCATCCAGTGATCGGCGGTGCCCCAGCCGATATCCTCCAGCGCCAGCGCCATGTTCGCCGACACGCCCGCCTTGCCGTTCAACAGGCGCGACAGGGTTCCGCGCTCGCAGCCAAGCCGCGTCGCCGTCTCGGTCACGTTCCAGCCCATTTCGTCCATGCTCTCGCGGATGAGTTCGCCCAGGTGCGGCGGGTTCAGCATCGGGCCAACACGATCTCTCGCGATATCGTTCATGGTCAGCGCTCCTTTCCGGTCAGTGAAAATCAATCAGATCCACATCCACAGCCTCGCCGTCCTCGAAGCGGAACACCACGCGCCAGTTGCCGGAGACGCGAACGCTCCACTGGCCCGCGCGGTCGCCCTTCAGGGGATGCAGCCGGAAGCCGGGCCCGTCGGCACTGCCCGGATGCGCCGCCTCTTGCAGCCGGAACAGGATGCGCCGCAACCGAGGCACCAGACCGGCGGGCAGCCGCGCGGGATCATCCCGCTCGTGCAGCGCCCGCAGACCTTTGTGCCTTACCCTCATTACTTGGTGTAGCGCGAAGCGCTACGCGCCGCAAGCGCTCGCCGTGTCGAATTCCGTGTCGAACATCGCACGCGCCGTGCCGTCATGACTGCGGACCGCCTTGTGGAGCGGCGATGTGTGCACCGACCTGTCTACCGTCCAGGGAACCGGGGCGGCATGCCCAGCTGCGCGGCGGGAACGGATGAGCCCGCGCTGCCGCCGACACTGCGGGCCGAGTGAATGACCCCGCCCGTGCTCGGTTCTCCGCGAATCGATTTGTTGCCTCGTGCTTCCCCTGGTGCCGCTCGGAAGCAGCGCGGCGGTTCGGGAACTGCTTCCCTAGATGCGCGGCGGGGCCTGCCGCTTTAGCGCCGCTCGGGCCAGGCTCTCGTCGCGCGAGCGTTTGTGCAGTCAGAAATCGGGTAGACGAAGCCCTTCGGCGGCTGGCTCTCACACCCGAAGCAACCGGGAAAGCATCTCACGCGAACCCGCCCCGTGCCGCCCAGAGGGAGTGGGAGGCAGGCCGTCAGGGTCTTGCGCCAGAATTCGGTTTGACATCATCACGGGTGTTCCCGGTTGCCTGACAGGCAATTCGCCGACTACCATGGGACATGCACTGCATGCAACATGGATTTCGGGAATGAACACGCAAGTTTCAAGCCATAAGCTGGCCATTTCCGAATTGCGCAAGACCTATGGTCCGGTTACCGCCGTCGCCCGTGTCAGCCTGGATGTGCGCGAAGGCGAATTCGTCACCCTGCTTGGCCCCTCCGGATCAGGCAAGACAACCCTGCTGATGATGGTGGCCGGTCTTACCTGGCCAGATAGCGGCAACGTCCGAATTGACGGACGCCTGTGCACGTACTTGCAAAGCCACAAGCGCGATATTGGCATGGTGTTCCAGAACTATGCCCTCTTTCCTCACTTGACCGTGTTCGAGAACATCGCCTTCCCATTGCGCATGCGCCGTGTGGCCGGTTCGGACATCGCCAGGAAAGTCCAGCAGGCGCTGGAAACCGTCCAGCTTCCCGATGTCGGGGCGCGCCTGACCTCAGAACTCTCCGGCGGCCAGCAGCAGCGAATCGCATTGGCGCGCTGCATTGTCTACGAGCCCTCGATCATCCTGATGGATGAGCCCCTCGGCGCCCTCGACAAGAAGCTGCGCGAACAAATGCAGCTCGAAATCAAGGGATTGCACAGGCAGCTCGGCATAACGGTGCTCTACGTCACCCATGATCAGGAAGAAGCCATGGTCATGTCCGACAAGATTTGCCTGTTCAATGAGGGCCTGATTGAACAGGTTGGCTCGCCGGAAGAGATGTATTTCTCACCCCGATCGAGGTTCGCCGCGTCCTTTCTCGGCGAATCCAACATACTCAACGGAACGGTTCACTCCTCGGACGGCCAGCGCGTCCAACTGGACTTTCAAGGGAGTTCCAGGATTGAAGCCCCCCTGCGCTTCGCCGTCCAGCCCGGCCAGAGTGTCTCGTTCCTGGTGCGTCCGGAATCGATCGCGATTACCGGTGACACCGTCAACGACCAGAACGTGATTGAGGGCGTGGTCCGCGACCGGATCCTCACCGGTGGAGTCACAAAGTACTTTGTCGAGGTTGCGGGCCCGAACACAGTATCAGCCAGCAGTCTGACCATGCGATCCGGCAACGGCCATGGCCCGGGCGAGAGTGTTCGGCTGGGATGGTCAATCCGGGACACGGTCGTGCTGCAAACCGACGGAGCAACACAGTAGCGATTCCGGCCCCTCCCCTTGAGACGTGTCAGCGCCGTCAGGTTGCAGGAGCGGCGGGCCGCTGTCGGATCGCGACATGACTGCCGGCAATTCCGGCCATCCGTGGGTTGCCGCGATCCTGCTGCGCGTCTCTTCCGGTGGAAGGACATCGGGGAGACGCACGCGGTGCGAGGCTTGACATCACGGCAATCGGGATCGGCGCTCTGGTCCGCCATCGATTGCCGCAACCGAGTTCCAATTGCGGGATCCTGCACCGTGATCGGTAGAGTCGGGGGCTGGCGCGCCCGCGGTAGGGTCCGGTGGCAGTTCCGGCGCTTTCGCGACGGGCCTCAGTCCGGCTCCCTTGGCTACGTTTCCAGTCCCCCGCTCCCCGAACCCGGCGTGCCGATTTCCGGCACCGGGCTCTCCAGTGGGATCATGCACTTCGCACACGGGCGACGAGTTCCAGCAAGGGTCTTGGCCGCATGGGTTCGGCCGCGAGGAGCTGCACGGCTCCCGCCTTGACTGTGGCTGCGGCCTCGCCTGCCAGCAAGCCTGTCGACGCCTTGATGGTCCGAGACCTCGGACGCCGGAGAAACCACCGCCGCCGGGGACCCGCCCTTCACTTCCGCATGTGATGCGTCCAGGCTCTCCGGCATTCTCCGGGGTAATAGGCCATGCCACTCCCGATACCTGTCGCCCTTCAACATCCTTCCTCACCTGGGGTCCCTTTCCTCGACCGGTATTACTCGGCGTCGCCAGTAGTACGGACCCCTCCGCCACCCTGCCGGCCCAGCCTGCCCCTCACGGGGGTCCGGTTGATGCGTGCACATCACCGACAGGGCTTCCCGTGTTGCCGCGTCTTCCATCTTCCATGCATGCTGGCGCCACTACCCCGGCGGGCGCGGTCTGGTGCATGTGTCGCTTCTCTTCCCAAACCGCCATCGGCCTTCCCCTAACCCAAGGAGGGTCGGCCCCCGCGTTGCCTGTTTCGAGGCCTGCTCGGCGTTCGCTTCACGCTCCGGCCTGCATGGTCGCTGAGCTGCTCAACGCAGCCCTTCTCTCCGGAGTGCTTCAGTCCATGTCGTTACCTCCACGAACCGCTCCGGCCGCTACCAGCCGGAAGGACAGTTGCTGGGTGGGATTCGCACCCACCAGGAAAACGCGCCTTTCCACGGCGCACTTGGGTCCGCAGGCCGGGGAGGCTGGAGGGCGTGTCCGGAAACGGGTTCGGGCCAGCCGGCGCATGCCTTGCATCGCGGCCGATAATTCCCTCGATGAACCATGTTCGAAACGCTCCTCGCATGGGCTGGAAGCACCGATAGTTTCGCGGCGAGCAGGATCTCACGGACATCCACTGGACGACGGACATGCATTCGTTACAATCGGGCCTTTGACGGAAAGGCATTTTTCGTCGCCCTTCCCACCGCTTTGGCGCATCGGGCGCCGGGCCTTTCGGACCGAAATGTTGACGCAATGATGCTCGATCGAAACGAGAACTGGTTCATACGGGCCGATGTGCCGCGGTGGGGTGCGGATAGCGCTCCGCTCTTGACGAAGCCAGACAGACACGGACGGAACCTTCGGCGGTCTCTGGATTCCCGTCTCGCTGGCAGGCTGTTCCAGTGCAGGTAAGCCTAGCCAGCATGCGTCATTCGACTGACCGGCAGCCCCCCCCTGCGGCAATCGTCGCTGGAAACCGGACTGGACGGCGCATATGGAGGCACCGCATGGATGCGGTCGCGGCCGGAAGCGCCATCAGGCCGAAGAAGCCGATATCGGCCGACTCGTCGACATGGCCAAGGAGACAAAGCTCTCTGGGGCTAAGCTTGCCCGGAGCCTGGACCTCTGCCGCCGGGACCCAGGCAGGGCCGTGCCGCGAATTGGCGTGCCACGGCCCAGCGATTCGCAGGCGGAAACAGGTCTCGCAAAGTCAACTCGAGTGAGTTGGCAAACAATAATGGAGGATGGAATGAAACGAGTTCAAATCGCGTTAGCAGCGCTCGCGGCTGCGTTCCTTGTCATGGCAGGAGCCACTTTGGCGGTTGCCCAGGGACACGTCGTGGTCGCAAACTGGGGCGGAACGTTCCAGGACGATTCACGCAAGGCCATTTACGAGCCCTTCATGGAAGCAACGGGCATCGAGATCATCGAAGCCACGGGCCCCTCCTTTGCCAAGGTGAAAACCATGGTGGAAAGCGGCAATACCGAGTGGGACGTCTCCGGCATGGTGCCTGGGGACCTCCTGGTGCTGGCCCGGGAAGGCTTGGTCGAGAAGATTGACTACGACAACTACTTCCAGGGAATGATGGACGACATCGTACCCGAGGTCGTGCATCCGTACGGAATCGGCAACTTCTTCTACACCAAGGTTATCGCATACAACACGGACGCTTTTCCGGGTCCCGAGACGCCGGATAGCTGGCAGGACGTTTGGGATGTCGAGAAGTTTCCCGGACCGCGCACGATCGATGCCGGCAACTGGGTGATCCCGCCCCTCGAATATGCCCTGATGGCCGATGGCGTGGCCCCCGAGGATCTCTATCCGCTGGACATGGAGCGCGCCTATGCGAGTCTCAGCAAGATTCGTCCGCATGTCGCAAAGTTCACCACGAGTTCGGCCATGGCACCGCAGATGCTGGGGGATGGCGAAGCGGTGGTCGGCGCGGCAACCCTGGGACGTACGGCCAAGCGCAAGGCTGAGGGAGACCCGGTCGACTACTCCTGGAACCAGGGGCTGATTCAGTACGACTACTGGATCATTCCGAAGAACGCGCCGAACTACGAGAATGCGATGAAGTTCATCGAATTCGCGACACGGCCGGAAATCCAGGCCAATCTGGTCAAGTTGCAGCTTCTCGGCCCGGTGAATCTCAGGGCATTCGACCACTTGACGAAGGAGCGGGGGGAATCGCTTCCCTCCTTCCCGGCAAACCTGGAGACGCAGGTATTCCTCAGCGCCGATTTCTGGGCGAGCTCAGATGCCGACGGCGTGAGCATGATCGAGAAGAACGAGGAACTGTGGAACCGCTGGTCCCTCGAGTAATCATCGCACCGGCAAGACGGCTCGTGCCCCGCTTCACCGGGGCTCGGGCCTCTTGCCGGCTGGCACAGCCCGGATCCACGCGCGCCTGCGCAGCCTTGTCGGCGCTGCCCTTCCGGGACTTGCTGTACCGCCCCCGGGCAAATGCCGGAAGCGGCTTGGCTTGAAGCTCGGCAGAATTCGGTGGGACCGGGTCGGGCGACGTCGGCCGGATCGAGTTGGCGAAAGCCGGTTCGAGAAAATGCTGCAGCGGCAAGGGATGTGCGGTGCCGGCTGAATGCCACCGCCAGACTGCGTCAGATCTCCTGCGGCATGTGGGTATTTTGGGACGAACATGATCCTTCACGCCCTTGCGTCTGCCCGTGATCCCAGCGGTTCCGAAGCAGTCCCGGCCACCGGCATTCGTGGGCACCGTGGCTTGATGCGCTCAACCGCGATCAGGTTGACTCAGGCGTAGTGCGCGCCGACAGAGTGCAAATACGGGGATTGATTCACGTTGTCGGCATCCGGAACATCGCAGGGCTCAACTAGCTCGATCGGCTCCGCAGCGTCCGGGGACAGGCCGAGGCCGTCGCTGATACCCCTGCTCCTGGCCCCCGCGCTCATTCTCTACCTGGGCGTGTTCATCGTCCCGCTGCTGGGCGTCCTGTTTGAAAGCGTGGGCCGATCCGAGTTCTCGCTGCAATATTACGTCGACGTCTTCGAGGATGCCGTCCTGATGCAGGTGCTGCTCAGGACCCTCGTCCTGTCCCTTGTGGTGACCGCGATCTGCCTCCTGCTCGGGTTTCCGATCGCCTATGTCATGCTGCTTTCCACCAACCGGGTACAGCGCGTCATCGCCTTGCTGATCGTGCTGCCGTTGTGGACCAGTCTCCTGGTGCGCACCTATGCCTGGCTGGTCATCCTCGGCCGGAAAGGCCTGGTCAACGAGGCATTGATCTCTCTCGGTGTCATTGAAGCACCGCTCAGCCTCCTCTACACGCGATTCAGCGTCTATGTCGGCATGGTCCATATCATGCTGCCATTCATGGTCCTGCCCCTTTTTGCCGTGATGCGGCGAATCGACCTGAGCCTGCTGTCCGCCGCCTGGAGCCTCGGCGCAAGCCGCACCAGGGCCTTCTTTTTCGTCTTTCTGCCCCTGAGCCTGCCAGGAGTCGTCGCCGGATCACTGCTCGTCTTCATTCTCTCGATCGGCTTCTTCGTCACACCCGCAATTCTCGGTGGGCTCGGCGATACGACCTTTGTCATGCTGATCGAGCGCCAGGTCAACCGGCTCAACAACTGGCCGTTGGCCGCGGCCATGTCGGTCATTCTCCTGGTGGCGACTCTGGTGCTGGTCATCCTGTACAACCGCGTCCTGGCATCCAACGTTGGCGAATCGACGCTGTCCGGCCGGACCTGGGTTCGACTCATGTCACTCGCATCGCACGGCTCTGTCCTCATGGAAGCGATCGCGGACGGGATGAAGCGACTTCTCCCCGCTTCGCTTCGCGGCAGACCCCAACAGCGGCCACCCCGCACTTTTCCTTTCGCAAAGATCGTCACGTGGACGACCATTCTGCTGATGATCTTCCCCATCCTGATCCTCTATCCCCTGTCATTCAGCAGTGCGTCCTACCTGCAATTTCCGCCCCCGGAGTTTTCCACCCGGTGGTACGAGAATTACTTCTCGCGCAGAGACTGGGTCCGGCCGACCATCATCAGCTTCCAGATTGGCTTTGTCGTGATGATCCTCGGTACCGTGATCGGAACCGCGGCAGCCATTGCCCTGGTGCGAGGCTCGTTTCCCGCAAAGAAAGCGGTGCTGGGCCTGCTGCTTTCCCCCATCATCGTGCCGACCATCATCTCCGCCGTTGCGCTCTACTATCTGTTCGCATCCTACGGCCTGGTTGGGACACGCACGGCCCTCGCGCTCGCCCACCTCACGCTCGCAGTCCCCTTCGTTATCGTGGTCGTCGCCTCGGCGCTCGAACGCGTCGACCCGGCCCTGGAACAGGCCGCCTGGACGCTCGGCGCGACCAAGTTCACAACGTTCAGAAGAGTCACGCTGCCGCTGATCCGTCCCGCCGTCATTACCGCCGCATTCTTCGCGTTCCTTGCTTCCTTTGATGAGGTGGTCATCGCGATTTTCCTCAGCGGCGTCCGAATCAAGACCCTGCCGAAACGCATTTGGGAAGGCATTCGTGAAGATATCGACCCGACCACGGCCGCGGTCGCAGCCCTGCTTGTCACGTTGTCCCTCGTCTTGATCATCCTGGCAGAGGTGCAGCGCGCCCGGGCCGGCAAGCGCGGCGCCGCGGCGCATGACCCATTCCTGAAGTAGGAGGAGAACATCGACATGGCGACAGGCACCAACGGTCTGGACATTGCCCCCTCGGGAAAGGCCCTGGGGGCCGAAATTCGGGGAATAGACCTGAAAGAGCCGCTCTCCGATGAGACCTTCGGCATGATCCTGGATGCGTGGCACAGGCACCTGGTGCTTCGATTCCGCGAACAGAACATCACGGATGATGTGCTCGTGGCGTTTGCGATGCGCTTCGGCAAGCTGCACAGCGCCGAGGGAGCGGAATATGGTGGCAAGCCGGAGGAGCTGCATTCCGCGGTGGAGCTCATTTCCAACATCGTCAGGGACGGCAAGGCGATCGGCGCCCTGGGCGCCGGCGAGGCCACCTGGCACACGGACATGTCGATGTTCGAGGTGCCCGCCACGGCGACCTTTCTCCTTGGCGATGAGATACCGCCATCGGGGGGAAATACCCTGTTTACCAATCTCTACCAGGCCTACGAGACTCTCTCCGATGAACTGCGCCAGATCGTGGAGGCGCGGCGGTCGATCCACGATGCGTCCCATTTGGCGACGGGAGGCATACGGCCGGGATACGAGGAGGCCGCCGACAAGTCCCAGTCGCCTGGCGCACGCCACCCGATCGTGAAATCCCATCCGGCAACCGGACGGAAGGCGCTGTATCTCGGCCGCATGGGCACCGGCTACATCGAAGGCCTCACGGTCCAGGAAAGCGACGACCTGCTGGACGCGCTTTGGGCGCACATGACCCGGCCGGAGTTCATCTGGGCGCAGGAATGGCAGACCGGAGACCTGATCATCTGGGACAATCGCTGCGTCGCCCATGCGCGCGGCTCGTTCGATCCATCCACCCGGCGCCTGTTGCGCCGCGTTACGGTCAAGGATGCCTAAAATGAACCCGGAACCGGTTGCAATCAGACCGAGCGGCGGCGCACTCGGGGCCGAGATCGTCAGCCTCGATCTGCGGGCCCCCTTGCCCCCGCCTGTCCTGGACGCGGTCACCGCGGCGTTTAACCAGCACATCGTGCTGCTTTTCCGCGGTCAGCAACTCTCGGCGGCCGAACTGATCGCCTTCGGCAAGCAGTTTGGACCGCTGCATGCGACCGAGGGCGTCGCCTATGGCGCCAAGCCAGCGGACACGCCAGCGGAGATCGAGATCATCTCCAATCAGCCGGAGGACGCCGTCCCGGAGGGCGCAAGGCCGTCAGACGAGTGCACTTGGCATACGGACATGTCGATGTTCGAGCGCCCGGCCGCGGCATCGATCGCCCACGCCGTGGAAGTCCCCTCGGGCGTCGGCCGAATCTGCTTCACCAACCTCTACCGCGCCTATGAGACGCTGCCAGCAAATCTTGAACGGGCAGTGCACGGCCGCCGATCAATCCATGACGCGGCCTATACCGCGATGGGAGAAGTGCGCGGCGGCTACACGGCGGTGAGCGACCGGTCACAGGGTCCCGGAGCGCGCCATCCCGTGCTGCGTCGACATCCGGAGACGGGCCGAACCGCCCTCTTTCTTGGCCGGAACGGCTATGGCCATATTGAGGGCTACAGCGTCGAAGAGAGCGACCGGTTGCTCGAAGAACTGTGGCGACACATGACGCGCCCGGAGATGGTCTGGAGCCACGAGTGGTCTGATGGCGATGTCATCATGTGGGACAACCGCTGCAGCGCCCATATGCGCACGGCCTTCGACCCGAAGCTGCGTCGGCGCCTGCTTCGTGTCACGGTTGTGGGCGATCGGCCGGAGGCGGTCCACCAGGCCGGAGCGGGCGAGGGACCGCTGCCGTGACACGATTGATTCCGGTTCACGCTGAACCCGCGGGGTGAACTGCGAATGCGCGCGCTCTGCAGATCGGACGGGGACGGCGAGCACTGCGGATTCCTGCGGGGGCGCGCTGCAGATCCATCCCGAATCATGACTCGCCAGGCGGTCGCCTCGTTCAAGCGGCCCTTCGGACTTCCGACGGAGAGCCCATCGTCCCTCCGGCGCGGCGTACGGCCCCGGGGTGAGCCAAGAACACGCCGGCCATGGCCGCCATCCACAGCGATCCGCGCTTGTATCGGATCCTGTCGCCATTCCACGGTGGTCGCACGGTGACCGGAACGCTCGCCAGGCACCTCGCAACCGGTCTGGCGGGCTACGGAGTAGACCGGGTGTTCGCGATCCCCGGTGTGCACAATTCGGAATTGTTCCGCGGACTGGCCGAAGCCGGCATCCGGGTGGTCCTGCCGCGGCATGAACAAAGCGCCGGATTCATGGCCGACGGCTTTGCACGTGCCTCTGGCCAGCCCGGCGTGTGCGTTGTCGTTTCCGGTCCGGGACTGACCAACGTGCTGACCGCCCTCGGGGAGGCCCATTCCGATTCGGTTCCGATCCTCGTCATCTCCACTGTTCTGTCGCGACGCGATGTCGGCAAGGGGCGCGGCAAGTCCCACGACATGCTGGATCAGGCAGGAGCGGTTCGCAGTTTTGGAGCACTCAGCTTCACCATTGAGGACGCCGCCGAGGTCGGGGAACTGCTGGCACGATCGTTCACGATGTTTTGGGCTCAGCGCCCGCGGCCGGTGCACCTTCAGCTTGCCTTTGACCGGCTGGCGACGCCGGACCCCGCCTTGCTCTCCTTCCCCGCGATTCCGTCGCGGCCGGTGCCCCCGGATGGCGCGTTGCAATCTGCCGCCGCGTTGATCGAGCAAGCCTGGCGCCCTGTCGTAATCGCCGGTGGTGGTGCCGCCGACTGTTCGCAAGCCATGGAGCGGTTCCTGAACCGCTCGGGCGGCGTGTTTGCCAGCACCGTCGCCGGCAAGGGTGTCGTCGACGAGAGGCATCCGCTCGCGCTCGGCTGCGCCCTTCCGCGCAGGGCCATTCGCGATTTTCTTCGGGGCTGCGATCTCACGATCGTCGTCGGCAGCGAGCTCTCCAGGACGGATTTCGGGCCGGATGGACCGCTGTTTGCCGGCCCGGTGATCCGGATCGACGTCGACCCGCAAGCCCTGGTGACAAACTGCTGCGCCGACGCGGCTCTGCTGGGCGATGCGGGTGCGACCCTCGACGCCCTCGTGGAACGGATCTCCGCGCAAGACCCCAAATTCTCAGCCGACGAAGTCGCGGATGCACGGTTGGCGGCTCATCGGGAAGCGCATGACGAGCGCCCCGGCATGAAGGATCTCCTCGCGAGTCTGCGCCATGTTCTGCCTGCAGACACCATCATTGCCGCCGACATGACCGAGATGGCCTATCTCGCCAACGAGGTCTTTCCGGTCAGCCAGCCGCGCTCCTGGCTGCACCCGATGGGATTTGGAACGCTCGGATATGCCCTGCCGGCCGGTATCGGGGCGAAGCTGGCCTGCGGCGAGCGGCCGGTTGCCGTGATGATTGGCGATTACGGCCTGCAATACACCTTGGCCGAAATTGGAACAGCCCGCGAACTTGAGCTACCAATTCCGGTCCTGGTCTGGAACAACGAGAAGCTGCACGCCATCGAGAAAGACATGATCCGCCGGCAGATGGAGCCCATTGCCGTTGAGCCGATGAATCCGGACTTTGTGCAACTGGCAAACTCGTTCCGCGCCCGTGCCGCACGGCCGGAATCCCTGGATGAACTTGAAGCCGCCGTGGCCGAGGCTCTGCGCGCGAAAGGACCGACACTGATCGATCTGAAACCGCACTTCTTCTCCTCCTGAGGTTTCTCCCACGTTGGCCCGCCTGTTCCGGTATCCACGGAAACGGGCTGGTCCGAGCACGCAGAGGCGAGGAGCAGTCGGTCAGACCGCACGAGGTGTTCTCGCGCGCGCGATTGGCACCTATGAGCCACCTTTCCTCGTCCGCCTTGACAGAAGACAGGACCCTGTCGACACCGCAGGCGCGCTTGATCGACCCGGTGGCATTGCTGCTCCTGGAGAGTTTCCATGACTTGCAGCTGCGGCGGTCGATTCCGGGCTTCTTCGACGCGTTCCGGTACCCGGAACACAAGAAGACGACGGCTGTTCCTGGTACAGCGCATGTCTCGCTGCATTTTGGACAGGCCGGTTCCGTCGATGGCGGCCTAGCGAATGCACGGGCGTCATGCGCCGGAACTCCGGCTCTCGGGCTCGAGACGGACGAACACCAATCCAGAGCGACCGGGCAACCGCGAACAGCGGAGTTCGGGCACGGGCCCGAGCGTGAGTCCCTCCCGATCTGCGAGGAGTGCCGGTTTGGAGAGCCACTAATTCCGGCGATTGCCGGGTTTCAACCCAGCAATCGCACTGCCCGGGGAACGACGCCGGTCCATTCGATCGACAGAATCTTGCTGCCGAATTGCGGCCGCCCCGCAGGCTGCAGGTCCAGACGGAAACCAATTGCACGGAGAGCCTGCTGGGCTCTCGGAAGTTGCGGGGGGCGCCTTGAATGCAAGTGTGCGACCGTCCCCCGGACTGGGTTGGCGAAACCGGACTAGTTGCGCTGACCCCTTGCATCGGACCGAATCCGTTCCAACTAAATAGGTGCCGGGGGTCGAGAACGAACCCGGCAGAAAATCCCGCCGGGGGTGTCCTAATGGGGAGCCTTCGGAGCGGGAGTATCGCTTCAACAGGAGGATATGCCATGAACATGCGAGCCTTTGATCTCTCGCCTCTCTACCGCGCTTCGGTCGGATTCGACCGGCTGGCGAGCACCCTGAACACGATGTCCCGTGGGGAAACCGCGGCCCCTAGCTACCCGCCCTTCAACGTGGAGAAGACTGGCGAGGATGCCTACCGCATCACCGTCGCGGCGGCCGGCTTCAGCGAGGACGATATCGATATCGAGACCCGCGAGGGCCAGATGACCATCTCCGCGTCGCGCGAAAGCGCTGCGAAGGAGGACCGGGAGTTCCTCTACCGGGGTATCGCAGAGCGTTCGTTTCAGAAGCGCTTCGAGCTGGATGCAAACGTAAAGGTCGTGTGCGCATCCATGGAGAACGGGCTGCTCCATGTGGATCTCGTCCGCGAGGTCCCGGAAGCCCTGAAGCCGCGCAAGATCGCTATCGACCGCGTCGAGTCCATTGCGGCCTGATTGCCAACCCGCGGAGGGGCATCTGCCCCTCCGCGGACAAGTGGTGGAAACCGAGCGCCGGCCACCAAACCATCCCCGCCCTCCCTCGCCACGTCCGCCATGTTGACCCAGGCCGCGGCCTGCGGTTCTCGACGCGGTCCAGCAGGATGCGGGCACTATCCCTTCCACAAATAGAACACCGATAGTGGCGATCGGCCGCATGACCTGCGGTGCGTTGCAGCACGTTTTCCCTTGACCACTCCGATCGATCTTGAAGTCAAACAAGCCGATGAGGACCGCACAGGCGGTTGGCGAAGCCCATGCCTGAATTGGGAGACAACTCAGCTCGCCCTGCCGAAGTCCCTCTTTATCCCATGCCTGGTGAAATCCTGCTGCGCCGTTCCTGCACGCGTGTAGCAAGGCCCGGGTCTCGGGATCCCGGCCGCGTGACGCACCGTGTCCCGGACTCCGGAAGTTTGCCAGGCAGGTGTTTCTTGACCATAGGCGCGCGCCCCAGGGCGCCGGAGGAGGCAGGTTGTCCGAGCTTCAACCGAAAATACGAGATCAGGATTCCTGCCCCTTGCATCGGAGCGAATTTGTTCCAATTATCTGGGTGCCGGGGGTCGAGATCGAGCCCGGCAAGAGATCTCGCCGCGGGTGTCCAGTTTGGGAGCCTTCGGAGCGGGAGTATCGCTTCAAGAGGAGGATATGCCATGAACATGCGAGCCTTTGATCTCTCACCGCTCTACCGGGCTTCGGTCGGATTCGACCGTCTGGCGGCCACGCTGAACACGATGGCACGCACGGACGCCGCGGCGACTGCCTACCCGCCTTTCAACGTGGAGAAGACCGGCGAGGATGCCTACCGCATCACTCTCGCCGTGGCCGGTTTCAGCGAGGACGATATCGATATCGAGACCCGCGATGGCCAGTTGAGCATCTCCGCGTCCCGCGAAGGCGCGGCAAAGGAGGGCCGGGAGTTCCTCTACCGGGGGATTGCCGAGCGCTCGTTCCAGAAGCGCTTCGAGCTTGACGCCAACGTCAAGGTTGTAAGCGCATCCATGGAGAACGGGCTGCTCCATGTGGTCCTCGTCCGCGAGGTCCCCGAAGCCCTGAAGCCGCGCAAGATCGCCATCGACCGGGTCGAAAAGATCACGGCCTGATAACGAACCCGCGGAGGGGCCGCCGCCCCTCCGCGGCCTGCCGGCAGCGGCTGAACCCACCCTTCCATCCCCTGCCCGCTCTACTCCCGCTGCCGAGCGGCGAGGGGCAGGCTACAATGCAGCCCGCAATGTTCTTGGGCTTGCAGCCCGCGCGCAAAGGAGATTCGATCATGGCCGCCTCGCCACCTGTCTGCGACTTCGGTTGGAAGGCGCCCGCCTTTGACCTGCCCGGCGTGGACGGCCGGAACTACGCTCTCGAAGGTATCGCCGGGGGAAACGCCACGCTGGTGATGTTCATCTGCAACCACTGCCCCTATGTCACGAGCGTGGTGGACAGGCTGGTCCCTGACGCGCAGGAGTTGATCGACGCGGGAATCGGCGTCACCGCCATCTGCGCCAATGATGCCGAGAACTACCCGGACGACTCCTTCGACAAGATGCAACTCTTTGCCGAACGCCACGGGTTTCCTTTTCCGTACCTGCATGACGAGAGCCAGGCAGTCGCCCGTGCCTATGACGCGGCCTGCACACCGGACTTCTTCGGCTTCGACGGCGATCTCGGCCTGCAGTACCGCGGCCGCCTCGACGCCGCAGGCCGGCAGAACCGGCCCGATGGCATGCGCCGCGAACTGGTCGATGCCATGCTTCAGATTGCAAAGACGGGGCACGGGCCGAAGGACCAGATTCCCTCGATGGGTTGCTCCATCAAGTGGAAGGGTTAGGTCCGGTCAGCCGCTTCGCTTCCGTCCAGGTTTCTTCCAGCTCTTCCAGGGTGAGAGCAGCGGCGTTCTCACCGCGCTCGGCCAGAATCCGCTCCATCCGACGGAAGCGCTCCTCGAATTTTCCGTTGGCGCGGTGAAGCGCCATTTCCGGGTCGATCCCGAGATGCCGGGCCAGGCTGACCACGGCGAAGAGCAGATCTCCGAGCTCCTCCCGGCGGCCCGCGGCATCTTCGGCCTGGCGCAATTCGCAGATCTCCTCGGCGATCTTGCGGTAGGTACCTTCCGCGTCCTCCCAGTCGAACCCAACCCGGGCGGCCCGCTGCCCAAGTGTGATGGCCCGGGCTAGCGGCGCCGCCGGGCTCGCCGCGCCATCCAGCGCGCTCCTCGGAGCGCCACCGGACTCCTTCGCCTTCTCGCGGTCCCATTCCACGGCACCAAAAGACTTGCCTTTTTCGGCATTGCCGAACACATGCGGGTGGCGCCGCACCATCTTCTCCGAAATGGCCTCCACGACATCACCAAAATCGAACGCGCGCTTCTCTTGCGCCATCTGCGCGTGATACACGACCTGCAGGAGCAAGTCCCCGAGTTCCGAGCGGAGCGCCTCCATGTCGCCGCGGCGAATGGCGTCCGCAACCTCATAGGCCTCCTCTACCGTGTAGGGGGCGATGGTCTCGAAATTCTGGCGAATGTCCCATGGGCAGCCGCCCTCCGGATCACGGAGGCGCGCCATGATTTCCAGCAACCGCGCAATACCCTCGGCCTTGTCCGACATTGGCGCCGGCCGCAGTCGGTCCGTCCCCGCCGAAACTCTATTTCGCAGCCTCAACGGAACGAAGAATGATGGCCTCCGCCTCCTCGCGTCCCTTCCAGTCGGAAACGCGGACCCATTTGTCGGGCTCGAGATCCTTGTAGCGCTCGAAGAAATGCTTGATCCGGGCGCGCTCCACCTCCTGGAGATCCGACACGTCCCGGATGCCGCTCTGGAAGGGATCCACCTTGTCGATGGGGACGGCCACGATCTTGTCGTCGATGCCGGCCTCGTCCTCCATGTTGAGAACGCCGATCGGGCGACACCGGATCAGCACACCGGGCAGCAGCGCCACATCCGTACGGACAAGCACGTCTGTCGGATCGCCATCATCATGGAGCGTACTCGGGATAAATCCATAGCTGCACGGGTAGAACATCGGCGTCCGCACGATACGATCGACGACCACGGCGCCGGACACCTTGTCAATTTCGTATTTCACAGGGCTGCCGCCGCCGGCGCCACCGGGAATTTCGATCAGCACGTTGATATCGGTCGGCACATTCTCGCCGGCCGGAATCGCATGGACGTTCATGGGTCGCTCCGTTCTTGAGGAACAGGAAATGGGTCTCGCCGGGTGCGGCAGAATTCCGGGGGCGGTGGCTCTGCCACCTCCCTCCGAACTGCATGCTGGCCCGAGCCGGAATACGCGGTTCCGCGCCCGGCGTCAATTCGTGTGGGCCGCGCCAGGGTCGACCGCCGTCATCCGAATCTCTCCGACGGTTTCGCAATGCGACGACCGATGTACTGCCCGGCCGTGCCGAGGAATGGTCAATTTGCGGGGTTCGGCAGCGCCAACCCACCGACACCGGTATCGGTTCGGCTATGGCCGTGAGCTCGTTCTACCGCATGAAGTAATTCGAGCGCCACGCCTGTTCCGGCTTCCGACCAAAGGAAATCAGTCGTTTCCTCGAAGTCCTGACGCGCCAGTTCGCGCAATTCAACCGGCTTGCCGATTGCCCTGTCCTGGCCCTGCGAACGCGCCGGTCAGGCGGGTTCCCGGGCCGCAATCGGAGTAACCGCGACGCCGGACAACTGGTTGACGAGAATGCGGTCTCGCCAGGCACGGGAACGGGCGCAGGGTTCGTTGTCGTCACGCTGTTTCCAGGGCTCCATCCTGAAGCGGCAGAGCACATGCCCGCCCTCGTTGGGGTTGGCGACGGGTGGCGAGCAGCGGCAGGCGTCGCAGATCGAGACCTCGGCGGATGGTCCGGTCGTCGGTCTTGGCCGGCACCGCCTCGATCTTGTCCCGGTTCGCATCGGGCCTCCTGTCCGCCACGCAACGCATGACGTTCGCTCGCGCCGCGAACGTCATTGACAACTTCTATGTAACCGTCTATTATAATATCTACTGAAGCGTCATGGTGACGCGACGTGGAGACCTCTAGATGACTACATCACGGGCACAGTTTCCCCGGATGGTCAGGGCCGCACCTGAGCCGCTGGGGTGGTATCTCCGCCCATCGCACGTTGACCATCGAGCAATCGCCGACGCGGTGGCTCCCGATTCGGTTGGTCTATATGGGATGGTCTTCGATCCTGTCTATGAGAAACGTCATTCCGAGTTGCGTGACTTGATGATTGAGCGAAACCGAGATGCGATTCTCGATCCACGAACACAGGAACTGGGGTCGATAGGCGGCTTCAACAAGCGATTGTCTGCGTTGCCCTGGGCGCTGAATCGTCCACACCGGCCAGATGACTTCAACGATGTATACGCCCGTCGCATCGCGCATTCGATGGCGCAGTTCATTGTGGAGAAGCGCTACACCGCCGTACTCGCCCCAACGCACTATGTCGATCGTGCGAACAGTCCCTGGTTGGATATCGACGCGCAATCGACAGCGTACTTACGGCACTATCTCGATAGAGGGGATGCCAGGAACGTGCCAATTTTCTACTCCCTGGCAGTTTCGTAAGAAGCATTCCGGACGGCAGAGGAACGCCGTACCATTATCGAAAGGCTGACTGATCTGCCCATCGACTCGCTATGGTTCAAGAATTCCCAAAACGGCAACTTAACCCATGCCGCGGTCAGGAACCTGGTGAATGGGGCTGCCGAGTTTCACGGCCTGGGCGTTCCGCTCGTTGGAGACATTATGGGAGGGCTACGTGGCCTCAGCGCGTTGGCGTTCGGTGCGGTTGGAGGAATTTGCCACGGAGTTACTCAGAAGGAGGGCTTCAGCGCAAGTTCGTGGACGCGGCCCGCGAGTTCCGGCAACCAAGGGTTTACATGGCCTACAAGAATCTACGTTGCTCCGTTGGGTATTCACTTGATGAGAAAGGTGGCAATGGCGTTCTTTGGAGTTCATGGGTCGAAATCCCGGTTCGGCTGTCGAATAAGGTCGTGTTGTCCAAAGGGGTAGAAAGACATGGTGGACAATCCGGTTCGGCACTGTCTCGTACAACGTTCGAGCGAGATCCTGCGCCTCAGTGCCGTTCCCGAACAGATTCGCGCACAGCGGTTTCTCGAGGAAACACTTGGCCCTGCGACGGATGCAGCGGTTTTCTCGGAGTCGCTTTCATTCGATGAAGACGGACAGTTGACTAAGCGGATGAACCACAACAGGAGGGCTCCGGAGCGGCTTCGTGTAGGATTGGGCACATTTGTAAGAGAGGCCCGGTTCGCTTCGTATTCGCCGATACCTCTGCGTCGAGCGATGCGCGATTGAGTGATCCATCTCGCATAGCAAGCGAAACAAAGGGAGGCTGGCAATGGCAAGTGCAATCGCGGAAAGAAACGTGGTGGCGGAAAAACTCGAGCTCTTGAAGAGCAGAGCCGCAATTCGGTCGGTGGATGTCGCAAATATGCTCGGGACTACTCCCGAGACGGTTTCCCGGTGGAATCGGGGGCGTGCCTATCCCAGGCCGAGCAAGGAATGCCTTCTTGCTGATCTGGGGTATGTCGTGGAGCGACTGTCGGAATTCTATTCCGATCCCAGAACTGCACGGGCATGGCTGTATTCCAGGCACAAGTACTTCAACAGTCTTCGACCTGCCGATTTGATCCAGGAAGGCCGGATCGAAGAAGTCTTGGAAGCCATCCAGGCTATGGCTGACCCTACCTACACGTAAAATTTAGGGCGATCCGGAATTGCTGGAGCGTGACCCCAATTTGCTGGATCGTCTAGAGAGTTGCCGCCAAGGGCCGTTCGACGGTTTCGTCAATCAAGTCGTGTGGGGGTTGGCAGGAGCCCAATCCAGGGTAGTAGCGGTGCGCGTGGGCGGCGGAACAGTCTGGACTGTCAGTTTGAAGTCCTCAATACATCACTTGTGGCCGAAGGGGCCAGCGCAGAAATCGAAGCGTTTTGGTCGCTTTTCGAACAGCGGCCGGACAGGCAGGCACTGAATTGGAAGCTAAGAGTTCGACTGAAGCGCGTCGTAGAGATGGACTATGAGGAACTTGAGCGACTCGGCGTAAGTCTAGCAAAATATCCAAGTCTGGATTACTCACGCACCCAGGAAATATCTGACGGCTTAAACTGTTTGGGATGTGACGGGCTGATCGTGCCTTCTGCGCGCTATGACTGCAAGAGTCTCATTATTCTTGTTCAGAATTTGGACAAGGATTGTTTCGTGGAGGAAGAAGAGTCGAGAGAATTTCGCTGGTCAAAGTAGAGCGTGTACCGATGAAAAGGATTTTGCATGAGAGCGAGTTGCGATCAATCCTGCAACTCGTGAGGCGAAGGAGTGCTACCCGTGTGGCAGCGCCGATCGGTTCACGATTGGAAACATTGGATGTTCGGGTTGGAAACCGTTGTGGGCCGAGCGTGTTGTCCACGTTCTTCGTAGAATTGTCAGACTGACGAAGCTCAGGCAACCGGGAGCAGCTAAGGGAGACCGTTACTGCCGTGCTCGACCATCCCATCATCGATGAAACTCCCAGGTTAGTGTCTTTCTACGTCGTATTGAGTTTGGTCGCATCGGCAGTCCAGGAGTGCTTGCCCCTGACTTCGACGGCTGCTTTGTTTAACTCATTGTCATTTCGCGAGTGAGTACGTCTCCAGGGCACCGGTACTGGTAGTGCCTCCGGTCCGGGAGGCGTTCTTGCGGGTTTTCTAGCCAGCTGGTACGGCGTGGTCGGCAGAGGCAGACCCATGGCGGCTTAGATCCATTCGGCGTCCGGCGTCGGCCCGGAAGGAATGACGTAGCGATTTCCACTTTGCTTGCAGCGGAGGATCGAGAGCTTCCGCCCGGTGAGGGCGAAGCGGATGGCTTCGGGGTGCATGCGGCGCTTCTGGATGGCGACACGGTAGGCGAGAAGGCGCACGCAAGGGAAGGCCATGACGAAGATGGCGATGTGTGTGTGCGCGGATCCGGTCCGGGGTCCAGTGCCAGATGGGCCCTACTCGCAGGTCGTGCCTGGTGATCCGAAAGCGCTCCTCCACCTGCCAGAGCCCGCGGTAGCGGAAAACTCTTCCGCGGCGGGCATGTCGCGTAGATTGGTGATCGCGCCGAGGAGCCCGTCCCGGCGCTCGACTCTGGCAATCTCTTCGTCGTCCGCCACCAGCCGCGCTTCGCCCCCTCCCACGGCGAGAAAGCGGATCGCTCTCTGGCGTTGCCCGCTCGGCTTCGCCGTTCCCGCCTGGCGCCGCATGGGTCCCCGGCACGATGCAAACCCGCGTCTATCGTCGGCTCCCGCTGACGGGTTGCCGGAACCGGACACCGTCGAGGCCGGGACCATTCGAACGACACGCGCAACCTTGTCACTCATACCCTCGATAACGGTAGATCATCAAAGGCGGTACGCCGGCCTTTGCTTTCGCCCTGAAATCGACCGTTGATTGCACCCGCCGCTTGGGGACCTCGATCGAAGTCTTGCTGTCGCAGAGGACCACGACGCGACAGCACCCGTCATTCCTGCCAAAATTCGACGCACCGGCACCGCAGTAGAGCCGGCACACCTTTGTGGAAAGCACCTGAACGACATACATATGGATCGTGGAAACAGGGTGATATCATGGCCCCGTGAGGACGGCCCGAAGCGAGCGCATCTACCCGCGGCTAAGCCAAACGGCAAAGCGGCGGATCGAGCGGCGGATGCCGTCGAAGGAAAGACGGTCAGCGGATTCGTCGTGTCCAGCGCATTGGAGAACGCGGAAGAGACCGTCCAAAGGCACGAAATCATGGCGCTCATCCGCGAGGATGCAATGCGGTTCTTCTTCGATGGAAGGCGTCGGGCAACGGGCAATTCCCGGAACTCGTGACGGCCCTTGGAAAGTTCTTTCGCGAACGCGACGAGAATCCCGTAGGGCTAAGGGCAATGTTGAAGTCTAGAGGGGCGCTCTGGCACTCTGCAACCTGCTCTGTTTCCTGAGAATTTACGGAGTTGTAGGGCTGGAACGATGGATCGCGCGAGAGTATTCGGTGTCGCACGCCTGGCGAGCAAAGGCGGTACGTTGAAGGGCGCGGCGGTTCTACCGCGAAAGCGGACGAAGAAGTCGGGTTTTCGGTGGGCCGCGCAATCGCGATGGGGTTGACGGGCGACGGAGGCGGTCACCCGTGCATCGCGCCGCGGGCCAGGCACTCGAGCGGAGGGCATAGCGCCCCAGCGCTGCGAAACGGGATCACGTTGGTCGCGTAGCCGACGGCGCTCGTGCGGGTCGTAAGGAAGGTGGGCACGCCTTCGCCCGCGTCGGTCTTGGTTCGGACCTGCAGTTCGTACTCGGTGTCCGGCTTCAGATCGGCGAAGGAACAGACCGGTAGCGGTCGAGGACGATTCCGGGAACGCGCTGGCGCATGGACAAGATGGCGACGGTTCCGGTAGAGACGTAAGGCGCCGCGCAAGCGATGAGAACTGAGGTTGCGAGCGAGGCGGGACGATGAGCACCCGCAAGGAGTACACATGCCGGAAGACCGAGAACCGACGAGCCTCGCGGTGCTGATCGATGCAGACAACACCAGCGCCCGCTATGCGCACGCGATCTTCGAGGAGATCGTGAAGCTGGGCGAGGCCAACGTGCGGCGTATCTACGGGGACTTCTCGGGTAAACGCCTTGCGGGTTGGGATGCCGCGGTCCAGTCGCTCGCGATCCTGCAGCACCAGCAGCGCAGCAACACGACCGGCAAGAACGCGGCGGACATCGCACTGGTGATCGACGCGATGGATCTGATGCACAAAAAGACGCTGGACGGTTTCTGCCTCGTTACGTCGGACAGCGACTTCACGCGGCTCGCGCAACGGCTGCGTGAGGAAAGGCTGGTTGTGTATGGCTTCGGCGAGCGCAGGACCCCGGAGGCCTTCCGCAACGCCTGCTCGCGGTTTATCTATCTCGAGAACATCGTGGACACCGCAGTCACAATGAAGAAGGGCGCCGCAACCACGCTGGCGGAGATGGAGAAAAAGGAACCGCCCCGCAACGCCGTCGCGGTGATCGCCCGGGCGATCGAGGATTCGGAAGACGACGGTTGGGTGAACCTCGCCAATGTGGGCAGCCGTATCCTCGGGGCAGCGCCCGACTTCGATCCGAGGACCTACGGTTGCCCCAACCTCAGCACGCTGGTCACCAAGTCCGGCGGATTCGAGGTGCGCAAGGAACCCGGCAAGTCGGTGTTCATCCGGCGCAAGACCACGGGCAGCAAGGCGGCGGCGCGGGATTCGAGTCCCGCATGACCGCGGAGGAATTCCCGGCCGGGAACTGGATTGACAGGCTCGCCGGAGCGCTTCCCGGCCTGGCCGAGGCGCAAATGCCTCACCTGCGGGAATTCTGGGAGTAGAATCCGCGGGTGCATGTCCCGCACGGCGGTGGGGACGAGAGTCCGCCGGCGTTCCCGTTGGAGGATGTGCGCATTCTCCATACGCAAGCGCGCAACGGCCACTTCTTCGGCGAAACGGAGCGCTACGCTGCGCTCTGCGCGGCGCTCGACCCGGTACGACACATTCTGATTTCGCATCCGACGCTGGCGCGGGTCGTGGGTCCGATCATCGGCAGGGACAACTTCTACATGCGGATCCTCAGTGCCGGCCGGTCGACCTCGCCGGCGGACCTGATCGCGGGGCTGATGGCGCGGGCGGCAGAGCTCTCCGGTGACCCGTTCCGGGTGGCGACAGCCGAGCTGAACGCCTTCCTTAGGGCCGGCGCAAGAATACATTCCGCCAATATGTAGAAACCGTACGCAACATCCGGGCGTCGGGGACTGGCGCGACTGCACGGCGAGAGGCGTTTGGGATGCCAACCTCTATGACCCGTGAAATGGATACGATGGGGCCTCGGCACCATTGTATATAATCCCCCTTCATAACCTTGAGCATGATCGCGTGCGACGCCTCGTCCTCGGTGCCGCCCGCCGCATCCCGTACAGCGGTTTTCTCCTCGACTCCAAGGGATGCTGACGACGACAGGTGCCGTTTGTCCACGAGCTCGAACGTCACTATCGAGCCCTCCGCTCGCGCGTCCATCGCATTCCCGCCCGCGTAACGTGCTGCCGTCCCGACCTCGTCCGGTCCGCTCCCGCGTCGACAATCGGCATCACTCTTCGAGAAGCCGGGCCATCATGTGACGCACGTGATCCTGCCCGCCGAAGAACACCGCGAGGACACGCACCGTTTCGCACAGCTCGTCGACGTCGAACCAATAGATCGCCCGTCCGATAGCGAGATGCCGCACGCCGGGCAGGATGTCGTCGTGGTATTCGCCCCTATGGGGCGCGATCAGGATGCGTTCCGCAGCGACACGGATATCCAGCACCCGTGCCTCGGCGCGATCGAGCGCGCTCTCCAGGCTCTCCCCGAAACCGAGGTAGCTGCGAACGAAATGATCGAATATCAGCCCGAAGTCGCGTTCCGCCTCGGCCGAGAACTCAAGACGGATCGCCATGCGCGCGCCGCTTCTGGGCAACCATGCCGGCCAGCCGTGCGTCCATCCCCTTCGCGTCGACGAATTCACCGTGGCGGCGGCGGGACAGGAGGTCGCGCAACGCCGCGGTCTCGAGTTCCTCGGCGTCCATGCGCTGACGCAGCAGATCGACGCCCTGCTGCAGGACCGCACTCAGGCTCGAGTAACGCCCGGCCTCGACCAGCGCCCTGGCGAACGCATGCTGCTGGTCGGTGAGCGAGATTGAGGACTTGACCGTCACGAGCGCCTCCCTAGGGTCACGGTAATACTCCGTGGCACCAGAATCAACGGCAGGTCCCGGCCTGCCGACCTCGGCATGCTTCAACTACCCATTGTTGACGCGGTCATCTTCTCGTCTTTCTTCCCATGCATTTACGCCATTGAGACAGTCCTTGTAGCATCGCCATGCCTGCCAGATTTTTTCGGTTCCGGGGAGCGGTTGCCGCTTGCTGGGACGGATTCCGGCGAGGCGAGCGAGGTCGATCACGAAGGTTCGGACGTCCGGGGGGCATTTTGAGGGGAACGCGAATGAAGCGGCGGGGTTTGGCCAGACGTAGAGCACATTGATCTCGTGTTCAGAGAACATCTTGCGTGCCGACATGCCGCGGGCGCGTCGCTCCAGGTCCATCACGCGCCATGCGGCAACGGCATCGAAGGCGAGGCACTTGCGCAGATCGGCCGTGTCGCGATCCAGTAGCGGCGCATGTCGCCCGAAGCCATCCGCTCCGCGCTAACCCACCGACAGTGTCCGATCCTCCGCTGCAAGCAAACCGGAAATCGCTACGTCATTCCTTCCAGGCAGACGCCGGACGCCAAACGGATCCACGCAACCATGGCGCTCCCCTTGTCGACCACGCCCTACCAGCAGACCTGAGACCCCGGGATAATGCTTCCGTGGCCCGAGGCACTACCGGTTGTAGTGCCTCATCGACGAGACAACTCGGGAAATAGAAACGAGTTAAACAAATTGGCCGTCGAAGTCAGGAGACTCCTGGTGCCCCTTCCACACGGGCTCGCGCTTCTCCGCAAACCCGCGAATTCTCTCCATCTGATCCTCCCTGTCATAAAGCCGGCAGACGGCCAGTAACCGGCGCTTCGCAACGCGGCTGAGCGCATCAATGGCGCGCTGGTTCCCGACCTCGCGCACGACCTCCTTGGTGGGGCGAAGACCAGCGGCGAGCCAGTCTCCAGCCGACGCGCCAGCTCCCACGCGTGTTGGAGCAGCTTCGTCGGCTGGACCACCACGTTGACCACGCCCCGGCGGCGCGCCTCCTCGGCATCCCTCCACCTGTCGGTGAACAGCGACTCCATCGCGAAGTGGAAGGGAATTCGCTTCGGGAGCGTGATGGTGGCTGCGTCGGCGAGGATGCCGGCCGGGATCTCGGGCAACGCGAACGGCGCGGAGTGTGAGGCAAGAATCATGTCGCAGGAAAGCGCGAGCTCGAACTCGCCGCCAGTCGCCAGTCGCCAGCCACCATGCCACTGACCACCGCAATCACCGGCATGTTCGGCCCAGCACCTCCTGGAGGCCAGCGAATCCACCAACGCCCTGGTCGCCGTCCACCGCATCACCATCCGCAGCGGCCTCTAGGTCCCAGCTGGCGCCGAAGAACCACTCCCCCGCGCCGGTGACAATCCTGATCCTCCGCGCCGGGGTCATCGCGAAACGCCTTGAACGTCTCTCCCATGATGCGGTTCGAAACCAGGTCACTTGCGTTGGTCTCGGAACGATTCAGGGTCCCCGAAACCAAGCGTCACCCAAGCGACTCAGGCGTCACGCCGGGCCTGGATCACTTCGTTCATGCCCTGCTCTCCCTTGTGCGAATGAGTGCGTCGAGCGCGACGGCTCCCTGTCCGCGCGTCCGGATCCCGAGAGGATTGACATCGAGTTCCTCGATGCGGTCGCAGTTCGCGACCGCGAATGCCACGATTCCCAGGATCGCTGCGACCGCCGCATCGATGTCGGCTGGCTCACGGCCGCGCCAGCCCCCAAGCAAGCGAGCACAGCGAAGCCTCGACAAGGCCCCGCGAATCTCGGATTCGGTGGCCGGGAGCAGCAGGGTCTCGCTGTCAGCGGCCAATTCGACGAAGACTCCCCCCGATCCCACGATCAGGAGCAATCCGAACCGGGAGTCCCGGTGCAACCCCACGATCAGTTCGGCGACAATGCCGTCCTCGAACCGCTCCACCAGCACACCGTCACCATGCGCCAGCAGATCGCGCGCCGCATTGCGGATCTCGTCGGGTTCACGCAGCCCGAGCCGGACAGCATCCACTTCGGTCTTGTGGGCAATGCCGAGTGCCTTTACCGCGACCGGGCCGCCAAGCGCGGCTGCGGCCGCCACCGCCTCTTCCTCCGTGCGCGCCACCGAGCCCTGTGGAATGCCTACCGCGTATTCGGCGATCCGCACCTTTGCCGACGCCTCGTCGAGCAGAAGCGGTCTGGTCGGCAGGCAGCCGCCATCGAGGACCGGAGCACCAGGCGCCGATTGCCATGCCTCGCCGATGCGCGCCGCGCACTCGATCGCGGAAAACGCCTCCCGCACTCCGGCGAGCGGAGCAATGCCTCGCTCGATCAACCGCGCCGCCCTCTCCTCCGGGAGATCTTCCGCCAGGGTGGCCGCGATCACTCCCTTGGCGCCAGACACAGCCATGGCACGGCAAAACGCTTCGACTGCCGGCTCCCAGTCCGTGTCATCGCAGCGGTCAATGCGCGGGAAGTCGAGCACGAGCATGGTCGCGTCGAAGTCACCAAGCGCGAAAGTCGTGAACGTTTCGGTGAGTTCGGCCTCGTTGCCCCAGCTGAAGGTGTGGTAGTCGAACGGATTGTCGACACTGACCAGCGGATGCACGGTGGCGCGGACCGAGGCCGCGTGTTCCGGCACGAGATCGGGAAAGGTGAGCCCCGTTTCCTGGATGGTATCGGAGAGCAGGCTCGTCTCGCCGCCCGAGCAGCACATCGCGCCGAGCCGGACGCCCGCGAGACCCCCGTGAACATGGAGCAGCTTCAACGATTCCAGCAGCTCCGGGATGCCGTGGACCCGGGCAAAGCCGAGCCTGCGCAGGAATGCGTTCGCACCTGCTTCATGTCCCGCGATGGACGCCGTATGCGTGAGGTTGGCGGCACGTGCCTTCTCGGAACGTCCGGTCTTCAGGACCACCACCGGCACCGACCGATCACGCGCCTTCAGCGCAAGCGCCTCGAACCCGGCCACGGAGTCGAACCCTTCGACATGCAGTCCGATGGCGCTGACCCTCTCGTCATCGAGAAGGATCGAGGCAAGGTGTGAGATCCCGAGTTGCGCCTGGTTACCGACGGTGACCAGATACGCGACGGGCAGCCCCCGGCGCTGCATCGTCAGGCTGACAGCGATATTCGAGGACTGGCACACGATGGCGACACCCCGCTCCGCCGGGTCGAGCCGCCGCCCTCCGTGCTGGTCTGGCCACAGTGGCACTCCGTCCAGGAAGTTGATGAGACCGTAGCAGTTCGGGCCGACGATGGGCATCTCCGCCGCCGCCTCGACCAGCGCCCGCTGCAGCGTTTCGCCGTCGTTCGACTCGAGAAATCCCGAGGCGTAGCAGACAGCCCCGCCAGCACCGACTCTCGAGAGCGCTGCGACGGTTTCGATGGTTGCGTGCCGATTTACGCCGATGAACGCAGCGTCCGGCGCAACCGGAAGCTCCGCGACGGACCGAAACGCGGCGCGCCCTGCCACGGAGCCGCGCGACGGGTGCACCGGCCAAACGTCGCCCTCGAAGCCCATCCGGTCGCACTGTTCCGCGACCCGCTCAGCCTCGCGTCCACCAATGACCGCGATGCTTCGCGGGCGGATGAGCCGGAACAACCGTTCGGAGGAAATTTTCCCGCTTCCGGGAGGCGAGTTGGAGCCGCATGTCATTCGAACAACCCCTTGACAGCGTCTCCTAGAGAGCGCGCCGGGCCGCGCGGACAACCAGTCCGTATTGCGTTCGAAGTCTATGCATCCGCCTGCGAGTCGTCGATAGGCTCCGAGACCGGAATTCGAATCGATTCTGCCCGAACGCTCCCGCGGGAATGTGCATGCCGACGATGCAATGGTGCTCTGCAAACTACGCATTCGTAGTGAGCATGGCCGCGCCAGGTCTGAAGTCCATTTCGCACCGGCGCGGCCGCCGCTCCACCGCGTGGAGACAAGCGATCCGGAAGTCCGAGGGCGATTCCTCCCTTGTCAGCCCTTGATGCCCACTACCTCGCTCCCCGATACTCGGGCCGCCCTGCGTTGGCGTTGGTCCAGTGAAACAAAGCCGGAGGAGACGAGATGGGGGCCGACGCGACGTGAGGCAGCACCATGGTGCGGACTGAAACCGAAGCAGTCGCGGTTGCCGAGGGCCGTTCCGCCTCCCTGCACAGCCAAGCCGAATCGTTTCCTCTGCGAAACAATCGTCCAGGCGTCGGGTCGTTCTCCATCACGGCCTTTGTAGTAACCGGTTGGGCGGCTTGCATTGCGCCCCGAACCCGCTTGGGACGCATCGTGTTCCCTGCCACAAGCTCGCGGATGTCGTTCACCCTTGCGGCCTCGGCCCGAGCGGAGCGAAATTGGGCGACCAGGTCGCTCATGCTCTCCGGCACCCGGAGCGAAACCAGTACGCCGAATTCGTGGTCGAGGCTCACCGTTTGCCGCGTCCATCCGAGATGATCTGTGCCGCGGTGAAGCCACTCCCGGGGTTCGCGTAGGCGTCGGTCAACCGCCGCCCGGCCTGGCTCCGATCGATCCAGAGAAGGCGAGGACCGGAACAATTCGCACGACGGGCAGCCTTCGCCGCTGCATTGGCACCCTGCAGCCAAATTTCGAGGGCCGGGTTGCAGTGGCAACGCCACGCTCGGCGGAGTCGAGGCGCTGCCTCCGTGCGGGTCCGGCCGCCGTGCCACCCCGTCCGGGAAACTGGTGGTCCCGTAGCCATTCGGGCCAAAGATGGGCATTTGCGCCACCGCTTCGATCTGCGCCCGCCGCATTGCGCCGCCTTCGCTCAATTCCAGCCGTCCTGAGGCGCAGCCGACGGCATCGCCGGCGCGCGCGAGCGTAGCAATGGAGCGGCTCGTTGCGCGCCGACCGACGCCGACGATCACAGCGTCCGGCAGAGACTGCCGCCCTGCAACGGGGCGAGTCACGGTGCGTCCAACTGGATTCCATGAGAACATCAAATCAATCGTTGGACTGGATCAATCGCGCCATGCAGGCTACTGGGACCGCGGCCGCAAGAAGGGCTGCGGTGCCCCACGAAACGGGCCTTAAGGATTCTCGATCTTCAGCGTTAACGACACCGGACCATCGAAGGCTTGGGTCTCGCTGGTGTTGATCTCAATCTTCAGCCGGATCGGCACGTCGCTGCCATCCTCGGCCTCGACCCGGAAACGAAACTTCGGCGCGACAGGGCTCTGATCGAACTGCGCCCGCCCCAGCCAGTACTCCAGGACGACGCGCAACCGATCGAGGATTGGGCCGATCAGCCCGGCGGAGGTTCGGACAAGGTCGACATCCTCCGAATAGCGCAGCGGCGCCGGGAAGTGCAGCTTGTTGAGCGCCGTTCCACCGCGAATTCGTAGCGCTTCACGCAGCATGCCGTCCGAGAAGACTTCGACAAGAGCGCGGCTGATGATGAGGTCCTGCTCGACCTGTCGCGGGTCGGCCCAGGGAACGACATTGCCCCAGTCGACGATTTTCTGCGCGGGAATCATGCGTCGCGCTGGGGCAGACGCCGCACCATGACGCGCCATCGCAGATCGCGCTGCCGCGGTTCAGGTGCGAAATCCGGATCCCGGGCCTCCTGCCGGTCGAGCTCGGTCCAAGGCAGCGACCCTCGTGCCTGCAGGGACTCCATCATTGGCCCCGTCAGGTCGTCAAGGCCCAGATGCTCCAGAAGATGCCCGAGGCGCTGCACGACCGGACGCTCCACCAACGCCGACAGGGCGGCGAGTTGCCCGGGATCGATCTTCTGCCCGAGGTCCGAAACGACCGTGGCGACATTGTCGACGCCTCCGGACGCCTGCGGATAGCGCAACAGGTCCAGTGCCGTCAGCGCGGCGGACGAAATCTTCATCGTGCCTGTATCCGTCTTGCGGTCCTCGATCGCCGCCGTCACCGCTTCCATGTCCTTGCGGAAATAGAAGACGATCAGGTTGCGACCTGCGCGGATCCTTGGAAGGCGCTTCGCCGAGACGACCTGAAACTCCATGACGGCCTGATGCGTCGCACCGTGTAATTCCGCGGCCTTCAGGAGTCCGACGTAATAGGCTTGGCCCTCACGGCGCATGAGCGCATCGATGTACCAGGCCGGTGGTGGCGCGCCCCAAGACGCATATTGCGGTGGGACGACGACATAGAATCCCTGCCGCAGGTTCAGCAACGCCTCGCGGCGTTGCAGCCGTTCGGCGGCATCCAGGAACGCGCCGTGCCCGATGCCGAGCGCCTGCTCGGCCTCCTCTGCGGTGAAGACCGTCCGGCCCAAAGACAACAGACCGCTCACATAACCTGACAGGGCGGACCGCCGATCGTGAAGCATGTCGGATTTTCCGCTATAAGCACGGATATGTCAACATGATTCGTCTACTCTATGTAGATCAATACGATAATTCCGGATGAGAAACGGATATTACTGCATGATTTGTCCATCCGAACGTCACTGCTCCGACCGACCGGAGATCCCATCGGTTTTCGAGTTCGACCGGCCCGATTGTTGACCGGCGTCGAGTGTCAACCCCGGACAGCCGGGCGGCATCAACGCTTTAGCGTGTTAACGGAGGAAGGGGAAAGTGGCGATCACGCCCAGGCGCACGGTGGGCGTCGTACGGCGGCAAATGGCTCTGCGCCTGAAGGTCCAGTCCTGTCCCAAACCGAACCTTGCGGCCCGTCGTTTTGACGCCCCCTCTGCCCGAGGGAGAGAGCCGGGTCAGGCCCCTGGGGCCGCGACATCCGCAAGGCAAGTCGACGGAGATGCTGTGCTGATCTCTCGATCCATCATGCCCTCGGCGGGAGGCCCAACAGGGTCAGAGCGTCGCGGAGATGGTGGTCGTGCGCCGCTGCGCGCCGAAGATCTACCAGTTCGAACCGTCTTCCCAGCGCCCTGGCCGGAATGGGCTCGCGGTATTCCGGCCATAGCCGCTGCAAACGCCTCTCCGCATCGTCCGCCGCCACGAGTTGCGTCTCACGGCCATTGTCAAGCCGCAACCCTTCGAGATTCGGGGGGAGGTAGACCCGTTGCAGACGCTCGCGGCCTTCGACCATCTCCGGGTCGCGCCCGGCGGCGCGGTCCTGCGCCCGTCGGTCGGCGTCGAGAATACCAGAGCTCCCTTGTCGGGCTCCATAGAATCGGTGTGCCGCCACCGGTGGTCGACGGCGAATTCGACAACGAAACGGGTGTCCCCGCCGTCGGCACCGACAACATCGTAGTGAAGATGAAGGCCCTGTTCGTCGCATAGCTCTTGCAACCATCGTGCACGGGCGCGCTCACCGTCGCCCTCCGCCGTGACGAAGATGCGTTTGCGCCGCGGAACGGGCCGGCACCGCGCCACGATTCAGCCGAAGAAGGGCAGCCCGCCGAGCGCGCCGCTGCGGTAGAGTTTTCGAAGATCGCTGCTCCTGCGCACCCCCTGGACCTCGCGCACACCGTAGGCCCGGGTGGCGCCGGCCCGGTCCTTTTCGACGATGAACACCTCTTCCTTTTCGAGATCGTCGAGGGCCGACAGGCTGTGGAAGGAACTGATCAGCTGCGCGTTGCGGGCATTCGTGTCTTCCCGCCGGAACCAGCCCAGGATCTCGTCAACGAGATTGGCGTGCAAATCGTTGTCGAGCGCGTCCATGATCGCCAGGCTCCCGGTCTCGAGCACAAAATTGAGAGCCGGGAAAGCCTGCACGACATGACGCGTCCCGGCCGACTCCCCTTCAAGGGGGATGTTCACGCTGAGACCGGAGTGGGCAAATGCCAGGCGCCATTTTCCGTCAAACGAATGCTCCAGGTTCATGCCTTCGATTCCGAGACCGAGACGTCCGAGCCTGTCCGAGATCCGGTCCTTGGCCTGCGGGTTGTCGCGGAAATAGTAGGCCACCGTCTCGGTATCGAGGCCTACGGAATCGATCGCCGAAACGTTCGTCTGCACCTGGGTGAGACTCTCAACGATCGCCGAGAACTTCCCGATCCCCATCCTGAATAGGGTCGACAGGACGGAGGCGTTGGCGGGAATGGAGGCGAGGCGATCGTCGCTCGGCTTGATCGAAAGGTCCTCGGCGACATGGACCGGGCGCTGGGGGCGGCGTTCCATCAGGCGCCGCGGTCTGCCTCGCGGGAAGTCGCGAAGGGCTTCGTAGCCCACCGCGTCGGGAGAAACATTCGGCGTCCCGCGCAGGAGCTCCAGAGTGTAGCGAAACACGCGATTGGGCTCGTCCGGATCGGAATCCAGCCAGGGCGCATCGAATTCGAATTCGATGCGGGTGGGCTTCGCGAAAGTCTCGTTGGATGCGAAGGCAGGGTACTGGACGATGGGGCCCGGCGGATTGCCGTATGAATGAACCGCGAAGCGTATGGTATCCGCCAGCGCCCGCAACCACGCCGTCTTGCCGGACCCGTTGGGACCGATGAGCGCAATGACCGTCGGAACGCGGAGAGCGGGCTGCAAGGTTGGGTTGCGCAACCACACCTTGTCGGGCGTCGTCCCCGGGACCCGGAAATCCAACGTGATCTCATCCCGTATGGATTGGTAGTTGCTGACACTGATCCAGTGCAACATAGGAGGATCCTAACATTTTTATGTCGACTTCTCCTTTTAATATGCTAATTGACGGAAACAATGTCAATTGGTAGCGGTGGAGAGTGTCGCCGGCCGTACCCGCTTCCACAGGGCGGCGCCCGGGATGCGCTGACATCGCAAGCCGGAAGCCGGAGCCTCCTACGACCGCAGCCGCCGCGCCCCGACTTGCCACTGCGACAAGCTCAGGGCGCGCTCCCGACCGCGATAAGAGGCCGTCCCGTCGCCCGTCAATCGGACCGCAGCACCGCCCCCAACCCGACAATTCGACCGAGCGCAGCGAGTGGAAGGATCTCATGACTACGGTGGGGAGACATCTCCCCCTCATATGACAGGCTCGGGGCAGGAGTTGCGGGCGGTTCCGGTCGCCAACCTGCACCGCGCCGAACTGCTCGACCTTCCGCCGGTTTCGCCATTGGCGACCGCTGCACCGGTGCTGCCGGCAATACCTGCGCCTCAAGGTGCTCCCCTGGACAACGGCCAGCCCGCGGCCGGAGCGACCGCAGGTCAGAAGTCCGGTGCGCAACGCCCGACCGCCGTGGCCCGACTTCCTGGCGCCGGCCTTGCCGAAGGCGTTGGCGGCGAACTGCGCCTGGCTGCGCTCGAACTCGCACCAGTCCATGTAGCCCTCGTGATGGCCCTTCAAACAGACTTCCCAACGCTCCATGGACCAGCGGTGACCGTATGTCTTGCGCACGCGCCCGTCCACTATCCGTGCCCGCCTTTCGCTCTTGCCATACGAATGGACTCCCGCGTAGAAGGGGTTCTTCAGCACCGCGATGACGCTGCGGTAGCGGATCGGCGTCCAGTAAAGCGAGACTGCAATGACTCACGATTCCGCAAACGAGGATGCTGTTGCGGAAGATCCGCTGGCGAGAGGCCGAATTGAGATCGTGCTGGCGGCCTGGCGCCAGGTGATCGCAGACCGGCGCAAGGGTGTGTGTTCTCCAAGCGACTTGGCGCGGGCTGCGAACAGAGGTCGCGGCCGCTTTCCGGAGTATGTCTGCCACGGCCAGCTTGAACGGGGCGTCCGTGCGCAGGGCGTCGCTGTCGTCGGCTTCCTGGTATCCGCAGGAGATCGCCAGCCTGCGGAAGCTCAACATGGCGGCGAGTGTGCGCGGACAACCAGCGCCGAGTAGCGCCGGTCCCCACTGCGGCCTGCCAGCACCCCGGCCAGGTCCAGGCGGTCGAACTCGTGCAACGGGACGGGTCCGCCGTACGACGAGATCAGGCCGCCATCGAGGGCGGCGGTTCCCGTCATGCGCTGGACGGCTGACAGATGGAAGTGGAGCAAGGCATCGTCGGTCGTGGCGGATGTTGCGCGTTCGTTGTTCGGGAAGGAAGACGCTTCGACAACGAATCCCTACCCGTTGGCAACAGATTTTGCCACGTCCGCCGACCCAGTATCAGACCCGTCGTGATTGGTCCCGGTACGACTCACGCCGGCTGAATTGCAACGCGGGTTCAATCTGACCTTGCTCGGCCATCTTCATCCCAGTCATCCCAACCCTGGAACGTAAGCGGCGTGGTTTGATCCAAGGTGTTCAACCGCTCCTTCCAATTCTCCTGATACAAGCTCAGCAGCCGATTACTGTTGTCTTCACTCGCGTAGGAAAAGCCGTGCCCCTGGATGCCGAACGCTACGAAGGGCGGCAAGACATGGAAGCCCATGTAGTGAAGAGAACAATGAGTCGACCAAAGAATCTGATCCATGTTCCCGGCGCGGGAACCAGGGCCAAATGCGATTTCGGGGGCTCCCGTCGTAACAGAACACAGCGCCTTCTTGCCGCGAAAATAGCCGCGGTCGTATCGCATCGAACTCGTGTAGAGGCCTCCACTTACAAAGACCCTGTCGAACCATCCCTTCAGAATGGCCGGCGGACCATGCCACCAGATCGGAAACTGAAGAACCACCAGGTCTGCACGTTCCAGCCGAGCAATCTCTCTTTGAACATCATCCGGCAACGTGTCGGTCTTGAAAGCATTTCTCTGCTCACCCAAGGGAGAGAAAACGCCGCCATTCTCGCGATTCGTGTAGTGACCTGATCGTTCGCAGGGGTCGAACTCTTCTCGATACAGATCAGAGATTTCGACGGAATACTCCCGCTTTCGCAAGATGGTCTCGGCTACCGCTGTTAGTGCCATATTGAACGAAGCCAGCTCTGGATGACAATGGACGATCAAGGCATGCATGCAGGAATCCCCTTGCATTTTGACCACGTTTCCGTCGCAGTGTACGATACCCATAATCGCAAATACATATGGCGCAGATGAAAGGATACATTGCAATAATGTACAACATGCTTTCTTGGGATGAGATGTGTCTTGTGCACGCCATCGCGAATGTCGGAACACTCTCTGGTGCGGCGCGCGTTCTCGAGGTAAGCCATCCGACCGCGTTTCGGAGACTGAATCGGCTTGAGGAGAAAATGGGGGTGCGTTTCTTCGATCGGGCACGTGACGGTTACACCGCGACGGCGGCGGCGGAGGAAGTTTCCGCACTCGTGCAACGATTGAGGGATGATGTCCTGGCAGTAGAGCGCCGTATCGCTGGTCGTGACTTGCGACCCTCGGGAACACTGAGGATCACTACTACGGACACACTGTTGTTTGGTTGGCTGTCGCCGAGTCTGCGGGAGTTCCGTATTGCATACCCCGAGATTCACCTTGAGTTGGTAGTTTCAAACGATGTCTTCAGCCTATCCAGACGAGAAGCTGACATCGCTGTGCGGCCAACCGAGAAGCCGGAGGAGACTCTCTTTGGTCGAAGAATCGGAACCATTGCACAAGCCGCCTATATGGCGAAGAAGCTGGCCATGACCGCTGACACGAATGAGGTGGTGGACTCGATTGACTGGATCGGCCCGGATGGAAGCATGACCTATCCGATTCTCGAGCGTTGGCTCGAGAAAGAGGGCCTTGTTGATCGGTGCCGAATTCGCGTGAACACGGTTTACGGGATGCTGTCTGCCGCCAGAGCCGGGTTGGGTCTGTCAGTATTGCCCTGTTATCTCGGCGAGAATGACGAGCACTTGATTCGAGTAGGCATGGAAATTCCGTCGTTGGCGACCGATCTGTGGATTCTCACACATTTTGATCTACGAAAGACGGAACGCGTCCGTAATTTTCTGGACCATGTAGCAAGATATGCAGAGAAGTCACAATTTGGGTTGATGGAATGAGAAGCATTGTCGAACGCTGTAGTGGAACACGATTCGCCAAGTAAGTGTTCGTTCAGCACGTGACGGCTGGTTTTTCTTTTCGCGTGATTCGTTAAGGGCTGGCAACTTTGCTCATCATGCGCTAACACGGGAGGTATGTTGAGGAAAGATTGTATTTGATGATGGCGGCGGGCCCGGTTTTGGATCTGGTCGCGGACGACTCTGCGGTTGCTTGTCCGTCTTGCGCTCCGGAGGCTTGGCGGCGGCTTCACGAGGAAGAGAAGCGCCGCGCGGATACTGCGGACGGGCGTACCGAACGGCTCCAACGGGAGAAGGTTCAGGCGCACTGCGAGGCGCAGTACTGGAAAGCGCAGTGGGGTCGGGCCCGGAACGCGCTTGAGGCGGTGCGGGCGGAAGCGAAGGACTTGCGCGGTGTGTCCGGGGATGCGTTGCATCTGCGCTCGGAGGTCGTTCGTCTTGAGACCCTTCTTGCCGACATCGGCGTTGACACGCGCAAGCGCAGCACGATCGCGTCCCTGCGGATCGAGAACGGCCGGCTGCAGACCGGGAGCGAAGCCCTGCGCAAGCAGCTGCAGGAGGTCGAGAGCGAGCGTGACGACCTGCGCTCGCAGATTGAGACCCTGTCGCGCGCGCAATTCGGTCGCAAGAGCGAACAGGGCCGCAAGACGAGGCCGGAGCACAAGGGGAAGACCGGCGGCAAGCGCGGCCCACGGCCTGGCGGCGAGACCCACGGGCGCACACCGCGGCCCGAACTGGCCCGCAAGAAAGAGGTTCACGACCCGCCGCCCGAGGCGTTGGACTGTCCGTGCTGCGGCGCGCCCCGGGTGGCCAACGGATCGCACACATCGGACTTGATCGAAGTCGCGGTCAAGGCTCATGTGCGGGTCATCGACCGGACCCGCTGGCGCAAGACCTGCCAGTGTTCTGACACGCCTGAAGAGGTGTCGGCCCCACCCGTGCCGCGCCTGTTTCCGGGAACCGCGTTCGGTATCAGTGTCTGGACGCGGCTGCTGTTCGAGCTTTGCGTCGCCAACCGTCCCTTGCGGCGGGTCGCGGCGTGGTTTGAGGCGCAAGGCCTGTCGATCTCACCGGGAACGCTTTCGGACGGGCTGGGTCGGATGGTGGTGTTGTTTGCGCCGCTGTCGGCGGCGATCCTTGAGCATCTCCAACAGGCGCCGGTGGTCCACGCCGACGAGACCAGCTGGCGGGTCCGGGAGTTCGCCGCGACGGGCTCGTCCAGCCGCGCCTGGCTGTGGATCGCGACCTGCGTGGATGCAGTGTATCTGCATGTCGATGCATCGCGCAGCGCGGCGGCGGCCGCGACCTTGCTCGGAGGGCTGCGCAAGGGCGTGATCCTGGTATGCGATCGCTATAGCGCCTACAAGAAGCTGGCCCGCCTGGCGGCGGGCCAGCTGGTCCTGGCATTCTGCTGGGCCCATGTCAGGAGGGATTTCATCAAGGCGGCGGCGGCGCGTGGCGACCTTGATGACTGGAAGGACCAATGGCTGGCCCGGATCCGGCGCCTGTACAGGTTGAACGCGCAGCGCTTGCGATTTCACGATCCCGGCAGGCCGCCTGACAGGAGGTATCTGAGGATGCACTTCCGTCTGTCCCGCGTCCTCGGGGAGGTCTTCATGGAGGCGGAACGGGAGCTTGCCACCGTTGATGATGCGTCGCCGCAGGGGAAGGTGTTGCAGTCTCTGCTGCGTCATCGCCGGGGGCTGTCCCGGTTCCTCGACGATCCCCGGGTTCCGCTCGACAACAATCTCGCTGAACGCCGCTTCCGCCTTGAGGTCATCCGCCGGAAGCTGTCGCTGGGCTCGGACAGCAAGGCCGGCGCAGAGGGCATGGCGACGATGCTTACGGTGGTCCGCACGCTTGAGGTCAACGACGTTGCGGTTTTGCCGTGGCTTGAGGCGTGGCTGTCTGCCTGTGCCGCCAATGGTGGCCGCCCGCCGGAAGATCTCGGCCCGTGGCTGCCCTGGACGATGGACGAGGCGCGCCGGGCAGAGTTTCGCGCGTGAGCGCGGCACCGACATGCCGCTATGCGGGGCGCGACTTCACCGAGGACGAGATCGCGCTGATCCGGGATCTGATTGCCGAGGATCCGAAGCTGACCCGAGCTCACCTGTCGCGGGCGTTCTGCCGCCGGGTCGGCTGGGTCAAGCCCGACGGCGGGTTGCGGGACATGATGGCGCGTTGCGCGCTGCTGGCGATGCATCGCGACGGGCTGATCGTCCTGCCGCCGCCACGACGCCCGCGCCATGCGCCCAGACCGGTCGTCTTCGGGCCGGAGAGCGAACGCTGCCGCCGCCGCCCGCGACCATCGAGGCGGTGCGGCCGCTCAGCCTCGTCCCCGTCCTCGACCGGACCAGCCACAACGCCCTACTGTGGAAGCAGTTTATCGCGCGCTACCATTATCTCGGATACAAGCCGATGGCCGGTGCCCAGATGCGCGATACCGTGGTCGACCGCCACGGCGCCTCGCTCGCCATGATCGGCATGGCAGCAGCAGCCTGAAAGACCGCGCCGCGCGACCACGCCATCGGATGGAGCCCGGAGACCCGGGCGCGCAATCTCCATCTCGTGGTCAATCAGTCCCGTCTGCTTCTACTGCCCTGGATCGTCATCCCAAACCTCGGATCCCACATCCTGTCGATGCTGCGCCGACAACTGCCCGGCGACTGGACCCAACGCTATAATGTCGAGCCCGTCCTGATGGAAACATTCGTCGAAACACCGCGCTTTGCCGGCACCATCTACAAGGCCGCAAACTGGACCTGTATCGGCACCACCAGCGGACGCGGCCGCTACGACACAAAACATGAATGCGCCCTCACCAAAAAAACCATCTGGCTGCCGCCGCTACGCAGAGACTGGAAGCGCAGACTCAACGAATGATTGAAATCATCACCTGCTGAACGAACGCTTACTTCGCCAATTCGGGCCTCGTCGCAAGCCAAGTGTCGGGCGCCAGATTCATTGTCTCAAGAGTCCGCTGCGCCATCAGTCTCGTTGATTGGTGACAGTCGCTGACCGAACGGTCGACGGGTCGGCGTTGGCGCGGGAGATCGTGGCCCTGGAGCGGCGATGGTCCCGGTTCCGAGCGGAGTACGGGTGGCTTGCGACCGGGGTGACGGACATACGCCGCGGCATCAACACGCTGGCACTGCAGGTCCTCGGGCGCGATTCCCGTACCGGAAATCGACATGTCTTCGGCGGTAGCCGATGCGATTTCGTCCAGATCCTGTGGCACGACGGTCCGGGGAAATCGCCCAACGCGAAGCGTCTGGAGCGGGGCCGGTTGCCGTGGCCGTCGACGGCGGGCGGTGCGTTGTCGACCGGTGTGGCGCAGCCGCCTGCACGTGCCCGCGAGTCTCCACGCGCGTCCTCGCCCGGCTTTCGCGATGGCCCGTGAACCGGCCGGTGCGGGTGTCCGGAATTCCGCCCATCACCCGGGCATCCGGAATTTCCGCTGCAACCCGTCCCGATCTCCGGGAAGTCCGGCGATATTGCTCTGACCCACTACCAACTGGCGCGCACCACATTTCCCAACCTGTCCGCCGACATTCGTTACACGCGCTTTTTCCGGCTCTCGGTGCGCGGACTCGCCAATCACCGCATCGCGTCAATGCTGGACATCTGGCGTGACTGGCCCGCACTCCGAAAATTTGTTCCCGACTACACATCGTTGTGAGCCAGACCGAGCGCCCGGCAAGGCATCGGCGGAATGCGCCAGGCGACATCCGCGCGACTCGGAATCGTCCCGCTCGGCGCGGACCGTCGGTTGAACCGGCAGGTGAGCTCGGCGAGGTATCACGGCAGATGCCTGGAACTGACGTGTCGATGGGTGCCGTGCAACGGGTGATTGATGTTTCCGAGGATCGTGTTGACCCAGGCCAGCGCCAGATGCCAGGCGGCGGCCGGGTCACTCCCGGTCACGGTCGGCTGATGGAAGTCGCCTTCGCATCCTGACGCGGAGAGGCAACTCAAGGCGTAGGACAGCACGAGGATGCCGGGATCGAGTATAGGTGCTGACTTCACCGACATTCGCGACTTGGCCTTTCATCTCGCGGCGTTCCGCCGGGAACCGGTATCTTCCACCGTTTCTCGGGTGCCCGGGGCCGTCGAAGCATCTTCGCGATGTTCGTTATCTGCAACGACCCACAGCTGCGAACAACGCACCCAACCCCTTGTCTCCACGTAGCATTGGGCGAAATTGACGCTGCGAACGGCCAACACCCACGAAGTCCGCCGCAAGCGAACCGCAAGCGTCCGAATTCCATTGCCTGGGCGCCCCCGGCGTTCGGGGCCATCCATGCCAACGCCGCCCGGTCTGCCTTTTTCCGGTAATCGTCGATCGGCGCCCCTTCGCCACCACAACCACCAGCCGTCTCAAGTGCTCGCCGAAATACGATGAAGAACCCCTCGTCGCGGTACCCGTGCGAGTGAACATGGATGTCTGTCCGACCGTGCTTTGCTGCCAGGCCTAGATCGCCAGGTATTCCTGCAGGACCTCGCTCCGCGAAACCTCTTCGCAGCTTCCTTCCGCGACAAGTCGGCCCTTCTCCAGAACGATGCAGTACTGCGCCATGGAAAAGACCATGGGCAGATTCTGCTCGACCAGCACGATTGTCGTGCCTTCCCGTCGGTTGATCTCGGCCAGTGTCTCGCCGATTTGCTGGACGAGGGTCGGCATGATGCCATCCGATGGCTCGTCGAGCAGCAGCACACTGGGATCGGTCATCAATCCGCGGCCAATCGCCAGCATCTGTTGCTCGCCACCGCTCAACGTGCCGGCAAGCTGTCCGAGACGCTCGCCCAGTCTTGGAAAGTAGTCCAGTACTTCTACTTGCCGATTGCGCTTGACCCGGCCCGACGCCGTGCGGCCCATCTCCAGGTTCTCCAGCACGGTGAGGCGTGGAAAGATCCCGCGGTCCTGTACCACCGTGGTAACGCCCAGAGAGGCGCGCTCATGCGGAGGAAGACGGGTTATGTCCTGGCCGTTCAGCGTGACCGTTCCCTCACTGGGCACAATGAGGCCCGCCAAGGTTCGAATTAGCGTGGTCTTGCCCATGCCGTTTCGTCCGAGTACCCCGAGGATCCCGGCCTCGCCGAGGGAGAGGGAAAGTTGCCGCAGCACGGTGATGCTGCCGTAGCCTGCGGTGATTTCCCGGACATCCAGAGTCATGGTGTCTCACGCAGCCTCACGGCCCAGATAGACCTCTCGAACCTGTGCGTCGGCGGCGATGGACTCGAAGGAGCCCTCCGACAGCACCCGGCCCAGATGCAGGACCGTGACAGGCGCCTTCAGATCGCGAATGAAGTTGATGTCGTGCTCGATGATGATCACCGAGTAACCGAGGTCTTCCGCAAGCTGCTGGACCAGCCGAGCAGTCGAAGCGGTCTCCTCGGCGGTCATGCCGGCGGTCGGTTCATCCAGCAACAGCAACTCCGCCTCGATGGCGATCAGCAATCCGACCTCAAGCCACTGGCGCTGGCCATGGGACAGGAACCGCACAGGCCTGTCGCGCAACTCGACGAGGCGGATCAAATCGAGAACGTCCAGGATGCGCGCCTCCCGCTGGGCTCGCGGACGGCGCGTGCCCAGCACTGCGAGCTCGACATTCTCGTAGACGCTCAGATTGTCGAAGACGGTGGGCGTCTGGAATTTCCGGGCGATGCCGATGCGCGCGCGCCTGACCACGGACAGCCCGGTGACATCCTCCCCCTTGTAATAGATGCGCCCGGATGTCGGGCGAAGATGCCCGGAAATCATGCTGATGAACGTCGTCTTCCCGGCACCGTTTGGGCCGATCACGCAGCGGATGGATTTCGGCTCAAGATTGAAGTCGATCGCGTCATTGGCCACCAGGCCGGCGAAATGCTTGGTAAGACCCTCGGTCGCGAGCAGGCTGGACATGATCTGCTAACCGCCCAATCGAAGGCGCTTGGCCAAGCCGCCGACGGCCCCGGCCACGCCTCCCTTTAAGAAGACAATGACGAGGATGAAGATCAGTCCGATTGCAAGTTGCCAGTATTCGGGCGTGACGGTGCTGAGGTAGTTCGAGAGCGATGCCACCACAATCCCGCCGAGCAGCGCGCCAAGCAGCGAAGCCCGACCGCCAATCGCGACCCAGACGACGACTTCGGTCGAGAACAGGACGCCGCCGAGCGACGGAGCGACGAAGTTCGCGTGCGTGCCGTAGAGCGCGCCCGCGAAACAGGCAATGGCCCCGGACAGGGCGAAGGCGCAGGTCTTGTACAGAGACGTGTCGTAGCCGAGGGCGGTCAGGCGATCCTCGTTCTCGCGAATGCCGATCAGGACCTTGCCGAACCGTGCCCGAAGCAGCCAGCGAAGGAGAAAGTAGATGACGATGACAACCGGCAGGACGGCATAGTACGACGGTGCGTCGTCGAACAGGCTGATCTCGCCCAGGGGCCCGAAGGTCAGCGACATCCGGTCGATATACATGCCGTTCCAGCCGCCGGTGATATCCGACTGGCTGACCGCAATCTGCTCGACCATGATCGAAAGAGCCAGGGTGACCAGCACGAAGTACGTCGCCCGCACGCCGGCGCTGAACAGAAAGTATCCCGTGATGGCAGCCACTACGCCGCCGACCAGCAGGCTCAGCACAAGGCCGACATAGGCGGGATTCACGCCGAGCTTGCCCTGCATGGCCAAGCCCATGGTGTAGGCCCCGAGTGCGAAGAATCCGGCTTGCCCGAAGCTCAGGATGCCGCAGAAGCCCCAGAGCAGGCCGAGCGACATGGCCATCACCCCGAACAGCATGTACTGCGGCAGAATGTAGATCGGGTATCCCGAGACAAAGAACGGCAGCAGCGCCAGCGCGAGGAATACGACCAACGCCGCGCCGTTCTCGGACGCGGCGAGCGCGCGCAGCGAAGTCCCGCCGAACGGCAGCATCGGCCGCTGTTCGACCCCGGTGGTCACCGCGGCCTCAGGATGCCCGCGGGGCGGAACCGCAGGATTACGATCGCAAGCAGGAACACTACCGTCTGCGCGAAGACCTGCTTGGAGAACAGCGCAAAGATCGTCTCGGCGCCACCGATGAAGAAGCTGCCGATCATGGTTCCGCCAAGCAGATGGCCGACGCCGCCGACAATGACAACGAAGAAGGAGCGAACCAGGAACACGTTTCCGATGTAGGGATCAACACTCAACATCGGGCTGATCAGGCCCCCTGCCAGCCCCGCACTGCAAGCCCCGACTCCGAATACAAGCTTGTACATCCGGCCCACATTGAGACCCAGGAGGCTTGCCATCTCACGGTTCTGGATCAGTGCGCGAATCTTGATTCCCAGCGTGGTCCTGTAGAACACCAAGGCCGCGCCAATGACGATGCCGAGAGAAACCAGGGCGACCGCCCCGCGATAGGCCGGGATCTTGACCGCACCGAGGTCGATCGCCCCCGGAAGCGGATTGACGACGTTGCGGAAATCAGTGCCGAAGACAATCTTGATGATCTCGGTCATCACGAGAAAAAAGGCCCAGGTCAGCAGCAGCGTGTCGTAGGGACGGTCGTAGAAATGCCGGATCACCAGGTGTTCCAGCAGCAGCCCCACAATGCCGACGCCAAACGCGGCAATCAGCACCGACGGCACGAACGGGATGCCGGCGGTGGTCGTCGCCCAGGTGAAATAGGCCCCCAGCGTCAGCAGCGCGCCATGGCCCATATTGATGACGCCGACCAGCCCGTAAATGATCGCAAGGCCGATGGCGGCCAAGGCCAGGATCAATGTGATCAGAGTCGCGTCGACAATGACGCTGATTGCGGTTTCCATGACACGGACCGGTCGGACCTGCGGCTAGAGCGGCAGCCCCCGCCGGGAGCCTTGGACATCCCGGCGGGGAGGAAAACCGCAGACTACGGCCGACCGTCCCTAGAGCGGCAGATCGCAGCGTGCATCCAGGGGTTCCACGGCCTGGAAGGACTGCACCTCCTCGAACATGTCGTTCACACTGGTCCAGTCATTCCTCACCTTCATCAGGTAGGAGGGAACAACGATCTGGTGGTCGATCCCGCGCATGCGGACCGGGCCCTGCGGAGCGCCATCAAACGTGATCTCCCTGAGGTTCTCCCGCAATGCGTCGGTGCTGACCTCTCCTGCCTTCTCGAGGGCAAGAGCGGCCATGTGGGCTGCGTTGTACATCGCTACGCCAACCGTGTTCATCAGCGCGTCCTGGCCGAATTTCTGCTTGAAGCGCTCCAGGAACGGCGCATTGTTCGGGTGCGCGATGGACATGAAGTAATCGAAGCTGACATAGTCGCCGCCCGACACATCCGGCCCAAGACCGGTTGTCACCACTTCCTCGTCATCGACTGTCCAGAGCGTGAAGTCATCCTTCATGCCCGCGGCCGCGTACTGCTGGCGGAAGTTCACGGTGTCGCTGCCGGTGAGCGAGTGGAAGACGATGTTGGCGCCGGAGTTGCGGATATCGCGCAGCACCGACTCGTACTGCGGCGTGCCGAACGGAATGTAGACCTCGGCGACCACCTCGCCGCCAAGCTCGGCCAGCTTGCGCTTGGTCACCAGGTTTGTAACCTGCGGCCAGGCATAGTCCGAGCCGATCATGAAGAACTTGTTGCCATACTTGTTCATCATGTATTCCATGTGCGGCCAGACCTGCTGGGTCGGCTCCGGCCCGAACATGAAGATGTTCTCATTGCAGACGCCGGGGTAGTACTCCTTCTCCTGCCCCTCGTAGAACGTGGGGTAGAGGAGGACCTTGTTGCCGGCCTTGACGACGGGCCCGGCAGCATTGCGCTCGGCGCTCGAGAACGTGCCCGCGAGGAAATCCACGCGCTCGCCTCGGATCAGACGGTTCGCCTGCTCGACCACGATCCGCGGCTCGGTCTTCGAATCCCCCACGACCAGCTCGATCTGGCGCCCAAGGACACCGCCCGCTGCGTTGATCTCGTCTACGGCCAGCTCGAAGCCGGAAATATGGGCCTTGCCGTAAACCGTCCAAGCGCCCGTCAGGGGCGAGATGATTCCGACCCGGATGGGATGATCGGCGGCGCTGGCCGTCCGGATGAATGCAGGCGCCGATAGGGTGGCCGCTGCGGCGCCGGTGGTCGCAGCCAGCCCCTTCAGGGCGCTTCGACGGCTGATCGTCGGCTGCAGGTCGTGTTTCCGAGTGTTCATGTTGCTCTTCTCCCTTCTGAGCTCATTCTTGGTGATTGAAATTATCGGCTTCAGCCGTCTCAGTACCAGCCTGGACGGACATCGGCGCCGAGCATTTCAGCATAGACGTCGCTGCGGCGGTCGCGCAGCACCTGGTTGTATTCGTTCCAGTTCCGCTTCCTTCGCGCGTCGGCAAGGTTGGCCTCGGCGTAGATGATTTCTTCCTTGTCCGCGCTGGCCGGTCCGCCGATCGGCCAGCCGGTATAGCTGGCGATCAGGCTTTGGCCAACGAACGGCTGCTTGCGCTCCACGCCGACCCGGTCGGCAGCGGCGACAAAGACCGAGTTCGAATGTGCGGCAGCCATTACCAGGATATTGGCCATCGCCTCCCGGCCCTTGTCCTGGCCGGGAATCGGCACCCAATTGGTCGGAATGCAGACGATGTCCGCACCCTGCAGGGCGCAAAGCCGATAGCTCTCCGGGAACCAGCCATCGTAACAGATGAAGGAGCCGATTCGGCCGACGGATGTCTTGAACACCGGAAACCCGAGATTGCCCGGCTCGAAGAACAGGTTCTCCGCGTTCCAGAGATGCACCTTGCGAAACGTTCCGATGTAGCCCTCGGGCCCGATCACCACGGAGGAATTGTAGAGCGCCTGGCCGTCGCGCTCGTTGATGCCGGCGACGATATGCAGCTTGTGTTCGGCCGCGATCGCGCTCCAGGCCTCGGTCGTCGGCCCCCCGGGAACAGGCTCGGCGAGGGCAAACGCCTCCTCACGGGTCTCGAAGACGTAGCCGGAATTGCAGAGCTCCGGCAACACGACAAGACTGGCGCCGTTGCCAGCCGCTTCACCAATCATCTCAACGCTGCGGCTGACATTGTGGTCCTTCTTGCCGACTTCCGGCTCCATCTGGATGCAGGCGATTTTCACGGCTGCTTCATCACGGGTCTTGCGTCTTGCCATGGTCGTTGCCTTTCGGAACCAAAACCTTACCGTTGCTATAGCGAGGAGCATCAGAACAACGCGCAGGATTATCCGGGCACGGTGTCGACTCGTCAAGCGAACCGGGATGATCCCCGATCCGCGATCCTTTCGAAATTGCGGGAATCGCCCGCCGAAATTTGAAGCTGGCCGCCGCACCGGCCGAAGTGCAGGCAAGAGCCTTGAATCTGCGCGGCTCGGATCCAGCAGCACCGGTTCATGCACCAGCGGCCCCTGAGCGCCACCAACCGTCGACGCGCCAGATGCGGTCCCCACCGCCGCCGCGCAACAGATACGCTCTCGATACACCGGCCAGGGGGAACGATATGCAGGCGATCGTCGCGCTCCAATTCCTCTTCCTTGTCAGAAGCGGCTTCAATCCAATGGGTTGCTATGCTCGTTCCGAATCTGTTCCCGATCGGCCTCAGAATTGGCGTCGCTCCTGCGGGGAGGAGAGCGCTGTTGCGAAACGGAAAGACGCGCCCCGTGCTGCGCCGATGCGCGAGACAGGCTTGGTCGGTGGCGTGAAAAGGCGCGCCATCATCGTGGTGCCAAACTGCTCGGAATGGCCACGGATGTTTCGCCAGCACGCAAAGCGCATCTCGGAAGCGCTCGGGACGGTTGCGCTCGGGATCGACCACATCGGATCAACCGCCGTGCCCGAGCTCACCGCCAGACCGATCATCGACATGCTGTTCGTGGTCGCGAATTCAGCGAACGAAGATTCGCACCGCCTGCCATGCGGCAGTGCGGCTACGCTTACGCGAACCCGAGCTCGAGGAACACAGGATGTTCCGCACGCCGGGGGGGACGTGCATGTCCATATCCTCTCGACCGGCTCACCCGAAGTCGAGCGCTAACTGAAATTTCGTGACACGCTCCGCAGTCGAGCCGAATTGCGCCGGCAATACCGCACGCTCAAGCATGCCCTTTCAGGGCAGGACTAGCCGGACATGAACGCCTGCGCAGCCGCCAGGTCCGAGTTGATTGAGAGGATCTTCCGCAATTCGGTAACCAACCAGTCGGTCCCGCGATGTTCGGCACGAATGCCCTTCCGGAACCGGCAGCACTGCAGGCAGGCTACGGATGCGCGAGGCAACCCAGACCGGAGACCTTCCGCGAGTCTCCGGAGAGGCGCGAGGCTTCCGCCGAGAGGCGGGGACGCGTTTTCATTCCGGTTTGTTCATGCGCGTGCCACGGTCGAAGAAGGATTCCAGCAGCCATCGGGCGGGAGGCGCTCAGGCGGCCACTTTCGACGACCCTTCATTCCCGCCGGTTGGACGTGGACGCCGGGGCGGACCTGTCCTCGTGGCGTTCCGAATCCCCCGGGGCGACCGCGATTGTGTCGACTGTGGCACCGGCCCACGCAGAGCCGCGCGGATCAGGGCCCTACGATCGATCGGGCGCACTCGCTCCCCTTGATGATGTGCGGATTCAAATCGCGATCGGTCCCCACGCCGCCGCGCGCGCCGCGACCCAGGAGGATGTCCTTCGATCGCTCCATGTGGACAGGGTTCCGGAAATTGCCGGCCTGCGTCTCCCGATCAAGAATTGTCCGACTCTCGGATGTCGTATTCAGCCGGACATTGCTATCGCACGGCACATGAAGATGTTTCCCTGCATGGCGATTTCATCGCCGGCACCGGGAGTCAACTTGCTCGCGGACGGCATGCGGGAGTTATCGCCCAGGGATTGAAGGCTGGAAACCGGGCAGGCCATTCCCCTGCCAGGCAGCGGACTCCTGACATTGACGCCCTGGAGAAAGGGGCTTTCCTACTCGCCCCTTCCAGTATTGTGCCCGGTCCGATAGCTGATCCTGGTGCAGATCCCGTTGCCTGCCCGCGGGTCCGCCGCGCAATTCGTGTGACCAAACCGTCCGGCAGTCGACCATCCATTCAGGTCGGGCCAGACATCCACAGTGACTGCGGGTTGCAGGGCGACCCCGCCCGAGGACAGTACCTCGGGCGGGGTCCGGTTTATTCGGGCTCAGGCGCTCATTGCCGCCTTCACGCGATCCGGCGTGAACGGAATCTGCGTAAGACGCGCGCCGACTGCATCGAATACCGCGTTTGCGATGGCCGCGGGGGTCGGGCACTGCGAAGTTTCGCCCGTCCCGAGGTAGGACTCCCCGGGTCGATCGATCAGCGCGACATCCACCGGCGGTACCTCGCTGAACTTCAGGATCGGATAGCTGACCCAATCCGTCGACAGGATCGAGGTATCGTCAAACTTCACCTCTTCCGTGAGCGTCCAGCTGGCTGCCTGGATCAGACCGCCTTCGATCTGATTGGAGATATTGTCGGGGGCCACCATGTGTCCGCTGTCGTTGGCCGTTGCAGCGCGGATGAGACGAACCCGCCCGTTGCGCGGCACGACCTGGACTTCGATGGCCACCGCCGTGTACGCCTGCGAGTTCTTGTACCTCGAAAACGCAATTCCGCGGCCCCGGTTGTTCCCGCCTTCCCAGCTGTCCCAGCCGAAGATCTCGGCGGTCTTCATCAGCACGTCGCGCGCCCTCGGGTCCTTGAGGAACCGCAAGCGGTATTCCAGCGGATCCGCACCGGCCTCATGCGCCAGGTCGTCGATGAACGACTCGATGGCGAACACATTGGCGTAGGCTCCGAGCCCGCGATGCGCGGACACCCGAACCGGCATGTCGGTGACGAAGTGGGTTGCAACACGGGTCGAGGGGAACTCGTAGTACGGAATTCCGTTCCGGGCTGACGCGTAGTTCGGCGGCCCACCGTCACGACGTGTCTCCATGATGAACGGAGGATCCACATACCGCCCGGAGAGCAGCCGCTGGGCGGTGCCGCCCGGACGCGTGGAGTGCGGTGTGGACCAGATTTCCATGTTCCAATTCACCACGTTGCCCGCGTCATCCAGGCCGGCCCGCGTTTTCATCATCATCGCGGAACCGTAAGGCTCCCACTGGTGCTCTTCCGCGCGGGTGTATTGCAGCTTGACCGGGCGCCCGGGCATCGCCGTGGCCAGAAGCGCCGCATCCGCGGCCGCGTCATCGGCCATGTTGTGGCCGTAGCAGCCCGAGCCCTCCACATGGATGGCGCGAATCGATCCTTCCGGCATGCCGAGCAATTCCTCGATCGCTGCCGCAGTCGAGAACACGCTCTGGCTGTGGGTATGGATTGTCATCGTTCCATCATCGGCCATCTCAGCAATCGCCGCGGACGGACCGATCGACCCGTGCATCTGGTAGGGCCGCTTGTAGGTGCGTTCGACGACTGTCGCCTCTGCGCCAGGCGGAGCGGTGTTGACCAGTTCCTTCTCGACGACATTCTCGGCACTTTCCAGCCAGTCGTAGATGCCTTCGTGGGTCGGAAGCACGCTCTTCACGTCCCAATTGGCGCTGCGAGACAGTTGTCCCGCCGCTTCCCACGCCTGCTGCTGGGTCTCGGCGATAACGCCGAGGAAACTGCCGTTCCGCGTCACCTTCAGCACACCCGGCATCGCCTCGATCGGCCCGAAATCCGCGTCGATCAACGCCGCCGCGTATGTGGGCGGCCGCGCAACCGCTCCATAGACCACGCCGTCGGGGTTCATCTCCTGAACGAAGATCGCCTCGCCGGTCATCTTGGCCGGAATGTCCAAGCGCGGAACCGACTGGCCGATATAGCGGTGCTGTTCGACCGGAATCAGTGGCGCCGTGCCCGTGGGAGCGACATTCAGATCGAGCCCGTCGACAAGATCCCCGTAGGCGATCGATTGGCCGCCGCCCGAGATCACGCCGTTCTCGACGCTGAGGCTGTCCGCGGACATGCCGAGCCGTTCGGCCGCCATGTTCACCAGGATTTGGCGAACTTCGGCCGCCACCTGCTGGACTGCCGGCAAGCAGCCGGGCGCCGAGCCCGACCCGGCCGTCGTACCCTCGTTGGGGCCCTGGGCGGTATCGCCCGAAATCACATCCAGGTTAGCGAAGTCGATCTGCAATTCGTCCGCTGCGCATTGGGCAGCGGCGGTGACCGTACCCTGGCCCAGCTCGACCTTGCCCATCAAGAGCGTCACGCGGTTGTCTGCGTGCACGCGAATCCACGACGCAACGTTTGGATTGCGCTCCAGATTGCGCGGCAGTTTCGGCCCATCCTGCGCCAAAGCGAATTTCGGCAGGCTGAAGGCCATGGTCAGGGCGCCGCCCGCCTGGAGAACCGTGCGCCGGTTCAGTTCAAAGGTCTTGTTCATGGCTCACATCTCCCCGGCAGCGCGAAGGACTGCCCGCACGATCCGGTTGTGGGAACCGCACCGGCAGAGGTTGTCGTTCAACGCGGCACGCACTTCGGAATCGGTCGGGCTGGGATTGATGTCCAGCAGCGCCTGCGCCGTAATGATCATCCCCGACAGGCAATATCCGCACTGCGCAGCCTGTTCGTCGATGAATGCCTGTTGCAGCGGACTCGGACCGCCGTTCTCCTGCAACCCTTCGAGCGTGACGACCGAGCGGCCGGTAGCAGACGCGGCCGATGTCTGGCAAGACACGACCCGGTTCCCGTCCACGAGCACAACGCAGGACCCGCACTGGGACACGCCACAACCGAACTTCGTACCGTTTACATGAAGCTGGTCTGTCAATACGGACAGAAGCGTTGCGCCATCAGGGGCGTCAACCGACACATCAGCCCCGTTCAATTTGAAATTTATCACTTTCCACCTCCCTCGTTGACCCCGCCAGTTCGGCCAGACAGGGGAGTGGCATCGCACCGCCCAAGAGAGGAATCCGTGTGAATTGCGCCCCCGAGGGCAAGAACGGTGTCGTGTTTCCCGGCCCTTATCTCCAAGCCTCGTATGCGGGTTGAATTGACTGTAGGGCAGGTTTCCACATACGTCAATTCCGGGAATTTGCGGTCCGGTCCCGCGATCCATATTGCAGCGTTGATGTCCATGAGCTCATCGGCGCGGATTCCGTGCCAGGCTGCTTCGCCGGTCCCGAATCGTGATTGGGGAGGTTGCGCGCTCTCCAAGTGCTGTTGCAGGCTTGAGACCGGCGGTCGCGCAGCGGGCGGGTAGGACATCGGGGCAACGCCCACCTGCGGCACGGCGTTTCCGGCCCGGAGGCTGGAGTCGTATCGGCCTGCGCCGACCGGCCGCGCAGGCGCGCGATCGCCGCCTTCCATTCCATGGTTTCGGCCCGCTATGTCCGGGGGGACCCGCTGCCGCCGGAGTCTGACCCGGCGTCCGGCATGGGCCGGCGGAAAGGCCGGGCGATGACGCACAAGACCAAAGCCGCCCAGTGCAGGAATCGGACCAGCGGCTCAGCGTGGCAATTGCGGCGGCCCCTAAACCATGCCGGGTGCCGAGCCGGATGTCACAGCACCATCATCGGTCAAGTCAGGATTCGATCCCCGTGAGATCAAGGAACAAGCGGTCGGTGACGTGCATCTTCGTGCGCTTGACGCGCCTGTTGAACGCCCTCGCAACCTGCATGAAGAAAGGCTGAACGACCGGGCCTCCTCTCGCAAGATCGACGTCAGCCTGCCCATGACTTCCTGCCGTTGCCGGGGTCGATCGTTCCGCCAATCCTTGTCCAGAGTTCGTCGAACCAGGCACTCGAGAAGCTCGACTCCCTTCAGGATGCGCAGACCCGGTACGCCAGGTTCCGCATGATCATTCCGAAAGGGCTGTTCCCCATTTCATGAAGCGGAGCGGATACACGGTCCCGCGCCGCCAGAAGACCGAGACGGGAAGCGTTTGGATCCTGAGATTGAATCCGGTCTCGTCCCAGTCCTCGACCACGATTCGCAGGACCTCCAACCCCCAGGGCGGCTGCGTCGTGTCTGCGATCTGAAGTTCCAGTCCGCCCGGGTTGCCGGTTTCGACCAACGATTCCTTCGCTTCCGCCGGATTGAACTCGAACGCGCCGAGATCCACCCATTCAGGATGGACCACCGAAACATGGGGATGGTCGCCCGTGGCGGCGTTGCCCCGCATTCCCCGTTCCGTAATCGCCTGGCCGTTCTCCGCAGGGCGAGCATGACCCCGGGATCCGTGAAGAGGTCCTGATTCATCTCGCCCTGAACAACGGCGGTCGCCGCTGTTGACTGGTGGTAGGTCCGGATGTGATCCGCGTTCCGGATCATGGCAGCCTGGTTCCTGAAGATCTCGTGGACGCCGTCCACCTGATAGGTCAGCAATGCTCCCAACGCCGCGTTCGGATCCCTGCCGAGATCCGTGACCGCGTTGCGGTCGTTGGGACAGAGCGTAAACCCTTGTTCACTGCACAGCGCGCCGAAGCGGATTGATGGTCTCCACGCCGACGAAATCCCGCTCATTGACCGTGACGACGATACAGCCGTTGGCTTGCGCGGTTGCCGCGACAATCATGTCGAGAGCGCTGTGGGGACGCCCTCTCGCCTTCCCGTCTGCCATGAGTTCCGCCCAAACGAGCGCAGCCCTTTCATCGAACGCCAACACCCGTCCGGCGAATAGAGCCAACGGACCTTCCGGGCCGGCAAACCATGCCTCAAGCTGGTCCCGCTTGCGGCCCACAGGCTTGTCGAGAATACCACGCCGAATCTCTGCCACGGTCAACGTGCAGATGAAGAGGGATTCATCGGCCTGTTTCGCCATCCATGCCAGCAGAAACTCCGGCGGCGCGGCCTTCGTTACATTGCGGATAATGTTGGTATCAAGAAAGTAGCGGTTCACAGACCAACCTTGCGACCAGTCTCGAATGGACGGGATGGAATAACGTCGTCCCCGACTAGGGGGGAGCGGCGCAGGGCTGCGAGGACCCCACCGATTCGCGGCGGCTCGCCCGCCATGCCGTTCGTGACGCCCAACCGCAACCGACGCGCCTCCGGACCGTCCTCAGCCAAGCGGCTCGCCAATGATCGAACAAGCTTCCGGTCGGAGTCGCGCCCAAGCACCTCGAATCGGGCCATGCCGCGTTCGGCCAAGCGGCTTCGGTACCGCTCGATGGCGCGTCTTTGAGAAAGCTTGCTCATGAATGACCTCCATCATATTGCCGGTAATAAAGCCAGTAATGATTTCCTCGGCAAGCTTGCAGCCTGCGGTCTCGAACGTGAACTCCCGTCTCAAGGACGAGTTCGGCGTTCAGCAAGTGCCATCTTTGCGTGCGTGACCACGGGAAGACCTTTTGCTTGAGTGACGGCATTCTGGCGCCAAGCGTCAGCAAACTACTGTGCTTGCAGACATGTGCTCAGACTGACTCGCTCCCCATTCTGCCACCATCCTGCTCCCGATTGTGAGGTACGGGAGGCCCGTGCCCGTCAAACGAGGACAAGTCCGAAACAGAACCCAACTCACCTCGCTCGACCCTCTGACAGAGAGGCCAATGGCCTCTCCACCCCGTAATCGTTGCCTTTTGCTTCATGAGCCGTGCCTTGCAGGAGACTGGGCTGTCCATTCAGGACGGTCTAGAAAACGAGAGAATTGCTCATACTCGTTATATTGGTTATATGGGTGTCTGAGCGTTTCCAAACGAGGCTCTGACGGAATGTCAGCGTTAAGCATTGAGACAAACGGCCAGATGCACGAGTGCTGGAGAATGTCGGGTCCCTTTCCGGTTCCGTCGGCATTTGATTGCATTTCCGAGCGACTTGCGCGGGAGTGCCATCGGTTGGCCAGCGAGACGGCATTCCAGCCTGACGACCCTGCGCGTCGACCGACAATGCGCGCGTGAACAGGATCGTGCCCATCGGAATCCTCATTCGGATGATCCGGCAGTGGTTACGGAAACGCTTTAGTTCTCCTAGAACAACCGGCTCGACTTCCTTGCCAGCAACGCTAGCTGATTCTGCATCAGCAGAACCAGCTACTCCCCAGAGCCCGGTTTCCATCCCTATACAACCGGGTGACGGCCTCGATTCCCCAAAACAGCACGGTTCAGGGATGAATGGTGAAACCGAGATCGGGGAATTGCCCGGCTCCTGGATTCCGTCGGCATCGGAAGCGTCCGTAAAATCAACTCTCTGCCTCGGTGGCGGTAACAGGAACCCGGACAGCCGGAAAGTTCGCTCCACTAGTTCAAGCGAAATTGACCCGACAGGGGCGGATTTGCTTGAGGAAAGAGATCAACCTCGGAGCGACCCGGCAGAGGAACAAGAACCTGTCCGAAATTCCACCGGGTCGCAAGCCGGAAGCTGTTCCGATTCCAAACCGGACCAAACCGCGAAGACGTCCTCCCCGGAACCGCAAATCACTGATCAGCAATCAAGACCCCATCCACCCGATCAGAGCGAAGAACCCGTTCTCCCGCCGGATGAAGAATCGGTTGCACCCCATTCAGGAACTGAAAGCGCTCCAAAAAAGTGCGGAATGCCGTATGAGAAGGGTGGGGCCCGCGAGCCGGGAACCGGTCGGGGAAACGACCGGCGAAGCGATTCTCAACACCGTCCTAAGTCCCGTCCAGAAGTTGTATGCCGGAGACCAAAGGGACGGCTGGAATGGGAGATAGTTGTTTCCGCAAGCGATGAGAGCGGGATAAGGAGGGTTCGCCAAGAAGACCGCGATCTAGAGATAGTCGAAACGGAATGCAGGCTAGGAATTTTCGGCAGTGACGTGTCGGTCGATCTGCAAAGCGGGACAGCATCAGACCCCCACAACATTGCGCTGTTCGACGGGAAGCCGATGATATTCAAGCTCGGCAAGAACTGGACCGGCACTGGACGGAAGGTGGCTCGCCTCACACGCGGATACTTCCTCGTGATCGCGCCGAGCAATTGGGAGCGCGTGGGCGGGGCTCCCGTCGAGCCGGACCCCTGCGCCGATCCCGCCTTCACCGCGCATTACTTTGCGCGTGAGGCAGAGGGTTCCTCGCAGAGTGACGGCGGGTTCGCCGGGAAGGAAATGCTGCCCGAACGATCTGGCTTTTCGCTTCAGGGGAAGCGCGTGTTCGACGACTCCCCTGAGGGAGACCTTTTCGTGGGTGCGGTGCCAGAGTTGAAGCTGCCCAACGGCGTTTCCTGGGTCCGAGTTGGGGAAGAGCGACGGAACGGATGGAAAGGGGAGAACTTTCGGCCGGACCAACAGTCGCTTGCGGATGTCCTTAATGGCCGCGAGGGTCGTTTCTTCCTCCGCATCTATGACGCCGATGTCAACCTGATCGACAGCGGAGAATTCCGCTACAGCAAGCAACTGCAGGACATTCATGTCAACGGGAAACCGTATGGCCGGAACACGCTGATTGTACCCGGAAAGATTGGCCACAGCGCCGCAAGAATTGATTTCGTCGGCGTTCGTGAACTGGCCCTCACGAAAGAGCCACAGGACTTGGCCCGGAAGATTGCCATAAGGGAAAACAGTCTAACTGCCGCACCGAATCCGGAAGGAGATCGGATTTCATGCCGAATCGGCGGTCATGACGGAGTTGTCGTTGTCATCATCCTTCCTCGCATCTGGTGGCGCTTGGAGCCAACTGAGAACGGAGCGGAGGAATGGCTGGATACTCCACCCAGGATGACCAGACAAGAATTCTGCCATCACGTCAACACCGAGACCACCGTCTGGCTTCGGCTGCCTCACCGAATCAAGTCAACTCGGGTCGGATTCCAAAGGGATCCGTCCTGGCTGCAGTTTCCATGCGAGGAGCCCGGCAGTTTGCCCATCCCGTTGTTCGAATTTGCCAACCACTGGCAGGTCCACTCAAGGCTCACTGCAGAATTACCGCTTTGCGCCACCTGCGACACCTTTGTGCTGCCGCTTATCTGCATCGCCGCCGATCCGGCTCCCGCTATCGCACTGTTTGAAGCAGAGGTGAGCACTGTTTTGCCCGGGGAAACAGCCACGCTCAAGTGGGAAACACGGCACGCCGAGCCCGGATCGGTGCGTATCGAGCCAGAGCCGGGCAATGTTCAGCCGATCGGCAGAGCCGCCGTCTCGCCTACTCGGACTACGGAGTACACGCTTCGTCTGTTCGACCCGAGCATCGAAGACGAAACGAAGTCGGTGGTAGTCGCCGTCGCCCCGCAAACCGGAACGAGCGGGCGAGGGATCTCGGCGATGCGGAAATCTGGCCGAGAGTGGAGGAGCGCGAAGGGATTCAGCGACGGCGAACTTCGCGCGGCGGGCTGCAGTCCCCTGGTTGCCTCGCGCCTTTCCCTGCCCATTGACCGCCGCCGACAAAGCTTACATGCAGTCAATGTCTCGGCTATCAGGAGAGTGATGGATGAGTAATGCCATTGGAGTCCGCGAGTGGCCAGAAAGAATTCGTAAACGTTACGCGAATTACCTGAAGACCTCGTTCTTCGTTCGCGATCCCGACCTTCGCGCTTCATTCGAGAACGCCCTCCGAAAGGAAGATAGCCTCCTGAAGGGCCCCTTCGAAGAGCAGCCGAAGGGGTTCGCCGAGGGAATCGACCCGCGGGCCCTGGCAGAAGAATACTTTCCTAGCCGGAGCGGTGATCTCGTGCCTGCACTGCTTCCATTCCCGCTCTACATGCATCAGGAGCAAGCGATTCGGGGAGCGTTCCAGGATTGCCGCAACATAGTCGCGGCGACGGGCACAGCAAGCGGCAAGACCGAGAGTTTCCTATATCCGATCCTGTTCGAATTATTTCGGCAGCACTTGGAGGGTTGCCTCGCAGCGCCGGGAGTCCGGGCGTTGATTCTGTATCCAATGAATGCGCTTGCCAACGATCAGCGGGAGCGCCTCGGAATGATCCGAAAGGCGCTCGATGAAGCGGACTCGGCATTCCGCCCCACCTTTGGGCAATACATTGGGCAGACCCCATGGAACGTCCGCGACACGCGCCGCAACGGGGAGCAGCGCGCCGCGGACCGCTTCCCTGGCGAACTGGCCTTCCGGGACGACATGCTCGACACGCCGCCGCACATTTTGCTAACAAACTACTCGATGCTCGAATACCTCCTGATCCGACCAAAGGACAGCCTGTTGTTCGATGGGGGTCGCGGCTCTTGGTGGCAGTTCATCGTCCTCGACGAGGCGCACCAGTACCGCGGCGCGAAAGGCATGGAGATGGGCATGCTGATCCGGCGCCTGAAGCAACGCCTGCGCGACGGCGGGCGGGGCGGCGCGGAATTCCGCTGCATCGCGACGAGTGCGACTATCTCCTCGGGAGAAGGCCAGAAGGACCGGGATGCTGTCGCGGGGTTCGCCGGACAGCTGTTCGGCGAGGAGTTCCCACCAGCGGGCGTCGTCTTCGGCACGACGACGACTCCGTCCATCGACAGCACCCCGAGACGGTATCATGCCTTCCTCCGCGCGCTCGAGGGGGCGTTCCTGCTGCACTCGAACGGCGGGGACCGCATCGTACTCAATCGTAGGAGCGACGGGGAGGGCGGCGAAAGGGCCACGCCGCTAGAAATCGCCCTGTGCCGAGAATGTGGACAGCACTACTACGTCGGACAAGAACGCAAAGGAATGCTATCGGAAGCGGTTCGGGATCCCAGCCACACGGATTTCGGCGTCGAGTACTACTTACCGTCGGACAAAGGGAACACTTGGCTCTGTCGACAATGCGGCGCGCTTTCCGGCACGCGCCTTGTATGCCACGCCGAAGCCGCGATCCGCGTCGACCTGTGCGAGTCGCACAATGATCATCCCGATCAACTAAAGAAATGCGGCGCGTGCGGCTATCGACGGGGCGGAATTGGAGATCCGGTGCAAGAGATCGTCCACGGCTCGGATGGACCGAATACTGTAATCGCCACCGCGTTGCACGAGTTGCTTCCTGTGGACCGACGCCGGGTGCTCGCCTTCGCGGACAGCCGGCAGGAGGCCGCTTTTTTTGCGTGGTACGCAGAGAACTCCTACAGCAAGCTCCGGGACAGGAACCTCATGCTGAAAGCGGTGCGGGAAGGCGATGTCCAGGAGGAGGGGCTGTCCATCTCGGATCTCAGCAGCCGGTTGAAACGGCGTTGGGAAGAGGCGGGACTGTTCGAAGGCACAAGAACCCGTGAAGCGCGGGACCGCAGTGTCCTTACTGCGATCCTGCGGGAGGCTATGACGGACGAGAAGCGTCTTTCGCTTAGTGGTGTCGGCTTGATCCGCTGGCATGTGGCCCTTCCCAGGGACCTGCATGTTCCGGATTCTCTGCTCGGGCCACCATGGAACCTGTCCCGGCACGAAGCGCTAGCGCTCGTCGCCCATCTCCTGGACGAAATGCGCGCGCGTCGCGCCATGGGACTGCCCAACTTGCCGAGCGCGCCAACTTGGGACGACGTTTCACCTTGGGGTCCTCACGCCTACAGCGCAACGGCACCGCGCGCGCGCAAAGGCGTATCGGAATGGGGCGGCGCGCATTCGGCGGCGGTATCCCACTACCTGTTCCGCATCCTCGACGGAACCGACCTGCCGGGAGACTGCGGGCGGCTATGAGCGCAAAACTCCGTTAAGTTCCTCTAACGCATTGAATTTGTGTAATATATGAATCGCAATTGTTTCATGCCGCCAGCATCGAAACTGCTCGATTCTTCTCCGGTGCCCTCAATCCCGTCCAATTTCCGTAAGAACACCCTCATTTCCGTGCAGTTTCAGCCACAGTTTGATATAGTATACTATCCTGTTGATAAACTATAACAGAGTGATTGCCATGCTCTCCAAGTCCGATGCCGCCAAGGCGCTGCGCACCCACTTCAAGAAGCACCTTGTCGCAACCCTGCCCGAACTGGTGGAGGTGCTGCGAAATCCTTCGCGCTCCAGTGTGTACCGCCGCCTCAAGACGCTGGGCTACCTCGCAAGCTACACCCATGCCGGAGCCCATTACACGCTGTCCGAAATCCCGGATTTTGACGAGGCGGGCTTGTGGTGGCACCAGGGCATCGGCTTCTCCAAGTGCGGCAATTTGAAAGACACCATTGCGGCATGGGTCGGGCATTCCGCCGCCGGATACACGCTCAATGAGCTGGAAGCGCCCCTGAAACTCCGTGTGCAGAACGCGCCGCTGGCTCTGGTGCGCGAGGGTGCGATCACCCGCAACGCTTTCGACGGCGTCTATGTGTATCTCAGTGGGGACCCGGTCCGCGCCGAGGAACAAATGGCGGCGCGTCATCAGTTCCGCGCCATCCGGACCGGCGGCGCGTTGCCTGGCGAGTTGGTCATCGACGTGCTGGCCACGGCGATACGCGGCCATCAATGGGAATTGGATCATGCCGCCATCACACAGGCGCTCCGCGGCCGGGGACGATACGTGACACGGGCCCAGGTCGATCAGGTGCTCACCGCGTTGGCGGGAAAAAAAACGGTGCCTCCTTCCTGATCGAGGAACTCCAACGGGCGATCCAGCAACAAATCGAGACCTGTGCCCCCCGCAATCTGTTTCCCGTCCCCCCGGTGTTCGACTTTCAGCCGAGGGCGGTCTCTTGCGCCTGTGGCGGCGAGCTGAAGCCATACAAGACCGCAAGACGCACGGTGGCAACCCTCCATATCGGCACGTTCCATGCGCGCCTCAAGTACCGGGCCTGTGGCCGCTGCAAGCGGGTGGTCAAGCCCGGCGAACTCGACCGCCTCGTTGCGCCGCACTGCAAGTTCGGTTTTGACGTGATCGAATATGTGGGCCGGGCGCGGTTCGAGCACTGTCAAAGCCAACGGGCGGTTCAGGCCGCGCTCGCGCTGCGCCATGTCGCGATTTCGTTGCGCGAGATCGAGGTACTTGGCCGGCAGTTCATCGTCTATCTGTCCCGAGCGCACCGGGACAGCCAGGCATCGCTGAAACAGTTCATGCAGATGTCGCGGGGCGGGTACATCCTGCATCTCGATGGCACTTGCGAGGGAAACAGCCCACATCTGATGAGTTCGATCGATGAATTGTCCGGCATCGTGCTCGGAAACATCAAGATCCCTTCAGAAAACTCCGACCAGATCATTCCGTTCCTCCAGGATGTCCGGGCGGCCTACGGGGACCCCATTGCTCTGGTTCACGACATGGGCACCGCCATCCTGAAGTCTGTTGCACAGGTCTTTCCCGCAGTTCCCGGCACCGTCTGCCATTTCCATTTCCTGAGAGACATCGGCAAGGATTTGATGGCCGACCCATACAACGCCATCCGGCGGCGCCTGAGGACGTACAACGTTCGAGGAACCCTGCGAAACATGGTGCGGGAACTCAAGGCAGCCATTGACAACAACCAGGAATACACTGGCAGCCTCCATCGCTATCTGCGCGCCGGCGAGGCGGAGCGGCAGGGGATGAGGCCGCCGCCAGCGGTGGAAGCCTATCTGATCGCGGCATGGATTGTGGAAGCCAAGAGCCAGGGAAACGGCTTGGGATTCCCCTTCGATCGGCCTCATTTCAATCTTTATCAGCGCTTGGCGCATGCCTGGCCCGCTCTCAAAAAGATCAAGACGCAAATGCCGGGACCCATGGCCAGCACGATCACCCTTCCATCGCTGCGCCAGGTCCTGAAGGGGTGCGTTTCTGTCATGGCGGAAGTGCGTTCAGCAATGACAATGAGTTACGATCCGAGGTTCGAGCGGGATGGGGAAGTTTGTGACAATCCGTCGCTGACGGGCAATAATTTGTACGGGAACGCGCGATGTTGAGGAAGAGGGGAGTGCCCCCGACCACATGCAGTGGTATTCTGAAAGTATTGAAACATCCAGATCAGGAGCACTCCAATGACCATGCTAACCCATTCCGAGGTGGAAGTCGTTTTTGATTTTGATCCCTGTGTTGTTGCGGACCAGCTTTGCAGGGGTGTGCAGCCGGCCGAGGAGATGGAAGCCTGCCGTTCGCTTTGCGACGCGATTGGGCGGGAGTTTGCGGAGGCGGCGTTCCAACTGCTTTCCTCCGGCACATTGGGGGCGGCGTTTTCGGCGTTTGAACGTCAAGTGATGACGGCATCGCAGGCCTGCGTGCGCGCAGTTCTGAAAGCGGGCATCGAGTCTTTGGATGAAGGGGCGCGGCATGTGTTTCGTGGCGGGAGGCGGCATCGTCGGGTACACTCGACGCCTCGCAGGGTGATGACGTCGGCCGGGCCGGTGGAGTATTCGAGACCCCGCTACCGGTCGGAATCCGGGGCCGCGATCATGCCGGTCGACGAGCAGGTTTGCTTTGCGGGCGGCTATTTCACGGAGCGGGCTGCGGAGCAGGGCGTGTTTCTGATGAGCGCTCTCTCGCCACGGGACTGTGTGTCCCTGTACGGGAGGTTCGGGATCGATGGAGCCTCAGTGAGCAGCCTGCAGCGCCTGACGGCCGATGCAGGCCGTCTCTGGAGCGGCTGCGCGGACGACGCGCTTGTGGCGATGCGCGCGGGCGAGGCGATCCCGGCGCAGGCGGTGAGCGTCTGCATCTCCCTCGACGGGACCATGCTTCCCATGTTCCTGGATGGGAAAGGTGGTGTCAGGCCAATGATTTGGAAAGAGGCGTCCGTCGGGACGATCTCCTATTACGATGCTCAGGGCGTCCGCTTGCACACCGTGTATTTTGGCGAAATGCCCGAACCCCGCAAGGCAACCCTCAAGCAGCGGCTGGAGGAGGAACTTGTGCATGCCACCAGGCTCCGGCCCGATTTGCGGCTTGTTGCCGTCGCAGACGCGGCCGCAGACAATTGGCGCTTCTTGTCCGCCCTGGTTCCAGAGGCGTTCCAACTGATCGATTTCTGGCATGCAGCGCAACACCTCGCCGCGGCCGCCGAGCACATCTTCCCCCACGACAGCACCACCCGCAGCACATGGTTCCAAGGATACCGGAAGATCCTCCGGGACGATCCAGAGGGAGCCGAAAAGGTGATCCGGTCCTTGCGATACTACTGGACCGCCAGTGGCAGGCTGGATGCCGGACTGGAGAGCGAGTTGAACTACTTCCGCAATCACCGGAACCGCATGAACTATGCGAAACATCAGGCCATGAACGTCCCGATCGGGTCCGGCGTGACGGAAAGCGCATGCAAGACGCTGGTCGGAGCCAGGATGAAAAGGTCCGGCCAGCGCTGGGGAATGGAGGGAGGCAAGGCCGTCCTCGCCTTCCGAGCGCTCGTCAAGTCCGGGCGCTTCGACGCCGCCTGGACTGCCATACTCGATCACCACAAGCAAACGCCCGCAGAAAATGACAACCGCTTCCCAAACTCACACAAAGCGGCGGCTTGATCGTGCTATGGGCGCAAAACTTGTAAATTGACAAATCCACGAAAATGCCCGCCATGCGAGAATCGCACCCTCCTGAAGGACCCGGACTTGTCACACATCGCGACGCTGATGCAGCACAGAATGATCGTGTTCGAACAGTTCCGCGAGGCGATGCGCATCGCCTTGCCAGACACCAAGGGCGGCCTCAAGGACACGGGCGAAACGGATCTCCAAACCATCCGGGAGAAGGTGACCGCTTTCCGAAACAGCAGAGCGATCAGGCATCTCGCGGACACCGACAAGACCTACGGGAAAATGGTCCGACAGATCGACAAATACCAGGACAAGCTCTTTGCCGACCCGATAACCGTTCATTGCGCTCACGGAAGCGTTCAGATTCAACCGCAACGCACCAACAATCTCATGGAGCAATTCTTCCGAGACCTGAAACGAGACGACCGCAGGAGAAGCGGTACCTGCGCATTGGCGCGCAGATTGACCGCCATGCTCGCCGATGCGCCCTTGGTGAAGAATCTGAAGAGCTCTCACTATATGGAGATCATTCTGAACGGAGAAACCACCTTGGCGAAGCGCTTCGCTTGCATCGACAGGGGGCAAGTCCGCAAGGACGCAAAAGACGCGCGAAACGCCGCGCAGAAATATCCCAGACACATGGGAAAGCTCTTCAATATCCCGGACTTGCCCGCTACGCTAGGGCACCCAAACCCCTCAGCGACGGAACCTCAAATCCAAATCTAACGGAGTTTTGCGCTCATAGGCGGGCGGACTGAATCCGTGAGGGTCATGAAAGAGATATGGTCGGCCTTGCTCGACCGGAAAGGCAGACCGCCTGTCTTGATCCGTGGGCAAAAAAATGGTACTTTCCAGCTCAATTCGGATTGGGTGCGGGTCTCGCCGATCCAGCCAGATGCTATTTGGGAATGCCGAACCTGCGCAACGATCGCCTCAACTAGCATTCGGGGAGTGTGTCCTCGGTCGCGGTGCCCAGGATTCCTGGCCCCCGCCGATCCGGCGCTGCACAGCGAAAATCACTACCGGATATTGTATGAGAGTCTAGATCTTCCGGCTACCCTCCGAGCGGAGGAGCACACTGCCCAAATCGACAGCGAGCAGGCCCGCCAGCGTCAAGACGATTTCAAGGCTGGTGCGATACACCTGCTCAGTTCCTCGACTACCTTTGAGGTCGGCGTCGACCTCGGAGACCTCGACGTCGTATTTCTCCGCAATGTCCCACCGGAACCCTTCAACTATGCGCAGCGGGTCGGGCGCGCGGGGCGGCGCGATACGCCGGGTCTTGCGCTTACATACTGCCGTCGAAATTCCCATGATCTCTACCACTATGAAGAGCCGGAATCGCGGCTGGTGACCGGCGCGGTGCAGCCGCCTCGCTTAGTCATGACGAACGAAAAAATCATCCTGCGGCACATGGTGGCCGCCGCTCTATCGACATTCTTCCGGGAACACGTGGACCGTTTCGACACTGTAGAGGCATTCACGGGAGATTGGCATAGCCCCTCCGCCGCCCTCGACCTGCGCCGGTTCTGTGAGGCCAGCGATACGCTGTCGGACTCCCTCCGAAGGATCGTGCCTGAGAGCATGGCAAAGGCCACTGGTCTCCAGGATTGCTCTTGGATAATGAGGATCGCAGGACCGGAGAGTCGGCTTGCGCTAGTTGAAATGGAGGTCTGCGAGGACTACCGGAACATGTTGGAATTGCGCAATCAGTATTTTCGGGAAGGCCGGGACAGCCTGCTCCCCCGGATCAGCCGGCGCATCCGGACAATTGCGACAGAAAAGGCACTAAATTTCCTGTCCCGGAAGGCCGTGATTCCGAAGTATGGATTTCCGGTGGATGTGGTCGAACTGGACACCCACACTGGCGCCCACGGTCCAGCGGGTGTGACACTTCAGCGCGACCTGTCCCAGGCAATCGCGGAGTATGCACCGGGAGGAAAGGTAGTCGCCAACAAACTGGAGTGGGAATCCTGCGGCATCAAGAGAGTCTCCGGGAAGGCTTGGCCCGTCCGGCACTACCGCTGCGACGAGACGCGAAGCTTCGCACAATGGGAGGAGGGCGATCCATCGGCTCCACGGCATGCGCGGAAGTACCTTGTCCCGGAATTCGGATTCGTGACGCCACTGGTGAAACCCCCATCGGAGCCACGCGGAAGAGCGCGGAGGCTGTACGCGACTCGGCCATTCTTCCGCGGATTTGACGCGAATGCGCGGCCGGATCCGAGGATCATCCATGGCGTGAGCGTCACAAGGGCATGCCCCGGAACCCTGGTGGTTCTCTGCGAAGGAAAGGAGCGGGCAGGCTTCTATATCTGCCGCACTTGCGGTACGCACATGGCGGAAAGAGCAGCCCGGCACAATTCGCCGTGGAATTCCGCGTGCGAGGGAATGCTCGAGCGGTTTTCCCTCGGGCATGAATTGACAACGGATGTCGTACGTCTGCAATTTCCGGGTCTTCGTGAGGAAAGCTCTGCTTACTCCACGGCGTATGCCATCGTGCTAGGTGCCGCAGAGTCACTGAACGTGCCAGATACGGACCTGAATGTTACTCTGGCGAGCGGCGGACACTCCGGAGAAACTGCGATCGTACTATACGACGACGTTCCCGGAGGTGCCGGCCTAGTTGCGCAACTGGAGGAGGAGCGACTCTTTGCCAATGTGCTTGTGCTCGCGCTTGAGCGCATGGGAGGCGGTTGCGGTTGCGATTCCAGTTGCTACGGCTGCCTGAGGAGCTATCGCAACCAGTTTGCCCATTCGATCCTGAGCAGAGTCGAAGCACGTTCCATCCTCCTCCCACATGCGGTGCCGACGTAGCAGGAGAGTTGTCCAACGGGCCACATAGTTGATCCGCCCTCGGAATGTCCCACGAACAATAGCCAAAGTGAGAACCTCCTATGCTCGAATGCGATCCCCAACCCTGCGAAGACCTGTCCACAGCCTTCTTTCCCGTGGCACTGCGCCCGGTTTTCATGGCTTCGCCGGCGGACGCAGAATTCTATCAGTGCCTCGACCGGCATCGTGCGGTCGTTGACGTCGAACGCGAATATGCCTTTGCCCTTGTCACCGAGGGGTACGAACTCATCACCAACCAGATGGCGTACGAATTGTCTGGGGACATCGTCAACAGGGTCTTTCAATTTACTGCTCTGGATGATCTTGAGTGTTTCAACATCACGATGCCGAAGAGCCGCTCCTTCTGCCATATCGACCTGATCGACGGGACCGCTGGTTTCCTGCCTTGGAAGGGTGACAAATGGACCGCATTTCTCAGAATTACCAACAGCTACAATCGCACGAGGCGGTTGCGGTACCAACTGGGCTTCTGTCGCTGGATCTGTCGAAACGGGATGATTTTCGGTGCCAAGAGCATCGAGTTCAGCAATTCGCATACACGGCAATTCAGGGAGCGGACGCACGGTTTTGCAGATACTATCGGGGACATCAAGTCAATAGAAGAAGAACTCAAGGGGCAGCTTCATCAATTGCGGGAGTTGTCGGTTTCCAAGACGAGAATGCGCTCCATTTTCTGCCGCGCCTTCGACATCAGGGTCGACGGGTCAATTGAATTGGGGTCCCGGCGGGCGGAACAACTGGCACGAATGCGGCGGCAAGTCGACTCCCTTACCAGCAAGTACTTTGGCGAATTCGGCTACAATTGTTACGCCGCTCTCAACGTGCTGACCGAGTATGCGAGTAGTCCGGTTGGAGTTATTTCGCCCGAGGGATCGATGGACAGCCTTCAGCGGCGCACGGCAGACTGGATGCGGGAGGTCTTGAAAGATTCCGCTGCTCCAGGGTTTTCTTGGGACGGTTACTTGAACAACTTCCGCGACATCGCGTCGCGGTTTTCCGCAATGCGATAGCCTGAGAATTCCGATGAACCACTCCGAGGCAACTCAGCCCGTTCGGGCAACTCGCAACTCGTCAGTCTGAGTAATCTGATCCAATCATGGGTGTCTACGTCCACAATCCGCTGGGCGCACTCTTCCAGCGCTTCCTGATCTAGCATCCTTCACATCTCCACCGCGATACTCCGGCCCTCCGGCCTCCGGCCTCCGGCCTCCGGCCTCCGGCCTCCGGCCTCCGGCCCAAGCCTCCAAAGCGTGATCGATTGCTTCATGGAACATTCCCGCACACAAAGTGCCATGCGTCAACCGTCTTCGCGTGACGCAACTTGCAGTCGCCCTTGATCGGTGCCCTTAGAGCATGACAAAATCCCGGGTCGGCCCCTGGAGTTCCCGGTTCCACGCGCACCTGGCTTTCGTGCCGAGCATGCAGTTCATGCTTAGTTTCCTCCGATCAACCTCGGGGCCGATGGCTCTGCATTCCCGGGCGAATCAGAGATCCCGAGAGGAGTCCCCCAATAGGCAGCGTGGACCGGTGCCAAGACTCCTTGCGGTGTCAACGGTGTCGTGGAGAGCGCACATGTCGAGCGACAGGTAGCCGCATCAAATGCAGGATGACAACTGGTCCCGCAGGCGCTCAAGCGCATCAATACGCTCATCGCGTCAGGGTTTCCAGCGCTCGGCGAGATCTTCCCTGTCCTCTCGCGTCGGAAAACGGCCGGCGGGCAGGTCGGCCAGAACGGCGCGGCCCCCTCCAGCAACAGCCGTACCCGCCCGGCTGACACGATGAAGGAGACCCGGCGAATACCATCGCGGGTGTAGCGCCACCAGTTGCCCAACGTGCGAATCGAGTCGATTAGCGCTCTTCCCTCGCAGCAACGCGGTGCCGACGTGTTGAGGCCCGTCCGACGCGCAATTTCGCCGATCGAGAGGGTAGGCTACTGCACTCGATGGGCGGCCATGGTCCTGGCTTCAAGTCTGCTTGAAGTTGCAGCATGGCTTGTTGAGCAAGGCAAGCGGAAGCTCGCAGCCGCGGAGGATCCGCCATGGAAGAGACCGCAAGCGAGATCGGGTCCGAATCCCCTCCCCCTCGGGGCGTCACCTGGCGCGAAGTCTTTGCGCGGAAGCACCTCCCCCAGCTCCTGGTGCTGTGCCTCGCAATTTGGCTGCATGCCGCCAATGCCATGCTGGCGGCAACAACATTGCCCGCGGCGGTCGGCGACATCGGCGGGCTGCGGCTCATCAGCTGGGCATTCGCCCTGTACCTTATGGGATCGATCCTGGCTGCCACTGTGATCAGCGTTAGCGTGGCACGCTATGGCTTGCGACGGAGCATGCTGGCCTCGACCCTGGTCTACACCCTCGGATGCGCAATCTGTGCCACGGCGCCGGTTATGCCGGTGCTGCTTGCCGGACGAGCAGTGCAGGGGCTCGGCGGCGGAGCTCTGGTCGCGCTCGTCTACATCGCCCAGGACCGCTTCTTTCCGAGCCGGCTCTGGCCACGGATCATGGCCTTGCTCTCGGTGGTATGGACGGTGTCGGCTCTCTGCGGGCCGCTCATTGGCGGCACATTCGCTACCGCCGGCCTCTGGCGTTTCGCCTTCTGGTCATTCGCCTTGCAAAGCCTGCTGCTCGCTGCGGCAGTGAATCCGTTGCTGGCGAGAACTCGCCCGGAAACCGCGTTGCAGGCTCGGACGATCCCCGTTGTACGGCTGGCGCTTGTCGCCGGCGCAATTCTCGTGATTTCCTATGCGGGCACGGTGAATTCAGCCGCCTATGCCGGCGTACTCCTGCTCTCGGGATGCGTTTGCCTCGCGCTGTTCGTTGTACGGGATTCCTCCGCCAAGGAACCGACAAGACTGCTTCCGGGGCACGCGACCGATCTCTCTCATCCGGTCGGCTGTGGCTTTGCGTTGACCTTCTTGCTCTGCCTTTGCTTGATGTCGTTCCTCGTGTACGGGCCGATCCTGCTCATCCGCCTCTACAACCTGACACCGCTCGAGGCCGGACTCGTTGTTATCACCGAGTCTCTCGGCTGGACGTCAGCTGCGTTCTTCCTGTCGGGGCTTGCTCCGGCGCAGGAGGGCCGGCTGCTTCGACTGGGCAGCGCCACGCTGTTGGTCGGTGTCGGAGCACAGGCATGGTTCCTGGCCAACGGACCCCTCTGGCTCATTGTTGTCTCGGCATTCCTCGGCCACGCGGGGTTCGGAATGATGTGGGGGTACATCATCAAGCTCGTAATCGGGAATGCTGACCACGAGGATCGGAACCGGGCTGGATCGCTGCTGCCAAGCGTGCAGCAGACCGGCTTTGCGCTCGGCGCGGCGCTGTCCGGCATCATTGCCAACGGGCTTGGCTTCGAAAAGATAACGGAATCAGAGGATTACAGGAATGCGGCGTTCTGGCTGTTCGCCTGGTTCATTCCGCCGGCATTGATCGCCAACCTAATCGCGTGGCGTCTCAGCAACCAGATCGGCGGTTCCCCATCCAGTACGAGGACGAAGAGCAGCGGAGCCTCGTGAGCGCTGTTCCGATCCAGGGTACATCGCGTCTCGGCTGCGGCCGGAAATCCGGGCGGGAACTCCTGCCGCTCCGGCCGGTATCCGAAGCCCGGACATCTTGCTCCGGGGCCAGCGCGGGTATTCGAAGCCGCAGCGGTCCTGCTGTATGAGTTTCGCGCACCACGAGGCTCCAATTGAGTCTTGGCCCGACAGGGGGAACGGCTCGGGAGAGACCTCCCCGTCCTTCTTGACTCCTCCTGCCGGCCCCGCCACCGCCGACCGGGATCCGATGGTGCTTTGGGGTCCCGCATGGCACGAGACAGGCAGCAATCCCATGCACCGATCCAAAGCACGTCAGTCCCCTGCCCCTGCGCGGCGGACCCACTCACGGATGCAGATAGACGATCATTCGTGAAGCAGGGCTTCCTGCACGACCCGCGTGTCGTGCAGGCCGGTCTCGTCAAGCGCGTCCGGTGCGCAGTCAATCATTCTCTGGGGGCCGGTTTCGACCGGAGCGACGTGGTCCGCACGAACGCCCGGTCGTTCTGCGAAGAGCTCGTCAGGCGGGTCCGTCGGCAGTTGCGTCAACGGCCATCGAAAGTATCGCGAGCCGATCCATATGACGACGGCAGAGGCCGAGGCCGACGCAGTTGCGCATTGGCGCAGAAGAAATACTCTCCAGCGTCCGGCTACTGCTACCTCCCGCTCAACGAGCACGCCAGGAAGCGCCGACAGCCCCCCGGCGATTGAGACCGCCGGAATGAAGAGGAACTCGGAGAGCTGTTCCGGCATCGCGAGTCGGGCGAAATCGAGGACAGCGGGATAGACAGCCTCAAGATCCCAGCGATCCAATGCATCGATCAAGCGTTTTCTGGCCGACTCCACCATCCCGGCCACAGGGCCCGGCTACGGACCCATCGTCCAGCCGCTGTCGCGGCGCTCCGCTTCCTGAGCGCGCTTGAAATAGTCGAGTGCCCAGAATACCGGCAGCCGAAGCTCTTTGTCCGGCAGGTTGAGCGCCGTCAGGTGGACAGATTGCAGCGCAAGCACCGTACGGTACTTGAAGCCGACATCGGGGAAGGGTTGGACACGGCGTAAAGTCGCGGCAGCCAAAGCGGTCAGGGTCCGGCGGTGATCGAGACCGTCCCTGATCCGGCCCGCACGCTCAGCGGCTCCCAGTCCGGCTGCTCCGGCCAATCCTCCGCGGCAGGACGCTCCCGTGGCGGAAATACCGCACCGGACAGCTCCGACTCGTCCCAGCCATCCGGCAACGGCCAGCACAGGCCCGCCGAGCGTGCCCGCCCCAGCGCTCGCGAAACCGTAATCGCGCTTACCGATAGAACCGCCGCAATCTGATGACACGAAAGCACGTCCTCGTGGAAAAGCCGCAAAATCTCTCGTATCGTTCCCATGCTGGTCCTCTCCATGGACGCAATCCCCCATGATCTGTTTGCCTGATCACAAAGGTAGCACCCGGAGAAGGGTCAGCACTCCGCCTGAACGGCGGGCGACCCATCAGATCCCTCGACAGAGTCCGAAAAACAACGCACGAAGCCCACAGATTGCTGGCATGCGAAGCAACCAAGTGTTGCAATACCGCAGGAATCAGTGCTGCGATGACGCAGGAATCTGCAGCCCGGATCCGGACCACGGCGGCCTCGAGATCGATGGTGACGGGACGGATGGCCAGAACCTCGGAGACCCGGGCTCCGGTGTGGGAGAACGAGAGGGCGAAGATCTGATCTTGCGGCTGCGGTCGTCGACGAGTTGGAGGTTGCGGATCAGGCGAGACATTTCGCTGTGCGTAGTAGCCGCTTCGGACGTTCCGCAAGGCTCCGCTTGGGCCGCCTGGAACTGCGAAACCGGTCTGATCGCGACCTGCAGTGGCTCCGCGGCGAACCCGGAATGAGACAGTCAATTCGGTCTCATTGGGGTGTGCGCCCTTCACGGTCGACGGATCCTGCGGGCGAAAATGGAGATTCGGGCGCAAGCGGGTTTCGGATGAGCAATTCCCGGCCTTTCGGCTTCTCTTGTCTGGGGTTCATTCGATGCTGAAGCCCATGGAAGAGTCAGGTTGCGTGGTTTTGGGAAGGAGAGCGCCGTCGGTGGCGTGTGTCGTTGCCGGGGTCTGCGGTGGCGATTTCCTCGAGGAGGGAGCGGGCACCGATGACATGTGCGCCGAGCGCGAGGATGCGGGCGCGGAGGGTCGCGTCGGACGTGTAGACGAGGGTGTCGGCAGGATCCGGAAGGGAGCGCACGAGCTGGACGATGTAGTTGTCTGCGCCATCACGGCCGCGGTGGTCGGTGTGAAGGATGGTGAGGCAGTCGTGTGGGGTTGGGGCGCTGGGCGGACGGGGGCCGTCGAAGACGATGGTCCATGCCGCCCGGGTGTGGCAGGCGAGGAGGAGGACTTCGGCGGCGAGTTGGTTCGCTGCCTTGGCACGGTTTCGCCACCAGCCGTCGGGACGGGATCCCATAACGTTGTTGCCGTCGATGAAGATGTTGGTGAACACGGTTGAGGTTTCCTTGCGGGCGGTATCGCGGTGGGGCACGGCGCGTTCCGGTGTTGTCGGTGCTCGGAGAGCGATAGCACCCGCATCCGATCCGGATGCATCGACATGATATCCAAATCCGTGCAGTGCTCTGCCGATCTTGGGGTCATCGCAAGCTTAACGCATGGGATTACTCCAAGGGTCGACCTGGCTTGCTGGACGCATGGAACCAAACGAAATCTGGTAGCTCGCCACGAAGATCGACCGGGTTCCAACCCTGAACTTGATCGCGGACAAGGGGAGGCTGTCCGTCCCTTGGCACTGCCCGGCATCCGGTCCATGCATGGGCCATGGATATCCGGATCACCCATGCTCTACCCGAAGACGGCCCCCGCTCCGGCCCCGTCCGGGTCGGGTGGTTTCTCATCGAGGAGCGCGGCGGTGTGATCTACGATGCTCCGGCGCGCGTGCGTTCGGCCGAGACTAGCAGGCGCCACGCGAAATTCGCCTCGCGCTGCCCGGCGGTCCTGGGCCTCGAAAGCCGGTACTTCGAGGTAAAATGCCCGTTCGACCTGGGCTTCGCCTTCGCGACGGACAAGGACGGAAAACCCGCGCTCCGCAACGTCCACGGCGCGAGGTCGCCCGTGCGCGCGAACAAACTCGCCTCGCTGGTTCACGTGACCCCCGAAACAGAGTGGCGCTACCCGGACCGTCCAACGATCCAGATGAGCCTGCCTTACGTGTTCGTCGCCGACGAGCCGGTCTATCTGTCTCAAGTCGCACCGTTCATGCATTGCCGCGCCGAGCCGTGGCCGGGCACGATCTTTGGCGGCCGCTTTCCCATCGACGTCTGGCCCCGCCCGCTCATGTGGGCCTTCGAATGGCACGACACTGAAAGGGAGCTGAAGTTCGCCCGGGGCGAGCCGCTGTTCTACTGCCAGTTCGAGACCGTGCCCCAAGACCGGCCAGTTCAGCTCGTGGAGGCGGAGCGCACGCCGGAACTGAACGAGTATCTCGAACACATTTCCGGCGTGGTGAACTTCGTCAACCAAACCTTCTCGCTGTTCAGGACTGCCGAGGAACGCCGACCCAAAACGCTGCTCGTTCCCAGGGCCCGGTGACGAGGTTCGACATGCGGAGTGCCCGTGGGATCGGGGCCGTGCGGTGGCCGCTCGGTCGCCCCTCAAGCCGTGTTCGCAGCCAGAATGAGCCCCGCCCGGCTACGGCCGGCAAAACGCAGTCGCGTCGACCGGCGTCATTGCCCGGTCGGCCAGAATTCGGCAAACGATCATGGCGACGGTAGCGTGCAATCCTCCGCGTGCTGTCCCGGGCAGCTGCCGCTGTCCTGCATGCGCTGTGATTCCTTCCACGTCGGCCTCAATATCTGGGAGTTCCGCGACCCGGGATCCACAATTCCTGCTGCGCCAGGTGATGAAACGCGGCCCGCAAGTTCGGGAGCTCCCCTTCGATGCCGGGTGTGGACCGGCGCTCAATCCTTTGACTTCGCGAAACAAATATGCTAGTGATTTCTTATAGATAGACTCTCCGATCCGTGGTGTAGCCGTTCTGATAAATCGGTAGAATGCCTGCCCCGGAGGAAGCGGAACGGTGTTCGGCAACCAGCGATGCACCCGCGATCAATCAGTACGCTTCGGTTTCACGGTGGTGGTCCACGACTTGACCACCGCAAGGCCGATTCTTCAGTCTCCACGAGACATCAAACCGCGCGGACGCACTCGCCAAGCCCGCGGAGACTGAGGATGAGCCAGCGATGACGCCCAGCCAGGGCGGAAACCGGGAGATTCGGTAAGCGCTCTCGGAGAGCCGCCGCATCTTCGGTGCATGCGGGTTATTCAGCATAGCCGTGAACCTGCTGATGCTGACGGGCCCCCTGTTCATGCTCCAGGTATACGACCGGGTTCTGACGTCCCGCTCCGAAGCGACGCTGGTGGCGCTCATCACCCTGGTCGCGTTCCTGTTCCTGATGATGGGCATCCTGGATTACGCGCGTGGCCGCGTGCTTGCCCGAGCGGGGGCGCGTTTGCAAGCCCGTCTCGACCCGCGCGTCCTGCGGGCGATCCTGGTCCGTTCCATTTCCCCCGACGAACGCGCGCGGCCGGCGACCGGACTTCGGGACCTGGAAGCGATCCACCGCTTTTCTTCAGGTTCGGGTCCATTCGCGTTCTTCGACGCCCCCTGGACGCCGATTTTCCTGTTCCTTCTCTTCACGTTCCACTGGCTGCTGGGGTTGCTGGCAGTCGCCGCGGGCTGCCTGCTCCTCTTGCTGGCGCTGTTCAACCAGATGGGAACCGCGAGGCTGCAGCGAGAAGTCGGCGAGGCAACCGCGCGGTCCGGGTTCTTCGTCGACCAGATGCGCGCGGGTAGTGAAACCGTCCAGGGACTCGGGATGCACGACGCGGTCGTGGAACGATCCGGCGCATTGCGGGACCAACTGCTCGACAGTTCTGTCGAGATGTCGGATCGAATCGGTTTCTTCAGTGTAACCACAAGGACCCTGCGCCTGTTCCTGCAGTCGATGATGCTCGCTCTGGGCGCATGGCTGGCGATCCATGGTCAAATCACGCCAGGCGTGATGATCGCGGCGTCGATCCTCCTTGGCCGTGCACTCGCCCCGATCGACCAGGCGGTGGGCCAGTGGCCCGTTCTGCAGCGGGCGCTCACGGCCTGGCGATCGCTCTCTTTGCTCCTCGAAGAAACCCCGCCTGCGACAATTCGAACCGAGCTTCCGGCTCCACGGGCCATCCTGGAAGTCCAGGATCTCATTGTGGTTGCCCCGGGCGCACGCATCCCGGCAGTGCGCCGCGCGTCGCTTCGACTCGAGCCTGGGCAAGCAGCGGGCATCGCAGGCCCATCCGCATCGGGAAAGTCCACCCTCGCCCGGGCGCTTGCAGGAGTGTGGAAGCCATTGGCGGGATCCGTACGCCTCGATGGAGCGGAACTCGAACAGTACGGTTCTTCGCTCGGACAATATGTCGGATACCTTCCCCAGGACGTGATCCTGTTCGACGGAACCGTGGCAGAGAACATCGCTCGCTTCTCGCCGACGGCGAGCGATGCGGCCATCGTCGAGGCAGCAAAGCGCACCGGCGGTCACGAGATGATCCTCGGCCTTCAGGGCGGCTACGACTTTCGGGTTTCGTCCGGGGGTGCCGCCCTGTCCGGAGGACAGCGACAACGAATTGCTCTTGCCCGCGCATTCTACGGCCGCCCCGTGGTGGTCGTGATGGATGAGCCGGACTCCAATCTGGACGCAGAGGGCACCATGGCCCTCGCGCGGGCCGTAGAGAATCAAAAGAAGAAGGGCGGCGCGATCGTGGTCGTGGCACACCGCCACGGAGCATTCGCGCAATGCGACACGGTATACGTGATGGAAAACGGGCAGCCCGTTCCCGTCAACTCGGGCCGGCGCTCCGCGCCGCTTCGCAAATTGCAGGCGGGCGGGAACAAGGTCGGAAATGCTCCCTCGCGGCAGCCGGCCCGAGCGAACGTTTCCCCTGCACAGGGAAAGATCGAAACCCTCCCCAGGCCCAGACGGGCATCGGAAGTCGCCAGAATTCACCCCCAACCAGGCGAGCGCGGGGAAGAGGTCGCAGCACCCCTGCCAAGAATTGCCGAATCATCTGGAGAGGCCGACTCGGTCCCTGCCCAGCGGCATCAAGCCAGGTCGCGTGGCGCAGGCGATCCGGCAGCATCAACCCGGCATGCCGGGAGCCGCCAGCAGCCCGCGCCGAGCCGGGAGGAGCAGGTCGCGCAAGCCATCACTCGCGTGACCGGAGCGCGGGAGACAGCGGACACTGTGGCCGGACCACGGAAGCCCATTTCCGCTGCGCGCCGGAGCCACGCATCCGGTGCCCCGGATCTGTCACTACCACACAGTTGACGCAGAGATCATTGGTCAGTTTCGCGGAGCATTCCGGCCCTTCTCATCTGTTGGAGTGCGGCAGTGGCTTGCATGAGGTATGCCATTCCTGTCCAGAGTTTTTCGGTACCGGGCATGGGTTGTCGTTTGGATGGGATGAAGCCGACATATCGACCGAGATCGATGGCGAAGGTTCGGAGGTTGGGGATATAGTCGGGCGGGGCCCGGCATCGGATCACGCGGTAGTCGTACAGGCCCAGATAGAGCATGAAGATTTCGTCTCGGGACATGATCTCGTCGGCGGGCCTGTCGGGGGTTTCCCTGGCGGCGCGATCCAGATCGAACACGCGCCACGCGGTGATGGCGTCGAACGCGAGGCACTTTCGCAAGTCCTCGGCATCGTCGAGGCGGCGGTCCTCGATGCGGGTTCCGGTCTTGAGGACGCGGAAGAACTCTTCGATGGACCAGCGCGTTTCGTACCACTGGCGGATGCGGTCGGCCCATTCGGGCGTGGCCTCGCCTTCGGAGCAAAGCAGCAGCCAGCGGAGTGGCTGGCGAGCGCCGGACGGCGGGTTGCGCTCGGCAACGAGCACGGCGGTCATGGGCAGCGTGTGCGGCGACTTGCCTTCGGGCGCGATGAGTTCGACGCGAGCGATGCGCAACGCCAGCACGGCCTTGCGCTTCTTGCGTGCCGCCCTGCCGCCCCGCGCGGCAATCTCGATGCTGCGCGATGCGCAGGGCGGGAGAGTGTCCATGTGCTTGCCGAGGTCCAGCTTTTTTCCGTCCACCAGCACCTTGCGCTGTTTCGAGCGGCAGGCGCGCACCAGCAGGCCGGCGGCGGCGGGATCCTCGGCCTGCCGGGCGTACAGACCCCAGATGTCTCCCTCGCGGTCGGCGACGGAAATGACGCGGATGTTCGAGCAGGCGTGTCCCACCGCCGCCGCCTGCTCCAGCGAGCGCAGCCAGCGGGCGCTCTCGGGCTCCTGCGCCACGCCCGGTTCCCGGGCGGCCTTGGCTTCGACGCTTTCGCGGAAGTCGCCCTCAAGCGCGCAAACGCCAAGCGGGCGCCCGCCCTGTGCCACCGCCAGCGTCGCATGCACGGGAACCCCCACGGTGCCCTTGCCGCCGCCGCCCAGCGCCGCCAGCCCGCTGGTCGCGTCGCGAAGGTTGTCGTAGTTCAGCATGGTGGTGTCCTGTACCATCAGCACCACACCCGCATGCTGGCACCGCTCCACCGTTGTCTCGCGATGCCCCTCGAGGATGTCGTCCACAGCCACCCTTTCGTTCGAAAGCAGGCGGTACGCAGCCTCCTGCGATGCACGGTCCGGAAAGATCTCTGGAAGCGGCATTCCCGGACGCTTTTCCCAACACCGCCCCATCTCCTCGATCCGGCGCCGCACCCGCCCGTCGGGATGGGTGCCCCGGCCGAATTCGCGCTCCGCCCAGTCGGCGTCGGCACCAAGATGCAGCGATCCCATCCGCCCCGCAACCCGCTCCGGCTCCTCACACAGTGCTTCCCGCCAGCCCGCCTGCAGCGACTTCATCCACACCCGGCGCACCGGCCCCGCCCCGCGCTGGCCCGGCGGGCGTCCCGATGTCACGCCAGCATCCTCCCAGCCCGCCGCTCGGTACGAGGTCCCGGAATGCTCGGGGCCGACATAGCTGTACGCCAGCACCGGCCGATCACCATGCCGTGCTTCCCAGTCGTCCGCTACCCGACCTGTCGCCTGCGCCAGCACATGCGAGGCAAGGTCCGGAACCCGCACCGAAGGCAGGAGCAGGAAGCGGTGGTTGTTCACCATCCGCCCCAACCCCGCGCAACGGGCTCGCGCGCTCCAGCCGATATACCCGTCCCGCGCCTTCTGGTGCCAGCTCGCCGCGCAGAAGCCGATCCCACCCAAACACCCGAACCGAGACGATATCACCAGATAGTTCAACGTCTTGCCGGGATGCCGCGGAACCCCCTCCGGATGGTGCGACGCCATCATCGAACGGAACCGCCGCGAACCCTCGCGACCCTCGGCCGGTTCCAGCGACACCGTTCCCAGAGCCGACAGCGTCGTCTCCACATGCAGGTCTGGATGCAACGGCAATGCATCCCCCGCCGGCGGCGGCGCTGCCGCCGCCGGGAGCTTCAACCCCAGTTGCGACGCCAGCCTCGGCAGGATCTTCCGCGCCGACGAAACGCACGGCTCGCCCCGCGCGTTGCGCCAGTTCGCGCGAGCGCACAACTCGCTCGCAAGCGCGCTCCGGCTCGCGCCTCCCTCAAGGACCGCGCACTCAAACCACGAAAGAGTTTCCGCGCAAAACTGTCGCAAGCCAATCTGCATGCATCATGTGTGCCACACAACACAGCCCGTGTTAACAGTGTGATAGTGACAGGCCCCGGATATCGCGAAATTCCGGGAGCCGGAAGCACCGGCACAAGACAGACCGGTTTCCGGATCCGCTCCGCGCATCGCCAGCCCCGGCCGGGAAATCGCCGTGCGCAGCCCTGAATCCCCGGCGGCCACACGAGCCGGCAGCGACCAAGCACCCATCGACGGGAGGCAAGCCGGGGTTGGCGATGCGCCGGCGCAAGACCGGGAAGAGCGGATAACGGCTGCGATTGCGCGCATCACGGGCACGAGAGCCGGCATTGAATTCCGGATCGCCGGATCGAACCCGGACGCAGCCGACCACACGACTGAGGCCGGCGCCCCACGGGATCGCCGGGCCGGCCCGCCATGACCGAGATGAGGTTTTCGAGGTGGCGCGGTCTCGTTCTGGGGTTCGGGGCCTTGGCGCTGCTGATCTGCGGTGTGGCGGGATGGGGCGTACTTGCCTCGATCTCGGGCGCCGTTATAGCCCACGGTCGTGTCACCGTCGAGAGCCGGAACCAGATTGTGGAGCACATCGACGGCGGGACTGTCGGCGAAGTTCTCGTCCGCGATGGGGACCTGGTGGAACAGAATGACACTCTCCTCCGGTTTTCCGACTCACTGCAGCGCTCGGAAGAAGCGATCATCGCCTCGCAATACACGAAACTCGTGGCCCGGCGAAACCGGCTCGAAGCGGAGTTCCGCGGCTCGGACAATATCGTTTGGGACGGAGACCTGATCTCCATCGCAGCGACCGATCCGAAGGTGAAGGACCTGCTCGAGGGACAGGAACGCCTGTTCCGCGCGAGGAAGGCTGCGAGCGCCGGCGAGGCGGCTCAGCTTCGCGAGCGGATCGGACAGACACAAGAGGAAATCAAGGGACTCGAGGCGCAGGCGGAGGCAATCCGGCGGCAGATCGATCCGATCCACCGCGAACTGACTTCGCAACGGGCACTCTTCGAAAAGGGACTCACACTGCTCGACAGGGTTCTCGCCCTGGAACGCGCCGCAAACGATCTTGAAGGAAGGGCCGGCACCAATCGGGCCACGATTGCGCGGGCTCGCAGCCGAATCTCGGAGTTCGAGATCCTGATTCTTCAAATCGGCGCCGACCGCGTGGAGGGGGCGGAGGAACAGGCCCGCGAAGCGAGAGCAATGGAGAACGAGGTTCAGGAGCAGCTGGTCTCGATTCGCGAGCGAATTGAACGAATGGACGTTCGGGCGCCCGTCTCCGGGACCGTGTTCGGCATGACGGTCTTTGCCCCGAGCGAAGTTGTCCGTCCGGGCGAGCCGATCCTGCAGATCGTGCCGGGAAACTCGGACCTGATCGCAATGGCCCGAATAGAGCCGATCTACGTGGACCAGGTGTATCCGGGACAGGAGGCCATTCTTCGATTCACTGCCTTTCCTGCGCGATCGACCGCTGAGTTCGAAGGATATGTGGTGCGGATCTCGGCAGATGCGGTGCATGACCCGGAGACCGGTCTCTCGTGGTACGACGTGAAACTCGCTGTAGCGGATCAACGCGAATGCGGCCTTGCCGAAGGCGATTCGAGTACGGCATCGCTGCAGCGCGGCCTGCGGGGCCTTCCGGACGAGATCGCACTGGCGCCGGGCATGCCAGTGGAGGCTCATATCCGGACCGGAGAACGAACCCTCGCCGGCTACTTCGCCAAGCCGTTGACCGACTTCTTCTACCGCTCTCTTCGAGAGGAGTGAGTGCCAAATGCAGCAAACCGTACTGGGGGACGACACGCTTGAGATTTCTCTCGCCAACGACTTGCGGGAAATGTCCGTTGTCGCTACCGAGATCGACGATTTCTGCACGGCCCAGCACCTGGCCACCGAAATCGCCTATGCGGCAAACCTCGCGATCGAGGAACTCCTGACGAATTCGATCAGCCATGGATACGATGACGACGAGCCCCACAGGATCGAGATTATCCTGCGTCGGGAGCCAGACGATCTGGTTATCGTGATCGTCGACGACAGCGCCCCGTTTGATCCATCCGGGGCGCCCGATCCCGACGTCGCGGCGTCCCTCGCCGACCGCGACTCCGGTGGGCTGGGGCTCCTTCTTGTCCATCAGGTCATGGATGGAATCGAGTACCGGCGTCTGCAGGGTTGCAACATTGTAACCTTGACGAAGAACATCACTCGCCACGGTTGAAGCCGCTTTGCGGGGCGCGGAGCAACACCAATTGCCGGGCTGTTTTGTAGCTGCTCGCAAACATCCGCGATTCCTGCTCGGATTATATGCGAATGACGGGAACGGAATGCTCACGCTCTTTACGAACGTGCCGGATTGTCTGCGACGTGCTTGCAATCATCGGTTTTTTCTCACATCGGCTGCGAATGCTGACCGCCCAGATCATTTGCCACTTCTGGATCGTCACGGACTGGGCAGACGTCCGCTACTGAACGCCGGCGCTTCCTCAAGGCCGCGCGCCTGGTATCGCGGCCGGCCGATCAGACCTTTGCGCTCACTCTGGCCATCCGACTCGCCGTTGTCGACCTCGAGGCTACTTCGCTCCGGATCCGGCCCCTGAAGTACCGCGCAGAGCGTTGGCGCAAGGTGCCGGTCAACCTGAGATGCGATACTGGAAACCTGGCCGCCGCGTGGCCTTCGGGGGCCCGCGCCGATAGTGCTTGCAGTGGTTGCTCGAGACATGTTTCGAGGACGGCGTCGACCCGGTTCGAGGTCGATCTCAACCGGTGCATCGACTTCAAGAGAGAGGCCGGATGCGCGTCATTATGAGTATACTCATCGTGAACGCGCCGAATGAACACTCTGCGCCGTCGTTTCGCTGTTCATTTTGGGTCTTTTCCGGGTTAATGTACACTTCAGGTCGGGGGCATACCCAAAATGAACAATTCAACCGCCCGCATCGGCTATGCCAGGGTCTCGACCGTGGACCAGAACCTCGATGCCCAGATCGCGGCACTCGAGGCCGCAGGATGCACCATGATCCGCACCGAGACCCGCGACGGCGCCACCCTCTCGGGTCGACCCGAGCTCGGGGTCATCCTAGATTTCATCCATCCGGGCGAGACGCTGGTGGTCACGCGCATCGACCGGCTGGCGCGCTCCATGCACGATCTTCAGGTCATCGTCGCGACACTCAAGCACAAGGGCGCCCATCTTGCCGCTACCGAACAGCCCGTGGACACCTCGACCGCTGCCGGCAAGGCGTTCTACGACATGCTCGGCGTCTTTGCCGAGTTCGAGACCAATCTGCGCCACGAGCGCCAGGCCGAAGGAATTGTTGCGGCGAAGAAGCGTGGCGCCTATCGCGGTCGCCCGCCGCGGATCGACATGGAAGACATCAAGCACCGGCTTGCCAAGGGCCAGTCGCCGACGGAGGCCGCCCGCGAGCTGGGTATCTCGCGGGGAACTGTCTACAAGGCCAGGGCGGACATGACAGTCAACGCGTGATGAAGTCGGCCGGACTTCGTGCCCATTCCAGGAAACATCGCTGTCCAACTCGACGAATCACAGCTGGTTCGCTCGCGTTACGTTCTTCAAGATGTCTATATATGCACGTTCGGGCCGTTTGGGCCTTCTTCAGCGCTATCGGTATCGCCGCAAACGTGATTTTCTGGTATTGAGTTCTGAGCCTAGCAAGTGGTACGCAACCTGTGTCCAACTCAAGACAAATCCTCGCCATGCTGCGCTGCAGGGCCGCGGGTGATGACGAGCAGTTCTTCACCATTGCGCTGCAGGTTGCCGCAGCCGAGGCACGCCAAGGGCATCGAACACTGGCTCAGGGCATTCGCGAAGCAGTGGAAGGGGCTCGCGCTCATCCCGGTCTCGGACAGACCGTCGTGGTCCCGTTCGCGGCACCACGCGGAGATCTCGCCTACCTCATCGAACTGCGTAACCCCTCGCATCGGCTCGACGACGTCATTCTGAACGACCGACCACGCGACCAGATCGACGGTCTCATCAGGGAGCAGGCGCGCAGGGATTGGCTCCGAGAGCATGGAAAGACCCCGAGTCGTCGGGTCCTTTTCGTCGGCCCGCCCGGATCGGGCAAGACGATGACCGCGGAAGCACTGGCCGCAGCCCTGAAGCTTCCCTTGTTTGTGATCCGCCTGGAGGCTCTGATCACACGTTTCATGGGCGAGACGGCAGCGAAGCTTCGCCTCGTATTTGATGAGACGGCGAAACGACGCGGCGTGTATCTCTTCGACGAATTCGACGCGGTCGGCGGGCATCGCAGCGCATCCAACGATGTCGCAGAGATGCGCAGAGTCCTGAACTCCTTTCTGCAATTCATGGAAGAACCGAACGCTACGGACAGTTTGATCCTCAGTGCGACAAATCACCCTAGTCTTCTCGATCGTGCTCTGCTTCGACGCTTCGACCTTGTCCTGCAATTCGACATGCCCACCGATGAGCAGATACGCCAAGTCATCAAGTCCTATCTCCGCCCCTTGAAACATCCCAAACTTGCTTGGAAGCAGATCATCGAAGCGGGCCATGACCTCAGTCAGTCCGAACTCGCCCGTGCGACGGAGAAGGCGGTCAAGACCGCGATACTGGACGAGCGCGACCACCTCACCACAATCGACATCGTCGGCGTCCTCAACGAACGACGCGAGATGCGTGAAGCTTTCACCGGTGCGCGAGGATCAAGCTAACCCGTGGCTTCCCGGTACGACCTCCCACACATTGATCTGTCGCGACGTGCCCAGACCGTGCCGTTTACGTCCACCGACGGGAACCCGGTCGGCGTCGGAACGCCTCGCAGCCGCGAGGAACATGGCAAGAAGCTGCGCGGAGAACTTGCCGCCGCCTATCGGGCATTCGACGCTGCACGGCGCAAAGACAAGCGGGTCGGGCCGCCGAGTGGCGCCTTTCTCGAAGTCGAGCTGAAGCGTGGTGCACGGATCGAAACTGTCGAACGAAAAACGGACGGAATCACTCCGGGCGCCGCCAAACGTGAAGAGACCGACATCCGTATTGTCGGACTCTACGTCCCCGACGAAACACGCGAGGTGTTCCTCGAAATCCTCCGTGAATACCAGGAAGGCGAACTGACCCCCAAGGGCAATCCGCGGCGCAAGGATTTCGTTGAAGCCATCGAGTCCATTCGCCAGGCGCGCCTCGAAACGTTCTGGACCGATGACGTGTCTCGCCTCCCACCGACTGGCCAGAATATGTGGTGGGAGATCTGGTGCTTGCGTGAACTTGAAGAAGATCTCGAGGACTTGATCGAGCAACTTGGGGCGCTTACGGCGGAGCGAGAACAACGGCTCTACTTTCCCGAGCATGTCGTGCTGCCCGTGCTGGCCGACAAAGCATTGATCGAGTTGATGCTGTTCGCTCGCCTTTCGATCGTGGAGCTTCGAAGGGCAAGCGACAGCCCTGCGTTCTTTCTCGACGAATTGGACCGCGATGAGCAACGGGAAGTGTCCGAGGAATTGGCCGAACGAACGCAATGGCCTGGCGCGACCGTCCCGGCCGTATGCCTTCTCGATACCGGTGTCAATCGCGCCCACATCCTGATCGAGCCTTCCCTAGCTGAAGCCGACATGGCTGCCGTAAAGCCGGAATGGGGGATCGCAGATTCTCCGCAAGGTCACGGAACCGGCATGGCCGGCCTAGCGCTCTTTGGGGACTTGACCCCCCATCTCACAGGCAATCAGGTCACGTCTCTGACCCACCGCCTCGAGTCTGTGAAGATCCTTCCGCCGCGCGGATTTGATCCAACCGAAGAGCGTTTCTACGGCGCAATCACCAAACAGGCCGTTGCATTGCCCGAAACCAGGCGGCCGGGTCGTCCCCGGCCGAGTAGGGGGAGTCGTTACCGAGCTCCCCCCCTCGCAGAGCCGGACGTGCGCGCACTAGCGCATCCGGTTCCTCTCCTGGCAGGTTCGCACTAGGCACAGGGCCAAGTGCCGCAGGCGGAAGTCCGAAGGATTTCACACCCGCACGGCTATCCGCGGCTGTTGCGTTGACTCGGTTATGGAACCCAGAGTTTCCCCAAGTGTCTCATCCGCGGTTCTGTCCAGGAGACACCCCCCTTCCCTCCAGCGGGTCCCGGTGGCCCCGGTTCCCCGCCCTCCTCGGTACTATGAGGGTGCTACGACTTCCCGCACCGCACGCCCTTCGGCTTATTGATTCGCCAGCCGGGTCCGTGGGCGCCTGCATCGGTTTCGTGTCCGCCAAAGCGATCCCGGCGGTAAGCAAGCCTCGCGCCGGGCCAGGAGTCTTGGTCATCCGGATCTCCATTTCCGGAACCTACCTCCACGGGCAAATGCGGGATCTCCCAGGTTGCCTGGCAACCCATCCCATGACTTCGCGCCGTTCCCGCGACCCCGGACGACCCGTGGCACCTCGCCGTGACGGTGCTTCCGGTGCTGCCCCCGGTAACACAACAGCGAGGGCGTCATCATTGGAACTTTCGGGGCTCAATGGAGCCCTTCCCATTCTGCCCATATCGGGCGACCGGCGAGAGTCCATTATCCGTGGCATCCTCTTTTTGGCTGCGAGGTCCGGGAACTGAGGCGTGAACAGCACGCCTCAGGCGAGTTTGTTCGTGTCGAGAGTTCGCCCGGTGAGGGCGCACTGATCGCGGCCTGGATGCTGGACGCGGTTGCCTGCGCGCAAATGGAACTCGGCGAGCCGCGGGCATCGCTGTCGGCGCTGGTCGAACTCCACCACTTCTTGATCGGATTGGGTTTGAGGAGAGAATGCCGGGAGACCATGCGCGATTCCCGGGAGAACGTCGATGACCGCCCCTGCGCACCCGACACGACTGCCACGCACGACCCAGCTATCGCTGGTTCTCGACGACGGCGAACTGCAGAACCTGACCGGAAGCGAACGCGATCAGGCCGTCCACCAACTAGCTTGGCTGTTGCTGGAGGCGGCAGGCCTCAAGAGGGACGAGGATCCCGATGACGATGCCTGATGTGCTTGCCGATTCGGTCCTGAACCGCAAGGCGGTGGTCTACGTCCGCCAGTCCACTCCCCGACAGGTCCTCACCAACCTGGAGAGTCAGCGGCGGCAATACGAACTTGTCGCGACCGCCCACAGTCGCGGCTTTCGGGATGTGGAGGTGATCGACGAAGACCTGGGGATCACGGCGAATGGCCAGATGGATCGGCCCGGCTTCGAGCGATTGTGCGCCGAGCTTTGTGGGCAACAGGTCGGTGCCGTGTTCTGCTTCGATGCTTCCAGGCTCGCTCGCAACGGCCGTGACTGGCATCAGCTCCTGGAGTTGTGCGGTGTGTTCGATGCTCGCGTGATCGACCTGGATGGTGTCTACAATCCCCGACTTCCGAATGATCGTCTCCTCTTGGGAATGAAAGGTAGCATTTTCGAGTTCGAGAGTGGCATTCTCCGTGCCCGGATGCTTGGGGCGCTGCAAGACAAGGCGCGCCGCGGTGAACTCCGTATCAACGTTCCGGTCGGGTACGTCTGGTATCGCGAAGCCGATGGTCCCGTCTTCGATCCCGACCTACGAATTCAGGAGACCATCCGACTGGTCTTTTCCCGATTCCGTGACTTGGGCAGTGCACGGCAGGTTGCGCTGGCACTGCGAGCGAAGGAAGTCTGCTTTCCGTCTCCCTTTGGCGGAGGCCTCGCTCCTCAATGGAGGCTGATCAGCTACAGCAACGTCCACACCACGCTGAAAAATCCCTTCTATGCAGGCGCTTACGCCTGGGGCAAGACCGGCCAGCGAACGGTCGTCGTTGACGGGCGTCTGCGCAAGAGTTCCGGCCATGACAAGCCTGTCGAGCAGTGGGAGGTCATCATCCGGGACCACCATGAAGGCTACATCGACTGGGCCGAATACGAGCGCAACCTCGCCCGCCTCGCGGCCAACAACTACGGCAAGAGCGGCGGCTCAAAGTCTGGACGAGGCGGCAGGGCACTGCTCGCCGGGCTGCTCTCGTGCGCCCGTTGCGGACGGCGCCTGCAGGTGGTCTATTCGGGCCGAGCCCCGGGGCGGGCTGTCTACCTGTGCAGACAGGGCCATGTGCATGGGCTGCCGACGTGTCTGCGGTTCGCCGCGAAACGCATCGATGCCGCCCTTGCCGCAGAGGCCATCCGCGTGGCGGCACCCATGGCGATCGAAGCGGCTCTGGAGGCCGAACGGATGTACGGCGAAGCGCAAGCAAAACAGCAGAAAATCGTGGACCTCGAACTGAAGCAGGTGCGCTACGAGGCCTCACTGGCAGAGCGTCGCTATGCCGCCTGCGACCCTGACAATCGACTCATTGCGGCGCAATTGGAGAAACGCTGGGAAGAGGCGCTTCAGCGCGTTGTGGCCTGCGAAACACGCATCCGGCACGTGCCAGAGCCGACCTCAAGCATGCCGGACTTCACCGGACTTGCCGTTGATCTCGAAGCCGCCTGGAATGCGCCAACGACCACCATGCGCACGCGCCAGCAACTCTTGCGCACCCTCGTCACCGAAATCATCGCAGATATCGACAACACGGCCCGTGAGGTCGTACTGGTCATTCATTGGCGAGGGGGACAACATTCTCAACTACGGGTCCGAATACCCGCATCCGGCGCCCATAGCGTGCGCACCTCTGAACAAGCCGCCAAGGTCATGCGCAGCATGGCGGGGCACTGGTCCGATTGCGATATCGCCGCATCGCTGAATCGCATGGGGATGTCGTCCGCCCATGGATACACCTGGAACGCCGAGCGGGTGAGGCGGTACCGCGGAGATCACGGCCTTCCATCCCGCAGGACCGTTTCCGGAAAGGAGAAACTCCTGACCTTGGCAGAGGCTGCAAGCAAACTCCGCGTCAACCACCACGTAGTCCGCCGACTGATCCGACAGGGGGTTCTCCCGGCTCAACAAGCCGCTCCAAAGGCTCCCTGGCGCATCCGAGCCGCCGATCTACTGGACGAAACCGTGGCCGCCGCCGCTGCCAGGGCCGGAAACAGCCCGTGTCAGGACCAAGACCTTCCACAACTCCCAATGTTTTCAAACACTTCAGAAGGGGACTCATAATGAAAACCGCTCCATAGCGGCGCTTTGTCATCTCCTGTCTACGCTTCACGACCCGCGTTGCCGTTGGCCATGCAAGACTCGGTTCCGGCTGGCGGGCTGCGCCTTTGCCGGGCGGGAGTCGAACCCGCTGGGTTGCGATGAAAGGTTTCAGTTCATCTCATCCTCCTTTCCAGACCTTCGCCTGGCGCTATGTGTTTTGTCTCGCGGTCACCAATGACGACCGCAGCGGCATTCGGCCGACAACTTGGAGTTCGGCCATCGACCAGGAAGCTGCCGGCGTTACCGAGCTCGACGAGAAAGCTCCGCGCAGACTGTTCGTTGTATCGGCGGGAAACGCGCCGAACCCGCCAGCAGTCGACCAGTTAGCCGATCCCGATACGCTCGAAATCGAGGATCCTGCACAAGCATGGAATGCCATAACCGTCGGCGGATACACCGATCTGGTCAATATCCACGAACCGTATTTCAAAGAGTTTTCACCTCTCGCCATGGCCGGCGACATCAGCCCCTATACGCGGACCTCGACCCTGTGGCTCCCGGGCAAGTCCCCGTTCAAGCCCGATATCGTCATGGAAGCGGGCAATCGTGTCCTCTCGCCGTCAAAGACCGATGTCTATGATGCCGATTCGCTGGCCCTTCTTTCGACCGGGCCGAACACTGACGTTCACCCACTCGTCGCTTTCCGCGCAACGAGCGCCGCTACTGCCCAAGCTGCACGTCTTGCCGCAAGGCTGATGGCCAAGTTCCCCGAGTATTGGCCCGAGACCATACGCGCCCTCATCATCCATGCCGCGGATTGGACTCCTCGAATGACCAGCTTCTTGAGGACTGCGCCGAACAAGACGGCTGCACGCCTTCTCCTGAGGCGTTACGGTCACGGAGTTCCGACGTTCGAACGTGCCGCCGCGTCAGCGAGAAATCATCTAGCCTTGGTCTCTCAGGCCGAAATCCAGCCATACCGTTGCATCGGCAAGGGAATGAACGAATGTCACTTCTATTCGCTTCCTTGGCCGCGCGCAGCACTCGAAAGCCTTGGTGAACAGGATATCACCCTGAAAATTACACTTTCCTATTTTATCGAACCAAATCCAGGCTCCTCCGCTTCCTTCGACCCATTCAGATATCAGTCCTATGGATTGCGATTTGACTTGAGGCGTCGATCCGAGACGCTCTCCCATTTTGCCAAGCGACTGAACAAACGGACATGGGATCATCCCAAGGATCGACCCTCTCCTGAGCGTGATCGCGACAATTGGCTATTCGGCGCCGATTCCATGTCCGCTGGCTCTCTACACAGCGATGAATGGACCGGCCCCGCAATCAATCTTCTTTCACGGAACATGATCTGCGTAAAGCCGGTTGGCGGCTGGTGGAACAATCGGGCGAGTGCCGATATTCGGGGACGAAAGGCGCGCTATTCGCTCGTTATTTCCTTACGTTCTCAAGACACTGATATTGATCTCTACACTCCAATCTTGACCACGATGGAAACCGAGATAGGCGTAGAGACCATCGTAATTTCTACGAGAACGACAGAATAGATGGTAAGCATTCGGTGGCTGCGTGAGGAAAGATGCAGAGGCTTCGCGTGGTGACGGGTGTCTGAGTTCGAACTGTGTTACCCCTAAAGGCATGTTGATCGGCACGGAGATAGCCCGGCGAGCTATTGCGCATTTGGCTTCCGGCCCGGGCCGGCCCCGGTTCTGCGTGTGAAGGTGGCGTCGAAAGAATCTGCGCTGGCATGCGAGCTGCCGGCATTGTGAGCAGGACAAGGGCCAAGTGGTTGCTGCGCTGTCCCGAGAACCAGTTCCGCCAGGATCCTGCTCTCGCCGTCCTCCGCCTCGCTGATGCCCAGCCGGTCGATGCGCGCGACCACCAGCGTCTCGCCCGGATGGATGAAATCGAGGATGACCCCGAGCTCGGGACGACCCGTGAGGGTGGCGCCGTCGGGGGTCTCGGTGCGGATCATGTTGCATCCTGCAGCCTCAAGCGCGGCGATTTTGGCATCGAGGTTCTGGTCCACGGTCGAGACCCTGGCATAGCCGATGTATGATGCTTCTTCGTAGTGTTGCTTCCTTTTTGGATATAGCACCCCGAGCCTGTCGCTCGAGGGAAGCAACGCCAACTTCAAAACTCCTTTTTCAACATCGAACGCGATATCCCCAACGCGACTGCATCCGCCGTGTAGAAACCTGACACATCCAGACCAAAGGAGCCCAAAATTCATGAAGGACGCACAGAAGCCAGACCACGTAAGCCTCACGACCATTGTCGATCGCCTGCGCGAAGGTCGATACGTGATCCCGGACTTCCAGTGCGAGTTCGAATGGAAGCCCTGGGACATCCGCGAACTCATGCGATCAATCTTCCTCGACTACTACATCGGAAGCCTGCTGCTCTGGAAGGGCACCCCCGGGAGCTTTGAGGCCCTCGCTTGCGAGCCTCTATACGGATTTCAGGGCGACGGAGATGCAAGGTACATCGTGCTCGACGGGCAACAACGGCTGACGGCGATGTACTACGCCTTCCTTGCCCCGGATGTTGCAGCGCCCAGTCGTCAGAACCGCTTCCTCTACTTCATTCGCGTGAACAAGTTCGTGGACGAAGTCTACGAAGAGGCCTTCGATTACGACTGGACCCTCCGTGGCGTATCGCTGCTCGCAGACAAGACCGCCCAGTTCGAGCACCACATGTTTCCACTCGCCGTCTTGGGAGAGGGCGGTTTTAAACTCGCGTACTGGGTGCAGGAATACGAACGGCACTGGCAGGACAAGGAAGCGGAGGCCAAGGACCACGAGGACGCTCCGGCGTGCCGCACAGCACGGCGACATGCCGAGAACGCGCGCAAGTTCGGCGAACACCTGGGAGCCATCTCACAGCAGTACCAGATTGCGTACATCGAGCTCGACCAGCACATCGCGATCGAAAAGGTCTGCGACATCTTCACGCAGATCAACAGCCGCGGCATCCGGCTCGACGTCTTCGACCTCGTCAACGCGCTGCTCAAACCCAAGGGTCTCCAGCTCAAGCACCTGTGGCGCGAAGCCGCCCCCAAGCTCGACTTCGTCGACACCGAACGGATGAACGTCTACATCCTTCAAGTGATGTCAATCCTGAGCCAAGCCTACTGCTCTCCGAAGTACCTGTACTACCTGCTCCCCGGCCAGGAGAAGAAGGTGCGAGAGCCGGACGGCTCCCTGCGCTCCGAAGTGCTGGTCCCGGATATCGAGGCTTTCTCGAAAAAATGGCATGAGGCGGTGGACGCTCTCGCCCGCACGATTGACTGGCTGCGCCATCCCCAGATGTTCGGGGCGATCACATCTCACTATCTCCCCTACGTCTCCATTCTCCCCGTGTTCGCCGCTTCATTGGCCTCGGTCCAGGCGCTGCCTGCCCACCGTCAGCTTGATGCGCAGAAGAAACTCCGGCACTGGTACTGGGCGAGCGTGTTCATGAATCGGTACTCGGGGGCTGTTGAGTCCACTAGCGCACGCGACTTCCTCGACCTCAAGAGCTGGTTCCGCGACGACGATGCCAAACCCTCACTCATCTCCGATTTCGAAATGCGGTTTCGGAACCTCGAGATGCGCCGCGAAACCAAGCGCGGCACCTCCGTGTACAATGGAGTCTTCAATCTGCTCGTCCTCAACGGCGCAAAGGACTGGACGACCGGAGCCGCGCCTCAACACGGGGACCTCGACGACCACCACATCGTTCCCAAGAGCTGGGCGAACGACCGAACGCTCGATACCTCGATCGACACGATCCTGAACCGAACGCCGCTCACCGCGGTCACGAACCGCAAGGTCATCAACGATCGGCTCCCAAACAAGTACCTGCCGGAGCTCTCCGAGGCCAGCGGTGAAGACACGGTCCGGGCAACGCTCGAATCACACTTCATTTCGCCTGCCGCATTCGACATTCTCGTCCGTAACCCCTTCGAGGCCGCAGATTTCGAGGCCTTTGTCGCTGAGCGTGAGCGCACGTTTCGGGAAGCCATCGAGAACCTTCTGGTGAAGGAGCGGCTCGATCTTTCGCCGCCACTCCGGGAACTGGACGCTCAGATCGAGGCGATCGAGCTAGCGCTTCGCGCCTTGATCTGCAATGCCTTGGCCGGCGACTCGGCCCAGCTCCCGCCGCACGTGCTCAGGAGAGTCGACGATCGGGTCCAAGCGGCATTGAGGAAAAACCACGGACTCGAGGCGGACCGCTACGAAACCCTTGACGGCAAACTCGAGTACGCGGACCTACGCGAACTTCAGGACACGTTGACTAACAGGGCGCTCACGCCCCTGTTAGAAGGACGGTTTGCGAACAAGGAACTTCTTGTGAAGCGCTTCGACCAGCTCGCGGAATTGCGCAACGGCATACGACACAGTCGCCAGGTCGACGACGTGGCGCGAATGGAAGGGGAAGCCGCTGTCTTATGGTTCAATCAGGTTCTCGCAGCATGAGCCCGAGCGTGGAGAACTCTTTCCGAGGCTGTCACTACGCAGGGATGAATATGCGGCTGCTTCATGGGTCTCAACCCAACCAAGGTACATAAAGTGCCATAGGTTTTTTCGTATCCTTTTGGGGCGCTTTTCTTTTCATCGGGTCGGCGGTTCCCAGCTCTCCGTGATGATCCTGGAGGTGGATTTTGGAGGCTCGAGTTCTTGCGCAAGAACGATACGCTGGTGGTCTGGAAGCTCTCGCGACTGGCGCGCGCTCTCAGAGAGGTCGTCCAGACGATCCAGGACATGCAGGTCCGGAACATTGAGCTGTGGGTGCTCACAAAGAATATCGATACCAACACACCGGAAGGACGCCTGTTCTTCCACATGACTGCCGCGTTTGACGAATTCCAGCACGAACTGATCGTCGAAAACACCCGGGGGAACTCACCGCGGCCAACAGGCAGAGCCGTCGGGGCGGCCGACCTCGCTCAATGGATGACGAAAAATCCGTCTCGCGGAGTCGCTGCTCCGGGATACCGAAAACTACCCCTTCGTCTGCGATGTCCTCAGGCAGCTCAAGGTCGGGAAAAGAGCATTCTATCGCTATTTTCCGCTAGAACGCATCCGAACGCTCAGGCGACAGCACACCTGAGACGAGAACCTTCCTGATCCCCCCCTTTATGGGACTTTACGTACCTTTGTTGGGTTAGACCCGGAATTCGAGAGCATGCAGCAGATCAGGAACCATGCGCCGATAGTTGTCCTCGGTAGGAGTTCCGGCACGCGCCCTTGCCCGTCGAACGGCCCTTCGACACGTCGACCAAGCACTTGAAGTACCACGCTTTACACAGAGGCCAGACCGCTCCGAGAATGCGCAATCGTTGAGGGAACGGCTCGTTGAGAAGTTCGCCACCTAAGCAACCACCGGTCTCTTGGCTCGCGGCCACGTCAAGAGCGCTGGTCGCCGGCGCTTCTGATTGTCGCCCACTTCGGCCGACTCGTTGACCACGACTCTCCGGTTAGCATGTGGAGACTGTCGCGATTGCCGCACGTCCGTTTACATCTGGAGCGCATTCGACAGGCCACCGGAATCAAGCAAGTCGGCCAAGCGATAGAGGTCCCGCGAGTGCATGCCCACGTATTCGTCGCGCCAGAGCCTACAGTCGATGCCATCAATTCTCAGGTCCAAATCACGTGGTGTGTCCGTGGCGACAGGGTAGAACAGCATCATGCTTCCGCCGTAACCCCACCACGTCGAATACGCCGGTGGCCGTAGTCGTTTCCAACGTTGGAAATCTGGCAACTCGTTGTGCTCAGCGTCCAGCCAGCTATTTTGCGGCACTTGTACGACAACCAGCCCCAGCGATCCCGGCACGAGACCCCATTTGCCGTGGTTGTTCGCCACCGCGGCTCGCGCGCCCAACGCCACGTCCGCTCCGAGTCGCTCCAGCCTCTCCGCACCGTCGAAGAACCGGAAAGTCTCAATCAGACTCTCGGCCACGTGCGGAAGGAAGATCGGATATGGCGTGTTGCCCTTAACAAGGCTCGCACCATGCAGACCAGATGACTTCCCGAACTTCGTCGTCGGCTCGGCGTAGTAGCGTGTATCCATGTATACCTTGCTGGCACCACCGTACGATTGGTCGTATACCGTGAGCACATCCGTGAGACTCGGCGTCGCCTCGCCAACCGACAGCAGTCTCGCATTCGGCTCGCAGCGAGCGAATCTGGCTTCCACTTCGCGCCGATGGGAACCGTCCAGCGCCTTGTACAGCCGCTCTAATGAGTGCACTTTCCCGGGGTTCTTCTCCGACCGCATCAAGTCCGCCTTCATCACAAGTTCTACGGCCATAACCAGCAGGTGCAGCGCTGGCATCATCTCCACCACCGAGTTTGGAGGCCGTCCACGGGGCATTACCGCCCGGTAGCCCGACAGGTAGTGCTCCGCGAAACTCGCCATCAACTCCGGATCGCCAAACTGGTCCACCATCGTTCCGTCCTGGACCGTCCCTTCCCAGCTTGGCAACACTTCCCGGGTGTCGGATAGGCACACGCCCGGGTACTGCACCGTCGCGAACTTCCCGGTGTCATCCCTTATGTTTACCATCGCGTGCATGCGCTCGAGTCGACGTTCGCTCCCGCTCTCGGACTCCTGACCACCTGACACCCGAGTCGGTCGACCCGTCCGATACGAAATCTCCGTCCTGATTTCCTGACCACAACTCGCACAGGCGTACGGCCGCTCCACCTGTACCGGCCATCCCAGGGCCGCTACGGCATGGCAAAAGATGCGAACCCCTCCCGGCACAATCTCCTGCCGACCGCATTTGTGACACTGTCCTTTCATAGCCCTCTCGGTTCACGCCGCGCTAGCCCGAGTTTACCGAATTCGGGCCCGTATGGCGCCGGAACGGCATTTATTGCTGTGATCGATTGTTTCGTAACCCGCTGATTCTGAGCGTGTTTTCACCCTGCGATGGATACCAGGCGTGCAGGCACGGCACGAAACTGTATGACCTAATATAGTGGTCAGTCGGTCGTAGCAGTAACATGTTGTATAAACGTTGATAAAGGGCGGTTTTTGGGGGAATTCCGGAGGATCACGGCTTTAACTTCAAACTGGTACCCCGCGGCGACCGCAATCGGCCCCTCAAAACCGCTCTTCAGCAAAGACCTGATCGTCCCTGCTGTACCCGCCGAGCTTTAAAGCGGCAAATTTCGTCTACATCGTGCCGACGAGCGGCAGCTTGCCGAATTTTGAGTCGAAAACCCGCTGTCCCCGAAATTCGCCTTTCCAGAAGCTCCGTACAGCGGGTTTCCGGAACTTCCGAGGGGTTCGGGTGCACCCAAGCCCCTCGCGGCTGTACGGGGCGAATTTCGGCCTCATCTGGCGATTCGCTGGCCCCACAGCCGCCCAATGCTGCTTTTCGACCCGAAATGCCGGTGCCGACCAGCGTATCCGGTCGTGGATCCAAGAGTTCGTTCCCGTCCGCCGCTGGCACCTGCGCATAGCCGATCGCCAGGCCCCGTGCCTGCCAGCAAGATTAGACACGGAGGGCCTTGCAACCTTGCACTGTTTTCTGCAACGGTCTTTCTGATGCCTTTCGCCCCGTCATTTCGGCGGATCCGCGACCGCCAAAAAAAAGGCCGTTTTCTGGCGGATAACTCTCCTAACTGACATCTCTCACTCCGATCCACTCCGTGAATCGTGGCAACAGTCGCCTCCGGCGAAGCAACAGTAGATGGACTTAGCGCTTGTCGAGCGCCTTATACCACCTGCGTACGGTCGAGCCGCCGGACGTATCATCGTACCTGAAACATTCGGCAAGCGCGTCGATGGAACCGATTACGCCGCCGAGGGCCGGAGCCGATAAGCTGCTACCCGAGCCGGTCTCATAGTGGCTGACCCAGTTGCCGACAATTGCGGGTACATGCGAGGTGTCGATATTCTGAACCTGCTGCGCATCGAGTCCGAGCGTTCTCGCTTTCTTGTGCAGTTCCATCGCGGAGGTAATTGCGTCAAGACAGTTGTTGACCATCCGCGACGTATCCTTGATCGCGAAATCTATCGGCACCGGGATATCGACCTTGCGAATGATCTGCTGAAGCTTATACTCCAGGTACTGACGAATGAGCGGCTCGGCCTGCGTCACCTGACCGGCGGAGAGAAGCGATGCAATTGTCGTCTTGAGGCGATCCGCGCCTTGGGCCTGGTGCAAGATCGCGCCCATCGGTGGCGATCCCTGGAGCTTGTTATGGTGCCAGCCGGTCGTGCCGCTCAGCCGATCGAAATACTTCTCCAGCAAGCCGTCGTGGCTTAGGATGACAAACTGCAGACCATCGGCATTCTGCGGCTGCTGCAATTTTTTCCGTATCAGTTCCATCAGGAAAAACTGGTGCCCGGCGTCGAAACTCGACGTGACATCATCCAGTACAACGAAACGCGGCGCACCGGAATGTTTCAGAGCGGCTGCGAGGAAAACAGAGATCGCGAGCGCGTTCCGGTAACTTTCCGACAAAAGCGCCCGCGCGGACAACCCGTGCTGCCCATGAAAATCGTCTAACCGCATGTGAAGGTCTTCCCTGTCGTCTGCGCGGCGCAGGTCGGGGACTACGTCACCGACCTGCATAATCTCGCGGAATATGGACTTGTACTCCGCGTCTATGCCCTTGATTCTCGCTTTCGACAAAGCCGCCTCGGCGTTGGCGAATACCCTCGTCGCTCTTGAGATGAACGTCTTCCATCTCTCGCGAATATCAAGACGCCCCTGCTGCGCGGCCTCTTCCGCCTGGTTGTCCCGATAGAGCTTCAGGGCGTCCTTGAACTGCCGCCCGTACTCGACCTGCCCCGTGAGCTGGACCAGCGACGGCGGCATCTCCTTTTCAAGCGCTTCTTTCCGGTCCTGAGCGTTTTTGAGAGCTTCGACGACTCTTCCCGCAAGGCAGGAAGTCCATTTCACGGCGATAGCCAAATCATCTTTGGAGATATCGTTCGCCGCAAATTTCGCTTCCAGTGCGGACAATTGCCGATTCTGCGGCTCGACCGCTAGAGGCGCCGCCGTTTCGTGGGCCGCTAGACATTTCTGCCATGCGGATGCCTGCCAAATAGCCCTTGTTTCCGCGATCTTGGCCGCAGCATCCGCGTACTGGGCCAATTGCTCGTTAACGTGCCCGCTTATCGAGGACGAAAGTTCACTTTCGCACAGCGGGCACCTCTCGTCTTGTATCCAGACGCCTTTCGAGATCACCTCACTGGCTGACTCGTACAGGCGCTTGAAAAGGTCACCGCGGGTCGAAGCGAGCAGTTGGTCCCGTTCGTCGATCAGAGCGCCGATCTCTTTCTGCTCGGCCGCTATGGCGGGGAGGTCGTGCACGGCGAGTGCTTCAAGAGCAGCGATAGACTCGATGGCTTTCTCCAATTCCCGTTGCTTCTCTCCCCCTTCGGCCGTCTTGATCGCCGTCGTGATCTCTTCAAAGTCTATGTCGTTCAGGGTCCTGCCGGCAAAATGGGGCTTCAGGAGTTCCACGTTACCCAATGCGGCAGTGACTTCGGTGGTGCATTCATCAAGCTTGTCTATGTCTTCAAGAGGCTTGCCGGTCACGTTCTCGTAGCTTGATCTCAGGGTGACGAGAGCCTGCTGCGCAGCTTTCTGCACGGCGTCTACCGCCGTGGTCAGAACCCTAATCTCAAGGTCGGTGTTCAGGGCCCGCGAATCCGAGGTGGCCTGTAGCGCCTGCCGGCAATCGGAGTAATCGGCAAGGCCGAGCAGAGCCGAGAACGTCCGGCCTCTTTCCAGAGGCGATTCCTCGATGAAGCGTGCGAACGTCCTGTAATCGAGAAGCGCGAAAGCCTCCTTGAGCGTCGCCAAGAATCCTTCGGGATCGGAGTGTTGGCTCGGGCTGGTAACCGTTCGGTTGCCGCCCGCGTCTCGATCAATCCGGATGGAAACGGAGGCTGCGCCGTCGTCAGGCTGGAACTCCACGAGAATGGAGGCAGTATTCCTTGAATGGAAACGGTTGCAGTAGTAGTCCTGCGGTCGTTCCTGCGCCTGGAGTAACTGGAGCTTCGGGATGGCCCCGAGAATTGCGTAGCAAAGCGCTTCGAATATCGAGCTTTTGCCGATGCCGTTCACAGCAAAGACAGAGTTAACCGAAGTTGGCTCGAAGCTGATATCGAGCGGGTCGTTCTCGTTGTTGACGCCGCGGAAACCCTCAACGGAGAGCCTTGTGAGGAAGTAACGGGGCATCAGGAGCCGTCTTTCGACTCAGCCGGTTTAGCGAGAGCATCCAGAGCAGACGCGACTTTGGCATTGAATTCGCCGCGCGCCTTCAAATCCCTCTCGCCCTCGCGCACGATCGCAACCACCGCATCCCAGTTGTCGGCCAAGATGTTGGTCATATCAGGATCGCCGGGTTTGAGCGTTTCGAGAAACGCCTCGCAGTTCTCTGCGAAGCTCTTGCCATCATCGAACCGAAACTCCGGCATCACATTCTTACCCCCGAAAGCGAAGTGATCACGCTATAGTCAACGCCGAGTATGCAGGAATCCATATTCCCTCGACAGCCCGTGAAAACCGTCGCCTATCTCCGGGTCTCCATTGCGCAGCAGGACGTTCGCAGCCAGCGCCTCGCCATTCTCGAGTACGTCCGACATCAAGGCTTCCCATCGACGACTTCATTGAGGCGACCGCTTCTGGACAGGCCTCAGAACAACGCCGACGACTCGACAAGCTGATGAGCGCCCTGCAGTGCGGCGATCGCCTTGTCGTGAGCGAACTCTCCTGGCTTGGCTGATCGCTGGGCCAGATCGTTACCATCCTTGATGCACTCGCCAAAGACGGAACGCGCATTCCGTCTCAGGCCGGCCAGCGGCGGGCCGGTTCGAGGCCTCGAGGCACAACGCGGAGTCCATCTCGAGCTGACATCATCGTCCCGGTCCCGCGCGCACCGCCTCGCGAAGGGTCTCGCCGGGCTTGAACGAAGACGCCTTGGAGGCCGCGATGGCGATGCTCTCGCCGGTGTGCGGATTGCGGCCCTGGCGGGCCGCGCGCGTCGTGGTAGTGAAGGTGCCGAAGCCGGGGAGGACCACGCTCTCATCGCGCGCCAGCGCCTCGGCAATCGCCGAGAACACGGCATATCGACCGCGCTATGGGCCTGCGCTTTTGACAGCGCCGCCTGGCTAGCGACTTGGACCGAGAGGTCGGATTTCTTCATGGGTGTTTTCCTCGGAACAGGCGGGCGCCAGAGGCTTCATGGTAGCGCCCCCCGGACGTGTGGGCGCCAGCCGCTGATAGCTTGCCGGCGTCATGGAGTGCGATCAGGACCACCAGCGTCCGGCGCTGGGAATTGGACAGTCCGCCGAACGCCGTACGTCCCTCGATCAGCCGTTCGGCGCATGCCGCAACGTCCAGAATGCTCATAGTGTCATTTGCAGCCCGCCGCAGAGACCCTGCAGAGCGCGATCGCGGGATTTTCCGGACCCAGGGAACTCCATGCTGGGATTTGCAGAAGGTCAGGACGGACACTACGCCAAACGAAATGTCTCGCCTGGTCCGCGATCTCCAGCTCGTCGACGCCCGCTACCGCAAGTTCCTCGCCGCCGATGAGCGCCGCCGCTTCCTCGAGGCCGCCGCCCAAGCAGTAAGACCCGCCGATCAGACTTTCGCCCTCACTCTCGCTCACACCGACGCCCGGGTCTCCGAAGCCTTGGCCATTTGCCCCAGAGACGTCGACCTCGAGGCCGCCTCGATCTGGATCCAGACCCTGAAGCGCCGCGCAGAGCGCTGGCGCTAGGTCCCTGTCCTTCCCGAACTACTCCGCGCCTTCGCTCTCTTAAAGTATATAAAGGGCATTATGTATGGTCTTGAGCAAAACCAACCTACGCGCCGCATCAGCAAGAATTCCCTCGAGTGCCAACCGCTTGCGCCGAGCCGGTGTCGATCGACTTCATTGGGAAATCGCCCGCCAAATTCACCCCCCATACGAGCCAGTCAACACTTTGCCGCCCCCCTTTCCAACGCCCTTCTCTCCGCTTTCGCTTGCTCTGGCAATTCCGGTACGCTGCTCCCACATCACGACATCTGATAGTTCAGGAAAGTTCATGAAACACCAGGCTTGGGGAAAGGCCAACCGTGAGCAGGATGATGCCATCCACCCGCTGGCCCACCATTCCATGGATGTTGCGGCCACCTTCCTGCGAATGGCTGAATAGCCGGTTGTCCGCAACCGCCTGGACACCGCTGCCGGATCACCGTTGACAGAGCAGCAGCGCTGGCAACTCGCTGCGTTGGTTTTTCTGCATGACATCGGCAAGCTCCATCTCGGCTTCCAGGCAAAGTGGTGGTCGCCCGAAAGCTGTCCGGGACCCAGATGTAGCCACCTGAAGGAAGGCTGGGCTTTTCTCTAGCTCGCTCTCGACTTGCCCGAACATCCGTTCAACCGCACGATGCAGGAAATTGTGACTTGGGGCCCATCTACAACTCACCCCCAATCGCTCTTCGCGACAGTGATTGCGCATCACGGATCGCCTGTTCGGATGCCCAATTACCCGACACTCAGGGGAGATTAGATGGAGCGGGACCACCCGATTACAGCTGGCGCTCCGAAGCGTGTGTAATGGACCGCATGCTGCGACGCTGGTTCCAGCGAGCGTTCGACAAACCGTGTTCACCACTTCCTGATGCCCCCTGTTTCTATCACTGCTTCGCTGGCTTCCTGGCGTTGGCCGACTGGATCGGATCGGACGAGCGGTTCTTCCCCTTTGCCGCGCCGTTCGATCCCGAATATGACTAAACCGCCCACCGCAAAGCGGTCACTGCCTTGGCCGCAACCGGACTTGATCCCGTTTCCCCTTCCGAACGCCACGCTCCCGGTTTCTGGATACTGACAACATTCCCAACCCCCAATCCGAGCCAGGCTTGCGTTGGAAGCTTCGATGCAGCGCCCCGCCTTCTGATTCTTGAGGCCGAAACCGGCTCAGGGAAAACAGAAGCCGCCTTGTGGCGATTCACCCAGATGCTGGCTGCCGGTCGAGTATCAGGTCTGTACTTTGCCGTTCCGACTCGTGCTGCCGCGCGGCAGTTACATGCCCGGATATCCCGGGCCATCGGGCGGGCGTACAGGAGTAACGCTCCGGAGCCGATTCTTGCGATCCCCGGAATGCTGCGCGCGGGTGAGCACGAGGGGCAGCGGCTGCCCGGTTGGGAAGTGCGTTGGGATGACGATGACGATCCGGTTCTGCACCGCGGGTCGACCGAGCATGCCGCCCAATTCCTTGCCGCGCCGATCGCAATCGGCACGGTCGACCAAGCCATGCTCGCCGGACTGGAGGTAAAGCACGCTCACTTACGCGGCAGTTCCCTGAGCCGCAGCCTCCTGGTGATCGACAAGTTCATGCCTCCGACGCCTACATGACCGTCATTCAGCAGCAGCTTCTGCGCGACCACCTTGATGCCGGCGGTCACGCGATGCTAATGTCCGCGACCTTGGGATCATGTGCCCGGATTCGTTGGACCAGAGAAGCACAGCCGGATTTCGAGACTGCTTGCGCCACCCCCTACCCCGCCATCTGGACCCAGGGCGAAACCGCTCCCCGCGCTCCCGCGCCGACCGGGCGGATCCGGACCATATATAGTGTCTGCCGAAAAACCCCCTTTTTGGAGTTTGAGCCGGTTTCTGCCGTCAAGTTTGACCCCGACCTGACTGGTGGATTCAGGGTCAAGTGGACCTGATCAGCGACATTTGGGGGTAAACGGCGGGCGGGCGGGGATTTTGGCGCCCATATTGGTGATTTCTGGAAGTATCGGGCATGGAGAGCCGCCGGCAGCCCGGTCCGGGCTGTGCTGGCGCGGTTTCCCGGCGACGTCAGGCAGCTTTTCGTTGCAGGAACTTGAGTCGTGCGCGTTCCCGTGCGCGGATCAAGAAACCGACACGGAGCACATTTGCAGCGAGGATGGACAAGGCGACCGTGCGGGCGAAGCCCGCCTTGCCATGGGTGCGCACCCGGTCCAGGCCGCGCTGCTCGAGATTGTTGATCGCCGACTCGACGGCGGGATGCTGCTGGCGCGCCAGTGCGAAGTCCGGCTGCGCCTCGTGTGCGCTGCGGCTGGCGGACCGGCGGCCCTTGGCGGGCATGGCGTTGAGTTCCAGCGTGTCGCCGAGGGCGGCCTGGTTTTGCGGGCTGTGAAAGCCGCGGTCGAAGCTGCAGGCAAGGAGTTCCGGGAAGCGTAGCCGCGTGGCCTCGATGACGGGAACCGCAGCATCCGTGTCGCCCCCCTGCCACAGGATCTGGTGCTCGAGGATGAACTGGTACTGGTCCTCGACGATCACGACGGGAACGCCCAGCTCCACGGGGGCGCCCGCCTTCCCCTTGCTGATCCACCGCGTATGTTCCTCGAAGACCGAAAGGACCTTCTCCTTCTGAGGGATCACCTCCCCCTGCAGGATCCTCCGGTCCGTCTGGTCGATCTGGCGCCTCGTATGCGCGATGTACCGGTCGAGGTCCTCGAGCTCCTCCGGCCAGGCGCCCCGCTCCAGCAGGTCGGCTCGCGTGGCCTCCGCCTTCGCCAGCAGTTCCTCGCACTTGGCCAGGAACGCGTCGATGTCCTCCCGCCAGGCCTCCGAGCGCCGGGTGTTCGCCACCCGCTGATACAGCCGCCGGAGCGTCACCGCATGATGCTTGGCCTGACGCCAACCTGACAGGTGCCATTCGTCCGCCAGCGCGGCCGCGATCCGTACCATCACCCGGGCTGCGTCCCAGAGCAAGTTGCGGTCGGTGGGATAATGGACATCCGTCTCGACGACAAAGCTGTCGCACCGGCCCGCCAGCCGCTCGCCGACGTCGTGGTCGCAAAGGCTGTGGCCGTGCCGCACCACCAGCTCGTTGATGTCTCGCAGCGTGTCCTCGTCCAGCAGCGAGACATTCCGAATCACCTGGTCATAGGAATACGTCACCGGTTCCAACTCGCTGTGCCCGAGCAACTGGCGCAGCACCACGTGCGTGTTGGCGTGTTCCCGAAGCCGGTCGAAGTCGCAGCCAAGTCCTTGCTTCAGCACCGCGAGCACGAGAACCGTCCACAGTTCCATCCCCGGACGGCCGACCTTCAGATCGCGATCTTCCCCGAACCGGTCCAGCAGAAGCTCGAAAATCGCCTCCCGCAGCGCCTCATTCAAATACAGGCCCTGCAGGCCAAGCAGGATCGCCGGGATGTCGTCCCGCGACTTCACGTCAATCTGGATCCCGCCGATCTCTGCCCGGCCGAGCATCGGCCCAAAACGCCCCAGCTTCCGCATCGCAAACTCCCACGCGAAGATCCCGAAATCCGCAGCGCGCCACTCCGGACCACTGCCCGGAAGCACATCGCGCCCCGCTTCCCGGAATACGAACTAACTCTTTGTACAGTATAATGATAAAGGCTGCCTGCGCAACCCCGAAAACGCCCCGATCAACCCCGGAACAACCGGATTCCGGACCGTCCCGCCAAGTCCCTGATCGCTCGCAGCGTGTCCTCGTCCAGTAACGAAATATCCCGCAGCACCATGTCGTAGGAATACTCCACCGGGTCATACTCGCCGTGCCCAAGCAGTTGGCGCAGCACCACGTGCGTGTTGGCGTGTTCCCGAAGCCGGTCGAAGTCGCAGCCAAGTCTCCGCTTCAGCATCCCAAGCACGAAAATCGTCCACAGGGACACCCCCGGAACGACAGCATCCCGATTGCCATCCCCCCCGGTCCGCTCCTCCAGGAGCCGGAATACCGCTTCCCGCAGTTCGACATTCAAGTATACGTCCCGCAGGCCGCCCAGAAGCTTGGGAATGTCGTCTCGAGACCTCGCGTCAATCCACACATCCACGACCCTCATCCCCTCCTGTCCCGGATCAAAGCGGCGCAGCTTCTTCATACCGAACTCCTTTGCGAAGATTCCGGAACTTTGAACGCGCCGCGGGCACAAGGACTTCGCTGCAAGAGCAACATCGAAAGCGCCCGGCCTCCGATACCGGCACTTTAACTCATTGCCAAAACAAGCGAATTGATGACAAAAGGTCAGTCCAGGCTATACGAGGCTCAAACTCCGCCCAACGGACGATCTCGCGCCAACAGCGCAAACTTCGCCATCGGATATAGAACCTAACTCATTGACCAGTATAACTCTTATCGGTTTTTTGGGCAAGCACTATATATGGAGGCCATGCCTTCGATGGACCCGGTTCAAGCCGCTATCCGGGCAATTTCGGCTGCGGAGCGCGGTGCTCGCATCCTGGTCATACGGAACACCGTAGCCATGGCGGCCGAAACCGGGCGAGCCGTGCGCGAAGCCGGCAGCGAGCATCTCTTGCTCCAGGCTGGCGCCGGGCCCGCGCTGCATCACGGTCGGTTTGTCGTGGAAGACCGGAAATTGCTGGATCGCGCAGCGGAAAAGGCGCTGTCCGGAAAGCGAGAACATTGCGGATCCGGCTGCATCGTCCTTGGCACACAGACACTGGAACAGTCCCTCGACATCGACGCCGACTATCTCCTCACCGACCTCTGCCCCATGGATGTGCTTTTGCAACGCATCGGCCGGTTGCATCGTCATGATCTGCCAAGACAAGCCCGTGCGTCCGAATTTCGGAAAGCAACGGCATGTATCCTGATGCCCGAGAATGGCCTGGATCCGCTTGCAGCATCCCCATTCCAGCCCGAAAACGGTCTCGGCGCCTGGGAGACCGATGGCGGCTTCGACGGCATCTATCGCGATCTCGCGGCGCTGGAACTGACCCATCGCGCTATCCTTGAGCGGTCAACATGGCAGATTCCGGAAATGAACCGATGCCTGGTGGAAGGCGCCACGCATCCGGATCGGATTGCCGAATTGATCGCCAAAAAGGGCGCACAGTGGGAGGAGTATCACCGCAAGGCCGGTGGGTCTCGATCTGCTGAGGAAGCGCTCGCCCGGTTGAACCGCCTGGACCGCACCAAGGATTTGGCTTGCTTGACCTTCCCCAGTAGCGATGAGCAGATCATGACACGCCTTGACGAGGAAGCACTCGTTCTGACACTCGATCCGCCACCGATCGGTCCATACGGCTTGCCAATAAGCAATATCTCATTGCCAGCCCGTTGGTCCCGCGGGATTCCGAAGGATCAACCCGCCGAATTTTCTTCCTGCGGCAAAGACTTGTCTATCTCGATCGGAGACCGGCACTTCCGGGTTCCCCCGCGCCCGCGGGGATAGACCAGAGCAGGAGCTTGCCGACGCGCGGCGGACCGCGGTTCCCCTGATCCAATGCGAAAAACAACAACGAGCCCGTCTGTCCCGGTTGCGGCGGCGAGCGAAAGATCATTCGCACCGACGTTCTGCAGTACCCTTACACGACCAGGCCGTCGCGAGCGGAGCACCAGAACTACTCCGTATTCGGCTCAACCCCCGGATACTCCCGCGCATACCTGCTCAGCGCACCGATCCCTCGACGGAAGTCAACCGGCCGCAAGGCAAGATACACTCCGAAACTTCCCCAATCCCCAGCATCCCAGCCTCCAGAACAATCCACACTCTGGAAGATGAAGACACTCCCCCCTCAGCGGAAGCAGGAGGCCAAATGGTCGCTTACGATGCGACCGACCTCGCACCGGGCGGCCAGCAGTTCGTACTGGCGCGGTTGAGTCGATGTTCGAGCAGGATTGGAAGCGTATCGCTCATCGCATGCCCCCCCGACATCGAGCACAGGTAGCTTGCCGCCGAAGTCTTGCGGTCGTTGGCCGTTCGCAGGTACGGATAGACGTCGAGGTCGAGCCCGGGCGGGCGCTTCTCGACCGGGCACAGCACCAGATGCTCGACCGCGCGACAACGGCGCGGAACACGGGCCAGAAGAACATGAGTAGTGCCCTGCAACTGCTGGGCTCCTTGCGCTGGTGAAGGCCTCACTGGATTGCGACACGCTGCCAGAAACCTATATGGTGGACCCAGACAGCCCCGCTCAGAGCGAACCACACGGAGGCACATCATGAAATGGACCCTACTGGCGGTAGTCGCGGTTCTCTCGCACTTCCCTCAAGCTGCAAGCGCGCAGGAACTCCAAAAGGCGGTGTTCGCCGGTGGCTGCTTCTGGTGCGTCGAGTCCGATTTTGACCAGATTCCTGGCGTCGTCGCGACCGTCTCCGGCTTTACCGGCGGCACGACCAGCGACCCGTCGTACCCGCAGGTCACGGCTGGAGGCACCGGCCACTACGAGGCGGTCGAAATCACCTACGATTCATCCACGGTCAGCTACGAGGAACTTCTCACCGCGTTCTGGCACTCGGTGGACCCCACCGACGGCGGCGGCCAGTTCTGCGACCGCGGCAAGTCTTACGAGACCGCGGTGTTCGTCGCGAACGAGTTAGAGCACAGCCTTGCCGAGGCTTCCAAGGCTGCCGCGCAGGAGATGGTCGACAACCCGATCGTCACCCCCATCCTGGCAACCGGACCGTTCTACGCCGCGGAAGAGTATCACCAAGACTACTACACGAAGAATCCGATCCGGTACAAATTCTACCGGTGGAATTGCGGCCGCAACCAGAGAGTGGAGGAAGTCTGGGGCGAACACGCGTATGAAGGCATCCCCGCGCACGGGTGAGACCGCCGCGCACCGGTTCATCCCACGCGACAGTTCCGGACCAGGAAAACGCGGCTCGCTCGAGAAGATCCTCAACTGTGGACATTCTCGGGCTTGGGCGACTCGTCATTGTCGCCGAGTAGACAGCGAAGGCGCACTACAATTTCCATGCAGCCTGCTCGCGCACATCGAAAGCGCCGGTGAGTTGTCAGGCGGCCAGATCAAGCGTTGCGACCGGCTGAGAGCCCACGCGCGTGGAGAGCCGGTGCGCGTGTTGCAGACGCATATTCGTCGGCAGTCCGGATTGCCCTTCCGCCGTCGAGGGCCTCCGGTCCATTCACCCGGGCGAGGCCCACGCAAACATCCCGGTGCCTCTGCTCACTCCCACTCGATCGTGCCAGGCGGCTTCGAGGTCACGTCGTAGACCACGCGGTTGATGCCGCGCACTTCATTGACGATCCTTGTGGCAATCCGCGCCAGCAATGCGGGCTCGAAGGGGAATGGATCGGCGGTCATTCCGTCGCTCGCTCGCACCGCTCGCAGTGCGCAGACCCGTTCATAGGTCCGGGCATCGCCCATCACGCCGACGGCCCTGACTGGCAGCAAGGCGGCGAACGCCTGCCAGATCTCGCGGTACAGGTCAGCCTTGCGTATCTCCTCAAGGAAGATTGCATCGGCTTCCTGCAAGATCGCGACCGCCTCCTCCGTCACCTCTCCCGGAATCCGAATCCCGAGGCCCGGGCCAGGAAACGGATGCCGCTCCAGGAACGCCCCCGGGAGGCCGAGCTCCGCGCCCAGCGCGCGAACTTCGTCCTTGAACAAAGACCGTAGAGGCTCCAGCAGTTCGAAGGGCATGTCCTCCGGCAGCCCGCCGACATTGTGGTGTGACTTGATCGTGGAGGAAGGACCGCCAGTCGCGCTCACGCTCTCGATGACATCCGGATAGAGGGTTCCCTGCGCGAGAAACCGCGCGGGACCTGCCTCCTCCAGCGCGTCGCGGAAAACCTCGATGAAGACCCTGCCGATGCTCCTGCGCTTCTCCTCGGGGTCCGTGACGCCCTGAAGGGCCGCCAGAAACTGCCCGCCCGCATCCCGGTGGACAAGCGGGATGTTGAAGCTGCCCCGGAAGAGATCGATCACCTCCCGTGCCTCGTCCTTACGAAGCAGTCCGTTGTCCACGAACACGCAGGTCAGCCGGGAGTCGATGGCTTCGTGAACCAGGGCCGCCGTGACCGCGCTGTCCACGCCGCCCGAGAGGCCGCAGATCACCCGATCGCCTCCCACCGTACTTCGGATCTCCTGAACCGCGCGCGCACGGAACGAGGCCATCGACCAGCTGCCGCTGCATCCGGCGATGGAGGTCGCGAAATTGCGGAGCAGTCGGATGCCATCGGGCGTATGCGCGACCTCGGGATGGAACTGCACCCCATACAGGCGGCGATTCTCGTCGGCGATCACGGCGCAAGGCGCGCCGCCGGAGGCGCCAATCACAACAAATCCTTCGGGAAGCCGCTCGACTTCGTCCCCGTGGGACATCCAGACATCCCTCGTCTCGCCTGGTTCGGCAAAACCGCGCAGAAGGGGGGAGTCTGCCACGCCCTGGAGCGCGGCACGGCCGAATTCGCGCTTGCCGCCGCGACGAACGGTTCCGCCCAGCGCATGGGCGATCAGCTGCTGGCCATAGCAGATGCCAAGAACGGGCAGGCCGAGATCAAAGAGTCCTGGCGGTGTCCCCGGTGCCTCGGCGTCGGAAACCGAAGCCGGGCCTCCGGAGAGGATGATTCCCCTGGGCGACGACCTGCGGATCCTCGCGGCATCCGCCTGATGCGCGGGGAGGATTTCGCTGTAGACGCCGGCCTCGCGGAGACGGCGCGCAATCAACTGGGTGACCTGCGAGCCGAAATCCAGAATGAGGATCAGTTCTTCGCGCATGTTCGGGAGCTCGGCCAGCCGGGATGCCCGCAACCTATGGACTTGCAGTCGGGATGTCGAGTGTACGCCGGCCGGCCCTGTGGCGGTAGACTCCTTGAATCACTATAAGCGCGCGCAGCGCGATAGTACTACGCTACTACGCGCCACGGTCGGGTTGAAGGAGATTGTAGATGCCGAGAGATGCCGGAGGCCGCCGCAGCCGAGGCGGCGGCGCTGCAAGCCGACGGGCGGCAAGAACACAGACGACTGTGAAGTCCGCTCCCGTACTCCGGCGCCGTGTGCCACTGTACGAAGCCGTCAGCGACGAGGGAATCTCCATCATCGAGCGAAATGCGGATACGGTTCTTGCGGAAGTCGGGGTCAACTTCATAAACAGCCCGGCCGCGCTCGCTCGCTGGAAGGAAGCCGGGGCAGAGGTCGACGGGGAACGGCTGCGGTTTCCGAGGGGAATGTTGCGGGAGCTCATCCGTACGGCACCGGAGCAGTTCGTCCAGCACGCAAGAAACCCCGAGCGGTCCGTCGAGATCGGAGGCTCCAACACTGTATTCGCCCCAGTCTACGGCCCGCCTTTCGTCCGCGACCTGGAAGGCGAACGCCGCTACGCGACGATCGAGGATTTTCGCGACCTCGTGAAACTCACATGGATGTCCCCCCATCTCCACCACTCCGGGGGAACGGTCTGCGAGCCAACAGACATTCCGGTGAACAAGCGCCATCTCGACATGGTGTACAGCCATATCCGCTACTCGGACAAGCCGTTCATGGGGTCGGTGACCGCTGCCTCGAGGGCGGCGGACTCGGTGGAGATGGCGAAGATCCTGTTCGGAGAGAGCGTCGTCGAGGAGAATGCTGTCCTCATCAACCTGATCAACCTGAACTCGCCGCTCGTCCTCGACGACACCATGATCGGGGCGCTCGAGGTCTACGCGGCCGCCAACCAGGCCTGTGTCGTCTCCCCCTTCATTGTCGGCGGTGCGATGTCCCCGGTCGCGGTCGCGGGCACATTGGCGCAGATCCTGGCCGAGGTCCTGGTCGCGGCGGCCTATACACAGCTCATCCGCCCGGGCGCTCCGGTGGTGTTCGGCGCATTCGTCGCCACCATCGACATGAACAGCGGCGCGCCGACCTTCGGCACGCCCGAGGCGAGCCACATCCTCTACGGTGCCGGCCAGCTCGCTCGGCGGCTGGGCATTCCTTTCCGCTCCGGCGGCGGTCTCTGCGGCTCCAAGCTTCCCGATGCGCAGGCGGCGTACGAGAGCGCGCTGACGCTGTTTCCAACGGTAACGGCAGGAGCGAACTTTGTGCTGCACTCGGCTGGCTGGCTCGAGGGCGGCCTCGTGGCCTCGCCGGAGAAGCTGGTCATGGATGCCGACCAGCTTGGCGGGCTGCAGAAATTCGCGGGGGGTGTGGATCTGTCCGAGAACGGGCAGGCGATGGATGCCATTCGGGAAGTGGGACCGGGACAGCACTTCCTGGGCTGCGCGCATACGCAGGCGAATTTCGAGACCGCGTTCTGGCGGTCCGAGATCGCCGACTACCGGCCCTTTGAAACCTGGTCGGAGGACGGTTCCCCGGACACCCAGGCGATTGCCCGGAACCGGTGCAAGACGATGCTGGCGCAGTATGAGGCGCCGGATCTGGACCCCGCAATCGACGAAGCGCTGCAGGCCTTCATTGCCAGGCGGAAGGCCGAGGAGCCGGACGCGCTGGTCTGACGGCAGCGGTTCCTGGCGGACGGGCCGGCTTCCATCCTGGTTGCGGAATGCTCTTTCCAGCTTCTTGCGGGATGGAGTGCGCCAACGCATGTTTGGGCGTAGGTCCACCTCCTGGGGGCAAGTGAAATGGGTTCTCAAGCCCCGGAAATTCCCATTCTCGCCGGGAAGTTCCACGGCGAACCATCGGCGTTCACGCCCGAGAGCCAGCTGCGGGAAGCGCGCCGCCAGAAGGAAACGCCGCGGATTCCGGTTCCGGAGACCTGCCTTCTGGATCCCGATGGCGACATGGTCCGCTTCTTGCGGACCGAGGGCCGCCTGAGCAAGGCGGAAGGATGGGCGTGCTACCACACTGAACTCTTCGTCTTCGAACTGGATGGTTCGACCGTCGGCGTGATCGGCGGCGCTGTCGGTGCCCCGTTCGCGGTGCTGGTCGCCGAGGAACTATTCGCCTCCGGCTGCCGGCAACTGATCAGCATCACCTCATCCGGCCAGCTCGTTCCGGTTCGGGAACCGCCCTACTTCGTGCTGATTGAGCGCGCCCTCCGGGACGAGGGAACGAGCTACCACTACCTGCCACCTTCGGAGTACTCGGAGGCGCCCGTATCCCTTCTCCGAGTGGCGCAGGACGCACTTCAGGACCTGGAGACCCCGGTGCTTGTCGGAGGCACCTGGACAACTGATGCACCCTTCCGGGAAACCGAACAAGCCATCGCGTCCATGCGTGAGAGAGGCCTGCTGGCCGTGGAGATGGAGGCGGCAGCGCTCTATGCCTTTGCGGAGGCGCGAAGCCGCCCGGTTCTCTGTTTTGCGCATGTCACCAATCAGATGGGTATGAAGGAGGGTGACTTTGAGAAGGGTGCGGGGAGCGGCGCCGCCGATGGGCTCGCGGTGGTGTCCCGCATAGCCCGAGTGTTGGGTGATTCTGCCAACCGCCCGTAAGGAAGCCATCCAGGCGAGAGACTCATATCCGCGAAAATGGCGAGGCAACGGCTGCCAGGCGCTGCAAGGTCGCACAGCGCACAACACGGAAGCATCCCGGGGCAATCGTCCGACATCGTCTCAATCCCTTCGCGGAACCGTTGCGGTTCCGCACTGGTGGCACGGGAGAAACCACCGGGATTCCGAATCCCCGGATTGACGGAACTTGACCAGGCCACCGGGCCGGGGCAGGATGCCGCGTCCTGCAAGGCGGGCGCCTGACACGCTTGCCCGCCCTGCGGGCTCCGACTTGAATCACACCTAGGCCATTTGGAAACAGCCCGGCGCGCATTGCCATTTGCGCAGGGCGAGCGAGGAGGCGATGCCCCATATCCTGGTATTCGGTATTTCCGCGCCAGCGGCGATTGAATTGCTGGACCGGAGAGAAGATATTTCCTACGAGATCGTCCATGACGCCTCGGAGGCGGACGTCATCAAGCTTGCACCAAAGGCCGACGGCATGATGGTTCGGCTCGAGCCAATCACCCAAGCGGTGGTTGATGCGGCTCCAGGGCTTCGCGTCGTTTCCCGGCACGGCGTCGGGTACGACACGGTCGACGTTGCTGCCCTGACCAAGCGCGGAATCCCGCTAACGGTAACGGCCACCGCAAATGCGGTTTCCGTTGCGGAACACGCGATATCGCTCTTGTTTGCGCTGCGGAAACAAACGCTCGCCATGGACCGGTTTGTGCGGGAGAACCGCTGGAGTGAGCGAAACACGGTGGAATCGCTTGATCTGGACGGGACCACGCTCCTCCTCGTCGGATTCGGACGCATCGGAAGGAAGCTGGCACCTCGGGCGCAGGCCCTCGGAATGCAGGTGCTGGTTCTGGATCCGTACGTATCCGACGCGGAGGCCTCCGATGCCGGCTGTGAGTTGGTCAATGACTTGCACAGCAGCCTGAGCCGAGCGGACGCGGTCAGCCTTCACACTCCATTGACAGACGACACTCGGGACTTGATGGACGCGCGTGCATTCCGGGCGATGAAGCCCGGCTCGGTGCTCATCAACACCGCCCGGGGTGGCTTGGCGGACGAGAATGCCCTGCTCGACGCACTGCGCTCGGGCCACCTCGCCGGGGCCGGACTGGATACGCTGCGCTCGGAGCCCCCGCCCCCGGACCATCCGCTCTTGCTGCTGGAGAATGTCGTCTTCAGTCCCCACGCTGCCGGCATGAGTCGGGAGGCTCAGCATCGGATGGCGATAGAGACGACAGAGAATACTCTCGCGGGTTTGGATGGAACGTTGACACCTCAGGTTGTAGTAAATCGCGAGGTACTAGCCAAGAGCTGATCCGCAGAATTCGTGAAATCACTGGTTGCACATAGAGTATTTTTTCAGCCGTTGGGCGCGAAGACCACTGACACTACTTATGGTTGATGATACAAGAATCATTGAGATCGATATTGCAGTCCACAAGAGGATTGTGTCCGCTCGAAAGAACTTCGCCCCGTCTCCTCCCACAACGGCTGCAGGACGCCGTCTTCCACTGGGAAGTTGGTTGGCGCGCAGCATGGCGCCGTCAGCAAAGAAAAATGTGCCGCGTTGCGCGCCCGCCGGCACCGACGTCACCGTGCGCTGCGGTCTGTCGGAAACCGCCTGTTCTCCGTCGCCTGCACCATGCAGGAGAGCCGAGCCTCGTTTGATCCCGGAACTTGGACTCAAAACCATGCCGCGTATCCATCACGCGACGCCGCACCAAGACCGTTACCGACGATCGTTGGCGCTCGACGGGGTGCCCGCTCAAGTGATGGGGAGTGCCCCGGACCTGTCACTACCGCACAGTTGACGCAGAGATCATTGGCGAGTTTCGCGGAGCATTCCGGCGCTTCTCATCCGTTGGAGTGCGGCAGTGTCTTGCATGAGGTATGTCATTCCTGTCCAGAGTTTTGCGGTACCGGGCATTGGCTGTCGTTTGGATGGGATGAAGCCGACATATCGACCGAGATCGATGGCGAAGGTTCGGAGGTCGGGGATATAGTCGGGCGGGGCCCGGCAGCGGATCACGCGGTAGTCGTACAGGCCCAGATAGAGCATGAAGATTTCGTCTCGGGACATGATCTCGTCGGCGGGCCTGTCGGGGGTTTCCCTGGCGGCGCGATCCAGATCGAACACGCGCCACGCGGTGATGGCGTCGAACGCGAGGCACTTGCGCAAGTCCTCGGCATCGTCGAGGCGGCGGTCCTCGATGCGGGTTCCGGTCTTGAGGACGCGGAAGAACTCTTCGATGGACCAGCGCGTTTCGTACCACTGGCGGATGCGGTCGGCCCATTCGGGCGTGGCCTCGCCTTCGGAGCAAAGCAGCAGCCAGCGGAGTGGCTGGCGAGCGCCGGACGGCGGGTTGCGCTCGGCAACGAGCACGGCGGTCATGGGCAGCGTGTGCGGCGACTTGCCTTCGGGCGCGATGAGTTCGACGCGAGCGATGCGCAACGCCAGCACGGCCTTGCGCTTCTTGCGTGCCGCCCTGCCGCCCCGCGCGGAAATCTCGATGCTGCGCGATGCGCAGGGCGGGAGAGTGTCCATGTGCTTGCCGAGGTCCAGCTTTTTGCCGTCCACCAGCACCTTGCGCTGTTTCGAGCGGCAGGCGCGCACCAGCAGGCCGGCGGCGGCGGGATCCTCGGCCTGGCGGGCGTACAGACCCCAGATGTCTCCCTCGCGGTCGGCGACGGAAATGACGCGGGTGTTCGAGCAGGCGTGTCCCACCGCCGCCGCCTGCTCCAGCGAGCGCAGCCAGCGGGCGCTCTCGGGCTCCTGCGCCACGCCCGGTTCCCGGGCGGCCTTGGCTTCGACGCTTTCGCGGAAGTCGCCCTCAAGCGCGCAAACGCCAAGCGGGCGCCCGCCCTGTGCCACCGCCAGCGTCGTATGCACGGGAACCCCCACGGTGCCCTTGCCGCCGCCGCCCAGCGCCGCCAGCCCGCTGGTCGCGTCGCGAAGGTTGTCGTAGTTCACCATGGTGGTGTCCTGCACCATCAGCACCACACCCGCATGCCGGCAGCGCTCCACCGTTGTCTCGCGATGCCCCTCGAGGATGTCGTCCACAGCCACCCTTTCGTTCGAAAGCAGGCGGTACGCAGCCTCCTGCGATGCACGGTCCGGAAAGATCTCCGGAAGCGGCGTTCCCGGACGCTTCTCCCAACACCGCCCCATCTCCTCGATCCGGCGCCGCACCCGCCCGTCGGGATGGGTGCCCCGGCCGAACTCGCGCTCCGCCCAGTCGGCGTCGGCGCCAAGATGCAGCGATCCCATCCGCCCCGCAACCCGCTCCGGCTCCTCACACAGTGCTTCCCGCCAGCCCGCCTGCAGCGACTTCATCCACACCCGGCGCACCGGCCCCGCCCCGCGCCGGCCCGGCGGGCGTCCCGATGTCGCGCCAGCATCCTCCCAGCCCGCCGCTCGGTACGAGGTCCCGGCATGCTCGGGGCCGACATAGCTGTACGCCAGCACCGGCCGATCACCATGCCGTGCCTCCCAGTCGTCCGCAACCCGACCTGTCGCCTGCGCCAGCACATGCGAGGCAAGGTCCGCAACCCGCACCGAAGGCAGAAGCAGGAAGCGGTGGTTGTTCACCATCCGCCCCAACCCCGCGCAACGGGCTCGCGCACTCCAGCCGATATACCGGTCCCGCGCCTTCTGGTGCCAGCTCGCCGCGCAGAAGCCGATCCCACCCAAACACCCGAACCGAGACGATATCACCAGATAATTCAACGCTTTGCCGGGATGCCGCGGAACCCCCTCCGGATGGTGCGACGCCATCATCGAACGGAAGCGCCGCGAACCCTCGCGACCCTCGGCCGGTTCCAGCGACACCGTTCCCAGAGCCGATAGCGTCGTCTCCACATGCAGGTCTGGATGCGACGGCAATGCATCCCCCGCTGGCGGCGGCGCTGCCGCCGCCGGGAGCTTCAACCCCAGTTGCGACGCCAGCCTCGGCAGGATCTTCCGCGCCGACGAAACGCACGGCTCGCCCCGCGCGTTGCGCCAGTTCGCGCGAGCGCACAACTCGCTCGCAAGCGCGCTCCGGCTCGCGCCTCCCTCAAGGACCGCGCACTCAAACCACGAAAGAGTTTCCGCGCAAAACTGTCGCAAGCCAATCTGCATGCATCATGTGTGCCACACAACACAGCCCGTGTCAACAGTGTGATAGTGACAGGCCCCGGACACCGGCGCTCCGCCCGTCTCTCGGCCGCTCTCGCCACATCCTCGGCCCAGAGTTAGTGTAGATTCCTCGGATAGCTCCGCTGAGGAAAACGGCAGGAAAGGAAGCCAGTGGTCAGTACTATTGCGCTCGACTGAAAGCAATAGACACGACGTCACAGCGTGCGCATCTGGGAAGATAGTGCTATCGCACACACGTCATCGAGTGGGCTCGGGACTGCAGGTCGTCCTACGCTCGAAGAGCGCTATTCCGGCCTCGTTCAACACGGTGTCGAACTCCGATATCAGGGGCACCAGGGAGGCGATCCTCCAGCGCTCGCCGAAATCGTTGAGACGGGTGAGAAGTGTGAGAATTATCTCGCTGACGAATTTGGCTCGTCTGGCCGGATGGGTCGTCCCGCTCAGGTCAGAATGGAGCCTGACCGCGCGCACGGTCGTCATCGTTTCCTGCAGAGCGTGTGTCCTCGTCTCTGTGGTGAAATGGGGCCGGATCGGCTGCCATTTCAGTCGGGAGCGACCGACCGCGGAGTTGAACGTCAGCAAACCCGCTAGGGTCGGCTTGGACCTCGTGTCGAATTATCATTGGGTATCTTGGCCGAGACCCGACGGGCGCAGGCGCGCCCGACCAAGTCGATGCGCTTCGGGGTCCGTGAACTCGGGGGCACGAATCACCGCACCTCCCAGCCGCCTAGCCAGCGGCGCCAGAATGACACGCCCCTCGCTAATGTCAAACGTCTCGTGGGTGGCAAAATCTATTGTGATTCTCAGATCAGATGATAAACAGCATGCACCTTAGTCCTGCAACTAACAATATTCCCTGTGCTTCCTATTGCATTGCACGGGGATTCTTCTGGCAAATGGCTCTGTGAAACTCAGTTGGAGCGGGACGGATGAAAACAAATGGTGAACATGATTTCTCGATCGTAGCGATTAACACGTTCATCCGCGCGACACGTAACTCAGGCTACAAGGGCACGCCTAGCGCAGTCAGTGAACTCGTCGACAACGCGCTTCAGGCGGGCGCTACCGAGATCTTCATCACGCTCACTGCGGACGAAGACAAGAGTGAGCATCCGCTCATGCTGTCCGTTCTCGACAACGGCTCGGGAATGGACGCATTTACGTTGCGAACCGCATTGCGCTTCGGCGGTAGCTCACGATTCGATGATCGTCGTGGTCTTGGCCGTTACGGAATGGGACTTCCGAACAGTTCGTTTAGCCAAGCGAAACGAGTAACAGTCTATTCGTGGGGTTCGTGCAACAGTGGCGTATTGCGCACGTATCTCGACATCGACGAGATTGCATCTGGAGTGCTTGCCGAGGTTCCAGAACCGGAGCGAGTAGACTGTCCACCTTTCGTGAACGGACGCGCCACGGGAACTGCTGTCATTTGGACTGGCTGTGACAGGCTTGACAACAGACGAATATCGACGTTAACCCGCAAATTACTGTTCTCGCTCGGCCGAAGATTCCGCTACTTCCTGTGGGACGGCGTCTCCATCAAGGTGAATGGTGACGCGGTCGAACCGATCGACCCGCTATTTCTCCACTCTTCTGCCCAATTCAACGGAGCGTCGGCGTTCGGCGAGGCTCTTTTCTTCGAGATTTCGGCGAGCGCCGAGGACCGCCAACGAACGGGCACCGTGCAGATTTGCTTTTCGGAACTCCCCGTGGCCCAGTGGTCGCGACTGAGTAATAGCGAGAAGCGCGAACGGAGTATCGCCAAGGGTGCGGGTGTCTCGGTGGTTCGAGGTGGCCGCGAGGTCGACTATGGTTGGTTTTTTTTCGGCGGAAAGCGTCGCGAAAACTACGACGACTGGTGGCGTTGCGAAATTCGGTTCGATCCGGTGCTGGATGAGGCGTTCGGAATCGCCCACACGAAACAACAGATTCGGCCGAGCCGGCATCTGGTTGAGTCGCTGGCACCGGACATGGAGGCAATCGCACGAGTGCTCAATAGTCGTGCCCGCAAGGCCCATCAGGCGATCAAGGTCGCGGAGCGATTCAGTGCGTCTGAGAAGCGGGCTAGCCAAAAAGACCCTATGTTGAAGCCCCTGCCTCGACGTCCACGTCCGCGCGACGAGAAGGTACTTGCGGCATTGGGGAGGAATGCGGAACCGCCATCAGTTGGCGCCGGCACCGCGGTACCTTCAACACAGTACCAGATTGTCCCTGCACCGCTCAGCGAGACTGCCTTTTTCAACTACGCTCGCGACAATGGTCGCCTTCTTCTTGTGCTTAACCCCGAACACCCCTTCTATAAGATTGTCTACAGCAAGCTACTCGATTCGGATACGCCTCATGACGAAGCGATCCGCTCACAGTTCGATTTGCTCCTTCTCGCGGCTGCGCGCAACGAAGCGTTACTGGAGGAACAGGAGGCAATGGAGGTCGCCGAGTTCATCCGCAATGGCTGGAGCGATACTCTTGCAACGTTCCTGAACGGGTGAGGCGTGGGCGACCGACCGCATACCGGATGGCACACGTTGTCTCCACAGTTCAGTGAGCCCGAAGCAATGCGGCTTGTGTTTCAAGAGTACGCTCAACGGCTGTCGGTCACGATCCAGGATGACGCTACCGATTTCCCAAAGAACGAGGTCGACGACCTCCTTGGCCGGACGCAAGACTTGGAGTATCCGGCGGCGCTCCGCGCGGCGCTCTGCATTCTTACCGATCTCGCCCGGCAACGCTGGTCGATTCGTGTGGTCGACAACGGTGCGGTTGAGGTGAAACGACCCGAAGAACAGCTGGTCGATCCAAACCGGGAAAAAGTTAGGGTTCGGGACCAGGAACTCGTCAAACGCAACGAACAACTGCGTGGACTCACGGTTAGGAAGTTTGTCAAGAGGATGGAACGGAGTGTCTTTCACCGAAACCAACTCGTCTCGGTTTTCTCACTCTTCCGCGACGGCCGCGAACTTGCAGCCTCGCTCCGAAAGGCAAGGTCGTTACCAGAGGCGCAGAGAGCCGAAGGGTTTCGCGAGGCAGTCGACCCCTATCTTCAATTTGTCGACGAAACCGCAGTCTGCGAGCACACAGGCCTGCGTCTGCAGCAAATCTGGCGATATTTTCGGCACACTTGGACTAACCAGTATACGAGCACGCCGGGTCGCTGGATGGCCGTCCTGGTCAGAGATCGGGCTAGGAAATTCCACCCCGTGATGGGCATTGGTGCGATCGGTAGCCCGATCGTTCAGATCCGCGGGCGCGACGCGTGGATCGGCTGGCATGCCGAGACGTTCATCGAGTCCGTAAGCAAGGCGCCGACCGCAGAACTGGGCAGGTGGCTCTACAACATCGTGGACAGTGCGATTGACGAAATCTTCTACGAAGACTTTCTAGAAGCTCAAATTGTCGGCCGACGCGACCTCGGGGAGCCATCTCTTGACTTGATCTCTCGTCTCAAGTTGTACGGCAAAGAGCAGCGGAATTTGCACCATCGGTTCGCGCGCTCGCGCGAAATGAAGGGCGGGCCGAGAAAGGACGGAGACCGCTGGCGGGAACGGGCACTGACTCATCTCTACCGTAGCAAGCGGGCGTTATCTTTGGCGGATATGCTTCGCGCTCGACGAGGTTTGCGCGAATACCTTGGAGAGTGTCCGACTATCGAATCTGTTCGTGCACTGCTCAGCAACCGCGAAGGGCGCCGAATTGTCAGGACCGTATTGCGGAAGGCCAAAGCAGATCGTGTCGGCATCGCTATGGCGGACATTACCGTGTGCGGCGCCGTGGCGCCGTACGGTCAGATTCTTGGCGGCAAGCTCGTGTCGATGCTCATTGCGAGTCCCGAGGTCATCGTCGCCTACCGCGAAAGTTATGTGAAACACGAGAGCGAGATCGCGTCGGCCATGGCCGGCCGGCCCGTAATCCGACCCTCTCACTTGGTTCTTCTCGGGACAACCTCCCTCTATGGCGTAGGCTCTAGCCAGTACAACCGTCTGCGCATGCCAGCGGAGGTGCTGGGGGGCCGTTCGGATGAGTACCTTGAGTATCGACAACTCGGCAAATCGGAGGCTTACGGCACTTCACACTTCAGTGAGGATACCATCGAAGCGCTTGTATCGCTTGTTCAGCAGACGACCAATGGTCAACGCGTTAACAGTATCTTCGGCGAAGGTGTGAGCCCGAAGCTTCGTAAGTTGCGCGATGGGTTAGGAGTGCTCGGATTCCCTGTCGACGAATTGCTCCATCATGGTAGACGCCGAATAGTCTACGGTGTTTCGCTAGTACGGAACCTCCGCGAGTTCCTCGTTGGAATGGACGATGAACCGGACTATCTGTTCGACCTGGGGTGTCCAGAACGGGGCACGGCTGCCATCGTTGAGTGGTGGACGAGGCGCTGGCTTTCAAAGCGCATCATGAATGACGAGGTTTTGGCTCGCCTCGAGGAGCACACCCTTGTCCGGCCGATGCGGCATGGTGCGCGCGTTATTCTTCCAATAGATGGCGACAAGAGACAGGAATGCCTGTTCGACGACTTAGCAGGTTGATGGGTATTCGCGTGGCGAATAGCGTTCGGGATAGTGAACGGGAGTCGTCGGACACTACTCGCACCGCGACAATTAATGCCCATCATGCAACTCCATGCAACAGACGGCCCAACGTAATATTCGGGCGGCCGCATCCGCTTCAGGACTGAACACGTGATAGCGCCAGATAGGGGCCGCATGGTTGAGGAAGAGAGTCTCCTTGGGGAGCGATTTGCCGGACTCCGAGACAGTCGTGAGGGACCGGTCTTCTTCATTGAGCACGGCTTCGCCGAAATGGAGTTAGATCAATTGACCGCCGCTGTTCGCCGAACGGTACGCCATCACCCGCCGGAGAGTAGTTGGTGGCGCGCATGTCCGCTCCCGCTGATCGTGGTCGCGACAGAGGTCGGCTATCGGTACCGCGGTACCGGAACAGACTTCTGGCCCAAGCTGGAGTCGGCACTGGATATTGGTATCAGCCCCCAATCCCGCCAGAGCATTCGCGACCTGTTCGAAGCATGCTCCTCAAAATATAGAGGCGCCCGACCGTTGACAACACCATGGGCGGCGGTGTTTCGTCTCATCGCTTGGCCTATCACTCACGCCCTCGTTCCGAGAGAGTTTCATCGCCAACTCGCGGCCGCACTTGCGAATTTGCGGACGAACGTCTCGGTGTCCGATGCCCAGAGCCTTCTTCGTGCTGTCCGGACTGCCGCGGGGCAACCATCCATTCGCTTCGCGAGCTTCCTAGAGGACGAGGGAGTAGCTGCGTCTGTGATCCGTGCGCTGCTGGGTGAGGGGAACAGTGACATCTCAGAAAGTGCCGTTGCTCGAATCTCGGGGGATCTGAGATCAGACCCATTTGCGCGGCGCGACATGGCTCTCGCAACCCGAGCGCAAAGGCATGTCCCACCATCGGAGACGGTTCCGCTTCCGGCTTTGGAGGGTTCGCTGCAACTGCGAAGGCATGTTGACGGAAACCTGACCATCGAAGTGCTGTTCCCAGCCGTACATAGTCCCGACGCCAAGCGCCTCAGACGCAGCCTCCGTGCGCGTCGCATTGCGCCGAGACTGTGGGGTGCAACTTCAGCGGTACCGAGTGAGCGGATATTGTCCGGGCTACCGTTCGCCGTATATCTAACGTCCGTACCCGACGCTGGGGCGCAGTTGTTCGGGGAACTGCCGAGTCTCGGTTTGGACGACGACCTCCAGAAGGTCCTTGAATCCTTTACCCTCGACTTTCATCGATCGCTGTTATTTGTCGAAAGCACAGACGGTGATCTGGCCCGACGCGTGATCGGCAAGGAGATTTCCGGACATCGTGTCTACTGGCTGCTCGCCTCGGACCCTAAGGCCAATTTGTTTGTCGGATTGCCGAACATCGGGGCCGCCGGTCCATTCACTTGTTTCCGGCTGGATCCCTCCGAAGCGCCCGTCAAGGAGGTGCTCAAGCGCTTGGGCTATTGCGTCACACTAGGCATTTCGGTTGCGTTCGCGGGAACACCTCCACTCGAAATTTCTGGCACTGTTCCTCGCTTCCTCGTCGACGATGAGATTGTAATCGTTCCGCGCCGAGACCATCCGGCAGGATCGGGCGTCGAACTCGATGGTGAGAGAGCCCCACTGGACCATGGACTCGTCCGAGCGCTAGTTCCAAGAGGAAAACACTTCCTAAAAGTATCGAGTTCCGAATCGTCCCGCAGGTTCGAGTTCGAGGGCGTTGCAGGTGCTGCCTCGAGCTTGAAGAGTGCTTGTTGGATCGAGTGGACCGCGCAGGAGATTACCGTGCAAGCTCTTCTGAGTGGCACCTTCGCCCTAAGAGTCGACGGGCTGGCACCGCTGGAGGGCTTGGCGCTTACCGTAGAATTGGAAATGTCTGGTCATCGCGTGGGAATCACTCAGGTCCTTGAGCCGCTTCCGCAGATACTGTTTGGTGACCACGATTCTTGGTCGATTCTGCTCGATGAGGCGACTCGTGAGCAAGTAGTTCGCGACCCAAACCCCGTACTACATACCCGCGTCGGTGCTCTCGCCGCGGAATCTTGGCCGCTTGAACAGCGCCTTCGCCCTTGCTGGTGGACCAGAGGGCCGTCGGGATTCATCCTCGAAAATGAGTTAGGGCCACTGGAACACGGGGAGGTTGCGGTCAACGCGCCGACCGCACTACCGGTATCAATTCCCTTTCGGGAGACCAGGGACGCACGGCTGCTCTCGCCGTTGGGCCTCGATGAAGGTAAGTGTTCGTTCAGCACGTGACGGCTGGTTTTTCTTTTCGCGTGATTCGTTAAGGGCTGGCAACTTTGCTCATCATGCGCTAACACGGGAGGCATGTTGAGGAAAGATTGTATTTGATGATGGCGGCGGGCCCGGTTTTGGATCTGGTCGCGGACGACTCTGCGGTTGCTTGTCCGTCTGGCGCTCCGGAGGCTTGGCGGCGGCTTCACGAGGAAGAGAAGCGCCGCGCGGATACTGCGGACGGGCGTACCGAACGGCTCCAACGGGAGAAGGTTCAGGCGCACTGCGAGGCGCAGTACTGGAAAGCGCAGTGGGGTCGGGCCCGGAACGCGCTCGAGGCGGTGCGGGCGGAAGCGAAGGACTTGCGCGGTGTGTCCGGGGATGCGTTGCATCTGCGCTCGGAGGTCGTTCGTCTTGAGACCCTTCTTGCCGACATCGGCGTTGACACGCGCAAGCGCAGCACGATCGCGTCCCTGCGGATCGAGAACGGCCGGCTGCAGACCGGGAGCGAAGCCCTGCGCAAGCAGCTGCAGGAGGTCGAGAGCGAGCGTGACGACCTGCGCTCGCAGATTGAGACCCTGTCGCGCGCGCAGTTCGGTCGCAAGAGCGAACAGGGCCGCAAGACGAGGCCGGAGCACAAGGGGAAGACCGGCGGCAAGCGCGGCCCACGGCTTGGCGGCGAGACCCACGGGCGCACACCGCGGCCCGAACTGGCCCGCAAGAAAGAGGTTCACGACCCGCCGCCCGAGGCGTTGGACTGTCCGTGCTGCGGCGCGCCCCGGGTGGCCAACGGATCGCACACATCGGACTTGATCGAAGTCGCAGTCAAGGCTCATGTGCGGGTCATCGACCGGACCCGCTGGCGCAAGACCTGCCAGTGTTCTGACACGCCTGAAGAGGTGTCGGCCCCACCCGTGCCGCGCCTGTTTCCGGGAACCGCGTTCGGTATCAGTGTCTGGACGCGGCTGCTGTTCGAGCTTTGCGTCGCCAACCGTCCCTTGCGGCGGGTCGCGGCGTGGTTTGAGGCGCAAGGCCTGTCGATCTCACCGGGAACGCTTTCGGACGGGCTGGGTCGGATGGCGGTGTTGTTTACGCCGCTGTCGGCGGCGATCCTTGAGCATCTCCAACAGGCGCCGGTGGTCCACGCCGACGAGACCGGCTGGCGGGTCCGGGAGTTCGCCGCGACGGGCTCGTCCAGCCGCGCCTGGCTATGGATCGCGACCAGCGTGGATGCAGTGTATCTGCATGTCGATGCATCGCGCAGCGCGGCGGCGGCCGCGACCTTGCTCGGAGGGCTGCGCAAGGGCGTGATCCTGGTATGCGATCGCTATAGCGCCTACAAGAAGCTGGCCCGCCTGGCGGCGGGCCAGCTGGTCCTGGCATTCTGCTGGGCCCATGTCAGGAGGGATTTCATCAAGGCGGCGGCGGCGCGTGGCGACCTTGATGACTGGAAGGACCAATGGCTGGCCCGGATCCGGCGCCTGTACAGGTTGAACGCGCAGCGCTTGCGATTTCACGATCCCGGCAGGCCGCCTGACAGGAGGTATCTGAGGATGCACTTCCGTCTGTCCCGCGTCCTCGGGGAGGTCTTCATGGAGGCGGAACGGGAGCTTGCCACCGTTGATGATGCGTCGCCGCAGGGGAAGGTGTTGCAGTCTCTGCTGCGTCATCGCCGGGGGCTGTCCCGGTTCCTCGACGATCCCCGGGTTCCGCTCGACAACAATCTCGCTGAACGCCGCTTCCGCCTTGAGGTCATCCGCCGGAAGCTGTCGCTGGGCTCGGACAGCAAGGCCGGCGCAGAGGGCATGGCGACGATGCTTACGGTGGTCCGCACGCTTGAGGTCAACGACGTTGCGGTTTTGCCGTGGCTTGAGGCGTGGCTGTCTGCCTGTGCCGCCAATGGTGGCCGCCCGCCGGAAGATCTCGGCCCGTGGCTGCCCTGGACGATGAACGAGGCGCGCCGGGCAGAGTTTCGCGCGTGAGCGCGGCACCGACATGCCGCTATGCGGGGCGCGACTTCACCGAGGTCGAGATCGCGCTGATCCGGGATCTGATTGCCGAGGATCCGAAGCTGACCCGAGCTCACCTGTCGCGGGCGTTCTGCCGCCGGGTCGGCTGGGTCAAGCCCGACGGCGGGTTGCGGGACATGATGGCGCGTTGCGCGCTGCTGGCGATGCATCGCGACGGGCTGATCGTCCTGCCGCCACCACGACGCCCGCGCCATGCGCCCAGACCGGTCGTCTTCGGGCCGGAGAGCGAACCACCGCTGCCGCCGCCGCCCGCGACCATCGAGGCGGTGCGGCCGCTCAGCCTCGTCCCCGTCCTCGACCGGACCAGCCACAACGCCCTACTGTGGAAGCAGTTTATCGCCCGCTACCATTATCTCGGATACAAGCCGATGGCCGGTGCCCAGATGCGCTATACCGTGGTCGACCGCCACGGCGCCTCGCTCGCCATGATCGGCATGGCAGCAGCAGCCTGGAAGACCGCGCCGCGAGACCACGCCATCGGATGGAGCCCGGAGACCCGGGCGCGCAATCTCCATCTCGTGGTCAATCAGTCCCGCCTGCTTCTACTGCCCTGGATCGTCATCCCAAACCTCGGATCCCACATCCTGTCGATGCTGCGCCGACAACTGCCCGGCGACTGGACCCAACGCTATAATGTCGAGCCCGTCCTGATGGAAACATTCGTCGAAACACCGCGCTTTGCCGGCACCATCTACAAGGCCGCAAACTGGACCTGTATCGGCACCACCAGCGGACGCGGACGCTACGACACAAAACATGAATGCGCCCTCACTAAAAAAAACATCTGGCTGCAGCCGCTACGCAGAGACTGGAAGCGCAGACTCAACGAATGATAGAAATCATCACCTGCTGAACGAACGCTTACCGATGAAGTTATGTTTGGGCCGGCCGCGCAATTCACAACTCTTTGCGTGGCTCCGGATACGCTGACTCTGACGGCGCCACCGATCACTAGGCCGAGGCTCCGCAGGTCGCGGAAAGCCGATCCAGATTCGCTTGGCGCGGAGCGCTTGTTGGAGGCATGGTTACGCTGGGCTCTCGCCGATAGCGATTCCTGGACCGCAGAGATTAGGCGACGGCAGGTGGCCTCGGAACTCGACGGCTGGTTCACAGAAGTCGTCTGCGGCAAGAACTGGAGTTGGCGCGAAGCGCGGGTGAATACAGTCCTTGCGGACCCGTGGACGCTGCTGGCCGATGCCTGCCGAAAGACCGGACGGGGCCTCGACCGGTACGTCGAAGTCTCGGAGAACGACGAGAATGAGGTTATCCGACTCGCCGTTGCCGAGATTCGCCGTATGCATCCTGACCTGTGGCTACGCACCGATCTAGTCCTCGACGGTAATGACTTTAGTCGTGAGACCATTCTCGATGCCGGCGATTACAAGTACCTGGACGACTCGTTCGAAGGCGCGTATCGGCAACTCTCGGAGAGACTTCGTAGAGCCGGAAAGGGGGACCTTTCCGACAAGGTCATGGAAGCCGACCCTGGATCGGCCCCTGTTCAATGGGATGCCGTGCTAGAGCACGTCAATGCGGCATCCGAATTGCGAGAGTTGGGGGAATTGCTGCTCCCAACGCATACCGCGAGGCAACTCATGGCGTTGGACCCTACGCTCATGCCGATGGGAGAGTTAGGCGAGGAATTACATCGCTGGGCCATGGCATCGCGAACGGCGCTCGCCGGTCCCGTGCCGAGTGAAGCGATTGTGAGGGCCATCCTTGCGCTCTGGATCGCTCCGGAAGTTGCGGTAAACCTTGCCTGGCGAAGTGCGTTGGACACTCTTCTTTCAGAAAGAGCGCTTGCGCGAGGAGCCCGGTATCTGGCCCTGCGGGCTCGGGCCGTGCGGCAAGGAGGCGTGGCGTGAAAAGAAACCCCTACGTTGACCTTTGCCTCACTGCACAAGCGTTACGGCGAGAGTACGAAGCCGCAAGAACCCCGCTCGCCCCTGCGACTGGCGTCGCCGCCTTCTTGTATACACACCAATTGGCGAACGTCTTTCGTGTACTCACCGACCTGCGGGTTCGGCACCTGCTAGCCGACGAGGTTGGACTTGGCAAGACCGTCCAAGCACTGATGATATTGAACGCACTTCGATACCAGCGACGAGACCTTCGCGCCCTCGTGATCGTCCCAGATGGTCTCGTCACGCAGTGGCGCGACGAGATCCTAACACGTGCTCACTCGGCACCGACCGAGCAGAATATTGGGTTCGAGGAGGGCCGATACATCCGCTTGGCTTGGGAGGATCAACTCAGAAGGCGCGGTAAGGATGGCCAGTTTGACTGGTCACTCTCAGACATCGATCCCGCGAACTACCAAGTGCTCGTCGTGGATGAATTGCACAGCCTGCGTGCCGATGTTCAGGACCGCGTTGTACGCATGGCTGAGCACTTTGAGCATGTCTTAGCGCTTACCGCCACACCCGCGTTTCAAGATCCAAAACGGCACGCTCAACTCTTCGCGCTGCTGGAACCGGAACGAACAGTAGTTGCAAGACGGACGATAGGGAAAACATACGCGGACGGTTCGGACGACATCAGGGATGGAGAGGACTTCTCAAAATGGCCAGAGCAAGCAACGAGGGCGGTGGTTGAAGCCATGCTCGAGCGAGATAGGAACGCGGAAGCGTCATGTACTCGGGGTGCCGAAAAGGCGATCGCGCTTGCCCAATGTGCCTATCGCCGTGTAATACGTACTAGACGCGCCGACTACGGCGGTGTACTGCCGCAGAGGCGGCACATTCCCCTTGTGATCGAGCCGCTGGATGCCGAATGCGAGCGGCAATCGCTCATGTGGCGTTATTTCGGACACCTCGGCACCATCAGTCGGCGAGTCGATCCTGTGTTGCTTGCAAAACGCGTTATCTTAAGTCCTCCCTCGCTCCGGCAGCGTGTAGACTTCCTCCGCCAACACGGTCATGACCGGGAAGGCCTGCTCGATACCACCAGACCCTTGGTGGACGACCGCCACGGCGACTCCCGCGTGGATGCCTTAGTGGACCTTCTCGCGGAGATCTGGATGCGGGACGTGACGGAGCGTGTGCTTGTGGCCGCGCAGGACAATCTGACGGTCGATTACCTCTTCGATCTCGTTCGAGCGCGGTTGCCATCAATCGGACCACTACGGCGCCGCGTGCAACTCGTCGCGGCCCGAGTTCGGCAGGGAATGATGACAGAGGCGGTCGACGATCTCGGCGGCTATGGCAACGAGACCGTCGAAAACTTGGAGGCATTTCAGCGTGGGGAGGCCCAGGTTCTTTTCGCGCCCGAAGTCGTACGAGAAGGACTCAACCTGCAATGCGCGCGGATCTTGGTTCTATACAGCGTTCCATGGCGGCCTTTGGAGGTGGAGCAGTGGATCGGTCGGCTTGACAGGATCGGAAACACTGCGGCCTTCCCGACAAACGCCGAGGCAGGAACCGTAGACATTTACACCATTGCGCAGAAGGGCTTGGTCGACGAGAAGGTCGTCAGGGTCCTGCAACGTTTTCATGCGTTTGAGCGAAGCGTAAACCTCGATGGAGATCATCTGGGGGAGGTGGCGAAGCGAATTGAGAGCGCTGCATTGCGGCCTGAGCAGACGAACTGGGGTGGCCTCGAAGAGGCGACCGAGGCGATGGCTGCGGAGGACGACGTGGGGGAGCTAGAGTCTGCGCTTCGCCCGCATCTGCCTTGGACCAAGGAGTGGGCAACATCTCTGCGAAGATTCTTGGAGAATCTGCCGCCAGCACCTGTCGCATTGACGTTGTCTACTCACGCGAAGACAGGGCCGCGCTCATGGGATCGCGCTCTCGAAGGGATGGTAAAATTGCTGGACCGAGCAAAGGAGTATCATATCCGCCGAAATGAAGATTCCAATGTTAGGTTGTTCAAAACATTATGGTACCGATTCGATGATGTTCTTTCGTACGGCCGGAGGGATGTTGTTTCGAGAGTAGTATTCTCTTTCGGTGCCGACCCGTCCCATTGTCGCCATCCGAAGAACGCGCATGCGTTCATAACTCGGCGCGGCGACATCGGCGTTCCGCCACACCGCAACGTTACAATGAACTTAGATGGAAATGAGTTTCGACGTCCGCTCCGATTCTTGAATTTTGGAAACGCATTGCACGACGAACTTGTTGAAGGCTGGTTGCCTAATGACGGTGAGACACAATTCTTGGCAGTGCATTTGTTCGACGACCACGCGTTCTTCGAACGCGGCCATGTCGGTGTCTACCTTTTGCGATTTGTGCTTCTCGATACAGCGTCGGCTTTCGCGGCGGACTCCGTCGAAAAGGATGCCATGGTTGAAGTAATGAGGATGACCGATACCTTGCCCAATGACCGCGTGATGGGGCAGGTGCACACTTTCAAACGCGCCGTTCGATGTGCAATAGAGGCCGACTCGCGATGGCTGCGAGGGCAACTGGCCGCGGGGTTTCGCGTCCAGGGTTTGAGGTACGTGGAAGATCAGTGGATAACAGTTGAGGTCGATACGATCAGCACTCTACTGAACCCGATGGCGCACGGACGCATGGGAATCCCGCAGGCATCCGAGTGGCAGCCCTCCGGGGCCGTGATTCACGCCGCTTCGAAAGCAATTCAACGACTTCGCATGTTCGACACGGACCTGGCTGTAGAGTGTTGGAGCCATCGATTTGCGGAGTTCGATCGTGCTCTGAGGACTAGGCGTCACGTAGTCAGGGAAGAAGGGAATGATGCGCAGACGCTGGCTGAATTGGAATTGGACGAAACAGAATTGAGGCTTCGAGCAGTGCAGGATGGAGGCAATCGAGGCCAAATCACACGAGTTCGCAGACAGCGGCAAGAGGCGGAGGCAGTCGCAAGAATGATTCGAACAGTTTGGCAACAGCGCGACGCATGGCTCCAAAACTGCTCCGCCACTGTTCGAGCAATCCGGCCCCGAGAACGCGCGACGGTCTTGATGCGCGTCCAGCGCCCAAATTGAGCGGAGGTGCTACCCCAAGAGTTCACTCCACGGATCAGACGCACCCGAGCCTATGGCCCACGACCACGGCTCACGCCGTGGCCCCAGAATATCCATCGCGGCTTCCAACTGTCCGGGAAGGGGGAAACTCAGCCGAATCACTCCAATTATCCGTTCCACTTGTTCATGGTACCCAGTTCGGAGTGCCCGGCCCAGCAACGCCCATCGCCACTCGTCCGCATCGAAGAGATCAAGGCCTCGACGAGCATCACCGCTGACCGACACAATGATCGGATGCCAGTGCGACGCGCCGTAACCACGCCGATAGGCAGACCACACACCGTTCGGCGCAGAGTCGGACCAACGGCCCTCGCAGACATCAGCATTGTACCGCCCGAAATATGTGCCTGGTTTGCCGGTAACCGTTCGCACAACGGCCTCGTCACTAAGGGGCAATCCGTCATCGGTCAGTTCCGTTTCAAGGAGTTCCCAGAACTGCGACAACGAGACTTCATCACTCCGAATTACGCGTCCTTTCCTACGTGCAGCATAGCGCAAGTAGCCAAAGGGGCGGAGCCACTCGCCAATGGAAATCTCGCGTATGCCGGCCATGTGCAGTGCGGCCAAGTCGTCGTCATCCTGGACGCGGATCCGTCTTACGAGATCGCGGTCATTGGCGCTAGGCAGTTCCTCAATACCGGCAGGTACTTGTGCTCCTCCTAGCAGCGCTCCGGCTCCCTCGGCGGTCGGAACCCAGCGCGGTAGCGCTGGCGCGACGTAGCGTTCTTGACCAGCAACGACCTCAACACAGTCTTCGATGCGAACGAGGCCATCCAAGACCTCAGTTACCATCGTTGATGCCATGCCTCGGATCCCACAAGCCTCTATTTGTTCTCTCACGTGTCGCAGAACCGCCGAACGGGGGCTCAGGCCCCAGCGCTCCAGCGGAGCTCGCATCAATCTGGCGAGGGCCCGCCTCGATATCTCACCGTCTTCGCCGACAACTCCGAGTCTGTGTGCATACGACTCGCGAGTGATTACATCCAGGCTCATGACTGAAGTGCTGAAGCGGCGAGTGCCGACTCAAGCACCTCCCGGCACCTCGCGCCGTGCACCACAGCAACGAGCAACACCTTGGCCCGGGAGCAAGCGACATAGAGATCTTCCAGGCGGAATAGACGTCCGAAATCGCTCAGGTCGTAAAGCAGAACGGCGTCCGCCTCGAGCCCCTTGAACGACTTCGCTGTGGTAACTAAGACACCGCGACCGTCACGCCAATCGTCTACGCTCGTTACCAAAGGAATGCCACCGACGTCCCTTACGTCTGACAAACTTCCGTTGTCCTTGGCGCTCGGCCCCATCAAGACGATCTGTTGCGGTTCTATGGCTTCTTGCTCCAGCATCCTTCTGAGTTCCTGAAGAACAAGACCCTTTTGGTGCCTCATTGTATGCGCCCGAATCAACCGCGGTTTGAGTCCCACTGGCGCTCGAGTGTACACATTGGGCTTCAAATTTAGGACGGAAGCCGTCGCAGCCGCAATCCTCCGCGTATTGCGACAGTTCTTGTTCAGGCGGAATGGTTTTCCTAAAGGAACTGGTGGAGGCTTCACTTCACCTCGGAGTGACTGGTTCGGATCCAGGAATGCGTAGAGTGGACTGTCCGCGGTGCGAAGGAGGCACTGGGTGAGCGAGTACCACCACTTTGGCGCAAAATCCTGCGCCTCGTCGACAACGACAGCGTCATACATCACTACGGTTCCTCGATCATCGAGCATGAGTACTGCGTGTTCTAGCAGATCAGGGACTGTCTCGTCCCAGAATCGATCGTCACGTGATCCACCATTGGCCGGCTCGAATCGTAGTCCTGCCTCCTCCGCAAGTTCTGCGGCCAAGGAATGGAAGTTCCGAATCGTAAGGAGCGATCGGTACTCGCATATGTATGGGTCTTCTGCGACCTGTCGGCGAAGCCACTGGGCGAGCGCTCTGTTGAAGCAGACGAATAGAGTGCGTTTTCCGCTACGGGCGAAGGCTAACGCCCTATGCAGTGCGAGGAACGTCTTTCCCGAGCCGGCCACTCCCTCAACGAGAACGCGATCATGTTCATAAAGCCCTTCGAAGACGTGGGCCTGCATCTCAGTTAGCTCGAGTAGTTGCTCGGCGTTGGCAACGATGTCAGGTCCAACGGGGCGAAAGACTCTGAACTTCGGCATCAGACAATCGTTGAGCATTATGACGAAGCGGTCTCTTGGCAACACACGAGGCGTCGCCGTCCAAGCGCGCAAGGCAGTCACTATGGCCTGCTCAATAGACGGCAGACTGCGTCTTGAGATTATGATCGCCTTGTCAGCGTGTGGCGGTGGTTCTCCGTCGTAGTCCATGTGAGGGAACACAACAGCGTAGCCGTGGACGATGTCGTTCTTCGTCACCCTTCCACCAGACCGATGCCTCACGATGTCAAGAAGAGCGTGCATGTTCCTTCGAGCCTGGATAAACGGATCTCGAAACTCCTTTGGACCCCGTGCCGAGGCACGGAACCAACGCTTACCATCGTGGCGGATGCTGGTACCTCCCTTGACCTCGAGGACGAGCATGCCGTGGGCGGGATGGAGAATTACGAAATCCGCTTCGCCCTCGGCCAGCGCGCCCTCGCCTCGCCAGGGTCGCAACCATGGATAGGAGTGAAGGACGTGGAAGTCGTCCCCGAGGCTGTCTCGCAGGGCCCGGTAGACAGGTTCCTCGGAACTGTGCTCAAGCTGAGTGGGGTCCACTTCGGGCATCATGCGCGCCATCAAGCTGCACCGATGGACGTAAGGTTGCCGTCGACGAACACGGCGATTGCGCGTCCAAGGACGCTGACGTCTGAACGGCGTGGTTCTTCCGAGAACGGAGCCGTATGGGATCGGTAAAGGATATTAACCGTATTGTCACGCAGGCGAGGCAATCCGAGAGTCCAGTGCTCGCGGGTGGCATTGAACGCGTTGCGGCCGACGACAAGCCGGGGGGTCTTATCGAGGCGTTCAACGACAAAGTCACCTTCGTCAGTAGGGGCGAATATCACCCACGCGCCCCGGGTAAACACACCGCCTGATATTCGATCGAGCGTCGGATGAGTTAGTTTCATGACGAACGAATCGTCCGGAACACCCTTGACCCTTACTGTTGCTATCGGCGAGGGCAACGTACCCGATCCCAGGTTACATGCCTGATAAACTGGTAGCCCGCCAGGTTCTTCCGGAAGGAATGTTGGCAATGACAGTGTATTCTGGGCAATCGGCGGCGCGCCAATGGCCTCCCTAACCGCAGCCGGCAGAGCACGGTCGACTCGCAATTGATCCACAACGACGACTTCTCCTCTCGCTGCGAGTGCACGTCCGCCAGTGGAGCCAGGTGCAGTGGGGGCTAGGGGGTGCCCGAGCACGACGATTCGGCTGTTCTGGTCTTCTAGCCGCAAGCCGCCGTCCAGTGCCACGACGTCGTGTCCAGATTCCATAAGGTCGACCTCAAGCGCACGGAGGAGTCGGTGCTCCACCTCTTCGTCGATTCTCGGGACTTCTCCGCGGACGACATGACGGATGAACGCTGCCGCAAGTCGGCGATCGAGATACTTGTGATCCCACTTGTTCTTGTAGCTTCGAAGGCACTCGTAGCAGGAGTGCGTGCAATGGCACGATTCGAGTCGCTTGAGCGCCGCTTCGAACACGCCCTCCGCATCCTTCGCAGCGGCTCGAACGAAGCCAGCGCCACCAGGCGTTAGATCGTGGAGAAACACCTCGACCTCGTTTCCGGTGCGGCCGCCAGGCGTCATCGCTACCCGGTACTCCGCACCGATATCTGCCTCTTCGATATCTTGGATACGCGCTGCAGCGCTTGCGAGCGCCTCGGCAACGGTAGTGAGCACGATCTTCGCGACCACGGAGCCTGGAGGAAGTGTGATTCCGGCGCTCAATCTGAATCGGATTAGCGCTACATCGGTCCTGAACTCATTGCCGAGTACAACCACGCTGGGTCTGCTTTCGCAGCTCGCGCCATACGGATGATTGTCGGGGTTGGGCCTCATGTGGCCCGCCGCCCTTATCCGGCCGGCGGACCAGCCGTTGGGTTCGGTTCGTCCGCAGGTCGGGCAATGGAGGAACCCCGGCCGCATAGAGTTGGTGCTCCCTGTGTTGGTCAGCACGAGTGTCTGTTTTGATGTCCAGATTTCATATCCTGCACCGTTCGTCGCAGTGGCACTCGCCGCTACAGGCCCAGGATCCGTAAAGGACGCGCTGAGCTTCGCACGAGTGGGACGAGTAGGTTCCGGACTGTCCTCAAGAGGCAATTCCGCTGGCATATCGACGGGATGCGCGAAGCCGGGCGGGCGGATCCACCGCTTTCCGACGCCGAGAGAACCCCCGGTCCCGCACGCGGGACAGTCGAGCACCTGGCCGATGTAATGCTCGTCGCTTCGCGGTTCTACGACGGTGTAGCCGCAGATGTCGCACTCGAAATAGACCTTCATTGCGAGCCAAGCCTGCCAGCAGTCGCGTCGATTGAACGGGGTCCAAATAGCGAATGAATAGTGCCGCTCACCGTTGACCCACACCTCTCGTCCCGGGGCATAGCTGGACAACGCATTGTTCAGACTCAGTTGGGGCGAGTACTTCAATTGCGCACGACGTTCGGTGCTCCTTGCCTGATCAAAGACGTGGAAGGTGACGACGTCGGTGGGGAATGCGTATCTCGGTAACACGCTACAGCCAAAAAGCCGATCGAGCAGTTTCTCGGGGTCGACGCCGCTATCGGGTGCGTCCTCGCGACGGTCTGGGGCTGTCTCGACCACATCTTCATTGTCTACTTGGTGAGAATCGAATTCAGTTTCGTCGCCCCAGTCCATGATGATCCCTCGAAAGCTCAAAGCGGTTTCGCCAGCTTCGTGGAACACCTCACTAACCGCTCTGGACATCTCGTCCTCGACAGTCCCTTGCTGCACCGGTCCAGCGCCGGCGTCCCCGAGTTCCTTCAATAGTGCGTTGGGGACTTCCTGCATGAAGTCTGGCGCCTCATCGCGCACGTTGCCCGGAACCACTTCAGCAAGAACGTTAATTAGATCTGTCCGATTCGCTGCCAGCCAACGCTTAAGTCCCTCATATGTGAAACCTTCGGTTCCCCCTTCGCGGAAGTCGCGAAGCATTCCTAAGCTCTCGAACACGTTGGCGCTGTCTTGCTTTCCATCGCCGAGATCCGGAATTGCGTGCTGCTGGAAGAGGCTCATCAGCAAAGCGAAACAGTGACGCCGGACGATCTCAATGTTGTCGAGGTTCAACGGTAGAGTCGGGGGCTGGCGCGCCCGCGGTAGGGTCCGGTGGCAGTTCCGGCGCTTTCGCGACGGGCCTCAGTCCGGCTCCCTTGGCTACGTTTCCAGTCCCCCGCTCCCCGAACCCGGCGTGCCGATTTCCGGCACCGGGCTCTCCAGTGGGATCATGCACTTCGCACACGGGCGACGAGTTCCAGCAACAGCAAGGGTCTTGGCCGCATGGGTTCGGCCGCGAGGAGCTGCACGGCTCCCGCCTTGACTGTGGCTGCGGCCTCGCCTGCCAGCAAGCCTGTCGACGCCTTGATGGTCCGAGACCTCGGACGCCGGAGAAACCACCGCCGCCGGGGACCCGCCCTTCACTTCCGCATGTGATGCGTCCAGGCTCTCCGGCATTCTCCGGGGTAATAGGCCATGCCACTCCCGATACCTGTCGCCCTTCAACATCCTTCCTCACCTGGGGTCCCTTTCCTCGACCGGTATTACTCGGCGTCGCCAGTAGTACGGACCCCTCCGCCACCCTGCCGGCCCAGCCTGCCCCTCACGGGGGTCCGGTTGATGCGTGCACATCACCGACAGGGCTTCCCGTGTTGCCGCGTCTTCCATCTTCCATGCATGCTGGCGCCACTACCCCGGCGGGCGCGGTCTGGTGCATGTGTCGCTTCTCTTCCCAAACCGCCATCGGCCTTCCCCTAACCCAAGGAGGGTCGGCCCCCGCGTTGCCTGTTTCGAGGCCTGCTCGGCGTTCGCTTCACGCTCCGGCCTGCATGGTCGCTGAGCTGCTCAACGCAGCCCTTCTCTCCGGAGTGCTTCAGTCCATGTCGTTACCTCCACGAACCGCTCCGGCCGCTACCAGCCGGAAGGACAGTTGCTGGGTGGGATTCGCACCCACCAGGAAAACGCGCCTTTCCACGGCGCACTTGGGTTTGGAACTGGTCCGCTCACCATTCCTTTGGGATCTGAGTAAAACTCCTGGTCGTGGCTATCAGCACCGCAATAGGTAACTACGGTCGCCAGTGCAGAACCCCGCCGACCAGCACGTCCAGCTCGTTGTTGGTAGTTCGCACGGCCCGGAGGCACGTTGCGAAGGGCTACTGCGGCGAGGCTGCCGATGTCGATACCAACCTCCATCGTAGTCGTGCAGGAAAGAACATCTATTGGCCCCTCACGCCGGCCGTCCGGTCCTTCGACATCAAGGTCCTGAAAACGAAGTTCATGCCACTCTGCACGTGCCACAGCGTTCGTATTGCTACTGTCGTTGAGCGCTGCGGAGTGCTCGGCGGCCAAGTAGGGATGGGGAGCGTAGCCCGATTCAACCGCCAACCGATCAACTTTGCGGCGATAGTGACCCTTGCGAGAGACGAACACCGGGTCCTGTGAAGGATCGAGAGGCCGGGTTGCCCCAGAGCATTTCCGGCCGCCGATGCGCACGGTACAGCGCTGGCCGGCGATAGCGTTGGCCGGCTGTGCCGTGGTACAGGTTTCGCATCGCATCCACGAGATATCGTCTTGCACAATCCGGAGTTTTGTGGCGCGTAGGATGAACCCGTTCGCCGTCTCATTCTCCGCGAATGTGCGTCGAATGAACTCGGCCCAAGGGGACGAGCCTTTGGTCCCGCTTCGAAGATTTGCGTTAAACCATGGGGAGCCAACGAAGTCCTTTGCAATTCCTGGAAACGTCGCTTTTACTCTCCGAATCTTGGCGCCATTGTCTGCGTCCAGCCACTCGCTCGGCGTGGTCAGAAGGTACAGGGCGTGCCTAAGGACCGCATCGGTTACCCAGAGGTTCAAAAGGGCTAGACGGCGCTCGTCTTCATCTCGGTCGCCTGGATTCGGTGGCGCAGGCAACTGCGCTAGCGCCCGGTGGTCGGCGGGCTCGAGGTGTGGTCTGATCGCCGCGAGTCCGAGTGCGCTCAGCCCAGTGTGGGCATCGTTTAGCACTGGGTATGCGGCGAGCATTAGTGCCCTGTTGGTCCGGAAGGAGTTCAGTTCGGCGGATCTACTGAAGACTTCGGACCCGTCGGCAGGCGGATCGACCGTCAAGAGTTCGCGAATGGTCTCAAGATCCGAGTCGAAATGAGGGGCTTGTGCAGGGCGCAGGTTTACGCCGCGCCGGACGCATCCGGTGAGCAGGGCCGCGTAGGTGTGGTCGAGCGTCACATGTCGGTCGTAGAGGCGCTCCAACTCGGCGAATCCGTCTAGGAGTAGTGGGCGCACGGCATCCCGCATCGAGTATTGCTGGAGCCTCCCCGCGAGGCGCGAGGCTGCTTGGCGACCATCGGAGAAAATAAGTGACTTCCTTCCCTTGAGCGGAGTATCAACGTCTGCCCGCGGTGACTGTTCGAGTAGTTGCGCAGAGACTATTTCCTGGAACGGCTCGTCCCCCTTCGTGACATGGTTCGTGATGTTGTCGGCACCGCGCGCTCCGCAACAGGGACAGTTCTCGAATTCTCCCCGTTGTGTGTCCCTTTGTCCGGCTGGAGGAAGCCAGACCTCTCGGGCCGTTTTGCTCCTCGATCCCAACCGTCCAGTGGTCGGGTCGAGGTGTTCGAATTGAGCCCCCGACCCGGGCGGTGGCTCTTCGAGTAAGAGGAGCAAGGGCTGGATGACACCGTTCGCGTCGTCGATTTCACCGATGTCCTCGGTCCAGAGGTAGTCTGGATTATCGGGATTCAACGCATAGGCCTTGAAGAATGCGGTACCGCAGGCCCGGCATGTGTAAACCTCAAAAACTCGTGCCCCGCATTCACAGTTGCGTCTCGGCTGAGGAAATAGGGATCCTGTAGGCGGAAGCTTACCTCCCCACTGTTCGCGGAGATGATGCGAAACCTTGCTACAGGTCGGATCGGCGCACGCCCAGAGCCCGGGGAGCCCACGAAAGAACACGTGTGCTCGAGCAGCAAGCAGGGGTGATGCCTCTCTCCTTCTCGCCATCGAGGCCAACTCTAGGAGTGCGTCTGTAGCTCCCCGAGCCCGTTCTGGCTCAACACCCGGAAAGAGACGCAGCCCCAACTCTTGAAGGGCTTGCGCCGGCCCAACTTCGGAATGGTCGCACTCTTCATCTTCGGTCGCACGCGCGCCGCTAGTGAGATTGCGGAGCCGCCCTACAACCGGAACTTGTGTCAGACAAGCGTGAAGAAGGCGCGCGACAGGATCCTGGCCACTCTCCAGCCGCACGGCGGACGGGGGAGAAATGTGAAGTTCTGTCACGTCCCCGAAACGAATCTGGATTGGAGCGTCGCACGAACCCGCGACCACAGCAACGATTTCCGTCGGTAACTCGACCGGCTCGGCGGTGAGTGAGAAGTCGAGATCGATCGTTTCAAGCGTGGAACATAGACAACAAAGAGCCACGTTGGCGTTCGGCGGACCGACAACGCTCAATGGCATTTCTTCCGTTGGCGCTGCAAGAGCGAGTATGGGCATCACGGCTTGAATACGGGCATCGAGACCGTCAGCGCGCAGTGCTCGGAGGTCTACGGCCGCGAAAGCGTCGGCAGTCGCTGGGTCGCCAGCGCCTGAGGGGCTCGCGGATTGTTTGGTGCCCGTGAGAACCTTGAAAGAGTCGATCGACTTCCCGGTCAGATCGGCGACGAAGGTCTGCGCCGCATCTGAGTCAGAGAAGGAGGCGCTCGTACAAACGACTTGCAGTTGCTCCAAGGGCAGTCCGAGGCGGTTCCGAAGGCGACGGATTAACATCGCCACCTCTGTTCCTTGTGCGCCTCGGTACAGATGGGCCTCGTCTAGCACAAGGATGAGACGCTGTGCCGGATTGGCTGCGTAATACTCCGCTGTGTTGCGAAAGATGTCTCGCTCAATCGGGCGCAGTAACATGTACTCGAGCATGGAATAGTTCGTCACCAGGAGATCGGGCACTGCCTCCTGCACCTCGTGACGAAGGAATAGTTCAGGATCCTGCGGGCGCTCAATCGCGCGCAACCATCTGTCGTCATCCTTCCATTTTCCCTTTCCATACCAAGCGGATATGCCGTCCTCTAGGCCGGGAGAGCTAGCGGGCTTCGCAGGCCACTTGCCTCGATCCCGCAATCTGGCTATGAGAGCTTTGGCTTCGGCATTGTCTGCGGCACGGTTTTCGAGATCTCGATAGAAACTTAGGCTCTGAAGCCGACTCCGGTGGCTGTCCGTGTTCTCTCGTCGGCGCCCGGGGTAGAGGGTCCTGCCGGTATATCGAGCGAACTTCATCGGCCGTCCCCCGTGAACCTCGAACCACCGAGACACGGAGTTGTCACCGAAGAGGAGACGCAATCGGCCCAGTTGGTCGTTGACCAATGCGTTCATGGGGTAGAGCAGTAACGCACGCACTGCGCGGGTCGAGAAGCTCTCGCCGGTAGTGGCTTCGGCTGCGAGGCGGCCTAGTATCGGCAACAGGAACGTCTCCGTCTTGCCGGAGCCAGTGCCTGTCGTGATGACGAGGTCGCGGAACGGTGGAGAGAGGGCATATTCTAGGGCCCGGGCCTGATGATTGTACGGCGGATCAAATAGTAGGCCTTGATCGCCCAACCGACTCAACAATTCCGAAACTCCTGGCGGCAAGACGAGGTCACGGAATGCTTGGGCTGTCTCGTACCGGGCGGTGCTTTCAATGTACGGCTCCTGAACGATCGACCCCGCCCGCATTAAGAGTTCGGTCCGCATGTCCACCAAGGCTGGGTTGGACACGTGATACGTAGAGTTGATATACGTCCGCAGAGCATCCCCGTAGTGCTGGAGTTCTCGATACATTGCGTAGTCCTCATCCTCGTGTGTGCAATTTCTAGAGCACGCGCTCTTATCACGGATTATTCCTGAAGTCGCATAGAATAGCGAATTGAGTTGCGAGAGTTTGAGTTTCCTGCTCGATCTGGGTGTCCGTGACAGACGCTTAAGTTGAAATCGTGGAGCGTTGCGATATTGCGGCGCTGCGCGGTGGGGATGTGTGGGATAGTCGAGCGCGTTCCGGGAGCTTTGCGCTTACGGGACGGCCTTTGCGGCATTGTTGCTCAGCAGGACCTCACGGCTCGGCTCTGCCGATTTGGGAGTTGGGAGGAGAAGGAAGCGGAGCGGGCGCGTGGGTGCCACAATCTCTTCCTCTCGTCGTCGGAACTGGGTGCGCCCTGGAAGGCGTTGAGCAGAGCCTTTCTGGTTTTTTGCCAGCCTGTCGGGGATCGACTGGCGTGTGCCGTGGGCATCGAATAGGGTTGCGTGCGCACCGCCGCAGGATTGGGAAGGGATTGGGTGGCGCTCGGTGGCTTTCGGAAGCGGGCTGTGCCGGGAAGCGGCATTCCGAGTCGGGGTCAAGTCTCTCGCGGACGTTTGGCGAGCACGTACTTCAAGGCTTCGTCGAGGTGCCACTCGAAGTGGTCGGTCGCGGCGGGGACGCGGTCGAAGCCGATGATGAGGATTTTTTCGGGGGCGAAGTTGCTGAAGGCGGTGTTGTTTGCCGGGCCGTGACCGGTGCGCATCATGTAGGCGCCCTCCTGGAAGGCGGTGTCCCACTGGCGGTGGTTCTTGCCGCGAATATGCTTTCGCTTGTTCCGGGTTCAGCGCAGAGATAGCTCCCGGGCGGGGGCCTAGCGGATGCACGATTGTTTGTTTACAAGAACCGCTAAGATCTGGCGGAGGGGGTGGGATTCGAACCCACGATACCGCTCAGCGGTATTCACGCTCTCCAAGCGTGCGCCTTAGTCCACTCGGCCACCCCTCCGTGTCAGCCTCTTGTAGCGAGAAATCAGGCCGTACCGCAAGCGCTATCTGAGGAGGCGCAATGCGGCTCCCTTGGCGTTTCTCGCCGTCCAGCCAATTCCGCTATATCTAGCAGGTCCCGTGTGAGCGTCTGAAAGAGCAACATGAAGCACATTCTCGAGGATCTGGAGCGTCGCCGCGAAGCGGCGCGCCTCGGTGGCGGCGCCAAGCGGATCGCGCGCCAGCACGAACGCGGCAAACTCACTGCCCGAGAACGAATCGAGGTCCTCCTCGACGAGGGCTCCTTCGAGGAGTTCGACACCTACGTAACCCACCGCTGCACCGATTTCGGAATGGAATCCCAGCGCATCCCCGGCGACGGCGTAGTGACAGGCTGGGGGCACATCCATGGCCGTCCGGTCTACGTATTCAGCCAGGACTTCACGGTCTTCGGCGGCTCCCTATCCGAGACCCACGCCCAGAAGATCTGCAAGATCATGGACATGGCGATGCGGAACGGCGCCCCCGTCATCGGACTGAATGATTCCGGCGGCGCCCGCATCCAGGAGGGCGTCGCGTCCCTCGCCGGATACGCCGAGGTGTTCCAGCGGAATGTCCTCGCATCCGGCGTCATCCCTCAGGTATCCGTGATCATGGGGCCCTGCGCAGGCGGTGCCGTCTACTCCCCCGCGATGACCGACTTCATCTTCATGGTCCGCGGCACCTCCTACATGTTCGTAACCGGCCCCGATGTCGTGAAGACCGTGACCAACGAGGTGGTGACCGCCGAGGAACTCGGAGGCGCCAAGACCCATACCGAAATCAGCTCCGTCGCCGACGGTGCCTACGCCAACGACATGGAAGCGCTCTACGAAGTGCGGCGGCTCTTCGACTTCCTTCCGCTCTCGAACCGCGAGCCGCCACCGGTCCTGAAGAACGGGGATCCCGTCGACCGGGTAGCGGTGTCCCTCGACACGCTCGTTCCCTCCAACCCCAACGTCCCCTACGATATGAGGGAGGCGATCCGGAAGATCGCCGACGAGGGCGACTTCTGCGAGATCCAGGAACGCTTCGCCCGGAACATCATTACCGGCTTCATCCGCCTGGGCGGCCACTCTGTGGGCGTCGTCGCCAACCAGCCCATGGTGCTTGCAGGCTGCCTCGATATCGGAGCGAGCCGCAAGGCGGGCCGCTTCGTCCGGTTCTGCGATGCTTTCTCAATTCCCATTCTCACCCTCGTCGATGTGCCCGGGTTTCTGCCCGGCACCGCCCAGGAGTACGGCGGCATCATCAAGCACGGCGCCAAGCTCCTCTTCGCCTTCGCGGAAGCCACGGTGCCCAAGGTTACGGTGATCACCCGCAAGGCCTATGGCGGCGCCTACGACGTCATGAGTTCCAAGCATCTTCGCGGCGATGTCAACTTTGCGTGGCCAACCGCCGAGATCGCGGTGATGGGTCCGAAGGGTGCCGTCAAGATTCTCTTCCGCGGCGAACTCGACGACACCGGTAAGATCGAAACCCACGCCAAGGAGTATGAAGCCCGTTTCGCCAACCCCTTCGCGGTCGCCGAGCGGGGCTTCATCGATGAAGTGATCCTTCCGTCGAACACGCGCACGCGGGTCTCCCGGGCGCTCTCCTTCCTGCGCGGGAAGAAGCTCGAGAATCCCTGGAAGAAGCACGACAACATTCCCCTGTAGGGCTCTGGAGGCCAAAGCAATGCAGGGTGGAGCGGCCGTCGCAGCGGGGCACCCGTGTGTAGTACAGGCGGCGGTGGACGTCCTCTCCGCCGATGGCAACGCCTACGACGCCTGGATTGCCGCCGTCGCTACTGCCTGCATCTGCGAGCCGGTCCTCACGTCCCTCGGGGGCGGCGGATTCCTGCTCGCGGCACCAGCCGCTGGCCGCCCTGTAGTCATCGACTTCTTCACACAGACACCTCGGCAGCGCCCGCCCCTTCCAGAGGAACTCGATTTCCGCGCGTTCGATGCCCAGTTCGGTACCGAGACCCAGGAATTCCGGACCGGCTGGGGAACCACGGCGGTCCCCGGCGTTGTCGCCGGCATCTTCGAAGTCCACCAGCGCTTGGGGCGGATGCCGCTTCGTGAGATCCTCACTCCTGCCATTCAGGCAGCAAACGAGGGAGTGGCGGTCCGCGAGGCCCAGGCCGGGCTCTTTCAGGTCGTCAAGACGGCGTTCCTGTCGACTGCCGAGAGCCGCGCAATTTTTGGCAGCGCCCGCACGCCCGGCGAAATCCTCGCCGCCGGCGAGACTCTCCGCTTTCCCGAGTTCGCAGATGTGCTGGACTGCTTGGCCGCAGAAGGCCCGGATCTCTTCTATCGCGGCGAAATCGGCGCGGCGCTCCTCGAAGCTTCCCGTGAAGCAGGCGTGTTGCAGCGTGCCGATCTGGAGTCATATTCCGCCGAGATGCGCGCCCCCCTTTCGACCACCTTCGAGGGTGCCGAGATCCTCATCAATCCACCGCCCGCCGCAGGCGGACTTCTTGCATCCCTGGGACTGAGTCTCCTCGACGGCGCAGGACTTGGAGCACTCCACCGGAATGATGACGCCCATGCGCGACTGGTGGCGAAGGCGATCGGGCGCACGGTGGATATCGAGGCCCAAGAGGGTTGGGATCCCGTGGAGGGCGGAGCCGATCCCGTTCTTCTCGCGCGCTGGCGAGAGGAGATCCGAAGCCTCCGTTTCGCAAGCCAGGGCACGACCCACACCAGCATCATTGACCGGCACGGCAATGTGGCCTCCGCCACCGTCTCCAACGGCTCCGGTTCCGGCTGCATGATTCCGGGAACGGGCATCATGGTGAACAACATGCTCGGCGAGGCCGAACTCAATCCCGGCGGCTTCCACGCCTGGCCTCTTGACCAGCGGCTCACTTCCATGATGGCGCCCACCGTTGCGCGCTGGCCGAACGGAACATGTGCCGCGATCGGGTCCGGCGGATCGCGCCGCATCCCCTCGGCCGTCTTACAGGTGATCGTCAATCTTGCCGTGCATGGCATGACTCTCGGCGATGCGATCGAGGCGCCTCGCCTCCATGTGACGGGCGGGCGGCTCAGCGTGGAGGGCGGGTTCGATCCGGGCGGCCTTGGACTGACGCTGTCGGACTGGCCGGATCACAGAATCTGGGACGATCGAAACGTGTTCTTCGGTGGCGTCCACGCAGTCCGCGCGTCAACGAGCAGTACGGAAGCGTTTGGCGACCCGCGCCGCGGGGGTGCTGCCTGGACCGCTTCGGGGGGCGCCATGTAACCAGTCCGCCGTGGGGAACTGCATCCGAATTCCATTCCCCCTCTCGCATCCGATTCTGGACCAACTGCGCGGTGGTCACCAATTGGCTGGAATCCAGTTGGCCAAGTGAAGTTCAGCGTACAGGAAGAGACCCCGGTCTCCGGAGCAAGATCAGTGGAGTCTGTACAGGCAGAGCGATTGCTCCATTCGCAGATTGCGAAGCCGCTTGTCGATCTCTGTATGGGCCATGAAAACCGCCCCGTTCTCGCGGCATGAATCAAGAGCCGCGATCTACTGCGAGCCCGCGCAGCAGAGACCCGTAGCCTTCAGCTCGTCGATGACCCGGAGCAAGCCATGCACCCGCACGCCACGCGCCTCTGCGACCCGGCGGCGCGGGCCATCTCCGGTGAGAAGAATACCGTTCTCCCGGCAGTCACAAGCGCAAGGCAATCCTTGGCAGAGAGGCGGCCATGTTCACGCTTGATCGAGACAACCCGGGCAACCTGGTCGCCAGTCAGATTATGGGCTTGCGCTTCCTTGTACTCCGGTAGCCGCCACACCCGCAGTGTGATTTCCAGCAACTCGTCCTCTCGGTCAGCAGCGGCACCACGAGCCGAAAGGGCAGCCGCAACAGCGCATGCAACAACCGCCCCTGCGCCAATCGATCAGGCAGTACGCATCCTTGACGACAATGCGGGTCGCAAATCTCGCGGTCCCCTGATCCCCCGCTCGACAGCACCAAGAGGCACCTGCAGCATTTGCGCCGCCCGCACAGGCGAGATCAGCTCTTCCCCGACTGCGCGCCAAACGAGCAGTTCGAAGCATTGCGGTTTCTCGAATGTCGAAAACCCTTCCCCTTCGGCGATTGGCTCCGGTTCTTCCTTCCGCCAGCTTCGCGCGTAGGTCTTGATCGCATACTCGACAGCAGCCCCCGACAGGACGCCGACCTCGCCAAGGCGCACGAGCATGGCCGCGGCCGAGACACCGTAGGTGCGCTTCAGCTCCATGATCTCGTGCCAGGTAATGCGGTTGCGGTTACGCCCCGCCCGTGCCACCAGGTGCTCGCGCGGCACCAGGAATGCCCCGGCGAAACGGTTCATCGCTTGTTCCTGCCGACGAGCAGGGTCGCCCGTGGCAGATATGATCCGGTGCGCGAGCTCGTGGACAAGATTGAGGCGCTTGCGCTCGACATTGGTCCGCTTCGAAACGACGATGACCTCTGTTGGCGGGCGACTGGTCCGCTCCACGCGGCAGGCAAGCCCGTTGATCCGCTCAGGCAGGTCTGCCTCGACAACCCTGAGCCCCTTGTCTTCGAGGATGGAAGTGACGCTGGGGATCGGATCCATCCCGAGCTTCCACTCGTTTCGAACCGTTTGCGCCAAGAAATCGACCGCGGCTTCGTCCTCGACTTCGGCTATCCGAAGAGAGCCGAACAGGTCTGCTTCCCGTTCAAGCCCGAGGATGTCCTCGATGGCGAGATAGGGTTCGAGCCTCTCGATCACCACCGCCTCGGCCTTGGCGCGATCCTGCGCGGAGGACCTGGAATGCTTGCGCCATTCCACGCTCTCAAGCGTCTCGACCTGGCCCCCCATCAGGATGTCGAGCGACACGCCAAGTTCGCGGCCCAGCCCGACGAGTACCCTGGAGGAGGGCAACATCCTCTCCGCTTCGTACTTGCTGATCGCCTGCGCACTGATCTTCGGGTCCAGGCGGTCGGCGAGAGCCTGCATGGACAGCCCCGCCTTTCTGCGGGCCAGTCTGAGCCTTTGTCCGAACATGTCTCCGTTCCACCAGTCGCCACATTGGTTGATAAACGCCTTCTTCTATACAGAATTTTAATTTGCAGTTGTCATCCTCGTCAACAATTCAATGGTGGGGAGTAGAGAATCAAGCCAGAAAACTCAGCATGTTGTGCCGCGCGGGAACCGGTGGGCGGTCAAGGGCGTGGGATGTGAATGAGCTTCTGCGGTTCATGACACGCAATGCGAAGTAATCACTGCCGCTCGAAGTGCCTCCACCCAGCGGGGAAACGAGATGTTCATCCTCGGGCGGAGCGGCCGCATCCGCGAGCACACCACCTACAGAGCAGACCCTCTCCCACCAAGGGTTTGCCCAACGGAGCGCGCGGCTCGTTCGACAAATTCGGCGAATTCTTCATCGCCTGCGCGGTACCACGGAATCGCCGTCGCCGGCCCTGATCAGACCCTGTGGACGATTTCCATGGCCCATTCCCGGCCGCGGCAATCTCGAGCCATGTGGTCTGTTGTTTCCGTCCTCGCGCCTCTGTCTCGCCAAACCTGCAAAACCGGTTCCTTCGTCTTCATGCGTTCGCCCTGAACCGTGGAGGCACGGTGTCCTCTCGGCCCCGTGCTCCGTTCACCATTCCCGCAGCAGCGATGGTTGGGCATTCGCCACGCACGCTTCAGACCAGCGCCCCCTTTGCCAACTCGGACACCCGAAACCCCGAGGAACAACCGAGTGCCGTTGTCTTCGCAATCAATCCTCGGGAATCGAAGTGCCTGCCGATGGACATACAGCTGAATCGGCGACTCCGGGGTGTCCTCGATGCGCTTCGGCTCCCCCTCCCCTCCCGTTCAGCGAACTCGAACCACCCGGATTCCGGCCGGAGCAGGGCGCATTGCCAACCGGAGTTCGGGCCAAACTTGCCCTATCCCGGGGGAGTGTGTAGGGTTTCCGGCAAGTACCGAGAGGGTAGGAAACCGTCGTATCACAAGAGGGCACTGGCATGAAGAAGACGCTCGTACGGGTGGTAACCCCCATCACAACGCGTGGATTCCGGCAAGTCAGCGATTTCGACGCGCTCCAGGGGCCTCTACTGCAGGTCGATATGGTCGAAATCGAGACCGGACCTGCCTCCATCGAATGCGAGCTGGACGAGGCCCTCGCGGTTCCGGACACGGTCGCCAAGATCGTCGAGGCGGAACGCGAAGGGTTGGACGCGGTCGTCATCGACTGCATGGGAGACCCCGGCCTCAAACCCGCTCGGGAATGCGTGTCGATCCCCGTTCTCGGACCCTGCGAGACCGCCATGCATATCGCTTCCATGCTCGGCCACGGCTTTTCGATGGTGACCGTGCTGGAACGCATCCGCCCGATGATCGAGAACCTGGCCAAGGTCTACGGCGTGCCGGACAAGCTCAAATCGGTCCGCGCGGTGGACATTCCCGTCCTCGACCTCGAAGAGGACCGTACCCGCGTCGAGCGGGTACTCACCGAACAGGCGCTGATCGCCGTCGAGAACGATCACGCGGATGCCATCATCTTCGGCTGCACCGGAATGCTCGGCTGCGCCGAGGCCGTGCGCCGGGGACTCCTGGCCAGAGGATACGACGTGCCGGTGATCGATCCCGTGCCCGCTGCGGTCAATGTTGCCGCAGCGCTGGTTGCCTCGGGCCTGACCCACAGCAAGACCACCTACCCGTCGCCGCCCCGGAAATCGATCGTCGGCTACGACGCTCTCGCGCCGAACCTGCGGCTGGCCGTCGGCTGAGAACTCCCTTGTCCCTTACCTGCCACTGCCGCAGGCACCCATACCCCCGCGGAGGGGGAGAGACGCTCCTGACATGAACGGAGGGCCTGCATGACTATGGTGCAGGCGCCGGCAGCGCCCATCGGCTTTGCCAACGATATCAAGGTCTTTTTCGGGGCCAACCGCATGATCTGGCTGGTTCTGCCGGCCTTCGTCTTCTTCCTGCTGTTCTTCGTGATCCCGGTAACCTCGCTCTTCCTGATTTCCCTGAACAAGTCTGTCGCCGGCGTAATAGATTTGAAGTGGACGCTCACACTCGGGAACTTCGACCGTTTCTTCAGCCGCGCGCTCTACTACGAAGCCGCATTGCGCTCTGTCGGCCTGGCGGCGCTCGTTGCGCTCGTGACGCTGATACTCGGCTACCCGCTTGCCTACTGGATCGCGAAGACCGAGCATCCGGTGCGCAATACCATTCTCATGATCCTGGTGCTGACGGCGATGCAGCTCGACATGGTCATCCGGCTCTACGGGCTGATGGTGCTCATGGGCGATAACGGTCTCATCAACGCGGCGCTCTTGTCCTGGGGGGCGATCACGGAGCCGATACCCCTGATGTACAACGAGTTCGGTGTGGTTGTGGGTCTGGTCCAGTTCACGCTGCCCTTCTTCGTACTCTCCCTGATCGGAATTATCCGGAACATCCACCCGTCGCTTGAGGAAGCCGCGCGGAGCCTCGGAGCCACGCGCTGGTCGGCCTTCTGGCGCATCGTGTTTCCGCTGAGCATGCCGGGCATCCTCGCCGGTTCGCTGCTGGTGTTCGCGATCTCGATCAGTTCCTACATCGTCCCGGCGCTGATGGGTGGATGGCGGGTCATGGTTACCCCGCTGCAGATCTACCAGCAGATGCTGGAAATGGGGAAGTTCCAGTTCGGCGCCACGATGGCGGTCGTCCTCTTCCTGACCAGCCTCGTGGTCGTGTTCGTGTACCAGCGATACGCTGTCAAGCAGGCCGGGGGAATGGAAGCATGACGGCCGTCGTCCAGGAGCCCGTGGTCAGAGCCAGCTGGTTCAACCGACCATCGCGTCCCAAGGTCGAACAGCATTGGGAAGAAGTCAATATCGGACCCTGGCTCCGTATCGGCGCCTGGGCTGCCCTCGTGGTCCTGCTGGTGCCCGTGGTGATCGTCGTGCTCGCGGGGCTCAATGCCGGCGACTACCTGACCTTCCCGCCGCAAGGGCTGTCCTTGCGCTGGGTCATCGCCTTCGTTCAGTCGGACAAGTTCTTCGGATCCTATCTCTTCAGCCTTCGGCTCGCATTGATCGTGATGATCATATCCACGGTGATCGGCACCATGGCGGCCATCTTCCTGGCGCGCGTGCAGTTTCCAGGCCGAAATGCGCTCCGGGCCTACTTTCTCGCCCCTCTCATCCTGCCCGGCGTCGTGCTGGGCTCGGCCCTCTACGTGTTCTACGTATCGAGCGGCATCGGCCTCAGGGCCAGCTTCACCGGCCTGGCGATCGGTCATGTGCTGGTAACCCTTCCCTACGTGATCGGCGCGGTGTCCGCGGCACTCTTCAATTTCGACATGTCGCTGGAGGAAGCGGCCCGAAGTCTCGGTGCCGGACCGCTCCGGGCATTCTTCAAGATCACGCTGCCCATCATCGGCCCTGGCGTGATGGCGGGAGCCATCTTCGCCTTCATCGTGTCCTTCGGGCAGTTCGATGTATCGCTCTTCCTCAGCACCCCCAACCACGAACCGCTCCCAATCGCCATGTACCAGTCGCTACGGTACAAATTCGACCCCACGGCCGCCGCGGCAGGGATATTCGCGATCGCCCTCGTCGTGGTCTCGATGATCATCACCGGGAAGCTCATCAGCCTGAAGAGATTCTCGGGCATCAAGTTCAGCTAGTCGGCGGCAATAATCAAGGGAAGGAAAGGAATCATGAAACACTCCAATCCAATGAACCCCGCCTCCATCACGAGAAGGCGGCTATTGGGTACGGCTGCGGCTGCGGCAGGCAGCCTGCCCCTGTTCAACATCAACCACAGCTGGTCGCAGGATGTGCACTACGCCGGGGAGGTCTTCGACGCCGGCGGGGCATCCATCCGCATCGCCGAATGGGGCGGCCCGTGGGGCGAACTCGTTCATCGCCATCTGCTGGATCAGTTCGCCGCGGACTTCAACTGCAGCATCGAGTACGACACCTCCTGGCCGTGGTTCCCGAAATACGTCGCTGGCGGGCCCTCGGACCCGCCCTACGCGATCACCAATTGGAATCTCCCGGAGATGTTCAAGACCGCCGGTGCGGGCGATTACTTCGTCCCGATCGACGAGTTGCGCGCCAACGTGCCCAACACGAACGACGTGTGGCCGTTCGCCTACAACAACGGCGTCGGCGTGACCTGGGCATTCGGCCAGTACGGCTATGCGTACCGCACCGATCTGGTCGATCCCGCGCCAACCGATTTCATGTCGTTCTGGGAAGAGCGCTTTGCCGGCAAGCGGGGAACCTACATCACTTCGAACACCCTCCAGATGGTGTTCTTCGTGACGGCCGCGCATGTCTTTGCTGGAGACCAGCATGACATGGCTGCCGGGTTCGATGCCATGCGCCGGGCAATGCCCATGAAGATCTCCGACTTCACCGGCAACATGCAGGCGCTGATGGATCGGGGCGAGGTGGTGATCGCCGTGCAGAACGATGCGGAGCCGCTGCAGGCGCGGGACCGGGGCGCGCCGTTCGGCTTCATGTACTGGACGGAGCGCGAACCGATCCTTACCCAGACGAAGACCATCAGCCGCTATTCCGAGCCGATGGAGAAGAAGCTGGCCTATGCGCTCCTCAACCGGACGCTGGAGCCGGAGTTCATGGTCGCCATGGGCACGGAGTTCTACCTGCGCCCATCGAACTGCAAGGTCGTACTGCCGGACAACCTGGCCCGGCACGGTGTGATGAACACCGCCGATGCCACCGCCGGATTCTGGATTCCCGACTGGCAGTGGTACCTCGAGAACGAGGACGAAATTGTCGAGACCGTGAACGAGATCTTCGCCGGGTGAGGCACAGGGCGAGTTCGCGTACCGTTCTGAGGGAAGCGGTTGACGGTGCGAACCGCTCCGTGCCAGGGCGTGTTGAGTCGCCGGTACGGGGTGGCGGCAACGCTGCCCCGCCGGAAAGTCGCGTTGCCGGGGGCTGATGCCGAATGCTGGACCGCCGCCCATTCCAGGATGATGGAACCGATGCATCGGTTTCCGGGTTCGGGACGGGTATCGGAAACCGGGAACGCCGGGTGCCAAGGATGGTTCCTGGACCGGCGGGCCGCGACTTTGCCGGGAGGACTCTCGCTCATTCGGAGATGCGGAACCGGCCGGTTTCGACCCCCACCGGCGCTCGGACACTGGCATCACCCATCGTTCAGGCCATCCGCGCCCGCCGCCGTGCCCGCGGAGAAATTTGCCACGAAACTTCCCGGCGGCGGCCCTGTCGGTTACCGGTTAACGCCAACGGCGCCGGACCGGCAGAGCCGCCGCCGGTATCGAACCATGCATAGAGTGAAAGGAGAAGAGGGAGAGACATGACGATCAAGAAACAGAACACCAATCTGGCTGCCACTTCGGTGACCCGCCGGTCCATGATCAAGGGCGCAGTAGCGGCTTCCGCCGCATTGCCGCTCTTCAATATCAACCACAGCTGGTCCCAGGACGTCATGTATGACGGGGGCGGTTTCGATGCGGGCGGCGCCACGTTCCGCCTCGCGGAGTGGGGCGGCTTCTGGGAGGAGCTGATCCGCGAGTTGCTTCTCGATGACTTCGAGACCGAGTTCAACTGCAAGATCGAGTACGACTCGTCGTGGCCCTGGTTCCCCAAATACGTGGCCGGCGGTCCGACGGATCCGCCCTATGACGGAACCAACTGGAACATGCCGGAGATGTTCAAGACCGCAGGCGCCGGCGACTACTTCCTCTCGCAGGAGGAGATCAGCGCCAATGTTCCGTCGAGTGCGGATCTGTGGCCATTCGCCTACGAGACCGGAATCGGCTTCACCTGGGCATTCGGACAGTACTGCTATGCGTATCGCACGGATATTGCCGACCCGGCACCGATGGCTTTCGAGGATTTCTGGCAGGACCAGTATTCGGGTCAGCGCGGAACGTACATCACCTCGAACACCCTGTTCATGGCCTTCTTCATGATGGCCAACCATGTGTTCGGCGGCGACCAGCGTGAAATGGACGCAGGCATTGACGCCATGCGCCGGGCCATGCCGATGAAAATCTCCGACTTCACGGGCAACATGCAGACCCTGCTTGAGCGCGGCGAAGTCACCATCGGTGTGCAGGTGGATGGTGAGGTCTACATGCAGATGGACCGCGGCGTGCCCGTCGCGCCGTTGATCTGGACGGAGCGGATGCCCATCCTGACCCAGACGCAGACCATCAGCCGGTATTCCGAGCCGATGCAGAAGAAGCTTGCCTTCGCCCTGCTCAACCGGCGCCTGAGTCCCGAGTTCGTGACCAAGTTCGACGAGGTGTTCTACCTCCGTCCCACCAACAGCAAGGCCGTTGTGCCCGACAATCTCGCTTCCAAGGGCGTGGCAAACACTGCAGATTCGATCGAGGGCCTGTGGATTCCCGACTGGTATTGGTGGCTGGAGAACGAGGACGAAATCGTCGAGACCGTCAACGAGATCTTCGCCGGTTGATTGCCTCCGGCGCAGTGGTAAAGTTTGCTGCTTGGCCCGCGCCCCGCATCCAGCGGGACGCGGGCCGATATTGCTAACTGGGCGGACCGGCGATTGTCTGAAGTCGAACTCCAGCAACTGACAAAGACCTTCGGTTCCACCGTCGCCGTCGATTCCATCGACTTGCGGGTGAGCAGCGGCGAGTTCTTCTCGCTGCTCGGGCCCTCGGGCTGCGGCAAGACGACGACGCTCCGCATGATCGCGGGCTTCGTCAAGCCGAGTTCCGGCGAGATCCGCATCGGTGGCGAGAATATGACGACGCTCCCGCCTGAACGGCGGGGCATCGGGATCGTGTTTCAGAACTATGCGATCTTTCCGCACATGCATGTCTACGACAACATCGCCTTCGGCCTCCGCATGCGGAAGATGCCGCAAAGCGAGATCGGGCGGCGCGTGGGCACCGCCCTGGAGCAGGTCGGCCTCGCCGGATACGCGGCCCGCTACCAGCGGCAACTCTCCGGCGGCGAGCAGCAGCGCGTCGCGCTGGCGCGGGTGCTGGTAACCGAACCAAGAATCCTCTTGCTGGACGAGCCCCTGAGCGCCCTTGACAAGAAGCTCCGGGAAGAGATGAAGTACTGGATCAAGGAACTTCAGAAATCCCTGGGGATCACGACGGTCTACGTGACCCACGACCAGGGCGAGGCGCTCACCATGTCGGACCGCATCGCGGTCATGGAGGGCGGCTCGGTCAAGCAGATCGGTACCCCGAGAGACATCTACGAGCATCCGGTCAACCGGTTCGTCACCGAGTTCATCGGCGAGTCCAACATCCTGAAGGCGCGCGTGTCCGGTCGGGACGGAACGAGTTGCCGGCTTGCCCTGGGCCCCCACTCCTTCGATGCGCCTGCCCGCGATGGGATTCGCGAAGGCGTCGAAGTCTCCCTCGCGATCCGGCCAGAACAGATCCTCCTCGGCGACGAGGCGGACGGCATGCCCGACCAGCTTCGCGCCAGGGTCCGCGACATCTCCTACCAAGGCGCCATCATCCGCTACCGCCTCGATCTGCAAGGCCAGACGCTCATCGCCGAAACGCCCAACCGCGGTGGCAAGACCGTTCTCAGCCAGGATGATGAGGTGCCAATCGCCTGGCTACCGGCTGCGGGCGAAATCCTGCTCGACTAGGCGCTGGCACGGACGGGGGAGAAACCCGAGGAACATGCATATCGGTATCGACGTCGGCGGGACCAACACGGACGCCGTCCTGATGGACGGGCTGCAGGTCCTGAGCTGGCACAAGACGCAGACCACACCCGATGTCAGCAGCGGCATCGTCGGCGCGCTCGAGGCGGTGCTGCGTGACGGGCAGATCGCGGCAAGCCAGATCCAGGCGCTGATGATCGGCACCACGCATTTCACGAATGCGGTGGTTGAGCGCAAACGCCTGCTGGAAGTCGCCGCCCTCCGCCTCGGCCTTCCCGCCACGAGATGCCTTCCGCCGATGATCGACTGGCCCGAGGATCTCGGTTCCGCGCTCGGCTTCCACCGCTATCTCGCCCATGGCGGTCACGAGTTCGACGGCCGCGAAATTGCGCCCCTCGACGAGAAGGAATTGCGGGACGCGGCGCGCGATATCCGGAGCAAGGGCATCCGTGCGGTCGCGATCACCTCGGTATTCTCGCCGGTCAACCCGGCCATGGAGCAGCGCGCCGCGGAAATCGTAGCGGACGAGGTGCAGGGTGCCATGATCTCGGTGTCGCACGAGATCGGCAGGGTGGGATTCCTCGAGCGCGAAAACGCGACGATCATGAATGCCTGCTTGACCGATCTGGCGCAACGGGTGGTCCAGTCATTCCGCGAAGCGCTGGCGCGCCTCGAGATCGGGGCTCCGTTCTACATTTCCCAGAATGACGGCACGCTGATGAATGCCGAGCATGTCGAGAAATACCCGGTGCTGACCTTCGCTTCCGGACCGACCAATTCCATGCGCGGCGCGGCCTATCTCGCCAAGGCCAAGGACGCCATGGTCGTGGACATCGGCGGCACGACCTCCGATGTCGGCATGCTGATGAAAGGGTTTCCACGGGAATCCGCCGTTGCGGTTGACATCGGGGGCGTACGCACGAATTTCCGCATGCCCGACGTGCTCGCATTCGGCCTGGGCGGCGGAAGCATCGTCCGCAACGAGGGCACCCGTATCGGCCCGGACTCCGTGGGCTACGAACTGACCGAGAAGGCCCTTGTGTTCGGGGGCGATGTTCTGACCACCACCGACATCGTCGTTGCTGCCGGGCTGGCGGATATCGGAGACCGAACCCGGGTCGCATCCCTGCCCGGCGGTGTGGTCCACGCGGCGCTGGACGTCATGCACCGGATGACCGACGAGGCGGTGGACAGAATGAAGACGAGCGCCGAGCCCTTGCCGGTAATCCTGGTGGGCGGCGGCTCCATCCTGATTTCCCGCGACCTGCCTTCGGCGTCGGAGATCGTCCGGCCGGAGCATGCCGCGGTTGCCAACGCGATCGGCGCGGCAATCGCACAGGTCGGCGGTGAAGTCGACCGCGTATTCTCGCTGGAAGGCCTTTCCCGGGACGATGCGCTCGGGGAAGCCAAGCGGGAAGCCACGGAGAAGGCGGTTGCCGCAGGGGCGGTCGCCGACACCGTCGACATCGTTGATGTCGAGGAAGTTCCGCTCGCGTATCTTCCGGGCAGCGCCACGCGAATCCGGGTCAAGGCAGTTGGCGATCTTGCCCTGCCGGACGGCAAATCATGAAGCTGTCCCGGGCTGATCTCGGCGATCTTTGCCGGGGTGCCGCGTTTCTCGGCACCGGCGGCGGGGGCGATCCCTATATCGGCCGGCTGATGGTGCAGCAGGCCATGGACCTCGGCAAGTCGGTTGAAATCATCGATCCCTCGGAAGTTCCCGACGATGCCCTGGTAGTCCCCACGGCGATGATGGGAGCGCCCACGGTGCTGGTGGAGAAGTTGCCGCGCGGGGATGAGGCCATCCTGTCGCTCCGGAAAATCGAGGCGCTTCTCGGCCGCAAGGCCTACGCCACGATGCCCATCGAGGTGGGTGGCATCAACTCGACCATGCCTCTTGTCGTCGGCGCTTACACCGGCCTGCCAGTCATCGATGCGGACGGAATGGGCCGTGCCTTCCCCGAACTCCAGATGGAGACCTTCGCCGTGTACGGGATTCCCGGAACACCCATGGCCATCACCAACGAGTACGGCGATTGTGCCGTCGTCGAGACCCATGACAACAGGATGATGGAGTGGATTGCCCGCGGCATAACCATCCGCATGGGCGGAGCATCCTACATCGCCGAGTACGTCATGAACGGCGCGGACGTCAAGCGCACGGCCGTGTGGAACACTCTGTCCCTGGCCCTGAAGATCGGCAGATGCATTCGCGAGGCGCGCGAGGGGCACAGGGATCCGTTCACTGCCCTGCTCGAGCTCCTGCCCGAAACGCCCTATTCCTATGGGAGGATCATCTTCAAGGGCAAGGTCGTCGACGTGCTCCGGGAGACCCGGGCGGGATTTGCGCTGGGCAGGGCCCAGATCAAGGGCCATGACGGCTTCGACGGCACGATGGCGATCGAGATCCAGAACGAGAACCTGGTTGCACGTCAGGACGGCGAGCTTCGCGCAATCGTGCCCGATCTGATCTGCATCCTCGACAGTGAGACCGCGGAGCCGATCACGACGGAAACGTTGCGTTACGGACAGCGGGTCACCGTCATGGGCGTCACCCCGCCGCCCATCATGCGGACCCCGGAGGCCCTGGCCGTCTTCGGCCCCAAGGGGTTCGGCCTCGACGAGCCGTATCGATCCCTTCAGGAACTTTCCGGCGGCCCGTGAACCACGCCAACCCCGTGCAGAACCAACGCGGAGCGTCTCCGACGGGAGCGCATCGGACCATCTCCATCGGTGTCGAACACCTGCCCGATCTGGCGATGGGTGCCGCCTTTCTCGGCACCGGCGGTGGGGGGGATCCGTATATCGGCCGTCTCATGGCCGAGGAAGCACTGAAGGCGCACGGTCCGGTCGAACTTCTCGCGCTTGAGGCCGTTCCCGATGAGGCCTTCATCGTGCCGGTGGGCAACATGGGCGCCCCAACCGTGCTCGTCGAAAAGATCCCCGGCGGAGACGAGCCTCGCGCCGCTCTCGAGAAGCTGGAACGGCATGTCGGGAAGCGCGCCTTTGCCGTAATGCCGTTCGAGGCGGGAGGCGTGAACTCGACCTTGCCGCTCCGGATCGCTGCCGAGCGCGGTCTGCCCGTCGTGGATGCCGATGGCATGGGCCGCGCCTTTCCCGAACTCCAGATGGAGACGTTCCACGTTTATGGCGTTCCGGCTTCGCCGGTCACGATCGTCAATGAGCATGGCGACAGCGTCGTCATCGAGGCCCATTCGAGCGGAATGGCGGAATGGATTGCGCGGGGAGCCACAATTCGCATGGGCGGCCAGACGTCCATCGCCATGTACGGGATGGACGGAAAGACTGCGAAGCGCGTCTCCATTCCGGGAACGATGTCCCTGATCCTGGACATTGGCCGTACCATGCGCCAGGCCAGGGAGCGACACCGGGATCCCTTCACCGCCCTGATCGACGCGCTGAAGGAGACCCATTACGGGTTTGCCGAAGTTCTGTTCGGCGGCAAGATCGTCGATGTGCGGCGGGAAACCCGTTCGGGCTTTGCACTGGGACACATGCAGATCGCCGGGATTGGGGACCACTCCGTAGAGATGACCATCACGTTCCAGAACGAGAATCTCATTGCCCGCATCGGGAAAACGGTTCGGGCCGTTGTTCCCGACCTGATATGCGTTCTCGACAGCGAGACTGCCGAGCCAGTGACGACAGAACGCCTGCGCTACGGTCAGCGCGTGACGGTGATGGGTGTCAGCGTGCCTGCGGTGATGCGCACACCCGAGGCACTGTCCGTTTTCGGACCGGCGGCGTTCGGCCTGGATGTCCCGTTCACGCCCATTGAGATACTGTCCGGCCGAACCTGAGAAGCGTTGCAATAGCAGAACGCAAGGCGGCTACCCCATCGGCACATCTCATTTTCGGCGGGAAAGGTTCGATAAATCAGAGACAAATCTGGTCAGGCTTGCCTTGAGGCGGGCGACGGATACGGGATCCCGCGATGTGGACGGGAGTCCGGTGCAAGGTCTTCGACACTGCTCCATCCCTCGATCCGATCAAGGGCCGGCACCAGCATAGGGTTGGTGTATTTGCCGCCGGGATGCGTCAGCCAACGGCGACCTTGATCAGGAGCCGGCAATGGTCGCTGGAGCCCCATTCCTCGGCCCCGCTCAGCGCTCGAACCTTTACCCTCTCGTGGAAGTCGCGCGAGGCGGACACGTAGTCAAGCTGGCGTTCTGCACTCGCCGGCGACTTGCCGCGCTCGTAGAAGGCCGGGACGTTTCTCGTGTCGACTGGCACATCCGGCGGCGGCGTCACCGCCTGACGGCAGTTCGGCGCCTGCGGCCCGAGAAATTCCAATCCCAGCGACTCGAACCGCTCCCACACCGTGCGTTCGCGCTCCGGCAACGAGAGCTTCGTGCCCGTCGCACCTTAGAACATGGTCAGGTCTCTCGCGGCCAGAATGCGATGCCTGGAGGGTCGGCGATGACCAATGAACGTCGACAGGTCCGACAGAATCCTGTGTGCCGATACATCCGAAGCACCCATCCATGAACTTCGGGTTGATGGATGGGGCTTCATCCACCGCGCTTACAGGGAGACCGCGATGAACGCCTCCGAAGGAGCGCTGGACAGCGCCACCCTGGCAGCGGCGATGGTCCCGATCCTACTCACGCCGAAACCCCGCTCCCCGAGTACGGATACCGGAGCGACCTGCCGGAACCACTTGAGCTCGACCCGATGCGACAGTTGCACTACCACGGGCCATCGATCATAGAGATGCCCGGTTCCAGAGCACTCTGTCGTCGTATTCGACCAGATGCGCCAGGTCGTCCGGCGGCCTGCCCGCGTCCTGCAACAGCGCCACATCCGCTTCACCATTGCGCGCAATCGCGTTCAGCTCCCGTCACGGTTCCGTGCGCTCGCCGATGTTCCAGGATACGATCTTGATCATGGGTTGCTCCACGCTTCACGACCCAATTTGCTCTGGCGGTCCCGAATCCACCGGCATTGCCGACAACGCGGCAGCCGGCGAGGCGAGCGCCAGGAAGGCGTTCTCCGCGAGAGATCTCTACAGGCACGCCTCGACAAACCAATCCTGCATGCGCTTTTCTCCGGGCGGCAGTCAACGGCTGCTGACCGCGAGTGTTCGACCGCCAGCCAAGGCTGCGGTCGTGTTCCATCCCCCGGCAAGTGGCGTATCGAAGGAAATGCAGGTATCGTCGGTCCCAGTGGATGCGGCGCATTTGTTGCCCGCGTAAAAGTACGTAATTACAGCAAACATTTACGCGAAGACGACAGTTTGCACTGCGCCCGACGTCGTGAAGCCAGGCTCGCGAACCATGGTCTGGCCCGATTTCACGAAAATGCGAGCATTGCCGCGCCTGCGTGCGACGCGGGCTCGTCTGATAACAGGGAGGAATAAATGACTGAGACATCTTCGTGGCACGATAACCCATTGCGCGGCATGAGAAGGGCACTTTGGGCAGTGTTGTTCGCCTCGACCGCCGCGGCGCCGGGAATGGCCGCCGAAGGCACGCTCGTGGTGGCCGTGAACCAGGAGCCGCAAGATCTCGCGGCGCAGGGAGCCTACAAGGAAATCAACGCCCCCGGACTCAGAAACGTCATCGAGACGCTCATCGCCGCCGATCCGGTAACCGGAAAGTTCCGCGGCATCCTCGCCACGGACTGGGAGGTCGTCGACGACCAGACCATACGCATGACCCTGCGCGAAGGCGTCTCGTTCCATGATGGCACGCCGTTCAACGCCGAGTCGGCGGCTTTTTCCGTCAACTTCGTGTGGAGCGCCGAGAACGCGTTCACGATCCAGGAATATGGCGGGCCCGGCACGATCACCGCCACGCCGACGGGTGACTACAGCATGGACGTGGTCTCGAGCGAACCCGATCCGTTGCTGGAGTTCCGGCTCTCGTTGAGCGGAGTATCGTCGATGGCGCAGGCGCAGGAGAATCCGGCCGCGCATTTCGACACGCCCATCGGAACCGGCCCGTACAAGTTCATCGAGTGGCTTCCCGGCCAATACTGGAGCGCGGAATTCAACCCGGACTGGTGGGGGCTCACCGCGGACGATGTCTACGGCACCGCGACGCCGGCGTTCCAGGAGGTGCGGTTCGTGTTCCGTCCCGAGGACGGAGCGCGCTCGGCCATGGCGCAAAGCGGAGAAGCCCAGTTGACCATGTTCCCGTCAACCGATGACTGTGCCGCGGCCATGGATGCTGCCGATCACAAGTGCATCAGCGGTCCGTCCGACACCTATCTCTACGGCCGCCTCGACCATTCACTGTATGGGGCGGAAGTGCTTCAGGACCCGCGCGTGCGGGAAGCGATCTTTCTGGCCATCGATGTCGCATCATTGACGGAAGTCATTGGCCTGGCCTCGGTGCCGCAGGGACAGCTGGAACCCGCCGGCACGATCGGATTCAATCCGGACGTGCAGGCCTATCCGTATGATCCGGAACGGGCGATGGCACTGCTTGCCGAGGCTGCAGCGGCCGGCGCGAACGTCGAGTCGCTCAACGTCGAGGTAGTGGGACGCGATACCACGCCACAGATCAGCACGATCGTCGAGGCAATCGGCGGCATGCTCAACGCCGCTGGCGTCAATACGGATGTCAAGGTGCAGGTGCCGCAGGCGTTCAATCCCCGCGTCCGGATCGCCGGATATGCCACGGAGCCTGGCAGGCAGATGATGCAGGTACATGTGAAACAGAACCCGTCCGGAGATGCTGGCATCACGCTCCTGTCCAATTACGCGTGCCCCGATGAGAACCACCCGACGGGTCCCTCGCGCTCTTCCGTGTATTGCGATCTGGACTTCGACGAACAGTTGGTTGCGGCCCTCGCATCGGTCGGACCGGCGAGAGACCAGGCGCTTCAGGCGCTGGTCAAATACGTCCATGACCGGCATCTGATCGTGCCACTCGCACTGCTGGATCGGGCCTATCTATTGAGTTCGGACCTCGATCTCACCTTTGGTCCGGACCATCGGATCCAGGTGGCGTACATCGCACAGGCCGAGTAACCAGAGCCTCCGCCCGCCATGGCCCGCAACGGGCCATGGCGGGCGTCCTTCTCCGCTCGAAGCGCCTCGATTATTGCGTATGCCTTACCTGCTCCGACGCTTTCTGCATTCCGTCATTCTTCTGCTTGTCACGGTCAGTTTCGTCTTTGTCGCCGGCAGGTCCATCGGTGACCCGGCACTCAACATTCTCGGCGTCAACGCGACCGAACAGGCGCTGGAGACCCTGCGCGCGAATATCGGCCTCAACGATCCCCTGCTGATCCAGTATTTCCGCTTCATGGGCGACGTCATGCAGGGTGACTTCGGCGTCAGCTACCGCTTCGGATTCTCGGTCATGCCGGCGGAAGCGTTGCGCGACGGCCTGGGAAGGCCCGTTCTCCCTCTCGTGCTGGACAGGCTTCCAGCCACGTTCTTTCTCGCCGGCGTTGCGATGGCGATCGCGCTCTGCCTTGCGATTGCCATGGGCACCGCCGCAGCCGTCTGGCCCCGCTCCACCATCGACAGGCTTGTGACCGTCCTTTCGCTTGCAGGCGTCTCCGTCGTGCAGTTCTGGCTCGGTCTCATGCTGATCGTTCTGTTCGGGGTCAATCTCGGCTGGCTGCCAACGTCCGGCTACGGCGGGTTCGCGTTCGTCATCCTGCCAGCACTGACCCTGGCGGCCCGGCCAATGGGACGGATCGCACAGGTCGTGCGGAGCGCGATGCTGGATGAACTCGCCAGGCCCTATGTGACGGCGGCCCGCGCAAAGGGGGCGTCGGAGACACGCATCGTGTTCGTGCATTCCCTGAAGAATGCGGCCATCCCCGTTGTCACCATCACCGGGGACGAGTTGTCGGCGCTGCTGACGGGAGCGATTCTGGTCGAGACCGTATTCGCATGGCCCGGAATCGGACTGTTGCTGATCGATTCACTCCACCGCGGCGATCTGCCGATCGTTCAGGCCGGGATCTTCGTGGTCGCCGCGCTTGTCATCACCGTGAACTTCCTGGTGGACGTCGCCTACACCCTGCTCGACCCGAAAATTCATATGAAACGAGTGGAGTCATGACCGGCATCACGCAAGCGCCGCCAAGCGCTGCAGTAGACTCCGGCGAGGAATCACGCGACGCGTCCCTGAGATGGCGCGACTATCTCCGAGCGATGATCGACGACAGGATCACGCTGCTGTCTGCGGCGTTCCTGATGATTCTCGCAATCGTTACCATCGGTGCCGACTTCATCGCGCCGTACGATCCCGTGCGGCTGAACCTGAAGGAGCGCCTGCTTCCGCCGTTCTCGGCCGGAGCCAGCGGCATCCCGCACATTCTTGGCACCGACGAACTCGGGCGGGACATGTTCAGCCGGCTCATCTTCGGCGCGCGGGTTTCGGTGTCCGTCGGCCTCATCGGCGCCACCGTGTCCGCGGTCGTCGGGATTTCACTGGGCCTTGTGGCCGGCTATCTGCGCGGACCCCTCGAAGACGTGATCATGAGAACGGTCGACGGCATGCTGGCCCTGCCAGCTCTGCTCGTCGCACTCTTCATCCTGTTCATGATCGGCGGCGGCTACGTAAACCTCATCCTCGTCTTTGCGCTCTTGCACTGGACCGTGTACGCCCGCATGGCCCGGGGCCTTGCGCTCTCCTACCGGGAGAGCACGTTTGTCGCCGCGGCCCGATCGATCGGGTGCCGCGACAGCCGCATCATGCTCCGACACCTGCTGCCGAACATGGCTTCGCCGCTCCTGGTGCTGTTCACGCTTGAAATCGCCATCCTCATCCTGTCCGAAGCCTCGCTCAGCTTTCTCGGATTCGGAATCCAGCCGCCGGAACCGTCCTGGGGGCTGATGATCGCGAAAGGCAGAGACCACATGCGCTCGGCCTGGTGGATGGTGACGCTTCCCGGGGTCGCGATCCTGCTGACAGCGCTGAGCCTCAACCTCCTGGCCGCCTGGGTCCGAACCGTAACGGACCCGGTCCAGCGGTGGCGCTATCTGCGAACGCGGACTCCGCAACCCGCGGCGCCCGACGCCGAAAGAGTGTCATGAAGCGGGAGTACGTTCAGCATCCGAGCTACGATCCCGATGCGCCGCTGCTGGCGGTAGAGGACCTGCAGGTGCGGTTCGCGACGCATCAGGGCAGCTTTCACGCCGTCAATGGCATTGGATACACCCTCTCGGCGGGTGAGACATTCGGCATTCTCGGAGAGTCCGGATCCGGCAAGAGCGTGAGCCAGGAGGCCGTTCTCGGCATTGTTCGGTGCCCGCCGGGGCATGTATCCGGCAGCGTTCGCTTTCGCGGCATGGAGTTGGTCGGCGCGCCGGAACCGGTTCGGCGGTCCGTCCGGGGCCAGGGCATCGCGATGATCTTTCAGGACGCTGTCACGTCTTTGAATCCGGGTTTGACGGTGGGGTTCCAGATCGCGGAAATGTATCGCGTGCGAATGGGGGTTGACCGCCGGTCCGCGATGCGCCGGGCGGCGGAACTCATGGACCACGTGCGGATTCCTTCCGCCCGCGAGCGGATCAAGGATTATCCGCACCAGTTTTCCGGCGGCATGTCGCAGCGTGTGATGATTGCGATGGCGCTGGCACAGGATCCGGCCGTGCTGATTGCCGATGAGCCGACGACCGCCCTGGACGTCACCGTGCAGGGCCAGATCCTGGCATTGCTCCGGGAACTGCAGATCGAATCCGGTCTTGCCCTCGTCCTGATCACCCATGATCTGGGTGTGATCGCCGAAGTTGCCGACCGCGTGGCCGTGATGTACGCGGGAAGAATTGTTGAAAGCGCGCCGATTGAGTCGATATTCCGTGCGCCTTCCCATCCCTATACGGCCGCGCTGATGGAATCGATGCCGCATCTGGAGACCCGGCAGTCCCGGCTGAAGGCGATCGCCGGGGCGCCTCCGGTCCTCTCCAGGATTCCGCCAGGCTGCGCATTCCATCCCCGTTGCGCGCTCGCGCAGGAACGGTGCCGCTCGATCCGGCCGCAAAGGAGGGAGGTTTCGCGGGATCACTTCAGCGCCTGCCACTACGTCGAGAATCTGCGCCACCCGGGGGTCCCGGCGAATGCCGGTTGATGGGCGGGAACCGCTCCTGCGCGTCCGCGGCCTCGAGAAGAGGTTTCCCGCCGGACGCGAGCGCTTGTTCGGCCCCCGGCGTTTCTTGCAGGCCGTCGCGGGCGTCAGCTTCGACATTGCCCGCGGCGAGACTCTTGGCCTCGTCGGCGAATCCGGCTGCGGCAAGTCGACCGTGGCCAAGGTGGTCGCACGCCTTCTGGAGCCAACGAGCGGAGAAATCCACTTTGAGGGCCGTGACGTCCGCAAGTTTTCCAAGGAGGAGACTCGCCAACTGCGGCGGCAGATCCAGATCGTCTTCCAGGACCCGTACGCGTCGCTCAATCCGCGCATGACGGTCGGAGAGATCGTCAGCGAAGCGTGGCGTGTCTTCCCGGGCATTCTCGAGCGCGAACACTGGCGGGAGCGAACCGCCCAATTGCTGGGGCGCGTTGGCCTCCACGCCGACGACGCCGCGCGCTATCCCCACCAATTCTCGGGCGGCCAGCGCCAGCGCATCGGCATCGCCCGGGCCCTGGCGCCGAATCCGGAATTCATCATCTGCGATGAGCCCGTGTCGGCGCTTGACGTCTCCGTCCAGGCGCAGGTAATCAACCTTCTCGCCGACCTGCAGGATGACTTCCGACTGTCATACCTGTTCATCGCCCATGACCTCTCCGTGGTCCGGCACGTCTGCGACCGCGTGATGGTCATGTATCTCGGCAAGATCGTGGAAACTGGTACGACGCAATCCGTGTACGAACGGCCGACGCATCCCTACACCCAGGCGCTCTTGTCAGCAGTGCCGGTCTCCAGCCCGTTTGGCCGGGAGAACCGCCGCCGCAATCTCCTGGAGGGCGAGGTTCCCAGTCCAATTGATCCCCCCGCGGGGTGCTCGTTTCATCCCCGCTGCCGTTATGCGCAGCAGCGCTGCCGTCGGGAAGCGCCGCCAATTCGGGTTGTCGCAACAGACCAGCAAAGCGCCTGCCACTATGCGGAGGCTCGACCGGCAATCGGCGTAGCGGCAGATCCAAACCCGCTGGCGCACGATTGAGGTCGTTCCTGGCTGCGATCCACCCCTCTGCCGTGAAGACCGGATCGGGTTGCGAGTCGACGGACAGCAGCTCGGCGCAGAGCGAGGAGCGATGCGTGATGCATTGGAGAATGGCATGAAGAAGATCGATCGCACGCGCCCGGGGATCGGATCGGCGGCTGTCCAGGATCTCGTTTGAAGCGCACGAGGTTGCCTGGAATCCTTCCCCTGAAGTGGCAATCGGGCCGAACCCTGTCGCAACGAGTTGACCCCGTGCTCAGCGTCCCCTCCCCTTCCGGGAATTCTCGCCGTGAGCGGTCTATCCACGCGCTGCGGCGTCTCGCCGCAACAACCGCAAAGACACCCGCTTGCGCGGAACCGACAGCCCCGGGCGCCCGTTCCGGCTCCGCCCCGTCGTCTGCCCCGCGTCGTGCCAGCCCGCCGCCCGGTAGCAGGTTCCCGAAAGCCGCGACGAGTCCACAAACGATTCCGGCAGATGAACCGGATGGCCGTATCGCGCCTCGTCGTCCCCGCTCAGGCGCCGCGACACAAGCGAGAGCACAAGGCTCGCAAGATGCGGAACTCGGACCGCGTTCGGGCTCAGAAATCGCTGCTTGTTCGCCACGAGCCACAGACCCGCACGGCGCTCCGCGTCGCTCCAGCCGATCCAACGGTCCCACGACGCGCAACGGCCACGCCGCAGCCCCGGTCAGCGAACAGCCCACGATCTGGCCTCGGCGGTCCCGCACAAGATGCCCGATGCTCTCCCCCACGGTGTCGAAAGGCCTGGATAGTGCTTGCCCGAGAACCGATAAGAGTTATACTGATCAATGATTTAGGCTCTAGATCCGAGGGCGAAGGTTGCGCTGTTGCGACGAGATTGTCTGTCGGGCGGAGTTTGAGCCTCGTATAGACTGGGCTGGCCTTTTGTCATCAATTCGCCCGTTTTGGCAATGAGTTAAAGTGCCGGTATCGGAGGCCGGGCGCTTTCGATGTTGCTCTTGCAGCGAAGTCCTTGTGCCCGCGGCGCGTTCAAGTTTCCGGAATCTGCGAAAAGGAGTTCGGTATGAAGAAGCTGCGCCGCTTTGATCCGGGACAGGAGGGGATGAGGGCCGGGGATGTGTGGATTGACGCGGGGTCTCAAGACGACATTCCCAAGCTCCTGGGCGGCCTGCGGGACGTGTACTTGAATGTCGAACTGCGGGAAGCGGTATTCCGGCTCCTGGAGGAGCGGATCGGGGGTGACGGCAATCGGGGTTCTGTCGGTCCGGAGTATCCCTGTGGACGATTTTCGTGCTTGGCGTGCTGAAGCGGGGACTTGGCTGCGACTTCGACCGGCTTCGGGAACACGCCAACACGCACCTGGTGCTGCGCCAGCTGCTCGGGCACGGCGAGTATGACCCGGTGGAGTATTCCTGCGACACGGTGGAGCGGGATGTCTCGCTACTGGACGAGAACACGTTGCGAGCGATCAGGGTCCTGGCGGGACGGTCCGGTATCCGGTTGTTCCGAGGGTGAACGGGGCGTTTCCGGGGTTGCTCCTGCAGCCTTTATCGTTATACCGTACAAATAGTTAGATCGTATCCTGGGAAGCGGGTCGCGGTGTGCTTCCGGGCAGTGGTCCAGAGTGGCGCGCTGCGGATTCCGGGATCTTCGCGTGGGAGTTTGCGATGCGGAAGCTGGGGCGTTTTGAGCCGATGCTCGGCCGGGCAGAGATCGGCGGGATCCAGATTGATGTGAAGTCGCGGGACGACATACCGGCGATCCTGCTTGGCCTGCGGGGCCTGTTTTTGAATGAGACGGTGCGGGAGGCGGTTTTCGAGCTTCTGCTGGACCGATTCTGGGAAGATCGCGATCTGACGGTCGGCCGTCCGGGGATGGAACTGTGGACGGTTCTCGTGCTCGCGGTGCTGAAGCAAGGCCTTGGCTGCGACTTCGACCGGCTTCATGAACACGCCAACACGCACGTGGTGCTTCGCCAGCTGCTCGGGCACAGCGAGTTCGACCCGGTGACGTATTCCTATGACCAGGTGACGCGGAATGTCTCGCTGCTGGACGAGGACACGCTGCGAGACATCAACGAGCTGGTGGTGCGGCACGGCCACTGCCTTTGCGACCACGACGCCGGCGAGCGGCTGGCGGGCCGGTGCGACAGCTTTGTCGTCGAGACGGATGTCCATTGTCCCACCGACCGCAACCTGCTCTGGGACGCAGCCCGGGTAATGGTGCGGATCGCGGCCGAACTGGCGGACGAATGGAAGTTGCCGGGCTGGCGTCAGGCCAGGCATCATACGGTGACGCTCCGGCGACTGTATCAGCGGGTGGCGAGCACTCGGCGCTCGGAGGCCTGGCGGGAGGACGTCGACGCGTTCCTGGCCAAGTGCGGGGCACCGCTGACGAAGGCGGAGGCCACGCGGGCCAGCCTGCTGGAGCGGGGCGGCCGGCCGGAGGAGCTCGAGGAACTCGACCGGTACATCGCGCAAACGAAGCGCCAGATCGACCAGACGGACCGGAGGATCCTGCAGGGGGAGGAGATCCCTCAGAAGGAGAAGGTCCTTTCGGTCTTCGAGGAACATACGCGGTGGATCAGCAAGGGGAAGGCGGGCGTCCCCGTGGAGTTGGGCGTTCCCGTCGCGATCGTCGAGGACCACATCCTCGAGCACCGGATCCTGTGGGAGGGGAGCGACACCGATGCCGCGGTTCCCGTCATCGAGGCCACGCGGGAGCGCTTCCCGGAACTCGTCGCCTGCAGCGTCGACCGCGGCTTTCACAGCCCGCAAAACCAGGCCGCCCTCGGCGACCGGCTGGAACTCAACGCCATGCCCGCCAAGGGCCGCCTGCCCGCCAGCCGCCGCGAAGACGAGGCGCAGCCGGACTTCGTCCTGGCGCGCCAGCAGCATCCCGCCGTCGAGTCGGCGATCAACAATCTCGAGCAGCGCGGCCTGGACCGGGTGCGCACCCATGGCAAGGCTGGCTTCGCCCGCACGGTCGCCTTGTCCATCCTCGCTGCAAATGTGCTCCGTGTCGGTCTGTTGATCCGAGCACAGGAACGCGCACGGCTCAAGTTCCTGCAACGAAGAGCTGCCTGACGGCATCAGGAAACCGCGCCAGCGCAGCCCGGTCCGGGCTGCCGGCGGCTCTCCATGCCCGATACCTCCAGAAATCAGCAATATGGGCGCCAAAATCCCCGCCCGTCCGCCGTTCACCCCCGAATGTAGCTGACCAGGTCAACTTGACCCTGTATTCACCAGTCAGGTCGGGGTCAAACTTGACGGCAGAAGCCGGCTCAAGCTCCGAAAAGGGGGGGGGGGTTCGGCAGACACCAAATACGTGCTGTCCAACATGATCGTGCCCGGCATCGCTCCTGCATCGGCAAGCGCCACAAGAATCCGCTGGAACACTCCGCGGCCCGGCTCCAGCGCACGAAGCGGTTGTAGAGCGTCTTGTGCGGGCCGTACCGAGCCGCGGCATCCCGCCAGCGCAAACCGGACCGGGTCACATGCACGATCCCGCTGATCACCCTGCGGTCGTCAACCCGCGGAACGCCGCGGGTATTCCTCGGGAGCAGCGGCTCAAGCCGCCGAAACTGGGCCTCCGACAGCCAGAACTCGCTGCTGGACATGATGACTCCCCATGATACCTGGGGTTCTTGAATCACATTCCGTGCCATTCTGCAAGTCGTTCATGGGTCCTGACCCTGGGTCAGGCACTCAGACCTGACAACTTCTGGGGCGGAATCGGAATCAGCGCCCTTGAGCAAGAATGCAGTTGGCCGAGTGAGGCGGATACATGGAGGTGCTGCCGTGAAGGGTGACCGTCGATGGACCCGGCGAACGGCATTGGGGCTGCACGTAACTGCAACGCGGCGCGAAAGCGCAGCCGTGGATCGCTCCAGCAAGACTGGGCGGATGACCGTCGATTGCGTCTAGCGGCCGCTGTCTTGCCGTGCGCCCGGGGATCGAGCGCAGGAGTGCCTGGGTATAGGGATGTACTGGGTTGCGAAAAACCTCGGCGACCGTTCCCATTTCCACGACGCGACCGGCATACATGACTGCGATGCTTTGACACGTCTCCGCGACGATGCTCATGTCATGGGTGATCAGGATCATCGCCGTGCCCGTCTGCTTACAGACATCCTTAAGCAAAACGAGTATTTGGTTCTGGATCGTCACGTCGAGCGCCGTCGTCGCCTCGTCGGCGATGAGCAGCCGTGGACGGCATGTCATCGCCATCGCGATCATGATCCGTTGACACATGCCGCCGCTTAGCTCGTGAGGATAACTGTTGAACCGCCGGCTCTTGTCCGGGATACCAACCATGTCGAGCAGTTCCAGGGCACGAGCTTTCGCTTTCCCTCTCGACGTGGCGCGATGCGCCAGCATCGCTTCCATGAGTTGCGCGCCGACCCGGTGAACCGGATTGAGCGATGACATCGGGTTCTGAAAGATCATCCCCAGAAGCCGTCCCCGATAGGCTCGCATTTCACGATCCGATAACGCAAGGAGGTTGGTTCCTTCGAACCAGACCTCGCCGGCAACGATACGGCCGGGCCTAGGGACCAGCCGCATCACGGACCGTGCTGTTACGGACTTGCCGCAGCCTGATTCCCCGACCAGACCCAGGATTTCTCCTTCGCGAAGCCCGAAAGTGACACCCCGCACGGCATGTACGACCCCGACGGACGTAAAGAACTTCGTGTGCATGTCCTTCACGTCAAGCAGTAGCGGAGGAGCGTTCGTTACGCTACTGCGGGATGGCATGGTCCACGCCCCGGTAGTGAAGGGCCTCGCGCAGTCCTTCGCCCAGGAGATTCAGCGAGATCACGCTTGCGGCGATGAAGAGGCCAGGGAACGTCACCTGCCACCAGGCGAACGAAATATACAAACGGCCTTCGCCCATCATTGAGCCCCACGTAGGCAATGGAGGCGGCAAGCCAAGGCCGATGAAGCTGAGGGCGGCCTCGAAAAGTATCATCGTCGCAACCTGCAACGTCGAGATGACCAGAATGGTCGGGATGACCGATGGCAAGATGTGCCGCCACAATAGGGATACCGTGCCGATCCCCAGGACCCGCGCCACGTCGATGTAGGGGAGCACCATGATCTTCCTCACTTCGGCGCGCACGACGCGTCCGTAAACCACCCAGCCCGCGATCGCCAAAACCAGGATAACGTTCAGCAGGCTCTGTCCGAGAATTGCCAGAATCGCCACGCCGATGAGCAGATAAGGTAACGCCAATTGAACATCGACGATCCGCATGATGATCGAATCGGTGACACCGCCACGAAATCCGGCGATCATCCCTACGGCGATCCCTACGATGCCGCAGACCACGACTGCAACTACACCGACGGTGAACGAGACGCGCGACCCGAGAATGATGCGACTGAAGATGTCACGTCCAAGGACATCCGTTCCCAGGAGGTGTGGGAAGTTCCCGTCACGCGTGAGCTCGGGTGGCATGAAGGCGCGCGTCAGGTCCTGGGCATAGGGGTCATAGGGCGCCAGCGAGGGGCCGACGGTTGCCATCAGAAACAATACCAGAACGCCCCCCAAGCCGATGAAGAACTTGGGTCCGCCACTGCGGCAGGCTTGGATCAGGCTTCTCACGATAGCAGTAGCCGGAGTCGGTTCAGGCGGCCCTTAACTCACGGGAGCCGCATGCGCCTTCCTAAGAAGTCTCCTGAGCTCTTGTCGCTCCGTTTCAGAGGCAGGTAGGAGGGGTCGCCGCGGCGGCCCGAACGGGATGCCGATCTCGTCCATGCACGCCTTGATGTATTGCGGCAGCTTCCCCCGCCCGTCGACCATCGCCATCAGGTCGATCATGTCGTAGTAAAGGTCCCGCGCTTTCAACCATTCCTGAGATTCGAGCAAGTTCCAGAACTCGACACATTCGGAGGGTAGTGCTCCGGCGGTTGCCGAGACCCAACCGCGTGCGCCAGCGCAAATCTGCTCGAACACAATCTCGTCCAAGCCCGAATGGACGATCATCCTGCCTTCACTCAAACGTACAATTTGCTGCGTTCGGGCGACGTCACTCCGGATGCTTTCTTTTACGTGCGAAATATTTGGATGACTGGCATTGAGCGACACGAGCTCTTCCGGGCTCAAGTCGATAAACGTACTGACGGCCTGATTGTACACCATGATGTCGAAGTCGACCGCATCCGCTATCGTCCTGAAATGCGTGAGGACCTCCTCGTGTGTGGGGACGTGATAGTAGGGCGGGATCATCATGACCCCTTGCGCCCCTGCACGTTCAGCGTGTTGACACAGTTCGAGAGCGTCGCGCGTCGAGGGCATGCCGGGTGATCCCAGAACCGGTACGCGGCCGTTTACTTCCGCCAAGACAGTCTCAAGGATCTGTTTCTTCTCGTCGATCGTGAGCAAGGCGCCTTCGCCAGTGCTACCGCACGGGATAATGCCGTGCACTCCATTCTCGACCAGAAAGCGCATGTGCTGCCTGACAGTATCGAAATCCACGGATTCATCCGCGTGCATGGGTGTCGCCGTGACAACGTAAATTCCTTCAAATCGCATTTCTTGTTTCCTCCCTACGGCTCCTTCGTCGAGCGTACACGAGACACGCCATGCGTGTCGGGCGAATCCCCCCGGTGCAGTTCCACGTCAGGACTCGTTTCATGGTGGACAATGTAGATACCGCTGGCCGCAACGATAACGGCACCGACGATCACGAACGCATCCGGCAACTCGCGCCAAATCCAAAAGCCCAGCAGAACCGCCCACAACATCGACGTATAGTCGAACGGAGCCAGCACCGACACCGGGGCTAGGCGGCACGCCTTCGTCAATGCCAGCTGGCCGAACCCGCCGAGCAATCCAAGCGCCACGAAGAGCGCGGTGTCAATTGGTGTCGGGGTAACCCATTGAATCGGCATGAACGCGCCGGTCACGGCAGCAATACCGATTTGATTGTAGCCCACGATTGCGGCCGTGCTTTCCGTGCGGCTGAGGTATCGAATTGCAATCATGGTAAGTGCATACAACAACGCCGAGCCGAGCGCCAACACCGCGCCGAACCCGAGGACGCCAGCGCCGGGGCGGACCATGATCAGGACACCGGCAAAGCCGAACAGAACGGCCGCCCAACGGCGGATCCCGACGTGTTCGGCCAAGAGCGGTATCGAGAGGGCGGTGACGAACAAGGGCGCAACGAAAAGCACCGCCGTGGCCTCGGCGAGTTGCATGCGGCCAAGCGCCAAGGTCAGGAGCGCCATCGCAACCAAGCTGAGCAACGAACGGCCCAGGAGCGCCGGAAGTCGGTCCGTGCGCATGGCCGCCCATCCCGGGCCCCGCCAGATGTAGACCGCAACCGGAAGAAGCGCGATCACATTCCGCAAGAAAATGATTTGCAGGACTGGGTACCGTGCCACCATCCATTTCAGAAGTGCGTCCATCGTCGCCAGTAGCAGAACTGCGATAATGACCCAGATGATTCCGTAGGCGACTTGACGGCGCTCCGCCGACATTAGGTGTTCGATTTGGAAGTTGCCAAGTGGCAGGCCGCAAGGTGCTCGGAACCAATTGTTCGCAAACCGGGTCGGTCTTGTCGGCACTGGTCTTCAGCAAGCCAGCATCGGGGATGGAACGGGCAACCCGACGGGGGATGAATTGGACTCGGGAGTTCACCCCGCACAGGCACGTCTTCGCTCACGCTGTTCGGGTCGGCGTTCGGCACCGCGGCCAAGAGCATTCTCGAATAGGGATGCGTGCACCTGTGAAACGCGGCTGCGGGCAGAACCTCCACCAGCCGCCCGAGGTACATTACTCCGATCGTATCGCTCATGTGCTGGACAAGCCTGAGGTCGTGGCTGATGAGCAAATAGGTCAGGCCCAACTTCTGCTGGAGTTCCAACAGAAGATTGACGATCTGGGCTTGCGTCGACACATCGAGAGCCGAGAACGGCTCGTCCAGAATCAGGAAACTCGGCATCACGGCGAGGGCGCGTGCGATGGCGACTCGTTGACGCTGCCCACCACTCAATTGATGCGGATACTTCGACATGATCTCGTCCCTCAGATGGACGAGATCGACAAGTTCACGAACGCGGGCCTCGACTTCCTCCTTGGTTCCGCCACCATGAATGCGGGCAACCTCGCCGATATTGGCCATGACGGTGAGGTTTGGTGTGAGCGCGCTGTACGGGTCCTGAAACACCATCTGCATCTCGGTTCGAAATTTCTTTCGACACGCGGAGTCCGTCCACACTACGGGGTGGCCGTCAAAGGTGATGCGACCTGCGAGCGGTTGATTGAGGCCGACCAGCATGCGACCGAGCGTTGTCTTTCCGCAGCCTGACTCTCCGACTAATCCAAAGGTTTCGCCGCGACGCGCGGAAAAGCTCACCTCCTCCACAGCGTGGACGAACTCGCTCCTAAGTCTTGCCGTCCAGCTCCGCTTTACGCGAAACCGCTGAACCACCTTCTCCACCTCGACGAGGAAACGGCTCTGTATGACGGCGTCCACTTCGTCGCGCGAGGTACGGCCATGGCAAGCGCGGCTACTCATCTGACCTCTGCTTCAAAAGATGCCCGCTACCTGCTACCCTAACGACACGGCGCAAATGTCGAAACAAGGAGGTAACGCGGCTTTGGCCCGAATCATCGACGTGAACTGCGCGATCGGGCCGTTTCTGGGCGCTCCAATTCGGCGTTTCGAAAATTATAAAGACCTGGATGACGAGTCGCTGTATTTCGGAATCGACCGCGTCCTTGCCTACCATTCCTATGCCGTTCAGGCCGACCCGGTCGAAGGCAACCAAATGATCGTCGCTGAGGCCCAGCGCGCGGAGAAGTTGATACCGGCGTGGGTAGCCTTGCCCGACATCGGTCACGAGACGGGGCCGCCCGAGGAATTGCTGCCGCGGATGCAGGCGCACGGTGTGAAGGCAGTAAGGTTGTTCCCGAAGCAGCATAACTACCCGGTTCACCCTCTTAACTGCAGTGAACTATTTGCGATTCTGCAAGATCATCGCGTCCCGGTTCTTGTTCCATGGGCAGAGATAACCTGGGATGATCTCAACTGGACATGCCGCACCTTTCCGGAGCTTCCGATCATTCTCATCGAAGCCGAGTACGGTGCGAACAGGTGGATATATCCGTTGCTCCGGGCATATCCAAATGTCTCCATTGAGCTCTCACGCTACTTTGTTCATGAGGGGTTGGAGGACCTTTGTCGGCATTTTGGGGCAAGCAGATTGGTATTTGGCAGCAGCATGCCTTTGTTGAATCCTGCCGCTGTACTGGGCTGTCTGCATTACGCCGAAATCTCGGAGGAAGAAAGAGCGCGGATACTAGGTGGAAACGCCCAAGACCTCTTCTCGGCAATACGATGGTAACGGTTCGACCATGAGCGAAATGCCCGGCGATCAGGACGCAAGTTCGATTCTAGCACGTTTCAAGTCTGGGCAGGTTCTTGATGACGTCTTCATCTTCGATGTACACGCCCATATCGATCATATCGCCAGCCAGCATCGGCCTGCGCGAGACACCAATTCACTCGTACGTGCCTTGCGGCGCGTGGGCGTCGACAGGTGTTGCATCAGTTCGATCCTGAGCCTCTATGGCGGTGATGTACGGGCAGGGAATAGGCGAACCGCAGCAGCGGTTCGAGAGCACCCGGATCTCCTTATGGGTTACTTCGTCCTCGATCCGAGGGATCCCGCGGGTATGGACGCGGAAGTCCAGACTTGGCTCGAGGATGAGAAGGATATCATGTGCGGGATCAAGCTCTACCCGCTGATCCACGAGTATCCGCTGAATGACGAGCGCTACGGCCGCATCTTCGCCGTGGCGAATGAACACCGATTGCCAATGCTCATACACACATGGGACGATGAGCATCAGGGCCATTTGTGCAGTCCTGCCTTGCTGACCGATGTTGTGGGCAACTATCCAGACGCAACTTTCATTCTCGGTCACGCAGGCGGCACGTTGACCGGGTTCCGAGCGGCCGTCGAGGTCGCGGCGCGGCATGCGAACGCTTATCTCGAACTCTGTGCGTCCCGAGGATCTCTGGGCCAGATTGAGTATTTCGTCGAGAAAGTTGGCGCCAGGCAGATTCTCTACGGCAGCGATATTCAGTTTCTCGACGTTTTCTCGCAAATAGCGAAAGTGGTATATGCCAGGATCTCCGAAGATCAGAAGCGGAGGATCCTCGGTATGAATGCGGCCAGGATATTCGGCGTTTCCGCGAAACCGAACGTATGCAACGACGACCGCGCACAATCGATCGTCATATCTACTTGAATAGAAAGGGAGATTTGTCCGATGGGAAGATACTTCGATATGGGAGGGCAAGTTGGCAAGGGCCTTTTCGCGGCCTGTCTCTTGAGCTTCTCGGTAGCGCTAACACTTGCTACACCGGCCCAGTCGCAGGATGCGAAGCACCTTAGAATTGGTCAGTTCGCGTTTGGTGATCAGGCGACTCTCGACCCTCAAAACCACTGGGACTTTGCACAGTATTCGTTGAGCTACTTGTTGTACGACCGTCTCATGGAAAAGACGGCCGAAGGCCCGCAGCCGAGCTTGGCGACAGCTTGGCGTTTCATAGATCCGGTGACGTTGGAGCTGGACCTTCGGGAAGGCGTCATGTTTGGCAACGGAGACGCCTTTGGCGCCGAGTCGGTCAAGTTTACACTCGAGCGTCTGAGCAGAGAGAAGGTGATTCAGTCGTTCCAGTGGGCGGATCTCGATGAGGTTGAAATCGTCGACGATCACAAGGTGCGGATAAAGACAAAAGCGCCAAAGGGTTCGATCTTTACGTACCTCTCGGAGGTGCCCATGCTGACACCGAGCGCTTTTGCGGGCGAGAGGTATCAGCCCCTTGGCACCGGAGCATTTCGGATGGACAACTACGACATCGGCAATCAGGTTGCGACCGTTGTTCGCAACACCGACTATTGGGGCGGACCGGAGCATCTGACGAAGGGCGATGTGGAACGGATCACGATCAGCAGCATTCCCGAGGCGGCGACGCAGTTGGCAGCCCTGTTGGCCGGTGAGATCGACGTGATCCAACAGGTTGATCCTGCCTTTATTCCGCAACTGGAGGCAAACCCGAACACCGCCACCCAGTTCGTCATTGAGACGAATTGGTACCACATTCACTTGAATGGCAGTCGGCCGCCGCTGGATGACCCGCGTGTAATCGAAGCCCTCAACTACGCCGTTGACCGCGAGTTTCTGGCGGAATTGATCGGTGGTGGGTCGTTGCAGGCCGGTGGTAACATTCCACCGGGTGTACTTGGTCACAACCCGGATCTCGCACCAATCCCGTACGACCCGGACAGGGCACGGCAACTGCTTGCGGACGCGGGTTTGGCCGATGGGCTGGAAATTGAGATCTCGTTCAAACCGGGCATCCATCCGCGTTGGCCGCAGTTCCAGGAGGCGCTGGCCCAACAGATGGCGCCGGCGGGCATTACCGTGGTGCTCAATCGGATGGCCGCCGGGCCGTTCTTCAACTATCGAAAGAGTGGCGAGTGGCACACTTACACGCAGGAGTATGCAAGCTATCCAGTCGATCCCGACGTGCCACTGGGCGACAGGTTGCTCGCGAACCCGTTCCTCGACAATTTCTCCGACGAGGAAACGCTTGAACTGGTCCGGGAAGCTCGTGCAACGACGGATCAAGCTGAACGGGCACGGTTGTACCAGGAGGCCGAGGCGCTGATGCGGGAGCGAGGGCCATTTATTCCCCTGGTATTCCCGGGTTCGACCTATGGTTACCGTAGCGACCGAATCGAGCATTTCGAAGGAAATGCACAGAAGATCCCGGATTACCGCACTGTTGTGATGAAATAAGAGGAAGCTGCCGACGGCTTGGTACAAGCCGTCGGCAGCACCGTACGGCCTGTTGACGGTCCTGGCACATGGCCACAATTGTTGTACGGATCGCGCAGGCAGTCGTTGTCATTTTTGCGCTGTCCGTCATAGTATTCACGCTTCTACACGTGGCACCGGGTGATCCCACCGACCTCTTGATACCCGAGCATGCCCCGCCGGAATTCCGTGAGGAAATGCGCGAGAAATTCGGGCTCAACGATCCGCTACAGGTTCAGTATGGCCGGTTCTTGCGTAACGCGCTGAGGGGCGATCTTGGCATGTCGTTTCAGTATCAGGTGCCAGCCATGGAACTTGTTATCGCGCGGGTCCCAGCAACCGCGGAGCTTGCCTTGGCTGGCATGGCGATCGCGACGGCTCTCGGTCTGCTCGTGGGAATACTCGGTGCAGTATACCGCAATACGGCCATCGATCACATTGGCAGTATTATAACGTATTTCGCGATCTCCATGCCGAATTACTGGATCGGACTGCTGCTCATTCTTCTCTTCTCGGTCAACTTGGGAATCTTGCCAGTATCGGGGCGAGGGGGATTGGAGCATCTTGTCTTGCCGGCGTTCGCGCTCGGGATCGGCTTGATGCCGCCGGTTGCACGTATCGTCCGGTCCTCCATGATTGAAGTCATGGTTGAGGACTTCGTATGGACCGCGCGTGCCAAAGGCGTCAAGGAATGGCGTATTACCATCTTCCACGTACTGCGCAATGCCCTGATACCGGCTGTAACGATCATCGGCATGTATACTGGCGTATTGTTGGGGGGGGCCGCTATCATCGAGACCGTCTTTGGCTGGCCGGGAGCCGGGCGATTGATTCTTCAGGCGGCCCAGTTTCAAGACTATCCTCTCGTCCTGGCCGGCGTATTGGTCCTGTCGATTGCGGTCGTTCTGGCAAACCTGATCGTTGATTTGTTGTACATTGTCATCGACCCACGATTAAGGGTCGGCTGAAAAGAACACGCCATAAGCATTGCACGCGTGAACCGGACACCGGGTGGCGAGGCGCGAGTCGTCTTCGTCTCGGCGCGGTATCGAATGGGGACCAAGCTGCTTCCGGCCCTGGGGCGACATGACGCCTCGCTGGAACGGAACAGGAAGCTTCAGGTAGCTTGTGCTTGCCATCAAACCGGTAAGAGTTATATCTTTCAATGAGTTAGGTTTCAAGTCCGCGGGGGGAGATTGCGCTATTGCCACCAGGTCGCCCGCAGGGCGTGGTTCGAGCCTCGAATGGCCTGGGCTGGCTTTCTGGCATCAATTCGCTTGTTCCGGCAATGAGTTAAGGTGCCTGCAAGGGAACTAACCAGATTCGTGTAGAAATACACGCTAAGGGCGGGATTTCAGGCCTCGAGTGGCCATGAAACTGTAGAGGGTTGATCGGGAAACCCCTGTAATTCTGGCGATCGCGGTCCTGGAGACGCCGAGTTCGATGAACTGGCGGATTTCGTCCTCCTTTCCTTCCAGGCGTGATACACCCAACGATCCTTTCGGTCGCCCGAGCCTTTTTCCTGACGCCCTGGCTCTGGCAAGACCTTCGCGTGTGCGCTCAGAGATGAGGTCGCGTTCGACTTCGGCGAACAGCGCGAACAGCGTGGTCATGACCCTGGTCTGGATATCCTGCTTGCCCTCGACGCGAATGTTCTCCTTGATTGCGATGAAAGCGACGCCCGCCCTTGCGAGGCCATCAAGAACGACGACGACCTGACCGAGCGAGCGCCCGAGCGCCCGAGCCTGGAGAGTTCGCTTACGACAAGGCGGTCTCCACGTTGGAGAATCCCGATCCGTTCGTCGAGCCGGCGGCGCTTTTCCGTGGGCTGTCCTCGCGCCGTTGCCTCGATGAAGTCGTCGATCTGAAAGCCGTGTTTGCGGGCATATTCGAGAATGGCAAGGCGCTGGCTGCCTGCGTCCTGCTGTGCGGTCGAGACCCGGAGATAGTGCTTGCCCAAGAACCGATAAGAGTTATACTGATCAATGATTTAGGTTCTAGATCCGAGGGCGAAGTTTGCGCTGTTGCGACGAGATTGTCTGTCGGGCGGAGTTTGAGCCTCGTATAGACTCAGACTTCCTGACCTCGTGCGCTAATTGAAGGCGGGCTTGGCGATCGTTTTGCTCGTGATTTCCAGCAGTTAGGAGACATTTGAGGGGTTGACCGATCTACGGAGAGTGGCTATAATACTGTGCACCCGATATCGACCGTGGAGACTCCCTTGAACACGCTTCCGATGCCTCCTGCCGAGGCGATCCAGATCGGCGAATCCTGCTTTTCGCACGCGGTCGAGGACGGCCGGCGGGTCTACTTCAGCAACCTGGCGCCGTTCGATTCCCACGAAGTTTCGGACAACCGAGCGCGACAGCTGCGGATTGCGCGGTTTGCCGAGCACGGTGTGCTACGCAGGGATCTGGCGGCGGCGTTTGGCGTGAACCGTTCGACGGTGCAGCGGGCAGTGAACCAGCTCCGGAGGCAGGGCGAGGCCGGTTTTCTTACGCCGCGACGGAGGCGCGGGCCGAGCGCGATCGACGCCGCGACGGCGCGGGAGGCGGAGCGGCTTCTGGCCTCGGGGCTGAGCGGCCGGGCGGTTGCGCGAAAGCTGGGGATCCGGCCGAGCACGTTCAGCCTCAACCGCCGGTCGGGTGTTATCAGAGGGGGGACGCCGAACCGGGCCGTGCCGGCGCAGGCGACAGCGTCGACGGAGCCGCAGGCGACGGCAGTGCTGGAGCCGCCGGTGGTCGCGTCGACGGAGCCACAGGCGGCGGCAGCGCCGGAGCCGAGGGTGGAGCGGAGCGAACGGGACGCACGCGACCGCGAGGCGCCGATGGGTCGGGGCACCCGGGACACGGCGGGGCGGATGCTGGCGGCAACGGGACATCTGACGGAGATGCGGCCGCAGTTTGCGGAGCCGCTGTCGGCGGTTGCCGGCGGCGGCGTGCTGGCCGGGCTGCCGATGCTGCTCAAGGAGGGGCTTCTGGACCGCGCGCGGGAGTTCCTGTCGCTGCCCAAGGGATACTACGGTTTGACCACGGTTCTGCTGTTCCTGGCCTTCCTCACCCTGGCCCGGGTGCGCAATCCGGAGGCACTGCGGCACCAGGCGCCCGGGGAATGGGGCGCCATCCTGGGCCTGGACCGCTGCCCGGAGGTGAAGACGCTGCGGGGCAAGATCAAGGCGTTGGGGCGAGACGTGCAACGGGTGCGGGACTGGCAAGCTTCCCTGGCCGCGGGATGGATGGCGGAAGAACCGGACGTGTGTGCGACCCTGTCGGTGGATGGCCACGTCAAGGTGTATTCCGGCCGCAAGGGAAAATTGCCCAAGCATTACGTGGCGCGCCAGAAACTCTGCCTGCCTGCCTCCACGAGCTACTGGATCAACGCGCTCGGCGGCAAGCCGTTCCTGTGCCTGAACAAGGCGCTGGATCCGACCATGACCCACGCGCTGGAGAAGGACATCCTGCCCGCGCTGGAGAAACTGGGCATGCTGGGCCCGGATGCACCGGACCTCACCGTCCCGGACGCCGGCGAGCCCGCCCTGACGCTGGTCTTCGACCGGGAAGGCTGGAGCCCTGCCCTGTTCCGGCGCCTCGCCCGGCGCGGGGTTGCTGTGATCACCTGGCACAAGGGCTTCAAGGGGGAGGCCTGGCCGGAGGCGGACTTCCGCACCGTCACGGTGCCCATCCACGGGCCGGGAAGCACCCGCAGCGCCACCGTCCGCCTCGCCGAGAAGAGCGTGATCCTGAGCAAGGGGCCCGAAGTCCGCCAGATCCGGCGCCTGCTGGAGAATGGCCGCCAGGTGCCCCTCATCACCACCGACCCCCGCATGCCCATGGAGCGGGCCGCCAGCGCCCTGTTCTCCCGATGGTCGCAGGAGAACTTCTTCAAATACATGCGCGAGGAGTTCAATCTCGACGCGCTGGCGGTCCACGGTTTGGAAGCACAGGATCCCGACGCCCGCATCGTCAACCCGCGCTGGCGCGCAATCGACCGCAATGTCCAGCGCTTCCGGCAGCGCCTTGGCACCCTGCGCAACCGGATCGCCGACCTGTCCAGGGGAACCCCGACCCGCGAAGCCGAAGAGGCCGTCCGGCGCCTGCAGGCCCAAAGCGACGCTCTCGACGCCGAGCGTGAAGCCCTCAAGCTGCAGCGCCGCGATACACCGCGACATATCGCGGTCGCCGAACTCGACACGAACGAGGCACTCGACGCGCTCCCCGAAGGCGAGAAACTCCTCCTCGATATAATCCGCATGATCGCCTACCGCGCTGAAACCCGCATGATGCCCGCCGTTGCCCAGACCCAGGGCAAGATCCAGCGCCCCCGCCGGCACTTGCGCGCACTTCTACGGGCCGACGCCGACGTCATCCCGGAGCACGGCAACGGCATCCTCCGCGTTCGCATACTCGGCACCGCCAGCGATGCCGGCGACAACGCCATCGCAAGCCTCCTCGAAGAACTCAACCAGACACGGACCGTCTTCCCCGGTACCAACATGCACATGGTCTATGAACTACCCGGAAAAATCGCCGAGCCCCACTTCGCGGGTGCAAAAACATGACACTCTCTCGAGTTCGAGGTCAGGAAGTCTGAGACTGGGCTGGCCTTTTGTCATCCATTCGCCCGTTGTGGCAATAAGTTAAAGTGCCGGTATCGGAGGCCGGGCGCTTTCGACATTGCTCTTGCAGCATAGTCCTTGTGCCCGTGGCGCGTTCAATTTTCCGGAATCTTCGCAAAGGAGTTCGGTATGAAGAAGCTGCGACGCTTTGATCCGGGACAGGAGGGGTTGAGGGCCGGGGATGTGTGGATTGACGCAAGGTCTCGAGACGACATTCCCAAGCTCCTGGGCTGCCTGCGGGACGTGTACTTGAAAGTCGAACTGCGGTAAGCGGTATTCCGGCTCCTGGAGGAGCGGATCGGGGGTGACGGCAATCGGGGTTCTGTCGGTCCGGGGGTATCCCTGTGGACGATTTTCGTGCTTGGCGTGCTGAAGCGGGGACTTGGCTGCGACTTCGACCGGCTTCGGGAACACGCCAACACGCACCTGGTGCTGCGCCAGTTGCTCGGGCACGGCGAGTATGACCCGGTTGAGTATTCCTGCGACACGGTGCAGCGGGATGTCTCGCTACTGGACGAGGACACGTTGCGAGCAATCAGAGACCTGGCGGGACGGTCCGGTATCCGGTTGTTCCGAGGGTGAACGGGGCGTTCCCGGGGTTTCTCCTGCAGCCTTTATCGTTATACGGTACAAATACTTAGATCGTATCCTGGGAAGCGGATCGCGGTGTGCTTCCGGGCAGTTGTCCAGAGTGGCGCGCTGCGGATTCCGGGATCTTCGCGTGGGAGTTTGCGATGCGGAAGCTGGGGCGTTTTGAGCCGATGCTCGGCCGGGCGGAGATCGGCGGGATCCAGATTGACGTGAAGTCGCGGGACGACATCCCGGCGATCCTGCTTGGCCTGCAGGGCCTGATTTTGAATGAGGCGCTGCAGGAGGCGATTTTCGAGCTTCTGCTGGACCGGTTCGGGGAAGATCGCGATCTGAAGGTCGGCCGTCCGGGGATGGAACTGTGGACGGTTCTCGTGCTCGCGGTGCTGAAGCAAGGACTTGGCTGCGACTTCGACCGGCTTCGGGAACACGCACGTGGTGCTGCGCCAGTTGCTCGGGCACAGCGAGTTGGAACCGGTGACGTATTCCTATGACCATGTGATTCGGAATGTCTCGCTGCTGGACGAGGACACGCTGCGAGACATCAACGAGCTGGTGGTGCGGCACGGCCACAGCCTTTGCGACCACGACGTCGGCGAGCGGCTGGCGGGCCGGTGCGACAGCTTTGTCGTCGAGACGGATGTCCATTATCCCACCGACCGCAACTTGCTCTGGGACGCAGCCCGGGTGATGGTACGGATCGCGGCCGCGCTGGCGGACGAATGGAACCTGTCAGGTTGGCGTCAGGCCAAGCATCATGCGGTGACGCTCCGGCGGCTGTATCAGCGGGTGGCGAACACCCGGCGCTCGGAGGCCTGGCGGGAGGACATCGACGCGTTCCTGGCCAAGTGCGAGGAACTGCTGGCGAAGGCGGAGGCCACGCGGGCCAACCTGCTGGAGCGGGGCGCCCGGCCGGAGGAGCTCGAGGAACTCGACCGGTACATCGCGCATACGAAGCGCCAGATCGACCAGACGGACCGGAGGATCCTGCAGGGGGAGGTGATCCCTCAGAAGGAGAAGGTCCTTTCGGTCTTCGAGGAACATACGCGGTGGATCAGCAAGGGGAAGGCAGGCGCCCCCGTGGAGCTGGGCGTTCCCGTCGCGATCGTCGAGGACCACATCCTCGAGCACCGGATCCTGTGGGAGGGCAGCGACACCGATGCCGCGGTTCCCGTCATCGAGGCCACGCGGGAGCGCTTCCCGGAACTCGTCGCCTGCAGCTTCGACCGCGGCTTTCACAGCCCGCAAAACCAGGCCGCCCTCGGCGACCGGCTGGAACTCAACGCCATGCCCGCCAAGGGCCGCCTGCCCGCCAGCCGCCGCGAACACGAGGCACAGCCGGACTTCGTCCTGGCGCGCCAGCAGCATCCCGCCGTCGAGTCGGCGATCAACAATCTCGAGCAGCGCGGCCTGGACCGGGTGCGCACCCATGGCAAGGCCGGCTTCGCCCGCACGGTCGCCTTGTCCATCCTCGCTGCAAATGTGCTCCGTGTCGGTCTGTTGATCCGAGCACAGGAACGCGCACGGCTCAAGTTCCTGCAACGAACCGCTGCCTGACGGCATCAGGAAACCGCGCCAGCGCAGCCCGGTCCGGGCTGCCGGCGGCTCTCCATGCCCGATACTTCCAGAAATCAGCAATATGGGCGCCAAAATCCCCGCCCGTCCGCCGTTCACCCCCGAATGTAGCTGACCAGGTCAACTTGACCCTGTATTCACCAGTCAGGTCGCGATCAAACTTGACGGCAGAAGCCGGCTCAAACTCCAAAAAGGGGGTTTTTCGGCAGACTCTAGATAGTGGAACCGCTCCAGATCCGCGTACAGAAGCTGCCGATCCGAGCCCGCCGCAACCGACACCGATACCGGCTGCAGCGCCGAAAGCGGCCCCGAATACGCCTCCGATACCGACCAGTCAACCTCCAGCCCCACTCGCTCCGACGCGCTGCGCCGACGACTCCCTCGACCCGCAAAACGCCGCGCAGAAATCCGGATCAGATCGGCCTCCGAAGGCTTCCGAAGCAGCGAGCGCGCCGCAATGTCCTTCAGCCGACCGGTGCCGTCTCGCCAGTTCCAGAGCTCGCAAAGCGCAACCGAAAGCCGCGAACGACCCCACTCCGGGTGCGCCGACAACAGCGCCCGAATCTCCGACAACTCCGCCGGCCCGATGCGCCGGCCCCGAACAATCCGATCCATGAAGGCAAGTGAAATCCATCCCGACACTTGAGTCCAGACCCCCGGACACGCCCGCCAAATGCCCGCAATCCGGTGACGTCAAGCCCCGAAATCATCCCCGCACGAAATACACACGAACCACCCAGAGGGGGGCAATGGGTCGCTTACGGGCCAGAGTCGGAACGATGATTCCGCACTATGCCACGTGCCGTCGCTTTGCCCGGAGGCGAGATCGGGGGCGAATGTCCGTTCCTGGCACGGTGCGCTCGCCCGCGCAACCGTTCAACCGAGGGCAACCGGAACCAGCAACCGGCAATGGTCGCTTGGGCGAGACGTATAGGCACGGTTGCGCACGCGAACCCTTGCTCGCTCTTGGGCCCCCCGCAGGATGAACCCGTCATCCCGTCGACGACCGGCGTTCGCTGGCTCTCGTTCCTGCTCCGCAATTGTTCGGAAGGCTTCTCATGCTGGCCGGCACGTCCCGCTGTAGCGCCGCGGCCTGCCAACCATGCGAAACCCGCGATCCCGTGAATTCCGACCCATGCGAACTATTGCGGTCCCAGACCGTAGGTTCGCGCTCGGTTAGTGAAGGCTTGTGGCCTGCCGCGCCGAAGGACATGTTCGAGTCTCCCGCAGCAATTTGGTGCCATACGGACCGGGTGATGGTTCCGTTCATCGAATAGAGGGTTTTGTTCAATACATGCTGGTTCGGCGCGCGTAGCTTGAAGCCTGAGAGCGCAATGCGCTTTCAATCAGCGTCGGTGCTCGAAGTTCGGAGGCATGGAAACCATTTCTCCAAATGATCCAACGGCTGCGGGAACCTGTCGTTCCGGCCGGAGTCGTGGCTCCGGCCGCGGCGCCCGGGCCCTCGACGAGTCCATGCCCGGACACCGCGAACCGGTCTGCTGTCTTCGAGGTTGAAATTCGCAATGCGAACTCCAGCCTTCGACGACCAGCTCTCGGCGGCAATTCATGTCCTCGCCTTCTTCGATCCTCACGCCCGCATCGCGGATAGTCATCCGACTTGCTCTCACGGAAGATCAGAATGCGTGACCACGCAAAGTCGCCGCGGATTTCCGCCGCATCATCCAGCAACCGGCGAATTGTCGACACCGGCGAGGTGTCGGAAGTGCGCGCAGCTCCCGTTCGATCCGCCGGCCGGGCCAGCCGACAGGAACAGAACCCCATTGAAGAGAAGGCTTTTGACATGAAGATATTGATAAGATCCGCCGTTGTCGCCGCGAGCGTCTCGGTACTCAGTGCCCCGGCGTTTGCCATCGACTGTCCGGTGACGTTGGGCGGAATCGCCCCTTTGTCCGCCCCCGGCTCGGTTACCGGAGGCGAAGCGCAGCGAGATGCCATGCTGATTGCCGTCGAGGCGATCAACGCCATGGGCGGTGTACTCGGCTGCGAGGTGGAGCTGATCATCGGCGACACCGAGGGTCTCCCGGAGAAGGGAACGGCCCTGTTCGAAAAGCTCATCGGCCAGGACAACGTGCTGGCCATCGCCGGGGGCTATCACAGTTCTGTCGGTATCGCGGCCAAGGAGGTGGCGCACGACAAGGGCGTGCCCGTCGTCTTCGCCTCGACCTGGAATGACCAGATCACGGCGAGCAAGATGCCAGAGATTTTTCGGGTTGCCCCGTTGAGTTCCGAGGCGTCGGCGATTTACTGGAAGTTTGTGGCGGGCATTCCCGGAGCCAGCAGGGCGGTGATCGTCACCGAGAACACGGACTACGGAATCCCCGCAGCGGAAGAGACCCGAATGGGTCTGGAGTCAGCAGGTCTCGCAGCCACGACCTTTGCCGTGGATATCGGCACACAGGACTTCTCGGGCATCATCCAGCGGGTGAAGGCGGAGAATCCGGACGCCATCATCGTGCTTCTGACGGGAGAGGCATCGCTCAACTTCGAGCAGCAGGCGGCCGAGAATGGCATCGGGCCGGGCGACCTGCCCTTCGTCTGCGACATCATCGCCGCGGAGAGCGCGTCTTTCTGGAGGAACGTCCCGGACGGAAATTACTGTTTCGTCGGTCAATTCGGACTGCCCGAGGCGTTGTACAACGATGCAGCCAGGGACTTCGCCGCAACATACAAGGAACGCACCGGCAAGGACGCGGTCGAGAGCTACGCCATAGAGGCATATGACGCAATCGGCATTCTTGCAGCGGCAATCGAGAAAGCCGAGAGCGCCGACGGTTCGGCCATCATCGAGGCGCTTGAGGCGATCGAGTACGACGGAGCCCTGGGAAGGATCTCCTTCCCCTACGGCCAGGGCAACGATACCGCTGCTGCAGGCGTGGAAGACAAGTTCTGGCATCAATTCCTCGACCCGGCATTGATGATCTTCCAGTATCAGGAGGAAGGTCAGAAGGCCGGCGATGCTCACATCGTGTTTCCGGAAACCTACAAGACCGGCAAGGCGATGTTCGTGAACCAGTAGGCCTGAGGTCGGGGCGGAGGGAGCAGAAGTCCCGTGGACCCCTCCGCCTTGCACCGTGGCGGTTTGCCCAGACGTTTCGACTCCGGGCTGAATGGCCGCGCAGCAGATCGGTCAGCCAATGGAACTGCCCCTCCTCTTCTGGACCGTCGTACTGTGGATGATCGCCTGGGCCGTCGTCGGCGGGGTAGTAACCCCGAGAGTGTATCTGAAGAGGGATCTGGACATCTCGAATGCGTCGCTCACCGGCGCGTTCGTCGGAGCAGCCTCGGGCCCCCTGGGCCTCGTTCCGTTGTGGTACCTCGCACCGGCGTCGACCAAACGGTGGGTGCTTCTTTCCGCAGCCGGCACGCTTGCGATCCTGGCCGGCGCGGTTGCCATCGCGGATCCGGACAACGCCTGCGTGACGAACAGCGCCCTCGTATCATCGCAGATTGCCAACGGCCTGGTCATGGGGACGATCTATGGCCTCATGGCCATGGGGCTCGCGCTGATCTTCTCCATCTTGCGGGTGGTCAAATTCGCCCATGGCGAGTTCTACATGGTCGGCGGAATGGCGGTCTATTTCGTCTCCGAAGTCTGGTTGCCGGGCTTGCCGCCGGTAGTGGCCGTGCTGGCTGCCTGCGCGATAACCTTCTTCATCGGCGGCGTCTTCGAGCGAATCTTCCTCACGCCCATGTATGACGGGCGCGTCGAACGACCCATCGAGTACGCGGTGCTCGTGACCTTCGGGTTGGCCTTCTTTCTGCAGTACTCTGTCCAGGCGATGGCCGGCGCCAGTCCGGTAAAAGCCCGGCGTTTCTTCGACTTTCCGATCATCAGGCTTCCGGGTCGCGAGGACCCCTGGCTCATCAAGACGAGTAAGGCGAACCTGACGCTGTTCGACACCGTGTCGATTTCCAACCCCCGTTTCACGGCCGCGGTCATTTCCATCCTGGTCCTCCTCGCGCTGCTCTTCTTTCTCTATCGCACCTGGTGGGGAAAGGCGTTGAGAGCTGTCAGCCATGACCGGCAGGCGGCCGCCGTAACCGGCATCGATCCCAACCATATGAACACGCTGGCCTTCGCCCTGGGCGGAATGCTCGCCGGACTGTCCGGCGCCGTGTTGGTCCAGGCCTTTTCCTGGGTTCCCCAGGTAGGCATGCTCCCCGCGCTGCGGTCGTTCGTTATCGTCGTGCTCGGCGGCTTGGGGTCACTGCCGGGAGCCTTTGGCGGCGGTATCATCGTCGGGCTGGTGGAAGCGGCCGGCACGGGATGCATCCCGGACCCCCAGCGCGCGGCTTCCTACATTCCGGCTTACGAAATGATCATCCTGACCTTGACACTCCTGTTGAAACCGACCGGACTGTTCGGACGCAAGGAATAGCCGCGCCATGCGACGCCATGTACCGGCATTCTCCAGCGGGGTCGCGCTCGTCCTTCTCGCCACCTTTCCCCTGGTGTACTGGGCGTCGGACTACGACTACATCATGCACCTTTGGATTACCGCCGTCTTCTACGCAATTCTGGCGTCGAGCTGGACGCTTCTGGCGGGCTACGCGGGTCAGTTTTCCTTTGGTCACATGGCGTTCATGGCGCTCGGCGCATACACGACCGGTCTCTTCAACAATTATATCTACCTGACCAGTGCGGCAACGGAGACCTGCTTCGAGATCGCTCTCGGCACCTGGCATCTGGTGGTGCTGGACCCCATCGGTGTCAGCGCCACACCCCATAGCTGCCTCGACACCGCGCGGGAGGCCTGGGTCGGCGACGTAATTGTCACCCAGCCCCCCCTCTGGTTCGGAATCCTGTTCGGCATACTCGCCGGGGGCCTGTTTGGCTGGTTGATCGGTCGGCTCGTACTGCGCCTGAGGGCCGCCTATCTCGCCTTGTTCACCCTCGGGTTCTCAGAGATCCTCCGCGCCGTGCTCAGCGCCGAAATCAACGTCACCCGCGGCCAGGCGGGCCTCACACTCGATCCCCTCTTTCCCGACGGCATTTCGATCTTCGGCGCGAGCTTCGACGCGGCGGACAAGCTTCCGACGTATTACGTGATGCTCGCGCTGTTCCTCGGCTGCATCGGAATCATGCGGAATTTGGAGCGATCCCGCTTCGGGCTGTTCCTGAGATCCCTTCGCGAGGACGAGGACGCCGCCGCCGCCCTCGGCGTCGACACGGTGCGGTACAAGGTTTACGTGTTTGTCGTGACGTCGATGATCGCCGCGGCGGCGGGCGCCGTTCAGGCACACTACATCGGCATCATCACCCCGAATATTCTCATCATCCTCCAGATGGCGCTGATCGTCGCCATGGCGGTCATCGGTGGGCTCGAGAGCATTGTTGCCGCTGCGGTCGGGGCGATGGTGCTCTACTTCCTGCTCGAGTTCCTGAGGAACAGCTTCACGATCGGCTCGGTCACGATCGACATGACGGTCTGGCGGCTCGTGTTCTTCGGAGCGCTCGTCATGCTGACGCTGCGATTCCAGCGAAACGGCCTTCTCTTCCCGCTCATCGAGTGGTGCACACGTTCTGGCGTTGCCAGGGAAACCGTGGCCAAGCGAACCGCACCGGTTGCGGTGTCCGGCGAAGAGGTGGCCACGAAGTAATCGAGTTGCGGGTCAATGGCATCAGGAAGAGCTTCGGCGGCCTGCATGTACTGAAGGGAGTCAGCTTCCAGGTACAAGGCGCGGAGCTGATCGGCCTGATCGGTCCGAATGGCGCAGGCAAGACCACCCTGACCAATGTGCTGGACGGCGTAATAAAACCGTCGAGCGGAACGGTCTATCTGAACGACACGCGTATCGACCACCTTCCGCCCTTCGAGGTGGCAAAGGCCGGACTCGGCCGTACATTCCAGGTGACCCGCGCCTTCCGGCGCATGACCGTGCTCGAGAACCTCTACGTGCCGGCGCTGGCCATGAATCCGGGCAGGAGCCAGGCGGATTTCCGTGCGCATGCGATGGAAGTCCTCGAGTTCCTGACCCTGGACCATCTCCGGAACGAGTACGGGAGAGCGCTGTCCGGCGGGCAGCAGAAGCTGCTGGAACTGGGCCGCCTGCTCATGCTCGACCCGGAGATCATTGTGCTCGACGAGCCCTTTGCCGGTGTTCACCCGAAACTGATGGAGATCATCTACCGATACATTCACCGCGCAAACGACGAAGGCAAGGCCATCATCCTGATCAGTCACCAGATGGATTCCATCTTCACGCTCTGCCGCCGTCTCCTGGTCCTTGACTACGGGAGCCTCATCGCCGATGGGGATCCCGCGATGGTCAAGAACGATCCCGCCGTGATCGAGGCCTATCTCGGAGAGGAGGAAGACCAGTCGGGGACGGGGTCCGCAGGCCCGTAATCATGCTTGAAGTAAGAAATCTCCATGTCGGCTACTACAGGGACCTCAACATCCTGCAGGACCTGACCCTCGACGCCAGGCCCCGGCAAATCACCGCGATCCTCGGCGCCAACGGCGTAGGCAAGTCAACGGTTCTGAAGGCGATCTACGGATTCCTTCGACCGAATGAAGGCGACATCCTGCTCGATGGGGAAAGTATCCTGCGCATCCCCCCGCACCGGCGAATCCTCAAGGGCCTCGCCTACATTCCCCAGCAGCCGGGGATCTTCCGCGACATGACCGTGGAGGAGAACCTCGAGCTTGGCGGCTGGACCTACCGGGGGGACCGAAACCTCGTTCGGCAGAAAATCGAGGAGAACTTCGTGCGGTTTCCGATCCTGCGGGACAAGCGGAGACAGGCCACCGGAGAACTGTCCGGGGGCCAGCAGCGCATGGTCGAGATCGGTCGAACCTTGATGTCCGAGCCCCGGGTGCTTCTGGTCGATGAGCCGACTGCGGGTCTTTCGAAGATGCTTGCCGAGGAGGTCTACCGGATGCTCGTGGACTTGCGAGATCGGGACGGCTTGACCATCCTCCTGGTCGATCAGGAAATCCGACAGGCGCTGCGCATCGCAGACTTCGTCTATGTCCTCGAACTCGGACGCAACAAGTTTGCGGGCCCTCCCTCCGACTTCGAGGATCTGGAGAAGGCTTTCTGGGTTGCCTGAACGAATTGCCGCTCGCGTTGCGCAGATCGAACCGCTGCCCTGACGGTTCCCGCAAGATCCTTCGCCGCGCCCCCGGGCTGCCGAATCACCGGAAATCCGGTGCGACGGGCTGGACGGTTCTTCGATGCCATGCAGACGGTGGATGCCTGCCCGGCATTCCGGGGGTCTGCGCGAGGCGGCCGAAGTCAATGGCAAGACCGTCCCGGACCCGGGGCTCCTCGGTGTCGTGCCCGACGGAATTCACGGCGAGATCGATCTGCCGGCGGTTCGATCCCGTTCATCGTTCCTGCAAGGGAAGGTCAACTCGCCGCTGTTCCTTCGGATGCGGCAAGCTGCATTCGCGGCGCCCGGCAACCATCTCGAGAAATCCGGCACGGTGCGACGCGCGCAAGTGGATCTTGACCACATCGAGCCAATGATGACTTCGTTCCCTGTCGATTTGATCGACTATGTGGCCAATCGCTGCGCCACCGTCGCCTCGGGGTTTGTCATCGGATTGGACCGGACGTGCAAGCCGTGATGGAACGGTCCGACGGAACTGAGCGCCGCCGGTGCTGGTTTCGAGCCACAATCGGCAGATTGGAAAGCAAGTCTGCGGCCGCGTCGGGCCTCGCACCAGCGCCATTCCTTCGCCAGCGGTGTCAGGGCGAACCGGATCCCCGACCAAGGTCAGGCTCCGGGAACCTGGCGATCACGCAGTCGAAATCGGGCACCGCCTTCGGTCTATTCATCTTTCGGAATTTGCAGGGTCGGGAGTTCGTGCCGCATTCCCGTGCCCCAGGTATCCGCCAGGGTAAATCCCGCTCTGAACGGGTCGCTTGGGTCACAGCCGAGCTGGTGGATCCCGTAGATCCAGGCTCGGCCGGAAATTCGGGGCAAGACCGCTGCACGCTCGCCAACGCGAGTGACGCCGAGAATCTCCGCGTCAAATCTGCTGTTGATCGTGGAGACCATTTCGTACCGGCGGCCGATCTGTGCCTCGCCTCGGGCGTGCATGACAGCGAGGCGGGCAGCAGTGCCGGTGCCGCATGGCGAACGGTCCATACGGCCAGGCGGCATGACCGTGGCATTCTGGAAGATGCCTCGATCGCGATCGACTTCGCCCGTGAACATGACGAACTCGATACAGTTGAAGTCCGGCGTTTCAGGGTGGCGTACGGAAATCTGCTGCAGGGCGGCGGACTTGACCAGGTTGCCGACTTCCACCAGTTCCCGGGACGTCGAAGGGCCAATTTCGATGCCGAGATCCGCAGCCCGGAGGATCACGTAGTAGACACCGCCGAAGGCGACGTCGACCTCGATGGTACCGTATCCCTGCAATTCGAGCGTGTGATCGAGGTGCTCGCAGAAACTTGGAAAGAAGTCGAGGGCGACCTTCTCGACCCGACCCGCACGACAGGTCGCACATGCCCTGACGATACCCGCAGCGGTATCCAGCACGACATGTGTCTCCGGCTCCATCATGGCAAGGATGCCGGTCTCGAGAAGCACGGTAACCACGCACATGGCGTTCGATCCGGACATGGCGTGGCTGCCATCGGCCTGCATGGGAATGAACGCCGCGTCCGCGCCGGGAACCACCGGAGGCAACAGGAGATTCGTTGTCATTTGAGCGCATCCGCGGGGCTCGAACAGGCAGAACTTGCGCAGATCGTCCCTCTCTCGATTGAGGAAAGAGAGCTTCTCGAGCATCGAAGACCCCGGAATATCCAGTATGCCGCCTGTCACCACGCGACCGATCTCGCCCTCGGCATGTGCCCCGACCACCGTCAGGGATCTCTCCCAGCGCATGGGCAGAATCCTCAAGACAACAAGCGCTCATGTTCGCATCCCCTTGCACCCATGTATAGGATGGAACGATCACTTGGAAGAATGGAATCCATGAGTCGTCGCATGTCGGGACAGGGATTCAGATCGGGGGAAGCTGGCGCCGCAGCGATCGGGGGCAATGCCGACCTGTCCGTCGCTTTCCTGCTTTCACCCGATTTCACGCTGCTTCCCCTTGCCGGTTTCATCGACGCCGTGCGACATGCCGCAGACGAGGCAGACCAAAGTCGGCAGGTCTATTGCCGCTGGACGTGCCTGTCGGCGACAGACGAACCCATCCGTTCCAGTTGCGGCCTGGAGATCTTGCCGTGGGGACCTTTGGCGGATCCCGGTCGCTATGACTACGTCACTGTTGTCGGCGGCCTCCTGTCTTCCATGGACCGGATTCCTCCCGAAACTCTCGACTTCCTTCGTCTGGCGGCTGATGCAGGAAAGGAGATCATCGGCCTTTGCACGGGTAGCTTTGTCCTTGCCGAAGCCGGACTCATGAGGGGTCGGCGTTGCGCGATTCATATCCATCATCAACGGGAATTCACCTCCCGCTATCCGGATTCCATTCCCGTAGTCAACGAAATCTACGCGAAGGACGGTCCCTTCATCACCTGTCCCGGAGGCACCGCGGCCATTGATCTGGCGGTTGATATCCTGTGCGCGCGTTGCGGCAAGTCACGAGGAATGAAGGGCCTGACCGCCCTGGTTGTAGACGAACACAGAAGCGCCCACCACATTGCACGGATGCCGGATCAGGATTTCGAAGATTGCGGAGACTGGAGAGTCGAGCAGGCCGTGCGCATCATGCGTCCAACCTTGGAACGCCCATGAAAGTCCACGAGTTGGCCAGCGAAATCGGATCCACGGTGCTGCAGTTGGAGCGTGCCCTCAAGCGCCACACCGAGAAGTCGCCCCTGGCCCTGTGGCGCGAGATGAGACTTCAGCACGCACGCTGGCGATTGTTGAACACGACGCGGAGCATCGCCGAAATCGCGTTCGAATGCGGCTTCTCTGACAGCAGCCATTTCTCGCGCTGGTTCAAGAAGAAATACGGCGCGCCACCGCAACGGTACCGCCAAATGCGCGCCAGCGAAGTCAGACAGGGCTGACGCTCCACACTGTACTCCGCGCTGATCCCGAACAAGCGACCCGGTTACCGGGGTGCAGTCCCCCAATCCGGGCTTGGCCCCGGCACTGAACCACGGATCTGGAGGATATCCCGCGCTGTTCTCCCGAGAGCAAGCGTTCCATCCCTCGGGCATTTGCCGACTGAACTTGTATCGTGGCCGATCCACCCGTGCGAGCGGATCCTGCTGCAATCCGTTCACCCGGTTTGGCAGCTGAATCGTGTTTCCTCCGGGCCCGGGATTCATGGCGCGATGGCGACCGATTCGGACCCTGGCAGCGGCGGCTCCGTGCCGGCCCGCGCGCAGCGCACTCGTGCGGTTCAGGGGCATCGCGCGTGCCTGACGGTCGAATCAGTCACGACTGTGTTGTCCTTTGCCACTGGCATGCACGGCCCGGGCACCGAGCATGCCGCCACTGCATCGAGTCTGACGTTGTCCATTGTTCGGCGCGTGCCGACACGCCAGCGCATTCCGACGGAGGGGCGCCGACCAGATTGGCCGGACCGGGGCGGCATGCACCAGGATGGAGACCGATGCTGACCGGACACCTCTGTCGGCCGGTGCCACCTGTCATGAACTCCTTGCCTCGCAGGTTCCTGACGAGGTCGCCGTGTCCGGGAACGCAGCCTGCAACCGCCAGATTGCGGATGGTCCTGATTCGTCCCTGCCGGTGCTCCCGGACGAGAAGGCGTCTGCTCGCAGGAAGCCAACCCACGGAGAGACACCAGCAATTTCTACGGGCGCCCCGAATCCGGGACCCTGCTGAATGTTCAAACTCCGGGCCGGACACGGCGTGCCAATCCCGCCGCCCGGCACGACGGAGAGGATCCGGGAGCGGTTGGCCATCGAGCGCAACTACTCCTGCGTCCCCCGTCCAATTCTGCTCCGCGTCCAGGAAATGTCGATCGATCGAAACTCACATCGCAGGTCAGGCCTGCCCTGCGAGCCGATCCCGGCAACCATGCGGACCGCAGGTAAATTGGGGCGGACTGGCCCATTCTTGGGCTTTATGAGCCGTTCATCGGAGAAGAGCAGTTGCCGCACATCTTCGGCACCGGCCACATCGTCGCTATACCGGGGAACGTGCTGGAGGAAGACGACGGGATAAGCTGGAGAGGGTTATCCGATTCGCAACTGTAATTTCCGCGAACACCTGTGGTCATCCCCTGCCTGCCGGAGCACCCAAGATGGCCGATATTCGGAATCCCTTGTCCATGTTCGATGTCAAGGGCGATGTAGCCCTGATCGCGGGCGCCTCCGGCGTCCTCGGAATGGCTGCGGCTCGGGTTCTCGCTAGCGCGGGCTGCAAGCTGGTTCTCGGCGCAGGCAACCAGGATGCGCTTGATGCCATCACGGCCGAGTGCCGCGAAATGGGAGCCGAGGTCGCCGCGGTCAACCTCCGCCCGAGCGATGAGGCTGCCTGTGAACAGATGGTTTCGACGGCGGTCTCGAGATTCGGAAGGCTCGACATCCTTCTGGTTGCCTCTGGCACGAACAGGCTCGCCAAGATCAACGACATGACGCCCGAGACCTTCGCGGACATCATGGACGCCAATGTCAATCAGTGCTGGCTCCTGGCGCGCGCCGCTGCTGGCCAGATGAAGGCACAGGGCGATGGCGGAAGGATCATCCTGATCTCCTCCACGCGCGGACTGCTGGGCCACCCGGCGGGCTACACGGCCTACTGCGCGTCCAAGGCCGCCGTGGACGGGTTCACGAAGGCGCTTGGCTGCGAGCTCGGCTCAACGGGAATCACGGTCAACGCGATCGCCCCAACGGTATTCCGGTCCCCGCTCACCTCCTGGATGTTCGAGGACACGGACGAGGCTGCGAAATTCCGCGCCGGGCTCCTGGCGCGAGTGCCCAAGGGGCGCCTCGGCGAGCCCGAGGATTTGGCCGGACCGCTCCTCTTCCTCGCCTCCAAGGCGTCCAACTTCTACACTGGTCACATTCTTTATGCGGATGGGGGATACACTGCGGGATGAACATGGAACAGAACCAAAAGGTGGCGGTGTTCGGGGCGGGCATGATGGGCCACGGCATCACGCTGACGCTGGCGCGTGCCGGCAGACGCGTGTCGATCATTGACCCATCCGTAGCGGCACTCGCAAGCCTTCGGAACCGGATTTCGGACGCGCTCCGGCTTCTCAGCGAGAACGAAGCGGATATCGCCGAAACCCTGGAAAGGATCGAGGCCGCCGAATCGGTCGAGGCGGCGGTCGACGGCGCTGCGTTCGTCTTCGAGGCTGCCCCGGATCAACTGCCCCTGAAGCAGGCCATCTTCTCCGCGATTGACGCGCACGCGCCGGAGAATGCGGTACTCGCCTCAATTTCTTCCATATTCCCGATGTCGAGGATCGTGAAAGACCTGCGCTGCCGCCACCGGGCGCTGGGCACGCATTGGTGGAATCCGCCGCACATGATCCCGCTCGTCGAGGTCGTGCGGTCCGAATGGACAACCGACAGCGCGATGGCAGCCACGATGCAACTGCTGGAGGCACTCGGCAAGACGCCGATTGCGGTCGAACGGGAAATTCCCGGCTTCATCGGCAATCGCCTGCAGCATGCGCTCTGGAGGGAAGCGGTCTATCTGGTCGAGAGCGGCGTTTGCTCGGCGGAGGATGTCGATGCCGTCGTCAAGTCCGGTTTTGGCCGCAACCTGGCGGTGCTCGGACCGCTGGAGAATGCCGACTTCATCGGTACGGATATTACGCTGGACCTCCACCGGAACATTCTCTCCGATCTCGACTGCCGGGGCAGTCCCTCTCCGCATCTTCGGCGGCTTGTCTTCGACGGCCACCGCGGCATGTCGACCGGCCACGGCTTCCAGACCTGGGCCAGAGGTGAGGCCGAATCGGTACGACGCCGAGTCGCCCGCCACCTGCAGCGATTGGATCGAATTCTGCGAACCTGAAGCACCAAACGGCATTCGGCCCGCTAGACGGACGACAAACCAGCAAGACATCTTCAAGAATTCTCTGGCAGGGGCGCCGACAGGCACTGCCGCACACCCCGCCCTTCCCGCATGCGTCCGACGGTCTTGCAAGGATGCGGGAATTCGCGTTCCGGATTCCGGCCTGCCCGTCAGCGAGATGGCCGCGCCCCTTCGGACCGCTGGCATCGGCAGGCGGAAGCTTGCCGGCCGCATCCCGGACAACATGGTTGCCGGTGGCGGAATGGATGCGCCCGGCAGCCAACAAGAAATCCGGGTAACTGCTCACTCCCTCCTGCGTCTGGCTTGAGGTCGGTGTGTCTGTCGACGAGCCTCCCGGGAGGTGATTGAGCGGGGTGGTGTCTGGTTGCGGATCGCTGATGGCGATGGGAGGTCGACACGCTAGCGAGATCTGACTATGAGTGGTCATCGCCGTCGACGGGGACCACCGATGGGGTATTTCGGATCCAAGGCCACGACCGGGCTTTGTCAGGCGCTACTGGGGCTCCAGCCTCCCCACGATCTGTATATCGAGACACATCTCGGAGGCGGTGCACTGATGCGGCGCAAGGCCCCGGCGATGCGCAGCATCGGAATTGACCGAGATCAACGCGCGCTTGACGGGTTCAGGTGCGACTACCCGGTGGAACTGGTACATGGCTGTGCCCACGAGTTTCTGGCCAGTTTCCCGTTCCGGGGTACGGAACTGGTCTACAGCGATCCGCCGTATCTGCATGCGACCCGTCGGTCGGACCGGCGGTACCGCTACGAGTATAGCGATGCCGACCACGCAACCCTTCTCGAGCTGCTCACGGGCCTGCCGTGCCAGGTGATGGTCTCGGGACACCCCTCGGCGCTGTATGACGAGATGCTGTCGGACTGGGTGTTGCGCGACATTCTGGATGAGACACGGCGTCAAAGAAGATGAGATTCTGGCCGCGCGGCGCGGAGTATGATGCACGGATTCTGAGAGAGTGCAAGTTTGGCTGTGCTGTTTTTGCGTTTTGGGCTGATGCAGCGGTTTTTGCGAGGGTGGATCGCTGCCTGGAGCGCGGTTCTGTCGCCACGCCTTTGCTTTTGGCTGTGCTATTCCTTTCCGGATTTCGGGGTGTTTTTGTTTGTCGCGTATTGTGCGGGACGTCCTGGCGCGGGAGCTTTTCGAGCTGCGGTGCGTCGCCTGTAGCTTTCGGCGTTCATCTCGAGGATGACGGAGTGATGGACGAGGCGGTCGACGGCCGCGACGGCGACGGTTTCCCTGGGGAAGAGGTTGGTCCATTCCTGGAAGGGCTGGTTTGCGGTTAGGAGGATGGATCGCCCCTCGTATCGCATTGAGATGAGTTCGAAGAGGACGCCGGACTCGGCTTCGTTTTTCTGCAGGTATGTGAAGTCATTGAGGATGAGGAGTTGGAATCGGTCGAGTCTGGCGAGCGCGGCCTCGAGGGTGAGTTCCTGCCTTGCGCGCTGCAGCTTCTGGGCGAGATCGGTGGTTCTTGCGAAGAGGACGCGGTATCCGTTGTCGACGAGGGCGAAGCCGATGGCGGCGGCGAGATGGGTTTTGCCGGTGCCGGGCGGGCCGAAGGCGAGGCAATTGACGCCCTGTTCGAGCCAACCGTCTCCGGCTGCGAGAGCGTTGACCCTTGCTTTGGAGAGGGTAGGCACGGCGGCGAACTCGAAGCTGTCGAGGCTTTTGCCGGGGGGCAGGCAGGCTTCGCTGAGGTGTCGCTCCCTGCGCCGCCGATCGCGGTCCGCGAGCTCGTGCTCGGCGAGAGAGGCGAGCAGGCGAGCGGCGGGCCAGCCTTCGGTGTCGGCCCGCTCTGCGAAGGGCTTCCAGAGGTTGCGGATGGCTGGCAGCCGCCGGGCGGCCAGCATCAGGTCGAGTTGTTCCGGTTCGACCTGGGTTCGTGGCGCCGGGCTCATGGGTTCGGCTCCTGCAGCAGGCTGCGGTAGCCTTCGAGCCTGCCGCGCTCGACCTGGACTTCCGGCAGGGTGCAGGGGCGGGGAGCGAAGCGCTGGATGCATTCGGCCGCGTCGGGCAGTTGCCCGGCCTCCAGGGTCGGGCGGATGGCTCTGGCGAGCGCGGCTTCGCAGTTGGCCTCGTGGGCCAGGGCGAGCAGCGCGACGGACAGCTTGCAGGCCTCCCGCTCGCCCCGTTGTTCGCGTGCCATGTCGTGGCAGATCCGGAACTCCTCGCGGGGGAACAGCCCGTCGCGGTGGACCCAGCGGGCCAGGGCCATGGGCTTCTTCTTCAGCGAAGGGATGATGTGGCGGTAGTTGATGACGCGCCGCGCCTGCGCGTAGCGGATGCGGGGCACGGTGGCCTGGTGGACGCCATTGGCGAACAGTTCCAGGCGATCATTGTAGACCCGGGCCAGCATGCGATGGCCGACGAGCCGGGAGGGCACGGTGTAGAACACCTTCTCGTGCACGAAGCCGCCGGAGGTGCCGACGGATACGCGTGCTTCCCTGGGTCTGCCGGGGGGTACCTCCGGTAGCGGTCGCAGCAACTTGCGCTCCGCGTCGATCTTCGTCCGGCGCCGGGTGTTGGCCCGTGCGACTTCCTCGGCGATGAAGCGACCGTAGGCCTCCGGGCTCTCGAAGTCTCGCGAGCCGCGCAGCGCCAGGGCCGCGTCCAGACATCGAACAGCGCCGAGAACTCTACTCGCGAAAGCCGCAAAATACCCTCCGACACCGGCGGCCAGCGGAACGAACCCCGATCCGGCCACTTCGCAACCAGCACCATCCCGCTGCCGTCATGGAACAGTACCTTCACACGCCCCGGACGACGCGACCGGAACACCAGAACAACCCCCGAATCCGGGAGAACACCAAGATGCTCCCGCGCGTAGCTGCTTAGCGCCGCGATCCCGCGGCGGAAATCAACCGGATGCAACGCAAGGTAAACAACAGAACCATCGCCAACCCGAAGCATGACAACCTCCCGGAAAGCAAATGCCTTCCCAGAAGATGGTGCACTCCGCAACTCACCGAAAGCAGGGGGGGAAATAGTCGCTTACGATCCAGGTTGTCACGGAATCGACCGGCATGGCCTCGATTTCGGTAGGGCGCTGGCTGGATTCTACGGGCGTCGAGGTATTCGGAGTCCTGGGCCAGGGGGCAGCACGTGAAGGCGTTGGGACAACAAGCGGGTCGCGGTGTACCTATGTATGCGGGCTAATACCCTCCACAAAGGAAATCCTCTGTCCCAGCAGTTCTGCGCGAGGTTGCCATGAACACATTCAAAATCGACCACAAGGCGCCCGTGCTCCAGAAGTTGCGCATGCATCATACGTGGGTCGGGGCGCTGCTCGCGCTTGCCGTCATCGCCTTCTCGCAGCCGGTCGGCCCCGAGGATATAGAGATATTCGAACTAGCGGGCCACTTGCTGCTGATCGCCGCACTGTTGGGCCGAATGTTGAGTTCGCTCTATATAGGCGGCCACAAGAACGCGTTCGTGGTTGACCAGGGTCCGTTTTCGGTCGTGCGTAACCCGCTATACGTAAGCACCTTTGCAGCGGTCGCCGGCGTAGGGCTGTCGACCGGCATGCTGACCATTACTTTCATACTGATCGGGGCTTTCATCCTCTACTACCCTCATGTAGTGCGTCGCGAGGAGGCCCTTCTGGAGGCGGAGTTTGGTGACGTCTACCGAGACTATTGCTCCCGTGTGCGACGATGGATCCCGCGTCTCGGGCAATGGCATTCGCCAAAAAATATTGAAGTCGATCCACGTTTTGTGCTGATCACGCTGAGGGATGCCATCTGGTTCCCGTTGTTCCTGCCGCTGATCGAACTCCTGGAGTATCTCCATGAAACTGGCTTATTTCCCGCGGTCTTCGAACTCTACTAACCCGTTCCCGAACCGGGACGGCAATCCGTGTGGGATCGTGTGCAGGAGCGGGTCCGGAAATCGGCCAGTGTAGACTCCAGATCGTAAAACATCTCGGATCGACGCGGATGTCAACCATATTATACCATTGCAGTATCTGCTCACTCCCTCCTGCGTCTGGCTTGAGGTCGGTGTGTCTGCCGACGAGCCTCCCGGGAGGTGATTGAGCGGGGTGGTGTCTGGTTGCGGATCGCTGATGGCGACGGGAAGTTGACACGCTAGCGAGATCTGACTATGAGTGGTCATCGCTGTCGACGGGGACCACCGATGGGGTATTTCGGATCCAAGGCCACGACCGGGCTTTGTCAGGCGCTACTGGGGCTCCAGCCTCCCCACGATCTGTATATCGAGACGCATCTCGGAGGCGGTGCACTGATGCGGCGCAAGGCCCCGGCTGTCGCGCGTCAATCCTCGAGCAGGGACGCTCGGAGATGCCCGAAATCCCGCCGCCAAAAAAGGGCCAACGCGGACCGGTCGCCAAGTCCGACGCCCATAACCTCCACCAACGCCTCGTCGTCCAGAGAAAGAACGTCCTGCGCTTTACCAGGCGCGCCGACACTCCGTTCACAAACAATCGTAGCGAGCGCGACATACGCATGGCCAAGGTCAAGCAGAAGGTCTCCGGGTGCTTCCGAACCGTATCCTTCGCACACGCCTACTGTCGAATCTCGAGCTACCTACAGACCATGGCGGCACTCGGATACAACCCCCTGGTCGCCATCACCATCGCCCTGCAGGGAAAGGCCGTCCTCTGCCTCAACCAGGACACCGAATAACAACTCGAACTACCGGGTGAGCAGTTACTCCGATTCTTGAGTCCAGCCCCTGAGTCGAGACCCCCGACACGCCCGCCAGAGGCCCGCAATCCGCTGCCGTCAAGCCCCGAAATCAACCCCGCTCGAAATACACCCAGACCACCCAGAGGGGGGGCAAATAGTCGCTTACCCTGGATGTCTCGCGTGTTTCATGCCGCGCGCAAGCATCGCGATGATCTTCTCGTCGAAACCGGGGAAACGGCGCTGATACTTGCCGATCAGCATTGGGTCGAACCGGCCCTGCCGATCCCGCGGAGTGTCCAGCATCAGCCGCTCGCTCCCCGTGGCCACCGTCTTCCGGCTCCGGCCGTTGCGGTGGTTCCCCAAGCGCCGCTCCGTTTCCTCGGCAAGATGCACATCCATCTCAGTGCCAAGCATCCGTTCCGCAAGCGCCTGCTTCAGCTCCGTCACCAGAGCCTCAAAATCAAACGCTCCGCGGGCGCCCCGCTGCTCAATCAGTTCGTCCAAATGTGCAGTCGAAGTCCCATCGTCCCTCTTCTTGGCCATCTGAGCCACCTTCCTCAATCGGCTCAACGGAAGGCTAACCCACAAAATTCCTTACAGTCTTTGTCATGTACGGTTCTGAGAGCGCCCCGGGGTGAAAATCCTCGAGGCGACTCGACGCAGGCTGCGCAAGGCGGGAACCGAAGAACTGCAGGCCGAGCTCGAGAATCTCGGCGAATGACCTGCCATGCCCGGTTGAACGCCGGGCCTTCCTGCCCCTATCCGCCGGATACGCCGCGCTTCAGTCAGCGGCTCCCCGCTCGTTTGACCGGATTCCGACGCTGGCGGCGCCCGCAGCCACCGTCGGACGACAGGAAAGGGCCAAATCACCCCAAGGGTCACGCCCGGCCAGTCCAAGCGCTCCTCCCGACCGGCTCGCCAACCCAAGCGCTGGAAATTCGCGAGAATGGCGCCAAGAATGTCCTCCCTTTCCTCGACAGGAGAATTTGATCGCGGATCCGGGGCATACAGCCGCGCTTGACACCGGTGGAGCTTTGATTATTGTTAACAAAATTTGAACCAGTCAAATTCCATCCCCAAATCACATTTCTCGTGGCCGGCCGAAACCGGCGCGCGGAATACAAAGAAACAACCGGGAGAACTCCAAATGGTCATGAGAAAGTTGACGGGCGGAACACGCACGGGCGCCCTCGTCGCCGGCGCCGTTCTTGCGCTGGGCGCGGGATTCACGTCTGTCGCAAACGCGCAGACGAACATCACCGTCGCCGTGCCGAACCCCTCGGCGATCACCTGGGCTCCGATGTGGGCCGCGATCGGCGAAAGGTACTTCGAACAGGAGGGACTGTCGCTTTCCGTCGAAGCCGTCGACGGATCGTCTCAGGTGCTGCAGGCGATGTCGGCGGGACAGGCGCAAATCGGCGCGCCGGGACCGGGACCGGTGCTGAACGCCAGGACCCGCGGAATCGATGTGGTCTTCTTCTACAACCTCTACCCCAAGAGCGTGTTCGGACTGCTGGTGAAGGCGGATTCGGGCAGGGAGAGCGTGGAGGACCTGCGAGGGCAGGTGATCGGTGTCGGCACCGCCGACGGAGCGGAGGTGTCCTTCGCTCAGGCAATCCTCACCGATGCGGGCATGACCCAGGGCGAGGACTACACGTTCCTGCCGGTAGGCGACGGCGGCACTGCGGCGGTGGCCTTCCTGAGAGGCGACGTCGAAGCCTATGCCGGCGCCGTGTCGGACGCGGCGATTCTCGCCTCGCGAGGCCTGGACCTCAACGAGATCACGCCCGAGGAATATCTCGGCTTCTTCGGCAACGGATATGCCGTGCTGCAGAGCTACATGGACGAGAATCCGGCGGTCGTCGCGGGCTTCGGCCGCGCGCTGGTGAAGGGGATGCGGTTCATGTCCGATCCCGCCAACAAGGACCAGGCGTTGGCGCACATGGCGGCCGGCAACCCGCAGGAGGGCGAGGATCGTGATTTCGCCGGAGCGCTCCTCGACGCCGTGATCGAACGCATGACGCCGACCGACGCGTTCATGGACAAGGGCTTCGGCTACCAGCCTCCGGAGCATTGGGAAGCCTGGCAGCAGAGTCTGATCGACGGCGGCGCGCTCGATAGCCCGTTCGAAGACCTGACCGCCGGCTACACCAACGCCCAAATTGACGCGTGGAACGCGCCGTAGCCGGGCAGACGCGAATCAACGAGATCGTTGAACCGGGACCGGCCGATTCCCATCGGCCGGTCTACGAAATCGAGCGGCTGACGAAGGTCTATCCGCGCAACCAGTTCCTCGCTCTCAAGAATGTGGAGCTCCTCCTCAGCAGGGGGGAGTTCGCGTCGGTCATCGGTTCCTCCGGCTGCGGCAAGTCCACGCTGCTGAAAATCATGGCCGGCCTCATTCCGCCCACCTCCGGGCGGGTCGTGCTCGAACATCGGCCGGTGATGGGCCCGCGAGCGGACATCGGAATGATGTTTCAGCAGGCGACACTCCTGCCGTGGAAGACCACGATCGAGAATGTCGTACTGCCGGTCAATATCCGCCACGGACGCACCGCGGCCCGAGCGGCGATGGCGCGGGCGAGGGAGTTGCTCGAGTTCGTCGGACTGGGCGGGGCGACCGAAGCCTATCCGGGAGAGCTGTCCGGCGGGATGGCACAGCGAGCGGCGATTTGCCGGATGCTGATTACCGACCCGGCCGTTCTCCTTCTCGACGAACCCTTCTCGGCGCTTGATGAGCTGACCCGGGACTTCATGAACATGGAGTTTCAGCGCATATGCATGGAGCGCAACGCCACGGCTTTCCTCGTCACCCACTCGATCCCCGAGGCGGTAATCCTCTCCGACCGGGTCTACGTGATGCAGACCAACCCGGGGCGCATCGCCGAAGCGATCACCATCGACCTGCCGCGCCCGCGCACACTCGACATGATCAACACCGCACGATTCGGAGAAATTGTGAGCCATATTCGCGAGAAACTCGACAGTGAGGGGTTCCTCTGATGTCCGCCACCGACACCCTCCGGGCCAAGCCTCAGACCGACGACACGGTATGGATGGAACGCGACCCGCTGATCGATCGGATACCGCGTCCGTTCGCCATTTCCGGCCTCGTCCTCGCTGTCATTGGGCTCTGGTGGCTGGTGACGGGACTGAAGATCGTCTCGCCAATCATCCTTCCGAGCCCCGCCGAGACCGGAGCCGATATCATCTTCGTCGGAACCAACCTGGTCTCCGGCGGATACGTGTTCGATGCGTTCATTACTACCACGTTGACCGTGATCTATGCGTTCCTGATGGCAATCGGGATCGGCTTTTTTCTCGGAACGCTGGTCGGCGAAACCAAGTTCGGGGAGCGCGCGGTCATGCCCCTTCTCGTCGCCGTCGACGCGATGCCGAAGGTCGCTTTCGCTCCGCTGTTCATTGCCTGGCTCGGTTTCGGGATCTCCTCGAAGGTGGCGCTTGCGACATTCATCGCCACGTTTCCGATCGTGGTTTCGACGGCCGCCGGCCTCTACGCCGCGAGCGAGAACGAACGGTTCCTGTTCAAGTCGATGGGTGCGTCCCGGTTCCAGACCCTGGTCCGTCTGAAGCTGCCAACCGGGCTCCCTTATTTCTTCACCGGCCTCAAGATCGCCTCCGTCGGCGTGATGGCCGGCGCGATTACAGGCGAGTTCCTTGGCGGTGGCAAGGGCGTCGGCGCGCTGATTCGCGTCTCGGCCTCCCAGCTCGATACACCGCGTGTGTTCTCGCTGATCATCTACCTCAGCTTTCTGGGGCTGGCGATGTTCATGCTCGTCGTCTGGGTGCAGCGGACCTTCGTGTTCTGGAACAAGCAGGACTCGATCGGCGGCGTGGCGTGACGGCATCGCAACGGCACGGCAGTTGCGATGAACATCCGCCTCACTCGACCGGAATTCAGACCTCCCTGACCAGGACCCGGCGCTGCACACTTGCGAGAAGCTCGCGATCACCGTGGCTTCTTCTTGATTAAGCCAATCCGGATCCATTTCCGGGTCTTCGAGCGCCCGCCAGCACGTCAACCGCATTGGTCGCTACCGCGGACCGAGCAGTTGTGCGTCAACCGCAAGCGACTGTTCCCCCCCTGCTTTCGGGGAGTTGCGCACTGCTCCATCTTCTGGGAAGGCATTTGTATTGGGAATTAGTCCCAAAGTCACATCGGTGAAATGAGAATCCGTTCGCGCTGGTACCGAGCGCGTGCTGGAACGCGTGGGCCGGATCCGCGAACGCCATACCAAAGTCTCCGGGCAGTACGACATCCACGTGGACCGCGATCCGGGCACGGACAAGAAGCGCCCCGGCCCCAACGCGAAGGCGGTCCGCTTCACCAGCCGTCCCTCCCTCGAACAAGCCGACGCCAGCGCCGGAGCCTACCTGCTCCGCACAAGCCGCCTCGACTGGAACCTCCAGGACATCGTGGAACAGTATCTGCAGATCACCGAAGTCGAGGCCGTGTTCCGCTCACTGAAGAGCGAACTCGGCCTGCGCCCCATCTGGCACCAGGGCGACAACCAGATCCGTGCCCACCTCTTCATCGCCGTGCTCGCCTATCACGCCGTCCACGTGATCCGCACCCGCCTCAAACTGGCCGGAAACAACCTCTGCTGGGTGTCCATCCGAAACCGGCTCCAAAACTGGGTCCGGATTACCACCACCATCCAGGAGGTCGCCGCCGGCCAGATCGCCTGTCGGCAGGATGTCCTGCCCTCGGCCGAGGCCGCGGAAATCGCCCGGCGGATCGGCGTCAAGCCCGGCAGCCACCGGCGCACCAACCGGGGAAAAGGCTGACAAAATCAGCCCATGTGTAGGGCCATGGGAGCCCGGACAAAAAAATGCGCAGAAATGACAGCCGGTTATCTATGCCAGCGAGTCCACCAAGTGCCAACCTGGGCTGGTGGTTCTGGTATCGGAAATCGGCCTCATCACGCCTCCCATCGGAATGAACGTGTTCGTTGTCAAGTCGGTGCTGCCCGACGTCAAGCGCGGCGCAATCTTCCGCGGAGTTACGCCCTTCATCTTCGCTCTCGCGGCAGGACTGATCCTGGTGCTGCTGTTCCCGTCCATCGCGACATTCCTGCCCATCCTGATGAGGTGACGCCATGTCTGCGATCAAGAACATCCTCTTCGTCATGGCCGACCAACTGCGGTGGGATTACCTCGGCTGCTACGGCCATCCGCACCTGCATACGCCGAGCATCGACCGGCTGGCCAGCCTCGGTGTGCGGTTCGAGCGGGCCTATGCGCAATCTCCGGTCTGCGGTCCTTCGCGAGCATCGTTCTATACCGGACGTACCGTCTTCAGCCATGGCGCCACCTGGAACCGCGTGCCTCTGCCCATCGGCGAACTCGCACTGGGGGACTACCTGCGCCCGCTGGGCGTGCGCACGGCGGTCGTCGGCAAGACGCACATGGTTCCCGATCGCGAGGGGATGGCTCGGCTCGGGCTGAATCCCGCCTTCGAAATCGGCGTGATCGTCAGCGAACCGGGCTTCGACCCGTACGAGAGGGATGACGGACTGCATCCCACGCCGCTTCTTCGCCACCGAGGCGGCAAGCTGCGGTACAACGACTGGCTTCGCAGCCACGGATATCACGGCGAAAACCCCTCGAACGACCATGCCAGTTCCGCAGAAGGGCCGAATGGCGAGATCCTTTCGGGCTGGCACCTGAAGCACTCGAATCTTCCCGCCCGGGTCAGGGAGGAACATTCCGAGACCGCGTACATGACGATGCGCGCCCGCGAATTCCTCGACGATTCCGGCAATGCGCCCTGGCTCTGCCATCTCTCCTTCATCAAGCCGCACTGGCCCTACATGGCACCCGCCCCCTACCACGACATGTACGGGCCGGAGACGTTCCTGCCGGTCCACCGCAGCAACCTGGAGCGGCAGGACCCGCATCCGGTCTTTGCCCCTTTCATGGGAATTGAGGTGAGCGAGACGTTTTCGATGCCGGGAACGCGAGAAAGAGTGCTACCCGCCTATATGGGCCTGATCAGACAAATCGACGATCACCTGGGGCGCGTCCTCGAATGGCTGGAGGCGACCGGCAAGGACAAGGAGACGATGATCGTATTCACTTCCGATCATGGCGACTATTTGGGGGATCACTGGCTGAGCGAGAAGGAGCTGTTCCACGAGGCCTCGGTCCGCCTGCCGCTCATCATCTGCGATCCGCGCGCGGAGGCGGACGCAACGCGGGGTACCGCCTGCGATGCCCTTGTCGAGGCGATCGATCTGGTGCCGACCTTCCTGGAAGCCACGGGCGCGCCGTCAGCGGCGCATCGGCTGGAAGGCAGGTCGCTGATGCCGCTCCTGCACGGCACCACCCCGGAAGACTGGCGCGATGCGGTCTTCTCGGAGATCGACTACGCTTTCTACTCCGCACGGCAAACGCTCGGCGTCCCGGTCTCGGCCGCACGAGTCTACATGCTCCGGACAGATCGCTGGAAATACGTGCATTTCCGCGGGTTCCCGCCACAACTTTTCGACCTCGTCGCGGGTCCCGACGAGTTCCGCGACCTGGGCCGGGACTCCGGCTACCAGGCCATTCGGCGAGAGATGCATGCACGATTGTTCGACCGGCTGACCGCACGCAAGAACCGGGTAACTCTTACGGACGAGGGTGTCCACGCGATTCGCGGGGATGAAGACCGCTCGGGCATCCTGATCGGAAGATGGGAATGATCGGGCGCTCCTCCGCGGACGGTGTGGAATGTGCTGATGGAACCGACGGACCGGGGGCTTTGCCCGCAGCAGATGGTGGGGCGCTTCCGTGGGTTCCGTTGTACCACCACTTTCTCCGCCCGAGTGGAGGAATGTTCGAGGGCCAGAGACTCTACGAATGGCGTGAGGTCGGAAGATTCCGGATTTGGCCGGACAGCGCGAAGAGAATCGCGATCGGCGCGGGTCTTAGAGGGATCCTGGTACGTCTTTGCGAATCCGCCGTCAATACCCCTAACACGGCCATGAACCGCTGTTTTTCCGGGCTTTCAGGACACTTGGAATTGGTCAGGAATTCCCCGTGAATCCGAGGCAGGGAATTCGCATGGAAAATTTGCGCATCCCATCCGACGCCTGCCAGGAACCCGGACCACTTCAGTGCGTCGCGCTGGCGGGCAATTCGTCTCCCGCGCGCGATTTCCGAATACTGCCTGAGGCACCGGAAGCATTCCGCCTTACTCTCATGCCTCCGGGGGATCGCGGGGCCAAGCGACCCGCCCGGTGCCGTTCAACTACTCCAGAGCAACTGAAGGCGACGGCGCACGGCGGCACGGTCCCGCTGCCTGGCTTTGTAGAGGCCAGGCAAGAAGAAATTGCCGTCGTCTGCGGTTACCCTGAACACGGCCCGCCAGAGCCGGTCCTGGTGTTTTGGTAAACCGCTCACATGGCGCGATTCACTTTCCCGGAGGAGCCAAGACTTCATCGATTATGCGCTGAACCAGGACGTAAACTGCCGGTTTCTTATCATCACGGTGCCGGCACTACTTGTCGGCTGTCCATCGCGACATGGCGGCACCCAAGGTACGAGCGAGGAAGGGCTCCCGTGGCCAATCACTCCTAGCGCGGAACCCGTCTGCCGTTCCATCGAGCGAATGCCCGTCGGCGCCGAGTCTCTCGTGAGCCGCTCGTGGACCGCAAGCCAATGCCTTGGATGGACTTCCGAATGCGCTCATTCCCGGTGCTACCGCGAATCGTGGAAGAGGCCGGTCGTGCCGGGTGTCATTGCCGATATCGACGTTCGGAATGCGTGCCGACTGGATCCGGAATTACGCGGTGGCTGAGCGCGCAATGAACATAGCAGCCCGGCACCGGGCAAAAAAACAGGGAGTCCCGGATCGCCGGGGCCATCGGTGTCGGCATCTCGGGAGGCGGCCGGGGGCGTCAATGACCCGGGCGGATTCCGGTTTCGCGGCGCGGAACCCTTGACCGGACCCCTGAGCAATACGGCCATACCGGTCCGTCCCGCTGCCCGGGGCGATCATGTGTTGCAGCGCGTTCGGGCGTCCATATGGGTGCCTCGGATCCATGCCGTTGCACCGATCCCGGGGTGCCTCGCGGGAGAGTTCATGCCTTTCTACTCCTCGACCGCTCGCGCCGGGGGGATCTGAGGAGTGAAGACGCGATTTCCCGCCATTCTTCGGCGAGTGACAAGGTCGAATGGGGCCTGCCAGCGCGCCGGTACCAGTGGTCGGCATTGCGCTCATCCCCCTCGACCCGGTGCAAATGAGCATGGACCCAGGCCGAAGACTCGTCGCTCTCGGACTGGACGAGCCTGTGGGCTGTGTCCCACTCGCCCTTGCCCTGGTGCCACAGGGACGCCGGGTGCGATTCTCGCATGGCGGGCATTTTCGTGGATTTGTCAATTTACAAGTTTTGCGCCCATAGCACGATCAAGCCGCCGCTTTGTGTGAGTTTGGGAAGCGGTTGTCATTTTCTGCGGGCGTTTGCTTGTGGTGATCGAGTATGGCAGTCCAGGCGGCGTCGAAGCGCCCGGACTTGACGAGCGCTCGGAAGGCGAGGACGGCCTTGCCTCCCTCCATTCCCCAGCGCTGGCCGGACCTTTTCATCCTGGCTCCGACCAGCGTCTTGCATGCGCTTTCCGTCACGCCGGACCCGATCGGGACGTTCATGGCCTGATGTTTCGCATAGTTCATGCGGTTCCGGTGATTGCGGAAGTAGTTCAACTCGCTCTCCAGTCCGGCATCCAGCCTGCCACTGGCGGTCCAGTAGTATCGCAAGGACCGGATCACCTTTTCGGCTCCCTCTGGATCGTCCCGGAGGATCTTCCGGTATCCTTGGAACCATGTGCTGCGGGTGGTGCTGTCGTGGGGGAAGATGTGCTCGGCGGCCGCGGCGAGGTGTTGCGCTGCATGCCAGAAATCGATCAGTTGGAACGCCTCTGGAACCAGGGCGGACAAGAAGCGCCAATTGTCTGCGGCCGCGTCTGCGACGGCAACAAGCCGCAAATCGGGCCGGAGCCTGGTGGCATGCACAAGTTCCTCCTCCAGCCGCTGCTTGAGGGTTGCCTTGCGGGGTTCGGGCATTTCGCCAAAATACACGGTGTGCAAGCGGACGCCCTGAGCATCGTAATAGGAGATCGTCCCGACGGACGCCTCTTTCCAAATCATTGGCCTGACACCACCTTTCCCATCCAGGAACATGGGAAGCATGGTCCCGTCGAGGGAGATGCAGACGCTCACCGCCTGCGCCGGGATCGCCTCGCCCGCGCGCATCGCCACAAGCGCGTCGTCCGCGCAGCCGCTCCAGAGACGGCCTGCATCGGCCGTCAGGCGCTGCAGGCTGCTCACTGAGGCTCCATCGATCCCGAACCTCCCGTACAGGGACACACAGTCCCGTGGCGAGAGAGCGCTCATCAGAAACACGCCCTGCTCCGCAGCCCGCTCCGTGAAATAGCCGCCCGCAAAGCAAACCTGCTCGTCGACCGGCATGATCGCGGCCCCGGATTCCGACCGGTAGCGGGGTCTCGAATACTCCACCGGCCCGGCCGACGTCATCACCCTGCGAGGCGTCGAGTGTACCCGACGATGCCGCCTCCCGCCACGAAACACATGCCGCGCCCCTTCATCCAAAGACTCGATGCCCGCTTTCAGAACTGCGCGCACGCAGGCCTGCGATGCCGTCATCACTTGACGTTCAAACGCCGAAAACGCCGCCCCCAATGTGCCGGAGGAAAGCAGTTGGAACGCCGCCTCCGCAAACTCCCGCCCAATCGCGTCGCAAAGCGAACGGCAGGCTTCCATCTCCTCGGCCGGCTGCACACCCCTGCAAAGCTGGTCCGCAACAACACAGGGATCAAAATCAAAAACGACTTCCACCTCGGAATGGGTTAGCATGGTCATTGGAGTGCTCCTGATCTGGATGTTTCAATACTTTCAGAATACCACTGCATGTGGTCGGGGGCACTCCCCTCTTCCTCAACATCGCGCGTTCCCGTACAAATTATTGCCCGTCAGCGACGGATTGTCACAAACTTCCCCATCCCGCTCGAACCTCGGATCGTAACTCATTGTCATTGCTGAACGCACTTCCGCCATGACAGAAACGCACCCGGGACGCCAGGGCCGAGCTCAGCCCTTCGGGCGGTGTGTCGTTCCCAACCGACGCTTTGAATGCCTCGATATCCATAGTCTGTCTCCCCTGTCTCCCGTCTCTCCTGCTACCGGAGGCGGATCAGCACATGCCCTGCTCGGTCAGGACAGCCCGCGACCGCCTTGCGGTGCGGCACCCAACCCGATCATACGGCAAAGGGGTTCCGCCGGGCGAACGCCCTGGCAAAGACAGTAACCCGCCGTTCGTCCGAGATACCGGGAAGCGACGATCACCATTGCGGTGATGGTCTCCATCCGGCCGATCATCGTGGCCACTTCGGCAGCGATCATGGGCTTGCACGGCGTGTTGCCGAACAAGGATTCCAAAGGCGACCAATCCTGTTCGCCACTGAGACTGCACGCTCTGCTCCTGGCAGTGTGGAAGCGCGAGAAGCAATTTTGCATGCATCGCCGGGATGCGGAGTGGATCAAGGCCGCCGCAGCAGCTAGGGACCTGAAGGAAGCCGACTTCATTCGTCAGGCGGCACTTCTGCATGCCCGGAAAATGGAGCTACACATGTCGCTCACCATGCTTCCGATCGAGACTCTTGAGGCTTTCAGGTGCGCTGTCGAGGCGCCTGGCAAGGTCGTGCTGGATCTCGCGGCAACAGCCGGTTCGCCGGCCACTTGGTCACCGGAACCATTCCGCTGCGGTCGTGGTGCAGCACCTTCACCCGACCAGGCCGCCGCGAAAGGAATGGGGATTATATACTTAACTTGACACGGAACTTATCGAATCAACATCACCGTGTTATTATGTGTTTGGTGGTCGTCGAGATGCGGCCACAGCCACACGGCCCATACGCTACAGGACCGAGCGCGATGGAAGAATATACGACCTATCGGAACATTACGTATCGGCTGTATCCGGGCGACATCGGTACGGCGGAACGGTTGCTGGGCATTTGGGACGCGTGCCGGTATGCATGGAACGAGGTCAAGGAAGCCCGCGAGATTCAGTACGCACATGCCTGCGGGCGTGAGATCGAATCGCCTACGTTCTTCACGTTCGGGAGAGCCTTCAAGATCCTGTGGGACAGCAACGACTGGTTGCGGGAACATTCCTATTCCATTGTTCGGTACGCGCTGAAATATCAGGCGGACGCTTGGCAGGCGTTCTTCGCGGGGCACGCCGAATATCCGAAGTGGAAGTCACGCCATGGCACGCCATCGTTTACGATCCCGGACAAGGTGCGCATCGCGGATGGTCGGTTGGCGGTCCCCAAGGTGGGTTGGTTGCGCATTCGGCGGCGGGGTGGGAACCCGTACGAGGATTGCGAACCAGTCAAGGCCGTCGTCAAGCGCACAGCGGGTCGCTGGTATGCAACCGTTTGCTACAAGGTCGCCGTCGCGACATCGCAGGATGATGGCAGCGCCATTGGCGTTGATATGAACGTACGGCAGGTGGCGGACAGCGATGGCACCCTGCATCGCATGCCGAACCTGAGCTTGCTCGAGACGAAGCACAAGCGGCACCAGCGTGCGTTGTCTCGCAAGCGGAAGGGGAGTCGGAGACGGGAGCGCGCCAGGCGTAGGCTGCAACGTGCGGCACGCAGGCTGGCCCAGGCGCGCAAGGCATGGCAGCACCGCACCAGCCGCACGCTGGCAGACAAGGCGCATACGGTGGTCGTCGAAGCACTCCATCCCGAGGCCATGACGCGCAAGGGCAAAGGCGGCAAGCGTGGCTTGAACCGCGAAATTCGCAACACAGGCTGGGGTGGGCTGCGCCAGATGCTCGCCTACAAGGCTGGCCAGATCATCGAAGTCAACCCCGCCTATACTTCGCAGACTTGCAGTGCATGCGGCGCGATCGACGCAGACTCGCGCCGCTCGCAAGCGAGCTTCGTGTGCGTGGCATGCAACCACACACAGAACGCGGACCTGAATGCGGCCCGCAACATACTGGCGTCGGCGACTGGCGCTACTGCACGGCGAGAGGCGTTTGGACTGCCAACCTCTACGACCCGTGAAATGGATGCAGAACTGGCTCATGTCAAGTTATGTATATAAGTCCCAAAGGAATACCAGAACCACACCCGAATCCGGCTCAATGCCCAGACACTCCCGCGCATAGCTGCTCAGCGTCGCTATCCCAAGACGGAAGTCGACCGGCTGCAAGGCAAGATAGACCCCCGAATCTTACCCCAATCCCCAGTACCACAGCCTCCTGAAGACAATCGACCGTCTGGAAGATGGAGACCCTCCGCTCTCAGTGGAAGCCGGAGGAGAAGAGTCACTTACGATTCTTGACCTCAGACATTCGTACGCCATTGGCGAACTGCTGGCCAGCGAGGGCCTACCGTTGATCCGAAAGCTCATCCGGAACAACCATGTGCACAGGAAGGCGCGGTATACGCATCTCGTCAACACACCCTTGAAGTCCGCCGCCAAACGCATCTCTGGCCGGATCACCGAAGTGGCCGGACTGGGCGAGGGCTCTTTCGCTACAACGCCCTAAATCCCCTGTCGTTGTCCACCGCCTCCTTGACGATCATCTGTCCAGCCGTCCCAACCACGACCGATGCATTGGGACGCTGAGCGCGAATCGCGTGCAGGGCCTGCGCCGCTGTACTCCCTCTGGTAATCACATCGTCAATCAGCAGAATCCGCTCTGCGTTCTCCGGAACCCTAGCCTGTAAGACTTCGCGATACCGCCACTCGAACTGAGCAGTACTGTAACCTTCGGCCTGCATACGACGTTTCGATATGCTTGCCGACAAACTGAGCATCTCGAGCACGTCAACGGCCAATAGGCGCCCGATTTCCTTGGCCAGTTCCTGCGTCCGATGCTTTTCACCCTTCTCCACCTTGTCCGGCGACAATGGAATGGGTACGACATAGTCGAACTCCAGCAGTCCTCGTCGACGCAGTTGCTCGAACATCGACAACGCGAACGGATATGCGTATGACATCTCGCCCCACTTGAATTCAGTGAACCTCCTAGTCAGATCTTGCACCTCCGGCCGGATACGGGTCTGGTAACAACGACTCGGCACTATCCAGTGCGCTGGCACGACATCCTCGAACCTCGACCAGCGCAAGCGCCTGGGCGTTGTAGATTCCCCCTTTCCGATCAAGGGCAGACTGGCCCAAGTCGTGCAGTCCCCACACTTTCTGCCCTTGCATGCGTTGGGTTCACAATGTCGCGGAATCGTCCAGTCGTCCGGCCACAGGAACACTTGCCGGTAGCGAGTCGCGACGACCTCCGCCACTCTGGCCGAAGTCACTCGCGAGGTTATCGGCACGTTCGTCCTGTACTCGCGTACTCTGAGGCTGACCGCGCCCGCGTCTAGGTCTATGTCGTCAACTATCCCTGTTGCGTAGACCCCGTTGTCAAAGCGGTGAGGCCCGTGGAAGTAGACCCAGCATTCCCAGCCCTTCTCTACGACGTCTATGTAGTGGCGCCATCCAAGTCGCAACTTTCGACCCTGCATCCGATCCGGCAGTACCGCAGGTCTGAATCCGTCGTAGCCGCTATGAATCTTGTAGAGGAACCTCATAGCCGACGTATGTCATCGAAGCGATTGAGGACCCTGGCTACGCAAGATGGCGGATCCGACTCATACCCATATGATGCTCAGGCGAACTTCACCCCCGCTGCTTCAGCGGCTTCAGCGTCCGCCACTCCGTCACCCACGAACCAGGTCTGAGCATCGGCATCTCGTCCCATCTCCTGTAGAACTTTCCGTATCCCGTGCGGCCTTGGCTTCGCCGGCACTCCCCGACGGGGTGTCACCGTGGCGGCGAAATACTGGTCTACGTTCTTCGCCGTAAGCAAAGGCTTGGCAAGCCACCCCGGCAGATTTGAGACGATGCCAATCGAGGTTCCGCGTTCTTGGAGACTATCGAGCGTTTGCAATACTCCTTCGTATAGTTCCAGCGAACCCGCGTTCTCCCTCGCCACCCGCGCCAGTGCTGACTTGCTAACGCCGTGGGCAATCGCCACGTGCACGATGCTTGCACCAGCCCGGAACTTGCGTTCGATCTCCGAGGCACAACCGCCAGACATACGCGCGATCGTTTTCGCGTACCACGGACGGCTGTGCCACACCGTTCCGTCTAAATCTAGGAGGAGAGTTGCTGCAGCCACGCTTCGTATCGGGCCGCATTGCCTGACATCTCGAAAGCCATTCCGCCCGTGCGATTGTCTCGCTCGATGACCACGTTGCCGGAGGTCTCCTTGGAACCGTCTGCCCGAAACGTAGCGACCGGTTTCCGTTGATCCCGCCCGAAACGGTATGCGTTCATTGCGCCCCCATCCTCCGCCGACTGAGCTACCAAAACGCCTCGAACGAAAGCCACTATCAGCTTGTTCCGTTTTCGCAGCATTAGTGATGACGCCCGTTGCCCGAACCCGAACTCCGTGACGAATACCGCTCCCGGGTATTGGAGCAACCTATTCCAAAGGACGCGATTCTCCGGCGGAAACACCTTGTCCAAACCACAAGGCATGACGCACACAGTGCGGCCTCCAGCCTCCATGGCCGCGCTATGACCTATCGAATCGGCGCCCATCGCGAACCCCGATACGACAACCATTCCCCGCCGTGCCGCAACCTCAGCAAACGTTTGAGCGCCACTAGAGTAGGGATCCCGGGTATTCCGGGATCCAACAACGGCGACCGCATGGGTGCCATCCCAAATCCCCGGGTCGCCACGTACATAGAGCACGGGCACCGGATCGTTGCTCTCGTAAACATTCTCGGGATAACCCGGGTCGCCATGCGTGAGGATAGACGCCGAGAGTTCGTGCGCATGTTCGAGTTGACCGATGGCACGCGCCCGCCCTGCAGCCACGTCCTCTTGCGACAAGGAGACAATTCCACATCGGAGCTTTTCGCCCGTACGGCCCGTAAACGGTAGAAGATTGGGATTCTCGATCGCCGCCTGCGGATCAACGTCAGCCTCGTGCATCGCGCGAAACTTCACGGGGCCAAACCCGGTAACCCTTTCCAGCGTGTAAAGAGCTCCTAACCGGTCGACACTCGGGAAGCGCCCGTCAGAATGCGGTTCTCTATCCTTGATGCACCGGCCCCCGGATAGGTGTTCTTCCAACAACAACCGAACCGCTTCAGACCTCGACGGCCGCGGGGTCAACGTCGCCCGCCAACCGTCGAGTTCCTCGATGGTCGCCTCGTCCAGCTGTGTTTCGATGCGTTGTGTTGTCATTCGTCTCTCACGACCGGCCATCGCCATTGTGCACCTGAACGGGGTATGAACACCTTGAGCACGTCTCTGTATCTGTGCCCAGAACTTCGTCGAATGCTCGGCCGTTGCAGTCTCCGTTTGTCCCCCGTGACACCGACCTCACACCTACGAACTCCCGTCCTGAGAGTGGCGCCTAGACTGGAGCGAACTCTCCGCCAGAGCCAGCACCAGCAGTACTACCTTGGTACACCCGAACTCCCTCAGCTGCAAAGCACAAGCGCCCGCTGTATATCCACGGTTCACGACATCATCGAGCAAGAGAACCGTCCTTCCCTCAATCTCATCTGCCCTCGGCTGACTAAACGAATACTGAGCAGCGAGCGCAGACTTGCTGACGAATCTGGAGCACTCCGAATTCTCGCGCCGCTTGAGGAAGTCTGGACGGATCGGGATTCTAAGCCTTGAACTCAGATGTTCGCCGGTTCTGCCCACTATGTCCATGCCTCTCTCGGCCGTTCTCCTTCCGGCCGCAGGCACCGGAACGATGTAGTCCACTTCGCGCAGCCACGTCTTGCACATATGCTCCGCCCGGACATGCTCCGCCAGGATGCGCCCAAAAAAAGCCGGCAACGCGGCGTCACCCTGCTTGAACTCTCGAATCAGTAGCGACCATTGCTCGTTACGATTCCTGTCACCAGCCCAGCGGTAAACGCCGATCGACGAGATTTCGTCGACTCCGTCGACGGCTCGGCTTCGGTTCGCCGAGCTCAGCCCGAACCGGCGGAGAAACTCGCCACGCAGCTCAACGTCCGATGCCGGTCTGGCGAATCTGTCAGCTATGGCATCGTCCAACTTCCTCGTCTCAGGACGGGATCCCTTCCTGATCACGGTCAGCCGTAGCTGAATCAGCGATCGCAGCGGGTGCGGCAGGCCGGGGAACTGCAGGGCTGTTACGAGATCTCCAATAGCGCGCGACTCGTTCAGATCGCTCTGGTGCGTCAATGCGCACCGATAGAATGCGTATGCCAAGTGGTTCGCATGCAATACTTTTTGTCCGGGCAGCACGCCCGATTGGCCGAACATTCCGGCCGCATCCGCGTAGCGCCCTTGTATCGCCGACTCGATCGCCTCTTCGAGGAGTTTAGCTTCCCGATGGACCTTCAGTCTGGATAGAGCTTCGAACATCCACCGGTGCCCGCTCTGTTTGACCTGTCGCACACGATTCACACCACGGTTTCAAGGAGTGGGCGCAACGCCTTTGCCAGCGCCAAGCGCATCCACATTCTTGCCGAGGGCGATTGAATGCAATTGCACGGCGGCTTCCCGACAAGGAACCGATCCTAGCACCGACCAACAGAAGGTTCAGCCCCGCGACATTTCGAAACCGCCGCTCGGAGCGGCGACTCGCCGATGCCGGATCACTTTCCTGCAGTTCGATCAAACTCCCTGATGAGGGACGCCTTGTCTACCCAAGTCCGTTTGCGGGAGAGGGAAGACGCGACCCGCGCGCTGAAGGGGCGGCTGACGGCGCCCTCCCCGTTCCCCGACAAGTTGCCGGTGGAGTTTCATAAGCGTCTCGAGCAGCATGCCCGCTCGCTTGCTGCACGCGCGATCTCACGGGACGAGGAGAGCGGCAGCAACGCTGTACTGCTCGCGCTGACCGCGCTGGTCCGGCGCTGCACCGTTTCCCCCGGGGATTCGCGGGGCGGAATGCCCAGAATGAACGCCGAAATAGACGAGGCCGGCTTCCTTGCGCTTGTCGAAAGGCTCACGGACGTCGAAGCCCGCAAGACGGATCGACGTAGCGACTGCACTCCTGGCTCCGAACTGCATCCCGTACTCCCCTGGTGAACCAGTCCCGACCAGCGCTGAAGGCTACCGCGGTGATTGACCGCAGTTCTGCGCCGGTTCTCCGCGCCTCGCGGGGGTCAGGCCGTGTCTTGCACAACAACCGGGAAACAGGGAGGGCGATTCACGCGTCAAGGCCACGGCGCCAGGCGAAGAGGACCGAGGCTCAGTCGCTCGCTTCGCTCACTCCCTGCACCCGCACCATCGCCGTCGCCCGGCGCCTCTTCGGGCCTTGACCCGCTTCACTCGCCCACCCTGACCGGCACGAAAGGAACCCGCCGGCGGTCGGCGGCAAGGAACGAGCATCAACGAATGACGCACATTCACACCGAGGTCGTGGCGGGACTGGTGACCGAACTCGAGGCCGGCGACCTGCCGTGGTGGAGGCCGTGGTCGGATGGCGACGGCGTTCGGCTGCTGTCGGCGATGGCGACCATCGAACTACCGTGTTGCGGCATCAACACCCTGCTGCTGTGGCACTCGGCTGCCGAGCGCGATTTGGGCGATTACCGGCGGGTGACCTTCAATCAGGCGAAGGCACTCGACGGGATTCGCACGGGTGAACGCGGAACCCGCATCGTGTTCGCGAAGCAGTTCTTTCCCGAGGAGGAGCGGCGCAGCATCGCCGTCGGCGAGATCGCCGACGATCTTGCGCGGCGCGTCTGGTGTCTGCGCCGGTATTCGGTTTTCGACCTTTGGCAGACGCACAGGGGAGCCGCGCCGCGGCCGTGCCAGCGGTAGCCGTCCACGCCGACGGGCCGGCGGCGTTCGTGGGTGCCGTCGGCACCGATATTCGGCACGGCGGAATGGATGCCTACTACAATCACCGCAAGGACTTCATCCGCCTACCGGAGGCTGCGCGGTACGAGAGCCCGGCGGACTACGCACGGAGCCGAAGAATTGACAACATGCCAGCGTGCCCGACATACGCTTCCTCTGTATCGGGCAGTCGTGGGACGGGAAGACACGACGAAGAGATGGCGTGAAACAGCCCTCATGACCGACGCGGTGCAACGCTGCCTGTGACTCTCTGACCAGATTGGCCGGCAGAAATTGTCCCGAACGCTTTCACGGATGACTGCGTTGACCGCCGGTGGAGAATCCGCGCCAATCTCAGCTTCCGGCCGTTCGGCGATCCAGACAACCCAGACCGCGTGTTCATCCCGATGCGGGATGCCTGCGCAACCCTCGGCCCCGCCGACAAACCGCAGCGCACCGATCACGGCCGCCGTCAACCCGGCCTGCCGCGCCAGGCACATCGATACCGCAGCCGCCCACAATCGCGATCAGGCTGGCAATTCCTTCCCAGCCAGTCTTCCCGGACCGGGCATGCGTCCTGCCAGGCATTGCGGTCGCGATCGCCGGGACTGGATTGCACCGTCGCAGAGTGACATGGCGGGTTCGGCCAGCAAACCTGTCCCGCCAAGCCTTGCAGCAGACGACATTCGGCGAGTCCCATTTTCGATCCAACCGCTGCATGATGAACCGAGGGTGCGTCTGTGGTCCACCAGGAGACGTCGCGGGCTCCGGAAGCCGCTATCCTGCCGGGAAAGGTTGCGAGCAAATGACAGATACCCAGGACTTGCGCATGCTGATCGACGGCCAACGGGTCGAGGCGTCGGATGGCACCCGGTACGACAGCGTCGATCCTTCGACCGGGACGGTATGGGCTCGTGTGCCCGAGACAACCGAGGACGACGTCGACCGGGCCGTGCGAGCCGCCGACCGAGCACTCAACCACGGGCCATGGGGAGGCATGACGCCAACCGAACGCGGCAAGTGCCTCCGGAGGCTGGGCGACCTGCTTGCCGAAGCCTCAGAGGATCTGGGCCGGATCGAAACCCGCGATACAGGCAAGATGTTCAGCGAGACCCGGTGGCAGGCAGCGTACATTTCCGAGTTCTTCCATTTCTATGCCGGCGCCGCAGACAAGATAAGCGGCGATACCCTGCCGATCGACAAGCCGGACCTGTTTGTCTTCACGGATCGCGAGCCGCTGGGCGTGGTCGCGGCGGTTGTGCCCTGGAATTCGCAATTGTTCCTCACCGCGGTAAAACTCGGCCCAGCCCTGGCGGCCGGCAACACGGTTGTCCTGAAGGCTTCCGAACACGCCGCCGCGCCCGTCCTCGCCTTCGGCAGGCTTCTTGCCGAGGCGGGCATTCCCGACGGCGTCGTCAACATCGTCACCGGTCATGGCGAGCCCTGCGGCCGGGCCCTGACCTCGCATCCGCTGGTCGCGCGGGTGTCGTTCACCGGAGGGCAGGCCTCTGCCGCCCATGTCATCCGGAATACGGCCCGAAACTTCGCCGAATTGTCTCTGGAACTCGGTGGGAAGTCGCCATTCATCGTGTTCGAGGACGCGGATCTCGACAGCGCGATCAATGGCTCCGTGGCCGGCATCTTCGCGGCGTCGGGGCAGAGTTGCGTCGCCGGGTCACGCCTCTATCTCCAGGAAGAGATCGCCGATTCCTTCCTGGAGAGAATCGTCTCGCTGGCGAAGGGAATCCGGATTGGCGACCCGCAGGCGCCGGATACGCAGATGGGCCCGCTCTGCACGCTGGATCAATTGCGGCATATTGAAGCCCAGCTGGCTCGGGCGCAGGAAGAGGGCGGCACCATACTCTGCGGCGGTCGCCGTCCAACCGGATCGGATGGCTACTTTTTCGAACCAACCATCGTAGAATGCCCGCGTCAGAACTTGACGATCGTGGACACCGAGTTGTTCGGTCCGGTACTGAGCGTCCAGCGATTCAGAACCGAGGAGGAAGTCCTGGGAATGGCCAATGACACGGCGCACGGACTGGCCGCCGGTATTTTCACGCGCGACAGCGCACGCAGCCTGCGCATGGCAAGGCGCATCAGGGCCGGGATCGTCTGGATCAACACCTATCGCGTCATCTCACCGATCGCGGAATTCGGCGGCACGAAGGCATCGGGATACGGGCGCGAAGGCGGATTTCAGGCGATCTACGATTACACGAGGCCGAAGACCATCTGGATGAACATGTCCGACGAGCCGATCGCCAATCCCTTTCAGGCGCGCTGAGGAAAGAACATGGATTTTCACCTGGCAATCAATCTCGAACGGATGAGTGCCTCGACCGACATGGTCCCGGTCCGGGACCACACAATCGAAATGGTTCAGATGGCAGATCGGGCCGGGTTCGAAATTGCCTGGGCGGCAGAGCACCATGCGCTCGAAATGACCATCGCGCCGAACCCGTTCCAGATCCTTACCTGGTGGGCCGGCCACACGGACAGGATCCGGCTCGGCTGCGCGGTGGCCAACGCGGCCTACTGGCACCCGATCAGGATCGCCGGCGAGGCCGCCCTGCTGGACCTGATCTCGAACGGGCGGCTGGAATTCGGCCTGGGCTCCGGCGCCTATCAACGCGAATTCGACCGGATGAAACCGGGTCTCCTCCAGAGGGACAGCTATCGCTACATGCAGGAAATGCTGCCGGTGGTCCGCAGGCTGTGGAAGGGCGACGTGACCCATGAGGGCCAGTACTGGAGCTTTCCAGCCGCAACGTCCTGTCCGAAGCCCCTGCAGTACGAGGTTCCCGTCTGGGTTGCGGCGCGGGCGCCGGTCACGTTCGCGTATGCGGTCGCCAACGGGTGCGACGTGCTGAGCTGGCCGCTGACCCTGCCGTTTTCCGAAGTCGAGACGTACAAGGCCCGCCTCGATGCGGAAATCGCCGCCGTCGGCGGTGCATACGACGGCCGGTTTGCGATCATGCGCCATACAGCGGTCTATGCGAACGAGACGGATCGGACAGCGGCGCTCGCCGCCGTCCGCAATGTGCTCGGCCAGTTCGGCAACCTGATGATGAAGAAGGGCGATGTGGTGAACGGATTTCCGGACCCGGTGCCACTGGAGGAACTTGAGGGGAACGTCCGCGTCGACCCGGCGATGCTGGAGGAGAATCTCATGTTCGGAAGCCCGGAAACGGTGATTTCCAAGCTGGCGAGATACCGCGATCTCGGCGCCGACGCATTCGTCTACTATGCGTCGATGGGGCTGGGGCAAGCGGAGCAGAAACGCTCGTTGAAGCTCTTCATCGAGGAAGTCATGCCGGCATTCGCCTAGTGCCGGGCATTGGACCGAGAGACCGGCTTGGGCTCATGCCGGCGACCCGATCCTTGGCAAGGGTATAATGAGCGAGCGCACCCAGGACGGCACGGTATTCGAACGATACGGGCCGGAGGATGCGCAGGCGTTAGTCCTGATCCACGGGCTGGGCCTCTGCCGCGACCTTTGGGCGCAACACATTCCCGCACTTGCGGAGCGCCATCATGTGCTCGTGTACGACCTCCCGGGGCACGGCGACAGCGCCCCTTGGCCGGCAAATGCCTCTCTCCGGACCTTTTCCGATCAGTTGACGAGTGTCATGGATGCGCTTCGAGTCGAACGGGCCGCAATCGTCGGTTTTTCGATCGGCGGCATGATCAATCGCCGGTTCGCCCTGGACCACGGAGAGCGCGTGTCGTCCCTGGTGATCCTGAACTCGCCGCATGATCGGGGCGAGTCGGCACAGGAGCAGGTTGAGGAGCGTGCCCACCGCGTTCGTGTAGAAGGCCCGTCATCGACTCTGGATGCAGCGCTGGAACGCTGGTTCACGCCGGACTTCAGATCCGCTCGTTCCGACGTCATGGCGCAAGTCCGTGCCTGGCGAAACGCTGCTGACGCCGAGAGTTACGCGCAGACCGCGTGGGTCCTGGCAAACGGGGTGCGCGAACTGGTCGCACCGGACCCGCCCGTCGCCGCGCCTGCACTCGTCATGACCTGCGAAAACGACCGCGGGAGCACGCCTGCCATGGCAAGGGCCATCGCGCGGGAAATCGCCGGCGCCCGGACTCTTGTTCTGCCGCATCTCCAGCACTTGGGCCTGATGGAAGATCCCGGCACGTTCACGGACGCAATTCTGGAGTTCCTGCGAGAAACACCTGCATGAACACGTAATCGGCCGGACGGAAACTCAGACATTGGGACGTCTAGCAATTTGCCGCGAGAATTCCCACATTTCCATGGATTAGTGTGCGGAGGCACAAGGCCCAGCCTGCGCGGTTCTCTCCGCTATCGCGCCAGTGTTGGCTCCTGTACCGGAGCTTCCGGCTCGACCGGGGGAAATGGTTCCACCGGTTCATCGAAAATTTCCCTCACCAATTGGGCGACAGACTCTGGTCTTCCGACGTCCACCGTAACGACGTCAAACGGTGTGGTTGACCCCGGGACACGCCATCTTCGGCACACACCGGGCGTTCCCAAGCCTTCCTGCCAAGGGTAAACCAGCACGTGTCGCTTCGCGTTGTAGGCACGTCCGTACGCGAGCATCTGGTAGACGTCGGCCTGCTCCACCCCCGCGGTCGTCTCCTCGGGTTTGAGCTTCTTCCATTTCGTGTCGATTACGATGTCGTTGTCGACCACAATGTCCGGCTTGAGAGTAAACACGCCCTTGCCCTCTGTGGCCAGTGCGTGGCAGCGGCTGTCCTGGAGCCGGATGGACCTCGGAGCCAGAGCGCGTTTCACTGTTCTCCCGACGAACTCTTCGAAGAGCTGGTTCATCGGGAACAGCGTAAGCGACTTTTTTACCCCCTGCTGAACGATATTGGGCGTTTCGTGTGGGTGTGCCGTTGTTGATTTGGATTGGGTTTTGGGGTTGCTTCGAGCGTGTCCCTGGACTCAGTGTCCTGGGGCTGGACTCAACGAAACGGTTGTGTTACGCTGCCCGGCATGGACCGGATAGTACAAGGCCGTTGTGTCGGCTCTGCGGAGTTGTCGGAGATCCGTGCGCTGTTGTCGGCGCACCCGGAGTGGGGCCGCTCGCGGCTTTCGGTTGCGCTGTGCGAGCGCTGGGGCTGGCGGGACGGCCGTGGCCGTGTGAAGGATATTGCCGCGCGTTCGCTGCTTCGCAAGCTTGCGGGAGAAGGTCTGATCCGGCTCCCTGCGTTGCAGTACCCGGGCCGCGGAAGCCGTCGGCACAGCGCGGCGGCGCGTGTCGGGCTGGAGGTTGACTGGTCGGTATCGGAGGCGTATTCGGGTCCGCTGTCGGCGCTCCTGCCCGTTTCTGTATCGGTTGCGGAAGGTTCGGACCGCCAGCTTCTGCACGCGATTTTGGAGCGGTTCCACTATCTCGGGCTATCGACGCCGGTGGGGGAGAACATCGGGCACCTTGCGCGGGACCGTCGGGGCCGGATCGTGGGCTGCTCGCTGACGGGGGCTGCGGCATGGCGCTGCGCGGCGCGGGACCGCTGGATCGGATGGAGTGACGCGACGCGCGGGGCGGGTCTGTGCCTTGTGGTGAACCAGCAGCGCTTTCTGATCCTGGACGCGGTTCGGGTTCCGCATCTTGCGAGCCATGTGCTTGCGCGGGTGGCACGTCGGGTGGGCGCGGACTACGAGGAGCGCTACGGGCATTCGGTCCATTTGCTGGAGACATTCGTCGATGTGTCGCGGTTTGCGGGGACGTGTTACCGGGCGGCGGGCTGGCATGACGCGGGGCTGACGACGGGGCGCAGCCGGAACGGCCGTCCGGGGCTCTCGGTTCCGCGCAAGCGGGTTTTTCTGCGGCCCCTGCGGCGGGATACCGTGGCGCGGCTGCGGCAGGAACGGTGACTGGTTTGGGGCCGCCGGAAGACCACGCCGGGGAAGCGGCGGAGCTTCACCGGCAACTGGACCTGGCGTCGGAGGAGAACGCACGGCTGCTGGAGCACCGCGAACACTGGATGGGGGAGACGGAGGCACTGCAGGACGCGCTTGCGCGATCGGATCGCGGCAAGGCGCGGCTGGAGTCGGAGAATGCGCAGTTGCGCCGGGAACTGAAGAAGGTCAGGTCTACTCTGGACGAGTTGCTGGAGCGATTCCAGACGGCCGTGCGCACCGCGCGTCGGTTTGCGGGGATGCTGTTCAGTTCGTCGTCGGAGCGCCTGGGGGGTTCGGCCGAGACGGTTGTGTCGGAGGTGGAGCTGGATTGTCCTGCCTTTATCTGGGACGATGATCCGACCGGAGGACTGGCGGGCGGCGGCGCGGCGAATGGCGAAGCCGTGGATCCCCTTCCCGAGGAGCGCGCGGCACCGCGGCCACGCAAGCGTGGCCGCCCCCGGGGAGCGACGGGCGGCCGGAAGATCGGCAAGGACGTTCCCACGATCACCTGCCACCTGGAGCCGGAGGCGGCTGCCTGCCCGTCCTGCGGCGGCGAGCGCAAGACGATCCGGACCGAGGCCGCGGAGCGGGTGCATTATGTCCCGGCCAGCTACGTTCGGGTCGTGATCGAGCGTCCCGTGCTCGGCTGCGCCCGGTGCCGCCACGCCGCACCGGAGCAGGCACCGGCACCGGACTGGCTGATCCCCCGCGGACTGCCCACGGAAGCCTTGCTGGCGCACACCATGGCGTCAAAGTTCCAGGACCACTTCCCCTCCTACCGCCTGTCGCAAAGGCTTGCCCGCCACGGCATCCTCATCGGCGATGCCACCCTCAACAGCTGGATCGCCCGGGGCTTCGAGATCCTGCAGCCGCTCTATGACGCCATCAAGGCGCATGTCCTCAGCGCCGACCGGCTGTTCCTCGACGAGACAACGGTCAAGTTCCTCGAACCGGGCTTCGGAAAGGCCCGGACCGGCTACCTCTGGGCCGCGCTGCGCGACGACCGCACCTTCGCCGGGCCGGCGCCGCCCGCGGCGCTCTTCTGGTCCGGCCCGGGGCGCGGAAAGGCCATCCCGGAAGCCATGCTGCGGGACTTCGCCGGCCTCGCCCAGGTCGATCGCTACGCCGCATACAACATCCTCGCCGACCCCGCGCGGCCCGCCGGACCCGTCTTCCTTCAGTTTTGTATGACGCATTGGAGACGCAAGTTCCACTATCTGACGGAATCCCGCTTCCGCAATGAGGCCCTTGCGCGGATCGGCAAGCTGTTCGCCATCGAGAAGCCCATCCTGTTCAAGCATCCCGATGAGCGCCTCCGCGTGCGGCAGCTCGAGTTGAAGCCCGCCTTCGAACAATGGAAGGCGTTCCTCGAGGCCGCCGCCAGCCGCCTGCCCGAAGTCTCGGCGGAGGCCGCCGCCATCCGATACGGCCTCGCCGACGGCGTCTGGCCGGGCTTCATCCGCCTGCTCGACGACGGCCGCCTCGACCTGCACTCCAATCGCGGCGAAAACGCCCACCGACCCGTCAAGCTCACCATGCGCAACTCCCTGTTCGCCGGATCCGAGAATGCCATCGACATCTGGGCTCGTGCCAACACCCTGATCACAACATGCCGCCTCAACAACGTCGACCCGGAAGCATGGCTCACCCATGTCCTGGTTCAAATCCGCGACGGGTGCAAGGATGTCGAAAGCCTCATGCCATGGCAGCCCTTCAAACCGCCGGGGGATCAATGCCTCGCCATCTGCGGAACAATCCTCAGCCCCGAACCGCACGCCGAGGGGCCTTGAGGCCCCGCCAGTCACAGACATCGAACAGCGCCGAGAACTCTACTCGCGAAAGCCGCAAAAGACCCTCCGACACCGGCGGCCAGCGGAACGAACCCCGATCCGGCCACTTCGCAACCAGCACCATCCCGCTGCCGTCGTGGAACAGTACCTTCACCCGCCCCGGACGCCGCGAGCGGAACACCAGCACGACCCCCGAATCCGGTGCAACACCAAGATGCTCCCGCGCGTAGCTGCTTAGCGCCGCGATCCCGCGGCGGAAATCAACCGGATGCAACGCAAGGTACACAGCAGAACCATCGCCAACCCCAAGCATGACAACCTCCCGGAATGCAAATGCCTTCCCAGAAGATGGTGCACTCCGCAACTCACCGAAAGCAGGGGGAGAAATAGTCGCTTACGGAACAGCAGCGCAAAGCCATCCTTTCCACCGATTGTCGTGCTCTGCCAGTCCCCGGCTAGAAGCAAACAAGCCATGCGATGCAGTCGGTGAAACGTGCCATTGGTCCGGTCGAGGTTCACCCGCTCGCGTAGCGGATCTGCGCTCCTTCCGACAAACTCGAATCGGGCGGCCAGCTCATACAGTTTTCGGGCATTCTCCTCCTGGCGCGCAACCGAGCCCAGTCGAATCACGGCAGCCTTGAGGACTCGGTTCAGGGCGGTATCCACGGAGAGTTCATCGAACCTGCACGCAAGCCGGTCCGCTCGCACGGTATTGCGAGTGAGTTGCCTGCTCACATCGAGCTTCCCCCGCAAGAATGGCAAATCCTCCTCGACGAAGCGATAACGGTGAGGAATCCCACGCCTCACCGCCTCGAGGAGCCGATCCGCGAACAGCCGAATGAGCACTTCGAGCAGATCCTCTCGCTAAGTCGCAAGCGACGCCAACTCGCAGTCCACAATCGGAAGCCCGTGCGCAACCGCCAGCATGCGAATGAGCGCCCTACGGATGGAGTTGTCGCCCTCCTGACCGATCTTCGGCAGGATTTCGACAGTCGCGCCGGGTACAGTCAGCACGCCCACGACCTGTGCCGCCTGAAGACTCGGCTGGACCGTGGGCGTAAGAACCTTCTGAGGTGTGCGTAGTCTTCGGTCTGACCGCCCAGCCAACACGAGAAGCCTCCCGGCAACTCGTGGAGCCACTCCACCGTCCCCGATGGAAATGTGACCCCACTCGCGTACTGTCTCCGAGAACGTCACTCGCTCGGTTCGCCTCGAATTCCGGGCTCCACCAGTTGCTCGTACGCATCGGACGGGAACGAGCTCTGCACGGTCCAACGGAAGCGATCCTCGTCGGCATCGTCTTCGAGTCCGGGCGGCGGCTTGAGGCGGTCCCCCGTGACGAAGTTTCCGGTTCCGCCGAGGATCGCATTTACTTTGCTCCAGTCGTCGTAGAAATACTCCGCAATCAGTGGAATGATCCGGTGGCGCATGACCTCGTCTACGTCCTCACGCGTCCTGGCGTCCATGAACCATGCGTGGCCGATCAGATGGTCGCGGTCGACGAGGTATTCGAGCCGTTCGTTCAAGGCCACGAGAACCCGAGGGAGATCGACGCCTGTCCGCTCTCCCGCATCCTTCAACTTCTCTGGGTCCGGCGTGATCTCCTCAAATTGGAAGCGACGCCGGAGAGCTGTGTCGAGGAGGGCGATCGAACGGTCTGCCGTGTTCATGGTCCCGAGGATGTGGAGGTTTCCGGGAAGCGTGAACCGCTCTCTGGAATAGGGGAGCGTCACGGCGACCTCGTTCTCGGCTCCTTCCCGCTTGTCCTCCTCAAGAAGGGTGATGAGTTCACCCATGACCTTGGAGATATTGGCCCGGTTGATCTCGTCGATCACCAACACATGCGGCCGGTCTCCGGCAACCTCTTGTATCCCGTGGAGGTAGGGGATCAGTCCGGCCGGATTCGCCGGAGTCATCCAGTTAATCGGGCGCCACTGGAACCTGCCTTCCTTGAACACCGAAACCGGATCCCCCTCGCGTCCCGTCACGTGCCAGTGCCAGTGCACGGGGCGTCGGTGGTGGAAGCCGTCGTCGCGCGGTTCGAACTCGTAGCCTCCGGTGATCTCGGCTATTCCGCGAAAGTGCCGGAAGCCGTCGGACGCGACAACGATGTCTCCAGGCCTCATCTCCGTCCGGAATCGCCGCATCGCCTGAACATCCGTATCGTGCGTACTGACGTCCGGATTCCCCTCACAGCGCCACCGATCCAGAATCTCTTTTTCGTTGCTGTACTTCTGATCCGACCAGTCGATATCGCCGCCGTACTCGAGCAGCACGCATCCGCTCTCCACGCACTCGCGGAATATGGATTCCTTCCCTGAAGCTGCGGACCAGGACCTCGGGTCGCCGAGCGACATCTTGAAGATACGCCGCCCGGTGTCCTGAGGGCAATGGCATTCACTTAACGAGTTTTTGCCATTCACTTAAGGATTCGCAGTCCTGACAGCCTGTTGGGGCTGCGTTTCGGAGTCCTGTGGTTCAGGCTGTCGATGCTTTCCTGTGCTTGCCGTGCCACCGGTTGAGGGGTTTGCGGGATCGTCGTTCGTAGCTTCGACCCGGGCGTGGCTTCTGCCGCCCGGTGGCGACGCAATCGAGGACCTGATTGATCGCCGCGGCGACGGTGGCGGCGTGCTTCAGCAGCAGGGCTTCGAGGTTTCGCGCGACGGCGGCGAGGGAGTTCTTGAAGTTTGCGGTGCGATCGATTGCGGACGGGGTCGGCTTGCGGGCGTTGAGCATCGCGTCTCCATGAATTGTGAAGATGCGCGTCATGGCCATGAGGTTGAAGTGGGCGAAGAGTTCCTGTCGGACACCGCGCTCGGTTCTGGCATGGAACGGCGCGATTTCCATGATGGACTTGGAGATCTTGTACCTCTCTTCGATGCCCCAGCGCGATCCGTACAGATCGGCGAGTTCGCTGGCGGGCCGAATCAAGGAGAGTGGTGGCGAGGCCGATTGTTGAGCCGCCGGCAGTGTATTTGACGAGGCGCAGCCGGACAGGTTCTGCAAGGGCTTGCGGATGTCTCTTGCGCAGCTTCCGGAGAAGCTTCTCGCCGGGCATTGCCTCGACGACGGCATCTGTCCGGCTTCCGGCGAGGAAGGCATCCATGATCGGGCTGGCGGACTTCTGGATCCGGAAGACGGGATGCATGTCCCGCTCGAGATGGACGGCCAGCAACTCCCAGGAGAAATATCCGCGATCGTAGATCACTACGTCCCCAGGCGACAAGGCGGGCAGAAGGTCGAGCGCGGCCCTTCGTTCATTGCCGTGGGCGCGAAGGTCAAACGCGACCGGAATTCGCTCCGGAAGTTGAACCAGGCAACTGAGCAGGCCCTGCGGGTAGTGGCTCGTATCCGAGGGCGTGCGATACCCGCAACGGATCAGCGGCCGCGGCAGGTTGAGCTTTGAGCCGTCGATCGCGAACAGGCGGTGTCCCCGCCACGCGGGCGGGCTGGAGGCACGCTTGAGGATCTCGGCATGCACGCTCCGGAACACGTTCTCATCGACCTTGGCCCGCGCCCTGCACATCGCCGACGCGGCGACCGGATCCGGCTGCGGAAGCGCGACACCGAGCGCGCGGCACTGCTCCCAGAGTTCGGCAAGCGTGGTCGCGTAGCCCTGCTCGCCGCTGGACAGCACCAGCCGGTACACGAACAGCATCACCAGCAGCGTATGCAGAACCCGCCGCCGCACCTGCCACACCCTGTCATGCTCGGCCGCCACTGCCGTCAGCGCCCCGATGAGATCCCGCCAGAGCAACACGAAGGGATCGTCCGGAGCCAGCCGGGGCCGCCGAGGACTGCGCCGCGGCGCGCTGCGTTGCGGCCCATGCAGGAGAACCTCCCGGAAGTCCGTGGCCAGCGGATATACATAGACCCGTTTCGGCGCCTTCCCCTTGCCGCCCCGGGTCTCGCCGAGATCGACCCAGTTCGCCGCACGGTAGCAGGTGCCATCAGAGCGGCTCGTGTCCGCAAACGTTTCCACCAGAACCGGGCGAAAGCCATGGCGCTCCTCCCAGTCGTCCGCCAGGCGACCGGTCGCGATCGACAATGCCTTGGATGCCAGGTTCCCAACCCGAACCCACGGAAACAGCAGGAACCGGTTGTTCCCGACCACCCGGTCCAGATGTTTCCTGTAGCCCTCCGGCCACCCAATCCACTCGTCTCGACACGGCAGTTGCCGCGAGCCATGGGAGAACAGCAGGCAACCCAGCTTGCGGCCATCGCGGTCGAGAAGAAAATAACGCAGATGCGGACCAATCGGATGACGGAACCCCATGTAGTGGTAGCGCGCAACATACTCATTCCATTCCCCGATATCCTCCGCATCCGACACCACCTGTAGCCGGATCGGCAGCAAGGCCTCCAGATCCCCCTCGATTGCCGCCGGCGCATCCGTCCGCGAACCCCAGGTCACCGGTTTGCGGGCTCCACGAACATACGACAGATCCTTCGCAGGAAGAGACAGAACGCCCAGCCGATCCAGTTCCTCCAGCATCCGCAGCACGGCCTGAATCCGATTGTCCCCCTTCGCCGTATACCAACGAAGCTGCTCGCAGATCGTGTGCGCAAGCTCCCGCCGGCTCAGCCCCGGAAACGACAAAACCGTCTCCTGCACAGCCGCAATCTGTCTGCGCGTCAAGCGCCTGCCCTGAAACGTCGTCGAACGCAAAGCCGTGATGCGAGTGTCCATTGCAAGCCCCGGATGACTCCTTCACACCCGTAGTTTGCCAGCAATCCGGCAGCGAGTCAACCCCTCCTTACCCTCGACCAAATGGTTCCAAATCACGCAGCCAAATCAATCCGTTGCAAATCAATACGAAAGATTGACACTCGCCCCACGACAAACTGAATGCCATTGGTCCTGAGGGACCGCCTGAGCTCGTTTCGCAATTCGTTTGACGACCCCATCGAACGTGGTGAGCCGGAATCCTGCCCCTCCCGAATCCCGCGTATCCGGCCGCAGTCCTTCCACGAATTCCTCGTAGCCATAGGACTGGTGGAACGTGACGAACTCGACGCGCCCCTCTTCCATCAACGCGCAGTAGCGGTCCCGGACGGCGTCGACATCTGGCAAGGTTTCACCGTCGCAGATCGCGACGCACCGCCGCACCGTCTCGTATGTCTTTCCCGTCCCTGGCGGACCGTAGAGGATCGTGTTGAGCGCACGCCGGTGCGCGTGGGACGCTGGCACGACCTTGACCTCTTTGGGCGGATCCTGTGTGCCGCCGTTGGGGTTCGGCTCCGTTTTGCTCAAGTGTCTTAGGAGTTGGAAGGTCTCTGGGTACGCGTCCCGGAACGCCTTTCCGATCCGACCACCACCGCGTCCGAATCCGATTCCGCGTGGGCCACAATTTAGCGCAGCGTGCTTCTTGTTCATCCACAGAACGTGAAGCTTGGCGTCCTTGGTCAGTGATTCCGCATACTCGTTTCTGTACACGACGCCGATACCGCGCCCCTGGTTGGCAAACCGGACCAGGAGAATGTCGCCCGGCCTGGGTTCCTCCAGCGAGTACTGGGCACCGCCAGGTTCCGGCGAGTCTTCGTCCCAGCCCACGCCGTTTCCGGGACCTCCGGTGACGGCCCAGTAGTTCTCTGCGAATTCCTCCCACCGGTCTACGCCGTCGTTGTAGACGTTCGTACTGATCTGGTAGCAGCGGCCCGGATCAACACTGATTGCGCTCTTGGTCCTGCCAACCTTGTAGGAGAGGAAGTTGATTTCATAGGGTATGCAGCCGGGGAACATGTCCCTGATCTTCGGGAGTTCCGCGGCGTAGTAGTCCCAATTTTCATCCGAGGTCTTCGCAGGCTTTGCAGCTCCCAGTGAGAGCATCGTGTCGTATGGCAGGAATTCGTCCGGTTTGATCAGAAAGAGCGCGTGTGACAGCTTCGTAATCTTGACGAACTTGATCTGCAGAGCCCTGTTGAATTCCATCGCGTTGATCGAATGCATTCCACGAGCCGCCTGCAGGAACAGTCTTCGAAGCAGATCAGGGCTGCCCTCGCCGCTCGAGTGGAAAAGCGTCGCGTTCGGCTGCGGCTGCGGGAAAATGAACCCTTCGTCAATTTCGAGGGCAAGCTGGCTCGAAAGGTCGAACTCGTCGGTAACGCTCTCGAAGACCCGCTTCCTGTTCTCTGCGGTTTGTCGTCCGACGGACGCGACGGAGTAGACGAACGAGAAGGGATCGATGTTGTTGTCCCCGTACCGCAGGAGCGGTGGCTCGCTGCCGTCTTTCTTCCAGGCGATCCGCTTGGCTCGTTCGACCAGGTATTCTTCGCCGTTGCCGGCGATCTTCTCCGAGAGCTCCCGAAACCACGGGACCCAGCTGTAGATTTCCTTCATCGCCTCCCTCCTGTCGGACCCGCTGTCTTCTAACGCGCGAGTGTCGCCTCCACGTGCACACTCGCCCGATTCGCAGCCTTGCAGTCCTGGTGGCGGGGGCATAGCCGGGGTCCCGTGAGGCCACTGTCGGCCGGGATGACGGACCGGAAGAGATTCGCCCGCGATGCGATGCTTGACTACACCTGCCGGCGAATACAGCGATCGGGCGGTGAACTGCGTGCACCACAATGAGAACGGGCAGAACGGATGTCCGCATGTCGGAGGATACGAAAGAGGGCCTCGTTCAGAGTTCGGCACGCCGGCGGTGAACCGGTTCAAGCCCCAGTCGGTCCGCAAGTGTGCGCGGAGTTGTCCTCTGGGTTCTCGCGACCGTGCGGTGAGGAGGAATATGTTTCCACTCCAAAGCCCATCGAGGACTGGCCCTGCGAGAGTCGGCGTTGCAAAACGGCATGGCCAACGCGCCCGTCTGCCCCCCTGCTCGGCGAAGGCAGTCATCCATCCAGCGTGTCATGCGCGAACGTCTGGAGCTCCGATCCCAAGGTGTACGATGCGGCGGATTCTCAGCCGCCGTATTAGCGCTCGGCGATGCCGGACAGGTCATCCGGCGGCCGATCGTGAATGGTCGCGACGAGTGAGAGGCTGCCGCCCATGGCCTTGACCGACTTGATGCGCGTCGAGAGCAACAGGTCGCTTCATTGCTCAAGCCGCAAGACACCGTCCTGTGTAATTCCGAGTTCGCGGGCGACGCTGAACAGGGTGAGTCGACGAGCCTAGCGAAGTTCGCACTGCGTCATCTCCTCCGCGATGAACGCCGACGCCCGGTCTTCGATCTTGCGTCACCGAGCACGGTCAAGGCCCGCCAGCAAGTCGTCGTCCAGCCTGAATTGCTACTCGCAATGAGAGCACAACAGGGAGGCAGCCGTAGCGACCGGCTTCGCCGGTGGCTACCGGCATGGGCGAGCCCGAGCTGTCATACAGAATAGTCCCAGCAGTAGGTGTATTCGTACATTCTCTTTGGCTGCCCCTCTTCCTCTCAGCTGGGCGGCGACCGGCCAGGGAAGCCGGCCCTCCGCACCAGATGCGAGGGCAGCCTGCCCATTGTTCCGCCCTGACAAGAACAAGGTCTTGCGCAAAGCGGCGTCCCCGCCCCTCTCCCCCGCGGCCAGCACCGCATAATGCGGTTGACGACGGACAACATATATAATAATTAGGTGTTGTGTGCAATATGCAGGAATATTGATTATGCAACTCCGCGAAACCTTCCTCAAGCCGCAGGATCCCTACCACCGACGCTACGAGGCGCTGCGCGCCCGATACGTCGGCGGCATGGACAGCAGAACAGCGGCGGAGGCGTTCGGCTACAGCCTGGGCGGCTTTCGCAATCTCTGCTCCGCCTACCGCGCCAACCCGGGGTGGGAGTTCTTCCAGCCTCCGCGGAAGCCACCGGAGGAGCCTGCCCCCAGCGCCGGACAGGCGCGCGAGCGCCGCAACGCCCGCATCCTGGAGCTGCGCAGCACGCAGATGTCGATCCACCGCATCGCCGACGCTCTCGCTGCGGAGGGCTGTCCGGCAAGCCTCTCCACCATCGCCACGGTGATCCGCGAAGCCGGCCTGCCCAGGCTGCCACGGCGCTCCGCAGCCGTGCTCGCCGACATCGCCGGGCCGGTCGCCGACCGCCGCGCGTTCCGCCTCGAGGAGGGCACTTTCCGCACCCGCTTCGGTGGGCTGTTCGTCTTCGCCCCCATGCTCGCCGAACTCGACCTCGAGGGCCTCCTCGCCGGGATGCCGGGCGGCGACACGATCCCCGCCGGATGCGCCTGGCGGGCACTGCTCGCCCTCAAACTCTGGGGCATCGGGCGCCCCTCACAGGCCATGGCCGAGGTCTTCGATCCCGGCCTCGGCCTCTTCGCGGGCCTCAACACCATGCCCAAGCGCTCTACCCTCACCGAGTACACGACCCGCGTCGACCCCCGCCGGATCCCCGCGCTGATGCACGATTGGAACCGCGCCATCCGCTCCCACGGCGTCGTCGCCGGCGCCTCCTTCGACCTCGACTTCCACACGATCCCCTATCACGGCGACCAGGCGCTGATCGAGAAGCACCATGTCTCCAAACGCTCCCGCCGCCAGAACGGCATCCTCGCTTTCCTCGCCCGCGACGCGGAAGCCCGCGTGTTCTGCTACGCCGACGCGACCATCCGCAAGAGCGCCCGGAATGACGCCATCCTCCGCTTCGTCGAGGACTATCGCGAGGAGGCCGGCGTCTTGCCCGCCGAGCTTGTCTTCGACAACCGACTCACCACTCGCGCCAACCTTGCCCGCCTTGACCAGATGAAGATTCGCTTCCTCACCCTGCAAAGGCGGTCAGGCAAGATAATGCAGGAACTCCGCGCACGGCCCGACAGCGACTGGAGGCGCATCCGGCTCGCAAACATCGGCCGGCACTACCGCCAGCCGCGCATCATCGACAGCCGCATCCATCTCCCCGGCTATCCCGGCGAGATCCGCCAGATCGCCGCCGCCGACCTCGGCCATGACGATCCTGTCCTGCTCATCACCAACCAGATGCAGGCTACGCCTTCCGAACTCGTCGACCGATATGCCCGCCGAATGGTCATCGAAAACCAGATCGAAGAGACCGTCGACTTCTTCCACATGGATGCCATGTCCGCCGCCGTCCCCATGCGCATCAATGCCGACCTTCAGCTCACCCTCATGGCCAGTGGCCTCTACCGCATCCTCGCAAATCGTATCGGAGACGAGCAGCAGGCCGCTCGCGCCAGGACCCTGTTCCGAAACTTCATTGACGCACCCGCAAGCGTCACAGTCTCAAGGCATGCCGTCCGCGTTCGTTTCGGGCGAAGGGCATCCAACCCCATACTCGTGGACGCCGGCTTCGCAGACACCGCGACCCGGATCCCATGGCTGGAGAGCCGACCACTCAGCCTCCAATTCGGCAACTGAAACCCGAAAATGTTCCAATAGTCCGGCGCGTGGAAATCGAGGCTCGTAGCGTGTGTATTTCCAGGTGACTGTCGGTGCCGTCGGGATAGAAGCAGACTCATTCCGATGAGAGTGTCGCCGATTCGGCGAGGCCTGCAGCAGACCGCTTCCGGCGTTCCTTGCCTTGCCGAACCTCCCTGGCCGTCCGGACTGACGCGGGCCGCATTGCGACCCGAGGGTTCGGGGGATGCGGCTCTTCGACACGTCGCGCTCTCCAGAATTCGTTGCGCTCTCCGAGGCCCTTCCGACGGTTGTTGCCTTCGGTGCCATCGTTGGCGCCGCAGCGGACTTCACCCGGGTTGCCTACGGGGTGCCGACCTTCATCGCCACGCTCGCGCTTTGGAGCGCACTGAGGGGCGCAGCGCTCTGGTGGACGGATGCCTTTTCGGTGATTATTCCGAGCAAGGCATTTCGCACAGTCCTGGGCGGGGACCTTGCTGGGTCTCCCGATCGTTGCCTGGCTGATGTTCGCCACGTTTCTGATCTTTGCCTATGTCGCCAAGTTCAGACGATACGGCCGACATATTTATGCGGTTGGCGACAATCCGGCGGCAGTCGGGGCGCTTGGCATCAATATCGCCAGGGTGCGAATCCTGGTCATGGCCTCGACCGGCGCATTCGCCGCCATCGTTGGCGTTCTGATTGACGCACGGCTTGGATCCGGCAACGCAAACGCCGCCACAGGTATGGAGTTTGATGTAATCGCTGCCGTGATTGTTGGCGGAACGCTGCTGACGGGCGGACACGGACGCATGATCGGCACGCTGCTCGGTGTGATTGTCATCGCGGTCCTGTCCAACGGGCTGGTGCTGACCGGAGTGGATCCGGATGTCCAGCAGGTCGTGCGCGTTCTGGTCATCCTGGTGGCGGTCGTGGTCAACTCCTGGCTCGCTCAGCGCGTCGGCAGGGCCTGAGCTATGGTGGGGAAGACCGGAACGCCGCTCCTGCAGATGCGCAAGATCGCGATGCACTTCGGCGCCATCAAGGCTCTGGACCGAGTCGATCTTGAGCTTCATGAAGGGGAAGTGCTCGGCCTCATGGGGGATAACGGGGTCGGCAAATCCACGATGATCAAGATCATTGCCGGCAACCTGACTCCGACAGGCGGGGAGATGCTCGTCGAGGGCCGGAGCAAGATTCTTTCCTGTCCGTCGGATGCGAGGGGCAACGGCATCGAGGTCGTCTACCAGGACCCTGCCCTGTGCAACAACATGACAGCTACGGAAAACGTATTCCTGGGCCGTGAAATTGGCCGGCGGCTTGGAGCGCTTCCAATCGCGGTCAATTATCGGGCGATGCGCGAACGATCCGCTGAACTGTTCCAGGAGCTCCAGTCCGACACAAGGGCGGGTCAGGTGGTGCGCAGCATGTCTGGAGGGCAGCGGCAGGCAGTCGCGATTGCACGAACCCGTCTCAACGACTCCAAGGCTGTGCTCATGGACGAGCCAACCGCGGCAATCAGCGTCCGCCAGATCGAGCAGGTTCTGAAACTGATCAACCGCCTGCGCGACCAGGGGGTAGCGGTTGTCCTCGTTTCGCACCGGATGCCGGACGTGTTCGCGGTCGCCGACCGTATAGCCGTGCTTCGCCGGGGCGAAAAAGTCGCCGACAGGCGCATTGCCGACACGTCGCCCGAAGAGATCACCGGCCTGATCACCGGCGCCATAGAGAGGGCTTGAGGGAGTGCGGCTGAAAGCCGGCGGAATCGCGGTTGAAGCAATCCCGTTCGGGTCCATGGTCACCCGAGCGTGGTTCACCCTTCCGAATGGAATAATCGTTCAGCCATTCTTCGACAACCCCTGGCGGGACGAATTGGATTTAGCTGGCCTGGAGCCATTTGTCCGCAATCTCGGGGGGGAATGGCCTTGTGTTCCATTCGGGCTCGCCCACGCTCCTCCGGGGTTGCCGGAAGACTGGCAGGTCCCGGATGTCGAGCCCGGCTGGAACCCCCTTCTCCACGGCTATGGTTCCCACCATGATTGGGTGTTGGAGCGACGGTCCCCCGCCGAACTTGCCGCCTGCATCGAGTATCCGGATTCGATGCCCGTCCGACGGCTGGAGAGGGACATCCGCCTCGATCCCCCCAACCTGGCTCTGCATTTCCGGCTGCGGGTCGAGGCGCGCTCCCCTGCCCGGGTCGGCATCGGTGTCCATCCCGTGTTCGACTTGGCCGGCTGCGGACCGCGCAGTTGCCGATTGAACATCGGCGGCTCCACCACGGCCTGGAGTTTTCCGGTAGAGGCAGAGCCCGGAAAGAGCCGTTTCTTGCCGGACCAGAGAGGCGTTCCGCTCGAAGAGATGCGCGATCGGGACGGGGATGTCATCGATGGGACCCGCCTTCCGCTCGATGGCGCGAGCGAGGACCTCCTGCTGTTGACCGAGCCGGGCGGTCAGGTGCGACTGTCTCTCCCCGAGCGCGGCTACGAGGTCCTGGTAGCGTGGGATGCTGCCGACTTTCCCTGCTGTTCGCTTTGGTATTCCAACCGAGGCCTGGCGCACCCACCGTGGAATGGCCGGGTCTGCGTCATCGGGATCGAGCCGACTGTGGCCGCCTTCGACCTCGGGCAGCCCCACAGCCTTTCAGCGGAAACGCCGCTCACAAGGGCCGGGGTCCCGACATCCGTCGTGGTGACCCCTGACGCGCCGTGGGATACGCGCTACAGCATTCGGCTGCTTCCCCTTCCGGCTGCCCCGCCGGGCAGTAAATGGGAGACGAAGAATTACAGCCCCGCGGCCTGGCAGCAAAGGAGGCGCACGAGACCCGGATCCGCGATCAAGTCTTCGTGTCGAGTGAATGCCGGGCACTGTTCCAACCTGTTTCGATAGTTTTCGGCGTTTCCGTTCGAATGGTGGGGCAGGCGGAGTTGCCGGGACTCCCGAGAACCATTCGGCGGGTGATTCTCTGCCCTGGCGTCTCCCGGAGGTCACTGCATCCGCTGCAAGGGCCTGAATCCGGGCGCACGGGCGAACTGCCGGGCAGTAGCCGGTCGAGGCTCAGCGTTTCCGGCGGATCGAGGAGAATATTGGGATTCCCGGCATTGTCCGGGCACGGTAGGTCGTTTGCTCAGGCTCTCGAGCGCTGCCTTCTGTTCTTCCGTCCCGAAGTTGCGCATCTTGAGGATCAACTGGCGGCCACGCCCGACCAGGCGGCCCGCGTGTATCAGAAGGACGGGCCTGGTCCGCTTCCACCTGGCCCGGGCCAGGTCCTCGCGCAGCATCCACGATGCCGTCAGCGCATGGAGGTTGAACGCCAGGATGACGCATATCCTCCAGGCCGCGTTGGCACCAAACCGGCCGCTTGGCATAGTGCCGCCCACGAGACCGTTCTTCCGAGCCGATTCGCGCTTGGTATCGGGAAGAGAAGCAAGCGGATTGGGATGCGCCAACCAACTCAAAGGAGAAGTGCCGCAGCGCGAGCATCGTTGACGACAAGCGGATGATCCTCAACATCAAGGGCGACCACTACCGGCTCGTGGTGGAGATCAATTGCCAGTACCGCGTCGTCTACATACGCTTCGTGGGCACACACGCAGAGTGTGTCGCCGTCGACGTGGAGGAGGTGTGAGATGCCCTGTATCAAGCCAATTCGGTCTGAAAGGGACTATCAGGCGGCGTTGGCCCGGATCTCCGAACTCATGGATACGGAGCCCGACAGCCCGGAGGGCGATGAACTCGATGTCTTGGTCGATCTCGTTGAACTGCATGAAAGCAAACATGTGCCGATGGAATATCCAGATCCGATCGCCGCGATCGAGTTTCGCATGGACCAGGCAGGTCTACGCCCCCGTGACCTTGTCGCGTTCATCGGAAGCCGCGCAGGGGTCTCGGAAGTCCTCTCTGGTAAGCGCGCGATCACCATGCCGATGGCACGAGCACTGCATGAGCATCTCGGAATTCCGGCGGATGTGCTACTGCAGGAGCCATGCGTCGACCTCGACGATCTGCTGGCCGACATCGATTAGAGCCGGTTTCCCGTCAAGTCGATGGCAAAGTTGGGCTGAATTCCGGACCGGTCTGATCTAGCGGGGTGCGCTGAGAAGGTCATGCGAGACCTGATCAATCGCGCAGGGGGAATGGACGTCGCCGGCGCCACGCTCTACCGGAAGAACGACCACGTGCGTGCGAATGCCAAGATGGACCCCTATGCGCTCAAGGCATGGTACTGGCAGGTCCTTGCAAAGAGCGAACGAAGACCGCCCGAAGGCGGACTATGAGCGTGGCACCGTAACTGTGGACTTCCGGACGAAGGTCGCGAGACTGAGTTCAGACTTCCGGAACTCACACAATTTTAGATGCACCCTTCATTGGAGTCCGTCCGAGTTTCTGATGGCCGGGAAAGGCACCCAACGCACGGCACAGCCTTGGCCCATCTGAACAGAGTTGGTTGGTGAGGCCACCGAAATCCCGGATTTCAGCTCAGATTAAACTGGCCACTATCAGATACAGCAATGAGTTACACAGAAAGGAATTTGCTCGGCCGAGCATGAAGTTGCTTGATTGTCGACGATACCTCGCGCCGCACGGTGTCAGGAAGTCTGGAGTTGGTCCGAAGATGGCCCGCAGCTGGCAAAGGAATTGCTGGCCAAGCATGGCATTCCGCTGGTGATCGAAAGACACTTGCCGAGGACGTATCTCGACGGGGTGGCACTCCGACTCGGTGATAAAAGACCGGTGATCGGACTCACTCTGCGCTACGACAGAATCGACAATTTCTGGTTTTGCTTGCTGCACGAACTCGCCCATGTGGGCCGACACATGGACAACGACGGGAGGAATGCCTCCGTCGACGACTATACGCTGCGAAAACTCGACGCGAGACGGGAAGGCCCCAGGGAGGCGCAGGCAGACGATTGGGTGGAAGAAGCGCTCATCCCGCGCGCGGCACGGTAAGCGAGCGCGGTGCAGGACTGACCGACTGCCATGGACGTGATGAATCTCGCCAGTGCTCTGCAAGTGCATCCGGCGATCGTCGCAGGCAGGGTTTGGTACGAACGGCAGAACTACCGGCTCCTTTCGCAGCTCGTTGGGACCGGCGAAGTTCGGCGGCAGTTCGGCATGGGACCGTGAGTTGGCAAACCGATGAGCCCTAGGTATCGAACGGAGTTCTGGACTGCCTATACTTGCGCAGGTCAGGCCGAATCGCAGGTACCGGGTCCGATAGCAAGTCCAGGAATTCCTCGAGAACCTGCGGATCACCAAAGAGCTTGAAAGAAAAGTAGCGAGTGGCTTCAAGGCATATGTCCATCGAGGTTCGAACTCTAAAGATGGAGAATTTGCCATGCCTTGGGATAAAACCACTCAGAGGCGTTAATCGGAACTTCCAGCCAGTTTCGCTTGCCCTCGTTGACTTAATCAATTGATTTGACTCATGTTTTGGCGCCAGGCGTGCCGGAAGTGCCTGCGGATTTGACTCCATGCAATGTGGCATGGATCTATGGACATTGTCTCCGACATGCTGTATATAGTTGGCAAAATGGTGACTCCATGCAGGTCTTGTGCCCATGTCCCTCTATGTCGAGTCCATTCCGAACCGCAAGAGCCGGCCCGCGATCCTGTTGCGGGAATCGCGCCGCGAGAGCGGAAAGGTCAAGCGCCGTACGCTGGCCAATCTGTCGCGGTTGCCACCCTATCTGGTCGAGGCCATTCGACTGGTGCTCAAGGGAGGCGGGGTTGTCGCGGATCCGAGCGAGGCTTTCGTCATCCATCGGGCCTTGGCCCATGGCCATGTCTGCGCCGTGCTGGGCTTGTGCCGTCAGCTGGGATTGCGCTCGATCCTGCACCGCCGCGCCAGCCGCGAGCGGGATCTCGCCCTGGCTGCCATCGTCGCGCGGGTGCTCGATCCCGCGTCCAAGCTGGCGACGGCACGCCAGCTGTCACCCGAGACGGCCGCTTCCAGCCTCGGCGCCATTCTCGACCTGGGAGCGGTCAGCGGCAACGAGATGCTTGCGATGCTGGACTGGCTGCTCGATCGCCAGCCCTGGATCGAGCAGAGCCTTGCGAACCGGCACCTTCGCGGACAGACGCTGATTCTGTACGACGTCAGTTCCAGCTACTTCGAAGGGCAAGAGTGCCCGCTGGCGAAGTTCGGCCACAACCGGGACGGCAAGAAGGGCAAGAAGCAGATCACCTTCGGCTTGCTGTGCGCTGGGGACGGTTGCCCGGTCGCCGTGGAGGTGTTTGCCGGCAACACCAGTGACCCGGCCACGGTGTCCGCGCAGGTCGCGCGCATCCGGGAGCGGTTCCACATCGAGCGGGTGGCGCTGGTGGGCGACCGCGGCATGCTGACGTCGGCACGCATTCGCGAGGATCTGGAGCCCGCGACGCTGGACTGGATCTCGGCGCTGAAGAGCACGGACATCCGCAAGCTGCTGAAGCCGCCGGACGAGGCGCAGCCGGCGCCGCTGAGACCAGGCGAACTCCTGCCCGACGCGGTCGCCGAGATCGCCAGCCCTGACTTCCCCGGCGAGCGCCTCATGGTGTGCCTCAACCCCCGCCTGCGCGAGGAGCGCCGGCGCAAGCGCGAGGCGCTGCTGAAGGCCACCGAGGCTTCGCTCGAGGAGATCGCCCGGATCGTCGGCCAGCCGCGCTCGAAGCTGCGCGGCCGGGACCGGATCAACCGCAGGGTCGGGCGCGAGGCCAACCGCCGTAAAGTGGAAAAACACTTCCAGATCACCGTCACCGACGACAAGCTCGAATGGGCGCGGGACGAGGACAAGATCACCGCCGAGGCGCTGCTCGACGGCATCTACATTGTTCGCACCAGCCTCCCCGCCGAGGCCATCAGCCCCGACGAGGCCGTCCTGGCGTACAAATCCTTGTCCAAAGTCGAGCGGGCATTCCGTTTCATGAAGCAAAGCCGGCTCCAGGTCCGGCCCATCTACGTCTACAGCGCCGACCATGTCCGCGCGCATGTCTTCCTGTGCATGCTTGCCTACTATCTCGAATGGCACCTGCGCAAGCGCTTGGCGCCAATGTTGTTCGAGGACGACGACCCCGAGGGCGCAACCGCCCAACGAGAGACACCGGTGCAAAAGGCCGAAGTATCCGAGCGGGCAAAGCAAAAGGCCGCATCCAAAATCACCGAAACCGGCCTGCCCGTCCACAGCCTGCGCACCATGCTCCAGGATCTTGGCAACCTGACCTGCAATGAAGCCACCCTGCCCGGTCAGCCAATTCACCCGTTCACAATCATCGCCCAGCCGACACCGCTGCAGGCCGAAGCCTTCCAGCGGCTGGGTGTGGAGCCAAGCAAAATGATTCCAGTACCGCTGCACCCCTGAAACCGACTAACTGCTTGACAGATCGAAGCTATCGGCGTGCAATCACGATGAAGTTCCGGTTAATCGCGCTGAATGTGTCTATTCACCGCCGTGGTTCCCGATGAGGATTGGGCTCTCGTGCAACGGTCTGCTGGTCTGCGGTCTGCTGTCTGCTGGCGCAGTTGATGAAGTCCACCATGCAAGACGCGTAGCCCACACGCCTGCCTTGTGTCCTTCTCGCTCGCACGCCGAAGCCGGAAGTCCCGAGCCATGACATCCGGTTACGAGAATATTCGGGTAGTCTCATGCAAACACGCAAACTGCGCCGAGCCAACCCGTTTTCGATACGCCTCCGCCCCTTCCGGCCTCGCGAAATGGGAACACTCCCGAGCTAGAGGCTAAAGTCAGCCAAGGCCTCCCAACGGGCGCAAGACATTCAAACTTCTGTTACATTATTCGCGACCATTCCACGCTTCATGAATGATCCGAACTCATTTGGAATGGCACTGAACCAATATGTTGTTGCCACATAAGAGTGTTACTAAGCGGCCGGAGATTCCGGACTGAACAATCGTTCAGCCAAAGGGCGTTCGCGACGGAGTAGAGAGGACAACCAGCCCCATTCATTCGATTTGTCCGGCTCCATGCGTCGCCGCTTCCCCGGGGACGAGACAAGCCAAGCTCTCGACAGCGGGCAGAGCGAACGGGAGATCCAATGCGCCAATCTGCGACTCGATATACTGCCGTGCATCTGTCAATAGATCCGCAAAATCGTGCGTTGGGGGCGCCTCCGAGAATATTGGACTGCGGGGTCTGTCGGCCAGCGGGTTTAGGCGCTGAATCAGTTCCCAGTCTCGAACCAGGGTCCATGCACCGTCACCTCCCGGCTGAACGGCCACGACAACGGCGCGAATGGGACCATCCGAGCCGGTGATGCGGTCCCGCACACTGAATACGAAAATTGGTGCGTCCAGGCCCCGGACCGTGCCGAGTGCCCCGGTCAATCCCACCGCATCCCGAACCGCTCGGTCTACAACCCGCAGACCGACTCCAGCAACATCCTCCCCGTCCTTCGGTCGCGGTTCCCGAGCAAAGAGAAGGTCGTATCGATTCACAACGGCGATCGAGAAATCGTCCTTCCACTCTTCCGGTGGAAGGAAGCGCAAGCGAACATCGTCGGCCTGATCGGGCCGCCGACCCCGAACAGCGAGGATAGCTTTGAAGAACGGTACCAGATCCGGCAGATCTACTCTCGGGATCTGGCCCGCCACCGCTCCAAAATCGAAGCGTGCGACACTGCCGACTAGATTGCGCACGGCATTCACCGCGTCCTCGCCACCGAAGGTCGCGGTCCCTTTGTCGAACCAATGGCCGAGTGTTTGCTCATTGACGGTAGGATCGGCGTCGGCGAACACATTCGTGAACATGCCCGGCGATGCCATCCCGATTACGAGTTGGCGAATGTCCTCGGGATCGTCCATTGCACCCTGAAAGGCCAGGTTGATTCGCGCCAACTTCTCGTCCAGGAGGTCCCAGATCCGGCTCTCCACCGTGTCCGGATTCCGCACCGTGACTACGTCGACGGGTTCAGTTTGCCCGTAGCGGCTCAAGCGCCCTACGCGCTGGTGCAGGCGCATCGGGTTCCACGGCAGATCCACATGAACCAAAGCGCTACAATTTTCCTGAAGATCGATGCCCTCGCCAGCCGCTTCCGTGGAAACTAGAAATCGAACTTGCCCACGGTTAAACCGCGCTGCCGCACGGTGCCGATCCTCCGTCCGACGCATGATTTTTCCGGACGAATCCTGCACATCCTCAATGAAGCCGTCGCCATTGATGAAACTTACACATCCGTCGCCGTAGCGCTTGTGCAGTGCATTCATGAGCAGCGCCTGAGTTGCCTTGTACTCTGTGAAAAAGAGCACCGACCGGTCGGCGAACGCCTCGTCGACTACGGTGAGGATGCGCTCGACTTTCGTCTCATCCGTCACATCGTTTGCCGCGAGCAGCAATTCCTCAAGGGCCGGAATCTCGTTTGGATTGAGATCGACTCCCCGCAGGGTTTCCGCCACCCGCTCTTCCAATCGACTGATCTCGTCCAAATTTGCCGGGTCGTCCTCAACTCGCAACTCTTGCAGCCGCGCGATATCCTCGCGCGATTCCTCCAACCGAGTTTTCGCCTGCCGGAGTCGGGAAAGTCTACGAGAAAGAGCCCGCCGCACTGCTGCCACGGAACTCGACGCCAGCTTCTGCATCGTGATCAGAACCAGGATCACCATGCGTTGATCCTGGAAACCAAGACTGGCCGCGTAGGCTTTCCCGGTCATGATGAACTGCGTGAGCTGCTCGTAGAAGCGCGCTTCTTGGGGCGAGTAGGTGTAAGTCTCCCGCCGTGATCGCACCGGAGTAAACAGCGGCTTGCCCGACATGTTCGTAACGGACTGCTTGTTGTTGCGTATGACTACGGTTCGGAGTCTTTCGACCTGATGTTCTAGAGACTGTTCGGGATCGAAGTCGTCCGGTCGAAGCAGCTTCAGCAGCGATAGGAATCCCTTGTCCTTTCCCCGATGCGGCGTACCGGTAAACAGTACGAGCGACTGTACCTTTCCCCGTTCCTGTAGACTCTCCACAAGTTGATAGGACAGCGTACGGTGGCCCCGTTCGTCCACGTTCATGTGGTGGGCTTCGTCGATGAGCACGAGGTCCCAAGGCTTGGCGTCGAACAAGCGCTCCCAACGATTGCCTTTGTCAAGACGGAGTGTATGGGCCGAGGCGATTACCCGGTCATGCGTATTCCAGAAGTCCGAGGTCTCCGAATCGGCGTCGGGAAGGTAGATCGAGATCCGGATATCGAACATTTCCCGCAGCCGCACCTGCCACTGTTCGACCAGACTGGCGGGCGCCAAGACGAGTAGCCGGCGCACGCGCCCCGATGACAGCAGCGGCGTAAGAATGAGGCCCGCCTCTATAGTCTTGCCAAGCCCCACATCGTCCGCAACCAGCCATCGCGTGGGCCACGATTCGAGAACGCGCTTGCAAACCCAGAGTTGGTGCGGCAGCAAAGCGATACGAGATCGAGAAAAGACGCCCCAGGCGTCGTTAACGGAACGGATGCACTCGCCGAGGATGCGCGTGACGACATGCAGAGCGGGATCAAGACGTCCGGCGGCTATCCGCTCCGCCAGACCCTCCACCAACTCGAGGTCGGTCGCCAGACATGCCTCTATCCCGTGCTCGAAGTGGACGACAACGCTTTCTCCCTGAGCCAGCACGACTTGCCCGGGGCCAAACCGGCGATGCCGCACTGCGGCATTTCCGTAAAATTGTGACTTCATTGATTCGAGCCGAACTGCTTGCGCAGTTCCGTGTTCGAGGCCACGTGCCGAAGCGGTATGTCGAACGCACGATGAAAACTTGGTGATTCGCAACCCAATACGGACACCAGAAAATTGAAGATGGCACGCGCCTTCTCGGAGTTGGACACGCCGTCATCCAACTCATTGAGGCCGAGATCTCCAAGCAACTGAAGGACCTGCTCGGATGGCACCCAGCAGCCCGGAAACAGATGATCGCCCTCGACAACTTTCAGACGTACTAGTTCACGAAGTACCCAGTGCAAACCCATGTTGAGTGGTGCGGGTGGGGCATCGAAGTGTGTACCCGCGCCAGTGAGTGCTTCGTCGGCTCGCGGTGCAAGCAATCGAGTGAGTTGGACCACGCTTTCGGAACGTAGCTCGGCCGATATTAGCAAACGCTTATACACATCCCGATACCGACTGAGCTGGTAAATCGCCGGAAACAACGACATCCAGGACGCATACGACAGTTTGTCGAACGCGGCATCCTGCCAGTCCTGTAACACTTCCATCCAGGCACCGGGATTATCGGGTGTCTTGAACACCTCCCACCATCCTTCCCTGTGGGCCAACTCGAGAAAGCTCCGGTGTTGCTCGTCCTTGGTGCGACCAAGACTTCGGCACGCGCCCAAGACCAGTAGTGCGAGCCAATGATCTATCGAATCGGATTGCAGGCTGACTGCTATGCCGTCTCGCCGCAACCACTCCGGCCAGGCATGCTCCTCGTAGGCAGTGACCACTTCGCTGCGCACGGCTGCATCATCCCACCATTCCAGTAGCTGCACGAAGAACGTCTCGGGATCGAGTGGAACCGGCCTTGGTGGCTTGTCCGGCGCACGAAGACTGTCAGGAAACAAGGCGCCGAGAAGTCTCTGTTGACGCCAGGGTTCCTTGCACACGTCTTCGAGCCTTTGACAGACTTCAACGTAGTCCCGAAGCCATGTTGGGCGGGCGCTGAGTGGGACAAGAAGGGAGAGAACGCGGTCCTGCAATTCTCCTTTCAACAGATAGCGGATCGCAGCGGGGCGAAGGTCCTTTTCGAGGCCCTTGCACCATTCCGCCATCACTCTGGCATCGACGCGATGCTGCACCCGAAGCCACCGAAACGCCTGCCAATCTTCGCTCCGTTCAATATACACCGGATCGAGAATGCGATCGTCGGGCGCGAAGGCCGCCCGCAAAAGTTCGTCCTTGCCATCCGCGTCAGTTTGGTCGGGCAGGCCCGGGGCATCTCGGAGTAGAAGGTTTCGCAATGGCTGAAGACTTCCATCCGCCGCCTGAGCCTTGAGCTCGCCGCGCCAATTTACGCCTTGCGGATCGTACTCGAAGACCTTCCAAGCTCCACTTCCCTCGATGGGACGTAACGCGTGCAGCCGCGCCGGCGTCAGGTGGTAGTCCCACCGTTCAGCCAGTCCTGCCAACAGGTCACATGGGCGAACCGGGGTCGAACGGGTGCGACCCCGTTCCGTATCCGCGAGAGCACACAGCGAAACGAGGAGTCGATCGATTTCCCCGGACACGATCCGGCGACTGATACACAATGACCGGAATTCTGCGTCGTCGATTTCAGCGAGGGCAGCACACAGATCCGGCCTGTCCAGACCACCAACAGCGACTTCCCACGACATCGCAGAATTCAGCGGCGGCAGCAGTGGCGAGAATGGTGCTGGAAGCCCGGTGGGCACGACCGAGCGGGCGGCCATCCACGCGAATAGCCCGCGACCCTTCCCATGCAAACTGAGAAGAAGCGACTGGCGCAGCTTGTCGGGATTATTCGCGCCGGAGGCAAGAACTTTCCATAGCGACGACAGGAAGCTTCGACTGTCACCCACAATTGTTGGGCGGTGCACCGCCTCCGTTTCATTGGTCAAGACGTCGTGCAGGTCAATCAGTCCTTTTTCGAGGGCATCACCGAGGCCGCCGACGGCCTGAAGAGTAGTATCGCTATCGAGCGACACATGGGTTCGGCCGGGGTCGAGCTTGAAGGGACCGTTGACGACGTATCCGCAGCCCCAACTCTCGCTCGTCGGCGTGACGTTCCAGAGGAACGGCACGTCCGGGCGGAAGGATGTGGGAACGCCATCTCGGAGACCGACCGCCAAAGCCGCGGTGCCCATGTCGTCGCGTCCCGCGTCCGCGGGTCGGTATCGAAGTATTCGCCAACGACCGACATGGTTGGGCAGCTCAGTCTCAACACCGATAGACCACCCTGGCGCGCCGTCGAAGGGCATTCCGTCAAAGACGTGGACCCCGGGAAATGGTCCGCCTTCGACAACAACTTCCCGCACTTGCCGCGCGAATACAGGCAACAGGACACGAGCGTAGGAAAAGCGATTGAACAGAGACTGGATCAGTGTGTCTGCTTCGACATCCCGCCGCAACGGCAACCGGATGCAGGTTGCTCGACGGCCTTCAATCATCCGCGAATCCACATCGTCCGGGACAGCTTCTTCCTGCGGCAGCAACCCCCCGGCTATGGAGAAGGCGATGAAGCCACTGACCACGGTGGGGGACGACGAGATGAGGTGAACGGACTTGAAGCCAAGGCCAAAGCGACCAGTGGTCGAGGTGGACGAGGACTCTCCGGGCGCCTCGCCGGGCTTGCCGCTCAAATTCATGAGCATCATGAAGTAGAGATCCTGGTCCCACTGACGCTCCCGCCCGGCTGGGAAGGAGGCGCCACCGGTGTCGTTGATTGGACGCCCCCAGTGCACAGCCTCCACGGTTGCCGTACCGTCGTGTTGGTGAACCTGAATCTCGAAACGACGGGTTGCAGGCGGCAGAGGCCCGCCCTTGATCTCGGCGGCCTGCGCAAGTGCGTCGTCGGCGTTTTGGGCGAGTTCCAACAGCACGCTGTCGCTTCTGTATCCATAGCGGCGCATCAGCTCGTTGACCCGCTCCCAAAGAAATTTCTGCGGCTCGGACTCTTTGATGAGTTTCACCAAGCAGTCCAGGGCCTTGCGCTCGGTCTCAAGCGTTTCGATCAAGGGTGCCTGTTCACGCTTCCGCTGTGCCCGCTCGGCGTCCCTGAGGGCCTCCCGGAGTGGCTCGCTCTCCTTCACATCGAGCTGTTGAAGCGACAGCGGCAGATGCGCCCTGATGGAGGCGAGCACGGGACCGAGGTCTGCCTGGGAGGTCATACCCCATCGGGACCACCAATGATTCACCTGCTCTCGGTCCAGCTTGAGGTACCGGGTTGCCCAACTTTCGATGGTGCCACCGAGCAGGCGTATGAGCTCGGAACGGGTGCGGCTCTGCGGTTCGACGTCACGCAAACGGATCTCCCAGAACGCACCAAGCGGCGCAAGCTCATACTGCGAGGGGGGGTGCCTAATGGGGTCGATGGCAAACAGCGTATCGTCGTCGGGTTCAGCTTCCATCTCCACCAACGACCCGAGGACGTTAACCGCTTTCAAACAGTCGCCATGCGCAACCCACTCCGAGACCCAGACACTCACACTCGCACAGGGATCCTGCTCGCCCGGACCGACCAACTCGCCACGCATCCCCTCGATGCTGACGTCTTCGCCAAGCCATTGCTCGGCGAGCTTCGCAATGACACCGTGCAAGCCGCTTCCCAGCAAACTGAGAAATGCGCCCACCGCGCCGTGCGGGAGCCGCCCCCGCCAAGGCTTGAAGTACTCGTCCAATGTCTCCAATCCAGATTCAGTCAGGCTGTATCCGACATGGCTCGCTTGGGGTGCCCGACTGTCGTCGCTCGGTCCGAGAATGGGACGGAGTTCGGAAATCAGGCGATGCCGACGCGCGACGCCGGTCTCAGTTCTCGCGACATCTTGGCTCGCGTGCCAATTGCCGTCTTGGGTCGGTAGTTCGAGCTTCGGCAGGACATCCGTGAAGAAACCGTCCGTCTCAGCGAAACAGTCCAAGAGTCTGCGGAACACACGCCCGCCGGGAGAGTCCTTTGCCGGTCGGGTGTCGGCAAGGCGGGTTAGCATTTCGATCTGACGTTCCGGAGGAACAGGCGCACAGAGCGCCGTTGCCAACTTCACAACCGGTTCCGAAACATCTCGGCTTTCGCTACCTCCGTGCCGCAAGACATTCCTGACGGTGTGCACGAGCCTCCAGCCGGGATGGCTGCCGGCGAGGGTCGTTTCAAGTGCACACGTAATCAAGGAGGCGTCGACCCACTTTGGGTCCGGCATGACAAGCCACGCGCCGCCGTTCACCTGCGCAGCCTGATCGGAATCCAAGGCATCGACCATCCGCTGTACTTGGCTGTCGCGACGCAGCCGCCCGAGGATTTCGCGAACCACCGGCTCCGCCGTCCCCCATATCCCTGGATCGACGGCATCAGGAAGCCGCTTGTCCCTGAAGGCATCGGACGCGGCTAGATCGGCGACGGCATCCAGCACTTCTTCGGGAGCGACAAGCACCGAATCCGGTGCAAGACCCCCGCCATCGCGATCTGGCAACCAACACGTGTGTCTTAGCAGTTCGCGTAAGTCTGGGTCTCGCGGTAGCGTCACTTGGCCGTCGACGGAATGAACGCCCTGCACGATCCGATTGGCGAAACGCCAAGGGCCCGTGTCCTTCAGCATCAATTGAAGAATGCCGTCGCGGTCCAGTTGAGGAACGGAGTCGTAGAGAGAGGCGATGTCGGGCTCCGGATCCAGGAGGCGCACATCCGCCTCGAGTTCCGGCGGCAACCGCAATTCGCCTGCCCTCCCCGTTGAACGTAGTCCGCGGTGGTTGAACGCCCCGCGACTCCCGTCAACGCCCCTGTGCAACGGCATCCTGCGCCAGCGTCGTTCATACTCGGGCATCGCCCCGTGCAAGTGCTGGAGCAGATGCAGTACCTCCTCGTCGCTGAGCACCGTCCAATCCACGGGTTTATCCAGGCAGTCATTGAGCAGGCCATGTAATGCTTCGAGATCGGCCTGACCGACGAAAAGGGCTTCAATGAGGTCTTGCGAAAGCGACTGGACCAGCGTTCCTTGAATCGCGCGCCATGATCGGTCCAGCAGGCGCAGCAGGATCCGCAGTGCGCGCCCGCTTCCGGCGCGATCGTGGAACAGCTTCGTGTCCCGTCCGACGACATCTGCCGTACGCCCGGCAAGGAGCACTCGTGCGGCCAAGCCTGTATTGGCGTCATTCGAAATCTTCGGCGCGAGCCGCTCGAGCAGGGGTCTTCGACGGGCAGGCTCGGCAAACCGTTCGGCTCGAAGTACCGCAGCGGACAATTCCTTGAGTGTGGGTACCGGCGCATCGGCAACGGACGCCACCGCGTCGCCACTCACCAGCCAGACCACTTCGTCAATCGCCGTCGCGAGTTCCATGACGGCCCGCTTCGGATCGGAAGGCCGGATTCCGGTGCCATCCATCCCTTCATCATCCGCAACCTCCGAAGCCGGACGAGCGAATGCGCGGCGGTTCTCGATCTGGCGACGCAGCTCGGCAATGGACCATGCTTCCTCTCGGTCCTCCGGCAACCTGATCGCCCGCAGCAATGGCACCTCGGCCAGATTTGCGCCCAAGGGACGGTCGCGTCGTCTGGAAAGCAGTACTTCGGCGAGGAGAAGCCGGGAGTGCCGCAATTGCTCTGATTCACTTCCCGCCTCCAGCCGACGTCCCAAGATGGACAACGCGCAATCCAATCGTTCCTGGTCAAGATTTTGCGTGGGGGCCGATTCACCCAGACAGCGGCCGAACGGCACTGGGAACAGCCCCTCGCCGAAGACCTCTTCAACTGCGAGTTCGGCAACCGCCTGTTGGCTTTCCACGGGCGTTTCCATCAGCCACGCCTTCGGCAGCGACTTGCAGAGGTCTCGCCACGCGTCCCGCAACTCGTCGCGCGATTCGCGCGAGGCGGAACGTCGAGTCGTATGGGCAAGTGCGCCGTCGCCGATCTGTCCCACAAGCCACCGAGCGACCGCGGCGGCACAAGTGTCGTCGCCGCACGCGTCCTGGCCGAGAACATGGCGGACAACTCCTTCGATCCACCGCAGAGATTGCGTGGACCCGAACGCATCGACGGGTATGCAGTTCAGCAGGCGGTCGAGGCGGTCGTTGGTCCAGTCATCGAGTTCATCTGCGAAGCGGGGAGCATCATCGTCAATGAATACGACATCGTCCGTACACTCTTCGCAGGAGGCCACGAACCGACAGCGAACGATCTCCGGCGCCTGACTCCATTTCGGGATGGAATGAACGGCGCAGGAACACGCGTCGAGCGCTTCCCATCGAACTCCTTCGGCAGCGACAATCGGTAGGAGCCAATGTCGTCGTGTGACCAGAGCCAATCGGTTCTTGACAGCGTCGGAACGGACGACAGCGTCAAGCATCCTCCACGCTGCGCGCTCGTCAACTCCGACAACCGCATTGGCAAGGGCATTTGGTAGCAAAGGAAGGAGCAAGTCTTCGCATAGCGCCCGATTCCAACGAATGCGCATGTCGCCTTCACTTGCGGTATTGCCAATATCCTCGGTGACCCCTGGAATGGACCTGCGATCCTGGGACGGCCAGAAGTAGCCGTGCAGGATAATTTCCCAGGCAGGCGAGGGACCGTGGCTCTCGACGATCGAACTGGAACTCGGCTCGGGATCGTCGTCCAGCGGGAGGAACACAGCCCAGCGAAGTCGCGTTCCCGAAACCTCGGGATCCAAATCGCTGGGTCGCAATACGGTGACCGCTGCGTGAGCGAGAGCTTTCCGAGGCACTGTGGAGTAGCTACCGTACCGCCACAGCGGAGATTGTGGCCAATCGGACTGCGACCGGAGTCGACGCAAGGTCTCGCTACCGCGCGCCTCGGTTCCTGCAACGGACCAACTCCGATCGTCGAAATCAATCTCACCCACAAATGTCCGTTCGGGAAAACGTCCATCGTCGTCCCGATATCGGCCCACCCATCCCGCCGTCTGCCGGGCCACCCGCGCCAGTCTCACGCGGTTCCGCAGACTGTCTGGCCCTGCCGCACGCTCCGCATCGATAGTCTGAAGATGCCCGCTCTGCGCCAGCAGCAACGCGGCGGACACTGCGCATCCGAACCAAGTGCAAAGATCGTCCGGCCGCGGGCGGCGTTCGCCCAACCCGTAAAGCCCCCCCATTGCACCCCGATCCAAGTGTTCGGGACACCGCAACGGTATCCACAACAGGAGGCCGTTTTCCGTGTTTCCAAGGAGTTTCGTCGTCACGGACCGCAGCCGCCCGACTTCAACTTCAACTTCAATCCTGTCCCAGTCGGGATGCAGGGGATCGCCGTCTCCGTTCTCTCCGGTGCCGGCCCAAGGGTTCAGAACACCGGCCCGCCACTTCGACTTCTCGGCACCCATGTAGAGGAACGCCTCGCAAATGTGGAACACGCTCTTCAACCCAATGCCGAACGTGCCGACCTTGTCGACATTGTCCTCCTTCGATCCGCCGATTGCCTTGTGCAGCGCCACGCGATCCTTGTCAGCAAATGCCCCATCGTTCGCTACCAGAAGCGCAGGGCCGTGAAGCAGACTATTTCGCGCATCGGTCCAGCCGCGTTCCAGCACCACGAGCGTGAGCCGGCGCGCACCTGCGTCGTCGGCGTTCTGGACCAGTTCCCGGAACAGGGTGCGACCATCCCCGGCATCCTTGTAGACGTCGGCCAAGAGGGTCTGGATCGCCCTAATCTCGTCTAGCCGGCTTCGGACGATGCCGGCGTCTGGCCGGACATCAACGTCGAAGAAACTTCCTTCGTTTGTGCTTTCGTCCATGAGCTTCAGGACATTGCCTTCCGTAACCGAAGACTGACGGTTTCTACGACCTCGCACAGTTTGCAGTCCGCAAACATGGAGCCGCTACTCGAGGGAGATTGGTGGGATGCGACCGCTACATCTCGCGGCATTCGTCCCGGCTCTCGGTGCGGATGCATTCGAGGAAGACACGCGCACACAGTCCTCCCGTGAGATCGAGGCTCATCTGCACGCCCGTCATGTCGTGACCATCCAATGCATCTCATAGTGGAGATCGACGGCACGCGACTGCGTCCCAGCCGATCCTCGCAACACGGGTCAGCAGCTTCAACGATGGGCCCGGCAGTCGCTTCCCGCCACGCCCCCCGCTGGCTCACCAAGCAAATAGTCATATTGAGAAAACGCGTAAACACCGCCTGGCTCGCATGCTCACGAAGACGCAGCTTTCGAATTTCCTCCGGCGTCTTCCCCTCGACCGGCGTGAAACACTTGTCGTGGAAGACCTTCATCGTCCACTTCGCCGTAGCTCCAGCCGCGGTCACGCCGAGCGCCGTCGCATGCACGACCGCCATGGCTTCGCTCTTGCACAGTGGAGTCATCGCCCGTCACCTCAATAGTCGTTTCGTTTGCCACGGCCATCGCGCGATTCGTCCCGTTCAATTTGAGGATGTGGTTGGCCCGCATCAGGAAGGCCTCAAGCTCATTCCTGCAGAGATTCGCCCACCTTCACCTATCGAAGCCGCAGACGAATTAAGGCACTTCGTCACGGCAAAACAGCATGATCGTACCGAAAACTCCAGATCTGTCGCGCCCGTTTCGCGCGTTGGGCTTCTAAATGACGCCACGGCCCCACGTGGCATCAATTCGGCCTCTCCCGGCGCGCGGGCGGCCTCGCACAGTGCGGCGTTCTCCAGTGCCACGTAGTCGAAGAAGAGGTCGAACGACCCGATCTTGAATGTCCGCACTTCGGACCTCGCGAACGCCAGTTGTCGCCAATGTATCTATACCACATCAGTATCTCGTTGGCCAAGAGGCCTGCACTGCATTTAGCATGTGTACCCTATGTTGACCCTCGTCTGACATGCTAGAGACTGGGCCACGGTGACACTTGTGGCGTCAGATCTCAAAGTCGAGGCTGACGGGACGGCTTTGGGACCAAGGCAGCGGGGCCGCAGTGGCCAACCTCCCGTCCCGAGGATCTGGATACTCTGTACTCCGGCGCGTCTCCCGATCCTGGTCGCTCCGGACCAGCGATCACGAGAGGTACTGCAGAGGCAATCACCGAGGCAGCGCCTCGCTAGAGATCCGCATTGCGAACAGGAGCGATCGGAACATGGTACTTCGGCCGGAAAAGGTCCGCGGCGACAGCACCGCCGCGGCCGGATCCGGTGAAGATCTTCCTCTTCAGCAAGAACCGCGGCAATATGGCTCAGTGACGAGGGCTGGCCGAGGCTCCGACGGGTCTGTTGCGGTGCGCTTCCATGAAGCGCACCGCAACAGACCCGAATGGAAAATTTCAACACGACTTGCGGAACATGAATGGCTCTAGCAAGCTGAGCAAGAAGAGAAGAACACCCCTCATCGGGCCCAAATAATTGTACTCGCAAGGCGCAAGACTGCCCTTGTGAGTAAGAGAGCCACCTCGGCGGCCGATCCGCCCTGGACATCGCCCGACCTTGAGCCGGGATCCGGCGCGCTCGCTTGTTGCGTCAACCGGAAACAGCGCGAACGCTTCCCTTCACACCAGTTCCGGGTCAAACCCGACAGACTCCCAGGTCGCGAATCGCGGTGACCCTTGCGGCAAGCTGCGTCAGGTACCGGTGCCCCCACCCTGTCACTATCACACTGTTGACACGGGCTGTGTTGTGTGGCACACATGATGCATGCAGATTGGCTTGCGACAGTTTTGCGCGGAAACTCTTTCGTGGTTTGAGTGCGCGGTCCTTGAGGGAGGCGCGAGCCGGAGCGCGCTTGCGAGCGAGTTGTGCGCTCGCGCGAACTGGCGCAACGCGCGGGGCGAGCCGTGCGTTTCGTCGGCGCGGAAGATCCTGCCGAGGCTGGCGTCGCAACTGGGGTTGAAGCTTCCGGCGGCGGCAGCGCCGCCGCCAGCGGGGGATGCATTGCCGTCGCATCCAGACCTGCATGTGGAGACGACGCTATCGGCTCTGGGAACGGTGTCGCTGGAACCGGCCGAGGGTCGCGAGGGTTCGCGGCGCTTCCGTTCGATGATGGCGTCGCACCATCCGGAGGGGGTTCCGCGGCATCCCGGCAAAGCGTTGAATTATCTGGTGATATCGTCTCGGTTCGGGTGTTTGGGTGGGATCGGCTTCTGCGCGGCGAGCTGGCACCAGAAGGCGCGGGACCGGTATATCGGCTGGAGTGCGCGAGCCCGTTGCGCGGGGTTGGGGCGGATGGTGAACAACCACCGCTTCCTGCTTCTGCCTTCGGTGCGGGTTGCGGACCTTGCCTCGCATGTGCTGGCGCAGGCGACAGGTCGGGTTGCGGACGACTGGGAGGCACGGCATGGTGATCGGCCGGTGCTGGCGTACAGCTATGTCGGCCCCGAGCATGCCGGGACCTCGTACCGAGCGGCGGGCTGGGAGGATGCTGGCGCGACATCGGGACGCCCGCCGGGCCGGCGCGGGGCGGGGCCGGTGCGCCGGGTGTGGATGAAGTCGCTGCAGGCGGGCTGGCGGGAAGCACTGTGTGAGGAGCCGGAGCGGGTTGCGGGGCGGATGGGATCGCTGCATCTTGGCGCCGACGCCGATTGGGCGGAGCGCGAGTTCGGCCGGGGCACCCATCCCGACGGGCGGGTGCGGCGCCGGATCGAGGAGATGGGGCGGTGTTGGGAGAAGCGTCCGGGAACGCCGCTTCCGGAGATCTTTCCGGACCGTGCATCGCAGGAGGCTGCGTACCGCCTGCTTTCGAACGAAAGGGTGGCTGTGGACGACATCCTCGAGGGGCATCGCGAGACAACGGTGGAGCGCTGCCGGCATGCGGGTGTGGTGCTGATGGTGCAGGACACCACCATGGTGAACTACGACAACCTTCGCGACGCGACCAGCGGGCTGGCGGCGCTGGGCGGCGGCGGCAAGGGCACCGTGGGGGTTCCCGTGCATACGACGCTGGCGGTGGCACAGGGCGGGCGCCCGCTTGGCGTTTGCGCGCTTGAGGGCGACTTCCGCGAAAGCGTCGAAGCCAAGGCCGCCCGGGAACCGGGCGTGGCGCAGGAGCCCGAGAGCGCCCGCTGGCTGCGCTCGCTGGAGCAGGCGGCGGCGGTGGGACACGCCTGCTCGAACACCCGCGTCATTTCCGTCGCCGACCGCGAGGGAGACATCTGGGGTCTGTACGCCCGCCAGGCCGAGGATCCCGCCGCCGCCGGCCTGCTGGTGCGCGCCTGCCGCTCGAAACAGCGCAAGGTGCTGGTGGACGGCAAAAAGGTGGACCTCGGCAAGCACATGGACACTCTCCCGCCCTGCGCATCGCGCAGCATCGAGATTTCCGCGCGGGGCGGCAGGGCGGCACGCAAGAAGCGCAAGGCCGTGCTGGCGTTGCGCATCGCTCGCGTCGAACTCATCGCGCCCGAAGGCAAGTCGCCGCACACGCTGCCCATGACCGCCGTGCTCGTTGCCGAGCGCAACCCGCCGTCCGGCGCTCGCCAGCCACTCCGCTGGCTGCTGCTTTGCTCCGAAGGCGAGGCCACGCCCGAATGGGCCGACCGCATCCGCCAGTGGTACGAAACGCGCTGGTCCATCGAAGAGTTCTTCCGCGTCCTCAAGACCGGAACCCGCATCGAGGACCGCCGCCTCGACGATGCCGAGGACTTGCGCAAGTGCCTCGCGTTCGACGCCATCACCGCGTGGCGCGTGTTCGATCTGGATCGCGCCGCCAGGGAAACCCCTGACAGGCCCGCCGACGAGATCATGTCCCGAGACGAAATCTTCATGCTCTATCTGGGCCTGTACGACTACCGCGTGATCCGCTGCCGGGCTCCGCCCGACTATATCCCCGACCTCCGAACCTTCGCCATCGATCTCGGTCGATATGTCGGCTTCATCCCATCCAAACGACAGCCAATGCCCGGTACCGCAAAACTCTGGACAGGAATGACATACCTCATGCAAGACACTGCCGCACTCCAACGGATGAGAAGGGCCGGAATGCTCCGCGAAACTCGCCAATGATCTCTGCGTCAACTGTGCGGTAGTGACAGGCCCCCACCGCCGCCAATGGCCCGGAACGCGTGGAAAATCGACCCACTTCCACGAGAAATTCCGGTCAGCCGGTGGCGCGAGATGTGTTCGGAGAGTGTTCCCCGTCCGTATGAACTCCATTCACAACATGCTCCGAATTCGTTCTCTGCCCGATTTGGAACATGGGAAGCCGCCGCAGCGGCAAGGAGTTGCGATACAGGCTCGCAACCGCGAGGATTGCGGAAGCCCCTTCTTCCGCCCGCCGCGCCAATGCGCCGGCGCGCGTAGCGCGGAGCCTCCATGCAAGCCAGCCCAGGCCGAGAATCCGAGCCGGCCGCCAACAAACCGCCGACCCCGCATGACGCGCTCTTCAAGGTGCTGCTCGGGCACCCGGACCGCGCGGCGGAGTTTCTGCAGATGCATCTGCCGAAGCGGATCCGGAAGCTGCTCAGCGATGCGCCGCCGGTTCTGCTCGACGGGCACTACGTGGACGAGATGCTCCGGTACAGCCAGAGCGACCTACTGTTCCGCGTCCAACTCAAGTCCGGCGGCGAGGCATTCCTCTACGTTCTCTTCGAGCACAAGTCTGCCCCGGATTTCCAGACTCCGTTGCAATTGGCTTCGTACATGATCCGGATCTGGCGGCGACAATGGGAAGAGTCGCCGGGGAACCGGAACGCACTTTGGCCAATCATTCCCCTGGTGGTCTATCACGGCCGGGGCGAGTGGACGGTGCCCCTCTCCCTCTTCGACATGGTCGACGCCGGAAAGGGGCCGCTGCGGGCGTTTGTCCGCAGCTTCAGCTATCTGGTGACGGATCTCGGCCACATCCCCGAGGATCGGTTGGCGCGGGACCGGGGTCTCCTGGCGGGGCTGCTGGCGCTGATCTACGCGTTTCGGGGCCGGGCCGGCCTGAAGGCTCTGGCGAGAGTGCTGGAGCTGCTGCCGGACGACGGCCTCTTGGATATCGCGACGCTGCGGTATATCGTCAGTGTGTACGACATTGAGCGTGCGGCCTTTGAAAACGCGGCACGGATGGCGAAGCCGGAGCGATGGGAGGCGCTTGTGGGAACCATTGCAGAGGAATGGATCAAGCAGGGCGAGGCGCGGGGCGAGGCGCGGGGCGAGGCCCGGGGCGAAGCACGGGGCGAGGCGCGCGGAGAGGCGCGGGGGGAGACGCGGGGTAGGTCGGCGACCCTGGCGCGACAGCTTGAGCGGCGATTCGGTCCTCTTTCTCCTGCGGCCAGGCGCCGGATCGATCGCGCAACCCAGCCCGAACTGGACGGCTGGCTCGATGCCGTTCTGAACGCGCCCACGCTAGACGCCGTTTTCCGGGATGCTCGCGAGCGCTGATCGCGGCACGGATGCCACCGCCGCTGGCTGGCCGGCACTCGAGGCGGTTCGCGGTTGCGCTCGCCGCGGTGGAGCCCGGCGGGCGGGGGACGTATCCCCGTCCGGGACCCTTGCGGTACTGATGCCCATCCGCGCCCGGTCCCGAAGCCTGTCGCGCGCCGCCTGCAGTGGCTGCCGCGCGACAGACAGTTTGAGATTCAGTGTGAATGAGGTTGGGACCCGGGGCGCCAGCGCCCCCCGACGCCACCGGCCCGAAGTAATCGCATCGCATGCGTCCAGTGATGTTCCGCCACCGAACGGCACTCGTCCAGTGGTGGTCTATCACGGCGGAGGGCGAACGGTCGGTGCACGCCACTCGCTCTTCGACATGGTCGACGTCGGAGAGGGGCCGCCGCGGGCGTTCGCCCGCAGCTTCAGTATCTGGCGGCGGATCTCGGCCACATGCCCGAGGAACGGCTGGCGCGGGACAGGGGAATCCTGGCGGGGCTGTGGCGCTGACCCATGCGTTTCGGCGCAGGCTCCTGGGGTGTGGACTGCCCGCCCATACGCAAGGCCGGCAAAATTGCAGGTAGTACGTCCGACCGCGATTCCACGCATTCCTCAAGAACCTGGTGATCACCGAAAATCAGTACGGAGATGGCCAGATCAAGCATCCGGGCATCGTCCCCTGCCTGAACCACGCCTACTGAAACATTCGCGACGATACTACACACCGAATGCTGATCGGCACCGACAGGACCGTTGTGTCTGGCCATTCGGCCGGGGGCCATCTCGCCCTGATAATGCGCACGGGAGACTTCAGTCTCAATTTCGAACTGCCGGCCGATGCGGTAACGGGCGCGACCTTTGTGGGAGCAATGCTGGACATGGAGCCCATCCTGCTGGTTCCGGGATGTGAGGTCCTGTTAGTGACCGCGGAAACCTTGCGGGACCTGAGCTCGAGCTGCAACCCACCCGCACCGGGCGTTCCGCTATCTGTTGCCGTAGGCTGGCGCGAGACACGCGAATGAATTCGCCAGACCGAGGGCATGACAAAGGCATTGCGGAAGGAGAGAAGTTGCGTGCGGTTTCTATAGCCGGATCATGACCCGCATTACTCGATCCGGCTCTCCCTCGGCTCGGCCTCGCACGCTCCGAACATTCAGGGGTGCGGCGACGACGAGATCACGGCCAGGATAACACGCGGAAAGACTTACTGGGCCGCACACGCATCGTGAGACGGTGACGATTGCCTAACGATTTGCTGCGTAATAGGAAACCCGGCGCTCCAGATTGGCGAGCAGCTCGGAGATGGTAAACGCCAGCCCGAACAGCACGATCAGCACCGCCCAGAAATGCGACATCAGGAAGTTCGCGGAATAGAGCTCGAACAGGGCCCCGAAGCCGACGATCGAGATCAGTAGCTGGCCGATGATCACGCCTTTCACCGCACGGATCACGCCGATCCGCACGCCGCCCAGAATTTCCGGCAGCGCCGCCCAGAAATAGATCTTCACAAACGCTGCCCAGGGCGTCGCGCCGAAACTGCGCGCCATGTCCACCAGGGACCGGTTGATCTGCATGACCCCGGCGCGCGCGTTCAGGATGATGATCCAGACCGCGAACAGCGCGGTGGTGATGATGATCGACTTCATGCCGAAACCGAACAGCACCATCAGGACCGGGACCAGGGCCGTCAGGGGTGCGCTCAGGAAAATGTTCACCCAGGGCAGCAGCAACTCGTCGATCAGCCGGTTCTTGCCCATCAGAATGCCCACCGGAATGCCGATCGATACGGCAAAAAACACGCCTGCGAGGAACGCCTGCGCGGTTTCCGACAGCGCCTTCTGGAATGCCGGCGTGCCGAAAATCTCGAACAGCGTTGCAAAGACGTCCGACAGCGGCGGCAGGAAGAAAGACAACCCGCCTTGCCCGACCGCCTCCCACAACAACCCCCAGACAATCAGCGACGACATGCCGGGCAGCCGAATTCCCAGGACCCTCATCGTCTACTCCACATAGGTCCGGAGCGATTCCCATATCTGGTCCACGATGTCCAGATATTCGGAATCCCGACGGATATCGGCGACATCCTTCGTGCGTAGCCCGCGAGGCCGGATAATCTCCGACACGCGGCTCGGGCGCGGCAGGAGAATGGCGATCTGGTCCGAGACATAGACCGCCTCCTCGATGGAGTGGGTGACGAACAGGAACGTCTTGTTTTCCTCCGCAACAAGACCGAGGAGATCCTCCTGGAACTTGCGGCGCGTCTGTTCGTCCACGGCGGAGAAGGGCTCGTCCATCAGCAGCACTTCGCTGTCGACTGCAAGCGCGCGCGCCAGGCCCACGCGTTGGCGCATCCCGCCGGACAATTCATGCGGATAGCTCTTCTCGAACCCGGCAAGCCCGACACTCCGGATGTACTTCTCCGCGATCGCCTCCCGCTCCGACACGGCGACGCCCCGCAGTTCGAGCCCGAAGCCCACATTTCGCAACACGCTGGCCCAGGGCAGAAGCGCAAAGTCCTGAAACACGAAGGCGCGGTCCGGACCCGGCCCCGTGATCGGCCGGCCGTTCACCTCGACCTCCCCCGAATTGGGCTCCAGGAGCCCCGCGATGATCTTCAGGAGTGTTGTCTTTCCACATCCCGACGGGCCGAGTATCGATGTGAGCTGCCCTTGCGGGAATTCCAGCGTCAGGTTCCGCAGCGCCTCCACCTCCCCGTAGGTCTTGGAAATGTTGCGCGCCGAAACCGCGGACGCAGGAAGGACGACCTCCGCAGCGCTTACCCTAGTCTGATGCATAGCCACGGACGACATTCCCTTCGAAGAGCACTCTCTCGATCCGTTCGAGAAGGTTGAGAAAGCACACCGCGAGCAGGATGATGGAAAAAATCGCGGCATACATGCTCGGATAATCGGCAATCGAGCGGCTGTAGGTGATGATGTCGCCGATCCCGGTGGGCGTGATTTTCAGCTCGGACAAGATTGCGCCGATGAACCCCGCCGATGTACCCAGGCGCAGTCCGGAGAAAATGATTGGCGACGCGGACGGAATGATGACCTTCAGGATGATGTCCCGGTCGCTGCCCAGAAAGGAGCGCCCCATCTCCTTCAGGTTCGACGGCGCGTGGCGCACGGCGCCTGCCGTGTTCAGAACGATGACCGGCATCGCCATGATGCAGACGACGAAGACCTTCGACGTGAGCCCGATTCCGTAGACCATCACGAGCAGCGGGATGAGCGCCGCAAGGGGCGCTGCCTGCATGACGATGAAGATGGGTGAGAAGAGCCAGTCAAACCAGGACGTCAGCCCGATCCACAGGCCGACGGCAATCCCGATGAAGGCGGAAATCAGCAGACCGATCACCAGGGGACGGAGCGTGTCGAGGTAAGCCTCGAAGAGCGAGCCGTCGAGCGTCATGGCAAGAAGGGCGGACATGGATTCGAAGAAGGTCGGGAATCCGAAGCTGACCGGGATGCGGCCGGCAATCTCCCACGCGCCGAAGACGACCACTCCCGACAGCAGCTTGAGAAGGAGCGGTCTGTTCATTGGTCAGAAATCCTGAATGGGGGCGGCGTCCTGGCCGGACGCCGCCCTCGCGTTCAGTTCATGGCAGCGTCCAGCGGCGCCATGTACCAGAAATCCTCGATATTGAGGGTCGAAGCATCGCCTTCGAGCTGGCCGGCCTGGCTGTACCATTCCAGATCCGCCATTGCCGCCTTGCGGCCACCGCCATTCGCGTCGTAGAGGCCGCCTTCGGCCGCTTCGGCGTAGAAGTTGTCGAGACTGTCCAGGATCTCCTTCGGCAACTGGCCGATGGGACCGTCCGGATCGGTCTCCCGACCGACGATCGTGGGATCGGCGTTCATGTCCTGCCAGACGCTGAGGAGCGCGTTGACGAAGACCTGAACACTCTCCTCGTTCGCCTTGATCCAGTCGAGATTGGCAAACAGCGCCTCGTCCGAGGCCTCGACATCGAACATGGGCAGCACGTTGAACTTGTCGCCGTGCTGGCGCACCACCTTGTTCTTGTTCGAGAGATCGATGATGGTCGCATCCGCCTGACCCGCCACCAGCGCAACCACGCGGTTTGCGGAGCCCGGAACGTAGGAGCGTTCACCGAACGTGATGCCCGCCTTGTCCTCGATTACGTTGGCAATCGAATCCGTGCCACCGCCCCGCGAATGCAGCAGGATGGGCTCGCCGTCCAGATCCGCGAGACTGTTGAACTTCTTGGATGTTACCGGGAAGAACTTCAGCTTCGAGAGCTGGAAGACGATCCGGATCGGCGCCTTGGAGCGCTGCATCGCCGCATAGGGCGTGCCGAAACCGATATCCATCTGCCCGCTCAACACCGCCTGAATGGCCAGCTCCTCATCCGAGAAGGCGGTCCATTCATAGTCGAGCCCGTTTGCCCTCGCCCTGTCGAGGGCGACAAAGAAGGCCGCGAGCTCGTCGGACGGCGTCTCTGCGAGCGCAATCCGGATCGTATCCGCCTGCGCGGCGGATACGGTCAGACCGACCGCAAGCGGCAGGGCCGCCACCATCCTGACTGCCTTCTTGAGAATGTGCACCATTGAGAAATCTCCCTGTGTTTGTCTTACCATGTTTGACCGCACTCTCGCGCGGCCCGGCGGGTTGGCTGCGTGTGCCGCCGTCACACCTCCCCGAACAATCGGGCCGATACCGAACCCAGATGGTCCCGCATTGCCGCGAAGGCAGCCACGGGATCGCGCGCCTCGATCGCTGCGGCGATCCGGTCATGTTCGGCGAAACTCGAATGGTTGGCGGGCGGGCGCGGCGTGCCCCGGATAACCGTGTTCCACGCCACCGCCCGGCGCACCTGGTTGAGCTGATTGAAGAGCGACAGCAGCAGCACGTTGCCCGTTCCCTCGGCCACCGCGCGATGAAACACGTCGTCGCGCGCCTCGTATTCCTCCCAGCTCGCGGCCTCTGCGGCGCGGTCCCGGCTCAGCCTGATCCTTGTCACCGCCTCGCCGGAAGCGTTGACGGCGGCCTCCCGCGCAAGCGCCGGCTCCAGTGCAAGCCGCGCCCGCATCATCTGAACTGGCGTAACCTGCCGGCTGAGATCCGCCAGTCGATCGGCGCCCTCCTCCGCAAGGAACGTCCCTTTTCCCACATGGCGCCAGATTCTTCCCTCGCGCTCCAGCGCCTCGAGCGCCCGGCGCAGTCTCGTGCGGGTCATTCCGAGGCTTAGAATCAATTCGCGCTCAGGCGGCAGCCGATCACCCGGATTGTATTTTCCTGCCGTGATGAAAGCCGCGAGCGCCGCGAGCGCGTCTTCCCGGTCCGCGATCTCCGATCCTGCGAGCACGGATGAACTCCAAAATTGGTTGATCATTCGTTGTGATTGATCTACCATATCACGTATACACGAGGTTTGCAACCGTGATTCGGAAGCACTTACCGGATTGGTTCCGATTAATCTGGAATTGATTCCACTGGATGCGCCGTGCCGAGCACGAAGCCGAACGGAGACACGCATGCCCACTTTTGCAATCGAACAGCCGCCAGTGGTCGCGCTACCCATCGTCGGGTCCGACGCGCTGTTTCCGGTCCGCCGGATCTACTGCATCGGGCGGAACTACGCCGCGCACGCCATCGAGATGGGGCACGATCCGAACCGCGAGGCTCCCTTCTTCTTCCAGAAGAACCCCGACAACCTCGACATCTCGGGCGAATTCCCCTACCCGCCCCATTCCACGGACGTGCATCACGAAGCCGAGCTGGCCGTCATGCTGAAATCGGGCAGCGTGAACATACCGGTCGAACAGGCGCTCGACCACGTCTACGGCTACGCCCTGTCCCTCGACATGACCCGACGCGACTTGCAGGGGGAGCAGAAGAAGCTCGGCCGGCCGTGGGAGATCGGCAAGGCGTTCGAGCGCTCGGCGCCGGTCGGGCCCGTGCACCGGGCCGCGGACGTGGGGCATCTCTGCGAAGGGCGGATCACGCTGAAGGTGAATGGAGCGCTTCGCCAGGAGGGCGATCTCAACCAGATGATCTGGAAGGTGCCGGAGATGATCTCGTACCTCTCGGAGTACTTCAAACTCGCAGACGGTGACGTCATCCTGTCAGGCACCCCGGCGGGTGTGGCCGCCATCGAACGGGGCGACGCGATGGAAATCGAAGTCGAGAGACTTGGCGCCATGACCGTGAGGGTCGTCTGACCGGAGCGATGGGATGACAGGGGCTTCCGGATCCCCCGAGCCAATCCAAACGGTGATCCCAGGAGGCTGTTGACGCGCCTGCGGCGCTCCTGGCCACTCTGGAGAACAGCAGCAGGGCGCCGGTGGACGGGAGCGCCACGGCGCTGCCCGGCAGTGTTCGCGGCTCGGGCGTACGGCGAGCGACATCCCGGCGCAAGAGAGGGTGGGATCGTCACAGTTGCAGATCGAACGACAACATGCTTTAGGCAACTGCATCGTGCCGGATCACAACGGGACATGACATCGATGGCTCAACACCGACTGAATGGGACAAGACATAACTAGTGCTTGCCCAAAAACCGATAAGAGTTATACTGATCAATGAGTTAGGTTCTAGATCCGATGGCGAAGTTTGCGCTGTTGCCACGAGATCGTCCGTTGGGCGGAGTTTGAGCCTGGTATAGTCTGGACTGACCTTTTGTCATCAATTCGCTTGTTTTGGCAATGAGTTAAAGTGCCGGTATCGGAGGCCGGGCGCTTTCGATGTTGCTCTTGCAGCGAAGTCCTTGTGCCCGCGGCGCGTTCAAAATTCCGGAATCTTCGCAAAGGAGTTCGGTATGAAGAAGCTGCGCCGCTTTGATCCGGGACAGGAGGGGATGAGGGTCGGGGATGTGTGGATTGACGCGAGGTCTCGAGACGACATTCCCAAGCTTCTGGGCGGCCTGCGGGACGTATACTTGAATGTCGAACTGCGGGAAGCGGTATTCCGGCTCCTGGAGGAGCGGATCGGGGGGGATGGCAATCGGGATGCTGTCGGTCCGGGGGTGTCCCTGTGGACGATTTTCGTGCTTGGGATGCTGAAGCGGAGACTTGGCTGCGACTTCGACCGGCTTCGGGAACACGCCGACACGCACCTGGTGCTGCGCCAACTGCTCGGGCACGGCGAGTATGACCCGGTGGAGTATTCCTACGACACGGTGCTGCGGGATATTTCGTTACTGGACGAGGACACGCTGCGAGCGATCAGGGACCTGGCGGGACGGTCCGGAATCCGGTTGTTCCGGGGTTGAACGGGGCATTTCCGGGGTTGCGCAGGCAGCATTTATCATTATACTGTACAAATAGTTAGATCGTATCCCGGGAAGCGGGACGCGGTGTGCTTCCGGGCAGTGGTCCGGAGTGGCGCGCTGCGGATTCCGGGATCTTTGCGTGGGAGTTTGCGATGCGGAAGCTGGGGCGTTTTGAGCCGATGCTCGGCCGGGCGGAGATTGGGGGGATCCAGATTGACGTGAAGTCGCGGGACGACATCCCGGCGATCCTGCTTGGCCTGCAGGGCCTGTATTTGAATGAGGCGGTGCGGGAGGCGGTTTTCGAGCTTCTGCTGGACCGGTTCGGGGAAGACCGCGATCTGACGGTCGGCCGTCCGGGGATGGAACTGTGGACGGTTCTCGTACTCGCGGTGCTGAAGCAAGGCCTTGGCTGCGACTTCGACCGGCTTCATGAACACGCCAACACGCACGTGGTGCTTCGCCAGCTGCTCGGGGACAGCGATTTGGACCCGGTGACGTATTCCTATGACCAGGTGATGCGGAATGTCTCGCTGCTGGACGAGGACACGCTGCGAGACATCAACGAACTGGTGGTGCGGCACGGTCACGACCTTTGCGGCCACGACGCTGGCGAGCAGTTGGCGGGCCGGTGCGACACCTTTGTCGTCGAGACGGATGTCCACTATCCCACCGACCGCAACCTGCTCTGGGACGCAGCCCGGGTGATGATACGGATCGCGGCCGAGCTGGCGGACGAATGGAACCTGACGGGCTGGCGCCAAGTCAAGCATCTTACGGTGACACTCCGGCGGCTGTATCAGCGGGTGGCGAGCACCCGGCGCTCGGAGGCCTGGCGGGAGGACGTCGACGCGTTCCTGGCCAAGTGCGAGGAACTTCTGGCGAAGGCGGAGGCCACGCGGGCCAGCCTGCTGGAGCGGGGCGCCCGGCCGGAGGAGCTCAAGGAACTCGACCGGTACATCGCGCATACGAAGCGCCAGATCGACCAGACGGACCGGAGGATCCTGCAGAGGGAGGAGATCCCCCAGAAGGAGAAGGTCTTTTCGGTCTTCGAGGAACATACGCGGTGGAACAGCAAGGGGAAGGCGGGCGTCCCCGTGGAACTGGGCGTTCCCGTCGCGATCGTCGAGGACCACCTCCTCGAGCACCGGATCCTGTGGGAGGGGAGCGACACCGATGCCGCGGTTCCCGTCATCGTGGCCACGCGGGAGCGCTTCCCGGAACTCGTCGCCTGCAGTTTCGACCGCGGCTTTCACAGCCCGCAAAACCAGGCCGCCCTCGGCGACACGCTGGAACTCAACGCCATGCCCGCCAAGGGCCGCCTGCCCGCCAGCCGCCGCGAACACGAGGCGCAGCCGGACTTCGCACTGGCGCGCCAGCAGCATCCCGCCGTCGAGTCGGCAATCAACAATCTCGAGCAGCGCGGCCTGGACCGGGTGCGCACCCATGGCAAGGCTGGCTTCGCCCGCACGGTCGCCTTGTCCATCCTCGCTGCAAATGTGCTCCGTGTCGGTTTCTTGATCCGCGCACGGGAACGCGCACGACTCAAGTTCCTGCAACGAAAAGCTGCCTGACGTCGCCGGGAAACCGCGCCAGCGCAGCCCGGACCGGGCTGCCGGCGGCTCTCCATGCCCGATACTTCCAGAAATCACCAATATGGGCGCCAAAATCCCCGCCCGCCCGCCGTTTACCCCCAAATGTCGCTGACCAGGTCCACTTGACCCTGAATCCACCTGTCAGGTCGGGGTCAAACTTGACGGCAGAAGCCGGCTCAAACTCCAAAAAGGGGGTTTTTCGGCAGACACTAACTATGGCTATCTATCTTGTTGACGGAGACAATGCGCGGCCGGTGGAAGAAACAACTTTCCAGGCCGAAGGCATTCTCGAGCGCCGGGATTTGCAGGGCATGTTCAGGCATTCGATTGAAATTCTGGTGCCGGATGCCCTCGTTTTGGCGGAAGAATTCTGTGATTGGGAGGATAGCCGCCGGCGCGTGGATCTATTGTGTCTTGATCGTAGCGCGCGTCTTGTGGTTGTCGAGTTGAAGCGTACGGAGGATGGGGGTGCACATTCCGTATGGAGTAATGCAGATCCAGTGGTAGCAATGGGTTAGGACTGTAGGTCGCGGTCTGCGAGCTTTCATTTGCACCACGTAGCGTCGGAGTTGCTTGAATTTTGCCGATTCCAGTCGAGATCCGGTTGGGAAAGCCGAAAGCGCACATTGAAAAACGTGTTATATGAGAACCAGATAATGGAAACGCCCGGATTGTCGCATTTGCGCCATAGAAAATTTTCATAGCGCCAGGCGAAGGTCTGGAAAGGAGGATGAGATGAACTGAAACCTTTCATCGCAACCCAGCAGGTTCGACACCTGCCCGGCAAAGGCGCAGCCCGCCAGCCGGAACCGAGTCTTGCATGGCCAACGGCAACGCGGGTCGTGAAGCGTAGACAGGAGATGACAAAGCGCCGCTATTGAACCCCGAAAGTTTCAATGATGACGCCCTCGCTATTGGAAAACCGGGGGCAGCACCGGAAGCACCGTCATGGCGAGGTGCCACGGATCGTCCGGGGTCGCGGGAACGGCGCGAAGTCATGGGATGGGTTGCCAGGCAACCTGGGAGATCCCGCATTTGCCCGTGGAGGTAGGTTCCGGAAATGGAGATCCGGATGACCAAGACTCCTGGCCCGGCGCGAGGCTTGCTTACCGCCGGGATCGCTTTGGCGGACACGAAACCGATGCAGGCGCCCACGGACCCGGCTGGCGAATCAATAAGCCGAAGGGCGTGCGGTGCGGGAAGTCGTAGCACCCTCATAGTACCGAGGAGGGCGGGGAACCGGGGCCACCGGGACCCGCTGGAGGGAAGGGGGGTGTCTCCTGGACAGAACCGCGGACGAGACACTTGGGGAAACTCTGGGTTCCATAACCGAGTCAACGCAACAGCCGCGGATAGCCGTGCGGGTGTGAAATCCTTCGGACTTCCGCCTGCGGCACTTGGCCCTGTGCCTAGTGCGAACCTGCCAGGAGAGGAACCGGATGCGCTAGTGTGCGCACGTCCGGCTCTGCGAGGGGGGGAGCTCGGTAACGACTCCCCCTACTCGGCCCCGAGGATGGCGGGCATATGGAGTTACAGGCTGTCAGGTACGCAGCCATGGTGTCGCACATGACCTTTGCGACTGCGGTCCGTGCCCACCAGTAATTTCTTGACGAGAACAAAATTCAGGGCGGTGCAGAGCGGCGCATACTCGAGCATTTGGGCTGGGACGAACCCCGTGAGGATGAATTCGCCGCCGAGATCGCAATCGTCCTGGCCTCCGCCGAATTTTCCAAGGAACTCACGACCGCAGTCATATGGCTGGCTGATCACGACATTGACATTAGATGCATCAAACTCAGGCCCTACAGGTTGGGGCAGAAAATTCTCATGGACGTCGCGCAGATTTTTCCGCTTCCAGAGACATCCGACTATCTGGTTCGTGTTCGGCAAAAGGAGCGTGAAGAACGCCGGTCCCGGATACAGAACCGTGACCTGAGGCGGTTTCGCCTGACGGTCGGATCTCAGGTCCATGAAAACCTGCCGAAGCGCCGTCTGGCGTTCCTGGTGATCCGGGAGGCCTTAAACAGGGGGGCGGAGCCGCACGAAGTTTATCCTGGCGGGAACTGGCTCATCGTTTCGGGGGACCAGGACGAAGAAAATCTCCTGAAAATGGAGCGTGACAAAGAAAGTTCGATTCAGGAGTCTAGACGATTTTTCACGAAAGACGATGAACTTTTCAGCACGGGAGGCAAGACATACGCCGTTACGAAGATGTGGGGAAATCAGACATTGACGGAAGTCGAACGAATCATCGCCCAGTTCGCCATGGATGATGTCACTTACGAGCCCATCGGTTCAAACGGCCGCTGAATGTCATCGCTCCGCCCCCGGAAGGTCGCACCCCGGGGCAGACGATCGGGATCGCCTTCGTGCTTCGCCGCCGGAGCAACCCAGCGGGGCCCGGCAGTCCTTCCGTCTCATGCAACAAGCGTCCTACGGCGCAAACTCCTAGTCGAAACCACCGAGCGCTACATCCATCTTTCCGACCGGTCCGTTTCGGACGCCGCCGACCGGCTGTCGGGGCGCATCCAGGCGGCCCTGGCCGAAAGGGCCGGAGGAGACGAGGGAGGTTCCGGCCATGCCCGCGGTTGACCTCACCGCGCGCCTGGCCCGCGAGAGCAGGCCCGGCGCCAAGGACACCATCCCGTTCAACAGGACGCTCCCCGGCCTCGGGCTTCGCATCCACCCCTCGGGGCGCAAGGTCTGGATCGTCCAAGCGCGCATCGACGACCGCAGCCGCCGCGTCGACATCGCGCGCCACGGCGAGATGGAGCCTGCCGAGGCCCGCTGCGCCGCCCGCGACGTGCTGACCCACATCCGCGCGCGCTAGAACCCGGCCGACGACATCACGCGCGAGAAGGAGACCCAAGCACCGGGGATGCGCGGAGGAATACCTGCGGCGCTACGATCCGCTATGGAAACCGTCTGGACGCGAGACCGTGCGCATCTACCTCAGGGCACGCATCCCGCCCGCCGTCGGCAAGATGACGCTGGACCGGGTCGAACCCGAGGACGTGGCGTCAGGGTTCGACGCGGCGAGCAGGGACAAGCCGGGCGCGGCCAACCGCGCCTTCGAGATTCTCCGCGCGATGATGTTCCGGGCAGAAGAATGGGGCTTGCGTGGGCGCGGCTCCGACCCCTGTCTCGGCATCGCGAAGAACCCCAGGAACCACGTCGCCCGGTTCCTCGACACCGATGAGGTGACGCGGCTCGGCCGCGCGCTCGACGCCCGCGAGGCCGAATTGCCCGCGGCCGTCGACGCAATCCGGCTGCCGGCGCTCACCGGATGCCGCCGGAGCGAAGTACTCAATCTCCGCTGGCGCGACATTGGAGCCGACGCCATCAACCTCACGGACTCCTAGACCGGCCCGCGCACGGTGCCGCTCGGTGACGCCGCGCGGGCGCATATCGGACCGCCTTTCGGTGCACACAACCCGAACACGTACCTGTTTCCGCGCTACGCGGAAGGCCGGAGTCAATGGGGTCTTACCATGTGCTGGCGCAGGGTTTGCGAGGATGCGAGGCTCGGCAGGCTGCGGATGCATGATCTTCGGCATAATTCCGGAACCCGTATTGTTCTGGAATCTCGTTTACGCTCGAGCCAACGTGTTGTTATTACGGTAGATTCTGCCGCCCTGGGCGATTGATTTTCCTCAATGGTCCGGCTATCTTTTTCTGCTGGCGATGTCGCCAAAGTCATGGAGAAGACAATGCCAATCGAATTCTTCTGTCCTGGTTCACGTAGCCGGGATGGCCATGACCACGCAGTTCAGGTTGCAACCTGCTCAATATCGCCCCGATGACGACGTGTTGGCATTCTTCAATGGCCTGTGATTCCGGAAATCACGTTCGCAACTGCCTGTAGCCCGATAGACTCTCCCGTTAACACAGAGTAGGACGGATTCTGGAATTATGGCGCTCATTCCGAAAACGGAGTAAGCGTCTTATCACCGCCAGTCATGCCGTCATGTCCGGCGAGAACCTGCCCTTGGTCGGCAAACCGCTCGGGCACCGGCGGCACCAGACGATGACGGGATACGCCCACCATGCCGAAGGGCACCTTGTCGAGGCGGCGGAAACGGTTGGGAGCGTCATCATAGAGGCAGTGTAAAATGGCTTCCGCTCGCGAATGAGGAATGAGACCATGAATGTCGAGAAGATTCGTAGCCGCTTTCGCCCTGACCAAATCCGGATCCTCTTCGTCGGAGAATCTCCCCCTGATAGCGGCAAGTTCTTCTACTGCGGGAACTCGCAAATGGCTCAAAACATGAAACGAGCTCTCGAGAGGGATTTATTTGCCGGTACTGGAGATTTTTTCGAGGCATTTAGGGATAGTGGTTGTTATCTCGATGATCTAGTGCTTGTCCCTGTGAACAAGTCCTCGGGAGGGATTCAAAAGCAAGCGCGGAGGAAAGCGATTCCTGATCTTGCACAGCGGATCATGAAGTACCGCCCGCGTGTAGTTGTTGCCTTGCTCAAGAAAATCGAAAGTGACGTAGGTATTGCGGTGGCTCAATCCGGTGTAGACGCTCGTTTCTACGTGACTCATTTTCCGGGCAATGGACAGCAAGCGCGGTTCGAACGCGATATCATGAAACTTCTTCCAGTCTTGAGAAACGCCATTTAAGAGCATGAGTGCTGAAGCATTTCTTCAACGGTTCAATCCGACGCATCTTCCGTACACAGTTGAACGTCGCCCTCTTCCGAGACAAGGGCGATTTCGATCCCTGCATCGCGGCATCGCCCTGCCATGCGGTGGGCAATCTTTTCGGTCACCGAATGCCGGGGAACAACTGCGATAAAACGACCCGCACCTTCGCGACAGTCAAGTAGCATACCGACAGCCTCATAGAGGTGTTTGCGCAGCTTCGATTTCTGTCCCGGGTGAAGTGTGTTGACAATACCGCCTTTCGTCTCCACCACAACCCGACAACCCTGCACGTCTGCCACGACATCGCCCCGCCCCGGTTTGAATTCTACATCGAGTACTTGGCAACCGTGGACGTATGTTCCGGCCTCGCGAGTCTTTCCTCTCGCGGCGACCTTCTCGAAGGGTGAAAATTCCGTATGGAGTAAATCCGCTCAGTTCACGAGATTCAACATGTTGCGCCGTTCGTGAGATCGGAACTGGCAAGCCTCAGGTTTCATGGCGCGCATGATCTGGTTCCATGCAGCGCCATAGCGGTCGGATTTCCACAGGGCGCGCAGGCTCAGGATTGCCTGTCCGGTACCGTTCTCGGACCAGCGCATGCCGGAGCACTTGAGCCGCTGAGTGATGAGCACCCGGTTTGCGGCCTCGACGATGCCGCTCCCGATAGGGAGCCCGCGTTGCTGGAACTCGGCGTATCGCATGCGGTGCCGTTGCTTGCGAAAGAACCGCAGGACGCGTGGGATCGTGCCTCGCTGCGGGTGCTTGCGGGCCAGCCGCTGTAGCGAACGGAGCACCTTGTCGATTCCCTTCTGCTCTTCCTTCAGGACTTCGCGAAGCCTCTCGAAGTGGCGCTGCGCCTGTGGCGAGCCCTCGCCATAGGCGCTTTTCAAGGCGTCCTGGAGATGCTGTGCAGCATGCCAATAGTCGAAGATCTGCGTTGCGCCTCCAAACACTTCCTCGCACCAAGTCCAATTGTCTGCCGCGCCGTCGGCGATGAAGACAACCTCCAGGTCCGGTCGCAGGTTCATCCAGTGCTGCGCCTCCGCCAGCACGTCCCTCTTCAGCGTGGCCTTGCCGGCTTCCGGCATGCGGCCGTGATACGCGGTACGCAGGCGCTCCCCGTCCCCATCGAACAGGGACACCGTACCCGACGACGCTTCCCGGAAACCCGCCGGAACCGATGCAACCCCTTGCCCTCGCGCGACCTTCTCCTTCCGCATCCCGACATGCACGCCGTCAATCGAGATCGCCAGGGCCCGGGCTTCCACCGGGACGGCCTCCTGTCCGCGGATCGTTTCCAGCGCATCCTCCTCGACCACTTCCAGGACCGGGCCCAAACCCTTCGACAGATTGCCCAGCGCCGTCGCCGACGGATGCATTCCGCCAAACTCCCGGAACAACGCCTCGCAATGGCCCGCCGGCGCCATCGACAGGACCAGCCCGGCCCGCCGCGCAGCAAGCGGCGACCAATAGCCGAACAGGATCTCGAAGCGATCGTCCGCAGGTGCAATCGAATCCTGCCCGCGGCGCCGGTAGCGCTGACGTTCATACGCCACTTCTCCGAAGGAACTCAGCATCGTCGTCCGTTGCCTTCCGCCACGGTGATATACCTCGCCGCCACGCACCAGCTGCTCCGCTTCCGCGTCGCCAGCCTCCAACGCAACCCGCAACGCGCCGCAGCCCGCCTGTGCAAGCGCCGCCTGTTGTTTCCCTGAATATCTCGGCCGAAGTAGGCCCTTTTGTACCGGGCTATTCCGGTTACGGATTTTAGTGGACAGGGATTAATCCGGTACGGTTCTGTGGGCTTCTTTTCCAAGCAGGCCGTTTCCGAGGAGGCGGATTCCGAGGAGGCGGATTCCGAGGAGGCGGATTCCGAGGAGGCGGATTCCGAGGAGGCGGATTCCGAGGAGGCTGCTTTCTGGGAGGCGGGTTCGTTGTAGTCTGGTAGCGGGCGGCGGGTTTCCGGGCAGGGAGTTGCGGCGTCCGGGGTTCTTGTTTCCGAGAGGGGTTCGGCCCGCGCGACCATCAATCGCCGGGCCGTGGACGGCCATTGCAATTCCGTTTCGAGACCGGTTTGACCGCCGGAGAGTACGGTAGCAGGCAGGCGTGGCGGGATGCAAGTCCCCCGCGGTGCTGTCGGGGACGCGATGCTGGTTGCGGGCTGCGGCGGCACGGGACCTACGGACGCAAGACGCCAGTTGGGACCCGGATTTCGCGCTGGTACTGTCGAGACTGCAGGATGACATTCAGCGCTTTGCCGGACTGTCTTTCGGCGCGTCTTCCGGGTTCGCTTGCGTCTGCGGAGGAGGTTGTCGCGTTTGCCGAGCGGCATGGCATCAGCGCGGCAGCACGCAAGTGGCGTGGGGAAGCGGCTGACTTCAGCAGCGCGCGGCGCTGGGTTCGACGGCGTGTGTTGCTGGTTCGGGCGAGCCTTTCGCTTTTCCTGGGGCTGGAGCCGGTTCTGCTGGCGGGGCTTGTGCTGCTGATCGGCGCCTTTCGGGACCGGCTGGATGCTCCGGTGGCGCTGCTTGAGCTGCGCCGGCTCGGCTCTTTGCGGCTTGCCCTCATCCCCTATCCGGTCGGATTTGATTTGCGTCGGCGACGTGCTGGATCGCAAACGGGTCCGCCAACAGAAGATGGCTCTGCTCGGGCTGCCTCCTTTCTCCGATGATGCTGTTGCGGGCCGCGCCGGGTCCGTGAAGCAAGCAGAGGGAAAGGGGAATCATCGATGGGTGACGTGATGGAAGAGCACCGGAAGGCGGTAGCGCTGTTCCGGTTCGAGGTTCTGGCACCGGTTTTGAACGAACCGTCGGAACGGACCGCTTCGCGGATCCGTGTGCAGGCGGCGAAGGTGTGGGACATCCCGGGCAGCAGCCGGATGCGTGTCGCGGAAGGGACGATCTACGACTGGCTCCGGCTGTATCGCTCGCGGGGCTTCGATGGGCTGCTGCCGAAGAGCCGCCGCGACGGGGCGAAGCCGCGGCGGATGCCGCCGGATGCGGTCGATGCGGTGCTGTCGATCAAGGCGGAGACCCCCGAGTTGAGCATCCGGCAGGTGATCCGGCGGGCCCGGGAGATGGGTGCGGTGCCGGAGGCTGTCCCGCTCCCCCCCTCGACGCTGCACCGGCTGTTTACGCGTGAGGGGCTGATGGTGCGGGAACAGCAGGGGCCGCAGAAGGATCTGCGGCGCTGGGCGTTCTCCCATGCCGGTGACCTCTGGCAGTCGGATGCGATGCACGGTCCTGCGGTGCGCGACGAGCGCGGGCGCATGCGGAAGACGTATTTGCTCGAACTCCTGGACGACGCGACCCGGGTTGTCCCTCACGGAGCGTTCCAGTTCTCGGAGAACGCGTCCGCGTTCCTGCAGGTGTTCCGGGAGGCGGTTCAGCGCAGGGGCATCCCCCGGCGCCTCTATGTCGACCAGGGGGCATGCTTCCGGTCGAAATGGCTGGCGCTTGTATGCGCCAAGCTGGGCGTCGCTTTGATCCACGCGCGGGCCTTCCATCCGGCTGGGAAGGGCAAGATCGAGCGAAAATTTCGGACCACAAGATCACAGTTCCTGCCCTTGGTGGACGACGCAGCGAAGCGCAGCCTGGAGGCGCTGAACCGGAAGTACTGGACCTGGCTGGAGGGGGAGTATCACCAGGCCCCGCATCGCGGGCTCGACAACCTGTCGCCCCTGGACAAGTGGGCGCAGTGCGGCGAGCGCGTCCGGCACGCCGGGCCGGAGATCGATCTCGAGGACCTGTTCCTGTTCGAGGCGACGCGGCGGGTCTCCAATGCGCGTACCGTGAGTCTCAACGCCCGGCTCTACGAGGTCGACGCGGCGCTCTGCGGCCAGCGCGTCGTCCTCCGCTTCGATCCCCTCGCTCCTCCGGAACGCCCGATGCAGGTCATCCACGAGGGCAAGCCGGCCGGCGTTGCAACGCCCCTCGACCTGCACGGGAACGCCCGCGCGAAGCGGGACGGACCGTCGCAGCCGCTCTCCTTCCGGTCGCTCGACGACAAGAAGGAGGACGAGTAATGCACAAGCACCACTTTGCACTCAAGCACTATCCCTTCGAGCGCACGCTGCACGCGGACGAACTCTTCGAAGGCCAGACCCAGGGCGAGGCACGGTCGCGGATCAGGCACCTGCTGGAGCTGCGCGGGATCGGCCTTCTCACCGGAGAAGCCGGCAGCGGCAAGACAACCGTCTGCCGTCTGGCCACCTCCGGCCTGCACGCGGGCCTGTTCCGGGTCTGCTACGTGTCCCTCTCCACCGGAAGCGTGCTCGACACCTACAACGCCATCGCCAGCGAGTTCGGCCTGCCCGCCTTCGCCGGACGTGCCGCGGCCTACCGCGCCATCCGCACGGAAGTCTCGCGCATGGTGGCAGAATCGAAGCAGCTTCCGGTGCTCATCTTCGACGAGGCGCACCACCTCCGCAACGAGATCCTCGAGGAACTCCGGCTCCTCACCAGCTACCAGATGGACTCCGAGAAGCGGCTCTGCCTGCTGCTGGTCGGCCTGACAGAACTGCGGCGCAGGCTTGCCATGTCCGCACATGAGTCCCTCGCGCAGCGCATCGTGGTCCGCTTCCACCTCCGCGGCTTCAGCCGCGAGGAAGTCGGCGCCTATCTCGAGCACCGATTGCGCCTCGCCGGAGCCAAGGTGCCGATCTTCGAGCCCGGCGCCGTCGAGGCCGTCGCCCTGGCCAGCAACGGCATCCCAAGGCGCATCGACCGCATCGCGCACTACGCGCTGCATGCCGCGACCGCGGCCAAGGCGCACAGCGTGGACATCGCCCATGTGGAGGCCGCCAACGCCGAGCTGGGTCCGTGAGGAATCGCAGCAAGCTGCGGGCCGACGCGCTCCGGGGCATCCCCCTGGAGCGCGTCGCTACCGCCCTCGGATACCACCGCGACAGCCGCGACCACACGCGCTGGAAGCGCCCCGGCTCCATCCTCAGCATCAACGGCGCCAAGTTCTACGATCATCTCACCGGACAGGGAGGCGGTGGGGCCGTCGACCTCGTCCTGTATGCCAGCAACTGCTCCTTCCTGGAGGCCCTCGAAACCCTCGCCAACATCGCGCCGCCCCCCAGCACGCCCCCCGGCACGCCCCCCGGAAAGCCCCCCGGAAAGCCGTTCCGAAAGCTCCTCGATCCCGCATCCTGGCCCGCCGCGCTGGAATACCTCTCCCGGCACCGCAGCCTCAATCCCGCAATCCTCGACGCAGGCTTCCGACAGCGCATCCTCGGCGCCGACCATCGCGCCAATGCCGTCTTCATCACCCGTGATGCCGAGCGCACGCCCGCCGGAGCCGAACTCCTCGGCACCCAACCGGATCACCCCTTCCGGGGCATGGCGCCCGGTTCCCGCAAAGCCAGGGGCGGGTTCTGGATCGCGCGCCGAACGCTACCCCAATCCGCCCTCATCGTCGAAAGCGCACTCGACGCACTCTCCGCCTTCGAACTCCCCTGCATGCAGGACACCGACCTCTTCCTCTCCACCGCCGGCCTTACGCCGCGAATGCCAACATGGATCGCCGCCTTCCGCCTCCAGGACATCGCATGCGGATACGACGCAGATCCCCCCGGAGATCAGGCCGCCGAGCGTCTCATCCGCACAAATCCAAACATCCGGCGAATCCGACCCACCGGCGAAAAGGACTGGAACGACGTCCTGCAATCACGCAAACGCAACCCTCTACAGAACCCTTAGGCAACCCTCCGAACACACCGATCCCGGTCCGGGAGCCGGATGCCCAGACCGAACCCGCCAACGATGCCGCAGGGCCGGAAGCCACCCCGAACCACTACACGCCTGCCGGGAAAGAAAAATCCCCGACGAAAAGCGATCGCTCCAATAAATCCGGAAGAGCGTGGGAAATCTTGTCCCACTCCGATCGGATTAATCTGGGAAAGCCATTCCGACCTAATGCGAAAAACAACACCGCCGAGATCCGGCCCTCACAGGCTTCCGCGCCGCCTTCCAGCGGCTGCGACAGAATCGAATCCGCAATCGCCTCAAAGGCCAGCGTCATGACACCGGACAACTCGCCGCGAACCCACCCCTCCTTCGCCGGGGACCCGCTGGACTGCCGCGCGGGAAACTGCAATACTTCCATAGGAGTGCTCCTGGTTGCTGGTTTAGTTCTCCAACCATATACCACATCTTGTGGTGGGCACTCTCCTCCTTCCCGACCGGGAATCCGCCAAAATACACTCCAATCAAGCAAACCCAATCATACGGGGTCCAAATCAGAGCTTGACGAGCCCGACCGGAATGCATAACTCCTTGCCGCTACTCAATCCGAATTACTCCATAGCGAACGTGCACCCTTCTCGAACCCCTCTTTCCTCAACCAGCCGCAAATGTCGAACTGTTTTGCGTGCATTCCATCGGGATAAAGGAACACCTTGTCGGCGCCCGCGTCGAACATCCACCGTGCTACGGCAAGCATCACGGCAGGTTCGTAGAGATGCCGTTCGAATGGCCCATTGCATTTCGACTCTCTGGTCTCCGGCGGCTTCTTCTCGATAACGAAGGTCATGGTGACTATCCTTGAGCGTGGTTTTTCCAGTACGAGCGTGAGCTTCGCGTTTATATTGCCGGCTGTGTGACATTGCGCGGAGCGCCACATGAGCCGCAAGGTCACGAGTTCCCAACTCCGCCTCCGACGCAACAGGGGCGCCGGCACGCTGCCGCGCTCGGCGTCGCGATCGTCCGCCGACGGTGTCCGCACGTCGCGGAGGCTTGGTGCACGAAAATTCCGTCAAGGCCACGATCGCTCGCGTCGGCCATAGTACCGCAATCACTCTCCACCGATCGGCGCACGGTGACCGGAGGTAACGTGTGCCCCGATGTGCGATGCACTGCGGTAACATGCGCGGCAAGTGGCCCTTACGTGGCGGTACCGAGTGACCCGCACCGCCGACGACGCGGCGGATCGAGTGGATGACACCGCCACCACTCACGCCGTTCCGCATTGCTCCGTTACCTCGTGCTTCCAATGGTGCCGCCTGGAAGCCACGCGGCGGTTCGGGAACCGTTTCTGAATATGCGCGGCGGGCGCTGTTGCTCAAGCGCCGCTCGGGCTAAATGCCGCTGGCACACCGGCTTGCATCACCCGAGCACTTGGGCGGCGCGGTAGCGCGGTGCGGACGCCCTTCGGCGGTTGGCTCTCACACCCGACGCATCGGTGATGCAGGGTCAGACTTCCTGACACCGTGCGCCGCGAGGTATCGTCGACAATCAAGCAACTTCATGCTCGGCCGAGCAAATTCCCTTCTGTGTAACTCATTGCTGTATCTGATAGTGGCCAGTTTAATCTGAGCTGAAATCCGGGATTTCGGTGGCCTCACCAACCAACTCTGTTCAGAATGGCCAAGGCTGCGCCGTGCGTTGGGTGCCTTTCCTGGCCATCAGAAACTCGGACGGACTCCAATGAAGGGTGCATCTAAAATTGTATGGGTTCCGGAAGTCTGAGGGTACGCCATGCGCGCGCCTTGACTGCATTGCCGGGTCCGGCAAACGACGATTGACATCGCGTTCTTGTTGGAGCGAGTGCATGCTCTGGCGAGGTATATGCATGCCGTTGCCAACAGTTGTGCTTTTCTGCAAGTGCTTTGCAGAGCGTACACGGGAATCGCTAGAGCATACGGCCCTTCTCGCCAGAGCGTTCACGGGTATTGCAGCGCGAGCCCCGGACAGGCATGCGCGGGCGTGTGACCGCAAGTCAGTTTCCGGTCCACGGGCGCAATAGTCTTCAGGCGGAAACGAGACCGGTCCTGACCCGGTGGCAGCCGCGGCGACCGTCATCCTCATCGGCGAACTGCCGCGTCCCGAAGTACCCACAGCCATGGAATCACTGCCGCACCGGGCCGGAATCCGCAACCGGGGCTGCCGGTTCAATTCTGGTACAACTCCACCCGCCGCGACTTTCGGCCGGGACGGCACAGAAGTGGCACATCAAGACTCCGTCACTCGGCCCGGTTCACGACGTTCTTTCCGTCTTTGGCCTGCGTTCACCACCCGGCGTCACGCTTCGTGGCCGCGCCCGGAAGGAGGAACTCATCAAGTTTCGGCTCGCCCAAGCAGCTTGCCAAGTCCATCCAGCGACTTGTCCGATCCAGAAACCGGGGATCCTCAAGCCTCTTCTGGAACGAATGGAACCGGTCGACGACCTGGCGCATGCGTGCGCGCATGGTCTCGTCATCGAAATGGGACGCGTCGTTCCACGAAATGTGCCGCCCGTCCCTCAGCACGCAGAGCAGGGCCACGGTTCGCACGACAAGCGAATTCAGTTCGTCGCAAAGGCCGGCTTTCTCGTGCATGACTCTTTCCGATCCTCAAGGAATTATGGCCCCCGCGCAAAAGGGCAGCCAAGCACAGAACGCGCAGAAACCGTACCCGGGTCCGGCAACGACGTATCCGAAGGAATTCCAAGGCAAAGGAGTAACCCGGAAACACAGCGACAACTCCCACGAGGACGACCGTTGCCTTCACGCCCCGGATCTGGCTTATCTCAATTGCGGTGCGTCGCTCCGTTTGCGGTTTCACAACAACAACTGTGTTGAGATCAGCCGCGTGAGAGAAACTGAAGGCACCATCGCACCGATGGCGTTGATATCTGAAGTCACGCCGCGCCGAATCGACGAGAAAACAAAAATTGGCAGTGTCGCCTGCGAGCTGGCCACGCATGACCGCCATAATCGCTGGACCTGTCTACAAAAAAAATCGGGTTTCCGCCAGAAACTTCACCTTCACGACTCTGCCCGGGGAAGACGCGCCCTGGCCCGGTCACTATCACACTGTTGACACGGGCTGTGTTGTGTGGCACACATGATGCATGCAGATTGGCTTGCGACAGTTTTGCGCGGAAACTCTTTCGTGGTTTGAGTGCGCGGTCCTTGAGGGAGGCGCGAGCCGGAGCGCGCTTGCGAGCGAGTTGTGCGCTCGCGCGAACTGGCGCAACGCGCGGGGCGAGCCGTGCGTTTCGTCGGCGCGGAAGATCCTGCCGAGGCTGGCGTCGCAACTGGGGTTGAAGCTTCCGGCGGCGGCAGCGCCGCCGCCAGCGGGGGATGCATTGCCGTCGCATCCAGACCTGCATGTGGAGACGACGCTATCGGCTCTGGGAACGGTGTCGCTGGAACCGGCCGAGGGTCGCGAGGGTTCGCGGCGCTTCCGTTCGATGATGGCGTCGCACCATCCGGAGGGGGTTCCGCGGCATCCCGGCAAAGCGTTGAATTATCTGGTGATATCGTCTCGGTTCGGGTGTTTGGGTGGGATCGGCTTCTGCGCGGCGAGCTGGCACCAGAAGGCGCGGGACCGGTATATCGGCTGGAGTGCGCGAGCCCGTTGCGCGGGGTTGGGGCGGATGGTGAACAACCACCGCTTCCTGCTTCTGCCTTCGGTGCGGGTTGCGGACCTTGCCTCGCATGTGCTGGCGCAGGCGACAGGTCGGGTTGCGGACGACTGGGAGGCACGGCATGGTGATCGGCCGGTGCTGGCGTACAGCTATGTCGGCCCCGAGCATGCCGGGACCTCGTACCGAGCGGCGGGCTGGGAGGATGCTGGCGCGACATCGGGACGCCCGCCGGGCCGGCGCGGGGCGGGGCCGGTGCGCCGGGTGTGGATGAAGTCGCTGCAGGCGGGCTGGCGGGAAGCACTGTGTGAGGAGCCGGAGCGGGTTGCGGGGCGGATGGGATCGCTGCATCTTGGCGCCGACGCCGATTGGGCGGAGCGCGAGTTCGGCCGGGGCACCCATCCCGACGGGCGGGTGCGGCGCCGGATCGAGGAGATGGGGCGGTGTTGGGAGAAGCGTCCGGGAACGCCGCTTCCGGAGATCTTTCCGGACCGTGCATCGCAGGAGGCTGCGTACCGCCTGCTTTCGAACGAAAGGGTGGCTGTGGACGACATCCTCGAGGGGCATCGCGAGACAACGGTGGAGCGCTGCCGGCATGCGGGTGTGGTGCTGATGGTGCAGGACACCACCATGGTGAACTACGACAACCTTCGCGACGCGACCAGCGGGCTGGCGGCGCTGGGCGGCGGCGGCAAGGGCACCGTGGGGGTTCCCGTGCATACGACGCTGGCGGTGGCACAGGGCGGGCGCCCGCTTGGCGTTTGCGCGCTTGAGGGCGACTTCCGCGAAAGCGTCGAAGCCAAGGCCGCCCGGGAACCGGGCGTGGCGCAGGAGCCCGAGAGCGCCCGCTGGCTGCGCTCGCTGGAGCAGGCGGCGGCGGTGGGACACGCCTGCTCGAACACCCGCGTCATTTCCGTCGCCGACCGCGAGGGAGACATCTGGGGTCTGTACGCCCGCCAGGCCGAGGATCCCGCCGCCGCCGGCCTGCTGGTGCGCGCCTGCCGCTCGAAACAGCGCAAGGTGCTGGTGGACGGCAAAAAGGTGGACCTCGGCAAGCACATGGACACTCTCCCGCCCTGCGCATCGCGCAGCATCGAGATTTCCGCGCGGGGCGGCAGGGCGGCACGCAAGAAGCGCAAGGCCGTGCTGGCGTTGCGCATCGCTCGCGTCGAACTCATCGCGCCCGAAGGCAAGTCGCCGCACACGCTGCCCATGACCGCCGTGCTCGTTGCCGAGCGCAACCCGCCGTCCGGCGCTCGCCAGCCACTCCGCTGGCTGCTGCTTTGCTCCGAAGGCGAGGCCACGCCCGAATGGGCCGACCGCATCCGCCAGTGGTACGAAACGCGCTGGTCCATCGAAGAGTTCTTCCGCGTCCTCAAGACCGGAACCCGCATCGAGGACCGCCGCCTCGACGATGCCGAGGACTTGCGCAAGTGCCTCGCGTTCGACGCCATCACCGCGTGGCGCGTGTTCGATCTGGATCGCGCCGCCAGGGAAACCCCTGACAGGCCCGCCGACGAGATCATGTCCCGAGACGAAATCTTCATGCTCTATCTGGGCCTGTACGACTACCGCGTGATCCGCTGCCGGGCTCCGCCCGACTATATCCCCGACCTCCGAACCTTCGCCATCGATCTCGGTCGATATGTCGGCTTCATCCCATCCAAACGACAGCCAATGCCCGGTACCGCAAAACTCTGGACAGGAATGACATACCTCATGCAAGACACTGCCGCACTCCAACGGATGAGAAGGGCCGGAATGCTCCGCGAAACTCGCCAATGATCTCTGCGTCAACTGTGCGGTAGTGACAGGCCCTGGCCCCCCCACCCTATCACCGGCAGGGCGCAAATCTCCTACCGCGCCAACCGCAGTTTTGACTCCGCGTTTGTCCTCATTGCGTATCTGGTCGGCATGCGTGCCTCCGAGTTCTTGGGGCTCCAGGCAGGGTGCGTCCAGACCTCACCTGCCTCTAACCCGGATTATTCGCCAAGAGGCGGGGATGGACGAGGGTTGACATTGTAACCTGTTGCTATATAAAGGATTATAGGTCGATCAGTCAACGTGGATGGGATGTGATATGGGTGAATCAAGTCTTGACCGGGCGCCGTTTGAATGGAACCGATCCATCGAGATTGACGGTAGCGATGAAAGCGTGAGTGCGGACGCGGGAGCGCTGCTGATCCGTGAGATTCTGGAGCATTCGAGGATTGTCTCCTGGCTTGAGGAGAATTTGATTGACGACCGGCGTCCTGGTTCGGTTGTGCACAGCGTGGGGAACCTGCTACGCACGTGCCTTGTGCTGCTTTGTCAGGGCCACCGGGACCAGGACGATGCCGACCGGCTACGCCACGACCCGGCGATTGCTGCTGCTGCGAAGTCATCGGGAGGCCCTGTCGACGGAGATGGACGCGATGGCCTGCCGTCGCAGCCAACGCTTTCGCGCTTTGTGGATCTGCTGAGTTGCGAAGGGAACCTGGATGTTCTGAAGCAGGGGATCCTGTCGAATGGTCTGCGCCGGATCCGGGAGGCGTCCCGCGGGTCGGAAGACTTTCTGGTGATCGATGTGGACGACGTCCCGTTTCTGGCGGACGGCCACCAGCCGGGCAGCCGGTACTGCGGCTATGTCGGGCACCGCTGCTACTCGGCTCTGGTTGCGGTTTCCGGCGAGAGCGGAGACATCCTTGGCGCACGGCTGCGCCAGCCGGAGGAGGACAAGGCCGGGGAGACCTTCCAGTTCGTCCTGCCGATTGTGGCCGGAGCGCTGGAAGAGGGCGGCGGGCGCCCGGTGATGGTTCGCATGGATGCGGGCTTTCCCGATGGGCGGACATTGGCGGAGTTCGATGCCCTGAATATCCAGTATCTGGCCCGTATTCGGAACAATTCGGTCCTGAACCGGATGGCGCAGCCGCATCTGTACACGCCGACGGACCTGGAGCCCGGTGAAGTGCGGACAGTCTTTCATGAGCACGAGTACCAGGCGAAGGAGTGGGATCGCAAGCGGCGCGTGACCCTGGTCGTGATCTTTTCGCAGGGGGAGTTGTTCCCGCGCTACTTCTGGTTGATCACGAGCCTGGCCCGGGAACATGTCTGCGCGGAGGATCTCCTGGCGCGGTACCGCGCACGGGGCAGGGCGGAGAACACCTTTGGCGAGTTGAAGAGCACGTTGCGGGCGCAGCTGCCCTCCTCTCCGCGGCCGAAGCGTCACTATGCCGGAAAGGCGATCGACCGGTCCGAGCCTCCTGACACACAGGAGTGGCGACCGCAGAACGAAGCCTTTCTCCTGCTCGCCCTGCTCGGATATCAAACCATGCACGAGGGCCGCTGCGCGATGGAGAGTTCCTCCGGGCAGGGCTGGAGCCTCGGCACCTTCCGCGAAAAGGTTCTGCGCGCCGGCTGCCGGGTGGTCCGGCACGCAAGGCGCATGAAATTCCATATCGCACAATCCGTCGCAAGCTACTGGTCCAACCTGCTGGCGCAGCTGAAGAAATCCACCATGCAAAACGCGTAGTCCGCACGCCTGGTTCAGCTCCCCCACCCACCCCGAAGCCGGCAGCAGCGTCGAGCCATGGCATCCGGCTGCGCAAACATCCGGGTAGCGTCATACAAACACGAAAAATGCGCCGAACCGGCCCGCTTTTGATACGCTTCCGCCCCTTGCGACCATGCAAAACGGCAGATCTTCCGAGCTACAAGTAAAGTCTCCGCCAGAACCAACCAAAACGAGCGAGATATTCAAACTTCAGCGACCCAATTCGGGCTCACTCGGCACTTCATGAATACTCCGGGTCTAATCCACTCGATCCACTCGATTTCTTCCACATTTCCGGCCTAATTCTCAATACCTCGTCATCTCCTGTCGGCTATACCCACCGATGACTAGCTCCGGCGCGCATCGCCCGTGCCATCTCTGTTCTCGAACCGCTCTCCGAACAACCCGCCCTGACCACGTCCATTGTGAGCCGCGACTGGGCAATACACAGAGCAACCGCAGCCTGAAAGTCACCCCATTGGTAAATATGAATCTGAAATGGTACTGCTTGACAATCACGCCGAGGCGACATGCGGCAAGGACCGATGCAGAATCAACGCCGCATTGCTAGGGGACTGACGGGAATGTTCGACATCACCAGAAATCAACTGCAGAAATTGGACGGAGAGGCCCTGCGGGAACTTGTCGGACGCCTCTGTGAAGCCGAGATGGTCAAGGACGGACTGCCCGTCAGCGTGGTCCAATGTGCCGGCGCCCATACCGCCGCAGACGGCGGACTCGATGTTGAAGTCGTCCTTGAGGACGGACTACTCAGCGGCGACTTCGTGCCCAGGGCCCGAACGGGATTCCAGGTGAAAGGGCCTACGATGCCTCCGAGCCGGATCCCTGCGGAAATGTCTCCGAATGGGCAACTTCGTCCGATTTTTGGGAAACTAGCGCAAAGCAACGGCTGCTACATAATCGTAAGTCTCGCCGACAATCCTTCACGCTATTGGTTGGACCGGCGTTTGAAGTCCATCCGGGAGCAACTCGCGCCTGTCAAAGACATCGGCGACCTTCAGGTCGAATTCTACGGCTGCGAAACGCTGTGCCAGTGGCTCCGGCAGCACCCGGGGGTCCAGCTCTGGATCCGCGAACATCTCGGCATACCTCTTCGCGGATGGCGGCCGTTCGGCAGATGGACCATTTTACCACCCGGAGACTGCGATCAACTGATCTGCGCGGACGGCGTCTCCATCGTCCTCCCGGTACGGAACACACAAGATGTCGAAATTGAAGAAGGCGTATGCCGCATACGCGAACTCGTCCGAACAGGCGACAAGGCCGTGCGAATCATCGGACTCTCGGGCGTTGGCAAGACACGCATCATCCAAGCGCTCTTCGAACCCGGTATCGGGACGGCACCCCTTGACCGTAGTCTCGCGATCTATGCCGACCTCGGCGAGCCACTGACGCCAGCCCCACGCGACGTGTTACGACAGCTTGTCGGCGAGGGACGCCAAGCGGTCATTGTTCTCGACAACTGTCCTCCGGATGTCCACGATTCGCTGGCCGGTCCGGTTGCAGCTGCCTCGGGCATCTCGCTTGTCACAGTCGAATACGATGTCCGGGACGACAAGCCGGAACTCACCTCTGTAGTCAAAATCCGTGCCGAGGGCTCTGAAATCGCAAAGATCCTGGTCCGCCGCCGGTACAGGGATATCGGCGATGACGATGCGCAAAGGATCGCAGAATTCTCCGGCGGAAACGCTCGGTTAGCGCTGGCGCTGGCGAATGCTGTTCATGATGAGGAAAGCCTGACGGACTTGTCTGATGGGCGACTCTTCGAGAGGCTGTTCCGACAGCGTGGACCGAACGACACGGATCTTCTCGCGACATCCGAAGTACTTTCGCTGGTCTATTCCTTTTCCACTGAGCACGATGAAGGCGGCGTCGACGAGCTCGGAACGCTTGCCCGGCTTCTCGGCAAGGACCGGCGAGAGCTGTACCGGACGACTCAGATCCTTATCGAGAAACAGCTGGCACAGAAGCGCGGGAGGTGGCGCGCCGTCCTGCCGCCCGCGGTGTCCAACCGTCTCGCAGCCGCGGCCCTCCGCAAAATCCCCGTCGAGGACATCAGGGGTGCGTTCGAGAGTTTGCAAAACTCCCGCCTAGTCACATCGTTCGCCAAACGCCTCGGATACTTGCATGACCACGAGGTCGCCCGGGGAATATTGAGGTTATGGCTGGAGCCGGACGGCATCCTGCACCAAATCGAGGACCTGAGCGATGTCGGCCTCCAGCTCCTCCAGAACGTGGCTCCGGCCGACCCCGGCGCACTCCTCACGGCGCTCGAAGAACGCTTCCGCATCGCGGGCGGGGCTGGCCGTATCCAAGAATGTGCACTTCACGGTACCACCGTCAAGGAGCTCCTTTGCAAAATCGCCTACGACCCGAAATTCTTTAAACGCAGCGTCCGGCTGTTGATCATGATAGCGCTTTCCAGGAACAATACTTCCGATCCGACCGGTCCACGCGCCCGGCTGTTCGGCCTCTTTGCCATTCGTTTCTCCGGCACCGAAGCCGGACCGGAAATCCGCCTTCCGTTCCTTCGCGCGTTTCTCGCGCGCACCAACAGCGGCGAGCAAGAACTCGGCTTCGGCATGCTGCAGGCCGCACTTGGTAGCGACCGCTGGGTCTCCATCGGGCAATTCGATTTCGGTGCCCGGCCGCGGAACTATGGTTATTGGGCGCGAACCACCGCGGAACTGGAACAATGGTTCGGTCAGGCCATCGACATCGCCGTCGAGGTTGCGTTGTCCGGATCCAGAGAGCGGTCGGAACGCGTGCGCAAACTGCTGGCTGACCGACTGCGAGACCTCTGGAGGTTGCCAAGAATTCGGGAGAAACTGCTCGAAACTGCGAAGTCGCTGAATTCGTGTCGGCCGTGGCTAGAGGGTTGGAAATCCGTACACGCCATCAGGTTTTACGACTACTCCGAAAACGGCAGGCACCAGGTGCCTTCGGGGCTCGATCAACTGAACGAAATGGAAGAATTGCTTCGACCGAACGACCTGGCCGGCCAAATCAGGACCCGCGTCCTTGCTCGAGATCTGGAACTTCTCGCAATGGACGGCAAAGTTTACTCCAGCGACAAGGAAAATTGGGACGGTGCATTCAAGCGGGCTGATGACCGAGCCTTCACTCTAGGACTGGCCGCCGCCTACGAATTGCAGGTCGTCGACGAACTTTCCCACGAGTTCTTTTCATTGAACTGGGGCCGGCGATTTGCCTTCGGTCAGGGACTGGCATCCGGATGTACCATCTTGCGAGAATTGTGGACCCGTATGGTCTTACAGCTGGAGCGCAATGCTGACACGGCGCACGATTGCGGTCTCAGTCTTGGCATACTCGACATTATCCGTGGACGTAATCGTTCCCTGGCCGAAGACATCCTAGACGAAGCCGTTGGCAATCCGGTTCTCCGGCGCTTCATCGTGCAAATGCAGATCCACGTAGAACTCGACCAAGCCGGAGTCCAACGCCTTCTCAATTGCCTCGACTTCGACGATACACCGTTACAGCAATACGCAAGTCTTGCTTACCGTAAACCTCGCGAGGCCCTGGACGAGGCAGACCTGGGGGACATATTGCTGAAATTGCTGGACCGTCCATTCGGTTCTCGAGCCGTCATTCATGGATTGAGCTTGCGATTTCATGCCCTGAAAAGGGACTCTAGTCTTGTCCCGAGCGCCGAACTAAGGGAGGTCGGCCTCCGAGCAGCAACCCAATCGTTCCTTGCAGCAGACGGGTACGAAGCCCAGGAAGCCGATCACGATATCTCGAACGTGCTCGAAGCCTGCATCGACGATATCCCCTTCGCCGCGGAGATCAACGATCTCTACGACGCCTTCTTTACCAGCCTGAACAGCGACCGCGGAACCGGGCTGGGCTTCGCCCGGACGGCGACGGCGCTTGCCTCGGGGTCGCCCCACAGATTTCTGGACCGAGCATTTAACCCTGCCACACTCGACGAACTCCGTCGCCAGTTCCTATTCCGGCTGGGCACCAATGCCGGGAATCCGCTCTCGGTTCTCGGCACACTCACGCTGCTGGAATGGTGTCGGCAGGGCGACTTCCATGCGCGGATTTCGGCGCTGGCAGAATCGATCGAGCCGTTCGTGGAGAATAAGGATACGGGCACAGCCATGTTTTCGACGCAGGCCCGCGCCATCATCGACGCGGTTGACGACGTGTCGGGCGTGCTCGCTTGCTTCGCCGGCTCGATTAGTTCCGGCATGAATTGGGGCGACCCCGCTGACACAGTCGCGAGACGGCGCCGGGCCTTCGAAGATCTGCGTAACGACAGCCGGCCCGAAGTGCGTAACGCGGCGGAGGCACAGATCCGGACAATCGCCGCCCAGGAGATGTCGGAACGTCGCACAGAACCGTCACGCGAGTGGGAGCAGACCTTCGAGTAACGTGGCCATCATAACTGGATGAATGCACGATCATTCGTGGGCAACATCACAAACGACTTGGAAATGAATCGGTTCAATCCTCATTGTCAACGAAATCCTTCTCTCTCAACGACAAGCGCTCCGACAGGCGGTTGATCCCGATCTCGACCTCCCCGCACACCGGACTCCGGTGCAGAGCGTCGAACAACCGACTTCCCGTACCAAGCAGCCCGCGGTCGTGATTCGCTTGCACCAGGATCTCCACCCGGCCATGGCGACGCTGTTCGCTAAACAATTCGAGGAAGCCCGCCTCGCGATCCATCACGCCGAGGATGCGCGTTTTCGGTGAATCTCACGTGCCACTGACACCAGATCTCGCGAGCCGTCGATTCACGTCGACCGGGCCTTGCCGTCACCAGGTCACTCAAAGCCTCAGCGCAAGACACTCAACGGCTACCCGTGCCTGCTCAACGCCAGGTGCAGGTGCAGGTGCAGGTGGAGCCCCAGAGTTGCCCGCCCGTCGGGATGCGCCCGATGATGCCGAGCCCCTCGCAGATCGCGCGCGTGGCGACGTCCAGGTCCGGGCCGCCTTGGACCGCCTCGAAGAGCGACAGCCGACACACTCCGATCGCCTGAACGGCAACCGCAAACTCTCTGTAAAGAATCTCCATCTTGCATCGGGCTTTGGCCGCAACAACTTCCATAGCTCCAACCATTGCGATATCCTCGCCGAACTCCACAATGCGAACGAGCCATTGAAGCGCTCGAGCCCACCGCTCCGTACGGTTTCTGACAAAACAAGGGAATTACGCTGTATTATTCTCTCCTCCGACAACACGAGTCTCACTACCCAGAATGTGTCCCTCCTTGAACGTGCGACCCGGGCCGAGGGTGAAACTGAAGACGCCGAAATGCGAACGGAAACACTGTAGCGCCACCAACGATCAGATTGAGTTTTTCCTTTTCCCGAAAGGAATTGCTTCACACACTTCTTTCGCACAGGGAACCTAGACCATGGACGACCCGAAGCACATGACTCCGGACGAGTTCCGGCGATGCGGCAATGCAGTCATCGAGCGTATCGCCCGGTACATGGAGGAAGTCGAAAGCCATCCCGTGCTGTCGCAAGCCGAGCCCGGATCGATCCGCAGAAATCTGCCCCCCGTCGCGCCCGAGGATGGCGAACCCTTTGCCGACCTGCTCCGCGATATTGACGAGGTCATCCTGCCAGGCCTCACGCACTGGCAGTCCCCGAACTTCTACGCGTATTTTCCTGCCAACGCCACCGGTCCGTCGATCCTCGGCGACCTTCTCTCTTCGGGGTTCGGCGTCCAGGGCATGCTCTGGGCGACCAGCCCGGCATGCACCGAACTCGAGACACATGTACTCGACTGGCTGGTCGACCTGCTCGGGTTGCCGGAGGGTCTCCGTTCAACCGGAACCGGGGGCGGCGTCATCCAGGACAGTGCCTCAAGCAGCACGTTCACCGCGCTCCTCGCCGCCCGCGAGCACGCAACCGCTGGCGCGTCCAATGAATATGGTATTGGGGCCGGCCCGACGGGTGATCCTGGCCGACAACTGACCGTCTACACTTCCCGCCACGCCCACTCGTCCATCGAGAAGGGCGTGAAGGTCGCGGGGATTGGACGCCGGAACCTGCGGCTCGTCGACGCTGACGCCCATCACTCGATGCGGGTCGATGCGTTGGAAGCGGCGATCGCCGCCGACCGCGCAGTCGGCGCGACGCCGGTGATGGTGTGCGCGACCGTGGGCACGACCTCGTCGGGCGCCGTGGATCCGGTGCGCGCCATCGGCGAAGTCTGCCGCCGCGAGAATATCTGGTTGCATGTCGACGCCGCGCATGCCGGCAGCGCCACCATCTGCCCGGAGCATCGGGCGCTCATCGACGGAATTGGGTTCGCAGACAGCTACGTTTTCAATCCGCACAAGTGGCTGCTCACCAATTTCGACTGCAGCTGCTTCTGGGTTGCGGATCGCGCGGCCCTGACCAGCGCGCTGAGCGTGCTTCCGGAGTACCTGCGCAACCGCGCATCGGACGCAGGCGAAGTCATCGACTACCGCGACTGGCATGTGCCCCTCGGCCGGCGGTTCCGCGCCCTGAAACTCTGGTTCGTGATCCGCCACTATGGAGCCAGCGGCTTGCGCGCCCATGTCCGCCGGTGCGTGGCGTTGACGGAGTGGTTTGCCGCGCGCGTGGCGGAGAGCCAGGAATTCGAGCTCGCCGCACCGCCATCCGTCGGACTCGTCTGCTTCCGCCACCGGGAGGGCGATGCGCTCAACGAGGCCCTGATGAATCGGCTGAACGAATCGGGTGCACTCTACCTCACGCACACGCGACTGGACGGCCAGTTCGTGCTTCGCCTGGCGATCGGCGCTCCCGCGACTCGCCGAGAGCATGTCGAAGGCGCATGGACGCGCGTCGTCGAGACGGCGCAAATCCTTTCGGACGAAGCGCGTGACGCCTGAAGGGACGGGAAGCGAATTCCGGCAGCGATGCCGCGAAACGGGTCGGCCCGGTTCCGGACGGATTCCGGAATTAGGGCGATTATTCCATTTTCGGAACAAGAGACATGCGTGGGCTTCGCAGGGCGTCATGAACGGCGTCGGGCTGACCACGGTCGGGCGGCTGCGCGGACACCGCCAACGCGAGACCACGGCGATCTATGCCCATCTCGACGATGGCACGTTGCGGGACGCCGCCGCACGGGCGGCGACTTTCATCGCCCGCGCTATGGGATACAGGGCCGAGCCGCCGCGGTCGGAAGAAACGGACTATGTCCGAGTTGGCAGCAAACTGGACCGGTCGATCGCTGTGGACAGGCGAACCATGCCGCCGGATCCGCTGGATCCTTCCAAGACGGAAAACCGCCCGAAGCGTCTTAAAAGGGCGGAGCCCGAAGGCGGCAAGCAAGGGCCGCCCGAACGCGAGAAGTTTGACTGGCTGGGCGACGACCTCTTCGATTCGAGTTCAAATTCGGCTGCCACACACGGTGCGCCAGGGCCCCCACCAACGCCAGGACCCCGACTGGTTGTGAAACGACCCCACGGAGCAGAATTCAGATTCCGCGGCCACGGGCCGGACGAAGTCCACCTCGCGGCGCTACCCGCTGTGGATTTGATCCCTCCGGCCGCACGGGTTCATGCGATCCGCTCGGCGGCGAAATCGTTGGCGATCCGGGTCCATTCGCAAAGCCCGACTAGCGCAGGCGGATCTGTATAGCGTTGGCGGACGAACCGTCCATCCATGGGCGGAGTGTTGGCCGCACTGCCCGACCGAAGTCGGCACCGAGCCTTACGCCAAGATCACTCGGCACGTTACGCCGACGACGAGCTCAGAAGCGCCGCTGGGCCAGGAACGCGCAAAGGGAACCGACGACGGCGACGATTGGCTCGGCTTCGGCGTGATAGACGGCCTGCCTCTCGCGGATATGGCGGCCGCGGTCGGTAGGTAAGCGGTCAGGTATGATCCACCTCGGATTTGCCAAGTGTGAGTTTCTGAGATCGTTAGCGAAGCGCTCGCAGTAGCCAGGGGCCTGCAAGAAAGTAGCCGAAGTCAAATATCGCGTCCTTGGTGATCTCGCTGTTGTCATAGTACCGCGGGAAGGTGACCAAGGCGGTGTCCGTGATGTTGTCGACACGCTCCAGTTCTGTGGCGAACGTAGCCGTGTCGTCAACGATACTCCCTATGTGCGGAGTAGACCCGTCTCGGGAAGAACTGGCCGAATTCGAGGAAGTGGAGGTTGGGCGGTTGGGCATGCGATCCCCAAACCAGCGCAAATGGTTTCTCGCGAGTGAGCTCCTCATCGTCCAACATCTTTACTGACCCCGAGCTCCTTCTCCCTTCGCTCCAACGAGTCAACAACCCGTGATTATCGACCGAGGCCGGCGCCGCGAAAGGCTCTTATCTCATGCCGATCGCGGTCGTTCCTCCTTGAGCACCCCTTTGACGTCTAAGAGATGCTTCTCGACAAACCGAATACGAATACTTCCCAAATCCTGACCCAGGCAGACATGCACTACCAACTGCTCCGAGGAAGAGATGTTTGCACGAACAACTGGCGCGTTCTCGGAATCCCGCTTCACGAACTCCTTGTACTTGGCTGCGCACAATGGGCAAAGCGCTAGATGCGCTGCCGCATGCTCGCCGGCCAAATCATCAAATAACTGAACAGACTCGAAGTAATACTGCCCATCTCGCCGGCGAAACGGCATCTCGTGCTCACACATCTGGCAAACGAGCTCCTCCACGTGGTTCGTGTAACTCTCCCTCAAATATGTATCCTTGTCGCCCGTAGCTTGAGCCGTGCGAACACTTCGAGAACGATCCTGGTATACCTTTTGTGGTGCATATTTCGCATTTCTCTCCGCACGCTGTGTACGTCTCTCGGCGTTCGCGGACGGCCGCTCGGGAAACGATGGCTTCCTCTTGTTTTGCTCAATCATTTCCCTCAATTTCTTGAACTGCTCCGGCATTCCTTTCAATGCCCGCAACATATCTAGGTCGGCGACATCGAAGCCCGATCGCCTCGCAAGAACGACTAGCTCGCTACCCTTCATACCCAGATGGCCTGCCAGACCTTGGTCCCGATCAAATTTCTCCGGCAAGTCCGCCAGTGACAGATCCGATGGTTTATGAAACGCCCCAGCAACGTCCGGCAACCAGGAAGCCGACAGCAATACCCCACCCAGAGTAGAAACCGTGCGCTCAATCTCGCTGTTCTCAAACGTCTTGCGTGTAGCCTTCTCAACCTTCCCGCGGATTTGACGCTGCAGAGGAATCGCAATATTTCTCCAAATGAAAAGGCTCCGTTCGAGCGTCGGCGATTGAACGGCGTATTCGAGATGGTCCACTGTACATTCTGGATCAAACCCGTCTAATCCACGTTTGTGCCAGCCGTGATGCCGATACACCGTTACATGACCCTTCCGATCTCCCAACTTCATATGAATCCGTAGATCACCTGAAACACCGAGCATCCGAAGAGCATCAATCTGATCATCGCTGTATCGTTCATCCACTACCCATGCGTCTGGATTCCCTTCCAAAAATACTGACATTTCCTCGGATCCAAAGTACAGTTCCCGGGGCAGCTTTCGGGCTGCTTCATTTGTGGTGGCGTTTCTTCCAAAAAGGATGTAACTGTCTTTCAAACTCGTAATGAGCGCTCGACGACGCTCTATCGAATCCACGCTAAGCGCCTTGACGATCAGGTTAATGTGCTCTTTATGGTCCTCTTCCGAGACGTCCATTTCGTCAGGCTCATACAACGGAAGGACATGCTCTAACACCTCCGCGATGATGTCGGGTTCCTGAACGCCGAGCCGGGCAAAGAACTCGGCCGCCTCCGCGTCTGCTACAAGCTCGGGTTTGATGGTCGGTAACTGTCGCGCTCCTTGGTGAGGCAAATAGACAGCTACGGTCCCGTCTTCCGAGAAGGCGCCGACTTGGCTTCCGTCATCGAGACGAATGAACCTCTTGTGACGAATCGGTCCATCCGCGCGCCGATATGCACCATCTCGCCAAAGTGCCTCTTGCCTCAACAAGAATCTGTATAGCAGCGCAAGCCACTCATCCGACTGCTCCGAGAAAAACCTGTCTGCCGCTCTTCTCGCGAAGGTCTCAGGTGTAACCTCCTCGATGTGTAGCTCGTTCATCAGATAGCGCCGGAGACTTGGCGACCTTTCCTGTGTGATCAATTCACTAAGCCACTCCAGATTCTGGACATCGTCCTCTCCTAGCGTGTCCCTATACATTGCCCGGAGTTGGTCCGAACTGAGCAGGTTTCGAATGTCCTCGCCGCGTCCAAGGATCGCGTCGCATCCGCGTATAAACCTACTCCCCAACGCCGGGAGCAAGGTCTCCTCCATCAGTGCTTTCGCAACCCGCTCATACAACGGTCGAAACAGGCTCTTTGGAGGGAAGTACCTATCGTCAATCGGCAACGTTTCAAGTAAAGGAACCGTCAAGAGACCCATTTTCTTCAGATACTTCAGCACAGAAATGACGTGCTCAGCAGTCTCCTCGAGTAGACTCGCGTTCCACGGGTCGTCTCTTGGTATGTTGTCACGTGCCGGAGTCGTCCTGTATGGCCCTTGGACCAAGAACCCGAGATTTGTCTCTCTCTCGGTTGCAAAAGAGACGAAGAGCGGAGACTCTTCGGTCGCCACTATCTCCCTCGATCGACCTTCTTTGGATTCCGTGTCCTGCAAGAATGCGACCTCAATGGGCTTGACTTTCACGTCAGCCCGGGCGTCAACTGCCTTCTCGAATACAAGCCAAGTCTCTTCATCGTCGTTTTCGTCATCGGCCTGACCGATTACATTTACAACCCGAGCGGCGTCACGGTATTCCGATACGCGAATATAAATCCCCGACTCTTCGGTATCGATGCGCCATGTAATTTCGCTGATGCTTCTGAGGAATAGAAGCGTACGAACGTTCAAGCTCTTCAGACGGGCCGCAATCTCGTCGAACGCGGTTGCATCCGACGTCGAGTGTGTGTGGAAAGGAAAGACGAAACGGGTTGTCCAGGGCTCCGGAATATCGATCGGGTCAATAGCGTAGGGCCTTACGTAATGGTCAATCCCGAAATGTTCATCCCCACAATGAATTTCGGGAGCCTTGGTATATGCGTAGACGGACTTGAACCCGATACCGAACTTGCCAATTTTGGTCAGATCTTCCGGTTTAGTCCCTTCGCCGACCCCGCATATCCCCCAAACGTCCTTTTCATCGAACGGCTTCCCATCATGCAGAACCTCCAGTCGATCGCGGTAGAGCGTGATCCTTACACGACTGGCTTCCGCGTCCTCGGCATTTTGAAGAAGTTCATAGACAAAGTGCGTTCGGTCACTGTAGAGGCGGCCTAGAAACGCAAGATGCCGAGTTTCCTCCCCGTACTTCCGGATATTCTCCAGGCGGATCATGTCGTAGTCGCTAGCCATCGGCATGGCCTGGGCCCACGAGCACTACGCCATACGCCACCGGCTCCGCGTTCAAGTCCGCACGACTCACCGCTTGCTCGAGCTCGGCAACGCGCCGCTGATAATCTACTTCCGCATTGGCGAGCTGTCCTTGCCGCATACGAAGAATTTTATCATTCGTCGCGTTCGACAGACGATCTTCCAACATTGCTACTCTGGCTCGATGACTCGTCGTCAGGCTCTCTCGGCGATAATCAACAATGCGTTGGTTCTGGTTCTTGTGCTTGGAACGGGCTTCTGCCCAACGTTCGTAGTGGGCCGCATCAAGTCTATCGAAAGCCGCCTGGTCTGGCATCTGTTCATCTGAAACGATGCCTGGACGGCCGTACTCCAGTAGGCCCGATAGTCGCCGTGCAATCTCAGGAGACTCGGCGATTGGATAAAGCACCAAGTCATCTCGCACACCGGTATACGTCCACTCATAAATCACGAATGGGTACTCACCCGGGACACTCGTATCGTCAGCGGCTCTTACAACGCAAACGGGCTTTGCAGCGTGTGGCTCCATGGCGCGTGCCGCCTGTCGCGCCAGCGGATGTATGGGCGTAACAAATGCCGCATTCTGGTTCTCTACCGCCTCATGAGCATCAAATGTGATCGCCAGATGTGGATCCCCTCCCTTCAACCAATCTTCCCACTGCTTGTAAGTCGGCGACCCAATACGAGGAAGTGCTTGAAAGTGTTTCAAAAGACGAGCCCTCCCTTCCTGGGAGACGCGTAGGCGCTTCGTTGCCTTCTCGCCTACAATGTATTCCTGCGACTTCCCTAAGACCGCCCGCAGATAGATTGCGACAAGATTTTGTATCGACCCTGCGGATAGCCAGAAACTCGAAGCACCTTCGATATCTTTCTGGGTTTGATCGGCCGGGAGACGAATTCCGAAGAACTCTGCTTGCTTGTCTTCCAGTATCTGCTGCTCCTGTACTAGCCGAATCTGGTTATCGGCAACTTGCTGCAACCTTTCTTTCCGCTCCCCGTTGGATAATTGAACATCATCCGCAACACTTCGGATTTCTTGTGCGATCTCGCCAAGAATCTCCTCACTTGCGCCGAGTGCACTGTTAAAGACCCCGATTCGGACTAGACAACGCTCGTATATGTCAGCATCTACTGTTTCCGGCGTGATGAGGTTATAGATAAGAACTTTCTCACTCTTCTGACCTTTCCGATCAATACGACCGATCCGTTGTTCGATGCGCATCGGGTTCCATGGCAAATCGTAGTTCACGATGCAGTCGCAGAACTGATAATCCAGACCCTCGCACCCAACCTCGGAGAACAGTAGAACATCAATTGCCTCAGCGTCTTCGCGAGAACGCCTGAAACTTTCGCGGAGTTCGATTCTTTCTTCGTCTGGTGTTCCGCCATGGACCATCCCTACTCGGGCCCCGTTGAGACAAAGTTTCGCAAACAGGTAGCTCAGCGTATGGCGGAAGCTGCTGAAGACCATGAGCTTATTGTTATCCAAATTTTGCTTGTCTCGAATGACGCCTTCTAAAGCCTCGAGTTTTGGATCCGTCGTACCTTCAAGTTGCTCCGCACGCTCTACAATTCCCTCGATTTCACCTAGGACCTCTTCGGCGGCGGCCGAATCAATCAGCTCGTATTCGTCGCTGGACTCTTGGTCGCCGACATCGGCAATACGCCGGTTCAATATATCTTTGATGAGCGGTGCCAAGCCAAACAGACAGCTAGCCGCCTGTCGGCGAATGGTCGTCATCATAAAGTTGCTGCTTCGGGTCGGGTGGATCTTCGAGAGTATCTGCATCTGGACGGCGAGCAAAGAGTCGTGGAGTTCTCGCTGCGCCGGCGTGAACTCTACGGAAACTGTTCGCGGCTCTCGGATAGTAAACTCGCCGATATCGCGGCGGCGTGTTCGGTTGATAATTCCTGAGAATGTGTGCAGACCCTCGAGCGTGTGAATTGCACTCACCCGATCCTCTGGGGACAACGCCTCTGTAGCGAGCTTCACTTTTACACTTCGATACTCGGGGTTCTCTGACAGGATTCGTTGGCCCCAGTCCGTGAGAGAAGCATCTTCGAGCACCCGCACTGCCTTCTGTTGCCAGCCTTCAGCTCCGCCGCGAGTGGCGTCAATTGCTCTGTTGATATAAGGGTTCGGAGCCGCCATATGCTGGAAGCTCTCCCGGTCGATAATAAGATCGGGGCGCAGCAAATTTAGAAGGACGAACAAATCGTCACTCCCTAGCTGCAGGGGAGTCGCAGTTAGAAAGACAACCGCCTCGGCGTTATCGCAAAAGAAGCGCACCGCCTCATGCGCGTAGGTGTTTGGATTTCGCGCATGGTGAGCTTCATCAACGATCACCAGATCGAAGCGCGGCGCGGGATCGAGGTCCAGCAGACCTCGTTGCCCCTTCTTGCGGCGCGAGGGGCCAGTCGCCAGGGTTCCGTGAAGTAGTACTTCATCAAACAGAGAGTAGGGAATTATTGTCTTAGCATGCTGATCAGGCCACTCACCTTCAAGGTCTGTTTCGGCAATGCAATAGCGCAGGGTATTCCCATCCAGCTGAGTAAAGCGTTCCTCAAAACGTTTCATCTCCATCAACCACTTGCGCTCAGTTACGAGCGGACGCGGACAGATGACTAATACTGAGCGAACCTCTCGCCGCGCCTGCAGCTCTCGGAGGATCAGTCCCGCCTCAATGGTCTTACCGACACCGACGCTATCTGCGATGAGCAGACGAGGTCGATCCGCTCGAATGAACTTGAGCACAGGTCTAAATTGATACGGTATGAAGTCCACCCTGGCTGCGTTCAGAGAGTACAACGTCGATAGGCTCGGATGCTGGAGCTGTAGCGCGGTCAGATGCGCGTGAAAATGATCCAGGGAGACCAACGCATGACTGTCCCCCTGCGACGCCACGCCCTCGAGCTGGGACTCGTAGAACCACTTGGGCACCCCATCCATGAAAACTTGGTATCTGTTTTCCGCCTTCAGTTCCTGAACCCCGATAACCGGACCCATCATCGATGAATCCGATTTTAGTCGGACCATCTGTGGGGGACGGAACGCCACACCTTCAACCTGTCCGTCTATTTCCGCTAGTGGCGTGTCGTCGGCGCTTTCGCCAGCGGGCTGTTCGTGCCCAAGCAATGCTTCTCGTTCTTTCTGAACCCTGTCCTTCAGTTCGTCAGACGCATCAATTACAGTTAGAAATCGCTGCAGCGTGTCCAAATCCCTGTAGATGTCGTCTCGGGAGTACTCCTCCACCGTTGCGTGCGCCCAGCGATTTCGGACCGTCTGCATCTCCCTGACGTAGTGTCTGGCGTCGGGAGATTGGGGCACTTTCCAGCTAATTTCGTACCAGTTTCGGTCCAAGACTCGTAGCAAGGCAGCGAGATCGAGGCTTTCGAGGCGCTTGACGTCACGCTGTTCGACATACCTCTGCTGTTGAAAAGACAATTGATCTACTACAAGCCTTTTCCACCAATCATCCCCTCCGACCTCCGCAAGCACCTTTTCTAGGAAGCGGCACAGATCCCTTGTCGCTTCCTTGAGGTGCTGGAGCATTTGCGAATCACTGCTCATAGATCTTGACCCATTTCCGGGACGCCTTGGATCTGACCATCACCGTTCTTCCCTCTATACACGGATTAGAACGAAGCTGCTACGCAGCAGTTTTGGAGCGAACGTTGTCAGCGTGCCCCAACCAGCATGTTCGGTTGCTGTATTTCGTTCCATGATGCCTTGCCTGAGTAGTGCATGGAGTGGTGCTGTCACGGGACCGTTTGGTTTGACGGTGTAGTCTCTCGCGTCCCGTTCCCGAGCATGAAGGGGCAGGGATTGCGCGAGCCTTCCGTCGGCAAGCCGGGGCAGCTTCGCGGGCGGACCCCATCAGCCTGGCGGCTGCTGGCCTCCCCCCTGCCACGCCGCTTCGCTGCCCCGGCCCCGTGCCTCCCGGCAGGCGTCATTCCGGCACCTTTGTCCAAAGCCGGACAGGGATTTCGGCGCGAGGCGTTGCGTGCTCCGGTCCCGCTTGCGGATGGAGTCCGCAGCCGGATGCCCTGCACAGCCCCCATCGGTTCCCGGTCTACCATCGAGATTCTTTTCGGATTGCCTTCGGCCCTGCCGGAGGCACCACATTCCCTTGGAAGGAGATCGATGATGACGAACGCTCCTGGGGAGACGGTCTCCCCGCTTCGCCAGCGCATGCTGGACCAGATGCGTCTGGTCAGCCTGGCGGAGAACACGCAGGTCTGCTATCTGCGCGAGATCACCTGCCTTGCGCGGGACTGCAAGGCCCCGCCAGACCGGCTTGACGCGGAACAGATCCGCGCCTGGCTGCTGGCCGGGGTCGAGCGAGGCCTCAGCCCGGGCTCGACCAACATCAGCCTTGCGGCGCTCCGGTTCTTCTACCGCCAGACGCTCGGCCGGCCGGAACTCGTCGAAGGGCTGCGCAGTCGCAGGGTGCCCAGCCGGCTGCCCCGCCACATGACGGTGAAGGAAGTGGAACGCCTGCTGCTGTCGGCGACGGACCTCCGCTATCGCGCGGCGATGCTGACGGCCTACGCCGCCGGCCTTCGGATTTCGGAGACCCTCGCCCTGCAGCTCTCCGACATCCGGTCGGACAAGGGGCTCGTCCACATCCGTTCCGGAAAGGGCGGTACCGAGCGCATGGCGCCGCTGCCCGAGGGGTGTGTCGAGTATCTGCGCAGCTACTGGACAAGCCTGTTTCCGCGCCCGACCGGCTGGCTGTTCTACGGCAGCGCACCGGACACGCCCATCAAGGAAGGCACCATGACCTATGCCTTCAACAAGGCCCGGGACGCGGCCGGCATCGATGCCCGGCACAGCTTTCATTCTTTGCGCCACAGCGCCGCAACCCACTGGCATGAGCGGGGCGGCGACATCGAGGTGATCCGGGACGTGCTTGGGCACCGCAACGCCGACACAACGCGCTGCTACGCTCGCGCGACCGGCAAGATGTTCGACAAGCTGGACCACCCGCTCTCCGGTTTCGCCCTGCTGCGCCACTGACGCAAGGTGAATCCGCAGCGCACCGGCGTGGCGGAGATCTTCCGCCACGCCGGTGCCTCCTTCCGCGACCGCTTCGCCGGCTGCCTCAATGCCGGCCGCCGCAAGGTCATGGCCGCTATCGAGCGCTGCAGGACCGCGGCGCTGGGCGGGCACCTCTACCAGTGCGAACGCTGTGCGCGCGAACATCCCGTCTACAACTCCTGCCGCAATCGGCACTGCCCGTCCTGCCAGGGCCGCGCCGCAAGCCGCTGGATGGAGGCGCGCGCCGCCGACATCCTCCCGGTGCCGTACTTCCATGTCGTCTTCACCCTGCCCAGCGAGCTGACCGGGATCGTGGCCTGCAACCGCAGACCCGTCTTCAATATCTTCTTCCGCGCCGCCGCCGAGACCCTGCGCACCATCGCCGAGGACCCCCGCCACGGCGGAATGCGCATCGGTGGCACCGCCGTCCTGCATACCTGGGACCAAAGGCTGCGATTCCATCCCCACCTCCACATCGTCGTCCCCAACGCAGGTTTCGATGTCGCAACCGGCGAATGGAAGACGGGAAGCCGTACCTTCCTCGCCCCCGTCAAGGTGCTCGCCAGCCTCTTCCGGCGTCGCTTCCTGGAGCAACTCGCCCGAGCCCGGGAGCAAGGCCAACTCGACTTCCAGGCCAGCGCCGACCCGCTCGCCGACCCAGCCGCATTCCGCGCCACCCTCGCTGCCGCCCGGGGAACCGACTGGATCGTCTACGCCAAGAAGCCGTTCCGGGGTCCGGAATCCGTCTTCCGCTACCTCTCTCGATACACCCACCGAATCGCGATCAGCGACCGGCGCATCCTGGCCTTCGATGGAGAACAGGTCACCTTCCGCTCCCGGAAGCCGAAACGGCCGGGACAGCGCAAGCCCCGCTACGGAACCACGACGCTCACCGCGCACGAGTTCATCCGGCGCTTCTTGCTCCACGTCCTTCCCGAGCGCCTCCAGCGTATCCGCCACTTCGGAATCCTGGCCAACGGCTGCCGTGCCAAGACGCTCCGCAGCGCGCGCGACGCCCTCGGCATCCACGAAAACGCCGCCCAGCCCGACCCCGAAACCCCACACGAAGGCAGCGACCCGGACGAACAGGACACAACTCTCGACACTGCTGTCCCCTGTCCCCATTGCGGCGGCAAATTGCAACGAATCCGGGAAATCCCCTCCCGCACCAAGCACCCGTCAGCCCGCGACCCGCCCGCAGCAGACCTCTCGCCAGACAGCACGTGAACCGTCTGCCGCCAGCCCCGACCGCAATCATCCGCGAAACGCTCGCCGACCAACCTTCGCGTGCCCAAAATCCGAAACATCCGTTTCGCGCCATGACCGCCCACGTACCATCGAACCGGAGCCCGACGAAAACCCCGAGGCCAACTCGCAACTGCGAAAAAATCGCTCCAAAATACGCGTGAACACGCGCATCACGCGCCAGAGCTTCCGTACTTTCCCTATAGCACCGCCAGTCCTGGGGACCGCAGCTTCGTTCAAGCAGATTAATCAGATTCTCTGAACCTGATTAATCCTTAAGATTATTCACCAAGAGGCGGGCGTGGCCATAAGTTGACATTGTAACTTGTTGTCCTATATAAGAATACAGTTCCCTTGGTCAATGTGGATGAGGTGTTGTATGAGTGAATAAAGTCTTGACCGAGCACCGTTCGATTGGAACCGATCCATCGAGATTGATGCTAGCGATGAAGGCGTGAGTACGGACGCGGGGGCGTTGCTGATCCGTGAGATTCTGGAGCATTCCAGGATTGTCTCCTGGCTGGAGGAGAGTTTGATTGACGATCGGCGTCCGGGTTCGGTTGTGCACAGCATGGGGAACCTGCTGCGCACGTGCCTTGTGCTGCTTTGCCAGGGGCACCGGGATTAGGACGACGCCGACCGGCTGCGCCACGGCCCGGCGGTTGCTGCGGCGGCGAAGTCATCGGGAAGCCCGATCCACGGCGATGGACGCGATGGCCTGCCGTCGCAGCCGACGCTTTCGCGCTTCGTGAATCAGCTGAGCTCCGAAGAGAATCTGGATGTGCTGAAGCAGGGGATCCTGTCGAATGGCCGGCGCCGGATTCGGGAGGAGTGCCACGGGTCGGAGGATTTTCTGGTGATCGATGTGGACGATGTGCCGTTTCTGGCGGATGGCCACCAGCCGGGCAGCCGGTTCTGCGGCAAAGTCGGGCACCGCTGCTACTCGGCCCTGGTTGCGGTTTCCGGCGAGAGCGGAGACATCCTTGGCGCACGGAGCTGCGCCGGCCGGAGGAGGACAAGGCCGGGGAGACCTTCGACTTCGTGCTGCCGATTGTGGCCGGAGCGCTCGAAGAGGGGGGCGGGCGCCCGCAATCTGGAGGAATCGCTCAAGCGCGGCGCCCCGGTATAATCCGGCACCGGTTCTTGAGACCCAATTGACGGAGAAAACCCCATGCCGGGCGGACCGCAAGCGCAACCGACAATCAACTGGGACGGCACCACATGGTCCGTCACCCTGCCAATCGAGGGTGGCAAGCTCCTCGAAGCGTCGTGGAATCCCGGCGTCACGTATGTCGTCCGCATCCGCGAGAAGGACGCTGAGCACTGGAGCCTCGGATTCGAGACCCCGGTCCCCGGTTGCACCTTCGCCGACCTCAATCCCGAAACCGAATACGAGGTCCAGGTCAGGACGAAGACCGCGCGCGGCGAAAGCGCGCCTACTTTCCTGACGAGCCGCACCGACCCAGTCGGCGGCACCACCAATATCGTGCCGTTTCCGAAGCGGTAACCGGCCGGATCGGTCTCGAAGAAAACCGCAACATCCCGGAAGCGCTTCGCGACACGTCCGCGAACAATTGACCTTGCGTGCCCCACGGGATCAGCGCGCCGGCCTTGTGACACACTCTTGCAACGCGTAATCAGCACCGCTATTGCATTGCAATCTGGTACAACCTCTGGAACCGGGCCTCCGTGGCCAGGCCGGCATTCGCAGCGGCCAACGCATCGAGTATTTCGTGAAGCACATGCCTTTGGTGAACCGGCAGGATGCCCGCAGCAACCACCCGCTCAAGGATCCGAACCATCCAATTCGTATGCCGCTCTGCATGGCCGTTCTGGCGAAGGCGGTAGAGGCCATGCCCTTCCAAGGGTCTTAGGTAGTCCAGAGACCATTCCGCCGCCTCCGGAAAAGCTTCTCCGCACTCCACAAGCATGCCAAGCATTGCTTCTGACGTTGCAGCCGTATTGCGAACAGCCGCCGGCGGCCAGTAGTCACGAAGCCACGGATACACCCCTTCTCGCCAAATGTCCGCTCGCTCCGCAGGATCACCTCTTAGCCGGTTCTTCAAACTTCCTAGCACGGTCTGCAAAGCGCTTTCCGACATCGATTCCACGACACCGTGAATCTCCTCCGTTTCCAGTTCACCGGGCGCTTCAAGACAAATTATCATAAACAAGTGTATGAGATTGCACTTTTTCCGGACCCGTGCTTCGCGATCAAACAGGACTTCAAGAAACGAATCTTTGAATGCTCGAAGAAGGTCAGGTCCGACGGTTGGCGACCAGCCGTATGCGGACCATAGGTCACCAGCCTCCTCCGAACTTCCCAGATCCAAACGCGGAATCAGGTGTTCCCCGACCCATTCCGGATCGATTGCGAACAGGTAGTGCATTCTCGTCGCCAGCATCACGCGGCCCAGGTGTCGATCGCGGTCAACGCCGATTGCATCGAAGTACGGGCGAACCGGCGCCGGCAAGCCTGTGCCGGCTATCGGTTCGTATCTGCGTAGTCGAACCAGCGCAGCTTCGGCCAGCTTCCCCGACGCACTGTTCAGCGCGTCCGTGAGCGGATCGTCCAGGCCCAACACTCTTGGCTCATCCACTTCACCGCCACTCCAGGCCTTGGTCCAAAGAACCTGGAACTCGATCTCCCGATCGGTGCCATATCCTTCCGCGATCCGCTTCACGAAACCCGTGACCGCAGAAGCGATGTCATCGAACAACTTCGCCGGTGCCCCAACAAGAATCCGCGCAACACACTCCAGCAATCTCTCTTGACACTGCGGACTTTCACGCGGCTCTGCCAGGAACCACAGAAACCCTTGCCAGTAGCTCGAAGGCCAATTCCCTCGCTCCGCGAGGCGCCGCAATGCGGAAGCAGCCTTGTCGGGCTGCGTCACGACCAACCCCCGGAATCCATCTCGGCCGATCCCGTCGGCTTCGAGTGCCCTCGCAACATCGTCAACAGACCCTTCCAGAAGGGTCTTGGGTGCGAACTCCTCGTCGCCTATCCACCGTGCTTCGCCGTGCCACACCAGGAACTCATCACGCTCTTCATGGCCGCCTTCTCCGTCCGGTTCCAGTTCTTCAGCGAGAGCCCTGGACTTCTTGTCGAGTCGCGCCCCCGAAACACTCAACTTGTGCAGCCGCAACGACGCCTCACGCCGGATGATCTTGGCATGGTTCGGTAGCGCCTTGCGTGGCTTCGCTCTCGGCCCCGCATGAATTGCCCGTACAACCTCGGCGCGCAGACTGCGCGGTAAACGCGTTCCCGCCAATCGGAAGAACCTCAACACCTCCCGGTGCAACTCCAGTTCCCACACACCTGGCTTTCGTCCTGCGAGGAGCAGCCTCTTTGCCCAACGAATGTCGGACTTCGTGTTCTCGGTCAGCGCGTGAAGCGCAAGTCGCTTGAATAGTGCCTGGCCGGACATCACCCAGCGACGGAGCAGATTGTCCCCGCGAGACCGGTTCGCCGCAGCGAGCGCGAAATAGCTGTCACGGACGAGATCGATAAGGTTTGTCCAACCGTCGTGATCCCGATTCTGGCCGTGTTTCGCGATAGAAGGCCGGTACAGGTTCGACTCTGGATACACGTCGTCATCGTCCACACCCAAGGCAAGCGCCTGCTCGAGGTAGCCTGATAGAGTCTCGGCATGACGTGAAAGGACATCGGGATCCTTCAGTATCTCATCGACCCGGCCCCATATATCATTTCCTCCCGACACCAGCTTGAAATGGCCACACGAATCGATTGGTCTTATCGCAACAGGCTTCCCCTTAAAGTACTGGCGAAATGCCAGCCTCGAGGAGGCACCTGCACGGACGATGAGACGCGGCGCGATGCTCTCTATGGCTTCATCCTCAATGCGCCGACGCTCAGACTCCGAGGCTGCTGCCAGGTAACGATCCGAGGTCCACAGATGCAGCCAAGGGTCGGTCGGTTTGCTTTCTAGCAAAACCGTCCAAAGAGATCGCAGCCGGGAAGGAATCTCCAAGTCCTTCTCGGCCAGACTTCTCTCGACCAGTTGCCGGACACCGGGATGAAGATGGCCTCCGTTGCGCAGCACCCAGGTAAATAGCTGCGGCACATGAAGATGACGGGCCAACCAGCGCGCTAGTTGTGCCCTCGTCATGTCCAGGGACTGGGGGTCATATGTCTGGAATCCGTTGTCAACCAGTCTTTCGGTTGCCAGCCGCTGATCTCCGGCGCCAGGATTCCGGTTAGCGCTGACGCTGACGCAACTCAGCAATCCCTTTTCGGCGAACACCTCGAGCCATCGTTCGAACTTTGCGAAGTCGCCCTCGTCCACGATTGCCGATTCATCGGCAAGCGCCTTCGCGGCAACCGGGTCCTGCAACGCCCAGACCACCCGTTCAACCACTGGATCGTCCGGTCCGGCCGGCATCTTGCTGATCTCGTTGATCGCGATTCGGGAACGCGCATGCAGCGGGTCGTTTCGAATCCGCGCCCATTCAATCAGCGTCTCGGCGAGGAGGACATGCCCATCCCGCCTGTCATAGAGAATCGGCTCGACGCTTTTCGCGCGCCATCCATCCTGCGCCTTCCTCTTGCCCGCCTCGGTTCCGTCCTCATCGGCGAATGCGTAAGGGCCCGTCCACGAACTATCGAATCGGAAATTGTCGAGTTCTTGATTGAGCGTCTCGCGGCTTCCTGGTGGGCGCAACTCTTTGCAAGGATGACATTCGGAGTCCGTCCGACCGGCTTGCGGGGTGACCACTGCGCTTGCATGTGCGACGGTTGCGTTTCTTCGAAATCGGCAATCGAAGGGCCGGCCGGGTGCGGTATTGGGCGCTGTCGGCAAGGGACGGAAGAATGGCCGAACCGGTACAATGCCACCCTTCTCTTTGTGTGGATGCACGTGGAAGTTTGAGCGGTCTTGGCGCAGGCCTCCGGTCCGACCCCTTCGCCCGGGTGTTGCAAGACCGCCGCGGGCTCCTGGCGCTTGCGCGGATGACGGAATGATCCCGGCCAGTTTGGTGCTGATCACGGAGTGATCGGGTGGATGGTTTGAAGGGGGATTCCGCAGTATGGGTATGTCCTCTATATATAGTGAATGGACAACCCGGATGGTATCAAATATAGATACGAGGCTCTGGCTCCGTATCTTGACGAGCGGGGCCGGCGGTTGCTGGCGGCGGCCGAGGCGGGAAGCTTTGGGCGCGGCGGGATCAGGCTTGTCTCCGAGATCACGGGGGTGGCGTGTTCGACCATTGGCCGGGGACTGCGGGAACTCAGCGGGGAGACGGCGCCGAGCGAGCTCGGCCGAGTTCGCCGTCCCGGTGGCGGGCGCAAGCCGGAGACGGAGAAGCAACCGGAACTGCTGAGCGCTCTTGAGGCGCTGGTGGAACCCACGGCACGGGGCGATCCCGAACGTCCGTTGCGCTGGACCTCGAAGAGCTGCCGCCGCCTTTCGAACGCATTGAAGGAGCAGGGTTTTTCGGTTTCCCGCACGCTGGTGGGGAAGCTTCTCGTGCAGCTCGGCTACACGCTTCAGGGAAATGCGAAGACACGGGAGGGCACGGATCCTCCCGATCGCGACGGCCAGTTCGAATACATCAACGATCAGGTCGCGGACTTCCTCGCCGGCCGGCAGCCGGTGATCTCAGTGGACACCAAGAAGAAGGAACTGGTAGGAGACTTCAGGAACGGCGGCCGTGAGTGGCGGCCAAAGGGCCGGCCCGAGGAGGTCAATGTTCATGATTTCCCCGACAAGAAGCTCGGCAAGGCGGCGCCTTACGGGGTCTATGACGTGGCTCACAATATCGGTTGGGTGAATGTCGGCATCAGCCACGACACGGCTGCTTTCGCCGTGGAGAGTATCCGGCGTTGGTGGCTGCGTTTGGGACAGGAACTCTATCCCGGGGCCTCACGCCTGTTGATCACAGCCGACTGTGGCGGCTCCAACGGAGCTCGGGTTCGGCTCTGGAAGGTTGAACTGCAGGAACTCGCCCGCGAACTGGGGCTCGAGATCACGGTTTGCCATCTGCCGCCCGGAACCAGCAAATGGAACCGCATTGAACACCGCTTGTTCTCGTTCATCAGCCAGAACTGGCGCGGCAAGCCGCTGCGAACCCTCGCAACCATCGTCAGTCTGATCGGCGCCACCACGACCAGCACCGGCCTCAAAGTCTATTGCGACGTGGACGACAACGACTATCCCAAGGGCGTGGCGATCAAGGATGCCCAAATGGAGGACCTAGACATCCGGCGCGCAGAGTTCCATGGCGAGTGGAATTATACCTTCTTGCCGACTCCTCAATGCCAAGCGGTTATTTCTTGACGAACCCTAAGCAGTCGCAATCCGCGCGCCCATTGCACGTTCCGCGGCAAGGGCGTCAACCATGTAGCTCATGACGGGATCGCCGACGCTGTAGCCGACAAACACCACCGTGAACTCGCGGAACAGCTCCGTGACGAACCTTGCCGCCCACTGCTCGGTCAGGTACGCCCGTCCAAAATCCGCTGCCGTGAGGACGAGGTTTGAGCCGTCCTCGTTCGGAAGAATGCGGCCATGCAAGTGCACAAGGCTGGACCAGGAGTACGGCTTTGGCACCGGCAGTTTGGGCGCGGCATCGACAAGCTCAGACTTCCTGACCTCGAACTCGAGAGAGTGTCATGTTTTTGCACCCGCGAAGTGGGGCTCAGCGACTTTTCCGGGTAGTTCATAGACCATGCGCATGTTGGTACCGGGGAAGACGGTCCGTGTCTGGTTGAGTTCTTCGAGGAGGCTTGCGATGGCGTTGTCGCCGGCGTCGCTGGCGGTGCCGAGTATGCGAACGCGGAGAATGCCGTTGCCGTGCTCCGGGATGACGTCGGCGTCGGCCTGCAGGAGTGCGCGCAAGTGGCGGCGGGGGCGCTGGATCTTGCCCTGGGTCTGAGCGACGGCTGGCATCATGCGGGTTTCGGCGCGGTAGGCGATCATGCGGATGATGTCGAGGAGGAGCTTCTCGCCTTCGGGAAGCGCGTCGAGGGCCTCGTTGCTGTCGAGCTCGGCGACGGTGATGTGTCGCGGTGTCTTGCTGCGCTGGAGCTTGAGGGCTTCGCGCTCGGCGTCGAGAGCGTCGCTTTGGGCCTGCAGGCGCCGGACGGCCTCTTCGGCTTCGCGGGTCGGGGTTCCCCTGGACAGGTCGGCGATCCGGTTGCGCAGGGTGCCAAGGCGTTGCCGGAAGCGCTGGACATTGCGGTCGATTGCGCGCCAGCGCGGGTTGACGATGCGGGCGTCGGGATCCTGTGCTTCCAATCCGTGGACCGCCAGCGCGTCGAGATTGAACTCCTCGCGCATGTATTTGAAGAAGTTCTCCTGCGACCATCGGGAGAACAGGGCGCTGGCGGCCCGCTCCATGGGCATGCGGGGGTCGGTGGTGATGAGGGGCACCTGGCGGCCATTCTCCAGCAGGCGGCGGATCTGGCGAACTTCGGGCCCCTTGCTCAGGATCACGCGCTTCTCGGCGAGGCGGACGGTGGCGCTGCGGGTGCTTCCCGGCCCGTGGATGGGCACCGTGGCGGTGCGGAAGTCCGCCTCCGGCCAGGCCTCCCCCTTGAAGCCCTTGTGCCAGGTGATCACAGCAACCCCGCGCCGGGCGAGGCGCCGGAACAGGGCGGGGCTCCAGCCTTCCCGGTCGAAGACCAGCGTCAGGGCGGGCTCGCCGGCGTCCGGGACGGTGAGGTCCGGTGCATCCGGGCCCAGCATGCCCAGTTTCTCCAGCGCGGGCAGGATGTCCTTCTCCAGCGCGTGGGTCATGGTCGGATCCAGCGCCTTGTTCAGGCACAGGAACGGCTTGCCGCCGAGCGCGTTGATCCAGTAGCTCGTGGAGGCAGGCAGGCAGAGTTTCTGGCGCGCCACGTGATGCTTGGTAAGCGACTATTTCTCCCCCTGCTTTCGGTGAGTTGCGGAGTGCACCATCTTCTGGGAAGGCATTTGCATTCCGGGAGGTTGTCATGCTTGGGGTTGGCGATGGTTCTGCTGTGTACCTTGCGTTGCATCCGGTTGATTTCCGCCGCGGGATCGCGGCGCTAAGCAGCTACGCGCGGGAGCATCTTGGTGTTGCACCGGATTCGGGGGTCGTGCTGGTGTTCCGCTCGCGGCGTCCGGGGCGGGTGAAGGTACTGTTCCACGACGGCAGCGGGATGGTGCTGGTTGCGAAGTGGCCGGATCGGGGTTCGTTCCGCTGGCCGCCGGTGTCGGAGGGTCTTTTGCGGCTTTCGCGAGTAGAGTTCTCGGCGCTGTTCGATGTCTGTGACTGGCGGGGCCTCAAGGCCCCTCGGCGTGCGGTTCGGGGCTGAGGATTGTTCCGCAGATGGCGAGGCATTGATCCCCCGGCGGTTTGAAGGGCTGCCATGGCATGAGGCTTTCGACATCCTTGCACCCGTCGCGGATTTGAACCAGGACATGGGTGAGCCATGCTTCCGGGTCGACGTTGTTGAGGCGGCATGTTGTGATCAGGGTGTTGGCACGAGCCCAGATGTCGATGGCATTCTCGGATCCGGCGAACAGGGAGTTGCGCATGGTGAGCTTGACGGGTCGGTGGGCGTTTTCGCCGCGATTGGAGTGCAGGTCGAGGCGGCCGTCGTCGAGCAGGCGGATGAAGCCCGGCCAGACGCCGTCGGCGAGGCCGTATCGGATGGCGGCGGCCTCCGCCGAGACTTCGGGCAGGCGGCTGGCGGCGGCCTCGAGGAACGCCTTCCATTGTTCGAAGGCGGGCTTCAACTCGAGCTGCCGCACGCGGAGGCGCTCATCGGGATGCTTGAACAGGATGGGCTTCTCGATGGCGAACAGCTTGCCGATCCGCGCAAGGGCCTCATTGCGGAAGCGGGATTCCGTCAGATAGTGGAACTTGCGTCTCCAATGCGTCATACAAAACTGAAGGAAGACGGGTCCGGCGGGCCGCGCGGGGTCGGCGAGGATGTTGTATGCGGCGTAGCGATCGACCTGGGCGAGGCCGGCGAAGTCCCGCAGCATGGCTTCCGGGATGGCCTTTCCGCGCCCCGGGCCGGACCAGAAGAGCGCCGCGGGCGGCGCCGGCCCGGCGAAGGTGCGGTCGTCGCGCAGCGCGGCCCAGAGGTAGCCGGTCCGGGCCTTTCCGAAGCCCGGTTCGAGGAACTTGACCGTTGTCTCGTCGAGGAACAGCCGGTCGGCGCTGAGGACATGCGCCTTGATGGCGTCATAGAGCGGCTGCAGGATCTCGAAGCCCCGGGCGATCCAGCTGTTGAGGGTGGCATCGCCGATGAGGATGCCGTGGCGGGCAAGCCTTTGCGACAGGCGGTAGGAGGGGAAGTGGTCCTGGAACTTTGACGCCATGGTGTGCGCCATCAAGGCTTCCGTGGGCAGTCCGCGGGGGATCAGCCAGTCCGGTGCCGGTGCCTGCTCCGGTGCGGCGTGGCGGCACCGGGCGCAGCCGAGCACGGGACGCTCGATCACGACCCGAACGTAGCTGGCCGGGACATAATGCACCCGCTCCGCGGCCTCGGTCCGGATCGTCTTGCGCTCGCCGCCGCAGGACGGGCAGGCAGCCGCCTCCGGCTCCAGGTGGCAGGTGATCGTGGGAACGTCCTTGCCGATCTTCCGGCCGCCCGTCGCTCCCCGGGGGCGGCCACGCTTGCGTGGCCGCGGTGCCGCGCGCTCCTCGGGAAGGGGATCCACGGCTTCGCCATTCGCCGCGCCGCCGCCCGCCAGTCCTCCGGTCGGATCATCGTCCCAGATAAAGGCAGGACAATCCAGCTCCACCTCCGACACAACCGTCTCGGCCGAACCCCCCAGGCGCTCCGACGACGAACTGAACAGCATCCCCGCAAACCGACGCGCGGTGCGCACGGCCGTCTGGAATCGCTCCAGCAACTCGTCCAGAGTAGACCTGACCTTCTTCAGTTCCCGGCGCAACTGCGCATTCTCCGACTCCAGCCGCGCCTTGCCGCGATCCGATCGCGCAAGCGCGTCCTGCAGTGCCTCCGTCTCCCCCATCCAGTGTTCGCGGTGCTCCAGCAGCCGTGCGTTCTCCTCCGACGCCAGGCCGGTGAAGCTCCGCCGCTCCCCCGGCGTGGTCTTCCGGCGGCCCCAAACCAGTCACCGTTCCTGCCGCAGCCGCGCCACGGTATCCCGCCGCAGGGGCCGCAGAAAAACCCGCTTGCGCGGAACCGAGAGCCCCGGACGGCCGTTCCGGCTGCGCCCCGTCGTCAGCCCCGCGTCATGCCAGCCCGCCGCCCGGTAACACGTCCCCGCAAACCGCGACACATCGACGAATGTCTCCAGCAAATGGACCGAATGCCCGTAGCGCTCCTCGTAGTCCGCGCCCACCCGACGTGCCACCCGCGCAAGCACATGGCTCGCAAGATGCGGAACCCGAACCGCGTCCAGGATCAGAAAGCGCTGCTGGTTCACCACAAGGCACAGACCCGCCCCGCGCGTCGCGTCACTCCATCCGATCCAGCGGTCCCGCGCCGCGCAGCGCCATGCCGCAGCCCCCGTCAGCGAGCAGCCCACGATCCGGCCCCGACGGTCCCGCGCAAGGTGCCCGATGTTCCCCCCCACCGGCGTCGATAGCCCGAGATAGTGGAACCGCTCCAAAATCGCGTGCAGAAGCTGGCGGTCCGAACCTTCCGCAACCGATACAGAAACGGGCAGGAGCGCCGACAGCGGACCCGAATACGCCTCCGATACCGACCAGTCAACCTCCAGCCCGACACGCGCCGCCGCGCTGTGCCGACGGCTTCCCCGGCCCGGGTACTGCAACGCAGGGAGCCGGATCAGACCTTCTCCCGCAAGCTTGCGAAGCAGCGAACGCGCGGCAATATCCTTCACACGGCCACGGCCGTCCCGCCAGCCCCAGCGCTCGCACAGCGCAACCGAAAGCCGCGAGCGGCCCCACTCCGGGTGCGCCGACAACAGCGCACGGATCTCCGACAACTCCGCAGAGCCGACACAACGGCCTTGTACTATCCGGTCCATGCCGGGCAGCGTAACACAACCGTTTCGTTGAGTCCAGCCCCAGGACCCTGAGTCCAGGGACACGCTCGAAGCAACCCCAAAACCCAATCCAAATCAACAACGGCACACCCACACGAAACGCCCAATATCGTTCAGCAGGGGGTAAAAAAGTCGCTTACGATGCTTGGGCAATTTTCCCTTGCGGCCGGAATACACCTTGACGTGGCCATCCACCGACAGGGTCGCACACACGTCCGGTTCTTCCGCCATCCATCCCGCCGCCAGGGAAGCCTGCCAGTCTCGCACCCGCTGCACGTCCTGTCCCAGCGCCTTGATCTTGCCGCGCAGCGTCTTCACTTCCGGGCAGCGGTCCAGGCCCAGGATGGCGCCCCATTCGCCGGGCGCCTGATGCCGCAGCGCCTCCGGATTGCGCACCCGGGCCAGGGTGAGGAAGGCCAGGAACAGCAGAACCGTGGTCAAACCGTAGTATCCCTTGGGCAGCGACAGGAACTCCCGCGCGCGGTCCAGAAGCCCCTCCTTGAGCAGCATCGGCAGCCCGGCCAGCACGCCGCCGCCGGCAACCGCCGACAGCGGCTCCGCAAACTGCGGCCGCATCTCCGTCAGATGTCCCGTTGCCGCCAGCATCCGCCCCGCCGTGTCCCGGGTGCCCCGACCCATCGGCGCCTCGCGGTCGCGTGCCTCCCGTTCGCTCCGCTCCACCCTCGGCTCCGGCGCTGCCGCCGCCTGTGGCTCCGTCGACGCGACCACCGGCGGCTCCAGCACGGCCGTCGCCTGCGGCTCCGTCGACGCTGTCGCCTGCGCCGGCCCGGCCCGGTTCGGCGCCCCCCCTCTGATAACACCCGACCGGCGGTTGAGGCTGAAAGTGCTCGGCCGGATCCCCAGCTTTCGCGCAACCGCCCGGCCGCTCAGCCCCGAGGCCAGAAGCCGCTCCGCCTCCCGCGCCGTCGCGGCGTCGATCGCGCTCGGCCCGCGCCTCCGTCGCGGCGTAAGAAAACCGGCCTCGCCCTGCCTCCGGAGCTGGTTCACTGCCCGCTGCACCGTCGAACGGTTCACGCCAAACGCCGCCGCCAGATCCCTGCGTAGCACACCGTGCTCGGCAAACCGCGCAATCCGCAGCTGTCGCGCTCGGTTGTCCGAAACTTCGTGGGAATCGAACGGCGCCAGGTTGCTGAAGTAGACCCGCCGGCCGTCCTCGACCGCGTGCGAAAAGCAGGACTCGCCGATCTGGATCGCCTCGGCAGGAGGCATCGGAAGCGTGTTCAAGGGAGTCTCCATGGTCTATATCGGGTGCACAGTATTATGGCCATTTTCCGTAGACCTGTCAACCCCACAAATGTCTCCTAACTGCTGGAAATCACGAGCAAAACGATCGCCAGGCGCGCCTTCAATTAGCGCACGAGGTCAGGAAGTCTGAAGCTCTCTCTCCAGCCCGGCATTAACAAACCGATTGTCGAAATTGGTGGTGATAAGCCGAACACCGTGTTCATTCCGCGCCAGGTCGATCAGAGCACGATGGACGGCAAGCTCGCCCCTCGGCGGCTGCGAAAGGCGTTCGATGACGGTACGCCGAAGAGCCTGCGCTCCCAGGCGTTCGGGTCGCTCCAGAAGACTGAGCGCCTTGTCGAGATTCGGCCGTCGACAGTCCTCATCCCGCTCCTCGAGGTCCAGCGCTTCCCTTTCGACCGCATCCGGTTTCATTCGGTTCGCCTCGTACACGTGCTTGACGAGGTCCGAGAAGCCAGGTAAGCCAGACCCCGGACTGGCCGAGATTCCCGCGCCACAGAAAAGGACGACCCTGCCGCTGTCCAGTTCATTCAGGAGATGAACCGGAATCGTCGGGCCGTCGGCTACAAGTTCAGGCATCGCAAACCCGGTCTTCGTTCCGTTCCCGGCGCCGTATTCGCACTTTCCCAGCCAACTGGGTGGTTGACTCCCAGAGGTTGTCGCAGGCGCTCCTGCCCAACAATACCGATTCAGTGCCGAGCCAGAACATCCGACAGTTCCGGATGGTCCTTCAACATTTCCGATCCTGTCGAAGCCAGCTTCCCTACTCCGCGGTCAAACACCGCCAAGATTTCCTCGGGTGCACCCTTGGCATGGAGTAATGGGATTCCCGCGATGTCAATGAGTTAGGGGTAAGGAGCGAGTGCTTGAGGTCTGGATTTCGTCGACGACATTCTTGAAGTAGGGCACAGTTGCCGGGATTGGTCTGTTTTTTCTGGGTCTTTCGCATGGGTGAGGGATGAGTGCTCCCCCAACATGTGGTATAGGGATGGAGCGTTAAATCCAACATCCAGGAGCACTCGAATGACAGTATTACCCTTTTCGTGGGTGCAGTCCAGCACGTCCTTTGCGGGAGGTGCGCCAACCGCCTCGTTCCTGGCTTCGGAGGAGAGCCTGCGAGGAGATCTCTCCAGCGCTTTGGCCTCGGCCCTCGAGCCGGTTGCGGCCGCGGTGCTGTCGAAGCTGCACGGACAGGACACAGCGGAGGAATGCGAACGGCGGATCTCGGCGGCTCTCTCGGAAGCGGGCTGCGGGCTTGTGCGGGTAGCGCTGGAGGCTGGCGACGTGGCTGCGGAGCAGCTGGTTGTTGACGGCCGTCCGTATTATTTCGCCGGCAAGCAGCGGTCGCGTGTGATGAGCAGTTTCGGCCTTGTGGAGTATGAGCGCAACCGCTACCGGCGGCGGAAGTGCGGCTCGATCGCGCCCGCGGATGACCGTTTCCAGATCGTTTCGGGGTTCTGGTCGCCTCTGGCTGCACACCACGCCTCGCTGACGCTGACGATGGTACCGGCGAAGGATTGCGAGAACCTGTTCCGAGCACTGGGGGGCATGGCTCCCTCGGCGACCGCTCTGAATGGCCTGGCTGCTCTGAATGGCATGGTCTGGGAGGTCAAGGAGGCGCAGGCGCTGGAGGCAATTCGTGCGGAGGAGGAGGTTCCGGCTGAGGCGGCGGCAATCTCGGTCTCCATCGACGGCGTCCATCTCGGCATGCGGAAGACGAAAGGAACGCCGCAGCAGGGAGATGCACCTCGCCCGGCAGGCTTCCGGGAGGCGTCGTCGGGCACGGTTTCGCTTCATGGCGGGAGCCCTGGCGAAGACGGCAGCCTGCCCCGCTTGCACACCGTCTGCTTCGGCCGGATGCCGGAAGCCGGGAAGGTCTCTCTGAAGGAGGATGTGGTCGCGGAAGTACGCCACCTCGCACAGCGGCGTCCCGACCTGCCCATCGTGTGCATCGCAGACGGCGCGCCAGACAATTGGACATCGGTTCTGCATTGCTCCTCTTGTTAATCACGATCCTGACAGTCGGGCCTTTCGGCACGTAACCTGCTGAATCAACTCGGTTATTTCCCTGCCGTACGATTTTGGTCCCTGATCGCCGGTGGAGTGTTGACCTCGTGACAATAGGGATATTCGGTGATTCGGGCCGGCCTGTGCCCTGGATTTCATCGCGCAAGGCCGCCTTGTGCGCTGCTCTTTCCCTCTCCGTCGCTGGATCCGCCACGCGAGTGTTCCGGGATCGGCCGGAGGCACCGCTCCTCTGAGGGATGCACCGGATTTCCGGGATCTGGAAGCATCCGGGGCGGTGTTAACCCGATGACAATGCCGCTTGGCAGAACAACCTCGCCCATCGGACCGAGGGCCTGCGCGGGAACCGTGCGGATCAATCATCGTTGACCTGCGCGGTGTCGGGCAGAACAAGCCCCGGCAGTAGCGGTGTTTCCATCTCCGGGCTGATCCGGACATGGAGCCCACGGTGACTGCCACGCGTAACGTAGACGGCCTGCAACTGCCCGGCACGCATGCGCTTCCAGATCGTCTGCCTGGTGACGCCGAGACGGCGGACGGCCGTGGCCAGCGGAACAAATCCGTCTGACGGGGCGGGGCAGAACCGGGAGCGGAACTCATCTGTCAGGCGAACGCGGACCGGTGCCCCGGAGACCTCCGGATGGACCGACGGTACCAGCCCCTTGCGGATCCAGCGATAGAGCGTTGTTCCCGTCACACCGAGTTCGGCGGCGGCTTCAGATACGCTCAGAGCCGGCACCCCGGAGGCATCCGCCTCCGACGGCGGGCAGACGGCAATGCCATGGCGGCCCCGCAACGCGGCAACCCGTGATGCCGTGTACGGCAACCCCCGGGCCGTCACGCGCTTCTGACGATTGAGAATCCGGGCGATCTCCCCATCCGGATAGAATGCCGCCAGCCGGCGCAGGAGGTCCACCGTGTCCGCATCGTCGCGCTTGATCTCCCGATGTCCAGTGAGGATCGGCAGTTGGTGTTGATCGCTCCGCCCGCCCTTCCATTGTAAGACCACACTGATCTGCATGGCATTCCGGTCGATGTTCAGGATCACTTCATCAAGCAGGCAGGAGAGCAGACGCTTGCGGTCCCGCGCCGTTGTCCCCTCAGCCTCCCACAGCGCCGGAAGATCCCGGCCGAGAGACGCAAGCCGTTGAGGGTCCGGCGCCCGGGGCTGTTCGGCCTCGGCCACCTCAAGCTGCTGTTGCGCGCGCTCCAGCGCCCGCAACGCCTGTTCCCACTCCCCTTCCAGCGTCGCCGCAATCAGGCGGTTGTCGGGATCAACCTGCCGATAACGGCGCGCCGCAAGAGACGCTTCGTAGGTGCACCGCTCCAACTCAAGGCGATAACTACGCTGCGCCGTCTCCCTCTCAACGACCAGCTGCTGCTCGGCCTGCAGTGCCGCCTCCAATCCTGCCGGGCCCACCGCCTCCAGAAAGCACTGCGAGACCAATCGGTCAATGCGAACGCCTCCGACCGAAAAACAGCCGTCGTGGCTGCCAAGGGTGTTCATGCGCCCCGAGCAGAGATAACGCCAGGACTTGTTGTACCGGCTGCTCATCGAGCGGCCGCAGTGGCCACACACCGCCAGACCCTGCAGCAACGCTGGGCCTTCGCGCAACGCACCACGGTCCGAAGCCCGCTTCCCCTGGTTGCGGAACAGCTGTTCCTGGATCCGGTACCAGCTCGGCAGATCCACATACGCCTCATGATGGTCCGGGATCCACACCCTCCATTGCTCGCAAATCGGCCCGTCCACCGGCCCGCCCTGGCGGGCCCAGGCATAGACGCCGGCCATCATCGGGTTCTTCAGAACCGCCTGAATACGGCCGTAGTCCGCATCCCGCCAACTCACCTGACCATGTCTGCAAACCGGAAAACGCACCCCCGAACCGCGAAGAAGTTGCGCCGCCGCACGGGCCGAACCAGCCTCGAGAAAGGCACGGAACACACCCTCGATCGACGCCTGGACCTGCTGGTCCGGATCCTTCGACAGCCGCTCCCCGTTCAGCACATACCCGGCAGGAAGATGGCTGTACAAAGCCCCGCGCATCGCCTTGTTGCGCTTGCCGCCCTCCAGGCGAGCCTTGATGATCGACAACTCCGAGGCGGAAATTGTACCCTTAATTCCGAGCACCAGGTCGTCGTCGTTGCGACCCGGAGCATAGACATGACTGTCCTCGACGATCACCGTGTTGCTCCGGCGGCACAGATCCAGAAGTTGAAACCATTCCACCGTGTTCCTCGCCAAGCGCGACACCTCAATCCCGAACACCGCACCCACATCGCTCACGGCAATCTGCCGGCACAGCTGGTCAAACCCCCGACGCCGCCCAGCAACCGCGCCGCTCATCCCGAGGTCGCCATCGATCGTCTCGACGCGACCCTCGGGCCAGCCAAACTCCCGCGCACGCTCCACCAGCGCATACTGACGCTCGGTCGATTCCCGGTGGTTCCGCACCTGCCCCGGACTCGACTGGCGCACATACACGATCGCAAGACGCGACAGCTGCTCAGCCGTGATCCGGTCCGTCACCGTCCTGCTCCCGAACCGCCAGATGGACCATCAATCTCGCCAGCTCCGCCACAAACTCTCTGCGCGCATCCTCCGGGATCGCTTCCCATCGATGCTGGCGATCCTGCCATTCCAGCAGGCTGAACAGAGTGTGTTCCTGATCCGCGTCCATCCGCCTCTCGTCGCTCCAACGCACCAACAAGTTCAGCCAATGCTACAAAATCCGACAACCAGCCATATAGTGCAACCTCGCAAGGCATGCTCGCCTCAAGGCTCGTCCAGCGGGCAGGAATCCACCGCCGCCGACCGTCCGCAAATTCAGCCTCCACGATCAGCCGGCCCGATCCTTCCCGGCGACGGCGGTTGCCAATCCTGATCGTCTGACCGTCGAAAGGGTGCCCGCGGCGGCAGAGAACAACCGCTTGCTGCTCAATTCCGTGTTTTATAGCAATAGAAAAGGGACGTGTGGACTTGGTGCGAGGAAGTGTTTGCAGGCGCAACGCAGATCTTCGACTATTGGCATGCTGCACAGCATCTCCAGGACGCCTTGAAAAGCGCCTATGGCGAGGGCTCGCCACAGGCGCAGCGCCACTTCGAGAGGATTCGCGAAGTCCTGAAGGAAGAGCAGAAGGGAATCGACAAGGTGCTCCGTTCGCTGCAGCGGCTGGCCCGCAAGCACCCGCAGCGAGGCACGATCCCCCGCGTCCTGCGGTTCTTTCGCAAGCAGCGGCACCGCATGCGATACGCCGAGTTCCAGCAACGCGGGCTCCCTATCGGGAGCGGCATCGTCGAGGCCGCAAACCGGGTGCTCATCACTCAGCGCCTCAAGTGCTCCGGCATGCGCTGGTCCGAGAACGGTACCGGACAGGCAATCCTGAGCCTGCGCGCCCTGTGGAAATCCGACCGCTATGGCGCTGCATGGAACCAGATCATGCGCGCCATGAAACCTGAAGCTTGCCAGTTCCGATCTCACGAACGGCGCAACATGTTGAATCTCGTGAACTGAGCGGATTTACTCCATAGGGAATTTTCACCCGAAGTCAACCGCGTGCACGGCGCCTGTTCGTTCCTTCCTCTGCGAGCGCGACACCCTTCTCGGAGACCGGAGACCCGGAGACTTCCAGGGATGGAGTTCAATCCCTTGACGAACGGTCGCCGCACAACCACTTGTCCGAGTGGGCGGAGGCAATGTGAACTCCCGCAACTGAGACACGGTCGCGGGTCGACAACTCGTCGCCTCCTCCATGTTGCCGCATCGCAGAGTGTCACCGCCAAGCTCCGGTCCCGTTCATGCCGCTACCGCCACCGCCGCCCGCTCGAGGGCCTCCTCGCAAACGACAAAATCCTCCTCCTCGAGCGCCAGCGAGGCATACCACTTTCCCGGTAACTTGAAGATCCCGTGCTCCAGGAGCGCCCGGTTGTAGCGCGCCCATCGATCCAGGTCCGAGCCAATGAAATCGCGGTAATTGCGCACCGCGCGCTCGGTGAACACAACCTCGAAGAGTGTCGGATGTCCGACAATGCGATGCGCCACTCCTCGCGCGCGGAGCGCCCTTTCCGCCAGCTCCATCAACCGCTCCCCGTTGGCGAGGAACTTCCCGTACTGGCCCGGTCGGCGCAGGATCTCCATGCTCTTCAGCCCCGCTGCCGCCGCAACCGGGTTGCCCGACAGCGTTCCGACCTGCATCAACCAGCGATCCGACCCCACGGCCGCCTTGTCGAAATGCGCCATGATCTCTGTCCGCCCGGCAATCGCGGCGAGCGGGAAACCGCCTCCGATCACCTTGCCGAGCGTGCAGATGTCGGGGACAACGCCGTACGCCTCCTGCGCCCCGCCATAGGCGAGACGGAAACCGGTCACGATCTCATCAAATATGAGAAGGACACCGTGCCGACTCGCCTCCGCGCGAAGCGCCTCCAGGAACCCGGGATCGGGCGGAATGATCCGCTGCAGGGGCTCCACGATGATCGCCGCAATCTGGCTGCCCGCTTCCTCGAGAAGCGAGGAAACGTATTCCGGGTCGTTGAAGGGCGCGATGAGCACTTCGGCCGCCACGCTCCCGGGGATCCCCGCACTGTCCGGAATCGCCTGAGGAAAGTTCGCCAACCGCGCAGGCGCAAGGCTCATCTGTGCCTCGGCGCTCATTCCGTGGTATCCGCCCTCGAATTTCACGATTTTCTCGCGCCCGGTAAATGCGCGGGCAAGACGGATCGCGTACATGTCGGCTTCGCCGCCCGAGGTAAGAAACCGCACGCGCTCCGCGCACGCGACCGCCTCCGAGATCGCTTCCGCGAGTTCGACGCCGCGGGCGTTGTTGGCGAAGAACGTCGTTCCACGCGGCAGCTGCTCCGCCACCGCCTCCAGAACCTCGGGATGGCCGTGGCCGAGCAGCATCGGGCCCGAGCCGATCAGCGCGTCCACATATTCGCGCCCGTCCTCGTCCCAGACGCGGCTGCCGCGCCCCTCGCGAATAAAGAAGCCCGGATCGAAATTCCCGAAACCGCCGGCTGGCAGAATGGACTTCGCGCGCTGAATCCACTCCGACTGCGAAAGTATTTTGTGCATTGGGTGCTCCTCCCTGACTCTCCCGGTTCATCTCCGCCCGATCCGCGGCCGCCCGTCCAGGCCCGCCCCGCGCCAGAGCACCAGAGCGAGAATCGGGCTCTCCACCGTGGTCATGTCATGGGGCTGGTTCGATTCGTGGAAACGGGTGTCGCCGGGCCGCAGAATCGCGGAATCCTGTCCCTCGGCCTCAAACCTGGCCTCCCCGGCAAGAATGAAGTACAGCTCCTCTGCCTCGTGCAGATGCCAGGGGTAGTACAGCCGTTCGCCCCAATACGCGATGAACGCCCGAATCGTGCTGGAGCGAAAATGCCCCGTGGGTCCGACCAACTCCATGGAACAGAAGCGGTTCACGAAGTCGAGTCCGACCTCCTCCTCGGTATAGGGCCGCCGCCAATGAACCTCCGGTGCCATGGCGGCGATTGCGGCAACCAGCGGCTCCGTATCGCGATGGGTAGCAGCGCGGAGCGACTGCAGGAAACGCATCGCAGGTGCTGCTCTCGCGCCGACTCCCGCAGCCGGGGCATGCGTGTCGAAGGGTGCGAACGCAGCGAGTTCCGGACGCGCGGCCACGAGGCTGGCGGTCTCGGCATAGACGTTGTCCAGCGCGGAGTGGGTCATGAAATTCCCTCGATGCCGATCCGTTGCACGCTCTGGGAACGCGCCTGACGCGAAGCGCGCAAAGCCGCTCGAGCACTGGTGCAACGGATGGCGCTGCTCTCGATCCCTCCGCACGCGCCGCCAAGTGCCTGAGGGACGTCGGCGCCAAAGCCTGCCCGCCCGGAGTCACGGCGGGGTTGCCCGTGGGAACCTTGCGCCAAAGCAGGCGGCCGCCCGCCGCCGGATCCGCTGCGACGGGAACTGCGGGGTCCGGCCGACACGGTGCCGATTGCCATGGCGGAAAATCTCATCTGAAGGCTCCGGCGCTTCCGTCGGCACTCGGGCTGAGACTCCCCGGGTCATAGGCCGCCTCGCCCAGAACCCGTGCCACGCGTGGCCTGCCCACGATCAGCACCACAAGCGCCGTTCCGGGCGCGACCAACTTGGGGCTGACATAGGCGAAGGCAAGAATGCTGCCCGCACTGTGCCCATTGGCGCCGGAGCAAGTGGAGCCCACGACCGTACCGTCCCGAAGCACCGCCTCGACGCGATGGCCATCCTCGACCCTGTCGGGCTCGATGATCTCCCGAAAGGCGCAAGTCCAGCGGCGCGCCCGGTGGAAGGCTTCCTCCCGGCCGAGATGCGCAGGCTCCGACCGCACGAAGCGCATCACGCCCGCCTCGAGATCCGTCACCTCGTTGGTGCGTTCGCCCGGCCCCCTCGAAGGCCTTCTCCATCTGGAGAGAATTCATCGCGAAGGAACCGCAATCCGCAATGCCATGGGACTCTCCGGCCTCGCGGAGTTCGTCATAGACCATAAGCGCACTCCCGCGTGGCAACTGCAGTTTCCAGCCAAGCTCCCCGCGTAGGGCATCCGGGGCGCCCAGAACCGTTGGCTCGCGACCTCGATCTCCCGCGCGCAGAGCCACGGAAACCCCGAATTGGAGAGATCCGCATCCGTGCAAGCACGAAGGATATCGCGCGGCGCAGGCCCGTTCAGCGCATGCGCCGCCAATTTGTCCGAACGATTGAAGAGTTCAACCGCCCCGCCCCTATCAAGCTCACACACTTGACTCGCGGGTGATTTCGTGCGATTTATTCGGGCATGCAGATTGGCATGCGTCAGATTTCAGCGGAGACGGTAGAGTGGTTCAAGACCGCCTGCAACAGCGGTGAGCTGTCGCGGAGTGCGCTGGCCCGGGAGCTCTGTCTTCAGGAGAACTGGTTTGGCCGCGTCGGCAGGCTGTGTCTTGCGTCGGCGCGCAAGCTCTTGCCGCGCCTGGCGGAGGAGTTGGGTGTGCGCCTGCCGGAAGCGGAGGCGATGGAGTTTGATCCGCACGCCCGCCCGGCATCGGACTTCGCCGACAGTTCTGTCTCGTGTTCGCTTCGGGAACTCGGTCCGCTGTCGCTTGAGCCGGTGGCGTCACCGGAGGAGCGCCGCCGCTGGGAGGCAATGATCGAGACGCATCATCCGGAGGGATGGCGCCGGCCGCCGGGAGGGCAGGTCCGTTACCGGGTTCGTTCGGAGCGGTATGGGGTGCTGGGCGGCATTGGCTTCACAGCGGCGGGGATGCAGCTTGGGCCGCGCGACGATGTCGTCGGCTGGTCGGGCGATGCCCGCGTGGCCAACATCGGCAGGGTTGTGTGCAACCATCGCTTTCTGCTGCTTCCGGGTGTTCGGGTGAAGGGTCTTGCGTCGCGGGTTCTGCGTCTTGCGACGGGCCGGATTGCCGACGACTGGGCGGCGGCCTACGGTGAGCGGCCGGTGCTGGTGCAGAGTTTCACGGGGCCGGGGCAGTCCGGGCTGAGTTACCGGGCCGCGGGGTGGAAGTGTTGCCCGCAGCTGACTTCGGGGCGCCGTTCGGGGGTGCGCCGCGCGGTCTGGCTCCGGCCGCTCGTGGAGGGCTGGCAACAGGTTCTGTGCGGTGAGCCGGAGCGCGTTCTCGGCTGGTCCGGATCGATATATTGTGCGGGGGGATGGGCGGCACGGGAATACGGGCGGAGCACGCACCCTGACGGTCGGATCCGGCGTCGGATTTCGCAGATGGGTGCGGCCTGGGTCAATCGGCTTGGCGAACATCTGCCGTCGATCTTCCCGGGGCGGGCGGAGCAGACGGCGGCCTACCGGTTGCTGTCCAATGACGCGGTGACGATGGACCACATTCTGGATTCGCATTTCGAGCAGACGGTTGAGCGGTGCGGTGCCGAGCGGCTTGTGCTGGCTGTTCAGGACACGACGACGCTGAATTATGACGGCCTGTCAACGACGTCGGGCCTCGACGAGCTTGGCGGGGGCGGCAAGGGCAGCGCGGGCATCCTGGCCCATTTCGGCGTGGCGGTGAACGCGGTGGGCCGGCCTCTCGGGATGTATACGGTGGACACCGACTTCCGTCAGGCCGATGACAAGGACAGTGTCCGCTGGGTGGACGGCCTGGAGCGGGCGCAGGAACTCGCGCGCGCCTGCCCGGACAGCCGGGTGGTGACGGTCTGCGACCGCGAGGGCGACTTCTGGGAGCTGCTCTCGCGTGCGGAGCAGACCGGGGCGGCATTGCTGGTCCGGGCCAGCCGAGGGACGCAGCGTCGGGTGGCGCTGGCCTCGGGCGGAGACGCGGACCTGTGGGACCATGTGCTGGAGACGGACCCGGTGGGCGGGCGGAAGATCGAGGTGCCCGCCTGCGGGGGACCGAACCGTCGGCGCGGCCGCACGGCGAAGCTGACCCTGCGTTGCACGCCGGTGGACCTGCTTCCCCCGAAGGACCGGGAGAGTGAACCACCGGTCCGCATGATCGCCGTCTCGGCCCTTGAGGAGGACCCGCCCCGTCGCCCGGCGCTGCCGGCATCGAAGCAAAGGAAGCAGAAGAACAAACCGCTGCACTGGATGCTGCTGACCACCGAGGGCCAGGCCGACCTCGACACCGCCCGAACCGTGCTGCGCTGGTACGAACTGCGCTGGCGGATCGAACGGTTCTTCCATGCGCTGAAGGTCGGCACCCGCATCGAGGACCGCCGCCTCGACGAGGCCGACGACCTGCGCAAGTGTCTCGCCTTTGACGCGATCACCGCCTTCCGGGTCTGGGACCTTTCCCTCCTGGCCCGCGAGAGGCCGGACGACCCGGCCAGCCGACATGTCACCGAGGACGACATCCGGGCACTCTGTGCCCTCGCCTCCCGCTATGGCTTCAAGGTGCCCCGGGGACCGCCGGACATGACCATCGCGGGCTTCGTCGTGCTCACCGGCGGCCTGGCGGGCTTCCATCCCTCGAAGCGCCAGCCGCTACCCGGCACGCAGAAGCTCTGGGAAGGCGTGAAGTTCCTGTCTCAAGCCGTCTTCGCCATCCAGGCCATGCAGGAATGGAACAGGAAAAAAACGAAAGGAGAAGTCCCGGAGTCAAGTGTGATAGATTGATAGGACCCGCCCGCCCGATGCCGGTCAAGATGGTCCGGAAGGCGCTGCTCGAAGAAGGCCGCCGCGACCAGATGGAACCGGTCCCGACCAGGCCGCACCACCGTCACATCAAGCTCGATCCGTCAGGCCCGGCTCGGCATATACGCAAGCGCGATTGCCCCTGGCCTGGTGGGAAACCTGTTGGCCAGCAGCCGGCAGAGCAGCGCCTCGGCCCCCGGCCCCGTCAATTCCACCTTGGCGAAGGCCGTGATGTCCATGATCCCGGCGCGCTCGCGCCAGAGACCATGATGGAGAGATCCACGCCTTCTACAACGTCTGCCAGCACCGCTCCCGCCAGCTTGTCAGTGACGTCGGCAACGCCCGCGTGTTGGTCTGGCTCTCCGAAGTTTGCCTGACCCGCGGTGCGCTCCGGAGTCTTCCGCGGCTTCATCTTCGTCAATCTCGAAACAAGCGCCGAACCCATGGATGCATGGTTCCCGGGCGCGCGAGCGAAACTCGAGAATTGGGTACCGCACTGGAGGGCGCTCAAGCCGCTCGAATGGATCAAGATCCCCGAACGCTGCAACTGGAAAGCCAGCATCGAGAACTACTCGGAGTGCTACCACTGCGCACGCAATCACACGACCATTTCCACTGGAGTCGTGCAGCCGGAGAGTCATGACATCCAGCCGCACGGCTACTGCCTTCGGCACAGGGCGGATTGCCAGAACCTGGAGAGAATGACCTATCCGATCAACCGAACCCGGCCGCACGCCGATGAAAGCGCGCGTTGTTCCTCTGGCCCATGTACAGCTTCCAAGTCTATCCGGGCAATGTACTCGCCACCTACGACTGGCGCGTGGTGGATGCCGGCAATGTGCCGGTCTGGCGCGGCTGGTACAGTGTGGGCGGAGCCGAGCATGCCGTCATCCGCGATCTCGCGGCGCAGGACCCGGCAACAACGGTCGAGGAGGATCTCCGGCCGGTGGAATCGGTGCAGCGCGGGCTGAAGAGCTTGGGCGATGCGCCCGAACCTCTGGTCGTGGATCCAGGTTGCAGCCTGAACACGGAGCACTCCATCCGGGTGCTGAAGCAGTGGATGTGCGAGGCTCTGAGCCTCTGAGGAAAGGAAAAGGCATGAGTACGTTCGATGAGGACCTGTTCCTGAAGGGACTCGAGCAGCGCAGGGCAACGCTGGGCGAGGATTATGTGCAGCGGAGCCTCGATGGTGCGGACGACTTCACCCGCCCGTTCCAGGAGGCGATGACGGCCTGGTGCTGGGGCTTCGGTTGGGGTGACGAGGCCATAGACGCCCGGACCCGGTCGATGATCAATCTCGCCATGATCGGCGCATTGGGGAAGATGACCGAATGGGAGCTCCACTGCCGGGGCGCCCTCACCAACGGCGTCACCAAGGAGGAGATCCGCGCCATCATCCACGTGGTCGCCATCTACTGCGGTGTACCGCAAGCGCTCGAATGCTTCCGGGCCGCGCGGACGGTGCTGGAGGACGCCGGAGAGCTCTGATCGTGCGGACGATATTCCGAAGCGCCTCACCCTATCCTGATTCGGTGCGCTCGAAGACCCTGAATTCGACACGCTCGCGATCCGTCAGGAGCTCTGCCACCTGCCTGACCACCCGCAAAGGGTCCCCATTCCGTGGCAACTCCCAATCGTCCTTTTGCCAACCGGAAACGGGACGACACGCCGGATCTGTATTTCAGGCGCCCAGGCCGAGCCGGTAGTCCGACCATTCGCTTGACCGGTTCCGCTACCCCCGACCGATGTACCCGGTCGGTTGTGGAATACACCATCCACGTCATGGGAAGCCTTGACATCAACAATGCATGTTTTCATACTTTATGCATGAATTCCATGATCCAGATTCGCAATGTCCCGACGCCGCTGCACAGGCGTCTGAAGGCCCGCGCGGCCCTGGAAGGACTATCCATGTCACGGTTCATCCTGCGTGAACTCGAGAAGTCGCTCCAGCGCCCGAGCCGAACGGAGTTGCTCTCGTTGATCGGATCCCAGCCGGATGTCGTGCTCGATCCTTCCCCGGCAGAAATTCTTCGCGAGGAGCGGGGATTGCGTTGATGGTCCTGGATGCTTCCGGGGCGGTCGAGTTCCTGTTGAATACCGAAACTGGCAAACGTCTCGCCCTGCGGCTGGCAGACGATCGCGAGACGGTCCATGTACCGCATCTCATCGACCTGGAAATCGCGCAGGTCATGCGCCGGTACGTTCGTAGCGGAACCATCACCGAGCGAATGGGCCTGCGCGCACTCCAGCGATGGCGGGATCTCGATGTCGAGCGCTATCCGCACGAGCCGTTCCTCAGTCGCGTCTGGAATCTTCGCAACAATCTGACCGCGTACGACGCGGTCTATGTCGCCTTGGCGGAGACGCTTTCCATGGTCCTGGTGACGGGAGATCGGAAACTCGTCGGCTCACCTGGGGTGCACGCCGTCATCGAGGTCATTTAGGTCGTCGAACGGAGCCGCAACACCGGCTCGAAGGACTTGTCGCAGGCCCGGCGGACCGACCCCAGCCCGGTGCGAAGTTTTTCCCTGGTGAGTGCATCGCCAGGCGGAACCCGTCAAACACCCATTCTACGGGAACCTGCAAAATCCTGGCGACAGCCCTGAACGCGCGAACCGGCCTCCCATGACTGCCCGCTGGAGACCGATCCGATCGCAGAGACCCGCTTGCCGGCGCAGGTTTCAATGCGTGACGCTGTTTTCGAGGAGACGTGAGATCCCAGACCGCAGGCGGCAGAACACCCAAGCGGTACCAAGGGACTCTTCCCGGCGTGTGGCGATACGGAACAATGGCACGAGTAGAATTGTCGCTGGCAAGGCCCCCTGGTGTCCGGGCGACGAGGTGCATCTCAGCATTCCGGAAGCGAGCGCGGTCCAGAATTCTCGCCCGACACGGGCTTCACCGGGCAACCTGCTGCCATGGCAGGACCATGGCTAGACCCGCGTTTGCGACCAAGATGGGCAGGGCAGGGACAAGCCCGCGCAATGGCATTCGCTTAGGGAAATATTGGCGTTCGCTCAAGGAATCGCAGTTCTGCCAGGCCCGTATTGGGTGGGACGGTTGCTCTGGCACTCAGGCTGCAGCTGCGGAGTCTCGTCCTTTCTGCCATTTGCCGAGGGGTTTTCGGGAGCGTCGTGGCCAGGTTCGATTTGGACGCAGGCGTTGCCTTGCGGTTTGGATACAGGCGAGGACCTGACGCACTGCGTTGTGCATCATGGCCGCCTGCCGCAGGATGAGGCCTTCGGGGTTTCGGGCGACGGCGAACAAGGCGGCCTTGAAGTTTGCCTGGCTCTCCGGCAGGGGATCCGGAGGCGATTGCGAGTTGTGCATGGCGTCGCCGAAGTTGGTGAACAGCCTGGTCATGGCGATGAGGTTGAAGTGGGCGAAGATCTCCTGCTTCACGCCGCGTTCGGATCGGCTGTGGAAGTTCTCCAGTTCGAAGCCACACTTTGAAGTTTTGTACAACGCCTCGATGCCCCAGCGGTCATGGTAGAGGTCGGCGAGGTTCTGGACCGGGTACCGGCTTCGGTCGAGAAGGGTGGTTGCGAAGTGGAACTCGGTTCCGCCGTGGACGTATTTGACGAGTCGCAGGGGGATGGGCCTGGGTTCGGCCTCGGGGTCTTTCCGGCCCAGACGGCGAAGCGTGTCGGGCCCCTGGGTGATGGTGGTGAGCTCATCCTGCTCGCTTCCCGCGATGAAGTCGTCGAACGCGGTTCCGGCATTTCTCTGCAGACGGAACAGCGGATGCACGCCCCGCTCCGCATGCGCCAGCAGCATTCGGTAGGAGTAGTAGCCGCGGTCGTAGACGACCATGTCTCCGACGGCCAAGGCGGGGAGATGGGAGAGCGCGGCGGCGCGCTCATCGCCGTGGGCATGCAGGTCGAAGTCGATGGGAAGTTTCGGGGCCAGTTCGTAGAGGCAACTCAGCAAGCCTTGCGGGTAGTGGGCTCGTTCCTGCGGCAGGCGGTAGCCGGCGCGGAGCAGCGGGCGCGGCAGGTTGATCTTCGAGCCGTCGACCGCGAAGACCCTGTGCCCCTTCCACTGCGAACTCCCGGCACGCTTGAGGATCTCGGCGTGCAGGCTCTTGAAGATGGCTTCGTCGACCTTCGCCCGGGCGGCGCTCATGCTCTACGCGGCAACGGGTTCAGCCTGCGGCAGCGGAATGCCGCAAGCCTGGCATTGCTGCCAAAGCGCGGCGAGGGTTGCCGTGTATCCGTTGCCCGAGAACATCAGCCGATAGACGAAGAGCACCACCAGCAGGGTGTTGATGACCCGCCGCCGAAGTTGCCAGACACGGTCGTGGGCCGTTGCAGCCGCGGTTGCCGCACCGACGAGTTCCTGCCAGGCGAGCAGGAAGGGGTCGTCTGCGGCCAGCGCCGGTGCCACCCGCGGCGTCGCCTTGCGCCGCGGCGCAGTGCGTTGCGGGCCATGCAGGAGAACCTCCCGGAAGTCCGCGGCCAGCGGATAGACGTAGACCCGTTTGGGCGCTTTCCCCTTGCCGCCCCGGGTCTCGCCGAGATCGAGCCAGTTCGCCGCCCGGTAGCAGGCGCCGTCGAAGCGGCTCGAATTCACAAACGCCTCTACCAATACCGGACGGCAGCCGTGCTGTTGCTCCCAGTCATCGGCCAGCCGCCGCATCGCCATCGACAGCACCTTGGAAGCCAGGTTCCGGACCTCGACCCACGGAAACAGCAGAAACCGCGTGTTGCCCACCACCCGCTCCAGATGCGCCTTCCACCCCTCCTCCGGCCAGCCGATCCACGCGTCCCGGCAGGGCAGCGAGACCACCGCCTGCGAGAACTGCAGGCAACCCAGCTTGCGCCCGTGCCGGTCCTCCACGAAATAGCGCAGCCGCGGGCCGAGCGGGTGGCGGAAACCGGCATAGTGCCAGCGGTCGACAAACTCGTTCCACTCCGAGACCTCGTCCTCGTCCTGCACCAGGCGAAGCTGCAACGGCAGAAGTTCCCCCAGTGGCTCCGCAATCGCCGGCTGCTTCCCCGTCCGCTGGCTCTTCTCAATCGGCTTGCGCGGACCCCGCGCATAGGACGCATCCTTCGCCGGCAACACCAGGAGGCCCAGCCGCTCCAGTTCCTCCAGAAGCCGCTGGCAGAGCTGGATCCGGTTCGTGCCCGTTCCCGTGCGCCAGCCCAGCTGCTCGCAAATCGTCTGCCCAAGCTCGTGCCGGCTCAGCGACGGAAACGCTGCAACCGTCGTCTGGATCTCGGAAATCTGCTGCCGGGTCAGACGACGACCGAAAATCGTCGTCGACCGCAGCGCCTCGATTCGGGGGTCCATCCGAACACCTCTCCGTAGTGCGCAATCCAAGCCGCACTACGCAAGGAACGAGACGGTAAGTTAACCCCCCGGGGAATGCCCGCACCAACAGCGGAGAACAGATAAATAACCGCAAAACATTAGTCCAACACACCCGGTGGGCTACGATGCAGAACGCCCAAGACGAATGCCATTGCAAGCCCGCGGCCGTATCTGCGCATTCCGGCATCCGCCATCGATCACTTGGCGACCAGAGACGAACTGCCCGGCACTGACGCGCAATTCGCCGGGAATTGCCGACGATCGCCGAGCTGTGTCATGCAAGGATTGGACCGCCCGAGTCTTCGGCAAGACCCGTAAACGTCTTGCTCCTCTGGTGCCTCAACTCGCTGATGGATCGTGACCCTCGACGCGGCGACCTGCATTGCGTCCTGAACCTGGAATGGGCGGTTTGGCCGGCGAGTTCCCATTGCGCCCGATGCAGTCTTCCAACCGGCTGGCGGCAACGGCGGCCGCTGCGTAAGGAAGGGCGGCAGTGACGATCACGAGTGTCTGGCCGTACTGGACCGAGAGCAGGGTCACAAGCACTGCCCCGAGGACGGACGCACGGCCGTTGGCCTTTCATTTAGACACAGTTAACACGGTTGTTCGATTGGCGCATATTCCGGGCATGCAAATCGGGCTTCGACATTTCCGTTCCGCGACGATCGACTGGCTGATCGGTGCGGTTGCGGCAGAGGGTGGCACGCGCCATGGGCTTGCGCGCGAGCTTTGCGAACGGGAGAACTGGCGCAATCCGCGGGGCGTTGCGTGTCTGGCGCAGGCGAGCAAGGCGCTGCCGCGGCTGGCGGCCCGGCTGAACCTGTCGTTGCCCGCGGCGCGGCCGATGCCGTCGCTATCGGTTGCCGCGGAGAGGGCGTTCCCGGACCTGACGCTCACCTGCCGGCTTGCGGAGCTCGGCGTGGTGACGCTGGAGCCTGTCGGCGACGCCGACCGCGGTCTGTGGCGGGCGATGATGGCGAGCCATCATCCCGAGGGAAGTTCGCGAATGCCGGGTGCCCAGCTTCGCTATTGGGTCCGGTCTTCGGTTCACGGCAGGCTTGGCGGGATCGGGTTCTGTGCCGCAAGCTGACACCAGAAGGCGCGCGATGCGTTCCTTGGCTGGTCGCCCGACGCACGGGTTGCGAATCTCGGGCTAGTAGTCAATAACGACCGTTATCTTCTGTTGCCTGGGGTACGGGTCGACAACCTGGCGTCGCATGTGCTGGCGCTGGCGGCGGCCCGCGTTGCGGACGACTGGGAAGCAGCGTATGGGGTAAGGCCGTTGGCGGCCTATACCTATGTGGCTCCCGACCGGATCGGAACCTGCTACCGGGCCGCAGGCTGGAAGTGTTGTGCGGCGCGAACCTCGGGATGTCCGCCCGGGCGGCGCGCGGTCGCGCCGAAAGCGGTATGGATCAAGCCGTTGGCCGCGGGATGGCGCGAGAGATTCTGCCAGGAACCACACCGCAGGCTTGGCGCGGCACCGACGCCGCATCTGCCGAAGGATACGGACTGGGCCGATATCGAGTACCGGCGCGGCAGCCATCCCGACGGCCGCCTGCGTGACCGGGTGGTGGCGATGGGCCGGGCGTGAGAACATGCCCCGGGTGCGTCGCTGCCGGCGATCTTCCCCGGCGCGGCGGAACAAAAGGCCGCCTATCGGCTGCTCTCGAACGACAGGATCAAGCTGGAGCATATTCTTCAACCCCATCAAGAGGCTGTGGTCGACCGCTGCCGGCTGGAACCGGTGGTTCTCGCGCTCCAGGACACAACGACCCTCAACTACAACGGCCACCAGAAGACGGCGGGTCTGGTCGGCGGCGGATCGGGAACCTGGGGCTTGCTCGCCCGTGTCGGGCTTGCGGTCACCGAAGCCCGACGCCCGCTCGGAGTGTTCGAAATCAACGCGACACAGCGCGACGGCACGCTGGCCGCCAAAACGCCGGACAACGTGCCGGAAAGCGTGCGCTGGCTGCACGGCCTTGAGCGCGCCGGGCAGATCCCCGACAGCCGCGTGATTACGGTCTGTGATCGCGAAGGAGACATATGGGACCTGTTGCGAACGGCACGACAGACTGGCAACGGGCTCCTGGTGCGTTCCGACCGCGGCCGCCAGCGCCGGGTCGCCGTCGACGGCGACACCCGAGAGTTGTGGGACTTCATGGATGCGCAACCGGTTCTGGGCACAAAGACCATCACCATCAGCCCCTGTGGTGGTCCCCGCAAGCGCCGCGAACGCAAGGCCCGGCTTGAACTCCGTGCCGCGATGGTCGACCTCGTTCCACCGTCGAACAGGGCCGGCGACGAAGCACCGCTCGCCATGCTTGCCGTCTCGGTCCTCGAACCCGAACCGCCGAAAGGCAAGATGCCGCTCCACCGGGTGCTCCTCACCACCGAGGGCGAGGCCGAAATCGACAATGCCCGGCGCGTCGTCGCATGGTACGAAGCACGCTGGACCATCGAGGAATACTTCCGGATCCTCGAGGTCGGCACCCGGGTCGAGGATCGAAAACTCGATCACGCCGACGATCTGCGCAAGTGCCTCGCATTCGATGCCGTGACCGCATGGCGTGTCATGGACCTGGAACGACGCGCCCGCGACACGCCAGACATGCCGGCACTCAACATGTTCTCCGAACACGAGATCAACGTGCTCTACGTCTGGCTCAAACACCGCCGTGTCATTCGCGCTCCACCCGAAACGCCCCCGGATATCCGAACCTTCGTGGTCGACCTCGCTCGCCTCGCCGGATTCCGTCCCAGCAAGCGGCAACCGCTCCCCGGAACCGAAAAAATCTGGCAGGCATGGAGAAGCGACAAGGAAGGTCTCGATGCCGTCAATGCATGGGAGAAACGATCAGACAATAACCGTGTCAACAGGGGGTAGTTGAAAGCCCGGTGCCCGCCGACGGGAAGCGTAGGCGAGGCCCATTCCGGGATCAAGTTCGCATGGCAAACGTCAAGCCATGGGACACATGGGTCGGTGTCTCCCGGAAGCGTATCCGAATGGAAACCGGGTTCCAGGAATGCTGCTGGCCCACAAGGGAGCAGAAAGCGCAGAACGCGGCGACCGACCGGTCGACCGCTGGCATGCGTGCCGCGCCCGTCGCCATTTCGCCCGCTCCCTTCTGGAGCGATCCCGCCTCGTTTTTCGCTTGCGGACCCGCTCGGACCCGCGAATCCACGAATGGCATCGCCGAACACGCGTTCACGATGGGAAGACCGGAAATTCCGCCCTGCGGCAGAGCCGCGGAATGCCAGGGAAGGCTCCGATGCTGGCGCCCTCCCCCCGCTAAGTTCCGGGGCGACGGGGTAGCCTGTCCGAACAACGACGCGCTTCGACGTCTTGCGTCCCGCCTGCGATACGTTGCTGTAACCACTTATCTTTTTCTTCGCTAACTAGCCTCCTGCCCCTTGCATCGTCGCCAGACTTCGTCAATATCGGACCTCGAATTTGATGTCGCTCGTATGCGGTTTGATGACTAACCCGAACTTCCATATGCGCGAGCATTGTAACAGCGTGCTCCAACGGCGGTTTCCGCGCATCCGAGACGGTTGCTTACTGGACAGGTTTGCGGGGTCTTGCCTCCATCTCGCTCGACTGAGGAGCGGGGTGTGGTTTGAGGCCGAGCAGGGAGAAGGCCTTCTCCTGCAGGGATGTCATCCGGGTAAGCACGGACAGGGAGAAGCCGTTCCCGGTATCGATTTCGGTTGCGCAGAGGGTACCGAGATGCTCGAGGAGATCCCGGAAGCCGTGGACGGGCAGGCCGTCGGGGGTTCGGCGAGTACGCGGCTTGTGCCTGACCTCCTTTGAGCGAGGGGCCGGAGCGACCGGGTTTTCGTTCCGGGGCGGGGTTTCCTCGGCGAACATCAACGGCTTGAGTTTGCGGCGCATGTGCCATTCCAGGTAGTAGGCCAGCATGCAGAGGAAGAAGTGGGCACGGACGCGCTCGTTGTGCCAATGGAAGATGGGACAGTCGCGCAGGGATAGGGTCTTCAGCGAACGAAAGGCCTGCTCCACGCGGGCGAAGGCCTTGGACGCGCGCACGGTGTCGGCGTCGTCGAGTGCGGTCTGGTCGAGATTGGTTCGGATGACGTGGAGCCCGTCGAGCCGGGCTTCGGCGTCGATGGAAGCTGCGTTGCGCTCGAAGGAGAAGGTTGCGTCGGGCTCCTCGAAGTGGAGCAGGAAGTGCATGGCCATCTTGCGCCGGTGCACGGCGCCGAGCCGCCGGTCGAGTTCGTCGCGGTCGATGGATCCCTGCTGGTAGAGGTCGGCGAGATCGCGCACAGCGTCCTCGGTTGTCTGCAGCAGTGCGTTGCGCTTGCGGCGGCGCTCCGCGGCGAGCAACGGGTTGAAGCAGACGATCAGCCCCTCCCCGGGGAAGTCGGGGGAGCAGACGCGGGCCATCTGCCAGGGTTGAAAGTGGTCCGGCGCGATGGTGCCCTTGCGCGCCAGTTTGCGGATGGTGTCCGCGCGCAGCGCGGTGATCCAGTGCACGTCGGCGGGAGCCAGATCCTCGTCGATGCGGGCCTGGGTGATCATGCCGCGGTCGCCGACCAGGACGATCTGCCGGATCCCGAAGCGGTCGCGCATCTTGCACACCTGGCCGGCGAGGGTCATGGGGTCCGCAGTGTTGCCCGCAAACACTTCGATGGCAACGGGGCAGCCCTCGGCGGTGCAGAGCATGCCGTAGACCACCTGCGGCCGGTCGCGCCGGTGGTCGCGGGAGTATCCGAGCCGCGCGAGGCGGCAGGCGGAGCCTTCGAAGTACCCGGAGGAGACGTCGAACATCACCAGTCCACCTTCGGTGAGATGGCGCCTGGCGAGCTTGCGTTCGATGGACGCCTGGCGCGCTCGCAGCCAGTCCATCGCGTCGTACAGCTCATCCACCGTGGCGCCCTCGATGCCGAGCAGGACGCCCAGGGTCGTGCTGCCTTCCCGGCTCAGTTCCCTCTCCAGGCGCAACTTGGCGCCGGGGCGCAGCAGGCGGCCGGCGATCATGGCCAGCGCGAGGCTGCGCTGGCGGCTGGAGCGGTGGAACAGGATCCGGTCGAGTTCGCAGGACTGCGCCATGCCCAGGATGGCGCTGGCCGCGCCGTGGGCACGGCTGGAAAGCACCGTGGCGGTGCGGTCGCCGGGGTCGAGGACGGGGCCGCGCTTCAGGGCCTTGCGCAAGGCCTCGATGGCATGCTCGGGCAACGCGGAGAGGTTGCAGAGCGTGCGCTTCCTGGGCTTTCCGTTTTCCCAGTAGGACTGACGCAGCAGGTGGCAGGTGGATTTGGGATTGCGCGTGGTCTCGATATGCATACTGACTAGCTCCACGCCCGTCACGTGGCAAATATTGTATATAATCTATAGACGATGGTCAAGACCTTCGGCTACTATTCCTGACTAGGAATGTGGAAACTCCTGACTGCGCAAGGGTGCCGGAACCGGGATGAAATCCCGGAAGACGGCTGTCGCGGCGGCCAACTTGGGGGATATTCAGACGATCGCGCGAAAATCGGGCGTCAAATCAGACCAATTCGTGCATCTTCGCAAAGCGGACAGGAACGGAAGTTCGGGCGAACAAGCTGCGTACGATGGAGCTGCAGACCGGCAGACCGCAGCAGAAGGGAAACCGGCACGGGCCCGCCTACGCCCACAACATCAAGGCCCTGCGGGAACAGGAGATGCAAATCGCCCGACAGGCGGAGCAGCGCTACGAGCGGTTCGTCGCCGCCCGGCGCCCGCGTCCGCCGAGGGACCGGTGCGCGGACGCCTCAACCGGCAAGGCCTGAATGAGGCAGCCCGGCGGCGCTTCCAGCCGTGGCGCCGCTCTTCGCCACGAGGCCGTCCGCGCACCGGCCATTCTGCCACAGGATGGACCCAAACGCATGTCCATCCGATTCGTGGTGTAGATGATCCTGAGGATGTCCTCATGGAAGGCGAAGAACGGGACGACCTTCTCCCAGTTCCGCCGCCATGACTGGCCGATCGAGGAGTATCGCTCGTCCCAGCATCGCCCGAACTCGGCGAGCCGGGCCTGGGCGACGTCCGCGGTCTCGGCGTGATAGATGTTCTTGAAGTCCGCGGCGACGATCCTGCGGTCCTTGTAGGAGCAGAAGTTCAGCGAGTGGCGCACGAGATGGACGATGCAGGTCTGGATGACGGCGTCGGGGAAGGCCGCGTTGATCGCCTCGGCGCCCTTCAGCCCATCGACGACGGCGATCAGGATGTCGGCCAGGCCGCGGCTCCTGAGTTCGTTCATCACTTTGAGCCAGAACCTGGCGCGCTCCTGGTTCTCGATCCAGATGCCGAGCACGTCGCGGCAGCCGTCGCGGGTGACGGCGAGAGCGACGCAGACCGCCTTGTTGCGGACGATCCCCTCGTCGCGGATCTTGACCCGCAGCGCATCGAAGATCGCGATCGGACAGACGCTTTCCAGGGCCCGGTTCTGCCCGGCACGGACCTCCTCGAGAACCGCGTCGGTGCGCCGGTTGATCGGATCCAGCGAGACCTCGACGCCGTACAGCTCCCTGAGATGGCCGCGGACCTCGCGCACGCTCATGCCGCAGGCGTACATCGAGATCACCTTGTCGTCGAAGCCGTCGATCCGCCTCTGGCCGTTGCGGACGATCCTCGGATCAAACGAGGCATTGCGGTCCCCGGGCACGGCGACCTCCCGCTCGCCGTCCTCGCCCTTCAGCCGCTTGGTGGAATGGCAGTTGCGGCTGTTGCCCGATCCGCGGCCGGCCGGATCGTTCTTCTCGCACCCCAGGTGGTCGGTCAGTTCGGCGCAAAGCGCCTTCTCGATCAGGCGCCGCTTGAGCTCCTTGAACAGCCCGTCATCGCCGAGCAGATCCTCCGGCTTCTCGTAGCCCGACATCAACTCGTCGAGAACCGCTTCGGAAATCACACCCTCGTTCGCGCTCTGCTTCTCTGTGGTCATGCATCCCTCCCGTTGCAAATGCATGCCGCGAAGATCCAATTGCACAGCGAATCGGACACCCCCTGCTTATGTCCCGAATCGAGAAGCCCGGCGCGCGGCAGCGTTTGATGAAGCGCAACCTCGCCACGGCGTTATCGTCGTAGATCCTGCGGCCCGAATTCGTCCGCACGGGGCGCGCCGCCGCCGCGCGCTCGTAGCAGCGGATGGTCTCCACCTTGACCCCGCTCATTGTCGAGACCGCTCCGATCGGGTGCATCCGGAAACCCCTTGCTCCTGTAGTCGCTACAGGCCGTAAACGGTCTGCACGACAGGAGAAACGTGGCTTTTGCAAATTCCATTCCGGCCTTTCGCCGTGCGGGCCGGGAAACCGCTACGGCGAGCGGCTGCTCGTGCGGTGCAGCTTGACCGTCTTCAGTATCGTGAACAGGTGCGCGATGGCGTACCGTTCTGCGTGCTCCGGCAGCGCCCCACCCTCCGAGCGCTTACCAGATGGCAGCTACTTCGAATGACATTTGCAGGCTTTGGCGATATTCCGCAACAACAGGCAGGCAGGTTGCTTCCCTGCATTTCGGAAACAGGCGAGATACCGCTGTCGAACGTTCGTTTCTGGCTCGCAATACTTCCTGAAGGTCCGAGCGGACGGAACTGCAGTTTCCGGGAACTTCCTCGTCAGCGGCGTGAGAGCCGAGCCGAGCAGCGGAGCGTTTGCCGTGTCCGCAGGGGTACCTTATGTCCCGGCTGAGCGAATGCTGGTCAGACCGACCTCTTGACCTCTCGCGGCCCGTCGAAGGCGCACCGTCTTCCGCCGGAAGACCTTCAGGCACCAGCCGCGTTGCGGCCCCGCCGCGCAACGCGGGATTGGAATTGCGCCGGCAGGTTCGAATCCTGCGGGCAGCCGCGCTGCTGGTGGTCGCTGCCGGAATTCTTGCATCTCAGATCGCACCGGCGCCGTCGGCCCAGGCAAAGGACTCGAGCGCGGGACCACGCTTGTCGCTGAACGCTGGCCATGATCCGGATCCGGACGAAGGCGGCGGCAGATTCCCTGAAATCCGGCAGGCCGGCCCGATCGGGGATTCGGCCGGGCGCAGGTACGCCACCCGTGCGACGACGCCCTCCATAACCGAGCTCGCGATCACGTCTGACCCCGGCTCGGACAACAGGTATGTTTCCCGCGACAAGATCGAGGTCACGATGACCTTCTCCGAAGCGGTCACCGTGACGGGCTCGCCGAGACTGACCCTTCTCCTGGGCAGCCCGTTCTGGATCCAGCTCGGTCTTGCGGCGCGGAATGCCGACTTCGCGCGCCAGCCCGAGCCTCGAAAGCTGGTCTTCGCCTATACGGTGGCGGCGGACGACAGCGATCCGGACGGCGTGAGCATCGCCGCCGACAGCCTTTCGCCGAACGGCGGAACGATCGTCGGTAGCGATGACACCGCCGGGCGTCTCACCCATGACGCGCTTGCGGCCCAGCCGCGACACCTCGTGGACACTATCGCGCCGACGGTGCTGGATATCTTCGTCGACGGCCGGACGCTCTCCATCGGCTACTCGGAAGCCTTGGACATGTCGTCCGTACCGGTCGCCAGCCGGTTCCGGGTTCACGTCGACAACGCCGTGCGGAGTGTGTCCGACGTGAGCGTGGCCAACACGGCGGTCACACTGACGCTTGCAACGGCCGTGCTTCCAGGCGAGGAGGTCGATATCCGCTACAGCACGCCGCAGACGGGTCCTATCCGCGATCTGGCGGGGCACAGTGCAGCCGGTTTTGCATTCTCGGCGCACGAGGTCGTCAACGAGACACGCCCGACGGTGTCGATCGCCGCTGCCGACGACGCAGTGTATGAGGGGACCGATGTCGCGTTCAGGCTGACCCGGAGCGGTCCCGTCATCGACTCCCTGATCGTTGACGTCGAGGTCGTCGATCAGGGCGATTTCCTCGAATTCGAGACGGGTACGCGAACGCTGGAGGTCACCTTTGAAGCCGGCAATTCCACAGCCTTTCTGACGCTCTCGACGCTGAGCGATTTCGATTACGAGGCCGATGCCGAGGTGACCGCTACGGTTCGGCCGTCGAGCCGTTACGCCGTGTCGACCACCGACGGCTCTGCCACGGTGATGATCTCGGACAACGACGTGCCGGAGACCGCGGTCGCCATGGAAGTCCCGGCGAGCGTAGCCGAAACCGCAGGCACCCTGACCGTCCGGGTGCGGGCGACGACGATCCGCGACGAAGCCCCGCACGGCGCCGTGTTGATCGTTCTGGCATCGGCTGACGGAACGGCAGCAGCGGGCGAGGACTTCGCGGCGATCGACACCGTCGTCCGCTTCGCCGCCGGGGACTTCGAGCGCGTCGAGGTGGCGGGCGAACAGCGCCATGTCCATGTCGCCACCGTCGAGAAGAAGATCGACATTCTCGACGACGCGGTGGCCGAGCGGGACGAGACGTTCACCTTGCACCTGCGCCGACCTGTAGGCGTACCGCAAAGGATCAGGCTGCCCGACAGTCCGACCGAGGTCAGCATTACCGACAACGAGGCGCCCGGCCGGCCGGCGAACGTGGCGGCTGAGCCTGGCGACGCCATGGTCACGGTCTCGTGGAGCGAGGTTGCGAGCGCCACCGGCTACAAGGTGCAGTGGAAATCGGGCACGATCGAGATCTTCGACACGGCACCCGTGGACAATCGCCAGCAGATTGTGTCCGGAGGGGCGACGACCAGCGCCGCTATCGGGGGCCTGACCAACGGAACCGCCTATACCCTGCAGGTCATCGCGTTCAATTCCTGGGGCGACGGGCCGGCCTCGCCGGAAGCGATGGCCACGCCACAAATGCCGCCCTCTCTGGTCACGGAGGTTACGCTGACCGAAGGCGACGGCAGTCTCACGGTGTCGTGGCGCCCGGCCACGCACGCTACCGGCTACAAGGTGCAGTGGAAATCGGGCAAGACCGAGAGCTTCGATACAGCCACCGCGGACGGCCGCGAGCACACCGTTTCCGGCGCTCTCGACACGCGATACGCCATCGGCAACCTGGAGAACTGCACACCGTATGCTGTGCGGGTCGTCGCGACCAACCACGGCGTCGACGGGCCGGCGTCGGCGGAGGCCATCGGCACGCCGAACTTCGAACCCGAGCGCGCGCGGCCCGGAGCGACGCTGGTCAGCAACACCAGTCACGATGTCGACGGCACGTTCAGTCTCCGCTTGACCGCAGCGGGCGGCTATACGCAGGAATTTACCACAGGCTCCAATACGGACGACTTCATTCTCGAGTCCGTCGGTGTCCGTATCGGCCGCGCATTCCCGGGCCCTGCGGGCTCCTTTCCTGCCTACATATACAGGGCGAACGAAAGTGGCACACTGGGAACCCGGCTTTTCCAGCTTGCCGCACCGGACCGTTTTGCATGCAACAGGGTGAACCTGTTCAAGGCGCCGGCCGGCGCCACCCTGCTGGCCGAAACCCGATACCTCCTCCTGTTCTCCCCCCGCCTCTCCGGCACGGCCGACATCTGGGCGAGCGTTACGACTTCGAATGCGGAAGACGGTGTGATGGGCGGCGGATGGAGCATCGACGATGTCGTGAAACTCAATGGCTCGCCACTTGCGGGCGGCCAGGCGCTCATGATCGACGTCAACGCCCACAGCACGACCGCCGACCTCACCCCGCCGACCGTCGTCTCCGCCACGGTCGACGGCACGTCGCTGGACATCACCTACTCGGAAGATCTTGACGCGGCGTCGGTTCCGGCTGCGAGTGCGTTTGTGGTGGAGGTGGCCGGCACCCCGGCGGCGCTCGCCGATACCGGTGCGGTGGCGCTTGACCGCGCGACGGTAACGTTGACGCTGGCGACGGCGGTGAGCGCGGGCCAAACAGTGACGGTGACCTACACGGCGCCGACGGGTCAGGGTGCGACGCCCCTCCGGGACGCCGAGGGAAACCCGGTGGTGTCGGACACGACCGAGCGCACGGTGGCGAACGAAACAGCGGTGGTGGCGCCGGAGGCGCCTGCGAGCGTCACCGCCGTGGCGGGCGACGGCCGCGTGACGCTCGCCTGGACGGCGCCGGCGGAGGACGGCGGCGCCGCGGTCACCGGCTACGAGTACCGCCACCGGAAGGACAGCGACGCGGGCTGGCCGGCGAGTTGGACCGCGGTCGCGGACGGGACGGACGCGGGCACGGAGACGGGCGACGAGCGGATGGTGGCGGTGACCGGCCTCGACAACGGCGCGCTCTACCGGTTCCAGGTCCGGGCATCGAACCGGGCCGGTGCGGGTGCGGCGCGCGAGGCGCAGGCGACGCCGAGCGCGTCGATCTGCAACGCGCCGGACCTTTCCGGACGCCGGCAGGTCTGGCGCGGGACGCTGACGGTGGGTGAGCAGGTGGGCGGACGACTCAATGAGCTTGTGGGCTACGGCTGGTCCAGCCGGACCGGCGCATTGTCCGGACGGAGCACGCCGATCGAGCTCGGCGCGAACCGCTTCCGGATCGGCGACGCGGTGCTGCTCTACGCCCACTCCGGAGGCCTGATCCCCCTGCTGGTGCCTCCGCCGGGAGCCCTGGCGTTCCACCTGGTTGGCGATGGGAATCGGAATGCGGAGCTGACGGATACGGATAGGGCGGGCCTTGCGCTGCATGTCTGCGACACGAAGTTCGACTTCTCCGCCGCAGCGCGTCCGGGCGGCACCGGGCCGGGCGAGGTCATCCCGTCGGAACCTGCGTATGCCGGGTATGACCGGCACTACCTCTGGGCGAATGCCGGGCTCAACTGGTCGGCGGGGCTCGCACGCACGCTGACCCTCAGCCTGCCGGCGGCGTCGGGCGGCCGGGCGGCGGCGTCCGTCGAGGGCTTGCCGGCGCCGACCGGTCCGGGCGAGGACGGGGCGTATGCGCCGGGCGACCGGATCGAGGTCCGGGTTCGGTTCGACGCGCCGGTGACGGTGGATACGTCGGACGGCGCGCCAACGCTCGGGCTGGCGCTGGGCGGGGTGCGGCGCGAGGCGGCATACGAGCCCCGGCAGGGCGGCGGCGCGGCGACGGAGCTTGTCTTCGCCCTCGCGGTGTCGGGCGAGGACGCCGGGGCGGGCGGGGCAAAGGCGATCGCCAACGGTATCCGACTGAACGGCGCGACGATCCGGGACGAAGGCGGCGCGGAGGCGATGCTGGGCTACGGCGCGGCCCCGGGAGTGGTTGCGGTGGAGATCGGCGCGGAGCCCTCCGGCGACGGGGCGTGGACGGCGGGCGAGGCGGTCGAGGTGACGATCGCCTTCGCCGAGCCGGTCGAGGTCGAGACGGCAGGGGGCACGCCGTCGGTCGGGCTCACGCTCCCCGGCGCCGGGACGCGGCGGGCGGTTTATGCAAGCGGTTCGGGGACCGACCGGCTTGCCTTCGCCTACACGCTGACCGAGGCGGACGGTTCGGTTTCCGCGGCGCTGGTCGACCCGGACGGCCTGACGCTGGGCGGCGGGACCATCGTAAGCACGGGCGGGCTGGACACGATGCTGACACACAGCGGCGCGGGCAGCACGGCCGGGCCGCGCATACACGGCCCCGTCCTTTCGGTCGCGGACGCGGCCGGCGTCGAGGGCGGGACGCTCGTGTTCCGGGTGACGCTCTCGCCACCCGCGTCGGGGCCGGTGACGGTGGCGTACGCGACCGCCGACGGGCCGTCTCCGAACGGCGCCGTGGCGGGCGACGACTACATCGCCGCCTCGGGCACGCTCGCGTTCAAGCCGGGCGAGTCGGAGAAGACGGTCGTGGTCGCGGTGGCGGACGACGGCTTTGGCGAAGGGGCCGAGACGCTGACGCTCGCGCTGTCGGATGCGACGGGCGCTTCGATCGGCGACGGCGAGGCGACCGGCACGATCGGGGCGAGCGCGGGGCCGGCGGCGCTGACAGCCTCGTTCCTCGCCGTACCCCCCGAGCATGACGGGCAGGCCCCGTTCACGGTCGAACTGCGCTTCAGCGAGGAACCGCACGGGCTCAGCTACCGGACGGTGCGGGACAGCCTGTTCGCGGTCTCGGGGGGCACGCTCACGAAGGCGCGGCGCTTCGAGCCGCCCGCGAACCGCCGTTACGAGCTGACGCTCACGCCCTCGGGCGACGGCGCGGTGACGCTGACAAGGATGGCGCTGCCGGCCTGCGGCGCGCCGGACACTGTCTGCACCGGGGATGGGCGCGCTCTCACCGGGGCGCTCGCGCTCGGCGTGCCGGGTCCGGCGGCTCTTTCGGTCGCCGATGCGGAGGTGAAGGAGGGGCCGGACGCGACGCTCGCCTTCGCGGTCACGCTAGACCGGGCGCGCCATGCGCAGGTGACGGTCGAGTACGCGACGCGCGATGGCACGGCGGTGGCGGGCTCGGACTATGTCGCGGGGAACGGCACGCTGACCCTTGCGCCCGGAGAGACGGCGAAGACGGTCGAGGTCCGGGTGCTGGCCGACGCCCACGACGAGGGCAGCGAGACCATGACGCTCGTGCTCTCCAACGCAGCGGGCGCGCGAATCGCCGACGCCGAGGCGACTGGCACGATCAGCAACAGCGGATCGATCCCGCAGGCGTGGATCGCGCGCTTCGGGCGCACGGTGGCCGAGCAGGTGATCGAGGCGGTCGAGGGACGGATGCGCGCGGCGCCGGCGCCCGGGGTAGAGATCGCGCTCGCCGGCAAGCGGATCGGAGCTCAGGCCGAGCCCGGCAGCGAGGCGGAACGGGACGCACGGCGCGAGGAGGAAGCCCGCCGCGATACGCTGTGGCTGGCCGACTGGCTGAAGGGCGAGACCGACCCGGAGGAGGCGCAGCGCCGGACCCGCGCGGTGACGCCGCGCGACCTGCTGACCGGCTCCGCCTTCGCGCTGACGGCGAAGACGGCCGGCAAGGACCTGGTCTCGCTCTGGGGCCGGGGCGCGGTCACGCGCTTCGACGGGCGCGAGGGCGAGCTGACGCTGGACGGCGAGGTCGTGACCGGCATGCTGGGCGCCGACTGGACGCGGGGGCGCTGGACCACCGGTCTGATCGTTTCCCACAGCGCCGCAGAGGGCGGCTCCAGCGACGGATCGGGGACCGGGACGGACACCGGCGCCGGCGGCCGCGGCAACAAGGTCGAGGCGACGCTGACCGGCCTCTTCCCTTGGGTGCGCCATGCGCTCTCGGAGCGGCTGGAGGTCTGGGGCACGGCCGGCTCCGGCGCGGGCGAGCTCACGGTGACACCGAAGGAGCACGACGGCGAGGACGGCCCGGCGCTCCGTGCCGACCTCGATCTCAGTATGGCGGCGGCGGGCTTGCGCGGGACGATGCTGGACGGCGGCGCCGACGGCCTGACGCTGACCGGCAAGACCGATTCGATGGTGGTGCAGACGGCCTCCGGACGCGGCCGGAGCGCCGACGGCGGCAATCTCGAACCGGCCCGGGCGACGGTGACCCGGCTGCGCCTCGGCGTGGAGGCGGTGCGGCCGGTCGGGCTCGGCGGCGGGGCGACCCTGACGCCGCGTCTGGAGATCGGGGTGCGCCACGACGGCGGGGACGCCGAGACCGGCTTCGGCCTCGACCTGGGTGGCGGGCTCGTGCTCAGCGACCCGAAGCGCGGCCTCCAGGCCGAGCTCAGCGGGCGGGGGCTGCTCGCCCACCAGTCGAAGGGCTTCCGCGACCTCGGCTTCTCGGGCGCGCTCGCCTGGGAAGGGAAGCCGTCCTCGGACCGGGGCGCAAAGCTGAAGCTGACCCAGACGGTCGGCGGGTCGTCCTCGGGCGGCGCCGATGCGCTGCTCGAGCGCACCACGCTGGAAGGACTGGCGGCGAACGACAACGGCGAGGACGGCAATGACCAGCTGAAGAGCCGCCGGCTGGAGCTGAAGTTCGGCTACGGCCTGTCGGCCTCCGGCGACCGTTTCACCTGGACGCCGGAGGTAGGCTTCGGCCTGTCGGACACCGGGCGCGACTACAGCCTCGGCTGGCGCCGGGTGCGCGGCGGGTCCGGCAGCGACGGCGGCTCGCTCGAACTCTCCTTCGAGGCGCGCCGGCGCGAGAGCGCCAATGACGACACGGACCCGGTGCACAAGGTCGGCCTGCGGCTCACGGCCCGGTTCTGAGGGCCCGGCGGCGGGCCAATGGCATTCCCATGAGAGTCGCGATCGGTGCGGCCACTGCGCCGGCTGCCGCGATCTTGACGCCCGGCTCGTAAGCCGCGTCCCGCCAGTCATGCGCGAAGACGGGAGCGCAGACGCGGATCTCGTTTCACGAAGAGCACATGGCCTACAGGGCTTCCTGATCGAAGTAGTCTTCTTCGATCCGTTTGATCTCGTGACGGACCCGCGTCCGTACGCCGACATTGCGGTGGCCTGCAGGTTGGCGCGGCCCAAGGCTGCCGCGGTCATCGGCAGCGGGACGCTCGCGGCGATGGCTGCGATGCCGAAGCCGTGGTGGAGGCCTTCGGGGCAGGCCTGCATACCTCCGATGAACGACCGATTTCGGAAAGCTCTGAATTTTGCGCTGGAACCAACTATTCTCGAACCGAGCCGTCAGGAGATCATGAGTCATGGCCGGCAAATTGATTGACAGGAATCCTGCCATTCTGGGTGGTACTCCCGTATTCTCCGGCACCCGCGTGCCGGTGCGCATTCTGATGGAGCATTTGGAGGCGGGCGATCGGCTCGACGATTTCCTGGAGGACTACCCTACGGTATCGCGCGACCAAGGTGTAGCATTGCTGGAACGCGCGAAAGCCATGGTGGCGGGCGGGATGCATGAAGCTGCTGCTGGATGAATCTCTGCCGAGACGACTTGCCACACTTTTCCACGGTTCATTCGAGGTCCGCACGGTCCAGCAGATGGGCTGGGCAGGGAGCGGAAACGGCGAATTGTTGCGCCTTGCGGCTGATTGTGGCTTCGATGCTCCCGTGACGGTGGACCAAGGCTTTGAGCACGAGCAGAACCTAAACAACCTCCCGGTGTCGGTTGTCATCATGGTCGCGGTCCGGAACCGCCTACAGGAGCTACAACCGCTTGTTCCTGCAGTGGTCGAGGTTCTCTCCGAGGGGATGCAAGATCGCGTCTACCGCGTTCCGCGAACTCAGAAAGCGGAGCCCGGCGGAAAAGGCACATAGTCCATACTTTGCAGGCAGAGGCTCTTGCAGAACTATGTTCTGAGGCGGCCTTTCTCTCGACGTCTTGAGATGGTTTTGGCGGGACGGGCGTCTTCTCCAATGGTATCACGTGGTTATTCCACAAACGTGATTGATCGGAAGGAAAGAGCCCCTGTCCCTGCGCGACAGATTGGCACGCCAATGGCATGGCTTTCAATCGGTGCAGATTCCGGGAATATTGCAAACTGGAGCATTTTGGAGCGCTGGACGTTGAGGTTGGCCCTCCAGGCGATCGCCCAGCGATGTCATGTCAGGGTTGAACCGCCAGCGTCTTCGGTAGGACCCGGATCCGGCTTGCTCTTCCAGAGCCTCAACTCGCTGACGGTTCGTGGCCCTCCACCCGGCGACCTGCATCGCGTCCTGGACCTGAAATGGGTGGTTTCCCCGCGCTCCCATTGGTCCTGGTGCGCTCTTCCATCCGGCTGGCGGCAACGGCGGCCAAAGCGTAAAGAACGGCGGCAAGACCGATCACGAGTGTCTGGCCGTAGTGGACCGAGAGCAGGGTCGCAAGCACTGCGCCGATGACGGACGCGCAGCCGTTGGCGCCCCAGGCCCACGGGACCAGGGCGGGATCCAGGCGCCGGAGCCGGGCCAGGGCCACCGGGAACGGCATTCCCATGAGGGTCGCGATCGGTGCGGCCATTGCGACGGCTGCCGCGATCTTGATGCCCGGCGCGGCGCCGAGGAGCCAGACGGTGAGTTGAGGGAAGACGGCGACATAGGCTGCCGCGATTACCGCGATGCCGGCAACCGGGCGAGCGAGGGATTGGCCAGCCCCGCTGCGGTCAGCGAGCCAGCTACCGATCCCGGCAAAGACCAGAAACGTCGCGAGCACAACGACAAGCGCATGCAGCGGATGGCTCAGGATCACGGTGAAGCGACCGATGAACGCGATTTCCATGAGCAGGAAAGCAAGCCCCAGGCACGTAAACGCACCGAGTGCCGGCCCGCGCCGTGCTCGCCGGCCAGGGCCCCGCTGCCGATACGCAAGGAGGGGAAGCAGGATGAGGAGCGCACTCGCAAACACCGCCTGTATGAGCGTTGCAGGAAGCGCGAGATAGCCGACGGCCAGAAGTCCGATCCCGCCCTCGCGGCTCAGGGCCAGGACCTCTCGCGCGTGCGCCCACTTGAAGAAATTCCAGAGATAGGGCCGATCGTCGGTGGCGGGCCGTATGTCAAACTTGTAGTCACGAATAAAATCGGCCTGTTCCGGGCCGAGCAGTCGGCTGGCGGCCTCGTGGAACCAGGGCCGTTCCATCACGTTGAAGCGATTGGCTTCCCCGGCGGTCATCCCGGGCACGTGGACGAGGTCGAATGCCCGAGCGCGCGCGAATTCCCGCACCGCCGCAATTTGCCCCTCGGAGAGCGGGGACCGGCCTGCAACGAGGGTCGTCGTATTCCAACTCCGGATCCACGCAATTCGCTCGGCCGCGGGCCCGGCGCCCTCCGCCTCGAGAGCATGGAGAATGGTAGCGAGCAGCCGGGGCCCGCCGCGGGGCGGGAGCTGGCTCCAGCCCGTGATGGCAACGAGCCCGCCGGGCGCAAGCCGCGCAAACATGGCCTGCAGCGACTCGCTCGTCAGGAGCCGCTCCTCCTTGAGCGCATGAAGGCCAGACGGGCTTGCGCCGAGCGCATCCGCCTGGATGAGATCGTATCCCTCGCCACGGGCCGCCTCGACGAACGCCCGCGGGTCACCTACATGCAGCGTGACCGCCGGATGCCCGTGCACGCCTCCCGAAAACGCCTGGTAGCGGTCGCGCGCAATTGCCACGACTTGTGGCTGGAGTTCAACCGCGTCCACCGAGCGCGCCCCGGCCCCGAGCGCCTGCAACACCGACGCGCCGCCGCCGGATCCGAGCACCAGCACGCGAGGACGATCCAGAAGGTGGTAGGGAAGCGCGGATGTCAGGTCATCGAGATAGGCCGGCGGCGCGGTTCCCGGGCGATGATGCGGGATGACGATCGGGCCGTCTCCATCCACGAAGAGGGCCACCTGTTCCGAAACCGGAGCCTTGGCGAGAAGACTCAGCCCTGGTGCCCACCGCATGGGAATCACTTCATTCTCCACCGCGCTCACCAGGCCGAGAGGACCGGATCGGCTCTCGGAGAGCACGGCTCCGCTTGCGCGAAGCGCTTGCGGCAGTGGCTTGAACGGTGACATCCGGAGCTCGACCCAGCCGGGTCCGAGGGTCAGCGCCGCGAATACGATTGCCGCAAGGGACAGAAGCACCGGGCGGGCCATCCCGGAAGCGCGTGCAGCCGCAAGCCCGGCGGCGGCGGCGGCCAATGCACCCACCCCGTTCAGGGTACGCTCGGCCGGCAACCAGTTGAGGAGGCATACAGCGAGAATTGCCCCTCCCCCGGCACCGACCAGGTCCGCGGCATAGACACGCGGAATACGGTCGCCGAACACGACGAGGGCGCGCCCGATTCCGGTCGCCGCCAGGAAGAACGGAACGGCGGCGACGAGTTCGATGACGAGCAGCCAGCCGAACGGCCGGAGCGACCAGGGAATCTCCAGCACATTGAAGGGAACGCGCTCGGCGATGGCAAAGCAGGCCGGCGCGGCGGCCGCGAATGCCAGCGCGGTAATCGCGAGGAAGGACTCGATCGACAGCCGGATCCGGTTGCCCACAACCATCAGAAAAGTGCCGCTCGCCCCGAAACCCAGGAGCGCAACGCTGATCACCATGAACACGAAGTGGTGCCATTGGACGATCGCAAGGAGCCGGGTGAGGAGGATCTCGTAGCCCAGCGCCGACGCAGAAAGCAGCGCCACCGCCGCGAGCACCAGGAGGCCGGGCGCGCGCTTCTCGTCGCTCATCCGCAACAACGGAACGCCGGGGCCGTCGGGTTTCCCGGTGGTGGGCGGGTTCCCGGACAGTGGTTCAGCACATGGCCGTCCGCCGCCCGGCCAAGACGGGTGGCTCGGAAGGAGAATCCGTCAGCCCTTCCGCCCGCTCCCGGGGCGGCCTGCAGAATCCGTGCTTCGGCCCTGGAGATGTGCGCACTCCGCCGAGTTCAGTTTCCGCCGGTCAGGGGCACGAACTGCACGGGAAGGATCTGGCGCACGCTCACCGCCCCATCCTCTCCCTTCTGTACCAGCAGGAGCATCTGCACGGAAAACGGTTCGCCGACCGGGATCACCAGCGCACCGCCGCGGGCGAGCTGGTCGACGAGGGGCGGCGGAACATGGGAAGCGGCAGCAGTCACGATGATTGCGTTGAACGGCGCGTTCTCCGGCCAGCCGTGGTAACCGTCACCGAGGCGAACCTCGACATTGTCGTAGCCCAACCGCGGAAGCCGTTCGGTTGCCTGCCGGGCGAGTTCCGGCACGATTTCGATCGTATGGACTCGATCCACGAGGTCCGCGAGAACGGCGGCCTGGTAGCCCGAGCCGGTCCCGACCTCGAGAACCCGGTGGCGCGGCGCAGGCGCGAGCAGGTGGGTCATGAGGGCCACGATGTAGGGCTGCGAGATCGTCTGCCCGTATCCGATCCGGAGCGGATGGTTCTCATAGGCGAATTGCGAGTCCTCCGGCCGGACGAATTCGTGGCGCGGCACGCGTTCGAGCGCGTCCATCACCGCTGCGTCGATTACCTCGACGCCAGTGCTGGGAGCGGTGCGAAGCGTCAATCCGGCGATCGCCTCCATCATGCCGCGGCGCATCTCTGCGTATTCGCCAGCGGTCTGCGCATGTCCGGCTGTTCCGACGGTGATCGCTGCTGCCGCAGCAAGGAAGCTTCGGCGGATGAACGAACGGCGCGACCGCCAGGTTGTGCCGCAATGAATTGCCGCTCTGCCGCCAACATTCTCGATCATGGAGGATGCTCCCCGAACGCTCGTTGCTCGCCCATGATAATGAGGATGCGGGCAGCACGCGTCATCGCGCTCTGTCGGCAGCGCAGTCAACCGGGAGGAGCCACGATGCCTACTGCGACGATCATTGGAGCGAGCCGAGGGATTGGCCTGGGTCTCGTGGAGCAATATGCGGGCGAGGGTTGGCGGGTGCATGCGACAACCCGCACACCGGAGCGTCCGGGAGCACTCGGCGATATTGGCGGCGACGTCCACATCCACGGCCTGGATGTGACCGACGAACCGCAAATCCGCGCCCTTCGCGATGCACTCGAATGCGAGGCGGTCGATGTGCTGATCCACAACGCCGGCGTCTACGGGGATGGAATGAGCCGCGCCGCGGTGCGCCGCGTCAACGCCGAGGCCCCCATAAAGGTCGTCGAGGCGCTCATGGACGCGGTGGCGCGAAGCGGGCAGCGGAAGATCGCGCTGATTACCAGCCAGACGGGCGCCCGGCGCGGGAAGCCACTCACTTTCGGGAAGTACGGCGCCTCGAAGGCGGCACTCAACGACCGGTTTCGCGAGCTGGCGCCGAGTTGGCGCGAGCGGGGCTGCCTTGCCATCGTCATGCATCCCGGTTGGGTTCGCACGGACATGGGCGGACCGAATGCCACGATTTCGGTGGAAGAGAGCGCGCGGGGCATCCGCGACGTCGTGGCGGCTCTCGACGAGTCCCGCCATGGTCGATTCTGGACCTGGGACGGATGCGAGCACCCCTGGTAGGGATCACGGATAAGCGCAGCCGGACGGCGTTGCGCCACCCTCCAGCCACCCAGTGAGGCTCGGGCGAGTCGCAGGCGGCACGAAATTCAAAGAGCGGCGAACCGCCTGCGCACGCTTCCACTGGCGGCGCCACGCCGGTTGCGTTTCAGTCGGAGATGAGGAACTTCTGGAACCGATTCCTGAGCCTTTGCCAAGAGTACGACAGCCGTCCGGTACGTTCGCGGGCTCTCCTGAAGAGGGCGTAGGAACGCCGCTCCACCTGGTCGATGAGGAAGGCGAGCATCATCAGGGAAGCAAGTTTCGGACAGCCATATTCCTGTGGTCCTGGAAGAGCGTAGAAATCATTAGTCTGCCTTCTCCCCGCTGATCAACGCAAATCAACTCTTCGGGCTTCACCCGGTCGTACAAGCTCTCGAATTTCGCGCTCCACGGCCGGACGCGGAGGCTTTGGATCGAGCGGACTGCCGCGGCACCGTTCGGACGGCTTTCCGTTTCCACACGAGCCAGGCAGATTTCTTCCGACCTTCACCATGCCCGCGTCTATTCCTGAGCGTTCCAGAACAGTCTGACCTTGAGGCCATTCAGATGTGTCCATGGAACGATGCCCTTGTGCTGAAGCATGCCTACGACGATGCCCGGAGCGATGCCTTGCTCGTCAGCGAATGCTCGTACAACATGCGCGCTGCGCGGTGCCGCGTCGACCAGACGCTGCCACGCCTGCTTCGGAATCAGAACGTTGGAGGCCCACTCATTGGCCTCTGCCTCCAGCGCCGCATCGTCGCCGTTGGCCTCGTCGACAAAGATGCCTTTCTTGCTGTGAAGCAGAACATGCGCCGCCTCATGGAAGAAAGTGAACCAGAGGTGGTCATCGGACTTGTGTCGGGCAGTCAACTGGATGACAGCCTTCCTGGGCGAAAGCCACCAAGCCGCACCGCTGAGCGCCGTTCCCGGCAATGGCGGCACCAATGCCAGTGCAACTCCGGCCTCATTGCACAGCCTTGCGGTCCGCTGCAGAGCCTCAACGATCGGCTCACGTGTCAAGCCTCGGATGTTCCGAACTGCATGCTTGAACCGGGTCTCATTGTATTCCGCACACTCCTGGCGTTGGGCTTCCATTTCACCGAGACGGAGCCACGTGGCCAACGCAGCCTCATTGCTCTTGAAGCTCCGGGAGTGGCGATAGGCCACATTGGCGAGGCCGTACCGAGTGTTCCAGGCACCGATTGAACCCACACGAAAGAACGCGAGCAACTTGGATACGGAATCGACTTTCGACCCCGGGCGTTCCATACAGCCACGCTTCACCAGGTCCCGGACCGGGAAGGCCTTGACCCACTCCGCAGCAGCGGCGGCATCCTGAGCCTCGGCATCCCGGGCCCGGTGAAGCCGATAGTCGGACTCGATCCCGAGCCAGACGCTGGCATCGACGCCCAGCACTTTCTCGAATTGGAGCGCGGTTTCCGGTAAGAGAGGCGCCTTGCCCGCGATGATCTCACTGATCAGCTTGGGAGAACGACCGCATCGGCGCGCAAACTCGGCGTGCGATACCGCTTCTGCCTCCAGGCGCTCCTGGAGAACCCATCCGGGCGGAACCGCATAGTCTGGACTGTATTGGTTGATCGCTGTCGACATTTGTCCGTCCTCCGTCAGTGATAGTCGACCAATTCGAGGATCGTGATCGCGGTCACCTGTGCCGCGTCTATCCCTCCATCGTCCTTACGCGGGACCGGTTCGTGATTGGCCTCGAAGACGAGCCGATACGGGTGAATGAGATCGATGGCGAACTGTTCGTCTCGGTCGCCACAGAGCTGGTGCCGCCTGTCCGGCGGGGTGGTCGGCACCGCAGCCAGACTGCGTGCCGCACTGAGCACCGCCATCCGCAACATGATGGTCCTTGCCTTCCTCGCCCCATAGGCCTTCTGGAGGGCGTCCGCCACGTTGAAGATCTTTTCGAGCTTGCGGGTACGGAAGGCGATGTCCATAGCGGTGTGCCATATATGTTACCTAAAAGGTAATGATTTCTTGCAAACTGTCAAATGGAGTATCAGGCCTTCGGTGAAATTACTTCCTCCACTGCCGCTCATCTGCGGCGGAGCGGTCTCGCCTGCCGAGCCCTTCCCGCACGCGCGTGGACTGTCGCGCTGTCCCTCCCCGGCGCGACCCTTCCGTTCCGAGTCTCGCTGTCGGGAAGGCTTGTCAGTTCGCCGGTGCCCGGCTTGTCGCCGCCGTGATGCTATCCGGTTGCTTCAACAACACCGAACCTGTCTCTCGCGTTCTCGTCTCGTCCGCCGGCCGGTTCTCAGTCCACGAGCACGGCACGTGGCAACAGCTCCTCTTCAAGGTATTTCTGGGCGGCCTCGTGAGTCAGGAAGTCGGGCGGCGGAAAATCCGCGTGGAGATCCCAATCGTCACCGGTGGCTTTCATATGTTCAGACATCACGACACGTAACGTTGATACAGCTTGCCAGAGCGCAACCTAAGGGGTTGAATTTCCGAGTATTTCTGAGAGAGAAATGCACCTGCTGTGAACTGCTTTCCTTTTCGAAGCTGCTGGAACTCAATGACTGGCAAATCGCGGTGACGAGTTGCCCTACGGTTCCGAATGACCTGCTGGAACGCGAACGCTTCTATTGCAAACACCGCTGTAGCCGTGCCAGCACGTCAGGTAAATTGTCGGAAGTCCTGATGTCTGATGTTCTGCAATCCGGGCATCGAGTGCGTCCATCAATGCGGCGTGGCCGGGGTCGTCTACGAGGTTGTTCAATTCCTGCGGGTCGGCACGCTGATCGAACAGGAGTTTCCGCCGCTCGGGCTGGCGGACGTATAGCCAGTCATGGGTCCGTATGCCGCGTTCCGGGACGGGGCGGAACTCGCCCTTCGCACCGTCGTCCATGCGGAAGCCCTGGTACATCACCGCGGTGCGCACAGGATCGCCTCCGCCATCGAGGAGCGGCAGGTAGCTCACCCCGTGAGCTTCGGAGAACGGCTTTGCGCCGACGAGATCGAGCAGGGTCACAGGCGTATCCACGCCGACGTCGATCAATTCGTCGACGCGGAGGCCCCCTTCGAAACGGGCCCCGTAGCGGACGATGAGCGGAACTTGCATCGAGGCACGGTAGCCCTGCTGCTTGAAGCCGCAGAAGTAGCCGTGCTCGCCCAGCATGTCGCCATGGTCGCTCAGAAAGATGACCATGGTGTCGGACGCGAGCCCCCGCTTGTCGAGATGGTCGAGGATCCGGCCCACATTGTGATCAATGCAGGAAATCATGCCGTAATACTCGGCGATGAAGGTGCGGAGTTCCTCCTCGGTCTCGGGCTCCATCGGCGGCTTCGTATTGTGTGAACACCTGCTCGTATGCGCCGCTTTCCGATTTCCCCGGCAGTCGAACTTGAGCGTTTCCCGCTGAACCCGGGCCTGCTCCTCCATCGAAAGGCGACCGGCGGGGATTTCGACTTCCGACGGATCGTACATCTTGCGCCAGTGTTCGGGCATGACATTGGGATGGTGCGGGACGCCATAGGAGATGTAACCGATGAAGGGTTTGCCGGACGGGTCGGCAAGCGCCTCGTCGATGAACTCGAGCAGGTGGTCCGTCTGACAGTCCGGTTCATAGCGTCTGGTCCGGTAAGGCTGGTCGGTGTCGAGGTAGAAGATGCCATCGAGATAATTGTGCCCGCGGTTGAACCCGACGAAACGATCCCAGCCGAACCGGCGCTGTGGCGGCACGAAGCCCGGCTTCGGCCCCCCATCCAGATGCCATTTCCCGACATAGAGCGTCTGATAGCCCGCCTCTTTCATCCGCTCGCCCAGAAACTCCTGGTCGGCGCGCAACGGGAAGTGGTTCTGAACCATGCCGTGGCCCTGCGGATATTTCCCGGTCATCATCGAGGCGCGGAAGGGGCAGCAAAGCGGGCAGGATGTGAATGCGTTGTCGAAGGTGACACCCTCATCTGCAAGACGCTGAAGATGAGGGGTCTTGACGATCCGATTGCCGGAGGGGCTCATCGCGTCGTAGCGCATCTGGTCGGGGTAGACAATGAGGATATTGGGTTTGCTCGGTTTCATGAGTCATCCTGCAACCACGGCATCCTGGAGGTCGAAGACCGACCGAAATCCCTGGTGGGGCGTCGTCGAGTCCGGCGTCGTGCCGGTGCGCGCTGCGATGCGGTAGCGATGGCAGTAGCTCTTGTGGCAAAGAAACGACCCGCCTTTCAAGACCTTGGCGCCGCGCATCTTTTTCGCATGCGCCCTTGCCGGTCTGGACCGGGACCGGACCTTGTACGGTTCACTTGTCCATTCCCAGACATTTCCGCACATGTTGTAAAGTCCATAGCCATTCGGTTCGAACGACTGCGCCGGGGCGGTCGCAGGATATCCGTCGTGTCCGGTATTGTTGTGCGGAAAGACGCCCTGCCAGATATTGCAGGCCTGAAACGACAAGTCGTCAGGCTCCCGGTCACCCCATGGGTACGTTGCGTCGCCCAGTCCGCCACGCGCGGCATGCTCCCATTCCAGTTCGGTCGGCAGCCGTCCGCCGGCCCAATCCGCAAACGCAACAGCATCGTTCCAGGACACATGCACGACAGGATGATCCGGATGCCAGTCCGCCTCCGAGCCGGGCCCGTCGACCAGACGCCAGGACGCCCGATCCACGCGACACCACCACTCGGCCCCGGGCAGCCTTTCAAGGGTCTTCCCCCGATCCGGCAAGCTTGCAAAGAAGACAAACGACCAGCCAAACCTCTCGGCCTCGGTCACGTAGTCCGTGGCATCGACAAATGCAGCGAACATTTCGTTGGTGACCGTTGTCGTCATCATGTGAAAGGGCCGGATCCGGCGCCTGCGGCAGGGTCCTTCTTCATCGAGCGGGATCTTGGGGTCGCCAGTGCCGAGCAGGGCCTCGCCGCCCGGAATCCTGACGACGTGAACGGGAAGAGGGTGACCTTGCCCGGCATCAATCCCGGTTGCCGCAACCGGCTCCGGTTCGACAACATCCCTGCGGGGCATGCAGCATCCTGACCTGGTCAAGGCTGCCATTCCACTGCCATTTCCCCCATCATCTTCATTCCGGTTACTCCGGAAACCCGATATTGTCGGGGACGCTGCGTGCGGGAGGTTGCGGATATTGCAAGCCGCGCTGCGCCGAGAAGCTGCGGTCGGGTCTTGCGGCGCAGGGCCCGGGATCGTAACCCTCGAGCCTCCCGTCCCTGACCCAGCCGTCTTCGATGTCCCTGCCATAGCAGGCTGCCGCGAGCGCGGCTTCCAGCCGCGCGCGCACTTCCCCGTAGTCCGGATTGTCGCCGACATCGGTCAATTCGTCCGGATCGGCCTCCAGGTCGAAGAGCTGGACCCCTGTTGCCCGCCGGATACCAGATCAGCTTGTGCCGACCATCGTGCATCATGCGCACGGCGCTGTTGTTCTCGAGAACGTCTCCGTAGAGCAATTCACGTTTGGCGTTGCCCAGCATGGAAATACCGTCGCAGGTCTCCGGCACCTCGATCCCGGCCATGTCGAGAAGCGTCGGCATGACGTCCTGCAACCCGGCAAGCCGATTGTCGGTCGTGCCGGGCTTGATTCCGGGATCATCCGCGAGGCCCATCAGGATCATCGGCACTCGTGCCGAGCTCTCGTAGTAATTTCGCTTGGCAAACAACCCGAAGTCGCCCAGCATCTCGCCATGGTCGCTGCAGAAAAGCACAATGGTGTTGTCGAGCAGTCGTTCTTCCCTGAGCGTTCCCAGAACGGCACGAAGCTGGTGGTCGAGATGCGTGCAGAGCGCGAATTAGGCACGTTTCATCTCGTCGAGCGCGGGACTGTCGAGTCTGGCGTAATAGTTGCGGACCGCCCTGAGCGCATGGGGCAGATTGCCCGCCGGGTCGGCCCAATCGGCCTCCAGCGCCGGCTCAATCTCGAATTGGCGGTAGAATTCCATGTAGTGCTGCAGCGGCGCGAGCGGCGGATGCGGCGCCTCGTAAGAGAGCGTCCAGAAGGACGGGCGCGTCGGGTCGCGCCGCTTGATCGTCCGGCACATCTGCGCTGTTGCCCAGTTCGTGACGTGGCAATGCTCGGGCAGGTGCCAGCAGGTGCCAGGGTCGGTGCACGTAATTGTTATTGGGCAGGCCGTGCATGAAGGTCTGTCCAGCATACCCGTGATCGGCCAGATACAGGGAATAAAGGATTCATGCCGCGTGCGAGAACTGCCACGAAGCGGGCGACGCGGACGGATACGCTCTGGAAAACCGAAAATTCCACAGTGCGATCATCGACGCCACACAAAACCGAGATCTCGGAGATGCCGTCGAATATTGCCGGTTGCGCATCGCACCGTTTCAGAGAACTCCGTTCAGGTCATCCGACCGGCGCGCGGCATCACAACGGGAACACAAGGAAGTCATCGACGCCCTCGAAAACGGTGTTCCCGCCGAAGCCGAGGCGGCCATGACTGAACATCTGAAGGCGGCGGCAATCGCAATCGACGAATATCTCCAAGGGTCGCAATCCCGAGACCAGGAGCTTGCGCCATAGGATACATTTTCAACGAAGGCGAGTGATCGCCGCACCCTTGTGGGGTATTTCGGCCACGGACCGCACGTTCGATTCCGATCTGCTGCCGGGTTCGCGATTTTCCTGAACTGGCAGGATCCCGGTGAATTCCGTGGGGTGAAGCCGGAACGGATCGGGAATTGAGAGCGGGGGCGCTTCCCAAATCGGTCGCGCTACCCGTCGGGCCGCCAACAGGCCCGACATTCGCCGAATATTCCGTGCAAGGCAAACCAGCGACCATTCTCATGCGCCCTCCTTCAGACCCAGAAAGAGAACCGGCGGAACCCGGGTGCGTCCTTCCCGCGAACAAGCCGACGTCAGCGCCGGAGCCTACCTGCTCCGAACAAGCCGCCTCGACTGGAACCTCCAGGACATCGTCGAATCCCGCGAGCGAAAGCACGCCCGATCCGGCAACACCTCCATCGAACATGCCTGCAGGATCACCTCGCTCTCCCATGCAGAGGCATCGCCACAGCGTCTCCTCTCCCTCAACCCAGGACATTGGGCCATCGAAAACACGAACCACCGCCGACGCGATACCGCCTTCCGGGAGGACGCCTGCTTGAAGCGCTCCGGCCACGGCCCGGCAAACAACACTGCCTTCAGCAACCTTGCCCTCGCAATCATCCTCACTGCAGGCTTCGACCGCGTCCCCGCCGCAACCGACCACTTCGAGTGGCACCGCGACGATGCCTTGAAGCACATGCTCACCAAACGCCCACGTAAGACTTGACCCCATCTCGGAAAGCCGCTTCCCAGCACAGCCCACTTCCGAAAGCCACCGAGCGCCGGCCAATCCATTCCCAACACCGCGGCCGTGCGCCAGAAACTCCATTCAGCGCCCTGTCGCACACTCCGATCAATCCACGACAGGCCAGCGACAAACCGGAAACGCTCCGCTCGACGCCTTCCAGGGCGCTCACGGATCCGACGACAGAGAATGAGTTTGTCCTGCGAACGGGCCGGGCCCGCTTGAAGAAAACCAACCAATGCGCTAAATTTCGCGAAGAAAGGCGGAGAACTGAAACCGCCTCGACAAGAACTTCGCCGACAGGGAGCCAAATCAATGATGACGAGATGTTTAAGATCTTTCGCCGTGGCGCTGATGCTTGCGGCGTTGCCAGTGTCCGTTCGTGCCGAGACACTCGTCGTCTCCTGGTGGGGCTTCAATGGCGACAAGCTGAACGAGTACATCGTCGAGCCGTTCCAGGAACAGTGCGGCTGCGAGATCATCTTCGAGACCGGCAACAGCGCCGACCGGATCAGCAAGATCGAGATCCGGGGCGGCAAGGGGGTTGATCTGATCTACCTGCCCGACAGCTTCGCGCAACTCGGGATCGAAATGGGGCTGTTTCAGACGGTCGACCGCTCGAAACTGCCAAATCTCGACGGCGTCTACGAGATGGCCAAGGCGCCAATGGGCGAGTATGGCCCCGCCTATACCCTGGGCCGCGTCGGCATAGTCTACGATTCCGCGCAGGTCAGCGAGCCCATCACTTCGTGGGCCGATCTGTGGCGCGAGGATTTGGCCGGCAAGATTTCCCTTCCCGGCATTACCACCACCGCCGGGCCGATGGTCGTCGTGCTAGCCGGCGATAAGGCCGGGGTGAACGCCTTTGAAGATCCCGACGCGGCCTTCGCCGAGATCGAAAAGCTGAAGCCCAACGTCTTGAAGAACTACAACACCGGGTCGGAGGTGATCAACCTCTTCTCGACCGGCGAGATCAGCGTGAGCCTCGCGCAGGACTTCGCGCTCGGCCGTCTCCAGGAGGCCGTGCCGACGGTCGTCTGGGCGGAGCTGGAGGATGGCGACATCGCCACAATGAACACGATCAACATCCCTACCGGCGCCGTGAACGTCGAACGGGCGCATGAGTTCATCAACTTCGTCCTCGACCCCGGGCTGCAGGAGACCCTGGGCGAGAACGGCGTCGACGCGCCGGTCCAGACCGCAGTCGAACTGACGCCCGCGGCGGCGAAGCTCTGGACCTACGGGGCCGAGATGGTCAACGGGCTCAAGCGCATTGACAACGCCAAAATGAACGCCGCCAAGCCCGAGTGGATCGACCGTTGGAACGAGCTCTTTGGCAGCTAAGCTATTCTAGGGGCGCTTTACCGCGCCCCGCCGACACCCGGAACGCGGGGCATATTGCATAGATTGAAGGGATGGGCGATGGCGGCGCCGGCGACGGCGCTGGTTGTTTTGTGCCTTGTGCTGCCGGTGGCGGCCACCATCGCCGTGACCTTCACTGCGGGCGGCGGACCGTTTGACCTTTACGCCGCCTTCCTGGCAAGCGGGTTCCGCCGTACCGTCCTGTGGCGGACGCTGGAGATTTCTCTGATCACGACGGCCCTGTCGCTGGTGATCGGCTTCTTCACGGCCTATGCCGTCAGCCGCGCCCCGCCACGCTGGCGGTCGGTCCTGATCATCCTGGCCGTCTTCCCGCTGCTGACGGGCGTGGTTGTCCGGTCCTTCGCCTGGCTCATCATCCTGGGGCGCAACGGGATCCTGAACGACTTCCTGGTCTGGATCGGCGTCGAGGGCGCGCCCTTCACGATGGTCTACACCCAGGGTTCGGTCATCGTCGCAATGGTCTATCTGTTCGTCCCGCTGATGGTCCTGACCATAATTGGCGTGCTGGAGAACATTCCCGACGACGTGATCGAGGCCGCGCAATCCCTTGGCGCCACGCCGGCCCAGACCTTCCGGCAGGTGATCTTTCCGCTCGCCGTGCCCGGCCTCATCGTCGGCGCGGTCCTGGTGTTCACCGGGTCGTTCACGTCGTTTGCCACGCCGCAGCTTCTGGGCGGCGATCAGCAGATGATGATGGGCACGTTCCTGTACCAGCGCGCCATGGTCGCCTTCGACTGGGATGGCGCGGCGACGGTCGCGGCAATTATGGTCGCAGTGACGCTGGCCGTGGTGATCGGCATGACGCGGATCGCCAAGCGCCTGAACCCGATGACCACATGACGGGCCGCCTTCATCCCACGCTGTTCGCATTCGCGGCCCTCGTCTATTTCTTCCTGATCGGACCGCTGGTCATCGTGATCGGCGCCGCATTGTCGGACACGGGCTATCTGACCTTTCCGCCGCAGGGGCTGACGCTGCACTGGTTCGAGCGCATCTTCGAGATGTCGGCCTTCCGCCGCACCATGGTGACGAGCTTTCAGGTCGCAACCGTTTCGACCTCCTGCGCGCTTTTGATCGGCATTCCGGCGGCCTATGCGCTGAACCGTTACCGGGTGCAGTTGCCTGGCTGGCTGTCGACGCTGTTCGTCCTGCCGGTACTGGTCCCTGAAATCGTGCTGGGTTTCTCGCTGTTGCGTTCGATCCAGGTGGGCGCGGGGCTGCCGGTGGTCTCGACGCTGATCGTCGGGCATACGCTTCTGGTCCTGCCCTATGCGGTGCGGGTGATCTCGGCCTCTCTCGCCTCGTTCGACTTCACCATCGAAGAGGCGGCCGTCAGCCTTGGCAGCCCGCCGATCAAGACCTTCTTCACCATCGTCCTGCCCAATGTGAAGGCGGGCGTCATCGCGGCATTCATCCTGGCATTCATCACTTCGATCAACGACGTGTCGGTGTCGCTGTTCCTGACCGGGCCGGGCATTTCCACCCTGCCGATCCAGATCCTCGCACATGTCGAACAATTCTTTGACCCGGTTATCGCCTCGGTCTCGGTCCTGCTGATGGTGCTGACCGTCATCGTCATGTCGGTGGTCGAACGCACCCTCGGCCTGACGTTCCTCGCCAAATGACCACGCCGCTGACCCTTCGGAACCTCACCGCGCATTACGGCGCCACCAAGGTCCTCGACGATCTGTCGCTGGACGTTGGCGCGGGAGAACTGGTGTCGCTTTTAGGAGCCTCGGGTTGCGGCAAGACCACGACCCTGCGCCTCGTGGCGGGATTCCTGCAGCCCACCGCAGGCACCATCCATCTGGGCAATACCGACCTGACCCGCCTGCGGGCGCACAAGCGCAACATCGGCCTGGTGTTTCAGAACTATGCGCTGTTCCCGCATCTGACCGTGCGCGACAACGTGGCCTTCGGGCTGAAACAGCGGGGGCTGGGCGGGGCCGAGCGGGGGCGCAGGGCGGGCGAGATGCTGGACCGCGTTGGCCTGTCCGCCCTGGCCGGACGACTGCCGGGCGCGCTGTCGGGCGGTCAGCGGCAGCGGGTCGCCCTGGCGCGCGCCCTGATAATCGAGCCGCCGCTTCTGATGTTCGACGAGCCGTTGTCGAACCTCGACGCCAAGCTGCGCGTCGAGATGCGGGTCGAGATCCGCGAGTTGCAGCGTGCCAACCGGACGACGGCAATCTTCGTCACCCACGACCAGGAGGAGGCGTTCTCGATCTCCGACCGCGTGGCGATCATGGAGGCCGGCCGCATCCGCCAGTTCGACCGCCCGGAGACGCTATACAGTCGTCCCGCCAACGCGTTCGTCGCCCGTTTCGTGGGGTTCGAGAACCTGATCCCCCTGACCGTCTCCGCCCGAGACGCCGGCCGTATCACTGCCGAGGGCGCGGGCGGCATCGACATGACGCTGTCTGAGGACGACTTGGGTCCGATCCCCGACCGGTTCACTCTGGCCACCCGCCCAGACGGGCTGCGGGTGTTGTACGGCGATCACGGCATCCCGGCTCGCCTGGGCTTGCGCACTTATGTGGGCCGTGCGTATCACTACCAGGCCGAGACGCCCGCGGGCCATCTCGTCGCTTCCGGCCCGCTTGGCCAGCCGAGGGAGGGTGGCGAGACCGTACGCCTGGTTCCCGAGCCCGAGCAATGCACCATTCTCGCCCCCAAGGCGGCCTCATGACGGACCTGACGATCCGCAACGCCACGCTTCTGCCCTGCACCCCCGGTATGCCCGTCATCGACGGCGGTCACGTCGCGGGCGCGGGCGAGGTCATCGTGTCGGCCGGTCCGGGACCCGGTCCCGACGCTGCGGAGATCCTCGACGCGGGCGGCGACATCGTGATGTCCGGCATGGTCAACCCGCACGCCCATTTGCCCATGACCCTGTTCCGCGGTCTGGGCGAGGACGTGGACGACCGCCTGTTCCGCTACGTTCTGCCGATGGAGCGAAAGTTCGTCACGCCTGAGATGGTGCGCACAGGCACCGCGTTGGCCGCCTGGGAATCGATCCGCGCCGGCGTCACCACGGTCGCCGACATGGTTTACTTCGAGGCCGAGGTGGGCCGGGTCCTCGACGCTGCGGGCTTGCGCGGCGTGGTGGGCCAGACCCTCGCCGAATTCGACCCGCCCGATCATGCGACGATGGACGAAGGGTTCGCCCTGGTTGAGGCGCTCGCCGTGGAATTCCGCGGCCACCCCAGAATCGTGCCCTCCGTCGCCCCCCACGCGCCCTATTCCACGGATATCCCCGTCCTGCGGCGGGTCGCGGACTGGGCCGACGCGCATCCGGGCGTGCCGGTTCAGATTCACCTGGCCGAGATGGCGTCCGAGATGGATTGGGCAAGCCGCACTCATGGCTGCCGTCCGGTGGAGGTGGTGCACCGCGCGGGCCTTCTGCGCGACGGGCTAATCGCCGCGCATTGCCTCTATCTGGATGCGGCCGAAATCTCCCGCCTGGCCGAGGCGGGCGTTCGCGTCGCCCATAATGCCCGGTCCAACGCCAAGGCCGGCCGCGGCATCGCCCAGGTGGAGGCGATGCGCGCCGCCGGTATCCCGGTGGGCATCGCCACCGACGGCCCGATGAGTGGCAACACGCTTGACCTCTTCTCTCAATTCGGGCCGGTTTCGATGTTTCAGAAACTCCTGGGGCACAGTTGCAAACCGATGCCCGCCCGCGACGTCATCCACATGGCCACGATCGAGGGCGCGCGCGTGCTGGGTCTCGACGGGCTGACCGGCTCGCTCGAACCCGGCAAGGCCGCCGACGTCGTGCGGATCTCGCTGGACGCCCCGCGCCTGCAACCTGTCTACGACCCATTTGCCACCCTCGTCTTCGCCGCGATGCCCGACGACGTGCGCGACGTCATGGTCGGCGGCCGCTGGCTGATGCGGGATCGGGACGTTCTGACCCTGGACCGCAGGAAGGTGCTGCGCGACGCCGGACAGATCGCGGCCTGCTTACGCGCCGAAATGACCGAAATTGACCGACGGGCGCCCGCATGACGCGTCTCGACGCTGTAAAACAACATCGGAAGGAGAAAACGCGATGAGTGACGCAGTATCCCACCTAGACGCCGCGCTCGCAGCGGCGGACACCGGCCTCGACGCGGGCCTCGCCCGGCTGCTGGAGCTGGTAGCAATCCCCTCGATCTCGGCCGAGGCCGCCCATGCGCCCGACGTGCAGCGCGCGGCGAACTGGCTGGCGGCGGATCTGTCGTCGATGGGCTTCGACGCCTCGGTCCGCGACACTCAGGGCCTCCCGATGGTCGTGGGCCACGACACCAGCGCGCCCGACGGCGCCCCGCATGTTCTGTTCTACGGCCACTACGACGTGCAGCCCGCCGTTCCGCTGGACATGTGGGACGCCGACCCCTTCGCGCCCGCGCTGGTAAAGCAGCCGGATGGCGAGACCTGGATTACCGGGCGCGGCGCCTCGGACGACAAGGGCGCCTTCATGACCTTCATCGAGGCGTGCCGCGCCTGGAAGGCCGCGACCGGCGCGCTACCCTGCCGGGTGACCGTACTGCTGGAAGGTGAGGAGGAGATCGCCAGCCCCTCGCTGGGACCCTTCCTGGAAGCGACGGCGGACGAATTACGCGCCGATGTGGCCGTGGTCTGCGACACCGACATGTGGGACCACGACACGCCGGCGATCACCACGATGATGCGCGGGATGATGGCAGAGGAGTTCACGATCACCGCAGCCAACCGCGACCTACACGCCGGCATATTCGGCGGCGCCGCGCGCAATGCGCTGCAGGTCATGGCGGATGTGCTGGCAAGCTGCCGCGCCCCCGACGGCTCGGTGGCCGTGGCGGGCTTCTACGACGACGTGCGCGAGCTACCCGAGGAGGTCCGCGCCAGCTGGACCACGTTGCCGTTCGACGACGGGGGATTTCTGGGCGGCGTCGGCCTATCGGTGCCTGCGGGCGAGACGGACCGTTCGGTGCTGGAACAGTGCTGGTCCCGACCGTGTTTCGAGGTGCACGGCTTCTGGGGCGGCTACAGCGGCGAGGGGTTCAAGTCGGTGATCCCCGGCAAGGCCCACGCCAAGGTCAGCTTTCGCCTGGTCCCCGACCAGGACCCCGAAACCGTCCGCGCGGCCCTGCGGGATCACATCCGTGCCCAACTGACACCCGATTGCAGTGTGGAGTTCACCGCTCTGGGCCGCGCCTCCCCCGTCGCGATGCCGGTGGACACCCCGATGCTGCACAAAGCGCTGGATGCGCTTCGGGACGAATGGGGCAGGGCGGCGATTGCCGGCACCGGCGGCTCGATCGCGATCCTGGCGGATTTCCGCAGTCGGCTGGGGCTCGATCCCTTGCTTGTGGGCTTCGCGCGATTCGACAACCGGGTTCATGCGCCGAACGAGAAATACGATCTGTCGAGCTATGTGCACGGGACGCGGTCCTGGGTGCGGATCCTTGATCGCTTTGCCCGGTAGCGGGCTGTCCGACACCTCCCGGAAGCGGGGCGTGACCGATGCCGATGCCCGTCATCATCGACACCGACCCCGGCATCGACGATGCAGTCGCGATCCTTTGCGCACTGCGATGTCCGGCGTTTGAGGTGCTGGGTCTGACGATGCTGGCGGGCAATGTGGGGCTGCGGACGACGACCGAGAACGCGGCCGCATCCTGGCCCTTGCGGGGACCGATGTGCCGGTGATCGACGGCGCTTCGGGTCCGCTGGCCCGCGCGCCGTTCCCGGAACCCCGTGGTCATCGGCGACAGAGGCTTGCCGTTCGCTTGCGCTCGTCTATCCGACTACGGGTCGCGGTGCTGTGGGACCAAGCTCCTGAATGAATCGACTGGCAAGCAAAAACGCTATCCTGTAGTTCTGGCGAGCAGGCTCAATACGCGGATAGGACCCGGCACCCCGCTACCGGGGCACGGAACGTGGCTGCGCGGCGGGTGGGAAGGCACTCGGGGTAGCTCGGCACGCATGGCGGTCCCGGCTGAATGGCCGTCGCCGAACACGGCTGCGAATGGCTCTCTGTTCCATGGGTACATGTTTGACGGCCGGATGCCCCGCCCTCCCCGCTGGCTCCCGAAAGAAAAGAAGGCGAACCGCCAGCGCGGCCCTGAAGGCCCATCCAGACCGGCCTGAATACAGTAGCGGCCCGCACGAACTCCGAACGCGCGGTTATCCCGTCGTGTCTGGTCCCTCGTCTACAGAGCGGACTGCCGCCATTTCTTCCCACTTCCGGGCGAATATCTCCACCGAGAATCCCGGTTCCTTGGCCGCGGAGATCATGATCCGTTCCCGCCTGGCGCCCAATTTCACGGCGGCCGGCAGCGCGGCGGCCGCATCATGCGGAATGACAATCGCTCCGTGCTGATCGGCATGGATCAGATCGCCATCCGCGACCTCCATGCCGTGCACCGTTACCCCCACGCCCCACTCACGTACATTCACCCAGGCGTGGGACGGCAGGACCATGCCTGCAAGCATCTGAAATCCCTCGGCCGCATCGGGCAGATCGCGGATCGACCCGTTCGTGAGAGCGCCCACCGCGCCGAGACCCTTGTGCACGTTGGTGAACACCTCTCCCCAGAAACTGCCCTTGCCGACGGACTCGCCCATGTCCTGAACCACGATGATGGATGGCAGCGGTCCGCCCCTTTCCACGTAGGTGTAATACTCCACAAGACGTTGGCGAATCTCTTCGGGAGAATGTCCGTGCGGCACTTCGGAGCGGATCGTTGCCGTGCGCGCGTACCCGACCATCGGCCCCAAGTCCGGACGAAGGCAAAACAGCGGCTTGGTCGTGTAGCCGTATCCACGCCGTTCGGGCGCGACGCTTTCCATCGCGTTGCAAATCGTTGGCGTGTCGATCTTTCGCAGTTCTTCGAGCAGGTTGGCGTGGACTTTATCTGGCATTGCCATCTCCATTGCGGGTTTCGAAGTCGTCGCAGTTCCGATCCCGGAGCACCACAATATGGGATCCGGCGCTGGCGCAACACTGTCCGGCTGAATTTCGCGCTCGTGGCCAGACAATGTGCCAACCACAGCGACACGGGACCGAGCGGAATGCCGAGGCAGATGGACATCCACCTTCGATCCCCTCGATAGGTCCCCGGGCATCCCCATCGTCGGATTGCGTTGAGAGGCAGGCCAGTGCCCGCCGCCGAGAAGCGTAGGCGAGGCCCATTCCGGGATCAAGGCCGCATAGCGAACCATCAATCCACGGGACACACGGGTCGGCGTTTTTCGGCGGCGAATGCGAAAGGAAACCGGGTCGCGAGAAACCCGCCAACCCAGCAGGGAGCCGGAAGCGCAGCACTCGGCGACCGACCGGTCTACCTCTTGCTTTTGTGACGCGCCCCCAGTTCCGCCGCGGTGTCCCTCAATGGTGGACGCCAAGGCAAGCGCGCTTCAACATGTCAGGCTACGGCGCAGAGCGCTTTGATCACGTTTGCACCTTCCCATTCGCTCAGTCCCGACTCGATTCGCTTCTCCGGGTCGGACCACACCGCCCTGCAAGCGAAATCCACTGCCACCGGAATCGGTGGCCCATCTCTCCGGTCCTGGGCCTTCCTCGGAAAGGCTGCCAATGCAAGCGCACACAGCGGAGGGCAATACGAAAATGTTTGAATGGAATGCATGCATCAATACTTATGTTTTTATGTCTGATGAGATATAGGTAATGCAGGTGGTCCGAAGAGATGATCCGCCGTCTCAGCTCCGGAGCCAACCCGCCGGCGCTTCCTGCCCGGAGCCCGCGGTCGATATGGATGCCCAGGTCCGCAACGCCGGCGCACCTTCCCGATCCTGCGATCCACCGGACTCGGGGCAACCGGCCGAGCGTGCTCCTTTCTATGCGGTTCGAAGGAGAGTTGGCGGCGGCCATCCGGGAATGCCCGCGAGGGCCGAGCCAGGGTTCGAAGCAACGACGAGATCCGCCGGTTCAGGCGGCATCGCGTTGTTCCTGCTCGCTCACCGCAGCCCGGACGCTTCGCCGGCTCGATGACAGCGCGCCGTCTGCCCCCCACCGAGATCCACGACAGGCGGCAGCGTGTGGGCACAGAGTTCGGCGGCAAGCGCACAGCGGGACCGGAACGGGCAGCCCATGAATTGCTCCGTCGGACTCGGTAGTTCGCCCTCCAGCAAGCGCCGGGTGCTCCGGCTTGAACCCGGAGCAATCCGCGGCACGGCGTCGAGCAGCGCCCTCGTGTAGGGCTGCCCGGGAGCCTCGAACAGGCGCTCGGCTGGGGCGGACTCCACTACCTTGCCGAGATACATGACCGCAATCCGGTCGGACACGTTCTTTACGACCGCAAGGTCATGGGAGACGAAGATGTACGCGAGGCGGAATTCCTTCTGCAACTCGTTCAGCAGGTTGAGGATCTGGGATTGAACCGAGACATCGAGCGCGGACACGGGCTCGTCGCACACGATCAGCCTCGGACGGCGCACCAGCGCGCGCGATGGCGAGGCGCTGCCGCTGCCCTGTCACTATCACACTGTTGACACGGGCTGTGTTGTGTGGCACACATGATGCATGCAGATTGGCTTGCGACAGTTTTGCGCGGAAACTCTTTCGTGGTTTGAGTGCGCGGTCCTTGAGGGAGGCGCGAGCCGGAGCGCGCTTGCGAGCGAGTTGTGCGCTCGCGCGAACTGGCGCAACGCGCGGGGCGAGCCGTGCGTTTCGTCGGCGCGGAAGATCCTGCCGAGGCTGGCGTCGCAACTGGGGTTGAAGCTTCCGGCGGCGGCAGCGCCGCCGCCAGCGGGGGATGCATTGCCGTCGCATCCAGACCTGCATGTGGAGACGACGCTATCGGCTCTGGGAACGGTGTCGCTGGAACCGGCCGAGGGTCGCGAGGGTTCGCGGCGCTTCCGTTCGATGATGGCGTCGCACCATCCGGAGGGGGTTCCGCGGCATCCCGGCAAAGCGTTGAATTATCTGGTGATATCGTCTCGGTTCGGGTGTTTGGGTGGGATCGGCTTCTGCGCGGCGAGCTGGCACCAGAAGGCGCGGGACCGGTATATCGGCTGGAGTGCGCGAGCCCGTTGCGCGGGGTTGGGGCGGATGGTGAACAACCACCGCTTCCTGCTTCTGCCTTCGGTGCGGGTTGCGGACCTTGCCTCGCATGTGCTGGCGCAGGCGACAGGTCGGGTTGCGGACGACTGGGAGGCACGGCATGGTGATCGGCCGGTGCTGGCGTACAGCTATGTCGGCCCCGAGCATGCCGGGACCTCGTACCGAGCGGCGGGCTGGGAGGATGCTGGCGCGACATCGGGACGCCCGCCGGGCCGGCGCGGGGCGGGGCCGGTGCGCCGGGTGTGGATGAAGTCGCTGCAGGCGGGCTGGCGGGAAGCACTGTGTGAGGAGCCGGAGCGGGTTGCGGGGCGGATGGGATCGCTGCATCTTGGCGCCGACGCCGATTGGGCGGAGCGCGAGTTCGGCCGGGGCACCCATCCCGACGGGCGGGTGCGGCGCCGGATCGAGGAGATGGGGCGGTGTTGGGAGAAGCGTCCGGGAACGCCGCTTCCGGAGATCTTTCCGGACCGTGCATCGCAGGAGGCTGCGTACCGCCTGCTTTCGAACGAAAGGGTGGCTGTGGACGACATCCTCGAGGGGCATCGCGAGACAACGGTGGAGCGCTGCCGGCATGCGGGTGTGGTGCTGATGGTGCAGGACACCACCATGGTGAACTACGACAACCTTCGCGACGCGACCAGCGGGCTGGCGGCGCTGGGCGGCGGCGGCAAGGGCACCGTGGGGGTTCCCGTGCATACGACGCTGGCGGTGGCACAGGGCGGGCGCCCGCTTGGCGTTTGCGCGCTTGAGGGCGACTTCCGCGAAAGCGTCGAAGCCAAGGCCGCCCGGGAACCGGGCGTGGCGCAGGAGCCCGAGAGCGCCCGCTGGCTGCGCTCGCTGGAGCAGGCGGCGGCGGTGGGACACGCCTGCTCGAACACCCGCGTCATTTCCGTCGCCGACCGCGAGGGAGACATCTGGGGTCTGTACGCCCGCCAGGCCGAGGATCCCGCCGCCGCCGGCCTGCTGGTGCGCGCCTGCCGCTCGAAACAGCGCAAGGTGCTGGTGGACGGCAAAAAGGTGGACCTCGGCAAGCACATGGACACTCTCCCGCCCTGCGCATCGCGCAGCATCGAGATTTCCGCGCGGGGCGGCAGGGCGGCACGCAAGAAGCGCAAGGCCGTGCTGGCGTTGCGCATCGCTCGCGTCGAACTCATCGCGCCCGAAGGCAAGTCGCCGCACACGCTGCCCATGACCGCCGTGCTCGTTGCCGAGCGCAACCCGCCGTCCGGCGCTCGCCAGCCACTCCGCTGGCTGCTGCTTTGCTCCGAAGGCGAGGCCACGCCCGAATGGGCCGACCGCATCCGCCAGTGGTACGAAACGCGCTGGTCCATCGAAGAGTTCTTCCGCGTCCTCAAGACCGGAACCCGCATCGAGGACCGCCGCCTCGACGATGCCGAGGACTTGCGCAAGTGCCTCGCGTTCGACGCCATCACCGCGTGGCGCGTGTTCGATCTGGATCGCGCCGCCAGGGAAACCCCTGACAGGCCCGCCGACGAGATCATGTCCCGAGACGAAATCTTCATGCTCTATCTGGGCCTGTACGACTACCGCGTGATCCGCTGCCGGGCTCCGCCCGACTATATCCCCGACCTCCGAACCTTCGCCATCGATCTCGGTCGATATGTCGGCTTCATCCCATCCAAACGACAGCCAATGCCCGGTACCGCAAAACTCTGGACAGGAATGACATACCTCATGCAAGACACTGCCGCACTCCAACGGATGAGAAGGGCCGGAATGCTCCGCGAAACTCGCCAATGATCTCTGCGTCAACTGTGCGGTAGTGACAGGCCGCTGCCCCCCCGAGAACTGGTGTGGAAATCGGTCGAGATGGCCCCGCTGCAGGCCGGTGGCCGCGAAGATTTCCGCCACGCGGGAGCGCGTCTCCTCCCGGTCGGCACCCCGAACCAGCATCGGTTCACCCACGCTCTTCCAGACCCTTCGACGCGGATTGAGCGAAGCGAAGGGATCCTGGAAGATCACCTGCATCCCGTCGCGGGCTTCCGGCGGAGCCCCGGGCAGGAGCGGTCGGCCGTCAAACAGGATCTCTCCCTCGGTGGGTAGCTGGAGCCCCAGAATCGCGGCTCCCAGCGTCGTCTTTCCGCAGCCGCTTTCGCCCACGACGCCAAGCGTTTCACCGGATCGAAGGGTGAGACTCACTCGATCCACCGCCCGTACCTCGGCACGCGTGATCCAGGGCAGGGCGCCTCGAACCGGAAAGCGAACCGACAGATCCCGAACCTCGAGAAGCGGCGTGGTCATACGCCGATCTCCTCGATGCGCAGGCACGCTGCGGCCCGGCTTTCGGCGATCGAGCGAAGCGTCGGCACCGTCTCGCAGCATGCGTCCTTCGCGTACGGACAGCGCGGCGCGAACCGGCAGCCAGACGGCCAGGCGCCCGGCTCCGGAACCACGCCATCGATTACGTCGAGCGCAACGCCGCGCTGCGCCTCCAAGGTCGGAATGCTGCGCAGCAGCAGGCGGGTATAGGGATGCGCGGGCCTTGCCAGGACATCCGCGGTTCGCCCGGTCTCGACCACCATGCCCGCGTACAATACCGCGGCCGATCGGAATTCTCCGCCACAACACCCATGTCATGGGTGATGAGCAGGATCGCAGTCCCGCTCTCCGCCTGCAGCTGTGCCATCAAGGCCAGGATCTGCGCCTGGATTGTTACATCCAGTGCCGTTGTCGGCTCATCGGCGATCACGAGATCGGGACTGGCGGCAAGCGCAATGGCAATCATTGCGCGCTGCGCCATGCCGCCGGAGAGTTCGAACGGGTGCTGGCGGAGTCTCCGGTCGGGCTCGGCGATACCCGCATGCACCAGCATTTCCCGCGCCGCCGCGCGCAATTCCTCCCTCCCGGAGAGTCCGCGCAGCCGGAGCGCTTCCGCGATCTGGCCCCCGATGGTCATCAGGGGATCCAGCGCCGCGGACGGATCCTGGAAGATCATGCCAATCCTCCGTCCGCGCACTCTCCGCCACTCCGTCTCTCCGAGCCCCGAGAGATCCTCCCCCGCAAAATGCAGACTGCCCGACACGCGGCGACCGCCTTCCGGCAGGAGGTTGATGATGCCAAGCGCCGTCACCGACTTTCCGCAGCCGGACTCGCCCACCAACGCCAGCGTTTCCCCTTCCGCAACCTCCAGATCGACGCCGGTCACCACCGCTAGGCCGTGGATCTCGACGGGTAGAGTCGGGGGCTGGCGCGCCCGCGGTAGGGTCCGGTGGCAGTTCCGGCGCTTTCGCGACGGGCCTCAGTCCGGCTCCCTTGGCTACGTTTCCAGTCCCCCGCTCCCCGAACCCGGCGTGCCGATTTCCGGCACCGGGCTCTCCAGTGGGATCATGCACTTCGCACACGGGCGACGAGTTCCAGCAACAGCAAGGGTCTTGGCCGCATGGGTTCGGCCGCGAGGAGCTGCACGGCTCCCGCCTTGACTGTGGCTGCGGCCTCGCCTGCCAGCAAGCCTGTCGACGCCTTGATGGTCCGAGACCTCGGACGCCGGAGAAACCACCGCCGCCGGGGACCCGCCCTTCACTTCCGCATGTGATGCGTCCAGGCTCTCCGGCATTCTCCGGGGTAATAGGCCATGCCACTCCCGATACCTGTCGCCCTTCAACATCCTTCCTCACCTGGGGTCCCTTTCCTCGACCGGTATTACTCGGCGTCGCCAGTAGTACGGACCCCTCCGCCACCCTGCCGGCCCAGCCTGCCCCTCACGGGGGTCCGGTTGATGCGTGCACATCACCGACAGGGCTTCCCGTGTTGCCGCGTCTTCCATCTTCCATGCATGCTGGCGCCACTACCCCGGCGGGCGCGGTCTGGTGCATGTGTCGCTTCTCTTCCCAAACCGCCATCGGCCTTCCCCTAACCCAAGGAGGGTCGGCCCCCGCGTTGCCTGTTTCGAGGCCTGCTCGGCGTTCGCTTCACGCTCCGGCCTGCATGGTCGCTGAGCTGCTCAACGCAGCCCTTCTCTCCGGAGTGCTTCAGTCCATGTCGTTACCTCCACGAACCGCTCCGGCCGCTACCAGCCGGAAGGACAGTTGCTGGGTGGGATTCGCACCCACCAGGAAAACGCGCCTTTCCACGGCGCACTCAGGTTCCGCAGCTGGAGCAGCGCGGCCATCAGATGTCGGTATCGACCGGCGCCGGAGCCACGTTGAATCGGTCGGCATTGGCGGAGGATCGATGCCAGTCCGCAACCTCCCCGGCCGTCGCCCACCAGACATCCACCTTGCGGGAGATGTGGTCGAAGAGGCGCCGCAGCATCGCGATCCGGGGTGCCCGGCCCGACATCCAGGGATGCACCGTGATCATGAAGAGGCCGCCGGTCTCGACAATCGCGTCGAACGACCAGGTCCAGTCTTCAAGAAGCCGGTTCGGTCCGGTCGGCGGCCTTGTGTCCCGCGCATCCCCGAAATACCGATAGAAGATCGCGTCATCCACACTCCAGTGGACCGGAACCTCAACGATATTCCCGATCCTGTACGGATGCTCGAAACCCATCAGGGAGCTGTCATACGCGATCCTGGAGTCTTCCAGGAGCGCAACCTGCCCGGGCCCGAGCTCCCAGGCAGGCGAGCGAAACCCGACTGGCACCGCTCCCCCTTGCGAGCAATGGATCGCGAGGCTGCGCTCCATTGCAGAGCAAAAGGCATCGTCGTCGAGGGTCTCCATTCGTTCGTGGTGGACGCCGTGCAGTCCTACTTCGTGCCCTGCTTCCAACAGTCCCGGCACGATCCAGGGATAGGCCTCCATCACGCCGCCCGGCACGTAGAAGCTGCCCTTCGCGCCGAACTCCTTCAGGAGGCCGGCAAGATTCCCGACACCGCGGCGCCTATCAATCTATCACTCTTAACTCCGTGTTTTCTCCTTTCGGTTTTGTCCTGTTCCATTCCTGCATGGCCTGGATGGCGATGACGGCATGAGACAGGAACTTCACGCCTTCCCAGAGCTTCTGCGTGCCGGGTAGCGGCTGGCGCTTCGAGGGATGGAAGCCCGCCAGGCCGCCGGTGAGCACGACGAAGCCCGCGATGGTCATGTCCGGCGGTCCCCGGGGGACCTTGAAGCGATGGTGGGAGGCGAGGGCACAGAGTGCGCGGATGTCGTCCTCGGTGACATGTCGGCTGGCCGGGTCGTCCGGCCTCTCGCGGGCCAGGAGGGAAAGGTCCCAGACCCGGAAGGCGGTGATCGCGTCAAAGGCGAGACACTTGCGCAGGTCGTCGGCCTCGTCGAGGCGGCGGTCCTCGATGCGGGTGCCGACCTTCAGCGCATGGAAGAACCGTTCGATCCGCCAGCGCAGTTCGTACCAGCGCAGCACCGTGCGGGCGGTGTCGAGGTCGGCCTGGCCCTCGGTGGTCAGCAGCATCCAGTGCAACGGTTTGTTCTCTTTCCGTTTCTTCGATGCCGGCAGCGCCGGGCGACGGGGCGGGTCCTCCTCAAGGGCCGAGACGGCGATCATGCGGACCGTTGGTTCACTCTCCCGGTCCTTCGGGGGAAGCAGGTCCACCGGCGTGCAACGCAGGGTCAGCTTTGCCGTGCGGCCGCGCCGACGGTTCGGCCCCCCGCAGGCCAATGGCATTCGGATAGGTGTAACGGTCTTGGGGCGATTTGTCCCGTTGCCGGCAACCTGTTGATATGAATGGCGTATCGGTGTGCGATTATTTTTGTTCCGCAGAGGTGTTGACAAGCGCCCGTCGATTCGTATGCTGTCCTTGAACAGCTGCAGGAATTGCCCATGGATCCGCGAATCACCGACCTGAAGTCGACCACGTTTTCCGGTCGCCGCCTGACCCGGCGGCAGATTGCGGACATCCAGAAGACCGTGGTGCTATTTCCCAACCACAGCCGCAACGAGCTCGCGAAGACCCTCTGCGAGCATCTCAACTGGGTTTCGGCGAAGGGCGACTACAGGGTCGGGGCGTGCATGAAGCTTCTGGAGACGCTGGAGCGGCATGGCATCCTGACGCTGCCGCCGAAGCGGGAGGCCCAGGTCCGGGACATGACGCCCGGGCCCGTCTGGACCTCTGCCTCCGACCGGCGACCGGCGTTGTGCGCCGACCTTTCCGACCTGCGTCCGCTGCGCCTCGAGCCTGTCACCGACACGGACGGGCGGCAGTTGTGGAACGCCTTCGTCGACCGCCACCACTACCTCGGCTACAGACGCCCGTTTGGGGCGCACATCCGTTATTTTGTCGCCGACCGGGAGGGACGCAAGCTGGGATGCCTGCTGTTCGAGGCGGCGACGAAGACGCTCCCGTGCCGGGACAACTGGATCGGATGGAGCGACCGGGCCCGCGGCCGTAGCCGGCACCTGATGGTGGTCAACTCGCGCTTCCTGGTTTTTCCCTGGGTGCGCTCGAAGAATCTCGCGTCCTCGGCCCTCGCCCTGGCGACGCGTCGGCTCGCCGACGACTGGCAGCGCCTGCATGGCTTCCGCCCCGTCCTCTGCGAGACGTTCGTCGACGAGACCCGGTTCAGGGCCTCGTGCTACCGCGCCGCCAACTGGGAGCGCATTGGTTCGACCGGCGGACGGTCGGTCAAGGGGGTGTACGTGCTGCCGTTGTGCGGGGGCGCCCGTGAGATCCTGTGCGGCGAACGGGACGCCGGAACGCCCGCGAAGCCGCCGACACGGGCCGAACGGGGGCGTTCCGCCGCCAGCGACCGCCGCTTCTCCCGGCGGTGGGAGACGCTCGTCGCCGCCGCCACGGCGGTCGCGGAGCGTGAGGATGCGCGCTGGCAGAAGCGCCGGCGCGTGTTCAACAGCCTGCTGATCATGCTGTTCGTGCTCCGCCTCGTCGTCGCGCCGCGCGGGCAGGGCTACCGTGCCACGCTGTGCGAACTCTGGGAGCAGTGCGCGGCGGCAGGCGTCGAACTGCCACAGGACGAGCCTCCGGCGGCTTCGACAGCCTGCGAGGCGCGTGAGAAGCTCGACGAAAGCGCGTTCCGGGCCCTGCACCGGGAGATCCTCGCCAACAGCCCCGACGGACGGCTCTGGAAAGACCACAGGGTCCTCGCCGTCGACGGATCCAAGATTACCCTGCCGAGGAAACTGGCACAGCGCGGCTACCGCATCCCCAACGGCGCCCACTACCCCCAGGGTATGGTCAGCGCCATGTACCGGCTCAACGACCGGATCCCGGTCGACTTCGACCTGTTCAGCCATGAAAACGAACGCACGGCTGCACTCACCCATCTCGACCATGCCGCCGAAGGCGACGTCATCGTCTACGACCGCGGCTATTTCTCGTTCGCGATGGCTCTCGCCCACTGGCAGCGCGGGCTTCACTTCGTGTTCCGCATTGCCCGCAACACCAGCCCCGCCTTCGACACGTTCATCGCCTCGCGGGAAACCGACCTGACCGCCACCCTCGAACCGCCCAGGGACGGCCCGCCCGGTCCGAGCCACCGCATCCGCCTGGCCAAGTATGCCATCGGAGACACCGAATACTATCTCGCCACGTCACTGCTCGACAGCGGCCGCTATCCCATCCCGGCACTCAGCGACCTCTATCATGGCCGATGGGGGATCGAGGAACTCTACAAAACCAGCAAGGCCGTGATCGAGCACTTCCATGCAAAGTCCGAGCGCGGCGTCCGCCAGGAACTCTACGCGGTGTTCGCGCTGGTCACCCTCGCGCGCCAGTTCGTCAACCGCTGCGACAGCGACCTCAACCGCGGCGACAGCGAGGACCTGCCCGCCATGCGCACCAACTTCAAGAACGGCCTGCGTCTGGTCGGACGGGAGATCGAAGCCATCTTCCTGAGACAGAGCGAGATGGTCAACCAGTCCGTCAGGCGGATCATGGCCGGCCTCTCCCGGTGCATACAGCGCCAGAGGCCGGGCCGAAGCTACAGAAGGGAATCAAAGCAGCCACGGTCCAAATGGCTCAGGCGATCCACCGCCTGATATCTGAACCGAACCCAAAATCAGCCCCCCGACTTCCGGCAACCGCCCGAAGCACGGGTTTCTCTTATCCGAACGCAGCAAATCCTTATCCGAATGCCATTGGCCCGCGGGCGGGCACCTCGATCTTCCGCCCTCCCACCGGGTCCGTCTCCAGCACATGGTCCCACAACTCCGCGTCTCCGCCCGAGGCCAGCGCCACCCGACGCTGCGTCCCCCGGCTGGCCCGGACCAGCAATGCCGCCCCGGTCTGCTCCGCACGCGAGAGCAGCTCCCAGAAGTCGCCCTCGCGGTCGCAGACCGTCATCACCCGGCTGTCCGGGCAGGCGCGCGCGAGTTCCTGCGCCCGCTCCAGGCCGTCCACCCAGCGGACACTGTCCTTGTCATCGGCCTGACGGAAGTCGGTGTCCACCGTATACATCCCGAGAGGCCGGCCCACCGCGTTCACCGCCACGCCGAAATGGGCCAGGATGCCCGCGCTGCCCTTGCCGCCCCCGCCAAGCTCGTCGAGGCCCGACGTCGTTGACAGGCCGTCATAATTCAGCGTCGTCGTGTCCTGAACAGCCAGCACAAGCCGCTCGGCACCGCACCGCTCAACCGTCTGCTCGAAATGCGAATCCAGAATGTGGTCCATCGTCACCGCGTCATTGGACAGCAACCGGTAGGCCGCCGTCTGCTCCGCCCGCCCCGGGAAGATCGACGGCAGATGTTCGCCAAGCCGATTGACCCAGGCCGCACCCATCTGCGCAATCCGACGCCGGATCCGACCGTCAGGGTGCGTGCTCCGCCCGTATTCCCGTGCCGCCCATCCCCCCGCACAATATATCGATCCGGACCAGCCGAGAACGCGCTCCGGCTCACCGCACAGAACCGGTTGCCATCCCTCCACGAGCGGCCGGAGCCAGACCGCGCGGCGCACGCCCGAACGGCGCCCCGAAGTCAGCTGCGGACAACACTTCCACCCCGCGGCCCGGTAACTCAGGCCGGACTGCCCCGGCCCGGTGAAACTCTGCACCAGCACCGGACGCTCACCGTAGGCCGCCGCCCAGTCATCGGCAATCCGACCCGTCGCCAGACGCAGAACCCGGGACGCGAGACCCTTCACCCGAACACCCGGAAGCAGCAGAAAGCGATGGTTGCACACAACCTTCAGACTTCCGGAACTCGCACAATTCTCGATGAACCCAACTTTGGAGTCTGTCCGAGTTTCGGATAGCCAGGAAAAGTACTCAACGCACGGCGCAACCTTGGTTTTTCTGAACTGAGACGGTTGGTGCGGTCACCGCAACCCCGGATTTCAGTTCGGATTAAATTGCCCATCATCAAATACGGCAAGGAGTTACGCAGAGCAAGTATTGCTCGGCCGGGCAAGAAGTTGCCTACTTGTCGACGATATCCAGCAGCGCACGATGTCAGGACATCTGACCTTGCCGATGTTGGCCACGCGGGCATCGGCCGACCAGCCGACGACATCGTCGCACGGCCCAAGCTGGATCCCCGCCGCAGTGAAGCCAAGGCCGCCCAGCACCCCATACCGCTCCGAACGAACCCGGTACCGGACCTGCCCTCCCGGCGGCCGGCGCCATCCCTCCGGATGATGCGTCTCGATCATTGCCTCCCAGCGGCGGCGCTCCTCCGGTGACGCCACCAGCTCAAGCGACAGCGGACCGAGTTCCCGAAGCGAACACGAGACAGAACTGTCGGCGAAGTCCGGCGAGGGGCGGGCGTGCGGGGCGAACGCCATCGCCTCCGCCTCCGGCAGGCGCACACCCAACTCCTCCGCCAGGCGCGGAAGAAGCTTGCGCGCCGACGCAAGACACAGCCTGCCGACGCGGCCAAACCAGTTCTCCTTGAGACAGAGCTCGTGGGCCAGCGCAGTTCGCGACAGATCCCCGCTGGTGCAGGCCGTCTCGAACCACGCTACCGTCTCTGCCGAAATCTGACGCATGCCAATCTGCATGCCCGAATAAATCGCACAAAATCACCCGCGAGTTAAGTGTGTGTGCTTGATAGGATGACGCCGGGGGCCAGGAGGCGGAGCGCAGTCGAAGCCTCACGGACTGGCTGAACGGCGGGACGGATCCGCAGCACCGGGACCTCGGCTCGCGCACGATCACGGAGCGCGACCTGCTGACCGGGTCGTCCTTCGCCCTGACGGCGGCGACGCAGGGCAGCGGCCTGGTCTCGATCTGGGGCCGGGGCGCGGTGACGCGCTTCACCGGCCGGGAAGGCGATCTCTCCGTGGACGGCGAGGTCGCGACCGGCATGCTGGGCGCGGACTGGACCGAGGGCGCCTGGAAGGCGGGACTGCTGGTCTCGCACAGCCTGGGCGACGGCGGCTACCGGGGCGCCAGCGCGGGCACGATGACCTCGACGCTGGCGGGGATCTTCCCCTGGGTGCGCCATGCGCTGGGCAAGCGCCTCTCGGTATGGGGCGTCGCGGGATACGGCGAAGGCTCGCTCACGGTGGAACCGGAGGACGAGGCGAAGATCCGGACGGACCTCGACCTGTGGATGGCGGCGGCGGGGCCTTTCAACCTCCCACACTTGTATAGGTGATCCTATTCCAGCTTTCTCTCGCCGAGCGCGTCGCGCACCTGCACGGCCCAGTTCAGCCTTTCGAGCCCCTGCCAGACCTTTTTCGCGCCCGGCAGCGGCTGCCGTGTTGTGGGATGAGCCCCGACGAGGCGCCCGAGGTCGATGACGACGGTCTGGATGTCGGGCGCCTGCCCGGCAGGCATCCTCCGGGCGTCCCGGTGGCCCTGCGCCTCCAGCATCGTCTGGAGCAGGTCGATGTCCTCCTCCGGAAAGACCTCGGTCGCCGGGGTCTCGGGGCGCTCCTGCGCGAGGATTGTCAGGTCGGCGACATGGCAGGCCGTTATGGCGTCGAAGGCGATGCACTTGCGCAGGTCGTCGGCATGATCCAGCCGGCGGTCCTTGATCCGCGTTCCCGTCTTCAGCGTGCGGAACCAGGTCTCGATGGTCCAGCGCCTGCGGTACCAGTCCAGCACGGTTGCGGCGTGCACGGCGGCGACCTCCCCGTCGGCCGGGCGTTCGGTGGTCAGCAGCAACCAGTGGAGCGGGTCGTCGCCGTCGGCGGTCCCGGTCTCCGCGGCCGAGACGGCGAGCATGGGCAGCGGCTCCGCGCCACGGTCCCAATGCGGCGGCAGCAGTTCGACCTCCGTCGTGCGAATCTCCAGGCGGGCGATGCGCTCCTTGCGGGCGCGGGGGCCGCCAGCGGCCGGGATCGTCAGTTCCGTCACCGCGACGGGCGACCGGGCGGCGACATGCTCCCACAGGCACTCCTTCTCGCCGCCGGGCGTCCGCACCCGCTGCTTCGCCGAACGGCTGGCGCGCACCAGCAGCGGGATCCCCTCGTCCCTGGCGTGGGCGAGCATGTCCCAGAAGTCGCCCTCGCGGTCGCAGACGGAGATCACCCGCGTGCCCGGGCAGGCCTCCGCGAGCTCCCGTGCCCGCTCGAGCCCCAGGAGCCAGCGGCGGCTGTCCGCCTCGGGATCCTCCCGGAAGGCCACGTCCATCGTGAACAGGCCCAGGGGCCGGCCCTCCGGCGTCACCGCCAACCCGGCATGGGCCAGGATGCCCTTGCTGCCCTTGCCGCCGCCGCCGAGGTCGGCAAGGCCCTCCGTGGCCTCCAGGCCCGTGTAGTTCAGCGCCGTCGTGTCCTGCATGGCGAGGACCACCGCCTCCCCGCGGCAGCGGTCGGCGGTCGCTTCGCAGTGCGGCTCGAGAATGTGCTGCATGGAGATCCTCGGGTTCGACAGCAGGCGGTAGGCGGCCTTCTGTTCCGCCTTCTCCGGAAAGATGACCGGCAGGTCCCCGCCCATGCTCTTCAGCCAGGCCCGGCCCATCCGGAGGATGCGGTCGCGCACCCGCCCGTCGGTGTGGCGCGTGCGGCCGTACTCCCTCTCCGCCCAGTCCGCGTCCGCGCCGTCGAAGGCGCCTGCCAGCGCGCCGACCGGGCGGCGTTCCACATGGCGGAGCGCCTCCCGCCAGCCGTCCTCCAGCGCGGTTGCCCGCACCGTGCCGGCCCCGCCCCTGCGTCCGCTGGTCCGCCCGACGACAGTCCAGCCGGCGCGACGATAGCAGTATCCGCTGTGTTCCGCGCCGACATAGGTGTAGGCCGCCACCGGACGTACCGAATAGCGGGACTCCCAGTCGTCCGCCACCCTCTGCGTGGCCATGCGCAGGATCTGCGACGCCAGCGCGTGGACCCGCACGCCGGGGAGAAGCAGGAAGCGATGGTTGCAGAGGACGCGCCCGATGTTGGCGGCGCGGGCGTTGGCAGACCATCCGATCCATTCGTCCCGCGCACGAAGCTGCCAGGTCGCCGACCCGAAGCCGATTCCGCCAAGGACGGCGTGACGCTCCGAGCGGATCCAGTAACGCATCTGGCCGCCGGGAGGCCGCGCCCATCCCAGCGGATGATGCTCCTCCATCATCGCCTCCCAAAGCCGGCGGTCATCGGCATCGCCCACCGGATCAACCGAGACGGGACCAAGCTCCACTAGCGGGCAGGTCAGCCTGGTGTCGGGAACCTCGCCGGACGGGACGGCGGGAGCGGTGGCCGGATCCGGCACGTCGCGTGCCGGCGGAAGCTCAAGCCCCAGACGCTCCGCGAGCGTCGGCAGCGCCTTCGCCGCCGACGAAAGGCACAGGGCGTCAAGGGGATTGCGCCAGCCGGTGCGCTCGCACAGATCCCGGGCCAGGGCGTGGCGGGTGAAGTCGCCGGAACGCAAAGCGTCGGCGAACCAGTCAAGCGTCTGCGAATCAAAATGGCGGAGACCGACCTGCATGCCTCACGGAATACACGAACCAGATCACCTATATAAGTGTGGGACGTTGAAAGCGGCGGGGTTGCGCGGCGTGCTGCTCGACGGCGGCAATGACGGGCCGACGCTCGCGGCCAAGACGGACGCGATGATCGTGCGGACCTCGTCGGATGCGGTGTCGGGCGGCAACGGCAGCAGCAACCTGGCGGCGGCGGAGGCCGGGGTGACCCGGCTGCGCCTGGGTCTCGAGGGATCGCAGCCTTTCAGGCTCGGGGAAGGGGCGACCCTCACACCCAGCGTCGAGATCGGCGTGCGCCACGACTGCGGCGATGCCGAGACCGGCTTCGGCGTGGATATCGGCGACGGTCTCACGCTGACCGATCCGAAGCGCGGCCTCCAGGCCGAGCTCCGCGGGCGCGGCCTGCTCGCCCACGAGAGCGCCGGCTTCCGCGACCTCGGCTTCTCGGGCGCGCTCGCCTGGCAGCAGAAGCCGTCTTCGGACCGGGGCGCGAAGCTGACGCTGACCCAGACGATCGGCGGGGCGTCCTCGGGCGGGGCCGACGCGCTGCTCACCCGGAGCACGCTGGACGGGCTGGCGGCCAACGACAACCCCGGATCGGGGTCCGGGACAGGCGGCAACGGCGAGCTGAAGAGCCGCCGGCTGGAGCTGAAGTTCGGCTACGGGCTGTCGGCCTTCGGCGACCGCTTCACCTGGACGCCGGAAGTGGGCTTCGGCCTGTCGGACACCGGGCGCGACTACAGCCTCGGCTGGCGCCTAGTGCGCGGCAGTGCCCCTGGAGGCGGCTCGCTGGAACTCGCGGTCGAGGCGCTGCGGCGCGAGAGCGCCAACGACGGCTCGGGGGCCGGGGCAGGCTCGGAACCCGAGCATGCGGTCGGGTTCCGGGTCAACGCCCGATTCTAGGCGCGGGCCGGCCCTACGGTGGCAGGTTGCGGCCCTGCGCGAGGGACGATGACGGCGAACCGGGGACGGGGCTCGGCCCGGCGCGGGGCTGCAGGTCGCTCCGGGCGGTCGCCGCAGAGATGCCCGGCGGCCGGCGGGTGACCAGACGGCTTGACGCGCGCAGGCGGATGCGAACGCAGATACGCCGGACGCCCGCATTGGCGCGGAAATGCCGGCGCGGCCGATGAACGGGTGGGACGGCGTGCGGGCCTGGTGCTTCATGCGGGCGAGCGGGGGCTTCGGCGAAGAAGCGTACTATGCGTAGCGCTGGATGCGGGCGACTGAAACGTCGGCGATCGGGATTGCGGGACGGTTGCGCCCGTGGCTCAGCGATTGAGGAGTATTGCGTCGGCAGCGGCCTCGTCGACCAGGGCCGCGTGTTCGAGCAGGCGGCGCATCGCCTTGTTCGCCAGAACGACGCGAACGGGTTCGCCGCCGGCGACGACATCGATATTGTCAGTGGCAATATCGACCTCGATGCTTCCGCCCGGTACCGCCGACGCCACCGCCGACGCGACCGCTCGCCTTCGGGTCGCGCGTGGCGTGCAGCTCCGCGCCCCGCGGCGGCTCCGCCGCTTCATCGCCGGCAGCGCGAGCCTCTTCACCGTCTCGCCACGCCCGACGACAATGTGCGGCGCGCGCCGATGACGCTGCCGACGATGGTGACGACGATCGCGCGCACGGTGATGCAGGCGTTGGTGCTGCCCTGGCCTGCCGTCCCCGATGCGGGTCGCGTGACTCGTGCCCGGTCGTTTCGGACCGGCCGACCACCCGACGGTTCTCGATGGGGCCGGCGGTCTACGCCGCGGGTTCGCGCACGGCGCAATGGAATCCGACCTGTCCGACGGACGGCCGCATGCGGTCCTGCTCGTCGACGAAGGCGTCGAGCGTTCCCGCTTCGTCAAGGGTGCGGATCCGGTCGAGGGCCCCTTCCAGCTCCGACTCGGACACCATCGACCACAACGAGTCGCCACGGCGCCATGCGGGATCGAGCGGGCCGCGTCCGTCGAAATATGTACCGCCCTGCATGACTGCATCGCTCGGCACGAATCGGCCCCGCGATATGAGTCCGGCCTCGGCGAGCAGTCCTTTCAGCACCTCCGTGTCCGCGTGCCGCCGGCGAACCGTCGCGACCGCTTCCGGAACGAGCGACGCGTACCACCAGCCGCGTCGGAGTTGCTCGTGGGAGCAGGTGTTGATGACCGCCACACCGCCGGGGCGCAGCACCCGCGCGAACTCGCCGAGCACCCGGCGCAGCATCGGCCAGCCGTCGTTCGGTGAGTCCGGAAGATGGTGGAGCACCTGGTTCACCATCACCGCGTCGAAGCAGGCGTCCTCGAACGGCAGCGCGTCGATGCCGGCCTCGTGCAGGGCGACCGGGCATCCCGGCCTGCCGTCGAGCTTTGCCCGTGCCACACCGAGCATCGACGGGTTCAGGTCCACCGCGTCGATTGCGCCTGCGTACCGACGCAGCGCAGCGCAGTAGCTGCCCGTCCCGCATCCGGCGTCGAGCAGACGAAGCGAAGCGAGCGAGCGTCCGACGGACGCCAGACAACCCAGGATGATCTCCAACCCGACCGGAATGCGGGTGCGGTCGTAGTCTTTCGAAACCGCGGTGTAGTTCTCGTAGGCGCTCATGGCTGTTCTACGGTCGCCTCCCCCGTTGCAAACGCCGCGCGGTCAGTACGCCGCGTATCGCACGAGCACCACCAGGACGAACTCCGCAGCATTCATTCCACGTTCGGAGGCGGCCTTTTCGACGGTTTCCCATTCGGAATCGGAGAAGCGGATCGAGCGGGCGCGGCGGGATTCGCCGCCCTTCTCGTCGTTGTCCGTGCCCGAATCCTCGGCGTCGGGGGTCGTATCGGTCATTCTCCGGGGCTCCAGCTGGTCGGTATGGAGACAGGTCGGGGCGATGAGAGCGGCAATCGCAGTCGATTTCGATCCTGCAGGCACCGTTTCAGACTTACTGCTCATGGCATACAGGACTCGCGGAGAAGATGCGACAGGCGTATGCCCAGAGCATACGCGCAAATAATTTATTGATGAATTTCAAGAGGATCAGATGTCCGGACCTCGGGAGTGAATCGAGCTCACCTATTTGAACCCGAAGGGTCCGGATCGGCCATATTCCCGGGCAGTTCGTAGATCATCCGGAGGTTGGTGCCTGGGAAGATCGTCCGGGTCAGGTTGAGTTCCTGGAGGAGGCCTGCAGTGGCGTTGTCGCCGGCGTCGCTGGCGGTGCCGAGGATGCGAATGCGTAGGATGGCGTTGGAGGGCTCCGGGATGATGTCGGCGTTGGACTGGAAGAGCGCGCGCAGGTGCCTTCTGGGTCGCTGTGTCTTGCCCTGTGCCTGTGCGACGACAGGCATCATGCGGGTTTCGGCGCGGTAGGCGATCATGCGGATGACGTCGAGGAGGAGCTTCTCGCCTTCGGGAAGCGCATCCAGGGCCTGGTGCTCGTCGAGCTCGGCGACGGTGATGTGGCGCTGCGTGGCGCTGCGCTTCTGCTTGAGCGCCTCACGCTCGGCGTCGAGAGCGTCGCTTTGGGCCTGCAGGCGCCGGACGGCCTCTTCGGCTTCGCGGGTCGGGGTTCCCCTGGACAGGTCGGCGATCCGGTTGCACAGGGTGCCGAGGAGTTGCCGGAAGCGGCTGACATTTCGGTCGATTGCGCGCCAGAGCGGGTTGACGACGCGGGCTTCGGGATCCTGCGGCTCCAGGCCGCGGACCACGAGGGCGTCGAGATTGAACTCCTCGCGCATATATTTGAAGAAGTTCTCCTGCGACCAGCGGGAGAACAGGGCGCCGGCGATCTGCTCCACGGGCATGCGGGAGTGGGTGGTAATGAGCGGGACCTGGCGGCCGCTTTCCAGCAGGCGGCGGATCTGGCGGACCTCGGGCCCCTTTTTCAGTTGCACGCGCTTCTCGGCGAGGCGGACGGTGGCGCTGCGGGTCGTGCCCGGTCCATGGATCGGTACCGCGACACTGCGGAACTCCGCCTCCGGCCGGTCCTCCCCCTTGAAGCCCTTGTGCCAGGTGATCACCGCAACGCCGCGCCGGGCGAGGCGCTTGAACAGTGCCGGGCTCCAGCCTTCCCGGTCGAAGACCAGCGTCAGGGCGGGCTCGCCGGCATCCGGGGCGGTGAGATCCGGCGCCTCCGGGCCCAGCATGCCCAGCTTCTCCAGCGCAGGCAGGATGTCCGCCTCCAGCGCGTGGGTCATGGTCGGATCCAGCGCCTTGTTCAGGCACAGGAAGGGCTTGCCGCCGAGCGCGTTGATCCAATAGCTCGTGGACGCGGGCAGGCATAGTTTCTGTCGCGCCACGAAAGACTCGCATGACGAGAGCAGGTTATGAACTACGAGTGAACATCAGCGAGATAGTCATCACCCACCCGCTGCATCCGCACTTTCGCGGGACCTTTCCCTTCGAGGGGTGGATCGTGCGGCCAGGCAGGATATGCGTTCGGTACTTGCTGGAATCGGAGAAGCACTATTCCTGCTACGGAGTTGCAGACGTTGCGTGGACGCAACTGCGGCGGGTGGATGCGTTCGAGCAGGCTTCCGCGGGTCGATCGCTCTTCCGCGTTGATGATTTGCTTTGCTTGGCGGGAGAGGTTCGCAGCCTCCGGAAAGAAGGTGTCCGTATGGTTGGTAAATAATTACGCTTATGCGAAACAATTAGTGCGCCGGATTGATTCGGGGAAAATACCGTTATGGAATGTATTTGCAAAAGTCGAGTCATAGCAATTACTTGCGCGTACTGGCTTGATCGTTTCCCCACTTCACGTATTATTTTCTCGAACGCAGCAAAGGAGGGTGGCTATGACAGCGGATCACGACGGTTCGGGAAAGCGGGAGCGGTTGCGCCAGGCGGGGATTGAAGCACACCGGGAGCCGCTCGCCCGGGAAGTCGGGGCTGGTAATCTCGGCCACCGCGTCGGGCTGCAGCGGCGCCCGCTCCCACCCCCCCCTGTACCTTTTTCCGTGCCCTAGGAGTCTGTCGGGTTTGACCTAGAATTGGCATAAAGGGAAGCCTTCGCGCTGATTCTGGCCGAGGCAACACGCGAGCGCGCCGGGTCCCGGCTCAGGGTTGGGGGGATTTCCAAGGCGGTTCGGTTGCCGGGGTGGCTCTCTTACCCCCAAGGCCCGTTTTTGGCCCTGCGAGGGCACTGTTTCGGGCCGGATGAGAGCATTTCTTCTCTTCTTGCTCAGCTTGCGAGAGCGTGCATCCGCTTCAGGTTCCATGCCACGCTGATCAGCGTCCATTCCCCACTTACCGCGCTCAGTCCCCGCAGATGGAAACGCCGGAATCCCATCACCTCCTTGATGATCCCGAATACCGTCTCCACGGTAACCTTGCGCCGAGAATAGATCGCCTTGCCCTCCGGCGTCTTCAGGCGGTGCTTCGCTCTCGCCGTTGGGTCCGCATCGACGGGAAGCTCCGGCGCCGGTGCCTGCCGGTTCGCCAGCGGCTGGTTGTGCGCGTCGCGGCCTGACGCGATGTACGGAGTTACCTCGGCCATCTCGCACTGCGCCACGTTGTCGGCGCTGAAATAGCCGGTATCGGCCAGGATTCCTTCCGGCTTGCCTATCACCGCTTCCACCGCCGCCAGCTGTTCCAGCGCCGGGGCAATCTGCTGCTTGTCATTGCAGGCATCCGTTACGTGGCCCGCCACGATCAGGTGGGAGCCATTGTCAACCGTCGCCTGAGCGTTGAACCCCTGCACAAAGCCTTCTGATGACGGCATGATCCGCGACTCCGGATCGGTGAAGTTCACCTGGTCCTTCGGATGCGGGCCCGGTTGCGGTTCTTGCGGTGGGCGACCGCCCGGCTTCCGGCCGGACGCCGCCTCCTTCACCGCGCGGGCCGCCATCTTCTCCTCGTAGGCCGCCATCTCCGCCCGGTGCCGCTCCGCCGCCCGCTGCGCGATCTCTTCCTTCGCCGCCGCGATCGCATCAAGGCGATCGCGGCGCCGCTTCAACTCCTCCGGAATGTCCAGCCCGATGTCCGGCTCAGCTTCGTCCGCCTGCTCCGCCCGGGCCAGCAATGCTGCAACCTCTTCCTGCAACTGCTGTTCCAGCTTGTTCGCGTAGTCCCAGCTCATCGCCTTGTGCTTGCTGGCGTTGGCCTTGATCTTGGTACCGTCCAGACTCACATTCCCGAGTTGCAGCACACCCAGGGTCCGCGCCATCATCAGGATCTGTATGAACAGGCCTCCCAGGTGCCCAATAAACCGCTTGCGAAAGGCTGCAATCGTGTCGTGATCCGGATGCAGGTTCGCCGCTACGAAGCGGAAGGCAACTGACTCATACGTCGCCCGCTCCAGCTTGCGGCTTGAGAAGATCCCGGTCGCATAGCCGTAGAACAGCAGCGAAAGCAGCATCGCAGGATGATAGGCTCGCTTGCCGCCGCGACTATAGTCAGAGGTCAACTCGCTCAGATCGAGCTGCTCCACAATATCGACCACGAAACGCGCCAAATGACCTTCCGGCAGCCAGTCCTGCAGCGACGGCGGCAAAAGCCACGGCGTCTCACGATCCGTCCTACGGAAATCCCGCGACATCAGCAGACCTCTTCCATAATCTTCAGCTCTTGGAACACTATATATTGATACTGCAGTGGCTACCAGGGCAGGATTGGCCAAGAGACGACAACGCTCCGCCCGGCCACTGGCTGCGGCAAAGCTGAGACACGGCCATGCCGGGGGCCACTGAGCAAATCCGACAGCCTCCTAGCAACCGCTCTCAGGACGCTTCGCCGGCTCGATGACAGCGCGCCGTCTGCCCCCCACCGAGATCCACGACAGGCGGCAGCGTGTGGGCACAGAGTTCGGCGGCAAGCGCACAGCGGGACCGGAACGGGCAGCCCGTGAATTGCTCCGTCGGACTCGGTAGTTCGCCCTCCAGCAAGCGCCGGGTGCTCCGGCTTGAACCCGGAGCAACCCGCGGCACGGCGTCGAGCAGCGCCCTCGTGTAGGGGTGCCCGGGAGCTGTCACTATCACACTGTTGACACGGGCTGTGTTGTGTGGCACACATGATGCATGCAGATTGGCTTGCGACAGTTTTGCGCGGAAACTCTTTCGTGGTTTGAGTGCGCGGTCCTTGAGGGAGGCGCGAGCCGGAGCGCGCTTGCGAGCGAGTTGTGCGCTCGCGCGAACTGGCGCAACGCGCGGGGCGAGCCGTGCGTTTCGTCGGCGCGGAAGATCCTGCCGAGGCTGGCGTCGCAACTGGGGTTGAAGCTTCCGGCGGCGGCAGCGCCGCCGCCAGCGGGGGATGCATTGCCGTCGCATCCAGACCTGCATGTGGAGACGACGCTATCGGCTCTGGGAACGGTGTCGCTGGAACCGGCCGAGGGTCGCGAGGGTTCGCGGCGCTTCCGTTCGATGATGGCGTCGCACCATCCGGAGGGGGTTCCGCGGCATCCCGGCAAAGCGTTGAATTATCTGGTGATATCGTCTCGGTTCGGGTGTTTGGGTGGGATCGGCTTCTGCGCGGCGAGCTGGCACCAGAAGGCGCGGGACCGGTATATCGGCTGGAGTGCGCGAGCCCGTTGCGCGGGGTTGGGGCGGATGGTGAACAACCACCGCTTCCTGCTTCTGCCTTCGGTGCGGGTTGCGGACCTTGCCTCGCATGTGCTGGCGCAGGCGACAGGTCGGGTTGCGGACGACTGGGAGGCACGGCATGGTGATCGGCCGGTGCTGGCGTACAGCTATGTCGGCCCCGAGCATGCCGGGACCTCGTACCGAGCGGCGGGCTGGGAGGATGCTGGCGCGACATCGGGACGCCCGCCGGGCCGGCGCGGGGCGGGGCCGGTGCGCCGGGTGTGGATGAAGTCGCTGCAGGCGGGCTGGCGGGAAGCACTGTGTGAGGAGCCGGAGCGGGTTGCGGGGCGGATGGGATCGCTGCATCTTGGCGCCGACGCCGATTGGGCGGAGCGCGAGTTCGGCCGGGGCACCCATCCCGACGGGCGGGTGCGGCGCCGGATCGAGGAGATGGGGCGGTGTTGGGAGAAGCGTCCGGGAACGCCGCTTCCGGAGATCTTTCCGGACCGTGCATCGCAGGAGGCTGCGTACCGCCTGCTTTCGAACGAAAGGGTGGCTGTGGACGACATCCTCGAGGGGCATCGCGAGACAACGGTGGAGCGCTGCCGGCATGCGGGTGTGGTGCTGATGGTGCAGGACACCACCATGGTGAACTACGACAACCTTCGCGACGCGACCAGCGGGCTGGCGGCGCTGGGCGGCGGCGGCAAGGGCACCGTGGGGGTTCCCGTGCATACGACGCTGGCGGTGGCACAGGGCGGGCGCCCGCTTGGCGTTTGCGCGCTTGAGGGCGACTTCCGCGAAAGCGTCGAAGCCAAGGCCGCCCGGGAACCGGGCGTGGCGCAGGAGCCCGAGAGCGCCCGCTGGCTGCGCTCGCTGGAGCAGGCGGCGGCGGTGGGACACGCCTGCTCGAACACCCGCGTCATTTCCGTCGCCGACCGCGAGGGAGACATCTGGACATCGGTTCTGCATTGCTCCTCTTGTTAATCACGATCCTGACAGTCGGGCCTTTCGGCACGTAACCTGCTGAATCAACTCGGTTATTTCCCTGCCGTACGATTTTGGTCCCTGATCGCCGGTGGAGTGTTGACCTCGTGACAATAGGGATATTCGGTGATTCGGGCCGGCCTGTGCCCTGGATTTCATCGCGCAAGGCCGCCTTGTGCGCTGCTCTTTCCCTCTCCGTCGCTGGATCCGCCACGCGAGTGTTCCGGGATCGGCCGGAGGCACCGCTCCTCTGAGGGATGCACCGGATTTCCGGGATCTGGAAGCATCCGGGGCGGTGTTAACCCGATGACAATGCCGCTTGGCAGAACAACCTCGCCCATCGGACCGAGGGCCTGCGCGGGAACCGTGCGGATCAATCATCGTTGACCTGCGCGGTGTCGGGCAGAACAAGCCCCGGCAGTAGCGGTGTTTCCATCTCCGGGCTGATCCGGACATGGAGCCCACGGTGACTGCCACGCGTAACGTAGACGGCCTGCAACTGCCCGGCACGCATGCGCTTCCAGATCGTCTGCCTGGTGACGCCGAGACGGCGGACGGCCGTGGCCAGCGGAACAAATCCGTCTGACGGGGCGGGGCAGAACCGGGAGCGGAACTCATCTGTCAGGCGAACGCGGACCGGTGCCCCGGAGACCTCCGGATGGACCGACGGTACCAGCCCCTTGCGGATCCAGCGATAGAGCGTTGTTCCCGTCACACCGAGTTCGGCGGCGGCTTCAGATACGCTCAGAGCCGGCACCCCGGAGGCATCCGCCTCCGACGGCGGGCAGACGGCAATGCCATGGCGGCCCCGCAACGCGGCAACCCGTGATGCCGTGTACGGCAACCCCCGGGCCGTCACGCGCTTCTGACGATTGAGAATCCGGGCGATCTCCCCATCCGGATAGAATGCCGCCAGCCGGCGCAGGAGGTCCACCGTGTCCGCATCGTCGCGCTTGATCTCCCGATGTCCAGTGAGGATCGGCAGTTGGTGTTGATCGCTCCGCCCGCCCTTCCATTGTAAGACCACACTGATCTGCATGGCATTCCGGTCGATGTTCAGGATCACTTCATCAAGCAGGCAGGAGAGCAGACGCTTGCGGTCCCGCGCCGTTGTCCCCTCAGCCTCCCACAGCGCCGGAAGATCCCGGCCGAGAGACGCAAGCCGTTGAGGGTCCGGCGCCCGGGGCTGTTCGGCCTCGGCCACCTCAAGCTGCTGTTGCGCGCGCTCCAGCGCCCGCAACGCCTGTTCCCACTCCCCTTCCAGCGTCGCCGCAATCAGGCGGTTGTCGGGATCAACCTGCCGATAACGGCGCGCCGCAAGAGACGCTTCGTAGGTGCACCGCTCCAACTCAAGGCGATAACTACGCTGCGCCGTCTCCCTCTCAACGACCAGCTGCTGCTCGGCCTGCAGTGCCGCCTCCAATCCTGCCGGGCCCACCGCCTCCAGAAAGCACTGCGAGACCAATCGGTCAATGCGAACGCCTCCGACCGAAAAACAGCCGTCGTGGCTGCCAAGGGTGTTCATGCGCCCCGAGCAGAGATAACGCCAGGACTTGTTGTACCGGCTGCTCATCGAGCGGCCGCAGTGGCCACACACCGCCAGACCCTGCAGCAACGCTGGGCCTTCGCGCAACGCACCACGGTCCGAAGCCCGCTTCCCCTGGTTGCGGAACAGCTGTTCCTGGATCCGGTACCAGCTCGGCAGATCCACATACGCCTCATGATGGTCCGGGATCCACACCCTCCATTGCTCGCAAATCGGCCCGTCCACCGGCCCGCCCTGGCGGGCCCAGGCATAGACGCCGGCCATCATCGGGTTCTTCAGAACCGCCTGAATACGGCCGTAGTCCGCATCCCGCCAACTCACCTGACCATGTCTGCAAACCGGAAAACGCACCCCCGAACCGCGAAGAAGTTGCGCCGCCGCACGGGCCGAACCAGCCTCGAGAAAGGCACGGAACACACCCTCGATCGACGCCTGGACCTGCTGGTCCGGATCCTTCGACAGCCGCTCCCCGTTCAGCACATACCCGGCAGGAAGATGGCTGTACAAAGCCCCGCGCATCGCCTTGTTGCGCTTGCCGCCCTCCAGGCGAGCCTTGATGATCGACAACTCCGAGGCGGAAATTGTACCCTTAATTCCGAGCACCAGGTCGTCGTCGTTGCGACCCGGAGCATAGACATGACTGTCCTCGACGATCACCGTGTTGCTCCGGCGGCACAGATCCAGAAGTTGAAACCATTCCACCGTGTTCCTCGCCAAGCGCGACACCTCAATCCCGAACACCGCACCCACATCGCTCACGGCAATCTGCCGGCACAGCTGGTCAAACCCCCGACGCCGCCCAGCAACCGCGCCGCTCATCCCGAGGTCGCCATCGATCGTCTCGACGCGACCCTCGGGCCAGCCAAACTCCCGCGCACGCTCCACCAGCGCATACTGACGCTCGGTCGATTCCCGGTGGTTCCGCACCTGCCCCGGACTCGACTGGCGCACATACACGATCGCAAGACGCGACAGCTGCTCAGCCGTGATCCGGTCCGTCACCGTCCTGCTCCCGAACCGCCAGATGGACCATCAATCTCGCCAGCTCCGCCACAAACTCTCTGCGCGCATCCTCCGGGATCGCTTCCCATCGATGCTGGCGATCCTGCCATTCCAGCAGGCTGAACAGAGTGTGTTCCTGATCCGCGTCCATCCGCCTCTCGTCGCTCCAACGCACCAACAAGTTCAGCCAATGCTACAAAATCCGACAACCAGCCATATAGTGCAACCTCGCAAGGCATGCTCGCCTCAAGGCTCGTCCAGCGGGCAGGAATCCACCGCCGCCGACCGTCCGCAAATTCAGCCTCCACGATCAGCCGGCCCGATCCTTCCCGGCGACGGCGGTTGCCAATCCTGATCGTCTGACCGTCGAAAGGGTGCCCGCGGCGGCAGAGAACAACCGCTTGCTGCTCAATTCCGTGTTTTATAGCAATAGAAAAGGGACGTGTGGGGTCTGTACGCCCGCCAGGCCGAGGATCCCGCCGCCGCCGGCCTGCTGGTGCGCGCCTGCCGCTCGAAACAGCGCAAGGTGCTGGTGGACGGCAAAAAGGTGGACCTCGGCAAGCACATGGACACTCTCCCGCCCTGCGCATCGCGCAGCATCGAGATTTCCGCGCGGGGCGGCAGGGCGGCACGCAAGAAGCGCAAGGCCGTGCTGGCGTTGCGCATCGCTCGCGTCGAACTCATCGCGCCCGAAGGCAAGTCGCCGCACACGCTGCCCATGACCGCCGTGCTCGTTGCCGAGCGCAACCCGCCGTCCGGCGCTCGCCAGCCACTCCGCTGGCTGCTGCTTTGCTCCGAAGGCGAGGCCACGCCCGAATGGGCCGACCGCATCCGCCAGTGGTACGAAACGCGCTGGTCCATCGAAGAGTTCTTCCGCGTCCTCAAGACCGGAACCCGCATCGAGGACCGCCGCCTCGACGATGCCGAGGACTTGCGCAAGTGCCTCGCGTTCGACGCCATCACCGCGTGGCGCGTGTTCGATCTGGATCGCGCCGCCAGGGAAACCCCTGACAGGCCCGCCGACGAGATCATGTCCCGAGACGAAATCTTCATGCTCTATCTGGGCCTGTACGACTACCGCGTGATCCGCTGCCGGGCTCCGCCCGACTATATCCCCGACCTCCGAACCTTCGCCATCGATCTCGGTCGATATGTCGGCTTCATCCCATCCAAACGACAGCCAATGCCCGGTACCGCAAAACTCTGGACAGGAATGACATACCTCATGCAAGACACTGCCGCACTCCAACGGATGAGAAGGGCCGGAATGCTCCGCGAAACTCGCCAATGATCTCTGCGTCAACTGTGCGGTAGTGACAGGCCCGGGAGCCTCGAACAGGCGCTCGGCTGGGGCGGACTCCACTACCTTGCCGAGATACATGACCGCAATCCGGTCGGACACGTTCTTTACGACCGCAAGGTCATGGGAGACGAAGATGTACGCGAGGCGGAATTCCTTCTGCAACTCGTTCAGCAGGTTGAGGATCTGGGATTGAACCGAGACATCGAGCGCGGACACGGGCTCGTCGCACACGATCAGCCTCGGACGGCGCACCAGCGCACGCGCGATGGCGAGGCGCTGCCGCTGCCCCCCCGAGAACTGGTGTGGAAATCGGTCGAGATGGCCCCGCTGCAGGCCGGTGGCCGCGAAGATTTCCGCCACGCGGGAGCGCGTCTCCTCCCGGTCGGCACCCCGAACCAGCATCGGTTCACCCACGCTCTTCCAGACCCTTCGACGCGGATTGAGCGAAGCGAAGGGATCCTGGAAGATCACCTGCATCCCGTCGCGGGCTTCCGGCGGAGCCCCGGGCAAGAGCGGTCGGCCGTCAAACAGGATCTCTCCCTCGGTGGGTAGCTGGAGCCCCAGAATCGCGGCTCCCAGCGTCGTCTTTCCGCAGCCGCTTTCGCCCACGACGCCAAGCGTTTCACCGGATCGAAGGGTGAGACTCACTTGATCCACCGCCCGTACCTCGGCACGCGTGATCCAAGGCAGGGCGCCTCGAACCGGAAAGCGAACCGACAGATCCCGAACCTCGAGAAGCGGCGTGGTCATACGCCGATCTCCTCGATGCGCAGGCACGCTGCGGCCCGGCCTTCGGCGATCGAGCGAAGCGTCGGCACCGTCTCGCAGCATGCGTCCTTCGCGTACGGACAGCGCGGCGCGAACCGGCAGCCAGACGGCCAGGCGCCCGGCTCCGGAACCACGCCATCGATTACGTCGAGCGCAACGCCGCGCTGCGCCTCCAGGGTCGGAATGCTGCGCAGCAGCAGGCGGGTATAGGGATGCGCGGGCCTTGCCAGGACATCCGCGGTTCGCCCGGTCTCGACCACCATGCCCGCGTACATTACCGCGAGCCGATCGGAATTCTCCGCCACAACGCCCATGTCATGGGTGATGAGCAGGATCGCAGTCCCGCTCTCCGCCTGCAGCTGTGCCATCAAGGCCAGGATCTGCGCCTGGATTGTTACATCCAGTGCCGTTGTCGGCTCATCGGCGATCACGAGATCGGGACTGGCGGCAAGCGCAATGGCAATCATTGCGCGCTGCGCCATGCCGCCGGAGAGTTCGAACGGGTGCTGGCGGAGTCTCCGGTCGGGCTCGGCGATACCCGCATGCACCAGCATTTCCCGCGCCGCCGCGCGCAATTCCTCCCTCCCGGAGAGTCCGCGCAGCCGGAGCGCTTCCGCGATCTGGCCCCCGATGGTCATCAGGGGATCCAGCGCCGCGGACGGATCCTGGAAGATCATGCCAATCCTCCGTCCGCGCACTCTCCGCCACTCCGTCTCTCCGAGCCCCGAGAGATCCTCCCCCGCAAAATGCAGACTGCCCGACACGCGGCGACCGCCTTCCGGCAGGAGGTTGATGATGCCAAGCGCCGTCACCGACTTTCCGCAGCCGGACTCGCCCACCAACGCCAGCGTTTCCCCTTCCGCAACCTCCAGATCGACGCCGGTCACCACCGCTCGGCCATGGATCTCGACGGGTAGAGTCGGGGGCTGGCGCGCCCGCGGTAGGGTCCGGTGGCAGTTCCGGCGCTTTCGCGACGGGCCTCAGTCCGGCTCCCTTGGCTACGTTTCCAGTCCCCCGCTCCCCGAACCCGGCGTGCCGATTTCCGGCACCGGGCTCTCCAGTGGGATCATGCACTTCGCACACGGGCGACGAGTTCCAGCAACAGCAAGGGTCTTGGCCGCATGGGTTCGGCCGCGAGGAGCTGCACGGCTCCCGCCTTGACTGTGGCTGCGGCCTCGCCTGCCAGCAAGCCTGTCGACGCCTTGATGGTCCGAGACCTCGGACGCCGGAGAAACCACCGCCGCCGGGGACCCGCCCTTCACTTCCGCATGTGATGCGTCCAGGCTCTCCGGCATTCTCCGGGGTAATAGGCCATGCCACTCCCGATACCTGTCGCCCTTCAACATCCTTCCTCACCTGGGGTCCCTTTCCTCGACCGGTATTACTCGGCGTCGCCAGTAGTACGGACCCCTCCGCCACCCTGCCGGCCCAGCCTGCCCCTCACGGGGGTCCGGTTGATGCGTGCACATCACCGACAGGGCTTCCCGTGTTGCCGCGTCTTCCATCTTCCATGCATGCTGGCGCCACTACCCCGGCGGGCGCGGTCTGGTGCATGTGTCGCTTCTCTTCCCAAACCGCCATCGGCCTTCCCCTAACCCAAGGAGGGTCGGCCCCCGCGTTGCCTGTTTCGAGGCCTGCTCGGCGTTCGCTTCACGCTCCGGCCTGCATGGTCGCTGAGCTGCTCAACGCAGCCCTTCTCTCCGGAGTGCTTCAGTCCATGTCGTTACCTCCACGAACCGCTCCGGCCGCTACCAGCCGGAAGGACAGTTGCTGGGTGGGATTCGCACCCACCAGGAAAACGCGCCTTTCCACGGCGCACTCAGGTTCCGCAGCTGGAGCAGCGCGGCCATCAGATGTCGGTATCGACCGGCGCTGGAGACACATTGAACCGGTCGGTATTGGCGGAGGATCGATGCCAGTCCGCAACCTCCCCGGCCGTCGCCCACCAGACATCCACCTTGCGGGAGATGTGGTCGAAGAGGCGCCGCAGCATCGCGATCCGGGGTGCCCGGCCCGACATCCAGGGATGCACCGTGATCATGAAGAGGCCGCCGGTCTCGACAATCGCGTCGAACGACCAGGTCCAGTCTTCAAGAAGCCGGTTCGGTCCGGTCGGCGGCCTTGTGTCCCGCGCATCCCCGAAATACCGATAGAAGATCGCGTCATCCACACTCCAGTGGACCGGAACCTCAACGATATTCCCGATCCGGGACGGATGCTCGAAACCCATCAGGGAGCTGTCATACGCGATCCTGGAGTCTTCCAGCAGCGCAACCTGCCCGGGCCCGAGCTCCCAGGCAGGCGAGCGAAACCCGACTGGCACCGCTCCCCCTTGCGAGCAGTAGATCTCTAGGCTGCGCTCCATCACCGCGCAAAAGGCATCGTCGTCGAGGGTCTCCATTCGTTCGTGGTGGACGCCGTGCAGTCCTACTTCGTGCCCCGCTTCCAGCAGTCCCGGCACGATCCAGGGATATGCCTCCATCACGCCGCCCGGCACGTAGAAGCTGCCCTTCGCGCCGAACTCCTTCAGGAGGCCGGCAAGATTCCCGACACCGCGGCGCGCGCCGAACCGGCGCTGCTCCAGTTCGCCGAGCGTCTTTACCGGTTTGCCGCGATTGGCCCACACGAAGGGGGTCTCGACATCCACGTCCACCGAAAACACCACCGCCGCCCTTCGGCCCTCCGGCCACTCATACGGGGGCAGGAACTCCAGATCCTGTTTCATCGCCTGAGCCTTTCCAGGATGTCCTCGGGGTAATTCGCCGCCGCGCCAAGAGAATTGCCTCCATCCACGCCGAGCGTTGCGCCGGTGACGAATTCCGCCGCTGCGGACGCCAGATACAGCGCCGCATCGGGCGCGTCGCGGAGACCGGAGGCGCGACCCAGCGGGATGTTGTTCAGCATGCCGGCGACATGTGCCTCGCTCAGCGGGCTGACTTCGGAGCCCGGAGCGAAGCCGGGCTCCAGAACGTTGACCCGGATTCCGAACGGGGCGAACTCCAGGGCCATTCCCTTGGTCAGCCGTTCGAGGGCCGTCTTCGAGGCGCAGTACGGAACCGTGGCGGCGCGCATATTCCGGGCCGCGCCAGAGCCGATATTGATGATCGATCCAGCGATGCCGCGCGTGGCCATCAGGACCGCGAAGCCCCGCGCAACGAGAAACGGCGCACGCAGGTTGACGGCCCAGATCCGGTCCCATTCCTCGACGGCCAGGTCGATCAGGTGCCCGGAGGGATAGATGCCGGCGTTGTTGATGACGATATCGACGCCATTCCATTCGGTCGCCACCTCGTCCACCAGCGCGGTGATCGAATCCGCGTCCTCGAGTTCCGTGGCATGCACGCAATGCCCCTCCCCGGCCAGCGTTGCCCGCTGCGGCTCCAGCAGATGGCGGCGATTGTCCGAAAGGCACACGCGTGCCCCGGCCTCGGCGAACACAGCCGCGAAGCGCCGGCCGAATACGCCGCATGCGCCCGTGACCACGACCCGTTTGCTCTCGAATTCGCTCATCGTCTGTCTCCTCTCGGGTCCAGCCGGTCGCGCAGGCTGTCGCCAAGCAAATTGACGCAAAGCACCAGCCCGAACAGGCAGAAACCCGGATAGGTCGCGATCCACCATGCGGTGTTCAGGTAGTTCCGGCCCACACTCATCATCGCTCCCCAGCTCGCGGTCGGAGGCTGGATTCCGAGACCCAGGAAGGAGAGGCCGGCTTCGAAGAGAATCATCAGGCCGAACTCGAGCGTGGCAACCACGATCAGCGGATTCAGGATGTTCGGCAGGATGTGCCGGGGCATCAGCCAGAACGCGCCGGCGCCATGGAACCGGGCCGCCGCCACGTAGGATCGCGTTGCAATGCTCAGCGTCTGTCCGTAGGCCACGCGGGTGTAGCGGGGCCAGCGCGTGAACCCCAGCACCGCGACCAGGCTCAGCAGTCCCGGCTCCAGGACGATCACCGTGATGATCGCCAGGAGCAGCGCGGGAATCGAGAGCACGACATCGACGATGCGCATGATGATGATTTCGACCCAGCCCCGGAAATATCCGGCCATCACGCCGAGTGCCGTGCCCACAACCAGCGAAACGCATACGGACGTGAACGCGACAAAGAGCGAAACGCGGGACCCGTGGACGATCCGGCTCAGGATGTCGCGCCCGAGTTCATCGGTACCGAGCAGGTAGAGCGCCCCCCGCACCTCGGTGCCGGGCGGCTTCAGCCGCGCGAAGAGATCCTGCTGGTTCGGGTCGAGCGGAGCGACCAGGGGTGCCCCGACCGCGATGAGCACAAAGAGGGCCAGGAGGACCGCGGCGCAGGCGGCGCCAAACGGAATCCGCTCGCCCAGGATGGTCATCCTCCCGTCGCCTTGATGCGCGGATCGACAACGCTGTAGAGGATGTCGGCCAACAGGTTCAGAACGATGTAGGCGCCGGCCCCGAGCAGGACCAGCGACTGCACCACGAGGAAATCGTTGGCCTGGATCGCCTGAACCGCCAGCAGTCCGAGCCCTGGCCAGGCGAACACCGTCTCGACAATCACCGCCCCCGCCAGCAGGTTGGCAAGCTCCAGGGCGGTGATCGAGATCAATGGCACTGCGGCGTTCCGCGATACATGACGCAACACCACGGAGAGCCGCGTCTGGCCGCGCGCATAGGCGGCTCGCACGTAGTCCTTGCTCAATTCCTCGACAATCGCATTGCGGGTTATGCGGGCGAAGGTCGCCATGGTCAGGCCCGAGAGGCAGATTGCGGGCAGGATGATGGAGACGCCGCTTTCCGCGCCGGAGGACGGCAGCCAGTCCAGTGTTACGGCGAACAGGAGGATCAGCAGGATGCCGGACCAGAATGTCGGCATCGACTGCGCCGCCAGCACGAATGCGAGCGCAGGCTTCTCGGGCCAGCGCCCCCGGTTGAGCGCGGCCACCACGCCTACCGGCAGTCCGGCCAACAGCGCGATGAAGAGAGCGACCGCCGACAATTGCAGCGTGTACGGCACGCGGGAGGCGACGATATCGAGGACCGGGATCTTCTGGATGTAGGAGATCCCGAAATCGCCACGCGCCAGATCGAACAGGTAATCTGCGTATTGCACCGCCAGCGGCCGATCGAACCCGAACTCGGCGCGAAGGATGGCGATGTCTTCCGCCGTCGCCCCGTCAGGCACCATCAACGCAACCGGATCGCCGGTGAGATGCTGCAGCACGAAGACAAGTGTCGCCACGCCGAAGAGAGCGAAAACGGCCTGTGCGGACCGCATCAGGAGAAAGTAGATCATGCGCGCGGCGAACCGTCCGGAATTGGGGCGCCGCCTGCGAGCAGCGGTGCTGCCCTGGTCAGGTGGCAGGCAGGGTCACCCCGGATCTGGGGCGCCGCCCGGAAGCAGTTTCCCGGGCGGCACCGGATCGCGTTTACTCCTCCCAGGCCATGTCCATGACGAACAGGCCTTCATTGGCCGTCGGCGACCATTTCAGGTTCGACTTGGCGCCATAGATTGCCGCGGCCTGGTAGAGCGGAATCGACGGAGTCTCCTCGCGGATGATCGCATGCGCCTCGGTGTAGGCCGCGATCCGTTCCGCCTCATCCAGCGTGGACCTTGCGGCAACCAGCCACTTGTCCAGCTCGGGATTGGCGTATTTGGACCAGATGCTGTCCGAATGGAACATGGCGAAGAGCACGCCGTCCGCATCCTGGCAGGCGCAGGACCAGCGGCCGAACACCGTGTCCCCAAAGCCTTCCGGGTCGGCCCGGCGCCGGGCGAGGAAGGTCGCCATGTCGCTCATCGAGATCTTCAACGCCACGCCGACATCGGAGAGCTGCTGCTGCATCGCCTGGATGATCCTCTGGTCGAAGGGCGGCGCGGTGATGATCTCGATCTCGAGTCCATCGCCATGCCCTGCCTCCTCCAGGAGCGCCATTGCCCTTTCGGGGTCGTATTCGTGCCACTCGAGCCCCTCGATGTAGCCGAAATGCGCCGGGGTCAGCAGCTGGTTGGTGACCTGCGAATAGCCGCCCAGCAACGCGTCGATGATCAGCTGGCGGTCGATTGCATGCGCGATCGCAAGGCGCACCCGCTTGTCGACCAGCGGTCCGCCCTGCGTGTTCATCATCAGGTATCCCACCCGCTCGGTCGGCGCGCTTCGGACCTCGACCCCGTCGGAGCCCTGCAGTTGCAGCGCATCATCCGGATTGAGGCCGACGACCAGGTCAGCCTTCCCGGTGCGCAGGTCCGCCAGCCGCGTCGCCGTATCGGGCACCGCCGCGAATTCGACCCTGGCGAAGGGTGGCTCGCCCCGCCAATATCCGTCGTTCCGTTCCAGAACGACTTTCACGCCCTTGCGCCACTCTACGAACTTGTACGGACCGGAACCCATGGGCTTCAGGTTCAGCTCCTCGTCGCCCATGGCTTCGGTGTAGGCCCTGGAGACGATGGACAGCTTCACGAGCTGCGCCAGAAGAACCGGATACGGCCCGTCGGTGGTCAGACGAACGGAGTGCGTGCCCGTCGCCTCCGCATCGATGATCTTGGAGAACTGGCCCAGCTGCGGGCTCTTGAACTCCGGATTGGTGATCCGCTTCACCGAGAACACCACGTCGGCGGCAGTCAATGGCGTGCCGTCATGGAAGGTAATGTCGTCGCGAAGCTGGAAGTCGACCTCGGTATCGCTTGCCGCAGCCCAGGAGGCGGCAACCTGCGGAACCACGGCTCCGCTCGAGTCCCGGGTCACGAGATTGTCGTAGATGTTGCGATAGACCGTGTAGCTGTCGGGGTTCCACTGCACGTGCGGATCAAGGGTCGCCGGTTCCTGAACGTTGTCGATGACAAGCAAGTCCTTGGCATGTACCGGAACGGCCAGCACGGCAGCCGAAGCAGCCAGCGCGATAAGCAATCTTCTCGTTTTTTTCAGTTCTCCCTGATTGTGGTCAACGCCAACGCTTCGGAGTCGCCAGCGACGGTCACGTTACAAGCAGACCGCCGTCTGGCAACCGTACCGGTCCGAGATGAACCGCGTGCGCGCATGTGCAGGCCTTCACAGTCAGCCTGAGCCCGGCGATAACGGGATCGCCGGCCATCGGAGCGCACGGAGTGCACCAGGGCGAGACGGCTCGCTCCTTCAGGAATGGCACGCTCGACTCGCCCCGCGCACCGGACTTCGCCCGGCGCGCCGGAGCGCTGCGACCGGCAGCGGCGGCCCGCTGCGCTTCACCCGATGCAGCCGCCAGGCCCAGGGCCCCGGCGTGCCGGATTGCAAGACCCCGCTACCCGGCGCCCGGCATGCGTACGTGGGGTACCGCCCCCGGGTCAATTGCGCGAATCGCAAACTCCTCCATCAACGGCTCGTAGTCCGTCCAGTGCGCGCGCAGCCGGCTGATCGGATCCGCGTCATCCCAGTCGACCCGAAGGTCACAGATGGGCCATACCTGATCTGCCTTGACCTGGAGCGCCGCGGAACGGACATCGGCATGTTCGCCGCCCGCCGCCAGGCCGGCCTCGATCCCGCGCAGCAGACGCTCGGCCAGGTGTTCGTCGGGCGCGGCCTCGAAAGCGTCCACCATCGCATCGACAACCTCCGGCCGGGCGAGGAGGTTGCCGGCCGCCGCGCAATCCGGGCCAAACGCCTCCCCGCGATGCGCGGAGGCCTCGCTGCCGGTATAGGCTGCCGGCGGGCCGGCGGCACCAAGAACACTGAGTTGGCGGTAGCGCACATTGGGGCCGTCCGCTTCGATCAATCGCTCCAGCACCCTGGACGCCGGCATGCCGTCCTGAAGCATGTCCAGACCGAGCTTTCCGAGAGCCGGGTTGGTCCGGCTCTGGGTTCCGACGACTCCCACTCCTTCGCGCACCCAGACGCAGCGGGCACCGACGCAGATGCTCGAGGTCGAGACCGCGACTCCGAAATGCCCTGTGCGCCGACACCGTCCGATCACGGAAAAGGTCATGTTGCTGCTCCAGCGAGTTCCAAACCGACCGGCCAGGCCGGCAGTTCGATTGTGCGTGCGCGACAGACTATCGCCATACACCCGGAAGACCCGGCCGGCAATCGGGAACAGGATCCTGCAGCCAGGGCCCAGCGGCGTCCCGGCTGCTCCCGGCCTTCGTGTCTGGAGTCCCGGAGACGCCTGCAAGCGGGGCCAGCGAGTACAAGCCGATTGGTTTGACCACTTGCTGCGAATCTGCTCTCCTGCGAGCGCTCACCGGACATGGGACATGACACGCGGAGAACTGCCTTCCAGGAAGAGATGTGGGTTCCCGCAAGCGAATGGACCATATCCACGCAACCCTGTGCGAAGATACGCTCTAGACTTTAACGGCCGATTTCGGCGGCGGTCGTCGGAGGGCTCCCGCCAGGGAATCCGGGAATTTTCGGCCGCAGGCGCCCGGTCTGGCCAGCGGAAGCTCGCTGAGGGATATTCGATGAAGCGTTTCTGGGCCGAATACACGAGTGAGGCGTTCTCCCGCCTCCCCCACGATCGATTGATTGCCGTGCTTCCCTTGGGCGCGGTCGAGCAGCACGGACCCCACTTGCCGCTATCCGTCGACGCCTGCGTGGCCGAGTCGCTCGCGCTGAGGCTCGCCGCGGCATTGCCGGAGGACAGTCCGGCGATCTTCCTGCCTGCGCAGTCCATCACAAAGAGCAACGAGCACCTCCGCTATCCCGGAACACTGACCCTGAGTGCCGAGACCCTGATCACGGCATGGTGCGAAATCGGTGCCTGCGTACGCCGCGCGGGAGTCCGGAAGATGGTGCTCCTGAATGCGCATGGCGGCAACGTCCCTGTCATGGATATTGTGGCCCGCGAGCTGCGGGTACGCCACGACATGCTCGTCTTCTGCGTGAATTGGTGGGGGCTCGGCCTGCCGGAGGGGCTTTATTCCCCGGTCGAGCAGAAGCACGGCATCCACGCGGGGGATATGGAAACATCGGTCATGCTCGCCCTTGATCCGGACAACGTGGATATGGGCAAGGCCCGGGACTTCCGGCCGCGCACGCTCGATTGGGAAGCCGAAAGCCGTCACATCTCAATCGGCCAGGGCGCCCGGCCCGCATGGCAGGCCCAGGACCTCCATCCATCCGGGGCCTGCGGCAATGCCGCCGCCGCCTCCCCGGCAAAGGGCGAGGCGACGCTGGCCTTCGCGATCGAACGGCTGGTAGAGGTGCTCGACGATGTCGACCGCGCGCCGCTCGGCGGGCTGGACAACAAGCCGGAATGGTAGGCGGCCAGTGGACTCGAATCCGATTCACGACCGGATTGGCGGCCCCCTGATCGAGATGCGGGGCGTCGGCAAGCAATGCAGCCGCGGCACCATTGCCGTGCGCGACATGTCGCGGGCCATCCGGGACGGAGAATTCGTCAGCCTTGTCGGACCCTCGTGCTGTGGCAGGAGCACGGTGCTTGAGATGATCGCGGGACTGCTGACCTACTCGGCGGGAACGATCACGGTCAACGTCCATCCCCCGAATGCCGACAGCCATGACATGGGATACGTCTTCCAGGACTCCATCCCGATGCCATGGGCGACGGTTCGACAACGTCTATCTGCCCCTGCGGCTGCGGGACGCCCGGAAAGAGGATGCTCGGCCGTATATCGAGGAAGCGCTGGCTTCGGCGGACCTGCTCGGGTTCGCCCCCGCCTACCCCCGAGAGTTGTCGGGCGGCATGAAAATGCGCGTCTCCATTGCGCGGGCGATGGCATTGCGCCCGCGACTTCTCCTGAGGGACGAGCCCATCGCAGCCCCGGACGAAATGAACCGCTTCCGGTTGAACAACGATGTGCTGGCGCTGTGGGAAGCGCAGAAGCTCACGGTGACGTTCGTGACCCATTCGGTGTTCGAGTCCGTTGGCACGAGACCGAGCTGAAGTGGGAAGGATGACAATCGTGGACAGATCCGCCGCTGCGACCGTGCTGCGTGGCGTTGCGCTCGCCGGGCGTCCGGGCCGGTTCGACCTTGCACTGCGCGCCGGCCGGATCACTTCGATCACCGCATCCGCGGACGAAGGCGGCGGGTTCGCGCTGCCGCTGATGTCGGATGCCCATGTGCATCTCGACAAGACCTTCGTTGCGCACCGTCTTCCACGGCAGGCCGCGACCCTCCTGGAGGCCATCGAAATCGCGGCTGCGGACAAGGAGAACTGGGATGAGGACGATGTCCGCACCCGTGCGTCGCGGGCGCTGCAGCGCGCCTACGGCCATGGCACCGGGCGGATGCGCAGCCACGTGGACTGGACCGAGCCGGAGACGCCGGTCGCCTGGCCGGTGCTGAACGATCTTCGGGCGGAATGGCAGGGACGGATCACGCTCCAGCTGGCGGCCCTGGTTCCGCTGGACCTGGTTCCCGAGGCCGGCGAGTCCATCGCTGCGCGCGTAGCGGCGGATGGCGGCGTTCTGGGCGCCTTCATCTATCGCAATGCGGAACTGCCGGCGAAAGTTGCACGTCTCTTCGATCTGGCAGAGCGCCACGATCTGGATCTCGATTTCCACGTCGACGAGGAGCTGGAGCCGGAGGCGCAGGGAATCGACGCCATCATCGATGAAGCCGCGGCGCGCGGATTCGGGGGCCGGGTGCTGTGCGGCCATGGCTGCGCACTCTCGGTCCGGCCCGAAGAAGTCGTGCGAGGACTTGTCGAACGCCTGGGCGGCGCCGGAGTCGCGCTCTGCGTTCTGCCCACGACCAATGCCAGCCTGCAGAATCGGGTTCCCGGGCGAACGCCGCGACTCCGGGGGATCGCTCCGCTGCACGAGGCGCGCGCTGCCGGCGCTCCGGTGATCCTCGCTTCCGACAATTGCCGGGACGCCTTCTACCCCTGGGGCGACTACGATCTTTGGGACGTCTTCCGCGCCGCCGTCCCCTGGGCGCATCTCGAGCCCGCGTCCTGGCTCGGCGCCATCACCGACGCGCCCGCGGCACTTTTCGATGCCTCTCCAGGCATCGCAGAGGGCGCGGCCGCGGATTTCATTCTCTTTGAGGCAGAAGGCATCGACGACGCCGTCAGCCGACCGCTGTGCAAGCGGCAGGTCTGGCGCAGCGGGACCGTCTTGCCGCCAGCACCTGCAGAAGGCGAGGCATGGATATGAGTGACCAGGCGCGGATCATCGATTGGGCTGGGTTCCGCGCGGAAATCGACGGCATCCGGTGCCATGACGACCCGAAGTTCCTGGCGGCGCGCTCGCGGGACTATTTCTGGTACAGCCCGATCCTGAACGACCAGCTGGAAGGGCTCACGGCCGATCTGGTCGTGATCCCCAGAACCCAGGACGAAGTGGTGCGCGTCGCTGCCGCCATCGCCCGCCACCGCATCCCGCTGACGCTGCGCGGCGGCGGAACCGGAAACTACGGACAATGCGTGCCCCTGGAGGGCGGCGTGGTCATGGACCTGACCCGCCTCGACCGGGTGATCCGGATCCAGCCCGGCGAGGTTCGCGTCGAGGCCGGGGCGAGGATTTCGCGCCTGGATGATGCTGCGCGCGAGACCGGGCAGGAGCTGCTCATGTATCCGTCAACGCGCCGGATGGCGACCATCGGCGGATTTCTCGCGGGCGGATCCGGCGGCGTTGGATCCCTGCGGCACGGAATGCTGCGGGATCCGGGGAACGTGAAATACGCCAAGGTCATTACCGTCGAACGCCGGCCGCAGGTGATCGAGCTGCACGGTCAGGAAATCCAGAAAGTCCACCACGCCTACGGCACCAACGGCATTGTGGTCGAACTCGTGGTTGCGCTGACCCGGGCCACGGACTGGATTCACTGTGCGGCGCTGTTCGATGGCTATGGCACGGCGCTGCGCTTTGCCGTGACCGCGCAGGAGAAGGGGCTCGACTGCTACCTCCTCACGCCCGTCGAGCGGCGCTTCGCCCCGTTCTACCGACGGTTTGGCGAATTGTTTCCGGACGACCGCGATGCGGTGTTCGCCATGGTCGCTCCGGAGGAGATGCCCCGGTTCCGCGCGATGGCGGAGGCGCAGAACGGACGGATCCCGTTCGCGATGAAGGGCGACGAGATCGCGGGGAACAACCTTCAGCCTGCCTATGAGTGCGGCTGGAACCACACGACGCTCCAGGCGTTGAAGGTGGACAAGAGCTGGACCTACCTTCAGGTTGCGTATCCGCGGCCCTTCGATCCGGATCTGGTTCTGACCCAGATGGAGCGCTACGGAGACGAAATCTACTGGCACCACGAAATGGCCCGGATGGATGGCGAAGTGCAGATTTTCGCCCTGCCGCTGGTGCGCTACCGCGGCCGCGAAGCGATGTACGGGACGATTGCCGAACTCGAGGAACGGGACGGCTGCACGATTTTCGACCCCCATGCCATCACGATCGAAGACGGCGGCATGAAGGAAATCGATGTCTCGCAAATCGAGTTCAAGAAACGGGCCGATCCCTACGGTCTGATGAATCCCGGCAAGACGCGGGGATGGACCGTCGAAATGGCCAAGACCGACTGACGCAGCGGAACGAGTGAAGAAAGCCATGAGGCAAGTGCTGATACCACTTCAAGTAAGTTTTGACCCTTTTCCCGGTGCAATGTTTAGCGGTTGTTTATCCGGTGCAAGTGGCCCGTTTTGCGGCGGGTGATTGACTTGTTACGGTCTGGACCTGCGAGGAAGCTGTGCCAAGCACTTGCGATTGCGGACCGCACATCATCGACGGTTGAGAAGACCTGGTTGGCAAGGAAGTTGCCCATTGACTGCGGATTGGACTGGCATGGTGATCGACCGGGAAGGGAGGGTCACTTGTTGCCTGTGACCCGGAGTTCAGGCTTCGGTCCGATTTGCACGGTGGATTCTTGGGTATCACACGGGAACAAGAATCGGCCCGCGACCCGCTTGCGCTGGCCAGTCCCGCCCGACAGCGCGCGGCGTGCGATTCGGCTGCCCGACGGGAAGGGTTTCCGGACGCGAACAAAATCAAACCGCCGCGGAAGGAAATTCGACGTGCCACGGGGCGGTGACCAGGTTCGGAGTCCGTTCCATGTGCGTTCACGGTCCCTCCACATATTGCGCCAAGCCTGTTCGAACAGCTGGGCATGCCAATCATTCCACACGCAGCTGCAACAAGTTGCGCTCTTGATCGAAGCCTGCGACGCTGGCTGGAGTCTCCTGTCCCGTGCGTCGGGCAACCGTCTGGCGAAAAGCAGTGCGAGCCGTCATGCAGCCGACACCGGTCCTGGATCCGGAGAGGATCCGCGAACTTGTTGCGACACCGCATGATGCGCTATTCCGGGGGCTGATCAGCGATGCGGCCCGAGCGGATGCGCTCATCCGCGAGCATTTTCCCGAGCGCCTGAAGTGCCGTCTTGCGGGTGGCCCGGCGCGCCAAGGAATGGTCGGCCAGGTCGACTCGCTCCTTCGTCAGACCTTCCCGGACGGAGTGTTCATGTTCGGCGGATCCCCGGGCAAGCCCGAGACCGTCGTGATTACCGAGGCCAAGCACGGGGTGGGCCCGGATGTGGTCGAGCAACTGGGTGGCTATCTGTTCGGCAACCGGAGGTACTGGCTGGAGCAGGGCGCCAGGCCGCATGTCATGACCATGCTGGTTACGATGGACCCCCCGCCCGTTGAGGCGGACTGGGTGCGCGGCCGGGATTGTTACGGCCGGGTGCTGCTGGGAAACGACTCGGTTCAGATTGCCTGCGTCTGGCTGGCGATCGCGCAGCTTCGCTACGAGGTGCTGTCGCGCATGCCTGTGGTCCGTGCTGTGCTCGGCGCGATGCAATGTGCTTACGTGGAGCCGGCTCCCTTGGACACGCTTGGGAAAGTGTTCCGCGATCTGTCAGGTCTCCCAAGCAACAGCGTGCTCTGGGGGATGACATATGTGTACGGAATGCTAATGTTTGCGCTGGAACTCGCAGACTACAACGCGCTGATTCGGGAAGCGGACCCGAGGGATAGAGGGGCGGAAATGGCCACCATGTTTCAGCAGCAGATGGCGGAGCGCGACGATCTGCGCCGCGCAGAGGGTCACGCAGAGGGCCACGCACAGGGCCGTGCAGAGGGCCGTGCAGAGGGCCGTGCAGAATTGCTACTTCGTCAGGTTCGGCGGCGCTTCGGCACGGTTCCGTCGGATGTGGATGCCCGGGTACGCTCGGCGCCAGACTCACAGGTAGACGCATGGGCAGATGCCGTACTCGATGCGCGGAGTCTGGATGATTTGTTGAAGAACGGACGGCTCAACTAAGCGCGTTCGGGTGCCGTCGACCCGCCTGCCGCAAGGCGGATACGGCAACCCGGAGCCGTCTTGTCCGGTGCCGGCAGCATTGCGGTTGCCACACATTGAAACATGGACCCGTGGCAGGTTCGCGACCACTTCCCCCGGTACTGATACCGCTTCAAGTAAGTTTTGACCTTTTTTCTGGTGCAATATGTTTGCAGGGATTTCGAGGTCGTTTGAGCGGTGTCATCCAGCACCGTCCAGTACGAGCACGGCATGGCGTCCGGTCGGCACGGCCGCGGAGATATCGGCAAGATGGCGGTTCATCTCGCCGGTATTGGCGCGGTCGCAAATGTGGCCGACCGCGACCGAATGCTCGGGACAGGCCGCCGCGAAGGGATATGCGTAGCCGTAGCGGTGATCCCGAACGATGCGGGGGCGGCTTCCCTTGCGCGCCCAGACCCGGGAGAGCATTCGCTTCTCACCTGCTCTTGCGTCGTCCTGGAACCGGACATCGATCATCACCGGTTCTGTTCCCTCGGGCACCACAGTCATCGCCAATTCCGTGAAATCGCGGCGAAACTCTTCTTGCTTCACAGGATCCGCCTTGGGGTTGACAGGACGCGGCGAGATTTTCACAAAGCCCAGAGACCGGATCACGCGGCGGATCCCCTCAAGGCTGAAATACTCGTTGAAACGCAGCAGCACCTTGTCTTGAATGTCGATCAGGCGCCATCGGCTCACTCCATCCTCTTCCGTATCCGGACCCTGATCAATCCACAACGCAACCTCACGCTTCTCGGATTCCGACAGCCGGCACGGGCGTCCCGTGCGCGGGTCGTCGGCGAGCCCGTCTGGTCCATGCGCATTGAAGCGCAGAATCCAATCCCGGATCGATTGATCCGTCGTTCCTTGCGCCGCCGCGACTTCACTTCGGCAAACGCCGTCCAGAACCATCGCAAGCGCACGAAATCGCCGCGATTGCCGAACGTCCTTGCACATGCACGCCAATCGCCAATCTGTGCAATTCTTCAATTGTGCAGTCGTTGCGCGCAATGGGAATGGTCATCCTTGACCTCCTATGATTGTGGCTTGTTCATCAAACATCATCGGCTGATGCGCCTCCGACTGCACCCCACATATGCTGCAAAGTCGGAAAACTCAAAAAGAGTCAAGACTTTGTTGAAGGGGTATGAAAATGCTGAAAATGCTGCTCTCGGCCACCCTCATGACCACGGCTGCGGGAGCGGCCTGATCGGCAGAAAAGGTTGTCATGGCCGCGAACTGGCTCGCCCGGGACGGCCATGGCGGGTTCTACCGGGCGATGGCCGACGGCACCTGCGAGGAGTACGGGCTCGACGTGGAATTCATGATGGGCGGCCCGCAAATGAACAACCGGCCGATGCTGCCCGCCGGCCGCGTCGATTTCCACACGACCGGCAACCTACCGCTGTCCTTTGACAATGTGCGCAACGACATTCCGACGGTCGTGGCCGCCGCCTTCTTCCAGAAGGACCCGCAGGCTCTGCTTGCCAATCAGGGTGTCCATGACGGCTTTGCCGGGCTGAACCAGGCGCCCACGGTTCCGATCTCGAAGGTCGGGCAATTCGGCTTCTGGCGCTGGATGGTGGCCGAGCACGGCTTCCGCGACGAACGGCTGCGGCCGTATGGCTACAACCAGGCGCAGTTCCAGAGCGACACGCCGATCGTGCAGCAGGGCTACGCCACCGCCGAACCGCTCTACGCCGCTGCGGCAGGCGCCATGGTGGACACCTGTCATTTTGGCGGACCGCGGCTGGAGCACGGTTTCCACGACCCTCAAGGCTCGCTGGGACCTCGTCGAGCAAAAACCCGATCTTGTGCAAAGATTCGTCAATGCCTCAATCGAGGGCTAGTACAACTTCATCTACGGCGACCGCACCCTGGCCTACGAGGCGATCATGGCGCACAACACGGAAGCGACCGTTGAGAAGCTTGTCGCGGAAACGGCGCAATTCGAGGTCCTGGGCATCATCGACGTGGGCGAGGCCGAAACGAACGGCATCGGGTCGCTGAACCTGGAGCGCGTGAAGGCGTTCCACGAGCTTGCCGTCTCCTCCGGCATCATCGAGGCAGGCACCGTGGACCTGTTCAGAGTCGCAACCGACCAGTTCGTCAATGCGGGCCCCGGGCTCGACATCAAGGCGAAACTCACCGCCAACTAGGAGGCGCGGGCCGTGCGTTGCCTGGTTGTATTCTGCCATCCGAGCGAAACGAGTTTCGGCGCGGCCATACTGGAAACCGCCCGCACCGCAATCCGCGGTGCGGGGCATGAGCTCCGGGTGATCGACCTCTACCGCGAGCGATTCGATCCCGTGCTGTCGACGGAGGAGTGGCACAGCTACCTTCCGGACACGGCCCGGAACATCGCGGCCCTGCGCGATCACGTGGAGGCCATGCAATGGGCGGAGTCGCTCGTCCTGATCTTTCCCACCTGGATGTACGGCCCTCCCGCGATGCTCAAGGGCTGGCTCGAGCGTGTCTGGCTGCCGGGTGTCGCCTTCGAGATTCCGCGCGGCCGGAACAAGAGGGTGACCGGACTGTTTCGCAACATCAGGCGATTCACGGTAGTCACGACATCGGGATCGCCCATGTGGTGGCTGTACCTGATCCGCGACCCGTGCCGCAGCCTTTTCGCAAGGGGCTACCGGGTGCTCTTCCACCGCCGGTGCCGCATCCGGTGGCTGCAGCTGTACAGCATGAACCACAGTACGGACATCCGGAGGCGAAATTTTCTTGACCGCGTGGGCAGGGCGCTGGCGGCGCCGGACTGACCAGTCCATGCGGCCGGTTCACAATCCCGGGAGAAGTTGATGGGCACTTCGCAACAACGGCGGCAGGCGATCCGCCAGGCAATACTGGAAGCCGCGATCCGGGAATTCGCCCGCAACGGGCTCGCCGGTACCTCGACCCAGGTGCTGGCGGATTCTGCCGGGCTCAGCAAGGCGCAGCTCCACTACTACATCTCGTCCAAGGAGGAGCTCTACGAAGAGGCGCTCCTGCACATCATCGCGCAGTGGACGGACATCTTCTTCATCTCCGCCGACTCCACGGACCCCGCCCATGTGATTGGCAGCTACATCAGCCGAAAGATGCGGCATTCGATCGAGCATCCGGAGACAACGCGCCTGTTTGCCCGGGAAATAGCGCGCGGAGCCCCCATTCTTCGCAAGCACTGGGATGCGCTCAGGGAGAATGTCGAGCGGGCCAGCGCCCTGATCGACAGCTGGGTTGCGCGCGGTTTGATCCAGCCGGTCGATCCCCTTCTGTTCCAAATGAACATTTGGGCCGTTACGCAGCACTACGCGGAATACGAAGCGCAGGCGCGCTTCTTGCTGGAAGTGCCCGACGGCGAGGCGCTCGACGCCGACCGGTTGGCCGCAGAGGCCACGCGAATGTTCCTCATGCGCTGCGGTCTGCAACCGGCGGCAGGACCGTCCGCATGAAGCGGATCGCTCCAGAGACCGTGGCCGCGCCGTTCGGGGCCTATTCCCACGGCCTGGTGGGCGACTTCTCGCGGCTGGCGGCCACCTCGGGACAGCTCGGGATCCGCCCGGACGGAACGGTGCCCGACAGCGTGTCGGATCAGGCGGAGATCTGCTTCTCGGCAATCCTGGCGATCCTGGCCGAAGCCGGGCTCGGTCCCGGGCACGTTCTGCGGATCAACGCCTATGTTACGAAGCGGGAACACATGGCGGAATACATGAAGGCGCGGGACCGCGCGTTCGCGCATGTCGACCCGAAGCCCTGCTCGACCCTCATGATCGTCTCCGGGTTCACCCGGCCGGAATTCCTGGTGGAGGTCGAAGCCATCGCCGGCGCGCCCTGAACCACACCGGCGCCCCCGCTCCGGGCACCGCATGCGGAGCCCGCGGGTTCCGACGGCATTCGGGCGCTGCGCGGAATGTTGCCCATACGCCGGGGAGAACGCGAAACGGAAGAAATCCTGCCATGCGGCATCCGGAACGGACGGGCTGAATTCGAGCCCGGGTTGCCGCGCAGGGCTCTTGTTTTCCTCGCGGCATGCCCCAGGTTCGGCTCGACATCCCCGTCGTCAGTCCAGCGCAGCCAGTTTGGTACGCACGCGCTTCAGGAACGCCCGACGACGCCGGTCGTTCGTGTGGTCCATGTCGTGCAGCTGCAGCCACAGAACCCGGCAGCGTCGGTGAAACAGAACCCGCAATCCTCTTGCAAGCAGGCTGCGGCACGGATCGCGTATGACGCGCAGCCACCACCAGGGAGAGCCCGATGTGGTGACGACCGTAAACCGCCGGATATTGCGGAACAGCCCGACCGCGCGTTTGCGCCTGCCGCTTGGAATCTCGAAGGCCACTCCCGGGAGCCAGACGCGCTCGAGCCAGCCTTTCAGCATGGCGGGGGGGCCGTACATCCATGTCGGGAAGATCAGAACAAGTGATTCTGCCCACTGCAGGGCCTCCACATGATCGGACAATGCGGCAATGTTCTGCGCGGTGTCCGACAGATAGCTGCGCCACTCGTCCGGCGAAAGCACGGGGTCGAAGCCTTCGCGGTAGAGATCGATCACGCGCAACTCGTGGCCCGCGCCGCGAAGCGCGGTACGGGCGGTGTCCAGGATCGCGGCACCAAAGCTCGTTTCGCTCGGATGGCAGAATACGACCAGGCAGCGCACCTTGGAAGGGTCCTAGCCGCCCGTGAGTCTTGACTTCGACCCGAGACCGCGGCCCGCATTGGCAGCAGAGCCGGTCACGACACGGGACATGTCCACCGACCCGGCTTCGCGGATGCGGGCAGGGATGGCGGAAACGTGAGGTGTTCCCGCACGCTCGAGGCTCCGGGCTTCGACGCAGCTGGTCTTCGCCTCGCCCCCCATCGATGCGGACCTGTCGGACTGCGCCACCACCGCATCCGGATTCCCGGACGTCAAGTCCCGTTTGCGCGCGATGGATGCGCCGAGGGCGGGGGCCCGGCCACCGCAAATGGAGTTTCGCCTGCGCTCGATGGCAGCATGGCGGAAACGATGCATCGGATCCGGTTTCCCGTGAACCACGTCCCGCCGCGTCTCGCACACGGTGGAATCCGGGCTCCAACCGTGATGCGCAGGAAGGTCAGCCTTCGCGATGGCCCCCGCTGGAGCAGCAGACAGCGGTTCGGCAGGGGCGCGCAGTCCTGCCGAGTGATCGGCTCGCCTCCGAGGGACCGCGCCGGGCTGCAGACTTGCGGCGCAGCCGGTCACCGCGGACTCCAGGTTCGGTAGCCGTCCAGCGCCATTGGCTGAACTGCCCAGCCTTCAACGCGCTGGCTGCAGGTGCTCCCGATCATGGCCATTGCGGCCCCGCCGGTCCCGGGGGCAGCTCCAGCAAAGGGCGGCATGACTCCTCGCTCGAGCAATCTGTCCAGGACCGCTTCACCGTCGTTTCCTCAACAGACCGCTGCAAGCCGCACGGGCCTGCCCGGTGAGACCGACTGCGCCATTGCGGCAATTGATCCGCTGTCGAGGCCGAAATGCCGGTACAGGTCTTCCACGGTTCCGCTTTGCCCGAAATGCTCGACCCCGAGGCTGGCAACGACATGGCCATGCACCGCGCCCAGCCAACTGAGAGTCGCTGGGTGGCCGTCGATCACCGTGACCATTCGGGAATGCCGCGGCAGGGGAGCAAGCAGGCGCTCGATGTGGCTTTCCGCCGATCGTTTCCCGCGGCTTCGCGCGCGCTTGGCAGCCTGCCATCCCGCGTTCAGGCGGTCCGCAGAGGTGACGGCCAGAACGCCGATGTCACGCCGGTCCTGGCCGATCATGCCCGCTGAGGCAATGGCTTCCGTCCCGACCGTCCCCTGGTACGCGATGACCAGTTCGCAGCCAGGGCCCGGCTCACGCCACCAATAGGCGCCATCGATGACACTCTGGCGGAACGCGGCGCTCCCCCGAGCCTTCGGCTGCTCCAATCGGCGCGTGGACAAGCGAAGATAGACCGACCCGCCGGTCTCGTCGCGGAGCCATGTGCGCTCGTTGACCACGGCATCGCCGTCACGCTGCATGTAATCGAATGCCCACTCCATGACCACCGCCAGCTCATCGGCGAAGGCGGGCTCGAATGCCGCAAGCCCGTCCTGGCTCATCCCGATGAGCGGGGACCCGATGGATTGATGCGCGCCGCCCTCCGGAGCCAGCGACACGCCCGATGGCGTACCAACGACCATGAAGCGCGCGTCCTGGTAGCAGGCATGGTTCAGCGCATCGAGCCCGCGCGAGAGAAAGCAGTCGTACAGCACGCCGACCGGCAGGAGACGCTCACCGAAGAGTGAATGGCTCAGGCCCGCGGCGCCCAGGAGCAGGAACAGGTTCATCTCGGCGATACCGAGCTCAATGTGTTGACCGGTCGGAGAAAAATGCCACTTTTGCGCAGATGGCACGCGCTCGTCCCGAAAGGTGTCACCGATTTCGCGCCGCGCGAACAGGCCGCGCTGGTTGACCCAGGGGCCGAGCCCCGTAGACACGGTCACATCGGGCGCCATCGTGAGTACGCGCGCCGCCAGTTCGCTGTCGCCGCGGGCAAGATCGTGCAGAATTCTGCCGAAAGCCTGCTGAGTCGAGGTTTCCGGCTCGTGTCCCAGGGTCAGGCCCGGTACCGGGATCCTGGCCGCTCCCAGGCGGCGCGAGCCGCATGCGTTGAACGGCGCGGACTGAACCATTGCCCGGACCAGAGTCGGGTCCGGCTCCAGACCCGCGAACCGGTCCCACTCTTGCCCGCCCGGCACATTCATCTGCTGTTGGAAATCCGCCATCTGGGACGTGGTCATGATTCCGGCGTGGTTGTCCTTGTGCCCCGCAAGCGGCGTGCCCCAGCCCTTGACCGTATAGGCAACAAAGGCCAACGGACGGTCATGGTCCACGCCCTGGAACGCGTCCACGAGGGTCTCCAGGCAATGGCCGCCCAGGTTTGCCATCAATTCGGCCAGCGAGTCTTCATCCCGGACCGCGAGAATTGGCGCGATCTCGCCGCCCAGGTCCGCTTCGAGCCTCGCGCGCCAAGCCTCGCCGCCCTGGAACATCAGGGCCGAATAGAGCGCGTTCGGGCACGCGTCGATCCACCGACGCAGTGCGTCTCCGCCGCGCTCGGCGAAAGCCGCACGCTGGAGCGCACCATACTTGAGCTCCAGCACGTCCCATCCGAAGGCGCCAAAAATGTCCTTGAGCCGGCTGGAAAGGCCTTCGCGAACGACCCCGTCCAGGCTTTGACGGTTGTAGTCGACTACCCACCAGCACCTGCGCAAGTCCTGCTTCCAGCCCTCTTGCAAAGCCTCGAACACGTTGCCTTCGTCCATCTCCGCGTCGCCCATCAGCGCGACCATGCGGCCTTCCGGGCGCGCAGCCGCGCGCCATCCGGCGCGCGCCCGCACATAGTCCTGCACCATCGATGCGAATGCCGTGGTCCCGACGCCGAGGCCCACCGATCCGGTGGAAAAGTCCACGTCATCGCTGTCCTTGGTGCGGCTGGGATAGGATTGCGCCCCTCCCAGGCTCCTGAAGTTCTGCAGACTCTCCAGCGTCTGGTTGCCGAAAAGGTACTGGATCGCATGAAAGACCGGGCTGGCATGGGGCTTGACGGCGACCCGGTCTTCGGGCCGCAGAATCCGGAAATACAGCGCTGTCATCAGGGAAACCATCGACGCGCTGGATGCCTGATGCCCGCCCACCTTCATGCCGTCGTGGTTCGGGCGAAGATGGTTGGCATTGTGAATCATCCAGACGCTGATCCACAGCACCTTTCGTTCCAGCAATTTCAATGCCGCCAGTTCCCGGGGCGTCATGTCTCATTCCTCAACTTGACTCACGGCATAGCATTTCTGTAGCATTTGGTCAAACCAACCGGACGAATCTTGACTCCGTACATCCTTTCGTGATACGAATTCCATGTGGAAACTACGATAATTCAAATGCTTAGTGGAAGTGGACGGTTTCCAGCACCCTATTCGGTTGGTGCCGAGCAACCCTCAGTCATTGGAGAATTCTCATGCTGAAGAAACGAACTCCCTTTACGATTCCCATTGCCCTGGTTCTGACAGCCTTTGCCGCGGCACCGGTCCTCGCGCAAGATCGCGTCGTTCACCTCATGTCGGATGAAATTGCGCCCGAAAGCCAGGCCTTCTATCGGGCTGCGGCGGATGCCTTCGAGGCCGCCAATCCGGGTGTCAAGGTTGACCTGGATTTCCAGGGCAACATGGATGCGGCGCTCGCCGTGCGTGTCGGTGCCGGTGAGCCGCCGGAAATCGCCTCCATGCAGCTTGAGCGCCTGCTCACCTATGCCGACCTCGGGCTGCTTGAGCCGGCAACCTGGTGGTTCGACAAGTACGGTGACGATGTCGTGCCCCTGGCCTCCATCCCCTACAAGGGTGTGCGCTGGGATATTCCCTACGCGTTGACTTCCGAAATGTGGTGGTATCGCAAGGATGTCCTCGACGAGGCCGGCATTGCGCCGCCGCAGACATGGGCGGATTTCCTGTCGGCCGCGGAACAGCTCAACGACCCGGAGAACAATTTCTACGGCATCGCGATCGCCGCAGGTCCGGGCGAGTGGACCGCATGGCACTACGAGGTCCTGCTCTGGCAGAACGGCGGTTTCGTGTTCGACACGGAGTTGCGGCCCATCGTCGACAGCACCGAGTCGATCGAGGCGCTCAACTTCCTGAAACAGCTGCACCAGTACTCACCGCCCGAAAGCGCGACGTGGGAGTGGTGGGACAGCATCGACGCCTTCACAGGCGAATTGGTCGCGATCTCGATGTATGGCGGCCGGCTTCTGGTGCACGCCGCCCGGGACAACCCCCCGCTTACCGAGCACACTCGGGTTCTGGACCAGCCAATGGGCAAGATGCGCGCCGGACCGCTGAGCCGGAAATCGCACGCTGTCATGTCGCAGGCGCCGAACAAGGAACTCGGGCAGGAGTTTCTCGATTTCCTGATGCAGCCGGAGTACCTGCTGCCGTTCCTCCGTACGGTGCCGGTCCATCTCACCCCGCCGCTGGTGTCGTACCGCGACAGCCCGCTGTACATGGATGACCCGCTGATCCAGTCGCATCTCGAAGACATGGCAATCGTCTACGACGCCGTGTCCTATGGTCGGTCGCTTGGCTGGGAATCCCCGGACCATGCGCCAAACTACTATTCGGGTGCCCTGAACGCGTCGAACATCTTGCCGCAGATGATCCAGATGGTGCTGCTGCAGGACGTGCCGGCCGAAGAGGCTGCGGCCTGGGCCAAGGCGAAGATTCTTGAATTGCAGGAAGAATTCGACGCTCAGAAGGCCAGCGCCCAGTGAGCCTCCGCGGGCGCTTCGCAACTTAGCGAAACACTCGGCCTGCGCGGGATTGCGTCATCCGACGGAAGGAGCCGGAGGATGTCACCCTTGTCGAAACGCGGCACGTCGCTGCCATCCGCTTGAGCCGTGGCAGATTGACTTACCCGTCGGCAAATAGGGCGCATCGCAACCCGCGCAGGCCGAGGCTGAAATTCCTCGACGAACGACTCTTCTATTTCGTGGCGCTCGGGCCGACCGCCATCGTGATTGCGCTTGTCGTCGCCTTGCCGATCATCTACACGCTTGCCCTCGGCTTCTTCGCTCAGAACACCCTGATACGCACCTGGCGATTTGTCGGGCTCGAGAACTACCGCGACCTGCTCACCGACGCGGATTTCTGGAATGCGTTCTGGAACGGCATCGTCTTCACGGCCGGCTCGACCCTGGTGGCAACAGGTGTCGGCCTCGCCATCGCGATCCTGCTCGACTGCAACTTTCGGGGCCGCGGCCCCATGCGGGCGCTGGTGATCTTTCCCTATATCGTGCCTGCCATCGTCGTGGTCTTCATCTGGAAGTACATCTTCAGCGGCCGCGGCATCCTGAACGACTTCCTGAACTACATTGGTGCGCAGGCGGTGGCGGTCCCATGGCTCGGGGATCAGCGCTTCGCAATGATGACGGTCATCGCTATCTCGGCCTGGACCTGGTTTCCCTTTGCCGCGATCACCCTGCTGGCCGCGATCCAGAACGTGCCGGACAATATCTACGAAGCCGCGGCGCTGGATGGCGCCGGGCCCGTGGAGCGGTTCATCAACCTGACGCTACCGCTTCTTGCGCCGGCAATCATGGTGGTTGTCCTGATCCGGGCGATCTGGGCGTTCCGCAACTACGACATGATCTGGCTGCTTACGGAGGGCGGCCCCATCGGGGCCACCGAAGTCCTGCCGATCATGGCCTTCAAGGAGGCGTTCGGATTGTTCCGGATGGGCCACGCCTCGGCGGTGGCCGTATCGCTCATGGTGTTCGTGACCATTCTGGCAGCGATCCACTTCCGCGTCGGTGCGCGGCTGCGCAAGGCGTACGACACGACATGACCAGCAATGCCGGCCCGGCGGGACCGCCCGCTCTCCGCCGCAACAAGCGCAGGAAATCCCTGCTCAAGTCCGTCGTGATCTTCGCGGGCGTAGCCTTCCTGCTGTTCCTCATCCTGTTTCCGTTCTACTGGATGGTAACCGCCTCGCTCAAGGGATTCCGGGAAATCTCGATCGAACGCACGCTGATCCCGCGGCAGGTCAGCTTCAAGAACTATGCTGACCTGTTCGAGCAGACGAACATCGCGTTGCATCTGTTCAATACCGCGTGGGTTTCCAGTTTCGTAACCCTGGTCACCGTGCTTCTCGCCTCGATGAGCGCCTACGTGATGACGAGATTCCTGACGCCAACCGCCGAATGGATCGCCCGGATCAGCCTCTACGCCTACATGGTCCCGTCGATCGTGCTCATCATTCCGTTCTACATGGGACTGCGGACGGCCGGACTGGTCAACACCCATGCCGGTCTCATCCTCAGCTATCTCAGCTTCACATTGCCACTTGGCATCTGGATGATGCGCGCCTGCTTCCAGACGATCCCGAACACGATGGAAGAGGCCGCCGTGGTCGATGGCGCCAACCGGTTCGAGGCGTTCTTCCTGATCGCCCTGCCCCAGGCATTGCCCGGGGTGGTCTCTACGTCGATCTTCGTCTTCATCCTGTGCTGGGGCGAGTACCTGTATCCGGTCGTGCTGATCAGCAGCGATGATCTCAGGACAATCACCGTAACGCTCGACTCCCTTACGGGAGGAGGCCAGAACATCAAGTTCGGACTGCTGATGGCCGCCAGCACCGTGGCCACGGTCCCGATCCTTCTGATCTTCTTGTTCCTGCAAAGGCACCTCGTGCGCGGTTTCGCGGCCGGGGGCTACGAATGAATCGCCTGCACTAGACCCAAGGAGAACGAGAATGCGCGCAATCGAGCTTGACCGGTGGCTGGCCCGCGAAGCGCCTCCGCATACGCCCGAGGACGAGGTTGACGGCATCATGACCGGAGACCCGGATGCCGAGATCACCGGCATCGCGGTTACTTGGCTTCCCAGTATCGACGTGCTGGAGCGTGCCGCGGACCGCGGGCTGAATTTCGTGCTCGCGCACGAGCCGGTTTTCTATCACCACCCGTATTTCTATCCCCATGGCGACGATCATCACGTGCCGACACATGATCTGCCCGAAAAGATGGCGACCCCGCCCGGGGAGCGGAAACAGCGCCTGATCGCGGACCACAACCTCGTGGTCCATCGCTTCCATGACGGCTGGGATCAGTTCCCGGAGTTCGGAATGGGCTACGCGCTGGCCCGCACCCTCGGCTGGAGCGCTGTTCAGGTCGCGAGTGACTACATCTATGCGCCATCGCCGGCGCCACTCAAGGAAATCTCGGCCCACATTGCCGCGCGGCTCGGCAAGTCAGGCATCCGCTACATCGGCGATCCCGACCTGCAAGTGCGCAAGATATCGCTGGATTGGGGCAGCCCGGGCGCCATCGACATCGTGTCGCGCGCCACGAAGCACGGTTGCGAGGCTGCGCTGACCGGCGAAGTCGTGGAATGGCGCGACCTGGAATTTGCGCGCGACAGCGGTCTCGCCATGATCACCGGCGGGCACTGCGCCACGGAAACGCCGGGCATGCGGGCTTGTTGCGACTGGCTGAACTCGCGCTTCCCGGACATGCGGATCGAGTACATCGACACCATCGACCCGGACCATTTCGCATGAAGAACCCTGCGGCTCGCGCCACCCATGCCCGGCTGGCCCGAACAGCGAGGGATTGAATGCGCCAGCCCTTTGCCTTCTATCTCGACTGGCTGCCGAACGCCCAGTTCGCCGGGGTCTGCTGGGCGCTTGATCGTGGCCTGTACGACGATGCCGGCCTTGATGTCACGCTGGTCCCCTGGGTCGAGAACGGGCGCAGCATCGTGGAAAAGGTCCTGGCGGGCGGTCTTTGCGCGGGTTCGGCCGAGGACAATCTGGTGGTCGCGGCGAACGCCTGCGGAGAAGCGCAGGTGAGCGCGCTGGCGGCGATGTTCCAGCTGACTCCGTTGGTCGTCATGAGCCGCCCGGAAGCGGGGATCCGGTCGATCCGCGACCTGCGTGCCAAACGTGTCGCCATGCACTGCGATGGCATTCGCATCCTGGAAGGAATGCTGGACCTTCACGGAATCGACCGCAGTGACCTGGACCTTGTCGAGGTTACCCATGATCTGGACAATCTGGTGGAGCGACGCTTCGATGCCGTGCAGGGCTACGCCGTTTCGGAGCCTCTCGAACTTGCCGCCCACGGTCTCGACGTGTCGACCTTCACGCTTCAGCATCCGAAGTTGCACCCCTACGCACAGGTGATCTTTGCAACTGAAGCCTTGCTTGCCGCACAGCGCCAACCTTTCGAGCGATTCCTGCAGGCTTCGTTCGCCGGGTGGCGCGCCTGCCTGGAGGATCTTGACGAGGCGGCCGCCTCCATCCGCCGTGTCGGTGCCCCAATGCCGGATCCGGAACGGGAGATCGCGGCGCTGCGCCTTGTCGGCCAGCTCGTGGCCGGCGGGTGCACGGCGGACGCGCTCGGAAGCATCGATCAGCGCAGATGGGAAGTGAACCTGCGCGCCTACCGCAGCCTCGGAATTGTTCCAGCCGAGACGCCTCTGTCCTGCGCGCTCGATACTTCGTTCTGGCCATGCACATGACCGCCGGTTCAACGATCGCAGCGGATATCGGACCCGCGCTTGCGGATGAAATCCAACCCCCGGATTCGGGGTGAACGAGAGAGAAACCCATGGTGCAAGTCGATTTCAGATCGGTCGGAAAGGACTTTGGCAAGCTCGCCGTGCTGCGCGACGTGAATTTCGAAGTGCCTTCCGGCGCCTTTGTTTCACTGATCGGCCCTTCCGGCTGCGGCAAGTCGACCTTGCTGCGCATGATCGCGGGACTCGAGCACATCGACTACGGCGACATCCATATCGACGGCAGAGCCGTGAATGACCTCGCGCCAAAGGACCGGAACGTCGCCATGGTGTTTCAGAACTACGCGCTCTATCCGCACATGACGGTCGCAGAGAACATGCTGTTCTCATTGCGAATGGCCCGCACTACTCGTGCCGAGAGGAACGAGCGCATGCGGGAAGCCGCGCGAATCCTCGGCCTCGAAGAACTTCTCGACCGATTTCCGCGGCACCTGTCGGGGGGCCAGCGCCAGCGAGTGGCGATGGGCCGCGCGATCGTCCGCAATCCAAAGGTATTTCTCTTTGACGAACCCCTGTCCAATCTGGATGCCAAGCTCCGCGTCCAGATGCGGGCAGAGATCAAGCTCCTGCACCAGCGCCTGCGCACGACGATGATCTTCGTGACCCACGATCAGGTCGAGGCAATGACCATGGCGGAGCAGATCATCATTATGCGTGAAGGCAGGGTCGAGCAGGTCGGCACCCCGCTCGAGCTCTATGACAAGCCCGCGAATGCCTTCGTGGCGGGATTCATCGGCTCACCTGCCATGAACCAGATCCAAGGCACGTTCGACCAGGCGGATGGAGTTCTCAGCTTCATTCCGCAGGGCGCGGATCCGATCCCCATTCCGCCGGACACGCTGCCGGGCGCGACGCAACTCGTGCCGGGTCAGCAATATCTTCTTGGGTTGCGGCCCGAGCATATCACCGTGGCGGGGACAGACCCGTCTTCCGGCAGTACCGGATCAGGCGGAGAGTTTGCGGCCAAAGTGTCCCTTGTCGAGGTCACCGGCATCGACACGCTCATCGTTGCCTCGTCGCAGCATGGCGAACTGACAATCCTGGTTCGGGATCGCTTCGATACCGTCGTTGGTGACCACCACGTACTTCGCCTGAACTTTCGTCGCGCGAACGTATTCGACGCTGCCACCGGAGCACGAATCGGCTGACCGATGTTCCGCGCGATTCGGCGAGCGCACCCGCAGCGGCAACGAAGGCCTCGCCCACGGCCCCGTCGAGTGCCACCGGAATCGAAGCCGAATGGGCGGACATCGGTCGCGACCCCGGCGCACTGACCCGGACCGAATTCAGGCAGGATGGAGAACGCTTCTCGTACACGGCGCCATCCTGAGAAACATTGCCATGCCGCAGCGTTCTGCCGGCACCAGCCCTCTGTACGCCATTCGACCATCCGACCCCACAGCGCAAGAGACGCAGTCCACGCAAAGGATTCTTCTGCCCGGCTGGAGCCACACGGCCCGGCAACGGCCGAATCGCGCCCCGGGATGGCGGCTCTCCAGTACCGCTGCCGCGTCCTTCGCGGCGGCACCAGGAACGCGCCCGGCCGCGCAGGGAAGCCGGCGGATCCACTCTTGCATGCTTCGCCCTTCAGCCGCCCCCTCGCCCTGCGCTCCGAAACGGGACCGCGTTGCGGGCCGCGTTGGCGGGTCTGCGGCCGCGGTGGCACAGCGCATTTCGCGAGATTCGGCTATACGTAGCCGCACTCGGCACCCGCCTCGACGTCGAAGACGGGACCCACGCGATCGGCGTCGCCAAGACCAAGGACCGGCTGCATGACCGAACCTGGGACCATTGCGACGTGTTCATCAGCGGCTTTCCCGTAGCGCATTCGCCACGAGCGGAGATGGTGCCGTGCGCCGAACCGGAATGCGTCGACTTCTCACGGGCTGACGAGAGGGGGACCGTATGCTGACCCGGCTTCGAGTGCGGGACCTGGTCGTCATTCCTTCGCTCGAAATCGAGTTCGGGCCCGGGCTTACGGTGATCACCGGCGAGTCCGGGGCCGGCAAGTCCGTACTCCTTGATGCCCTTGGACTTGCCCTTGGCGCCCGCGCTTCCGCGGACAGAATCCGTCCCGGCGCATCGCGCGCCGCCTCAGTGGCAGAGTTCTCTGTACCCGAAGACAGCGACTGCGCACGGTATCTCAAGGAGCGGCAGCTCGCTGACCCCGATGATCCAGGCCACTGCGTCACACGCCGGACGCTCGATCGCAACGGTCGATCCCACGCCTTCGTCAACGATACCCCGGTAACCCGCGCGACCCTGGCCGGACTTGGACAGACTCTCCTCGACACGCACGCGCAGGGGGAAGGCATGCGCATCGCCCGCCGCGACGTTCAACTCGCCCTTCTCGACGACTACGGCGTTCCTGTGAACGACCGGCGTAGGCTGGCGGAAGCCTGGCGGAATTGGCGCCGGACCATGAGCGAGTTGGAGGAACTGGAGGGGGCTGCAGATGGCGGCCGGGAGGCGGCCGCGCTGCTGGACTACCAGCTTCAGGAACTCGACGAGCTCGATGTGCAGCCCGGGGAATACGAGGCGATGGATGTTGAGCATTCCCGCCTGTCGCAAGTCGACGCACTTCGCGAATCTGCCGCCCGCGCCTCCGCAGCCCTCGAGGAAACAGACCCGCTGCGGATGGCGGCGAGCGAAATCTCACGGCTCGAAGACGCCGACCCCGCGCTTGCAGCCGCCCGGGAGAACGCGGATGCCGCACTCGCGCTGATCGACAGTGTCCTTGCGGATCTACATCGCTACGCCGACGGCCTGGAGCCGGATCCCGGGCGGCTTGCCGAGCTTGACGACCGGATCGCCCGCATGCATGACATTGCCCGGAAACACCGGGCCGATCCCCGCCAGCTGCCCGAGATCCACGCCGATATTGCGGCTCGGGTTGCGGTGCGCACCGCGCGGTCCGGCCGGCGCACAGAGCTGGAGCAGGAGGCGGCGCGCCTCGAAGCCGCGTACCGGTCGGCGGCGCTCGGCATTCGCGAGACCCGGCACCAGGCCGCCACGGCATTTGGCAAGGAAGTTGGCCGTTGCATGCGGATCCTCGGCATCGCCGGTGGGTCCCTGTCCGTGGCGTTCTCCGATGCGAGCAATGAACGTGGCCTCGATGCCACGGAATTCCGAATCACGACCAGCCCCGGTCACGTGCCCGCTCCGCTCGGAAAAGTCGCCTCAGGCGGCGAGCAGGCCCGCATCGCTCTCGCCATCACCGTGGTTGCGGCCGACAAGAGCGCACTGCCCTGCCTTGTACTGGACGAAGCGGACATCGGCGTCGGGGGCGTGACCGCCGACACGGTGGGCCGGATGTTGCGGCGGCTGGCCGATCGCGCGCAGGTGATCTGCGTCACCCACGCTCCGCAGGTGGCGGCGCTCGGCAACCGGCATCTGACGGTCCAGCGAAGCGGTGAAGCGATTGCGATCGGCGCGCTTTCCGCAGAAGAGCGAGTCGAGGAAATCGCGCGCATGCTCTCCGGAGCCAGGATCACCGAGCAGTCCCGGGCAAACGCACGCGAACTGCTCGAAGGCAACCAGGACGGATAACGGGCCAAGGAATACGCCGTCCAACAAGGCGGCACAGGGAGCCGGATCGCCAGGCTGCTGCCCCCCCAGGACGCATCAGCCGCCATGACCGATCCGCCTCCCGTTCCGGATCCGACCGGCGGGATCACCGATCCCTCAGATTCGCCTGAAATGCATCCGGAAGGACCGCGGGCCGCTCGCGCTCCTTGGAAATACTCCCTCGTCCAGGTAGCGCTCATGGCACCGTTTCAACGCCTTGCTGTCGAGCGTGACGCCGAGGCCGGGCCCGGTCGGCACGGGAACGGTGCCATTCTTTGGAACCGGCGTTCCCTCCTGCACGACATCATCGGCATACCAGCGGAACAGGGTCTGGCTCGGTTCACGAATGTGCTCCATCGCCGCGGAGACCTGCAGGTAGGCGGCGCTGGCCACGCCGGTTTCGCCGCTGTGGAAGCGGAACCCGATGTCGAAGATCTCGCAGGCGCGAACAAACTCCATGGTGCGCCGAATTCCGCCGAGCTCAACCAGGTTGGTGACCAGCGTATCGGGGCAGTTGAGCTGCACAGCTTTCGGCAGATCCATCACATGCGTGGAGAAATTGGCGCGAGTGAATCCCCGGAGCCGGGACATTTCCTCGTAGGTCTGGCAGGGATCCTCGTAATAGTGGATCCGGTACTCGTCCATCCGGCGCACGGCTTCACGCGCGGTCTGCACCGTCCAGGCCCCGTTGGCATCAAGCTTGAGCGGCCGGTCGCCAATCGCTTCGCGCACGAGGTGCACCATGCGGACTTCCTCGTCGAGGCCCACCGTTCCGACCTTCCCCTCGAAATTCGTCGATCCATGCGCGTCAATCATGCGGGCGCAATAGGCGGCAATTTCCTCCGGGGAATGCTCCCCGCGTTCCGCGGGCCCGGGAACCCGATAGCCAAAGTATTCCGAGAGCTCGATCTCGCCTCGAACGGCGCCGCCGAGCAGGACATGAAGCGGCACCTCCTCGATCCTGGCCCGGGCATCCCACATCGCCATCTCGATGCCACCGAATGCGCGGGTCATGCCGGCGACATTGCCCCACGGCGTGTATCGGATTCCCGGCAGGCACCGGCGCTCGGCCGTGCCGATCTCGCGGATATCAATGCCCAGAACCGCTTCGCCCATCTTCATGATGTCGCTGGCCCGATCGCCGTCGGCGACTTCGCCGAGACCGGTCGCGCCCTCGTCGGTGTCAATCTCGACAATCGTCTTGGTGAGCGACCGCACCGAGCCGTGGCTGAAGACATAGGGTGCCGTGAAGGGAATGTTGACCGGCGTGGCCCGAACCGCAGTGATCTTCATGGGCCTCTTCCTTCATGTGGGCGGGGTCGTCCATGGACCGAGCCTGCTGGCTGCGGGAATTTCTCCCCGTCCGCCGGTTCCCCCGGAATCTTCCCGGAATGATCGGGGATGTCCCGGCGGCAAGGGCTGCGCCCCCGTCCACCCAGCCGCAAACACGCGTAGTCCCCACGGGGTACCGTGTGGCCCGGTCGAAGTCCAGCATTCCGCAACGCATCGATTGCGAAGCCACCAACCGGTGGCAAACGGCCACCGGATCCGTGGGACCCGCAGCCTGCCCATGCTACACGAGTGTTCGCCTAGCACGGCCCGGGATCGAGTGCAGTCCATGAGGCATGTACGAGCAGAACCGCATCCTGGCGAGCGTTTCCAGCGCTGGGGGCGAGGTCCGCGTCCGGATGCTGATGGCGGCGGAGAGTTGCGCCAGTCGTTCAGCGCTCGGGCGTTGGGTGTGCGAAGTGTTCCGATTTTGCTATGCGCTTGGCCGACCGCAAAAGGCGGGCTGCATGAAGGCGCTGCGAACGCTTGACGAACGAGGCTGGATCACGCAGCCTGCACCGCGCAATGGCGGCGGCGGTGGCGCGCCTCGCGGCCTTAGGCATCCGGTTCCGGTTCCGGTTCCCGAGGGGGTTCCTTCGCGTGTCGACGCAGTGGCGGGGCTGTCGCTTGTACTGGTGGGTAGCGATGGCGAGCGCCGTGTTTGGAACGAGCTGATGGCGCGGGAGCATCCCCGCGGGGCGGGGCGGCATGCGGGAGCGAAGCTTCGCGATCTGATTGACTCGGACCACGGCATTCTGGGGGCTTTGGGTTTTGCGGCCTCGGCACTGGCGCTGGCGGCGCGGGACCAGTGGATCGGCTGGGACGCGGCCCTGCGCGAGCGCCAGTTGCATCGGGTGGTGGGACTGAGCCGGTTTCTGATCCGTCCGTCAGTACACTGCCGGAACCTGGACTCGACGGCGCTGGGTCTGTGCCTGCAGCGTCTGGGGGGCAGACTTTGAGCAGCACTATGGTTACCGGCCGCTGCTTGTGGAGACCCTTCTGAATTCTGCGCCGCACGGCGGAGCCAGCCTTGCCGCGTCGAACTGGATCCGTGTCGGCGAGATGACCGGCCGCGGTCGATTTGCGGCAAGGGGTACCCAGGTTCCGGTTAAATCGGTGCGGGTGGTTCCCTTGGCCAGGAGTTGGCGTCGGCAACCGGGAATCCCGCTGCGTACGCCGATTCCCGCGATCTGCGTCGGCGACGGCCTGGATCGCGAGCGATAGGGGGAGAACGAGTTTCAGATGTCCGGACCTCGGGAGTGAATCGAGCTCACCTATTTGAACCCGAAGGGTCCGGATCGGCCGTATTCCCGGGCAGTTCGTAGATCATCCGGAGGTTGGTGCCTGGGAAGATCGTCCGGGTCAGGTTGAGTTCCTGGAGGAGGCCTGCAGTGGCGTTGTCGCCAGCGTCGCTGGCGGTGCCGAGGATGCGAATGCGGAGGATGCCGTTGGAGGGCTCCGGGATGATGTCGGCGTCGGATTGGAAGATCGCGCGCAGGTGCCTGCGGGGTCGCTGTGTCTTGCCCTGTGCCTGTGCGACGACAGGCATCATGCGGGTTTCGGCGCGGTAGGCGATCATGCGGATGACGTCGAGGAGGAGCTTCTCGCCTTCGGGAAGCGCATCCAGGGCCTGGTGGTCGTCGAGCTCGGCGACGGTGATGTGGCGCTGCGTGTCGCTGCGCTTCTGCTTGAGCGCCTCACGCTCGGCGTCGAGAGCGTCGATCCGGGCCTGGAGACGTCGGGCGGCTTCGGCGGTCTGGTGAGACTGGGCTCCCTTGGCCAGATCGGCGATCCTGTTGCGCAGGGTGCCGAGGCGTTGCCGGAAGCGGCTGACATTTCGGTCGATTGCGCGCCAGAGCGGGTTGACGACGCGGGCTTCGGGATCCTGCGGCTCCAGGCCGCGGACCACGAGGGCGTCGAGATTGAACTCCTCGCGCATATATTTGAAGAAGTTCTCCTGCGACCAGCGGGAGAACAGGGCGCCGGCGATCTGCTCCACGGGCATGCGGGAGTGGGTGGTAATGAGCGGGACCTGGCGGCCGCTTTCCAGCAGGCGGCGGATCTGGCGGACCTCGGGCCCCTTTTTCAGTTGCACGCGCTTCTCGGCGAGGCGGACGGTGGCGCTGCGGGTCGTGCCCGGTCCATGGATCGGTACCGCGACACTGCGGAACTCCGCCTCCGGCCAGTCCTCCCCCTTGAAGCCCTTGTGCCAGGTGATCACCGCAACGCCGCGCCGGGCGAGGCGCTTGAACAGTGCCGGGCTCCAGCCTTCCCGGTCGAAGACCAGCGTCAGGGCGGGCTCGCCGGCATCCGGGGCGGTGAGATCCGGCGCCTCCGGGCCCAGCATGCCCAGCTTCTCCAGCGCAGGCAGGATGTCCGCCTCCAGCGCGTGGGTCATGGTCGGATCCAGCGCCTTGTTCAGGCACAGGAAGGGCTTGCCGCCAAGCGCGTTGATCCAATAGCTCGTGGACGCGGGCAGGCATAGTTTCTGTCGCGCCACGAAGTGCTTTGGCAATTTCCCCTTGCGACCGGAATAGATCTTCACATGCCCGTCCACGCACAGCGTGGCGCCGACCTCCGGGTCCTCCTCAAGCCATCCCGCCGCCAGGGAGGATTGCCAGTTCCGCACTTGCTGCACATCCTGCCCCAGCGCCTTGATCTTGCGCCGCAGCGTCTTCACCTCCGGGCAGCGGTCCAGGCCCAGGATCGCGCCCCATTCCCCGGGCACCTGGTGCCGGAGCGCCTCCGGATTGCGCACCCGGGCCAAGACGAGGAACGCCAGGAAGAGCAGAACGGTGGTCAACCCGTAATACCCCTTGGGCAGCGACAGGAACTCCCGCGCGTGGTTCAGAAGCCCCTCCTTCAGCAGCATCGGGAGCCCGGCCAGCACCCCCCCGCCGGCAACCGCCGACAGCGGTTCCGCAAACTGCGGCCGGATCTCGCTCAGATGCCCCGTCGCGGCCAGCATTCGTCCCGTCGTGTCCCGAGCCCCACGGCCCATCGGCGCTGCCCGGTCGCGGGCGTCCCGTGCGCTTCGCTCAATCGGCGGCTCCAGCGCGTCCCGCTCCGGTGCTTCCTGCGGCGCCTCCCGCTCCGCAGGTGCTTCCGGATCCGGTTCAGCCTTCGCCGTCCCGGCCGGCATCCCACCCCCGACAACGCCTCGCCGGCGATTGTCGTTCAGCGTCCGCACCGGAATCCCCAGCCGTCGCGCAACCGCCGAGCCGCTCAGACCCGAGGTCAAAAGACGGTCCGCTTCCCGCGCCATGTCGGCATCGATTACGCTCGGACCGCGCCCGCGGCGCGGCGCAAAGAAGCTCGCCTCGCCGTCCCTCCGGAGTTGGTTCACCGCCCGCTGTACCGTCGAGCGGCTCACGCCGAGCGCCTCCACCAGGTCCGAGCGAGGGACACCGCTCTCCGCGAACTTCGCGATCCGAAGCAACTTCGCTTCGCGCTGATCGTCAGCGTGAAAATCAAACGGCTCAAGATTGGAGAAATACTCCACTCGGCCGTCCCGCCTCACGAAGGAAAAGCAGGAGTTGCCAATCTGGACCGCCTCGGCGGGTCGCATCGGAAGCGTGTTCATGAGATCCTCGGGCACCGAATAATGGGTTCATATTATTATGCCAGATACCCGCCGCTCTGTCAACCCCAAAATCCAATCATAACTCTATCAATTCAAACGATAATTCAACCCACAAGCAGCTCTCGAAAAGAGAGCGATGTCCGGACGTCTGAGTTTGGTTCGGCACCGTTTGGGGCCATCCGGACATTGGTGAGGTGTTCGCGTTCCTGACCTGTGGATAGCGCCTTGTCGAGGCCGACGCCGGCAGCGGGCCGCATCGCCGGTGACCTCGGTGAACCTTTCATGGTACATTTGCGGCCGTGAATGGCGGCAAGATTTTTTCGGCCCGGTTCCTCGAGACCGAGAGCGGCCAGGTTTCGGTCCGGCACTGGCTGCTCGGCCTGTCGCCGAGGACCGCAAGGCCATCGGCGACGATATCCGCTCGGCGGAATTCGGCTGGCCGGTGGGGATGCCGCTCTGCCGTCCAGTGGCGGGCCGCCGCGGGTTGTGGGAAATCCGCACCACCTTGGCGGGCAACCGAATCGCGCGGGTGCTGTTCTGCGCCCATTACGGCAACTTGGTGCTGCTGCACGGCTTCATCAAGAAAACGCGGCGGACGCCCAAGAGGGAGCTGGACCTGGCGGTCCGGAGAATGAGGGGATTGCGATGACAGGCGACACCGAGACGGGAGCCATCGAGAAGGGGAGGGCCGGGCCGCTGTTCGAGGACTTCCTGAAGGAGCAGGGTTCCTACGAGGACAGCACGGCGCTGGCAGTGAAGCGGGTGCTGGCGTTCCAGATCGCCGCGGCGATGAAGGAACAGGGCATCACCAAGGTCGAGATGGCGGCCCGGCTGTCGACCAGCCGGTCGCAGCTAGACCGGTTGCTCGATCCCGCCCATGACGGGATCTCCCTGCGTGTCCTGGCCCGCGCCGCCAGGGCCGTCGGCCGGACCCTGAGGCTGGAGCTCGGCTGACTGGACGCGGCCGGCTCCCGTTGCCAGGAATCGGGATGCAAGCCCTCTGCCGCCGGCGCCGATGGCGAAGCGCATCGTCACCGACGCACGAAACGAGAGCGAGCCCGCAGCCACCGGAACCGCCGCCCGCGCCTTTTGCATCCACGCCCCCACGCGGCGCGGCGAACCCGCCTTCGATGATGTCGATGACCCTGCCGAGCGTGACGCCGGCCTCCTCGGCATGGAGCGCGGCCCCGGCGCGGACATCCGCGAAGGCGCCACGGCACGCTTCCCGGAGCAGTGTTTCGCGATTGCTCAGGCCGAAATGGATACAACTCATCCGGTTGGAGCCAAGCGAAGCCAGCCTGCCCAGGAATTCTCCCAGGCTGTCCAGGTTCCGCAAGCGGATGGAAACCGTGTTGGAGACCTCATAGCCGGAAATCGCGGGCAACCGGGCGTGGTCGCGACTGCTCGAGGCCTGCGTAGCGTTCGATCATCCGCCGGGCTGCGTGTTCGCTCAGCCAACCGAGGCGGCCCGTTCGCACCAGAGTGTTTCAATCTACATCGTTGCCTCCGTAAACCGCTCTGGCTGCTACCAGCCGGAAACGACAGTTGCTGCGTGGGATTCGCACCCACAAGAAGAACGCGCCCTCGCACGGCGCACTGAGAAGTGCGGGCCAGGGGCAGCGGACTTTCGAGACGGCATCAAGGCAGTGCGAGCCGGATCGTGCGGCAGGGTAATTCAGGACTGGACCTGAAGCGCAAGGCATTGCCGGAGATGCGGCCAGCCGACCAAGGACTACGCGGTTGCCTTCCCTCTGGATACCCTGATGGCCGGTGCGCCGGAGTCGCCCGATTCCGGAACGCCTTGAACGCGCGGCCGTCCCTGCCAGAATGCGCCCGGACGGCAGTGGGTACTCTCGTGTTTGCAACCGGCTGCGGGCACAATAGGCTGGCAGGAATCGGAATCGGAACAGGCGAATGCAGGAATACGACGGATACGAGACGATCGAGTTCATGGTAGAGGACGCTCTGGCGGTCATCTGCCTGAATCGACCGGACAAGCTGAACAGCTTCAACGCCACCATGCGGCGGGAGCTTCTGGACTCGTTCCAGCGGCTGGCCGGCGATGCGCGTGCGGTCATGATCACCGGCAGGGGCCGCGCCTTTTGCGCGGGGCAGGACCTCGGCGATGTGGATCCCGCACGCGGTGTTGATCTGCAAAAGGTCCTGCGCCAGGAGTACGAGCCCATTCTCAAGGCGCTGCACGACTTGCCGGTTCCGGTTGTGTGCGCCGTAAACGGGCCAGCCGCCGGTGCAGGAGCGAATCTTGCGCTTTCCTGCGATCTTGTCATCGCCGGGAAATCCGCGGTCTTCATGGAGGCGTTTGCCGGCATTGGACTGGTTCCGGACGCAGGCGGAACGTACTGGCTCCCCAGGATCGTGGGCATGCAGCGGGCCATGGGAATGTGCCTTCTGGCGCAAAGGATCGACGCCGAGACGGCCGAGCGATGGGGGCTTGTATGGCGGGTTGTCGAGGATTCGGTGCTTCACCGCGAAGCGTTCGAACTCGCGCTCAACCTCTCGGAAGGACCGACCGTCGCGCTTGGCCTGACCAAGGCGGCGCTTCGCGCCAGCTACCGGAACAGCCTCTCGGAACAGCTCGAGCTTGAGGCGGCCTACCAGGGGAAGGCGGCGAAGTCGCGGGATTTCATCGAGGGACTGGCGGCTTTCCTTGAGAAGCGGCCGCCGAAATTCAAGGGACGCTGACCATGAAGAGAGGACTTGCCAGCACGGAATGGCTGGCGGCAAACGTGTCCGCACCGGATCTGCGGGTTGTAGACGCGAGCTGGCACCTTCCGGACTCGGGACGGGACGCGGCGGCAGAATACCGGGAGCAGCACATTCCCGGCGCCGTCTACTTTGATCTGGACGACATCTCCGACGAAGCCTCGGACCTCCCGCACATGATGCCGCCAGCGGAGAAATTCGCCTCCCGTGTCCGTCATCTCGGCCTCGGCGACGGCAACCGGATCATCGTCTATGACTCCGTGGGCATCTACAGCGCCGCCCGCGCCTGGTGGATGTTCCGCTTCCACGGTCATGAGGAGGTGGCGGTGCTCGATGGCGGCCTGCCGAAGTGGCTTGCGGAGGGACATCCGGTCGACGACATGCCGCCCGTGCCCAAGACGCGCCATTTCACGCCGCGGCTCAACTGGCTGCTGCTCCGAAACGCGGACCAGGTCGCGCAGGCCTCCGCGACCGGCGGAGAGCTGATCGTCGACGCTCGCGCCGGGGCCCGGTTTCGGGGCGAGGCGGAGGAGCCCCGCCCCGGCCTGCGACGAGGTCATATCCCCGGCGCCGTGAACCTCCCCTACAACCGCGTGCTCAATTCCGACGGAACGCTGCGGAGCGCAGACGAAATCCGGGAGCGGTTCCAGACTGCCGGTGTTGATCTCTCCCGGCCCATCGCCACCTCCTGCGGCTCGGGCGTAACCGCGGCCGTCCTCAATCTCGCGCTGCACCAACTCGGCCATCCGGCGCATGCGCTCTACGACGGATCCTGGTCGGAATGGGGCGGGGATGAGTCGAAACCCATCGAGACCTGAGATGTCCGCCCGCCGGAAGTCGATCTCCTACGAGGTGTCGCATCTCGAAATGGAGTCGCCCCCGGCCGGCCCCGGCCTCCCAATGCCGGCGGGCTACCGTCTCTGGCGAACGCCGAACCCGGAAGTGGAAGACTTCCGCCGCCTCTATGACGGGGTTGGCGCCGATCTGGCATGGACCGATATGCACGCTGTGTCGCCAAAGGAGCTTGCGGCCTTCGTTCGCAGCAAGCTGGTCGAATTCTTCATCCTCTCGGATCCGGACGACCGCGAAGCCGGGTTCTTCCAGCTCGACTTCCGCAACCGGGCCGCCGGCGGGAAAGCCGAGATCGCGTTTCTTGGCCTGCTGCCGGAATATCGCGGGAGGGGAATTGGATGCTGGATATTGGATGCGGCCATCCGGCGAGCCTGGCGCGAGGGAGTGCGAAGGCTGGATGTAAACACCTGCACGCTGGATCATCCAACCGCGCTTCCGAATTATCTGCGCGCCGGCTTCCGGATCGCACGGGTGGAGCGTCTGACGCGGCACGGCGAGACCTACGGCTGGAGAAAGGAATAGACGTTCGAGGGGCGCAACTCGGCGCGAAGACCGTTCGTATGGAGACGGTAGCCTGTAACGGTTTCATTCGTTCAACGCGCACACGAAGGGCGGGCGCTACTGCGGCGACCCCGGCAGAGTGTGGGTAACTCGCGCGACCGTCCGGTTCCGTTCCGGCTGCCTCCGGAATCCGGAATCCGAGTCGTACTTGTGCCGCGCGCTGCTACCGGTCATCCCGTTCAGACTCGCAGACGAAATCCCTTTCCGGAGGCAGGATTCCGCTCGGCAACGCCCGGAGATTACGGGCAGGGAGGTCGTGTCCCGGAACGTGATGTAGAGGGATTCCTCCGTGCCTGTGCGGTGGGCAACTTCGCTATTGCGATGCCGATGCGCTCCGCCACCGCCTCCGTTTCGCAGTCACTGACATGGGTGAACCGGAAGGCCATTTCCGGCCGCTTGTGTCCGAGAGGGCCGCGCAATCGCGACGGAGTTGTCGGATGACATGGACGGTCACATGCGCGTCGCGCCGCGGGGCAGGCCCCTAACTGGAGGGTTTGGCGTGTCAGCGCTTCGAAAACGGGAACAACGTTCGTCGCGTCGCCGACGGCGCCCGTGCGGGTCGTGAGAAGGGTGGGCGTGCCCGTGCCCACGGCGGTTTTGTGTCGGACCAGTACTTTAGAATTCGGTGTCGGGCTTCGGATTGGCGAAGGTACAGTCCGGCAGTGGTCGAGGACGGTTCCGCCAAGGCGCGGGCGCATGGACAAGATAGCGACGGTGCCGAGAGGTAAGGCACTGCGTAAGCGACGAGAACTGAGGCTGCACGCGAGGCGGAAGTGAAATTGGTGCGAGACCTGTGGAATTTTTTTTGGGCGGAGGCGCGGTTACGATGACGTCGAGGCAGGGCTTCGTTTGCAGCTGGAGTGGGAGAATTGGACGTGCTTGCTGCCAACGCTGACAAGAAGGAAGCACTGGCCGAGTTCTGCCGGCGCCACGGCGTATAGCGACCTGAAATCTTCGGCTCGGCGGCGTGCGGCACGGATTTTGATCCGCAATCCAGCGATGCCGACTTCCTTGTGGAATTCGATCCCGACAGCGGTCTGGCGCCATCCGTTCGACCAATTCTTCGACCTCGCCGAGGCTCTGCGCCATACCCATGGCCGCCCCGTCGATCTCGTCGAATCCGGCACGGTCCACAACCCGTATTTGCGCGCGAGCATCGACCGGTCGCGCGAGCTTGTCTATGCGTCCTGACCGTCGCGTCCTGCTGGCGGATTTCGACAGCACGAGCGCGGATTTCCCGCGCTTCATCAAAGGCATGGACAGCGCCATCTTCACGGGCGAAGCGCAGATGCAGGCCGCGGTCGAACGCAAGTTCAGATGTCCGGACCTCGGGAGTGAATCGAGCTCACCTATTTGAACCCGAAGGGTCCGGATCGGCCGTATTCCCGGGCAGTTCGTAGATCATCCGGAGGTTGGTGCCTGGGAAGATCGTCCGGGTCAGGTTGAGTTCCTGGAGGAGGCCTGCAGTGGCGTTGTCGCCAGCGTCGCTGGCGGTGCCGAGGATGCGAATGCGGAGGATGCCGTTGGATGGCTCCGGGATGATGTCGGCGTCGGATTGGAAGATCGCGCGCAGGTGCCTGCGGGGTCGCTGTGTCTTGCCCTGTGCCTGTGCGACGACAGGCATCATGCGGGTTTCGGCGCGGTAGGCGATCATGCGGATGACGTCGAGGAGGAGCTTCTCGCCTTCGGGAAGCGCATCCAGGGCCTGGTGGTCGTCGAGCTCGGCGACGGTGATGTGGCGCTGCGTGTCGCTGCGCTTCTGCTTGAGCGCCTCACGCTCGGCGTCGAGAGCGTCGATCCGGGCCTGGAGACGTCGGGCGGCTTCGGCGGTCTGGTGAGACTGGGCTCCCTTGGCCAGATCGGCGATCCTGTTGCGCAGGGTGCCGAGGCGTTGCCGGAAGCGGCTGACATTTCGGTCGATTGCGCGCCAGAGCGGGTTGACGACGCGGGCTTCGGGATCCTGCGGCTCCAGGCCGCGGACCACGAGGGCGTCGAGATTGAACTCCTCGCGCATATATTTGAAGAAGTTCTCCTGCGACCAGCGGGAGAACAGGGCGCCGGCGATCTGCTCCACGGGCATGCGGGAGTGGGTGGTAATGAGCGGGACCTGGCGGCCGCTTTCCAGCAGGCGGCGGATCTGGCGGACCTCGGGCCCCTTTTTCAGTTGCACGCGCTTCTCGGCGAGGCGGACGGTGGCGCTGCGGGTCGTGCCCGGTCCATGGATCGGTACCGCGACACTGCGGAACTCCGCCTCCGGCCAGTCCTCCCCCTTGAAGCCCTTGTGCCAGGTGATCACCGCAACGCCGCGCCGGGCGAGGCGCTTGAACAGTGCCGGGCTCCAGCCTTCCCGGTCGAAGACCAGCGTCAGGGCGGGCTCGCCGGCATCCGGGGCGGTGAGATCCGGCGCCTCCGGGCCCAGCATGCCCAGCTTCTCCAGCGCAGGCAGGATGTCCGCCTCCAGCGCGTGGGTCATGGTCGGATCCAGCGCCTTGTTCAGGCACAGGAAGGGCTTGCCGCCAAGCGCGTTGATCCAATAGCTCGTGGACGCGGGCAGGCATAGTTTCTGTCGCGCCACGAAGTGCTTTGGCAATTTCCCCTTGCGACCGGAATAGATCTTCACATGCCCGTCCACGCACAGCGTGGCGCCGACCTCCGGGTCCTCCTCAAGCCATCCCGCCGCCAGGGAGGATTGCCAGTTCCGCACTTGCTGCACATCCTGCCCCAGCGCCTTGATCTTGCGCCGCAGCGTCTTCACCTCCGGGCAGCGGTCCAGGCCCAGGATCGCGCCCCATTCCCCGGGCACCTGGTGCCGGAGCGCCTCCGGATTGCGCACCCGGGCCAAGACGAGGAACGCCAGGAAGAGCAGAACGGTGGTCAACCCGTAATACCCCTTGGGCAGCGACAGGAACTCCCGCGCGTGGTTCAGAAGCCCCTCCTTCAGCAGCATCGGGAGCCCGGCCAGCACCCCCCCGCCGGCAACCGCCGACAGCGGTTCCGCAAACTGCGGCCGGATCTCGCTCAGATGCCCCGTCGCGGCCAGCATTCGTCCCGTCGTGTCCCGAGCCCCACGGCCCATCGGCGCTGCCCGGTCGCGGGCGTCCCGTGCGCTTCGCTCAATCGGCGGCTCCAGCGCGTCCCGCTCCGGTGCTTCCTGCGGCGCCTCCCGCTCCGCAGGTGCTTCCGGATCCGGTTCAGCCTTCGCCGTCCCGGCCGGCATCCCACCCCCGACAACGCCTCGCCGGCGATTGTCGTTCAGCGTCCGCACCGGAATCCCCAGCCGTCGCGCAACCGCCGAGCCGCTCAGACCCGAGGTCAAAAGACGGTCCGCTTCCCGCGCCATGTCGGCATCGATTACGCTCGGACCGCGCCCGCGGCGCGGCGCAAAGAAGCTCGCCTCGCCGTCCCTCCGGAGTTGGTTCACCGCCCGCTGTACCGTCGAGCGGCTCACGCCGAGCGCCTCCACCAGGTCCGAGCGAGGGACACCGCTCTCCGCGAACTTCGCGATCCGAAGCAACTTCGCTTCGCGCTGATCGTCAGCGTGAAAATCAAACGGCTCAAGATTGGAGAAATACTCCACTCGGCCGTCCCGCCTCACGAAGGAAAAGCAGGAGTTGCCAATCTGGACCGCCTCGGCGGGTCGCATCGGAAGCGTGTTCATGAGATCCTCGGGCACCGAATAATGGGTTCATATTATTATGCCAGATACCCGCCGCTCTGTCAACCCCAAAATCCAATCATAACTCTATCAATTCAAACGATAATTCAACCCACAAGCAGCTCTCGAAAAGAGAGCGATGTCCGGACGTCTGAAGTTCGAGATCATCGAGTAGGCGCTGAAACGCCTGCAGAAGTCCCACCCGAAACTCGCAGGACGGATTCCCCGGCTACGCCGGATCATCGACATCCGAAACCTGGTGATCCACGGCTACGCAAGCGTGATTCCAGAACCCGTCTGGGATCATGCTGAGAACCACCTGTCGCAACTGCCCCGAATCGTGCAGGGACTGTTGACCGATTTGGGACCACCGGAGGAATGAGCGCTGAACACCTCCTTACCGCTATGACCGAGTGGCCGACGCGCCGGATGCCTTCGGCCGCCTGCGCCGTTTCATCCTCGACGTTGCCGTGCGCGGCGAACTTGTAGACCGGAACACGGCGGACGAACCGGCGTAGTGCATGTGGAGCTGAACAACCTCTGCTCCAGATCGGGCCCGAATTGTCTGCCCGACGCAATAGAGGCCGCGGTCGATTCGGCGCAGTTCCGGGTTGCGGCCAGCTAACACGCGGGGAGAGTCGGTCCGGCACGGCACGTCTTTGAGCGTGCGAATCGCCACTGGCGAAGCCGGGCCGCGTGCAGGTTGGTCTTGGGGGCGGCAAGGCGGAGTTCGGCGGCAACGATACGCACGTACGCCCTGTGCGGATGTGAATCCCGTTCTTGCAGCAATGCGTCGACATCAGATGACGCATTACCGCCCCAGCCGTCATCAACGCGCTCTGGTCTTCGACAGTTTCGTCCATCCCCATATTGCTCGGCGTCGGGCCACGACCCATCGGTATCGTCCAATGCAAATGAGTTACTGCGCCGATCGACATGCAACCCACTACGACGAACGACACCGCTATTCGCGCTCAACGACTCTGGCGATGAAGTAAGGGTTCTCTCCGCAACTGTACCGTTGAACCGTTGATAATGTCCCTCTTTCTGGACGGTAAGCAATGGGTTGGCGATCTTCGCATTTCTCCTCGCGTATGCCCCGACGATCTCATCGAACGTCAAGCCAGCCTTCGCAGCGAGCGCTCTCAACAAGTCTTGCATTTGAGTGTCTGAAAAGCAGCCAAAAGGAACCAGACCTTCGTAGATTTCCATCGTACTGTCGAACCCACGAACTTCCCAAAATCTCTTGAGCATAGCTCGTGCTTGCCAAAAAACCGATAAGAGTTATACTGATCAATGAGTTAGGTTCTGGATCCGATGGCGAAGATTGCGCTGTTGCCACGAGATCGTCCGTTGGGCGGAGTTTGAGCCTCGTATAGCCTAGACTGACCTTTTGTCATCAATTCGCTTGTTTTGGCAATGAGTTAAAGTGCCGGTATCGGAGGCCGGGCGCCTTCGATGTTGGTCTTGCAGCGAAGTCCTTGTGCCCGCGGCGCGTTCAAAATTCCGGAATCTTCGCAAAGGAGTTCGGTATGAAGAAGCTGCGCCGCTTTGATCCGGGACAGGAGGGGATGAGGGTCGGGGTGCGCCAGGCTAACTCTGGCGTGGACAGCCGGTGCAAGTCCGGCGGAAAGGAAGGTGTAACGAGCCACTTTTGCCGCGAGCCGTGCGTCGGTTCCCGCGAGGGGATGGGCGAAGCGTCGGTAGCGGTGCGCGTGGGCAGGGCTAATGAGCGACGAAATTCATGACTTTCGGAGTGCCGAGACCGTCCCGACAGTCGAAGGCAACACTAAGCCGTCCGTATTCGTGAGGGCGGCCAGGCTCCGCGGCGTCCAAGAACCCATGCACGCGCGTACGTCCACCCAGGGGACCTGGGAAGCCTCCAACATACCCAGGACGCAGAGCCCGGGTCGCGAGGGGAAGAACGAATGTTCGTAGCCCGCGATGTACGTGTTGGAGGACTCAGACTCGGTCATAGTACTGCTGAAGCGGGCGAACAATGGGGTGTAGCAACCTCGGCGGAGTCCGTGGAGGGAAGGACCGGGGCCAACGGAAGGAAGGGGATCCGCAACACGTACTGGACACTGCGCCAGGTGAGCGTGTCACACGAGGCCCCCCGACCACGCCGGTGAGCGAGGCGCCGCTTGTGCGGTGAGAGTTCATTCGGACGTCTGACCGAAGGCAGGAGCCGGATGCCCTAGCGGGCCCGTCCGGATCTGTGCGGGGGGCGCTGGGAAACCAGCGTCCCTACCGCGATGATGTGTGGATTGACGCGAGGTCTCGAGACGACATTCCCAAGCTTCTGGGCGGCCTGCGGGACGTATACTTGAATGTCGAACTGCGGGAAGCGGTATTCCGGCTCCTGGAGGAGCAGATTGGGGGGGATGGCAATCGGGATGCGGTCGGTCCGGGGGTGTCCCTGTGGACGATTTTCGTGCTTGGGATGCTGAAGCGGAGACTTGGCTGCGACTTCGACCGGCTTCGGGAACACGCCAACACGCACCTGGTGCTGCGCCAACTGCTCGGGCACGGCGAGTATGACCCGGTGGAGTATTCCTACGACACGGTGGTGCGGGATATTTCATTACTGGACGAGGACACGCTGCGAGCGATCAGGGACTTGGCGGGACGGTCCGGAATCCGGTTGTTCCGGGGTTGAACGGAGCATTTCCGGGGTTGCGCAGGCAGAATTTATCATTATACTGTACAAAGAGTTAGATCGTATCCCGGGAAGCGGGACGCGGTGTGCTTCCGGGCCGTGGTCCGGAGTGGCGCGCTGCGGATTCCGGGATCTTTGCGAGGGAGTTTGCGATGCGGAAGCTGGGGCGTTTTGAGCCGATGCTCGGCCGGGCGGAGATCGGGGGGATCCAGATCGACGTGAAGTCGCGGGACGACATCCCGGCGATCCTGCTTGGCCTGCAGGGCCTGTATTTGAATGAGGCGGTGCGGGAGGCGGTTTTCGAGCTTCTGCTGGACCGGTTCGGGGAAGATCGCGATCTGAAGGTCGGCCGTCCGGGGATGGAACTGTGGACGGTTCTCGTGCTCGCGGTGCTGAAGCAAGGACTTGGCTGCGACTTCGACCGGCTTCGGGAACACGCCAACACGCACGTGGTGCTGCGCCAGTTGCTCGGGCACAGCGAGTTGGAACCGGTGACGTATTCCTATGATCAGGTGATTCGGAATGTCTCGCTGCTGGACGAGGACACGCTGCGAGACATCAACGAGCTGGTGGTGCGGCACGGCCACAGCCTTTGCGACCACGACGTCGGCGAGCGGCTGGCGGGCCGATGCGACAGCTTTGCCGTCGAGACGGATGTTCATTATCCCACCGACCGCAACTTGCTCTGGGACGCAGCCCGGGTGATGGTACGGATCGCGGCCGCGCTGGCGGACGAATGGAACCTGACGGGCTGGCGCCAAGCCAAGCATCTTACGGTGACACTCCGGCGGCTGTATCAGCGGGTGGCGAGCACCCGGCGCTCGGAGGCCTGGCGGGAGGACGTCGACGCGTTCCTGATCAAGTGCGAGGAACTTCTGGCGAAGACGGAGGCCACGCGGGCCAGCCTGCTGGAGCGGGGCGCCCTGCCGGAGGAGCTTAAGGAACTCGACCGGTACATCGCGCATACGAAGCGCCAGATCGACCAGACGGACCGGAGGATCCTGCAGGAAGAGGAGATCCCCCAGAAGGATAAGGTCTTTTCGGTCTTCGAGGAACATACGCGGTGGAACAGCAAGGGGAAGGCGGGCGTCCCCGTGGAACTGGGCGTTCCCGTCGCGATCGTCGAGGACCAGTACCAGTTCATCCTCGAGCACCAGATCCTGTGGCAGGGGGGCGACACGGATGCTGCGGTTCCCGTCATCGAGGCCACGCGACTACGCTTCCCGGAACTCCTCGCCTGCAGCTTCGACCGCGGCTTTCACAGCCCGCAAAACCAGGCCGCCCTCGGCGACACGCTGGAACTCAACGCCATGCCCGCCAAGGGCCGCCTGTCCGCCAGCCGCAGCGCACACGAGGCGCAGCCGGACTTCGCACTGGCGCGCCAGCAGCATCCCGCCGTCGAGTCGGCGATCAACAATCTCGAGCAGCGCGGCCTGGACCGGGTGCGAACCCATGGCAAGGCGGGCTTCGCCCGCACGGTCGCCTTGTCCATCCTCGCTGCAAATGTGCTCCGTGTCGGTTTCTTGATCCGCGCACGGGAACGCGCACGACTCAAGCTCCTGCAACGAAAAGCTGCCTGACGTCGCCGGGAAACCGCGCCAGCGCAGCCCGGACCGGGCTGCCGGCGGCTCTCCATGGCCGATACTTCCAGAAATCACCAATATGGGCGCCAAAATCCCCGCCCGCCCGCCGTTTACCCCCAAATGTCGCTGACCAGGTCCACTTGACCCTGAATCCACCAGTCAGGTCGGGGTCAAACTTGACGGCAGAAGCCGGCTCAAACTCCAAAAAGGGGGTTTTTCTGCAGACACTAGCTCTATTCACTCTTTCCATGCGCTTTGCAATAGTGTCTCGCGACAGAGATACACTCTCATGTCGTTCGCGTTCACCTGGCACCAACCGCGTCATCACCAATCATTGTCGCGAACGGTGCGCGACCTGCTTCGCGGTGGCGCTGAAGCCTCTGGATACTTGTAGTCCAGCTTTCGGTCAATCAGCGGTACCGCTCTCCCTGCTCCTCACAGTGGGCACGCACACGCCCGATCCACTTGTCGTACCAGACCCAAGTGTTTTTGTAATCCCCGGCGCAACCAAAGCCGTGTACCGGATTCTTGGCTTCCAATTTCTTCCATAGCGCCGTGTGCGCTTGCTGATTGAACTTCGGATACCCCTCGCATTGCATCAGCACCCACACCTCCGTCGCTGTATATCGACGCTTGTTGACCTCCTTTAGCAATACCCGATTGATCTCGCGCCCCTCGTCAGAGTCAACCTTGACAAATTCGACCGCCACGTCGGCGCTGGAAGCTCGATTGCTGACGATGGGCACGAAAGCAACGCGGTACCGGTAGGAAGGGTCTGCGTACTCTTCTCTGGACAGTCCGTGTTCAAATGCGTCGATGAATGTCTCGAAGGGGTGCACGTTCGCTATGGAGTAATTCGGATTGAGTAGCGGCAAGGAGTTATGCATTTCGGTCGGGCTCGTCAAGCTCTGATTTGGACCCCGTATGATTGGGTTTGCTTGATTGGAGTGTATTTTGGCGGATTCCCGGTCGGGAAGGAGGAGAGTGCCCACCACAAGATGTGGTATATGGTTGGAGAACATAACCAGCAACCAGGAGCACTCCTATGGAAGTATTGCAGTTTCCCGCGCGGCAGTCCAGCGGGTCCCCGGCGAAGGAGGGGTGGGTTCGCGGCGAGTTGTCCGGTGTCATGACGCTGGCCTTTGAGGCGATTGCGGATTCGATTCTGTCGCAGCCGCTGGAAGGCGGCGCGGAAGCCTGTGAGGGCCGGATCTCGGCGGCGCTTGCACAGGCGGGCTGCGGCGCGTTGCGGGTTGCGTTGGAGGCTGGCGACGCGGAAGCGGAGCAGCTGGTGCGTGGCGGCGAGGTATATCACCGTGGCGGAAGGCAACGGACGACGATGCTGAGTTCCTTCGGAGAAGTGGCGTATGAACGTCAGCGCTACCGGCGCCGCGGGCAGGATTCGATTGCACCTGCGGACGATCGCTTCGAGATCCTGTTCGGCTATTGGTCGCCGCTTGCTGCGCGGCGGGCCGGGCTGGTCCTGTCGATGGCGCCGGCGGGCCATTGCGAGGCGTTGTTCCGGGAGTTTGGCGGAATGCATCCGTCGGCAACGGCGCTGGGCAATCTGTCGAAGGGTTTGGGCCCGGTCCTGGAAGTGGTCGAGGAGGATGCGCTGGAAACGATCCGCGGACAGGAGGCCGTCCCGGTGGAAGCCCGGGCCCTGGCGATCTCGATTGACGGCGTGCATGTCGGGATGCGGAAGGAGACGGTCGTGCGAGGGCAAGGGGTTGCATCGGTTCCGGCGGGTTTCCGGGAAGCCTCGTCGGGTACGGTGTCCCTGTTCGATGGGGACGGGGAGCGCCTGCGTACCGCGTATCACGGCCGCATGCCGGAAGCCGGCAAGGCCACGCTGAAGAGGGACGTGCTGGCGGAGGCGCAGCACTGGATGAACCTGCGACCGGACCTGGAGGTTGTCTTCATCGCCGACGGCGCGGCAGACAATTGGACTTGGTGCGAGGAAGTGTTTGCAGGCGCAACGCAGATTTTCGACTATTGGCATGCTGCACAGCATCTCCAGGACGCCTTGAAAAGCGCCTATGGCGAGGGCTCGCCACAGGCGCAGCGCCACTTCGAGAGGCTTCGCGAAGTCCTGAAGGAAGAGCAGAAGGGAATCGACAAGGTGCTCCGTTCGCTGCAGCGGCTGGCCCGCAAGCACCCGCAGCGAGGCACGATCCCCCGCGTCCTGCGGTTCTTTCGCAAGCAGCGGCACCGCATGCGATACGCCGAGTTCCAGCAACGCGGGCTCCCTATCGGGAGCGGCATCGTCGAGGCCGCAAACCGGGTGCTCATCACTCAGCGCCTCAAGTGCTCCGGCATGCGCTGGTCCGAGAACGGTACCGGACAGGCAATCCTGAGCCTGCGCGCCCTGTGGAAATCCGACCGCTATGGCGCTGCATGGAACCAGATCATGCGCGCCATGAAACCGGAAGCTTGCCAGTTCCGATCTCACGAACGGCGCAACATGTTGAATCTCGTGAACTGAGCGGATTTACTCCATAGGGAATTTTCACCCGTCTCGATGTGTTGCGGTAAGCCGCCGCTCCTCTTCAGCGCCGTCCTTTGGTCGGCGGAAAACGCCACAAACTGAAGGGCAATCGGCAACCGTCGTTCCAGGCCGTACTGCGCGCCGAAGAGCGCTTTGATGGCGCCATTGAAGTTCAGGCAGCAGGCTTGCAGCTTTGCACTGACGGCGTCATCGATACGGTTCGTCGAGCGATGTTCGATCTCGTGACGCAGTTCGGTCAGGAAGTTCAGGTTCTTGATCGCACCGTTGGGGATTGGGCACCGTGCGTGCCGAAGACACTTTCCCAACTCCCAATAGCGGGGAGCGCCCTGCGTCGTCGTCTTCACTGAACCGTCGGCATTCTTGTAGCGGTAGTCGACTCCTTCACAACGAAACCAGGCGTGTAGCAGGTATGTCCAGGCGATGATGCTAGTGACTATAAAGAGTTCTGTACGGAATGTGAGCCCAGCGCTATTGAATGTATGAACTCCTGCAATCATCGCCTCGCGTGCCTTGACCAGAAGCTCGTCGCCCCTTGGGTTCAACCCCGATTCCGCGTCCACGTCCGGCCAGCGCACAAGAAAATCGCTAAGTTCATCGCTTGTCGCAGCCTTGTTGGCCTTATATTTTGCGCCTGTTCGGATTTCGGAAATTCGAGCATGATTGATCGACCGTGTTGGCCGTGTGAAGTGCGCCAGGATGTCTTGGTCATTGTACTCTCCCCGACTCAACATCGCTTTGATCAGCGCGATTTCCCACAGTTCGAGCCCATTTTTCCTTCTTCGTTCTGGCATCTTGTGGAATAAACTCCCGGTGTTGGACAACTATGTCTATGTGTGGGATCTTGGCGAATTAGTGTTGCCGGAAGCGGGCCCTTCCGGCTTCCTTTGCCTCAAGCCAACACTGGAACGGCGAGAGGTCTCAGACGTCAAGACGGTCGGTAGTTGTCAAGGAATTGAACTTCGGCATCACCGTCATGATTCTCCGGATTTACAAATTGGTCGATTGCTCCTGCGGATGCTCGGTGAGGCATTGCGCTTCGGTTCGGCCGCAAATGCGCTCTTTGGTAAAATCGAAAGGCGCTCCGGCGGACGGCATATGTGTCGATGGAGGCTCCCGGCAGGTGGGTTTGAGTGCGCAGCCGATCCAATACGGCCATCCGCGGTCATACGAGAGGGTTCTTCCACCTTATACCATTTCAACTAAGTTTTGACCCTTTTCTCCGGGGCCAGTTTTAGAGGTTGTTTATCCGGTGCAAGCTGCCCATGCGCGGCTGGTGATTGATTTGATACGGTCTGGATCTGAGACGAAGCTGTACCAGGCGTTTGCGATCGCAGACCGCACATCATCGGCAAGCGAGAAGACCTGGTTGGAAAGGAAGTTGCCCTTCAGGAACGCGAATACGTTCTCCATGGAATTGAGTTCCGGACTGTAGGGTGGCAAGCGCAGCAGCGAAATGTTTGCAGGTATTTCGAGGTCGTTTGAACGGTGCCATCCGGCTCCGTCCAGTACAATCACGGCATGGCGTCCGGTCGGCACGGCATCGGAGATGTCGGCAAGATGGCGGTTCATTTCGACGGTATTGGCGCGGTCGCAAATGTGGCCAACCGCGACCGAACGCTCGGGACAGGCCGCCGCGAAGAGATAGGCGTAGCTGTAGCGGTGGTCCCGGACGATGCGGGGGCGGCTTCCCTTGCGCGCCCAAACCCTGGAGAGCATGCCCTTCTGCCCAGCTCTTGCCTCGTCCTGGAACCAGATATCGATCATCACCGGTTCTGTGCCCTCGGGTACCACATTCAACACCAACTCATTGAAATCCCGACAAAACTCTTCTTGCTTCACAGGATCCGCCTTGGGGTGGACAGGACGCGGCGAGATTTTCACAAAGCCCAGAGACCGGATCACGCGGCGGATCCCCTCAAGGCTGAAATACTCGTTGAAACGCAGCAGCACCTTGTCTCGAAGGTCGATCAGGCGCCATCGGCTCACTCCATCCTCTTCCGTATCCGGACCCTCTTCAATCCACAACGCAACCTCACGTTTCTCGGATTCTGACAGCCGGCACGGGCGTCCCGTACGCGGGTCGTCGGCGAGCCCGTCTGGTCCATGCGCATTGAAGCGCAGAATCCAATCCCGGATCGATTGAACCGTCGTTCCTTGCGCCGCCGCGACTTCACTTCGGCAAACGCCGTCCAGAACCATCGCAAGCGCACGAAATCGCCGCGACTGCCGAACGTCCTTGCACATGCCCGCCAATCTGTGCAATTCTTCAATTGTGCAGTCGTTGCGCGAAATGGAAATGGTCATCCTTGATCTCCTATGATTGTCGATTGTTGATCAAACATCATAGGCTGATGCGCCTCCGACTGCACCCCACATATGGTGCAAAGGCGACAATCTCAAAAGGAGTCAAGACTTAGTTGAAATGGTATTAGACCCGGAAACCGCGCCATGTCTGCGTCGGTCGAGTGTAGTTCGGCCTGGTGCTCGATCGCCAAGGCAGCAAGGTGTGCGTCAGTGGTCAGGTTGCCGGCAGACCCGGCCGCTTCCAGGAGAGCGAACAGAATGTCCGCATGACGGTCTCCCGGGTGAATGACTACCGTCTGGGGTCTGCTGAGCCAGGCTCGAACGCGCGTGCAGGCGCTGCCCACATCAAGGGGATTGTCGAGAATTTTCGGATTTGTGGCGATGCGGATGAAACCCAGAATAGCCACCCACGGAAGGCCGACGCTGCGAGTGCCGTTCATCAGTCTTTCCCACCATTCTCGCGCCGCCTTGTGTCGACGGGATTGCGAATTGTAGGCATGTAGCAGCAGGTTGACGTCGGGAACGATCATCGGTCGTTCCGACCGCCAATCTCATCGGCCTCTATCTCGTCGGCAATCTGATTAAGCCGGTCCCTGCCAATGCCCGGCCTGAAGCCGAAAGCGTGGGACTCCACCCTGAAGCGAAGTGGTCGGGGTGGCTTGCCTCTCACGCCGAGTCCGAGACGCAACGCATTGTTGACGACAGCCCTCATGCTGCCGCCGGTGCGTCGCATTTCCCTCTGGAGGAGTTGCTCGACATCCGGTTCCAGTGTTAGTGTTGTCCGCATACTGGGCATCATGATGCGCCCTCTCGTTGATGTCAAGATGTACACGAAGGCAGTGTGCCAGCCGTCCAGTTATTGGAACACTCCTGGACAAGAGCGGCGGACGAACGACCCGGACGTCTCCGGTCACTTGGGTGCCTTGAAGTCGCGATCGATGCCGTCGCCGATGCGGGTGACAGAAGCCTTCACGGTGTTCCGGCCAAGAAGAGCATATCGAACTGTGGTTTGGACTTGTTGTGCGGCCGAGCAACCTTCCGATCATCGGCAGCCCCTTGCCGACGGCCAAAGCCCCGCTCGCGAAGGAATGGAGGTCGTGATTTCGCACGCCCTCCAGTTGGGCGCGCACCGATGCGCCGCCAGGGCTTTTGCAGATCGGTGATGTGGGAGCCCTGCAGCTTGGCGGCGATGACCTAGGCTGTCCGCCAGAGGATGTCGGCGGCCCGAATGGCTTCGTAGACTTCCTGGAGGCGGTCCTCGATCCCGGGCACGAGCAACACCCGGACATGGTCTGCTGGTACAGCGGACCGTTCGACCCGAACGGCCTGGACGAGGAACGGGCGCGGTTCGGTTTGGAGACCATGGCGCGACGGCGGCGCGGCCCGCTGGCCAGCCGCAGGAGCGCGGTTCGCGGCATCGGAAACAATGAGCGCGGTGACACGATCGGCAGAGCGGATCGACGCGGGCGTTTTCGGTGCGGAACCGCCACACAAGACCCTCTACCTGTCCCATTGGGTGCGATTCTCGCATGGCGGGCATTTTCGTGGATTTGTCAATTTACAAGTTTTGCGCCCATAGCACGATCAAGCCGCCGCTTTGTGTGAGTTTGGGAAGCGGTTGTCATTTTCTGCGGGCGTTTGCTTGTGGTGATCGAGTATGGCAGTCCAGGCGGCGTCGAAGCGCCCGGACTTGACGAGCGCTCGGAAGGCGAGGACGGCCTTGCCTCCCTCCATTCCCCAGCGCTGGCCGGACCTTTTCATCCTGGCTCCGACCAGCGTCTTGCATGCGCTTTCCGTCACGCCGGACCCGATCGGGACGTTCATGGCCTGATGTTTCGCATAGTTCATGCGGTTCCGGTGATTGCGGAAGTAGTTCAACTCGCTCTCCAGTCCGGCATCCAGCCTGCCACTGGCGGTCCAGTAGTATCGCAAGGACCGGATCACCTTTTCGGCTCCCTCTGGATCGTCCCGGAGGATCTTCCGGTATCCTTGGAACCATGTGCTGCGGGTGGTGCTGTCGTGGGGGAAGATGTGCTCGGCGGCCGCGGCGAGGTGTTGCGCTGCATGCCAGAAATCGATCAGTTGGAACGCCTCTGGAACCAGGGCGGACAAGAAGCGCCAATTGTCTGCGGCCGCGTCTGCGACGGCAACAAGCCGCAAATCGGGCCGGAGCCTGGTGGCATGCACAAGTTCCTCCTCCAGCCGCTGCTTGAGGGTTGCCTTGCGGGGTTCGGGCATTTCGCCAAAATACACGGTGTGCAAGCGGACGCCCTGAGCATCGTAATAGGAGATCGTCCCGACGGACGCCTCTTTCCAAATCATTGGCCTGACACCACCTTTCCCATCCAGGAACATGGGAAGCATGGTCCCGTCGAGGGAGATGCAGACGCTCACCGCCTGCGCCGGGATCGCCTCGCCCGCGCGCATCGCCACAAGCGCGTCGTCCGCGCAGCCGCTCCAGAGACGGCCTGCATCGGCCGTCAGGCGCTGCAGGCTGCTCACTGAGGCTCCATCGATCCCGAACCTCCCGTACAGGGACACACAGTCCCGTGGCGAGAGAGCGCTCATCAGAAACACGCCCTGCTCCGCAGCCCGCTCCGTGAAATAGCCGCCCGCAAAGCAAACCTGCTCGTCGACCGGCATGATCGCGGCCCCGGATTCCGACCGGTAGCGGGGTCTCGAATACTCCACCGGCCCGGCCGACGTCATCACCCTGCGAGGCGTCGAGTGTACCCGACGATGCCGCCTCCCGCCACGAAACACATGCCGCGCCCCTTCATCCAAAGACTCGATGCCCGCTTTCAGAACTGCGCGCACGCAGGCCTGCGATGCCGTCATCACTTGACGTTCAAACGCCGAAAACGCCGCCCCCAATGTGCCGGAGGAAAGCAGTTGGAACGCCGCCTCCGCAAACTCCCGCCCAATCGCGTCGCAAAGCGAACGGCAGGCTTCCATCTCCTCGGCCGGCTGCACACCCCTGCAAAGCTGGTCCGCAACAACACAGGGATCAAAATCAAAAACGACTTCCACCTCGGAATGGGTTAGCATGGTCATTGGAGTGCTCCTGATCTGGATGTTTCAATACTTTCAGAATACCACTGCATGTGGTCGGGGGCACTCCCCTCTTCCTCAACATCGCGCGTTCCCGTACAAATTATTGCCCGTCAGCGACGGATTGTCACAAACTTCCCCATCCCGCTCGAACCTCGGATCGTAACTCATTGTCATTGCTGAACGCACTTCCGCCATGACAGAAACGCACCCTGTCCCATTGGCGCTGACGTCAGACACGGCAGATTAGCCATGTCCTCCTCCAGACGCGTGGCCTCGTCGGTTTCGGCTGGTTAGTATTTCGTCCTTACGAATATACTGATCGTGCCAAAGCATTTGTAGCCAGTCCGCTTATCTTTGTGCTTGTTCAACTTCTCATCGTAACTTTTCTTGTTGAAGGTCTTCCCACAGAGAGCGCATTTGAAGACGTAGGTTCAGACTTCCTGACCTCGAACTCGAGAGAGTGTCATGTTTTTGCACCCGCGAAGTGGGGCTCGGCGATTTTTCCGGGTAGTTCATAGACCATGTGCATGTTGGTACCGGGGAAGACGGTCCGTGTCTGGTTGAGTTCTTCGAGGAGGCTTGCGATGGCGTTGTCGCCGGCATCGCTGGCGGTGCCGAGTATGCGAACGCGGAGGATGCCGTTGCCGTGCTCCGGGATGACGTCGGCGTCGGCCCGTAGAAGTGCGCGCAAGTGCCGGCGGGGGCGCTGGATCTTGCCCTGGGTCTGGGCAACGGCGGGCATCATGCGGGTTTCAGCGCGGTAGGCGATCATGCGGATTATATCGAGGAGGAGTTTCTCGCCTTCGGGGAGCGCGTCGAGTGCCTCGTTCGTGTCGAGTTCGGCGACCGCGATATGTCGCGGTGTATCGCGGCGCTGCAGCTTGAGGGCTTCACGCTCGGCGTCGAGAGCGTCGCTTTGGGCCTGCAGGCGCCGGACGGCCTCTTCGGCTTCGCGGGTCGGGGTTCCCCTGGACAGGTCGGCGATCCGGTTGCGCAGGGTGCCAAGGCGCTGCCGGAAGCGCTGGACATTGCGGTCGATTGCGCGCCAGCGCGGGTTGACGATGCGGGCGTCGGGATCCTGTGCTTCCAAACCGTGGACCGCCAGCGCGTCGAGATTGAACTCCTCGCGCATGTATTTGAAGAAGTTCTCCTGCGACCATCGGGAGAACAGGGCGCTGGCGGCCCGCTCCATGGGCATGCGGGGGTCGGTGGTGATGAGGGGCACCTGGCGGCCATTCTCCAGCAGGCGCCGGATCTGGCGGACTTCGGGCCCCTTGCTCAGGATCACGCTCTTCTCGGCGAGGCGGACGGTGGCGCTGCGGGTGCTTCCCGGCCCGTGGATGGGCACCGTGACGGTGCGGAAGTCCGCCTCCGGCCAGGCCTCCCCCTTGAAGCCCTTGTGCCAGGTGATCACAGCAACCCCGCGCCGGGCGAGGCGCCGGAACAGGGCAGGGCTCCAGCCTTCCCGGTCGAAGACCAGCGTCAGGGCGGGCTCGCCGGCGTCCGGGACGGTGAGGTCCGGTGCATCCGGGCCCAGCATGCCCAGTTTCTCCAGCGCGGGCAGGATGTCCTTCTCCAGCGCGTGGGTCATGGTCGGATCCAGCGCCTTGTTCAGGCACAGGAACGGCTTGCCGCCGAGCGCGTTGATCCAGTAGCTCGTGGAGGCAGGCAGGCAGAGTTTCTGGCGCGCCACGTAATGCTTGGGCAATTTTCCCTTGCGGCCGGAATACACCTTGACGTGGCCATCCACCGACAGGGTCGCACACACGTCCGGTTCTTCCGCCATCCATCCCGCGGCCAGGGAAGCTTGCCAGTCCCGCACCCGTTGCACGTCTCGCCCCAACGCCTTGATCTTGCCCCGCAGCGTCTTCACCTCCGGGCAGCGGTCCAGGCCCAGGATGGCGCCCCATTCCCCGGGCGCCTGGTGCCGCAGTGCCTCCGGATTGCGCACCCGGGCCAGGGTGAGGAAGGCCAGGAACAGCAGAACCGTGGTCAAACCGTAGTATCCCTTGGGCAGCGACAGGAACTCCCGCGCGCGGTCCAGAAGCCCCTCCTTGAGCAGCATCGGCAGCCCGGCCAGCACGCCGCCGCCGGCAACCGCCGACAGCGGCTCCGCAAACTGCGGCCGCATCTCCGTCAGATGTCCCGTTGCCGCCAGCATCCGCCCCGCCGTGTCCCGGGTGCCCCGACCCATCGGCGCCTCGCGGTCGCGTGCGTCCCGTTCGCTCCGCTCCACCCTCGGCTCCGGCGCTGCCGCCGCCTGTGGCTCCGTCGACGCGACCACCGGCGGCTCCAGCACTGCCGTCGCCTGCGGCTCCGTCGACGCTGTCGCCTGCGCCGGCACGGCCCGGTTCGGCGTCCCCCCTCTGATAACACCCGACCGGCGGTTGAGGCTGAACGTGCTCGGCCGGATCCCCAGCTTTCGCGCAACCGCCCGGCCGCTCAGCCCCGAGGCCAGAAGCCGCTCCGCCTCCCGCGCCGTCGCGGCGTCGATCGCGCTCGGCCCGCGCCTCCGTCGCGGCGTAAGAAAACCGGCCTCGCCCTGCCTCCGGAGCTGGTTCACTGCCCGCTGCACCGTCGAACGGTTCACGCCAAACGCCGCCGCCAGATCCCTGCGTAGCACACCGTGCTCGGCAAACCGCGCAATCCGCAGCTGTCGCGCTCGGTTGTCCGAAACTTCGTGGGAATCGAACGGCGCCAGGTTGCTGAAGTAGACCCGCCGGCCGTCCTCGACCGCGTGCGAAAAGCAGGATTCGCCGATCTGGATCGCCTCGGCAGGAGGCATCGGAAGCGTGTTCAAGGGAGTCTCCACGGTCGATATCGGGTGCACAGTATTATAGCCACTCTCCGTAGATCGGTCAACCCCTCAAATGTCTCCTAACTGCTGGAAATCACGAGCAAAACGATCGCCAAGCCCGCCTTCAATTAGCGCACGAGGTCAGGAAGTCTGAGGTTGGACCACTTGCTGCCCCGAAACCCGTGCTTCGGATCGATCTGCGTGCAGGTGAGCGCCGAACGGTCGGTGTGCGGCCCGCTCCGAATGCGCCTCCCGAGTTGGACCTGGCTGTCCTCGGAATGCTTTGAGGACCCGATGGCGTTAGTTCGATTGGGTACCGCGGCGTGAATGACGATTGGGTGGCTTTGACTCCAAGAATGCTGTCGACCAAATAGCTGCGCGGCTGGCCGCTGTCCGCGCGTACGGCCATGAGCAACACGTCTCCGGCCTGCGAGCGACGGAGCGAGTAGGCTTCGATCGCGCGCGTCGAACGATTGCCCTGCTTGTCACGGTAGTCGATCTCTACAAGAAGGCGATTGGCGGCAGCGAAGCGGATCATTTCGATAAGACTCTGTCCTCGGCTGCCTGCGGGCAGGTCGACCACGCGCTCGCGGATGAGCGTATTGCCGGCGCCGATAGGCATCGCCGCAAGGGGCTGCGCGACGGCGCCTCGGAGCCAATTGAAGATTTCCGGGAGGGCGTCCCAAAACGTCTTGACCGGGAGCAGCGCGGGGAGTTGGTGCTCCAGCATATGAATCCAACCGGCCTCAAGATCCGCACGGTGCGGCTCAAGGTCGGCCAGGCGTGGAATGCTGATGCCCTTGAATTCACACTTGGCGCGCAGGACTTCCATGAAGCGCTGCGGTTCCGGACGTGCTTCGGTATTCCGATAGAGCTGTACGACATCATAGAGATCACGTGGGCGCGTCCGTTCCGCGAGCGCTCTAAATTTTTCTGCAAACGCCTCGATGTAATCGTAGGCCAGGACTTCGATGCCATCTTCTGGAACATCGCTGTATGGATGGAAAAGCTGCGCGCGGGCTGGCGGCTGAACGACCCGCTCGTCGGCGGTTAAGTCAAGCTTTATACGCGGGAGGGCGTGGGTCGATGAGACGGGGCCTTTGTAGCTGATCTTGCCCTGGCACGAGATTTGGCTGCGGGGGTTCTGGTAGATATTGAACACCTGTTTGTCGGTCGGAATCTCAATGCCGGTTCGATCATAGATCCATTCACCAATTTCAGAAAATGCGCCCTTCAAGAAGTTGGCGTCGAGATGCTCTGGTTTGCAGAGCGTAAAGTCGAGATCCTCGGAAAACCGATAGGTCTCGAAGAAGCATTTCTTCAGGCACGTACCGCCTTTGAATATCCAACTCTCTGCGAGATCCTCGTGCCCATAGATGCCAGCGAGCATCCAGCCGAGAACATAATCCTTCTCCACGACGTGTGGCGTGAGCGATGTCTCCTGGGCTATCGCGAGGATTTCGCGTTTGTCGATCATATTGTTTCCTCGCGAGCCCAGCGCTCCGGCACGCGCAGCCGCCATTTTGTCACGACGAGTGACCCATCCTGGACAGGATCGAGTCTCGCATGACCGCCGCTCAGATGCTGCTCGCAAAGACGGCCCAGTTCAGCACCGCCAGGAAAATTCTCGGCCAGAAACCCGAGGCGCTTGAAGACAGCACCGTTGCCGAGGCCCACCGCGTAATCGACGAGCTTCTCGTCGTCGCGATCGTCGCGTCTCAGATAGGCTGAAAGGCAGTCGGCTACATGCTGGATGCCACCACCAATCGCCGGGTCGTCGAGCGTGTCGATGATCGTACGGTGCACATCGGAGACGGGCACTCGCGTCTGATGGCGCCAGACATTCTTCGTGCCGAAGATCTTCCGCTCATCGATGTGCTTCAGCGAAAAGGGCGTGCCGTGGCGCTCTTGGCGTTTCTGACGCACGGGCTGTGCGGTCATCACGAAGATATCCTTGAAGATCTGTTCAGTCAGGTCCCAGTGCTCGGCTGCTGTGCGGCCTCCGATGTAGGCTGGTGCGAAGAGTGCGGGAACGAGCACCCATGGGTCATCAAGGACGCGATCTGACCCCATGGTGTCGATGGAAGCCGCGACATAGGCACCACGGCCGACTCGTCGCAGCCATCCCTGTTCAGCCCAGCGGGACAAACGCTGGGCGGCGCCGGTACGGTCGAGTTGGAGGGCAATCACCACGTCATCGACGTGAATCACGTCGCCGGCCGTGGCCAGCACCCGGACAAGCTGCGCGCGTCCTCGGGGGAGGCGGGTTGGGCTTTCTTCCATATCTCTTATTTAGCATAAAGTGCGAATTTTGACAATCAGAGTAACAGATGTCGACAATTCATACGCGATCAAGAATTCGCAGTAATCGCGAATTACAGCATTTCGGATAATCACGAGCCGAAGCTAGCCTGTCCGGCGGCCGGGTTCGGACTCAGTGTCTCGACCGTCTAAAGATCGTGGAACCCGGAGTAGGGCATGTCGACATAGATGCCGTCGCCATGCGCACGCGCGTACATTCCATTCTGGTTGAGAAGCCTTTCCAACACTTCGATCAACGGATCATAGATTTCCAGATCGATCCATTCCTCAAGATCGAAGAATGGCTGGACTGCGTCTCGACAAGCGTCAAGCATCCATCCCAAGGAGTTGCCAGCGAGATCCTCGAGCTTGGCGCGGTAGCGAACTGCGAGTTCGGGATGATCGTCCGCCTTTGCCTCAACCCAGTCGGCGTGACCGAGGCCATATCCGATCGCTTGGAATAGGAACGTCAGCCGCTCGACCACCACGGGCCAGTACTTATACATGTCCCCGTGCAGGCGATAGCTCAGGAGATCGGATGACTGATATTCGAACAGGCGATCCGATAATTCCGGGAGGTTCCGAAGGAATCGCGCAGGCTTCTATCGGTGCGGGTGAGCGAGGTTGGCGAGACCGGAGGAACAGGAAGGCGGAACCCGGTAGGCGAGCGCGGCGGCGAACCGGTCTTCGCCCAGGTCGATGAGACACCAGCTGTTCGACGGCGCGTGAGGGAATTGAAATTCGCTCGACCGGACGCCGTGCAGCATCGCCTCGGGCACTTCGAAGCCGGATGGATTCAGGGAAAACCCGGAGCCCAGGGCCTTGATGAGAGCCTCCTTCATGCTCCACAGCCGGTAAAAGAGATGCACCTTCCGCGACCCTGCGGCGACCGCCAGCATGCGCCGTTCCGCTGGGCCGTAGACCATTCTGCCGATGCCGTCCAGATCGCGTCGAAGGGCGCGCTCCTCAACATCGATTCCGAGCCACTCATTCTCCGCAATCGCAATGAGGCCGTGCTGGCCGCCGTGACTGACATTAAAGCCGATGGCTGCGCGCCGGCCGTCCACCAAGGCAAAGGGCTTGCCGTATCCGCCGTAGCCGAATGATAGCCTGCCGTTGGAGCAACCCAACCGCTCGGCGAGGCTGACGCGGAGTGCCGCCCGGCAGAGAGCGAACCGGCGCCGGGCCGCGGCTACCGGAAAACGACGCCAGCGCGCCTTCTCCTCGTCGTCGAGCAGGGCAAGCGCGCGCGCCTCGCGGTCCGCTTGGGAAGCGAGGTCCACATGAAGGATGGTCGCCCCCTCGATCTCGCGCCAGGGACTCCACCACCGGGACTCTGTCGTCGTCATAGTTCAAGGTGTAGCAGCGTGACCGTGGTCACGTCCAGCGTCAGCCGTGTCGCGCGGGCGGATGAACCGCACGCGAGCCGCGCGTCATCGACTGCTGCAACGAAACGCCTGCACTCGACCACTGGCTACCCGAGCCCGAACAGCTTCGAGGAGCAACCGTGCCACGCCCCTGTCGACTCGACTGCTCCGAACCGTCTGCCCGAACGTCTCACTCGGAACCATGGAGGCAAATCTTTGGAAACGTCCGTCGCCAGAAACCGGGCGGGTCGCCCGAGCCACGAAAGAGCGGATCATGATTCAGCATGATCCGCAGCAACCGACGAATCCCTGCCCGCATGGACCGCGAGAATCCGATGAGGTCCTAAATCTTCAACCGGCCCGACATCGTTGCCGCGGATCGTCGGTGATCCGCCCGGGGACGACTCAGCCCGCAGCGCCGACATCCGTTACCGGGCCGACGACCGAGTCCCGGCAGCGCTCACCCTCGGCCTTGGCCTGCAACTCACGGCCCTTGTCGTGGCCATCCCGACAATGATCCCGACGATCGTCATGCGAGCCGCCGGGGCGAATCCTACCTCTCCCGGGCAGTAGTTGCCTCGGTCGCGGTGTGCGGAGCGACCACCGCGCTGCAAGCGGTTCGCTACGGTCGCATCGGATCGCATCCGGCCATGTAATCGTGATGGGCAGCTCCGCCGCCTTCATCTGGCTCTGCATCGAAGTGATCCAAAGAGGCGGCCCGGCTCTGCTCGAAACTCTTGTCGTCATTTCCGCGCTCTTGCAGTTCTTCCTGTCCGCGCGCAGGGCGCTGTTCCGGCGGGTCCTGACCGCAACCGTCTCGGGAACGGTGCTGATGCTGGAACGGGTCACGGCCACGCCGGTGGTTTTTCGAAATGCTGACCGAGGTGCCGGACGGAAGCGCGGTGTATGTCGCACCGTTTAGCGCCGTTGCCACAGTGGCGGTGATTGTCTGCATCGCGCTGAGGGCCACCGGGCCCCTACGTCTTTGGACGCCCGTGATCGGAGTGATCGCAGGCTCGGTCGTGGCTGCGCTCTTCGGCCTCTACGATGCGGATCGCGTTGCGGAAGCCTCCTGGTTCGGACTTCCGAGCATTGAGTGGCCGGGTCTCGATCTCGCATTCGGACCGGCGTTCTGGTCGTTGATGCCCGCATTCCTGCTGGTCACGCCAATCGTGACCCTGCGCTCGGCCCGCAGTTGCGTCGCCGTCCAGAGCGTATCGTGGCCACAGCGCCGGGCGAAGGATTTCCGGGCGGTGCAGGGGGCGGTGAACGTAGACGGAACCAGCAACCTTCTGTGCGGTCTCGCAGGAACCGTGCCCAACAGTGCGCTGTCGGCAAGTGCGTCGCTCGCCGAAATCACCGGCGTTGCGGCGCGCAGCGTGGGGGTCGCCACCGGAGCGATATTCATTCTGCTGGCGCTGGTTCCCAAAGCGCTGGCCGTCGTTCCGGCGATACCGAGCCCGGTCGTCGCGGGCCATCTCGCAGTATCAGATGTCCGGACCTCGAGGGTGAATCGAGCTCACCTATTTGAACCCGAAGGGTCCGGATCGGCCGTATTCCCGGGCAGTTCGTAGATCATCCGGAGGTTGGTGCCTGGGAAGATCGTTCGGGTCAGGTTGAGTTCCTGGAGGAGGCCTGCAGTGGCGTTGTCGCCGGCATCGCTGGCGGTGCCGAGGATGCGAATGCGGAGGATGCCGTTGGAGGGCTCCGGGATGATGTCGGCGTCGGATTGGAAGATCGCGCGCAGGTGCCTGCGAGGTCGCTGTGTCTTGCCCTGTGCCTGTGCGACGACAGGCATCATGCGGGTTTCGGCGCGGTATGCGATCATGCGGATGACGTCGAGGAGGAGCTTCTCGCCTTCGGGAAGCGCATCCAGGGCCTGGTGCTCGTCGAGCTCGGCGACGGTGATGTGTCGCTGCGTGTCGCTGCGCGTCTGCTTGAGCGCCTCACGCTCGGCGTCGAGAGCGTCGATCCGGGCCTGGAGACGTCGGGCGGCTTCGGCGGTCTGGTGAGACTGGGCTCCCCTGGCCAGATCGGCGATCCTGTTGCGCAGGGTGCCGAGGCGTTGCCGGAAGCGGCTGACATTTCGGTCGATTGCGCGCCAGAGCGGGTTGACGACGCGGGCTTCGGGATCCTGCGGCTCCAGGCCGCGGACCACGAGGGCGTCGAGATTGAACTCCTCGCGCATATATTTGAAGAAGTTCTCCTGCGACCAGCGGGAGAACAGGGCGCCGGCGATCTGCTCCACGGGCATGCGGGAGTGGGTGGTAATGAGCGGGACCTGGCGGCCGCTTTCCAGCAGGCGGCGGATCTGGCGGACCTCGGGCCCCTTTTTCAGTTGCACGCGCTTCTCGGCGAGGCGGACGGTGGCGCTGCGGGTCGTGCCCGGTCCATGGATCGGTACCGCGACACTGCGGAACTCCGCCTCCGGCCAGTCCTCCCCCTTGAAGCCCTTGTGCCAGGTGATCACCGCAACGCCGCGCCGGGCGAGACGCTTGAACAGTGCCGGGCTCCAGCCTTCCCGGTCGAAGACCAGCGTCAGGGCGGGCTCGCCGGCATCCGGGGCGGTGAGATCCGGCGCCTCCGGGCCCAGCATGCCCAGCTTCTCCAGCGCAGGCAGGATGTCCGCCTCCAGCGCGTGGGTCATGGTCGGATCCAGCGCCTTGTTCAGGCACAGGAAGGGCTTGCCGCCGAGCGCGTTGATCCAATAGCTCGTGGACGCGGGCAGGCATAGTTTCTGTCGCGCCACGAAGTGCTTTGGCAATTTCCCCTTGCGACCGGAATAGATCTTCACATGCCCGTCCACGCACAGCGTGGCGCCGACCTCCGGGTCCTCCTCAAGCCATCCCGCCGCCAGGGCGGATTGCCAGTTCCGCACTCGCTGCACATCCTGCCCCAGCGCCTTGATCTTGCGCCGCAGCGTCTTCACCTCCGGGCAGCGGTCCAGGCCCAGGATCGCGCCCCATTCCCCGGGCACCTGGTGCCGGAGCGCCTCCGGATTGCGCACTCGGGCCAGGATGAGGAACGCCAGGAAGAGCACAACGGTGGTCAACCCATAATACCCCTTGGGCAGCGACAGGAACTCCCGCGCGTGGTTCAGAAGCCCCTCCTTCAGCAGCATCGGGAGCCCGGCCAGCACCCCCCCGCCGGCAACCGCCGACAGCGGTTCCGCAAACTGCGGCCGGATCTCGCTCAGATGCCCCGTCGCAGCCAGCATTCGTCCTGTCGTGTCCCGAGCCCCACGGCCCATCGGCGCTGCCCGGTCGCGGGCGTCCCGTGCGCTTCGGTCAATCGGCGGCTCCAGCGCGTCCCCCTCCGGTGCTTCCTGCGGCGCCTCCCGCTCCGCAGGGGCTTCCGGATCCGGATCAGCCTTTGCCGCCCGGGCCGGCTTCCCCCCACCGACAACCCCCGCCCGGCGATTGTTGTTCAGCGTCTGCGACGAGATCCCCACCTCCCGCGCAACCGCCGCGCCGCTCAGCCCCGAGGCCAGAAGCCGGTTCACCGTCCGCGCCATCGCGGCATCAATCACGCTCGGCCCGCGGCCTCGGCGCGGCGCAAAGAAGCTCGCCTCGCCGTCCCTCCGGAGTTGGTTCACCACCCGCTGTACCGTCGAGCGGCTCACGCCGAGCGCCTCCACCAGGTCCGAGCGAGGGACACCGCTCTCCGCAAACTTCGCGATCCGAAGCAACTTCGCTTCGCGCTGATCGTCAGCGTGAAAATCAAACGGTTCAAGATTGGAGAAATACTCCACTCGGCCGTCCCGCTTCACGAAGGAAAAGCAGGAGTTGCCAATCTGGACCGCCTCGGTGGGGCGCATCGGAAGCGTGTTCATCGGGACCTCGGAGCCGGATATCGGGTTTAGAACATTCTTTCACATTCCGGCCGACCTGTCAACCCCCCAAATGCCTCCTAACTCACCGAAATCACGAGGAAAACGACCGCCAAACACGCCTTCAATCAGCGCACGAGGCCCGGACATCTGAGTATTGATGGCGATGCTTGTCCGGATCGGCATCAAGGTTCTGCTCCCGGACGGACTCGACAACTGCAAGGGGCTGATCGTAGGCGTCGCCTTCTGGATCGGAGTAGAGTTCCAGAATGGCATGGTTTATCCCGAGCTCGTCTCCCAATTCGCGGGCGGCCTGCTCTTGAACGGGATGACCTCGGGCGGACTGACGGCCTTCTTCCTGACCCTGTTCCTGGAGATGACAGTGGCGCGCCGAAGCAGGATGGATGCGGAGCCCGACCTCTCGGCCCTGTCCGCGATCAGAGAGTTTCTCCAATCCTTCGCGTGGCGCAACGGTTGGGGCAGCGGGATGGCGGCGCGCCTGGACGCGGTGGGCGAAGAGGCCTTGCTAACCCTCATCAAGCCGGAAGAATTTGGAAAGGCACCCGATCGGCGTCGCCTGCGCTTGGTTGCCTACCGGGGAAACGGCGGCGCGGCGCTCGAGGATACGGTCGCCCGGAAGGGAGAAAACATTCAGGACAGGCTCGTACTGCTCGGCGGCCTCGCCGCGGCCGGATGCTCTCACCTCGGCCCGTGCAATTGGCCCGGGCGCTCGCGTCCTTGTGCGCCGGATTCTCCCCGGCGTAGTACCCGTCCTACTCGAAATTGCTCGCGCCCCGCGACGGCGATGCGATGTCGCCGATGGTGGCTACCATCGCCGCTCCCCGATGGCCAGGTGTTCAGGTGCTCCTCGCCTGTCCATACCGACCGGATACGGGCCTTGCGGGCGCGGAACAACGTGCGAACACCGGGTCTAGAACGCCCGTCCGCGCGTGGTGGCGATAGTCGTTTCGGCGAGTGTGGCCCGGATCGCCGGAAGCCTCTCCCTGTTAGCGTCCATAGCAAACATGCGATATAGGGACGGGACATGGAACGGACCGTCGAAACGCTGAATGAAACAGTGGACGAGGTACCGCGTGCGCTGCCCGCCGACATGCGCACGCGCTTCTCGCGCATCTGCGAGTTGATCTCCGCAACCGGCCTTGATCGCGTCGGCGCGCCGCAAGTCAGGCACCTCACCAGTCCACATTGAGAAATGCGCTTGACAGGGCGCGACGGGATATCGCAAGCGCTCTATGTCGCCGCGCCCGGCAGGCGGGCGGTGGTCGTGCGCGCGTTCGTGAAGAAGACACAGCAAACACCAAAGCGCGAGATTGCATTGGCGCCGCGCCGCGCCGGGGAGGTTCGGAAATGAGCAAGGTATCGGAGCTACACAGGGAATGGAGCAAGGACCCGGAATACCGGGAAGCCTATGACCGGCTCGATGCGGAGTTTGCGTTGTCGCGCACGCTGATCGAAGCGCGCAGGCGCGCCGAACTGACCCAGGCCGAGCTGGCCGACCGGATGGGGACGACTCAATCGAGGGTGGCCCGCCTTGAGAGCGGCCGTATCCATCCGTCCACCCGGACACTGGATAGGGTCGCCCGCGCGACGGGCACCCGGCTTAGGATCAGCTTCGATCCGGCGTGATTCGGCCGCCGGACCCGTGCCGTGAGACGCCAGACGACGCCGGAATTACGGCCCGAACACCGTGTTGCAATCGTGTTGATTCTTGGCTCGAACGCTCCAGCGGGACCCGGACAATCTTGATTTTCTTTCCTGTAAATCGGAGCGCTATGGTTCCGTCCGCGCAGGCGGAATCCCCCTGCTTGAGAAACAACGCCAGACCGCCGAGGTCGCCGGAGGCAAGGTCACGTTCCGCCTCGAGGACGGGCGCATGCTCGACCTCGAGACGGACGATCCACTGCTCCGCCATATCGATCGTGCCTGGGCCTCGACCGTGCATGCGTTTCGGGGGCGCACGGTCGATACCGTAATTGCTGCGATGGAGGCAAACCATCCCAATCTCACCACGCAGAAGACGCTCTATGTCGAGATCAGCCGGGCGAACGTCCACGGCGAACTCGTCACCGACGACAAGGCTGCGCTCAGGGAACAACTCGAAGCGGTCACTAGCGAGTGCATCGCGGTGCTCAAGGCGGTCGATCTGGAGCGGGCGAAAGGCCGTAAGGCGGAATTGGAGCCAAGGAGAAATGCCGGCCAGGAAGGCGGTGCATGGAAACCCCTCGGCGCGGGTTCGTGTTTGCCGGGATGGTGCCGGCTGCAGTCACGCGGCTCTCTGCAAATTGGCAGAGATGTCCTTGAGGGTGGACTACGCAAGACAGCGGCAAGACTTGCCTGGCACAGCCAGGACAGCGATACGGGAGGAACAAAGGGCACTGGGGCGCGGGCGACACTGCACAGGATTGAATGGGCACGGCGAACAACACGACGGCAGAAGGCTTGCCCCTCACCTTGTTCGTGGAATCCGTTCCGTCAGACCGTGTAGGCGTCTGGCTCGGACAGATAGGTCGGCCCACGCAACCGTTTGGTTCGTGCCCTGGCGGCTGTACGCACAGCCCCTCTGCCCGACCGGACCATCCCAAGGTCTGACGGAACGGATACGCGCCATCACCGCACCACCGAACAGACGCTGACGATTCCGTTCCGTGTGGCCCGACCGGATCAAGTGCATGAAATCGCTGATTCGAGGTCAGCAACATCGGCTCGACCGCCTGACCGAGACAACGCCGAAAGCGGTACCCGCGCGACTCTACAAGCCGTAAAGCCGAGACAGCGGTCCGAATTCGTTACGTCAACGAGCGGAACCGCCAAGAGAGATTCCTTGTGAAAGCCGCGACCTCCATCCGGATGGAAGTCCAGGCATCCGCTCGCAGCACCTGCGAGGCTGGGAATGCGCCCCATGCAAATCCGATGAGAACAACGCCCCTTGGCGCCACCGCTCCGATGCGAAACACGGAAGCGGACATCGCGCGCCGTTGCACCCGGGTGCAAAATGCGTCTAGTACATCATCTCCCGATTCGGGATCTCGGATGCGCGATGGCCTGTGTTCCGCAAGGCCAACAAAGAACTCGGCGCCAAGCTGAACCGCGCTACATGTCTTGTTCGGCCTTGCCGACTCCGTCGAAAGCCGACTGTTGGTCCTCCGTACACCGCCATCCCGAGCTATGAATCACGCGCCCGATCCCCGGGGATCAAGCGTCAGGCAATCACTCTGGCAAGCCAAGCTCGCGCCGAATGCCGGAAAAGTCGAATGCCGCGCCGCGTGCCGATCGGTTCTCGGCGTTCTCCGCGTTCTTGAGCAGCGCATCAACGACGACCCGTCCACCGGCGCTCCGCACCGCTTCGCGTGGAGTCTTTCCCTTCAATGCGGGAACCGGGAGATCGATCCATTCGGCGTAGTGGCGCCGCTTGAACTCGAGGAGATGCTGCTCCACCTCGGGCGGAAGGTCTTCCGGCGGGGCTTCGGGCAAGTCACTCCACACCTTTTCGGATTGAGGATCCGCGTGCTCCCGGATCCGGTGCCGAATTCGGTCGCCGCAAGCCGCCTCCACCTTCAGGCGCAGCATGTCGGCACGATTGCGCGAGTTGGTCTCGAGCCGCAAAGTCGTTCCGCAAACCAGGGCTCGTCCCATCACGGTGTTCTCCTGGATCACCTGCGGAGTGGGACCAGGTCGGACAAACTCGTACACAGGATCATCGTCGACAATGTAGGATTCCGCGTCGTCGAGACCCGCGAGCGCAGCCGTCACTTCCTGCACTGCCCCGGACGAGATGTCAAAGTGATCGATGGTGAGAAGCAGGGGATCACCATCGGTGTTGCGAAGATCTGGCAGAATGTCGGACCGCTCGTCAAGCGCGTCAACCGCGTCCTCCCACTGGCGGATCAGGTTGCGGCCAATGCCCTCGTCACGCAGCCGTTCGACAGGAACCGCCTTATTTCGCCACCGCCGGCCTCGGACTCTCCGCACCACTTTCGCCGCATCCAGCGGAGGAAGGGGCCTCGAATGTGAACCGCACAGGACCGTATCGCCCTTGAAATCCACGACGCGAGCAAGCAGGGCATCGCGAACGACGAGCGTCTCCGAACCGGCTTTCTCCCATACAATTCGTTGCTCGTCCGAAAGAAGATCACGGAGAGTCAGGCTCTTGCCCGGCTCAACGGCGGTAACTTCCCACACAGAAAGCCACGCGGCGGCCTGCGCTTCGAGAAATTCGATTATCAGCGGCGGAGATTCCTTCCGGGAATGATCGAGGTAACGGGCGAGCGCTGTCGTACCGCGGACGCGAAAATGGTAGGCCGACCAGTGGGGAGCAAGCCCCGGTTCCTCCGCTGCATCATGGAAGTCCTTCTCGAAATTCTTCCACGCCGAGCCGAAGTTTGCCTCGGCGAACCTTGAGATGTCCCGGATCAAGGCGTAATCCAACTCGTGGACCGACTGGATGCGTTCTGCTGCGGAACTTCCCGCGATTTCGCGGTTCATGCAGCACTTCTTGTATTTTCGTCCGCTCCCGCACGGGCACGGCTCGTTTCGGCCCGGCTCCTTCCCGCCGTCCGGGGACGCCTCCCCTGCATCATCGTCCGGCTCGTCCTCCAGCAGGAACTGCACGGAATCCGGGTAAGGAAAAGTGAGATGCACTTCCAGATCGATGACGGGAATGTAGTACGACTCGCTCACCTGCTCGACCTCGAATTCCTCGAACCGTGCCCGGTGCACATCGAAGAACCGGTGCAAGGCGCTCGCAGCGAGCGTGGTGATCTGGTAATCCCGCGGCACCAGCGGACGCGAACCGCCGTCCTGCTCCACATGCAGCAGGAGCGGATAGGCTTCCGGCCCGGCGACGGGCCATCCATGGGCCAGAGCCTCGCGTCGCGTGCTTTCCGGCAGGTCCCCACCGCGCTCGAAGTTGAGCGACAGCCAGTCGGTTCCGAGATCCAGGCGACCCTGTTTCTGGATGGACCCCGCGGATGCCAATCTGTAAAACGCCTGATAACCGGCAAGGGATGGAAAGATGATCAGTCCGAAGCTCTGGCCGAGATTTCCCATAACGGAGACACACGCTCCCTCGACTCCGAGGGAGGGAATATCCAGTTTGAGCACCTGGGAATCATAGGCCGACTTCCATGGCGCGCAGCGATAGAGCCGCTCCGCGGAAAAGAACAACTCTCGCACCAGACTGGGACGAATGCGGCCGCCATCGACATAGCTCGACTCTCCGCCAGATCTCGGCATGACCTCCATCAGGCTGCTGACCATGGCATCGAGTTCCGGAGTGGGTCCGACGGCGATCGGTATCCGGTCCCCGACCGCGGTCCGCACTTCCGCCGCCAGCGCCTGGCTTGCCACGCGAATCCGGTCCGGTCGGCGTTTTTGCCCCCCGAGGGGCTGCTCCATCGCGTGGAGCAGGATCCGGGCGACCGCTCCCTCGGCATCCTCGGGGGCAACTGCCTCGTGGCCCACGACAATGCCCGTCGACTCCAGCCACATCACCAACTCCGGCCGATACGGCTCGTCGCGATCCCGGAGGTAGATCGGAGGCGAAACCCGCCCACCGATCCATTCCAGCGAACCCCGGGGACGGCGCCGGATATGGCGGCCTCTGGCCCGGCCACGCCTCCGTGGCATTAGCCGGCGGCCCTTCTGCGATGGGAAATGCGCGCTTTCATCACCCCTCCCGTTTGCTCTGTTGCCAAGCACGACCTGAGTCCGGTCGTATCCCCGTTCCCGAGACCCGAGCGTCCATCCAGCCGCGGTTCAGAATGGCACCCTAACAGAAGAATGAAAGTCCTGCCGCACGATGCCAAGGCACGCACGTTATCACGCAAGGCAAGGCCGCGCAGGCTACGGGGCTCCATCTTGCCGCTGCCAGGAGATCCCGAAACACTCCTGGGCCGCTCGACAAACGACCGCACCGGGAATGAATGTGCATCGTCCGCGCGGGCGGCTCCAAGCCGTTTCTCGCCAGCCGCAGGGCGCATCACGCCGACCGCCCGCCGCAAATTGCCATACCGTGCAACTGCGGCCTGAATTTGCTCGGAGGAATTGCCTGCGCGAAATCCGCCCGGGGCCGAAGTCCACCAGGACTATTGCGGCCCCCCCGTCAGGCACACCCGGGCGTGAACCATACTCCGGGTTCCGGCAGCGTCGGGATCCGCGATCGACGCCTCAGGTCCGTGAAGCTGCTCAAGGCCGTAGCTCTCCTGCGGAATCCGATGGCCCGCAGCCCAAAGGCCGGCAAGTGCATCGACAATTCGGCCGGGGAACACCTCGCCGAGGCGGGCACCGACACGTTCCCCGGGGGACTTCTCCAGAGGGCGCCGGCACCCATTCGCAAGCAGCCATTCGTAGAGGCCGCAATGGGGCTGCACCGGCATCCGCCGATCCGCCCTCCTGCGCTGGTTGACCCCGAGCAGGATTTCCACTCCGGCCGGATCCAGGTCGCCAAGGTACAAGGTGCCTATTGCACCCGTGGCGACGATCACCTCGTCAAGATTTCCTGCTCCTTGCCGGAATGCGTTGCCGCCGCCATAGGCGATTGCGGCGTAGCACGCTGCCTCGCGGTTCCAACGGCGGAAGCTTTCGTAGGAGTGGTAGTTCTCCAGCACCAGCACCGGCTTCCCATCCGCCACGCTGCGAGGCTGCTCCCACGGCAGCGGCGGCGCGACGGGATAGCATCGGAGATCATCGAGTGAGACGCGGCCATCGTACAAACCAGGCTTTCCCTTGCGAATCTTGTCGAGTCGCTTCTCGTCCCCGAATATCTGCAACGAGCGCTCCCTCGTCGGCACGGCAACGACCTCCCGGCCGCGGGCGGACAACAGGAACGCGTTGATGGCCTCGAGATCGGCCCGGCGAACGGGATGGCGCTCCTCGGCGGCAAAGGCAAGGGCCGGCAGCCAGGCAAGCGCGGTCCGGTTGCGCTGCAATTCCGGCATGTCCAGAAGGCGCACGGTTCGGGGAAGCGCCGGCATCCCGGACGTGTCCCATCCCTGCCCCGGCAGGTCTAGCGCGCAGCGGTTCTGCAACTCCCGCAAGGCATCGAGCAGCAGCTGGCGCAGATTCGGGGCATCCACTGTGTCCGGGCGTGCGCGCAGGAGCGCGACGCGGAGCTCCTGCAATCGGATCCGCCGCTTGCCGAACGCGCGGAGCTCCTCCTCAAACGATGCCATGCTCGGTCTCAACCGATGCGCGGTCCGCTTCATCGGGAGCCCCGCCTCTGTCACTATCACACTGTTGACACGGGCTGTGTTGTGTGGCACACATGATGCATGCAGATTGGCTTGCGACAGTTTTGCGCGGAAACTCTTTCGTGGTTTGAGTGCGCGGTCCTTGAGGGAGGCGCGAGCCGGAGCGCGCTTGCGAGCGAGTTGTGCGCTCGCGCGAACTGGCGCAACGCGCGGGGCGAGCCGTGCGTTTCGTCGGCGCGGAAGATCCTGCCGAGGCTGGCGTCGCAACTGGGGTTGAAGCTTCCGGCGGCGGCAGCGCCGCCGCCAGCGGGGGATGCATTGCCGTCGCATCCAGACCTGCATGTGGAGACGACGCTATCGGCTCTGGGAACGGTGTCGCTGGAACCGGCCGAGGGTCGCGAGGGTTCGCGGCGCTTCCGTTCGATGATGGCGTCGCACCATCCGGAGGGGGTTCCGCGGCATCCCGGCAAAGCGTTGAATTATCTGGTGATATCGTCTCGGTTCGGGTGTTTGGGTGGGATCGGCTTCTGCGCGGCGAGCTGGCACCAGAAGGCGCGGGACCGGTATATCGGCTGGAGTGCGCGAGCCCGTTGCGCGGGGTTGGGGCGGATGGTGAACAACCACCGCTTCCTGCTTCTGCCTTCGGTGCGGGTTGCGGACCTTGCCTCGCATGTGCTGGCGCAGGCGACAGGTCGGGTTGCGGACGACTGGGAGGCACGGCATGGTGATCGGCCGGTGCTGGCGTACAGCTATGTCGGCCCCGAGCATGCCGGGACCTCGTACCGAGCGGCGGGCTGGGAGGATGCTGGCGCGACATCGGGACGCCCGCCGGGCCGGCGCGGGGCGGGGCCGGTGCGCCGGGTGTGGATGAAGTCGCTGCAGGCGGGCTGGCGGGAAGCACTGTGTGAGGAGCCGGAGCGGGTTGCGGGGCGGATGGGATCGCTGCATCTTGGCGCCGACGCCGATTGGGCGGAGCGCGAGTTCGGCCGGGGCACCCATCCCGACGGGCGGGTGCGGCGCCGGATCGAGGAGATGGGGCGGTGTTGGGAGAAGCGTCCGGGAACGCCGCTTCCGGAGATCTTTCCGGACCGTGCATCGCAGGAGGCTGCGTACCGCCTGCTTTCGAACGAAAGGGTGGCTGTGGACGACATCCTCGAGGGGCATCGCGAGACAACGGTGGAGCGCTGCCGGCATGCGGGTGTGGTGCTGATGGTGCAGGACACCACCATGGTGAACTACGACAACCTTCGCGACGCGACCAGCGGGCTGGCGGCGCTGGGCGGCGGCGGCAAGGGCACCGTGGGGGTTCCCGTGCATACGACGCTGGCGGTGGCACAGGGCGGGCGCCCGCTTGGCGTTTGCGCGCTTGAGGGCGACTTCCGCGAAAGCGTCGAAGCCAAGGCCGCCCGGGAACCGGGCGTGGCGCAGGAGCCCGAGAGCGCCCGCTGGCTGCGCTCGCTGGAGCAGGCGGCGGCGGTGGGACACGCCTGCTCGAACACCCGCGTCATTTCCGTCGCCGACCGCGAGGGAGACATCTGGGGTCTGTACGCCCGCCAGGCCGAGGATCCCGCCGCCGCCGGCCTGCTGGTGCGCGCCTGCCGCTCGAAACAGCGCAAGGTGCTGGTGGACGGCAAAAAGGTGGACCTCGGCAAGCACATGGACACTCTCCCGCCCTGCGCATCGCGCAGCATCGAGATTTCCGCGCGGGGCGGCAGGGCGGCACGCAAGAAGCGCAAGGCCGTGCTGGCGTTGCGCATCGCTCGCGTCGAACTCATCGCGCCCGAAGGCAAGTCGCCGCACACGCTGCCCATGACCGCCGTGCTCGTTGCCGAGCGCAACCCGCCGTCCGGCGCTCGCCAGCCACTCCGCTGGCTGCTGCTTTGCTCCGAAGGCGAGGCCACGCCCGAATGGGCCGACCGCATCCGCCAGTGGTACGAAACGCGCTGGTCCATCGAAGAGTTCTTCCGCGTCCTCAAGACCGGAACCCGCATCGAGGACCGCCGCCTCGACGATGCCGAGGACTTGCGCAAGTGCCTCGCGTTCGACGCCATCACCGCGTGGCGCGTGTTCGATCTGGATCGCGCCGCCAGGGAAACCCCTGACAGGCCCGCCGACGAGATCATGTCCCGAGACGAAATCTTCATGCTCTATCTGGGCCTGTACGACTACCGCGTGATCCGCTGCCGGGCTCCGCCCGACTATATCCCCGACCTCCGAACCTTCGCCATCGATCTCGGTCGATATGTCGGCTTCATCCCATCCAAACGACAGCCAATGCCCGGTACCGCAAAACTCTGGACAGGAATGACATACCTCATGCAAGACACTGCCGCACTCCAACGGATGAGAAGGGCCGGAATGCTCCGCGAAACTCGCCAATGATCTCTGCGTCAACTGTGCGGTAGTGACAGGCCCCGCCTCGCGCCGGCCGGTCGATGTGGACTCGCATCGCCTCGACCTCGACATGAATTCGGCGCGTCGCCTGCGACTGCCGGCTGCGGCGCAACCGCACGATGTTCTCGAACTCGGCAAGCGCATTGGTGTCCTGGATGCCGGTCGTGTAGAAGAGCTGGATCCCCATGGCATCCGCAAGACCGATCTGCGTCTTCAGCAAGAGCGTCTTGTTCGCCTTGCCCATCGGGTTGTCCAGCATGAGGATCCCGGCCTCGCCCGCGTTTCCGTGCATCGCGTCCGCCCGCAACCGCGCGAGCACGAGATAGATCATCATGGCGGCCGTGAGCAACTCCCCGCCGGAGACCGTCACACGGTCGATCGGCATGTGCTCGGTGTCGCCCTCCCCCTTCGGCTTGAGAAGCCGGATGCCTAGCGTTCCGTGGCCGAGCGCTTTCGCCATGCTTTCCACGAGTTCCGCGGCGATGTGTTGGCCCGTCTCCGGAATCCGACTGTCGTCGGCAAGACGCGTCACATATCTGCGAAGGATTTCCGTGCGCTGCTCCGCCTTGACCCGAGACAGGTCAACGCCGATCCGGAACACCTGCTGTCCGCCGAATCGCGGCACGTCATCGGGAATTCGCCCATCCCGAGTCATCCGCCGAACAATGTTGCGGGCGGTAACGAACAATCGCTCCAACTCCTCGACGCAGGCCCGGAGATCGTCATCATGGCGCGCCAGGTCGTGTTCGATCGAAGTCAGCCGCTCATCGATGAGGCCTGCGGTCACGGTCGCGCTCAACGCGACGTCCACCGGATTATTCTTCCGCAAGTGCATCGCGACCTCGGCCTCACCCTCGAGCTGCCGGAGCGCATCGGAATCCGCGAAACGCCGGACGCGATCGTAGGTCTCGAACACACGGCTTTGCGCCGTAGCGAAGGCATCCTTCGCCCGGCGTAGCGAGGCCATCGCCTCCCTGGCCAGTTCGGCGACCTCCTTTTCCGGAGGAAGCCCGACCGGATCGGGCGGGGCCGAATCGCTGCCAAGTGCTCCGTCAATCGCGGTGGCCCATTGCCTGCAGTCCCTCGCCGCCCCCGCGCTCATCGCCGCCATTGCCCGCGCCCGCTTCGCGGCCTCGGCCTCGCGCAATGCCAAGCCCTCCTGCACGACAATATTGCTCTCCGCCTGCGCCAGAATCCCGGCCAGTCTCTCCGATTCCAGCGCCCGCAGGTCCCGAAGCGTCTCCGGCTCGATCTCCGCGGCGCGCCTGTCCCGCTCGGCGCGATGCATCCGTTCGGCAGCGGTCGCTTCCGCACGGGCGGCCCCCTCCACTTCCTGCGCCGCCTCGAGATCGGCAACGGCGGCGTCCGCAGCGTCCCGAACTCCCTCCTGTCCGGCTTCGGACTCAACTTCCGCACGGTCGAGCGCCCCGAAATCCCGCGCAAAGCGATTCTCCTTTCCAGCGAGCACGCGCTGGATCTCCTCCTGCTGGCCGCGCAGGCGCTCGACTCCTGCCCGCTCCAGGCTCTGCAAGGTTTCCAGGCCGTGCGTGTAGTCGCGGCGAAGCGCGTCAAGATTTTCGAAGACCCGTCCGGAGGATGCCGTATAGGCGATGCCTTTCGCCTCGCTCTCACAGGCGGCTGCCCGCTTCGCCGCGGCCGATGCCTGCTCCTCCAGATCGCCGGCGCCGCGCGATGACTCGTCCCGCTGCCGCTCCGCTTCCGTGGCACACTCCTCTGCGGTCCGGGCCGCCCGACGGCTCCGCAGCCGGCCAAGAGTCCACGCCTCGACCCGCGACTCCCATTGCGCATGGTACTCGCCTGCGCGGCGCGCGCGTTCGGAGCACTTCTGGGCCTCCGTGTCGGCCGCGCCTGCCTGCTCGCGAAACGCCCGCGCGTCCCGCTCATCCGTTTCGATCTGGCCGGAGAGCGACGCAAGTGCGCTCTCGATCTCGCGGATCTGCTCCTCCGCGCACTCCACTTCCCGCCGCATGCCATCGATCCGGCCGCCGCCATAACGCTCCCGCCAGGCGCGCAAATCCTGCAGCGTCCGCTCCAGCCGCTCAATCCGATCCTGCTCCCCACGGATGGTTTCCGCGATTTGCGCCAAATCACCTTCGATCCGGAGACGCAGATTTCTCGCTGCCTCACGATCATACGCGGCGGGCTCCTCCACCGGCACCACGAACCGGTCTTCCGGCACGGCTCCCGCCGTATCGTCGGCAATTGCGACCGTAACCGGACGGCTCACAAGCGGCGGAGACCGCAATGCCCGGCGTGCCGCCTCCAACTCATTCCGATTGTGCACGGCGACTCCGGCGAAGCGGGCGGGATCCAATTCGGCCACGCGGCGCACGCATTCGGGACTCCCCGCGACCATGGACAGGTAGGCCGCATAGGGCTGGGCATCGGGAATCCCGGAATCGCGAAGCCGCTCGGTCACGGCGCGCGCATCCCTGTCGATGGAAGCAAGCCCGCTGGCCTCAAGGGATTCGCGATCCGCTTCGAGCATCTCCTGGCGCCGCTCCGCGTCGCGCACCTTGTCAAGGCATGCGCGCCTCGCGTTCGTCAGCAACAGCGAGACAGCCTCCGCATCCGGATCGACCTCGCTCTCGCCATCCAGCTGGAGGATCGTGGAATTGAAGGCAAGCACCTGGCGATCCGCCTCGCCCTGCCGAATGCCTTCCTGCAACGGCTCGATTTGATTCTCGAAGAGGGCCAGCTCCGCCTTGAGTTCCCCCTGGCGCTCCAGGTTCCGCCTGACTGCAACATCCTTTTCTTCCGCCAGGCGGCGGAGCTCACAAGCTCAGACTTCCTGACACCGTGCGCCGCGAGGTATCGTCGACAATCAAGCAACTTCATGCTCGGCCGAGCAAATTCCCTTCTGTGTAACTCATTGCTGTATCTGATAGTGGCCAGTTTAATCTGAGCTGAAATCCGGGATTTCGGTGGCCTCACCAACCAACTCTGTTCAGAATGGCCAAGGCTGCGCCGTGCGTTGGGTGCCTTTCCTGGCCATCAGAAACTCGGACGGACTCCAATGAAGGGTGCATCTAAAATTGTATGGGTTCCGGAAGTCTGAAGCTTGTTGCCGTGCCGCCTCCGCGGACTCCGCATGCCTCTTCGACGCGGCCCCGGAATTCTCGTCCGCCTCGAGAATCCGCGTGGTCTCGAGCCGCGCGCGGGATTCCTGCGCGTGACGGAGGCTCGTGTCGAATTCGGCCGCCTTGCGGTGCTCGGCCTTAGCGCTCTCCCGGGCGGCAAGCCGCTTCCCGTCGAGTTCGCGCGCGGCCGCCTTCAGATTCGCGGCATCCTCCGCAAGTGCACGCTGCCGCTCTCGCAACACCGCCGCTCGCTCCCCGAGAGTCGCGCCAAGATCCGCGCCCATGGCCCCCAGCGCCTTGCGGCGCGGCTCCAAATCGGCGTTTTCCGCATCAATCACCCTCTGCAGGTTCGCGCTCCGCGCGCGCTCGTCGAGAATCTCCCGCATCATCACCGCGCCATGGAGCAAGTCCCTGCGGCACCGGGACCGCTCAAGCTCCTTTCCGCGTTTCGCGGCAAGAGCATCGGCCGCCTCCCACTTACGGCGCACGGACTCGACAGCGGCAGAGCAAAGCTCCACTCGCGCCGCCCTGGCCGCAGCGCCCGCGGCCTCCGCAGCGGCTTCATGCCTGGCAGCCTCCGCACCAAGCTCCGTCGCCCGCAGCTCCGCCCGTTCGCCATGCTCGCTCAGTGCCGCCTTCAGTCCCCCGGCATGGCGTGCCTGGCGGGAGGCCTCGTCCTGTGCCGCCTGGAATGCTCCGGCGGCGTCGACAAAGGGCGCGAATTTTTCCTTCAGGAGCGTCATCAATTCCTGGCGCCGCTTGAGGCGCGGAAGCGCTCCAAGCTTTCCAACCTGCTTGGCCAGCACCTCGCGCACCGCTTCGGCCTCCGCCTCCGGCACGGTCAACGCAAGGAACTCGCGAAGGAACTGCGACTCGCTTCGAAAGTTCAGGAAATCCTCTATGCCCCCCTCGGCGCGGTTGAACTTGACCTGGGCGGCGAGCAACTCGGTGTCAATCTTCTCTTCCGCCAGTTTCCGCCTCCAGTCCGACTGCCGTGAAAAATCCTGGAAGTTGCCGGGGTGGCCCGAGCGCATCTCGTAGAGCCAACGCTGCACATCCTGCAGCCCGTTCAGACGACCATGCTCCTCGAATCCCCGGAGTCCCGGCGCCGGAATGTCATCGAGAGCAAGGCCCTGCGCGCTGCGGAAGGTGAAGAAGCGCCGGTGGAGCTCCCGATGCTGTCCCTCGCCCCGGGGCACGACCACCTGGCCGGTGACCAAGCGCCCTGCTTCAAAGAATCCCGGATTGCCTCCGGAAAGATCCCACTCGACGAGGATGAAGGCCGGCAACGGGCCGAAATAGTCGGCGAATTTCTGGTTGGAACGGATGAGGGTCTTCAGGAATTGCCGCTCGCTCGTGCAGAAGCAGCTGAGCACCAGGGCCAGAAACGTGGTCTTGCCACCCGTGTTCTCCAGGCTGAATATCGTGTGCCTCGGCTTCCCTGTCTTCGGATCCGCCAGTTGGATGGTGGTCCCCGGGTAGTACGCTTCGTGCCAGCCGCAGTCCGACAGGTGGATACGCGTGATGAACCGCATTCAGCGCCTCCCCTGATCGAGGAAACCGGGGAGGAAAGCCGCGCAGCGCTCGAAGAGTTCATTGGCCGCGAGCTCGTGCACTTGCAGCCGGTAGCGCGGCGTCGGGACGAACGCCTCGCCTTCGTCCGTATCCAGGGGCAGCACCATTCCGTGCTCGTGAAGCTGGTTGAGAACGAGCTTGACCATGCCGGCGAGTGAACCCAGCGCAGCGCGCTGGGTGCCGTCCGGCCGCGTATCCGGCAGGCGGGCGAGTTCGCGCCACGACTCCGCAAGCCCGGCCTCCTCGAACGCGGGATCTTCGCCCGCCTCGGACTCGAGGCGCTGGCAATGCTCGCGGAGAATGGCAGCGATCCGCGTCGGCGTGGCAGATAGTTCTCCGTGCCCGTCCTGCGCTCCCCTCAGGGCGGCCGCGGTAGGAAAGAACGTGGCCGCGATCGCGACATGGATAAGGGCAAGCGCCCCGCGCTGCATGTCGCCAATGTTGGACCGCAGGTCTGTCAGCGTCGCGGCGAAGACACTGTCCGCGTCAACCGGCGCAAGGACAATCGCGTGCTCAAGCACGCCGACTACCCGGAGACCGAGCATCGGGGCCAGATCTTCCACGAGAGTCCGGAATTGCGGGTCGGCGTGCCAGTGCGCCAGCAGCTGCCGATACTCGCCGTCGCCGCGCGCAGCCGACAACCGCGGCGACAGCCCCTTCCTGAGGAGCAGGACCGCTTTCTGCGCCGCGCTCAGGTGACTCAGGCTGTCCATCGTTCTTCATCCCTGGTGAGGACCAGATTGTCGCCCGCGGCGCGCGCGTGGGAGAGTGCCCCGTCGATGGTCGCCATGACGCCCAGCGGGTCGTCCGATGGGCACCACGAACGCAGCATGAGGAACAGAACGCAGCGCAGCGTTGAATCCGCGAGTTCCTGCTGCTCGGCGGCGCGGATAGCCGATTCCATGTCGAGGCTCGCGCGTGCGGCGATCTCCCGTATCAGCCAATTCTCCGCCGCCTGGATCTCTTCGACATCGAATTGCGGCAAAACACGCTCGATCGCAACCAGGTCCAGCGCATCGGCGGCGACCGCGGGGTCCCTGCGCTCCCGCGACTCCGTGATGCCGTCAAACAGGAGCGCCAGATCCAAAAGGCGTGGCGGCCTGGGAGCGGCGAAGACAATTCCGAGTTCGTTGCACATGGCAGCCACGGAGCCCAGAGGCGCAGCAAGCAGCGCACTCAGAATACGATCCTCGAGGTCCGGCACGTCCTGTGCCGGCCGGACCCGGAACGCACCCGCCTGGTACTCGCGGAACTCCTCCGAAGCGCTCATGACTCTCGCGAGCAGGGCGGCATGCCGCTGATGGCATTCGTCGATGGTGTCCTTGAGATCCACAAGTTGGTCCCGCGTATCGCCGCTCGCCTGCGCGATGTGCTCCTGGATCGATTCGACGATCGCCAACTCGTGTTTGCGCCGCTCGTCCAGATGCGCGCGTGCGTTGTCAAGTTCCGGCAGCACGTCCGCGCTCCAGGCGAGACGGTAGGCGGCGCGCCGAACCCGGAACAACCGGTCTTCGATGAACTGCTGATAGTGGATCGAGCGCAGCCGCGCGCGCTGGGCCATTGTCCGGGCGTCCCTGAAGCGCCCACGTTCGACCGCTTTCCGGATCATGATCGCCTCGGCCTCCTGCGCGAATTCCGGCGAGACATCCAGCATGGCGAGGGTCAGGACCTGGGCGCCACGGGCCAGCTTGAACCTCACGGTGCCGTCGACGGCGACGAACAGGTCCAGCAACCGGAAGTCGTGGAATGAGAAACCGCCGCGGGAATCGTCGTAGTATTCGGCCCGGAACGCCTTGTGCCCTTCCCGGGCATTGGCAAGATAGTCGAGAACCACCTGTCCGACCTTGCGACTCTGCTCGTCGGTCAACCCCGGCTTCATGCGCCTCGCCTCGGAAGCGATATGCTCCACGATCTCGCGCGGCGCCCCGCCGGACTCGATCGCCGAGCGCTCCATCACGTAGTCGATTGCGCTCAGCGCCAGGTATTGCACATCGAGGTGGTCGGTGATCGCCGGATCGCCCTGGAAGATCACGCCCCGGTCCAGGGAAAGCCGAGCAATCGGTTCAGCCAGAAGCAGGTTGCGCGCCTGGAGAGTCAGCGATGCGCTGGAATTGCCGTCGGTCGCATTCACGGGAAGGGCCTCGCCGTTCTCGCCGCCAGCCGGACACGGGTTGCGGCTGGCGCAGCATCCGGGGCAGGCCCCTGTGAAGATCCCATCGTGCCTTCCCTCGATATCGCGGAGGGAAGGTCTCGATGGCCCCCCGCGGCCCCGATATGCGTACGGGTCGTCAGGCGAACCATTGCCCGGTCATGCCCCGTGTCAACCCCGGCAGGCGGACGCGCACTCATCCGGATGCTGCGCACGAAAGAACCTGATGGCGCCGGCGGATGGCCCGCTGAACGGGTTGCCGCCGGTCCCGGACTGCCCCCAAGGCGGCGGCCAAAGCGCCAACCAGGACGGGAATCCGCGGCAGCCAGCCAACGGTTCCCGCCGGAAACTCGGAACGCCCGCTCAGTTCGGATGCAAGTTTCCAAAGAGGTCATCCAGACTCCGCGCATCGAAAATTGCCCCTCCCCACGCATCGACCTCGCGGCCCGAAGCCTCCAGGACCCGCGTCGTCACACCGTCCGGCACCGGGCCGAATTTCCTCTCCAACTCGCGAACGAGCAGTTCGCCGTGGATGTCCCGTTCGAAACCGACGCATTGCTGGAGACTGCAAACGTCCGTCAACTGCTGCGACAGGGCGGTCATATCCACATCCGCCGCCATCGGATCCGCCTCCCGGATCAGCGCCCGATACTCCTCCGCCTCCAGTTCGACGGCAAGCAGACCATAGATATATGCCATGCCCCAAAGCGAAGATCTTTCCCGAATTGCCGCCAGGTCCCGAAAGACCGCCTCCAATGTGCCCATGGGGGGCGGGTTGAGGCGCGCACAGTGGAGGGCGCCGAGCACGCCGCGAACCGCTGGCGACCGCGATAGCGCCTCATAGTGGACTTCCTCTACGGTGCGTCGGAGAAAGTAGATGCCGAGCGGGGATTCCTGCAGGATCGACACGCCACGATTGTCCCATTGCTCTGCGCCAGGCACCCGCCACGCCTCCGGTCCGGAATGGATCACCAACAGGACGATTTCCGGTTCCGTATCCTCGTAGCGCTTTCTAATTGCCACGACAGAGCCGACAAGGTCATCGACCGCAACGAGATCGGCGCTCCGCACGTGCCGGACAAGCACGACAAGATCCGGCCTGCCCCGGCTGCCGCCGAACTCCAGGACTCCGTCCAGGAATCTTGCCTGCAGGGTTTCACTTCTGAGATCGACGCTGCAGGGGCGCGCCGTTCGGGCTCGCAGAAGGTATCCGAGGGATGCAGGAAAACTGTCGCGGACGAGGGCGTCCGCCTCCGCGGGTTCGGCGATCAGCGCTCGGAACAGGGATGCGTGCGGTGCGCTGAAGAGGTTGCGAATCTGCATGGGATCCAGATCCGGTGTCGCCTTCATGATTTTCTCCCCTTGCTGCGCGGCGGCACGCTTCCCTGCGCCTCACCGGATGAACCGGCTGAAAGGGTTGCGGCCAAAGCCTGCGGATGCAAGTTGGCATGGCACCATCAGGGTTGGTCGGTCCGCGGTGGACGGGAAACGATCTGGGCACATGTCAGGAACGGAATGCGTGCAATCGTGGAACGGACTCCGAATCCGTACACTGCTCCACCACAGGGCGGATTCCGGGCAACGGGCGTCCGAATTCGGACACCCACGGAACCCGGTGCCGCCAGGAGGCTGAGCACCCGTCGATGGCGAATCGCGATTCGCCGCCGCGCAACAGGCGCGCTCACGTCCCGCACCCCGCCGGGAAGCTCAAGGCCAGTACCGCTGCACGAAGTCTCGCCGACGCCGTGGAAAGCCATGTCCGCGGTGGCCGCGCGTGGGGATCGAACTGGTTGCCCGGCACACGCCACCCCGGCGACACTCCGGTATCCGGAAGGCCCCTCGAGCCGGAAATCCCGAACTCCCTTCGCGAAGGATGGGAATGGCGCCGGGCGTAGACTGCCAGTGTCGTTGAAATCCCATGCAGCCCGGACGCAGCCCGTCGGCCTCCAACTCGAGCGCCGCTGTTCAGGCCATGCATCCGCTCGAACCGAATCGCGGCTGTGCCCCCGTGCGCCCGCGCCAGAATTCCGAATCGTACGGTTCCACAATTCCGAAACCGTACTGGGCACCCGGCACTCGATTCGTCACAGGTGCGTCAAAGCCGTGTCCGGCGCTCTGCGCCGGGAAGGAAGGGTTCCCGTCGAACTGGCAAGGAGATTCAAAGAGGCCCGGCAGCAGCGTGCAAGCATGATCCCTGTGGCAAATTTGACACACATGACAGTATCATGGCAATCTGTTTCCTTGGTGCGCACACGTCAACATCTGGTGCTACACTTAGGACAAGACACACAATAGATGTGCCCTAAGAGCGCCCAAAGGCTCCAGCGACTGACCGGCACGGCGCATCGCCAAGGCCTCGTCCGCCCGATTGGCGAGACCACAAATTATGGGAACTGAGCAGGATGAGAATCACCAGAAATTTCACCTCGTCCGGTGAATCTCCGTACGAGCAGATTTCCTTTCACCTGGTTCAGAGCGAAATCCGCAACCCCGATGGAGGCATCGTTTTCCGCCTGGAGAACGTGGAGGTCCCCAGTTCGTGGAGCCAGGTTGCGACCGACATCGTTGCGCAGAAGTACTTCCGCAAGGCTGGCGTCCCGGCCGCGCTGAAGCGCGTGGAGGAGCCCGGAGTACCCTGCTTCCTGCAGCGCTCCGTGGCCGACGAGGAGGCTCTGGCACAGATGCCGGAGGAGGAGCGCTACGGCAGCGAGATCTCTGCCCGTCAGGTGTTCGTCCGACTCGCCGGGACCTGGGCGTATTGGGGCTGGAAAGAGGGCCACTTCACGAGTGAGGCGGACGCCAGATCCTACTTCGACGAGATGCGCTACATGCTCGCCCGGCAGATGGCGGCCCCGAACTCGCCCCAGTGGTTCAACACAGGCCTGCATTGGGCGTACGGCATTGACGGGCCGGGCCAAGGGCATTTCTATTTCGATCCCGCCCGCGGCGAGGCCGTGGAATCCGATTCGTCTTATGAGCGGCCGCAGCCCCACGCCTGCTTCATCCAGGCGATCCGGGATGATCTCGTTAATCCCGGCGGCATCATGGACACATGGGTGCGCGAGGCGCGCCTCTTCAAGTATGGTTCGGGAACCGGCACGAACTTCTCCTCTCTGCGCGCCGAAAACGAACCGCTTGCCGGAGGCGGACGATCGTCCGGAATGATGTCGTTCCTCCGCATTGGCGACCGGGCCGCCGGCGCCATCAAGTCGGGCGGCACCACGCGCCGTGCGGCCAAGATGGTGATCATCGATATTGATCACCCGGACATCGAGCGGTTCATCAACTGGAAGGCGGTCGAGGAGCGAAAGGTTGCGGCCCTGGTCACGGGCTCCCGCATCCATCGCGAACGGCTGAACGAGATTCTCGCCGCGGTACGGAGCTGGGACGGGCTCGAGGACGACGCCTGCAACCCGCGGAAGAATGCCGCGCTGCGCGCCGCAATCGGGGCCGCGCGACGGTTGCACATCCCGGAGGGCTGCATCCAGCGCGCTGTCGGTCTCGCCCGTCAGGGCTACGAAACGATCGACTCCGAGATCTACGACATTGGGTGGGATTCGGAGGCCTACTTGACGGTTAGCGGCCAGAACTCCAATAACTCGGTGCGCGTCACCGACGAATTTCTCCGCATGGCCGAGCGGGATGAGAATTGGACTCTCCGGTACCGCACTTCCGGGGAAGTGGCCAAAACCGTACCCGCCCGCCGGCTCTGGAACTCCATCGCGGAGGCAGCCTGGGCCTGCGCGGATCCCGGCGTACAATTCCACGACACGATCAACGACTGGCATACCTGCCCGGAATCGGGACCCATCCGCGCCTCGAATCCGTGCAGCGAGTACATGTTCCTGGACGACACCGCGTGCAACCTCGCCTCCCTCAACCTGATGAAATTCCTGCGGAACGACGGGACGATCGATGTCGGCGCCTTCGAGCATGCGGTGCGGCTCTGGACGCTCACCCTCGAAATCTCGGTTGCCATGGCGCAGTTCCCGAGCGCAAGCATTGCGAAAGGGTCGTGGGAGTTCCGCACCCTGGGACTCGGCTACGCCAATCTCGGTGCGCTCCTCATGGTGCTCGGCATCCCGTACGACTCCAGGCGCGGCCGGGCGCTTGCGGGAGCAATGAGCGCACTTCTGACCGGTGCGTCCTACGCGGCCTCGGCCGAAATGGCAGAGGAACTCGGACCGTTCCCCGGTTACCCCGAGAATCGTGACGCGATGCTCCGGGTCATCCGCAACCACCGTCGCGCTGCCTATGGAGAGCGGGACAACTTTGAGGAAATCTCAACGCCTCCCGTCCCGCTGTGCGCAGAGAAATGCGGGGATCCGGCTCTGGCCGCAGCCGCCCGGAACGCGTGGGACCGCGCCCTGTCCCTGGGAGAGGCGCACGGCTATCGCAACGCGCAGGCGACCTGCATCGCTCCGACCGGAACCATCGGCCTGGTCATGGACTGCGACACGACCGGCATCGAGCCGGATTTCGCGCTGGTCAAGTTCAAGACCCTTGCTGGCGGCGGATACTTCAAGATCATCAACGGCTCGGTCCCCGCCGCGCTCCACCGCCTCGGCTATTCCGAACGGGAGATCGAGCACATCGTCACCTACGCAGTCGGGCATGGAACGCTCGAGAGCGCCCCCGGCGTGACGGTCGAGCGGCTTCGCGAATCGGGCTTCGACGACACTGCCATCCAGCGCGTTTCCGAGCAACTCGGGAGTGCTTTCGACATCCGTTTCGTCTTCAACGTGAAAACGCTTGGCGAGGAATTCTGTCGTGAATTCCTCCGTATCGATTCCGCGAAGCTCCAGGCTCCGGGTCTGGACATTCTCTCGGAACTCGGCTTCGCCCAGGATGAAATCGAAGCGGCCAATCTGTATGTCTGCGGCGCCATGACCCTCGAGGGCGCACCCGGGATTCAGGAGGCGCATCTTCCCGTCTTCGATTGCGCCAATCCGTGCGGGCGCATGGGCAAGCGGGCGCTGGGCATCGAGAGCCACATCCGCATGATGGCCGCCGCGCAGCCCTTCATTTCCGGAGCGATCTCCAAGACCATCAACATGCCGGGACACTCGACCATCGAGGATTGCCAGGAAGCCTACCGACTGTCCTGGCAGCTCGGACTGAAGGCGACCGCGCTCTACCGCGACGGATCCAAGCTCAGTCAGCCGCTCGCAACGCAGGTTCTTCTTGGCGTGGATGAGGACGAGGAGGAAGTTGCGGAGGCATTGTCGTCAGAGCGCCCGGCGGCCGAGCGCACACTCCAGCTGACGGAACGGGTCGTCGAGCGCATCGTCGAGCGGCAACGGCCAACCAAGCGCCGCCGCCTCCCTCAGCGGCGCACGGGTTACACCCAGAAGGCGAACATCGGTGGACACAAGGTCTATCTGCGCTCCGGCGAGTATGAAGACGGCTCCATTGGCGAGATCTTCATTGACATGCACAAGGAGGGGGCTGCATTCCGGTCAGTGATGAACAACTTCGCCATTGCAATCTCCATCGGGCTCCAATACGGGGTCCCGCTGGAAGAGTTTGTCGAGGCGTTCCTCTTTACGCGGTTTGAGCCAGCCGGGCTCGTGCAGGGAAACGAGTCCATCCGGAATGCCACCTCGATCATGGACTACATCTTCCGGGAACTCGCGATCTCCTATCTCGGTCGATCGGATCTTGCCCATGTTCAGCCGGAGGATGAAACATCGGGGGACCACATGGGCCCCGACGCGACTGTCGCGAGGCTGGACAAGGCTTCGGCCGGTTACGTGCGCCGCCGAATCCACCGTCAGCTGCATGTGGTCCCCGGAGGCAGCTCTACGCAGCCGCAGATGCTGCAGGCGCCCAGCGGGGATTCCGAGGAGGGAGAAGCCCCATCGGTGCAGATTGGCGACGAATTCCCGAATGTCGCGATTCTCGATCAGGGAGAAATCGCCCGCGCAAAGGGATTCGAAGGGGCTGCCTGCGACGAATGCGGCAACTTCACTCTGGTTCGGAATGGCACGTGCCTGAAGTGCAACACATGCGGAACGACCACCGGCTGCTCATGACCGGCAGCAGTTCCGTACTCTGCTGAATCGGATTCAGGTCCCCGGCCTGTCAGGGGCCGAAGCCGTCGGCTGCGCCATCGTCAACCTTGGGCCGCGCTTCTCGAAGTAGTTGAAGACCGAACGTCAGACTTCCTGACACCGTGCGTCGCGAGGTATCGTCGACAATCAAGCAACTTCATGCTCGGCCGAGCAAATTCCCTTCTGTGTAACTCATTGCTGTATCTGATAGTGGCCAGTTTAATCTGAGCTGAAATCCGGGATTTCGGTGGCCTCACCAACCAACTCTGTTCAGAATGGCCAAGGCTGCGCCGTGCGTTGGGGCCTTTCCTGGCCATCAGAAACTCGGACGGACTCCAATGAAGGGTGCATCTAAAATTGTGTGAGTTCCGGAAGTCTGAACGTACTCAACGGCCCTTGGGCGCCTCTGTGAACGGAATCATGCTGGCCGGTGCAGGAACCAGCGGTAGTGGCCGTTTCGGTGTGCCTGGAGGGGATGTTGCGGCGTGTCACGGGCCTCTCGGGGCGAATTTCTCTCCGCGGAACAACAGGGGCCGTTGCGGGAGGCGGCTTGCCTCCCGCGCCAGATCGGGATGGATCCGCGAGGCGCGGATCAGGCCGGGGCGGGAGGCGCGAGAGCGTTTAACGCGTGAGGATCAGACTTCCTGACACCGTGCGCCGCGAGGTATCGTCGACAATCAAGCAACTTCATGCTCGGCCGAGCAAATTCCCTTCTGTGTAACTCATTGCTGTATCTGATAGTGGCCAGTTTAATCTGAGCTGAAATCCGGGATTTCGGTGGCCTCACCAACCAACTCTGTTCAGAATGGCCAAGGCTGCGCCGTGCGTTGGGTGCCTTTCCTGGCCATCAGAAACTCGGACGGACTCCAATGAAGGGTGCATCTAAAATTGTATGGGTTCCGGAAGTCTGAGGATAGATCCATCATTCACAGCAGAACCTCCACAAATGCGCGCTCCAGATTGCCGTTGTGTGTTGCGGATTGACCCCGCCCTGCGCAAACAGCCCCCGCCCGACCGTACCGCGACAGGGTCCCGGCGGGGTGCTGGCACCGAGTGGCGCAATCCTCCGCAAGCCGGACGTGCTGCAATATCTCGCCGACCCGGTGGAGCCGGTCGAGAACGCGGAGGCCGAACGCGGCAGCTATGACGGGTGAAGGTGAGGTAGCAGAGACGGCCGTTGCGAGGAAGAAGATGCGTATGCTTGACGGGAGAAAGCATGCATATCGTCAGCGCGCAAGCGCAGCCGAAAGGATTACGCAGCCGCGCCGCCCGGAATTCCGGCCAATATCATTGTGATATTGATCCCCCTGAACCACTCGGCGCTAAAGCCTGAGTGCGGCGATAATGATCCCAGCCAGCACCGCCATCCAGACCAATACCCGGTAGTCCCGCTCCTTGTCGCGCTCGGCGATTTGCCCGGACAGGCGCGCAAGGCCGGTTTCGTATTCGGCCTGCTTAGTGTTCGTGCGCTCCTCCAAGGCGGCAACTTTGGCCGCCAGTTCGTTGATGTCTATCGACATGCGCGCACCCTGTATACACCAATCGCGTTTGTCAAGCCGATGTTGAACCCAACGGTACACCCCAACCACGATTGTCAATCCTCATAGCATATACCAATCGACTTTGCCACGCCAAACTCTGACTAAACGGCTCTAAACCGATTTGGGAGCCACAAGCGGGCGGGTCCATCAGGATGGTGCGGTGACCGGTCTCTCGTCGATCTCATGGCGACCGCGCCAGTCATCCGGTTTGGTGCGCGGCCATCCGGCAACACGAACATGGCCTCGATACGCGGGCGGTCCACCGTTACACCATCCCCACCGCGGAGGCTTCTTAGCCCGCACTTCTCGAAGTAGTTGAAGACCGAGCGTATTCAGTGGCGCTTGGGCGCCTTTGTGACCGGAATTATGCCGGCAGTGCTGGGACTGTCGGGGCAGTGGCGGCCGAATTCGGCGTGCCTGGAGGGGATGTCGCGGCGTGTCACGGGCCTCTCGGGGCGAATTTCTCTCCGCGGAACAACTGGGGGCCGTTGCGGGAGGCGGCTTGCCTCCCGCGCCAGATCGGGACGGATCCGCGAGGCGCGGATCAGGCCTGGGCGGGAGGCGCGAAAGCGTTCCAGGCGTGGAAGAACAGATGCGGATCGGGGAAGGCGCTGGACAGGGCGTTATGGATGCGCGGGACCGAGCTCGCGCGCACCAGCCCGGACGCTCTGCAATGCCACCGGATTTTGCACGCAACCATACATTGACAGGCAAAACAGGATTTGCGACCCTTTCCGCGCACCGTTTGGCCTTCTCGGTCTTGTTTGAGAATTGAGGAAGTTGATGAATCAGCAACAGAAGGGTGCTGTTGTCATGATTACGGGCGCCGCCGGCGGAATTGGCCAAGCATTGGCGCGTGACCTGCTGAAACATGACTATTGCGTTAGTCTTGGGGCTCGCTCGATTGACAACCTCGAGCGTGTGTTCGGGCGTGAGACCCCGGACCGCAAGCATGCACGCTTTGACGCATTTGACCCTCGGACAGCGAGTGACTGGGTTAATGACACCGTCCAACGGTTCGGGCGGATTGATGCCTTGGTGAATTGCGCGGGGCTGGCCGAGCGTGTTACCCTTTGGGATGACAACGATGAAGCATTGGACCGCTTGTGGGCTGTCAATGCGAAAGCCCCGCTACGGATGACGCGGCTTTGCCTTCCCCATCTCGAAAAATCCGGAAGAGGACGGATCGTCAACTTGGGCTCCTTGGCCGGCAAGCGCGTCAAGCATTCGGCTGTTGGTTACGCGATGACGAAGTATGCGTTGATGGCGGTGACTCACAGCACCCGAACACTAACTTGGGACAAGGGCATCCGATGTACAGCAATCTGCCCCGGTTGGGTCCGCACCCCGATGAGCGACAATGCCAAGGATCCTTCGGTCTCGCCGGAGGACATGATTACTCCCGACTCGATCGCGCACCTGGTCCGTACGACGATTGAACTGCCAAATTCGGCGGCAGTTGCAGAGTTGTCGGTTAATTGTGAATTTGAAGACTTGTTCTAGAGGACCGGCGTGCCAAGACTTCAAAGCAGCTCAATCTGATGAAACGCCCAGCTGCTGCTGAAGAGATTGCAATAAGGGAGCGATTCTCGCATGGCGGGCAAATTCTCGTCCATTGACATTTAGGGGCCTTTTGTCCATTGCGCTTTCAAGCCGCTTGCTTGAGCAAGTGCGTGGGCCGGTTGTCATTGGCGATGCGTTGTGCATTCAGGTGGCGGAGGATTGCACTCCGCGCGGCATCGAAGCGCTCTGACCTGACGATTGCGCGGAAGGCCAGGATGGCTTTGCCTCCCTCCATTCCCCAGCGGTGGCCGGGCCGCTTCATCCGGAGTCCGATGACGGACCGGCAAGCGCTTTCGATGACACCGCTCCCGACCGGCAAGTTCCTGTCCTGGTGCCGCTTGTAGTCCATCCGATTCCGATGATTGCGGAAGTAGTTCCGCTCGCGTTGGAGCCCTTCGTTCAGCCTGCCTGTCTTGTCGTGGTAGTAGCGCAGGGACCGGACCACCGTCTCGACCCCCTCGGTTTCGTCCCTCAGGATGTGCCGGCATTTCCGAAACCAATTCTCCCTGGCGGTACTGTCGCGGGGGAAGATGAACGCGGCGGGCGTGCAAAGCGCACCGACGCACGCCACACAGCTTCGACAATCGCCGTCGCGTCATCCGAGCCGTTCTTGCATCGCTTCATGAACGCCTCTTCGCAGATTTGCGGAACCAACCTGCTTCCATGGCCACGGGCGCAGGTCTCCCGGTCCCTATTGTGGGAGCCTCGGAAACCTCAGGCGATTCCATCACAACCAGGCGCGGATCCAACCCACCGAGAAGCAGCAACGGAGTTCCGCGAGAAACCCTTCTCCGAGAAAACCAGACCCCACTCCGCCGTGTCCTCTGTGCAACTGCAACCTCCGTTTTCGGAAGGGCTCTCTATGACTTCCATCGGTCCGGTTTGAGGAATGACCTGTTTTGATGGTTATCGATGGCGTCCATCATTTCGAAGTATCCAATTGCGACCCGCAACCCGAAACGACCGAACTCATGGAAAGGCATTGCTTTCATCGGCACGGTCGGGAAGGGCAGGGTCTCCGGGTCCGCACCCATCACGCGTTCCGCCAGGACACGCCCCATTACGGTGGACATCGCGACACCTCGTCCGTTGAACCCGATGCCGGCAAACACTCCGGGCGCCGGTTCGTGAAACAGCGGCATGCGGTGCGGCGTGTGCGCGACAATGCCGGTCCAATAGTAGTCCCATCGAAGCCCCTTCAATTGGGGAAAGACCTGGTTCAGCCCGACATCGATCCGGCGCTTGTCATCTTCACGAATCTCCGAGAAGTTGTGTGCCAACGCTCCTAGGCAGATACGGTCCTTGCCCGTGCGTCGCGTATAGAAGAGCGCGCGGCGGGTTCCGGCAAGTGTGGTCCGGTTCGGCATGATGATCTTGAGCTGATCGTCGCTGAGAGGCTCGGACGCAGCCTGAATCGTGCATATCGGTGTGATCGTCCTTTTCAGTTTGGAGACAGGGCGGTCCCCGGTATAACCGTTTGTCGCCAGAATGATATTCTCGCACCGAATGCGACCTGCACCATCGTTGCAAGTGACCGTCCAGCCATTACTTCGCCGTTCAAGGGATTCAGCGCGCGTCTTGGAAAAAACACGAACCCCGGATTTAACGGCTGCGTGTGCGAGACCGCGTGTGTAGGACAGCGGATGGATCGCGCCTCCACGCTTGAACAGAATGCCACCGTGATAACCCGGTGATCCGATCAGATCGATGACTTCCTGACGGCTTACCGTATCGACCTCGATACCCCTGCGGCACCACTCCTTCTGGCGGACGCTCAGGGTCGGCAGAATTGAGGGCCGATGCGCTGCCTGAATCCATCCGTTTTGATAGTGCTCGCAATTGATGCCATGTTTCCTGACGACACCGAACAATTCATCGGCAGCCCCCGCAATCGCCTCGAAGAACCGCTCCGCGTGCTGCGGACCATAGACCTTGATGATCGCTTCCGGGAGAATGTGGGGTAGAGGATTGACCTGCCCTCCGCTACGGCCAGATGCGCCCCAGCCCGGTTCCTCTGCGTCAATGACGGCAACCGAAACACCCCGCTCGGACAATTCGATGGCCGCACGTAATCCCGTAAAACCACTCCCGATGATCGCAACGTCCGCTTCAGTGCTCTCCTCGAGAGATACCAGTTCTATCTGGGGACCTGCAGTCGCAGCCCAGTAGGAATTGGGCAAGCAACGATCGTTGCCGGGAACCGTCCGACGGTGAATGCCGTCTATGTCTTCGTTCATGCTTGGACCCTCTGTAACGACTCGTCGTGGAGGTCCCCGGATGCAGGCCTTGTCCGCAGGAGAAGACCGCCGAGCGTCTGATACCCATCGGCGTCAATATGGCGCATGATCAACAAAGCTCTCTCTTTACATCGTCGTCGACTTTCCCATGCGACCCTGCGCCGTTCAAGAACTCACATCGTGACGCCGACAATTGAGTAGTGCACATCATCAGGGCCGCCCGTATTAGCGACCGTAGCTTCAATGATGATGGCGCTTCCAGCGCTGATGTGGCCTGGCCTATTCCGGCAGCCTGCCTGACTGCCCGGGGTTCGGGCATTCAATCCCTTGGAAAAGCACTCGAAAGAACGCGCCATGTTCACCTGTGGGTCACCTGACATGTCTAAGCCGAGCCTGCTGTCAACCAAACGGGTCAGCCACCCATCTGTCGAACCGTGGCCAATCACGATGGTTTCCGGATTGCTCTCTTTCGTGCCGGGATCTACATTTACCGCTCCGCTTCCATTCTTCAAGCCTCGCCGATTGGTGTTTCCGTCATCGGCAACCAGTACCGAGCCCGTCATCAGGCTGGTGGTGCGAGCCTAGTCACGGGACGTCGTACTCATGCTCCATTGCGGCAAAATGGCCGTCGCCCACCCTCTGCAGCTGAACAGGTTCGGGACCTTGCCCGGCAGGCCAGCGGGAACTTGGAATCTCTCCTGTCAGCAGTGGCCGCTCCTTTCGCTGTCGTGGGTCAGCGATTGGCGCGGCTTGCAGTAAACGTTTGTTGTAGGAATGGGTTGGGTTCTCGAACATCGCGCGACGAGGGCCAATCTCAACGATCTGGCCCAGGTACATCACCGCAACGCGGTGTGCCATGCGCTCGACCACGGCCAGATCATGAGTAATAAACAGATAGCTCAGGTGCATCTCCTCTTGTAGCTCCATCATCAGGTTGATGACTTGGGCCTGCACCGACACATCCAGGGCCGATACCGACTCGTCTGCAATCACCAGCTTCGGGGCCAGCGCCAGTGCCCGGGCGATACAGACCCGCTGGCGCTGCCCGCCCGAAAACTGGTGGGGGAAGTGATCCATGTGCGCGCGCTCGAGGCCCACCCGCTCAAAGAGGTACGCGACCCGTTCTTCAAGCGCTTGCCCCCGACGCGCCTGCTTGTGGATCAGCAATGGTTCAGCCACAGAGTAACCCACCGTCCGACGTGGGTCGAGACTTGCAAACGGGTCCTGGAAGATCATCTGCATCTCACGCCGGTGCGGGCGCAGTTGCCGCGCGTTCAGAGAGGTTATATCCGTGCCATCAAGAATGATCTGGCCATCGTCAGGTGTCAGCAGGCGGCAGATCAGTTGCGCAAGCGTCGATTTTCCACACCCGCTTTCGCCAACCACGGCAAGCGTCTCCGAATGCCCGATATCGAGCGATACCCGTTCCACGGCATGAACTTTTGATCCGTCCGATAGAGGAAACTCCTTGCGAAGGTCTTGAACCTGGAGAAGCGGCGACGTCATCGCTGCAATCCGTCTTCAACCAGGTCGAATTTCGCTGGAGCATCGGTACCGTGCATGCTCCCAAGCCGTGGGATCGAGGCCAGGAGGGCCCGTGTATAGGCTGACTTGGGGGCCTCGAAAACACCGTAGACCGACCCCGTTTCCACCAAATGGGCATCTCGCATCACCACGATGTCATCAGCTACTTCGGCAACCACGCCCATATCATGGGTAATCAGCATGACGGCAGTACCGGTTTCGCGTTGCAGTTCCCGCATCAAACCGAGTATCTGGGCCTGAATGGTAACGTCCAGGGCGGTCGTGGGCTCGTCGGCGATGAGAAGTTTGGGATCGCAGGACAGTGCCATGGCGATCATTACCCGTTGCCGCATTCCGCCCGACAGCTGATGCGGATAATCTGCCAGCACCCTTTCGGCGCGCGGGATACGCACACGCTCGAACATTTCCAATGCCCTCTTGTAGGCATCGCGCCTTGACAATCGTTGATGCAACCGAATGGTCTCAGCGACCTGATCACCGGTCGTATAGACCGGGTTAAGACTTGTCAGCGGTTCCTGAAAGACCATCGAGATGTCGTTGCCGCGAATGCGGCGCATTCGGGACTGGGACTGTTTCAAGAGGTCGATTACAGTTCCATCTTCTCGGCAAAACAGGATTTCTCCCTCGGTTACTTCGGCACGCGTACCAAGTTCCACGAGGCGCATCACCGAGAGGGCGGTCACGGATTTCCCGGATCCGCTTTCGCCAACGACAGCCGTGGTTTTCCCCGGCTGAAGATCAAAGGACAGATTCTCCAGGACGCTGAACGATCCGAACTTCACGGTCAGATTTCGGATCGAAAGCAGTGGAGTGTCCTTTGTCATCACCGCCCCCTCAACTTGGGGTTGATCGCGTCTTGCAAGCCATCGCCGATCAGGCTGAGATTCAACACCGTCAGGAACACCATGCACCCGGGGAAAGTCACGCCCCACCAATTCACCAGGAAATACTGTCGGTTGAGCCCCACGTAGTAACCCCAACTCAGGCTCTCGGAATCACCCAGCCCGAGAAACGCCAGCCCGGCCTCAAAGAGTATGGCAGCACCCATGGTCAGCGTGGTTTGCACGATCAGAACAGGCAAAGTATTGGGCAGGATGGTTTTCAGGATGATGCGCGCGTTCGATGCGCCGATGGACCGCGCCGCTTTCACATATTCAAGGTTCCTTTGTTTCAGAAACTCCGAGCGGGTCTGGCGCGCGATGGGTGGCCATGAGATCACTCCTATGGCGAGAACAATGGTCAGGGTCGAGCCGCCGAAGAGCGCAACCACCACAAGGGCAAAAAGAAGCCCCGGCAGCACTTGAAAGAACTCCGTCACCTTCATCAGGATTCGATCTGCCAAGCCGCCGTAGAAGCCGGCGATTGCTCCGACCAGCGCGCCGACAGTCACGATTAGCAGCGCAGCAAAGGCCGCGACCTCTAAGGTCGTGGAGCCACCATGCATCACGATCAGCCCGACATCACGGCCCAGGTAGTCGGTCCCGAACAGGGGGCCTCCCTCGGACAACGGCGGCAGGTGCCGCTTGCCCGCATAGGCAAACTTGTCGGCCTTGAAGAATAGCGGCAACACGTAGCTGACAAACAGGATCACCACCAACAGTACTGCGCCAAGAACCGCCGCCTTGTTGGCCAGAAACATCTGCAGGGCCTGGTGACTCGGTGGCGCTGCGGAAGGAGAGGCGGCAGACACTCCAAGACGCGGAGCGCCATCGATCAACGGTTTGCCGGTACCTGTCATCTCAGGCGCGTTCCGTCCGGATCCGCGGGTCGATAAGCCGATAAACGATGTCGGTCAAGAGGTTCGCAAGAATCACCGAGGTCGACACCATCGTCAGGATCGCCAGCAAGACGTTGGTGTCGCGTGTCAGCACTGCCTCGAAGGCCAATCTCCCCAAGCCGGGCCATGAAAAGACCGTCTCAACCAGTATGGCCCCGGACAACAGAACCCCGAACTCCATCCCGAGCACTGTGACAATGGGGATGATCGCGTTTCGCAGCGCGTGTTTCATCATCACTGGACCTTCGCCCAACCCCTTGGCCCGCGCGGTTCGTATGTAGTCGGATAGCAGAACTTCCATCATCGAGGCGCGAGCCAGCCGCGCATAGGAGGCAAGGAAGATCACGCCCAGAGAGAACGTCGGCAGGACAAGATGCTTGGCCGTGTCGAGCGCGCGTTCCCCTAAGCCCGCACTTCGTGACAGCCGCAGGTCGTTCATCCCGGCGACCGGCAACCAGTCCAGCCACACGCCAAAGACCAGCAACAACAGGATACCGGTCCAGAAAACCGGCATCGCAAAACCGATCAACGCGAACACGGTCAGTCCACTGCTGAACATGCTGTCGGGGCGGCGAGCTGCCAGTGACCCGATGGTCACGCCGACCACGACCGCGAAGGTCAAGGCCGACAAGGCAAGCAGCAGGGTCGGGACGATGCGGGGCGCAATCATCTCGACGACGGGACGATTGCCAATTGGCGAATAGCCAAAGTCGCCCGTCAGTACATTTCCGAGATATCTCAGCAGCTGGACATGAAACGGTTTGTCGAGCCCCAGTTGATCGCGGATCAACTCGTTCGTTTCCTGTCTGGCATCGCCGAAACCGCCACCGGACAGCGCATCAACCACGTCGCCCGGTGCCAAGTAGACGAGGACGAAATTGAAAACGAGAACTGCCAGAACCAGGAGTATCGACTCCAGGATCTTGGCTGCAATCACCTTCATCTCGTCTCCCGCGGGTTAGCAGGTGGCCGTACTAACGGCCACCTGCTTTCTTCGGAACCCTTTACTTGGCCATCCAGAGTTCAGCCCAGCTATCCATCCAGCCCCAGACGCCATCCGGTGGATTCTCGACTTGTTGGCTCATCCGTGTGAACCAGACTTCGTTGGTCAGGTAGATCACCGGCACGTCGGCGTTGATCATTTCCGTCGCCTTGAAATACAACTCCTTGCGTTTTTCAAGATCGAGTTCGAAGGCCGCCTCGGCGAGGACCGCGTCGACGTCTTCGTTGCAATACCAGCTCATGTTCGAAAATGCGACGGCGACCTTCCGGTTGTCGCAGTTATAGCTGCGGTTCACGCCGATTACCGGGTCGCCCCAGTTCCACAGACCCGTCACGGAAATCTGGTAGGTGCTGTTCTCGGCCGTGATTTCCTTCAGCATCGTAACTTCATCAGGCTTCAAATCTATATTCAGATTGACGCCGATTTCGGCCCATTGACGTTTCAGCACCTCCGCACCGGTCAGAAGCTGGCCCGGAAACGTCGACATTGTCAAGTCGACCCCGTCCGGATAACCCGCTTCTGCGAGGAGTGCCTTTCCCTTCTCCACATCGCGGTCATAGCAGTTGGCATCGGGGTTGTAGAACGGGCTTTGGCTTTGAATGCCGGTGCACTGGCGTCGATGCTGCCCCGCATAGACGACCTCGTTGAACTCTTCCCAGTCATAGCCGTACCAAAGCGCCTGGCGCACACGGACATCCGACAGGATCGGATCGCGGAGGTTCAGCTGGATCCAGGGGATTGAGCCTATCGCTTCAAAACCCCTGTCGATGACCTTGATGTCCGGGTTATCACGGGCCCGCTGGATATCGTCGCCAGACCAGACACTGACCATGTCGAATTGGCCGGATTCAATCCCGAGTGTATTGGTTGCTGGATCCGGTACAATGTCCATCACTATCGCGTCCAGGTAGGGCAAATCCGTAAGGAAGAACTCCTCGTTTCTCTCGAAGTGAATGGCATCATTGCCGTTCCATTCGACAAGCTTGAACGGTCCTGACCCAACCACATCCTGCGTCAGGCGTGGATGCGTTGCCATGTCTTGACCGTCGTTGAAAATGTGCTCCGGGATGATCGGAAGCAGACCCGGTGTCAAAGCCATGAGGAGAGCCGGGTGAGGTTGCGTCAGATTGATGACACAACTCTTGCCATCCCCCCCATCCACGCCGGAAACCGGTGCGAACATCGGTTTGAACGGATGGTTTTCCTGAGACGTCTTGATGCTGAAGCCGATGTCGGTGCAATTGATGTCTTCGCCGTCGTGGAACCGTGCCTCCGGGTGCAGTTCGAAGCTGAAGCTCTTTCCGTCATCGCCGAACGCCCAGGACGTCGCCAGGTAGGGGACTGGCACGTAGTCATCCGACATCCGAATGAGTCCCGCATTCAGCTGTGTACCCGGAATGTTGCGGAGTCCCGAGGCCACCACGCCAATCGGATGGGTCATAGGGATGTGTAGCCCTACCACCAACGTGCCGCCACGCATGTCGTCCGCCGGTGCGTTCTCCGGGTGCAGCAGATGGGATCCTTGAGCAAGGCTTGCGGACGCAAATCCTGCGCTCATTACGAAAGCGACAGCGGTAGATCGCAGCAGTTCCCTCCGCGCCCCATGTTTCTGACTATTGTGCGTCACTGAAAATACCCTCCCTTTCCATTGGTAGCCCCTGTTGGTTCGTGCCTGTCTGCAGGCCTGCCTCTTTGCCCCTTACTTCCGTGTTGCTATGGTTTCTTCAGGGCGAGCGACGCTATCCGTTCATGGATGACCACGAGTAACCGGTTGCCAAGTCCTCGTGACGGGCGTGCCCCAAAGCACCTTCCTCCCCGCACAGTTGTGCGGCGAATTCCGCGCCAGCCCACAATACGAGATTGGCAGACTAGCCGTTCAGGCGCGCAACGAGAAACGCAGCAAAGAATGCGTCCCCCGCACCAAGTGTGTCCACGACGGCCGTCCCGTCTCGTTCCTGATTTGCAATAATACCATCCTCAAGAGCCTCTTGCAAAACGACGTCCTTGACCGCTTTTTCTGTCGGTGATGTGAGGAAGGGGAATCTCAGGACAGGCGCTGTCTCTTGCGGTATCATGCAGTTACCACACCAAATGATGGTCCGCAGAGGATGCGCCGACGTTCCTGAGAGATATTCTGTCGCGCAACTGGCGCGGATTGCAATTGGAGCTTCTCGAAGCCGTTGAGGAGGCGCTCGGGCCGCTGGGCGAGCTGAATGAGCAATTCAACGATGTCTTCGAGTTGGTACGGTTTGAGAAGCTGATCGGGCTGAACGGGGGTCCTGGCCGGCCAGCGAGAGTTCGTGTTGCACTGGCGCATGGGTTTCGGGCGAAGGCGGTATTCGGCCGGTCGACCACGCGGGATCTGATCGAGCGGCTCTTGGTTGACAGCAGGTTGCGGCGACTTTGTGGCTGTCCGTCCGCGCGGGCGGTGCCGAGCGAAGCGACGTTTTCACGGGCGTTTCCGGAGTTTGCGGGCGGTTCGCTGCCGGCACGGCAGCATGAGGCGCTGGTGGGCCGTACTCTGGGAGGGCACCTGGTTGGACACACCTCGCGGGACTCGACTGCGATCGAGGCGCGGGAGAAACCGGCTCCGAAGCCTGCGAAGGCCCCGAAGCAGAACCGCAAGCGGGGACGGCCGCGCAAGGGCGAGGCGCGTCCACGGCAGGCGAGCCGTCTGGAGAAACAGTTGGACATGGTGCTCTGCGAGATGCTGGACGACTTGCCATGATGCCCGAGTGCGAAGTCGCGCACCGCGACCAGAAGAGCTGTCTCGGCCATCTGCGCCAGGCCCAACTGCGAACCCGCGCCGACGTCCACGATGTCGACTGCCGTGCCGGACGCGGAATCGCCCGCACCACGTTGGTCCAGCTTGCCGCCGGAGACTGGATCCGGCAGGCCCTCAATCTGATCGCGGAAGGGCCGACCGGATCGGGGGAGACCTTAATCGCCTGCGCGCTCGCGCATCAGGCCTGCCGCCAAGCGCCTCCACACTATGCACCGTGAACAACGGATTGCGGGAATCCTGGAAGCAGCCCGCAAGCCTCGAGATCAAGGCCAGCCGGTCGTCCGCAAGCCCGAGCAGGACCACGCCGCCGTCCGACGTCAGCGTGCCACCGAAAAAATCAACATCAATCCGGCGCTTCTCCTGGCTCCCGGGAAGTGGACAACTGAACTGAAAATCCTTACACTGCGTATTCATGGAGGGAGCTCTCCTTTTTCTTTTAACTTGTTGTGAACAAAAGAATTGTAGAGCGTTTCCTCCTCCCTCTAAAGCACCTACTGCGAGAAATCCGGGCTAGCGCCGCATGGAACGACCTGTCGCCATCTGTCGCCAATGGTGGGCACACCGCCAGATGATCGATCCGCAATCACACAGCGCTCGTCCCGTAGCCTGCTTGCAGGCGACGACGACGGCATCATTCGTGGAGAACGCACCCTTGTTGCCGTAGAGGGTGAATCCGGCACGGCGTGGTATTCCCGTCGCGGTCCGCGCTTCGTTTCGCCGGAGGCGACGGCGCCGCACGGCATCGGTCGACAAGTCGGGGGAATGGCCGCCCCGAAACAGAAAGATACTCTGGAAACGACGTGGCGGATGCATCTCCGAGATGCTCTGCACAACGGGAGGAATCGACAATGAGCTCCTTTGCCGACCGGCTGCGCATCGCACGGATCGTGCCCGTGATCCGGCACGCAGATCCCGACATCGCATTTCAGGGGTGCACTCTGCTCGCCGAAGAGGGAATCGCCGCTCTCGAGATCACGACGACGGTGCCCGGCGCCGCGGACCTGATCGCTGCGCTTCGGGCGCGATATCCAGGGATCTGCATCGGCGCCGGAACGGTGCTGACCGCTGAGCAGGCGGATGCGGTCCTGAGCGCCGGCGCTGAGTTCGTTGTCTCGCCGTGCTGGAGCGAAGAGGCTGCGCGCCAGGCAATAAACGCAGGAAGGCCCTACCTGCCGGGCGCCATGACCCCCGGCGAAGTGTTCCACCACTGGAACCAGGGTGCCGCTGTTGTCAAGGTGTTCCCCGCCGATGCCGTGGGCGGGCCCGGTTTTCTCAAGTCGTTGAACGCGGTCTTTCCCGATGTGCACCTGATGCCGACCGGTGGAGTCAGCCTGACGAGTGTGCAATCCTACCTGGATGCTGGCGCATTGTGCGTGGGAATGGGCGGCAATCTGCTTCCGGTGGCGGAGCTTGAGGCAGGAGACGACAGCGCCGCGCGGCGTCGGGTCCGTGCAGCACTGGCTCCCATGAAGCTTCAGAGGAAGTAGCGCAGGCTCCTGACATTCCGCAAGCGTGCCTCCAGCGAGTCCGCACTCTTTGACTTTGCCGCACAGAAGTCTGGTCGAGGCCGTGCACACGGCGATAGAACCCGGCGGCTGGATATCCCGTGCACGGCGTCGTTCGGACGTCGGACCGTCTGCTGATCACAAGGCTACGGTAGTCTCTAGAAGTATCCATACGCTCTATTTATCAAACAGTTACGGTTTTAAAAAATCTTTCGAAGTATCATATATTCTATTCTCTACAGAATAGGGGGTTAAATTGGGGGAAGTACTACCTTGGTATCCGGCATTGAATCTTTCTGTGCAACCAATTTGCCAATTGCCCTGTCCTCTATGACCACTTCTCGGAGACCGGAGCCTTGGTTAGCAGTTGCTGCAGGCATTTCACCGTGTCCATCCCTCTGACCATTGCGCGGACGCCGTGTCCAAAGAACGGCTGAGGAAATTTCATGACCCAACGGCGAAAATCCGGCCGCCACCCCACTCAGCAACTGACTCACGCCAAAATTGCGCGAATCGCCGAGCCTGGCCGATACTTCGACGGGCACGGCCTCTATCTTCGAGTGAGCCCAACCGGCTCCAAGTGCTAGGCGCAACGGTTCAGGATCCATGGCCGCGACCGCGAGATTGGCCATGGCGCGTTTCCTTTGGTATCGCTCGCCAAGGCCCGCGAACGAGCATTGCTATTCCGCGACATCGCGCGCAACGGAGGTGACCCTCTAGCCGAACGGCGCAGGAGCCGCTCGATACCAAGTCTCTCAGAGGCGACAACTGCCGTAGTCGAGGTCCGCCGGCAGACTTGGAAGAGCGCCAAGCATGCGAAACAGTGGCAGGCGACCATGGAGACTTACGCTTTCCCTCGACTTGGAGAGCAACCGATCAATTCCATCAGTTCTGCGGACATCCTCAAGGTCCTAGCTCCGATCTGGCACACAAAGCCGGAAACCGCGCGACGGCTGCGAGGACGTCTTAGCGCAATGTTCAACTGGGCAATCAGCCAAGGCTTGCGGTCGGACAATCCCGCCGGCGAGGCACCAGACGGAACCCTTATATGCGATAGTGCCGAAGCGCTCCCGTATCCGTTTCACGGGTCATAGGAGTGCCCACTGGCAACGCTCCTCGCCGTGAAGATGCGCCAGTCGCCGACGCCAAGATGTTGCGGGCCGCATTCAGGTCCGAGTTCTGCGCATGGCCGCAGGCCACGCACTCGAAGCCAGCCTGCGAGCGACGGGAATCTGCATCCACCACGCCGTACGCGCTGCAAGTGAAGCAAAAAAAACAGTCGGCACCCGCACCAGCTCCGCCGCCTTGTAGGAAAGCATCTGCTCGATCGCGGCCCAGCCGGTATTTTGGCACGACACGGCACCGTCATCGATGTTTCCAGACTCGGGTGTCCCAACGTCGGGCATCGCAGGCAGACGGCATCTCCGTTGCGCAGAACGGCACCAGAAGTCCACTGGGCGTGGAGGTAGACCAATGAAGGAGCACGAGACGACAACGATGACACCCCAAGCACTGGGCTTTGCACTGGGGCGAAGCCGAATCCACACGACCACGTGCCGAACAAGGCACGCGCAATCTTCAGAGCGCGCAAGGCCCTCGAGGAAGTCGTGTACGACACCGTGGCTCTCGAAGGCAACCCGTTCACCTTCCCCGAGGTTAAAATCCTCATGGACGGGATCACGGTAGGCGGACGACGAATCGAGGATGCCGAGCAAGTGCTCAGCCAGGCACGCTCGTGGCGCGAACTGATCGCGCGGGTCGAGGCCGGAACCTTCAGAGTCGACAGGGCAAGCTTCGAGGAGCTGCACGCTCACGTCGCCCGGGAAGAGGCCCTCGAGTGGGGCGTGATGCGCACCGGGTCGGTACGAATCGCGGGAACGACACACGAACCGCCGGATGCGGACACGCTGCCCGCGCGCATGGAAGCGGCGATCGAGACGATCACGACCATGCAGGAAGTGCACCACAAAGCGATCGCCATGTTCCTCTGGACCGCGCGCAATCAGCCGTTCTGGGACGGAAACAAGCGCACCGGAAGGCTCATCATGAACGGAATCCTTCTCGAACACGGGCACGACATCCTCACCGTCGCCGCCGCCGCCAAACTGCTTGAGTTCAACGAGAAGATGATCCGCTTCTACGACACCCCAGACGGCGCGCAAATGCTGGAATTCATGGCCGGATGCTCGCTCAATCGGAACGTGAAATGCCAAGCACGGTCCCGTTCGACATCGAGCCTGGGCTTACGCTGAACTGTACCCAGACAGTGGCGCGAAAGGCCTCGGAGGACAACGACGCGCTCCCTGGGGTCCGCCCCCGCCCATAACTTCTGATTTTGGGAGGTATGGGACTTACATACCATGGTGCCGAAGCTCTCCCGTATCCGTTTCACGGGTCATACGAGTGCCCACTGGCAACGCTCCTCGCCGTGCCGATACGCCAGTCGCCGACGCCAAGACTGATCTTCTACACTTTGAATTTTGAAGTTGAGGAATAACAAGGGATTACGAGTCCCGTTTTGGTTTCTGGCACTACACTTCCGTGTATCGGAGTTGCCCTGCAGTTCCAGCGAGCGTCGCATATCAGGCGGTCGCCGGCGGCGTCTCCTCGTGTTCGGCAGTTTCGATCTGGCGAATGGTTTGCGGCAGCTGGGCGCCGGCGCAGCGCAGGATGGCGACGATGCTGCCCTGGGTTGCGCTTCGGACAAGAAAGCGCTTTCCGTCCTGCTCGATCTCGGTTTCGGTCAGCGCATTGAGGTCGCGTCGGATGTCGGCCCACTCGGCCTCGATCCCTGCGGCCTGCATGCGACGACGCAATTCGCTTTGCAGGACCAGAGCGAGAAAGGAGCAGAAGACGTGGCCGCGGATAGTCTCGTCGCACTTGTGGAAGATGGGCCGCGTATCGAGGAGGGCCTTGCTCGTCCTGAACACTTGCTCCACCATCCATAACGCCTTGTACCGAGTGGCAATTTGGCTTGGTTCGAAGTCAGTGTTGGTCTGCAGGACCCAGAGGCCGTCGTAGCGCTCTTCGGATTGGATCTTGTCGTAGTCGACCTCGAACACGCCGCCCTTTGCGCGCAGGTAGCGCTTGAAGCCGCGGTTTCCGACCAGGCCCTTGGGCCCGCCCCTCTCGAGCTTGGTGTGCAGCTTCTTCAGAATCGCTTCGCGGGTGGCAGCATCCTTGCGTGCCTGGGCCGGATTCCGGCAGACCACGTAGCGACGGGAAGGCGCTTCGGCGTCTTCGTCGGCGTCTTCCCCGTCCTCTGCCTTGCCATCCTTCACGTGGACTTCCTTCACTTCGAGTTCCAGCGGCGTGTTCCGCGCCCGCGGCATCGCCACCGTCTCGAAGGGCGCGGAATCGGTCAGCACTTTCTCCTTGATCTCCTTGCTGTTGCGGTGCCGCGCGCCGAGAATGAAGTACCACCCGCGCGCTTCGATCGACGCGAGGGTTTCGCGGCTGATCATGCCGCGGTCCGCGACGACGCAGATGGAACGGAGCCCGAAGCGCTCCTGCAGTCGCGCGGCGACCCGGTCCAGGGTCTTGACGTCTGCGGTGTTCCCCGGCCAGATTTCCGAGGCAACGGGATCCCCGTCCCCGTCGAGCACCATGCCGACAACCAATTGCTTGCATTGTGGGCGGAAATCCTTGCTCTTGCCATGCCGGCCCAGCTCTGTCCCGCCCTCGCCGTGGAAGTAGAGCGAGGTGGTGTCGAAGAACACCATGTCGAGGTTGGTGTAGAGGTCCCGGCGCTGGAAGAACAGCTCCTCCTCGATCCAGTCCTTGGTGCAGCGCGGGCTGAACTTCCCTTCCGGCGCCTCCTCCCCCGCCAGCGGTGTCCCGAGCCAGGCCATCGCCCGGTAGAACTGGTGCAGCTCCAGCCCCGCCGTTCCGGGGATCGCCTGGTCCCGCATCCACCGGCAGGCCTGGCGGTCCGAGCCGGAGACCATGATCCGGTGCAGCACGCTGGCAAACACGGCTCGTTCCACATCGAAGCCGAAGCGCCGTCCTTTGAGTGCCGCGCGCAGGATGTCCGCGCAGCCGGTCGCCTCCCACAGCGCACCGAACAGCAGCGCCGGGCCGATGGATCGCCAGCGCACCGCCGGGTCCCGGGAGCGGCTGTCCGCTTCCGACAGCGCCAACAGCGTCTCGGAGAAGCGGCAGGCGGACTGGATCAGCCGGTCCAGCCCGCCGGACGCGGCGAGGCGGTCGAGACGGCCGAGTGAGGCGACGACGCGTTGCCGGGTTCGACCGTTCGCGCGGTAGCTTTCGACGATTTGCAAATAGGTCTGGCCCTTGGCGGTCTTGGTTCGACAGAACATTCTCGGCTCCGGCGCATTGTTGGCATCACCCTAATAGACCATAAAGGCTGTCTAATGTCAAGTAAAACACGGAAACAAGAGAACGACATCTACTCCAGTGGTTGGCAGCATACTTTTGCGCAAATCCAGCCGCGATACGCCCTTGGACCAGGCCACGCTTGACACTTCCCGAAGAAAACACCGGAAATCCAGGAAATACTGTCGAAAATCAGCAAGATGTTGCGGGCCGCATTCCTCTACTGCATCCAACCAAGACGCTTCGGCACCATGGTATATAAGCCCCATGCAAAAGCCCGCAGAGAGGACAAGGCACGGCCGAAAGCGGTCACGTACCAAGCGATATCAACCACGCTCTTCGAGGAAAACTCCCGACATTCCATCACGTTATGCGATCATGAGTCACCGAATTGCCATCAACTATCACGAACGTGCACAGCTCGCTGCCGACTGCAGACGACCGTGTGCTCGCCGCCCAGCCCCTGCTCGACCGCCTCCAGGCGTCCGGCAATGCGCCCGCAACCATGTCAACGGCCTCGCCGACGCCATCACCGCGGCCCGGCATCGAGGTCCACACGAACCTCGCCCTCCAGACCTTCACCTGAACCGCAAAAGACATCCACCACACCCGGCAGCACTCCGGCCATCATCACCCCGAAGGTTCCTCCCAATGACCCACTATCCTCCCCAACCCGTCCACATCTCCCACCACGACGACAAGCTCATCGTCAACCGCCAGTCCTCACCAGCCCCCTGACACCCGGAACCCACCCGACATCTCCAACCAGAACGCGCTTTAGGCAAGTCCGTTCAGCCACTCGTCCAGCTTCGACCAACGCCGCCGTCCCGAGACGTTGCGCACGGCTATGGCGACGGCCTTCTTCTGGCCCACCAGCACAACCAGCCCCTTGCCTCGCGTGACCCCGGTGTAGAGAAGATTCCGCTTCAGCATCGCGTAGTGCTGCGTCAGCACCGGGATCACCACGGCCGGATACTCCGAGCCCTGGCTCTTGTGGACGGTCGTGGCGTAGGCCGGCACCAGCGTGTCCAGTTCGTCAAAGCCGTAAACATGCTCGCGCCCGTCAAAGCGCGCCGTGAGCTCCCCGGCCTCGGGATCGACATCGGCGACGAGGCCGATATCGCCGTTGTAGACCTCCTTGTCGTAGTCGTTCTCGATCTGCATCACCTTGTCGCCGGGCGCGAAGGTCTGAGCATGTCGCCGTTCTCGAAGCGGTGAGCGTCGAGAAATTTCGCGCTGTAGGCGGGTGCGCACAGCTTCTCGGAGAGATCTGTGTGGAAGCGCGGATCCAGGCTGTGGTCGAGGAGGATCTTCACGTGCGTTGTCGTGCGTGCGTGCGTGCCGGCAGCTGCGGGTATGAACGTGGGCGTGCCTTGGTGTTTGCGGGTTCGGGCGGGAGTTGACGTTCTGCGGCTTCGCAGGCGAGGGGGCCGGCGGCGAGCATGACGGCGGCGAATGCGTCGCGGTGGTCGCCGTATTGCTCGAGGTATTCCTCCGGGTACCGGAAGGGCGCCTGGAAACGGCTCGGCATCGAGTCTCTGACCGTTTCGGTCCGGCGACCAAGCAGCCGGACGTTCCGTCACATCTCCCCAATGCTGGGGATATGAGGAAGCCTGGAAACGCCTTACTCTCCAGGCTCGGCTCCGGACCGACGCCGGTATCGCGAGCATCAATGAGAGGTTGGCGATGCCCGTTCCCCGGCACCGTCGCATGACGGGCGCACGTTGGCTGCCCTGGTCCGCTGCCGACCGGGTGGCTCGCGCCGTATTTGCCGCCATCGCAGAGGCGCTCGCACACGCCGAACCCGCAACCATCGCGGTTTCGGAAAGTTGGCCGCAGGCAACGCCTGGCCCGGCGGGGAAGGAATCCGCGGACAGAAGAGAGCATTGCTACCGCCGCGTCCACGGTACCGTCGTTCACGGCGGGAAAGGCACTTCGCGACCCCGTCAACCGGTCGCACACGTGCACGAAGCAACCGATTCCGCCAAGCGTCCCATGGCAGCACCACGAACGCATTGCCCGCGCCTTTCACGGCTCTGCAATCCGTCGCCACCCCCGCGCCCGCATGCGCCGAGTCTGAACTCGGGACGCTTCCTACCCGCTTGCGTCACATCTGTAGCCTGTCGCGATCCCCACGACCGTCGATGTGCCGGTCCCGCGTTCGGTATCGGTGACTGCCGTGGTCCCGACGCCCAGGTATCCGCCAGCGTCGGCGGGACGTACATCCCAGACAGAGAATCAATGGCACTCGGCAGCAGGACGGCCACCGCTCCGATATGGACCGGCTGATCTGCAAATCGCGGTGAAGGAATGCCAATCCTGTCTGTCCTGAAGAGCATGCGCGTTGAGCGTCCCTCTCCCTACAGTTGGCGGACCTTCTGGGACGATCTAAAGGCAGGCCTGTTCGTGCTTGTGGTGGAGATCCCTTTCGCGATGGGGATCGGTGTCGTTTCCGGCATGGGGGTCCCGGCGGCGCTGTATTGCGTCGTGATCGTCGGGACCATTGGAGCCTTTCTGGGCGGCACCCGCGCATTGATGAGCGGGCCGTCCGTTCCCCTTGCCGTTATCGCGGGGACGGTGCTTTCCTCGGGCGAGGTGGACATCCTCCAGATAGGAATCATCGTGATGATGGCCGGTGCGATGCAGGTCGTGTTCGGCCTGGTCGGCATCGGACGCTTCATGGCCTACCTGCCGCACATCGTGCTGACAGGGTTCATGTCCGGCATCGGCTGCTTTCTTCTGTGGTCGCAATCGTGGCGGCTGATCGAGCTCGGCATGGCCGATATGGCGGTCGCGGGCACCTGTCTCGCGACCATCCTGGTCTGGCCGCGGACCTGGAACCGGTATGTGCCCAGCCAGCTTGTCGGGGTGGCGGCCGGATGGTCGGTCTCTGCCCTGTGGCTTCCCGGCTGCACGCTCCTTGGAGCTCTGCCGATAGAACTACCGGACGTAGCGGTCACGATGCCATCGCTCGAATTTCTGACGACCGCGATTGCGCCCGCGCTCCTGATCGCCGTGATCAGCTCCGCGCACACCCTGATGATCGCCCTGTCTGCGGACTCGATGACTGGCGGTCTGCACAACGCGAACCGTCAACTTGCCGCGACCGGAGTTGCCAACATGGCGGCCGGTGTATTCGGGGCAGTTCCAGGCAGTGGACACCTCGGCACGATGGGCGCGCTCATCCTGGGCGGCAGGACGGTCGTCGCCGGCATTGTGGTGTCCATCGGCGTCGCAGGATTCATTCTCGGACTCGGCCCCTTCGTGGCGACCCTGCCCATTGCGGCGCTTATCGCGGTGGTGGTCTGGCGCGGGTGGGAGCTGGTGGATTGGCGCCTGGTGACGCGGATCCATCGTATCGAGCGCCGGTACGGCGCGGTGTTCCTTATCACGTTGGGAATTGCCACGGTTGGAGACCCGTTGATGGCGGTGGTGTTCGGCTTTGTCGCCTCCGGCATAGCAAACGCTGCTGCGCTCGAACGACAGGAGATGGACAGCGTGCTGTCCGTTCCGATCATCGACCAAACCTTCTTTCCCGGGACAGACGCTTCCGACCGGTTTTCGGCGCGTGTTGGGCTGTTGGCCTTGCGCGGGGCCTTCACGGTCGCGTCATCGCGCAAGCTGGCCAAGCTACTCGAGAACGACATTCGGGGGCACGAGTTGGTGATTTTTGATTTGTCCGGCATGACGCACATGGACGACAGCGCGGCCCACCTCCTGCGGCTGCTGTTTCGGAAGGCCGCGACGATGGGCACCAAAGTCCTCGTGCTCGGAATACCGGATCGGCTGCGTGGGTCGCTCGATGCCTTCGACGTTCTGCGCGACATCCCCGACGCTCGGATCGTCGACACCATCGGGGACGCCCGGAGCCTCGCTGCTCGGCTGCTTGACTCCAACAAAGGGTATTAGCCAGAGTCGTGTTGAAATACACGTTAAGAGCTGCGCATCTTCAGCTTGACAGGGTCAATCTTGATCTCGCCGTAGAGGATGATGTTCTTCCATTCGATCGGGCTTACATGTCGAAGCAAGTTCCGGTCGAAGGGAAAATCCGGCGCGGCGGTCATTCTCGAGATCTCCTTGGCCTGCCAATAGATGATGCTGGCGAGAATCAGGGTCAGACAGGAACAGGGTAACTACTCACCCCCTCCTGCGTCTGGCTTGAGTTCGGGGTGCCTGTCGACGAGCCTCCCGGGAGGTGATTGAGCGGGGTGGTGTCTGGTTGCGGATCGCTGAAGGCGACGGGAGGTTGACACTCCAGCGAGATCTGACTATGAGTGGTCATCGCTGTTGACGGGGACCACCGATGGGGTATTTCGGATCCAAGGCCACGACCGGGCTTTGTCAGGCGCTACTGGGGCTCCAGCCTCCCCACGATCTGTATATCGAGACGCATCTCGGAGGCGGTGCACTGATGCGGCGCAAGGCCCCGGCGATGCGCAGCATCGGGATTGACCGCGATCAACGCGCGCTTGACGGGTTCCTGTGCGACTACCCGGTGGAACTGGTACAGGGCTGTGCCCACGAGTTCCTGGCCAGCTTCCCGTTCCGGGGTACGGAACTGGTCTACAGCGATCCGCCGTATCTGCATGCGACCCGTCGGTCGGACCGGCGGTACCGCTACGAGTATACGGATGCCGACCACGCAACCCTTCTTGAGCTGCTCACGGGCCTGCCGTGCCAGGTGATGGTTTCGGGACACCCCTCGGCGCTGTATGACGAGATGCTGTCGGACTGGCGCCGGGTCGCACTACAGGTGACAACCCAGGCCCAGATCCGCACCGAGGTGGTCTGGTTCAACTTCACGCCCGAGCGGATGCACTGGGCCAGCCATGCCGGCCGGAACGCCACCGACCGTCAGCGCATCAAGCGCAAGGCGACCCGCTGGGCACAGGGCTACAAGAACCTGCCGACGGGTGAACGTCTCGCGGTGATCTCGGCGATCATGGCGGTCGAGGCCGAGTGATGGCGCGGATCAACCAGGCCTCGCTGCGCGCGCAGCTGGACGACTGCCGAGCCCAGTTCGATGCCATCAAGCAGAAGGGCGAGGCAAGCGCGGACACCCTCGCGCTGATCAATGCCCTGTTCATGCTGGTGGATATCGTGGTGGCGGTGTTCCTCGAGAAGACAACACCAAAGACCTCGCGCAACTCCAGTCTGCCGAGTTCGCGGGACGGCACCGACGAAGGCGAGACCCACACCGCGGGCAGGTCCGGATCCCGGAGCCGCGGACCGAAGGCACGCCACGCACGCTCCGACACCCTGCGCACGGTCACCACGACGCACACCAGCCCGGTCACCGAGTGCCGGCAGTGTGGCCACGACTTGACCGGGACCGCGTGCACCGGACACGAGCAGCGCATCGAGGTCGACATCGTCTTCGAGACCGTCGAACGTCGGGTCACCGCCGAGATCAAGGCCTGTCCGCGCTGCCACACCCGGACCAAGGGCCGCTTCCCCGACACCATGCCCGGTCCTCTGCAGTACGGACCCGGGATCGTCGCCTATGTCGTGCACCTGCTCTGTGCCCAGATGGTCCCGCTCAAGCGGACGGCGGCCATGATCCAGGCGATGACCGGACGGCTGCTCTCCGAGGCCACCCTGCTCGCCTTCGTCTGGCGCCTGCATCAGGCCCTGGAATCCTTGGGAAGCTGCCGCCATCGACAAGCTCCTTGACATGCCGGTGCTGCATGTCGACGAAACCTCGTTGCGCGTCGACCGGAAAAACTACTGGATCCATGTCTGTGCCGGCGGGCCCATCACCGTCAAGGGCCTGCACCGGAACCGCGGCTGTGAGGCGATCAACTCCCTCGGGATCATCCCCCGATACGGGGGCCTCATCGTCCATGACTGCTGGAAAGCCTATCTCACCTACACCCAGTGCAAGCATCAACTCTGCGGCGCGCACCTGCTCCGGGAACTTCAGGCCGTGACCGACAGCAACGGCTATCCGTGGGCACGCAAAATGCACAAGCTGCTGCTCATCGCACGGCGACAGGTCATCCAACGCCCGCAACAGCGGCTGTCCATGCGACACTACAAGCGCATCGCACGATGCTACAAGGCGATCCTCGAGCAGGGACGCTCGGAGATGCCCGAAATCCCGCCGCCAAAAAAGGGCCAACGCGGTCCGGTCGCCAAGTCCGACGCCCATAACCTCCACCAACGCCTCGTCGTCCAGAGAAAGAACGTCCTGCGCTTTACCAGGCGCGCCGACACTCCGTTCACAAACAATCGTGGCGAGCGCGACATACGCATGGCCAAGGTCAAGCAGAAGGTCTCCGGGTGCTTCCGAACCGTATCCTTCGCACACGCCTACTGTCGAATCTCGAGCTACCTACAGACCATGGCGGCACTCGGATACAACCCCCTGGTCGCCATCACCATCGCCCTGCAGGGAAAGGCCGTCCTCTGCCTCAACCAGGACACCGAATAGCCACTCGAACCACCGGGTGAGCAGTTACAGGAACAGGTTTTCATCTGATCATGGACTTCGCGTGCGCTGATACGGCCTCGTTGTCCGTAATAGACGGCGCATGCGAGGGCATGGAGTTGTTCGACCTTCAGCAGACCTCGGCGGACTCTGGCCCGCAGTTGCGGGGAAACCTCCCGAGAACGCGCACGAAGGCAATCTGGGACGCAAATCCAAGCCGGTTGCGACGGCCACGGCGGCGAGCCATCTCGCGCAAGTCGGCCTCGAGAAAGCTGGCGTCTCGGATCAGGCGCGGGCGGGAAACGTTGGTATCCGAAGCAGGCAAGGTTCTGTCTAAAGGAAACGCACGTTTGTTCTGGACACTTCGGGTTGACCTGCGATATCTCGGATTCTGACGTGATCAACGGCGTTTGCCATTTTCAAAGGCGAACCCTTACCGTGTATTTCTGCACGAATCTGGCTAGTACCCTTAAATTGAGATTTTCGGTCATTCTGGACAACGGTAAGAACCCGAAGAACAGCATTCCCCGCGCCCTGCGATCCCGAGGACCATTAAATGCCCGATTTCGAAGCCTTCAACCTTGCCAACGCGCACCTGGCTGCTTTCCTCCTCGTGCCCGGCATCGTTGCGCTCTTTACCCGCTCCCGCTTCTTGCCCGGGCACCTGCTCCCGCAGCATCGGGCCGTCGGCAGCATCCGTGTCCAAGGCGCGCACAGCATCAGGCATGCAATTGTGCCCTAACGGAGCGACTGTCCAGATGCCGCCTGCCCACCCCCGGAAGCCGCGCCGGCTCCCGGGGGTGACGACGGGCGGATCGTCATGCGGCGTTCCGCCCGGTTTGGCCGTTCTGGCTTACTGGGAAAGCCACGCCTGGAACTTCGCGTCCACATCATCCCGATAATCGGCCCACCATTCATAGTTGTAGAGGAAGGTGTTCTTTGCGTTCTCGGGTTCGGTCGGCATGTGGGGCGCCATGTCGATGCCGAGCGTTTCGTGCTTTCCGACCAGCGGGGCGGAGGAAAGGCGTGCCGGACCGTACGAGATATACTTGGATTGGTCCGCGAGGCGCTGGGTATCCGTGGCAAAGCGCACAAAGTCCATCGCACGCGCAAGCCGGTCTTCCGGAAGCCCGGCCGGTATGATCCAGCCGTCCAGATCGAAGACCTGCCCGTCCCACAGCATGGCGACCGGCTGGTCCTGCTCCTCGATCAGGGAGAACAACCGCCCGTTGTAGGTCGATCCGATCACGATTTCGCCGTCGGCAAGGAGCTGCGGCGTATCGGCGCCGGCCGACCACCAGATCACGTCATCCTTGATCGTGTCGAGTTTGGCAAAGGCGCGCGCCTGGCCCTCTTCGGTCTCCAGCACCGCGTAGACATCCTCCTTGGGGACGCCATCGCAGAGGAGCGCCCACTCCATGTTGTTGATCGGACGCTTCTCCAGGCTGCGCTTGCCGGGATAGGCCTCCGTGTCGAACACGGCGCACACATCGGTCGGCGGGTTGTCGCCAACCAGGTCCGTCCGGTAACCGAAGGTGGTCGAGTAGACGATCTGAGGAATGAAGCAATCGGAGACGATCAGGTCGCCGAAGTCCTCGGATGCGGGCGTTCCGTCCGGCGCGGGAGCGAGCACGGAGTCGTGGTCGATCTCCATGGCCAGACCCTCATCGCAAAGGCGGATGGCATCCGAAGCGACCACGTCCACGAGGTCCCAGGTCACGTTGCCGGCCTCGTTCATGCCGCGAATCCTGGCGACGGCCTCGTACGAGCTCTCGTCCCAAACCACCTCTAGTCCCGTCTGCATGGCCTGGTAGGGATCGGAGTACGCCTTGATCTGGCTGAGCTGGTAGGCCCCGCCCCAGGACACCAGCGTCATGCTGTCGGCCATATGTTCGTCCGCCTGGGCGGACGCGACCGCGGCCGCGCCGGCGAGGACCAACCCGGCCGGTAAAATTCTGTGTTTCATGGTTGTCTCCTTATGAAATTTCCCTAACTCTCAACCGCGGGAATGGGCAACGCTCCCGCGATGACTCCCTGGTTCAGGCATCAAGCGCCCGGCAATCCTCGGGAAGCCAGCCGATATCGACCACCTGCCCTGGCTGCATCCGGATCTGGTCCGGCGCATTGCGGGTCTTGAGAACGAAGTCGTCATTTCCTGCCACTCGGAGCCGCGTGCGAAAGGTGTCACCCATGTAGATGAACTCCAGCACCGTGGCCTTGATGGTATGCGCACCCTCCCCCTTCACAGGCCGTGCAGCGGTTCTCGCCGGGTCTGCTCCCGGTGGCGCAAGTCCACGATGAAAGATAAGCCGGCAGCGGGCCGGCACGCTTCCCCAACATTGGGGAAATTCGACGGCTATTTTTTTTCGATGGTTCTCGGGAACTTGAGGCAAGGCAGATCAGATCAGCGCAGACCCGCCGCTGCTTCCGCCCTCAGCGTCGGGGTTCCGACGCGCCGCGGCATGCCTGCTGTGGAGGCTTGCCGCTGCGTCCGCCGACGCTTTACAGATCGATCCAGGCTCTCTTACGCTCGCAACGGGCTGAACACCAAGCCACCATCCTTCAACCGGCAGGGGAACCCGACCGCAAGGCCCAGGAGAGAAGCGTCTCGTCGCCCAATCCGCACGATCTGAGCAGACCGGAGCCGCCGTCAAATAACATAGGAATCCCGGTCAAATGTTCCAGGACTCGCGGTCAAGTGCGTAAGAATCCGCAATCTGGTTCCCGTATTCCTCGCACGACGACAAACCATCGGTCTTCTACATGCGCGCAAGCTTCATTGAACACCGTCTGACTACGATTGACCAAGTGCTCGAAGGTTTGGGCAAGTATCTTGGCCCTAACCCAACAAAGGTACCAATCCCGCCATAGGATTTTTCGTATTTCACTGAGATTCTTTTCTTCTCACCGTGTTGGCGGCTCCCAATTTTCCGGAATGATTTTGGCGACAGATTTGGGGGGCAGGACGCCAGTGTTGTCCTGAAGCTTGTCGTTGGAGAAATCATACTCTCCGAGCAGGTTGAAATGCCCCCCATGACTGGGGCGAGTGGATTGCGATCATCCAGAGAAGCCTGTCTCGCTCCTTCGGGGTTCTGGCATCCTCGAGCTGACGGGGCAGGTAGAGATAATTCCAGCAGATGATGCAGTCGCAGCATTGCAGCCGTCCTGGACGAACTTCGCGAAGGCGATGCCCTCATTGTCAGCGAACTCTCCCGGCTCGGGCGCTCCATGCTCGAATGTTTGGAGATACTCTCCATTGCCGCCGCGGCGCGTATTCGGGTCTATGCAATCAAGGGAGCCTGGTGGCTCGATGAAACCATCCAGAGCAAGATCATCGCCATGACCTTCTCCATGGCCGCCGAGATCGAACGTGACCTGATCTTGGCCAGAACCACCCAGGCGCTCAGGGCCAGAAAAGCGGCCGGCCTCCCCCTCGGACGACCGAAAGGGCCGGGCAAGAGCAAGTTCGATCCATATCGTCCGGAGGTCGAGGCGCTCCTCGCCAATGGATCAACCCAGAGGTTCATTGCAAAACGCTACAACACCACACCGGCTAACCTCTCGAACTGGATGAAGAAACATGGAATCCGAAAACCAGGATCATGAAACCTGTGGCGGGATTGGTACCTTTGTTGGGTTGGGGCCGCTGGGGGTTGCTGCTCCAATTCATACAGGAACTGGACCCTGAGCTGCCGTTCAACACCCTCCTGGAAATCCAGGAAAGCCAGCGAACCCGTCCGGACGGCCAAATCGTCGGATAGAACCTCAACGACCTCCATTGCCCTTTCCCGATGCTGCAGCAGCCGTTCACCGTCCTCTGCACGCCGATCCAATCCCCGGGCGCCGACGGCGCCCCGCTCCCGCTCCATCTTCCGGACTGGATCTTCTGCCCGCCTGCCGGCGACATAAGCAACGGAATCTGTCCGCCCCCCGGGGCCCCTCTCCGGATCGTCCCGACTTCCGCAGGTCCCCGGCTGGATTTCTCCGAAGCTGGCCGGCCGGACCCGCATAATGTGGGATCAGGGAGAGAATTCGGCCGGATCCGGTCCTTGGAAGCCTCCGGAGAAGCTGCGTAGCTCGCATGGCGTGGGTAGTTGCACGGAAAGATGGTCTGCCATGCGAGTTACGCCTCCTCTCGGAACCCCGAAAGGGCGTTTCAGCGGGAAATTCGAGGTTTGTGACTTGAAATTCATGCTCGGCGCCACGCAACGGCCGCGAACGGTCTCTCAAGACCGTTCCTTCGTAAGCAGCAAGTCAACCGTTCAGGCCTGACAAGCGTTGAAGGGGCAAATTCTGCCGACATTCTGGTTGCGGGCGGCGACACGTACCGACCTGCATCCGTAACCCGCGCCATAACGGGCGCACATGTAGCAAAGTACTCTCTTGCTCTCTGGCTGCAGCAACAGGTCTTCCACGCTCCTGCACATGCGCGAGGAAATCTCGGGCGCCTCTGTCATTGAAAATGATCTCTTCAGTGGGATGGAATCTATGCAGACCCTCAAACCCACAGGAAGTGGCACCGATACGCCCGATCGGCGACACGTTGTCTTGTGGCTTGCTCCGGAATGTCTTGCCCGCTTCCGCTTCCGAACGCGAGCCTCGGGCCTAGAAGCGCACGTCCAGCCCGAACCCGATCTGGTGCTCAGGCGCCACGTTGTCGTTCGCGCTCTCGCGCCGCAGCACCTCGAGCGACAGCTCCAAAGACCCCGGACCGGAACCGGACCGCGTCAACCGCCAGCCCAGGCTGTAGTCGCGACCCACCTCCGACAGGCCCAGCCCCATCTCCGGTGTCATCGCGAACCGGTCGCCGAAAACCCCGACTCCGTAGCCGAACCGCGCCTCCAGGCGCCGCTGCCCATCGCCGTTGTCGTTGGCCGCAAACCCCTCCAGGGTGGTGCGTGACAGCAGCGCGTCCTTGCCGCCCGACGCCCCCGCGCCCATGGTCTGGCGCAGCGTCAGCTTCGGACCCCGGCCCATCGACGGCGGCGGGTCCCAGGCCAGCGTTCCGACAATGCCGCGGTCCCTCAGGCCCGCCGCCTCGTGGGTCAACACGCCCCGGCCCTCCAGCGAGATCGTCAGGCCTTGCGCCGGCGCCGCCAACGTCACCCCGCCGCCGATGTCGGCGCCGAACCCGGTCTCGGCATCGCCTCCGTCATGGCGCACCCCGAGCGCCAGGCGCGGCGTCACCGTCGTACCCTTGCCGGGCGCTTCATCGCCGAGCGCCAGCGGCCAGGAGCCCTCGAGCCCCAGACGCACCCGCGTCACCTCCGCCGAGGCTGACTCAAGCCTGCCCCCCACCGCCGCCGACGACACACTTGCCGTCGTCGTCCGCACCAGGCGCACATCCCCGACCATGTCCAGCTTCGGGCCGTTGCCGCCCACCAGCGTGCCGTGCGCTCCGGCCGCCGCCAGCATCATCTTGAGGTCGGTCTTCAGCGCCGGATCGTCCTCAGGCGTCAGCGTGAGATCGCCCGCGCCGTAGCCCGCAGCACCCCACACCGACAACCGATCCGTCACCGCGTAGCCCGCCCAGGGCGTCAACGCCTTCACCGTGGCCTCGATAGCGCCCGCGGGCGCAGTCGCGGGCACGGCGCCCCGGTAGCCGCCCTCGCCGACGCTGTTCGAGATTACCAGGCCCGTCGTCCAGCGCCCGGACGCATAGTCCGCGCCCAGCAGGCCCGTGGTCACGTCGCCGTCCAGGCTCAGACTGTCCTCCCGGCCGGCAAAGCTCGTCTGCGCCATCTGGCCCCAGAGCCCGACAAACCCACCGCCGCCGGTCTGCGCCGCCACAGAGAATGACGAGCCCAACAGGAGCTCGCGCTCGGTCAGCGTCCGGGACCAGCCGTTGGACCGGTCGTTCTCTTCCGTCCCCTGGCTCAGCCAGTCCGACAGCGCGTTCAGCCGCACCGTGTCCTCGGCACCCACCGCCGCCGTCCCGCCGAACAGGGAAGCCGGCTTCCCGTCAGAGACAGCGCCGAACTTCTCATCCGTCTCCGCGGCCGTGCCGCCGATCGTTTCGCCGCCCAGGCTGACCGACATCCCGGCCGTGGGCGCCGCCCTGAGACGCGCGTCCACTGCATCCAGCACCTGGTCCGCAACCGTGCGCCCGAACCGTGCGATCCATGCCTTCGGCATATGATCGGAGTTGCGGATCGTCCCCACGGCCACGCCGTCCACGATCGTCCCTCGCTTCGGATTACTCAGGGTGAACGAGAGGGTCTCGCTGTCGTCGTCATGCGCGTCGTCGAGTACCGGCACCGAAATGGTCTTTGACGTTTCGCCGCGCTCGAAGATGAGCGTCCCGCTCGTCGCCGTGTAGTCCGATCCCGCCGTCGCCGTGCCGTCCGACGTCGCATAGTCCACCTTGACCCGGTAGGGCGCTGTCCCGCTCAACGTCACTACAAACGCAAGCACGGCGCCCGGTGCTTCCTCGACCTCGGCGTCCGCCACCGTGAGGTCGTGATTCGGCCCCGGCACGGTAATGGATGCCGCGTTGGAGAGTGGCGTGCCATCCGCCGTGCAGATCGCTCCATCTTCCTCGCAGTCCTGCTTGGCCGTCAACGACAATGACAGCGGCTGCTGCGATGTCGGCATCACCCTGATCGCCCACATGTCCTTGCGTGGTTTGCCGTTGTCTTTCTTGACACGCCACACCTTATCGACGACCCCGCCGGTCACCGACAGGGCGTCGGCGCGAAAGCTCTTCACGCCGATGGTCACGGGGTCGCTGAATTTCACGCGGACCGTGAACTTCCTGCCATCTCCGGAATGGCCGGGTGGAAATTTCACCCATTCTGCCGTCAATTTCGGCTCGGGGGGGGCGGGTTCCATCCGTTTCACAGCCCCCGGATGCGCCAGCGCGGCCGCCGGTCCGTCGGGGCTTGCGATCGCGCCGCCGTTCAACGACAGGCTGTTTGCCACAAGACGTGCTCCGTCGAACGGGCTCTGCTCGGCCGTCACGACATGTTCGAACACAAGCTTGTCGCTGCCTGTCCTCTCTGCGTAGGAGGCCTGCACCGTATTGCCGTCGATGCTCAGGGAAACGGTCGGAATCCCGTTGTCCGTCGTCACCGTCACCGGTTCGTTGAACTCCAGCGTCGCGCGTACACGCTCGCCTGTCGACCACACGCCGCTCCGGTCGTCATCGTCGAGAATTCCGGTGCGCCTTACGGCCGGCGGGTAGACCGTTATATCGCTGCCCGTGTCGCAATCGGCCGAGGCGGTGGTGTTCCGGCGGAACACGTTCGAAGCCTGGTTCGGAACCGACGAAGCAGAGTGGGTCACGACGCCCGCCGGTACGCTCACCGCCACGGACTGCCCCCAGGTGGTGGGGGTAATACGGACCCGATAGCCCAGTTGCAGCCCATACGGCCGGTCGATGAGCTCAGCTGTGGCGTTCTCGAGCGTCACGTCGTCGTCCAGAACAAATCCAGTCACCGTTTCGTAGTAGAGCAAGACCGCGGGCCCTGTCGAAAACCCGATATTGACGATGAAGGAGCCGGAGTCGTTCTCGGGCGTTGCCGGATCGTCGTAGGCGGGGCAAACGGTGGCCGGCACGTCGGTATCCACCGACAGACCGGAATTACCGGTTAACACTTCGGCGCGAAGATCCGGGGCCGTATTGACCGATGCCGCCTCGACGTCGTTCGAGAACGCCCAGCGCACCCCGTATCTCGCACGAACCTGATAGGCTAAGAGGATATTCGGAGCAATGCTCCCGGTTACCCGGAAGCCGATGCTTCCTTCCTCGCAATCGGCAGCCGTCGACTTGCTCCGCGGGGACCAGTGTTGATCGCTCCACTCCGCGGGTAATGAGGGATGGACGGGTCTCTCCCTGATCGCGAAATTCCTCAGATCGCTCACCGCGACATCGGACGGTTTCCAGCAGAGATCGATCGTTGCCATCCCGTTCGGCGTATCTTCGACGGCCAGACCGTTGGCCGTCAGCCCGTTGACGGTATCCGTGGCGTTGGTCTCGACCATGACAGAGACCGGGCCTGCGCCCTCACCGGTGATGGCCGATACCCGGTAGTGGCGGATCTCGCCGGCCATCAGGCCCGAACCGTGCGCGTAGCTCGTATCGGTAGAGTTGGTATTGGCCTCGACGTCGGCCCATAGCGAACCGCTGTCGTGCGATACCTCGATCCGGTAGCCGAGAATCGCGCCCTGCGGTGCCTTCACCGTGTATGAGAACACCAACTCGGTTGCAGTGCTCTCCGCCGCGACGTAGCTGGCGTTTTTTTGCCTATCGAGTCTCAGTTTGATTTTGGGCGTTCCAGTGACGGCGACCTCTTCCGAAAATGTCACCGTGACCTTGATCGCGTCGTCCTTCACATATTCGCCGTCAGCGCCGGGATCCGAGGTAACCACCACCCTCTCGACCACCGGAATGGTGGTGGTTGTGAAGTTGCCGACCCGGAAGACGCCGGAGAGAACCAGGTAGCGCGAATCTGCGCTGCTCGGGCCGGTCACCCCGCTCAGCGTGTTTCCCGTGATATTGATCCTCGTCCCGGCACATGAGCTTGCGCCGAGCGGCTGAGACGCCGTGGTCCCGTCGTCATTCGTGCCGGTGCAAATAAACTGGTCCTTGCGACCGCTCGTAAGCGCCGTGCCGTCCTCCAGCGTCGCACCATCCTTGTCGTCCCAGGTACCATCGTAGAAATCGCCGTGGCCATCCGCGACTTTCGTGCCCCCCAGCCAATAGATCGGAACGCCGCCGGTTCCTGTCGTTCCGGTGTGCGTTCGCGCATTCACCGTGGCGGTGGAACCCAGAACCTTGAAATGGCTCGAATACGCCTTGATTTCCGCGTGGCCGATGGCGGCGATACGGCCTTGCACATACGCGTCGTAGACCGCGATGTCCGTCGAGTCCGCCACCCGCGAATTTTTCCCCATGAACATCAGACGAAACTCGTCGCCCACGCTCAGTCCCGAAGGCTTCAGGGGCCAGTCGCTAGGAACCTCGGTCTGCGCGTATATGGGCGTGGCGAGCAACGCGACAAACGCGGAAAACAGCCCGATTGCGAGCCAGTGTACGGCGCGAGGCAGAACGCGGAGGCGCATGGTCGATCAGTCCTGATGAATTTGCGTGTTTACGGGAGCGACGATGCGCTTGCGTCAGCAGTGCATCGGTCAATCTCAATCCGGGAAACAGACTATGGCGGCGTAGAACGGGAAGGCGGTCAGACCCGCAGAAAGGTCCAGAGGCTGGAGGATGTTCGTCGAACCCTCGTTGCACGGATCCATGCGGAACAGACGTTGGCCATCATTGCTACCAACTCAACGCAAGAGCCGTCCATAACCCAAGCGTATCGGCGCGCCCCCTCCCTCGTCGCGCAAATACGCTGATCGAAGATAAGCGCATCGCGCATGTTCGCGCGCCCCCAACATTGGGGAGAGTTGACGGAACTTCCGGCAGCGCCGCAGGAATTTTCGGGACGACGGGCGACATCGGCGACGACCTGGGGCTGTTCCTGCCTTCAGCGTCGAGACTCGCACGTGCCCGCCAGGGAGAGCACCAGCTGCGCTTGCCCCGAGAGGCCGTGCCTGGCGGACATGCACTTCACGGGCGTACGCGGCTTGCTCTCCTTGCCGCCGATTGCAGCAATGCCTCAGGCCCTGACGCACCGCACCGTCAGCGATCGAAGACCCCGGAGCACGATGCCCTTGCGGAACCTCGGGCGGGCGTCGAGCAGGCCGATCTGCGAGAACCGCTCGAGCAACATCTCGAGAACGAACCGGCCTTCCAGGCGCGCGAGCGGAGCGCCGAGACAATGGTGGATGCCGCGTCCGAACGACAGGTGGGAGCCCTGGCTGCGTCCGACATCAAGGCGGTCGGGATCCTCGAAGACGTCCGGATCCCGGTTGGTCGCGCCGAGAAGCAGGACGACGTTGTCGCGTTTGCGCAGTGCAAACCCGTTCACCTCGCAATCCGAGAGCACGCGCCGGAAATCCGCCTGTACCGGAGAGTCGAAACGCAACAGTTCTTCCACTGCCGCCGGGATCAGGCTCGGGTCGTCCCTCAGTCGCTCCAGCTGCGCGGGATGACGCAGCAACGCCAGCATGCCGTTGCCGATGAGGTTGGCGGTGGTCTCGTTGCCTGCACTGAGGAGCAGGCGCAGCATGTTCAGTGTCTCGCGTTCGGTCAGGCGTCCGCCGTCTTCCTCCGCACGCGCCAGCGCGCTGACGATATCGTCCCTCGGCTCCTTCCGCCGCACCTCGATGATCGGCCGGAAATACGCGTCGAACGCCCTGGAGGCCGCCTCGCCGGCCGCACGCTCGCGCGGGCCGATCATCGGCTCCAGCAAACGCGCGCGCTGAGCCGACCAGATCCTGAACTGCGCCCTGTCCTCCGGCGGCACGCCCAGCATCTCGGCGATCACGATGACCGGCAAGGGCTGGGCCACCGCCTGCATGAGATCGAATGCGGCCGGGTCCCCGATGTCGTCAAGCAGAGATCCGAGGATGCCGCGGATCCGGGGTTCCAGGTAATTGACCACCTTGGGCGTAAACGCCTTGTTCACGAGCGCCCTGAGCCGCGTGTGGTCCGGCGGGTCGAAAAACAGCATGGTGAACTCGTCCGGTGGGGGCAGCATGGCGTGCTGCCGGGACGACAGGGTGCCCGTGCGCGGATCGTTGCCGAAGTGCCGGTGGTCGCGCAGGATGGCATCGACATCGCTGTGACGCGTGAACAGCCAGGCCTTCAGCAATCGGCTGCGATGCACCGGATCCCGGGTGCGCAGGGCCGCATAGGCAGGATAAGGGTCCTGAGCCATGCGGGCCGACAGGGGGTTGTAACTTACCCCGCTCTGCAACCGCTCGCGCAACAGCTCCGTGCCCGCGCCCGCAGCGCGCAACGCATCGCCAAACGACAACATCATCCCCTCCCCGCAGCCGGCGCCTCAACGCCCTCCGCCAGTGGCGGATGTCGTGTCGATCCGCTCTTCAAGGCTGACCAGGTGAATACCGCGCTTCTTGAGATCCTCGACGGTTTTGAGCAGTTCCTCAAGGGACCGGCCAAGGCGATCGAGGCGAGTGACGCAAAGCCTCTCTCCAGGCCGGGCATGACAGATCAGTTCGGCCTGCCCCGGACGTTCCGCACGATCCCCCGAGATCACGTCGGCGAACACGCGGATGGCTCCAGCCGCTCTCAGGCAGTCGATCTGGCCCGATGTCTCCTGATCCGCAGTCGAGCCACGGGCATACCGGAATCGACCCGCACCTGATCTGCCAAGCAGACCAGGCTGCAGCGCATGTCGAAGCTGTCGGGATCGGGGAGTATCGCTGTAGCGAGGCTCGCAAGCTGTGGGGCAGATTGCCTCCAGCGTTGCGAGGGATCGAGATGACATCGACGATGCCTGCACCAGAGGCGGAAGAAGCATTCCTTCTTCGCTTCAAGCAACTGTCCGAGTTGCTGGAGGCCAGCACGGAGGCAGCCCCATCACGACTCCGCCCAGAGCAATAGACTGGTATCCAACAGAGCCAGTACATCGCGGCCACCGACAACCCGTCACGGACTGAAGACGACATTCGCGAGCTGTACTTGGAGAGTACCAAAAAGTGTGGGGTCAATCGGCGGCGGTGGCCTAGGCCCGGGATGGGATTCACACGCTTCATGACCAGAAACCTCGCTGTCCTTCACGAGCCCATCAACCTTGACCTCACAGATTTTGGTGGTTCCAAATCGCCGCCGTGATGCGCGACTGACATTCTTCGCCGTTAGCGTAATCCTACGAACAAACCTTCCGATGACGTCTCTCTGCCCGCATCCGGCCAGCGTCGAGAGGTCGATCCCGTCCAAAAGCGCCCTCGCCTCCTCCGCGGTGAGCACCGGCGTCTTGCCGTTCTTCACGACATGCTTCCGCTCCCGGATCCAGATCGCCGGATTGAACACGCCCTTCCCAGCCGTTGCGGTTGGGACCGTCGCCCCGATTCGAACGGGGAACCTCTTGATCCACAATCAAGCGCTCTAACCTATTGGAGCTACGACGGCGACGAGTCCCGTGGGCGACCCACACTGTATTCGGGCCGAACCCTGCGATCAATTTCATAGCCCGCCAAACCCAAGCACCAGAACCCCGGCCTCCGCCAACGTCACCGGTCGGACGAACCATCCTCCTGACCGGTTCGTAAGCCCTTCTCGACATCGAGAATGCTGTCTGGGTCCATCCCCACCACAAGAACGGCAGTCCCTGTTTGGCCCAAACGGCCCGAAGTTGCATATATGAACATCTTGAAGAGCCTTCAGCGAACAACAGTAACCCCTCCTCAGGGTGATACATGCTGGGTAGTTATACCAAAGCAACTAATTAATCATCGAAGACTTCTCATTGACGGCCTCAGCCGCGGCCCATTTTCGGCTTGTGATGGATTTGATGAGGTCGGGAGCGTCCTCGAATTCGAGCCATGCCATCTTGACGCCGATGAAGACATCCTCGACGAGTCGGAAGACCCGGTTGGCGAGGTGATTGGATTTCAGGTACTCGAAGACGTTTTCCATCGGGTTCAGTTCCGGGCTGTAGGGTGGCAGATGCAGCAGCGAGAGGTTGGAGGGAATATCCAGATCCTTGGATTTGTGCCATCCGGCACCGTCGAGGACGACGACAGCATGGCTTCCGAGTTCAACCGCGTCGCTGATATCGCCGAGATGCCGGTTCATTTCGTCGGTGTTCGCCCGGCTGCAGACATGTCCGACGGCGCGCTTGCGTTCCGGGCATGCGGCGGAGAAGAGGTAGCAGTACCCGAAGCGGCGGTCGCGCGGGATCCGTGGCCGGGTGCCCTTGCGGGCCCAGACCCGCGAGAGCATGCCTTGCTGGCCTGCTCGCGCCTCGTCCTGGAACCAGATCTCGATCGTCCCGGCTCCACCCGCCGCAGCGGCCGCCAACTGGCTGAAGTTCCTGCGGAAATCCTCCTGTGCCGCGAGGTCTGCCTTGGGATGCAGCGGCCGTGGCGAGACATGCCGGAAGCCCAGCCGGCGCAGAAGCTTCCGGACCCCTTCCAGCGAATACCGTACCGAAAAAACCGCTGCGATCCGTTCCGCGATATCGCGCAGACGGAACCGCGACGGCACATCCGCCCCGACTTCCGGACCCGCGTCGATCCAGCCTGCGACCATCTCCAGCTGTATCGCCGACAGCCGACAGCGACGGCCGCCGCGGCGCGCCGGGCGAAGGCCCTCAACCCCTCCGTCATTGTACATGACGATCCAGTCCCGAAGCGTTTGCGTGTCAACGCCTTGGGCGCGGGCCGCCTCGGACCGATCCGCGCCTCGCATGACCATCGCTATCGCGCGCAAGCGCCTTGCCTGCGACGAGGACTTGCAATTCCGTGCAATGTGTTCCAATTCCATACCTGTGTGGCTGCGGTTCGTGATTGGCAAGGGTCGCATCCTTCTGCCTCCTCTCTATTCGGGTCTAGCTTCTTTCTTGAACCCAATATAGAAAGAATTGAACGCGGCCACACACCATATATGCTTGACGCTACATGAGTCTTTTTCAAGTTGAAATGGTATTAGTGTCTGCCTAAAAACCCCCCTTTTGGGGGTCTGAGCCGGCTGCGGCCGCCCAGTTTGAACCCAGCCTGGCTGGTTGATACAGGGGCAAGTGGACGTCAATCAGCGATATTTGTGTGTGAACGGCGGGCGAGCGGGGATTTTGCGCCCATATTGCTGATTTCTGGAAGTATCGGGCATGGAGAGCCGCCGGCAGCCCGGACCGGGCTGCGCTGGCGCGGTTTCCTGATGCCGTCAGGCAGCGGTTCGTTGCAAGAACTTGAGCCGTGCGCGTTCCTGTGCTCGGATCAACAGACCGACACGGAGCACATTTGCAGCGAGGATGGACAAGGCGACCGTGCGGGCGAAGCCAGCCTTGCCATGGGTGCGCACCCGGTCCAGGCCGCGCTGCTCGAGATTGTTGATCGCCGACTCGACGGCGGGATGCTGCTGGCGTGCCAGTGCGAAGTCCGGCTGCGCCTCGTGTGCGCGGCGGCTGTCGGACAGGCGGCCCTTGGCGGGCATGGCGTTGAGTTCCAGCGTGTCGCCGAGGGCGGCCTGGTTTTGCGGGCTGTGAAAGCCGCGGTCGAAGCTGCAGGCGAGGAGTTCCGGGAAGCGTAGCCGCGTGGCCTCGATGACGGGAACCGCAGCATCCGTGTCGCCCCCCTGCCACAGGATCTGGTGCTCGAGGAGGTGGTCCTCGACGATCGCGACGGGAACGCCCAACTCCACGGGGACGCCCGCCTTCCCCTTGCTGTTCCACCGCGTATGTTCCTCGAAGACCGAAAGGACCTTCTCCTTCTGAGGGATCTCCTCCCCCTGCAGGATCCTCCGGTCCGTCTGGTCGATCTGGCGCTTCGTATGCGCGATGTACCGGTCGAGTTCCTCGAGTTCCTCCGGCCGGGCGCCCCGCTCCAGCAGGCTGGCCCGCGTGGCCTCCGCCTTCGCCAGCAGTGCCTCGCACTTGGCCAGGAACGCGTCGACGTCCTCCCGCCAAGCCTCCGAGCGCCGGGTGCTCGCCACCCGCTGATACAGCCGCCGGAGCGTCACCGTAAGATGCCTGGCCTGACGCCAACCCGGCAGGTTCCATTCGTCCGCCAGCTCGGCCGCGATCCGCACCATCACCCGGGCTGCGTCCCAGAGCAAGTTGCGGTCGGTCGGATAATGGACATCCGTCTCGACGACAAAGCTGTCGCACCGGCCCGCCAGCCGCTCGCCGGCGTCGTGGTCGCAAAGGCTGTGGCCGTGCCGCACCACCAGCTCGTTGATGTCTCGCAGCGTGTCCTCGTCCAGCAGCGAGACATTCCGCATCACCTGGTCATAGGAGTTCGTCACCGGTTCCAACTCGCTGTGCCCGAGCAGTTGGCGAAGCACCACGTGCGTGTTGGCGTGTTCATGAAGCCGGTCGAAGTCGCAGCCAAGGCCTTGCTTCAGCACCGCGAGCACGAGAACCGTCCACAGTTCCATCCCCGGACGGCCGACCGTCAGATCGCGGTCTTCCCCGAACCGGTCCAGCAGAAGCTCGAAAACCGCCTCCCGCACCGCCTCATTCAAATACAGGCCCTGCAGGCCAAGCAGGATTGCCGGGATGTCGTCCCGCGACTTCACGTCGATCTGGATCCCCCCGATCTCCGCCCGGCCGAGCATCGGCTCAAAACGCCCCAGCTTCCGCATCTCAAACTCCCACGCAAAGATCCCGGAACCCGCAGCGCGCAACTCCAGACCACTGCCCGGAAGCACACCGCGTCCCGCTTCCCAGGATACGATCTAACTCTTTGTACAGTATAATGATAAATGCTGCCCGCGCAACCCCGGAAATGCCCCGTTCAACCCCGGAACAACCGGATTCCGGACCGTCCCGCCAAGTCCCTGATCGCTCGCAGCGTGTCCTCGTCCAGTAACGAAATATCCCGCAGCACCGTGTCGTAGGAATACTCCACCGGGTCATACTCGCCGTGCCCGAGCAGCTGGCGCAGCACCAGGTGCGTGTTGGCGTGTTCATGAAGCCGGTCGAAGTCGCAACCAAGTCTCCGCTTCAGCACGCCAAGCACGAAAATCGTCCACAGGGACACCCCCGGACCGACAGCATCCCGATTGCCGTCACCCCCGATCCGCTCCTCCAGGAGCCGGAATACCGCTTCCCGCAGTTCGACATTCAAGTATACGTCCCGCAGGACGCCCAGGAGTTTGGGAATGTCGTCTCGAGACCTCGCGTTAATCCACACATCCCCGGACCTCATCCCCTCCTGTCCCGGATCAAAGCGTCGCAGCTTCTTCATACCGAACTCCTGTGCGAAGATTCCGGAAACTTGAACGCGCCGCGGGCACAAGGACTTTGCTGCAAGAGCAATGTCGAAAGCGCCCGGCCTCCGATACCAGCACTTTAACTCATTGCCAAAACAGGAGAATTGATGACAAAAGGCCAGCCCAGTCTATACGAGGCCCAAACTCCGCCCGACGGACAATCTCGTGGGAACAGCGCAAACTTCGCCCTCGGATATAGAATCTAAATCGTTGATCAGTATAACTCTTATCGGTTTTTGGGCAAGCACTAGTTACGAATTATGTTAAAGGTATCGGTTTGCACATGTGCGATTTTGTGCGTATCGTTCGGTCGCATCCGAACAGTCAGATCCGATAATGTCGACATTGAACAATCTGCAGGGCACCAAGGCCATTGTTACTGGCGGCGCGGTGGGCATAGGCCGCGCGATCGCGCAGGCACTCGCGGCGGCTGGAGCACGAGTCGCCGTCGCCGACCTCGACATCGACGCTGCACATGCAACGGCCCGCCGCATCGAAGACGCCCGCGCGGTCGTGATCGACGTGCGCTGTCGCGCTAGCGTTGAAGCCGCGCTCGGCGAGATCGAGAACGATTTCGACGGCTACGACGTGCTCGTCGCCAATGCCGGCGTCTCGACGATGAACGCTGCTGTCGATCTGACCGACGAGGAGTGGTCCAGCAACTTCGACGTTAACGCCAAAGGCGTGTTCCTGACCAACCAGATCGCCGTGCGCCAATTCCTGCGCCGCGGTATCGCCGGACGAATCGTTAACACCGCGTCGCTCGCTGCCAAAATCGCGGCGCCGCTGCTCGCCCACTACTCGGCCAGCAAGTTCGCTGTTGTCGGTTGGACCCAGGCTTTGGCCCGCGAAATGGCGCCGCACGGCATCCGTGTCAACGCTGTGTGCCCGGGCTTCGTGCGCACCGCGATGCAGGAGCGCGAGGTTGCCTGGGAGGCACAATTACGCAGTTTGACACCGGGTACGGTCCTGGCGAGTTACGTCGCCCAAACGCCTCTTGGCCGCCTCCAAGAGCCCGAGGACGTGGCCGGAACCGTTGTTTTTCTCGCCTCGTCGGCGTCCGGTTTCATCACCGGCGAGGCGATCAACGTCAGCGGCGGCACCTGCATGGATTGACGGTGCGCCGCCGAAATGACGAGTCAAGAAAAGGAGGAAACGTCATGAGATCACTGCAGGTTATCGTCGGCGCCGCCGTCGGCGCGATGATGTCGGTCACTGCCGCTGGAGCAGACACCGTGAACGTGCGTTTCGTTACGCAGTTTGCTGGAACAGATCCGAAGTCACCCTTGGAGATCGCCTTTGTCGAATCCCTGGTGGCGAACCCAGCCGTCGACGTCGAGTTCGACTACCGCGAGATGCAGGTGCTAAACATCAAGGCGGCCGACGGCTTCCGCCTCGTTCGCTCCGCCACATTCGACATGATGTCGGTGCAAATCGGACACGCCTCGCGCGACGAGCCGTTCTTCGAGGGGCTCGACCTTATCGGCGTGTCAACAAACATGGACGACCTGCGCGTCGCCGTCGATGCCTATCGCGGCGCCTTTAACGACCGCCTGGCCGAGAAGTTCAACGCTTACGCCTTGGCACTGTGGCCGTTCGGCACGCAGGTCTTCTACTGTAACGCGTCCATCGATAGCCTCGCGGATCTAGAGGGCCTGAAGATTCGCAGCTTCACGCCCTCTATGTCGGAGCTGCTCACGTTCCTTGGCGCGACCCCGGTCACGCTGCAGTTTGGCGAGGTCTATCCGGCGCTGCAGCGCGGCGTCGCAAGTTGCGGCGTGACGTCTCCGACTTCCGGCAACGGCGGCAAGTGGCCCGAGGTCACGACCCACCAGTTGCCGATCTCGGTTGCCGGCGCGGTGCAGGCGCACATTGTCAACCTCGACAAATGGGATGAGTTCACAGAGGCAGAGCAGGCAGTGCTGGAGGAGGAATTCGGCAAATTCGAAGACCAGCTCTGGGACGCGGCAATCTCGCTCAACCAGGACGCCATCAACTGCAATGTCGGTCGCGACCCCTGCTCTGAGAAGCACACCAGGTTCAACATGCAGCTGGTCGACGTGACCTCCGCCGACGAGGCGAAGATCAAGGAGGCGGTCAGTTCCGTCGTCCTGCCGACTTGGGCCAGCAAGTGCGACAATGTCTATCCCGAGTGCTCGGCGATCTGGAACGAAACGGTGGGCGCGGCCCGCGGCTTCCAGATCCAGTGAGCGTCGTGGCGGCCCCACCGCCAGAGTCTGTGGCGGCTCGCTGAATCCGCGACTGCGGGAGCGTTGGCCGCGTGGGGACATGGCTTGACAGGTGGGTGGAAGGCGGTAGCCGCATCGGCGCGTTGCTGTGCGGCTACTTCCTCCTTCTTCTCGCCCTGCTCGTCGGCTTCGAAGTTGTGGCTCGCAAGCTCTTGGGCTTCTCGCTGCAGGGTGCTGACGAGATCGGCGGCTACGTACTGGCGATTCAGGGTGCCATCGGCTTCTCCTACACCCTTCTCCGGCGCGCCCATACTCGCATTGACTTTCTGATCACGCGCCTCGGCGAGGATTGGCAGCGCGTGCTCAACGTGCTGGCCATCGCGATGATGGCGGTGTTTGCCGTGTTCATGGCCTGGCGCGCTGGCGCCGCATTTTTCGAAACCCTGGAATATCGCAGCATAGCAAACTCCCCGCTGGCGACTCCGCTGTGGATCCCGCAGTCGCTGTGGCTCGCTGGACTCGTGCTGTTCGCGGTCGCCGCGACGGTATCGGCGATCTGGTCGGTGATCCTGCTGACACGTGATCCCGAGGCGGTGAATCGCCGCTTCGGCGTCATCATCCGTCACGAGAGCACCGACAAGGAGGGCCTGCCGTGATCGGTCCTTGGGAGATCGGCATTGGGTTTGTCGTCATGCTCGGGCTCATGCTGGCAGGCATCCCGGTCGCGGTCGCACTGTTCGCGACCGCGGCGCTCGGCGCCCTGCTGTTTGGCGGACTGCCGACTCTGCTCAACTTTGGCAACTTGATGTGGGGTACGCTCGAAAACTTTATCCTTGTCGCCATCCCGCTCTACATCCTGCTCGGCGAGATCCTGCACCGCAGTGGAGTAACCGAGCGCATGTACCGCGCCCTGTCTTACTGGGTCGACCGGCTCCCCGGCGGCTTGCTGCACACCAACATCGCCGCCAGCGCCACGTTCGCCGCGGTTTCGGGGTCTTCAGTCGCAACGGCAGCGACCATCGGCACGGTCGCGTTGCCAGCGTTTCGCCGTCGCGGCTACAATGAGCGTCTGGTCCTGGGCTCGGTCGCTGGCGGCGCGACTCTCGGCATCCTGATCCCGCCCAGCATCAACCTGATCATCTACGGCGCCCTGACCGAGACTTCTATCGGCCAACTATTCCTAGCCGGTATCGTGCCGGGCCTCGTGCTTACTGTGCTGTTCATGTTGGTGATCGTGGTAATCGCGGTTGTCCGCCCTTCGATCACCGGCCGTCCCGTTGACCTGCCACCGCTCCGGGCACGCTTTGCCGCGCTGGTGCACCTACTGCCGCCGTTGCTCATCTTCCTCCTTGTCATGGGTGGGATCGTTTTCGGCTGGGCGACGCCGACGGAGTCAGCCGCCCTCGGCGTCGTGTTCGCGCTCGTCGTGGCGTTCGTTTACGGCAAGCTGTCGCTTGCCATGCTGCACGGCGCCTTTCTCTCAACCGTGCGCTCCTCCTCGCTCATGCTGTTGATATTCGTCGCCGCGTCCTACCTCACCTTCATCCTTGGCCTGCTGGGCGTGCCGCAGACGCTTACGAGCATCTTCACTGAGCTTGACGTCACGCCGACCCAGACGATTTGGGTGATCGTCATCTTCTATCTGATCATGGGAATGTTTCTGGAGACACTGTCCACGCTATTCGCGACGATACCGGTGATGCTTCCGATCATCCTCGCCGTCGGCATCGACCCAGTCTGGTTCGGTGTTTTTCTGGTGCTGATGATGGAGATGGCACTGATCACGCCACCCATCGGGATGAACCTCTATATCGTGCAAGGCGTGCGTGGACACGGCTCCGTGCTCGACGTCATCATCGGCGTGCTACCTTTCCTATTCGCGATCCTGATCGTCGTCGTAATCATGATCGCATTCCCAGAGTTGGCAACGTTTCTACCGGAGAAGATGTTCCGATCGCTGTCATGAGGCGGTCGGCTCCGATCGAGAGGAGACCGTTATGACGACGTGCATCCGCGGGGCATCCTGGCTCGTAATGTGGGATAGCGCGCACGGCCGCCACGTCTACGTGCGTGACGCAGACATTGCTTTCGCCGGCAACGAGATCATTCATGTCGGCCCGCGTTATCGCGGTAGTGTCGAAGCGGAGGTCGACGGCGCCAGCCTGATGGCGATGCCGGGTCTGATAAACCTCCACTGCCATCCCTCAACCCACGCCCTGACCCGCGGCCTCGTGGAAGAATGCGGCAATCCACGACTCTTCTTTAGCGGCCGACATCTCTTCCGCCAGTCGTTCGAGAATTTTGACGATGCGGCGCTGTTGGTTAATGGTGCCTTTGCGCTGACGGAGATGCTGGCCGGCGGCGTCACGACGATCGTTGATCTGTCGCATGCCTATCCAGGCTGGCTCGACTTGCTGGCGCGCAGCGGCATCCGGGCCTGCGTTTCGCCGATGTACCGCTCGGCGCGTTGGTACACCGATACCGGGCAGGAGACGCAGTACGAGTGGAGCGACGACGACGGCCGCGCGGCATTTGCCGAGGCGGTCGCCATCATGGACGAGGCCGACCGACATCCCTGTGGTCGCTTTTTCTCGATGGTTGCACCGGCTCAGGTCGACACCTGTAGCGAGGCGATGCTGCGCGACAGCATCACGCTGTCCAAGGACACCGACAGGCCGTTGCACATCCACGCGGCGCAGAGCTATGCCGAGTTCAGCGCGATCACCCGCCACCGCGGTATGACGCCGATCCAATGGCTGCACCACCTTGGCGTCCTTTCGGAGCGCACGTTGATCGGCCACGCAGTGTTCACCGACGAGCATCCCTGGGTCATCTGGCCGGACCGCAATGACCTACGCCTCCTGGTCGAGACCGGGACTTCGATTGCCCATGCACCGACGGTTTTCGCCCGCGACGCGACGGTCATGAACCATCTCGGTCGCTACCTGCGCAGAGGCATCAACGTCGGGATCGGTACCGACATCCACCCACATAACCTGATCGAGGAGATGCGCTGGGCCGAGGTTCTGGCTCGCGTCACCGCTGGTACGCGCCACTGCATGAACACCGCCGATGTCTTTGCTTGCGCCACCGTCGGCGGAGCCCGCGCGCTCGGCCGCGGCGATATCGGCCGCCTGGCACGGGGCGCCAAGGCCGACATCGTGCTCGTCGACCTCGCCCACCCCGCGATGCGCCCGGTGCATGACCCGCTCCGCAGCCTGATCTACGCCGCCGCCGACCGCGCCGTGCGTGATGTCTATGTCGACGGCGTCCTGGTCGTAGAACGGGGCCGAGTCCTTACATTGGACCGCGAGCAGGCTGGTCGCGACATCCAAGCGACACAGGAACGGCTGGTCGCCGCCGTGCCGGCGCACGATCCGGAGGGCCGCGACCTCGACGCGATCGCGCCGCGCTGCCTGCCGGTGCGTGACCTCGGCTCGAGTTAGCCGCGCAACGCGACTTCAGTGAAGAGGCTGCCCCAGCCTGCGACCCGCCGCGTTTCCACGCCGCCAAGCCTAAGCGCCTGCCAGACCGCCGTCGCAACGGAGTCGTAGATCGGAATGCCGAGCGCGTGCTCGAGTTCGTTGACGACTGGCGCGCCGCGGAAGTTTGTGCAGAGAACAGTTATTGCGTCGGGCCGGTGCTCGGCGACTTGGCGCACCAGATCCGCGATCGTGTCACAGGTGTAGTTGGCGAACGTATAGTTGCCAAGGTCTTCGAGATGGCGCTCGGCGACGCAATCAAACCCGGCGGCGCGATAAGTCCTGACGATGCGATCCTGGACATCTGCAACGTATGGCGTGACCAGGCCAAAACGACGCACACCAGTGCGCAGGAACACTTCATTAAGCGCCAATACCGACGTACCGGTGGCGATCCCGGTCGCGTCGGCGATGCGCGCACAAAGCTCCGTGTCCGTGTCAAAGCCGAGCCAGCCGGCTGAAGTGCCGTTCCAGACGATCGCGTCAACCCGCGCATCGGCAAGAAGACCCGCCGCCTCCACGATCGGCCGATAATCGAACTGACGTAAATCATCTTCATCAAGCGAAATTCGTGTTACGGGAAACCGGCTGAAATGCACCGTCACATCGTCAAGCCCCGCTAGCATCGCCGTCACCATAGGCTCGAGCACAGTGTTCGACGACGGCGTCAGCATGCCAAGCCGCACTGGATCGACCCCTTCGTGTCGGTTTGTCCTATCATGCCAGTTCGTCATTTGCTCTCTCTACGCCCGGGCCGCTGTTGATTGGCCCCTTGCCATTGTGCCAGCCTACTTGCGCCAGCGCCAGAACGCGGTCAGTTCCTTTCTTGTCGGATTAACGAGAATGCGATGGGGTGGCTGCCGTCAATTCAGTTCTCTCGTGAGTCACCGCATCAGGTTCCTTTCGCGATTCGTCGGTCATCTGGCGTTGCCCAAACCGATCTTCGACACCTTGGTCTTTGAAGTCTCGTATTTTCAACGGCTTGCGCTGCGGATTCCTGGCTGTGGCACTACACCGCCATTTCTGGGGCTGGCCCGACAATTCCGACGCAAGAGGCTTGTCGGGTGGTCGCCTGCAGCGCCTTTCGCTTGGCCGGGTCGACCTGGCGAAGGGTATTTGGCAGTCTGGCACCTGCGCAGCGAAGGATTGCGGCAACGCTTTCGCGGGTTGCACTGCGGACGAGGAAGCATTTTCCGTCCTGCTCGATCTCGGTTTCGGCCAGTGCGTTGAGATCGCGGCGGATGTCGGCCCACTCGGCGTCCCTGCCGGCGGCGTTCATGCGGCGGCACAATTCGCCTTGCAGGACCAGGGCGAGAATGGAGCGGAAGACATGGCCGCGAATAATTTCCTCGCGCTGGTGGTTAATCTGAACTTCCACCCCATTCAGAAGAGAAATATCCTTTCGGTCAAGGAGTTAGTCGTCTTCAAGGGTGTCGGCTTACTGGAATCATCTCCGTTGTTTGGATGCCCAGCCTCTGGAATGCCTCGGCTTGCAGCGGGGTGGGCTGAGCGATGAGAGGGAAGGAATGGTTCGGCTGGCTTTGCAGTGCGGCTTCATTCCATGTCAGGGTTGCGAGATCGGCAAGCATGGTGGCCAGGCTATGGACGGGCAAGTCGCTATCCGTACGCTTGGTTCGAGCCTTGCGCTTTGCGTTTTCCGAGACCTGTGCCTTGTGCACGGGAGACTTTCGCTGCGCCTTCGCGCCTTCTGGATCATCGTCCTGGAACAGCATCGGTGCGAGGCGCTTTCGCAAGTGCCATTCGAGATAATAGGCAAGCATGCACAGGAAGACATGGGCGCGGACATGGTCTTCGCTGTAGACATGAAACGGGCGCACTTCGAGCTGGCTTTGTTTGATCGAACGGAAGGCGCGTTCCACGCGAGACAAGGACTTATACCATTGCAACTTGAAAAAGACTCTATCAACATATAGCGCTGCGGGACACAACATATACCATATATTGTGGCGATGAATCGCAACCTCTTGATATATCAACGACATTTAGTGTGCGATCGGAACGAGACCACGATATGATGTCATTTGTAACACGCATCAAAGAAGGAGCCTGCGTTATGCCGACCCTCGTCGAGATTACACGAACCGATCACACGCCTGAGGAACTAGAGAAATTGGGCCGCGATTGCAAGAATCAGAAGCACGGGCGGCGATTGCGCGCTGTGGCGATGATTCTTCGCGGCAATCGCCGGAAGAATGTTGCGCGTGCGCAGGGCATCGACGTTCAAACCCTTCGCGACTAGGTGATCCGCTACAACGAGAACGGCGTGGATGGGCTTCGTGATCGACCGCGCGGTGGTTCCACATGCCGCTTGAGCCCGGATCAACAATCGGAACTCGTGGTGATCGTGGAGGCCCAGCCCGACCCCCAGAAGAACCCGCTCAGTAGATGGCGATTGAAAGACTTACAGACGCTGATCCTGGAGAAGTTCGGCTTGAGTTACAGTCTTGAGGGTGTGCGTCGCCTGCTTGGGAGGCTGGGCTTTCGGCACATTTCCCCCCGTCCCATTCACCCTAAGGCAAATCCCGAAGCGCAAGACGTATTTCGCAGTACTTTCAGCGAGTTAGCCATGTCGTCCGTGCCAGAAGGACAGGATCCGGAAGTAAGTGTTCGTTCAGCACGTGACGGCTGGTTTTTCTTTTCGCGTGATTCGTTAAGGGCTGGCAACTTTGCTCATCATGCGCTAACACGGGAGGCATGTTGAGGAAAGATTGTACTTGATGATGGCGGCGGGCCCGGTTTTGGATCTGGTCGCGGACGACACTGCGGTTGCTTGTCCGTCTGGCGCTCCGGAGGCTTGGCGGCGGCTTCACGAGGAAGAGAAGCGCCGCGCGGATACTGCGGACGGGCGTAGCGAACGGCTCAAACGGGAGAAGGTTCAGGCGCACTGCGAGGCGCAGTACTGGAAAGCGCAGTGGGGTCGAGCCCGGAACGCGCTCGAGGCGGTGCGGGCGGAAGCGAAGGACTTGCGCGGTGTGTCCGGGGATGCGTTGCATCTGCGCTCGGAGGTCGCTCGTCTTGAGACCCTTCTTGCCGACATCGGCGTTGACACGCGCAAGCGCAGCACGATCGCGTCCCTGCGGATCGAGAACGGCCGGCTGCAGACCGGGAGCGAAGCCCTGCGCAAGCAGCTGCAGGAGGTCGAGAGCGAGCGTGACGACCTGCGCTCGCAGATTGAGACCCTGTCGCGCGCGCAGTTCGGTCGCAAGAGCGAACAGGGCCGCAAGACGAGGCCGGAGCACAAGGGGAAGACCGGCGGCAAGCGCGGCCCACGGCCTGGCGGCGAGACCCACGGGCGCACACCGCGCCCCGAACTGGCCCGCAAGAAAGAGGTTCACGACCCGCCGCCCGAGGCGTTGGACTGTCCGTGCTGCGGCGCGCCCCGGGTGGCCAACGGATCGCACACATCGGACTTGATCGAAGTCGCGGTCAAAGCTCATGTGCGGGTCATCGACCGGACCCGCTGGCGCAAGACCTGCCAGTGTTCTGACACGCCTGAAGAGGTGTCGGCCCCACCCGTGCCGCGCCTGTTTCCGAGAACCGCGTTCGGTATCAGTGTCTGGACGCGGCTGCTGTTCGAGCTTTGCGTCGCCAACCGTCCCTTGCGGCGGGTCGCGGCGTGGTTTGAGGCGCAAGGCCTGTCGATCTCACCGGGAACGCTTTCGGACGGGCTGGGTCGGATGGTGGTGTTGTTTGCGCCGCTGTCGGCGGCGATCCTTGAGCATCTCCAACAGGCGCCGGTGGTCCACGCCGACGAGACCGGCTGGCGGGTCCGGGAGTTCGCCGCGACGGGCTCGTCCAGCCGCGCCTGGCTGTGGATCGCGACCTGCGTGGATGCAGTGTATCTGCATGTCGATGCATCGCGCAGCGCGGCGGCCGCCGCGACCTTGCTCGGAGGGCTGCGCAAGGGCGTGATCCTGGTATGCGATCGCTATAGCGCCTACAAGAAGCTGGCCCGCCTGGCGGCGGGCCAGCTGGTCCTGGCATTCTGCTGGGCCCATGTCAGGAGGGATTTCATCAAGGCGGCGGCGGCGCGTGGCGACCTTGATGACTGGAAGGACCAATGGCTGGCCCGGATCCGGCGCCTGTACAGGTTGAACGCGCAGCGCTTGCGATTTCACGATCCCGGCAGGCCGCCTGACAGGAGGTATCTGAGGATGCACTTCCGTCTGTCCCGCGTCCTCGGGGAGGTCTTCATGGAGGCGGAACGGGAGCTTGCCACCGTTGATGATGCGTCGCCGCAGGGGAAGGTGTTGCAGTCTCTGCTGCGTCATCGCCGGGGGCTGTCCCGGTTCCTCGACGATCCCCGGGTTCCGCTCGACAACAATCTCGCTGAACGCCGCTTCCGCCTTGAGGTCATCCGCCGGAAGCTGTCGCTGGGCTCGGACAGCAAGGCCGGCGCAGAGGGCATGGCGACGATGCTTACGGTGGTCCGCACGCTTGAGGTCAACGACGTTGCGGTTTTGCCGTGGCTTGAGGCGTGGCTGTCTGCCTGTGCCGCCAATGGTGGCCGCCCGCCGGAAGATCTCGGCCCGTGGCTGCCCTGGACGATGGACGAGGCGCGCCAGGCAGAGTTTCGCGCGTGAGCGCGGCACCGACATGCCGCTATGCGGGGCGCGACTTCACCGAGGTCGAGATCGCGCTGATCCGGGATCTGATTGCCGAGGATCCGAAGCTGACCCGAGCTCACCTGTCGCGGGCGTTCTGCCGCCGGGTCGGCTGGGTCAAGCCCGACGGCGGGTTGCGGGACATGATGGCGCGTTGCGCGCTGCTGGCGATGCATCGCGACGGGCTGATCGTCCTGCCGCCGCCACGACGCCCGCGCCATGCGCCCAGACCGGTCGTCTTCGGGCCGGAGAGCGAACCACCGCTGCCGCCGCCGCCCGCGACCATCGAGGCGGTGCGGCCGCTCAGCCTCGTCCCCGTCCTCGACCGGACCAGCCACAACGCCCTACTGTGGAAGCAGTTTATCGCGCGCTACCATTATCTCGGATACAAGCCGATGGCCGGTGCCCAGATGCGCTATACCGTGGTCGACCGCCACGGCGCCTCCCTCGCCATGATCGGCATGGCAGCAGCAGCCTGGAAGACCGCGCCGCGCGACCACGCCATCGGATGGAGCCCGGAGACCCGGGCGCGCAATCTCCATCTCGTGGTCAATCAGTCCCGTCTGCTTCTACTGCCCTGGATCGTCATCCCAAACCTCGGATCCCACATCCTGTCGATGCTGCGCCGACAACTGCCCGGCGACTGGACCCAACGCTATAATGTCGAGCCCGTCCTGATGGAAACATTCGTCGAAACACCGCGCTTTGCCGGCACCATCTACAAGGCCGCAAACTGGACCTGTATCGGCACCACCAGCGGACGCGGCCGCTACGACACAAAACATGAATGCGCCCTCACTAAAAAAACCATCTGGCTGCAGCCGCTACGCAGAGACTGGAAGCGCAGACTCAACGAATGATTGAAATCATCACGTGCTGAACGAACGCTTACATCCGGAAAGCGTCGAGATTTGGTTTCAAGACGAAGCCAGAGCCGGGCAGAAAGGGATGCTGACGCGCATTTGGGCTCGCAAGGGGGCACGCCCGCGCATCGTACGGGATCATCGCTACGGCTACTGCTATCTCTTCTCCGCGGCTTGTCCGGAGCGGAAGGTCGGTGTCGGCCATATCTGCGACCGCGCCAATACTATCGAGATGAACCGGCATCTCGCCGAAATCTCCAACACCGTTCAGCCCGGCGGACACGCCGTCCTCGTCCTCGACGGAGCCGGATGGCACCGCTCCAAGGCTCTCGAGGTGCCACATAACGTATCGCTGCTGCGGCTGCCGCCCTACAATCCCGAACTGAACTCCATGGAAAACATGTTCAACTACATGAAGTCGAACTTCCTCGCCAACAGGCTGTTCCCCACCGTCGACGATGTCCGCGACGCAGTGCAGCGAGCATGGACGACCATGATCGAACAGCCGGACAATATCACTTCAATCATGAGTCGAGAGTGGGCTGTCATCAAGGCGAAAGCAGCCTGAATGCCCTTTTTCGGTGATTTTGAAGTTGAAATGGTTTATATGCCTCCACGGCTTTCGGGGGGCTGATGGCCTCTGCATCAAGGCTGGTGCGGACGATGTAGATCCCGTCGAGCCGGGCTTCTTCGGCGATCCTGGCTTCATTGCGGCTCCAGACGAGCTTGTCGTCGGTGACGGTGATATCGAAGTGCTTTTCCAACTTGCGGCGGTTGGCTTCGCGCCCGAGCCGGCGGTTGATCTGGCCGATGCCCCGGAGCTTCGAGGCCGGTCGGTGGACGATCGTGGCGATGTTCTCGAGGACCGCTTCCGTGGCTTGCAGCAAGCTCTCGCGTTTGCGCGCCCGCTCCTGGCGCAGCCGCGGATTGAGACAGACCATGAGCCGTTCCCCCGGGAAGTCCGGGCTGGAGACCTCGGCCACCTGGTCGGCGCTCAACGCCTCCGGGCGCAGCGGCGCTTCGTCCGGACTGTCGGGCGGGGCCTTCAGGAGCTTGCGGATGTCGGTCGTCTTCAGGGCCGATATCCAGTCGAGTGCCGCGGGTTCCAGATCCTCGCGGATGCGCGCCGTGGTGAGCATGCCCCGGTCGCCCACCAGCGCGACCTGCCGAATGCCGAACCGATCCCGGATCCGGGCCACTTGCCCGGCCACCGTGGACGGGTCGCTGGTGTTCCCGGAAAACACTTCTACAGCGACAGGACAACCGTCTTCGGCACACAGCAATCCGAAGGTGATCTGCATCTTGCCCTTCTTGCCATCGCGGTTGTGGCCGAAGGCCGCCAGAGGACCGCACGTGCCTTCTACGTAACTCGATGTCAGGTCGTATAGGATCAGCGTCCCATCACGCAAGTGTCGGTTGGCCAGGCTGCGCTCAATCCAGGGCTGGCGCCGAAGTAGCCAGTCGAGCATGGCGAGCAACTCGTTGCCGGACACGGCCCCCAGGTCGAGAACGGCGCCAAGGCTGGAGGCAGCGGTCTCGTGCGACAACTGGCGCGCGGTGGCCAGCTTGGAGGCGGGGTGGAGCAGCCGCGCGAGCACGGCGGCCAGAGCAAGATCGCGCTCGCGGCTTGCACGGCGGTGGAGGATGTCGCGCAACCCGAGTTGCTTGCACAAACCGAGGACGGCACACACGTGCCCGTGCGGCAGCGCCCGACGGATGAGAAACGCCTCACCAGGGTCGGCGACGACCAGGCCTCCTTTGAGCAACTGCCGAATGCCTTCGATCACTCCCGGCGGCAGTTGAGAGACATTGGCCAGAGTGCGGCGCTTGATTTTCCCGCCCTCGCGGCGGGATTCGCGGATGAGAATGGCCGGCGGGCTGTTGCGGTTCGGAATCTGCTCCACATACACCGACATGCTGCTGTCCCTCGCATGGATTCATTATATTGCGTGAATCACACTGCAAAATAACAACATATCAACTCAATGCTGGCCTATTACATGGAGTAGCATCCACCGCTTTCCCCTTGCGTCGCGTCGAAAAAATTTGAGTCGTATTAATTAGTGCTTGCCCAAAAACCGATAAGAGTTATACTGATCAATGAGTTAGGTTCTGGATCCGATGGCGAAGATTGCGCTGTTGCCACGAGATCGTCCGTTGGGCGGAGTTTGAGCCTCGTATAGCCTGGACTGACCTTTTGTCATCAATTCGCTTGTTTTGGCAATGAGTTAAAGTGCCGGTATCGGAGGCCGGGCGCCTTCGATGCTGGTCTTGCAGCGAAGTCCTTGTGCCCGCGGCGCGTTCAAAATTCCGGAATCTTCGCAAAGGAGTTCGGTATGAAGAAGCTGCGCCGCTTTGATCCGGGACAGGAGGGGATGAGGGTCGGGGTGCGCCAGGCTAACTCTGGCGTGGACAGCCGGTGCAAGTCCGGCGGAAAGGAAGGTGTAACGAGCCACTTTTGCCGCGAGCCGTGCGTCGGTTCCCGCGAGGGGATGGGCGAAGCGTCGGTAGCGGTGCGCGTGGGCAGGGCTAATGAGCGACGAAATTCATGACTTTCGGAGTGCCGAGACCGTCCCGACAGTCGAAGGCAACACTAAGCCGTCCGTATTCGTGAGGGCGGCCAGGCTCCGCGGCGTCCAAGAACCCATGCACGCGCGTACGTCCACCCAGGGGACCTGGGAAGCCTCCAACATACCCAGGACGCAGAGCCCGGGTCGCGAGGGGAAGAACGAATGTTCGTAGCCCGCGATGTACGTGTTGGAGGACTCAGACTCGGTCATAGTACTGCTGAAGCGGGCGAACAATGGGGTGTAGCAACCTCGGCGGAGTCCGTGGAGGGAAGGACCGGGGCCAACGGAAGGAAGGGGATCCGCAACACGTACTGGACACTGCGCCAGGTGAGCGTGTCACACGAGGCCCCCCGACCACGCCGGTGAGCGAGGCGCCGCTTGTGCGGTGAGAGTTCATTCGGACGTCTGACCGAAGGCAGGAGCCGGATGCCCTAGCGGGCCCGTCCGGATCTGTGCGGGGGGCGCTGGGAAACCAGCGTCCCTACCGCGATGATGTGTGGATTGACGCGAGGTCTCGAGACGACATTCCCAAGCTTCTGGGCGGCCTGCGGGACGTATACTTGAATGTCGAACTGCGGGAAGCGGTATTCCGGCTCCTGGAGGAGCAGATTGGGGGGGATGGCAATCGGGATGCGGTCGGTCCGGGGGTGTCCCTGTGGACGATTTTCGTGCTTGGGATGCTGAAGCGGAGACTTGGCTGCGACTTCGACCGGCTTCGGGAACACGCCAACACGCACCTGGTGCTGCGCCAACTGCTCGGGCACGGCGAGTATGACCCGGTGGAGTATTCCTACGACACGGTGGTGCGGGATATTTCATTACTGGACGAGGACACGCTGCGAGCGATCAGGGACCTGGCGGGACGGTCCGGAATCCGGTTGTTCCGGGGTTGAACGGGGCATTTCCGGGGTTGCGCAGGCAGCATTTATCATTATACTGTACAAAGAGTTAGATCGTATCCCGGGAAGCGGGACGCGGTGTGCTTCCGGGCAGTGGTCCGGAGTGGCGCGCTGCGGATTCCGGGATCTTTGCGAGGGAGTTTGCGATGCGGAAGCTGGGGCGTTTTGAGCCGATGCTCGGCCGGGCGGAGATCGGGGGGATCCAGATCGACGTGAAGTCGCGGGACGACATCCCGGCGATCCTGCTTGGCCTGCAGGGCCTGTATTTGAATGAGGCGGTGCGGGAGGCGGTTTTCGAGCTTCTGCTGGACCGGTTCGGGGAAGACCGCGATCTGACGGTCGGCCGTCCGGGGATGGAACTGTGGACGGTTCTCGTACTCGCGGTGCTGAAGCAAGGCCTTGGCTGCGACTTCGACCGGCTTCGGGAACACGCCAACACGCACGTGGTGCTGCGCCAGTTGCTCGGGCACAGCGAGTTGGAACCGGTGACGTATTCCTATGATCAGGTGATTCGGAATGTCTCGCTGCTGGACGAGGACACGCTGCGAGACATCAACGAACTGGTGGTGCGGCACGGTCACGACCTTTGCGGCCACGACGCTGGCGAGCAGTTGGCGGGCCGGTGCGACACCTTTGTCGTCGAGACGGATGTCCACTATCCCACCGACCGCAACCTGCTCTGGGACGCAGCCCGGGTGATGATACGGATCGCGGCCGAGCTGGCGGACGAATGGAACCTGACGGGCTGGCGCCAAGTCAAGCATCTTACGGTGACACTCCGGCGGCTGTATCAGCGGGTGGCGAGCACCCGGCGCTCGGAGGCCTGGCGGGAGGACGTCGACGCGTTCCTGGCCAAGTGCGAGGAACTTCTGGCGAAGGCGGAGGCCACGCGGGCCAGCCTGCTGGAGCGGGGCGCCCGGCCGGAGGAGCTCAAGGAACTCGACCGGTACATCGCGCATACGAAGCGCCAGATCGACCAGACGGACCGGAGGATCCTGCAGAGGGAGGAGATCCCCCAGAAGGAGAAGGTCTTTTCGGTCTTCGAGGAACATACGCGGTGGAACAGCAAGGGGAAGGCGGGCGTCCCCGTGGAACTGGGCGTTCCCGTCGCGATCGTCGAGGACCAGTACCAGTTCCTCCTCGAGCACCGGATCCTGTGGGAGGGGAGCGACACCGATGCCGCGGTTCCCGTCATCGTGGCCACGCGGGAGCGCTTCCCGGAACTCGTCGCCTGCAGTTTCGACCGCGGCTTTCACAGCCCGCAAAACCAGGCCGCCCTCGGCGACACGCTGGAACTCAACGCCATGCCCGCCAAGGGCCGCCTGCCCGCCAGCCGCCGCGAACACGAGGCGCAGCCGGACTTCGCACTGGCGCGCCAGCAGCATCCCGCCGTCGAGTCGGCAATCAACAATCTCGAGCAGCGCGGCCTGGACCGGGTGCGCACCCATGGCAAGGCTGGCTTCGCCCGCACGGTCGCCTTGTCCATCCTCGCTGCAAATGTGCTCCGTGTCGGTTTCTTGATCCGCGCACGGGAACGCGCACGACTCAAGTTCCTGCAACGAAAAGCTGCCTGACGTCGCCGGGAAACCGCGCCAGCGCAGCCCGGGCTGCCGGCGGCTCTCCATGCCCGATACTTCCAGAAATCACCAATATGGGCGCCAAAATCCCCGCCCGCCCGCCGTTTACCCCCAAATGTCGCTGACCAGGTCCACTTGACCCTGAATCCACCTGTCAGGTCGGGGTCAAACTTGACGGCAGAAGCCGGCTCAAACTCCAAAAAGGGGGTTTTTCGGCAGACACTAATTAGTTACGAGATTTTGTTCTGGTTTTGTTCGAGCTAAAGTTCAGGTTAATCGGCCGTGTATCGAGAATCTCCCTCGCTCGTCCGGAACACCTGTTCCACCATCCATGATGCCTTGTATCGGGCCGCAACCTGACTTGGGCGGAAGCCGGTGTTGGTCTGCAGCACCCCGATACCGTCGAGGCGCGCCTCGGACTTGATCTTGTCGTGGTCGACTTCGAACACGCCGCCTTTCGCCCGCAGGTAGCGTTTGAAGCCGCGGTTTCCGACCCCGTCCTTCGGCCCGTCCTCCTGGAGCTTCTTGTGCAGGCTCTGGAGAATGGCTACGCGCGTGGCGGCGTCCTTGCGCATCTGGGTAGGATCGCGGCAGACCACTTTGCGCCGGGCAGACGGCGTTGCCGCATCTACACCCTCCGTCGCCTCGACGTTCACGCTGACTTCCCATACATCGAGCTCCAGGGGGATGTTCCGAGCCCACGTCATCTCCACCGTCTCGAACGGCGCGAATTCGAAGAGGACCGTCTTCTTGATCTCCTTGCTGTTGCGGTGCGGCGGGCCGAGGATAATGTGCCAGCCACGCGCCTGAGTCGAGGCGATGGTCTCCCGGCGGATCATGCCACGGTCCGCTACGACGCAGGTGGTGCGGAGCCCGAAGCGCTCCTGCAGCCGCTCGGCGAACCGGTCCAGGGCTGTCACGTCGGCGGTGTTCCCAAGCCAGATTTACGAGCGCACGGGATCACTCTCGCCATCCAGCACCATGCCGACGACCGGTTGCCTGCATTGGGGGCGGAAGTCCTTGCCCGTACTTGCAGTGCCGGCCCAGCGCCGTCCCGCCCCCGCCGTGGGAGCGGAGCGAAGTGGTGTCGAAGAACACCATGTCAAGGTTGGTTTACCGATCCCGACGCTCCGCGAACAGCTCTCCGTCGATCCGGTCCTTCGTGCAGCGCGAACTGAACTTCTCCTCCCGCGTGTCCTCCCGCGCCAACGGCGTCTCGAGCCAGGCCATCGCCCGGTAGATCTGGTTTCTTACGCGGCAATCAAACTGAGATTCTCACCCAGATCGCCGCACAACAGCCAGTGCCTCGTAACTTGACCTGTAGTGTCTATACCCATCGTCGTAAGGTCCAGCGTTGGCCGGGTCAGGGTCGATCCGTTCACCGTGCTCAACAAAGCGTGCCGTCCCTTCCCAATCCTCGGTCAATCCGGTTCCCAGCGCCGCCATCCAGGCCGCGCCGAGGCAGGAACCAGGATGCCCCTTTAGAAGTTGGATTGGCTGTTGGAGAATGTCCGCGCAGATCTGCATCCACAGGCGAGACTTCGAACCGCCGTCGGAGGCCAGATAGCGCGTTGTGGGGTGGCCCATGTCGTTGAACACCTCGATGTGGTGGCGAAAGGCATAACCGAAACCCTCCAGTATTGCCCGCCACAGGTGACGCAGATCGTGATTCAGACTCAGGCCCTGGATCACGCCACGGGCATCAGGATCGTGGATTGGTGTCTTTTCTCCGAGAAAATAGGGAATGACCTGCACGCCATCGGCCCCGGCCGATGTTTGTGCCGCGATCCGGTCCATGTGTTGATGGAGGCTGAGTCCGGCGCCGCGCGCGGCTGCGCGCTCCCCGGTTGCCAAGGTATCGACGAACCAGTTTAACGCCGATCCACCAGAGGCCATGCAGCCATTCGGCATGTACATCCCCGGTATCAAATGGTGATCGAGGAACATGCGTCGATCGGGCACGGCCTCCTGTGTGGCGATGAGGACGTCAGTCGCACCACCAAACTTCAGCAGGACATCGCCGGGGTCGGTGATCCCCGCCACATATGCCGAGGCGATATGGTCCGCCGCGCCTCCCACAACTGGAACACCCAAGGGTAGACCGGTGGCCGCCGCCGCACTGGCCGAGACCACGCCCAAGACTTCGTGCGAGGCGGCCTTACGGGGTATGGCCGTTAATGGGACATGCCCAAGGGCAATGAGTTCATCGGATAGTTCTAGATTTGCGAGGTCGACGAAACCGGCTTCCAGCGCCCAGTTCTGCTCCACGGCTTTTTCCCCGGTCAGCCGCCAGTTGATATAGTCGTAGGAGCCGAAAACCGTATCAATGCGGGAGAACACCTGCGGTTCGTTTTTCTCAATCCAACGCAGCTTCGCTGCCACGAGTTGCTGGTTGATGCCGTTGCCGGCTTTCTTGAGGAACACGGCCTCGGAGATTTCCGACGAGATTTCGGCGACCTCCTTGCCGCACCGCCCGTCGCTCTGCTGGATCGAAGGGCGCAATACTTGGCCCTTCTTGTCTAACAGAACGACAGCAGGGAGCATTCCTGTGACACCGACGCCGAGAATATCGGCCTTTCCAATGCACGCCACCGCCATGAGTTCGCGGACGATTTCACAGACATTGCGCCACCATTGTCCCGGATCCTCTTCCGCCCAGCCTTGCTGTGGCGACGACAAGACAACAGGCCGGGAAGACGTTGCGAGAACCCGATCCGGAGGAGAGATCAAGATTCCAATCGTAGACGTCGTCCCGATATCGATTCCGAGTACGCAGGGCATGGAAGGCTCCTATGCTGTGAACTCAAAGGGCCCTCATCAGCGATCAAATATAGGGGAAGGACCCGATTGCCCCTTTGCGAGCAAAGGGTTACAAGGAAAGTATCAACCTCAAACCTTCACCAACCGAGTGCAGAAATGGTCTCAAATTACGTTTCCTCTGTCAAGGGAGCCTCTTGCAAAACTGCCGTACGAGCAGATTTTTTTTGGCGGTGTTTTGGAGAGCTATTGACGGGACAGGCGCTACTCCCGGTGGTATCATGTAGTTATGAACACAACATGACGGACCGGAAGGAAAGCGCCGATGTCCCTGCGTGATATTCTAACCCATTATTGACGTGGTTTTCAACCCGACCTGTTTGGAGAGCTGGAAGCAGAGGTCGGCTCTCTCGGCGAGCGGTATGAGCAGTTCGTACAGGTTTTTGAGTTCGTCCGGGTTGAGAAGCTCTTGTATGGTGGACGGGTTGTGGGACGTCCGGCGAAGGATCGCGTCGCGCTGGCCCGTGCCTTTCTTTCGAAGGCGGTGTTCGACCTGCCGACGACGCGGGACTTGATCGAGCGTCTGGAAGCCGACAGCAAGCTCCGGCGGCTTTGCGGCTGGCGTTCGGTGCGCGCGGTTCCGAGCGAAGCGACCTTTTCCCGGGCGTTTGCCGAGTTTGCGGAGGGCTCGCTGCCGGGCCAGTTGCACGAAGCGCTGGTCCGCCGGACCATGGGCGACCACTTGGTCGGGCACATATCGCGGGATGCGACGGCGATCGAGGCGCGGGAGAAGCCCGCGCGCAAGCCGCCGGAGGCGGTGAAACCGAAGCGCAAGCGGGGGCGGCCGCGCAAGGGAGAGGAACGGCCCAGGCAACCGAGCCGTCTGGAGCGCCAACGGTGCCTGCCGCTACCCGCGATGCTGGCCGATCTGCCGCAGGCCTGCAACGTAGGCACCAAGCGTAACGCCAGGGGACATCAAGTCTCATGGATAGGCTGGAAACTGCATATTGATTCCGCCGACGGCGGCATCCCTGTGAGTTGCATTCTGACCTCGGCATCAATGCATGACAGCCAAGCGGCGATCCCGCTGGCCGAGATGACCGCGGCACGGGTCGACAGCCTGTATGATCTCATGGATAGTGCCTATGACGCTGTGGAGATTCGGACGCACAGCGAATCCTTGGGCCATGTTCCGATCATCGCCAGCAATCCCCGCCGTTCCGTGGAGCGCAGGCAGGAGTTGCGCAGCGAGGCGGCTGCCCGGCGCGCCATCGGATATACGTTTCCCGAGGACCAACGCTACCGGGAACGCTCCACAGCAGAACGGGTAAACGCGCGCCTCAAGGATGAGTTTGGCGGCCGCCACCTCCGGGTAAGGGGCCACGCCAAGGCCTCCTGCCACCTGCTATGCCGAATTCGGCATAGTGACATGCCGACAACCGGATTATGCCGCGTTTGCAACCCGGGGCTTTGAGTCCCCGGGCTTTCTTGCTGGAATTGTCGGCATAATCACAGTGATCTCAGGAAGCCCAACAGGGCATCGTCCGGCTTGAACCTCCCGGGTTTGACCCAGATGGGGCGGGTTTGCTCCATGGCCCTTCCCTTGATGCGGAGATCTGCGTGCAGATAGAGCTGCGTCGTCTCCACGGATTCATGCTGCGGGGGCGTAGTTCTTGACGGTACTAAGCCTTTCATCGGGCCATTGTTGACTCGCGGTCTTGATGCTGCTACTGCTGCGGCATGCAGATTCAGACTTCCTGACCTCGAACTCGAGAGAGTGTCATGTTTTTGCACCCGCGAAGTGGGGCTCGGCGATTTTTCCGGGTAGTTCATAGACCATGTGCATGTTGGTACCGGGGAAGACGGTCCGTGTCTGGTTGAGTTCTTCGAGGAGGCTTGCGATGGCGTTGTCGCCGGCATCGCTGGCGGTGCCGAGTATGCGAACGCGGAGGATGCCGTTGCCGTGCTCCGGGATGACGTCGGCGTCGGCCCGTAGAAGTGCGCGCAAGTGCCGGCGGGGGCGCTGGATCTTGCCCTGGGTCTGGGCAACGGCGGGCATCATGCGGGTTTCAGCGCGGTAGGCGATCATGCGGATTATATCGAGGAGGAGTTTCTCGCCTTCGGGGAGCGCGTCGAGTGCCTCGTTCGTGTCGAGTTCGGCGACCGCGATATGTCGCGGTGTATCGCGGCGCTGCAGCTTGAGGGCTTCACGCTCGGCGTCGAGAGCGTCGCTTTGGGCCTGCAGGCGCCGGACGGCCTCTTCGGCTTCGCGGGTCGGGGTTCCCCTGGACAGGTCGGCGATCCGGTTGCGCAGGGTGCCAAGGCGCTGCCGGAAGCGCTGGACATTGCGGTCGATTGCGCGCCAGCGCGGGTTGACGATGCGGGCGTCGGGATCCTGTGCTTCCAAACCGTGGACCGCCAGCGCGTCGAGATTGAACTCCTCGCGCATGTATTTGAAGAAGTTCTCCTGCGACCATCGGGAGAACAGGGCGCTGGCGGCCCGCTCCATGGGCATGCGGGGGTCGGTGGTGATGAGGGGCACCTGGCGGCCATTCTCCAGCAGGCGCCGGATCTGGCGGACTTCGGGCCCCTTGCTCAGGATCACGCTCTTCTCGGCGAGGCGGACGGTGGCGCTGCGGGTGCTTCCCGGCCCGTGGATGGGCACCGTGACGGTGCGGAAGTCCGCCTCCGGCCAGGCCTCCCCCTTGAAGCCCTTGTGCCAGGTGATCACAGCAACCCCGCGCCGGGCGAGGCGCCGGAACAGGGCAGGGCTCCAGCCTTCCCGGTCGAAGACCAGCGTCAGGGCGGGCTCGCCGGCGTCCGGGACGGTGAGGTCCGGTGCATCCGGGCCCAGCATGCCCAGTTTCTCCAGCGCGGGCAGGATGTCCTTCTCCAGCGCGTGGGTCATGGTCGGATCCAGCGCCTTGTTCAGGCACAGGAACGGCTTGCCGCCGAGCGCGTTGATCCAGTAGCTCGTGGAGGCAGGCAGGCAGAGTTTCTGGCGCGCCACGTAATGCTTGGGCAATTTTCCCTTGCGGCCGGAATACACCTTGACGTGGCCATCCACCGACAGGGTCGCACACACGTCCGGTTCTTCCGCCATCCATCCCGCGGCCAGGGAAGCTTGCCAGTCCCGCACCCGTTGCACGTCTCGCCCCAACGCCTTGATCTTGCCCCGCAGCGTCTTCACCTCCGGGCAGCGGTCCAGGCCCAGGATGGCGCCCCATTCCCCGGGCGCCTGGTGCCGCAGTGCCTCCGGATTGCGCACCCGGGCCAGGGTGAGGAAGGCCAGGAACAGCAGAACCGTGGTCAAACCGTAGTATCCCTTGGGCAGCGACAGGAACTCCCGCGCGCGGTCCAGAAGCCCCTCCTTGAGCAGCATCGGCAGCCCGGCCAGCACGCCGCCGCCGGCAACCGCCGACAGCGGCTCCGCAAACTGCGGCCGCATCTCCGTCAGATGTCCCGTTGCCGCCAGCATCCGCCCCGCCGTGTCCCGGGTGCCCCGACCCATCGGCGCCTCGCGGTCGCGTGCGTCCCGTTCGCTCCGCTCCACCCTCGGCTCCGGCGCTGCCGCCGCCTGTGGCTCCGTCGACGCGACCACCGGCGGCTCCAGCACTGCCGTCGCCTGCGGCTCCGTCGACGCTGTCGCCTGCGCCGGCACGGCCCGGTTCGGCGTCCCCCCTCTGATAACACCCGACCGGCGGTTGAGGCTGAACGTGCTCGGCCGGATCCCCAGCTTTCGCGCAACCGCCCGGCCGCTCAGCCCCGAGGCCAGAAGCCGCTCCGCCTCCCGCGCCGTCGCGGCGTCGATCGCGCTCGGCCCGCGCCTCCGTCGCGGCGTAAGAAAACCGGCCTCGCCCTGCCTCCGGAGCTGGTTCACTGCCCGCTGCACCGTCGAACGGTTCACGCCAAACGCCGCCGCCAGATCCCTGCGTAGCACACCGTGCTCGGCAAACCGCGCAATCCGCAGCTGTCGCGCTCGGTTGTCCGAAACTTCGTGGGAATCGAACGGCGCCAGGTTGCTGAAGTAGACCCGCCGGCCGTCCTCGACCGCGTGCGAAAAGCAGGATTCGCCGATCTGGATCGCCTCGGCAGGAGGCATCGGAAGCGTGTTCAAGGGAGTCTCCACGGTCGATATCGGGTGCACAGTATTATAGCCACTCTCCGTAGATCGGTCAACCCCTCAAATGTCTCCTAACTGCTGGAAATCACGAGCAAAACGATCGCCAAGCCCGCCTTCAATTAGCGCACGAGGTCAGGAAGTCTGAGATTGGATTGCGCCATTTCGGTGCTCAGACGATTACCCGTGTAGTCGCGGCTTCCGAGGAGCCGGGAGCGACCCGTTGCGGCTTGGCGCGTCTGCTGTGCGAACTTGCCGACTGGAAGGATAGCAAGGGCAGGCTGGCGCTGGCGTCGGCCCGCAAGGTGTTGCCGAAGGTGGCCGCGAAGGCGGGGTTCCGGTTGCCGGAGGCGAGGCCGGGCGTGCCGGAAGCGGCCGCGAGGGTGCCGGCGCCGGACGGTCTTGAGGCGATTTCGGCGCTTCGGTGCGGGATCCGAGATCTCGGCAGCCTGTCGCTGGAGAGGGTGTCGGAGGGCGACGACCGGCGTTGCTGGGAAGCGATGCTGGAGGCCTGGCATCCTCTCGGCTGGAAGCGAGCGCCGGGAGGGCAACTGCGCTACTGGATCCGTTCCTCGGCCTACGGCGTGCTGGGCGGCATCGGCTTTGCAGCCGCGAGCTGGCACCAGAAGGCGCGCGACGAATGGATCGGCTGGTCGGCCGACGCGCGCGCGGCCCATCTTGGGCTTGTGCTGTGCAATCACCGCTTTCTGCTGCTGCCCCGCATTCACGGGCTGGCCTCGCGGGTGCTGGAGATGGCGACGGATCGAGTTGCCGGGGACTGGAGCGAGGCCTATGCAACGCGGCCCGTGTTGGCCTATACCTATGTCGGCCCGGAACATGCCGGAGAGAGCTACCGGGCGGCCGGATGGTCCTGCTGCCCGCGGCCGACCTCCGGCCAGCCGCCGGGGAGCACGCGGCCCGGGGTCGGGCGCGCGGTCTGGATGAAGCCGTTGTCGGTGCACTGGGAGGAGACGTTATGTACCCTGCCGGAGCGCCGGATTGTTCCGCCCGAGCCGGTGTATCTGCCGGCGGGCGCCGACTGGGCGGAGCGGGAATATGCTCGCTGCAGCCATTCCGACGGGCGCGTCCGCAGGCGGATCGTGGAGATGGGGCGGGCGTGGCTCCGGCTTGCGGGGACCTCGATCCCGGTGCTGTTCCCGCGGCGGGCGGAACGCAAGGCGGCGTACCGGCTTCTGTCCAGCGAGGGCGTGTCCATGCAGCACATCCTTGAGCCCCACCAGGCCTCCACGGTGGAGCGCTGCCAGATGGAGAAGGTGGTGCTGGCGATACAGGACACCACAACGCTGAACTACCACGGCCTGAAGGCGACGGACGGGCTTTGTTCCATCGGCGGACGCGGCACGGGCGCGCACGGACTGATGGCGCACTTCGGGCTTGCGGTAAACCCTGTGGGCCGGCCGCTGGGCGTTTACAACCTGAATGCCGACTTCCGCACGACGGAACAGGAGAAGGTCACGGGTGTCGGGAAGGACACCGAAAGCGCGCGCTGGCTGGAAGGGATGCAGCGGGCTCGGGAACTGGACGATGCCTGCCCGGACACCGAGGTGATCACCGTTTGCGATCGGGAAGGGGATACCTGGGAGATGCTGCGCAAGGCGGCCATCGACCATGCCGGGTTGCTGGTGCGCTCCAATGCGGCGCGCCAGCGCAAGGTGCTGCTGGACGACGGAAAATCCCGCAACCTCTGGACGCATGTCGAAGAACAGGAGCCGCTGGCACGCAAGACAATCCTGGTGCCGCCATGCGGCGGCCCGCGCCAGCGCAAGCAACGCAAGGTCAAGCTCGACCTTCGCGCCTGCAGGGTGGTCCTGCTGGCGCCGAAGGAAGCCGCGGACCAGACCCCGACGGAGATGCTCGCGGTCTCGGCGACCGAACGCCAACCGCCGCAAGGCAAGGAGCCGTTGCACTGGCTGCTGCTGGCCAACCGCGGCGAGCCAACCGCCGAACACGCGCAGCAGATCGTCCAGTGGTACGAGAAGCGCTGGTCCATCGAAACCTGGTTCAGCGCGCTGAAAACCGGCACCCGGATCAAGGACCGGCAACTCGATGATGCCGACGATTTGCGCAAGTGCCTCGTCTTCGATGCGATTACCGCCTGCCATATCCACGACCTGAACTTCATGGCCCGGACGGCCCCCCACACCCCGGCCAGCGAGGTCGTCGGGCAGGAGGCCATCGACTGCCTCTACAACTATCGATACCTCCTCAGGATCTGCAATGCCCGAGCTCCGCCCGAACCTGCGCCCGACATCAAATCCTTCGTTATCGATCTGGCGGGCATCGCCGGATTCGATCCAACAAAGCGGCAGCCCTTGCCGGGAACACGGAAACTCTGGGAAGCCTACCTGATGTTCAAGCCAATCCTGATCTACCACCGCGGAATGAAAGAAGACAACTGAACATGCGGGAAACAAGCCAGAACAATCGCCGCGAGTCCACTGTGGGGTGATGAAAGGTACTAAGCTTCAGGCCAAGCGAAATAAGCAAGGCCAGAAAGGCATTGCGCAAGGGAAGTAGCCAATCTGGCACCCTTTCCCTCGGCAACGGGATTCTAACGGAGTTTGATTGCATCCTTTCGTTCCTTCGTTGCGGATGAGTGGAGCGAACAGGATTGCATGACCTGGAACGAGGTCCAGAGGCTAAGAGCTCATTGGATCATCAGAGCCGTCGTGAAACGCACCCGACCATGACATTCGAAGCCAAAGGCTGTGCAGCCTGTCAAGGGGCGACAACAAGCTCGACGAATGCCTCGACGTCGCTGGAATGCAGGTTCAGATGTCCGGACCTCGAGGGTGAATCGAGCTCACCTATTTGAACCCGAAGGGTCCGGATCGGCCGTATTCCCGGGCAGTTCGTAGATCATCCGGAGGTTGGTGCCTGGGAAGATCGTTCGGGTCAGGTTGAGTTCCTGGAGGAGGCCTGCAGTGGCGTTGTCGCCGGCATCGCTGGCGGTGCCGAGGATGCGAATGCGGAGGATGCCGTTGGAGGGCTCCGGGATGATGTCGGCGTCGGATTGGAAGATCGCGCGCAGGTGCCTGCGAGGTCGCTGTGTCTTGCCCTGTGCCTGTGCGACGACAGGCATCATGCGGGTTTCGGCGCGGTAGGCGATCATGCGGATGACGTCGAGGAGGAGCTTCTCGCCTTCGGGAAGCGCATCCAGGGCCTGGTGCTCGTCGAGCTCGGCGACGGTGATGTGTCGTTGCGTGTCGCTGCGCGTCTGCTTGAGCGCCTCACGCTCGGCGTCGAGAGCGTCGATCCGGGCCTGGAGACGTCGGGCGGCTTCGGCGGTCTGGTGAGACTGGGCTCCCCTGGCCAGATCGGCGATCCTGTTGCGCAGGGTCTTTCATCCGGACACTGTTGACTCATGGAGCATGAGGGCTTATTTCGTGCCGTATGAGGATCGGATTACGTCAGTTCAGCCTGGACACGATCGCATGGCTGAAGATGGCTGTCGAGGCTGGCGACTGCACGCGGAGTTCGCTTGCGCGCGAACTGTGCGATCGTGAGAACTGGCACAATGCGCTTGGCCACGCGTGTCTGGCGTCGGCGCGGGCGGCGCTGCCCAAGCTGGCGGCATCGCTTGAGCTGACGCTGCCTGAACCACGGGCGATGGGCGGCGTGACCGCGAAGTCGCAGGCGGTTCCGCAGGACTATCCGGACCGGACGCTGAACTGCGCGCCTGAGGCTCTTGGCCCCGTGAGCGTCGTTCCGGTGGAAGAGGGTGGCGACAGGCGCGGTGCGCGCTCGATGATGGCAACGCACCATCCCGAAGGCGACGCCTGCTGTCCGGGCGGCCGGCTCCGCTATTGGATTGTCTGCGAACGTCACGGCGTGCTCGGGGGGCTGGTGTTCGGCGCCGCGTCGTGGCACCAGAAGGCGCGGGACCGGCACATCGGCTGGTCGCAGGCTGCGCGGGACGCCAACATCGGCCTTGTGGTCAACAACGACCGTATGCTGGTTCTGCCCGGGGTCCGGGTTCACGGACTGGCGTCGCTGTCGCTGTCGCTGGCCTGCGAACGGCTTGCCGATGACTGGGAGGGGAAGTACGGTGAGCGTCCGTGCCTTGTCTACAGCTATGTCGGGCCGGAGCACAGGGGAACCAGCTACAGGGCGGCGGGCTGGGAGCGCTGTCCGGAACTGACGTCGGGCATGCCGCCGGGCCGCGGGACGCCGGGCCCGCGGCGTTCGGTCTGGATGAAGCCGCTGACGCCGGACTGGCGGCAGAGGCTTTGCCGGGAACCGTCGCGGGTGATGGGGCGAGCCCCGGGTTTTGGTGATGAGGAGGTTGGATGGGCGGAACGGGAGTACGGCCGAAGCAGCCACAGTGATTCCCGCATCCGGGCGCGGCTGGTGGCGATGGGCCGGGCGTGGGCGGAGCGTCCCGGTGCCGCGTTGCCGGTGATATTCCCGGGCGAGGCGGAACAGAAGGCGGCGTACCGGTTGCTGTCGAACGCGCATGTGACGATGGGCGATGTTCTCGAGCCACACCATGAAGCCATGGTTGAACGCTGCCGTCCGCAGGAGCTGGTCCTGGCGGTGCAGGACACGACCCTGCTGAACTACAGCGGCCTGACGGCGACGCAGGGGCTGGTCGGCATCGGCGGCGGCGGTTCCGGCAGCACCGGGATCGCGGCGCATTTCGGGATCGCGTTCAGCGAGGGCGGCCGGTCGCTGGGGGTGTTCCATCTCGACGCGGATTTCCGTGAGACGGCGGAGGCGAAGGCGGGGCGCGAAGCGGACCCGTCGGCCAAAGCGGAGAGGGAAAGCAGGCGCTGGAGGGAGGGGCTCGTCAGGGCGCTCGATCTGGCGGCGGCCTGTCCAGACACCCGTGTCTTGACGATCTGCGACCGGGAAGGGGATCAATGGGACCTGATGGCGAAGGCGTGTGACGTCGGGGCGGCCACGCTGGTCCGCGCCAGCCGTTCGGCACAGCGCAGGGTCTGCGACGGGGCGGGCAACGGGCATGATCTGTGGGACTGGACGGCCAAACTGCCCCGGCTGGCCGGCAAGACCATCGACATCGAGGCCTGCGGCGGCCCGCGCGCCCGCCCGGAACGCAGGGGCGTGCGCCTCGATGTCCGCGCCGGCTTCGTCGACCTCGTCCCGCCGACCGCCCGCCCGGACGGCACGCCGCCGCTGCGCATGCTAGCGGTTCGGGTTCTTGAACCCAGCCCGCCGGCCGGGACCGAGCCGCTCGACTGGCTGCTGCTCACCAACGAAGGAGAGCCTACGCCGCAGCACGCACTGCGAGTTGTCTCCTGGTACGAGAAGCGCTGGCTGATCGAAGAATATTTCAAGGCGCTCAAGGTGGGCACCCGGATCAGGGACCGGCGGCTCGACGACGCCGACGACCTACGCAAGTGCCTGGCTTTCGACGCCGTTACCGCCTGCACGGTGAGGTCCATCGAGCGCCTCGCACGCTCCGAGCCGGAAACGCCCGCTCGGACGGTCGTCCACGAGGACGAGATCACGGTTCTGGCCGTGCACATGTCGAAGCCCAACCACAGGAAGCAGCGCGGGCCGCCCGATCCCGACCAGAACATCGCAGACTTCGCCGTCAACGTGGCACGTGTCGCCGGATTCATCCCGACAAGACGACAGCCGATGCCAGGAACCCAAAAACTCTGGGAAGGATACATGTTCCTGTCACTGTTCGTCGAAAACTATCGAGCCATGCGAGACTACGAAGTTCCCTGAGTCAACTGTGTCCCGTTGAAAGGCGCAGGGTGCCGAGGCGTTGCCGGAAGCGGCTGACATTTCGGTCGATTGCGCGCCAGAGCGGGTTGACGACGCGGGCTTCGGGATCCTGCGGCTCCAGGCCGCGGACCACGAGGGCGTCGAGATTGAACTCCTCGCGCATATATTTGAAGAAGTTCTCCTGCGACCAGCGGGAGAACAGGGCGCCGGCGATCTGCTCCACGGGCATGCGGGAGTGGGTGGTAATGAGCGGGACCTGGCGGCCGCTTTCCAGCAGGCGGCGGATCTGGCGGACCTCGGGCCCCTTTTTCAGTTGCACGCGCTTCTCGGCGAGGCGGACGGTGGCGCTGCGGGTCGTGCCCGGTCCATGGATCGGTACCGCGACACTGCGGAACTCCGCCTCCGGCCAGTCCTCCCCCTTGAAGCCCTTGTGCCAGGTGATCACCGCAACGCCGCGCCGGGCGAGACGCTTGAACAGTGCCGGGCTCCAGCCTTCCCGGTCGACGACCAGCGTCAGGGCGGGCTCGCCGGCATCCGGGGCGGTGAGATCCGGCGCCTCCGGGCCCAGCATGCCCAGCTTCTCCAGCGCAGGCAGGATGTCCGCCTCCAGCGCGTGGGTCATGGTCGGATCCAGCGCCTTGTTCAGGCACAGGAAGGGCTTGCCGCCGAGCGCGTTGATCCAATAGCTCGTGGACGCGGGCAGGCATAGTTTCTGTCGCGCCACGAAAGACTCGTATGACGAGAGCAGGTTATGAACTACGAGTGAACATCAGCGAGATAGTCATCACCCACCCGCTGCATCCGCACTTTGGCGGGACCTTTCCCTTCGAGGGGTGGATCGTTCGGCCAGGCAGGATATGCGTTCGGTACTTGCTGGAATCGGAGAAGCACTATTCCTGCTACGGAGTTGCAGACGTTGCGTGGACGCAACTGCGGCGGGTGGATGCGTTCGAGCAGGCTTCCGCAGGTCGATCGCTCTTCCGCGTTGATGATTTGCTTTGCTTGGCGGGAGAGGTTCGCAGCCTCCGGAAAGAAGGTGTCCGGATGGTTGGTAAATAATTACGCTTATGCGAAACAATTAGTGCGCCGGATTGATTCGGGGAAAGTACCGTTATGGAATGTTATTACAAAAGTCGAGTCATAGCAATTACTTGCGCGTTCTGGCTTGATCCTTTCCCCACTTCGCGTATTATTTTCTCGAACGCAGCAAAGGAGGGTGGCTATGACAGCGGATCACGACGGTTCGGGAAAGCGGGAGCGGTTGCGCCAGGCGGGGCTGCTGAACCGGAAGGCAGAGCGAGTCACCGACCCGATGTTCCGGGAATGCGGCTTCTTCGATCCCGACGATCTGCTCCAGGTCCGGTACGAGATGGTGCGCGCAGCCCGCAGCCAATCGATGGATGCGCCGGAAGCCGCCCGCCGCTTCGGGTTCTCCGCGCCGACGTGCACGCGCTATGCAGATGCGTTCGACCGCGGTGGCATGCCCGCACTGCTGCCAGCGAAGCGCGGCCCGCGTGGGCCGCACAAGATCACGCCTGCCATCCTGCACTTCGTGCTCTCGTATCGCGAAAGGTACGGCCGTGTCGGCTCCCGAAGGCTGGCTCCGATGATCGAAACGAAGTTCGGGATCAAGCTCCATCCACGTGCGATCGACAAGGCACTGGAGCGAAGGCAAAAAAAAAGTCTGGCTCCGTGAGTCGGCCTCTGCCCCGCAATTCCGCCGCCATCTACGAGGATTGGCGACGGCGCGCACTGGATGGCGCCCCGTTGCGCGCAACGGAGGCGCTGGAGCAACGGGGAATGCGGGACGCGCTTGGATGCCCCGCAGCAGTGCCGCGGCCGCCCGCCATTCCCTCGCCGCCGCGCCCCGGGCTGTCCGCAACCATCCCGGAAACCGTGCCGGAAGCCGCCTTGGCCGAGGCCGTCCTCCTGGTCCGCAAGGCAATGCTGCCTGGCGGTAGACAACGGAGCGCAAACCATGCCTGATGCACGTTCGCCCAAAGTCTCCGCAGCCCATCTTTCGCGGGATGCCGTGCTGTACGTGCGGCAGTCCTCGCCGCGGCAGGTTCTGGAAAACCGGGAGAGCGGGCGACGGCAATATGCCTTGTCCGACCGCGCGGTCGCGCTGGGCTGGGACCGGTCGCGGATCCGGGTGATCGACGAGGATCAGGGCCTCACCGGGGACGGCAGCGCGGAGCGCAGTGGATTCCAGGGCCTCATGGGCAGCATCGCCAACGGCAAGGTCGGCATCGTGCTTTGTCTCGAAATTTCGCGGCTGGTCCGGGACGAAGCGGGTTCATAGTGACCACCTCTCTATGTCCTTATAAATCAAGCGCTCCTTGCTGGAGATTTTCTGCCGGCGGGAGTTCCTGCACACGCTTGGGAAGCGCAGTCGCGTCGATCACCCAGGGAGCTCCCTTGCAGGCCTGGCGGGCCGGGATTGCGCCGCAGCGGATCAGGCGGCGCACGGTCCGTTCATTCACCGACAGATATTGTGCCGCTTCCTCCAGCTTCATTTCGTTTCGCTCCCGCATTTCGCCCTCGCGATAGACCGCAATGCCGTGGCAAGACCGGAACGCCCGCAGGCGTGCCACCGTCCAGCTGTTTCCCTGTCCAGTCTTCCTTCCGGCGCGGTTGAGGAAACTCGCGATCAGCCGGTCGGGCATGACCCTGGCCAGTTCACGGACCAGCTCCACGGTTTCGGTGCCCGCCACCAGCCGGTGCTCGCCGGTGCGGTTCTTGCGCACCCGCAGTTCCGTGTGGCTTCCGCCCTGCCAATGCAGTACCAACGTGACCATGTTGTCCTCAACGGTGACGACAATTTCCACGAGAGCCGCGCGCAGGATGCGCTTGCGCAGTTCCGGGAGTACCGCGTCATGCCGCCAGGCGCGCTCAAGGTCGGCGCCCATCGACAACCAGGCCGCCCGCTCTTCCGACGTCAACTCCCGACGCCGCGACCGCGCCTGCGCACGCGACAGCCGGTCCTCGCACTCCTGCAACCGTTGAAGACGGTCGTTCCACAGCCGCTCCAGATTGTCCGCTACCAGGCGGTTGTCGGGATGGACCGCTTCATAGCGCCAGCGCGCCTCGTCGGCCCGGAACCGGGCTTCCTCGAGCGCCCGCTGTGCCTGTTGCACGATCTCCGACGCCGCAACGTTCGCGTCCTCGATCGCCAGCAACGCCGCTTCCACGCCCTGTGGCTCAACCGCACGGATCACCGCCTCGCCAACAGCCTCGTCCGCACGCAGGGCTCCAAACGACACACAACGTCCGCCGTCCTCGTCCCCGCTTCCGCGACACTTGTACCGCGCGCTGTTCTTTCCCCGATAGTTTACCTGGAGCTTGCGGCCGCAATGGCCGCAGCGCAACAGGCCGGCAAGGATCCCACTCCCGTGGCGAACCGCCCGACGCGCCGACGGCAGGGAGCCCGCGTTGTCGGCGATCATGCGCTGGTTCCTCTCGTATTCTTCCCAGCTGATATATCCGTCATGATGATCCACGATCAAGATCGGCCAGTCCTCCGGGTTGCTTCGGAGTTCACGCGCGATGCGCTTGGATCCACCCGCAAGATCAACCCGCGTGATGCTGCGTCCCCACACATACGCGCCCGCATAGACCGGATTGGCCAGCATCTTCTTGATGGAGTTATAAACCGGAAGCTTCCAGATGACCTCCCGGCCTCGGGGTCCGTACCGCACCGCGGGAAGTTCAATGCCTTCCTGGCGCAGCCACAGATGCACCTGACGTCCGCTCCCAAACTCGGCGAATTTCCGGAACACCAGGGCGACGGCGTCGCGCACTCGCTGGTCCGGATCCATCTCGATCCGACCATCCCCGACCCGCACATAGCCGATCGCAACGGTCGTGAACAACTCGCCGCGGCCGGCCTTCTGCCATTGCGCCTCACTGGAGCGCTGGCGCAATACCGACAGCTCGAACTCGTAGACCGACCCTTGCATACCAAGCAAGAAGCGATCGTTGGCAAGGCGGGGATCGTAGATCGTATCCCGGTCTGCCAGAAGGCAGCCGACCACGGCGCAGAACTCCAGCAGAGTATGCCACTCACGGCCGTTTCGAGAAAGCCTTGAAGCCTCGCTCGAGAACACGATGCCGACCTCGCCGGCGCAGACCGCGGCAAGCAGCCGCTGAAAGCCCGGTCGCTCGGCGCCGCCGGCGGATCGTCCCAGATCGTCGTCAATCACCGCAACATCGCCCCAGCCCAGATCCCGGGCGCGGTCGACAAGCCCATATTGCAGGCGCTGACTCTCGAGATTGTTCCGGACCTGATCGCTGGTCGACTGCCGGACATAGACACAGGCCCCGCGAGACCGATGATCCACCGTGACCTTCGAACCCTCAGTCATTGTCCGCCTCCTCCGTCTCGCCCATCTTCGGTTGCGTCGATGCCATCACTGCCGTGATCAGCGCCGCAAGCAGCGGCAGCAGCGCTTCCCGCGCCGACGCTGACAGCGGCACCTCCGGAACAAACAGATCCACTGGCGGTCCTGCCCGAAACCGGCCCATCACACTCTCCTCCTGCTGACGCGGATAGCGCCACAAGAAGCGCTTCAATCGAACCATGCAACTCGGAAAGGCTTCGCAAGGAGAGCCTCGGACGGTCCTCAAGATCGATCTCCGCCGCCGAGGGCAACGTCATCCATTCCGGAACGTGGACAATTGATCCGTCTGGCCGCTCAACAACCAGAATCATCCCGTCAGAAAGCCTGTGACGACGGTGAAAGCGCACCCGAAGGCCGGCCAGGGGATGAAACCGATAGTGGATCGTGACTTCATCAGTGAAAAAACGGGCAGTATGGGACTGCCCTGGATAGCGCCGATTGGCATCAGCTCCTGCGGGTTGCCGCGTTGACCGATACGCTCATTCTCGACGAGGCTTCGGTCTATGACCCGCGCGACAGAAACGATAGATTAATCCTTGGCGTTAAAGGCACAATTTTCGAATATGAGATGTATTCCATCAAGCTTCGCCTGCACGGTGGCCGCGTCAACAAGGCGAAGCGGGGCGCCCTGCGCATGCCACTACCGGCCGGTTTGGAATACGACAGCAAGGGGGATGTGGCGCTGGCCGCGGACAAAGCGATCTCCAACGCCATCGCTCTGGTGTTCACGAAGTTCTCCGAGCTCGGCTCCGCAACAGCGGCCACACGGTGGTTCCAGCGTGAGAATATTCCGCTTCCGTCACGGTTGAGATGGGGAGAGGACAGCGGTGAAATCCACTGGCGGATTCCGAATGAAGCCCGCGTAATGAACATCCTGCGCAACCCCCGCTATGCGGGAAGCTATGCTTACGGGCGCACCCAGAGAGTCTTGCGGGCAGACGGATCCCGGAGTCGGCAGGTCGTACCGATGGAAGAATGGACGGCCTGTATCCCCGACGCACACGTCGGCTATGTCGATTGGACCACCTATCTGGCGAACCAGGCGGTCCTGGCGCGAAACGGCCGCAAATTGACCGCAAGCGTTCGCCGGGCCGGCGTCCGCAGCGGATCCGGGTTGCTGCAGTCCATCGCCATTTGCTCCAACTGCGGCCGCCACATGAAGGTTCAGTACGCAAGCGCCAATCCGGCGAACGGCAAGCCGGCGCATCATTACTACATCTGCGTCCGCGGCCACCGCAGGGAGGAATGTCGTTTCATTTGCGGAAAACCCGTTGACGCAGCCGTCTCGCGCTTCGTCATTGCCGCCATGAGCCAGGAGAGCATCGACCTCGCCATGGCCGTCCAAAAGCAAGTGCGGGACGACTTCACGCAAGCCGATGCGCGGCGGGAAGAGCGCATCGAAGCGCTTCGCTACGAGGCCAGCCTCGCCCGGCGTCGGCATCATGCCGTCGACCCCGACAAGCGGCTGGTCGCGGAAGCACTGGAAGCGGAATGGAACAGCCGACTGCAGGAGTTGGAGGAAGCCTGCAAGGAGCGCGACGCCTGCCGGGAGGCCGCGGAACAGGACCTCTCCGACGGGCAAATCCGCCAGATCCGTAGCCTCGTCGACGACTTCGAGGCCGTCTGGAGTGCTCCGGCAACCGATGACCTCGACCGCAAGCGCCTGCTTGGCTACCTCGTGGAAGACGCGATCCTCCGCAGGGACAGAGACAATATCCTGATTGAGTTGCGGCTGCGCGGAGGACGGACCGCGGTCCTCGACCCCATTCCAGCGCCAATTCCCTCCTGGAAACGGCGGACAACGCGCCCCGAAACAGTTGACACGCTTGACGACCTGCTCGAAACGGTCCCGGAAGCACGAGCCGCGGAGGAGTTGAACCGGGCCGGACACACGAACTGGCGCGGCGAGCCGATGACAATGCGGGGGGTTCGGAACATTGTAAAGACCCGCAAAATGAAATCATGGGCGGCCCGACAGTCCGAAAAACTGCGCGCGCAAGGCTTCGAAGGAGCATCGGAACTGGCGCGAAAGTATGGTGTCACTGGCAACACCATCCGGACATGGGCCCATTCCGGAATATTGCAGATGGGACCAGTCTCACACGGGAAACGAACGAAATGTCTCTACCGGCCCCCTCCAGGCACGGAGGCAGATCTGGAAGGGAAAACGCGTTCGAAAGCGCCGGAAAGCAAATGCCCCGATATCAGCAACTTCCATACATGACGAAAGGAGTGCACTGTGGATTCGACATCAAGTGCTTTGGCAATTTCCCCTTGCGACCGGAATAGATCTTCACATGCCCGTCCACGCACAGCGTGGCGCCGACCTCCGGGTCCTCCTCAAGCCATCCCGCCGCCAGGGCGGATTGCCAGTTCCGCACTCGCTGCACATCCTGCCCCAGCGCCTTGATCTTGCGCCGCAGCGTCTTCACCTCCGGGCAGCGGTCCAGGCCCAGGATCGCGCCCCATTCCCCGGGCACCTGGTGCCGGAGCGCCTCCGGATTGCGCACCCGGGCCAGGATGAGGAACGCCAGGAAGAGCACAACGGTGGTCAACCCATAATACCCCTTGGGCAGCGACAGGAACGCCCGCGCGTGGTTCAGAAGCCCCTCCTTCAGCAGCATCGGGAGCCCGGCCAGCACCCCCCCGCCGGCAACCGCCGACAGCGGTTCCGCAAACTGCGGCCGGATCTCGCTCAGATGCCCCGTCGCAGCCAGCATTCGTCCCGTCGTGTCCCGAGCCCCACGGCCCATCGGCGCTGCCCGGTCGCGGGCGTCCCGTGCGCTTCGGTCAATCGGCGGCTCCAGCGCGTCCCCCTCCGGTGCTTCCTGCGGCGCCTCCCGCTCCGCAGGGGCTTCCGGATCCGGATCCGCCTTTGCCGCCCGGGCCGGCTTCCCCCCACCGACAACCCCCGCCCGGCGATTGTTGTTCAGCGTCTGCGACGAGATCCCCACCTCCCGCGCAACCGCCGCGCCGCTCAGCCCCGAGGCCAGAAGCCGGTTCACCGTCCGCGCCATCGCGGCATCAATCACGCTCGGCCCGCGGCCTCGGCGCGGCGCAAAGAAGCTCGCCTCGCCGTCCCTCCGGAGTTGGTTCACCACCCGCTGTACCGTCGAGCGGCTCACGCCGAGCGCCTCCACCAGGTCCGAGCGAGGGACACCGCTCTCCGCAAACTTCGCGATCCGAAGCAACTTCGCTTCGCGCTGATCGTCAGCGTGAAAATCAAACGGTTCAAGATTGGAGAAATACTCCACTCGGCCGTCCCGCTTCACGAAGGAAAAGCAGGAGTTGCCAATCTGGACCGCCTCGGTGGGGCGCATCGGAAGCGTGTTCATCGGGACCTCGGATCCGGATATCGGGTTTAGAATATTCTTTCACATTCCGGCCGACCTGTCAACCCCCCAAATGCCTCCTAACTCACCGAAATCACAAGGAAAACGACCGCCAAACACGCCTTCAATCAGCGCACGAGGTCCGGACATCTGAGGTTACAAACGAACGTGATTATGCCGACAATTCCAGCAGAAAAGCCCGGGGATTCAAAGCCCCGGGCTGCAAACGCGGCATAATCCGGTTGTCGGCATGCCACCTGATGTTCGGCATTCTGGCCCTGACCGTAAACCAGTTGTTGCGTCTGCAACTCTGAGCCCACGGGGCTCTGCCCCCAAAACCGACAGCATCCTACGCCCCGGGCAGGACGGGATGGGCAGATTATGTCGGCTTCCCGGGAATGCCCCCCAAGGCGGCACGAATCTCGGAGAACGAACCCGAAAAATCACCCAAATCGGCTCCCCACGCCGCCCACGACACCCGTAGCCCCGATTTCAGTTAGCCACCGTCCGATCCCACGGCCCGAACGCAAGGAGTTTTGCAAGAGGCTCACACGAAAATCGAAGACGACGGGCGCGATACCCCGAGCCGCGGGATCTACCTAGCCCTACCGTGTACCCACTATTCGTTCTGGACAAGTGGTCGTCCGGCGCTTTGCGCCGCTGCGACGCGGTATGCGAGGCTTGCGATGGCCAGTCGTTCGATCCCGCGCCACATGATCTGGTTTCCGGGCGGGGGATCGTGTTTTCGGTTCTGGTACCCTCCGAGGATTGCGACGAGGAGGACGGCGGCGGCCAGGTTCCGGGGCGTGCCGAAACCGAAGTTGTTTGCATAATCCTCGAGGAAGTGGATTTCGCTGTCGGTAAACATCAGTTCGGCCGGGCATTCGGGCACTTCGCGGCCGAGCAGGGTCATGAGCATGATGCGCCATGCGATGACGGCATCGATGGTGGCGGCGCGCTGCAAGCGGCACGCGGAACGGAAGGCGGCGTCTTCGACCTTGCACCCGGACTTGAGCACCCGGAACAGGTCTTCGATCCGCCAGCGTCGGAGATAGAATCCGATGATCTCGACGGCGGCATCGAAGTGGTCGACGGGGAGGCTGGTGAGGAGGAACCATTCGAGCGGTTTCTCGCCGTCCGGGGGGTTGGTTTCGCGCAGATGGACGACCGACATTGGCACGGGTTGCGTTCCCGGGATGGTAGACGGCAGGTCGAAGCGGCGGAAGCGGACCTCGACCCGTGCGCGCCGCTTGCTGCGCGCGGGCCGGGCTTCCTTGCGGCTGGATTTGGGGCGCTCCGTCAGGCGGTCGATCTCGATCTCGACCTGGCCGCCGGGAAGCTGATTGCGCAATGCCGCAAACAGTTTCGGGGCGCCGTTTTCCAGGATGCGGTTGTGCCTGGCGCGCACCAGCACTTCGACGCGGCCGATCCGGCGCTGCTCGTCAAACAACTCGTAGAAGTCCGCTTCCCTGTCCATGACGCCGATCACGCGCGTCTTTCCGGTCAGTTCGCGCGCGACCCGGCCAGCATCTTGCAGGCCCTGGATCCAACGCTGCGTCTTCGCGTCCTTTCCGGCGCGTGGCTCCGGGCCGGGTTGTGTTGCGTTTGCGTGCTTCGCTTCGCTGCCCGCTCCCGAGGCTTTCGGCGGATCGAAGCCGCAGCGCAGGATCCCGAGCGGCAGACCCTCGCCCGTCGTCGCCAGCGTCAGATGGAGATGCAGCCCGCGGGTCTTCGCGCTCGTCTGATTGCGGCCGATGATCTCCAGGCCGCCACAAGCCGGACGGGTTGCGAAGTTGAGGTCGGTTCCATCCTGGATACACAGAACCGTGTTCTGGTCCCGCATCCGCTGCACGGTGCGCGCCCGATGCGGCGCCAGAATGTTCTCCGGCGTGACCGCGGATTCCTCCGGCTGGTCGATCATCCGGTAGTAGCCCTTCACGGCCGCCCGATCCCCTTCCGGGTTGCCGGTGATCGGCTGGCCCGGGATCGAAGCCAGCATATCCACGCTCTTCACCAGCCGTGCCGACAATCGCTGGTCACCCAACGGGGCGCCTCCAAACTCATGGCCGGCCCACTCGCCGCTGTCCAGCCCCTCGCCCGGCTCCAGCGAGGGCGCCGCGTCCACAAACGGAACGTTCAGCCGTCGCCGCCAATTCGGCTCCAACGCAAACATGTACACCGATTTCACGCTCTTTGCGCGCTTCTTGCCAATATCCTGCCGGCCACGCCCCGCCGTGTATCCGACACGGACAAAGTTGGCGGCCTTGAAACAGGTACCTTCGAACTCCGGCGCGACGAAGGTTTCCACCAACCAGGGGCGATAGCCATGATGTTCCGCAAAGTCCATCGGCAAGCGGCGCAAGGCCAGGCCCAGCACATGGCTTGCCAGGTTCCGGCAGCGCACCCCGGGCCGGATCAGGAACCGGCTCAGGCACACGACCCGGTGAAGATGGTCCCGGCGCTGTGCCGCGCTCCAGCCGATCCATGCATCGCGCGCACCGAGCTGCAACGCGGACGACGAAAAACCCAGGGCGCCGAGGACACCATGCTCCGAAGCCACCAGATACCGCATCTGGCAACCGGCAAACGTCGCCATGCCTTGAGGATGTTCAAAATGCAGCAGCGTGTTCCACAACTTGCGCTGCTCGTCCGTCGCCACCCGAACCAGCGACAGCCCTTCCACGGCCCGAGCCTCCGCCGGGACCTTCAACGCCGCGGCAACCGGCTCCTCCAGACGGCGCGGCGAGGGAGGCCGTGCCGGAACGTGGGACGCAGGCAGCGGAATCCGGCCCGACCGCTCCACAGCACCGAGCGCCTTCAGGCAACCCGAAAGCTGGGGCTTCCCTCGCGCATCGAGAAAACCAAACGCCTCGCACACACGCCGCGCGATCCCCATCCGGCCGGCGTTCGGCTCACGACGCAGAATCGCGCCCAGACGCCGCTCCGAATCCGGCTTCCGAAGCGTTCCAAGAATCTGGCTCTGGATCATCATGCGATGTCATATACATCGCGAATCTCAACTTGTCCAGTCCTGCTTGTGGGTACTGGGTAGACCTAGCCTACGAGTCCGTCCAGGAGTCCGTCAGCGCAGTCCAGTACGCCCTGCCCGACCCAACGCCGGGATTTGAACGCCTTGTTGGGACCGATCTCGAGCCCCTCTCCGAGATGGACCCCCAACGCGTCCTCTACAACGCCCTCGTGCCGTTCGCGGCGGCCGCTGCTGAACACTTCCTGAGCCGTTCGTTCAAAGTATTGCTGGAATTCGATCCAAAGACCTGCGACCGACTCCTACGCCTGACGCGCAACGTCGAGATAGTCGAGGCGATCTCGATTGCGGCCTTAACCCAACAAACCCTCATGCCGGGTCTTGTGCCTCCGCACCCCCGATGCATGAAAATGTGGGTATTTTCACGGCAAAGGTACGTAATCCGCCATAGGATTCATGTAGCCGGTTTTCTCAGTCCATATTTCTTGATCCAGTTCGAACAGTTTCACCCGGGCCGTCGCGGTCGGAAATCCGCGCGGTCTCGAACATGCCGACAAAGCCGAACAGGAGATCGCCGAAAGCTGCAACCGGCTCATCAGGAACTGCATCATTTGCTGGAATTATCTCTACATGATCCGCCAGCTCAAGGCCGCCAGGACCGCTGACGAGCGAGAGAGGCTTCTCCGGATGATCGCAATCCACTCGCCCCAGTCATGGGGGCATTTCAACTTGCTCGGAGAGTATGACTTCTCCAAGGAGAAGCTTCAGGACAACACCGGCGCGCTGCCCCCAAAATCTACCCCCTCATATGACAGGAATCAGAAGAAAGAGAGATTCACAGTTCCTTCTCCCCACCCGGGTCTGGAGTGTTGTTGATAACTCGGCTCCGGAGGAATGCGCGAAGGAAATTGTATATTCTCTCTGCAGAGATTCCGCCCCCTCCGCCTTGCTAGCGAAGAGGGCGGAATGCGGAAGGCCCAGGCTTTCCGCGAAGGCGGGTCGGACCGTTTTCCCCTCGGTTCGATTCGGAACCGTAATCAAGCTTGGTCGGCCCGCCTTCCTGAACTCCTCGCGTCCTGAATGGATGCTTGGTTTGGAACCGAATCGTCATGAGGTTAGGAGCGAAGGAGCACGAAAATGATAGTCGCCGGGATTGACGTGAGCAAGAACGAGTTGTATGCGCACGCGGAGGGCGAGGATCGCCGGTTTGCCAACGATGGCACCGGCATCGGCAGCCTTCGGAAGTGGCTTCGCACCGGAAACGTGGAAAGGGTTGTGATCGAGCCGACCGGCCGCTTCCATCGGCGGCTTCACCAGTCGCTGTTCGACAGAGGCTTCGAGGTCGTGCTGGTGAATCCGACCCGGAGCCGGCGCTTTGCGGAGGCGACTGGGGAGCTGGAAAAGACAGACCGGGTGGATGCGGCCATGCTGGCCGCCTATGGGAAGGTCCTGCCGAACCTGGATCCTTCAGAGCCGAAAACCGCGTTCCTCGAACGGCTTGAGGCCATGCTGGTTTGCCGGGAGAGCCTGGTGGACCACCGCGTGTCGCTGCTGCAGACCGCCAGCGAGTTGGGCGGAGAGGAGGAACAGCGGTTGAAGAAAATCGCCGCCTCGATCGGGAAGGAAATCGCCGAGCTGAAGACGTCAGTTGAGGCGCATCTCCGGTCGGATCCGGACTTCGCGGCGCGCTACCAAATCCTGCGCTCCATTCCTGGCATCGGTTTCGTCAACGCGGCCTCACTCTGCTGCTGGATGTCGGAGTTGGGCCACCTCGAGAACCGGCAGGCCGCCAGCCTGCTCGGGGTCGCGCCCTACAGTCGCGACAGCGGCAAGGCACAGGGGCAGCGGCACATCCGCGGCGGCAGAAGGCGCCCCCGTGAGGCCATGTACATAGCCGCGCAAACCGCCTCTCGATGGAACCAGGACATGGCCGCGATGTATGATCGGTTGATAGCCAATGGCAAAGGGCACAAGGTCGCCATTGTCGCCATCATGCGGAAGCTCATTATTTTGGCGAACGTGCTGCTGCGGGATGGCCGCAAATGGGCCCCGAATGCACCCAAATCAGCAATCCCGTCATGTGGATAAGCTGTGGAATACTTGTGGATAACCTGTTGAACACAGACCCCGCGTCAGCTACCAATCGGCACGATTAGGGCTTGACTTGAGACATGGATGCTTGATCATCCCGGAGAATTGGGGACCGCCAACCCGGTGAAAAGAAAAGCACGCCAGAAAGATACGGAAAGGCCTATGGCGGATTACGTACCTTCGTCGGGCTAAGGCCCTCAAGGAGTTTTCGGCCTGGATCCTTGAACGTACCGTCGGCGTAAAGGTAGTGGTACAACGTGCCGGCGGGAATTCCGCCCAGCTCCCGACAGATCTCTGGAATGGAGCGCGTCCGGTCGGCCATCAGGCTCTGGGCGTAGCGGAGCTTCTCCCGCGTCATGACACGGGGTCGCCCACCCTTCCGGCCGCGTGCCCGGGCTGCCTTCAGCCCTTCGCGTACCCGTTGGCGGATGACGTTTCGCTCCATCTCCGCAAAGGCCGCCTGAATCTGCAGAAAGGCGCGACCAGCCGGCGTCGTGGTGTCCATCGGCGAGTTCAACGCGCGAAAACCGACGCAACGCTCGTCGAGCCCGTCGATAAGAGCGGTGAGCTCGCCAGCAAGCCGCCCGAGGCGGTCCAGGTCCTGGACGACGAGGACATCGCCCGACCGCAGGTAATCGAGGCAGGCGGCGAGGTTGGGCCTCTTGGGTGCGGCGCTCGAAGCGCGATCCTCGAAAATGCGGTCGCAACCGGCAGCGTTCAACGCGTCGAGCTGGCGATGAAGCACCTGGCGCCCTTCTGCCGTGGAGATGCGCGCGTATCCGATGAGAGTCATGCTGGGAACAGCCCCTGATAAACCCGTGGCTGGCGCATCTTATCATAAGAAGATAATTGCGAGGTATTCGTGTATGGATCAGGGGAAAGATACGGCCCCAGGGGGCATGAGGTGCCTTCCACGACAAACAAGTGTTTTTCGCGAACCATTCAAGCTGGCCGCCCGGCTCTGCTACGCTCCGCCGATCACCCAGCTTGGCAGCAAGGCGCTAGCATTCAAACTGGATCAATCGATAGGGGCACTTCAGCCCCATCCCCATGTTCTAGAGGTTCCGCGTCGCTTCGCGCTCCATCCTCTCCACCTCGACATCCCCGCCGGCGCTTTCGAGGACGACACCGGAAATACGGCACCTAAACTCGGCCCATTCTTCTTCGCTCCCTCCTGCTCGACCGATCAGCCTGCCCCAACTCTCGACGCAGCATCCTTTCGCTGTAACCTTTTCCAAATGCGCCCGAACGGAAACTCCCCAAGTCAAACTTGTGCGTGTCGAAGTCGCTGACCCGGTCCTTGTTCATCATTGCCCCTCCCGGTAGCCGCTCGCCGCCCCTCTTACCATCCTGCCGGCTTGGAGATTCCTGTGCCGGACAGCGTGTCCGGAAACTGCGCCACTTTGAGCTGCCCGGCCCGAACATGCCTCACATAGGTCGCGGCCTGTTTCAGCTTCGGCGCAACTTGCCAGCGTCCCGGACAAACGATAAAGACCGGCTTGCCTCGTTCGACAGTCACCATGCGGATCGGGGTCACGAGATCTGTGTCGTTCGATATCACCGCAGCCGCGTCGAACAATCCCTTCCAAGCGTCATTCAGGAGATGCGCTGCAAGATTAACGTCGGAGCCCTTTTCCTCCATCGCATGAAATTCCGCGACAAGCGCATCTTGGGCGGGCGCGGTCGCCTTGCGTTTCCTCCCGCGTGCACCGTTCCCGGGATAGCTGCCCACCGGCAGCGTCTGGCGGTTCGCACCTGCGACCACCGGGTGATTGCCCGCAGGCAACGTCACAGCCTGCGGAGCGTCAATGCGCCTGCCCGCGACCGGCAGGTTCACCAGTGGCCGCCAGACGTTCTTGGCGAGAAAGCTCCCGAAATGCACCTCGACCTCCGGAACCGTGCCGAGTGCACTCAGATAGGCGTGCTGACGGGCCGGCGCACCGGGATCCGTTATTCCGGAAACCCGGGCGGTGAAATAAAGCAGCTTGTCGATCGTGTACGCCTTTGGAAGCAGCGACCTGCTCAGGAGAACCGGATCGAGCCACTTGAACGGTGTCCCTTTAATAGCTCCGTAATAGAGGTTGAAACCGTCGACATAGACTCGCGTTCTCACTTCTGCCCCCTGCAAAAAGCAAGGGCCACCCCGAGGAGCGGCCCTTGAGCCGACAGCACGCTGCCGGCGGGTAACTGAATGTAATCTAGCTCCACCCGCGCCGCGCTTCAAGGGGAGTACCAAAAAAAGTGACGGTTGGCGGTCTTGACTGTCTCATGTAGCTTCTTGGGGTCATCGGAAGGTTTGTGCCCAGAATTACGTTAAGGGCGCAGAAAGCACTTCGACTCCCCCCGGACTTGCCGAGCGCCTTGTCCACCCCCAGCCCGGCGACCGTCTTGTCTGGGCCGTGCGCTGCGCAAGCTGCCCGAAACCGCTGAAAGCCTCAAGGCATGCCGTATCCGCTTGATCAACCTCAAAGAACACCTCGATACTGCATCCGCCGCCAGCGAACTCGTATTCCATGCCTACGGTGCTATCGCCGACTTCGAGCAGCAGTTCATCTCTGAGCGCAGGCGCGATGGCATCGCTGCAGCCAGAGAAACGCGAACGAAGGCCGGGACGGCCATCGCTGTACCCGAAGACCGTTTCCACCGTCCGGAAACTCATCAAGGCAGGCTTCTCGCCCAACAGAACCACAAGACAACTTAGGGTTCGTCAAGAAAAAACCGCGTCGATTTGAGGAGTCGGCAGGAAGGTATAATTCCACTCGCCATGGAGCTCCGCACGCCGGATGTCGAGGGCCTCCATTTGAACATCCTCGATCGCCACGCCCTTGGGATAGTCGTTCTCGTCCACGTCGCAATAGACTTTGAGGCCGGTGCTGGTCGTGGTGGCGCCGACAAAGCTGACGATGGTGGCGAGGGTTCGCAGCGGCTTGCCGCACCAGTTCTGGCGGATGAAAGAGAACAGGCGGTGTTCGATTCGGTTCCATTTGCTGGATCCGGCCGGCAGATGGCAAACCGTGATCTCGAGCCCCGGTTCGCGGGCGAGTTCCTGCAGTTCAACCCTCCAGAGCCTTACCCGAGCCCCGTTGGAGCCACCACCGTCGACCGTGATCAACAGGCGTGAGGCCCCGGGATAGAGTTCCTGTCCCCAACGCAGCCACCAACGCCGGATACTCTCCACGGCGAAATCGGCCGTGTCATGGCGGATGCCAACATTCACCCAACCGATATTGTGAGCGACGTCATAGACCCCGTAAGGCACCGCCTTGCCGAGCTTCCTGTCGGGGAAGTCATGGACATTGACCTCCTCGGGTCGGCCCTTGGGCCGCCACTAACGGCCGCCGTTCGAGAACTCTCCCACCAGTCCCTTCTTTCTGGCATCCACCGAGATCACCAGTTGCCGGCCGGCCAGGAAGAGAGGAGACGCTCCATCAAGTTTTCGACAATTTCCGATTCGATAGTTCGTGGACGGACCCTTAGTATCAGCAGAACAACGGGTTACAGAATCCTAACCGCAATACGAAAAGTGCCTTCTGCGTCCTTAACGTAATTCTGGGCACAAACCTTCCGATGACCCCATCAGTGGCCGCGCCGCGGCGGCCGTGGCACTGCCGCGCCGTTGTGTTGAAGGGGCGTCAACCGCACCCCATATCCGAAGAATGACTCCATATGCTGAAGGTTCCAAATCCTGACATACGTCCTCGTGGTCCTCATCCGGGAACGCCGCCGCCCAACGGTCCACAAAATCTGGTGGAAGGATTGGCGCGGGAAAGACACATACGTCCTGTCCCTTGGGACGGAAGATTCTCGGAAGTCTCCGTGTCGTGTTTTTCCTTCCGCTGATGCAGTCAATCATGTTGCAGAGCTTCTTGAGATGGTCTGCAAATCCTATGGCGGAATCGGGACCTATGTGCGTTTAGGGCCCATGACCGGAATCGGATGACGAGCCAAGCGCTTACTTACTCTACGAGGAGCGTCGATATGCTCGACGGCTCCGTCAGACTGTAGTAGCCTACGACCCGTAGCTTTCCACGGCACACCACGTATGTGCGGGCGCTTTCCGCTTTTTGGTTGGTAAGGGCGTAATGCTTCAGAAATCGATTGAGGGGTGCTTTTCCGCAATCGAACTCGTCCAGTTCGTGAGCACCGTTGAGGGTTTCGACGGCAGAAAGACCTTCATTCTGCGCTGTCACTCAAGCACGCTCTTTTCGGTCAGGAGTCTGGCAAGGCGCGGTTTCCGGGCTACCGGCCGGGCCAGCACCTCCTGGAAAGCCTGCCACTGGTCACGATCCAGTTTGAACGAACGCTGATCGATCAAGGCCTCATCAGCCGCGTTCATGCCGGCCTCGAGCAGGAACTCGCTGACGCTCTTGTGCGAGACGCTGGCAGCGCGTTGGAGCCAGGCTTTCTTGTCGGGTGTTGCACGCACCGCGATCCGTACGGGGTTCGCCGAACGAGAAACGGATCCTGAGATTCCATATTCCATATTCCATGACCGCGTTTGGAGAGTCTGTTCTTGCGGCACCGCGTTGGACAAGACCTTTGGGCACCTCTGCTCCAGCTTTCGTCTGTTTTTCTCGTTGGCTCATAGCTTTGATCCGATCCCGGCCACACGCCAAACTATCATTCGCACTGCGGCCGAACAAGGCTCAGCCGGCTTCAGGCCAATTTCAAGATCCAGGTACAGAGCGCCGTACAGGCAATTTCCTTCTGCCGTTTTCGAGCCCAAAGGGAATAGCCTGCTCCTGCCGGTCTGTACCGGCCTGATACCGCAGCCGGCGGTTTGACTCATACCGCTTTCGGCGCCACTGCGCGGTGCCCGGCGGTCAACCCGAAGTCCGCGGCACACCACTTCCAGCCGTCAGCCCGGTCGCCAGGTTGGATTGGACCTACCACGCCGGCACTCATTGCCACTTCCAGTCCACGACAGAACGGGAACAGGCCGTCGCTCCATCTCCCGCCCGAACAACATCCATTGATCGAAGGCTGATTGGGTCTTCCAACAACCAGGTCTGGTTCTCGACCTCGGTTTGGAAAGCCGTCGGATCCAGGACAGCCGCCGCGTCCATCTCGATCTCCGACAGGACAGCACCCCTCGTTGGAGCGATGCGGCTTCGGATTGTCACTGCGCACCTTCCTTTCGGCCCGCACGCGGTCACTCGGGTTCGTTCGGAAGGCGCGGACTCCAGTTTGCCGCCGCACCCAGCGAAACTGCGTATCGGCCGGGTGGCCGGTGTGGTTGCCAGTTTGGGCATATGATCTCGAGCGGGACACCTGCGGCCCCGGCCCGGTGATTCGTCAGCGCATTGATATGCTCGATCGCTCATGGCATAGCGCGGCCTGGGCACCTCGAAAGCCGCTTTGCGGTCGGATGTGAAAGGAGTGGACCATGAAGCATGGCGTTTCTGCGTCTCCGGGCGGGGCGACGGGACTTTCGCCGCCGCAGATCGAGTTGATGATGGCGGCGAGGGAGGTCGCCGAAGGCGCGGTGGCGGCACGTGCGGCGGAGATTGATCGAACGGAGGAGTATCCGTGGGACAATGTGGCGCTGCTGGTCGACGCCGGGCTGACCGGGATGACCATCCCGAAGCCGTACGGCGGCGGCGGCCGCAGCTGGCTGGATACGGTCCTGGTGGTGGAGGAACTCGCCAAGCATTGCGCGGTAACGGCCCGGATCGCGGTCGAGACCAATATGGGCGCGGTGAGCGCCATCATGGCCTACGGTTCCGAGGAGCAGAGGCGGCTCGCCGCAGGCCTGGTGCTCTCCGGCGACAAGCCGGCGATCTGCATCACGGAGCCGGAGGCGGGCTCCGCGGCCTCCGAGATGACCACCCGCGCGGATCTTCGCAAGGATCGCTACCTCGTCAGCGGCCGGAAGCACTGGATTACCGGGGGCGGCGTGTCGCGACTGCATCTGGTCTTTGCGCGGGTATTCCACGATGGCGAAGAGCAGGGGATCGGCGCGTTCATCGCCATTCGCGGCGAGACGTCGGGGCTGCGAACCGGGAAGCGGGAGCCCACCATGGGCCTTCGGGGAATTACGGAGACGGAGATAATTTGCGAGGAGATGGAGGTTCCTCAGTCGATGCTCCTCATGCCGCCGCGGGGGTTGCGGAGGGGTTTTTCGGATCTCATGGCCGCCTACAATTCGCAGAGGGTGGGCGCTGCGGCGGTACCGCTCGGCATCGCCGAGGGAGCATACCGGCTGGCGATCGCGCGCTCCGGTGAGCGACGGCAATTCGGCCGCCCGATAAACGAGTTCCAGGGGCTGCAATGGAAGCTCGCCGATATGAGCATTGGCCTCGCAGCCTCCAGAGCGCTGGTCCATGCGGCTGCGCGAAGCGGCGGCAGCGGCTTTCCTGACCGGGTCATGGCCGCACAGGCAAAAATTCTGGCTTCGGAAACCGGAATTCGGGTAGTAAACGATGCGTTGCAGATCTTCGGCGCGAGCGGATATTCGCGCAACCTGCCGCTCGAGCGCATGGCGCGGGATGTTCGCATGTTCACAATCGGCGGGGGAACCGCCGAAATCCTGCGGAATGTGGTCGCGAGCGGGATCCTGGGGCGGAGGTTTCCGCAAGCCCGCACTTGATGGGGCGACACTGTGCGCGGGCGAACCCGAGACTTCGGAGCGGACACGGTGTGCGGCGAAAAATGCTGTTCGAGGCAATCATGCGATAGGCCAGGAGGCACTCTTCGAGGGCCGCGTTGTAGAGCAGCGCGAGCACGGCAAGCATGCTGTCCAGCAGGCGGTGCCCCGACGCGGAAAGCCTCGCGGCGTGCCGGAAGGTCCTACGGCCGCGGGGTACTCCTTCGAATGCGCCTCGCGGGAGCCCGCCGGCGACGGAGGATCCCGGGCGCAGTCCGCCGCATGCGAGGCATCACCCGTCCGAATCGGCGACCCCTTCTGATTCGGAAACGCGGCCGACCCCAGGGTCCTCAGGATCCCGACACAGCTCGCCATCCTTCCTCCCTTCGAATACCGATGCTGCGGCAATTGCGGTCACCATGGCCCTGTGCTCCTCATCGGTGAAGCCCGAGGTGACGAAGTCCTGCGGCGCGCCCGCCTCGTCGATGGTGGCGATGGCGCCGAAGCGGGCGCCGGTCAGCGATCGGGCGCTCTCGACCACTTCGCGGAGCACGGTCTCCAGGTCGAGGCTCGCGCTGATGCGCAGGCTCGCCGCGCTGAGCGCCGAGATGCGCTCGCGCAGCGCCGCGATCTCGCGGCGCAGTTCGTCCGGAGCGCTCACCGCCGCGCCCCGGCGGGGGGCCGAATCGGTGTGCCGGGCCCGGGAGCTGGATCGGGGGCGGGATCGGCCCGGCCGGGGCGATTCGGCGGGCAACGCGGCGAAATACCGGTAGAATTCACTTTATCCATACTCCAATGATGCGATTATTCGCACTTATTTCACACAAGTTTGGGTAATATTACAAGCAATTCGGCGCAGGATTTCCGAGCCGCGCACGGCTCGGGTGGCATCTGTCGCCGTGCCAACGAATTATTGTGGAATTGGCGCCACGTTGCTTGCACGGTTTCAAGCATGTGCCGTCTTCGGCCGATGGAGAAAACGCTCGGGGGATACGTTTGCCGAGCGGACAGCGTCACGCAGGGCCGTGCAGCGCCGGGTGCGTGGCGCTGGCCGGCGAGTTAGAGGAAGGAGAGACCTGATGAAACGGTTGTTGACAATAGGGGCGTTTGTCCTCGGGATGCCTGCAGTATCCCAGGCCGCGTGCCCGGCGATTACGGTCGCCGACATGATGGGGGTCCCGGCCGGGGCCTCCCCGCAACAGTTTGAATTGGCCGAGTTCGAAGCGGCTGCGAACTGCGAGATGGAGTTCGCCTCCAATCCCGAGGCGGAGGCCCTGAACGCCCGCATTCGGGGGAACGGGCCGCTTCCGGCTCTCGCGGAGCGGATGCCGGAAGAGCCGCTGGTGGTCGTGCCCTACGACGCCATCGGCAAGTACGGCGGAACCCTGGACGTTCTGTCCAACGCGACCGAGGCGGGCACATCCGATTTCCTGTCGGTTCGCCATGTGAACCTGGTGCGATATTCGGACGACCTGCAAACCATCGTGCCGAATGTGGCCAAGGGCTGGACCTGGAATGACGACTACTCCGAGCTGACCTTCTCGCTCCGCAAGGGGCACCGGTGGTCCGACGGCGCACCGTTTACGTCCGCGGACGTCAAGTTCTGGTACGACAACCTCATGCTGGACCCGAACGTATTCGAGAAGCCCAAGGACTACGCTCTTGTGGCCGGAGAGCGCATTCAGGTGGATACTCCGGACGAGCAGACCGTCATCTTCCGCATGCCGGCACCGAAGCCCGGCTTGCTGGCACATTTCGCGACTTCCTATGCGCAGGGCTTCCAGCCGATGCACTTCCTCGGCCAGTTCCATCCGGATTTCAACCCGGAGGCGGACGCTCTTGCCCAGGAAGCCGGCTTCGAGTCCGGCTATGACGTCATCCGGGCCTATTACGGATCATCCGACTGGACCGACACGCCTTCGCCGCTCCTGAACTCACCGGACAAGGTGGCAGACCTCCCGGCGGATGTGGTGCCGACCCTGGAGAGCCACATCTACATCACCGACACGACGGAGGGGCGCCGTCTCGTGGCCAATCCCTATTTCCACCAGGTGGATACCGCGGGGAACCAGCTGCCCTACATCTCCGAGCAGGATGAGGTCTACATCAACGACAACGAGGTCCGCCTGCTGAAGCTGGTGAATGCGGAAGTCGACTACAAGGCGCAGTCGCTGCAGCTTCCCGGGGCTCCGATGCTTCTGGAGGGCCAGGAGGCCGGCGACTACACCATCCACTTGCGGCCGGAAATCACCATGGGCACGTTCGCGTTCAACGTGACCCACGAAAATCCGGAAGTGCGCCAGGTGTTCGGCGATCTGCGGTTCCGCGAAGCGATGTCGGTTGCAATCAATCGCGACGAGGCCAACGAGGTCGTCTTCTTTGGACTGGGTACGCCCCAGCAATATGTGGGTTTCTCTCCGTTGCCGGATTTTGTGGACGCGTCGTGGAAAGAGCATATGGCGCAGTACGACCCGGACCTGGCAAACGCCAAGCTGGATGAGATCGGCATGATGGACGTTGACGGCGATGGCATCCGCGAGTTGCCGGACGGATCACCGCTGGTGCTGAACATGAACTTCTCGACCCAGGGTGTTGCGGGCCAGCTGGTCGAACTCGTAGCCCAGTACTGGGCGGAAGTCGGGATCAGTTCGAACGTCAAGGAAGTGACGCCGGACGAGTACCGCTCCGCGCAATCCGCCAACAAGCTTGACATCATGATTTGGCGCAAGGGCCAGCCAATTGCCATCGTTCTCGGCAACAACGAACTCTGGGTGCCGCCCTTCGAGAACTATTTCGGCGTCCGGAACGGCATGCTATGGGCCGAGTGGGTCGATTCGGAAGGCGCGCAGGGTGTCGAGCCGCCGGACTACATCAAGCAATTGATCGCCGACATCAACGCCTTGCAATCGGCCGCGGCGGGGAGCGACGAGTTCGAGATGCTCGCATCCCGGATGGTCGAGACCATGACCTCCAGCCTGTTGTTCATCGGCGTGGCGAATTCGCCGGCCCCGATCTACCACCGGAATGCCCTCCTGAACTTCGTGGAGTTCCAGACGCACTCCTACGAGTACTACCGGACCTATCCGTACCGGGGACCGCAGTGGTATCTGGACGACTAGTCCAGGCCTTTTGAGTCTCCCGGGGGCGGGTGCGCCCGCCCCCGGCTTTACGTAGTTATGAGGCCCTATGGTTCAGTTCGCCAATTTCGTCCTGATGCGTGCCGCGATGGCGGTTTTCACGCTGGTGCTGGTGTCTTTCATTGTATTCCTGCTGATGGAGGCAGTCCCGGGGGATTGCGCCGAGCGGTATCTCGCATTCAAGAACACCCAGGGCTCCGGCATTTCGGTCGAGGACATCCAGGCGGAACGGGTCCGGCTCGGTCTCGACAAGCCATTCATGGTCCGCTGGGGCGTCTGGATCGTGAATGCATTCCAGGGCGATTTCGGCGTCAGCTGCATCATCCGCCAGGACGTGAGTCAGCTCCTCGGCGACAAGTTCTGGATCAGCCTCGGCATCTCCATGTCCGCGCTGCTCATGGCATATCTCATCGCTGTGCCGGTCGGAATCATTTCGGCGACGTCGAAGAGCGCGGTCGTCAATCACTCCCTCCGGTTCATCAGCTACCTGGGCCTCGCAATACCGAACTTCCTGCTGGCCTTGATCATTATCCTGCTCATGATCGCATGGTTCGGCGATTCGCTGACCGGGCTCTTCTCGAAGGAGTACCGCGATGCGCCCTGGTCCTGGGCCAAGTTCCTCGACTTCCTGTCCCGTGCCTGGCTGCCGATCTTTCTTCTTGGCTGGTCGGCTACGGCCTTCGCGCTGCAGACAGTGCGCGCGCTGATGCTGGACGAGATCGGGAAGCTCTACGTGACCGCGGCCGCCGCGCGCGGCATCTCGGGCCGCAGGCTGCTCTGGCGGTATCCGGCGCGGCATTCGATGGGACCGATCATCAATTCGCTCGGCTTCGATCTGAACCGCATTTTCAACGAACTGCCTGTCGTCGCGCTGATCATGGTGCTGACGGAGGCGGGCAAGCTGCTGATCGATGCCCTGGCGTATTCGAATGACCAGCAACTCGCGGGGGCGATCATCTTCCTGCTCACCGCTTCCATCGTGTTCTTGAATTTCGTGACGGATATTGCGCTCGCCCTCCTGGATCCCCGGGTGCGGCGCGGGTTGCTGGGATAGGGCCATGACAAGCGAGCAAACTGCAGTGACGGACGCCGAGCAAAAGCTGAAAGAGGCCTATTTCACGGCATCCCAGGGCCAATTGATCTGGTCCCGGTTCCGCAAGAACCGCATGGCGATGGTCGCCGGGATCGCGCTGCTCGGCATGATCCTGCTCGGGGTGTTCGCTCCGTTCTTTTCCCCCTACGATCCCACCATTGCCGGCATCGACATGGACTATCGCAACGGTCCGCCGCAGATCCCCATGTTCTGCGACCACAATGGCTGCTCCGCCCGGCCGTTTCTTCATACTCTTGAGCGGAAGCGGTCGCCCACGACGCTGCGCTGGGAGACGACGGTCAACGCCGAGAAGCGCCGCTACGTGGAGTTCTTCGTCAAGGGCTGGGAATACCGCTACGGCGCGTTCAACCTCAACCTGCCGGGCACGGCCTTCGATGTCCGCTCGCGCGGCATCGCCTTCACCACCCATTTCTTCGGCATCTCCGAAGGCGGATTCCACATCTTCGGCACCGACGGCACGGGGAAGGATGTCTTCAGCCGTTCCCTCCACGCGATCTACACATCGCTGGCGGTCGGCACCCTCGGCGTCCTGATCTCCTTTGTTCTCGCGCTCGTGATCGGCGGTGTGGCGGGGTATTTCGGCGGCTGGATCGACTCGGCCCTGCAGATGGTGACCGACGCGGTCCGAACCGTGCCGCAAATCCCGCTCTTCATGGCCCTCGCGGCCTTTGTGCCGGCTGAGTGGTCGTCCGAGGCGCGCTTCTTCTTCATATCGATCATCCTCGGGCTCATCGGCTGGCCGACGCTGGCCCGGCGCGTTCGCACGCACCTGCTGACCGAGCGGAGTCAGGAATACGTGCTTGCCGCGCAATTATCCGGGGCTTCCTCGTCGCATGTCATCCGCCGCCACCTGCTGCCGAGCTTCACGAGCTACATCATCGTCGACCTGATGATTTCCTTTCCGTACATGGTCCGCACCGAGACGGCGCTGAGCTTTATCGGCCTCGGTCTGAAGGACCCGGTCAACTCCCTGGGAGCGCTGCTGCAGAGCGTCTCGAAGGCGGATGTCCTGAAAAACTACCAGTGGGAAGCGATTCCGGTCATCTTCTTCATTGCCCTCGTGCTGGCATTCGTCTTTGTCGGCGACGGACTGAGGGACGCCGCCGATCCGTATTCGAGCAAGAAATGACCCTGCTGCGCGTTGAGAATCTCACGCTGCAATTCGATACCGACGAGGGTCGGATCACCGCCGTCGACGGGATCTCTTTCGAACTCCGGGAAGGTGAAGTGATGGGCCTGGTGGGCGAGTCGGGATCGGGCAAGTCGGTGACCGCGAAGTCGCTGATGCGCCTCAATCCCGAGAACGCGGTGTACAGCCCGGAGAGCCGGGTGTCCCTTACGCTCGAGACCGGTACGGTGGACGTCATGGCGCTGAAGTCCTCCCGCGATCTGAAGGTTGTTCGCGGCGGCGCGATCTCGATGATCTTCCAGGAGCCCATGGCGAGCTTCGCTCCCGCGATCACGATCGGCGACCAGATGGTGGAGCAGCTCCTTCTGCACACGTCGCTGTCGCGGAAGGAGTCGGTGGCACTCTCCATCGAGATGCTGGACCGCGTCGGAATCGCGGATGCGGACCAGCGCTTCAGGCAATATGCCTTCGAGTTGTCCGGGGGCATGCGCCAGCGGGCGATGATTGCCATGGCGCTGTCCACGCGGCCAAGACTCCTGATCGCGGATGAGCCGACCACGGCGCTGGATGTCACGATCCAGGCCCAGGTGATCGACCTGATGAAGGATCTGGTGACGGAATTCGGCATGGCGATCATCTTCATCACCCATGATCTCGGGGTCATTGCCCAGACCGCGGACACTGTGGCCGTGATGTATCTCGGCCGTATCGTGGAGCAGGGCCCGGTGCGGCAAGTCATTCGGACTCCGGCGCATCCCTATACGCAGGGCCTGCTCAATGCACTTCCCAAACTGGACGATCTCGATGCGCCTCTGACCCCGGTTCCCGGCGATATTCCATCGCCGCTGGAGCGCCCGTCCGGATGCGTGTTCCATACGCGCTGCTCGCAGGCGGTACCCGGGCGCTGCGATTCAGCCGTGCCGGCCCTGATGGCGGTGGAGCCCGGCCATGCCGCGGCTTGCATCCTGCTGGAGGCGGGCGCATGAGCGAGGTGCCCCTGATCCACGCGGAGGAGCTGTCCGTCCATTTTCCGCTCCGGGGCGGGTTGCTGGGCACGCGTGCCGTGGTCCGGGCCGTGGAGCGAGTCAGCCTCGAGATCGGAAAGGGCACGTTTTTCGGCTTGGTCGGCGAGAGCGGCTCGGGAAAGACAACGCTTGGCCGGGCGATGCTGAAGGCGGCGCCGATCAGCCATGGCGATGTCACGTATTCCGACGGCGAGGTAAGCTACCGGCTCTCCAGCCTCGCGAAGGATGCGCTGAAGGACTACCGCAAGCGCGCCCAGTTGATCTTCCAGGATCCGTATGCGGCCCTCTCGCCCCGGATGACGGTCCGTGACATCATCGCGGAGCCGCTGGAAGTGATGGGCCTCACCGAGACCCGCGATCAGACGGATGAGCGCGTGCGCGAGATCGCGGCCCGGTGCCGGTTGAACCTGGAGCATCTCAGGCGCTTCCCCCACGCGTTCTCCGGAGGCCAGAGGCAACGGATCTCCATTGCACGGGCACTGGTCTCGGGGCCGCGGTTCATTGTCGCCGATGAGAGCGTCGCGGCTCTTGACGTCTCGATACAGGCCGATGTCCTGAACCTCCTGAAGAGCCTGCAGCGCGACTTCGGTATCACGTTTCTGTTCATCAGCCATGACCTCAGCGTCGTGGCGCATATCTGCGATCATGTCGCGGTGATGTATCTGGGCCGGCTGGTGGAGACTGCGCCCACGCGAGAGTTGTTCCAGACGCCGCGCCACCCGTACACGCGGGCGCTGCTGTCGGCAATTCCGTCACTCGACCCCGACTACCGCGGGGCTGTGCAGAAGCTCGAGGGCGAGATTCCGTCGCCTACCAATCCGCCGCCGGGGTGCAAGTTCCAGACGCGCTGCCCCTACGCTGTGGACCGGTGCCGCAAGGAAGAGCCTGCCCTGTCGCACTTGGGCAAGGAGCATGATGTTGCCTGCCACCGATGGAAGGAGCTCTTCGACACGGGAACTGCCGCCGCGGCGTGATCGCTGCAACTGGAGTTCAACCGATTCGGCGTCCGGCCAATTCTTGCCCGCCCGCCAGCGGTTCGCGCCGGGCTTCCCGGGCCATGGACGACCTCCAGCGGGGCAAGGATCGCCTGCCCTGGTCCATCGCATACATCCTGCTCGGGCCCGCCGCGCTCGGCCTCCTTCTCGGTCTCGAGATCCGCTTCGGTCTTCTTCACGCATTGCTCAGCCGCATTGGCATCCAGCCGATTACTGCGGACGCAAATCGTTCATTTCGTCGGCTCCCGCAGAGCGAGATATCTTTATTGAACAGATCTACCAACTGGACGATAATGACCACTGGACCATCACAAAGAAACGGGCCTGCTCATCACTCCTGGAGAGATCAGCACCATCGAACTCTGGCCCTGCACAAAGGTAGACCGCCATGCGCCGAACCACCAATAACCGCCGGCCGCCCAAGCCGCGCACCACGATCATCCATCCACTTCCTCCCCCCCGTCACGCTCCGTCGCAACCCCAGCCCTTCGCCCACGGCCACCAGCCCAAGGGCGGTCCTGCCAAACCTCCGTCGAATCCACCGCACGAAGGTTCATCCCGCAAGTAGCAAGCTCCCGTCTCCCAATCCGGATCGCCTCTTCTGCGCCACGCGGAAGAACCTCTCTACCCGCCGGTGCTCGCGTGCGTTCCGCAGTTCCAACCGGCCCCGAACCGTATGTTCCGCCAGTCGTGGCACCATGGAAGCATATCCTTAGAAAAACAGCAGGTATTTACCCAAAACATGGGATTCCCTCTTCACAATATCCTGCGTTCAACACCCATGCCAGCTACACCATGCGTCAGCCACCCTGCCAGGAGCCCTGAAGCACGGCCTCAACCCAACAAAGGTACGTAATCCGCCATAGGATTCATGTAGCCGGTTTTCTCAGTCCATGTTTCTTGATCCAGTTCGAACAGTTTCACCCGGGCCGTCGCGGTCGGAAATCCGCGCGGTCTCGAACATGCCGACAAAGCCGAACAGGAGATCGCCGAAAGTTGCAACCGGCTCATCAAGAACTGCATCATCTGCTGGAATTATCTCTAAATGACCCGCCAGCTCGAGGCCGCCAGGACCGCTGACGAGCCAGAGAGACTTCTCCGGATGATCGCAATCCACTCGTCCCAGTCATGGGGGCATTTCAACCTGCTCGAAGAGTATGACTTCTCCAAGGAGAAGCTTCAGAACAACACCGGCGTCCTGCCCCCGAAATCTGTCCCCAGGTTCATCCCGGATAACTGGGCGTCGCCAAATCGGTGAAACCCAAGCTATAGCAGCCGTAAATGAACATCCCAGTGGGACTTTCGGTACCTATCTGCGTTTAGAGCCAATGTAGGCCACCGCGTTCACATTGTTCAGAGCCAATATCAACTAAAGGGCAGAGCTAGCCGCCCCACGCGCTGGCATTGACCCAAATTCTCTCAGCCGCCTACCCGGCGGGAAGCACCGTGGACAAATCCAAAAGCGCCGTTATTTCTCTCTCAGCCGCCTACCCGGCGGGAAGCCATCTATCATGGGTCCATTACTCCGACAATCTTCTCTCAGCCGCCTACCCGGCGGGAAGCTTCCTCGTCAATGTGAACCACGTCGCCGATTTTCTCTCAGCCGCCTACCCGGCGGAAAGCGATTTACTCGATGCGTTCGGGCCGGCGCAGGTTCTCTCAGCCGCCTACCCGGCGGGAAGCCGTCTCTCTCTTCAATAAAGAAAAGAGGCATCAATGTCTTATGGGGCATCTTTCATCCAGACCATATTTTCGAATGGTACACCTAATCTATTGTTTTCAAACAGCTTTTCCAAAAGGTCCAAAAAGACCCTCAGGTTTTCCACGTGTGAACCCGCTAAACTCACTATAGGTCATCGACGGTGCAAGCTCATTCCCGAAGTCTGGAATCGCTACCTGCATCAGTGTTTTTAGATCGGTCAGGGAAACTTCCTGCCGCCCCGCCGCGTATTCTTCCCATGCTAACCCGATAGGTTTTCTGAAGAGCGGCTCCCCCATTTCATCGGATTCAAGAATGCCTTGTTGAGGTGTAGGTGGTCAGCCCCCCATATGAAGCGGAGTACCGCCGGTGCCCGTGACGGCGAGATGGACCCTTTCCTCTCCGAGAAGGCGCATGGCATCCTGCGTGATCGAGGTCCCCTGCCCGATGAACAGGACTGCCAGGTTCACATGTGGAATGTTGTATTCGCGGCGATGTTCGTCATCGGTGATGTAATAGACGACCCGCCCGCCTTCGACGTGAATACGTGCGCGCTCCAGATAGAGTGCACCCTCTCGATCCGTAACCAGAAGCCGGGGGCCGCCTCTATGCCGTGTCATAGGCCTCGCGCACAAATTCTGGCATGACCGGCAAGACCGCCCGGGCGCCCGGGGAGGAAAACCCGTAGGTGCTCACCATCAGCGGAGCGTTGCTGATCTCGCCCGGCAACTCACGCACGTGCAAAACGGCCTGTCCATAACGCAGCACCAGCGTCGAGAGCTCATTCCCACGCGCCTTGACGGCCTTCCCAACCGGCTTGTTCCGTCGCTCAGCACGGGCAATGCTGCGCCGGATCCAACCTTGGGTCCGTTTCTCGCAGGCCCGATCTCGCACATACGCCGCCCCGGCCAAGCCCTCATCCTTGAAGGTTTCGCCGATCTCCGTTCCGTTCAGCATACCGCGACGCTTCAGAGCGGCCATCACGTCCATCCCGAGCAGGATAGAAAGGCAGGTCTCGGAGCCGATCAACTCAATCTCATGCCCTGGCATCATGCAGTTACGCCCCATACGCATCGTGGGGAAAGCGACCGCCATGAGGTCCTCCATCGAACCATGCCGGTTTGCATGATGGACCGCATTGAGGGTCTTCGAAAGGACATCACCAGCAGCACCGAGTTCAATCACCGCCCGCACCGGCTTGATCAAGAGGCGAGCCGTGCCCTGGCACTGTCCCGTTCCGGCGTTTAGATGATCTCTCATCCGTTTGCTTCCGCCTTCTTCGTGCTGGCCCCGAAGACGCCGCCACGAACCAGGTTCGCCATGACGAGGGTGCGTTTCTGTCATGGCGGAAGTGCGTTCAGCAATGACAATGAGTTACGATCCGAGGTTCGAGCGGGATGGGGAAGTTTGTGACAATCCGTCGCTGACGGGCAATAATTTGTACGGGAACGCGCGATGTTGAGGAAGAGGGGAGTGCCCCCGACCACATGCAGTGGTATTCTGAAAGTATTGAAACATCCAGATCAGGAGCACTCCAATGACCATGCTAACCCATTCCGAGGTGGAAGTCGTTTTTGATTTTGATCCCTGTGTTGTTGCGGACCAGCTTTGCAGGGGTGTGCAGCCGGCCGAGGAGATGGAAGCCTGCCGTTCGCTTTGCGACGCGATTGGGCGGGAGTTTGCAGAGGCGGCGTTCCAACTGCTTTCCTCCGGCACATTGGGGGCGGCGTTTTCGGCGTTTGAACGTCAAGTGATGACGGCATCGCAGGCCTGCGTGCGCGCAGTTCTGAAAGCGGGCATCGAGTCTTTGGATGAAGGGGCGCGGCATGTGTTTCGTGGCGGGAGGCGGCATCGTCGGGTACACTCGACGCCTCGCAGGGTGATGACGTCGGCCGGGCCGGTGGAGTATTCGAGACCCCGCTACCGGTCGGAATCCGGGGCCGCGATCATGCCGGTCGACGAGCAGGTTTGCTTTGCGGGCGGCTATTTCACGGAGCGGGCTGCGGAGCAGGGCGTGTTTCTGATGAGCGCTCTCTCGCCACGGGACTGTGTGTCCCTGTACGGGAGGTTCGGGATCGATGGAGCCTCAGTGAGCAGCCTGCAGCGCCTGACGGCCGATGCAGGCCGTCTCTGGAGCGGCTGCGCGGACGACGCGCTTGTGGCGATGCGCGCGGGCGAGGCGATCCCGGCGCAGGCGGTGAGCGTCTGCATCTCCCTCGACGGGACCATGCTTCCCATGTTCCTGGATGGGAAAGGTGGTGTCAGGCCAATGATTTGGAAAGAGGCGTCCGTCGGGACGATCTCCTATTACGATGCTCAGGGCGTCCGCTTGCACACCGTGTATTTTGGCGAAATGCCCGAACCCCGCAAGGCAACCCTCAAGCAGCGGCTGGAGGAGGAACTTGTGCATGCCACCAGGCTCCGGCCCGATTTGCGGCTTGTTGCCGTCGCAGACGCGGCCGCAGACAATTGGCGCTTCTTGTCCGCCCTGGTTCCAGAGGCGTTCCAACTGATCGATTTCTGGCATGCAGCGCAACACCTCGCCGCGGCCGCCGAGCACATCTTCCCCCACGACAGCACCACCCGCAGCACATGGTTCCAAGGATACCGGAAGATCCTCCGGGACGATCCAGAGGGAGCCGAAAAGGTGATCCGGTCCTTGCGATACTACTGGACCGCCAGTGGCAGGCTGGATGCCGGACTGGAGAGCGAGTTGAACTACTTCCGCAATCACCGGAACCGCATGAACTATGCGAAACATCAGGCCATGAACGTCCCGATCGGGTCCGGCGTGACGGAAAGCGCATGCAAGACGCTGGTCGGAGCCAGGATGAAAAGGTCCGGCCAGCGCTGGGGAATGGAGGGAGGCAAGGCCGTCCTCGCCTTCCGAGCGCTCGTCAAGTCCGGGCGCTTCGACGCCGCCTGGACTGCCATACTCGATCACCACAAGCAAACGCCCGCAGAAAATGACAACCGCTTCCCAAACTCACACAAAGCGGCGGCTTGATCGTGCTATGGGCGCAAAACTTGTAAATTGACAAATCCACGAAAATGCCCGCCATGCGAGAATCGCACCCCATGACGAAATGAACATCTCCACTCAGATCATTGGCGCGTTCGGCGGCCTCAACCCCCCTAAGGAGCACATCCGCCCTGGCCCGAATGTCGTAGAAGCTCTTCTTCGTCTTCGGATTACGCAGCACCGCGCTGGTCTCCTGCACGCCCCCGTAAGGGTTCACCGCGATCGCGTCATACGCATCGTCGCCGTGCCATATATCGATGTGACGCAGAGCGGCACCGATCTTCTGAGAATGCATAGAGGCCTGCTGGATCTGGTGATTCGCGAAGAGAATGGGCAGCTTTGCAAAAACGCGGCTCAGGTTGTTGTTCGCTTTCTCCTCGCGAACGTACTCCTGAGACGGAAACACCTCCTGGCCCGGTTCCATCTTCGCAGCCCAAATCACCTTCGCGCTGAACGGTCGCTTCGGGCTCGTCTCGGAGAGGCCCTCGGCGACCCCGTCGATAAGCTTATCCAGATGCTCTTCGGTCCCGAATATCGTAGCCGCTCGCAGGTCGGCAATGCTTGCCATCCGGTCCAAGTTCAGCTTGAACGGATTGAAACATATCTTTTCCTCATTGCACTCAACCGTTACGGACATCTCGTCGGACTGGAAGCGGTTACGCCACGCAAAGCGGGCGTTCGCGATGTTCCAGACGTACAACTCCGCGAGCGTGCGGAACCCGCCTGCTCGCCGGTATTCTTCTGCCAGTCGTCGATAGGTTTCACCCACCTCCGTGTTACCACAAGCGTGGGGTTTCATGGCCAATGGCATGACACGCAAGGAAAACTCCAGCTCGACCCCGTCGTGCCCCTGAGGAATGACCGCGAATTCAACGGACTGTGGGTTGCTAAGACCCGGGTTAGCCGCCCTGTCCTCGGAAGACTGGCCGCGCACCCCCTTTTCGAGTACCTCGATCGGGGTCCGGCTCCTCGTGTCCTTCTGACCCCTTGTTCCGAAGAATAGCCCTTCTGTGATCTGGATTGAGCGAGCATAGGCGAGCATTCCGGTCTCAAAAGAAAATGCCGCGGCTCTTGGCGAATTAGGCATGATGGACATCCTTCAGGCTGTCGTGGATTTCAGGATGGTAGGCGGGGTGGCCGAGCACGTACTCGCCCCGCGCCGTCCAGGACCAAAGGAGCTTGTCGAGACTCTCTTCACCCAGCTTGGTGAGCCTCTCGTTGCGAACAGAGACCAACTCGGCAATCCCGAGTACCGGCTCGGTGAATACATGCGGCACATCACGGCACCGCGTCCGGATCCGTTTCGGTGCGCTGTCCGGATCCTCCAGAAAATGATGTCCGACCGCCACCGGAACGACCCAACCAAACCCCGGCGGTCGCTCTGCCGGGAACAGCAGCGTCGCGATTGCCGCAAGGCTTTTCTGCGAGCCGGTTGAAATCATTCGACGCTCCCTCGTTTCCGGTCGGATCATGGCGTATCCCCGGCCCAGCTTCCGGAACACAGCCCCGTCCCGGGTGACCGTCTCCACGCGGATCTCTTCATTCTGGATCGTCCCGCCCGCGATCCTGCGGCCATACAGCGAGTTGCGCACTTCGATGTCGTTGTCGTACCCTGGCAGGTCGAGAAGCACGGAGACCTCAACCGTCCCGGTCAGATCCTCCATCGTCTCGATCGGAGTGAAAACATCTGACTTGTTCTCCATCTCCGGCTTCGTGCGTCCCTGAGAGACGTAGACCCGGTGTAGAACAGGAAGCGTCCGCGCGCTCCAGGGGGCCAGCCCCAAATCCCGGACAACCGCATCACCCAGACCGAGAAAGGACAGCGGACTCGGCAGCCCCGCCGCGAAGTCGTTCATCAGCAGGTTCACGCGGCTCGCTCGAAGGTTCTCGATCGCAAAGAGCATGGATCAGTCGCCCCCTGGTTTCCGATAGAGTTTCTCGCGGTGGTCGAAATGGGCGCTGTTGAGCGCCCTTCGTGCCCGGTCGAACCCACCTCGAGACCACGGGCGACGCAGAAGGATCTGTGCAGCACGCGGAGGAGCTTCCAGCTTCTCGCGCGGGATATGCTCGGCGTCCGCGAAGCGCTCCGCGTACTCCATGGTCTCTGCTGCGAACTCGTTTGCGTCCCGGATCAGAATGTCCGCAAGCCGATCAAGTCCCGCGCGGGTGTCCGCGTTGTTGAACTCCCGGCCCTCGTCGAGCCGGTCCGCGTAGCGCAGGATCCAGATGTCCACATCCCTTTCTCTCCAACGCGGGAACTCCCCACCAAGAACAAATCGATACAGTTCGGCTTCCGACGGGTCCATGCTGCGAGGCATTTCTGCGAGGAACCTTCTCCGCTGGCCGCCGATTGCACCGGAAATGTTCTGTGGCTTCCCGCTGACCGATTGCCAGTGCCAACGGCCTCGAGGAACGCGGGGGGCGTTACGCTCCTGCTTCTTGAAATATGGGTTCGTTACATCCTTCATCCCCATATAAGAGGCCGCCGGGGAAACCGGGGTCACTTGAAGATCTCCCCCCTTGGGTGACGGGATGAAAACGATTGGAAACTCCCCCGCCAACAGCTTCGTTACGACCGGAGCGGAGCCCAAGAGGGCGGACCTGATCGCATCCAGTCCTTCTGCCCCGAACGCGGCTTCGAACGCGGAGCAAACCCTTTCGGAGATGTCGTCAGGGTTCATGACGTGCTCAACGAGGGACCGCGGCGAGTGTCCCATGATCTCGAGCGGACGAAAAATGATCTTGGCAAAAGGGATGTCAGCCGCGTTCACGGAAGGTAAGAGCGCAAAACGCTTGCTTTCCCCTGCAGGGCCGAAACGCAGGACCGCATGATCCCCGTCCACCCGGGGGCTGACCAGTTTGACAAGGTGCGTACCACTCTTCCTGCAAATCCTCCCCAGGATTTCGGGCGTCACCTTCCTGCCGCAGGCGTCTCGCATCAGGCCGAATTCCTTTGCAAGGTTGTCCACCGGGACCACCCGACCGGTCGGCTTGAAGCTCAGCAATTCCTCCTTGGGAATCTTCCTGGCCAGATTCTTCCCCGCTGTTTCCAGCCCTTCCATCATGACCTCATCCGGCTCCATCAAAATACTCAACGCAGCCCATGACCCACGCGGGTTTCATGCTGTCTCGTAGTGCTGATCGTCGACGTCGCCAGCGCCAGCGTCACCGTGCGCCCAACGACCGACACCGCCGACGGATTCGAGCCCGCCCGCACCGTGAACGCGCGCGCCGCAGGCTCCGCGTCCTCATCGAGCGCCTCGCTGAACGTCAGCGCCAGCGTCAACACCGCCGCGCTCAGCGTCGGCAGCACCGCGTCCCGGCTCACATACAGGCTGCGCAACGCCTGCCTCGACCAGTCAAGACCGGTGCCCGACCAGTCGTAGTGATGACCCGACGCATCGCGGGTCGCATCCCCGAACCCAAGCGGCGTGTCGCACACATGCAGCGTCAGCTTCCCCGCCTCGCCGCCCGACAGCGCCCGGTCCAGGCTCAAGCGCACCGTTCCCGTACCGCCGCCATCGCCGCGTCCGCACGAATTGCCTGTAATATTACCCAAACTTGTGTGAAATAAGTGCAAATAATCGCATCATTGGAGTATGGATAAAGTGAATTCTACCGGTATTTCGCCGCGTTGCCCGCCGAATCGCCCCGGCCGGGCCGATCCAGCCCCCGGGCTCGGCACACCGATTCGGCCCGGCCGGGCCGATCCAGCCCCCGATCCAGCTCCCGGGCCCGGCACGCCGATTCGGCCCCCCACCGGGGTGCGGCGGTGAGCGCTCCGGACGAACAGCGCCGCGAGATCGCGGCGCTGCGCGAGCGCATCTCGGCGCTCAGCGCGGCGAGCCTGCGCATCAGCGCGAGCCTCGACCTGGAGACCGTGCTCCGCGAAGTGGTCGAGAGCGCCCGATCGCTGACCGGCGCCCGCTTCGGCGCCATCGCCACCATCGACGAGGCGGGCGCGCCACAGGACTTCGTCACCTCGGGCTTCACCGATGAGGAGCACAGGGCCATGGTGGAATGGTCCGAGGGCCCGCGGCTATTCGAGCACTTCCGCGACCTCGAGGGGCCGCTCCGGATCGCCGACGTCCCGGCCTATGTGCAGGCGCTCGGCTTCCCCACCGACCGGCTGCCGTCGAAGACCTTCCAGGGCACGCCGATGCGCCATCGCGGCGTCCATGTCGGCAACTTCTATCTGGTCGAGAAGGAGGGCGGGGAGGCCTTCACCGACGAGGACGAGGAGATCCTCGTGCTGTTCGCTTCGCAGGCCGCGACCGCGATCGCCAATGCGCGGACCTACCGCGCCGAGCAGCGGGCGCGGGCCGACCTCGAGGCGCTGATCGAGACCTCGCCGGTCGGCGTCGTGGTGTTCGACGTCGGCACCGGCCACCCGGTCTCGCTCAACCGCGAGGCCAGGCGGATCGTCGAGAGTCTGTGCAGCCCCGGCCAGTCCGCGGAGCAGCTGCTTGAGGTCATCACCTGCCGGCGCGCCGACGGCCGCGAGATCGCCCTCGACCAGCTGCCGCTCGCGGGCGCGCTGAGCGGCGCCGAGACGGTGCGCGCCGAGGAGATCGCGCTCTCGGTCCCCGACGCGCGCAGCATCACCACGCTGGTCAACGCCACCCCGATTCATGCCGTGGACGGCGCGGTCGCGTCGGTGGTGGTCACCATGCAGGACCTCGCGCCGCTCGAGGAGCTCGAGCGCCAGCGCGCCGAGTTCCTCGGCATGGTCAGCCACGAGCTGCGCGTGCCGCTGACCTCCATCAAGGGATCGACCGGCGCGCTGCTCGGCTCCTCGCGGCAGTTCGCGCCGGCCGAGACCCGCGAGTTCATCCGCATCGTCGACGATCAGGCCGACCGCATGATCGACCTGATCGCCGACCTGCTCGACGCCGGGCGCATCGACACCGGCATGCTCTCGGTCTCGCCCGAGCCCTCGGAGGTGGCGGCGCTGGTCGACCGGGCGCGCACCACCTTCCTCTCCGGCGGCGGACGCCACACGGTGACGATCGACCTGCCGCCGGACCTGCCGCGCGTCATGGCCGACCGCCAGCGCGTCGAGCAGGTGCTGAACAACCTGCTCGCCAACGCCGCGCGCCAGGCGCCGGAGTCCTCGCCGATCCGGATCGCGGCCGAGCACGACGGGGTCCATGTCGCGGTCTCGGTCGCCGACGAGGGTCGGGGCATCCCGCCGGAGCGCCTGGCGCAACTGTTCCGCAAGTATTCCGGCGCAGCCGGCGGCGAGCGCGGGGCCCGGACCGGCGGGTCGGGGCTGGGCCTTGCCATCTGCAAGGGGCTGGTCGAGGCCCATGGCGGGCGCATCCGGGCCGAGAGCGGCGGGCCCGGCCTGGGCGCCCGCTTCACCTTCACGCTCCCGGTCGCAGGGGAGGCAGGCGTCGGCGCCCCCGACGCCGCCCCCGGCACCGCCCCTGGCCGGCAGGCGCCCCGGCACGGACGCGAGCCCGACCGCATCCTGGTGGTCGACGACGATCCGCAGACCCTGCGCCATGTCCGCGACACGCTGGCCGAGGCGGGCTATTCCCCGCTGGTCACCGGCGACCATGGCGAACTCGGGCACATCATCCGCACCGAGAAGCCCGCACTGGTCCTGCTCGACCTGATGCTGCCAGGGACCGACGGCATCGAGCTGATGCAGACCATCCCCGAGCTCGCCGACCTGCCGGTGATCTTCATCTCGGGCTACGGCCGCGACGAGACCATCGCGCGGGCGCTCGAGGCGGGCGCGTCAGACTACATCGTCAAACCCTTCTCGCCGACAGAGCTGACGGCGCGGATCCGGGCGGTGCTGCGCCGGCGCGCCGACCCCGAGCCGTTCGTGCTGGGTGACCTTGCCATCGACTACGACCGGCGCCGGGTCACCGTCGCCGCGCGCGAGGTCGAGCTCACCGCCACCGAATACGAGCTGCTCCGCGCCCTCTCGCTCAACGCCGGACGGGTCACGACCTCCGAGACGCTGCTGAACCGGGTCTGGGCCGGGCGGGGCAACGGCGACACCAATGTCGTGCGCGCTTTCGTCAAGCAGCTCCGCCAGAAGCTCGGCGACGACGCGGCGAGCCCGGCCTGGATCTTCAACGTCCGCGGCGTCGGCTACCGCATGCCCCGGCCGGGTGCCCCGGGCGAGCCCTGATCTCCAGCAACCGCGCCCCGCCGGCCTCAGGCGCGCCCCCGGCGCCCCGGGATCCCGTCCAGCAGCGCGAACGCGTGCTCCAGGGTGAGCGTGTCGGCCGGGATGTCCTCCGGCACCGACGCGTAGGCCCGCCGGTGGGCGACGAAGAGCCCATAGTGTTGGCTCTACTCCATCTCGCATGGCGTGGGCAATGACACGGAAACTTGGTCCGCCATGCGAGCTACGGGCCGTTCTGGAACCCTGGAAAGGGCGTTTTGGAGGAAATTCCGACGGATCGAGGCTTGAAATTCATCCTCAATGCCACGCGGTGGTCCCAAATGGCCTCTCAAAACGGTTCTTTGAGAAGGAGTGATGGATCGTTCCGGCTTGACAAGCATTGAAGATACAAGTTCCGCCGGCATCCTGCCGACGAGCAGAGACTCGCCGAAATTTAAGTCTGAAGCCCAATTTCCCGGAAATTCGCCTTTCCAGAAGCCCCATACAGCAGTTTTCCGGGCCTTCCGAGGGGTTCGGGCGCACCCAGCCCCTCGCGGCCTGTACGGGACGAATTTCGGCCTCTTCGGCGATCCACCGCGAACGCTTCGGCCATTTCACCGGATTTCCGGGCCCATTCGCCCGATCGCGCCAACCGCGTTGCGCATCTGGTACTGACCCGCCTGCCACCGATCGTCATCAATGGAACAGGCGGCCGCTTTCCGACGGCGACCATTTTTCCGCCCTGGCCTTCACCTCCAGAAGAAAATCCCGCACATTCCACAACCAGACCTGCTGCCCTTCCGTATAACTGGCCTGAATCGATTGCGGTACAACGAGTTGCAGATCCGACGCCTCCATCTGGGCCGTCTGTGATTCGGATATCCCCGGCTCAAGCGTCAGAAGATGTTTTCTCGGGATCTTCGATGCTTCGGCCAGAACCTGCCTCCAGCGATCCTTGCAGGTGGACTTCGCTCCCAGCATGGCCAGACAAGCACATCCGACGGCAGGAGCCGCCCGGTAGGCTTCCCCGCTGGGGAACAGGAAATCCGGCCTGTGCCTGTTCTCCGTCTCGGCCCCCCGCACGTATGCGATCCCGTTCGCCCTGAACACTGCCTCCAGGTGATTTTCCAAGGAATATCCCCTTCGCGACTTCCGCCTGTTCTGGACGCTCAGCGAGAAACTCAGACATCACGACACGTAACGTTGATACAGCTTGCCAGAGCGCAACCTAAGGGGTTGAATTTCCGAGTATTTCTGAGAGAGAAATGCACCTGCTGTGAACTGCTTTCCTTTTCGAAGCTGCTGGAACTCAATGACTGGCAAAACGCGGTGACGAGTTGCCCTACGGTTCCGAATGACCTGCTGGAACGCGAACGCTTCTATTGCAAACACCGCTGTAGCCGTGCCAGCACGTCAGGTAAATTGTCGGAAGTCCTGATGTCTGAAACTGATAAATCCGTCCACATCGGTTCCGTCCCTTTCGACAAACCCTTTCTCCAGGCGTTCGGCAACGATCCTTCTTTCAAGGCGCCGGAACACAGTGCTTCCTCATGATCGACCCAGGCCACAAGCGCACCGTCGGGATCATCCCTGAGCCGCGCGGGCAAAGGCCGGCCTGAAGGCACCGAAGGAACGGCGCACCGCTCCGTCCCGCCTGACGATAGAGGAGCAGCTCCGGTTCATCGATGCGGCCTATGCCCGCCGATGGCCCGGTCGGCCTCATGGTGCAGGCCCTGCTGGAAACCGGGACGCGGGTGTCGGAGTTCATTGCTCTCTGGGTCGAGGATGTCAGCCTCGGCGAGCGGATGATCGTCATCGAGAATGGCAAGGGCGGTAAGCGGCGCGAGGTGCCGATCAGAACCGAACTGGCCCGTCTGCTGTCCATGCACATCGGGAAGCGGAGATCCGGACCCCTGTTCGTCAGCCGCGAGAAGGGCGCCGGAGGGTTGCGTGTCTATTCCCGCCAGCGCATCGGGCAGATCGTGCGAGAGATCGCGCGTGAGGCCGGGATCGGGAAACAGATCTATCCCCACCTGCTGAGACATACCATGGCGACAAGGTTGCTCGCGATCGGCATGGATATCGCGGATATCCAGAAGTTCCTCGGCCATGCCGACATCAGCGCGACACGCATCTATGCCGAGACCAGCATCGCCATGCTGCGGCGCAAGTTTGATCAGGTCGCCGACCCGGCCGGATGCGACCTGCTGAGAACTGTCAGGGATCGTCATGGTGAAGTTGTCGGGGCGTTCGCTGCGGATCTGTTGTCCGGGGACCATCGCCACGTCATGCAAACGTCATCTGCCGATGCATGAGCCGCAGATGTTCATTTGCGCGGAACCGCTTGTTGATCGGCCCGCGGCGAAACCTGTCCGCCAGGAACAGGGCACGGGACCTGCAGCGTTCCGATGCCATCTCAACGCGACAGAATATGTCCTCGTCCTCGAACCCGGACGGGTCTTTCTCAACCATTGCCTGCTCGGCGAAGTCGGAGAGAAACAGAAAATCTTCCATGGCATCCAAACCCATCGCGTCGCGCTGCCCTGCGAAGTAGCCATCGGTGCCACCGCAGTCCTCCGGCGGGCAGGCCCTGGAACCGCCGATGCAGACCGGATAACGCTTGCCCGGGACACCATATATGTGATCTTCGACCCGCAGCTCGTGATCCCACCAGCAATTCATGTCGTAGATGTAGCGAAACTTCCCGTTCCGGCGAAACCGGAAGTCAGACAAGGGGACGTCCACGCCAGCCGGCCCGTGCAGGTAGGGTATGGAATGCATGATGCTCCGGATGTTGAACTGGAAGAGGTGGATCCCATCCCATCGCCACCTGAAGCACGCCGTGAAGTTCATGCAGTGACATGGTCTCCGGCACCAGCAAACGTCGCCAGATCATCGGGCTGATCCCCAGCAGCCTGACTTTCAGTTGCAGAACCGATCCTGCCTTCGGCGTAGTCCGTTCATCTGCCATGCAATGAGCCTACAAGAGGCACTCCATGACGGCCCTAAACGCACATAGGTACCGATTCCGCCATAGGATTTCATGCCCTGGGATTCCGGATTCCGTTCTTTCGGATCCTCCCTGTTGGCAAGAGTGAGGATATCGGCCCGGTTCTTCTCCGGATCCTGGCTTTCTCTGGAGACGCGAAGGTATCCGATGGTTCTGGGTTCGTTTTCGGCCATCATCTGCCCGCATTCGAGGAAAATATGAATTCCATGAATAAACAACATCCTATGGGATGGTTTAACTTCGACTTTTCCCAATCCGTCATGGATGCGGTACAGGACCTGCGCAGCCCGGCGAACCGGATCGGGTTCCCTCCAACCAGAGGCTGCAGGACAACACCGGCGTCCTGCCCCCAAAATCTGCGCTCCGGATCATCCCGGAAAACTGGGAGCCGCCAAATCGGCAATTCCCCAACCAGTTCAGCGCAAAATGAAATTCCCTATGGCGGAATCGGTACCTATGTGCGTTTAGGGCCAACTCTCCCGATGGCCTGCGCTCCCTCCTCGTGCGCGCCAGATTCTCAACGCCAATCCGCAGGGACCGGTCTATCGAATGATGCCGTGACGTGCTGACCGACTCGAAGTAGCACTCAAGATCCGAAGCGATCGTGGCGCGAAACCCGTTCTCTTCAGAGATAACATGGGGACCGACCTCCGAATCTTCGGTCAGCATCACGCCGGGAAAGTCGAAAATGCGAGTCTGGCAATACCCGGTAATCGTGCAATCGATCCTTCTGCCGTCGACACCGTCACGCTGACGTTTGGCCATATGGAGCGTCATGCCACCACCGGACTCTCGTTCAAGATTTTGAACCAAGGATGCACGCCTGCCAGCGCTAGTCATTTCTTCTCACTCCGCCAAGAAAAGCAACCGACAGCGGCGCCCGCTCATCATCCCGCCGAGGCCAAACCTTTCGCGATCCCCAGTCGACGCACACCTACCCGAGTCCGTATGCGAGGTTACCCTTACCAGCCGTCAGGCCTTAAGATTCCGGCGCCCGGCAGGCTATCGGCCAGCTGAGCTCGCTTCAGCATCCCCGGACGAACGTGGCGCACATGAGCCGCCAGATCGTGAAACGTCGGCGTACCCACATTAGGGTATTAGCCAGATTCGTGTTGAAATACACGTTAAGAGCTGCGCATCTTCAGCTTGACAGGGTCAATCTTGATCTCGCCGTAGAGAATGATGTTCTTCCATTCGATCGGGCTTACATGTCGAAGCAAGTTCCGGTCGAAGGGAAAATCCGGCGCGGCGGTCATTCTCGAGACCTCCTTGGCCTGCCAATAGATGATGCTGGCGAGAATCAGGGTCAGACGAGAACAGGATTTCATCTGATCATGGACTTCGCGTGCGAGGGCACGGAGTTGTTCGACCTTCAGCAGACCTCGGCGGACCCTGGCCCGCAGTTGCGGGGAAACCTCCTGAGAACGCGCACGAAGGCAATCTGGTACGCAAATCCAAGCCGGTTGCGACGGCCACGGCGGCGAGCGATCTCGCGCAAGTCAGCCTCGAGAAAGCTGGCGTCTCGGATCAGGCGCGGGCGGGAAACGTTGGCATCCGAAGCAGGCAAGGTTCTGTCTAAAGGAAACGCACGTTTGTTCTGGACACTTCGGGTTGACCTGCGATATCTCGGATTCTGACGGGATCAACGGCGTTTGCCATTTTCAAAGGCGAACCCTTACCGTGTATTTCTGCACGAATCTGGCTAGTACCCTTTTCACGTCAAAGACGCCGCCTTCGGCCTGTCTCAGAAGACTGTAGTCCACGATGATGGACGCACCACGTCTCGAGCCGGATACGCGGGTCGGTTGACTCTTCGTGAGACGTTTGGGTCTTTCGTTGCCCGCCAATGGGGGCTGGCTCTTCAGCAGTCCTTTGTGCTGGCGTATGGAGCCCTCATCGGTGGTGTCGTCACTCTCGCTGGAGGTCTGTTCACTCTCACTCGCAGGTGGCTCCGCTCTCGTCGCCGGCACAAAGCCGTAACTGCGCCTCCAGCCTCCGAAGCACTTCTGAGTTCACGCCCCCCCGTCGAGTTCGCAAGAGACGCAAGAAGCGCCGCTGAGCTGCGTGCTTCTCCGTGTTCGCCTGTCAGTCACGTTCACGTTGTTTCCCCTTCGCGTCTCTCGACACCTGCTCCCCTCTCTGCACGCGTTTCGAGCCATGAGCACGAATGTGGATCAATGAGAATCTACTCTCTCGGCCTCACTTTGATTTGGTCGTCGACGGAGCACCATCGGGAGACTGTGCGGGCACCCCATCGGAACGCCGACAACATGAAAATCCCCGAGGCGCGACGGAAGGCCCGCAGGCTGATCGCCAAGTTTATCGAACCGGCGAACAAGGACGGCTGCTTCCGGACGCTGAGCCATCCCGTGACCGCCTTCGCCGAAGAGTTCCTCGACCGGCAGGCCTGCCGCTGGAAACCCCGGACCCAGAAACCAACAGCCGGAATGTGCGCAAGGACATCCGAACCGGGTCCGCAACATGACCGTCAACGCCGCGTGTCTGCACGGATGCCACCATGACGTCCGACGAGTTCATGGCCAACAAGTGGCGAATGCAGTCGCGCTCCGCGAGGTGCTGGCCGACCAGGGTCGCGTTCAGCAGTTCTTCAGGGTTTAGCACTTGGACATTGAATAGGGTTCTATTTTCACACATCACGTTCCGGCGATGCAGTGATCTCGGCTCTTGCGGTAGAAATCCATCCGGTCAGGCAGCGGCAGAAGACCGAGCCCGAGATCTGTCGCCTCTTTGATGAATTCGGCCAACATGTCATGCGACGCGTCGATCATGGCCCGCATCATCTCCGATTTCATGGAATTGCTTTGCCGGACTGCATTTGAACGGACAGCCTTTTCGTAAGCACGGAACAAGCAGGGCTTGAGGACATGTTCCGCGATCTCCCGACGGTACCTAAGCTGCTCCGGGTCTTGCTCGCCACGGGAAGGAATGCGCACCGCACCGCTCCCCAGCAACGCATCGCCATTGACCCAGCCCCACTGACCATCCACTGACACCAGGTACCAGAAAGAGTTGGGAACGCTGTCTTCCACAGCTTGAACAACAACTACGTAAGTGTTCGTTCAGCACGTGACGGCTGGTTTTTCTTTTCGCGTGATTCGTTAAGGGCTGGCAACTTTGCTCATCATGCGCTAACACGGGAGGCATGTTGAGGAAAGATTGTACTTGATGATGGCGGCGGGCCCGGTTTTGGATCTGGTCGCGGACGACACTGCGGTTGCTTGTCCGTCTGGCGCTCCGGAGGCTTGGCGGCGGCTTCACGAGGAAGAGAAGCGCCGCGCGGATACTGCGGACGGGCGTAGCGAACGGCTCAAACGGGAGAAGGTTCAGGCGCACTGCGAGGCGCAGTACTGGAAAGCGCAGTGGGGTCGAGCCCGGAACGCGCTCGAGGCGGTGCGGGCGGAAGCGAAGGACTTGCGCGGTGTGTCCGGGGATGCGTTGCATCTGCGCTCGGAGGTCGCTCGTCTTGAGACCCTTCTTGCCGACATCGGCGTTGACACGCGCAAGCGCAGCACGATCGCGTCCCTGCGGATCGAGAACGGCCGGCTGCAGACCGGGAGCGAAGCCCTGCGCAAGCAGCTGCAGGAGGTCGAGAGCGAGCGTGACGACCTGCGCTCGCAGATTGAGACCCTGTCGCGCGCGCAGTTCGGTCGCAAGAGCGAACAGGGCCGCAAGACGAGGCCGGAGCACAAGGGGAAGACCGGCGGCAAGCGCGGCCCACGGCCTGGCGGCGAGACCCACGGGCGCACACCGCGCCCCGAACTGGCCCGCAAGAAAGAGGTTCACGACCCGCCGCCCGAGGCGTTGGACTGTCCGTGCTGCGGCGCGCCCCGGGTGGCCAACGGATCGCACACATCGGACTTGATCGAAGTCGCGGTCAAAGCTCATGTGCGGGTCATCGACCGGACCCGCTGGCGCAAGACCTGCCAGTGTTCTGACACGCCTGAAGAGGTGTCGGCCCCACCCGTGCCGCGCCTGTTTCCGGGAACCGCGTTCGGTATCAGTGTCTGGACGCGGCTGCTGTTCGAGCTTTGCGTCGCCAACCGTCCCTTGCGGCGGGTCGCGGCGTGGTTTGAGGCGCAAGGCCTGTCGATCTCACCGGGAACGCTTTCGGACGGGCTGGGTCGGATGGTGGTGTTGTTTGCGCCGCTGTCGGCGGCGATCCTTGAGCATCTCCAACAGGCGCCGGTGGTCCACGCCGACGAGACCGGCTGGCGGGTCCGGGAGTTCGCCGCGACGGGCTCGTCCAGCCGCGCCTGGCTGTGGATCGCGACCTGCGTGGATGCAGTGTATCTGCATGTCGATGCATCGCGCAGCGCGGCGGCCGCCGCGACCTTGCTCGGAGGGCTGCGCAAGGGCGTGATCCTGGTATGCGATCGCTATAGCGCCTACAAGAAGCTGGCCCGCCTGGCGGCGGGCCAGCTGGTCCTGGCATTCTGCTGGGCCCATGTCAGGAGGGATTTCATCAAGGCGGCGGCGGCGCGTGGCGACCTTGATGACTGGAAGGACCAATGGCTGGCCCGGATCCGGCGCCTGTACAGGTTGAACGCGCAGCGCTTGCGATTTCACGATCCCGGCAGGCCGCCTGACAGGAGGTATCTGAGGATGCACTTCCGTCTGTCCCGCGTCCTCGGGGAGGTCTTCATGGAGGCGGAACGGGAGCTTGCCACCGTTGATGATGCGTCGCCGCAGGGGAAGGTGTTGCAGTCTCTGCTGCGTCATCGCCGGGGGCTGTCCCGGTTCCTCGACGATCCCCGGGTTCCGCTCGACAACAATCTCGCTGAACGCCGCTTCCGCCTTGAGGTCATCCGCCGGAAGCTGTCGCTGGGCTCGGACAGCAAGGCCGGCGCAGAGGGCATGGCGACGATGCTTACGGTGGTCCGCACGCTTGAGGTCAACGACGTTGCGGTTTTGCCGTGGCTTGAGGCGTGGCTGTCTGCCTGTGCCGCCAATGGTGGCCGCCCGCCGGAAGATCTCGGCCCGTGGCTGCCCTGGACGATGGACGAGGCGCGCCAGGCAGAGTTTCGCGCGTGAGCGCGGCACCGACATGCCGCTATGCGGGGCGCGACTTCACCGAGGTCGAGATCGCGCTGATCCGGGATCTGATTGCCGAGGATCCGAAGCTGACCCGAGCTCACCTGTCGCGGGCGTTCTGCCGCCGGGTCGGCTGGGTCAAGCCCGACGGCGGGTTGCGGGACATGATGGCGCGTTGCGCGCTGCTGGCGATGCATCGCGACGGGCTGATCGTCCTGCCGCCGCCACGACGCCCGCGCCATGCGCCCAGACCGGTCGTCTTCGGGCCGGAGAGCGAACCACCGCTGCCGCCGCCGCCCGCGACCATCGAGGCGGTGCGGCCGCTCAGCCTCGTCCCCGTCCTCGACCGGACCAGCCACAACGCCCTACTGTGGAAGCAGTTTATCGCGCGCTACCATTATCTCGGATACAAGCCGATGGCCGGTGCCCAGATGCGCTATACCGTGGTCGACCGCCACGGCGCCTCCCTCGCCATGATCGGCATGGCAGCAGCAGCCTGGAAGACCGCGCCGCGCGACCACGCCATCGGATGGAGCCCGGAGACCCGGGCGCGCAATCTCCATCTCGTGGTCAATCAGTCCCGTCTGCTTCTACTGCCCTGGATCGTCATCCCAAACCTCGGATCCCACATCCTGTCGATGCTGCGCCGACAACTGCCCGGCGACTGGACCCAACGCTATAATGTCGAGCCCGTCCTGATGGAAACATTCGTCGAAACACCGCGCTTTGCCGGCACCATCTACAAGGCCGCAAACTGGACCTGTATCGGCACCACCAGCGGACGCGGCCGCTACGACACAAAACATGAATGCGCCCTCACTAAAAAAACCATCTGGCTGCAGCCGCTACGCAGAGACTGGAAGCGCAGACTCAACGAATGATTGAAATCATCACGTGCTGAACGAACGCTTACACAACTACTTTGTCGGTGAGTCGCACCATTGTTCCGATCAGCTTTCCATCAACCCCTCTTCGAGGCATAAGGGGAACTCCCGTCTGGAGGAACCGGTATGCCCTGCCAACTTCCAGCGCATCCCAAGAAACATGAAGGCTTTGTCCGGCCAACGCTTTGCGTGGTTTGAGAACGCCGCCCTCATCCATCAACCGCTGGAGAGATGAGCCAAAAGCAGTCGATATTCCACCGCTCACCGAGACGGTGATGCGGTCGTTGATCGCGACAATCTCGAACGCCATGTCCTTCCCGAGACGGCCCATCTTGTCCTGCTGCTCTTTGAGGGCTTGACCCCACACAGCCTCGTCTATCGGAATCGTCTCGTTGGCCTTCCACCGCGCGATCGTCCCACACTCGCGGAAATATTGATGCGAGTAGGATTCGCTCCCTCCATCCTGCCCCTTCGCTTCGTAGCTGCGAGATATCTCGACCGTGACCTCCGCTTCGTCAGGCAAGTCCGTTTCGAGATTCAGCACCAATTTGCCTTCCTTAAGGCGAGGCTTGACATCGAGGACTTCATAGATCTTGAGCCCTTGGATGTCGTCGCGCTTTCTGAACTTCACGGTGTCGCCATATGTGAACCAGGTCCAGTCTTCGCCCCGTGACAGAACTGAAAGCGCCGTGGGCCCTGAACTCGAGAAATACCAAGATCGTTTTTTGTTTGCTGGCAGCGCGTCGAGCGGCCCAACGTTCATGCCCATCTTCTCTACAGTGTCCTTCGCGATGCGACGGACCTGTACCGGTGCGTCATACGACAATGTGAAAATAGGGTGTTCCTTGCAGGCAAACGTCGTGAGTGCGTGGGCGACGGGAGGCCGTTCGACCTCCTCGGCCGCCGCAACAACCGTGGTGGGGTCCGGTTCCGGTTGCGAACTTGGCTTCCGTCCAACCTCCCCTTGGCTGTCTACAGTCATCTGCTCCTGCTGGTCGGCGGGATCCAAGGCCACCTCCTCATCCGACCCAACGATCGCGCCCAGCACCGCAAGGCCAAACACGGGCAGCAGGAAATACAGCAGGATCTTCCTCATGACCTTAAGCATGAGATCTCCCTTCCATGGTTGCCGGCGTTGGTCTCAGTCCGCTACTCACGGCGACAGCAATGAACGCCTGAGACATCTTGGCAGTTGCAGAATAGGAGCTGCCGCTCATGCAAAATTCGCGGAAAGTGTGCTTTGCAGGTCAAGCAAGAGGATTTTTGGTCCGTCATCAGCTGGCGTTAACTGTTGTACAGTTGGCAGCAATGACATTTTCTACTCCTAGCCGGAAGGACGGAGTACAGAATACAGCGTCCTGTGAAACCTGTAACCCCGTGAGACAATTTACATAGTGCTCATTTGCGGCGGCCCGCCGAGGATGCCCTACAGGCCGCGATAGCGGAGTTTCCCGAGCTCAGAGAACCCCTGGCAGGCTCCAACTCGTCGACGCCTGCGGCCGCAAATACCTCGCCGCCGATGAGTGCCAGCGCTTCCTTGAGGTCGCCTCGACCCGGATCTGAACCCCGAAGTGCCGCGCCGCGCGCTGGCGCGAGGTTTCCGCCCCTCCCGAGTTGCTCCGCGCCCTCAAACTCGTCCACGCACTCCGCTCGACGCCGGTGATGAAGCCCGCGGGAAAGTCCATCTTGCCCTGGTCGCAGGCGACCGCCCACCGGAGGATTCCTCGGATCATGTCCGAGGTCGGCATCGAGGGCCCCAAGCCTGCCCGAAGGGCCTCCGCCACGGCTTCAGCATCGCGACCATCACCGCCGGCGTTCCCTCCCGACGATCGCGGCCGCCCTGGGCCACGCCAACCTGCAGACCACCCCACCGCTGTCTTCACCGCCGCCGCGGGCCTTGAAGCGTGGGATTTTCTGACCCGGTTGTGGGAATGGGAGAGGAATTCGGCCGGATCCGGCGCCTGAAGGCCTCGGGAGAAGGCCCGTAGCTCGCATGGCGCGGGTAGTTGCACGGAAAGTTGGTCCGCCATGCGAGTTACAGACCCTCCTGGAACCCGAAAAAGGACGTCTTGAGGGGAATTTCGGAGATTGCGGCTTGAAATTCATGCCCAGTGCCGCGCGGTGATCGTAAACGGCTTCTCAAAAACCGCTCTCTTGAAAAGAGCAAGTCGACCGCACTGGCTTGGCAAGCATTGAAGCGACAAATTCCGGTTGGAATCCTGCTGGCGAACGGTAACTGGCGGAAATTTGAGTCAAGAACCCGCTGTCCCCGAAATTCGCCTTTCCACAAGCCCCATACAGCAGTTTTCCGGGGCTTCCGAGGGGTTCGGTGCACCCAGCCCCTCACGGCCTGTACGGGGCGAATTTCGGCCACATCCGGCGATCCGCTGGCCCCATAGCCGTCCAATGCTGCTTTTCAACCCGAAATGCCGGTCCGATCAGCGCGTCCAGCCGCGGATCCAGGAGCTGGCTCCCGTCCGCCACCGGCACCCGCGTATAGCCGATCGGCATGCCCCTCCACCGGCCGTCAGATTAGACCAGGGAGCCCCCTACAACCTTGCGCTGTTTTCCGGAACGAATTTTCTGATGCTTTTCAGCCCCTCATTTCAACGGATCCTCGACCGCCAGAAAAACGGCCGTTTTTCTGGCGACCTAAGCTGCGGCCACCACGATACCCTCAGAAATGCATTCAACACACGTTCACGCAGCAGCCTGTCTTTGCAGACCCGCCCACGAAGGGCGTTTCTTGATCAGAGCAGCATCTTCATACATCGGCTGTTCTGCATACCCAACCGGCGAGGGGCGTCACGCGGCCATCCCGTACAAGTGACGCTCACTCCTTCATACTCAGCCGGCCGCATCGGCGAAAACGCCCGTTGGGTGATTAGGTCATACTAGCGCGGGCGCCGCAGCGTCCCGTGAACTCGCCAAAGCATCTGCAAAGGCGGAATACCCGAAGAAGCCGCGTCTTCGCCGGTAGCCACCGTCAGTGCGGTGCCCTTCCACCCGACATTCTCAAGTATGCGGATGCCTGCCGCCGCTTGCCCGCCGAGCCGTTTGAGATAAGCGTAACTTTCGCTGCCGCTGTCTGTGACCGCGACAACAATTCGATCCTCCAGGCGTCCTATTTGATCGGCGTCCAGATTCGCCACTGCCTCCATCAGCACGAGATCGCCGCTGCGAATGACAGGATAAGCGCTGTCATCCGTGACGCGCGCAGCGACAAGATTCCGTTCCAGCAACCTGCTCCCTTGAATTGCGGTCACTTCGTCTTTGCCGGCAAAACTCTCCTGGTCGTAAAGCACCCCGATGACCAACAATAGCCGCGTTCTTGCTCTCGGGAGCAGCAGGCTCGGCGGGACCCTTTCTGCACCGGTCTGGTCGCAGGCCAGGATCACGCGCGACGGGTCGCGACTGTCGGCCAACAGGCGGCGCAGATAAATCCTGTTTCCGCTCAGAGCCACCACCGGATCGCCATCCTTCGCCTCCATTTCGAGCGACACGACGACAACCTGGCCCTGCAGGGAGAGGGGACTCAATCCCGGCGATCTCACGCCGTAGAACGCAATTTCTCCGAGCCCGGTGAGATCAAAGATCTCCTCGGATTCACCGGTGGCGAGGACATCGGCGCGGCTTCGTGCGCTGACATCCCCGAGCACCCGCATTGGTTCCTTGGCGATGGGAGCCGATGCGGGCGCCGGCGGTAAATCGGACAGAAACAGGTCCCTATCTTCGCGCGCCAGCCGTCCCATGAAGCGCGCATAGGAAGCCGAGCAGCTTCGCAATAGACGGTTGATCTCCTTGAAGGCCTCGTCGACCTGTCCGGCTTCATGGGGCGTAACGTCCCGCGGGCGATGATGCGCCTTGTTGATGATCCGATTGAAGGGCGCTGCGTCGCGTAGGGCCCGATGCGACAACAACGCCTCGAACGGCGGTTCCTCAAACGGAGGTTCGCCGTTGTTTCGCGCCATCCGCAGCGCCTTGATCAAGCGCGATAGTGTGGGCTTGTGCATGACCCTCGGGTCCGTGGCCAGCAGGACCCAGAGCCGGTTCTCGATAAAAATGCGGACCGTACTGACGAACTTGCGTGCTTTGTCCTCATCATTTTCATCGGCACGCCAGTCCATGTTCCGCTCATCAATTTCCTCGACATCCGGGCTGACACCAGCCGTCAACCGCGAGCTTGATATCGGATTCATTATCATCGCGTGCCACGACGGGCTGCCGGTCGATCGGTCGGGCAGCTTGTCCCTAACAGCGGCAAGGAAGCGGTAGTCGTTGGACGTAATGATCGGCCGCATGCCGTGTGTCGGCATTTCCGGGATCGCTGCCGCCAGATTCTCCGCATTTATCGGATCGAAATGAATTTGCGGATCATCCAGGAGCATGCAGTCGATTCCGCCAATCCTCGACCGCACACGTTCCCACAGGCTGAAGACAAAGGCCCAGACGCAAGCCCGCAATTGCGATGCGTTCATGATCTTGTAGGCGGGAACCTGCATGCCGCCGATACCCGCCCGCAGCCCAAGCCCCTTTTCTTCGACGGCGTTGAACCCGCTATACGCAGGGCCGCCGCGGTAGTGGGGGCTGTAGATCTTTTCAAGCCAGCCCCGCGTACCCTGATCAAGCGCGCTGATCAGTCCGGATGCCTGTTGAAACACCAGGTTCTCAAATCCGGCAAAGGTCTCTATCGCGTCTGCGGCCTGCCCCAACCGTGCCAGCCGGCGGTTGAGAGCTGCGTATTTCTTTCGCGTCGTTTCCAGCTCATCGAGCTGGCGCAAGAGCGACAGGATGGGCACCGTATTTGTCACACACAGCCGTAGCGCCTCGATTTGGTCACGTAAGGGCAACCTTTTAGCTTCGATGTCGGCTTCTGCGGCTTCAGGCGCCCCCGCCTTGCCGATATAGCGCTTCGCCATCCCCTTTACGGCATCCTTGCCTGCCGTGCGGTGCTTCGCCAGCCTGATCACCCGTTCGATATTCGCGCTCCGTTTCGCCAGTGTCCCGTTCTCGAACTCTTCCGGCCACGTTGAAGGTTTTGATTCAGGCGCAACGGGGAACGGATGTTCTGTCATCGCAAGCTCCCACACTGCCGCCGCGTTTCGCTTCAGCGGTTGCAAGACGCCACCGAATTTGCGTTCGGCAAGAAGCTCGTCGACGAACGCTTTGCGATAAATTCGCAGCAATTCTGCCGGCGGCGCGGTGTCCGCGAACCTGCGCAAGCTTTCCGGCAGCTTTTCCAAGAATTCGCGCGCAGCATCGCGTTCCCATTCATCTGCGCCCTTTGCCGCATCGGCATCGGCCTCTCCACACTGCTGCAAAGCTTCTCTGATGTCCTTATTGAGAAGGGCGTCAAGCGGCACCTTCTTCAGGTCGGTACCGCATACCGGGCAGTTCTCGAAAATGGCATCCTTGTGGTGTTCGCGGTGCCATGCGGCGACGCGCGTATAGAGTTGCCAGCGGGCCGCTTCCTGCTTGTTGCGCAAACGCTCGGAGACTACGTTCGCGCGGGCGACCATATCTGTAACGAGGGCCTCCGCGGCACTGCTGTCATCCTCAGATACAGCACCCAAATTTCTGGCGACGACAATTGAGGGTAACGCATTGAGCGCGGGGCCCTTAAGCAAGTCCGCCGCATTGGCCAACTGCCGGAGAAAGACATCGGCTTCGTCCTTCGTCGCCAGTTGTAGCGCGCGGCCTAGTGTTCCGCCGTCATTGGATTGACGGATATAGCGACTTCAGCTTGATGCGAGCATCCTCTGTCTTGAACCGCCAGTCGACGGATACGCTTTCGCGATTGCGCTTCGCCTGCCAGGCGCCGGTTTCGCGGCAGAGTTGCTCGCGGTCGGGAATGCGCCGTGCCAGGCACTGCCGGGCCATGACGCCGATCTCGATCTCGGCGAGGTTCAGCCAGCTACCGTGCTTCGGCGTGTAGTGGATTTCCAGGCACTCCGCAATCCGCCGGGCCTCGGCCGGTTCGAACGCCTCATAGAGCGATGCAAGGGAATGGATGTTCAGGTTGTCCATCACCAGAACGATTTTCTTGCCGGGGAAGATGTCGTCCACCAGTTCGCGGATCAGATGCGCCCAGTCGTGCCGTGTTCGGCGGTCGGTCACTTTCACCCATCGCCAGCCGAGCAACGGAGCAAACACTATGAACAGGTTGGCGACGCCGTTACGCTCGTATTCGAAGTCGACGATCGCGGGCTGACCGGGCCGGACCGGGCGCGGCGTCCGGGTTTCCTTCGTCTGCTGCTTCGAGGTCTCGTCCATGCATACCAGCACGGTGTCTTCGTCGAACTCCCGGTGATAGACTTCCAGCACATCCTCCATTGCGCAGACAAATTCCGCGTTGGCCTTCGGTGGAATGCACCAGCATTGCTTTCGCCACGGCTTCAAATTGTTTTTTTTTAGCGCCTTCCGAACTGTCTCTTTGTGAATGCTGTCAACGACTTCCAACTCCACGAGCTTGTCGCCGAGGAGCCGCAGCGTCCAGCGCGCATAGCCCTCCGGAGGTGCCGAGCAGGCCAGCGCAACCAGCTTCGCCTCCCCCGCACCGTCCAGCTTCCGCGGCTTGCGATTGACCTGCTTGCGACGCTCCAACGCCGCTTCAAGCCCCTCCTCCACGCAGCGCTTGCGCACCCGTTCCACGGTGGAGGGTCCAACCCCCAGAACCGACGCGATATCCGCGTCGGTGCGTCCGCCATCCTCCCGATCCTCGTCTGCCAGCAGCAGGATGTGCGCGTGCTTCCGGCGATGCGCCGCCGCTTTCCCGTTCACAATCCCGGACAACTCCGCTCGCTCCTCCGCGCTCAGCCGCACCCGGTATCGCTTCCTGCCTTTCGTTTCCATGGCCTGCCTCCGTCTGCTCGTTCGGCCAGACCGTCCCGCCATGCTCCCGCGCCTACGCAACTACGCCCCGCAATGGCAGACCGAAGCTCGCAGCGGACGTCCGGCTCACTTGTTGTTTGTATACGAAGACATACTATATCTGGGCAACAATGCAAGCCTCGCCCACAGGAATGGTCGGCAAGAGAAACTCGCCAAATCAACAGCGACGCGACACTAGTACTGATTCAGCCCGGCTTTCTAGGAGTCTGTCGGGTTTGACCTAGAATTGGCATAAAGGGAAGCCTTCGCGCTGATTCTGGCCGAGGCAACACGCGAGCGCGCCGGGTCCCGGCTCAGGGTTGGGGGGATTTCCAAGGCGGTTCGGTTGCCGGGGTGGCTCTCTTACCCCCAAGGCCCGTTTTTGGCCCTGCGAGGGCACTGTTTCGGGCCGGATGAGAGCATTTCTTCTCTTCTTGCTCAGCTTGCGAGAGCGTGCATCCGCTTCAGGTTCCATGCCACGCTGATCAGCGTCCATTCCCCACTTACCGCGCTCAGTCCCCGCAGATGGAAACGCCGGAATCCCATCACCTCCTTGATGATCCCGAATACCGTCTCCACGGTAACCTTGCGCCGAGAATAGATCGCCTTGCCCTCCGGCGTCTTCAGGCGGTGCTTCGCTCTCGCCGTTGGGTCCGCATCGACGGGAAGCTCCGGCGCCGGTGCCTGCCGGTTCGCCAGCGGCTGGTTGTGCGCGTCGCGGCCTGACGCGATGTACGGAGTTACCTCGGCCATCTCGCACTGCGCCACGTTGTCGGCGCTGAAATAGCCGGTATCGGCCAGGATTCCTTCCGGCTTGCCTATCACCGCTTCCACCGCCGCCAGCTGTTCCAGCGCCGGGGCAATCTGCTGCTTGTCATTGCAGGCATCCGTTACGTGGCCCGCCACGATCAGGTGGGAGCCATTGTCAACCGTCGCCTGAGCGTTGAACCCCTGCACAAAGCCTTCTGATGACGGCATGATCCGCGACTCCGGATCGGTGAAGTTCACCTGGTCCTTCGGATGCGGGCCCGGTTGCGGTTCTTGCGGTGGGCGACCGCCCGGCTTCCGGCCGGACGCCGCCTCCTTCACCGCGCGGGCCGCCATCTTCTCCTCGTAGGCCGCCATCTCCGCCCGGTGCCGCTCCGCCGCCCGCTGCGCGATCTCTTCCTTCGCCGCCGCGATCGCATCAAGGCGATCGCGGCGCCGCTTCAACTCCTCCGGAATGTCCAGCCCGATGTCCGGCTCAGCTTCGTCCGCCTGCTCCGCCCGGGCCAGCAATGCTGCAACCTCTTCCTGCAACTGCTGTTCCAGCTTGTTCGCGTAGTCCCAGCTCATCGCCTTGTGCTTGCTGGCGTTGGCCTTGATCTTGGTACCGTCCAGACTCACATTCCCGAGTTGCAGCACACCCAGGGTCCGCGCCATCATCAGGATCTGTATGAACAGGCCTCCCAGGTGCCCAATAAACCGCTTGCGAAAGGCTGCAATCGTGTCGTGATCCGGATGCAGGTTCGCCGCTACGAAGCGGAAGGCAACTGACTCATACGTCGCCCGCTCCAGCTTGCGGCTTGAGAAGATCCCGGTCGCATAGCCGTAGAACAGCAGCGAAAGCAGCATCGCAGGATGATAGGCTCGCTTGCCGCCGCGACTATAGTCAGAGGTCAACTCGCTCAGATCGAGCTGCTCCACAATATCGACCACGAAACGCGCCAAATGACCTTCCGGCAGCCAGTCCTGCAGCGACGGCGGCAAAAGCCACGGCGTCTCACGATCCGTCCTACGGAAATCCCGCGACATCAGCAGACCTCTTCCATAATCTTCAGCTCTTGGAACACTATATATTGATAGTGCAGTGGCTACCAGGGCAGGATTGGCCAAGAGACGACAACGCTCCGCCCGGCCACTGGCTGCGGCAAAGCTGAGACACGGCCATGCCGGGGGCCACTGAGCAAATCCGACAGCCTCCTAGGGTCCGCTTGGTCTGTTCCAAGTCCTTTCGCGTGTCCGCAATCGTTTTCTGGCATTGGCCATTTTCAGACTCTTTATCCGGTGCAATCAGGTCAGGCAGTTCACCAAGGTCAGGCTGCGCCGCCCAGGCATCGGCAATGCTTTGCCGCTTGCTTTTGAAATTGCCCAGTTCCGCAACCGCTTGGGAATCCGTGATTTGTGTCTCAGTCGTCCGGAGCCGTCTAATCACTCTTTCCGACCGGCGCCCCAGGCCCTCCAACGGCTTGAGTCCCGTCAACTGTGCAATGGCGTCGGCAAAGGTGGTCTTTTCATCAAAGCGCATATGGGCCGCAATACCAGGCATCAACGTCCCCGCTTCGATGGCGAGATTCGGCAAGCCCAAATCTTTGAGCCCGGTCGCGGTCATGCTGATCTTGCCCCGCGCACTGACAGTCAGCGCGCGCTGCACGACGCAAATGTTGTCCGATCCTTCATCATGGAATGTCAATTTTGCCCAAGTATCGATTTTCGGTTGATCGTTAAGCACTTCGAGATCGGCCCCCGACGGAACCGGCACGACGGGTGGAAGCGCCAGTTTAGACTCACTGGCGCCGTCCTCTTCGTCTCCACCTGCTCGATAGACCTCCATCGGCTCGTGTACTTCGTCCGGCATGTGTTGCGAGCGCAGCGCACGGCCCGTCAGGCACCAAATGATCACGTTTTGAAGGGACGTCTTGCCCGCCCCGTTAAATCCGCTGATCAGCGTGACATCTCGGTGGATCTCAACGACGAGATCTTCGGGGTCTTCACCGTCCGCCCCGCAATGTCTATGCAGGCCGCCGAAACGGTGCGCCTCGACGCGCCGCAGGGTCCAGAGCCTTTTTCCCGCCTTGCCCGCTGCTTCCGTCGCCATTTTGGCCGGCGGCTCTACTTCCAGGGCTTTCAGGACCTCTTCGACTTCACGCGCCTGCACCAATTTCAGATGTCCGGACCTCGGGAGTGAATCGAGCTCACCTATTTGAACCCGAAGGGTCCGGATCGGCCGTATTCCCGGGCAGTTCGTAGATCATCCGGAGGTTGGTGCCTGGGAAGATCGTCCGGGTCAGGTTGAGTTCCTGGAGGAGGCCTGCAGTGGCGTTGTCGCCAGCGTCGCTGGCGGTGCCGAGGATGCGAATGCGGAGGATGCCGTTGGATGGCTCCGGGATGATGTCGGCGTCGGATTGGAAGATCGCGCGCAGGTGCCTGCGGGGTCGCTGTGTCTTGCCCTGTGCCTGTGCGACGACAGGCATCATGCGGGTTTCGGCGCGGTAGGCGATCATGCGGATGACGTCGAGGAGGAGCTTCTCGCCTTCGGGAAGCGCATCCAGGGCCTGGTGGTCGTCGAGCTCGGCGACGGTGATGTGGCGCTGCGTGTCGCTGCGCTTCTGCTTGAGCGCCTCACGCTCGGCGTCGAGAGCGTCGATCCGGGCCTGGAGACGTCGGGCGGCTTCGGCGGTCTGGTGAGACTGGGCTCCCTTGGCCAGATCGGCGATCCTGTTGCGCAGGGTGCCGAGGCGTTGCCGGAAGCGGCTGACATTTCGGTCGATTGCGCGCCAGAGCGGGTTGACGACGCGGGCTTCGGGATCCTGCGGCTCCAGGCCGCGGACCACGAGGGCGTCGAGATTGAACTCCTCGCGCATATATTTGAAGAAGTTCTCCTGCGACCAGCGGGAGAACAGGGCGCCGGCGATCTGCTCCACGGGCATGCGGGAGTGGGTGGTAATGAGCGGGACCTGGCGGCCGCTTTCCAGCAGGCGGCGGATCTGGCGGACCTCGGGCCCCTTTTTCAGTTGCACGCGCTTCTCGGCGAGGCGGACGGTGGCGCTGCGGGTCGTGCCCGGTCCATGGATCGGTACCGCGACACTGCGGAACTCCGCCTCCGGCCAGTCCTCCCCCTTGAAGCCCTTGTGCCAGGTGATCACCGCAACGCCGCGCCGGGCGAGGCGCTTGAACAGTGCCGGGCTCCAGCCTTCCCGGTCGAAGACCAGCGTCAGGGCGGGCTCGCCGGCATCCGGGGCGGTGAGATCCGGCGCCTCCGGGCCCAGCATGCCCAGCTTCTCCAGCGCAGGCAGGATGTCCGCCTCCAGCGCGTGGGTCATGGTCGGATCCAGCGCCTTGTTCAGGCACAGGAAGGGCTTGCCGCCAAGCGCGTTGATCCAATAGCTCGTGGACGGTAAGCGTTCGTTCAGCAGGTGATGATTTCTATCATTCGTTGAGTCTGCGCTTCCAGTCTCTGCGTAGCGGCTGCAGCCAGATGTTTTTTTTAGTGAGGGCGCATTCATGTTTTGTGTCGTAGCGTCCGCGTCCGCTGGTGGTGCCGATACAGGTCCAGTTTGCGGCCTTGTAGATGGTGCCGGCAAAGCGCGGTGTTTCGACGAATGTTTCCATCAGGACGGGCTCGACATTATAGCGTTGGGTCCAGTCGCCGGGCAGTTGTCGGCGCAGCATCGACAGGATGTGGGATCCGAGGTTTGGGATGACGATCCAGGGCAGTAGAAGCAGGCGGGACTGATTGACCACGAGATGGAGATTGCGCGCCCGGGTCTCCGGGCTCCATCCGATGGCGTGGTCTCGCGGCGCGGTCTTCCAGGCTGCTGCTGCCATGCCGATCATGGCGAGCGAGGCGCCGTGGCGGTCGACCACGGTATAGCGCATCTGGGCACCGGCCATCGGCTTGTATCCGAGATAATGGTAGCGGGCGATAAACTGCTTCCACAGTAGGGCGTTGTGGCTGGTCCGGTCGAGGACGGGGACGAGGCTGAGCGGCCGCACCGCCTCGATGGTCGCGGGCGGCGGCGGCAGCGGTGGTTCGCTCTCCGGCCCGAAGACGACCGGTCTGGGCGCATGGCGCGGGCGTCGTGGTGGCGGCAGGACGATCAGCCCGTCGCGATGCATCGCCAGCAGCGCGCAACGCGCCATCATGTCCCGCAACCCGCCGTCGGGCTTGACCCAGCCGACCCGGCGGCAGAACGCCCGCGACAGGTGAGCTCGGGTCAGCTTCGGATCCTCGGCAATCAGATCCCGGATCAGCGCGATCTCGACCTCGGTGAAGTCGCGCCCCGCATAGCGGCATGTCGGTGCCGCGCTCACGCGCGAAACTCTGCCCGGCGCGCCTCGTTCATCGTCCAGGGCAGCCACGGGCCGAGATCTTCCGGCGGGCGGCCACCATTGGCGGCACAGGCAGACAGCCACGCCTCAAGCCACGGCAAAACCGCAACGTCGTTGACCTCAAGCGTGCGGACCACCGTAAGCATCGTCGCCATGCCCTCTGCGCCGGCCTTGCTGTCCGAGCCCAGCGACAGCTTCCGGCGGATGACCTCAAGGCGGAAGCGGCGTTCAGCGAGATTGTTGTCGAGCGGAACCCGGGGATCGTCGAGGAACCGGGACAGCCCCCGGCGATGACGCAGCAGAGACTGCAACACCTTCCCCTGCGGCGACGCATCATCAACGGTGGCAAGCTCCCGTTCCGCCTCCATGAAGACCTCCCCGAGGACGCGGGACAGACGGAAGTGCATCCTCAGATACCTCCTGTCAGGCGGCCTGCCGGGATCGTGAAATCGCAAGCGCTGCGCGTTCAACCTGTACAGGCGCCGGATCCGGGCCAGCCATTGGTCCTTCCAGTCATCAAGGTCGCCACGCGCCGCCGCCGCCTTGATGAAATCCCTCCTGACATGGGCCCAGCAGAATGCCAGGACCAGCTGGCCCGCCGCCAGGCGGGCCAGCTTCTTGTAGGCGCTATAGCGATCGCATACCAGGATCACGCCCTTGCGCAGCCCTCCGAGCAAGGTCGCGGCCGCCGCCGCGCTGCGCGATGCATCGACATGCAGATACACTGCATCCACGCTGGTCGCGATCCATAGCCAGGCGCGGCTGGACGAGCCCGTCGCGGCGAACTCCCGGACCCGCCAGCCGGTCTCGTCGGCGTGGACCACCGGCGCCTGTTGGAGATGCTCAAGGATCGCCGCCGACAGCGGCGTAAACAACACCGCCATCCGACCCAGCCCGTCCGAAAGCGTTCCCGGTGAGATCGACAGGCCTTGCGCCTCAAACCACGCCGCGACCCGCCGCAAGGGACGGTTGGCGACGCAAAGCTCGAACAGCAGCCGCGTCCAGACACTGATACCGAACGCGGTTCCCGGAAACAGGCGCGGCACGGGTGGGGCCGACACCTCTTCAGGCGTGTCAGAACACTGGCAGGTCTTGCGCCAGCGGGTCCGGTCGATGACCCGCACATGAGCCTTGACTGCGACTTCGATCAAGTCCGATGTGTGCGATCCGTTGGCCACCCGGGGCGCGCCGCAGCACGGACAGTCCAACGCCTCGGGCGGCGGGTCGTGAACCTCTTTCTTGCGGGCCAGTTCGGGCCGCGGTGTGCGCCCGTGGGTCTCGCCGCCAAGCCGTGGGCCGCGCTTGCCGCCGGTCTTCCCCTTGTGCTCCGGCCTCGTCTTGCGGCCCTGTTCGCTCTTGCGACCGAACTGCGCGCGCGACAGGGTCTCAATCTGCGAGCGCAGGTCGTCACGCTCGCTCTCGACCTCCTGCAGCTGCTTGCGCAGGGCTTCGCTCCCGGTCTGCAGCCGGCCGTTCTCGATCCGCAGGGACGCGATCGTGCTGCGCTTGCGCGTGTCAACGCCGATGTCGGCAAGAAGGGTCTCAAGACGAACGACCTCCGAGCGCAGATGCAACGCATCCCCGGACACACCGCGCAAGTCCTTCGCTTCCGCCCGCACCGCCTCGAGCGCGTTCCGGGCCCGACCCCACTGCGCTTTCCAGTACTGCGCCTCGCAGTGCGCCTGAACCTTCTCCCGTTGGAGCCGTTCGGTACGCCCGTCCGCAGTATCCGCGCGGCGCTTCTCTTCCTCGTGAAGCCGCCGCCAAGCCTCCGGAGCGCCAGACGGACAAGCAACCGCAGAGTCGTCCGCGACCAGATCCAAAACCGGGCCCGCCGCCATCATCAAATACAATCTTTCCTCAACATGCCTCCCGTGTTAGCGCATGATGAGCAAAGTTGCCAGCCCTTAACGAATCACGCGAAAAGAAAAACCAGCCGTCACGTGCTGAACGAACACTTACCGTGGACGCGGGCAGGCATAGTTTCTGTCGCGCCACGAAGTGCTTTGGCAATTTCCCCTTGCGACCGGAATAGATCTTCACATGCCCGTCCACGCACAGCGTGGCGCCGACCTCCGGGTCCTCCTCAAGCCATCCCGCCGCCAGGGAGGATTGCCAGTTCCGCACTTGCTGCACATCCTGCCCCAGCGCCTTGATCTTGCGCCGCAGCGTCTTCACCTCCGGGCAGCGGTCCAGGCCCAGGATCGCGCCCCATTCCCCGGGCACCTGGTGCCGGAGCGCCTCCGGATTGCGCACCCGGGCCAAGACGAGGAACGCCAGGAAGAGCAGAACGGTGGTCAACCCGTAATACCCCTTGGGCAGCGACAGGAACTCCCGCGCGTGGTTCAGAAGCCCCTCCTTCAGCAGCATCGGGAGCCCGGCCAGCACCCCCCCGCCGGCAACCGCCGACAGCGGTTCCGCAAACTGCGGCCGGATCTCGCTCAGATGCCCCGTCGCGGCCAGCATTCGTCCCGTCGTGTCCCGAGCCCCACGGCCCATCGGCGCTGCCCGGTCGCGGGCGTCCCGTGCGCTTCGCTCAATCGGCGGCTCCAGCGCGTCCCGCTCCGGTGCTTCCTGCGGCGCCTCCCGCTCCGCAGGTGCTTCCGGATCCGGTTCAGCCTTCGCCGTCCCGGCCGGCATCCCACCCCCGACAACGCCTCGCCGGCGATTGTCGTTCAGCGTCCGCACCGGAATCCCCAGCCGTCGCGCAACCGCCGAGCCGCTCAGACCCGAGGTCAAAAGACGGTCCGCTTCCCGCGCCATGTCGGCATCGATTACGCTCGGACCGCGCCCGCGGCGCGGCGCAAAGAAGCTCGCCTCGCCGTCCCTCCGGAGTTGGTTCACCGCCCGCTGTACCGTCGAGCGGCTCACGCCGAGCGCCTCCACCAGGTCCGAGCGAGGGACACCGCTCTCCGCGAACTTCGCGATCCGAAGCAACTTCGCTTCGCGCTGATCGTCAGCGTGAAAATCAAACGGCTCAAGATTGGAGAAATACTCCACTCGGCCGTCCCGCCTCACGAAGGAAAAGCAGGAGTTGCCAATCTGGACCGCCTCGGCGGGTCGCATCGGAAGCGTGTTCATGAGATCCTCGGGCACCGAATAATGGGTTCATATTATTATGCCAGATACCCGCCGCTCTGTCAACCCCAAAATCCAATCATAACTCTATCAATTCAAACGATAATTCAACCCACAAGCAGCTCTCGAAAAGAGAGCGATGTCCGGACGTCTGAAATTGGCCCGTGGCCACAAGTCACGGTGCCGGGTGTAGTACGCGAAAATCCGGCGCGCATTGTCGTTCTCAAGGACGAACGGCGGGCCGCCTTCCGGCGTGGCAATCGGCTGCCCATGCAATAGAGCCGTGACCAAGTCCTCCAGACCGCAGTCAATGAGATTGATCGGTGTCAGTCCGCCGGCCCTGCCATTTTCGCTATCTGCACCTGACATGGCCCTAACCCTTTCGGTTGTATCGTCTTCCCGTCGCTTGCGCGGATGTAATCATCTGGAAGGCTCGTGTGAAACGGCTTTCTGAGCCGATTTTGCTGAAGGAAGACGTCGCGGGCACCAGGGCCCGGGCTGCCAAGATCACGTATACGAATAGATCAAGCTAGAAGCCACCCGTCTTTGGCAAGTCTAGAATGCTCCAATTCTCGCAGTACGGGTTCAACCAACCAGATCGATACTGATCAACGATAGCCTTTCCATTCTTAGTACTCGGCTTGATGTAAGAATGATCTGGCAGTAGGCGCCGCATTTCAGTGTCATTGTGGGGTTTTCCTCCTTTGCCAGGAGTCTTTAGCCAGACTTGGTAACAAAGCCGAACGCAGTCGGAAACTACCTTCGATGGCAAAATATACGAGGTGGGTAGAGTCGGGGGCTGGCGCGCCGACGGTAGGGTCCGGTGGCATATCCGTCGCTTTCGCTCCGGTCCTCAGTCCGGCTCCCATGGTTGCGTTTCCAGCCCCCGCTCCCCGAACCCGGCGTGCCGATTTCCGGCACCGGGCTCTCCAGTGGGATCATGCACCTCGTACACAGGCGACGAAGGCCAACGACAGCAAGGATGAGGTGGCCGCACGGGTGTCGGCCGCGGAAGCTGCACGGCTTCCGCCCTTCCTGCCGCGACGCGCTCGTCGGCCATCAAGCCTGTCAACGCCTTGACGAACCAGATCCGGGCACCGGCAGAATGCGCCACCGCCCTGGAACTGCCCTTCACTTCCGCATGTGATGTGTCCAGACTCGCAGATACAATGCCGGGGTACTAGGCTGAACCACTCCCGGTGCCTGTCGTCCTTCAACATCCCTCCTCACCTGGGGTCCCTTTCCTCAGCCGGCATTACCCGGCGTCCCCGGTCATACGAACCCCTCCGCCACCCTGCCAACCCGGCCTGCCCCTCACGGAGTTCCAGTTGGCGCGTGCACACCATTGACAGAGTTTCCCGTGTTGCCACGTCTTCCATCTTCCATGCATGCTGGCGCCACTACCCCGGCGGACGCGGCCCGGTGCACATGTCGCTTCTCTTCCCGAGCCACCGACGGCCTTCCCCTAATCCAAGGAGGGTCGGCTTCCGCGTTGCCTGTTTCGAGGCCTGCTCAGCGTTCACTTCACGTTCCGGCCTGCATGGTCGCTGAGTTGCTCAACGCAACCCTTCTCTCCGGAGTGCTTCAGTCCATGTCGTTACCTCCACGAACCGCCCCGGCCGCTACCAGCCGAAAGCGACAGCTGCTGGGTGGGATTCGCACCCACCAGGAAAACGCGCCTTTCCACGGCGCACTTGGATCTGACGGCTGCTTTCCAACATCGACAAAGACATAGAACAGATCATCGGCAATCATGGTCTCGTGCTTTCGCCTCATGTGCCAACCCTTATCGCCACCGGTGTCACGGCGGGTTTTCACTTGAATCGCGCAGAGTTTGTCGTTGTTCTCGTCGGTGACCAGAATATCCATATTCGGAGCCCCGTCAGGGGCCAGAGCAGCAATCCAGCCACGCCGCAATAGTTGGCTGAGAACATAATATTCGCCCGCAGCGCCGACAATCCTCGAATTTATTTTCTTCATTTTGCTACGCCGTATACCCAAATGCGTCAGCTATCCCTATCAGATATGAATCCGCGCGATCTCGTCGAGAACGCCTTGAAGACACCCGTCTCCGCCTGGTCCGCCTCAAGGCGCGACAGTAGCTGCGCGAGCAAGCGCAATGCCATACCACCCAACACTCAAGGCCGTAGATCCGCGCTCCAGCTACATTGCCGCCGACGCTGCGCCCGATCCCTGCTCCGAGCATAGTGGCAGCCCGAACACGCCACCGCCCATCCGAAGCTCTGCGCAACCCGGAAACCACTCCCAGCCTCAAGCTCGCTTCACATGGCAATGGCTACCGTGATCATCGTGTGTCAGGATAGCGTTGGCGCTCTGCTAGGGGCTGCCTCAATCAAGCCAGGTACCGCGCTATGGTGGTCGATCCATGCGCGGGTTGTGGGTGATATCCACCCAGCGACGTCAAGAATGCGCTCCTGATCCTCGGTCAGGTTCCGCATGAAAATCGGCTCGTGATGCGCGATCCGATTGCGCAGGATTCGAAGGGCGTTCAGTGGGCCGTGGGCTTGCCTGCGGTTCAGTTTCGCGCAGTGTGCGAACACGCAGCGCAATGCCGGTCGCCACAGCGTCATCTCGTAGTTCGCCTTGCGCCCGGCCTCGGTGCGGCCACCAGAGCCCAACAGAGAGATCCAGAACCCGAAGGACAGCGCCGCCACGACTTGAGGTGAATTGTTCTCTCGCCTATCACGCACTAGTCCCGATTTAGCGCTCTTGACCCGTTCCAGGGCACCTTTATCGAGACCTGCGGCTGGATTGTCGTACCATGCCGGGCCGTATCGTTCGGAAAGCCGGCGGTGCATCGCGTTACGTAAAGCCACTTCCAACCCCTGCAAAGGACCATAAAAGGCGGCGCTGGCAGCAGTGTTCCAATCGTAGAGCTGGATCGCCTGTTCCCGGTCTCCCTCAACGGCATCAAGATAACTGACCAGCCGCTCAGGCGAAAGCGACTGCTCAAGCTGATCCAGAATTTTGTCCGTGTAGGAGAAGGGCTTGACGCTTGGCTTCCGGTCCGTCATTCTTATCTCGTGCACCCCGGACCCGCCTCTGCCGCTTGGTATGCGCCCGGGGTTCCGCTGTTCGGGCTTCGAGTGGCGGTCAGGCTGAGTCTTGTTCATTGGTTGTCTGGTTCAGTCGAAACCCTGCTCGGGAGACCTGCCGGCGGGTCTTTTTTGCGTTTTCTTCGACTTTGCGAAAATCCGGCTCTAGCTCTTTCAGCTTTTCCACCAAGCCTCCAAGGTCGTACAAATTTCAGATGTCCGGACCTCGTGCGCTGATTGAAGGCGTGTTTGGCGGTCGTTTTCCTTGTGATTTCGGTGAGTTAGGAGGCATTTGGGGGGTTGACAGGTCGGCCGGAATGTGAAAGAATGTTCTAAACCCGATATCCGGCTCCGAGGTCCCGATGAACACGCTTCCGATGCGCCCCACCGAGGCGGTCCAGATTGGCAACTCCTGCTTTTCCTTCGTGAAGCGGGACGGCCGAGTGGAGTATTTCTCCAATCTTGAACCGTTTGATTTTCACGCTGACGATCAGCGCGAAGCGAAGTTGCTTCGGATCGCGAAGTTTGCGGAGAGCGGTGTCCCTCGCTCGGACCTGGTGGAGGCGCTCGGCGTGAGCCGCTCGACGGTACAGCGGGTGGTGAACCAACTCCGGAGGGACGGCGAGGCGAGCTTCTTTGCGCCGCGCCGAGGCCGCGGGCCGAGCGTGATTGATGCCGCGATGGCGCGGACGGTGAACCGGCTTCTGGCCTCGGGGCTGAGCGGCGCGGCGGTTGCGCGGGAGGTGGGGATCTCGTCGCAGACGCTGAACAACAATCGCCGGGCGGGGGTTGTCGGTGGGGGGAAGCCGGCCCGGGCGGCAAAGGCTGATCCGGATCCGGAAGCCCCTGCGGAGCGGGAGGCGCCGCAGGAAGCACCGGAGGGGGACGCGCTGGAGCCGCCGATTGACCGAAGCGCACGGGACGCCCGCGACCGGGCAGCGCCGATGGGCCGTGGGGCTCGGGACACGACGGGACGAATGCTGGCTGCGACGGGGCATCTGAGCGAGGTCCGGCCGCAGTTTGCGGAACCGCTGTCGGCGGTTGCCGGCGGGGGGGTGCTGGCCGGGCTCCCGATGCTGCTGAAGGAGGGGCTTCTGAACCACGCGCGGGAGTTCCTGTCGCTGCCCAAGGGGTATTATGGGTTGACCACCGTTGTGCTCTTCCTGGCGTTCCTCATCCTGGCCCGGGTGCGCAATCCGGAGGCGCTCCGGCACCAGGTGCCCGGGGAATGGGGCGCGATCCTGGGCCTGGACCGCTGCCCGGAGGTGAAGACGCTGCGGCGCAAGATCAAGGCGCTGGGGCAGGATCAGACTTCCTGACCTCGTGCGCTAATTGAAGGCGGGCTTGGCGATCGTTTTGCTCGTGATTTCCAGCAGTTAGGAGACATTTGAGGGGTTGACCGATCTACGGAGAGTGGCTATAATACTGTGCACCCGATATCGACCGTGGAGACTCCCTTGAACACGCTTCCGATGCCTCCTGCCGAGGCGATCCAGATCGGCGAATCCTGCTTTTCGCACGCGGTCGAGGACGGCCGGCGGGTCTACTTCAGCAACCTGGCGCCGTTCGATTCCCACGAAGTTTCGGACAACCGAGCGCGACAGCTGCGGATTGCGCGGTTTGCCGAGCACGGTGTGCTACGCAGGGATCTGGCGGCGGCGTTTGGCGTGAACCGTTCGACGGTGCAGCGGGCAGTGAACCAGCTCCGGAGGCAGGGCGAGGCCGGTTTTCTTACGCCGCGACGGAGGCGCGGGCCGAGCGCGATCGACGCCGCGACGGCGCGGGAGGCGGAGCGGCTTCTGGCCTCGGGGCTGAGCGGCCGGGCGGTTGCGCGAAAGCTGGGGATCCGGCCGAGCACGTTCAGCCTCAACCGCCGGTCGGGTGTTATCAGAGGGGGGACGCCGAACCGGGCCGTGCCGGCGCAGGCGACAGCGTCGACGGAGCCGCAGGCGACGGCAGTGCTGGAGCCGCCGGTGGTCGCGTCGACGGAGCCACAGGCGGCGGCAGCGCCGGAGCCGAGGGTGGAGCGGAGCGAACGGGACGCACGCGACCGCGAGGCGCCGATGGGTCGGGGCACCCGGGACACGGCGGGGCGGATGCTGGCGGCAACGGGACATCTGACGGAGATGCGGCCGCAGTTTGCGGAGCCGCTGTCGGCGGTTGCCGGCGGCGGCGTGCTGGCCGGGCTGCCGATGCTGCTCAAGGAGGGGCTTCTGGACCGCGCGCGGGAGTTCCTGTCGCTGCCCAAGGGATACTACGGTTTGACCACGGTTCTGCTGTTCCTGGCCTTCCTCACCCTGGCCCGGGTGCGCAATCCGGAGGCACTGCGGCACCAGGCGCCCGGGGAATGGGGCGCCATCCTGGGCCTGGACCGCTGCCCGGAGGTGAAGACGCTGCGGGGCAAGATCAAGGCGTTGGGGCGAGACGTGCAACGGGTGCGGGACTGGCAAGCTTCCCTGGCCGCGGGATGGATGGCGGAAGAACCGGACGTGTGTGCGACCCTGTCGGTGGATGGCCACGTCAAGGTGTATTCCGGCCGCAAGGGAAAATTGCCCAAGCATTACGTGGCGCGCCAGAAACTCTGCCTGCCTGCCTCCACGAGCTACTGGATCAACGCGCTCGGCGGCAAGCCGTTCCTGTGCCTGAACAAGGCGCTGGATCCGACCATGACCCACGCGCTGGAGAAGGACATCCTGCCCGCGCTGGAGAAACTGGGCATGCTGGGCCCGGATGCACCGGACCTCACCGTCCCGGACGCCGGCGAGCCCGCCCTGACGCTGGTCTTCGACCGGGAAGGCTGGAGCCCTGCCCTGTTCCGGCGCCTCGCCCGGCGCGGGGTTGCTGTGATCACCTGGCACAAGGGCTTCAAGGGGGAGGCCTGGCCGGAGGCGGACTTCCGCACCGTCACGGTGCCCATCCACGGGCCGGGAAGCACCCGCAGCGCCACCGTCCGCCTCGCCGAGAAGAGCGTGATCCTGAGCAAGGGGCCCGAAGTCCGCCAGATCCGGCGCCTGCTGGAGAATGGCCGCCAGGTGCCCCTCATCACCACCGACCCCCGCATGCCCATGGAGCGGGCCGCCAGCGCCCTGTTCTCCCGATGGTCGCAGGAGAACTTCTTCAAATACATGCGCGAGGAGTTCAATCTCGACGCGCTGGCGGTCCACGGTTTGGAAGCACAGGATCCCGACGCCCGCATCGTCAACCCGCGCTGGCGCGCAATCGACCGCAATGTCCAGCGCTTCCGGCAGCGCCTTGGCACCCTGCGCAACCGGATCGCCGACCTGTCCAGGGGAACCCCGACCCGCGAAGCCGAAGAGGCCGTCCGGCGCCTGCAGGCCCAAAGCGACGCTCTCGACGCCGAGCGTGAAGCCCTCAAGCTGCAGCGCCGCGATACACCGCGACATATCGCGGTCGCCGAACTCGACACGAACGAGGCACTCGACGCGCTCCCCGAAGGCGAGAAACTCCTCCTCGATATAATCCGCATGATCGCCTACCGCGCTGAAACCCGCATGATGCCCGCCGTTGCCCAGACCCAGGGCAAGATCCAGCGCCCCCGCCGGCACTTGCGCGCACTTCTACGGGCCGACGCCGACGTCATCCCGGAGCACGGCAACGGCATCCTCCGCGTTCGCATACTCGGCACCGCCAGCGATGCCGGCGACAACGCCATCGCAAGCCTCCTCGAAGAACTCAACCAGACACGGACCGTCTTCCCCGGTACCAACATGCACATGGTCTATGAACTACCCGGAAAAATCGCCGAGCCCCACTTCGCGGGTGCAAAAACATGACACTCTCTCGAGTTCGAGGTCAGGAAGTCTGAGGATGTGCAGCGAGTGCGGAACTGGCAATCCGCCCTGGCGGCGGGATGGCTTGAGGAGGACCCGGAGGTCGGCGCCACGCTGTGCGTGGACGGGCATGTGAAGATCTATTCCGGTCGCAAGGGGAAATTGCCAAAGCACTTCGTGGCGCGACAGAAACTATGCCTGCCCGCGTCCACGAGCTATTGGATCAACGCGCTCGGCGGCAAGCCCTTCCTGTGCCTGAACAAGGCGCTGGATCCGACCATGACCCACGCGCTGGAGGCGGACATCCTGCCTGCGCTGGAGAAGCTGGGCATGCTGGGCCCGGAGGCGCCGGATCTCACCGCCCCGGATGCCGGCGAGCCCGCCCTGACGCTGGTCTTCGACCGGGAAGGCTGGAGCCCGGCACTGTTCAAGCGCCTCGCCCGGCGCGGCGTTGCGGTGATCACCTGGCACAAGGGCTTCAAGGGGGAGGACTGGCCGGAGGCGGAGTTCCGCAGTGTCGCGGTACCGATCCATGGACCGGGCACGACCCGCAGCGCCACCGTCCGCCTCGCCGAGAAGCGCGTGCAACTGAAAAAGGGGCCCGAGGTCCGCCAGATCCGCCGCCTGCTGGAAAGCGGCCGCCAGGTCCCGCTCATTACCACCCACTCCCGCATGCCCGTGGAGCAGATCGCCGGCGCCCTGTTCTCCCGCTGGTCGCAGGAGAACTTCTTCAAATATATGCGCGAGGAGTTCAATCTCGACGCCCTCGTGGTCCGCGGCCTGGAGCCGCAGGATCCCGAAGCCCGCGTCGTCAACCCGCTCTGGCGCGCAATCGACCGAAATGTCAGCCGCTTCCGGCAACGCCTCGGCACCCTGCGCAACAGGATCGCCGATCTGGCCAAGGGAGCCCAGTCTCACCAGACCGCCGAAGCCGCCCGACGTCTCCAGGCCCGGATCGACGCTCTCGACGCCGAGCGTGAGGCGCTCAAGCAGAAGCGCAGCGACACGCAGCGCCACATCACCGTCGCCGAGCTCGACGAGCACCAGGCCCTGGATGCGCTTCCCGAAGGCGAGAAGCTCCTCCTCGACGTCATCCGCATGATCGCCTACCGCGCCGAAACCCGCATGATGCCTGTCGTCGCACAGGCACAGGGCAAGACACAGCGACCCCGCAGGCACCTGCGCGCGATCTTCCAATCCGACGCCGACATCATCCCGGAGCCCTCCAACGGCATCCTCCGCATTCGCATCCTCGGCACCGCCAGCGACGCCGGCGACAACGCCACTGCAGGCCTCCTCCAGGAACTCAACCTGACCCGGACGATCTTCCCAGGCACCAACCTCCGGATGATCTACGAACTGCCCGGGAATACGGCCGATCCGGACCCTTCGGGTTCAAATAGGTGAGCTCGATTCACCCCCAAGGTCCGGACATCTGAATTTGTCAACTTTCCCCCGTGAGAGGCCCGTCTCTGGATACGTTGGACGAGACCTGCGGTCTCCAGCTCGGCTATGTAACGCTGTACTTGACGAGAACTCAGACTCAACCGCTCTGCCAACACCGCCTTGCTCGGATAGGGCTTCCGCTCGCGCTCCCACCAGAAGTCGCAGAGCTGTAAGAGGACGGCGAGCTGTGTCGGATTCAGGCCCAAGCGATTCTGCGCTCGCAGGAGCAGCGACGGCACGATGCAGAAGCCGAGTGCAATAACCTCCTTGCCCCACTTCTTTTCCGAAGCCCGCCCAGTCTCCCTACGGGGACGTAACTGGATTACATTCTCGGCAGCTGCTTTGTTTTCGTTCATGACAATCCCTCCGCGTTCTCGGTTAATATCGTCGCTGGTCTCGCGAATAGCAAGGCATATGGACCGGACATGTATAACTACAGGCACCAGACATAAGCTGCTGGGCCTCTGGGCAGGAATGTCTCCCGAAGTAGCATTGTACGAAGAGATATGAAGTGGGAGCCATTACCAACAAGGTCGAAAGAATGACCAGACACAAATGTCTTGTGGTCGATCAATTTTTCCTTTTGAGGCAAAAACTCGCCCTCCTTGAGGCTCCTCTGGCGTTGGCTTCCGCCCCGCAGTTCTATGTCCCTGCGACCCGAAAGCCTCGGATTCAATGAGTGAGCGGTTCACCTCGCGGGGGATTATTGCCCCCGGCCCTCCGCTCAGAAAATCGGCCGCACAACTCGCATCTGTGCGACAACCTGACCGCCAAAACAAGGAACCGTGGAGATTACTCTGAAGCTCTAGTAGTGCTCCGGCCTCTTAAGGCGTTGCAAAAGTCCTGGCCGGAATTGCTGTTCGAGGAGAAAACCTCCGGCGTCCGCAAAGCGTCGTCGTCACTCGTCTCGACCGTCTCTCGCGCTCCACGTCCGAGCTGTTGCGCATCGCGGAGACGATCTAGGAGAAAAACGCTGGACTTCAATCCATTGCGGAGCCCTGGGCCGATACGACGACTACGGCCGGGCGCATGGTGCTCACCGTCTTCGCTGGCATCGCGGAGTTCGAGCGCTCGCTGATCGCCCCCCGAACCGAGGGAGGACGGCGCGCGGCTCAAGCACGCGGCGTCCCCTTCGGCCGCCCGCCCAAACTGCGACCGGACCAGCGCACCCGCGCTCGGCATCTCATTGAAGAAGGAAAATCCGTCAGCGCAGTCGCCCGTTCCTTCAATGTCCATGTCGCAACGATTTATCGCTGCCTCCACGACAAGGCGGCCCTATGACAGTACATCGTTCCGCTCGCACGCACGGTCCAGAACCTATCCGAACACTTGGGAGACAGCACGCCTGAGACGGAAAACTTCCGGATCGCCCTACGTCTATGATCGACCCTGTGATCGAGGCGACCTCCCTGACGACCTGATCACCGAACCGGCGTAGGTTCCCGGGAACGATCGAACCTTCCGATATGCGACTTGAAGGAGACCGGGATATTGGCCGAAGAGGAACAAACTCAAGGGAACGCATCGAGTCGTGAGCGATACTCGAGGCTCGCTCCTCTTGACGTCGACGCTGAAACTCAAATGGCGCTTCTGGCAAGGCAGTTTTTTCGCCCCGTTTCCAGGTTGAGGTGCGCATGCGCGGGCGAGGGAATTCAATCACGCCTGCGTCGGGGAAGGACTTCCTGAATTTCCTGAAGGAAAGCAAGACTGTACTCGATGAGCCACACAGATATCTTCAGTAGAGTCGGGGGCTGGCGCGCCGACGGTAGGGTCCGGTGGCATATCCGTCGCTTTCGCTCCGGTCCTCAGTCCGGCTCCCATGGTTGCGTTTCCAGCCCCCGCTCCCCGAACCCGGCGTGCCGATTTCCGGCACCGGGCTCTCCAGTGGGATCATGCACCTCGTACACAGGCGACGAAGGCCAACGACAGCAAGGATGAGGTGGCCGCACGGGTGTCGGCCGCGGAAGCTGCACGGCTTCCGCCCTTCCTGCCGCGACGCGCTCGTCGGCCATCAAGCCTGTCAACGCCTTGACGAACCAGATCCGGGCACCGGCAGAATGCGCCACCGCCCTGGAACTGCCCTTCACTTCCGCATGTGATGTGTCCAGACTCGCAGATACAATGCCGGGGTACTAGGCTGAACCACTCCCGGTGCCTGTCGTCCTTCAACATCCCTCCTCACCTGGGGTCCCTTTCCTCAGCCGGCATTACCCGGCGTCCCCGGTCATACGAACCCCTCCGCCACCCTGCCAACCCGGCCTGCCCCTCACGGAGTTCCAGTTGGCGCGTGCACACCATTGACAGAGTTTCCCGTGTTGCCACGTCTTCCATCTTCCATGCATGCTGGCGCCACTACCCCGGCGGACGCGGCCCGGTGCACATGTCGCTTCTCTTCCCGAGCCACCGACGGCCTTCCCCTAATCCAAGGAGGGTCGGCTTCCGCGTTGCCTGTTTCGAGGCCTGCTCAGCGTTCACTTCACGTTCCGGCCTGCATGGTCGCTGAGTTGCTCAACGCAACCCTTCTCTCCGGAGTGCTTCAGTCCATGTCGTTACCTCCACGAACCGCCCCGGCCGCTACCAGCCGAAAGCGACAGCTGCTGGGTGGGATTCGCACCCACCAGGAAAACGCGCCTTTCCACGGCGCACTCAGATCCGCAGGCTACTGAGCCACATGGTCGAGAACGACCTCCTCGTCGAAATGGGCGTCGGTGCGCATGACAGTTTCCCGATGCTCCCGAAGAGGTACTACACATTCAGCGAGGTATCAAACCTGAGGGCGCACGGAGTTCTCTGGTTGGCGAAGACGCTCGGTGGTCGGTTCGTTCACCGTCACGTTTCTCCCGCCATCGTGCATGTCATCGGTGAGAACGATGAAGGCGAGGGGAGCGGCATTGTCTTCGATGCCCATCACATCCTTACCTGTCGCCACGTCGTATCGCGCATGAAGGTGGCTACCGAGCAGGTGTTCCAAGGAAGGACTGTGGCCGTCGAGGGCGTCTTCACGCATGACACCGAGGACGTGGCGGTCATACGGGTCAAGGAGTCCCTCGCGCCCGTTCCAGGACTCGGCTTCGTCGCTCCGATTGTGTCGCAGAAGGTCTACCGATTTGGATACTCGAGAGTTCCGTGCTCCATTCCATCGGATCCGGGCACTTCGCCTCTGGTCATGCAGAGCGGAGAGGTGACCAATGAGTCAGTCTTCGTCTTCGGTGGCATGGAGCTTTTCCTTTATTCGGCCATTTCAAGACCCGGCGACAGTGGCGGCGCAGTCGTATCGGACGACGGTTACGTCGTGGGCATGACCACGGAGCTGTCGGACGCCAGAGTGAGAACGACGGAAGGTGAGGATGTCTTTTCACCGCATTACGCCGGAATTCCTTCACATGTTCTCGCAAAGGCGGTCGATGATTTGGAATTGGGCGTTCAAATCCCCGTTGAGACGTACGGGTAGACCTTCTCGCTGACGCAGATCTCCGAAATAAACGTCCCTCGCTTTCCGCTCCACGTCGTCTCGATCGTGTTGTCCATGAGCCCGTTCTGAGACCAGTGTCAGCCGTGGTCGTCCCGCGCATTGGCCTCGATCGTCGATCCGTGCTCGCCGACGTACCGTGGCGTTGCGCATCAGTCGGATTCAACTACTGTCCCCCGAGAAGAATACGCAAAGCGCGCAGGCGACGAGAACGACGAGTTCCGCTTCTTCGGTTTTGACAGAGCGTCCTTCCTGAATGTGGCGAGCTCGGTCGGACGAAAAGCCCCACAGGGCGTGAACGGCCTTGTCCAACGGCGGTGTCATATCCAAATCCGCGACGAGTTTTCCGAGGGTCACGTTTGCTTTTCCGGTGACTTCTCGGGCGACGCACTCGAGAGCGGCCATTGCGTGTGTCGTGGCTCCCGTCACGTCGGGCTCGGGCCGCCGCGAAATGTCTTGAAGCGCCTCTTCGATTTCACGCTTGGCAGTCTGTTGTCCACGGTTCTTGAGAGTTTCAACAGCCCGTTGTGTTGCTATTTCGAAGGCGTCCGACCCTCGGTGGAGTATTCTCCCGCCAGACATCTGCCATCCGATGCCGTTTTCCATGAAAAACTGGTTGAGCCTGACCTCAAATCGCTTCGCTTTCGTTTTGGCGGCCTCGAATGAGCTCGTGATACTGGTACCCAACCTTTCGGTCGGAGGCAGCCGAAGCTTTGCGTGGAACAATTCCGCGAAGTCGTACACTCGAAACCATTCGCAGTCGATAAGCAACTCGTCCACTTCCTTCATGATGTATGAGTCGACGAGATGGAATTCCGAGGGGTCAGCATGAAGTTCCCGGCACACGACATATCGTATCTCTCTCGGAGACATTCCTGCGTCGCGCGCGATCCGCGTAATCGCCTTCCTAAGTTCCGGCGGGGCCTCTTGGTGAATCGCTATTTCTTGCGCTTGCCCGGCGTAGCCCTGGCGGTGCGAAAACCTTTCGCTCATGGGTCAATCTTCTCTCGATGTGTAAGCTGGCTTTCCCCACGTGCCGGTTTTTGTCCTGTCTTTGGGTGCCTATTTTGCACTTCTGCTGAGTTCTCTCCCAACATATCGATTGCGTTCATAAAGCTTTCCACATTATATCTGAATTCGCTCGATCTCGTCCAACGAAATCTCCTCCTGCACCCGGTTGTAGAGCTGCGTCGTCCGCGTCGACTCGTGCCCGGCGATCCGCGCCGCGACCTCGAGATCGCCGCCATTCCGGAGATACTCGGTGATCCCCGTCCCCCGGAAGCTGTGCGCACAGATCTCCGCCGGCAGACCCGCCTGCCGCGCCCGGCGCTTGATCATGCGGAGTGCCGTCTCACGCGACATGGACCGCTCTTCCAGACGGTCTTGCCGACCCGCAGGACAACTCCGGAACAGCGGCCCCTTCCGGTCTTCGACCAGCTCCGCCGCATCGAGATACGCGTCCACGTATTCCTGCGCTAGGTGGGTGATGCGCCGGCACCACGTTGTACCGCCCGCCCTTCTCGTGCAGCCGGAAGAAGGAGCGCCGCCCCTGCGTGTAATAGTCCGAAACGCTCATTGATACTGCCGCGGTGATCCGCGCAAAGCTGAACACCAGGACGCCGAGCAGCGCCCTGTCTCGCAAGCCGGCGAGCGTCGAGAGGTCGATCCCGTCCAGGAGCCCCCTCGCCTCCTCCGCGGAGAGCACCGGCGTCTTGCCCTTCCTCACGACATGCTTCGGGCCCCGCACCGAGCTCGCCGGGTTGAACGGCAGGACCTGGCCGACGACCAGCCAGTCGAACAGCATCCGGATCGCTGCCAGGTGCTGCTTCACGCTCGCCGCCGAAAGCTTCCTCGTGAGTTCCTCTGCGTAGGCCGCGACCACCATCGGCTCGACCTTCGCCAGAGGAATGCCGTGGTGCCCGCACCAGTCGGCGAACCGCCACACCGCGATCAGGTAGGCACGCCGCGTATTCGGGTTCCAGATATGCGCCGTGAAGAATTCCCAAAATTTCCGCTGCGCCTGTTTCGAGCCGCTGAACAGCCCCGGCGTCATCCCGCGCGCGATGCGAGCCGGAATCGAGCTTCCGCCTGGGTCGCCGGCGATGATCAGGCTGTTTTCCATGCGGGGAGCATACACGGTTTCATAGAAGAGTTAAAGGACATTATGCAGTATTTAATTTGGTTCGTCGTTTTCCGGCGGTCTTCCACGAAAGCGGACGCTGATGCCCCTTTTTCTGCGTCGGTCCCCCACCCGCCCATGCCGCACCCAGCCGGTGCGCAGGACGCCATTTGGTAGCCGTCACTGTCAGCGAGGGCCACACCGGTCGCGATATCCGCTCTCACTCTCTCTCAAACCCGAATCCCTCCAAGTCAAGCTTGAGATCCCGCGCATTCGCCTTCACGGTATCAACAACGTCCTTTGGATATCCCTTCTCCGACGACGTGCCTTCGATATCGAGCGTAAGCCGAAGCTTGCTTCCCGGAGTCCGCGTCAGCTCCACCAATAGGCCGTCCATGATCACGGCTACATCGAGACCAGCCCGTTCCGCGTCAATTGGAATGCTGGCAAAGAACCTCCGCGGAAACTTCTCTACCGAATTCGGCTTCCCCGGATCTTCGCCGGCTCCTTCTGGCTCAACGGTTCTACTACCCGTGGGAGACAGGTCCTGTCCCGGATCCTTCCGCGGAATGGCTTCACGGCGAACCAGCAACCCACCTTCGACAATGTCGGCAAGTCGTTCCTTGCCTTCGACCACGCCACTGTAATCGCCGGAATCCACATCGAAAGCCGAGGCATAGGCGTATTTTGCGGTCAGGCTCTCCGCCACCCCCCGAATCGCACCGTCCAGCGTGGCGTCATCGCGCAGCTTGGGCATGTAGGCATATGAAGCGAACCAGTCCCTGACATCCGCGACGGAAATGTGCTGCTGGCCAGATGGCCAGACGGGCTCAAGGCAATTTTCCAGATTGCCCGGCCCCAGCTTCTCGATCACTGTGCCGTCCCCCGTTACCTTCCTCCAGACTGCCTCCGGGATGCGATTCTGGCCCGAGCGATTCACCAACCTTGCCGGGTGAATCGCAAAGCCTCGGCCATCTTCCGCACCGCTATGGCCATCGTCCGACGGCCCAGGGTACAGCACATGCACCCAGGCTCCACGCACGCTCTGGTGCAGGGACTCTCGACTGCGCCTGGATTGCGCTTCCGCGTCCGTTGCCTGCGCTTTCGTCAGACTCTCTGCCAAGTCGGCATCATCCACAATGGATTGCCAAGCGCGTTCGCGGCGCGCGTTCTCCCGAACTGCCTCGATACTCGAAGCGTCCGCGGCAACGAAGACCAGGACGTTCCTATAGCGCCTTTGTCCGCTGCCTCTTCGCTCCACCGTCTCGCACGCCGCCACAGCGGCCGCCGACCTTTGGCCAGCACCTGCGTCATGCGTCCGGGACGGAGGAAGAATGATCAGCGCCGCGGAGCGCCGATCATCGATATCTGTTGGATTCTCCGGTGCCGCGTGCACTCGGGCAAAGCCAGATCGGTCGCGTTGTTCCTCCCGCAGGATTTCCACGACGCGCTGGTCCGCATCCTCATCGCTCACATCCCGCGCGCGGTCAGCCGCCAGCTTGTTCAGGGTTGGCTGCGGCGAGAACCAGTAGCGATCGCCATCGCGGTAAAGATGGGCCGAACGGGAGGCGATCTCCTGCAGCGCCTCGCCGAAGATTGCGATCTGATCGCCGGGCTGGGCGCAGGACAAGCGGAGCTCCGTTCCGGTTATCGCACCCCGCGCAGCACCGCCATGTGGCGCGGTCGCAAAGAACACGGCTCGCGCCGCCAGTGTTGCCGCCCGGGCCTTGAGGAAACGCGGGCGCTGCGCCTCGATGCGGGCTGCCAGGGACTGGTCGCCATCCACCTCCGTTTGCAGAATTGGCCCGAAAGCGCGGTCCAGCGGCTCCAGAAGCGCCGTGCGCACTTTGCTGTCCCGGAACGGAAGAAGCGCCGGCGTAATCAACGCCGCAGAGCTCTCAGCGCTCCAGAGCGCATAGACCGCATTCGCCATGATCTTCAAAATGCCCCGCGTGCGCTGGAACTTCTCCAGCACCGACCAGTCTCCCGAGAACCGCTTCAGCACCTCAGGATGGAGGGGATACGCCCGCCGCATCTGCTCCTCGTAGGCTCCCTCGCGAACCTCCGGCGGGAAATCGACGCGGTTGCCGCGGTACAGCTTTCGAAACGCTCTGATCGTGTCGTCCCGCGCCTTCTCTCCGGCGTCATCCAACGGCTGGAACAGGCGGCGTCGGACGATTTCAAACGTCTCGATGCCGCTCGCCGGCGTCCACGCGGACTGCACGCGGCCGAATATCTTCTCCAGACGCCGAAGCGCATCGAGACCCTGCTGGGCGCCGACCTCCGCTCCAGATTCCGGCAACGAACCGATGACTACGGCGCCCTCGACCGCCGCCGCGGCCTCGGTCAGGGATTGAACGAAGGCATGGAAGGCATCGTATTCGAGGCCGCGCAGCTGGCGAGCGAAGGCCACGACTTCGTCCAGCAGGATCAGGCAGGGCGCGGCATCACGCAAGATTGGGATAAGCCGCTCCGAGCCTGGATTTGTGCGGGCCGCTTCGGAATCGGCGATGGAATCGACAGCTTCCCAGCCCCCTAACCGCCAGGCCAGATAGCCCCACAGCGTGCGAATTTCACGGCCGTCCTCGACGTGCATTGCTTCCGCAGCGCCCTTGTGGGTGCCGACAAACACCGCACGGTTCACGCGGCCGAGCGTCTTAACCCCGGCCGACTCGAATATCGACGCCAAGCCTTCCAGCAACTCCGGCCGATAGCCCGCCTTGACGGCGCCCGCCAAGTGGTACAGCGCCAGCATCGTATGCGTCTTGCCGCCACCGAAGTTCGTCTGTAGCCCGATCACGGGATCGCCACCCTTACCGGCCAGCCGTGCGATCGTCGTGGCAAGCACTCTCTGGAGACCTTCCGTCGCGTACGTAATACGGAAGAATGCTGCCGGATCAGCGTATTCCCCGCCGCCCCCGCCCTGGTCCACCAACGCCAGGTCTGCGGCGAATTCGGCATCCGAGAAACGCGCTGCAAGCACGTCGGGATGGGGCTCGCAGACCTCCCGCCATGGCCTCAGCCGCTCCGGCGGAGGCGGCTCGTCCAGCTGAAGCATGCCTGCGCCGTCGCCGGGCTGCGTTCCATTCGCCGAACGCTGCTCCTCATAGAGCTCCTCGATGGTCTTCCCTTGCGCCGTTGCTCCGATAGCGGCCGATAGCTCCCGCATTGCATCGAGGTAGCGTAACGCCTCGCGTGCCCCGAGCTCGCCAGAAAAATGCGAAACGCTGTTGCGCGCAGCCATGGACAGGGAGATGAAACTTCGGGCCTTTCTCAGCTTACCGTCGTGCCGGAACAGGTCACTCCACTGGTCGAGCAGCGTCTTGAGGAGTGCGTAAGCATCCAGGTCCCCCTCATCCATGCTGCCCTGCGCACGACTCACATACTGCCGCCATTCCGCGCCGTGCCGGCTCTGCATATGCTTGGACACATAGGGGACCAACCCGGCCCGAAGCGCTTCGAGGCCTTTCTCGATCCGAACCTTTGCCGCAAACGCCTGGTCAGATTTGCTTGTTTCGGTCACGGCTCCAACTCCATGTTGATCAGATCGATGCGCGCGCCATAACGGCGAAAGGCGCGCTGGTTAAAGGTCAGCAACCGCCGCTCGCCATGCGCCAACATGGTGGCCACGATGTTGGCGTCATGGATCTGGCGGCCTGCCACCTGCACGGCGCAGCACAGGGACGTCAAAATGTCCGTCACCTGGGGCCCGTCCTCCAGGACATCGAAATAGGTCGTCAATCTCGAAACGTCTCCCAGGGCTTCGGCCATCGCGAGCGGCGCCGACCAGCTCTGCGGGCGTGTGACCGTACCCAGGTACTCGCGGATTACCTGCCGGCTTATGCATGGCGCCGCCGTTTGATCCTCACTGGCCCGTTGCAGGCATGCTCGGGCAGTCCGGTGCGTAGGCGCCGTTGCAAAACGGGCCGCGACCAGAACATTGGTGTCGACAAACATTGGCAATCAGCGGTCGTCGATATCGTAAATCTGGTTGCGGCTCGCGCTGAAGCCTTCCGGCCAAGGCCCTGGGTCGTAGGGCGGCAGGATTTGGTCGATCGAGAACTTCGGGCAGCCTTCCACTTCGCCGTCTGCCCCGGATGGCACTTCGCGCCGCGTGAAGCGGAGCACTTCCTCCTCGAGGTCAACTTCTCTCGTCCTCCAGCCAGCAGCTTGCCAGGCGAGGGCGTGGCTGTGCCCGGTACCGCGCTTCTGGTTCGACCACCATGGACGGTAGAGCCGTGCCGAGTCTGGAAGCCGAAAGCCGAGAATTTTCTCAATCTCGCCGAAGGAAGCTCGCCAGTCTGTACCGGTCATGCCGGTTAGGTGCCGGTAGAGCGGCGCATACTTGCCGCGCGATGCAGCGTCCCGCACAAGTTGATCCCTGTTCATGGCCATCACATCGCACCTCGGGAGATTCACTAAATAGTTCTGACTTGCTTGATTCTGCGCCGCGAAGAAAGAACTGTCAAAGCCTGGCCCGCTCATGTGGTTTTTGGAGCTTCAAGCGAAAGGACCGCCATTTGATTGCTCGAAGCGTCTTCGAGCGCTGACCATTCCTGGACCAGCATGTTCCAAGCCTGCGCTTCCGCCGCAAACTTCTTCCTCTCGCTGACTTCGTAGAGACGATAGGCCAGCATGCGCGCCCTATCGCACCGATCTGCACCCATGCTCGAATACAGCGCGGCTGCAGCCGCAATTCCGCCCTCTGGGGATTCCAGCGCCCGCACCAAGTGCTGCGCGCATTCCCAGTCCGTCAGGCGCTTGTCCTTCGCTGGATCCCAATCTTCCGGTAATTCATCGCGACGAAGCAGCCGTGCAGTCCCGCCTTGAGCGTGAAATGCGCCGGCCGCCTCGAGTTCGGCAATGCCGATGTCGTAGGCTTGGGCCATGGTAATCGCTGCTCCGGACTTGTCGCTCTCCATACCGAAGGACTCGAACCAATCGATACAAAATCGGGTTTCCGGATCGTAGCTCGTTGCCTCCTCGCCCGAAATCTCGTCGCGAACCTGGTTGATCAGTGCGATCGCTGTTCGCACCGTCATCGGCGTGTCATCGGGCTCCAAGACCTTCGAGGCCGCCGTGAAGACGCCCATTCCTGGACCAATAGCCGCCTGTGACATGTCCACTGGTTGGACGCCCCCAGCTCGGATCTTGTCCAACGCATCGGGCAGCGTAGCGCGCAGCCGTGCAACGAATTCGCGGCGTGTAATGGCTGGGGCATCCAGCGCGCGTTTGCGACACACCAGCACTACAGAAGAGGCGAGAGCATTTGTACCAATGCTTATCGAACGTGCAGACCGCTCCGTGCGAACCGGCCAAGTTCCATCGATCACATATCCCGCGTCAACAATACCCTGAAGGTAACTACTCACTCCCTCCTGCGTCTGGTTTGAGTTCGGGGTGACTGTCGACGAGCCTCCCGGGAGGTGATTGAGCGGGGTGGTGTCTGGTTGCGGATCGCTGAAGGCGACGGGAGGTTGACACTCCAGCGAGATCTGACTATGAGTGGTCATCGCTGTTGACGGGGACCACCGATGGGGTATTTCGGATCCAAGGCCACGACCGGGCTTTGTCAGGCGCTACTGGGGCTCCAGCCTCCCCACGATCTGTATATCGAGACGCATCTCGGAGGCGGTGCACTGATGCGGCGCAAGGCCCCGGCGATGCGCAGCATCGGGATTGACCGCGATCAACGCGCGCTTGACGGGTTCAGGTGCGACTACCCGGTGGAGCTGGTACAGGGCTGTGCCCACGAGTTCCTGGCCAGCTTCCCGTTGCGGGGTACGGAACTGGTCTACAGCGATCCGCCGTATCTGCATGCGACCCGTCGGTCGGACCGGCGGTACCGCTACGAGTATACGGATGCCGACCACGCAACCCTTCTTGATCTGCTCACGGGCCTGCCGTGCCAGGTGATGGTTTCGGGACACCCCTCGGCGCTGTATGACGAGATGCTGTCGGACTGGCGCCGGGTCGCACTACAGGTGACAACCCAGGCCCAGGTCCGCACCGAGGTGGTCTGGTTCAACTTCACGCCCGAGCGGATGCACTGGGCCAGCCATGCCGGCCGGAACGCCACCGACCGTCAGCGCATCAAGCGCAAGGCGACCCGCTGGGCACAAGGCTACAAGAACCTGCCGGCGGGTGAACGTCTCGCGGTGATCTCGGCGATCATGGCGGTCGAGGCCGAGTGATGGCGCGGATCAACCCGGCCTCGCTGCGCGCGCAGCTGGACGACTGCCGAGCCCGGTTCGATGCCATCAAGCAGAAGGGCGAGGCAAGCGCGGACACCCTCGCGCTGATCAATGCCCTGTTCATGCTGGTGGATATCGTGGTGGCGGTGTTCCTCGAGAAGACAACACCAAAGACCTCGCGCAACTCCAGTCTGCCGAGTTCACGGGACGACACCGACAGCGAGACCCACACCGCGGGCAGGTCCGGATCCCGGAGCCGCGGACCGAAGGCACGCCACGCACGCTCCGACACCCTGCGCACGGTCACCACGACGCACACCAGCCCGGTCACCGAGTGCCGGCAGTGTGGCCACGACTTGACCGGGACCGCGTGCACCGGACACGAGCAGCGCATCGAGGTCGACATCGTCTTCGAGACCGTCGAACGTCGGGTCACCGCCGAGATCAAGGCCTGTCCGCGCTGCCAATCCCGGACCAAGGGCCGCTTCCCCGACACCATGCCCGGTCCTCTGCAGTACGGACCCGGGATCGTCGCCTATGTCGTGCACCTGCTCTGTGCCCAGATGGTCCCGCTCAAGCGGACGGCGGCCATGATCCAGGCGATGACCGGACGGCTGCTCTCCGAGGCCACCCTGCTCGCCTTCGTCTGGCGCCTGCATCAGGCCCTGGAAGACTGGGAGGCTGCCGCCACCGACAAGCTCCTTGACATGCCGGTGCTGCATGTCGACGAAACCTCGTTGCGCGTGGACCGGAAAAACTACTGGATCCATGTTTGTGCCGGCGGGCCCATCACCGTCAAGGGCCTGCACCGGAACCGCGGCTGTGAGGCGATCAACACTCTCGGGATCATCCCCCGATACGGGGGCCTCATCGTCCATGACTGCTGGAAACCCTATTTCACCTACACCCAGTGCAAGCATCAACTCTGCGGCGCGCACCTGCTCAGGGAACTTCAGGCCGTGACCGACAGCAACGGCTATCCGTGGGCACGCAAAATGCACAAGCTGCTGCTCATCGCACGGCGACAGGTCATCCAACGCCCGCAACAGCGGCTGTCCATGCGCCACTACAAGCGCATCGCACGATGCTACAAGGCGATCCTCGAGCAGGGACGCACAGAGATGCCCGAAATCCCACCGCCAAAAAAGGGCCAACGCGGACCGGTCGCCAAGTCCGACGCCCATAACCTCCACCAACGCCTCGTCGTTCAGAGAAAAAACGTCCTGCGCTTTACCAGACGCGCCGACACTCCGTTCACAAATAATCGTGGCGAGCGCGACATACGTATGGCCAAGGTCAAGCAGAAGGTCTCCGGGTGCTTCCGAACCGTATCCTTCGCACACGCCTACTGTCGAATCTCGAGCTACCTCCAGACCATGGCGGCGCTCGGATACAACCCCCTGGTCGCCATCAACATCGCCCTGCAGGGAAAGGCCGTCCACTGCCTCAACCAGGACACCGAATAGCCACTCGAACCACCGGGTGAGCAGTTACCCCTGAAGAAAGGTTGCCCATCCCGGCGCAGTCAGGCCTTCCTCAACGATCTCCGACTGTTTGAAAGCGTAGAATATCGTTACCGGGTAGCTGACCGTGCAAGACACAAACATATTGCCGAGCGCCTTCGACATGCCTTCCATGAAAAATATCTCGGCAGCTTTCCTGCCGCCATGGCGGTAAGGTGTCGCAACCAGTTCCTCATCCTTTGGCGTCAGCACGCGGCGAAATAGATCTGGCCATACTTCTCTCAGAGTCCGCCGCTGCCAGACATAGAAGAAATCGGAAAGATCGGCGTAGCCAATATTATCGTAGTAAGGTGGATCTGTTGCAATTATCGAACACTTGACCGGATGTTCCTCGCCTGCTGCATTTTGCTGAATTACGGCGACGGGAGTGCGAGTATTGGCCATGTTCGCTACAACACGCGCAACCCATCCGATAGCGGTATCCATCCAATTCCCCCCAACGGAACTGAAGGGATTTGCTTCGCAGAAATCCCAAATCATGGGGATAGCTTGGCGGGCAAAGGTACTCCGTATAAACTTACCACCACTTACCCACGTTGCGTTGCTGCTCCAGTAGTCAGTCGCACGGCCGAAACCCAACCCCAAATAGGTGAGCACGTTCACGATAATGGATGGTAATTCGGTGGCTTTTGATCGCATAAGTTGATGGAATGCCGGGAGTTTCCCTCGAGGAGCGTGGTTGATATCGTTTGCTGCGTGACCGTTGTCTGCCGTGCCTTTTCCCCTCTGCGGGCTTTTGTATTGGAGTGCAGGTTCGCCGGAATCGGTTCGCTTGGTCAAGGAGAGCATTGGAGGATGAGTGATGCAGCCGGTATCGATCTCGAGTCCCAGATTGTGGGATTTCATGTTTCTAATTGACGAGCGGGAGGCATCCCGTGTTCGTTGCGCGGGTTGCCGCCACTGCGGCGGCGCACTGCATTCGGCGACGTATGCGCGCAAGCCTCGTGGTGTTCCGGAGGCGGTTGTCTCCGGGGGATCGCGTCCGGTATTGCGGCACAGTTTCTGCTGCGCGGTGTGTCGGCGTCGGACGACGCCCGCCTCCGTGCGCTTTATGGGGCGCCGGGTGTATGTGGGTCTGATCGTGCTTCCGCTTCCGGTGCTGCTTGGGGATGCGAGCCCTACGGCGGTTTCGGCGGCGTGCCGTCGCCTTGGTCTGAGCCGTCAGACGCTACGCCGTTGGCGGCGCTGGTGGCAGGAGACATTTGCGGGCAGCGCATTCTGGCGGGCACACCGGGGACGCTTCCGGCCGGGTGTCGAGGCGTCGGGGCTCCCGCGCGCCCTGCTGGAGGGGTTCCGCAGAGGCGGGTTGCCGGGTCGAGCGGTTCGGGCGCATTTGTTCCTTCGGGATGGCTTCATGTTCGCGGTTTTCGAGGGCAGCGCTTCGGGGGACCGGGACCCGCAGAAGATGTATCCCTCATGATCAACGGGGGTGGACGGCAGGTTCCTGCAAGGAAGAGTGCGAAACGGCAAAGCGCAAGTTGACCGCCCTGACCAGAATCCGCCGGCCAGGGGGTGCATCGGCCGAGGTTCTCCTTACGGGCCGCTGGGCGCGGCTACGCAGACCACTCGAGCTGTTTCCAGCCGAAAGCTCCAGGGGGTGAAGGGAAACGGGAAACGGGAAACACTCCCAATCCGCCGGCCCGGGACCACCACCTTCCCTTTCCCCAGACAGCCCGCAAGAGGTCCCGTGGCACGCCGATGGACACAGGAGGATCTCCATGCCGTCCGCGGTCAGCCCCTCGAAGACGTCGCTCGCCAACTCGGACACCGCCGGGACCCAGGCGACCGCGCCGGCAAGAAGGTCCTGAAAGGTCCACGGCGCCTTCCGGATCACTACCTCAACCCTGCCACCCGATACCATCTTCCTCGCACAGAGCGCTCGACGTACTCTTAGCCTTCCTCCTCAATCGAATCCTGCAAGCCAACCGTCTTCCCATCCACAGAAGTCCTTGAGCTCCAGAACGCTCGACAAGACCCTCAAATAATTCGAGCAACAGGCCATCCCTGATCGTGAGCGTGCTCAATAGGTCGCCACAGCATCAGCATAGGCTTCGGCCCCGCCTCCACCGTCTGCCAGCCGGGGCGCACCAGCGTCCATGCCGGCTTTGAGCGCATCCGACAGTACCCTACTACGCGCTTCGGAAACCAGATCCGAAAACGTTGTCAGCGCGACCAATTGACGGTCGGTGAAGAGGTCGGCAAAGGTCGTCAGTCCATAGAGAGGACACCAAATGTTGCGTGGATCATACGGAAGCGCCTCGCTGGGTTTCCAAGTCGCCTCCACTTCTTGCGACAAATCTTCCATAGTGCCTGTCGGCGCAAGATACACTCGACCACGCATCCCCTCAGCAACCACCGCCATCAACCGCGCACCCATACGGCCCGCCATGCCCTCAGCCTTGATGTAATCGCCGGAGATCGGTGACCCCGAAACCAAGCACCTGAAATTGGCACCGCGCCCGGCCTTCGTTCCAGATCTCACCTTCTCTAACTCGCCCGGCTCGATCCCTTTCGCCTTTACCGTAAACCGGTAGGTTCCAGTCACGCGATCAACGACTGGAACAACGATCGCTTCCTTGCCCTTCTTCGAGGAAAGCACGAAGGAACTCGCAAGTGGCACATGCGCCCCCCGAACCATCGGGTCCGGCGATGCCACGGTCCGCGCCCAAAGCCACGCAATCACTGTCAGTTCTTCGCCTGCATAGGGCTTCAGGTCCGGGCGCTCTGCCACAGTCCCCGCCGAGACCTTGACCTTCGGGTATAGGTGCCCGATCCGGGATCGTGCTTCATCCCGCATCCACTTCCCGTAGTATCGAATGTCGTCGGCAAGGCCCTGCGCGCCTTTCCAATGGACGTGCGGATCACGCTCAGGGTTTACGGGCGGAACTCCCGCAAACTTCGGTGGGATTTCACAGGTCGCCTTGGAAACCAGCACTGCTACAGGATTGAGGTCCGACCCGTGCGCGCGCAACCCGAGCCGCTGCGCCTCGAGTGGAATCGAGCCGCCACCGCAGAACGGATCACAAACCGGAGGCGCGTTCTCCTCGAGATAGTCCAACACCGCTTTCGCGTTATTCGATGGCGGCGCAGCGTCGCCCTTCGCCCTGGCAATGGAGCGCGCAATCTCGAACCTTGCGTTTCCGAGAATCCGCTCGTCATTTGTCGCCTCCCACGGCACCAGTTCCTCGATGATCCGGTGCAAGCGCCTCCGCTCGCGGTCCTGGGCTGCCTCGGCGGGATACTCCTCCGGCCATGCGGAAGGATCGTCGACCAACTGCGCAAACAGCACCGCCCGGCATGCCGCAAGCGGTCGCCGTGCCCACCAGAGGTGAAGCGTCGAGGGATGCCCGTGCCGGATCGATTTCTCTCGCGCCGAGGCCTTGTTGATGGCGTCAAGGGGTATCGACACTTCGATTAGTTTTTTTCGCTGCGCTGTCATTGCGATGCGGATAGCCCTCCCCTTTCATCAGGTTGCGCGGCTTCTCTGATCGACTTGACCGAGATCGCGCGATGAACCTCGTTGAACTCCGGCTCTGAACCGAAGATCGGCGCAGGATTCCGCACATAGATCGGCGGATGATCGATGCCGCCTTCCACGAATACCACGGCCAGAATGTAGGAATTCCCCGCGTTTAAAGCGGCCAGCATTTCATTCCGCGTGATCGTGATCGCGTCGGCATCCGAGCGGCGGCCCTTGACCTCGATGAACCGCAGGCGACCGTTCTCACCATCCCTGCTTTCAATGTCGTAGCCGCGATTCTCCGCCGAAACATCCCGGGGCTCGTGGCCAAGACTTTGCTCGCGCTCCATGACCGCCCGCATGGCGCGGGCCTCGACCTCGGCGCGGGTGACCGCGTCCGCGGGATCAGGCACGTCCGGAGATGGCCCGTCTCCTTCCCTCCCCCCAAGCAACTGTGCCGGAACCACCAGGGCTGCACCGCAGATTTCCGGAGGCAAGGGAGCGATATCCCGTTGCCGCGCGATATCGGCCAGCCGCTGCTGCAACCGGTCCGTCAGCGCTTCGCATTGGCGCCGGACGTTCTCCGAATTGAGCCGCGGCTTCTTTCCCGCCCGTTCCTCCGACTCAAGCTCGAGGGCGCGATGTTGAAGATGGGTGATCTCGCGGCGCATCCTCTCCTTGACCGCTGCCTCGATCTTGTCGAGTTCCGCCAGCCGCCTGTCCTTCACTTCCCGCAAGTGCCGCGGAACCAGATCGACTATCGCAAGTTCCCGCGCGCGCGGCTCCAGCGGCTCCTTGAGCCACTCCTCGTCCAGGATCCCGCCGGTCCGATCCTGTTCCGCCTCGCCGGCCGCCCGGCAGTCAAGAAAGGGAGCGGGACCGCCATCGACCGCCTGTCCGATGTTGTCCAGAAAAACAAACTGCGGCCGCTCGGAAATCAATTGCGGTTTGCCGTGCCTCGTCTTTCGTCCATCCCGGATCGAGTGCCGAAGCGCAATCAACACGCGTGGCCCATCATGCCGATTTAAATCATCGACCAGCACCGCGCCGCGCGTCAGCAAGTCCCGGTACCTCTCCAACGTGAGGTCAATCAGTGCATCGAGCAGCGGATGTCCTGGTGCGACCAGAGCGGCCTGCGGCTGGCCGTGAACGCCTGCCTTGTCGAAGCAGATCCGCCGGTACCGCGGCAACACCGGATCCGCGCGCCCGATCAGGCGGTCGCGATCCCGCAGGATCGGCGGAACGCGGGTGGCCTCGAACCGCCCCTTTTCCCGCAGGCGCAGAACTCCGCCCGCCTCCGCGAACGCGGTCTCGAAGAACGCGCGAATGTGGTGCGGCTGAAGCCTGCGGGCCGCCACCCGCTCCATTTCCTCTCGAACGCTCTGGACGGTTATCGGATCCAGCCCCTCGCGGGTGAGCTTGTTTCGCCCGACAAGCTGATTGATTTTATCAACATCCACCGCGCCATCGATGGCCTTAAACAGGCGCTCGCGGACCTCCGCCCGCTCGCCGTAACGGATGGCTTCCATGAAGAGGTCCCGAAGCGGTTGCCCCTCGAACAGTTCCCCGAGCACATCGTAGACCTTGCCCCCCAGGGTTTCCCGCGCCGTCTCAAGCTTTTCCAGCAGCCTTTGGTAGACCGCCCCCTCCCGGGTCCCGCTCGCCAACAGGTTCCACAGATGGCAAACCTCGGTCTGCCCGATCCGGTGAATGCGACCAAAGCGCTGCTCAAGGCGATTGGGATTCCAGGGCAGGTCGTAGTTGACCATGAGATGCGCGCCCCGCTGCAGATTGACGCCCTCGCCAGCCGCATCGTTGGCGAGGAGAAACCGAACCGCAGGGTCATCGTTGAAAGCCGCGATAATGGCCCGACGCCGGTTGCGCGGGACGCTGCCGTGAATGACCGCGACGCTTTCCGCCTCGCCCGTACGATCGCGGATACGCCCAGCGAGATATTCCAGCGTGTCCCGGGCCTCGGTAAAAATGACGATCTTCCGGCGCACATCGCGCGCGGGGTCGTGCACCAGGGGATCGTCCAGGATGCGATCGAGTTCCCGCCACTTCGTGTCTTCCCCCGACTGCCGCACCACCTTGGCCATCTTCTCCAGGCACCGCAGTTCCGCGATCTCCGCCTCCAGCTCGGCGATTGTCTGCGCCGCCGTCGCGCGGTCGAGGAGCCGCTCCTCGTGCGCCTCCTGCTCCTCTCCGGTGGCGTCCTCGAGATCGTTTTCATCGAAGCAGGGATCGTTCGGCGGCCGGAGGCTTCGGCCGCGGGATCCCGGGCCGAGTTCGCCGATCCTTTCCTCCTCCAGGCGCCCTTCAAGCCGTGAAAGCCGACGCTTCAGAGACTCGTGGATTGCTGCTGGAGACGAAGCCAGGCGACGCTGAAGGATCTGAAGCGCGAACCCCACATTGTTTCGCCGCCGCGAACCATCCTCCGCCAGCCGGTCGGCGCGGTTCATCTCCTCCCGAACATATCGTGTTACTGCTTCGTAGAGCTCACCCTCTCCAGGCGAAAGCTGGTAGGAGACCGTATTGGCACGGCGTTCCGGAAACAGTGGGCTGCCATCGAAGCGGAGCAACTCCTCCTTGGTCAGCCGGCGCATCATGTCGGAAGGGTCCACCTTGTGAACACCCTCCCGGAAGCGTCCTTCGAACCGGTCTGCATCCAGCAACCCCATAAAGAGCTGAAAATCCGCCTCCTTGCCGTTGTGGGGCGTAGCCGTCATCAGCAGGAAGTGCCGGGCCATCCGGCCAGCCAATGCGCCGAGCTGGAACCGTTTGGTGTACTTGACTTCCTGGCCGAAGAAGCTGGCAGACATTCGGTGCGCTTCGTCGCAGACGATGAGATCCCACTCCGGGGCCGCTTCGAACTTGGCCTTCAACTCCTCATTCCGGGAAAGCATGTCGAGCCGCGCGATCAGCCGGGGGCGGTCCACGAACGGATTTCCGGTCTGGGATGCCTCGACCTGCTCCCGGCTCAGGATATCGAAACTCAGGCTGAACTTTTCTGACAGCTCGTCCTGCCACTGCTCCACCAGGCCGCCCGGCGCGATAATCAGACAGCGCTCAAGGCTGCCGCGAATCAGGAGTTCCTTGATCAGTAGGCCCGCCATGACCGTCTTTCCGGCGCCCGGATCGTCGGCGAGAAGAAAGCGCAGCGGCTGCCGTTCGAGCATCTCGCCGTAGACGACCGTCAACTGGTGTGGGAACGGTTCGATCTGGGACGCGTTGACGGCAACATAGGGATCGAAGAGATGTGCCAGACGTATGCGAAGCGCCTCGGAGGCGATTCGGAACAAACGCCCGTCGCCATCGAACGCGAAGCTGCGGCCGGGACTGACCTCCCGGAGCCGGGGTTCGTCGTCGCGATAGAGAATCCGCTCGCCAAGCCCGTCCGGCCCCTTCCAAGTGACCTCCACGGCATCCGTCCCGTAGGCACGGACGGACAAGATTTCGACGGAGCCATCACCGATGACGCCAGCCAGCCGTCTACCGGGTTGGATGATCTCAAGCTTCACCATGAACGACACCTATGGAGGCACTGCCAAGATCCTGCATCCGAACCACACCGTTCGACAGAAACACACGCAGTCGAAGAGGAGGTAGGATAAACGAAATGAATCGCTGGCGAGCATCACCAGCACCCCCGCCGCGGGAATTGTCCCTGGACGGACATGCATCGGTCACATCGCAACAGCGCAATAAACACAGACCGCTTTCAGCATTCGCTCGCCCTGAAGGGTAGCGAACACCGCTCTCGGACTGCCAACTACTGCGAAACAATCGCCGACGCAGCGGCAAAGAGAGCAATGCGATCGCGAAACAGGCTGCCAAGTTCGTAATACGTTCGCAGCCCAAGACTGTCCTCTTCTTCGCCTAGATTTGGGCACAAGGACGCAGTCCGCACCAGAGAACGAAGCCTCGGCCGACGCCAGCCTCACCGCCAAATACCGGCGCGCTCCCGCGACGCAACTCGCCCGCCCCCGGACCCGGACCCCGTGGCGCACATCTCCCCGCCACCGGATGTCATGCACACGACGGTCATCGCATCGCAGCCGCGACCGCTTTGGTGCGATTAAGACAGAACAAACGTGCCTATATCAAGATGCCGATTATCGTGGCCGACCGATACTTTCCCTTGCACATAAGTAAGTTGCAACCGAGCCCTCACACGCCGCCGCGCACACGCGCATCCGCGGCCGGGCTCAGACCGCCCGCGAGAACCAGTCCTTGAGAATGTCCGACACGATCCTGTACGAGATCCGCACGCACTGGAGTCTTGCCTGCCGCCACGTCGCACCACCCATGTTCTGCGGCGTGTTTGACCAACAGCTACGCCGCCGAAGTCCGCCTGCCCCCAAGTTTCACGCTCGACTCGCGGATGCATGCTGTCTCCGGCACTTCGCCATACGTGTTCAACAGTGCCTTTCGCTTCAATTCCGACGCCCAGTCCACCCAGCTCCGGTTCCCGCCCGTGTTCCACCAATTCACTTTCTGACTCTCGCTTACCTGCCAAATCATCTCTCGCAACCACGTGCATCATCTGGGTCGAGCTCCAGTTGCGCCCGTGTGATGCATGCGATTGCCCATGCGGTCATGGTGGTCGTGGCTACCAACAATTGTTTTCTTGCTTCGCGATGCATACACTGTGGCAACGGATCCGCACCCAATTTGCGATAGGGGACAGGATAGGGGATAGGCTGATACATTTATCGTGTTTTTTTATTAAATGGCAAATAGTTATGATACAGTGACTGGCGGACGGACCGTCCGCTGAACGGATCCTGTCGCTGGAGTCCTGCCGTCCGGCGCAACCGTGTCGAAGACGGTTCAAGGGCATGCTCCCCCCCCGCTACGGTCGCCTTGAGTCCACTGTACGGTCTCGCACAGGGCCCTGGCCATTCACCATGACACTCAGAAGAGCAACGGCGACGGCGGGACCGCCGGCTTCCCATGTCGGATAGAGAGGCCGAAACGTTGCCCGGAGGATTCCGGCCATTTGCACGGGCGGACCGGCGGAATACTCTCCCAATGGCGTTTGGAACCCCCGGGGCCAGTGCGGCATCTCTGTAGCGCGAGGAAAAAATGACGCGAGACATCCTCTGCCTCGGCGAACCCATGTTCGAGTTCAACCAGCAGCATGATGGCAATTTCCTGCCCGGACACGGCGGCGACACGTCGAACTGCGCAATTGCCGCGGCGCGACAGGGTGCAAGCGTCGGCTATGTCACGCATGTCGGGGCAGACATGTTCGGGGACTCGTTCCTGGATTTATGGAATGCCGAGGGCATCGATGCGTCGACCGTAAGGCAGGTTGCGGACGCCCCTACCGGAATCTATTTCGTCACCCATGGTCCCGGCGGTCACAAATTCAAGTATCTGCGCGCCGGTTCCGCGTCGAGCCGAATGGGCCCCGAAGATCTCCCGGTGAAGGCGCTGAAATCGGCCAGGATCCTCCACGTATCGGGCGTCAGCCAGGCGATTTCGACACGCGCTGCCGACGCGGTTTTTGCGGCCATCGAGATTGTCAGGAGCGCCGGAGGAAGAGTCTCCTACGACACCAATTTGCGTCTCAATCTTTGGCCCATCGAGCGCGCCCGGGCCATTACCCATGCCGCCATGGCGCGTTGCGACATCGCATTGCCGGCCGGCGACGACGCGCGTCAACTGACAGGACTGGAGGATCCGGAGGCGATTGCGGGTTTCTACCTGGATCTGGGCGCAAGCGTGGTGGCCCTGACGCTGGGCACGGACGGAACGCTGGTGGCAACCCCCTCGGAACGCCGCCACATCCGGGTCCGCCCCATGGAGGCGGTTGACGCCACGGCAGCCGGGGACACGTTTGACGGTGCGTTTCTCGCCCGAATCGTCCTGGGCGATGACCCGTTTCAGGCCGCACGATTTGCAAACGCCGCTGCCGCGCTCTCGACGCAGGGCTACGGCGCTGTGGCGCCCATACCGAGCAAGGAAGCCGTGGAGGCGTTTCTGGCCCAAGAGGGAGGTGCTGGCCTACACCCATGAGTTGGCGACAGGTCTGCTTTTCCTCAAATTGTCAGGCCGGTTTCCGGCCTTTCCGGTTCTGGAACCTCTTTGCGCGGCGCTACGTCCGTCCGTCAGAGAGATGCGGCCGACGTCAGAACCAGCCCGGCCGTCGAACACGGGGTCTCGATCGGCCGGCCTGATCGCCCCTCTGCATTCCGGGTTCGGGGCAACCGGTTCCACGAAGATGGACAGCATGCTCCCAACCGGAATTCCAGCCAAGGTTGCCCTTCTCCCGCCGTTCCCCGGGATCACTCCGGCGATTCACGATTCAGGCTTCCGCGGAGGCTCGCCTCGCCGTCGGACCTCCTGGATTGCCCCCGCCAGGACTCTCTCCTGCGCACGAATGAAGCGGACGGGGAGGCAGGCGCCCGCGTTGCGCGATCACGACCAACGCAGACCGCGCATTGGCGGAAGCGAAGAACAGGGCCCGGACCGGCAAGGGCCCGGTGGCAAGCGCGCGGCACCTTTCGCCCCGTAACCCTGGCCTGGAACCGGGTTCCTGATCGCCCTCCCCCCCGCCAGGCGGGATCTCGTGCAGCACTCCCTCCGCGCATCGACGACGATCGGGCCAGGGGATCAAATGACAACCGGCCGAGAAACCAACCCGCAGGAAACGCAACTTTGGCGACGCGCCGGAAGCGGGGAGAAGCAATCCCTGCAAGCCGAATTGCCGTTCTAACCGTAGACCGCGGTGCGCCACTCTGCCCGGTCCGGTGACGTCCCCCGCACCAGCGATTCGTAGCGCTCCCACAACTGCCGGGTCACGTTGCCGATCTCCCCCTCGCCGACCGGAATTCGGTCGATGCTGGTCACTGGCTTCACCTCAGCCGCCGTCCCGCACAGAAATACCTCTTCTGCAAAATAGAGCTCCGTTCGATCCACGACCCGTTCGACCGTCGGCACGCCCAGTTCGGCGGCGATCTCGAGAAGGGTCGCCCGGGTAACGCTCTCGAGAATTCCCTCGGTGATCGCCGGACACACCAGGGCGCCATCACGCACCATCAGAAGGCAAGCGCTCGATCCCTCGGCGACATGGCCGGAGTCGGTCAGAAAGATCGCTTCGTCGTAGCCATTTGCCCGGGCTTCCAGGCTTCCGAGCCGCGCATTGTGATAGTTGGCTGCGACCTTGAGGCGCGGCGGGAAGGAGGCATCCGAGATCCGCCGCCAGGAGACAACGCCTGCCGAGGACTGCTTTTCCTCAAGCGGCGCCGACCGGCGGCCATACGCTGCGCACATGGTGCTAATGGGACCGGTCGCATCATAAAGTCCCGACCCGTCGACATAGGCTGCGACGCGCAGATGCGCGTCGTGCCGGACGTCATTGGCTCGCAGCAGCTCGACGACCATGGCCGTAAGGCCTTCATCGGTGTAGGCGGCGTCGAAACGCATCGCGCGTACCGTGCGATGGAACCGCCGGAAGTGCTCGCGTAGCCGGAAAACGTAGAGCTGCTCCTCGGATTCATTCCAGTACGCCCGCAATCCCTCGAATACCAGCGCACCGAATTTCACGGCTGGAGAGAGCAGATGGACGCTTGCTTCCGCGTACGGCACGAGCCTGCCGTTCACGGTGATGAATTTCGGTTGTGTCATGGCGCTGCCGTCTCCCTGATGCCACTGGACTCGTGATTCATGCCTGCCCTCGAAGGATCGAGGTTGTGTTTCTCCTGCGCCGCGTCTTTGCCAGCGCATCCCGCTGCAATGCCCTGAAGGAGTTCAATCCGGCGTCCCGCCTCCGCGAGAACCATTCCTTCCGCGCACAGGACCGCCCGAACGGAGCACTCCGAGTCCGGAACCTGCTGCCCGCTCCTCCGGATCACCGGATGCTGCCATCCTGAAGCCATGGGCGCGTCACACCGATGTCGTCTCGCCTGGTGGCGCGATGAATTGCGTAGCCAACGAAGGCGAAGAAGGCAGGATTGTCCCCTCCCTTCCCGAAACGCTCCGCCCCGGACCACCTGCCCGGAGGCGCTCCCCAAAGGTGGCCCCCGTCGGTTGATCGTCGGGACGAAAGAGAATGGGCGCGACGATTTCGGCGAATTCCGCCGAGACATTCCTGAACCCGCTCGGCAATGCCGACCTGGGAATGCCGGCAGCATCCGGTCTGGCGCCCACTGCACCACCGTTGAGAGGCAATGTTTTCCGGGGCGGCCCGTCCCCGGCCATGCCCAACTCCCGGCGCATGAACGGATGCCACATCATGCCACCCTTGGCGGCCTCCCAATCCGACGAACAACGGGGAAGGCCGCAGAATTCGGCATCGGGCAGAGCATGTCCGGCGACATATCGCCGCTCGCGTTGTGGGGAGTACTGCCCCGCGACGGCAATGCGGTGCTGGCCCGACGACCGCACCACGCCTCGGCCCGATCCAGGATCCTGCGGATCAACGTCACTCGCCAGCCGAGGAATTCCGGGATTCTTTCCGGCGATTCGCAAGCTCGACGGCGGCCGAGAGGGCTTGGTCCAGCGCTTCCTCGTTCTCAAACGCCATCCGAACCTTTTGCATCGTAATTCCGGAGCGAAGTCGCCGGGGCAGTCGAACGTAGTCCTTCTCGGTCGTAACCAGGATCGCGCCCATGACACCCGCATCACGGATCATCCTTTGCACGGTGAGAACCCGGTAGGGGTGGTGATCCGGGAACGACACTGTCTTTACCAGCGTCGCACCCTGTCCCCGCAGGGTCGCAAAGAACTTCTCGGGCCTGCCAATACCGGCGAACGCAAAGACCTTCGCCGCGGAGAACGACATCCCGGCGAATACAGGCCTGAGCTTCGCGTGAACAACAGGAAGATCCGTTTCCGGTGCAAATGGACCAGGGCCAATCAACGCAATGGCGGTTGCTCGCGCGATGCCCGATTCCCCGCGCTCCCGAAGCGGTCCCGCAGGCATGACGCGGCCATTGCCGAGCCCGTACTCGGAATCGATCACAACGAGCGAGACATCCTTGTGTACGGAGGTGGTCTGATGGGCGTCATCAAGCACGGCGATCTCTGCACCAGCCTTGTGCGCCGCCCGGACGCCGGCCGCACGATCCTGCGCAACCCAGGCCGGCGCAGCCTGGGCGAGGAGCAGGGCTTCGTCACCAACGCGCAGGAAGCTGTCAGCATCCGGGTCCACACGATGGGTGCCCTTCTCGGTACCTCCGTAGCCTTTGCACACAAGATGCACGTCCAGGCCCTGATCGCGGAGCCGCTCCGCGACCGCAATCGCGAGCGGCGTCTTCCCCTGACCACCCAGCACGAGATTGCCGATGGAAACAACGGGGATCGGGGACGGGTCAGGATTCGCTCTGCGCTGCTTCTTCTCCGCAAGCCGGCCAACCGCCATGCCAAGGGGCGAAAGAAGACGCCCGGCCAGGCTTGGGCTTCCTGGGGGCTTGCTCCAGAAGGTGGGCGGATGAAACGGAAGCGGCATGACCTCTTCACCCGCTCCCAACATGCCCGCCGAGGCCGCAGCAGCCCATGAGACGGTTCAGTCCTCGTGGCCGGGCGCGGCGCTCTCCGCGCGGCTTTCGTCCCGGAGTCGGTGAAGATTGGCGATGAAGTAGCGCGTATGGGCGTTGTCCACCGTGCGCTGGGCGGCGGCCCTCCAGGCTGCGAATGCTTCCTCGTAATTCGGGAATATGCCTACGACATCGATGCCCCGCACGTCGCGAAAGCGAACCGAGGAAGGATCGACCAGCTCTCCGCCGAATACCAGATGCAACTGGTTTGCCATTCCAGGGACTCCTTCGGTACGGGACTCAGATGGGGAGAGGGTACGCCCGCCGCCGGACCTGACGCAACCCGATGCATGCGGACCATAGCGCTCTGCGCACGATGCCAGGGGAGGGGCTCCGCCCGGCGTCTGGTGCGAGACCGGTCGGTTTGCGGTAAAGGTGCGCTCGTCGGCAGGATTCCAATGCATGGAGTCTGTAGCGCGCCCCCAACCCTCGCTGGAGCCAGATATGCGTGAAGTCCTCGAGTTTGATGAGTCGCTCGCCTATCGCGACATTCGCGACGACGGGTTCAACGGTCTGGTCGGCCCAATAGGCTTCGCGACCGCCACGGACGATGAGTGGAGATTCTATCTGGACCTGGACGATCGGCACGCCAACATCGGAGGCGTGTGTCATGGCGGCGCGCTGGCCACGCTTGTCGATTTCGGCATGGGCGCCGCGGCGTTCCGGGCCGTCGGGCATCGTCCCGTCGCCACGATCGAGCTCAACGTACAATTCATCGCAGCCGCAAAACCCGGCAACCGGGTTCACGGACGCTCGCGCGTTCTCCGCATCGTAAAGAGCATCGTGTTCATGGAATGCGACATTTGTTCCCAGGGACGGCTGGTCGCGAAGGGAACCGGAGTCTGGAAGGTCCTTGACCGCGTCACATATCGTACAGTGCCGCGAGCCGATTCTGGCGGCAAGCCGTAACCTCGGCCTTTGCCGCGTGCCGCCGCAGGGTCGGCGTCTCGAGCGGGAGCTGGCCGTGCGGAGCTGGCCCCGCTGGCGCCCCCGCGGTTGGACACGCTGCCTTTGGACCGGAACAATGTCCGGTGCGAAGCGAACCAGTCGAACCACGCACAAGCCTGGAAGCATCCCGCGAACCAGTGGGATGCCGCTCGGCCGGAGGGGCGACCGATGAAGGAAGGTAACCGGACCCATATCCGCTGCCCGATCCACGGCTTCGTGTCGCTGGAGGATTGGCAGCGCGAGATTGTCGAGCAGCCGGCCTGGCAGCGCCTCCGGCGTATCCGGCAAACCGGAATGGCGGAACTCACCTATCCGAGCATGAACCACTCGCGTTTCGAGCACTCGCTCGGTGTCTTCGCGATGGCAACAACCCTTTTCGATGCCATACTGGCCAATTCCCGCGACCGAATCGCATCTGCCTACGGCCTGAACCAGGATGACTTCGAGCGCATGCGTCGGATCGTTCAGGCGGCCGCTCTTCTCCATGATGTAGGGCATGCGCCGCTGAGCCATGTCAGTGAGCCGCTCCTGGCCAGGGGAACCGATGACCGGACCTTGCACCACGAAGCCTATTCGGCGGCGATCACGCTCCGGAAATTTGCCGACGTCATTGGCGGGCATCCTGCCAACCAGGCCCATGGCATCACGGCCAGCGATGTCGCTGACTTCCTCCTCGATTCCGGCCTGGACCCCGCGTTGCGCTTCTGGAGGGGCATCCTGGTTGGGCAGATCGACGCCGATCGGATGGACTACCTGGCCCGGGATTCACTGCACGCCGGTGTCGCCTACGGCCGGTTCGACGCGCAAAGGGTCGCCCTGACCGTCATGGCCGTGGAAGACTCGGAGGCAGGACTAGCCGTCGGGGTGGACGAGGGTGGATGGCATGCGGCAGAGAGCGTGATCCTGGCGCGTTACTTTGTCTTCACGCAGATCTATTTCCACCGCACCACGGCGATCTTCGAGCATCATATGCGAGAGGCACTCCACGAAATGCTGCCTGGTGGCGCCTTTCCGGCACCCGACGGCACCGATCTGGACCGTTTCCTGGAATGGGACGACTGGCGCGTGTTCGGAACCCTCAAGCGCGGTGCCAGTGTCGCGGCCGATCGCATTCGCGAACGGCAGAGCCACGCAGAGGCCTACAGTACGCCGGAGGCTCCGGATGAAGCCGATATCCAAGGGCTCGACGAAGCGAGGGACGTGCTTGGATCGTTGCTATCGGTCGAACTCGTGGCCCACCAATCCAGCTGGTACCGGCCCGCGGAGGATGTACTCGTGCAGACGCGGGCGGCAGGGACACGGCGGCTTTCGGAGTTCTCCCGACCAATTGGCGCCCTCGCACCGCACAACCAGACACGCCTGTACGTTCCGCGTCGGCGGAAGGGAGAGGCGATAGCCCGACTGCGGAAATGCCGTGGGGAGAACAGCCTGGTTCGCCGCAAGGGACGCGACCCGGATCCGTAGGCAGCAAGGCATGGTAATCAGCTTTCGTAGCCATAACCGAACTGGCACATCTTTGCCGTAGCGTTTCGCGTGGTCTGACTGCCGGCGCCGATTCTCCATCCGGAAGGACCCTTGCCCCAGTTCGAGAGTGGCCTGTGGGGCCGTTCCACCGGCTATCTGCCCCGGCCGGATCTCGCCGGCAATCCTATGATTCGTGGGCTGGATGGAAGCGACCATCCTCGCCAACCGGCCGCATCCAGAGTTCCGGCTGAAAAAACAACACGGAACCACGCGTCCGGGGATCTGGCCCCTTCCGCAATGCCAGACCGTGGCGATTCACTTGACATCAATGCCCGTGAATCAATGATACTTGCCGCAGAATTTCTTGGATAGCCATTGTGCGCGAATGGGAAACTGCATGACCGGGAGGCTGCTGGAACCGCACGACCGACTGGAGGGGACGGAAACATGGAATACGATGTCATTGTGAGCAGATTTCAGTTCGTGTTCATGCTGTCATTCGCATTCAATGTTGGTTGGTACACTGCGAACTGGTCGCGAGCCAAACCGAGGCCGAGGGTGCTGCTTGTTCACTCTTCCGGTGATTGCCTATCTCGAACTCCTCTATTTCTGGCGTTACCTTCGAGTTCCCGATTGCTCGGGGTTGGGTGGCCCGATTTGCCGTAAACCGGCGATCGCCAACTCGGTATCTCCGTTGAAACCATTGCACCTGCCGGATATTCGAAGCGAAGTCATACGTTCGTCCGCGGTCGAGCCAGAGAATCCTGTTCTTGCAGGCGGCGACTCGAGTCAGTTTGTCCGCAACGGACCGCAAGCTCCGGCCCATGCCTGTGCCAGGCCGAATGCCGGGCTTGACTTGTGCAGGCCTGCTGCGCTGACGTCAGGGGGGCAGAAGGCGGAGGCGACCCGGGCCACGATCCGGCTGGAGCAGGAGCGGGGAGCCCGGCTGGCGGAACTGGGGAATTCGACTGGTGCATGCCGCGCACGAAACGCCAGATCGACAAGCCGGACCAGCGGATTCTGCACCAGGACGTGATCCCCCCCCCCCGGAGAGAAGGTCTTCTCGGTATTCGAGAAGCACTCGCTGTGGAACAGGAAGGGCAAGGTAGCCCTAGGCCACTGCGCTTCGCGCATCCGGTGATCGCGAGGTACCGAAGTGCCGACTAAGCGAGCTGCCAGTTCTCCGCGACAATGAGATCCAGAAAGCTGATGGTACGGATTGGTTGCGGCCTGAACTTCCTGCAAACCCACGGGATTTTCGGGTTCTCCCGGCTTCCAGGTTTCTCGCCGGTCACAACGACCCATGGCTTTGGATTCTGGATGGTGGCGAGCCCGATGACAAACGGGTCAGCACCACTGATTCCCTTGTCGGGCTTCCCGGGGTCGAAGTATTGCCCCCATTCGCCGGGCAACGACATTCTGGATCGCGGGATGGCTATCGACGAACAGGAGCTTCTGATTTCGTGCCCATCGGAAACACTCGTCGTCCTGCCTTTCTAGCTCGTCCAAGACCTCGCGGGAGGCTCGCACTCGGCCGTCTGCTATCAGTTTCTCCATCCGGGGGACGAGCCCGCCAAACGCCTTCGGGGGATAGTAGCGAACCCACCAATCGACCATGGCGCTTGTATCGATGCTGTATTGATCGTCATACGCCACGGCGTCAGCGCAACAGTTCGTTTACGGCTGCGACTTTCCGCGCACGAATGCCAAGATGCCGGGATGCGTCGGAGAGAGTCAAGACATCCGCATAGTATGCATCAAGCACCAATCGAGCGAAGGCGCCGAAGTCGCTAGCCTTCTCTTGGGCGATGTTTCGCTTGAAATCCTGGCCCGACCTTCGTGCCTCTGGTCTGCTGGCTCTCCGCGAACCGTACTGAGCGCGTTTTTGCGCGTAAAACTCCTGGCTCGCGCGGTTGCAGACAAGTAGACGGCGAACAATCACCTCCTCGCTCGTCCCAAAATCACGCGCCAGTGACGCAATTTCAGCGTCTTCCCAGCTGCGCTCCTCCTGGCCTACCGGGGCAACCGGGGCAACCGGGGCAACCATAGAGTGGGCAAGCAGCGCTGCCTTGGGAACAAGAGCGGCACCGGCTACATGGTTGCAGAAAACCTCGACCTCTTGCTCCTTTGAATTGCGCGGATACTGTTCGTCAATGTCGCAAACACCACTTTCTCCAAGTAGTAGATGCGCAAATTCGTGCAACATTGTAAAAGTCCGGCCGTTAACGGAGTTCTTACGGTTGACTGCAATCACCGGCAGTTCCGGATAGGCGAGAGAGAAACCAAGCATCTCCTGTAGATCGACGGTCGCTGTCTGGAAGACAAGCACACCGAGACTCTCGATCTTGCGGCGCCACATGCCAAAGGCCTTGCGCGGTTCGCGCCAAGTCCTCTGGTCGCCGAACTCGACGCCAATTCGTCGACGCACCCGGTGCGCCAATTCCTCCCGGTCGTCTCCCAAGGAGACTGTGCCGTAGAAATCAAGCGCCGCCGAGCGGACACCCAGATCCGCCACCAGATCAAGTGCAAGCGCCCTACGGCGATGCGCCATGCGGATCTCGTGCCGGAGCGCCGCGGAATACGGTCGCGCGTCGACTCCCGGGAAGCGACGAAAGTCGTGCGGAACAGGTGGCTCCTGAACCGGCGCGGGGAGAAAAAAATAGCTGATCGGTCGTCTGAATGCCTTAGCAAGCTTGCGGAGTTGAGGCATGGAAGGTCGAGCTTGGCCATCCTCCCACGCGACCAAGTTCTTGGGCTTCGTCCCCAGCTTTCCGGCTGTCTCTTCGATGGTGAGGCCGGATGAATCGCGAAGCCACCGCAAGACTTGCGGCTGAACGATGGCCTTGGGAGACAAGGCAGCCATCCAAGCAAACCTCCCGTCCAGATGCTACATCCACAATCGACGTCGTGGTCGAGTCCCCGGTGATCGGAGCCGTGCGTCCAGAGTCCCCTCTTTGCCAATGTTGCGCCTCCCGCGCAATTGGGTCAATCCTTCTGGTCGAGCAGCGGTGCAACTTGGCCCAGAGTTCACGCCAAATCGGCTCCAAGGCATCTACCAACATCTCGACTGAACATCACTGCCTCTCACAAGTTCGACCACCCGTAGTAGCCCGGCCGTTACTGTTCCTCTCACGGTTTCAAGGCAATGAATGAATCGGCCAAGGGTTCCGACCCTTGGCTCGCAATCCTCAGCCTAGTTTTCGCAACCGGCCTTCAAGCACGCGGTCAAGCGACACCGGGCCCGCTCCCCTGAAGACGAGGATGAGCAGCAGAAAGATCCAGAATGCCCGCTGGTCGAAGATCAACGATCCCGAAAACCGGTCGAACCACGCCCCGATGGTCTTCTCGTCGGCCATGTGCCCGAAAATGTCGACCAGGCTTTGAACCAGGATGAACCCGATCATGCCGAGGGACGAGAGACGGGTCAGCAATCCGACCACGATCAGCGCCGGCAGGATGAATTCCGCCCAGGTGCCAAGCAGCACGATCAGGGTCTCGATCACACTGAATTGCGACGTGTCGTACGACACTGCCTCGGCCCGATGCGGAAAGATCTGGGCGTAGGCGCCGGTCGAAGGAGAAAACAGGCCGACTCCAATCTTGGTCACCGCCGAGGCCCAGAAGTAGCTGAGGAGCGTTCCGGCGAATACCAGCCGGGCCAGCGTCGGCAGCACCGCCGGTGCCAGGCACTCAACGCGGCCGAAGACTGCCGCATGCCACGATATCAGCCTGTTCATTGCTCATTCCCTTCGCAGATTTCGGTGATGGCGCCGCCTCCGATCAGAACGCTCAGGGCAGCCGCAAGATCGAATTCCTGCGCAGCTGCCAGGCCCTCGTCCACCGCTTCGGAGATCCGGTGCCCCGCCTTCAAGGCTTCCACGAATGCCGCGCCTCCGGGCGGCAAAAGTGCCGGTTCCGGATCGAACTGGCGTCGCGTAATCAGGACGTCCTCCGCCCTCGCTTCGGGCTCGGGAGCTTCAGCCTCCGCATTCGCCCGCCAGATCCCAAATATGGGCCAGCGCGACCGCACCAGTTCGACAGCGGGCGCCAGGATGACCCGGGCGCTCATCAATTGATCCGGCGAATGCGCCGCGATTGTCTCGGGGGCCATCGGTTCCACATCCGCCGCGTGGTAGGAGCGGCGCATCGCAAGCTCGAGTCGCGCCACATCAGGCAGAAACTGCCGGTGCGCGACCGGCTCGAAGCGTTCCAGAAACGCGGGCATGTCCTCGCCATAGCACATCAGGAGCGGGGATCGCGGCAGGCACTCGCGCGCATGAATGCCCGCCATCGCCTCGAAGAACTCCTCTCCAAGCTGTTTCCGGAGAACCGGAAACGCGGCATTGAGGGCCCCTATTAGGCTCCCTACGACATTGTTGCGATAGACATCGAAGCGTTTCGAGGCGGCTGCGCCATCCGGGTTGGCCAAACCCTCCGGAACGTCTGCGTAAGGATCGAGGATGGCCTGCGCAAACTCCGCCTGGGCGACAGGGATCATGCCGGCACAGCTTGCAGCACGGACGCGGCGCGCTCGGCTTCCGCCGCCAGCACAGGCCAGTCGGGAACGTGATTGTCCCATTCGATCAGCGTCGGCTTCGGCCCGCCCCGGCCTATTGTGTATTTGTAGAGCGACCACACGGGATCGGCGACTTCACGACCGTGGCTGTCGATGAGGAGCAGCACACCCTTCTCGTCGCTGTCTTCGTCATGGCCGCCGAGATGGATTTCCCCGACGAGTTCCAGCGGAAAGGAGTCGATGTAGCTGACCGCATCCGTTTGCTGGTTTGTCGCCGAGACAAAGACGTTGTTGATGTCGAGTAGAAGGCCGCATCCCGTGCGGCGCGCGATCTCCCGGAGAAAGTCGGCCTCCGGCATCGTCGATTCCTCGAATGCCAGATAGGTCGAGGGGTTCTCCAGCAGCATCCGCAGCCCGAGGGCGTTCTGCACCTCGTCGACATGCTCGCAGACCACTGCCAGCGTGGCCTCCGTATAGGGAAGCGGAAGCAAGTCGTTGTAGTAGTTCGTGTCGTGGGTCGACCAGGCCAGATGTTCCGAGAAGCTCGCGGGATCCAGCCAGCCAACAAGCCGCTTCAGCCGATCGAGATGCTCCGAGCAAAGCGGCCCTTCACTCCCGATACCCAGTGCAACGCCATGGCACGAGATCGGAAAGTCCTCGGCCAGGCGCTGAAGCTGCGCGATCGGACGGCCGCCATCGCCCATGTAATTCTCGGCGTGGATCTCGAGCCAGGCGACCGCTCCGGAATCGTCCAGAATCCCGGTGAAGTGCTTTTGCTTGTAGCCCACCCCCGGCGCATCCGGCAGCCGATTGTAGGCGCGCTTCGCGGCATCCAGCATCGCTGTCCGCTCCCTTGGCTATTTGTACTTGGCCCTCCCTGGCGCCGCGCGCCAGGGAGGTTCTCAGCGTTCCCTCAGGAAGGAATATCCCGGTCCAGCGCCTCGAGGGATCCCATCCGGGCCGTCCCGTCGTCCATCGCGGGAAGCTCCATGGTGACGCACGTCCCAGCATCCACCGTGTTCCAGGCGTTCCCCTGGTAATCGACAGTGGACGTTCCGGCGCAGGTGGTGCCAGGGCCAGCTGCGCAGTCGTTCGCGCCCGCCAGCGCGACACCGTAGCACTTCTCCTGTGCGCCGGCGGCATTGGCGGGTGCCACGGCATGGGCAGCAAGGGCAGCGGCGAATGCGCCGCTGACGAATAGGGTCTTCGTAGTGGAATTCATGGAAATTGGCTCCATTCGTGTTGTTGAAACGAGTTGTCGGTTGATCATGAACAGAGCAATCCCTGAGGGATGCTCGACGACAGGCAGCGGCATCGGGGTCGGCCCGATATCCGGCCGCGACCAACACCTCCAACCTACATGCGAATTCCGGCACCGACAAGACGTGCAAACATGGCAATAAACGGGCACAGCCACAATTTTTGCTCGACTGACACTGCAGTTCGGCACCTCGGCGTCCTTGACCTGCAAAGCGCGGCGCGGCCGCCGCGCGCGCTGCCCCGGCAATTTTCCGCGGCCTTCCCTATATTGCGCGTATGACCGAACCGCCGACCTCTGCCACAGCGTCCGGATCCGGGCCCCTTGCCTTCCGCAAGATGCACGGGCTCGGAAACGATTTTGTTCTGCTGGACCTCCGCAGCCCGGGAGCCTCCCTCCCGCAGGCACCATTTGTGCGGGCCCTCGCCGACCGGAATACCGGGGTCGGCTTCGACCAGATGATCGGGATTCTTCCCGGCAGTCGCGGTGCTGACGCGGAACTCCGCTTCTGGAATGCCGACGGTTCCGAGGCGGGCGCCTGTGGCAATGGCACGCGGTGCGCTGCCGACGTTCTCATGCGCGAGGGAGGCAAGGATGCCATCGGCCTTCGCACCGTTGCGGGAATACTCCAGGCAGAGCGCCATCCGACGCCGGAAGGCAACGGTGAGATCGCCCTCTGTCTTGGCCTCCCGCGGCTCGATTGGCAGGAAATTCCGCTCGCCAGACCGCTGGATACGCGGGCGTTCGAAGCCCCCGTCGGGGCGGCAGGCCTCACCAGGCAGGCCAGCGCGGCCAACATGGGCAATCCCCATTGCATCCTTTTCGTGGAGGACGCGGAGCGCACACCGGTCTCCGAGGCCGGGCCCGCAATTGAGACCGACCCGCTATTTCCGGAGCGTGCCAACGTGTCCTTCGCGCAAATCGTGGCTCCAGACCGGATCCGGCTTCGCGTGTGGGAGAGGGGCGTTGGCGAGACCCGCGCTTGTGGCAGCGCAGCCTGCGCGACACTTGTCGCAGCCGCCCGCCTCGGCATTGCCGGACGAAGCGCACGGATCGAGCTGAATGGCGGCGCGCTCCAGGTCGACTGGCCCGGAGACACGCTCGGAGTCCGCATGCGGGGACCGGTGGCCCCGGTCTTTGTGGGCGTTCTCGATCTTGGCTTTGGACGCCGCCTGCCGCCAGGGAAGGATGCGCAATGAGCGCGCCGCGGCCCTCGGCCGCCGGAGTTGACGTAGTAACCCTCGGCTGCAGACTGAATGCTCTCGAATCCGAGCGCATGGCGGCGGAAGCCGCGCGTACCGGTGTTGCCGACACGGTGATCGTGAACAGCTGTGCGGTCACCGCCGAGGCCGTGCGGCAGTCGCGCCAGGCTATCCGCCGCGCACGACGAAACCGACCGCAGGCCCGGATCCTGGCCACCGGATGCGCCGCCGAAATTGATCCCGACGCTTTCCGGGCCATGCCGGAGGTGGACGCCGTCATCCCCAATCGGCAGAAGACCCGACCGGAATTCTGGGCACGAATCGCCGGAGAGCTTCCTGCCACCGCCCCATCCTCTCCCCCACCGCCCCGGCGGGCCCGAGCATATGTGGAAGTGCAGAATGGCTGCGACCATCGGTGCACCTTTTGCGTGATTCCTTTCGGCCGCGGGAATTCGCGCTCCACTCCGGTCGCGGAAGCGGTCCGCCAGGTGCGCACGCGATGGGAGGACGGATATCGCGAGGTCGTGCTCACGGGGGTTGACCTCACCGCCTACGGGCCTGATCTTGCCGAACCCGTTGCCCTCGGCGATCTCGTCGCCGCCATTCTTCTCGGCGTGCCTGAACTCCCGCGCCTTCGGCTCTCGTCCATCGATGCGGCGGAAGTGGATCCGCGCCTTGAGGACCTCTTCCTTGCCGAGCCACGACTGATGCCGCATGTCCATCTCTCACTGCAGGCAGGCGACGACCTGATCCTGAAGCGAATGAAGCGACGCCACTCCCGCGGCGACGCGATTGGCTTCTGCGCACGGCTGCGTGCCGGGCGCGACATCGCGGTCGGCGCGGATCTGATCGCCGGATTTCCGACGGAGACCGAAGCCATGTTCGAGAGCACGTTGCGCCTCGTCGACGAATGTGGCCTCGACTACTTGCACGTCTTTCCGTTCTCCCCGCGTCCGGGAACACCGGCTGCGCGGATGCCGCAGCTGCCACGCGATATCGTGCGTGCTCGCGCCGCGAGCCTCCGTCAGGCGGGTTCCAGGCGCCGGGACCTCCGACTTTCCAGCCGCGTCGGACGCATTGAGCGGACGCTCGTCGAGACGCCGCTCCGAGGACGCACCGAGTGCTACGCCGAGGTCGACTTCTCAGCCCCCTGCCCTGCCGAGCGGGTCGGAGACATCGTCGCCGTCCCCATCGCCGGTGTCCGTGACGGCCGGCTGCAGGCTTCCTAGGGCTGGATTCGGCTGCATGCTGGGACTTCGTCGCCTTCGGGAACGCCTTGAAGCCAGCGCATCCCGGCTTGGGAAGGCGCTCGCGCCCCTCTTCGGCGGCCGACCGCTGGACGCGCAGTCCCTGGCGGACCTGGAGGACCTGCTGATCGAGGCCGATCTCGGCGTCGAGCCCGCGACACGGATCGCATCCGGAGTCGCCCGCCGGATGGGGGGGAAGGAAACCGAGTCGGCAGCGCTGCGGGAGGCCCTCGCAGAAGAGATTGCGGACCTGCTGGAACCCGCTGCAAAGCCGCTTCCCGAGTGTGACTCGCCGTTGCGTGTGATTCTGTTTGTCGGCGTGAACGGCTCCGGCAAGACCACCACCATCGGCAAGTACGCAGCACAATTCCGGAAGGCGGGATCCCGCGTTGTCATCGCTGCCTGCGATACCTTCCGCGCAGCGGCGGTCGAACAGCTGGAGCAGTGGGGAGAACGGGCCGGGGCGCTGGTTGTCACGGGACCGCCAGGCGGGGATCCGGCAAGCGTCGCCTTTGCGGCGCACGAGCGGGCCGCGGCGGACGGGGCCGGTTACCTCCTGGTGGACACTGCGGGCCGGTTGCAGAACAAGACGGCGCTCATGGAGGAACTGACCAAGATCGTGCGCGTGATCGGAAAGCGGGACCCCGCTGCACCGCATGATGTGCTCCTCGTTCTTGACGCGTCCGTCGGCCAGAATGCGCTATCGCAGGCCGAGGGCTTCCAGCAGGCTGCGGGGGTCACGGGATTCGTGATGACCAAGCTGGACGGCAGCGCGCGAGGAGGCGCGCTCGTTGCCGTGGCCAGCAAGACAGGCCTCCCGGTGCACGCGATCGGCATCGGAGAGGGAATCGACGATTTGGGACCCTTTGACGCGCGGGCGTTCGCGAACGCCATCACCGGCGCCGGGGCGGAAGGAGGCGCGTAATCATGAATCCCTTTGTCAAGCTGCTTCTGGAGATCGGCCCGCTGGCCGTATTCTTCATCACCTACCGCGTTGCCGGTGGCGATCTCATGTTGGCGACGGCGGTATTCATCGCCGCCGTGCTGACAAGTATCGGAGCCTCCCTTGCGCTCACAAGGCGAGTTCCCCGCATGATGATCGTTACCGCAATTGTCGTCGTGATATTCGGTGGGCTGACGCTCTGGTTGAACGACGCAACCTTCATCAAGATGAAGCCGACCGTGATCTACAGCCTCTTCGCCCTCGGGCTTGCCATCGGGATCCTGCGCGAGCAGAACTACCTGAAACTCCTTCTCGAGGAAAGCATCCAGATCGACGATTCCGGATGGCGCCGGATGACCGTTCGCTGGACCCTGTTCTTCCTCGCCATGGCCGTCGTGAACGAGATGGTCTGGCGGACACAGTCGGAAGAGATGTGGGTCAATGTGAAGACGTTCGCGTATCTTCCGGCTGCGCTCGCGTTCGGGGCGGTCCAGGTTCCACTCATCCGCCGCCACTGGATTGGGGACGCCTAGAATCCCGTTGAGGCGCAGACCGACAGGGACTCCGGAAACACCACCGGGCGGGCGGTGTCCGTCGGAAGCATTGCGAAGTCTTCGAACCGGTCGCCCTTCCTCCTTCGCTTGTAGCGCTCCGCACCCTCGGCGAAGGTGATGTCTCCGTGAGCACAGGACGCCGCAGACATTCGGAGCCCGGCCGTGTAGCCCAATGGTGCGACACACGTCGCCCGCACGAATCGTCAGGTCGGAATTGCCCGCGGCTCTCGCGGGATCGACATAAGTCGCGCGCACGTATCGCCTTATTGGGTCCGCTTGACTCATGTGCCGCGTTCCGAGGCGATATGTCCGCCGATCACGCGCTCGAGTGCCGGCAGGAACTCTCGATCAATGGAGCGACATGCCCGCTCGAAACCGTCCTGCAACCATCCGCCGCAATTCGCAAAGCATGGTCTCCGCTTGGCCATGCCCGTCAATCGGCAGTGATCTCGATTCTCCGTTTCCAGATCTCGATTGCTCGGCCAACCCGGTCGGAGGCGGGCTCGCGGTCTTCGAGATACGCACTCAGGCGGCCACACAGAGACTCAACGCAATCGCGAGCCGCTTGCGCATTGATGCCCATCGTTACGCCCGCCCGGATAAAGTCCTTGGACGACAACCGATTCCGCTTGCCCGCCAGCGAGAGCGCCAGATCGTCGTTTTCAAGGCCTGGAAAGACCCGTGTCGTCACAGCATCGTAGGTTGGTGCGAACCGGACGGAAGAGAAGTTTTGCGCGCCATCCGGGACAACTCTGAGAACGGCCATATTCTTCAAGTGGAAATCTCCATCGGCAATGAGCCAGGCGAATACGGCCCGGCCCAGCAACACCGCGATGTCTGCTTCGGCGTCGCTGGAGACGCCGCGCAGCGCCCGTGCGACTTGCTCGATTGAGCCCTCGTATTTGTCTGAAGGCGCGACGCCGCGAACAGACGCCATATCTTCCATGGCGATCTTTCGACGGTCATTTTGATCTCGCCGAATATCGAAGCGCTCCACCAATAACGCGTCGGGCAAGTCATCCGGCATCAAGACGATTGCGTGAGCGGTTGTTTCGAATCCGCAGGCCCGAGCGGCCGCCAGACATGCCGCTTCAACGCGAGGAAGGTCCTCAAAACCGGCACCCGGCGATGGTTTGAGGATATGCGTAAAGGCCCGCCGATCTTGGGCCGGGCGCAACATGCCGTCATGCGAGAGATTCATCGGCGCCTTGATCTGAACGCCCGACAGGCGTGGTGTCGCCCTCGACGCATACAATTTGGCCATGCGGTCTTCCAGCGTTTCATCGAATGAAGGCGCGGGACCGGCGTAGCCGCCGGCGAAAACGCCCCCGTTCGCATACGCATCGAGCCGTCCCTCCAGCACGTCCGCGGGGAGAGTTTGAAGATCGTCTGGATCCTCCGAAACGACAATGTTCGACATGTAGCGCTTTCCAGCGGATATCCGCTCCCGCTCCGATTTCGGCTTCAAGACGCGCTCGAGCCAGCCTTCCGGCAGCAAGCTTTCGATGAAGGGCGGCAGGCGGCCCGGCGCGCCGGGCCGAATCGGCGTTGCGCCTTCAGTGGCGGTAGGCTCCCAGCGCCAGGTTGATCCGTCATGAGACAGAACGCCGATCTTCTCGCCGTGCCATCCGACATCAAGCGCCGTCCCCCGCTGCGGCGCCTCCCGTACCGGCGTGGCGATAAACGCTTCCGCCCGCCCCGCCTCCGTCCGCCACCCGTTGGCTTGGGCCAATCGCCAACACTCGATGATCGCCGCCTTGTCGCCACCAGCGGCCTCGACGAGACGCGCGGCGATATCGGTCTGCATCTCAATCGTCATGGCGGCGCCGGCTTCGCTGCGCCGTCGGAAGGATTCCAGATAGCGAAAACGCAGCGTCGAGCGCCGGACCTTCAGGTCGCCCATTGGGTCGATGGTTTGAGCGATTTCTGTTTCGGGAGCGTCAGGGACGCGCGTCTGTACAATTTCCAGATTGCGCAGTCGAGTGCGTACATTGCGCCGGCCGCTGAGAAAAAGACGCCTGTCTGGCGTAGGCGCGAGGCGCTCGGCGCTGGCCCCGCAAAGATAGGTGCTCGGGTAAAGATGGGCGGCGATGCGGAGCGCGTGATCGAACAGGACAGCGTCGGCGTCGTCCTCTGCTGCAATATAGATGCCCCGCATGATCTGGACGAGCCTGCCGGTCTTCGCGCCATATCGAGCGCGGTGTTTGTCGATGGTCTCGCCGACAAGATGCAGCATTTCCGACCTTCTCCGATTGTTAGTTCTAGAAAGTAGCAAATATTCTGTCTATTGTCAAGTTGTTCCTACTTTCTAATACTTTACGTTCTCAAAAGTTGGAATTGGGCCGCAAGGATCGACCATGGAGCACGGCGGCCATGTACGCCCCGATCAGCGCCGCTGTGCTGTGTTGATCGGAATCCATGGCGTCGATGGCGAGCGCGATATCGGCCGCCTTCTTGCCCCTCCTGTGGGCCGGCTGCTGGTGCTGCACGATCGCAAACGACCGGATCGCGGCGGTCCACGAGGCCAGGCGGCCGTTCGAGAAGTCGCCGTAGACGCGCCGCACCGTGGCCTAGCCGAGCGCCGCGGCCGCCTCGAACACCTCCCGCCCGTGTCACGCGCTGGCGTTCTCGGCATCGATCAGCACGGCAAGGCGCGCCCGCCCGGTCCATGCCGGCAAGCCGCCGCCGTCACAATCCAAGTTCCATGCCCCCCTTGCCGCGGTTGCGCACCGGCGTTTCGGCCTCCTTCGCAGGCGCCTTCTCCGATACCGCGTTCCGGCCGCGTCTCGCGGCTCCGCGCGGTCTCGTCCGCCCTGCCCGGCGCCTTGCCCGGCATCTATCCGATGCCTTCGAGCGCCGCGATGCGCTCGCCCGTGACGGCCTGGCGCTGGGAGCGGAGCTCGGCCGCGTCGTCGGTGACCAATTCGGCCCGGTCCCGCGCCCGGTTGATCTCCACGTAGAAACTCTTCTGCGTCATCAGGTGCGGATGGCGCGCCTCCATGGCGGCAATCACATTGTCGACCGTTCGGCCCTGGAGCGCGTGCACGGTGGACGGTGGACGCCCAGGCATGGTCGAGATGGCACAGCTGCGGGTCGTTCCGGCCCAGTTCGAGTCTCTTGCCGTCCTCCAGTCGGAAGGTCACGCGGCCGTTTGCGACCGAGAGGATCTCGGCGGTGCGGCTGTTGACCAGCCCGAGCCCGACGTCGTTTCGGGCCCAGCGAATTCGGTCCCCGGCCTTTCAACTACCCGCTGTTGACACGGTCATCTTCTGATTGTTTCTCCCATGCATCGACGGCATCGAGCCCTTCCTTGTAGCTTCTCCTTGCCTGCCAGATTTTTTCGGTTCCGGGGAGCGGTTGCCGCTTGCTGGGACGGAATCCGCCGAGGCGAGCGAGGTCGATCACAAAGGTTCGGATGTTCGGGGGCTCTTCGGGGGGAGCGGGAATGACGCGACGGTGTTTGAGCCAGGCGTAGAGCACCTTGATCTCGTGTTGGGAGAACATCTTGAGTGCCGGCATGGATGGCGTGTCGCGGGCGCGTCGTTCCAGGTCCATGACACGCCATGCGGTCACGGCATCGAAGGCGAGGCACTTGCGCAGATCGTCGGCGTGATCGAGTCTTCGATCCTCGACCCGTGTGCCGACCTCGAGGATCCGGAAGTATTCTTCGATGGTCCAGCGTGCTTCGTACCATGCGACGACGCACCGGGCATGGTCGATTTCGGCCTTGCCCTCCGTGGTGAGCAGCACCCAGTGGAGCGGCGTCTTGCCTTTCGGCGGTTCGGGTTCGAGGACCGAGACCGCAAGCATGGACAGCGTTGGGTCGTCGCCGACCCTGTCGGTCGGCGGCACGAGGTCGACCATCGCGGCACGGAGTTCGAGCCGGGTCTTGCGTTCGCGGCGCTTGCGGGGACCGCCACAGGCACTGATGGTGATGGTCTTTGTTCCCGGAACCGGTTGCGCGTCCATGAAGTCCCACAATTCGCGGGTACCGTCGTCGACGGCGACCCGGCGCTGGCGACCGCGGTCGGAACGAACCAGAAGCCCGTTGCCGGTCCGCCGTGCCGTTCGCAACAGATCCCACATGTCTCCTTCGCGATCACAGACCGTTATCACGCGGCTGTCGGGGATCTGCCCGGCGCGCTCAAGGCCGCGCAGCCAGCGCACGCTTTCCAGCACGTTGTCCGGCGCTTTGTCGGTCAGCGCACCGTCGCGCTGTGTCCCGTTGACTTCGAACACCCCGAGCGGGCGTCGAGCTTCCGTGACCGCGAGCCCGACATGGGCGAGCAAGCCCCAGGTTCCCGATCCGCCACCGCCGAGATTGACCAGGCCCGCCGTCTTCCGGTGGCCGTTGTAGTTGAGGGTCGTCGTCTCCTGGAGCGCGAGAACCACCGGTTCCAGCCGGCAGCGGTCGACCGTAGCCTCTTGATGGGGTTGAAGAATATGCTCCAGCGTGATCCTGTCGTTCGAGAGCAGCCGGTAGGCAGCCTTTTGTTCCGCCGCGCCGGGGAAGATGGCCGGCAGCGACGCACCCCGGGCATGTTCCCACGCCCGGCCCATCGCTACCACCCGGTCACGCAGGCGGCCGTCGGGATGGCTGCCGCGCCCGTACTCGATATCGGCCCAGTCCACATCCTCCGGCAGATGCGGTGTCGGTGCCGCGCCGAGCCTGCGGAGGGGTTCCCGGCACAATCTCTCGCGCCACCTCGCGGCCAACGGCTTGATCCATACCGCTTTCGGCGCCACCGCACGCCGCCCGGGCGGACATCCCGAGGTTCGCGCCGCACAACACCTCCAGCCCGCGGCCCGGTAGCAGGTTCCGAGCTGGTCGGGACCCACGTAAGTATAGGCCGCCAACGGCCGTACCCCATACGCGGCTTCCCAGTCGTCCGGAACGCGGGCCATCGCCATCGCCAGCACATGCGACGCCAGGTTGTCGACCCGTACCCCGGGGCAACAGAAGATAGCGGTCGTTGTTGACCACAAGCCCGAGATTCGCAACCCGTGCGTCGGGCGACCAGCCAAGGAACGCATCGCGTGCCTTCTGGTGCCAGCTCGCGGCACAGAACCCGATCCCGCCAAGCGTACCATGAACCGAAGACCGGACCCAGTAGCGAAGCTGGGCACCCGGCATGCGCGAACAGCCTTCAGGGTGATGGCTCGCCATCATCCCCCGCCACAGACCACACTCGGCATCGCCGACAGGCTCCAGCGCAACCTCGCCGAGCTCCGCAAGCCGGCAGGCGAGCGTCAGGTCCGGGAAATCCCTCTCCACGGCAACCGGTATCGACGGCATCGGCCGCGCCGCGGGCAACGACAGCTTCAGCTTGGCCGCCAGCCGCGGCAGCGCCTTGCTCGCCTGCGCCAGACACGCAACGCCACGCGGATTGCGCCAGTTCTCCAGTTCGCAAAGCTCGCGCGCAAGCCCATGGCGCGTGCCAAGCCCATGGCGCGTACCACCCTCTTCAGCAACCGCACCGACCAGCCAGTCGATCGTTGCGGAACGGAAATGTCGAAGCCCGATCTGCATGCACAGAATATGCGCCAATCAAACAACCGTGTTAACTGTGTCCAAGTGAAAGGCTCCGCCCCGTCGCATCGCAAGACTTGTCGCGCCTCCCGGAGGCCACCGGGATTGCAGACCTTCGATGCCGGGTGCCGATCGCCTGCAGCATCGCGCATTTGCCGACGAGAGCGTAACCGTTTGAAGAATCGGAGAATCCAGAGAATCTCGCGTACTGCCGACCGGGCGATGCGCCGATGGGATTGCCGGCAACTCGAGAAATGGCACCCCGAACGTGACATAGTACCTTTTGTGGCTGAACGATCCGCCCGCCGTCCCGTGGGGCCACCCATTCCACCGGATATCCGTGCAATGTGTCCGGCACCCTCATCACGAACGGCAGATCCGACCAATGCCGTCAACTGAAGATCGCCCGACCAGACTTGCGAACGAGCACCTGGATCTCGGAAGCGGCACGGACTTCAAGACTACATTCCGGGTTTCCGGCGTATCCTCCGTGGATGCCGTCGCGCTCATCAAGCAAGATGGACAGGAGTTCGGCCTGGAAATCCCCCTGAGAACTTCGCCAGGATTGAAACGCTGGGGGATCTCGCCAGTTACGTTGCTGCCCGCGCGGCCTGAAGCCAACACGATTCACTCGCAATTTGCCCCGCTGGCGTCGCGGTAGGAGCGCTGGTTGCCCAGCGCCCCGCCGCACAGATCCGAGCGTGCGCGTTAACGCACTCGGCTCCTGCCTCGGGTGTGGACGGCATGAAACCGCTGATCCGGCCATGGGTGCAGGATCCTGATTGGTGGGAAGAAGCGCTGCGTCAACTCCGCCAATTGCTCCCATATGCGAAGGGAATTCCCACGCTGGGAGCGACGGCGCAGTTGCTGGAACCAGAGGCTCCTGACGCTTCGCACGAACGCTTGGAGGAACGCATGGCTGGAGGGAACTGCATAGTATTGCAGCCACCCCCTGAGCACGCGCTGCAGCCATCCGGCTACCTCCTCCGGGTCGTCGTGGCGCCGACGGCGCAGTACCTCACCGATCCGCTGAAGCGTGCGCCGAGCGCGTTTGGCTATCGGCTTCCGTCCGAGACTGAAACCGCCCTTTCTTGTGGTTCGGCAGTAATGCGTGAACCCCAGAAAATCAAAGGTTTCGGGTCGCCGCTGACCGCGTGAAAGACGGCCCGCCTTGGCGAAGCGTCCAAACTCGATGCAGCGGGTCTTCCCGGGATGGAGAGCCAGACCGAACTTGCCCAGCCTGCGTTCAAGGTCGTCAAGGAACTGTTCCGCATCCTGCCGGTGTTGAAATCCAACCACGAAGTCATCCGCGTATCGCACGATAACCGCGTCTCCGTTCGCCTCCTGCGGACGCCATTTCCGGTCAAACCAGAGGTCGAGGACGTAGTGGAGGTAAATATTTGCCAGAATTGGCGAAACAACCGCTCCCTGGGGAGTCCCCCGAAGGTCGTCCTTCCACTCGCCCCCGTCCATGACGCCAGCGTTCAGCCACTTGGTGATCAGCCGAATGATCCGCCGGTCTCCGATCCTATGCTCCAGAAACCGGATCAACCAGTCTCGGTCCAAATTATCGAACGACCACACGACACACTACCCACATCCACGAACTTCCCGAATCCGTCAAGATTACGCGCAGGGCACATGTATTTTTTGGTTGCTCGCTCAGGGTGTCAGGTCAGCTTTACCGCCAGGGTGAGCGTCAGCTTCTGCTGCTGTTCCCAGATGGTAGCCGGCGGATCGTGCCAACGACCTGGACTGACGTGTCACACGAGGTCATGCCGCAGGAGGGTGCTGGAGAACTTCTTGTCGCGCCTGAGGATGTTGTGCGCATGAGAGCCGTGGTCGATGCTCTGCTTCGTCGTCTGGAAACGGAGAAGAACGATGGAGCTGAAGCTGATGCCTCCGGGTCCCCCGGAGCCTCGCCTGGAACTTTGGACGCAACTCGACGAGCCGACACGCCAAGCCCTGCTGGAGCAACTCGCAACGATGATCGTCCGTGCTGCAACCACCCGACCGGAAGCGGAGGACGAGCACGATGACTGATCCCAAGATCACGACATCGCATCAGGAACGGCATGCCCTGGTGTACCTCCGCCAATCCACGCCCTCTCAGGTCAAGCGACACGGGGAGTCCACCCGGCGACAATACGCTCTTGCCGACCGCGCTCAAGACCTGGGCTGGCCCTCCGAAAAGATCGAGGTCATTGATGACGATTTGGGCTTGTCGGGCGAGTTCACGCAAGGCCGTGTCGGGTTCGCCCGCCTGACCGCCGAGGTCGCCCTTGGCCACGTCGGCATCCTGTTCAGTATTGAGGTGTCACGCCTCGCTCGAAATAGTGCCGACTGGTACCGGCTCCTGGACCTGTGCGGAGTCACGAATACGCTGATCGCTGACGTCGACGGGATCTATCACCCAGGACATTTCAACGATCGACTCTTATTGGGACTTAAAGGTACAATGTACGAGGCTGAGCTTCACATACTGCGTGCCCGTCTCGACGGTGGAATCCGCAACAAGGCGTTGCGCGGCGACCTCTACCGGGGACAGCCGATCGGCTACGTGCGCGGAGTGGCTGACGCTGACATTCTGATCGATCCCGACGAAGCGATTCAAGGAGCAGTGCGTTGCGTTTTCGAACGCTTTGCCGAGTTCGGGTCAGCGCGACGAGTATGGCGCTCGTTTATCGACGAAAGACGGACGTTTCCAACCCGCAGTCAGCCGGGAAGAACGTTGGAATGGCTGCCGCCCACCTATGTGAAGATCCACCACATCCTGACCAACCCGGTCTACGCGGGAGCCTACGTCTACGGCAAGACGCGACGGGAACGCTTCGTGGACGAGAACGGCTCCCTGCGGATGCGTAGCCGCAAGTTGCCCCGCGAGGAATGGATGGTGCTGATCCGGGATCATCATCCGGGATACATCGAATGGCAGACCCACGAGGCGATTCTGGAGCGGCTCGGTCGCAACAACCGACCACAGCGCCATGGCAGTGGAGGCGCGGTGCGCGAAGGAAGAGCCTTGCTGCAAGGCATTGCCACCTGCGGACAGTGCGGGCGACCACTGCGCACGCACTATACCGGGCGCACCTCGTCGCCCGGCTATCATTGCTCTGGCAAGACGCTGACGACAGAACGCCGCGCATATTGCCTGCACATTGGCGCGGTACAGATCGATCGGGCCGTCTGCGGAGCCTTGCTCGAGGCAATCCAGCCCGCGGGCCTCGAGGCCGCACTCCGCGCTGCAGACCAGGTGGAATCCCGGTTCGAGAGATCCCTGCAACATTGGCTGCTGGCCGTCGAGCGAGCAAGGCAGGACGCAGACGCCGCTGAGCGCCGATATCGGGCTGTGGAGCCAGAGAACCGACTCGTGGTCCGAAACCTGGAAGCGGCGTGGGAACGCAGCCTGCAAGCGTTGGCGGCGGCGCAGCGCGAACTGGAGCGCCGCCGGGAGGACCGCCCCAAACCGCTTGTCGCGGCCGAACGAAAGCAAATCCGTGCCTTGGCACGGGATCTGGAGCGCGTCTGGGACGCTCCGCAGATCACGCCGCGAGACAGGAAGGAATTGTTGCGCACCGCGCTGGAGGAAGTGATCGTGGCTGCCCCCCGCGGTGAGCACCGGATCGATCTCACCCTGCGTTGGCGTGGCGGAGCGCTCACCAGCATCCAGCTCGACCGGCCCCGCAAGCAGGCCACCATCCGGACCAGCGAAGACACCGTCAATCTGCTTCGCCGCCTCGCTCAATTCCACCCCGACGATGTCATCGCCGGAATCCTCAACCGTCAGGGCAAGGTTACGGCCTACGGCCATCCGTTCAACAAGATCCGTGTGAAAAGCCTGCGCCAGCACTGGAACATCCCGCGCTTCGATCCCGCAACCAGGCCCGCCAACGGCGAACTGGTCACGATCAAGCGAGCCGCCGAACTGCTCGGGATTGCTACTTCCACCGTCCACCGCTGGTTGAATGACGGCTACCTCGATGGCGAGCAGACAACGCCTGGCGCGCCTTGGCGAATCCGGCTCACCGAAAACTCGAAACTACAGCTGATGGAAAAGGCACCGCCCGGCTACGTGCCGATGCGCGAGGCAGTCAAACGCATGGGCGTGACTCGCCAAACCGTGTTGCAGCGTGTAAAGAACGGAAGCCTGCACGCGATCCATATCCGCGCAGGGAGGAAAAAAGCGCTACGTATCAAACTGTTGGACGACTTGCCGAATCTCTTCGAAGCACTGAAATGAACCAGGGGGCATTATGAACTGTCATCGAAGAAACCGCGGATATCGGCGTCAACAATCCAGTTGACCTTCCGCCGCGCTATACAGTAGGCAAGAGCGTCCAGAGCGTCGTGCGCCCCGCGCCCTGGCCGGAACCCATAGCTGAACCCGAGAAACTCGACCTCGTAGATCGGGGTAAGGATCGTCTCCACCACTGCCTTCTGGACGATTTTATCCTCCAGGGCGGCAATGCCAAGCGGTCGTGTTCCCCCATCCGGCTTCGGGATTTCCACCCGCAGCGATGGGAGCGCTCGATACGCTCCGCTATGCACACGGTCATGGAGTGCGTGCAAATGCACGTCCAGTTCCTCGCCGTATGCTTCCCAGGTCATCCGGTCAACTCCGGCCGCAGAATGCGGGTTCAAAGCATGAAAAGCCCCTCTCAGGACCTCCACCGTGACATGGTGCAGAAGCGCCGTGAGGCGTTCCTTCGGATTCCTCGTGGCTGCCTGCCGTATCCGGTCCGCCGCTTGTGACACACTTGCCCGACCCTGCGTCCGGCGCGTGCTTTGGCCTCCCGGATTCCCCTTGGCTGCCGCCCTTTTCTCCAGGGACTCCGCAGGAGCTGGCGCTCCCTTGTTCGCCCCCTTCATCGATACTATGGCGGCATCCGATTGCTTCGCTTCGTTCATCATCAGTTCAGATTTCTCCTTCCCCTCCGCGACCCCGGCTCGACTGCCGGGGTGAAGCGAAGCCGTCCCAGGTCCCCTGAGTGGATTTACGCGCGTGCATGGGTTCCTGGACACCGCGGAGCCCTACCGTCCTCACGAAAACGGACGGCCAGTGTTGCCTTCGACCACGGAGAAAGTCTCGGCACTCCGGAAGACATCTATTTCGATGCTCACTAGCCCTGCCCACGCGCACCGCTACCGACACTTCACCTGACACCTCACGGTGACAAGCGCACGGCTCGCGGCGAAAGTGGCTCGTTACACCTTCCTTTCCGCCGGACTTGCACCGGCTATCCACGCCAGAGTTAGCCTGGCGTACCCCCGTAGAGTATCCAGATCGCGCTCCCTTGCCGCCTTCGGTTCGTCACCGCTGAACGAACAGGACCGACTTCGCGCCCGGAAGCGCAGAAATCCCGGCTCCGTCCCCAACTACATCCACGAGAAGAACGCCCATTGTCGCCCGATCCAGACGGACCTGCGCAGAGCGTGCCACCAGAAGTCTTGGAGAACGGCTCCGAAACGCTCCCTGAGGTCGCAGCGATCCGGTTGCTGATGCTGACGGCTGCCGGCTCTCTGAAGTCCGGAAGACGCGCTGGGACCATGTCGACCTGGACGCCGGCGAGCTGCGTCTGCCTGAAACCAGGACCGTCGGCCGGGTGATGCCGCTGGAACCGTCAGCCGTACGGCTCTCGACCAATCTCCCTGATTGAGCCCGCAATCCCTGGGTGATCGCGGGCAAGAATCGGGACTCCCACCTCACCGATCCTCAGAACTCGTGGCGACGCATGCGGGCGCCGGCCAGGCTGCCGGATGTGAAAATTCATGTCCAGCACAGCTTCGCGAGCAGGGCTTTGGCCCCCGGTGAAGCGCTTAAAATGATCGGGAAGTTGCTCGGACACATACAAGTACAAAGCACGGCTCGGTGTGCTCACCTTGCCCCGGACACAGTGAAGGCGTCTGCCACCCGCATCGGCGACAGCGTCAACCGTGATCTCGAGGCAGTTGGGTGACCGGAATCATCCGGGTCGCGACTGCGCTTCTCTTGCCCAGGAATGTTCCAATGACAGGAGGGCCGGCGCAGTGCGATTGTGGACATCTTGACATCAACAGTATCGCACATCATGATGCCTTACATGCGCACTACACTGACACTTGAACCGGACGTCGAGCAGCTCATCCGGCAGGAAATGCGACAAACCAACAGCAGCATGAAGGCGGTCGTCAACAATGCGTTGCGTCTCGGGCTCGGCGTTCGAGGCAAGCGGCCCCGGCCACCTCGCTTCAGGGTGGAGCCGCACGCGTTCGGCTTCAGGCCGGGCGTGGACAGGGACCGGCTCAATCAGCTTGTCGACGAGATGGAAACGGACGAGACTGCCGTTCGGTACGGCCGGTGATCGTTCCCGACGTCAACCTGCTGCTGCACGCCCACGATTCTCAGTCCCGTCGGCACAAGGCGGCGCGAGAATGGTGGGAGACGTTGATGAACGGAACCGAGCGCGTTGGCCTTCCATGGGTTGCTATCCTGGGTTTCATCCGCATCTCCACGAATTCGAAGATTCTCGAGAATCCTCTCGACGTCGGCAGTGCCTGCGCGCGCGTTCGAACCTGGCTCGTCAGACCGCAGACGGTAGTCATTCACCCGGGAGACCGTCATGCGGATATTCTGTTCGCTCTCCTTGAAGCGGCTGGCGCTGCGGGCAACTTGACGACAGACGCACACCTTGCTGCCCTGGCGATCCAGCACCAGGCCGAACTTCACTCGACCGACGCTGACATGGCCCGATTTCCCGGTCTGAGGTGGAAGAATCCTCTCGCATGACCATGGAGGCTCCTGCATAATTCACTCGTCTGGATAATTGTTCGGAGTCGAACCCGAGGAGGATTCCGGGACAGGTCCGCAACCACAAGCCATCAAGCACGATAAGCGTCCCCATGGTCGCACTGACGGATGGTTATCGCGGGTGCGCCGCCGCGACCCGTCCGGCGCCAAACGTGGATCCCGGCGAACGACGCCGGCCGGGCACGACCCCCCCTTTTCGAGCCCCCGCCGCAGGTCGTCAGAGACGCTGCGCTGTGGCAAAACCGCTGACGGCGGCCGCGCCCGGATATTCCGGCAACTGGTCGCCCGCAATGTTTTCGGAGGCCCGCATCGCCGAGACACGCACCGACACCTTCGCCAGATACGCATCGCGCGCGGTCGTCTCCACCTGCGTGTGGCCGAGCAGCGTCCCGATCATCGGCAGGGACTCCCCGAGCGCCAACGCGCGGGAGGCAGACGAATGTCCGCAACCGTGGATGCGCACGTCCTCGAGCCCCGCGCGCTCGCAGATCAGCTCCCACGGGTCGTTGAGGTTGCGCATCGCCCTGACCGCGACCTTGCCCGGAATGACTTGTGGGTTGCCGACAACCCGCGGCACCGCGGCCGCTTCCGGCGACAGCGAATTCGTCCGCGGCACAGTCTTCGTGTCGGCCAGCCGGAGCTCGTTCGCCTCCAAGTCGACCTCGCTACAGAGCAGGTTCAGGACCTCGCCCTTGCGGCAGCCGGTCAGCAGCAGGAGTCGGATCGCCGGCAACGCGTGGACCGAGACCCCCTTGCACGTCTCCGCCTCGTCCAGCACCAGCTCACCGCTGACGTCAGCGGCGCCCGCCTCGCCCCGGTCTTCGAATCCCTGAGCCGCAGTTCACCCGCCGTGCGGTCGACGTCGTCCCACTGCAGCGTCACCATCTCGTTCTTCCGGCACCCGGTCAGCAGCAGCAGGCGGATCGCCGGCAACGCCGAGGGGAACACTGAACCGTCGACCTCAGCCTCCTTGAGCACCTGGCCCAGCCTGCGGTACTCCTCCGGCGTCAGGAACCGCTCACGGCAGTGCTCCCGTTAGCGCCGCACCGACCGGCACGGGTTGCGCCGGGGCGGCGTCATGCCCCACGCCTCGGCGAGACGGAACATCTTCGCCAGCACGCCCAACGTCCGGTTCGCCTCATAGGGCTTGTCGCGCATCCGGTAGTGCAGCGCCGAGACATCCGAACGGTCCAACTCGGAAAATCGCAGATGGCCGAGCTCCGGCACGATGTAGAGACGCACGACCCGCCCGAAGGTCTCAACCGTCTTCGGCCGGCAGTCGATCTCGACATGGGCCTACATGTAGCGCTCGGCGAGCGCCGCCACCGTCGGCCCCGGCGCGGCCGGGGTGGCAGTGTTTTGCTCTGCTCCGCCCTTTGGTCTGGTCTCTCTCCGCCCTTGACACCCCCGGTCGACCAGCATAACCGGGTCGCTTGCCAGACTTTGCCGCGCGTCATCAGGCATCGCTTTGGTTGGGGCAGTTTCGGTCTGCACTGGGATTTAGCTTCACGCGCATATCCGGACCGCAGCGATTAGGCGGTCCGGACCAACGGTTTTCATCAGGTCGACAGTACGGCCACGGCCTCTTCGACGATCTTCATCTCGTCGTCCGAGAGGGGCGGTACCGGCATCCGGCATAGGCCGACCCTGCGCCCAGTCATATTGCTTCCGGCCTTGGCGACCGGGTTGAACGGCAGCGTCCACAGCAAACGGCTGATCGGCTGGAGCGTCTTCCAGATCGCCTCAGCCTCGCCGTATTCCTTGGACTGCACCAAATCCCACAGCTTGCGAACTTGCGCCGGCGCAACATTGCCGGAACCAGTGAACAGGCCGGCAGCACCGTTCACAAGCGCAAAGAAGTTGAGAAAGTCGCATCCGCAAAAAACTATGGAGCCTTGCCCAGCCAACTTCTCGATGCGGCTCGGATCAGCCGTGGAGTCCTTGATATAGTCCACACCGTCGATCTCGGAAAACCGTGCGAAAATCTCCGGCGTGATGTCGAATTGGGTGTAAGCGGGGATGTTGTAGGCCATGATCGGCGTCTTGATGGCGGCGGCAATCTGTTCGAAGTGCCACCGCACACCTTCCTCGCCCGGGCCTTCGAAATAGGGCGGCAGAACCAGCACTGCATCCGCTCCGCAGCCTTCGGCGTGCTTCGAATTTTCCACGGCATCTTCGGTTCGAATGGCCGAAGTCTGAATCACGACCATTGCGCGTCCTTCGCCGCATTTACAGGCCACTTCTGCCAGTTCCCGCTTTTCCGGCTCGGACAGGAACGGGAACTCACCAGTGCCGCCATTGATGGCGATAGCGTGAACGCCGTTCTCGATCAAAGAGTCGATGTTGGCTTCGAATGCGGGGATGTCGAGCGCCGCGCCATTGTCCTTGAATGGTGTGCAGATCGGGACGCAGACGCCTTCAAGATTGCTCATTGTTGTCTCCATTTTGTGTGTGCCACTTTGGCCTTGAGGCTTGGAAACGATTTCATTGCAGGACAAAATCGTCTCGGGAATGTGCGGGTTCGAACTAGCGCAGTTGGATCCGGATGGCTTTTTGCTCGGTATACTGGTCGTGCGCGTGCAATCCCTTGTCCTTGCCGCCAGAACCGGATTCCTTGTAGCCGCCGAAGGGCACGGTGAAGTCACCTTTCGAATAGCAATTCACCGATACGGTTCCGGCGCGCACTGCCTTGGCAGCCCGGTGAGCGGTGTTCAGGTCGTCCGTGTGAAGTGACGCTGCCAATCCGTAGTTGGTGTCGTTGGCGATCTGAACCGCTTCTTCTTCGGTTTTCACCGAGATCACAGAGTGCACGGGGCCGAATGTCGCTTCACGGGCTATGGTCATATCGTTGGTGACGCCTTCAAAGATCGTTGGCTCGACAAGAAAGCCGCCGGTCTCTTCCAGTACTCGGTTGCCGCCAAGGGTCGCCTGTGCCCCCTCTTCCTTGCCGCGCTCGATCAGGCCAAGCACCTTTTCGAGGTGTCTTTCCTCGATCATCGCTCCGACCTTAGTGCTTTCGTCGAACGGGTCGCCAACCTTCCAGTCTGCGAGCTGGGTCTTCAGTTCGTCGAGCAGACGGTCCTTGATACCTTCCTGGACAATCAGACGCGAACCGGCCGAGCAGTTTTCACCCACGCAGAACAAGATGCCGGCAGCGACGTCTTCCACGACGGGAGACAGTTCCTTCACATCGCCCATGACGATGGCCGGGCTCTTGCCGACGCATTCTAGGATATTCCGCTTCATGTTCGACTTGGCGGAATGCTCAAGGAAATAGCGGCCCACCTCTCCCGATCCGGTGAAGCTGACGCAATCCATATGCAGGCCGATCGCATTACCGGCCTCATGGCCCAGTCCCGGCAGAACATTGAAGACCCCGCCCGGAATGCCTGCTTCGGAAGCGAGCTGGGCAACACGCAGCAGCGAAATCGACGTCAATTCGGCCGGCTTGATGATCAGGGAATTGCCACCGACCAGTGCCGGGCCGATCTTCCACATCGCGACAAAGAGCGGGAAGTTGCACGCGATCACGGCGCCAACCATACCAATTGGCTCGCGCACGATCATCGAGACGACGTCGTGGGGAGCAGTCGACATCTGATCGTAGATCTTGTCCGTCGCTTCTGCGTGCCAGCGCAACGTGGCGATGGAATCGGGCAGATCTATACTTCGAACGTCGCTTATTGGCTTGCCCGCGTTCAGTGTCTCTAGCAGTGCCAGCTCGTCGATGTTGGCCTTGATTGGTTGGGCAAACTTAAGGAGCACCGCTTTGCGGCCACCCGGCGCCATCCGCGACCAGTTCCCTGCCTCGAAAGCGCGGCTAGCCGCCACGACGGTGCGGTTAACATCTTCTTCGCCGCAGGCCGAAACTTCGGTGATGACCCTTCCCGTGGCCGGGTTGATGGTCGGGAAAATCCTGCCTGACGCGGCTTCGCCAAACTTGCCGTCGATATAGGCACGGGTTTCGAAGTTCAGGGCAGCGGCTTTGAAATCGGTATGTTGGTTCATGTCGGTGTCCTTGAAGTCGCTGCTTGGAGTCATGCAACGGGCCAGGTGTCGGATAGCGTGTAGCCGGTTGGAAACGGGTCGGTGGGATCGAGGACGTATTGATGGAAAGCAGTGATCCAGGCGCGTCCGGTTATTTCGACAGACACGTTCGGGATATCAGCGGTCATGCTGTGTCAAAGATGCGCCCGGTAAACATGGTCCCGATGATAGACTCATGGGTGAAATTCTCGCCGTGCTCGATCTCTCCACGTGCGTGCAACAGGGCGAGACGCGCGCAGGTCCCCGTGCCGCAGGGCGAGCGGTCGAGCCGTCCGGGCGACACGATTACACCGTTCCGGGATGTCTTTATGCCGCCTTCCTCGCGCAGAGGACCGGCCCAGAGCGTCTGATTGATGGTGTGTATCTCGGGGTTCTCCGGGTGCACGGATGGCAGCTGTTCGGCGGCTGCCCGTTTTACCCTTTCACCTACCGTGGAAAGGTCCGCAGCCTCATCAGGTGTGATGGCAAAGCCGAATTCGACCGCATCGACGAGAACGTAGAGCATCCCACCGTAAGCGACGTCGACGCGCAACGACCCGTGGTCCTCCACCTCGATTGTCGCGTCGCGATGCAGGACGAACGACGGCAGGTTCTTGAAGGTAACCGATTTGACCTTGCCGTCCTCGCACTCGGCCCGCAGTCGGATCAACCCGCCGGGCGCTTCAAGCACGACGTCGGTCACAGGCTCGACCATTGGGATCATCCCTGTTTCCAGCAGCACAGTCGCGGTGCAGATCGTGTTTGTGCCTGACATCGCCGGGTAGGACGCCGGTTCAATGATCACATAGCCGACCCGGGCGTCCGGGTGGTTTGTAGGCAGCACCAGGTTCGTGCACTGCGCGACTTTTCCCCGCGGCTCATGCAGCAAGAACGCCCGGAGATCGTCGCCCTCGGTTTCCAGCCAGCGCGCCTTCTCGAACATAGTTTTGCCGGGCAGGTTGAGAACGCCACCTGTGATGACCTCATTGGGCTCGCCTTCGGCATGAGCCCCGACTACGGTTATCATTCGAGAGAGTTTCATCTTCCGATCATCCTTTGCTTCTGGACCAATGGTTAGTAGTATTTGGGAACGGTTTCAGTTTTCAGTGCGCAGGATCGCATATCCAATCATCGCCTTAGCTTGGGACGTAGTAGTCCGTCCTTTCAGGAGGCAAAGGCGATCGACCACGGATGTCATCGGCGATACGCTCGGCCATCATGATGACAGGCGCGTTCAGGTTTCCGGTTACGATTTCGGGCATGATCGACGCATCAACGACGCGCAGACCTTCCATGCCGTGAACGCGGCACATGTTGTCGACGACAGAGTTCTCGTTGGTACCCATGCGGCAAGAACAGCAGGGATGATAGTTGGTTCCGGCAACGTCTCTGAGCCAGGCTTCGATCTCGGCATCCGATTGCACGCTGTCCCCGGGCGTGACCTCGGCTCCCCGGAATTCGTCCCAAGCCCTTTGGCCCACGGTTTCCCGGATCGCCTTGGTCGCTTTGACCGCCAGATCCATGTCCTCCCGTTCCTCAAAATAGTTGAAGACGAACTTTGGATTGGCCATCGGATCGGCCGAGCCGATATAGACACGACCTTCGGATTTCGGGCGCATAAGGCTGAAGAAATACTGGAATCCGTTTTCCAACTTGACGTTGCCATGCTGGAACTCCCCGAGCATAGGGACGAACTCGAACTGAACGTCGGGAATGAGCTCACTATCGCGAACGCGCATGAAAGTGCCGACCTCGAAGAAGTTCGTCGCACCAAGACCCTTCTTGAAAAGAAGCCACTGTGCACCGAGCTTCGCTTTCCCGAATGAGGTAAGTTCCTTGGCCGCCGAAACGTTCTTGGTGGCCCGATGCATCACGGGCGCCGCGACGTGGTCTTTCAGACCCCTGCCAACCGCCGGCAGGTGATGGGTCAACGGCACATCGATTGAGCGCAGATGGTCCGCGTCTCCGATGCCGGACAATTGCAGGATCTGTGGCGAATTGATTGCGCCGGCACAGAGTATTGTCTCACGCTCGACTTCATAGTTGAAATCGCCCGTAGGAGCTTTGACCGAAACCCTGACGGCGCGGTTGTTGGATGTCTCGATTCTTTGAACCCGCACACCTGTTTGAACATGGAGATTGGGCTTGGGCGGTTGAGTGCGGATATAGGCATGATGCGTGTTGAAGCGCACGCCGTCGCCCACATTCCGTTGCGTGATGTGAACACCTTCCTGCTTGTAGCCGTTGTGGTCGTCTACATGCTCCAGCCCCATCTGCTTTCCGGCATTGAGGAACGCGCGATAAAGCGGGTTTTCCGCCTTGCAAGTCTCGACTCGCATCGGCCCATCAGCACCACGATATTTGTCGGCCCCGCGGTCGAACGTCTCGGCCTTCTTGAAGTATGGAAGCACTTCAGCATAGGACCAGCCGGCGAGCCCCATTCGGGCCCAGTTGTCGTAGTCCCAAGGGTTCGCTCTGACCCAGTTCATCCCGTTGATCGAGGACGATCCGCCGAGCACGCGACCGCGCGATTCATGGATGGTGCGGTTGTTTAGATGTGGTTCGGGTTCGGAATCATAAAACCAGTTGAACCGATCACTCATCAGAGGAAAGCCCAGCGCAGCCGGCATTCGGATATAGAAGTGATTGTCCGTTGGCCCGGCCTCAAGCATGAGAACCTTCACTGCCGGATCCTCAGCGAGGCGTGCTGCAATGACAGAGCCTGCTGACCCCAACCCGATCACGACGTAGTCGTATTTGTACATCATGGTCTGTTCCTCGCATCCGAGAGCGCTTTGTAGTGGTGACCGGCAATCATCATTTGTTTTTCCCCCTCCGTAGGGTCGTTGCCGCTCCTAAACTGTGTGCGGTAGCACCCTGGATCTTTTCCCAGGACGAAGAAAGTCGAATTCTCCTGCATGAATTCAGTGAGGCCTTCTTTCCATCTTCACGACCGAGCCCGGAACGCTTGTAGCCGACAAATGGCATTCTAGGCGCGCCGGCCAGGAAGGTGTTGACCCAGACAGTGCCGGACTTTAGTCGCTTCGAAACCTGATGAGCCTTGTCGATTTCGTTCGTCCATATGCCATTACCGAGCCCGTACTCGGCGTCATTTGCCAAGGCCAAGGTCACGGCCTCGTCCACCATGTAAAACATTTTGACTGAGATGACCGGACCGAAGACCTCCTCGCGAAAATACATCATGTCGAGCGTGACATTGCCGAGGACGGTTGGCGCAATGAGATTGCCAACGTCATACTCTGCGCCCTTCAGGCGCTCGCCGCCGAATGAGACTCTGGCGCCTTCTTTCCTGACCGTTTCGATGTGATCGAGGACCGAGATCATATGATCTTCGTGGATCATCGCACCCATATCGGACACCTTGTCCAGCGGCATGCCGACCCCGAGTTTGAAGAAACGTTCGGCAAGTTTCCTGGTGAATTCTTCGTCGATGCTGTTTTCGAGAAGTAGGCGGGTGCCAGCCACGCGTACCTCCCCACTGATTCAGAATGGCCGCGAGGAGGACGCAATCAAGCGCCTCGTCGACATCGGCATCGGCATCGGCATCGGCATCGGCATCGGCGAAGACGATGTTTGTGGCCTTGCCGCCCAATTCCAGACAGGCGCGCTTGACCTGATACGCGCATTTCTCGCCGATCAGTTGGCCGACCGGTGTGGAACCGGTGAAAGAAATCATGTCGACGTCCGGGCGATCGACCATTGCGTTTCCAACAACACTGCCTTTTCCTGTAACGACGTTGACGACCCCGTCCGGAATTCCTGCTTCCGTTGCCAGGCGTGCAATCTCCAGCGTTGTGCCCGCTGTCATCTCAGAAACCTTGATGACGACCGTTCAGCTCGCCGCGAGCGCATACGGCGACTCTTGAATCAACGTGACGGCCTGGAAGTTCGACGGCGTTATCATGCCGACTACGCCAATGGGTTCGTAGGACACGATCCCAGAAGCCGTGGTGCCATGATGTGTCTGCGCTCGCCCCGGCATTTCCCAGGCCAGCGCGGCAGTGCAGCGGGTCAAGTTCATCGAATGGCTCAACTCGGCGTAACCATCCTCGATCGGCTTACCGACTTCCTCGGCTTCGATCTCGACCAACTCGTCGAGATTGTCCTGCATAAGATCAGCGAGTTTCGTTAGGGGCGCGGCACGTTCCATTGCACTTGTGTTCAACCAGCCATCGCGTGCTGATTTCGCTGCGGTGACAGCGGCATTCAGGTCTTCCACGGTGCCGAGCGCAAAACACGCTCGGTCCCCGCCATGCGCAGGCGAGGTGCGAACAGTTGTTTCCGCACCAGCCGATGTCGCGTCGTTGCCGCCGGTCCAGAGATTGCAAGAGCGCACTAATTAAACTTTCGAAGAATTCTCGAGCCTAGGCCTCGACGAGGCGCGGCGACCCCGGGCGAATATTCACGCCCACAGTGTGCCCAGGTTTCGCTGCGGTGTGATTGACGACGGCGATCATGTCGATGTCGCCGACTTTCAGGAAAACATTCGTGTTTTGGCCCAGCGGTTCGACTAGGTCGACGAGAGCTTGGAAGTCACCCTCTTCAGGCGTTCCCACGATCGACAGATGTTCCGGACGCACACCAATGAAACCAGCATTCGTCGTTACCGCTGTGGGGTGCATAATTAGTTCTGTCTCTGATAGCTTTTCGGCCAAAGCGGGAAGCGCACAGGTGTATCTTCCGCCATGCCCTTGGCACGCAGGAAGCAAATTCATCGCCGGAGAGCCTATAAACTTGGCCACGAATTCGTTCCTTGGATGGTCGTTGAGATCCATGGGCTCAGCAATCTGCACCATCTCGCCGTCCTTCATGACCGCGATGCGGTCCGCCATCGACATGGCTTCGATCTGGTCATGAGTTACATAGATCGTGGTGATCCCCAGATGGGTGACGAGCTTTTTGATCTCGGTCCGCATTTGGGCGCGCAACTTGGCGTCCAAGGCCGAAAGCGGCTCATCCATAAGGAACACGTGCGGGTTGCGGACGAGGGCTCGGGCGAGCGCGACGCGCTGGCGTTGCCCGCCCGAAATCTGGCCTGGCTTCCTGTCGAGCAAATGGCGGATGCCCATGGTTTCCGCCACTTCCTCGACTTTCTCCGCGCGCTCCCTTTCCGGGGTTTTCCGAACTCTAAGCGGGAATTCGATATTTCTGCGGATCGAAAGATGCGGATAAAGGCCATAGTCCTGGAAGGCCATGGCGATATCACGGTGACGCGGCTCCATATAGGTCACGCCGCGGCCGCGGATGTAGATTTCCCCGGAGGTCGGCAGTTCCAGACCGGCGACAATGCGAAGCGTCGTCGTCTTTCCGCAGCCCGAAGGTCCGAGTATCACAAAGAATTCCCCGTCGGCAATGGTCACAGAAGTGTCCTTCACCGCGAGGAAGTTGCCGAACCACTTTTCGAGGTTTCTTATTTCGACCGACATAGGGTTCTATCCCTTCAGTGCGCCGAGCGTCAGCCCTTGCACGAGATAGCGTTGCATCATGAGAACCAGAACGATGACCGGCAGCGACATCAGCACACCTGCGGCACAGGCCAACCCGAACGCGATCGCCTTGGGCTTAATTGCATTCGCCGCAATGACCGGCAAGGTCTTTGCCTCTGACGATGTCAGCAGGCTTGCCAAAAGGAACTCGTTCCAGGCGAACATGAACACGATCACCATCGTCGCGGCGAGACCCGGAAGAAGCAGCGGAAGCGTTACCTTCCAGAAAGCTTCGATCCGGCCGCAACCGTCGATCATCGCCGCCTCCTCGACGGATTGCGGGATGTCCTGAATGAAGACGCGCATGATCCAGACGACGAAGGGCAGCCCGGTCAGCGCGTAGATCGAAATCAGGAGCCACGGCGTGTCGAACACCCCCAGGGACCGAGCGATTATGAACAGCGGAATGACGCTGACAATCGGCGGCAGCATCCGGACGGACAGAATCTCCAACGCAAGCGCGTTCTTGCCGGCGATGCTGAAGCGCGCCAGAGCGTACGCGGCCATAGTTCCAGCGATCATCGCCAAAAGCGTTGCGAGCGTGACGATGAACAAGGAATTGATCAAGGCCGCACTGGCGCCGAGTTCGGTGAATAGTTTGGCGAAGTTCTCCATATTCGGTGAAAACGCGAAGACCGGGGGGTACTGACTGCTGACCGCGTCCGATTTGAACGCCGACGAGAACATCCAGAAGACCGGAAAAACGAAAATCAGCGTCACAAGGACTGCGAGTACCCAGTGGGCGACGCCCTTCGCCCCCGATTTCAGCTGGTGGTTGAGCTTGGCGGAGGCCATCAACGCGTCTCCTTCTCGTTCACTGTCTTCATGAAGCCAGTCAGATTGACAAAGATCAACACAACGATCAGCACGAAGATCAGGATCAGCCACGATGCGGCCGCACCGTAACCAAGATCGAAGAACCGGAAATTGACGCGCTGTAGGTAGACCGAGATCAGGTCGGTGGCGAAGTCTGGCCCGCCGCGCGTGATAATATGCACCGTGTCAAATGTCCGGATCGCATCCAGAAGCCTCAGCAGCGTCGCGATCAAAATGACTGGCTTCAGCATGGGCAATGTGACCTGCCAAAGCACCATGATCGGACCGGCGCCGTCGATCGCAGCGGATTCAAAGGGACTTCGGGGAAGCGATTTCAGACCTGCGAATATGATGACGAACATAAAGGGTGTCCATTGCCACACATCGACGAGGATCATCGAAAGCATCGCCGTCGAGCGCGAACTCGCCCAAAGCAGCGTTTCAATACCCACTAGGCCAAGCAGGTAATTCAACACCCCAAGCTCGGGCATCATCATGATCCGCCAGATCAATCCCACTGCGATCGGCGTGATCAGCATCGGGATCAGGATCATCGATCGCATAAGAACAAAGCCAGGCAGTCGCCGGTTGAACAGCAACGCAATAGCGATCGCCAAGACCAGCGATATCGCAACGCTGGATGCCGTAAAGACTGCTGTCATGGCTATCGAATGCCAGAACTGGTCGTCAGTCAGTGCCCGAGCATAGTTGTCGAAACCAACCCAACCCTGATGCCGGTTCGGATTGGTTGGTCGCAATCCAGTAAACGAAACGTAGAGAGAGTGGAGAAGCGGGTAGACACCCACGAGGTTCATTATGATCAGTGTGGGCGCAAGAAGTATCCAAGGCACCCATTTCTCACCGGTTCGCTGAGCCTTTCTTGACCCCACGGGCGCACTTGGTGATGCAACTGCCATAGTTGTTGCCCCTGTCTAAGAGTACGACTCAATATTCCCTGAATTCAAATTACTACCAACTGGCAATGAGATAGCGCCACTGCCAATGGATAAGTAACTCGCTGCCCCAGCAGCCGGCTGGTCGGGGAACCGCCATACTCAAGCAATTCAAGCGATTCAAGCAGCCAAGCGTAAATTACCCATTGATCATGTCAATCGTCTCCATATCGCAACCCATTGCAAAGCCAGCGACAATTGAAGGCCCGAATATTCGTTCATACTCTAAGGGGAGTCAGTGTGAGTTGCCTAGTGTAATGAACTGGGGGCAGAATAGGGTGGAGTGTCCGCCCCCAGTTACAGGGTCCGGTGAACTAGCTGCTGAGAACCTCTTTCACGCGCGCTTCGGCCGTGGCCAGAGCTTCTTCAGGATCTTTCCGGCCGTTCACGCCAGCAAGAACCTCTTCATAAATGACGCGCTGAACTTCGACTGCATTGACCTCGCGGTAGGGAGGGATCGCTACCGGCGATGTACCGCGCTTCTCGAAATCCTGGAACGCCTGCAGCGTCGGCGCCTGCGCGACGACATCGGGGTTGTCGATGTCGCTTTGCAAGGCAAGCGAGGACTCGCCGTGCTCGCGCATCAGCTCATAGCCACGGCCCTCGGTCATCCAGGCGAGAAATTTATAGGCTTCTTCCTTGTGCTCGGAGGCCACGTTGATGACGATTGACCAGCCACCGACCATTTGCTGTTCGTGTTTCTCAGTCGGCGCAATCGTGTATCCGAATTTGCCTTTGTGGGGACCGTCCTCGATCCCGACGAGAACATCGGACCAAGTGATGATCATAGCAGCGCTACCTTGTTGCATGACCGACGATCCTTCGGGGTAGTCGAAGCCCTCAACGCCCCGCGGGGTGAATGGCAGCACTTCGCGCAGGCGTTCGATTGCGCGTACACCTTGGCCTTCGCTGTTGAAAACCACGTCGCGGTTCTCGTCGAGAACGCCGTCGTTCTGCGGTTCGATTTTGGTCATCCCCATGAGGCGGGTACCCCAGTCGCCCGACATGTGTGCGTCCTGGCCACCTAACAGAAGAACGTTGCCGGCGACGTCATCGCTGTGCAGGGCCTCGGCGGCGGCACGATAATCGTCCCAGTCGCTTCCCGCGAACCCGGCACTCACATATGGCCTCTCGGACGGCTGCCGCAATGGTGATGGCCGAGTGTCAGCCCCGCGCCGACGACCGGTAACCATCGTCCGGCGAAGGCAGGCGGGTGATCGCCACACCCTTCCTCTCCTCCGAGTGCCGCAGCTCATAGAGCTGCTAGAGGTTCAACCACAATTCGCCTGACGTCCCAAAGAAGCGGCCCGGGCGTAGCGCCGTGTCGCCAGTGTCGGCGCGGCGACCGTTTGGCATTTCGGTGATGCGGCTCACCGGAACCTCTATCCGCCGGCACAGCTCGACCGCGCTCATCCAGAGCGCGTCCAGGTTCTCGCACAGATCTTTGCCCGGATGAACGGGGTCGTTCGTCATGTCGTTCTCCTTCTCGATGGTCGACGATTTCCACACTGGCCAGGCCCGGGCTTCCCTCCGGCCACGCGAAACAGCTCCGCCACTGGTCGTTGATGTCGGCGGCGGCCTCGTGTCTCTCGATCCGGGCTTCGATCGAGCGTTCTCCTGCGAATGGTGGCTGCCGGTAGTAGCCGGACGCGACAGGTCAGAGTCTTCGCTGCCCGCCGACTATCGCTCTTACGCCAGCCACCGACCGGAGAGCCGGGATTCTCGACCGAGCCCGTCATGAGCCGTCCCTTGCCGCGCTGTCTTCCCGATAGGGGCGAACCCGAGACGAAACGCAGCTTCGCGTGGCGCCCTGCGGACCCCATGATCATTCCGCTCCAACCCTCTGCCGCGACTGCGGCAACTCCGCTGCTTCCCCATTGCCGAGGTCTGCCCGGACTGGGGGTCGAAGCGCGTCCAGCACCACGCCGCGCTGCACGATCTCGCCATCGCCCGTCTCGACTGCGACGCATGCAACGCCACGATCGAAACGCACGACCGTCCGGAACCGAGTAGAATCAATCTGTTGACATGCTGATCGGCGCCAATTCAGCATGCCGAAGAACACCCCAGCAACGTTGCGGAAGGCAAGGGCGGCGATGACCAAGCTCGATCAGTTCGAAGCCACCTTTCGGGCGGCGGCCAAGGAGACCTACGCCTATACACCGCTGAGCATCGAGCGCGTGTTGATCGCGACCGATTTGCCAGCCGACGGCGCCGCGCTGGTTACCGACGCTGTCCGCCAGTTTCTTGCGGTGATCGACCGCTCAGAAACCGTTTGGCAATCGCTCGCCGGTGACTCGTACGATAGTGTTCGGGCGCTGCTGGCGCAGGTCGAGGCACACCAGCCGGATCTCGTTGTCACCTATCGGCATCTTCATTCCAACACTTGGCATTGGTCCTACAGTCTCGGTGAGTACGTCGATGTCTTGACCCAGGCGACCGCGGTGCCGATACTGATCTTGCCGCATCCCGAGGCCGATCGCGGCCTGCCACACACCGTTCAAAATACCGACATCGTCATGGCGATTACCGACCACCTCACCGGCGACTACCGCCTGGTCGACCAAGCGCTCGGTTTCACGGCCGCAGGCGGGACCTGCTGGCTCACCCATGTTGAGCGCACGGCGGATTTCGAGCGCTACATCGAGATCATCTCGAAGATCCCGCTCATCGATACCGACACCGCGACGGAGACCATCAAGGCTCAGCTCCTCAAGGAGCCGCACGACTATATCCGCTCCTGCCGCGCCGCCATCGAAACGGCCGGGCTCGACATCGCCATCGAAGAAATCGTCGTCATGGGCCGCCGCATAGCGGAGTACCGGCGTCTTATTGAGTCGCATGAAGTCGATCTCCTGGTCATGCGCGCCAAAGACGAAGAACAACTCGCCATGCATGGGCTGGCCTACCCATTGGCGGTAGAGCTCAGGCAAATCCCGCTGTTGATGATCTGACAGCCATGCATCACGTTCCAACCCACGTCACCGCGATTTTTTCCGTCATGCTGGTGGCGATGATTCTGTGCCTCGCGTTCGAAGAGAAGATCCATGCCAAGAAGTCGGTGATCGTCGGTCTGTTCGCCGTTGCAGCGCTATTCCTGGCCGCGTTCTTCGCGCTGGTGCACCCCGAGACCGTGGAAATCCTCGGCCACGCAGTGCGGCTTCCTGTTTACATCCCCGGCGTCGATTGGGAGGTCATGGCGATCATCCTCGGCTCGTCGATCTTTGTCGACGTCACCAGCAAATCCGGTCTCTTCACCTGGATTGCGATCCGCCTCACCAAGCTCTCAGGCGGCGATCCCGTACGCTTGTTGATCTATTACGGCGTCATGACCGTGGTGTTCTCGGCCGTGCTCAACAACGTCACCGCGATGATCATCGTCGGCACGCTTTCAGGAGTTTCGCTCGGCAAGCTCGGGCGACTGGACAAGTTGCTTGGCTTTCTGCTGATCGAAGGGCTGCTGACCAACGTCGGCGGCTTGCTAACGCTGATCTCCTCGGTCCCCAACATCATCGTCGGCAACGCGGCGGGCATCGGTTTCGTCACGTTCTTCCTCAACGCCGGTCCCTATGTGGTGGTCACGACCGTGGCAACAATCTGGCTCGGGGTGCGGCTGTTCGATATCCGACCGCTGGCGAGTGAGGCGGCGCGGGCCCAAGCGCGCGGCCTGGTCGCCGGCCTCGACGAAAACGACGGCATTGAATCGCGTGGCTTCTTCTGGTTCGGCGCGGCGATGACCGTGCTGTTTATTGCCGCCATGGCAAGTGCCTCGGTCATGCCCTACATCAAGGAGCTCGGCCTCGGATACGTCGCGCTGGCTTTCGCCGCGATCATGCTGGTTCGCTTCAAGGCGACCGCGGATCGCTTCTATCAGGCGATTGACTGGGATCTGCTCGCGTTCTTCGGCGGCCTGTTCATCGTGATCAACATGATGGAGCACGCCCTGGTGCTCGAACTGATCGGTGACCTGTTGACACCGATCCTGGCGCTCGGTGATATCGCCGGACCGGCGGCACTGATGGTGGCCGCGGCGGTGGCAAGTTCGGTCACCGACAACATCCCGCTCGCGGCGATGTTGGCAAAAATCCTCGGTGGAATGGATCTGTCCCCGGAGTCTCCCCTCTGGTGGTCGCTCATTTTCGGCGCAAATCTGGGTGGCAACATCACCCCGATCGGTTCGGCCTCAACGCTGGTCGCGGTCACCATCATCCACAAATACAAGCTGAAACTATCGTTTGTCGACTTCGTAAAGGCGGCAATTCCGTTTGCCCTGGTCCAGCTCATCCTCGCTGTACTCTATGTACTGTTCGTGCTGTGACTCATCCGGGCCGGTAGTATTCCGGCGACCGCACGCCGCACCGCCCCATAAGGATCCCAACCATGCCGTCTTTCGATATTGTTTCCCGCACCGACCTGGCCGAGGTCGACAACGCGATCCAGGGCGCCATGCGCGAAATTGGCACCCGTTTCGATTTCAAGGGCAGCCACTGCACTCTCGAGCGAACCGGCGAAAACATCACGATTCACGCCGACGACGAGATGAAATTGCGCCAAATGCAGGAACTGCTTCGCGTGTATCTGACGCGACGCAAGGTCGAGATCGGGGCCTTCGAGTTTCAGAAATTCGAGGCCGCTGCCCGCAACACAGTGCGCCAGAACGTCCTGATAAAGCAGGGCATCGAGCGCGAATTGGCCCAGAAAATTTTCAAGGCGATCAAGGCGGCAAAGATTAAGGCGCAGGTTGCGATCCAAGGTCCCGAATTGCGGGTTTCAGGCAAAAAGCGCGATGATTTGCAGGCCGTGATCGCGCTGATCAAGAGCCAGCAGATCGCACAGCCCCTGCAATATATCAACTTCAGGGATTAACCTCTGCGGTTACGAGGCTCCAGGCGGGGCTTTTGACAGGAATGCCGGCGCCGATCGAGGCCTGCCGCGCCGGATTTTGGCCCTCGCCGGCCTGCAGGATCTGACCCATGACGACTTCGTCGACCTCGCCGGGTTCCACGCCGGATCGCTTCAGGGCACGGCGATCGCCACACTGCCCGGTTCATGGGCATCCTGGCTGGCGAAAGTTCCCTTGAAGGAGCCGATCGGGGTTCTGGCTGCGGAAACAATCGCGACACCGGTCGTGGCGACCTCTCTCGGGTTCGGAATTCGTTCAAACGACCACCATGGACCACCGGACACCGGTTGCAACCGCCGATCGCAACTTCAGGAAGTCACTCTTGCCACATCCGCCGAGCGCGTGCCGAGACGGTCTGCCCCTCACGTGGCGCGGGTCTCCGTGGCGCCCCGGGTGAGGTAGTAGGCGCCGAGGATCGGCAGGAAGGTCACGAGCACGACGACCATCGCGACCACGTTGGTGACCGGCCTCTGACGGGGCCGCACGAGTTCCTCGAGCATCCATATCGGCAGGGTCTGCTGCTGGCCCGCTGTGAAGGTGGTGACGATCACCTCGTCGAACGACAGGGCGAACGCGAGCATGCCGCCGGCCAGTAGCGCGGTCCCGAGGTTCGGGAGGATGACATACCGGAATGTCTGGAAACCGGTGGCGCCGAGATCGAAGGACGCCTCGATCAGCGAGCCGGACAGGCGGCGAAAGCGCGCAATCGCGTTGTTGTAGACGACCACGACACAGAAGGTCGCGTGCCCGAGGATGATCGTGAATGTCGAGAAGGGAATATCGAGAATATTGAAGGCCGAGCGCAGCGATATGCCCGTGATGATTCCCGGCAATGCGATCGGCAGGATGACGAGCAGCGAAATGGCTTCGCGTCCGAGGAAGCGCGCCCTCGAGACGGCAGCCGCGCACAGTGTGCCGAGAATGATGGAGATCGCCGTTGAAACCGAGGCGACACGAAGCGAGAGACCGAGCGCATCCCACACATCCGGCCGGTCCCATGTCACGGCAAGCCAGCGGAGTGTCAGGCCCGGTGGCGGGAACACGTAGCTCTTGTCCTCCGTGGTGAACGCGTAGAGGAAGATGAGGAGGATCGGCACATGCATGAAGAGCAGCCCCGCCACCGCGGCTGTCTTCAGCAATACTGACGCCCGGCGTTCAGAGCGCATCGAAGGCGCCCCTGCGCTTGGCGAACCAGAGATAGAACGCCATCACGACAATCGGGACCGAGGCAAAGGCGGCCGCCAGTGGAATGTTGCCCGCCGTTCCCTGATGGGCATAGACCGCCTGGCCGATGAAGCGCCGCGACGAACCGATGATCTGCGGCACGATGTAGTCGCCCATGGTCAGCGAGAACGTGAAGATCGATCCGGCGATGATTCCCGGCAGGGCGAGCGGGATGATGACGTGGCGCAGAGTCTGGCGGGAACTCGTGCCAAGATCGTCCGAGACCTCGAGGAGGTTCTCCGGCACGCGTTCGAGGGCCGCCTGGACCGGAAGGATCATGAAGGGAAGCCAGACATAAAGCAGCACGAGGAAAGTACCGATGTAGCTCACCGAAAGGGAATTGCGGCCGATCAGGGGCACGACAAGAACTGCGTTCGGGATGAAGCCCAGTCCCAGTCCCTCGACAAACCAGTTGATGATGCCTTCCCTGGCAAGGATGAGCTTCCAGGCGTAGATCTTGACAAGGTAGCTGGACCACAACGGCATCATCACGCCGAGGTAGAACAGGGCCTTGATTCTCCCACGCGCATGGCGGGCCGCATAGAAGGCGATCGGGAAGGCGATCAACGCCGATGCCGCCGTCACCGCGCAAGCCATCAGAATGGTGCGCAGGATGATGTCCCAGTTCGCCGGCGTCAGCAGTTCGCCATAAGTCTTGAGCGTCAGTTCGTAGCGGATGAGGCCGGAGAACTCGTCGATCGCGAAGAAGCTCTGGAGCAGAAGGGCGAAGAGCGACCCCACATAGACGATGCCCAGCCACAACAGCGGCGGTGTCAGCAGCAGGAGGACGAAGAGTCCGGGACGCCGCCACAGGCCGTCGGAGAGTCGTGCCAGGAAGTCCGGCCGCACCGCTGCTGCGGATGCCGCCATCAGTCGTCATCCATTGCGTGCAGCGCCTCCGGGAGCCAGGTCAGCGAGACATCCTCACCAGGCACCGGCACTGGCCGGTCCGCGGCGACCACGGCAGCGATATGGAGGTCCGGTACGGCCACCGTGACACGCTTGGTGGCGCCAAGGTAGCGAACTGACAGCACATGCCCCTCCATGCGCCCTTCCCCGACGGCGGCGAGGGCAACCATCTCGGGTCGAAGGCTCGACCATGCCCTAGTGCCGCCGGTGGCGGCACTCTCTTGCGGCGGGAGCACATTCGACGAGCCTACGAAGTCCGCCACGAAGCGTGTGCGCGGGCTTTCGTAGATCTCCTGGGGTGTTCCGACCCGGATCACCCGGCCTTCGTTCATCACGGCTATCCGGTCCGCCATTGAAAGCGCTTCGCCCTGATCGTGAGTGACGAAGATGAACGTGATTCCGAGTGTCTTCTGGATCGATTTGAGCTCGTCCTGCATCTGCTCCCGCAGCGTGAGATCGAGGGCCCCGAGCGGCTCGTCGAGCAGCAGGACGCGCGGCCGGTTGATGAGTGCGCGTGCCAGGGCAACTCTCTGGCGCTGACCTCCGGAGAGCTGCGAAGGCTTGCGCTTGCCGTAGCCGCCGAGCTTGACGAGGTCCAGCATGGCGGCGGCCTCCCTGATGCGTACGGCCTTCGGGGCACCGCGGACCATCAGCCCGTAGGCTCAGACATCCGGACCTCGACCAATTTGTATGACGATTTGTTCGGGCTGTGAGAGCGGCAGTTCGTAGAAGATGGTTAGATCCGTGCCGGGATACCTGGTGCGGGTTTGGTTGAGTTCGTTGATGAGGGGAGCGAGGTTCTGCTCGCAGGCATCGCTGCCGAGACCGAGGAACCGGACGCGCAGGATTCCTGCTTCGGGTTCGGGGATGACATCGGCATCGGATGTGAGCAAGGCGCGGAGCAGTTTCCTCGCGCTGCGGCCCTTGCCGGGCCCGTGACGAGGGGCTGCATCATGCGGGTTTCGGCGCGGTAGGCGATCATTCGGATGATGTCGAGGAGCAGACGCTCCTCGACCGGCAGCATGTGGAGCGCCTCGCCTTCGGGCAGATCGGCGACACGGACATGGGTGGGAAGGCTCTTGCGGGTCGCCTTGAGGTCTTCGATCTCGCGGTCCAGCTCGGCGAGCTCGGCTTGCCGCTTTTCGCGCTCCCGGGGCTTGCGGGCGCGGGCGATGCGTCCGTGCATGCCGGCGATGCGGGAGCGCAGCCTGCGGATGACCTTCTCGACTTCGCGGCGGACGGGGTTGACTACCCGTGCCTCGGGGTCGGCTGGCTTCAGGACATGGGTCGGCGAGGCATCAAGGTTGAACTCCTGGCGCATGTACTTGAAGAAGTTCTCCTGCGACCATCGTGAGAACAAGGCGCCGGCGGCCTGCGCCATGGGTAGCTGCGGATGGGTGGTGATCAGCGCGGGTTGGCGGCCGTTGTCGAGCAGGCGGCGGATCTGCCGGACCTCGAACCCGTTGCGCAGTTCGATGCGCTGCTCCGCGAGGGTGGCCTGTGTCTCTCCGGAACCTGCCGGGCCGAAGACGGGCACCGCAAGCCGGTGGAACGCCGCCGCGGGCCAGTCCTCCCCCTTGAAGCCTTTGTGCCAGGTGATGACGGCGATGCCGCGCTGCGCCAGGCGCCGGAACAGCGCCGGACTCCAGCCCTCGCGGTCGAAGACCAGCGTCAGAGCCGGCTTGCCCGGCTCCGGCACGGTGAGATCCGGCGCGTCCGCCGGCAGCACGCCGAGCGCCGCCAACTGCGGCACGATATCCCCCTCCAGAGCTTTCACCATCTTCGGATCCAGCCCCTTGTGCAGGCAGAGCAGCGGGCTGCCACCCAGGGCGTTGACCCAATACGAGACGCTTGCCGGCAGGCACAATTTCTGGCGCGCTACGAAATGCTTGGGCAATTTTCCCTTGCGGCCAGAATACGTCTTCACATGCCCGTCCACGGCCAAGGTCGCGCAGGCTTCCGGGTCCTCGGCCATCCACTGCCGCGCCCTGCCTTTTAGCCACAAGTCTTGTCAGGACGCAGCCTCTGATACAAGTCGCTGGTTCGGTCCATCCGGATGAGTCTTTCGTAGGTCTGCACGGCGACCGCAAGGCGCGTATAGCCCTCCCAGATTTTCTCGTGGCCTGGCCACGGATCGTTCTTGCGGTTGAGGTATCCGCCGAGCATGGCCATCGTAAGCACCGCCAGCCCGAGATTGTCGGGCGCGGTCAGCTTGCGGTCGGTGGCAAAGTCCTTGAGCGCCATGATCTCGATGTCGGAGAACAGGATGTCTGCCGGCAGTTCCGGTGTCTCGCGGCCCATCATCGTCATTGCCATCAGCCGCCATGCAATGACCGCGTTGATGGTTACGGCCCGCTCGATGCGATCGCCGGTGCGATGACCGAGGTATTCGACCTTGCAGCCTGATTTCAGGACCCGATGCCAGTCCTCGATGCGCCAGCGCAGGCGATACCATTTGAGGATCCGCTCCGCGTCGCGGTCGGAGGCCACCGGCAGGCTGGTCAGCAGGAACCATTCGAGGGGCTTGTCCCCGTCCGGCGGCTCCGGCTCGTGGACATGCACGAGGTTCAGGCGGATCGGCGCCTCGTTCCGGAAGCCGCTCGTCTCGGGCGGCGGCAAGTCGACCGCACACCAGCGCAGTTCGACAATCGCCGTGCGCGCTTCCCGTTTCCCGCGCGCCTTCTGCCGTCGCGTTCCCCGGCGCGCCGAACTGTGCGCCACATGGATCTCGAGCCGCTTGCGTACCGGTTGTGCCTGGGCCAGATCAAAGAGCTTCTGCTTCCGACGTCCGAGCGACCGGTTGTGCTTCGCGCGTACCAGCAGATCGACGCTACCGAGGCGGCGCTGCTCGACAAACAACTCGAACACATCGCCCTCCCGGTCGGCAATCGACACCGGGCGCACACCGTCCAGTTCGCGGGCCAGCCGGTCGCAGTCCTGCAGTCCCCGCACCCACCGCTGCGTCTTGCGCTCTTCGGGCGGCTTGTCCTTCTCCGCCGCACCGTCCGGCGCCTCGTACTGGATGTGCGGAACCCCCAGCGGGATGCCGTCGCCATTGACCGCCAGCATCGAGTGCATGTGCAGCCCCAACGTTCCCGAAGATCCCTTGTTCCGGCCGATCAGCCCGAGGCCCGCGCAGCCGGGATGCTCGGCGAAGTTCAGATCGCTTCCGTCCTGGATGCACAGAACCACATCCGACCCCTGCATCCGTTGCAGCGTGCGCGCCCGGTGCGGCGCCAGAATGTTCGTCGGCGACACCTCCGAATCCGCCGGCTGGTCGATCATCCGGTAGTAGCCCATCACCATCGCCTTGTCCGCCTGCGCGGCCGCCGGAAAGGACGACATCGGGTGGTCGGCCTGAACCGCGGCGCTCTTCACCAGCCGCCTGCTCAACCGTATATCGCCGAGCGGTGCCGAACCAAACTCGTTCTGCGCCCATTGCTCGCGATCCAGGCCGTCGCCGGCGCCGATCGCGGGGAGCGGCGCGCGTGGCGGGATCCCCAGCCGCCGACGCCAGTTCCTGGTCAAGGGAAACACCCACACCGACTTCACCGGCACCTGGGCACCGGTCGCCGAAAACCGACCGCGGCCGGTCGTCTCGCCGACTCGGTTCCAGTTCGACGCGGCGAGGCTGGCGCCGTCGTGCTGTGCAGAATCGAGAAAAGTCTCCACCAGCAGCGGCCGGTAACCATAGTGCTGCTCAAAGTCTGCACCCAGACGCCGCAAGCAAAGACCCAGCGCCTTCGAGGCCAGGTTCCGGCAGTGCACTGACGGACGGATCAGGAACCGGCTCAGTCCCACCACCCGATGCAACTGGCGCTCTCGCAGGGCCGTGTCCCAACCGATCCACTGGTCCCGTGCCGCCACCGCCAGCGCCGAGGCCGCAAAGCCCAAAGCCCCCAGAACACCGTGATCCGAGACAATCAGATAGCGAAGCTGCGCTCCCGCATGCCGCGCCGCCCCGCGAGGATGCTCCCGTGCCATCAACTCGTTCCAGATCCGGCGCTCGCCATCGCTATCCACCAGCACCAGCGACAACCCCGCCACAGCGTCAACACGCGAAGGAAGCCCCTCCGGAACCGGAACCGGGTGCCCAAGGCCGCGAGGCGCGCCGCCGCCGCCGCCATTGCGCGGTGCTGGCAGCATGATCCGGTCTCGTTCGGCAAGCGTTCGCAGCGCTTTCATGCAGCCCGCCTGTTGCGGCCGGCCAAGCGCATCGTGAAATCCGAACACTTCGCACACCCGACGGCCGAGCGCGGAACGACTGGCGAATCTCTCCGTAGCCATCAGCATGCGGACGCGGGCCACGCCCGCAGCGCTGGAAACGCTCGACAAAATACGGTTCTGCTCGTACATACTTCATAGAATGCACCCGATCCCAAACCGTGTCAAGTGAAAACTTGTGTAGCATGGGCAGGCCGCGCCAGCGCGTCCTGCCAGGCGTGGACGGCGCCGTCGCGACCGGCCATCAGCCGGATCTTGCGGCGCAGGGTCTTCACCTCCGGACAGCGGTCCAGGCCGAGCAGAATGCCCCATTCGCCCGGAGCCTGGTAGCGCAGGCTTTCCGCATTGCGCACCCGTGCCAGCGCCAGGAAGGCGACAAACAGCAGAACGCTCGCCACGCCGTAGAAGCCGTTCGGAAGCCCGAGCAGCCGGCTCGCCGCGCCAAGCAGTCCCTCGCGGAGCAGCATTGGCAGCCCTGCAAGGACCCCGCCGCCAGCCACCCCATGCGCGGGCTCGCCAAACGTCGGCCGCGCTTCCTCCATCTGTCCGGTCATCGCCAGCACACGCCCCGCAACGTCGTGCGTCGCGCGACCCATCGGCGCCTCCCGGTCACGGCTGTCGCGCTCGCTGCGGCTGCTCCCCCGCGTCTTCCCACCTCCGCCACCAATCACACCCGCCCGACGGTTCTCGTTGAACGTGCTGACCGGTATGCCCAGACGACGCGCCGACGCGCTACCGCTCATCCCTCCTGCGAGGAGCGCCTCCGCCTCCCGCACTCGCCCGGCATTCAGCACCACCCGCCCGCGCCCCCGGCGAGGCTGACGGAAACCTTCCTCCCCCCGCTCCCGGTAGAGCCGCACCGACCGCGTCACCGTGGAAAGCGAGACCTCGAACGCATGCGCAACATCCTCCTGCCGGATGCCGCTCAAAAGATGCAGGCGCGCCATGCGGCACTGCCGGGCGCGAACATCCTCCGCCGAATGGCGGTCGATCGGAACCAGATTCGCGAAGTAGGTCGTCCAATCCTTGCAGGTCTGCATGGAAAGGTCGCCACCGATCTGCGTGGCTGCCGGAGGTGTCATCGGAAGGGAGGGAGGCATAGGGAACCCCTTTTTGCTAGTCAGAGTATATTAGCATACTACGGCGCCAGATGCAACCCCGAAATGCTCCAACAAATCGCGAAAAGAAGCACTACGTCAGAGAATTACAAACACCTTGAACCGCTCTGGACGACCCGTGAATGTCAGGATGTCTGAGGCTACGTTCTCGTTGACGTTCAGATGGGGAAACAGGGCATAGTCCTGAAAGACCGTATTGACCGGCCGGCGATTGGGGGGAATGTCGTTCGAGTCCGCGCCGAAGATCCGGATGCGGCCATCGCTCGGCCTGTCAAACCCGGAGATCAGCCTGAGGCAGGTAGTTTTTCCCGAACCCGATAGGCCCAGCATCGCGAAGAACGACCCTTCCACAATGCCGAGATCGATCTGGTCGACCGCGGTTGCGGCTCCGAAGTGCCGCGAAATGTCTTCGAATTCAACAGCAACGGACACCTGGAGCGCATCTCCGCAAGGCGGCCCGCCCGGCGCAACGCCGGGCGGGCCCTCAAGGTTGACTCGATGGTGTCAGCGGCCGCCGATCACGCCGATATAGTCCGAGACCCACCGGTAGTACGGCACGCATTCACCCTGACTCGCGCACTTCGATACCGGCGTCGTCCAGAACCTGATCCTGTCGAAATCGCCGAGGCCGTTGGTTGCACAACCCTCTGCCGTCTACATGCCGCGACCGTCGGTGCACGCCGAGATCACGGGCGGAACCGCACCGAACCACACGGAGAGATCACTCTGCAGGTTCGACGAGAGCGTATGCTCCATCCACATGTATGCGCAGTTGGGATGGGCGGACTCGATGTGCATCATGGTGGTGTCTGAACAGCCCGTCGCACCCTCGATCGGAATGGTCGACGCGCCGGGTGCGCCATCGCCCTTCAGCAGGTTGACCCGGAACGGCCACGATCCTGATGCAACGATGCCTTCGTTCTTGAAATCGTCCATCTGGATGAAGGCATCATGCCAGTACCGGCCGACGATCTTGCGCGGTCCACGAAGCAGGTCGAGTGCCGCGGCGTACTATTCCTGATTGAGCTCGTAAGGGTTCTCGATCGCCAGTTCGGGCTGATGATGCATGAGGAAGAGGGCCGCATCGGCGACATGGATGGGGCCGTCATAGGCCTGCACCCGCCCCTTATTCGACTGAGCGTCGGGCAGTGTCATCTCGCGGAACACCACGTCCCAGCTACCGGGCGGTTCGGGAAACACCTCGGTGTTGTACATCAGCACGTTCGGTCCCCACATGTAGGGCGTTCCGTAGCGCTTGCCGTCGACGGTGTGCCAGGGCGCTTCCTTGAGCCTGTCGTCGACAGCGTGCCAGCCCGGGATCAGATCGATATTGACCTCCTGGACGCGCTTTCCGGCGATCAGGCGCAGCGATGCATCGCCCGAGGCTGTCACGACATCGAAACCGCCCTCGTTCATCAGCGCTACCATTTCATCGGAGGTGTTCGCGGTCTTGACGCGGACCATGCAGCCGGTGGCTTCCTCGAAGCTCGTGACCCAGTCGAATTCCTTCATGGTCTCGCCGCGCTCGATATAGCCGGGCCAGGCAATGATATCGAGCTGGCCCTCCCCGGGCCCGATTTACGTCTTCAATTCGGCGGTGGCCGACATGGCGGTGGCGGCAAGGATGCCGGCGCCAATGACGGCAGTGACTGAATGTTTCATGTCCTTCTCCCAGATTCCCAGCGGGTTATGCAAGAGCGATCAATGTTCGAAAGTGGTGTACGGATGAGTTGAGCCGAGCGGCGTATCTTTACCGAAATCGTGTTGCGAACGACACGGCTACGGCAAGAGGAGCACATCGCACAGGAGCAACGATACTGTTGTTTCGCTGGCGGCACCAGCACGGGTTTCTGACCCCTTGTCCAAGCTTCTGCGGACCGGCGCGCGGCGGCTGATGGAGGCCGCAGTCTCGGTGGAGTTCGAGGAGTACCGGTCGGCATTTGTGCAGGAGAAGCTTCCCGACGGGCTCCAGCGGGTGGTTCGCAACGGGCCTGAGAGGCGAGGCCGCGGAGATCGCACGACGGGTCGGCGTAGGTCCCGACAGCCACCGGCGCACCAACCGGCACAAAGATAAACAAAACGTAACACCAGATGTCCGGACCTTGGGGGTGAATCGAGCTCACCGATTTGAACCCGACAGGTCCGGATCGGCCGTATTCCCGGGCAGTTCGTAGACCATCCGGAGGTTGGTGCCTGGGAAGATCGTCCGGGTTAGGTTGAGTTCCTGTAGGAGGCCTGCAGTGGCGTTGTCGCCGGCGTCGCTGGCGGTGCCGAGGATGCGAATGCGGAGGATGCCGTTGGAGGGCTCCGGGATGATGTCGGCGTCGGATTGGAAGATCGCGCGCAGGTGCCTGCGGGGTCGCTGTGTCTTGCCCTGTGCCTGTGCGACGACAGGCATCATGCGGGTTTCGGCGCGGTAGGCGATCATGCGGATGACGTCGAGGAGGAGCTTCTCGCCTTCGGGAAGCGCATCCAGGGCCTGGTGCTCGTCGAGCTCGGCGACGGTGATGTGGCGCTGCGTGTCGCTGCGCTTCTGCTTGAGCGTCTCACGCTCGGCGTCGAGAGCGTCGATCCGGGCCTGGAGACGTCGGGCGGCTTCGGCGGTCTGGTGAGACTGGGCTCCCTTGGCCAGATCGGCGATCCTGTTGCGCAGGGTGCCGAGGCGTTGCCGGAAGCGGCTGACATTTCGGTCGATTGCGCGCCAGAGCGGGTTGACGACGCGGGCTTCGGGATCCTGCGGCTCCAGGCCGCGGACCACGAGGGCGTCGAGATTGAACTCCTCGCGCATATATTTGAAGAAGTTCTCCTGCGACCAGCGGGAGAACAGGGCGCCGGCGATCTGCTCCACGGGCATGCGGGAGTGGGTGGAAATGAGCGGGACCTGGCGGCCGCTTTCGAGCAGGCGGCGGATCTGGCGGACCTCGGGCCCCTGTTTCAGTTGCACGCGCTTCTCGGCGAGGCGGACGGTGGCGCTGCGGGTCGCGCCCGGCCCATGGATGGGCACCGAGACGGTGTGGAACTCCGCCTCCGGCCAGTCCTCCCCCTTGAAGCCCTTGTGCCAGGTGATCACCGCAACGCCGCGCCGGGCGAGGCGCTTGAACAGTGCCGGGCTCCAGCCTTCCCGGTCAAAGACCAGCGTCAGGGCGGGCTCGCCGGCATCCGGGGCGGTAAGATCCGGCGCCTCCGGGCCTAGCATGCCCAGCTTCTCCAGCGCAGGCAGGATGTCCGCCTCCAGCGCGTGGGTCATGGTCGGATCCAGCGCCTTGTTCAGGCACAGGAAGGGCTTGCCGCCGAGCGCGTTGATCCAATAGCTCGTGGAGGCGGGCAGGCATAGTTTCTGTCGCGCTACGAAATGCTTCGGCAATTTCCCCTTGCGACCGGAATAGATCTTCACATGCCCGTCCACGCACAGCGTGGCGCCGACCTCCGGATCCTCCTCAAGCCATCCCGCCGCCAGGGAGGATTGCCAGTTCCGCACTTGCTGCACATCCTGCCCCAGCGCCTTGATCTTGCGCCGCAGCGTCTTCACCTCCGGGCAGCGGTCCAGGCCCAGGATCGCGCCCCATTCCCCGGGCACTTGGTGCCGGAGCGCCTCCGGATTGCGCACCCGGGCCAGGATGAGGAACGCCAGGAAGAGCAGAACGGTGGTCAACCCGTAATACCCCTTGGGCAGCGACAGGAACTCCCGCGCGTGGTTCAGAAGCCCCTCCTTCAGCAGCATCGGGAGCCCGGCCAGCACCCCCCCGCCGGCGACCACCGACAGCGGTTCCGCAAACTGCGGCCGGATCTCGCTCAGATGCCCCGTCGCAGCCAGCATTCGCCCCGTCGTGTCCCGAGCTCCACGGCCCAGCGGCGCTGCCCGGTCGCGGGCGTCCCGTGCGCTTCGGTCAATCGACGGCTCCAGCGCGTCCCGCTCCGGTGCTTCCTGCGGCGCCTCCCGCTCCGCAGGTGCGTCCGGAACCGGATCAGCCTTTGCCGCCCGGGCCGGCATCCCACCCCCGACAACCCCCCGCCGACGGTTGTCGTTCAGCGTCCGCACCGGGATCCCAAGCCGTCGCGCAACCGCCGAGCCGCTCAGACCCGTACTCAAAAGACGGTCCGCTTCCCGCGCCATGTCGGCATCAATTGCGCTCGGACCGCGCCCGCGGCGCGGCTCATGAAACCCTTCCTCTCCCTTGCTCCGGTACCGGTTCACTGCCCGCTGCACCGTGGAACGACCAACGCCGAACGCCGTCGCCAGATCCTCCCGACGGATCCCGTGCTCCGCGAACCGCGCGATCCGAAGCCGCCACGACCGGATGCTCGAAACGTCGTGCGAGTCAAACGGCTGCAGGTTTGTGAAATACACCACCCGTTCGCCATCAACGTGGTACGAAAAGCACGTAGTGCCGATCGGAGTGGCGTTCGCGGGCGCCATCGGAAGTGTGTTCATGAGATCCTCGGATACCGAATATCGGGTTCATATTATTATGCCAGAATCCCGCCGCTCTGTCAACCCCAAAATTCAATCATAACTCTATCAATTCAAACGATAATTCAACCCACAACCGGCTCTCGAAAAGAGAGCGATGTCCGGACGTCTGAACACACGGTTCCGGTATTCGCGACATACGGGGCCACGCTTCGACGGATTGAGACGCAAGTATCATAAATCATTGTAAATCATAGTGTTGCAAATTACGAAAACCTGGCCACAGGCCGGGAAGGGTCCGTTTCCCTGGACAGAGGACGACGAGACGGTTTCGGTGACGGCCCCTGCGTGAGACGGGGCACATATGGCATCATGGCCGATGTTGTCCAATTCAACCAGACTACAGGATACATTCGTCTGGAAACGGCACTTCGGCCATAGTACCGTCCCGGTATCGCGCCTGGACGAGTCAGATCGGCGCACTTGGGCTTCGAGGCTAGAACCGCGCGTTCAGCAGGAACCCGACGGCGTGCTCCGGTGCGGTTCCGTCGTTGGCGCTCTCCCGCCGCCGCGCCTTGAAGGACAGGTCGAGAGAGCCGCCGCCATAGCCGCCGCTTCCGGACAAGCGCCAACCCGCGCCGTAGTCGCGAACCGTGTCCGAGAGGCCGATGCCGATTTCGGGCGTCCAGGTGAAGCGGTCGCCGAAGACAGAGAAGCCGTAGCCGAACTTCGCCTCCAGCCGGTGGCTGTCCAGGTGGCTGCCGCCGTCCTCGATGTCGCTGTCGGCGAGGCCGTCCAGCGTGGTGCGGGAGAGCAGCGCATCGACGCCGCCCGAGGAAGGCCCGCCTACCGTCTGGGAAAGCGAAAGCATTGCGCCCCGGTCGGAGGACGGATTCTGTTGCCAGGCGAACGACCCCGAGAAGCCGCGCTCGCGGAAGCCGGCGTGATCATGGGTCAGCAGCCCGCGGGCCCGCACTTCTGCCTTCAGCCCGCGCACCGGGTCCGTCCAGCCCAATCCCGCGCCAATATCGACCCCAAACCCCGTCTCTGCGTCGCCGCCGTCATGACGGATTCCAAGCTCCAGCGAAGGCTCCAGCCCGCCGCCGTCCGACAGCGGCACGGAAAGCGACCCTTCGAGCGCAATGCGAATTCGGCTCGCATCCGCCTTCACCTTGTCGATGCCTTCGGCGGCGTCGGCGCCGATACGCACGAACAGCCCGTCGGTTTTCAGCGACAGCGTCAGGCTGTCCCCGTCGGCACGAGACAGCAGATCGGTGTTCGCCCCGGCCGCGGCCATCGTCATGTCGATATCGGTGCGTGTCTTCTCCGTCCCGTCCGACGTTTCCAGTTCGCCCCGCCCGTAGCCCGCGACTCCCCAGACCGACAGGCGTTTCGAGAGCTCGTAACCCACAAAGGGATGCAGGCCCGTCATCGAACTCTTGACATCCTCCTGCTCTCCGTCGAGGGTCCAGGTGCCCCGGCCCTCGCTGAGCGACAGCGCCAGCCCTGCGACAAGCGGACCCGAAGCGACGTCGGCCCCCACCAGCCCCGTTGACACATGCCCCTCCACCGATGCCTCGCCGTCCCGACTGTCGAAGCCGGTGACCGCCCCCCGCCCCCAGACCGCGAAGGATGCCCCGTCTTCAGACTCGGTGGTCAACGAAAACCGGCTCCCGGTCAGCAGGTCGCGTGGCGTCAGCACGACGGACCGGGCATCCGGCCCGTCACCCGTGCCGGTCAATTCGACATCCAGCCTCTGAACCGGTGACCCTGTGTCCGCCACGCCCGGCGACACGGTGCCGGGAGCCGGCAAGGGTTGTCCTGCGAGGGTTCCCGAGAAGCCCGCGGCGCGCGGCGCCCCCAGGCGATCCTGCACCGCGTCCGTCACATGCTGCGCCGCCGTGCGCCCGAACCGCGCGAGCCAGGCCTTCGCAATCCTGTCCTGCTGCGCCGAACCCAGCGCGAACAGCGCGAATTGCTCTGTTGTGCCGCAGGCGAGTCCGAGCGGAGAGCCGGCGGGGGACGCAACCAGCTCGACCCAGACCGGCGGCTCCACCGCGTCATCCCACCGGAAAACACGCCCACGGCCCTGGCTCGGCAGGCAGACCGTCGCCTCCCCGGAGAGCGTGGCCCCGGGCTCGAGCTCGATGTCCACCAGCGCATTGCCGGCCCGGAAGCCGCGCGGTGTGTTCTCCGGTAATGCGACGGGGCTGAGGGACACTCTTTTCCCGGCCAGGCCCACCGGAAGCACCAGCCGGATGCCGGACGGAACCGGCGTGCCCTCCGGCACCAGGACGATCCCGTCCATCGGTATCCGGATCGTCACTTTCATCCCGACGATGACCAGGCCGGGCACGGTGACCTCCACCGACGCGATGGTCACGGATCCGGATCCGTAGTCGCCGTCGCTTCGTGCCGAATGGGCCACCGTCTCTGTCGCATCGTCCCTGACCATATCGTCGTTATTCGTGCTGAGCGTCACGGTTTGGGCCTGCTCCCAATCGTTCGCCGTGAAGGTGAGCGACGAGGGATCGGCGGTCACGGTCCTTGTGCCGGTGCTCGTCGCTGTCGGGGTCACGGTCACCGCATCGGTCGGCGCCGAGTTGAGCTTCACCGTGTAGGTCGCAGTGCCGCCTTCCAGAACGCTCAGCGCCGTCGGCGTCACTGTCACGCCCCGTTCGTCGTCGTCGGTGATGGTCACCTCAAGCGACGGGGGATTGAGCGCAGCGAGCGCGCTGCCCGACGCGCGGCTCGTGAATTCCGCCACGATCCGCACGGTCTCGTCATCCTCGTCCACCGCATCCCTCACCGGGTCCACCGTCACCTGCGCGGTCGCGCGCGACTGGCCCGCCGGGATGGTCAGCGTCACCGGCCCGAACGCCGCGAAATCATCCTCCTCTGCCGTTCCGGCCTCGAGGGTCAGCGACATCACCGTATCGGCCGTCTCCGGCGCCGCATTCAGTTCCGCCGTCACGGTGAGCCGCCGCGCGCCCGCGCCCTCCGGCACGCTGTTCGCCGAGAGGCTGAGCCGAACCTCCGTCGAGGGAATATCGTCGTCCGACACCCTCACCGAGACGCCGAGGGCCGTCACGCGCTCTTCGCCGTAGTCCGCGCCCGAGACCGCATGTGCGATCGACGCGCTGTCCGCGGTCTGGTCAAGGTCCTGGTCGGCCGAGACCGTCACCGTCTTCGGCGTCTTCCAGTTGGACCGCGTGAAGGCGAGCGAGGAGGGCGAAACCCTGATGCTCACGTCGCCGGTCACCGTCGGGGTCACCGTCACCGTTCCCGTCGGCTGCGTGTCCAGCATCACGGTGTAGCTCGCCCGGCCGCCCTCGCGGAATTCGAGTGCCGTCTGCGAAACCGTCACGCCCCGCTCATCGTTGTCCTCGATCTCCACCGCCAGCGCCAGGGCACGCACCCCGCCATAGTCCGCGCCGGAGGCCGAGTGGTTGAGCTGCGCGGTGTCGGGGGCCGCATCGTCATCGTGCGCCGCCCGCACCGTGACTGTCCGCGGCGTCTGCCAGTTCGAGGCCGTGAAGGCCACAGCGCCTGGATCCGCCGTGACATCCGGATTGCCCGAAACCGAGACCCGCACCGTCACGGCGCCCGTCGGCTGGGTCGCCAGCGCAACCGTGTAGCTGCCGTCCCGGTCTTCCTCTCTCAGCGTCACCGGCCCCTGCGACAGTTCGATCCCTTTGCCGTCATTGTCGGCGATGGTCAGCGTCGCCGTGCGCACGCTCAGCCCCTGGACGGTCCCGCCCAGGATCACTGTTTCGCTCAGCCCCTCGTCGATGCTGTCGTCTACCGGCGAGAAGGAAAATGTCTGTGTTGAGGGAAGGGTTCGGCGCCACGGAGGGATACGGCAAATCGAGAGTGTCGTTGTAGACGGCTGAACCCACCGTTACCATTGCCGTCCGGTCCGGCTCATCGACAGTGTTGTTGAGAGCCTGCACAGCCAGTGTCTCGCTCGTCTTCTGCCCCGGCGGGATGGTCAGTCTGGTTCTTTCCAAGTTGGCGGGGTTGCCGACTCGCAATGCAGGCCCGCTAAAGATAAGGACCCTCAAATTCCCTTCCGCCGCGATGTCCAGGATCGCCGTCACCGTGGTCCGGTGCTGGTCTCCCGGCTGGTCCGGGTCGTCCGACTCCCGGATCATGTCGTCGGCCAGCACCAAAGTCATCGTCGGTAACGCCTCGTCATTGACGATCGTGCCGGTGGCCGCCCTATCCGTTTCGAGCACGGCGTTGGCCGGGCCGGAGAGCGTCACCGTGAAGGTCTCGTCTTCTTCGTAGACCTCGTCCTGGACGGTGCTCACCGTAATTGTCTTCGAGGTTTCGTTCGCGGCAAATGTTAGCGACCCGCTCGTCGTCCCGGAAAGGTCGTTCGTCGAGGCGGTGTTCCCGCCGGAGGTCGAGACCGCCCAGTTGACGGTCACCGGCCGGTCGGTCGCCGGCGAGAGCGTCACGGCGAAGCTCAGCGCACTGCCCTCGGTCGCGCTCTCATCGGCAATCGTCAGGGTCGGCTGCTCGACCGTCTGGGTCTCCACGCTCTCGCGCTCTTCCACCTCGCCGAGATCGTCCTGGAAGAGCGCCTTCACCTTGAGCGTGTGGCCGATATCGGCCGCGGTCGGCGTGTATGTGGTGGCGCTGCCTATCTCCGTTTCGACGCTGTTGCTGCCGTCCACTCGGTACCACTGGTAGGTCAGCGCGGACGGCAGCCCGTCGTCATCCGCCACCGTGCCCGCCGAGGCGGTCAGCGTCCGGCCGACATGCGCCTTGTCGGCGATGTCGCTCACGATCGCCGGCTCCCCCGTCGCGGCGTTGTTCGCCGGCAGGCTCAGCGCAATCTCGCGCGTGGGGTAGAGGGAGAAGTCGATAGCGAGCGATCGCCCAATCCATCTATATCGCGACCGACCACCAGGAGCATTAGCAAAACTACTGCTGCTGACATCCCGTGTTTCGCCGCAGGAGTGAAGCCGGAGCGCGGCCTTGACCGGATTCGGCAGCCTGTTGGAGAAGGTGAGGTACATAAACCTCCTCTCGCCATCGCGGCGGATATCGGCAATCATCTCGCTTATGTCGTAGCGCGTGGCGCCGATCGAAAAGTGGGGTGTTACGGACAGGCTGCCAAAATCTCCTGCCTCGAACCCCGCATCATTTTCACCCAGACCGTAAGCGCCCACCTGTCTTTCAAAATCGTGCCCCACCGTCATCGTGCCGGACCAGACTTGCCGTCTGGGGTCGACGGCGGGTGCGCTGCACACGGCCGCCACCGGCGTTGCCGACACGCTGGCCGGTGGACTCGATACGTTGCCACGGACCGCCCGCACCTCGAAGGTATGAGCCGTGCCGTTCGTAAGCCCCGAGACCAGTGCGGTCAATATCTCGACCCTAGCTGTTCCGGTCCAGCCCGTCTCCGCCGGCACCGAGGCACCCGCAGCATGACGGATTTGGTAGCCGACCGGACTATTCTCGTCCGCAGGCTCCTCCCAGACCAGCCGCACCCGCCCGTCGCCCGTCTCGGCCGTCAGGCTCGCGGGCGGGCCCGGCGGTACGACGACGGCGCCGCTCGACGGGTAGGCGCCGCTCGTCCGCGATTCCGCGTTGTTCGCATCATCGGTGAAGGACACCCGCACCTTGACCTTCTTGCCCCCGTCGGCAGCGACGAGCGTGTAGGTGGCCGAGGTCGCGTCGGGGGAAATGTCGGTCTCAACACCCCCGTCGACCCGTATCCACTGATAGGTGAGCGTGCTCGGCAGACCGTCCGGGTCCGCAATGGCGCTGATGTCCACTGCCAGGGTCTCGCCCACCCGCGCGGTGCCGGTAATGCGCGGATCGCCGGTGGCCGGGGCGTTGTTCTCGCTCCCCTTGACGCGGATCTGGAAGGAGACCCCGTCGGCGTCCAGGGTGCCCGAGAGCCGCAGGGCGTCTTCAATGGTCCAGCCGGATTCCCCGGTTTCGATATCCGAAGCGGTTGCCTTGAGACACACATCCCCGGAATCGCCCGTGCCGGCAAAGACGACATGGTAGTCGGTTTCCTTTTCCAGGGTAGCGTTGGCGGGCGCCGTGACAGGGCAATCCCATTCTTTTTTCGAGGTTGATTCGGTTTCGTGGGGTCTGGACATCTCGTTTTGGGCATGCTAATAAGAAGGCATGGTTGGATTGTCCGAGAACCCCTTGGTGGGGGATATTGAGATACGACTTGCGCGGCCGGAGGAACGCCTACGCTGGGACCGTCTGATGGCCGAGGGCCACGAACTCGGTTTCCTGCGCTTTGTGGGACGGGGGCTGCGATATGTTGCGGTGCTGGGGACGCTTTGGGTTGCCTTGGCAGGCTGGCAGGCAGGTGCGCTGAAGTGCCGTCCGCGCGACCGGTTCATCGGCTGGAAGCCTGCGCAGCAGTATGAGCGGTTGCACCTTGTTGCGAGCAATACGCGCCTGCTGGTGCTTCCGGAGCCGGGCGCCTTCCCGAATCTGGGCAGCTGCTTTGTCGGCGGGATGCTCCGTCGCCTGAGCGACGACTGGAAGGCGACCTACGGTCATCCGCTGGAACTGGCGGAGACTTTCGTAGATCCGGAGAAGCACCACGGAACGGTGTACCGAGCCTCGAACTGGGCGCCGGTGGGGCTCACCAAGGGCTATGCGCGTGGCCGGGGCGGCTACACGGATCGGCATGGCAAGCTGAAGGAGATGTATGTCTACCCGCTGGGCCGCTCGTCGGTGGCCCGGCTTTGCGCGACAGAGCCGCATCCGGACTGGGAGGTGGCCCGTACGGAGGTGGACGCGACGGAGGAAACGCTTCCTTCGCTGCTGGAGGAGTTGCAGCGGATCCCCGACTTCCGCCATGCGCAGGGGCGGCGGCACAGGCTGGCGACAGTGCTGGGCATTTGCGTGCTGGCGCGCCTTGCGGGCAAGGTCGGCTGCAACGCGACCGCGCGCTATGCGAAAACCATGCCGCAGGAGCATCTTGCCGCCCTCGACGCGCGGCGGGATCGGATCAGCGACCTCTACATCCCGCCTTCGCGAGCCACGATCCACCGGGTGATGGTGCAGGCGGACAGCGACGAAGTACAGGCCGCATCCAATCGCTGGGCTCAGGCCCATCCCGTCCCGGACCGCTCGGCGCTGGCGGCGGACGGCAAGCGGCTCAACGGCGTGAATCGCAGCGGCGCGGTGCACCATGAGACAGCGACACTGGTAACCCATGCAGAAGGGATTCCGATCGCCTGCCGGATGTGCCATGAAAAGGGCGGGGAGACGGCTGCAGTGCTCGCGGTGCTGGAAGATGTCGGAATTCGCGGCTCTGTCATCACCGTGGACGCGCTGCACACAACCCGCAACACCGCGGATGCGATCGTGCGCACGCATGGCGCCGACTACCTGTTCACCGTGAAGGGCAATGCTCCCGAGACCTTCGAGACCCTGAAGGAGACGAACTGGGAACGGGACGCGCAGCGGCGTTCCACCGACGTGCCGCAGAAGCCGCTTCACGGCCGCTGGGACACCCGCTCCATCGAATGCATCTCCCCGCTCGACAATCTGTTCACGATCCCGCATGTGAAGCAGATGTTCCGCGTCACCCGCGAGCGAAAGCACGTCAGGTCCGGCAAGACCTCCGTCGAGCATGCCTACGGGATCACCTCTCTCTCCCATGAAGAGGCATCGCCAGAGCGTCTTCTTTCTCTCAACCGCGGACATTGGGCCATCGAGAACAAGAACCACCGCCGACGCGATACCGCCTTCCGGGAGGACGCCTGCCTGATGCGCACCGGCCACGGCCCGGCAAACAACACCGCCTTCAGCAACCTCGCCCTCGCAATCATCCTCACCGCCGGCTTCGACTGCGTCCCCGCCGCAACCGATCACTTCGAGTGGCACCGCGACGATGCCTTGAAGCACGTCATCGCCAAACATCCACGAAACTCTCATGCTGATCGGTTAGATCTTGCACCCCCGGACATGAATATGCTGGCTGGTCCGGGCTCGGCGCGATTTGCGGGAGGGGTGCGTGTCGTGCGATTTCACGACTTGCGGGGCTATTCTGGTTGGGGGAGACGGAACCGAGAACGATGTCTTAGTGTTGGCTTTTGACCACGTCACGAAACTGTTCCGGATGGCCTGGCATCGAACCCCTGGAAGTATCCGGCTGCCTGGCAGTCGAGAACGAACGGCAAAACGACCGCAGGGACGCCATCCGGCGCCGCTGCGAGTGCTCCCCCGGCCCTCCATTCCGTCTCCCGCCTGTTGTTTTCTCCAGAGGAGATGGAGCCATGATGAATGACGCGCTGCATGTTGTCCACCCCCGTGCCGCGGGGCTTGACGTGCACAAGATGGAGATCACCGCGACGGTGCGTCTTTGCGACGGGCCTGGCGAGCCGGTCTGCGAGACGAGGAGCTTCAGCGCCTTGCCGCCGGGCCTTGAGGAGCTTGCCGGTTGGCTGGTGGAGCATGAGGTTTCGGCTGCGGCAATGGAAGGCACTGGCGTGTACTGGCGCGCGCCATGGGACCGGCTGAGCGAAGCCGGGATCGAAGCGCAGCTGCTGCATGCGCAACACGTGAAGCAACTCCGTGGTCGCAAGACTGATGTCGAGGACAGTCGCTGGCTGGCGCGAGTGTGTCAGTTCGGACTGGGCCGTCCGAGCCTGGTGCCGGATCGGACCTTCCTTGCGTTGCGCTCTCTCAGCCGCCATCGGCGCAGCCTGGTCCAGGAGCGGGCACGGGTGCGCAACCGGGTGCAGAAAGTGATCGACCGCGCTGGCGTGCGGATCGGCGGCATCATCAGCGACGTATTCGGCGTCAATGGCCGGATCATGCTGGACGGCCTGATCGCCGGCGATCCCCGGGACGTGATCCTGGGCCGGCTGTCGCACCATGTTCAGACTTCCTGACCTCGTGCGCTAATTGAAGGCGGGCTTGGCGATCGTTTTGCTCGTGATTTCCAGCAGTTAGGAGACATTTGAGGGGTTGACCGATCTACGGAGAGTGGCTATAATACTGTGCACCCGATATCGACCGTGGAGACTCCCTTGAACACGCTTCCGATGCCTCCTGCCGAGGCGATCCAGATCGGCGAATCCTGCTTTTCGCACGCGGTCGAGGACGGCCGGCGGGTCTACTTCAGCAACCTGGCGCCGTTCGATTCCCACGAAGTTTCGGACAACCGAGCGCGACAGCTGCGGATTGCGCGGTTTGCCGAGCACGGTGTGCTACGCAGGGATCTGGCGGCGGCGTTTGGCGTGAACCGTTCGACGGTGCAGCGGGCAGTGAACCAGCTCCGGAGGCAGGGCGAGGCCGGTTTTCTTACGCCGCGACGGAGGCGCGGGCCGAGCGCGATCGACGCCGCGACGGCGCGGGAGGCGGAGCGGCTTCTGGCCTCGGGGCTGAGCGGCCGGGCGGTTGCGCGAAAGCTGGGGATCCGGCCGAGCACGTTCAGCCTCAACCGCCGGTCGGGTGTTATCAGAGGGGGGACGCCGAACCGGGCCGTGCCGGCGCAGGCGACAGCGTCGACGGAGCCGCAGGCGACGGCAGTGCTGGAGCCGCCGGTGGTCGCGTCGACGGAGCCACAGGCGGCGGCAGCGCCGGAGCCGAGGGTGGAGCGGAGCGAACGGGACGCACGCGACCGCGAGGCGCCGATGGGTCGGGGCACCCGGGACACGGCGGGGCGGATGCTGGCGGCAACGGGACATCTGACGGAGATGCGGCCGCAGTTTGCGGAGCCGCTGTCGGCGGTTGCCGGCGGCGGCGTGCTGGCCGGGCTGCCGATGCTGCTCAAGGAGGGGCTTCTGGACCGCGCGCGGGAGTTCCTGTCGCTGCCCAAGGGATACTACGGTTTGACCACGGTTCTGCTGTTCCTGGCCTTCCTCACCCTGGCCCGGGTGCGCAATCCGGAGGCACTGCGGCACCAGGCGCCCGGGGAATGGGGCGCCATCCTGGGCCTGGACCGCTGCCCGGAGGTGAAGACGCTGCGGGGCAAGATCAAGGCGTTGGGGCGAGACGTGCAACGGGTGCGGGACTGGCAAGCTTCCCTGGCCGCGGGATGGATGGCGGAAGAACCGGACGTGTGTGCGACCCTGTCGGTGGATGGCCACGTCAAGGTGTATTCCGGCCGCAAGGGAAAATTGCCCAAGCATTACGTGGCGCGCCAGAAACTCTGCCTGCCTGCCTCCACGAGCTACTGGATCAACGCGCTCGGCGGCAAGCCGTTCCTGTGCCTGAACAAGGCGCTGGATCCGACCATGACCCACGCGCTGGAGAAGGACATCCTGCCCGCGCTGGAGAAACTGGGCATGCTGGGCCCGGATGCACCGGACCTCACCGTCCCGGACGCCGGCGAGCCCGCCCTGACGCTGGTCTTCGACCGGGAAGGCTGGAGCCCTGCCCTGTTCCGGCGCCTCGCCCGGCGCGGGGTTGCTGTGATCACCTGGCACAAGGGCTTCAAGGGGGAGGCCTGGCCGGAGGCGGACTTCCGCACCGTCACGGTGCCCATCCACGGGCCGGGAAGCACCCGCAGCGCCACCGTCCGCCTCGCCGAGAAGAGCGTGATCCTGAGCAAGGGGCCCGAAGTCCGCCAGATCCGGCGCCTGCTGGAGAATGGCCGCCAGGTGCCCCTCATCACCACCGACCCCCGCATGCCCATGGAGCGGGCCGCCAGCGCCCTGTTCTCCCGATGGTCGCAGGAGAACTTCTTCAAATACATGCGCGAGGAGTTCAATCTCGACGCGCTGGCGGTCCACGGTTTGGAAGCACAGGATCCCGACGCCCGCATCGTCAACCCGCGCTGGCGCGCAATCGACCGCAATGTCCAGCGCTTCCGGCAGCGCCTTGGCACCCTGCGCAACCGGATCGCCGACCTGTCCAGGGGAACCCCGACCCGCGAAGCCGAAGAGGCCGTCCGGCGCCTGCAGGCCCAAAGCGACGCTCTCGACGCCGAGCGTGAAGCCCTCAAGCTGCAGCGCCGCGATACACCGCGACATATCGCGGTCGCCGAACTCGACACGAACGAGGCACTCGACGCGCTCCCCGAAGGCGAGAAACTCCTCCTCGATATAATCCGCATGATCGCCTACCGCGCTGAAACCCGCATGATGCCCGCCGTTGCCCAGACCCAGGGCAAGATCCAGCGCCCCCGCCGGCACTTGCGCGCACTTCTACGGGCCGACGCCGACGTCATCCCGGAGCACGGCAACGGCATCCTCCGCGTTCGCATACTCGGCACCGCCAGCGATGCCGGCGACAACGCCATCGCAAGCCTCCTCGAAGAACTCAACCAGACACGGACCGTCTTCCCCGGTACCAACATGCACATGGTCTATGAACTACCCGGAAAAATCGCCGAGCCCCACTTCGCGGGTGCAAAAACATGACACTCTCTCGAGTTCGAGGTCAGGAAGTCTGATGTTCGCGGCAAGCTCGTGGCTCTCGGCAGTGCCCTGTCCTTCGCGCTTGCCGATTGGGAGCGCGCAATGCTCCAGGATCTGGTGACGGCCGAAGCCGCACTTCAGATCCGGCTGCACGCGGTTGAGGCGATGATGCTGGAACGCCTTGAGCCCCATCGGGAGGCGTTGGAGATCCTGCAGACGATGCCCGGCATCGACCGGGTGGCCGCTGCCTCGATCCTGGCCGAGACCGGTCCCGACATGAGCGTGTTCGGCTCCGCCCAGGCTTTCGCCGCATGGGCCGGCCTGTCTCCCGGCAACAACCGGACCGCCGGCAAGCGCCGCCACGGTGCCACCCGAAAGGGCTCCCGGCACCTGCGCGCCACCCTCGTCGAAGCCGCGCATGCCGCCGCAAAAACCAGCAACTGCCAGTTCGCTGGCTTCACCAGGAGCATTGCTGCACGGCGCGGACGCAAGCGGGCTCTGGTCGCCACCGCGCACAAGATCGCACGGATCCTGTACATGATGCTGCGCGATCGCGCACCCTATCGCGATCCCGACACCAACTATGAGGCGTTGATGGTGAACCGCAACGCCTCTCGGTGGTTACGCCAGCTCGGTCAGTTCGGCATCCTCGAACCCCGTGGCGACGGAAGCCTCCGCGTGAACTGGGATACCCTCAAGGCAGCGCCCAAGCGCGCTTGATTACAGCGCCGAGCGCAATAGGGCAACAACAGCCAACCGGATTTCGCCAGGGGTTGACGACCGGCAAGCTTGCCCGCGCACGGATACCATGTTGCGCTACAACGCAAAATATTTCGCCTCCGCCAGAGGCCCGCCCGGCAGCCGTCGCCGCGCTGAACCCGGACCAGCGAGAGCATATTCACGGCAAAGACTTGACCCCTTCCCGGAAACCGGCCTCCTGGCACAGCCCGCTTCCGAAAGATACCGAGCGCCAGCCACAGACTTCCTGCGAATGTGAGCAGCCAGATATCGTCTGCAATCAAGCCACTTCATGCTCGGCCGAGCCATTCCTGCTCTGTGCAACTCCTTGCTGCATCTTATGATGACCAACGCAATCCGAGCTGATATCCGGGATTGCGGTGACCTCACCGACCGTCTCGGCGCACAAGAAAAAGCCAAGCCTGCGCCGCGCGTGGGGTGTCCTGCCTGGCGATCAGAAACCCCGATCGACTCCAAAGTTGGGTGCTTCGAGAATGGTGCTGGTTCCTGAGGCCTGAACCGATCCCTTTCCAACCCTGCGCCGGTGCGCCAGCAGCCCCTTTCAACGCCCTGCTGCACACTCCCATTAATCCGCGACGGGCCAGCGGCAATCCCGAAATGCTCCGCTCAACGCCTCACACGGCACACATGGATCCGACGAAATGAAAATGAGATTGTCCTGGCGCCGTGAAGTCGACAATCACGCCGGTCGCTATCGCGGACCCGGGTGTCGCGGGGGGGCTGAGGGTGTGGCGCAGGGAGCCCGCCGTGCCGCTGCTGTTCGATCTGTGGACATGCAGGTCGAATGATTCCATGCCACTGAGATCGTTGGTTCCCAGCGTAATTCCGACCGCGGAAAGGGTGTATCCGCCCGGGTTGTCCCCCGTGCGGAATCCTTGTGTGAAAGTCGTCCCCGATGCATCCCCAACGCAAGCATCGGTCCCGAATGACGTCTGTCCGGTGTTGCTTACCAGCACGTCCTGCGCAAGCGCCGGGGCGCTGAATGCGCCCAGGACGGCAACAGCGAGCGCCGCTGTCAGCCGGACCCGCCCGGGCAAGGCCGCACCCGCAAACCGTCGAACCCAACGTCCCTGCCCGGCGTCCGCAAGCTCCTGTCCGAAGACAGCGTGCACGCAAGACATCTGCGACACCGTTGCATTGCGTTCAGCACGTATAATTAATGTAACTTATCTCTCATATTTATTTCATCTGCCGACACATGGATTGGAACATGATCCGGGGCGCCATGTCAAGCGGCACGCAGTCTCCCGGATATGCGATCAAATATCCCGTCTAGTGAAGCAGTTGCAAGACTCTGCGGGATCGGGATTCCGATTCTCGGCAAGGCACGGCTCGTGGAGCGACTGGTAACGTTTGCTGGTTGGTTGGGCCGCTTGTCTCGCCTTCCGAGAAAACGGTGAAACAGAATCCCCCAAGGGCGCGTCAAGCAATAACCGCATCGATTTGAGGCGTTGGCAAGAAGGTATAGTTCCACTCGCCATGGAACGCCGCGCGCGGATGTCGAGGGCTTTCATTTGAGCATCGTCAATCGCCACGCCGTTGGGATAGTCGTTCTTGTCTACGTCGCAATAGACTTTGAGGTCGGTGCTGGTCGTGGTTGCACCGATCAGGCTGACGATGGTGGCGAGGGTTCGCAGCGGCTTGCCGCGCCAGTTCTGGCTGATGAACGAGAACAGGCGGTGTTCGATGCGGTTCCATTTGCTGGTTTCGGGCGGCAGATGGCAAACCGTGATCTCGAGCCCCAATTCGCGGGCGAGTTCCTGCAACTCAACTTTCCAGAGCCAAACCCGGGCCCCGTTGGAGCCACCACAGTCGGCCGTGATCAACAGGCGTGAGGCCCCGGGATGAAGTTCCTGTCCCAACCGCAGCCACCAACGCCGGATGCTTTCCACGGCGAAAGCGGCCGTGTCATGGCTGATGCCGACATTCGCCCAACCGATATTGTGAGCGACGTCATAGACCCCGTAAGGCGCCGCCTTGCCGAGCTTCTTGTCGGGAAAGTCATGGACATTGAGCTCCTCGGGCCGGCCCTTTGGCCGCCACTCACGGCCGCCGTTCCTGAAGTCTCCCCACCAGTTCCTACTTCTTGGTATCCACTGAGATCACCGGTTGCCGGCCGGCCAGGAAGTCCGCGACCTGGTCGTTGATGTACTCGAACTGGCCATCGCGATCGGGAGCGTCCGTGCCCTCCCGTGTCTTCGCGTTTCCCCGAAGCGTGTAGCCGAGCTGCGCGAGAAGCTTCCCCACCAGCGTGCGGGAAACGGAAAAACCCTGCTCCTTCAAGGCGTTCGAAAGGCGCCGGCAGCTCTTCGAGGTCCAGCGCAACGGACGCTCCGGATCGCCCCGCGCCGTGGGCTCGACCAGCGCCTCGAGAGCGCTCAGCAGTTCCGGTTGCTTCTCCGTCTCCGGCTTGCGCCCGCCACCGGGACGGCGAACCCGGCCGGGCTCGCTCGGCGCCGTCTCTCCGCCGAGTTCACTCGGACCCCGGCCAATGGTCGAACGCGCCGCCCCCGTGATCTCGGAGACAAGCCTGATCCCGCCCCGCCCAAAGCTTCGCGCCTCGGCCGCCGCCAGCAACCGACGGCCCCGCTCGTCAAGATGCGGAGCCAGAGCCTCGTATCGATATTTGATACCATCCGTGTTGTCCATTCACAATATATGGAGGACACACCCACACTGCGGAATCCCCCCTCAGACCATCCACGCGACTATTCCGTGTTCAGCCCCAAACCGGCCGGGATCGTTCCGTCATCCGCGCGAGCGCCAGGAGCCCGCGGCGGTCTTGCAAAACCCGGGGCAAGTTGTGGGACCGGAAACCAGCACCGCTCCAACATCCACGCGCATCCATCGGCCCGGCCATTCTTCCGCCCCTCGCCGACAGCGCCAAGTACCGCACCCGGCCGGTTCGCCGATGCCCGATTTCGAAGCAACGGAACCTTCGACCATGCAAGTGCACCGGCCGCGCCGGAAGGCAAGAAGAAGAACTCCGAGTGTCATCTCGGCAAATGGTTGCGCGCACCAAAAAGCGGGAAGGCGCTCCATCAAGAAGTCGACACAGTCCGATTCGATAGTTCTTGGACGGACCGATAGTCGGGACACGACGGTTTCGACACCAGACTTCGTCTTGACTGGCCTTCTCGGTCAGATCGCCGTCGAGGCAACCACAGCAAACCCTCCTGGGGGTGGCACGCCGCAATGGCATTCAGTTTGTCGTGGGGCGAGTGTCAATCTTTCGTATTGATTTGCAACGGATTGATTTGGCTGCGTGATTTGGAACCATTTGGTCGAGGGTAAGGAGGGGTTGACTCGCTGCCGGATTGCTGGCAAACTACGGGTGTGAAGGAGTCATCCGGGGCTTGCAATGGACACTCGCATCACGGCTTTGCGTTCGACGACGTTTCAGGGCAGGCGCTTGACGCGCAGACAGATTGCGGCTGTGCAGGAGACGGTTTTGTCGTTTCCGGGGCTGAGCCGGCGGGAGCTTGCGCACACGATCTGCGAGCAGCTTCGTTGGTATACGGCGAAGGGGGACAATCGGATTCAGGCCGTGCTGCGGATGCTGGAGGAACTGGATCGGCTGGGCGTTCTGTCTCTTCCTGCGAAGGATCTGTCGTATGTTCGTGGAGCCCGCAAACCGGTGACCTGGGGTTCGCGGACGGATGCGCCGGCGGCAATCGAGGGGGATCTGGAGGCCTTGCTGCCGATCCGGCTACAGGTGGTGTCGGATGCGGAGGATATCGGGGAATGGAATGAGTATGTTGCGCGCTACCACTACATGGGGTTCCGTCATCCGATTGGTCCGCATCTGCGTTATTTTCTTCTCGACCGCGATGGCCGCAAGCTGGGTTGCCTGCTGTTCTCCCATGGCTCGCGGCAACTGCCGTGTCGAGACGAGTGGATTGGGTGGCCGGAGGGCTACAGGAAACATCTGGACCGGGTGGTCGGGAACAACCGGTTCCTGCTGTTTCCGTGGGTTCGGGTTGGGAACCTGGCATCCAAGGCATTGTCGATCGCGACCGGTCGCCTGGCGGACGACTGGGAGGAGCGCCATGGCTTTCGCCCGGTTCTGGTGGAAACGTTTGCGGACACGAGCCGCTCTGATGGCACCTGCTACCGTGCGGCGAACTGGGTCGATCTCGGCGAGACCCGGGGCGGCAAGGGGAAGGCGCCGAAACGGGTCTATGTATATCCGCTGGCCACGGACTTCCGGGAGGTTCTCCTGCATGGGCCGCAACGCAGCGCGCCGCGGCGCAGTCCTCGGCGGCCCCGGCTGGCTCCGGACGATCCCTTCGTGTTGCTCTGGCGGGATCTCATCGGGGCGCTGACGGCAGTGGCGGCCGAGCATGACAGGGTGTGGCAGGTGCGGCGGCGGGTTCTGCATACGCTGCTGGTGATGCTGTTCGTGTACCGGCTGGTGCTGTCCAGCGGCGAGCAGGGCTACGCGACCACGCTTGCCGAACTCTGGGAGCAGTGCCGCGCGCTCGGTGTCGCGCTTCCGCAGCCGGATCCGGTCGCCGCGTCGGCGATGTGCAGGGCGCGGGCCAAGGTCGATGAGAACGTGTTCCGGAGCGTGCATGCCGAGATCCTCAAGCGTGCCTCCAGCCCGCCCGCGTGGCGGGGACACCGCCTGTTCGCGATCGACGGCTCAAAGCTCAACCTGCCGCGGCCGCTGATCCGTTGCGGGTATCGCACGCCCTCGGATACGAGCCACTACCCGCAGGGCCTGCTCAGTTGCCTGGTTCAACTTCCGGAGCGAATTCCGGTCGCGTTTGACCTTCGCGCCCACGGCAATGAACGAAGGGCCGCGCTCGACCTTCTGCCCGCCTTGTCGCCTGGGGACGTAGTGATCTACGATCGCGGATATTTCTCCTGGGAGTTGCTGGCCGTCCATCTCGAGCGGGACATGCATCCCGTCTTCCGGATCCAGAAGTCCGCCAGCCCGATCATGGATGCCTTCCTCGCCGGAAGCCGGACAGATGCCGTCGTCGAGGCAATGCCCGGCGAGAAGCTTCTCCGGAAGCTGCGCAAGAGACATCCGCAAGCCCTTGCAGAACCTGTCCGGCTGCGCCTCGTCAAATACACTGCCGGCGGCTCAACAATCGGCCTCGCCACCACTCTCCTTGATTCGGCCCGCCAGCGAACTCGCCGATCTGTACGGATCGCGCTGGGGCATCGAAGAGATGGTCAAGATCTCCAAGTCCATCATGGAAATCGCGCTGTTCCATGCCAGAACCGAGCGCGGTGTCCGACAGGAACTCTTCGCCCACTTCAACCTCATGGCCATGACGCGCATCTTCACAATTCATGGAGACGCGATGCTCAACGCCCGCAAGCCGACCCCGTCCGCAATCGATCGCACCGCAAACTTCAAGAACTCCCTCGCCGCCGTCGCGCGAAACCTCGAAGCCCTGCTGCTGAAGCACGCCGCCACCGTCGCCGCGGCGATCAATCAGGTCCTCGATTGCGTCGCCACCGGGCGGCAGAAGCCACGCCCGGGTCGAAGCTACGAACGACGATCCCGCAAACCCCTCAACCGGTGGCACGGCAAGCACAGGAAAGCATCGACAGCCTGAACCACAGGACTCCGAAACGCAGCCCCAACAGGCTGTCAGGACTGCGAATCCTTAAGTGAATGGCAAAAACTCGTTAAGTGAATGCCATTGTGGCACGCCGCCCCCCCGATCCAAGCACGCCGGAGGAGTTCGCAACCTGTCTACAGGACTACGTCCCGATCAAGATCGCACGAGCGCTCACACGCGAGCTCAATAGGAATTCTCCCTATTGGGAAGCTGAGGACCTGCGTCAGATCCCCTTTCTGCTGGCCATCCAGGATTTCCATGGACCGGGGAGCCTGCGCATGGTGGTGCCGGCAACGACCGAATATGTCTTCGGCGTTCGCCACAGTCTAGTCGACGGAAGTCGAAAGATAGATCGCATCACCGAACACCGCTTCGGTCACTCCTGGGCAGTCTCGGGCTTTTTTCTCTCTGCCCGGCGCGGAGAATGTCAGCGCCGTCGTCGTCAACCCACAGGGCACCATCGCTAGGTTCAACCGCATGGGTTACCTTGCCGGCTTCGGCAATTCGCGCGTGCGCATGGTTCGCTCGGGCATGCGACGCGGTGAGCTGAACGATGACGGACCGATGCCGAAGCCGTTCACGCACCAAATCCACGCTCCAGACTACAGCGAGACCTGGGTGGAAGGCATGGTCGTCCTCCACAATCCCAAAGCACGCATCCCGCTCGATCCCTCGCTGATCCCGGGAGCCAATCACGAGTTCTTGAAAGAGGATGGTGGGATCATGTCGCTCTTGCCCGACTTCCATCCGTACTTCTCCCAAACCGCGATCACCATCGAAGACGACGACAACAAAGTAGTCGGTGAGAAATGGACAACTCCAGTCGCGTACTTCGGAGAGCTCTCTGAGCCCTCCTGCGATGTGCGTTGCGCTTCTTGGCGCAATTGTGATAATACCTCTGCATTTCTCTATATAAGCATAGCAAATGTCACCACACGCAACGACGCAGCGCGACACCGCCCGGTGCCTCTTCCGTCAAAAGGGGCTCGTCCCCATGCGCGATCTCCGCCGCGCCGGCGTTGGGGCCGAGACCGTTGCCCGCCTGGTTCGCGAAGGCGCTGTCATACGTGTCGCACGCGGCCTTTACCAGCTGGCCGACGCGATGCCGGATACCCAACGCAGCTTCGCGGTGGCCTCCGCCCTCGTGCCCAAGGGCGTGATCTGCCTCACATCCGCGCTGCAGTTTCATGAACTGACCCTGCAAATGCCATCGGCAGTGTGGATAGCCATCGACCGCACCGGATGGAAGCCCAAGGTCGAGTATCCTCCGATCCGCTTCGTGCGGTTCAGCGGCCACGCCCTCGCGGGAGGGGTGAAGCGGCATCTGATCGAAGGTATTGAGGTCCCGATATTCGAACCCGCCAAGACGATCGTCGACTGCTTCCGGTATCGTAACAAGATCGGACTCGACATCGCGCTGGAAGGGCTCCACGAAGGACTCCGCGGCAGGCGCGTCACACCCGACCAGCTATGGGAATTTGCGCGCACGGCGCGTGTCTGGTCGGTGATGCGGCCCTATGTGGAAGCGATGGTGGCCGATGGCGCGTAAGCTTCGCAATATCGGCGCCTCCGTGCGTGCCCGACTTCTCGAGCGCGCCCGCGGTCGAAAAGACCGATTTTCAGATTCTCCTCACACGTTACGCGCACGAGCGATTGCTCTACCGCCTCGGTGTCTCCGACCAACGCGAGCGCTTTGTCCTGAAGGGTGCGATGCTTCTCGCCATCTGGCAGGACGATCCCTTCCGGCCTACCCGTGACCCCGACTTGTTAGGTCATGGCGATCCCGATCCCGCAACCGTTGCGGCAAGCATCCGCTCTATCTGTTCTGTGGCCGTACCTGACGATGGCGTCGCCTTCGACGTTGCAGGCATCGAAGCGGCTTCAATCCGCGACAAAGCCGAATATGCCGGTGTGCGCGTCAGAACCAGCGCCACCATCGCCGGGGCGCGCCTGCCCATCCAGATCGATGTCGGTTTTGGCGACGCTATCACACCTGAGGCAATCGAGATCGAATACCCGGCCCTTCTCGAGGCGCCGGCGCCAATCCTGCGTGCTTATCCGCCCGAAACCGTCGTCGCGGAGAAAACTGAAGCGATCATCCCGCTCGGTGTCGCCAACAGCCGTATGAAGGATTTCTATGACCTCTGGATGATCGCTCAAACGTTCACGTTCGAAGGCGCCGTCATCGCGAACGCCATTCAGCAAACCTTCGAGCGACGCAGAACATCTTGGCCGGAGCAAGCACCCGTCGGCCTCGGCGATACATTTGCCCTCGAGAGGGATGCCCACTGGCGCGCCTTCCTGGCGCGCGATCGGCTAGAAGCGGCACCCGCTTCGCTCGTCCAGGTCATGAAAGATCTACGTCCCTTCCTGCAGCCCATGCTGGCACGGGAGGAGGTTGCATTGTGGCCTCCCGGAGGCCCCTGGACACACGTGGAGGCCTCCTCGTGACTTCGTGGTCCCCAAGCTTGCGGGTAGAGTCGGGGGCTGGCGCGCCCGCGGTAGGGTCCGGTGGCAGTTCCGGCGCTTTCGCGACGGGCCTCAGTCCGGCTCCCTTGGCTACGTTTCCAGTCCCCCGCTCCCCGAACCCGGCGTGCCGATTTCCGGCACCGGGCTCTCCAGTGGGATCATGCACTTCGCACACGGGCGACGAGTTCCAGCAACAGCAAGGGTCTTGGCCGCATGGGTTCGGCCGCGAGGAGCTGCACGGCTCCCGCCTTGACTGTGGCTGCGGCCTCGCCTGCCAGCAAGCCTGTCGACGCCTTGATGGTCCGAGACCTCGGACGCCGGAGAAACCACCGCCGCCGGGGACCCGCCCTTCACTTCCGCATGTGATGCGTCCAGGCTCTCCGGCATTCTCCGGGGTAATAGGCCATGCCACTCCCGATACCTGTCGCCCTTCAACATCCTTCCTCACCTGGGGTCCCTTTCCTCGACCGGTATTACTCGGCGTCGCCAGTAGTACGGACCCCTCCGCCACCCTGCCGGCCCAGCCTGCCCCTCACGGGGGTCCGGTTGATGCGTGCACATCACCGACAGGGCTTCCCGTGTTGCCGCGTCTTCCATCTTCCATGCATGCTGGCGCCACTACCCCGGCGGGCGCGGTCTGGTGCATGTGTCGCTTCTCTTCCCAAACCGCCATCGGCCTTCCCCTAACCCAAGGAGGGTCGGCCCCCGCGTTGCCTGTTTCGAGGCCTGCTCGGCGTTCGCTTCACGCTCCGGCCTGCATGGTCGCTGAGCTGCTCAACGCAGCCCTTCTCTCCGGAGTGCTTCAGTCCATGTCGTTACCTCCACGAACCGCTCCGGCCGCTACCAGCCGGAAGGACAGTTGCTGGGTGGGATTCGCACCCACCAGGAAAACGCGCCTTTCCACGGCGCACTCGGAAGCAAAGGCTGTTCCACGCGAGGTCATCTTCATCAGCCACGCCACCCCCGAGGACAATGTGTTCACGATCTGGCTAGGCCTACCGTGTACCCACTATTCGTTCTGGACAAGTGGGCGTCCGGCACTTCGCGCCAGTGCGACGCGGTATCCGAGGGATGCGATGGTCAGTCGTTCGATACCGCGCCACATGATCTGGTTTCCGGGCGGGAGATCGTGCTTTCGGTTCTGATATCCTCCGAGGATCGCGACGAGGAGGACGGCTGCGCCCAGGTTCTGGGGCGTGTCCAAGCGGAAGGTGTGTGCATAGTCCTCGAGGCGGCGCGCCGGGCTGGACGCCGCCTGCATTCACCGTGCATTCGGCAGAAACTGCTTGACCATCCGCACTGCGGGCACGTCGATCCCCGAACTCGTTGCAACGACGGTGCGCTCGGTTGCCCGCCATCCGGTGGCCGGATTGAGCGGTTCGCCTGCGAGCGTTGCCAGGAGTTCGCCTTCGGTAAGGCCGGCCTCGCGCGCCGCGTTCTCGCAGGTCTCCAGGATGAGGCGGCCGATGCCGCTGCGTGCATGGTCCGGATCGGTGTACATGGCCCGCACGCGGGCAGGTTCGCACCCCGGGGCCGGCAACTCGCGATCCCGGTCCGGCCCGCGATGGGTCGTGACGAAGTCCAGCCGCCGCAACCGACCGCGACCCCGCCCTCCTCCGCGACGAAGTAGGTTCCGTCGTCGATCAGCGGCATGTCGAGCGTCATGACCTCGAAACCCGCCGCGAGCTGTTCGGGCGTGAGGAACGGGACCAGGAGCACGCGCGTCGACCGTTCGATCAGGATTTCGAGCGCGGCGACGTCGGCCGGGGCGGCGAGACGGACAATGCGCGTCATGATTCCCCGACCCGACCGCCTTTCTTCGCGCTATGCAAATCTTTGCGGTGATCGAGGATGTACACCGCCGATACGGAACAGACAATGGACCACGCCGCCTGAGCTGCTCTGTGCCGGAAACGGAAGCCGGCTATCTCGACGGCAATGCGCGCGAACGCATCGTCGTTCTCCGCCGCGTGGGCTTCGGCCGCATCTTGCCGGCGTTACCGATGCGACGATCGCGACCTCGATGCCGTGTGCTCCGTCTTCCGTCATGGCATGCGGAAACCTCGGAAAGCATCAATGATTGCACCGTCCTCGAACGGGCCTTGCAACGGTACCGTCGACCGAACTCGGACAGGTTGTGGGGCTGAGGGTCGGCGCAGGCGAACCGTCCCAAACCCCGCCGCGGCTACAAGCGTCGGTGCCCGGAATTTGTCAGTCGCAATCTTCTCGAAGAATACCGTGTCGGTAGGCCCGGCCCGATATGGAGATGGCGTTGCCCGCCGGGTCTTTCGCATTGGCGAAGACGTATCCGTCGGCCTTGTGCACAGTGCCGAACGAAAGCCCGTGTTCAGCGGCTCGGGCGCAAAATTCTTCGACATCGGGAACATCGAAGACCAGCTTGGCGACGGTCTGACCACCTTTGCGCCCTCGGCCCAAGGGATGAAGCATGATGTTGCTCCCGGCGCCGGCGGGATTCTCCAACTCGACGACGCGATCGCCTTCTTCTCTGTGAACTCCGAAGCCAAAATGAAGTGCGTAGAATTCGGCGACGGCGTCGAGGTCGCGAACGTAAAGCAGAATCCGTCCAAGGACGGGGACGGGAGGAAGAGTTTGGCGTTGCCTGGTCATCACGCGGCTCGAGTTGCACGTAGAGGCACGACTGAAACGGCCAGCCGCGCCGGATCTCCCGGGCGGGCTTTCGGACATATGGCGACTGTCGCGCGTCAGGTCAAGAAGTAGACTGCTTTGCTCCACCTCGGCGGCGTCGAAGAAACATCCGGCAAGTGCCCAGCCAAGTCGCCGACACCGGCTCTCGACTGCAAACGGGTCTGACCTGACGCACGCGTTGGGGGCCTGTCCCGTCACGTCGCCCATCGCTTGGGCAGGTTGCAACCAGTTCGGCCCGCCGGCTTCCCGCAAGTGCTGTTTCGTGGTTGCCCGCCGGATCGGGCCTGGGTAGCCCGCATCTGCACAAGAGGTCACGACGGGCAGGTTGTGGGTTGTGGGGTTGTGGGTCTGTGGGTTTGCGTATCCCGGTAGAACCGAGATGCTGCCGCCCAGCGATCAAATAAGCTGGGTTGTCTTGAGAGAACAGGTCAACTACACCAGAGCCCAAACAGGACCCTTCTGAATGCCGATCCATCTTTGCCGCAATACAAGTGGGGCGTAAGTCTTCGATGACGACGGCATACGGCTCGAAACGCGCGTCCTATTGGTAAGGGCCCGAAGCAAGCAGTCCTCTGGTGCCTGCGTCACGTCATCTCCTCTATATGCCTGGATATCCTGTCCAAGACAGGTTTTCGGTTTTGCGCCCGAGGACGGCCAGCATGGCATTCATGTAGGCGGAGGAGAAGAACCAAGCTTTGAGTCCCGCAGATTCGCGATCCGGCGAGGCAAGCCGAATCCGACAGTAGCGCGGACGGTGGCGCAATCGGTGAGGTTCGACCATCCGACGATCGGCGGACGGAGATACCGTGAACACGCTCACCCGCTCTGAAAGCCAGTCGCCGTTTGCCCGCTTGCATGGAACAACGACGTTCATGCTGGCCAAGAGACCTTGACCTCAATCCCCCGCGAACGCGATCAATCGCCCACAGACGAGTGCTCCCAGCCAGCAAACCGTTGAGAGGATGGCATGACCGATCAAGCGGGCGCGCGGGGCGTCCTTGAGCAGGAACCCGTGGGCCCGGCACAGAGCGAGCGCAGACAGGACCCCTACAGCGATGAGGGCTAGCTTGAGCTGCAGGAATCCGACGCCACTGTATTCCCGCGCCCGGACCGAGAACAGCAGCGGTCCCGTAAGCAGGGCAAGGGTCAGCCCGCTCGCCGCAACGGGCGCGAGGACCCGCACCACCGCTTCGCGAGAGATACCGCGCCACACGCCAAGAAGCCGCAGATTGAGCGGAACGACGGACCCGATCAGCAGGGCGATTGCGAAGATGTGCGCGGTGTTGACTGCGGCGTAGGCCCAGCGGGAACCCCGCAGAGCCTGCACCGGGGCCGTCCCCTCGAGCGCCGCGAACAGGGCCTCCAAGGTCTCAGTCGCGCCCAGGGTAAAGGATGTACGCGAGTTCGCCCAGAAATAGCCGTTCCACCTTGATCCGCCTTTTCGACACATCGTCGGCCGGCTCGCCGATCAACCGGATTTCGACCCCTTCGGCCAGATCGCCGTCCTTGAGGCCGGCGCGTTCGTTGCGCCAAGGCTGACCGACCTCGGCCGTCCACTCGTCGCCCTCCACGTCGATCTTCAGAATGCCGTGGGGATTGCCCAGGCGGACGGTCTTGATGATGCCGGTCAGATCGATATTGCCGCCGGTCGTCCACGACCAGCCGTGATGGGCCAGAGGCCCGACCGTCGGAGCCGTGAGTCCCAGGGCCAGGACCGTGATGAACAAGAGCCTCATCATAGTGTTCCTCCGATGCTTCAAGCGTTACCGGGAAGGTTGCGTCACGCGACCGGACATTCAAGCCGACACTTCCCGGACAACCTTCAACTCCGTGACGACTATACCCTTGGAGAATGGATGACCGTACGGTTGAGCGGGGCATTTGCCTGGGTGAGTAGCTGAAGGGGTTTCCTGCAAGTAAGGATCCCAAGCCCACTGACCCACAATCTGCGCTCCAGGATTCGAATCCCTGCGCGATCCCAATAAGCAGAAAGCAGTTACAACGTGATTGGAGGACCGCCTGAAATTTCGTGTTACCACTATGTAACCACCGAGACCAGAAACCGACTGAAAACGCACACGCCGAATCGCTGAAATCAATCCCGCGATGACGTGCGTCCAGGCGCAGCCGGAGCGCGAGACGACTCGCGAAAGGCAGGCTCGACCCTGCCGATAATCAGAACCCTTCATCGCCATGGGCTGGTCTGGGAGTGGGAGGAACGAGACACTCGCAACGCGGCATGCGTGCTCTGGCCTTCATTTGGCGGCCGGCCGGGCGTGGGCGGACGCTCCGTTCATTGGCGCGGACAGCGTCCCCGCGACCAAGTCGAGGCGGAGAAGAGGACGGTCTTGGGCTGCGTCCGTATCCAGAAGGAGAGTCCGGCCAGGGCTTCGAGTGCTTGCCTCAGCGCCTCGGCCGGAGCGCCGTGGATCGCGCGGATCACGGCGAGGCCCTCCGGTCCGGGGCGATGTCGATGCGCTCGCCCCAGGGCTCGCGGTTCCAGTCGCCGGGGGGCTCCGAGTAGTTCACCCAGAGCACCGGAAAGGCAGGTTCGGCGTCGGCGTAGCTGGAACACAGCATGTCGGTGAGATAGAGGCACACGCTGGGCTGGATGCCCTGCTCGTGGAGCCATGCGAAACCCGGCCGGAAGTCGGTTCCGCCGCGGCCCTTGATGACGATCTCGTCGGGTAGATCGCAGGCCGCGTACTCCGCCGCATCCTGCACCGCGGTGTCGACCTGAAGGATGTGGACGCTCTCGGGCTGGATCTCGGTCGCGACCTCGCGCACCTCGGCCCAGAAGTCCGCGAGCGTCTGGGCTGGGAGAGAGCCCGACGTGTCGATGATGACGGCGATCGTGTCGATCCCCTCCGAGCGTATCGAGGGGAGATAGAGCCCGCTGTCGATGAAGCGCCGGTACGGGAAGCTCCAGCTGTAGTCGCGGCGCGCGGCGTCGGTCATGTGGCGGCGCAGGAGGGTCCGCCAATCGAGGGTGCTGGCATGGGCGTTTCGCACCGTCTCCTCGACCCTGCCGGGCAGCTTCCCCTCGGCCCTGGCGAGGTTCATGGCCTGGTGCATGGCCTCGTCCCACGCCTGCTCCTCGGCGGTGACGTCGACCGGAGACTCGCCGTCCTCGGCATTGCCGTCGCCGCGGGCGCCCGCGTCCATGATCTCTCCGGTGCCGGATGGATCGTGGCTCGCCGGCGCATCGGAGTCGCCGCCCTCGCCCGAGCCGTCCTGCGTCTCGCCGTCGCCTTCGCCGGACGAATCGGAAGGGCTGTCGGACGCGCCTTCGTCACCTCCACCGGAGGCGGCGGCCGCGCCGGCACCGATGTCGCCACCAACGGAAGGCGAATCGCTGTCGCCGCCGGAATCGTCCTCCTGCGGTTCGGGCAGGCGGTCATAAGCTTGCTCCACACTCACCCCCTCCCACGCCTCGGCGTCGGGCGGCAGGGTGAAGCCGGAATCGCGCAGTAGCGCATGTGTGACGAGCTGCGAGGCGAGCTGCCAGCGTTCGGGATCGCGCTCGTCCCGGCGCGTGTGGTGCTTCAGGGCGCAGGCCATGACGATGCGCGCCATCGCGGTCTCGATGACATGCGAATCGGTGTCCGCAAGCGTACGTTCGATATGCTCGATCGTGCCCGGCCACTCGACCTCGGCGAGCGGCGCGTGAACGGCGACGAACTGGTCGCGCGGAACGATGCGCGACAGCAGGATCGTCATCGCTTGGCTGTCCTTCCCACCGCTGGTCGAAACCGCCACCAGGGCGTCGCGGGCGATCATTTCCCCGCATCCGGCGGGGACGGTGATGTCGGGCCGGCGGCTGTACGGCGAAGGGCTGCTCATGCTTCGCGCCCGTCGTGGTCAACAAGTTTCATTCCCGGAGTGACACCGATGAACAGGGGCGAAATGACGTATTCGGGTTCACGGCCTCCCTCGGCCGGGGGGACAGACGGTTACGGCGGCGATGGCGGCGGTGGGTTCTCCCGAAACGAAACAGGAGAACAGGCAGAAATTGCCCGCCCCGCCGTCGGTCAGGGCCTCGAACGCGCGGTGGTGTTCTTCGGTGATGTTGGTGGTCATGGCGGCGATCCCCGTCTGGACGATGCGTTGCACGGAAGCGGCGCGGTGGCCTCGCTCGGGCACACTGGCCTCGACCGGCCGGAGCCGGCCGCGTCTCCTGGTGGCGGGATCCGCTGTGGTGGCAACGGGGGTTGCGGCGGTGGCAGTACGGCGATCACGGGGCAGATCGAGTTCGGCGTTGCGCCTGTCCGGCCATCGGAATCGGTGGAGTTGCGTCACACTTGTGGCCCATGCGGCCTCAGGGACGGGAGGCCCGCGGGGGTGGCCTCGGATTGGCGCGTTTTGGCCGCGCTTGGGAAGACGGGGCTGGGAGTTGCGGGGGAGTACCAAAAACCTGGGGGTCAAGTGACGGTTGGCGGTCTTGACTGTCTCATGTAGCTTCTTCGGATGACGGATGCCCGGACTTCTTCGAAGACTGAATCGGTTCTCCAGTTGAAAGTGAGGTTGCTGGGGATCAGCCCGATGATCTGGCGGCGTGTGCTGGTACCTGAGAGCATGTCCTTGCATGCACTTCACGGAGTGCTCCAGGTGGCGATGGGATGGAAAGCGGTCCACCTTTTCCAGTTCAATATCCACGGCATCATGCATGTCGGACCGTACATGAATGCCGGTCCGTTTCTGTCCGGTCGGCTCGTGGACATGCCTTTGTCGGACTTCCGGTTTCGACTGAACGCGAAATTTCGCTACATCTACGATTTCGGATGCTGGTGGGATCACGAGCTGCGGATTGAGGAACGCGTATCCACCATCCCGGGCAAGCGATATCCTATCTGCATCGGCGGGTCAGGCGCTTGTCCACCGGAGGAGTGTGGTGGCCCCGATGGCTACTTCGCAGGGCGGGAGGAAGCCACGGGCCTGGATGCCATGGAAGACATTCAGTTTCTCGCAGAAATTGCTGATCAGATTGTGCTTCAGGGAAATCGATCCATGCTCGAAGATGAGGACATGAGATGGCGCGTTGAAATGGCGTCGGACCGCTGCAGATCCCGTGCCCGGTTCTTGGAGACAAAGTTTCACCGCGGTGGGGTCAACAAGCGGTTCCGCGCCTTTCAACGTCCCGCACTTGTATAGGTGATCTGGTTCGTGTATTGCGTGAGGTATGCAGATAGGTCTCCGCCATTTTGATTCGCAGACGCTTGACTGGTTCGCCGACGCCTTGCGTTCCGGCGACATCACCCGTCACGCCCTTGCCCGGGATCTGTGCGAGCGCACTGGCTGGCGCAATCCGCTTGACGGCCTGTGCCTTTCGGCGGCGGCGAAGGTGCTGCCGGCGCTCGCGGAGCGTGTGGGTCTTGAGCTTCCGCCGGCACGCGACGTGCCGGATCCGGCCACTGCTCCCGCCGTCCCGGTCAGCGACGTTCCCGACACCAGGCTGACCTGCCCGCTGGAGGAGCTTGGCCCCGTCTCGCTTGATCCGGTGGGCGATGCCGATGACCGCCGGCTTTGGGAGGCGATGATGGAGGAGCATCATCGGCTGGGATGGGCGCGGCCTCCCGGCGGCCAGATGCGCTACTGGATCCGCTCGGAGCGTCACGGCGTCCTTGGCGGAATCGGCTTCGGGTCGGCGACCTGGCAGCTTCGTGCGCGGGACGAATGGATCGGATGGTCCGCCGACGCCCGCGCCGCCAACATCGGGCGCGTCCTCTGCAACCATCGCTTCCTGCTTCTTCCCGGCGTGCGAGTCCCGGCGCTGGCGTCGCAGATTCTGCGCATGGCCACGCAGAGGGTGGCGGACGACTGGGAGTCCCGCTATTCGGTACGTCCGGTGGCGGCCTACACCCATGTCGGCGCGGAACACAGCGGATACTGTTACCACCGTGCCGGCTGGACTGTCATCGGGCGGACCAGCGGCCGCAGGGGCGGGGCCGGCACGGTGCGGGCGACCGCCCTGGAGGACGGCTGGCGGGAGGCGCTGCGCCATGTGGAACGCCGCCCGGTCGGCGCGCTGGCGGGCGCCTTCGACGGCGCGGACGCGGACTGGGCGCAGAGGGAGTACGGCCGCACGTGCCACACCGACGGGCGGGTGCGCGACCGCATCGTCCGGATGGGCCGGGCCTGGCTGAAGAGCATGGGCGAGGATCTGCCGGTCATCTTTCCGGAGAAGGCGGAACAGAAGGCCGCCTACCGCCTGCTGTCGAACCCGAGGATCTCCATGGAGCACATTCTCGAGGCGCACTGCGAAGCGACCGCCGACCGCTGCCGCGGGGAGGCGGTGGTCCTCGCCATACAGGACACGACGGCGCTGAACTACACGGGCCTGGAGGCCACGGAGGGTCTTGCCGAGCTCGGCGGCGGCGGCAAGGGCAGCAAGGGCATCCTGGCCCATGCCGGGCTGGCGGTGACGCCGGAGGGCCGGCCTCTGGGCCTGTTCACGATGGACGCGGCCTTCCGGGAGGATCCCGAGGCGGACAGCCGCCGCTGGCTGCTGGGGCTCGAGCGGGCCCGGGAGCTCGCGGAGGCCTGCCCGGGCACGCGGGTGATCTCCGTCTGCGACCGCGAGGGCGACTTCTGGGACATGCTCGCCCATGCCGGGGACGAGAGGATCCCGTTGCTGGTGCGCGCCAGCCGCTCGGCGAAGCAGCGGGTGCGGACGCCCGGCGGCGGGAAGGAGTGCCTGTGGGAGCATGTCGCTGCCCGGTCGCCCGTCGCGGTGACGGAACTGACGATCCCGGCCGCAGGCGGCCCCCGCGCCCGCAAGGAGCGCGTCGCCCGCCTGGAGATCCGCACGACGGAGGTCGAACTGCTGCCGCCGCATCGGGACCGTGGCGCGGAGCCGCTGCCCATGCTCGCCGTCTCGGCCACGGAGACCGGGACCGCCGACGGCGACGACCCGCTCTGCTGGCTGCTGCTGACCACCGAACGCCCCGCCGACGGGGAGGTCGCCGCCGTGCACGCCGCAACCGTGCTGGACTGGTACCGCAAGCGCTGGACCATCGAGACCTGGTTCCGCACGCTGAAGACGGGAACGCGGATCAAGGACCGCCGGCTGGACCATGCCGACGACCTGCGCAAGTGCATCGCTTTCGACGCCATAACGGCCTGCCATGTCGCCGACCTGACAATCCTCGCGCAGGAGCGCCCCGAGACCCCGGCGACCGAGGTCTTTCCGGAGGAGGACATCGACCTGCTCCAGACGTTGCTGGAGGCGCAGGGCCACCGAAACGTCCGGAGGAAGCCTGCCGGGCAGGCGCCCGACATCCAGACCGTCGTCATCGACATCGGGCGCCTCGTCGGGGCCCATCCCACAACACGGCAGCCGCTGCCGGGTGCGAAAAAGGTCTGGCAAGGGCTCGAAAGGCTGAACTGGGCGGTGCAGGTGCGCAACGCACTCGGCGAGAGAAAGCTGGAATAGGATCGCCTATACAAGTGTGGGATGTTGAAAGGGTCGGGAGGGGGGTGTTTGGGGTTGTCATGCTGCTCAATCCTCGTTTTCCGCTTGACAGGAATACGGGATATTCGCTATATATAATTGACCCATATTCCAGTGTGGTAGCCGGAATGTTGTGCGTTAGCCCGGCTCTCGTCGACCCCGAGAGTCGGGCTTTCTACTTGGCGCTGCTGAATTTTGTTTACGTTTGTATGCGAATGCGGGCGCTAGCGCATCGCGAGAGTTGCCCTGCCGTATCAATGTGCGGGTAACAGCACGGCGCGAGGGGGGTCAGGCGGGTTTTCGCCGCCCCTTTCCGGACGGACGGACGTTCCGCAGGGAGGATCGCCCCGGCCGACGCGCCCCCGGTGGGATCTCATCACTCTCCGATATGCGCGCGATCCGAGCATGGTCGGGGCGCTCCGGCAGTACCAGTTCACGCGCCCGGACGCGGCCGGCAAGACATGGGGCGCATAGCCGCGTCCGCAGGTCGGTCAGGGGATCACCGCAAGCGCAGCGCCGCATCAGTTCACCGGGCTGTCCGGGGCGCTGGCCAGGCTCGCCAATTTCTCGACGAAACCCGGACGGGTTATCACGCCCTTCGCAATGGCGCGCGCACGTTTCTTCGCCCGCGACAAGCTGCCGCCGTTGGATATGGCGTCCATTACCACCAGTGCGCAAAGCAGCATCGGGATGCTCCATCCCTTCTCGGTCTGGAACTTCATCAGGTCTTTGAGAACCTCATCCGGTATACCGTGGATTGTCTTCATCAGTCCACCCAATCGCCCACAGAGAACGGGCCTAAACGCACATAGGTAGTGCTTGCCCAAAAACCGATAAGAGTTATACTGATCAATGAGTTAGGTTCTAGATCCGATGGCGAAGTTTGCGCTGTTGCCACGAGATCGTCCGTTGGGCGGAGTTTGAGCCTGGTATAGTCTGGACTGACCTTTTGTCATCAATTCGCTTGTTTTGGCAATGAGTTAAAGTGCCGGTATCGGAGGCCGGGCGCTTTCGATGTTGCTCTTGCAGCGAAGTCCTTGTGCCCGCGGCGCGTTCAAAATTCCGGAATCTTCGCAAAGGAGTTCGGTATGAAGAAGCTGCGCCGCTTTGATCCGGGACAGGAGGGGATGAGGGTCGGGGATGTGTGGATTGACGCGAGGTCTCGAGACGACATTCCCAAGCTTCTGGGCGGCCTGCGGGACGTATACTTGAATGTCGAACTGCGGGAAGCGGTATTCCGGCTCCTGGAGGAGCGGATCGGGGGGGATGGCAATCGGGATGCTGTCGGTCCGGGGGTGTCCCTGTGGACGATTTTCGTGCTTGGGATGCTGAAGCGGAGACTTGGCTGCGACTTCGACCGGCTTCGGGAACACGCCGACACGCACCTGGTGCTGCGCCAACTGCTCGGGCACGGCGAGTATGACCCGGTGGAGTATTCCTACGACACGGTGCTGCGGGATATTTCGTTACTGGACGAGGACACGCTGCGAGCGATCAGGGACCTGGCGGGACGGTCCGGAATCCGGTTGTTCCGGGGTTGAACGGGGCATTTCCGGGGTTGCGCAGGCAGCATTTATCATTATACTGTACAAATAGTTAGATCGTATCCCGGGAAGCGGGACGCGGTGTGCTTCCGGGCAGTGGTCCGGAGTGGCGCGCTGCGGATTCCGGGATCTTTGCGTGGGAGTTTGCGATGCGGAAGCTGGGGCGTTTTGAGCCGATGCTCGGCCGGGCGGAGATTGGGGGGATCCAGATTGACGTGAAGTCGCGGGACGACATCCCGGCGATCCTGCTTGGCCTGCAGGGCCTGTATTTGAATGAGGCGGTGCGGGAGGCGGTTTTCGAGCTTCTGCTGGACCGGTTCGGGGAAGACCGCGATCTGACGGTCGGCCGTCCGGGGATGGAACTGTGGACGGTTCTCGTACTCGCGGTGCTGAAGCAAGGCCTTGGCTGCGACTTCGACCGGCTTCATGAACACGCCAACACGCACGTGGTGCTTCGCCAGCTGCTCGGGGACAGCGATTTGGACCCGGTGACGTATTCCTATGACCAGGTGATGCGGAATGTCTCGCTGCTGGACGAGGACACGCTGCGAGACATCAACGAACTGGTGGTGCGGCACGGTCACGACCTTTGCGGCCACGACGCTGGCGAGCAGTTGGCGGGCCGGTGCGACACCTTTGTCGTCGAGACGGATGTCCACTATCCCACCGACCGCAACCTGCTCTGGGACGCAGCCCGGGTGATGATACGGATCGCGGCCGAGCTGGCGGACGAATGGAACCTGACGGGCTGGCGCCAAGTCAAGCATCTTACGGTGACACTCCGGCGGCTGTATCAGCGGGTGGCGAGCACCCGGCGCTCGGAGGCCTGGCGGGAGGACGTCGACGCGTTCCTGGCCAAGTGCGAGGAACTTCTGGCGAAGGCGGAGGCCACGCGGGCCAGCCTGCTGGAGCGGGGCGCCCGGCCGGAGGAGCTCAAGGAACTCGACCGGTACATCGCGCATACGAAGCGCCAGATCGACCAGACGGACCGGAGGATCCTGCAGAGGGAGGAGATCCCCCAGAAGGAGAAGGTCTTTTCGGTCTTCGAGGAACATACGCGGTGGAACAGCAAGGGGAAGGCGGGCGTCCCCGTGGAACTGGGCGTTCCCGTCGCGATCGTCGAGGACCACCTCCTCGAGCACCGGATCCTGTGGGAGGGGAGCGACACCGATGCCGCGGTTCCCGTCATCGTGGCCACGCGGGAGCGCTTCCCGGAACTCGTCGCCTGCAGTTTCGACCGCGGCTTTCACAGCCCGCAAAACCAGGCCGCCCTCGGCGACACGCTGGAACTCAACGCCATGCCCGCCAAGGGCCGCCTGCCCGCCAGCCGCCGCGAACACGAGGCGCAGCCGGACTTCGCACTGGCGCGCCAGCAGCATCCCGCCGTCGAGTCGGCAATCAACAATCTCGAGCAGCGCGGCCTGGACCGGGTGCGCACCCATGGCAAGGCTGGCTTCGCCCGCACGGTCGCCTTGTCCATCCTCGCTGCAAATGTGCTCCGTGTCGGTTTCTTGATCCGCGCACGGGAACGCGCACGACTCAAGTTCCTGCAACGAAAAGCTGCCTGACGTCGCCGGGAAACCGCGCCAGCGCAGCCCGGACCGGGCTGCCGGCGGCTCTCCATGCCCGATACTTCCAGAAATCACCAATATGGGCGCCAAAATCCCCGCCCGCCCGCCGTTTACCCCCAAATGTCGCTGACCAGGTCCACTTGACCCTGAATCCACCTGTCAGGTCGGGGTCAAACTTGACGGCAGAAGCCGGCTCAAACTCCAAAAAGGGGGTTTTTCGGCAGACACTAGGTACCAATAGTCCCACAATGCAATTGGGGGTCAGGAATGTTCTCAGGTCAGGAGTGCGGTGGCCTGGGCGCTCGAATTCGCTTGCGCTACATTGATCAGGTCGAACTGCGGCAGGCAATCGAGAAGCAACTCAACAGGGTCGAGCTCGCGAACAGCTTCACCCGGGCCGTCGCTGTCGGATATCCACGCGGTCTCGAGCATGCCGAGAAGAACAGGAAATCGCCGAAAGCTGCAACCGCCTCATCAAGAACTGCATCATCTGCTGGAACTATCTCTACCTGACCCGTCAGGTGGAGACCGCCAGGACCCCCGAGGAGCACAACAGGCTTCTGCGCATGATCTCAGTCCATTCGCCCCAGTCATGGGCGCATTTCAACATGTTCGGGGAGTACGACTTCTCCAACGAGAGGCCGCAGGACAACACCGGTGTCCTGCCCCCAAAATCTGTGCTCAGAATCATCCCGGACAACTGGGAGCCGCCAAATCGGTGAAACCCAAGCTATAGCGTAAGGGACTATTTCCCCCCTGCTTTCGGTGAGTTGCGGAGTGCACCATCTTCTGGGAAGGCATTTGCTTTCCGGGAGGTTGTCATGCTTGGGGTTGGCGATGGTTCTGTTGTTTACCTTGCGTTGCATCCGGTTGATTTCCGCCGCGGGATCGCGGCGCTAAGCAGCTACGCGCGAGAGCATCTTGGTGTTCCACCGGATTCGGGGGTCGTGCTGGTGTTCCGCTCGCGGCGTCCGGGGCGGGTGAAGGTCCTGTTCCATGACGGCAGCGGGATGGTGCTGGTTGCGAAGTGGCCGGATCGGGGTTCGTTCCGCTGGCCGCCGGTGTCGGAGGGTCTTTTGCGGCTTTCGCGAGTAGAGTTCTTGGCGCTGTTCGATGTCTGTGACTGGCGGGGCCTCAAGGCCCCTCGGCGTGCGGTGCGGGGCTGAGGATTGTTCCGCAGATGGCGAGGCATTGATCCCCCGGCGGTTTGAAGGGCTGCCATGGCATGAGGCTTTCGACATCCTTGCACCCGTCGCGGATTTGAACCAGGACATGGGTGAGCCAGGCTTCCGGGTCGACGTTGTTGAGGCGGCATGTTGTGATCAGGGTGTTGGCACGAGCCCAGATGCCGATGGCATTCTCGGATCCGGCGAACAGGGAGTTGCGCATGGTGAGCTTGACGGGTCGGTGGGCGTTTTCGCCGCGATTGGAGTGCAGGTCGAGGCGGCCGTCGTCGAGCAGGCGGGTGAAGCCCGGCCAGACGCCGTCGGCGAGGCCGTATCGGATGGCGGCGGCCTCCGCCGAGGCTTCGGGCAGGCGGCTGGCGGCGGCTTCGAGGAACGCCTTCCATCGTTCGAAGGCGGGCTTCAACTCGAGCTGCCGCACGCGGAGGCGCTCATCGGGATGCTTGAACAGGATGCCCTTCTCGATGGCGAACAGCTTGCCGATCCGCGCAAGGGCCTCATTGCGGAAGCGGGATTCCGTCAGATAGTGGAACTTGCGTCTCCAATGCGTCATACAAAACTGAAGGAAGACGGGTCCGGCGGGCCGCGCGGGGTCGGCGAGGATGTTGTATGCGGCGTAGCGATCGACCTGGGCGAGGCCGGCGAAGTCCCGCAGCATGGCTTCCGGGATGGCCTTTCCGCGCCCCGGGCCGGACCAGAAGAGCGCCGCGGGCGGCGCCGGCCCGGCGAAGGTGCGGTCGTCGCGCAGCGCGGCCCAGAGGTAGCCGGTCCGGGCCTTTCCGAAGCCCGGTTCGAGGAACTTGACCGTTGTCTCGTCGAGGAACAGCCGGTCGGCGCTGAGGACATGCGCCTTGATGGCGTCATAGAGCGGCTGCAGGATCTCGAAGCCCCGGGCGATCCAGCTGTTGAGGGTGGCATCGCCGATGAGGATGCCGTGGCGGGCAAGCCTTTGCGACAGGCGGTAGGAGGGGAAGTGGTCCTGGAACTTTGACGCCATGGTGTGCGCCAGCAAGGCTTCCGTGGGCAGTCCGCGGGGGATCAGCCAGTCCGGTGCCGGTGCCTGCTCCGGTGCGGCGTGGCGGCACCGGGCGCAGCCGAGCACGGGACGCTCGATCACGACCCGAACGTAGCTGGCCGGGACATAATGCAGCCGCTCCGCGGCCTCGGTCCGGATCGTCTTGCGCTCGCCGCCGCAGGATGGGCAGGCAGCCGCCTCCGGCTCCAGGTGGCAGGTGATCGTGGGAACGTCCTTGCCGATCTTCCGGCCGCCCGTCGCTCCCCGGGGGCGGCCACGCTTGCGTGGCCGCGGTGCCGCGCGCTCCTCGGGAAGGGGATCCACGGCTTCCCCATTCGCCGCCCGCCGCCCGCCAGTCCTCCGGTCGGATCATCGTCCCAGATAAAGGCAGGACAATCCAGCTCCACCTCCGACACAACCGTCTCGGCCGAACCCCCCAGGCGCTCCGACGACGAACTGAACAGCATCCCCGCAAACCGACGCGCGGTGCGCACGGCCGTCTGGAATCGCTCCAGCAACTCGTCCAGAGTAGACCTGACCTTCTTCAGTTCCCGGCGCAACTGCGCATTCTCCGACTCCAGCCGCGCCTTGCCGCGATCCGATCGCGCAAGCGCGTCCTGCAGTGCCTCCGTCTCCCCCATCCAGTGTTCGCGGTGCTCCAGCAGCCGTGCGTTCTCCGCCGACGCCAGGCCGGTGAAGCTCCGCCGCTTCCCTGGCGTGGTCTTCCGGCGGCCCCAAACCGGTCACCGCCCCTGCCGCAGCCGCGGCCTGCCCTTGCTACATAACTCTTCGCTTAACACGGCCTGAAATCGGGTGCATGTTATGAGACATGTATGAGCAGAGCCGCATTTTCGAAAGCGTTACCAGTGCTGCGGGCGAGGCCCGCATCCGGTTGCTGACGGCTGCGGAGAGTTTTGCCAATCGCACGGCGCTCGGCCGCCGGGTGTGCGAAGAGTTCGGATTCTACGATGCGCTTGGCCGGCCGCAACAGGCGAGCTGCATGAAGGCGCTGCGAACGCTTGACGAACGAGGGCGGATCACGCTGCCTGCACCGCGCAATGGCGGCGGCGGTGGCGCGCCTCGCGGGCTTGGGCACCCGGTTCCGGTTCCCGAGGGAGTTCCTTCGCGTGTCGACGCAGTGGAGGGGTTGTCGCTTGTGCTGGTGGTTGGCGATGGCGAGCGCCGGGTTTGGAACGAGTTGATCGCGCGGGAGCATCCTCGCGGGGTGGTGCGGCATGCGGGAGCGCAGCTTCGCTATCTGATTGTTTCGGATCACGGCGTTCTGGGGGCTCTGGGATTTGCGGCCTCGGCACTGGCGCTGGCGGCGCGGGACCAGTGGATCGGCTGGGACGCGGCCTTGCGCAAGCGTCAGTTGCATCGGGTGGTGGGACTGAGCCGGTTCCTGATCCGTCCGTCCGTGAGTTGCCGGAACCTGGCCTCGAAGGCGCTGGGTCTGTGCCTGCGGCGTCTGGGGGAAGACTTTGAGCAGCACTACGGGTACCGGCCGCTGCTGGTAGAAACCTTTCTCGATCCTGCGAGGCACGGCGGCGCCAGCCTTGCCGCGTCGAACTGGATCCGTGTCGGCGAGACGGCCGGCCGCGGTCGATTTGCGGCGAGCGGTGCCCAGGTGCCGGTGAAGTCGGTGTGGGTGGTTCCCTTGGCCGCGAACTGGCGTCGGCAGCTGGGGATCCCGGAGCGCGCGCCGGTTCCAGCGATCTGCGTCGGAGACGGCCTGGATCGCGAGCAATGGGCGCAAAACGAGTTTGGTTCGGCGCCTCTTGGCGATATACGGTTGAGCAGGCGGCTGGTGAGGAGCGCCGCGGTTCAGGCCGACCACCCGATGTCGTCCTTTCCCGCGGCCGCGCAATCGGACAAGGCGATGGTGGTGGGCTACTACCGGATGATCGACCAGCCGGCGGATTCAGAGGTGTCGCCGACGAACATCCTGGCGCCGCACCGGGCACGCACGCTGCAACGGATGCAGGGGGCGGATGTGGTTCTGTGCATCCAGGACGGAACCGATCTGAACTTCGCCGAGCATCCCGGCTGCGCGGGACTTGGGCTGATCGGCCGGAACAAGGGATCTTCGGGAACGTTGGGGCTGCACATGCACTCGATGCTGGCGGTCAATGGCGACGGCATTCCGCTGGGAGTTCCGCACATCCAGTACGACGCGCCGGACGGTGCGGCGGAGCGGGACAAGCCGCCCGAAGAGCGCAAGACGCAGCGGTGGGTGCGCGGACTGCAGGACTGCGACCGGCTGGCCCGCGAACTGGACGGTGTGCGCCCGGTGTCGATTGCGGACCGGGAGGGCGATTTGTTCGAGTTGTTTGTCGAGCAGCGCCGCCTCGGCACCGTCGACCTGCTGGTGCGCGCGAAGCACAACCGGTCGCTCGGACGCAAGCGGCCGAAGCTCTTCGATGTGGCGCAGGCGCAACCCGTGCGCAAGCGGCTCGAGATCCATGTGGCGCGCAGCTCGGCGCGCCGGGGAACCCGACGGCAGAAGGCGCGCGGGAAGCGGGACGCACGCAAGGCAGTTGTCGAGTTGCGCTGGAGTGCGGTCGAGCTACCGCCGCCCGAGACGAGCAACTTCCGGAACGAGGCGCCGATCCGCCTGAACCTGGTGCATGTTCACGAGCCGGAGCCGCCGGACGGGGACAAGCCCCTCGAATGGTTCCTGCTGACCAGCCTGCCGGTGGCCTCGGACCGCGATGCGGAGCGGATCCTCAAATGGTATCGCCTGCGCTGGCGCATCGAGGACTGGCACCGGGTCCTGAAATCAGGCTGCAAGGTCGAATACCTCGGTCATCGCACCGGCGATCGCATTGAGCGGGCCGTAACCATCAACGCGGTCATCGCATGGCGCTTGACGGCGATGACGATGATGGGCCGCGATACTCCGGAACTGCCGGCAGACATCCTGTTCTCCGACATCGAGATCATGGCGCTCGAAGACTTCGCAAGCGACCGCAAGCTGCCCGCGCCCGGCAATCTCGGGCTGGCGGTGCTCACCATGGCCATGCTCGGCGGATACCTCAACCGCAAAAACGATCCGTGGCCAGGCCACGAGAAAATCTGGGAGGGATATACGCGCCTTGCGGTCGCCGCGCAGACCTACGAAAGACTCATCCGGATGGACCGCACCAGCAACTTGTATCAGAGGCTGCGCCCGGACAAGACTTGTGGGTAAAAGGCAGGCCGCGCCACGGTATCCCGCCGCAGGGGCCGCAGAAAAACCCGCTTGCGCGGAACCGAGAGCCCCGGACGGCCGTTCCGGCTGCGCCCCGTCGTCAGCCCCGCGTCATGCCAGCCCGCCGCCCGGTAACACGTCCCCGCAAACCGCGACACATCGACGAATGTCTCCAGCAAATGGACCGAATGCCCGTAGCGCTCCTCGTAGTCCGCGCCCACCCGACGTGCCACCCGCGCAAGCACATGGCTCGCAAGATGCGGAACCCGAACCGCGTCCAGGATCAGAAAGCGCTGCTGGTTCACCACGAGGCACAGACCCGCCCCGCGCGTCGCGTCACTCCATCCGATCCAGCGGTCCCGCGCCGCGCAGCGCCATGCCGCAGCCCCCGTCAGCGAGCAGCCCACGATCCGGCCCCGACGGTCCCGCGCAAGGTGCCCGATGTTCTCCCCCACCGGCGTCGATAGCCCGAGATAGTGGAACCGCTCCAAAATCGCGTGCAGAAGCTGGCGGTCCGAACCTTCCGCAACCGATACAGAAACGGGCAGGAGCGCCGACAGCGGACCCGAAAACGCCTCCGATACCGACCAGTCAACCTCCAGCCCGACACGCGCCGCCGCGCTGCGCCGACGGCTTCCGCGGCCCGGGTACTGCAACGCAGGGAGCCGGATCAGACCTTCTCCCGCAAGCTTGCGAAGCAGCGAACGCGCGGCAATATCCTTCACACGGCCTCGGCCGTCCCGCCACCCCCAGCGCTCGCACAGCGCAACCGAAAGCCGCGAGCGGCCCCACTCCGGGTGCGCCGACAACAGCGCACGGATCTCCGACAACTCCGCAGAGCCGACACAACGGCCTTGTACTATCCGGTCCATGCCGGGCAGCGTAACACAACCCTTTCGTTGAGTCCAGCCCCAGGACACTGAGTCCAGGGACACGCTCGAAGCAACCCCAAAACCCAATCCAAATCAACAACGGCACACCCACACGAAACGCCCAATATCGTTCAGCAGGGGGTAAAAAAGTCGCTTACGAAGGATCGGGAGTGGAGCAAGGGAGCGACCGGCCGCACGGCCCTCATGAAAGTCGGTAGCGAACGCGCGGACGCCCGCTCAATGCGGGGAAGCGGAAGCGTATTCGGGCAGCGACAGGACATCATGCGCCGCAGGACCGCCGCCGGGGCGGGATGCTTCGGCATGGCGGCCAGCACGACTGCCGGTATCGCCGCCGGCTTCGTCTTCGCAGCATGGCCGGCAAATGGCCCCGTCGCGCCCGCCTTTGCCGCGCCGGACGGCGGCGTACCGGCCTTCCGCCGGTGCCCGCATTCGGTGCCTCCGACACGGCCGGTGCGGGGCCTGCGGGCCATGCGCATGGAAGAACGGAGACGGAATATCGCGCCTCGCTCCGGCGGGAGCGTCTTCCAACCGGAATATCCAGCGAATGCAGGCGCCTGCGCCCGTTTCCGGGCGGCGCGAACCCGGTATTCCGGGGGCCGTTCGATGCACGGCAGAAGATGACAAAATCCGCCCATATGTAGGGCCATGGAGGTCCGGGCAGGAAAATTTTCGCAGAAACTGCAACCGGTTATCCAACCCAACAAGTCAATGAAGTGCCAACTGCCGAGTTGGGAGTCGTTACCGAGTTCCCCCCTCGCCGATCCGGACGAGCGCGCATTCCCGACATGGTATGGAGGGCATGTCCCCAGTGTGCCCCGTTTCGGCCGATCCGGTATCTCAAACCGCCCTCGTCCCGGATTGTCGCGATTTCCGGAACGGACCACGTGCGACCTGCCAATGCCGCGATTTCGGGCACAACTGGCAAGCGGCGCTGCGTTTTCGGCAATCGGTTCCAACCCGCACAAGGCATGGCACGGGACCGCCTCTGCATAGCGGGGGGCCTGCCCGTCAACTTCCCTTCCATCCGTGATAGTTGTAGCCGTGGACCAGTGAGGTCACCGGGCGTGGAACAGCAATGCCCTCCACCGAGATCGAAGAAACCAACTCCGCCGCAAAGCAGACCAGTCCCCGGATTCGTGCCGCCTCGCGCACCGGATCTGCATAATACCAGGCGCAATCCTTCAGCAATGTGTCTCCCAGCCTCACATTGTAGTACTGCGCCTCGCCCTTGTAAGGGCACCGGGTCCGGGTGTCGCTCGTTTCCAGAACCCGGCGGTTCAGGTCTTCAAGCGGCAGGTAGTGCCGTGTCGGCAGGCCGGTTTCGAAGAGAAAGATCGACCTACTGCTCTCGGCGAGGACCTGACCCTCATGTTCCACGACGACCGTCCGCGAAGACGGGAGGCAGTCGACCCGCTTCGACGGATCGCGGGCATGCACGAAGACCTCTTCGTCCTCCTCGAACCACTGGTCGACGTGGTGCCAGTAGAAGGAACCATGCCTGGAGAGGTCAGGCGAGCCTGCCGCCGGGTGTTCGTAGCACCAGAGGATATCATCGTAGTTCCCGCCGGCATTCTTCAGAGAGTAGTGCGTTGCAGCGCCCTTGAAGGGTGATTCCGTCTTCAGCGATCCGGGCTCGAACAATTCCATGCAGATGTCGCAAAGCGGGAAGTAGTAGATCGGTATGTGGTCGCTCTCGCAAAGGATCAGGCCCTTCGTCGTGTCGGCTATCGTGGTTCCGTTCGCGACCACCCGGATCCGCTTTTGCGCCGGGAGTGTGAAGACCACGTATCCCGGTTCGAATGAATACTGAACGACTTGATCGAGGGGTGGGAGGGTGGGACCTCGCATTCGAAGATGTGGTTGCCGCATAGGGTAGTTCCAGCTCTGTTGCTCCTCGCTTCTCAGGGAAGAGAGGCTAGGTCGTGGTGGCACAGTATCACGTGCCCGGCCGCGCCCGCACGCCTCGGCGGATATTCCGTGTGGCAGCGTGACATGCGCCGATGGCACCTGTGAACATACGGGCAGCCTGTTCGCAGCGGTGGAGCGCGTTCATCGGGAGTCTGGATCGGTTGCGGGACGTAATCCGGGTCCGGTGGATGAACCGCAGCGAGCAGGGCTTCGGTGTACGGGTGGCTCGGGGGATGGAAAACCTGGTCGACGGTTCCGGTCTCCATGACCGTGCCACGGTAGAGAACCACGACACGGTCCGAGATATGCCGCACCAGCCCCAGGTCATGGCTGATGAACAGTACGGCGGCCCCGCGTTCCTCCTGCGTCTCGCGCAACAGGCCAATGACCGCAGCCTGAACCGATACGTCGAGTGCGGAAACCGGCTCGTCCGCAAGAATCAGCTCCGCGTTCCCGGCAAAGGCGCGCGCGATGGCGATCCGCTGGATCTGGCCGCCCGAGAGCGCGCCCGGCCGCCAGTCCGCCGACTCCGAAGGCATGCGAACCTGGGCCAGGAGGTCCGTAACGCCTTCCCGTGAGTGTTGTCTCCCGCAGCGTTTCAACGCGCGGCCCAGGATCCGGCCGACCGGGTGGGCGGGATTGAGCGTGTCGTCGGGATTCTGAAAGATGATCTGAACTGCGCGAATGATCTCCTTCGGCCGTTTGCTGGCCGGCAGATGCGCCAGGTCTTTCCCCCGGAAGACCGCAGTGCCGCCGTCGGCTTCGTCAAGTCCGGCAAGAATTCGCGCCAGCGTCGACTTTCCGGAACCGCTCTCCCCGATCAATCCGACGACTTCGCCGCTTCGCACCGAAAAGCTCACCTGATCCACCGCATGGGTCTCGCTGCCCGTCCGGCCTCCGAACAGTCCGGAGTGCCGGTACACGCGGGAGACCTCCCGGACGTCCAGGATTTCCTCTCCGACCGCGTCAAGCCTCTCAAGGTGGGAACCATGGTCGCCGGATTCCGCCGCCCGCACCTCGAGGATGCGGCGGCAGCGGGCAATGTGCGGGCTCCCGGGCTCTCCGGCCGGAAACATGGCCAGGTCCGGCGGCACATCGCAGAACCCGGGTTCCCCATACGCGCATCGAGGCGCGAACCTGCATCCATCCAGCGCATCACACGGGCCCGGAACCTGTCCCGGAATGGGGATCAGCGCGGCGGGTCTAGCGTCGGGACCATGGCCGGGCGTGCAGTGCAGGAGCGCCTTCGTATACGGGTGTGCCGGAGTCTTCAGCACGTTGCGAACCGCCCCCTCCTCGACGAGTTCTCCGGCGTACATCACGCCAACACGATCGGCGACGCGGGCAAGGAGGCCGAGATTGTGAGAAATGTAGAGCGTGGCCATATCTTCGGCCTTTCGGGTAATCCCGGAGATCATCCCGGCGACTTCCGCTTCGACCGTCGCGTCGAGCCCGGTCGTGGGTTCATCCAGGATGAGAAGCCTGGGCCGCGAGAGCAGCGCCATCGCGATCACGACCCGCTGCAGCTGGCCACCGGATAGCTGATGCGGCCACCGGCGGAGAAGCGATTCCGGTTCCGGGATGCGAACCTGCTCCAGGACCGCCACGATCTCCTCCTTCGCATCCCCGCTCAGCCCGGGCTGCCGAGCTGCGTACACTGCCTCCCTGAGCTGCCTGCCGACGCGCATGGAAGGGTTCAGGGCCGTCGCGGGATCCTGGAACACCATCGAGACGGTCCCGGCCCAAATACGGCGGAGTGCGGGCTCCCCGAGCGCGTAGATGTTCTTTCCGTCCACCAGTACCCGTCCTCCCGTGAGCCGGCCGCCTCTCGGCAGGTGGCGCAGCACCGCATGGGCAACGGTTGACTTTCCGCAACCGGATTCCCCGGCCAGCCCGAACGTCTCGCCCGCGCGCAGTGCGAGGCTGAAGCGGCGCACAACGTCCGGATTTTCGCCGTAAGCGACGCGCAACGCCTCCACCTCGAGAACCGTTGTCACGGCCGGGCCTCGCGCAGGCCATCGGCCAACAGGTTGCAGGCGACGACCACGGATGTCACGGCAGCGGCCGGCAACAGCGCCATGTGGGGGTACACACCCAGGAAGGTTACGCCTTCCACGACCATGCCACCCCAATCCGGCGTCGGTGGCGGCAAGCCAAGGCCCAGGAATCCCAGGGTTCCGACGAGGATCACGGTGTATCCGGATCTCAGGCACAGATCGACCACCAGTGGCGCCCCCACATTGGGCAGGATCTCCACGAACATGATGTAGAGGCTTGGCTCGCCACCGGCGCGTGCCGCCTGCACGTAGCCCGACGGCTTCAGGGAGAGGACCTGGCCCCGCATCAGCCGTGCCATGCCCGGCGCGTAAGCGAGGGTCACTGCGATCACGATGTTCAGGAGCGACGCGCCGAAGGAGGTGATCAGGACGATGTAGAGGAGAAGAGCAGGGAAAGCCAGCATGATGTCCCCGGCACGGCTGAGGGTGCTGTCGATCCAGCCCCCGTACCAGCCCGCGCAGAGGCCCGCCACGCCACCCACAAGAAAGGCCGTGCCGACCGCCGCTGGCACGACGACGAACGTCGTGCGGGCGCCCCAGATCAGCCGCGAAGCCATGTCCCGCCCGGTCGTATCGGATCCCAGCCAGTGACCCGCCGACGGGCTCGGATCCATTGCAGCGGCGAAATCGATCGCGGTCGGAACATAGGGCGAAATCCAGGGAGCCAGGATCGCGATCAGTGCCCAGAACACGATGATCCCGAGGCCAACGCTTGCTGCCCTGGACCGGGCAACCCGGGACAGGCCGATGCGAGCCATGGCACGCCGGTACTGCCTGGGCAGGGACGCAAGCGGTCCAGGCATCTACGACCGGACCCGAATCTTCGGATCCAGGAGCATGTAGAGAATATCCCCGAGAACCTGCGTCGTGAGCGCGACCGTCAATGCGATCAGGGTCAGTGCCTGGATCGTGTAGATGTCGCCGAAGAGCGCTGCACGGAGCATCAACCTGCCGAGACCGGGATAGGCGAAGATCGCTTCGACGACCACGACGCCGGTCAGGATCCAGTTGATCTGCAGGAGGATCACCGTAACCGGCGCGATCAAAGCGTTGCGAAGCACATGGGCGATCGTGATTCTGAGGGGCGAGAGACCCTTCAGCCTTGCCGTGCGGACGAACGGGCGATCCAGGGTATCGGCCACGGAACTTCGCACGATCCGGGTCACGTAGGCGGAGGACGCTACGGTCAGCACGGTGACCGGCATGACCAATTGGGACCAGGCCGACCAGTGGTCGCCGGGGTCAAGGGAACTGGTGCCCGGCAGCCAGTCCAGCCACGCGGTGAAGAACAGGAGCAGGGCAACCGCGGTGACGAATTCCGGAAGCGAAGTCAGTGTCACGGTGACGACCGAGATGATGCGGTCAGGACGCCCGCCCGGGCGAATCCCGGCAAGGGTTCCGAGAACCAGCGAGACGGGAACGGTCAGCCCGACCGCCCAGAGCGCCAGGACGACGGTATTGCCGGCCCGCTCGGCGAGCACGTCCAGGACGGGACGCTTGTCCATGACAGAGAAACCGAAATTCCCGAAGTACTGGGGACCGCGCGGATCACTCAGCCCAAGGCCGGCCTCCTGGCCTCCCAGCGGATTGGGAAGCAGCCCCGCCAGGGTGCCCAGCCAGCGAAAGTAGCGCGTCAGGAGCGGATCATCGAGCAACAACCTCTCGCTCAGCGATCGGACCTGGCTTTCCAGCGCGTAGGGGCCGAGGATCCTCTCGGCAACACTTCCCGGAGAATATTCCGTAACCGCGAAGAGCAGGAACGAAGCGATCGCGAGGATCAGTGCGAACTGGAGAACCCGGTTCAGAATCAGGTACATCATTCGCGGTGCGCGGGTTCAGCCAACTGGACCACTCGTATTCGGGACCCCGGGACCCCGCCCGGTTCCGCGCTCACCGGACCAGCGCTGCTGCTCGCATGCTGCGCTCCGGGAAGAAACGCCGGAATGCGGGTTCACATTTGCGATCAGCCCGGATCCGGCGTGTCGCCCCTGGCAAGTCTCCTCCGTGTCCCGAATGCTCAGGTCCGCCATTGCCGTCGGCAGCATTCCGGATCCTTCGACGGCGGCTTGTCACCTGCGGGTTTCGACACCCCTTGGCGCATTGGGACACTCCTTCAAGGTTGTGCGAACACCTCCCGACCAGGCAGAATCCCCATCCATTGCGGCTTCCGACCCGGTCGGGAAACCTCCGGTTCGGGATGCACCTAGCTGTGCATCGCAAGCCTGTTGCAGAACAACTGGTACGTCGGGTGCATCTCGAAACCGGCGACCCGCTTGTCGAAGTAGGTCAGGAGGTCTCGCCAGTAGGTCTGGACGATGGGTCCATCCTCCTGCATGAGCGATTCGATTTCCGCCATCTTGCCGCGCCGGACTTCCGGATCCGGCATGGCCTCCGCCTCGTCCAGGAGCCTGTCAAGCTCCGGGTTGGCATAGGCGCTCTCGTTCCATACCGCGCCGCTCCGGTAGGCGAGCGACAGGTTGATGACGCCGAGCGGGCGGTGTGCCCAGACCGTGGTTCCGAAAGGCGCCGTCTTCCATATATCCCAGTATTGCGGATTTGGAACGATATTGATGGCGCAGTCGATACCGGCTTCCTTCAACATCTCCTGCATTGCCGTCGCGCTTCGCAGGTGATGGGCCGGGTTCTGCTGGATGGTCAGCTCGACCTTGACTCCGTCCGGATAACCGGCCTCGGCGAGAAGCACCCTGGCCGCTTCAACATCTCGCTTCCAGGGCGCCAACGCCGCGTATTCCGGGTGAATCCGGGAGACATGATGATGCTCCGCCGGTGTGGCGAACGGGCCGAAGGCGATCCCCGCGGCCTTCTCCGGATCGATTGCGAGCCGGAAGGCCTTGCGAACCCGGGCGTCGTCAAACGGCTTGTGCGTGAGGTTCATCCGCGAAACCGCCGTGTCTGCCGTCGTCACCTCGTGGGGTTGCAGGTTCTCCCGTTCCCCGAGGGCGGCAGAAAACTCGGGCTGGACCTGGAACGCACCGTGGACCTGTCCGGAAAGCAGGGCGTTGACGATCGCCTGGCTGTTTCCGCCGACATCGACAAACTCCACGCGGTCGAGATACGGTCCCTCTCCCCAGTAGCCGTCGACAGCTTCGATGGCGGCCCGGCGACCCGGCTCGATCTCCACGAGCGTGAAAGCCCCGGTTCCGGTCGACCCGACGCCGAACATGCCGCCTTCTTCCGGGTAGAGCATTGCCGCCTGGTAATGGTTCAGGTGCTCCGGCACGGCAAGCTGCGGTTGCTTGAGGTTGATACGGATGGTCAGGTCGTCGAGCTTTTCAATGGCATTCTCGGCCCAGAGTTCGTGGCGGTAGATAGTCCATCCGCTCTCGGTCTTTTCGCCCGTGTCGATCGCGTTGAGCATGTAACCCTTCATCAGTCCAAGGACAGACGAGCCGGTATCGTCCGAGAGCAGCCGCCGGAGGTTCCAGATCACGTCGTCTGCGACAAAGGCGCGTCCTGTATGCCAGTTGACACCGTCCCGGATTCGAAGGACCCAGGTCTTCAGGTCCTGAGAGGGCTCCCAACTCTCCAGGAGGTGCGGCCGGGTCATATTGTCGGACCCGATCTGGGTCAGGTATTCGACGACCTGGGAAAAGATCCAGGGATGAGCGGTCGTGTTGGCAACGGCGGGGTTGCTGATGTCATAGACCGTGGTCTCCAGGCGCAGCGTGCCCCCCATCGGCCTGGCTTCCTCGGCGTGTGCCGGCTCGAAGAGGCCATCGATGCCGCCGGCCATGGAATAGGCGGCACCGGCCGAAACCCCGAGCAGGGTCGCGGTCCTGAGAAACTCGCGGCGGTCGATTTTCCCGTTGCGGTATTGTTGCAGCAGGGCCGGAATGTAGGAACTGCGTTGAAATACGGTCATGATTGTCCTCCCCGGGGGGGCTCTTGGCACTCTCGGAGCAGGCAACTTCACCTTAACCCCGGCACCGTCTGCCGGCCGATCCTGTCGGCGAATTCCTTGTGCTTATTAGGATAGCGCTTGTGTTTATTAGGATAGCCGACGTGCGATTTTGTGTCCATGGTCTTCGCATCTTCGCATGCGCGCAAATTTCTGGGAGCAGAATCGGCCTAATTCGTAATTGTGCACCCGATTTTTCGCACCGCCGCCTGGATGCGTCTCGATATGCGTGTCGTGGTGAGGCGGCATCATCGCGATCAGCGGCTGACACAGCCCCGACGTCGGCTTCGACCCGAATAGCCCGTACATCCGCTCCCGATCACCCGAGAGCACGATCCACAGCACCTCCACTCTCCACTCTCCACTCCATGGTGTCAAAGCCTGTGTACCTCGCTGTTCAGGTCGACCCGATGCCGCACACCGCAACGCAGCATGCGTATCCTGGCGATCAGATGAAGCGGGTCAGTTCGCGAATGACCGGGACAAGAAAGATCGGTTGAGCCATTACGCGCGGAAATCGATGAGGTACCGGTAGAAACGAAGAATTTGTCCTACCTCATGTTCCTCCAGCCAGGATTGCGCGCCGGGGTCCAACTCCACCACGCGGCAAGCCTCGTCCGCAAACAGCGCGGACTCACTGCTCCGGTCCAATCCCGCCGCGCAGAGGGGAGCTCCTGGACCCAACTGACAGAGCCGCGCGCCCTCCTGGTCGAATGCGGAAACCCGGCCGGACAGCAGGAGCCGCAGGCCGTCCGGCGGCCCACGGGGAACGGCGATGACTTCCCCGGCAGCAAATTGGCGGATCGATAGCCAGGGCTCGAGATCCTCCACAAGCTTCTCGAATATGCATTGCCGTTCAAGATACCGATCGAGGTCCTCGGCCGACCGCTCCAGGAGCGAGGATCGCCAGGCATCCGCACCATCGGAATTTGCCATTCCGGCGGCAATCGCCATGTCCTCGCCGCGCTCCAGCGCCCGGTCCTCGTTCGACTCCATGAGCAAGGCGGAATGCGTTGAAGCGGGGAGACTGCGCTTCACGGCATTCCGGAACCGGGCGTCCGCCGCACTCAGCACCACCTGAACGCCAGCAGATTGCGCCGCCTGGAAGAACTTGCACAGGACGCTGACCGCCGAGGAGTCGAAACCCGACACGGCGGAGATGTCCAGGAGAATGCACACCGGCCTGGGCTCTCCGTTGATGGCTTGCCGGAGATTGACCGCAAGGGGGCACGCGCTACCGAAGAACACATAACCACGCAGCCGGAAGCCCAGAACCCGTTTGCCCTCGGTCAGGAGGATGACCCGTTCCGGAACCGTGCGTGCCTTGCTGCTCTGCCGTTCCGCCGCGGTGAACCTGGCTTCGACCGGGTCCAGGCGGCTCAAGTGCAGAGCGAAAAAGACCAGGGTGGCAAGCAGACCGGCCCCTACGCCTTCCAGGAAGCCAAATCCCACGATGGCAACAAACATCAGGAGCACGACGGAAAATTCCGTCCGCGGCATGCGTGCCCGGCTCTTCACGAGCCCCTCCTCGATCATGCCGAGTGCGGTGAAGAACAGGATTCCGCCGACGACAGGAACCGGGATCCTGTCACTATCACACTGTTGACACGGGCTGTGTTGTGTGGCACACATGATGCATGCAGATTGGCTTGCGACAGTTTTGCGCGGAAACTCTTTCGTGGTTTGAGTGCGCGGTCCTTGAGGGAGGCGCGAGCCGGAGCGCGCTTGCGAGCGAGTTGTGCGCTCGCGCGAACTGGCGCAACGCGCGGGGCGAGCCGTGCGTTTCGTCGGCGCGGAAGATCCTGCCGAGGCTGGCGTCGCAACTGGGGTTGAAGCTTCCGGCGGCGGCAGCGCCGCCGCCAGCGGGGGATGCATTGCCGTCGCATCCAGACCTGCATGTGGAGACGACGCTATCGGCTCTGGGAACGGTGTCGCTGGAACCGGCCGAGGGTCGCGAGGGTTCGCGGCGCTTCCGTTCGATGATGGCGTCGCACCATCCGGAGGGGGTTCCGCGGCATCCCGGCAAAGCGTTGAATTATCTGGTGATATCGTCTCGGTTCGGGTGTTTGGGTGGGATCGGCTTCTGCGCGGCGAGCTGGCACCAGAAGGCGCGGGACCGGTATATCGGCTGGAGTGCGCGAGCCCGTTGCGCGGGGTTGGGGCGGATGGTGAACAACCACCGCTTCCTGCTTCTGCCTTCGGTGCGGGTTGCGGACCTTGCCTCGCATGTGCTGGCGCAGGCGACAGGTCGGGTTGCGGACGACTGGGAGGCACGGCATGGTGATCGGCCGGTGCTGGCGTACAGCTATGTCGGCCCCGAGCATGCCGGGACCTCGTACCGAGCGGCGGGCTGGGAGGATGCTGGCGCGACATCGGGACGCCCGCCGGGCCGGCGCGGGGCGGGGCCGGTGCGCCGGGTGTGGATGAAGTCGCTGCAGGCGGGCTGGCGGGAAGCACTGTGTGAGGAGCCGGAGCGGGTTGCGGGGCGGATGGGATCGCTGCATCTTGGCGCCGACGCCGATTGGGCGGAGCGCGAGTTCGGCCGGGGCACCCATCCCGACGGGCGGGTGCGGCGCCGGATCGAGGAGATGGGGCGGTGTTGGGAGAAGCGTCCGGGAACGCCGCTTCCGGAGATCTTTCCGGACCGTGCATCGCAGGAGGCTGCGTACCGCCTGCTTTCGAACGAAAGGGTGGCTGTGGACGACATCCTCGAGGGGCATCGCGAGACAACGGTGGAGCGCTGCCGGCATGCGGGTGTGGTGCTGATGGTGCAGGACACCACCATGGTGAACTACGACAACCTTCGCGACGCGACCAGCGGGCTGGCGGCGCTGGGCGGCGGCGGCAAGGGCACCGTGGGGGTTCCCGTGCATACGACGCTGGCGGTGGCACAGGGCGGGCGCCCGCTTGGCGTTTGCGCGCTTGAGGGCGACTTCCGCGAAAGCGTCGAAGCCAAGGCCGCCCGGGAACCGGGCGTGGCGCAGGAGCCCGAGAGCGCCCGCTGGCTGCGCTCGCTGGAGCAGGCGGCGGCGGTGGGACACGCCTGCTCGAACACCCGCGTCATTTCCGTCGCCGACCGCGAGGGAGACATCTGGGGTCTGTACGCCCGCCAGGCCGAGGATCCCGCCGCCGCCGGCCTGCTGGTGCGCGCCTGCCGCTCGAAACAGCGCAAGGTGCTGGTGGACGGCAAAAAGGTGGACCTCGGCAAGCACATGGACACTCTCCCGCCCTGCGCATCGCGCAGCATCGAGATTTCCGCGCGGGGCGGCAGGGCGGCACGCAAGAAGCGCAAGGCCGTGCTGGCGTTGCGCATCGCTCGCGTCGAACTCATCGCGCCCGAAGGCAAGTCGCCGCACACGCTGCCCATGACCGCCGTGCTCGTTGCCGAGCGCAACCCGCCGTCCGGCGCTCGCCAGCCACTCCGCTGGCTGCTGCTTTGCTCCGAAGGCGAGGCCACGCCCGAATGGGCCGACCGCATCCGCCAGTGGTACGAAACGCGCTGGTCCATCGAAGAGTTCTTCCGCGTCCTCAAGACCGGAACCCGCATCGAGGACCGCCGCCTCGACGATGCCGAGGACTTGCGCAAGTGCCTCGCGTTCGACGCCATCACCGCGTGGCGCGTGTTCGATCTGGATCGCGCCGCCAGGGAAACCCCTGACAGGCCCGCCGACGAGATCATGTCCCGAGACGAAATCTTCATGCTCTATCTGGGCCTGTACGACTACCGCGTGATCCGCTGCCGGGCTCCGCCCGACTATATCCCCGACCTCCGAACCTTCGCCATCGATCTCGGTCGATATGTCGGCTTCATCCCATCCAAACGACAGCCAATGCCCGGTACCGCAAAACTCTGGACAGGAATGACATACCTCATGCAAGACACTGCCGCACTCCAACGGATGAGAAGGGCCGGAATGCTCCGCGAAACTCGCCAATGATCTCTGCGTCAACTGTGCGGTAGTGACAGACCGGGATCAGCTCCAGCATCCCGTCGCCCGCGAGCAACGCGGCTCCTAGGACAAGGGCGGCAACGATGCCGGTAAGGCGGCTCGCCGCGCCAAGCATCCTGCTGCGCAGGGAAGGCGGCACGATCAGGCATCCCACTGTTCCGCCGCCCAGCCCTGCGATGACGCTTGCCGCACCGGCCGAGCGAAATTCGTGGTTCCAGTCCAGTTCCTGATTCGCAGCCAACTCGATCGCGGCGAGATTCATGACCAGGTAGATCACCGCGACAACGATCAGTGTCAGCATGTTCGGGATCTGCCCCGCGACTGCCGGCCAGTCCACGAGCGCCAGATCGCCGAATTGGAAAACCGGCCACAGGCCGCCTCCGGTCCCGCCTGAAAAGAGCAGACCCGACCCCCTCGCCTCAGCCACAGAAACATCCAGGACCGAAAGCGCCACATGGAACAGCGTGCCGGCCAGCACGACACCGGCAGGAAGGATCAGGGCATTGCGCCAATGCTTCATCGCGACGAAAAGCATGAGGCCGAATGCGGCGCCGGGGCCCCATTGCGCGAGCGTGGCGGCGTTCAGAATTGCGGCGGGTGCCCGCCAATCCAGCGTGGCGCCCATCAAGGACATGGCGGCGAGCAGGACCACTCCGCCGGTTCCCGCAACCACACCGGCAGCGACCGGAAAGGGGATGAAGCGCAGCAATTCGGCGAGCCGGAGCTGACCGATCATCAGGCAGCACGCGCCTGCAACTGCCGCGCTGATCACAAGCGCGGCGGCAGTGGTGATGAACAGAGCGTCGCCTTCAAGGTCCATTCCGGCGCCGATCAGCACCATCACCGCCATTGGCGCTGCAGGCAGCCCCGATATCGCACCGCGATAGCCACTCAGGAGAGCGATCAGGAGGCAGCTCGCAAAATTGCCGAACAGGACCAGTCCAACACCCTGCGGGAAATACGGCGACAGGGGGCCCGAGAAGATGAAGCCGCCAAAGGCGACCTCGGCGACCAGGAGCCCCAGGCCTCCGATCAGGCCGGCCGAGAGAGCTGCAAAGAGCTTCGGAGACCGGATGTCATCCAGCAGTTCCGACGCCAATCTCCCCGCCCAGGCAGTCACTTCCCGATCCTCGCGAGGGAGGCGCCCTTCGTACGGAACGGAACGGTCCTGGCCGTGCCGAGGCACATCCGCCCCGGAAGGCTGGATGGAACGACGATCGGACTGGACATGGCGGGCAGGCCTCCGAATCAGCATTCGGCCACGTTGCGCCCATCATACTCCGGGCCCCGGCTTGCGCTGCCCGGGAGCGGGGCTGCGGACTGCCGGGTATGGCATTGCGGCAACCGGCTGGCCGGCGGCGCATCCGGAAAGGACAAGCGCACCGCTCCCGGTGGCATCACCGGGCAGGACATCTGAGCATGCGGAGGGGTTCCGTCCTATATTGAACGTCGGACGCCAGAACCGAGGGTGGGACGGCGCCACAGAGACATTCGGCGCCATGGAAACGGGGGACAGCAACGTGTCGATCACCACAGGTCGCGAGAGCGGAGATTTTCGGCGCAATCTGAAAGCAGGCGACGGGGAGTTTGCGTATTTCTCGCTCGATGCCGCGGAAGAAGCCGGTTTCGGGAACTTTGCCAGGCTTCCGGTCTCACTCAAGGTCGTCCTGGAGAATCTGCTCCGCAACATGGACGGGACATCCGTGAAGGGGGACGACTTGCGGGCATTCTCCCGCTGGGTGGAAGGCGGCGGAAGCGCGGATGCGGAAATCGCCTACCGCCCGGCCCGCGTGCTGATGCAGGACTTCACAGGCGTTCCGGCTGTCGTGGACCTCGCTGCCATGCGGGACGCGATGTTGACTCTCGGCGCTGAACCAAAGCGCATCAATCCCCTCGTGCCAGTCGATCTGGTGATCGACCACTCGGTGATGGTCGACGAATTCGGCACGCCCCGTGCGTTCCAGCGCAATGTCGCGCGGGAATACGAGCGCAATGGCGAGCGCTACCGGTTCCTCAAATGGGGACAGCGAGGGTTCCGGAATTTCCGGGTAGTGCCGCCTGGAACCGGCATTTGCCACCAGGTCAACCTTGAATTCCTGTCCCGCACTGTCTGGAGCGATGTCGACCAGGATGGAAAGCGTGTCGCCTATCCCGACACGCTCGTGGGAACCGACAGCCACACGACCATGGTGAACGGCCTCGCCGTCCTCGGCTGGGGTGTCGGAGGGATCGAGGCGGAGGCCGCAATGCTGGGCCAGCCTGTGTCCATGCTGATTCCCGAGGTTGTCGGCTTCCGGCTCGAAGGCACGCTCCGCGAGGGCGTAACCGCAACGGACCTTGTGCTCACCGTGACACAGTTGTTGCGGCAGAAGGGGGTTGTGGGCAAGTTCGTGGAGTTCTACGGGCCCGGCCTTGACCTTCTGCCGCTCGCCGACCGCGCCACCATCGCCAACATGGCGCCGGAATACGGCGCCACGTGCGGGTTCTTCCCCATCGACCCGGAAACGCTCCGATACCTGCGAACGACGGGCCGCCCGGAGGAGACCATCACGCTCGTGGAGGCTTACGCGAAGGCGAACGGAATGTGGCGTGGTGCTTCGGGCGACCCGGTCTACACCGATACGCTCGGCCTCGACCTTTCGGATGTCGAGCCATCCATAGCCGGCCCGAAGCGGCCCCAGGACCGCGTTCCCCTCGCAGCCGCGGCGCCCGTCTTCGAAACCGCGCTCAAGGACACCTTCGGACGCGAGGAGCCGCAATCGGCGCCGGTCGCGGATTCTCCGGAGCCCCTGAACGACGGCGATGTCGTGATCGCCGCCATCACATCCTGCACCAACACCTCGAATCCGTATGTCCTTGTCGCGGCCGGACTCGTTGCGCGGCGCGCCCGCGAGCGGGGCCTGACGCGGAAGCCCTGGGTCAAGACGTCCCTCGCCCCCGGTTCCAAGGTCGTCTCGGACTACCTCGCCAAGTCCGGCCTGCAGGAGGACCTCGACGCGCTCGGGTTCCATCTCGTCGGCTACGGCTGCACCACCTGCATCGGCAATTCCGGACCGCTGCCCGGGCCCATCGCGGACGCGGTGATGGACGGCGATCTCACCGTCTGTTCCGTGCTCTCGGGCAACAGGAACTTCGAAGGCCGGGTCAATCCGCTCGTAAAGGCGAATTACCTCGCCTCCCCGCCCCTGGTCGTGGCCTACGCGATTGCCGGAACCATGCGGAAGGACATCACCAGGGAGCCGCTCGGCAGGGATTCGGAGGGCCGCGATGTCTATCTGAAGGACCTCTGGCCAAGTCAGAAGGAAATTGCGGAGATCGTCGAGGCAACGGTGACCCGCGAGGCATTTCTGGAGAAGTACTCCGATGTCTTTGCCGGCGATGAGGCGTGGCGGGAGATCGAGGAGGGCGGCGGCCTGACCTACAACTGGCCTTCTGCATCGACCTATGTCCGCAATCCGCCGTATTTCGAGGGGATCACTCCCGAGCCAGGCGAGATCGAGGATGTTGCCGATGCGAGGATACTGGCCCTCCTCGGCGATTCCATCACGACGGACCATATTTCCCCGGCCGGCGCCATCAAGGCGGCGAGTCCCGCCGGCGAATACCTTCAGGAGCGGCAGGTCGCGCCGCGGGAATTCAACTCCTACGGGGCAAGGCGCGGCAACCACCAGGTCATGATGCGGGGCACCTTTGCCAATATCCGTATCCGAAACGAGATGCTGGACGGTGTGGAAGGCGGGTTTACCCGTGTGCTGGGATCTGACGGACCGCTTCCGATCTACGAGGCGGCGATGCGGTATCGCGCCGAAGGCGTGCCGCTCGTGGTCATCGCCGGGCGGGAGTACGGCACCGGATCATCACGGGACTGGGCCGCGAAGGGCACTCTCCTCCTCGGCGTGCGCGCGGTGATCGCGGAGAGTTTCGAGCGGATTCATCGCTCCAACCTCGTCGGGATGGGGGTGGCCCCGCTTCAGTTCCCCGAAGGCACGAACCGCGGAAGCCTCGGGTTGACGGGAGACGAGCGCGTCAGCATCCGCGGACTCGCGGGCGATGCGCGGCCCCGCCAGGAGGTCCTCGCGACCTTCACCTATGCGGACGGATCAACGGTGGCGGTTCCGCTGCTGAGCCGCATCGATACCGACACCGAAATGGACTACATGCGAAATGGAGGCGTGCTGCACTATGTCTTGCGTGATCTTGCACGGGCCGGCTGAGGCGGCGTGGCGCCCAGGCCGCACCTGCCTGGCGACCGGAAACCACGTCGAGCCGCGGGGCCGGCAGTGAGTGCGGCAGTGAGTGCGGCAGAGGCGCGGGAGGGCGGCTGCTGGTGCGGCGCCGTCCGGTACCGCTTGACGGAGCCGCTAACTCCCATCTGTTACTGCCATTGCTCCCAGTGCGTCCGCACCCACGGGCATGTGGCCGCCTTTTGCTCCACGCCACGTTCCGGTTTCGAACTTCTCAAGGATGGCGGGCTGAAATGGCACCGATGCTCGGAGTTCGCGCGCCGCGCGTTTTGCTCCGAGTGCGGCAGCCGGCTGTTCTGGCTCGGAGACGAGGACACCGGGACAATTGAGATCGCTGCGGGCAGCCTGGATCATCATCGGGGGCTCGAAGCTGACCGGCACATATTCGTGGCAGACAAGCCGCCCTACTACGAGATCCTGGACGGACTGCCGCAGCGGCCTTGACACTGACAGCGTCGCATGTTGCGGCAGCGATGTCCGCGATATCCGTGGTTGACGTCGCCGAACCCGGAGTGCCGGATTGTGCTACGCGGCAGCGAGGATTTCCTCAGGCGCTGCGATGCACGGAGACGGTGGAGAGACAGGCGAGCAGGTCACAACGGCCTGCACGTTGACGGAGAGTGAAGAATGCTGAAGCGCGGCCACCCGGCCGGATATCGGACGTGAGAAGGGACAGTTGAAGTGGGAGGCCTGCTGGAGCGCTCGAGGTATGCCCCGTGCCTCCCCGGTCGGATCAGTCAGAGGGACGAGCAAACAGGAGGGCCGTAGCGACGGCCTCGGCGGTTTCACGTGGGAAGTCCCGGTTGAATCGGCAGGATGCCTGATACATGGATGCTGAGAAGCCACCTTGCCCGGTCAGCCAAACCACCCCTTCACAATCATCGCCCAGCCGACACCGCTGCAGGCCGAAGCCTTCCAGCGGCTGGGTGTGGAGCCAAGCAAAATGATTCCAGTACCGCTGCACCCCTGAAACCGACTAACTGATTGGCAGATCGAAGGTATCTGCGCCCCACCAGGATGAAGTTCCGTTTAGAGCAGCAAATTTCGTCGACATCGTGTCTACGAGCGGCGGCTTGCCGAACGGGGTTGCGCCCGAGACACACCCAGGCCAGCGCCCCCTTGCCGGCAGTCACGGCGCCCGGCTCCGCCGCTCTACCACCGCGCGGTGAATTCGAGCCCGATGCGGTGCTCCGGCGGCCGGTCGTCGTTGGCGGCCTCGAGACGCGCCGCCTCGAGCCGCATGTTGAACGCGTCACCGCCCCGCGATCCCTGGAGCGTCCACCCGAGCCCGACGTCGAGACCGTGCTCCGGACCCGCATCGTCGCCCATGAACTCCCGTCGTGCTCCCTCGAGCCCGAACTCGAACGCGAGCCCCGTCGTGACCCTCTCGGTCATGCGCCACCCGAGACGAATCTCGCGGTCCCGGTCAGAAAGCCCGAGTCCGAGCTCCGGCGTCGCCGTGTAGCGGTCGTCGAGGATGCCAAGACCGTAGCCGATGCGCGCGTCGAGGCGGCGTGCAGACAGGTCGTCCTCCTCCTCCGCGCCGAGGTCCGCGAGCGTGCGGCGTTCGAGGAGCGCGTCCACACCACCCTCTCCTTGCGCGCCCACCGACTGGGTGAGACTGAGCGAAAGCCCCCGCTCGGTGTCCGGCGCCGGGTCGAAGGCGAGCGACCCGGAGAGCCCCCGCTCGCGCATCCCCTCCGCCTCGTGGGTGAGGAGCCCGCGCGCCCGGACCTCTGCCGAAAGCCCCCGTGCCGGGTCGGAGAGGACGAGCCCCGCCCCGATGTGCGCCCCGAAGCCGGTCTCGGCGTCGCCGCCATCGTGGCGCACCCCAAGCTCGAGGCTCGGGGTGAGCACCGCATCGTCGCCGAGACCGAGCGGGCGCGAGCCCTCGAGCGCGAAGCGCACCCGCGTCACGTCGGCCCCCGCCGCCTTGAGATTGCCGGCGCTCCCCGACACCGCATCCGTGCTCGTGCGCACGGCAAACGCGTCGGACTTCGCCGCGAGCGTCGGCCCGTCATGGCCGCCGTCGAGCAGCACGCCGCGAACCCCCAGCGCTCCCATCAGGAAGTCCATGTCGGTACGAAGCGGCGCCTGTTCCTCTTGGGTGTCGGGGGTGACCGTGAGCGTGCCCTCGCCGTAGCCCGCCATGCCCCACACCGAGACCCGCTCCGACAGTGCGTAGCGTGCGTAGGGGAAGAGCGCCGCCAGCGTCGACTCGACCTCGCCGCTGACGCCAGGAGAGCGGTAGCCGCCCTCGCCGCGGCTGTGTGAGAGCATCAGGCCGCCGAGCAGGGCATCGTGCGAGAAGTCCGCGCCGACCATTGCACTCGCCACCTCGCCGTCGAGGGTCATCTCCCCGTCGCGACCGTCGAAGCTCGTAACCGCGCCCCGGCCCCAGAAGGCAGTCAAGCCCGATTCCGCCGTCCCTGCGGTAAACCCGAAGGACGTGCCGGTCAGCACCTCGCGCCCGCTGAGCGTGCGCGTGCCGAAGCTCAATTCGTCCTCATCGCCGCTCTCGCCGCCGAACCAGTCTGATAGCGCCTCCAGGCCCTGCCGCGCCTCGGTTCCGGCACTTCGCACCTCCCCGGCTTCAGGCCCCGGACCCGCGAAGCCCGAAATGCTCTGGCCTCCGATTGTGACCGACAGGCCCGGGACGCGCGGCGCCTCGAAGCGCGCCTCCACCGCCTCGATCGCCTGCTCGGCTACCGTCGGCCTTCGTCGCCGTGTAGGTCAGTGGTTGCCGGTCTGCTTCGCTGAAGGTGTTGTCGGGAAACTGATAGCTGAACGCCTTCCCCGCCGTCGCCACTTGGTCCGGAATCGCGTTCGCCACGGTCGGAACGCTGTTGGCCTTGAGGAGCTTGACCGGGACCGGGTCGCCTTCCTCCCAGCTCAGGCCCTGGTTGGAAAAAAGGAAACTCTCAGTTGTCTCCGGGTTGGAGATGGGGAAGGATTTCCTGGTGGTGCCCGTTCCGATCTCCAGCGAGAAGTCGTTCGCGCCGAGGAGGCCGTCGGCCGGAGTCCTGCCGGCAGTTCTGGCGACGGCGAACTCCAGGGTACTCCGGTTGTTCTCCAGAAGTGTCGGGCCAAGCCTGGCCGAGCGATAGATGAACGTTCTTGCGGGTGCGAAGCTGCCATAATTGTCGAGACGATAGCCGAAACGGCGGCCGCGGCGGGTGCCCACCGTCAGGGTGGCGCACCAGAGTTCGAGGCGGTTCGACGGGTCGCAGTGGCTCGGCAGCACCAGTCGTTCCACCCTCAGCCTATAGGTTTGCGTCAAGACCCCGTCCCCCGCGGTCACTTTCACCTTGATGACGTTTTCGCCCGGTGCGAGATCGACCTGGAAGGTCTTGGGGGAGGTTGGGTCCGCATCGGTGAGCGGGCTGTCGTTCCCGTCGAAGTAGGAGACGCTCGCGCTCGAGGCGTTCGGCGTCGCCGTCACCGTGATTCGCGCGACGCCGAGGGTCGCGGTGTATTCCTGGACCGTCGGGATGAAGTTGGGTAGGAGCGTCCCCGGATCAATGGACAGCACGCTCAGGCTCGTGTCGACATCCGGCGCCACGCTCAGGCGCAGTTTGAGGCTCCCACCGGTTGGCCAGGCGACCGGGATGCCGGTTGGGTCTTCCCAGACATAGTCGTTTGTGGTTCCCGGTGGGGTAAGACCAGACCCTCTGAAGTTCAATTGCGCCAAACTCAAGGAATAGTCCTCGTCGCAGATGTGAAACCGCAAATTGGCCTTGGCCGTGGCCGAAAGCTCCTTGTCCAAGCTCAAGGTCAGGAGTTCGCTCGTGTCGCCGGCGAAGAGTGCAAAGGCGGCATCGATTGTGTAATTCTCGCCGAGGTAGTTGAAGCTGCGAGGAGAAGTGAGAGCGCCGATAGCGCGTTGAAAACTGAGAGGGTTGCTAATGGTGCCTTTGTATCCGGAAAACACTTGACCGGGGTAGCCTGTACGCGCGCCCGCGGTCATATCTCCTTTCCATATGACCGACCGGCCCGTGAGGGTCGGGGCGGCGCAACCGAGTGCGGCGGCGATCGGATCTTGCGTGCGCCGGGGCCAGGGGGCGCTCCTGCGAGTCTCCCAGTGCCCACTGAGGTCGCGGAAGCCGACTTCCGCTCTGATTCTGCGCCCCACGTCGGCGGCGGTGATGGTGTAATCAAGGCCAGAAACCGAACTGGCGCTCTCCGGATGATGCGCGAGCCGGGTGTCGCAGTTGTCGCCGTTTGCGTCGCAGCGATAGAACGAAAAACTCATGTTATAGGGTCTAATACCAAAGCAACTAATTAATCATCGAAGACTTCTCATTGACGGCCTCAGCCGCGGCCCATTTTCGGCTTGTGATGGATTTGATGAGGTCGGGAGCGTCCTCGAATTCGAGCCATGCCATCTTGACGCCGATGAAGACATCCTCGACGAGTCGGAAGACCCGGTTGGCGAGGTGATTGGATTTCAGGTACTCGAAGACGTTTTCCATCGGGTTCAGTTCCGGGCTGTAGGGTGGCAGATGCAGCAGCGAGAGGTTGGAGGGAATATCCAGATCCTTGGATTTGTGCCATCCGGCACCGTCGAGGACGACGACAGCATGGCTTCCGAGTTCAACCGCGTCGCTGATATCGCCGAGATGCCGGTTCATTTCGTCGGTGTTCGCCCGGCTGCAGACATGTCCGACGGCGCGCTTGCGTTCCGGGCATGCGGCGGAGAAGAGGTAGCAGTACCCGAAGCGGCGGTCGCGCGGGATCCGTGGCCGGGTGCCCTTGCGGGCCCAGACCCGCGAGAGCATGCCTTGCTGGCCTGCTCGCGCCTCGTCCTGGAACCAGATCTCGATCGTCCCGGCTCCACCCGCCGCAGCGGCCGCCAACTGGCTGAAGTTCCTGCGGAAATCCTCCTGTGCCGCGAGGTCTGCCTTGGGATGCAGCGGCCGTGGCGAGACATGCCGGAAGCCCAGCCGGCGCAGAAGCTTCCGGACCCCTTCCAGCGAATACCGTACCGAAAAAACCGCTGCGATCCGTTCCGCGATATCGCGCAGACGGAACCGCGACGGCACATCCGCCCCGACTTCCGGACCCGCGTCGATCCAGCCTGCGACCATCTCCAGCTGTATCGCCGACAGCCGACAGCGACGGCCGCCGCGGCGCGCCGGGCGAAGGCCCTCAACCCCTCCGTCATTGTACATGACGATCCAGTCCCGAAGCGTTTGCGTGTCAACGCCTTGGGCGCGGGCCGCCTCGGACCGATCCGCGCCTCGCATGACCATCGCTATCGCGCGCAAGCGCCTTGCCTGCGACGAGGACTTGCAATTCCGTGCAATGTGTTCCAATTCCATACCTGTGTGGCTGCGGTTCGTGATTGGCAAGGGTCGCATCCTTCTGCCTCCTCTCTATTCGGGTCTAGCTTCTTTCTTGAACCCAATATAGAAAGAATTGAACGCGGCCACACACCATATATGCTTGACGCTACATGAGTCTTTTTCAAGTTGAAATGGTATAATCCCGTTTGGGTCATCGATGTTGCCCCTCGTCACCCTGATCACTTGGCCTTGAAACGGAGAGCCCGCAATACGTGGCTCACCAGTCGAGTTGCGGGAATCCGGGAGGCGAGTTCCGTCGACCTTGTGCACATTGCCATTGTGCGTCGGGATCTTGCCGTAGGTTGGGAGCCTGTCGACGAACGGCAACGCGTCCTGGACTGCCGTGATCGCTCCGCCCTCGAGCTGGATTACCGGCCCGTCCACGGTGTCAAGCCCGTCGTCGTCGGTCTCTCCCGCGGGTACCGTCCAGGCGAAGACGAGCCTCGTTGTCCCCGAGCCACGCAAGTAACGCGCCCGGAGGTGGCGGTGATAGACATCGGCGGCGTTCTTCGGCCCGAGCACGAGCTCCGGCGAGCCGCGCACGTTAACCGTCTCGGAGAAGGTCACCTCAAACCTCACGACCTCGCCCTGTCGGTAAGTGCCCTCCGCCCGGGGGGTGCTGATGATCTTCAGCCCGGTGGTTCGGAGTACTTCTCCCGCCGTCGGCACTCTGAATATCCGGGAGACCGCGGTCACAGGCAGTAACTTATAGACCCCGTTTGTTATGATATTCTCGAACGATACGGACAGCGGGTCGTCGCCACTCACGTTCAGTTGGCCCGCAGCGGCACATGTACTATTTTCACAGCTGTTAACATGCACTGCTCCCAGCCACCTGTCATTGCCGCCAACACTGACTTTCCTCCCTGCGCTGTCGGAGCCTGTCCAGTACTTTTCGCCTGACCAGGCGTTGCCGTCTTCGTTCTTCGGGTTCGACTCGTCGTCCCAATCCCCGTCGTAGAGGTCGGCGTTGTTGTCAGCAACCTTGTTGCCATTCAACCAGTAGATGTTCTCGCCGCCCGATCCACTGGTGCAGGTGTTGTCCCGGGCATCGTCGGCACTCGTACTGCCGACCGCCCGGAAAAGGCCCTTGTAAGACCGGATCGCAGCGTGCCCGCCCCCCGCCTCGTTCTGCACGAAGGTGTTGTAGTGGCCGATGAACCCAGCCCGGGCGGAGATCGTGCCGTTGGTGATGAACATCAGCCGGAACTTGTCGCCGGCGCTCACGCCCGCGGGTATCAGCGCCCAGTCGGTCGGCACCCTGGTTTCCGCCGCGCATGAATCCTGCGCAGCCGCATCCCCGGCACCCAGCACGAACTCGCCGGTGGAGGCAACAACTGCCAACGCCGCGCCCACCAGGCAGCGCCAGACGGAACGCCCGGCCGCGGCGCCGGCCGGAGCAGGATGCGGTCCGGGGCGCGCCAGGGCTCTCGACATGCCCATGGCCGTCTCGCCCGCCCCTCAGGCGGTCCCGCTCGCCGGCGACGACGGGACGGACGCCGTGGCCGCCTGCGCCATCGCCTCGTGCGCGCGGACGATGACCGCGGCCTGGTTCGCGCCGCCTGCGAATTTCCCGGCGATGTAGCGCCAGTTCAGGGAGACGTCGCTCGCCTTCCCGGCGCTCCTTTTCCCGGTGAAGGTGAGGCTGTCCTCCTCGAAGGCGGTCGCATCGACCGTGCCGTCGCTGTGAATGCCGACGCCAAGCGCCGCCGGGAGGTCGCGGCAACGCACGCACGCGACCGCCGCCCGGAAGCGGGGAAGGAAGAAGGTTCGAAAGGAGGCGCCGCGCCAGCGGGACGCAGCAGGGGAAGACTCAGGCGGCTGGCGGCATCTGGAGGACTTCAGCCGGAGCATCGAGCGCTCCGGCGAAGATAACGAGAGTCGATGCCATAGCTCGCGGCGCGGCTCTCCTTAGAATCAGCGTACATCGAGCCGCTGCCGCAGTCAACCGAAGAACGCCTGCAACCCGCTGATTCTGTTGACTTTTCCAGCTCTCCGAGATGAAGCTGAGAATCGAAACCGTCCATGATGAGCACTCAAATCGTTTCCACTAGCCGGAGCCGAATTGTCGGGACGTCAATGTCGACACTGCACCTTGGTCAGTGATTTTGACAAATATCACCTATCTGTAATATTGTCAATAGGCTGCTTGGTTCTTCTGGATTTCAGGTCTCCAAACAGGACTTGACCGTCCGGTTCGCAGCGGTTTCATGGAAACGCAATGATGAGGCAGGCGGTACTGAAGAGTTCAAAGTACTTGCTGGAGGGACGGGTGGCCCGAAGTCACGATGGTTCGATCCGTTCGATCTGGCGTTTCGTTCGCCCGAATGCGATCGCCGGGTACAGGGTTTCCCGGTCCGGAATCCGAGACTCCAACACGAGGCTGCGGAGCTTCTCCCGGAAGCAGAGCAAGCGCCCGGGCTTTTCGCGTGTCTTTCGGAACAACCCGCAGCATCGCTGCTCGACCTGATCGATGAGGAAGGCGAACATCATCAGGTGGGCCAGAACGTCCGACAGGTGCCTGTTCCCGTGGCCGAAATTGGGTTCGAGGTTGTAGCCCTGGTTTTTGGCGTGTTGAGAGTCTCGTTCTCGATGCGCTACCGCGCCCGGCCTGCGCGCGTGATCTTCATGGCGGTATCCGGCTCACGGGATAGCCCTTGACCCAGGATAAGGTGGCGGCGCTTGTCATTCGGCTTCGTCTCCCGGTATTGGAGATCGTTCACTTCGATATCCGGTTCGTAGGAATGGACCGCGACGATGCAAGACAGCGCATCGCAGAGTACATTGTCCTGGACGCGGTAATCAGCAATACCGACCGCCATCATGAGAATTGGGGCGTTGTGGTTGAACGGGTCGGGGATCGTGAGTTCGGACGTATCGCACCATCCTTCGATCATGCTTCGTCGCTGGAGAGGGAACGCACGGACGAACGCCGTATTCTGCTCATGGACGCGCATCGCGTTGGTCAGTACTCGGAGAAGGGACGAGACGCGATCTATTGGTTGGAAGACCAACGGCACGGTCCAAGTCCCCAGGAGTTGGCACGCAGAGTTGCACGGAAGTATCCGGACATCTTTCAACCCGCACTTTCGAAACTCGATCCGGTGATCGGTTCGGCCCTTTGTGGGTGTGTGTATCGGGTCCCGGATGATGTCATGAGCGCAGCCGCCCGCATGTTTGCCAATGAGTTGATGCGGTTCAACTTCAAAGAGTTGAGAAGACCCGCACGATGAGCGCCCAGACCCTTTTCCTCGCGTGGCAGCACCGCAAGAATGAGCAGCGGAGACTTTGGTTTCCCATTGGTCGACTGGATGCCGATGTCTCTGTTCCGTTCTATCGCTTCCGTTACATCGGAGGTGCGAGGAAAGCCAGGGAGCAGGCAGGTTTTCGGCCAATGCCCGATTTTCCTGACATGGAACGGGAGTACCGATCCAAGCAGCTCTTTCCACTATTCCGGAACCGAACACTTGCGCGGGGGCGGCCCGACCGGGCCGAGTACCTGCATTCGCTCGACCTGCCGGAAGACGCCGATCCCGTGGCAATGCTGTCCGTGAACGGGGGGCACCGCGTCACCGACGCGTTCGAGGTGTTTCCAAAACTGACGACGGGCCGAAACGGAGAGTTCCGCTGCCGGTTCTTTCTGCATGGGGCACGGCATGTGAGCGAGGCCGCACAGCAACGATCGGAACGGCTCAAGGACGGCGAGAAACTGCACATTGCCTTGGACTTGACCAATCCAATCGGTGACCTGGCCGTACAGCTTCAGACAACGGACTACCACATGATCGGATGGGCGCCCCGCTACCTGGTGGATGATCTCTCCTCGGCAGTGGCCAATTCACCGAAGTACAAAGCGAAGGTGGTGCGCCGCAATCCTCCTCCCACACCGCTGGCACAGCGGCTGCTGCTGGAAATGAGGGGCCGGTGGGTCAATCATGCACCGATGGAGGGCGAGGACTTTCAACCCTTGGTCGACTAGGTTGTGGCCTCGAGCCTCACGATGGCCATGGCAAGACGCTGCATCTCCGATCCCGCGGAGGCTGGACCCGGTAGCTCTTCCAACGGAACGGAAGGCCGACGGGGAGAATTGCCCCAGGCTGAGACGCGCCCAAGTTGTTCATGCGGTTTGCCGGACCGCTTCCCGCGCCCCGAAGCGACCAAACCCGCTGTTGTAATGACGCTGGAGCGAAGGGGCGTCCCTGTTCAGACCCGAACATGGGAGCAACCAGCGACGGGAGGACTTCGATGAACGGGACAAAGCCGTCTGTCTCAGACCGGCTAAACAGGACGAGCCCATGGTGGACGCGGCCGCGGCAACGGGCGGGCGGATGCCGGCGGAGGTGCTTGCGGACGCCGGCTACTGCAACGAAGCGGATCTCGCCGCGCTGGAGGCACGGGGAATCCGAGGCCATGTGGCGCTGGGCCGAGAAGGCCGGAAGCACGCCGCCATCGACCGCGACAGGCGGAAGTGGTTGTAGGAAGCACCGAACGGATGGATCAAGTTCTCGGGTTCCGTCGGTTCCATGTGCGGGGCCAAAGGAAGGTGCACGAAGAATGGTCCCTGGTCTGCCTTGCGCTGAACATTCGGCGGATGTCGGGACTAGCGACGGCCTGACGGACCTCGCCCGGCATCCGGAGAATGCCGCTTTGCACAAATACCCACGGAACCCGTAGCCATGTCCCGAAAACCAATCGCTTTGCTCCGCCACCGGAAGGTCGCAGACCGGGCACATGATCGGGATCGCCTTCGTGCTTCGCCGCCAGAACAACCCAGCAGGGCGCGGCGGTCCATCGAACTCATGCAACAAGCGTCCTACGGCGCAAACTCCTAGAACAAACTTCTGCACCCACCGGGTACGCCGCACCGTATCGGCTGTACCGGACAAGCATCCTCCTACCCCACCCCCACGCGCCGAACGCGAACAAGCAACCCATCCCGGACCTCCTGGTGCACGTCGTACCGGACTGTATCCTCCACCTCCAGAGTGACAGCAATCGCAAACCTGATCTCGTCATCCGGGTTCAGCCCCCCGCCCGAGGCGTCGCGGCACTGGACCCGTATCGGCAAGGATACTCCCTCTTCGAACGCCGGCACCCGTACGCGATCGTGAACCATGCGCCGTGACCAGACTGTTCCCCGCTTGATCATCTTCGCGTCCAGGTGGCCGTTCTTCATCGCCAGATGCCACCCTTTGTCTTCATCATCCTTCCCGAACTCGCCGCCATCCGCGGCAACGGCTTCCAGCGCGGCGAGACGATACCTTGCCCGGCTCGCGTCCACTGGCGAGAACCATGTGAGCGTCACATTCATCGCTCGATGGACCGAATCTCCCGACATAGATGGGGGCAGTGGAACTTCAAAAACCTGTGCCCCATCCTTCCGCACGGTTCCAACACCAACTAGTGTGGTGCCGTGGCCAGGAGCCTCGCGCATCAATTCGGCGTCGAGAATCCCATGGCCGAATTGCCGGGCAACTTCCTCCTTCGCCTGAAAGTGTCGGTGCCTTCCCAATCTGCGGAGTTCCTCCTGATAGCGCGCACGTGCCGCCGCCGGCCAACGAGATGCATTCACCGCCAAGGCCCGCGTCAGCAGCGCTAGGTCTCTGCGGGGCAACTCTTGACCCGCATACGGGCCATCCTCCCCGGTCAACGCGGCGGCCGCATTCAAGACCGCGCGGGTCGTCAACGCCGCAGCGCAACTCGTTCCGCGGGCACGTTCGCGAGCGCTCATTCCACCTCGCGCCGCCGCCACGAACACTCCGGACCTCCCCGTTTCCCGTATGACACGCAATCGCAAGTCGTCACCTGCCGCAACCGCACGCACATCATGCTTGCCGCCGTGCGCCAGCAAGTCCGGCTTAATCGCCCCGAACGGCCCCAGGCCGTTAGCTGTCGAGATTGCCGGGGCCAGCTCTTCATCATCTTGGATTGCTACTTCACCCGCCCTTAGAGTACGACTCAATATTCCCTGAATTCAAATTACTACCAACTGGCAATGAGATAGCGCCACTGCCAATGGATAAGTAACTCGCTGCCCCAGCAGCCGGCTGGTCGGGGAACCGCCATACTCAAGCAATTCAAGCGATTCAAGCAGCCAAGCGTAAATTACCCATTGATCATGTCAATCGTCTCCATATCGCAACCCATTGCAAAGCCAGCGACAATTGAAGGCCCGAATATTCGTTCATACTCTTAGGGTCCGTCGCGAAATACAAGCTTCGTTTGAATGGGCCGGCGAGAAGGATTGGTTCGCTCGTGATGATTTTCGACGGGCCGAATGTCGTAGGCTGGCATTCACATACCGCCGATGGCTGTTCGGACCACAAAGCAAGACCGTTCAAAAATAGATCGAAATTCGAGATTCGCTTATTCTGGGACGAACCCTTAGTGCCCAGCTTGCCGGGGCAAGGTCCAACGACGCCGCGCCAACCGTCAAGGCGTTCAGCGCCTCCGACGGCGCCAACAGCGTTCGTTCATGACGACTTCCTCTTTGTGCCACCCGGACCAGTTCGCGGCGTTCCTCCAGCGTCGCGTCTTCGAACGCAACGGACGTCATGCCGGGAATACACAGATCGTCGAGCACATTTCCCGAAGACACAACGAACAAAACTCCCGTGGAGTACGCCCACCAGTCCAGCAGGCGTGCCAATGAACTGATGCGGCCAGCGAAATTCGAGCGCCTGAGACCCACTGAGAAATTGACCACGAACGCCTCCGGCGCCAGCGGTTCCTGTCCCGCAAATGCACGGGTGAGCGCGACGTGAACCACATCGACGAATAGCCGGTCTTCCGGCGACGATGCCTCGCCTTCCGCATCCACCAGAATCGGAATGCACAACAACCGGCTGTCGAAAACAGGAACACCGTCCGTCTCCAGGTCCCCCCTTAGGATCAATGACGCCATGGAAGTCGCGTGCCGCCGCTGTGCGACAACCGAACGACCCACGAGATCGTGAACGTCCTCTATGACCACCCCGCCATCGAGGTTCTGATGCCCCGCCACGGGCGTTCCGTCGAGCAAGACCGCCCGTAGCGGAGTCTCACCATCGAACGCCGCTGCCCCATCCATTCTTGGCTCGTCCAGCGGCTCCGACTGATTCGGCTTCGACTGCGCGACGACCTGCGGCAGCACGAATTGAAGTCCGTGAAGCGTCGCCAACCCATCCGGAGCCGACGGATCCGCCATCATCTCCCGTACAGCACTGGCACCCAGCGCCACTAGCAGCGCCTCATAAACAAAGCCCTCTTCCTCTATCGAACTTCGGCTGACCATCCGCCCGCCGAGCGCCGCCACTCGCTGTTCCGCATCCCGTCGCCACCGGTCCCGAAGCTCTCCGCTCCGTGTCGGCCAGACTTCCAACTCCAGCCGAACCTCCGCAGCCCCGTCGCCCGCGAGTCGCTCCTCCAACTCTGCGCGGGCACCTGCCGAAAGCCGATCTTCCGGACCCCAGGCCCGCAAGTCGTCCAGCATCTGGAATAGCTGCAGCCACGGCGCATACCGTCTTTCAGGCTGCTCGCCCCGTCCATACGCCCGCCAGAGCCGAAGGAGACTTTTGAAGGACTCGCGGGTCGGCATCGTCGCATACAGCGTGGGCGACACCATGTCGCGGTGCTCAACGATCAACTCCTCGTCGAGCGCGTAGTCCTCGTCAAGATCGAGTTCCGCCAGCACCTCCAGGCCCACGAGCCGGGCAGCGCGGACAAAATTGGCGATCGGAACCGCGGTTACGAAAACCAGTGCACGCTCAGGCGCGATCCCGCCCGGATCTCGCCGCAGGACAGCGTCCGGATTCTCCTCGGCAAGCGCCGCCTCGAGGCGATCGAATTGCGCACCCAACCGGCGCCCTTGGGCGGCCGCTCCCCGCGACTGCGGCCTCGGACGCCGGTCTGGAGCCCCGGCCCCTCGCCGAGCCACCCGCCCATTAGCCAGACGCAAGATCGGTCGGTCGGTCATCGCCGCTGTATCGCCCGTGTTGTGCCGCCCAAGCGTTCACCCGGTCCCTGACCAGAGTCCGAAAGGTGACCCGGCCCTGATCCAGTGCGAGATGCCGCCGAATATCGAGAAAGAAGTCCTCGGCTTCCGAATAGTTCCGCGGCGACACCGCAGCGCGCAACCGCTTGGCCGTGTAGCCAGACTTGTCCGGGAACTGCCTGAGCTTCTGGAGGAAGAATTCCGACATCCGATCATCGCTCGGCCGCTCCAAATCCAGCCGCATCTCGAACCGTCGCCAACTCGCTCGGTCGAGCAGTTCCGGATGATTCGTCGCGCCGACCAAAATGCAATAGGACGGCAGGTCGTCGAACTGGAGCAGCAGGGTCGTCACCACTCGCTTGATCTCGCCCGTTTCATGCAGATCGCCCCGTTCCTTTCCGATCGCATCGAATTCGTCGAAGAACAGAACGCATGGCTCCGTGCGTACGAAGTCGAACAGTCGGCGCAAGCGCTGTGCCGTCTCTCCCAGATAGCTCGTAACCACCGCATCGTAACGTACGACGAAGAGCGGCAGCGCCAACTCATACGCGAGACATTCCGCCAGTGATGTCTTGCCGTTTCCCGGCGGCCCGACCAGCAGTAATCGGTGGCGCGGTTCGATCCCGTGCGCTCGTAGCACGTCGGCTCGATGTTGTTCCTCGATGAGTTCCAGACACGCGGCCCGTGTGGAAATCTCTAGGAACAAGTCCGCCAACGGTCGATGCGGTTCCCGCCTCTGGATTCCTCCTGAGCCATCGCGCAAGCGCACGCCGCCATGGCGCGCCTGTCCGGGCATCCCCGACCGGTCCGCGTTGGTGAGAACCCTGGCGATTCGGTCTGCGACAGCCGAATGCTTTTTCGCACGTTCCTCCGCCGCAATCGCCTCCGCAGTCTCACGCACGGAGGCCTGATCACCGCTGACCCCAGCCTTCACTAACTCAACGATCAGATCGCTGCGCGCCATATTCTGACCTGCCCCACCTGCAATAACGACTCGCCGGCCCGCCCAAGCAGCGGCAACCGATATTACGAATACTCGCCCGATCCCAGTCAAAAGGCAACCGCATTCTCGAATTTTCTTCCGTAACCATGTCACAGTACTAACAAAGCAGCTTTACCAGACCCGCTCGCCCGCTCGCGGCTTTACCCCGCACCGCCGAACGGTGCCCCCGACTCCCACACCTAAAGTCCTCCGCGACTGACGTGCACCGCCGTGCCCACGCCGTGCTACGCCGACATCCCGATCCCGCGTCGTCTGTTTCCTCCGTTGAGGCCCACCTCGACTGTCCTTCCACACCACTCGACCCACTCCCCCGGTGCCGCTCCGCACCCACTGGCCGCCCACGGCCCGGCGATTGCACTCGCGCGAGCCGACCCTTGTACCTGAAAAACGAAAATCGCCGGCGCGGCACTCCCCTGCCCGGAGGAACCCGACCCGCAGCCACCCAACCCGGATATCATCCTGCCTGGAAAGGAAACGCCCACGCTGCTCCGAATTATTCCGTTCTGCTACCAATCCGTGCGCGAAATTCTCCGGGAAAATCCCCCTCCTTCCTACGGATTAAGGGGAGAAACAACACCCGCCGCCGCGACTGGCCCTGTAACGTGACCATTCATCGCTGATGGCACCGCATCGACAATGACCACAGGAGCGATTGGAACGAAATCCACCTGCCCGGGATCGCCGTTTGGGACCCCGAGAGGCCGCTTTCTTCCAGTAGAAACCCCGCCGGAGAGTCTTCTCCCGGTTCGGGGCGGCAACATTGCTGCAATCCCTCGCGCGCCGTTGCCGCATTCTCATGGAATGCTTCCGCGAGCGAAGCCCATCCTGCTCCGACAGCCCGGGACCTACGCGTGTTTCAAGTCTTGCCCGGTCGAGACTCCCTACGCAGCCGCAGCATTGGCGCTCGGCAGGCCGATTCGCATCATGGTGGAGCGCTGCGGCCCGGTGCGCACCCGGACGTAGCCCGACAATGCTGCGTCCAGCGCCTGGTCTCCGGTATCCGCAAGCAGCCACGGTTGCGGCAGCAAGGCAAGCTTGGCGGAACCCGCCAGTATTGTCACCGCGTCCGGCCAGCAACGGCGGATCGCCTCCGCGCCGATTTGCTGGTTGCCGCGTCCGAACACGAATCCCTGCCCGCCGGTCACGCCAACGATTATTCTAAGCGGAGTCCCGCAAGCCAATTGCAACGCCGCCCTGCCGGTCACGTCGCGGGCAACCAGCCGCCGGTCGCGAAGAACATCGACGCCAAGCAGCTCCCCTTCGATGCCCAGCGCCACTGCCGGCCGCTTCGCGGTGGTTCCCGGGCCGATCAGGTAGGTTGCCCCGGACTCCATCTCATCAGCGATTTCACGCCCCAGCGCGTCGAGCATGGACTCGTCATCGGCGGGCCGCGCCCCTTTCGGATACTGAATCAGGTGCTGAATTCGCGGAATTCGGGCATAACCATGCAGGCGTGAACTGAGCCGGCCCTCTCGCAGGAGCGCTTCATCCACATCCATGATCTCCGCTTCCGGATAGTCGATGCGCCCGCCCGACCCGGATGCCAGGGAGGCAAGCACCCTTCCCGCAGCCTCCGGAGAAACGGCGAATACACCGGAATGCATCTTCGCGCCGCACGGAATTCCCAGGATTGCAACTCGCTGCCCGACCGCTGCCAGGAGATCGCGTGCCGTGCCGTCGCCGCCGGCGAATGCGATGACAGGAATGCCTCGCTCCGCCATCGCCGCAGCCAGCAACCGGGTAGCCGCGGCGTCTTCGACCCCATTCGTCGGCACCTCGACCAGGGAGAGATTCAATCCCTGGAAGTGACACCATCCCAGGCTCCCCGCACCAGCCACGATGCGGGCGCCAGGGCAAGCGTCCGCCAGTACAGCCAGCGCCCGTCGTGCCCGGGCCCCGGCCAAGGGCTTCGCCCCGCGCGCCCGGGCTTCGGAGAGCACACCCGGCCCATCCGTCCCCTTCAACCCGACCGATCCGCCCATTCCGGCGATCGGGTTCACAATGACGCCGATATCCATGCCAGTGCCTCCGCTCCTCATCAGGATCTGGGTTCCCGGTCCGGCCGGAACGCGCATGGGACTTCCTTCCTCCCCCTGGGCGCCAATCGGCCGCGGGCTCGGGAGAACCATGCCGGACGTTACCCATTCTTCCATGCGGCGCCCGAGGATGCCATCCGGCCCCATCACGCTTTCCCGGGTCGACCGATCTCGTCCACAAGGCGTTTCCGGGGGAGAGCCCACGCCAATCGGACCGCGGCCCCATGCGCCGGAAGGGCGCTGCCCCGGACCCCTGGAGTCGACCCGCAGGGAAAGGGCAGGCATGCCCGAAGCACGCGCAGGGACGAACGACACTGCGGCACGGCCCGATACCTGTCGGACGCGATGTCCATGATGGATATCTTTTTGGCTTGCATAGTTCCTCGCGCTCTCCAGAATGGATTAGTGGGGAGAATCGGCCTGCGATGAGCGTCTGGCGCAGCCAGGCAACGCTCGGCCATCCCTGCAAACAACATCGTTTATTTCAGGGGAGAGACATGAAGCTGCAACCATCACACCGACTAGCCCGATCCGCGCTGATGATAATGGCGGCCGCAGGGCTGGCTGCCGGAACTTCGGCCGCATCCGCTGATGACGTGAACATTTCCTTCATCGTCAAGGATATGACCAATCCGTATTACGCCCGGATGGGCGATGGCGCGCAACGGGCCGCCGACGAGCTGGGCATCAACCTGACCTGGGTATCGGCGCAGTTCAACGGCGACATCGAGGGGCAGATTGCCGTAGTCGAGACCGAAATCATCAAGAGCCCCGATGCGATCGTCCTGGTGCCGATGAACGCCACCGCGTTGATCCCGAAGATCCTGGAGGCCAACAGTGCCGGAATTCCGGTAATCACGGCGGATACGAGGGCCGAGGAAGGGCTGGCGCAGATCGAGACCTTCGTAGGGCTCGACGAAAAGCAGTCGTTCATGGGCATGGCCGAGTATGTGGTTGAGCAGTTGGGCGGCAAGGGGAAGGTTGCAATCCTGGAAGGATTCCGCGGCAGCTCCACTGCCGAGTTGCGGCTGGAAGGAATGATTGAAGTCTTCGGCGCAGCTGAAGGCATCGAGATCGTTGCCTCGATTTCCGCCGATTGGGACCAGGAAAAAGGCCTGAAAGCGTCCGAGGATATCCTCCAGGCGCATCCCGATGTGGACGCGATCATCGGGTCGAACGATCTGATGGCGCTCGGTGCCGTGCAGGCAGTCAAGAGCGCCGGCAAGCTCGACCAGATCCTGGTCGTGGGCGACGACGCCATTCCCTCGGCGCTGGCGGCCCTGAGATCCGGAGAACTGGATGCCACCATCGACGGCAACACCGACATGGTTGGCTACGAGGCTGTCGTCGCGGCTTACAACCGGGTCGTAAAGGACATGGAGCTTGAGGCGTGGATTGTCGTTCCCTCGACCATCATGCTGATGGATGACGTCACCGACGAATATCTGGCAGGTCGCGGAATCTCGCTACAGTAACGCATTCAACAATGATTGGCTGGCCGGCGGCCTCGCAGTCGCCGGCTGGTTCTGTCGCGATGTGTGAGCTCAGCATGGTTGACGATGCGCCACTGGTCCGGATGGAGGGGATCAGCAAGAACTTCGGCGGACTTCGAGCACTGAAGAACGTGGATGTCGAGCTTCGCGCAGGCGAAGTGATGGGCATCCTTGGCCATAACGGCGCCGGCAAGTCCACGCTGATCAAGATTCTGGCGGGAGCCGAACAAGCGGACGCTGGGCGAATTTTCATACGGGGAGAGGAGGTGGAAATCTCCAATCCCAACGATGCCCGTGACCACGGAATCGAGACCATCTACCAGGAGCTGGCGCTCTGCGGCAACCTCGATGCCCCGGCCAACCTCTTCATGGGACGAGAAACGGAACGGTTCGGCGTCCTCGACAAGCGCTACATGCACAAGGAGACCGGCGCCATCCTCGACAAGCTCGGCATCCGCATCGCGTCCCTGGACGTGGAGGTCGAAAAGCTGTCTGGCGGCCAGCGGCAGTCGATCGCCATCGGCCGTGCGGTCTATTTCGACGCCAGAATCCTGATCATGGACGAACCAACCGCGGCGCTGGGCATGGAGGAGACAAGGCTGGTCATTGACCTGATCCAGGAACTCAAGCAAAGCGGCCGCGGCATTTTCTGGATCAGCCACGACATCCATGACGTCTACGAGTTCACCGTAAGCGACTATTTCTCCCCCTGCTTTCGGTGAGTTGCGGAGTGCACCATCTTCTGGGAAGGCATTTGCATTCCGGGAGGTTGTCATGCTTGGGGTTGGCGATGGTTCTGCTGTGTACCTTGCGTTGCATCCGGTTGATTTCCGCCGCGGGATCGCGGCGCTAAGCAGCTACGCGCGGGAGCATCTTGGTGTTGCACCGGATTCGGGGGTCGTGCTGGTGTTCCGCTCGCGGCGTCCGGGGCGGGTGAAGGTACTGTTCCACGACGGCAGCGGGATGGTGCTGGTTGCGAAGTGGCCGGATCGGGGTTCGTTCCGCTGGCCGCCGGTGTCGGAGGGTCTTTTGCGGCTTTCGCGAGTAGAGTTCTCGGCGCTGTTCGATGTCTGTGACTGGCGGGGCCTCAAGGCCCCTCGGCGTGCGGTTCGGGGCTGAGGATTGTTCCGCAGATGGCGAGGCATTGATCCCCCGGCGGTTTGAAGGGCTGCCATGGCATGAGGCTTTCGACATCCTTGCACCCGTCGCGGATTTGAACCAGGACATGGGTGAGCCATGCTTCCGGGTCGACGTTGTTGAGGCGGCATGTTGTGATCAGGGTGTTGGCACGAGCCCAGATGTCGATGGCATTCTCGGATCCGGCGAACAGGGAGTTGCGCATGGTGAGCTTGACGGGTCGGTGGGCGTTTTCGCCGCGATTGGAGTGCAGGTCGAGGCGGCCGTCGTCGAGCAGGCGGATGAAGCCCGGCCAGACGCCGTCGGCGAGGCCGTATCGGATGGCGGCGGCCTCCGCCGAGACTTCGGGCAGGCGGCTGGCGGCGGCCTCGAGGAACGCCTTCCATTGTTCGAAGGCGGGCTTCAACTCGAGCTGCCGCACGCGGAGGCGCTCATCGGGATGCTTGAACAGGATGGGCTTCTCGATGGCGAACAGCTTGCCGATCCGCGCAAGGGCCTCATTGCGGAAGCGGGATTCCGTCAGATAGTGGAACTTGCGTCTCCAATGCGTCATACAAAACTGAAGGAAGACGGGTCCGGCGGGCCGCGCGGGGTCGGCGAGGATGTTGTATGCGGCGTAGCGATCGACCTGGGCGAGGCCGGCGAAGTCCCGCAGCATGGCTTCCGGGATGGCCTTTCCGCGCCCCGGGCCTATCAAGCTCACACACTTGACTCGCGGGTGATTTCGTGCGATTTATTCGGGCATGCAGATTGGCATGCGTCAGATTTCAGCGGAGACGGTAGAGTGGTTCAAGACCGCCTGCAACAGCGGTGAGCTGTCGCGGAGTGCGCTGGCCCGGGAGCTCTGTCTTCAGGAGAACTGGTTTGGCCGCGTCGGCAGGCTGTGTCTTGCGTCGGCGCGCAAGCTCTTGCCGCGCCTGGCGGAGGAGTTGGGTGTGCGCCTGCCGGAAGCGGAGGCGATGGAGTTTGATCCGCACGCCCGCCCGGCATCGGACTTCGCCGACAGTTCTGTCTCGTGTTCGCTTCGGGAACTCGGTCCGCTGTCGCTTGAGCCGGTGGCGTCACCGGAGGAGCGCCGCCGCTGGGAGGCAATGATCGAGACGCATCATCCGGAGGGATGGCGCCGGCCGCCGGGAGGGCAGGTCCGTTACCGGGTTCGTTCGGAGCGGTATGGGGTGCTGGGCGGCATTGGCTTCACAGCGGCGGGGATGCAGCTTGGGCCGCGCGACGATGTCGTCGGCTGGTCGGGCGATGCCCGCGTGGCCAACATCGGCAGGGTTGTGTGCAACCATCGCTTTCTGCTGCTTCCGGGTGTTCGGGTGAAGGGTCTTGCGTCGCGGGTTCTGCGTCTTGCGACGGGCCGGATTGCCGACGACTGGGCGGCGGCCTACGGTGAGCGGCCGGTGCTGGTGCAGAGTTTCACGGGGCCGGGGCAGTCCGGGCTGAGTTACCGGGCCGCGGGGTGGAAGTGTTGCCCGCAGCTGACTTCGGGGCGCCGTTCGGGGGTGCGCCGCGCGGTCTGGCTCCGGCCGCTCGTGGAGGGCTGGCAACAGGTTCTGTGCGGTGAGCCGGAGCGCGTTCTCGGCTGGTCCGGATCGATATATTGTGCGGGGGGATGGGCGGCACGGGAATACGGGCGGAGCACGCACCCTGACGGTCGGATCCGGCGTCGGATTTCGCAGATGGGTGCGGCCTGGGTCAATCGGCTTGGCGAACATCTGCCGTCGATCTTCCCGGGGCGGGCGGAGCAGACGGCGGCCTACCGGTTGCTGTCCAATGACGCGGTGACGATGGACCACATTCTGGATTCGCATTTCGAGCAGACGGTTGAGCGGTGCGGTGCCGAGCGGCTTGTGCTGGCTGTTCAGGACACGACGACGCTGAATTATGACGGCCTGTCAACGACGTCGGGCCTCGACGAGCTTGGCGGGGGCGGCAAGGGCAGCGCGGGCATCCTGGCCCATTTCGGCGTGGCGGTGAACGCGGTGGGCCGGCCTCTCGGGATGTATACGGTGGACACCGACTTCCGTCAGGCCGATGACAAGGACAGTGTCCGCTGGGTGGACGGCCTGGAGCGGGCGCAGGAACTCGCGCGCGCCTGCCCGGACAGCCGGGTGGTGACGGTCTGCGACCGCGAGGGCGACTTCTGGGAGCTGCTCTCGCGTGCGGAGCAGACCGGGGCGGCATTGCTGGTCCGGGCCAGCCGAGGGACGCAGCGTCGGGTGGCGCTGGCCTCGGGCGGAGACGCGGACCTGTGGGACCATGTGCTGGAGACGGACCCGGTGGGCGGGCGGAAGATCGAGGTGCCCGCCTGCGGGGGACCGAACCGTCGGCGCGGCCGCACGGCGAAGCTGACCCTGCGTTGCACGCCGGTGGACCTGCTTCCCCCGAAGGACCGGGAGAGTGAACCACCGGTCCGCATGATCGCCGTCTCGGCCCTTGAGGAGGACCCGCCCCGTCGCCCGGCGCTGCCGGCATCGAAGCAAAGGAAGCAGAAGAACAAACCGCTGCACTGGATGCTGCTGACCACCGAGGGCCAGGCCGACCTCGACACCGCCCGAACCGTGCTGCGCTGGTACGAACTGCGCTGGCGGATCGAACGGTTCTTCCATGCGCTGAAGGTCGGCACCCGCATCGAGGACCGCCGCCTCGACGAGGCCGACGACCTGCGCAAGTGTCTCGCCTTTGACGCGATCACCGCCTTCCGGGTCTGGGACCTTTCCCTCCTGGCCCGCGAGAGGCCGGACGACCCGGCCAGCCGACATGTCACCGAGGACGACATCCGGGCACTCTGTGCCCTCGCCTCCCGCTATGGCTTCAAGGTGCCCCGGGGACCGCCGGACATGACCATCGCGGGCTTCGTCGTGCTCACCGGCGGCCTGGCGGGCTTCCATCCCTCGAAGCGCCAGCCGCTACCCGGCACGCAGAAGCTCTGGGAAGGCGTGAAGTTCCTGTCTCAAGCCGTCTTCGCCATCCAGGCCATGCAGGAATGGAACAGGAAAAAAACGAAAGGAGAAGTCCCGGAGTCAAGTGTGATAGATTGATAGGCCCCGGGCCGGACCAGAAGAGCGCCGCGGGCGGCGCCGGCCCGGCGAAGGTGCGGTCGTCGCGCAGCGCGGCCCAGAGGTAGCCGGTCCGGGCCTTTCCGAAGCCCGGTTCGAGGAACTTGACCGTTGTCTCGTCGAGGAACAGCCGGTCGGCGCTGAGGACATGCGCCTTGATGGCGTCATAGAGCGGCTGCAGGATCTCGAAGCCCCGGGCGATCCAGCTGTTGAGGGTGGCATCGCCGATGAGGATGCCGTGGCGGGCAAGCCTTTGCGACAGGCGGTAGGAGGGGAAGTGGTCCTGGAACTTTGACGCCATGGTGTGCGCCATCAAGGCTTCCGTGGGCAGTCCGCGGGGGATCAGCCAGTCCGGTGCCGGTGCCTGCTCCGGTGCGGCGTGGCGGCACCGGGCGCAGCCGAGCACGGGACGCTCGATCACGACCCGAACGTAGCTGGCCGGGACATAATGCACCCGCTCCGCGGCCTCGGTCCGGATCGTCTTGCGCTCGCCGCCGCAGGACGGGCAGGCAGCCGCCTCCGGCTCCAGGTGGCAGGTGATCGTGGGAACGTCCTTGCCGATCTTCCGGCCGCCCGTCGCTCCCCGGGGGCGGCCACGCTTGCGTGGCCGCGGTGCCGCGCGCTCCTCGGGAAGGGGATCCACGGCTTCGCCATTCGCCGCGCCGCCGCCCGCCAGTCCTCCGGTCGGATCATCGTCCCAGATAAAGGCAGGACAATCCAGCTCCACCTCCGACACAACCGTCTCGGCCGAACCCCCCAGGCGCTCCGACGACGAACTGAACAGCATCCCCGCAAACCGACGCGCGGTGCGCACGGCCGTCTGGAATCGCTCCAGCAACTCGTCCAGAGTAGACCTGACCTTCTTCAGTTCCCGGCGCAACTGCGCATTCTCCGACTCCAGCCGCGCCTTGCCGCGATCCGATCGCGCAAGCGCGTCCTGCAGTGCCTCCGTCTCCCCCATCCAGTGTTCGCGGTGCTCCAGCAGCCGTGCGTTCTCCTCCGACGCCAGGCCGGTGAAGCTCCGCCGCTCCCCCGGCGTGGTCTTCCGGCGGCCCCAAACCAGTCACCGTTCCTGCCGCAGCCGCGCCACGGTATCCCGCCGCAGGGGCCGCAGAAAAACCCGCTTGCGCGGAACCGAGAGCCCCGGACGGCCGTTCCGGCTGCGCCCCGTCGTCAGCCCCGCGTCATGCCAGCCCGCCGCCCGGTAACACGTCCCCGCAAACCGCGACACATCGACGAATGTCTCCAGCAAATGGACCGAATGCCCGTAGCGCTCCTCGTAGTCCGCGCCCACCCGACGTGCCACCCGCGCAAGCACATGGCTCGCAAGATGCGGAACCCGAACCGCGTCCAGGATCAGAAAGCGCTGCTGGTTCACCACAAGGCACAGACCCGCCCCGCGCGTCGCGTCACTCCATCCGATCCAGCGGTCCCGCGCCGCGCAGCGCCATGCCGCAGCCCCCGTCAGCGAGCAGCCCACGATCCGGCCCCGACGGTCCCGCGCAAGGTGCCCGATGTTCTCCCCCACCGGCGTCGATAGCCCGAGATAGTGGAACCGCTCCAAAATCGCGTGCAGAAGCTGGCGGTCCGAACCTTCCGCAACCGATACAGAAACGGGCAGGAGCGCCGACAGCGGACCCGAATACGCCTCCGATACCGACCAGTCAACCTCCAGCCCGACACGCGCCGCCGCGCTGTGCCGACGGCTTCCGCGGCCCGGGTACTGCAACGCAGGGAGCCGGATCAGACCTTCTCCCGCAAGCTTGCGAAGCAGCGAACGCGCGGCAATATCCTTCACACGGCCACGGCCGTCCCGCCAGCCCCAGCGCTCGCACAGCGCAACCGAAAGCCGCGAGCGGCCCCACTCCGGGTGCGCCGACAACAGCGCACGGATCTCCGACAACTCCGCAGAGCCGACACAACGGCCTTGTACTATCCGGTCCATGCCGGGCAGCGTAACACAACCGTTTCGTTGAGTCCAGCCCCAGGACCCTGAGTCCAGGGACACGCTCGAAGCAACCCCAAAACCCAATCCAAATCAACAACGGCACACCCACACGAAACGCCCAATATCCTTCAGCAGGGGGTAAAAAAGTCGCTTACAGTTCACCGACCGGATCTCGATCCTGAAGGGCGGGAGCAACGTGGTGACCTGTCCGACCACCGCATGCACCCAGGACGAGATCGTCTCCATGATCATTACGGGCAAGGCAGTGGAGAGCGCCTTGATTGGCGCGGAGGAGCGCGCAGACCCATGAGCCGGGCACTGTACCTGTCATATATGGAGCGGCTGAAGCGATACCCGTTGGCATGGATCGCGCTCGTTGCCTGCCTGATTGGCCTCGTCCTGTCGATCCTTTCGCCATTCTTTCTGACGGTCGGCAATATCACCAACCCTATGAGCGCAAAACTCCGTTAAGTTCCTCTAACGCATTGAATTTGTGTAATATATGAATCGCAATTGTTTCATGCCGCCAGCATCGAAACTGCTCGATTCTTCTCCGGTGCCCTCAATCCCGTCCAATTTCCGTAAGAACACCCTCATTTCCGTGCAGTTTCAGCCACAGTTTGATATAGTGTACTATCCTGTTGCTAAACTATAACAGAGTGATTGCCATGCTCTCCAAGTCCGATGCCGCCAAGGCGCTGCGCACCCACTTCAAGAAGCACCTTGTCGCAACCCTGCCCGAACTGGTGGAGGTGCTGCGAAATCCTTCGCGCTCCAGTGTGTACCGCCGCCTCAAGACGCTGGGCTACCTCGCAAGCTACACCCATGCCGGAGCCCATTACACGCTGTCCGAAATCCCGGATTTTGACGAGGCGGGCTTGTGGTGGCACCAGGGCATCGGCTTCTCCAAGTGCGGCAATTTGAAAGACACCATTGCGGCATGGGTCGGGCATTCCGCCGCCGGATACACGCTCAATGAGCTGGAAGCGCCCCTGAAACTCCGTGTGCAGAACGCGCCGCTGGCTCTGGTGCGCGAGGGTGCGATCACCCGCAACGCTTTCGACGGCGTCTATGTGTATCTCAGTGGGGACCCGGTCCGCGCCGAGGAACAAATGGCGGCGCGTCATCAGTTCCGCGCCATCCGGACCGGCGGCGCGTTGCCTGGCGAGTTGGTCATCGACGTGCTGGCCACGGCGATACGCGGCCATCAATGGGAATTGGATCATGCCGCCATCACACAGGCGCTCCGCGGCCGGGGACGATACGTGACACGGGCCCAGGTCGATCAGGTGCTCACCGCGTTGGCGGGAAAAAAAACGGTGCCTCCTTCCTGATCGAGGAACTCCAACGGGCGATCCAGCAACAAATCGAGACCTGTGCCCCCCGCAATCTGTTTCCCGTCCCCCCGGTGTTCGACTTTCAGCCGAGGGCGGTCTCTTGCGCCTGTGGCGGCGAGCTGAAGCCATACAAGACCGCAAGACGCACGGTGGCAACCCTCCATATCGGCACGTTCCATGCGCGCCTCAAGTACCGGGCCTGTGGCCGCTGCAAGCGGGTGGTCAAGCCCGGCGAACTCGACCGCCTCGTTGCGCCGCACTGCAAGTTCGGTTTTGACGTGATCGAATATGTGGGCCGGGCGCGGTTCGAGCACTGTCAAAGCCAACGGGCGGTTCAGGCCGCGCTCGCGCTGCGCCATGTCGCGATTTCGTTGCGCGAGATCGAGGTACTTGGCCGGCAGTTCATCGTCTATCTGTCCCGAGCGCACCGGGACAGCCAGGCATCGCTGAAACAGTTCATGCAGATGTCGCGGGGCGGGTACATCCTGCATCTCGATGGCACTTGCGAGGGAAACAGCCCACATCTGATGAGTTCGATCGATGAATTGTCCGGCATCGTGCTCGGAAACATCAAGATCCCTTCAGAAAACTCCGACCAGATCATTCCGTTCCTCCAGGATGTCCGGGCGGCCTACGGGGACCCCATTGCTCTGGTTCACGACATGGGCACCGCCATCCTGAAGTCTGTTGCACAGGTCTTTCCCGCAGTTCCCGGCACCGTCTGCCATTTCCATTTCCTGAGAGACATCGGCAAGGATTTGATGGCCGACCCATACAACGCCATCCGGCGGCGCCTGAGGACGTACAACGTTCGAGGAACCCTGCGAAACATGGTGCGGGAACTCAAGGCAGCCATTGACAACAACCAGGAATACACTGGCAGCCTCCATCGCTATCTGCGCGCCGGCGAGGCGGAGCGGCAGGGGATGAGGCCGCCGCCAGCGGTGGAAGCCTATCTGATCGCGGCATGGATTGTGGAAGCCAAGAGCCAGGGAAACGGCTTGGGATTCCCCTTCGATCGGCCTCATTTCAATCTTTATCAGCGCTTGGCGCATGCCTGGCCCGCTCTCAAAAAGATCAAGACGCAAATGCCGGGACCCATGGCCAGCACGATCACCCTTCCATCGCTGCGCCAGGTCCTGAAGGACCCGGACTTGTCACACATCGCGACGCTGATGCAGCACAGAATGATCGTGTTCGAACAGTTCCGCGAGGCGATGCGCATCGCCTTGCCAGACACCAAGGGCGGCCTCAAGGACACGGGCGAAACGGATCTCCAAACCATCCGGGAGAAGGTGACCGCTTTCCGAAACAGCAGAGCGATCAGGCATCTCGCGGACACCGACAAGACCTACGGGAAAATGGTCCGACAGATCGACAAATACCAGGACAAGCTCTTTGCCGACCCGATAACCGTTCATTGCGCTCACGGAAGCGTTCAGATTCAACCGCAACGCACCAACAATCTCATGGAGCAATTCTTCCGAGACCTGAAACGAGACGACCGCAGGAGAAGCGGTACCTGCGCATTGGCGCGCAGATTGACCGCCATGCTCGCCGATGCGCCCTTGGTGAAGAATCTGAAGAGCTCTCACTATATGGAGATCATTCTGAACGGAGAAACCACCTTGGCGAAGCGCTTCGCTTGCATCGACAGGGGGCAAGTCCGCAAGGACGCAAAAGACGCGCGAAACGCCGCGCAGAAATATCCCAGACACATGGGAAAGCTCTTCAATATCCCGGACTTGCCCGCTACGCTAGGGCACCCAAACCCCTCAGCGACGGAACCTCAAATCCAAATCTAACGGAGTTTTGCGCTCATAGCACCAACCTGATGAAGCAGGTGTCAATCGTCGCGATCCTCGCGGCCGGGCAGTCGATCGTGATCATTTCCGGCGGCATCGATCTCTCCGTCGGATCGGTCCTTGCGCTCTCGGCGGTTTCCACCGGCTGGCTGGTCATTCACGGGGTAAGCCCGGTACTCGCGACCTGCGGCGGCGTCGCCATCGGCACGCTGGCAGGCCTGATCAACGGGCTGGTCATAACCCGGGGGCGGATTCCGCCCTTCATCGCCACTCTCGGAATGCTTGGAATCGCCCGCGGCATGGCATTGGTAATCACCAAGGGTGTTTCCTACCAGGTTCTGGTACCGTTCTTCCTCTACATCGGCAACGGCAAGATCCTGGGCCTGCCGATTCCGATCTACTTCGTGATCGTCACCTATGCCGTCACCCATTTCATCCTGTCGCGATCAAGGTTCGGCCGCCATGTGTACGCCATTGGCGGCGATGAACGGGTCAGCCGCCTCGAGGGAATCAATGTCGATCAACGCAAGATCCTGATCTATACCGCGAGCGGCTTTCTCAGCGCCATCGCCGCCGTGGTCATGGTCGGACGCCTGGCCTCCACGCCACCGAACGTGGCCATGGGAATCGAATTGCAGGCCATCGCAGCGGTCATCATTGGCGGCATCAGCTTCACCGGCGGACGGGGAATCGTCCTGACTTCGCTGGTCGGTGCACTGGTCATGGCGATGATCACCAACGGCCTGAACCTGCTCGGGGTTTCATCCTTCTGGCAGCAGGTGCTGATCGGCATGGTCATCATTGCCGCGGTCTGGATTGACAACATCAAGGCCGCCCGGCGCTAGATGCAGCCTCGACCGACACCTGTGACGCATCGGCCGGATACCCGGTGGAAGGGGCACGCATCATGACCGGAGGGGGCACGCTCGGCGTCGGACTGGTTGGGGCAGGCTTCATGGGCCGATGCCACGCGAACGCCTTCCGCAATGTGTGCAGGATCTTCGATATTCCCTTCGAGATCGATTTGCGCCTCCTCGCGGACATCGATGCTGAAGCGGCGGCACGGAACGCCGCAGCGCTCGGATTCGCCCGATGGACCGACGACTGGCGTGTGCTGACCGCGTCCAGTGACGTGGACATCCTGGCGATCACCGCTCCGAACGCGCTGCACGAGCCAATCGCGCTGGATGCAATTGCCCACGGCAAGGCTGTGTACTGCGAGAAGCCGCTCGCCACGGACAAGGCTGCTGCGATGCGCATGACGGCGGCGGCCGAATCCCGTGGCACGCCGACGATGGTCGGCTTCAATTTCCTCAGCAACCCGATGATCGCCTGCGCCGCCGACATGATCGCCGGTGGCGAAATCGGCACGGTAACCGGGTTTCGGGGCCGCCACGCGGAGAACTACATGGCCGATCCGGCGATCCCGCATTCCTTCCGTACCGATCCCGCGGGCGGCGGCGCCCTGGCCGATATTGGCAGCCATATCGTGGCGATGGCGCATTATCTTGTCGGGCCGGTGCGCGAAGCCTTCGGCGAACTGACGACGATCATCCCGGAGCGACCCGAGAAGGCCGGGTCGGAACGCAGATTGCCGGTCCTGGTCGACGACTGCGCCCATGCGATCCTGCGGTTCGAGAACGGCACCGTCGGCGCCTTTGAAGCCAATTGGGCGGCCACCGGCCGGACGATGGATCTATCCTTCGAAATCACCGGCACCGAGGGCGCGATCCGGTTCTCGCAGGAGCGGATGAACGAGCTCCATGTCTGGAGGCCCTGCGGACGAAGATCCGGGTACACCAGGATCGAGGCCGGACCGGAACACCCGCCCTTCGGGCGATTTTGCCCCGCGCCCGGGCACCAGATTGGCTTCAATGACATGAAGATCATCGAGGTTTCGCGTTTTCTCGCGGCAATCGCCTCCGGCACGCCGGCATATCCCGGTTTTCGCGACGCACTCCGCATCCAGCACGTCATTGACGGGATTCGCGACTCGGCCAACGCGGGTTGCTGGGTCCCGATTGAAGGAAGCGCCTGACCAATGCAGGGCCGGTTTCTCCGCTCCTCGCTTTGCCTGGCTCGGTGGACGCCCCTGGCCTTGCAGCCGAACCCAGGCCCGACCCGCAACTGAACACACAGGATGCGAGATTGGCGGCGGCCGGCAACGAGTATGACTACATCGTAATTGGCGCTGGCTCGGCCGGATGCGCGGTGGCCGGCCGGCTTGGCGAAGCAGGAAAGCGGGTGCTGCTGCTCGAGGCCGGCGGTCCGGACCGAAGTCCATGGATTCATATCCCGCTTGGCTATTCGAAGCTCTACGCCAATCCGTCGATCAACTGGTGCTACACCAGCGAACCCGAACCGCACCTGAACAACCGGCGCCTGTTTCAACCTCGGGGCAAGGTGCTCGGCGGCACCGCCTCGATCAACGGAATGATCTACATGCGCGGCCAGCCCGAGGATTTTGACGGCTGGAAGGCGCAGGGATGCGTCGGCTGGGGCTGGGAGGACGTGCTTCCCTACTTCAAGTCCTGCGAGGACCAGGAGCGTGGAGCGGACGACTGGCACGGTGCCGGCGGTCCGGTTTCAGTCTCCGATCTGCCGTCCGGACACCGCCTGGGCGAGGCGTTCCACGCGGCTTCCGAACGCCTCGGCGTGCCCCGCAACAAGGATTTCAATGGCGCCTCGCAACTTGGAACGGGTTACGTGCAGACCACGACACGGCGCGGGAGAAGGTGGAGTTCCGCAGCCGGCTATCTGAAACGGCCCGCCCGGCAGAACATCCATATCGTGCTCCACGCGATGGTCGAGCGGATTCTGTTCTCCGGCAAGCGCGCAACCGGCATTGCCTGGCGCGACCGTTCCGGCCACTGCGAGGCAACCGCGCTCGGCGAAGTCATCCTCTGCGCCGGAACCTTCAATTCCCCGCAATTGCTGCAGCTCTCCGGCGTTGGCCCGGCCGGCCTGCTCCGCAGGCACGGAATCGAACCCGTGCATGAATTGCCCGGAGTGGGCGAGAACCTGCAGGATCATTTCGGGATCGGACTGGAGTTCCGTTCCAGGCTCAAGGAAACGGTCAACGATCTCTACAACAACCCGCTCCGCGGCGGTGTGCAACTGCTTCGCTACCTGTTGTTCCGGACCGGACCCTTCGCCGACAACGGCAACTACTCGAACACGTTCATCCGCTCTTCTCCCGATATCCGGACTCCGGACATGATGGTCACGTTCATGGCCTGGTGCACCGACGAGACTCTCAAGCCGCGCCCGTTTTCCGGCTTCACGATTCTCGCCGAGCATATGCGCCCGGACGCGAACGGCTACGTCCGCATCAAGGGGCCGGATCCGGATCTGCCGCCCGCCATCCAGTTCAACTTCTTTGCCACGGAGGCCGATCATCGGGCTGCCATCGCCGGGCTGCGCTTCGGACGGAAAATTTCGCAAACCGAACCGCTGTCGGGGCATATCGAGAGCGAGATTTCACCCGGTCCGGATGTCCAGAGCGACGAGCAGATACTGGACTACTGCCGCCGGGCAGGATTGTCGCTCCTGCACCCGGTCGGGACCTGCCGGATGGGAACCGGAGACGATGCGGTCGTCGATACGCGCCTCCGGGTCCATGGCCTTGCCGGACTCCGGGTCGTCGATGCCTCGATCATGCCGCGAATCGTTACCGCCAACACCAATGCCGCTGCGATCATGATCGGAGAAAAGGGCGCGGCGCACATTCTTGAAGAGTCCCGTTGAGCCTCCTGCTGCCGGAGGGAACGGCCTCGCCCGACCCGCGAAATCGGTTGGTTGCCGGCCGATTGCCTTCACTTCCCCGGGCACGAATGCGGCATCCCTCGGCCGGCGACACCACGTCGGAATGCACGGCTCCGAGGTGCCGGCCCAAGACGAGACCGGAAATGCGCGTGCCAGCGGCCGCGGTCCTGCCTCCCGATCGAAGCCCGGTGTCGACGATCCCCGCTGGACGGGCTCCTGACGGGCTCCTTGCGCTTCCCCGCCCGGAAAGTACAGCAGCAGGAGAACCGCTACGGGCCGCCCTGATCCGAGGCGCTGTCCGCCCCCGCTGCGGCCAGGACTGACTCGATCCCAACGGGCCTAATCGGAGGCCGCGGCGCAAACATCTCCCGTTCCCCCATCGGCCGCCCGTGCCTTCGTGCAAGATGCGGAGCGAGGATGTGGGCGCAATAGCGTCCCTGGCATCGCCCCATTCCTGCGCGGGTCTCCCGTTTGACGGTACCGATGCCCGCGCCCTCCCGATCGGCAGAGGCACGAAGGTCTGCGGCGACGACTTCCTCGCATCGACACACCAGCGCGTCCGGGTCGACGTCTTCAAAGCGCTGGTACGCTGCCGCAAACACGTCCCAGAGCGCTGCCTGGAAGCGGCGGTGCCGCTCCAGTTCCTGACGATCCGCGCTGTCCCCCGTCGAAAAGGATCCGCCTCCCAGCCTCTCTGCGGCCGCGCGGCCGGCAATGCGTCCTTCCACAAGTGCCGCCGGGGCGCCGCCGAGGCCGCAGCAATCGCCAACCGCGAATACACCGGGCACGCGGGTCTCCATCCGACCGGACCGGACCGGCACCAGTTGCATCCGCCCGGTGTCGTAGCGCATCTCTGCCCCGAGCAGTCGCAGCACCTCGTTCTGGGGATGAAAGCCGTGGTTCATGCAAACAGCATCCACGTCCACGACGCGGGTCCGGCCCGCGCCCGACACGGCATGCACGCGAAGCCGGGTGCCGGTCGGCTCAACCCGCTCGATTCGCGTCCCGAAGCGCGGCATCGCGCGATGCGCGACAAGCCAGCCGAGCATCGCGGCACCGGCCGCGGCCAGACGAGGATCCGAAGCCATCATTCGCGCGGCGGCCCCGGGACGCCGCCAGGGCGGCGGCGCCGCCTCGGCTACAAGGGGAACCTCCGCGCCACCGAGCATCAACTCACGGGCCACCTGGAAATTCAACGGACCGTTGCCAGCCACAACGACCCGTGCCCCGGGCAGGACCCGATAGCTTCGCCAAAGGACCTGCGCCGCGCCTGTCGTCATCACTCCAGGCAAATCCCAGCCCGGAAACATTCGCGGGCGTTCATAGGCACCGGTGGCCACGATCAGGTTTCGGGGCCGCACGACCAGGGCGCCTTCCGGGATCGCCGCATGCACTGCCGGCCCTTCGAACGCACCCCAGACTTCCGCACCGAAAAGGATGCGCGCGCCGCTCCGGACCGCCCGCTCGACAAGCCTCGCGCCATCCTGTTGCTGGCGATCGAGAGGCGGCTCGCCCAGCTCTCCGGCCGCCTGCTTGTAGAATTGCCCGCCTGCCATCGGGCGCTCATCGATCACGAGAACGTCAGCCCCGGCCTCGCTTGCCGCGATCGCGGCAGAGAGACCGCCGGCTCCCGCCCCGATGACGAGTACGCCCGGCGTCTCCGTGCGGCACGCGGAAGGCGCCATGCAGGCGAACCCGGAAACCGCCGGGTCCAGTTCCGGGAGCCCCCGCTGACGCCGTACGGTGAGACCGGGACGGGCCCGCTCCATGCAGGCGCGCCGGTTGGGAACTCCTTCAACTTCGACAAGGCAATCCTGGCAAACGCCCATACCGCAGAAGATGCCTCGGCGCCGGCCGCCCGGCGTTTCCCGGAGGTCAAGGATTCCGGCCGCGGCCAATGCGGCGGCGAGCGACTGCCCCGGGCGTGCAGCCACCTGGCTCCCATCGAGGTTGAACGTGAAGGCTTCACCCATCTCCGGACTCCGGCCCGTCCGCAAGAATGGCCCGACGCGCAGCCATCAGCCGGGCGAGCGCCTGTCTCCGCCAGGCAACACGGGCAGGAAGCTCTGCCTCGGGAAGCAATGCCCGGCGTTGAGCGACAACTTCGTCGACCAGTTCGTCGGACCAGCCTGCGTCCCGTTCGCCAATCTCCTCGCCGATGGCCCGATAGGCCGGGCCCATGCGGGCAGCATGCCCACGAATTCCGCCCCGCGTATTGAGCTCAGCGGTCTCGAACGGACCCGACAGCGCCCAGCGGGGACCAAGCGCCTCGGTGACCAGCCGGTCGAGCCCTTCGACGCCGATCACACCGGCCCCGACCAGCCGGTAGGCCTCGCGCAGCAGCGCGCCCTGCAGCCGGTTGACAACGAAGGCAGGGATTTCCCGGTGAAGGCGCACTGGCTGGAATCCCAGCGCTGCCAGAAGCCGGACCGCACGATCCATGGCCTCCGGGAGGGTCGCTCGTGCCGGAACGCACTCGATTGCCCGGATGATCGCAGGCGGATTGATGCAATGCGCGTTGAGGCACCAGGCCTGATCCGCCGGCCCATCGACAATTGCGGAAACCGTCAATGCCGAAGAAGTGGAGGCGACCGGCACATCTCCGCCGGTCCAGCGAAGAAGCCGCGCGAACAGCGCCCGCTTGACCTCCAGCCGTTCGGTTGCGGCCTCGATCACCATCGAAGGCCGGGAATGAACGCCATCGAGGCCGGCGGCAACACCAAGTCGGGACAGCGCTTCCCCCGCGGAGCTGGATGAATGGCCGGCAACCCGCATGTCCGGGAATTGCGCCTCCACCCCTTCGTGCGCGGCTTCCCGCACATCCGCGTCGGGATCAACCAGATCGACCCAGCCACCAGCTTCGGTGATCGCAGCGGCCATGCCGAGCCCGATGGCGCCACCGCCCAGGATTGCCACCCGGATCGAACCCGGCTCCGGAGTTCCCTTGTCCATGACCGGTCACCTCGCTTCCCGGGTTCGCACTTTCGCGATGATCGCGGTATCCAACTGCCCAGCATGGTCATCCACGGGAGCGAACCGATGCCCGGAGACGAAACGGTAAACGGCCCACACACTGGCGCCCTCCTCGCGGGCCGCCGCGCAGTCATCACCGGCGGCAGCCGGGGGCTCGGCCGCGCAATCGCGGATTGCTTCCACGAGGCGGGCGCGCACCCCACCATCATTGACCGGCAGGAGGCCCTCGCGCAAGCCCGCCTTCCCTCCGCCTGGCAGCAAGCCGCCTGCGACCTCCTTGCTCCGGACGTGGAACGGACCATGGCGGATATCGCCGCCAGCCTCGACGCTGTCGACATCGTTGTGGCCAATGCCGGCGTCGTGCCGCCGTGGCGCCGGATTGCCTCGCTGGACCTCGCGGAATGGGAAGCGGCATTCCGGATCAACGTGGCGGGAGTCGCGCTGACTCTCAAGTGCTTTGCGCCAGCCCTCGCGCGTTCACGCGCCGGTTCAGCCATTGTCATGGCCTCGCTGAACGCACACAAGCCCCATCCGCGCCAGGCGCTCTACTCCGCAACGAAGTTCGCCGTGCTCGGACTTGCCCGCGCGGCCGCCCTCGACATGGGCGCCGACGGAACCCGGGTCAACGCGATTGCTCCCGGTCCCATCGCAACCGATGCGCTGCTGTCGCGGATCGACGCCCGCCATGCCCAGGGCGGGCCGGAGCGCCAGGCGGTTCTGCACGTGCTCGCCGAGGAAACGGCCCTCAAGCGCATGGCGAGCGCGAGGGATGTCGCCGGCGCCGCGCTGTTCCTCGCCTCCGACCTCTCGGCCGGGATCAGCGGAGCGCTCCTGCCGGTTGACTGCGGAATTCCCTAGAGGCCCGGCCGGCCCGCAACAATCGCCAGCCCGACGCTGGAACCGGCATCCGCATACCGAAGTCTGGTATGTGTCGATTTCCGTCGGCGGCCGACTGGCGCGAATCGCTTCTGTCCGCCTCCCTGCCCGACGAACGATCGCGCATCACGGCCAGCGCCTTCGCCTTGTGTGGGGCCGGCTGCCCGCAACCCGCATTGGGGGCACCGCGGTCGCAACGGCGGAACGCCTCCGCAGGTGCGCATTGTCCGCAGGCCGAACATCTGCCACTGTAGGGCGCCTTCCGCGCAACTAATTCTCCAGAAGCACCCGCACGCCGCCGGCATCCCGATGGCAGCGCCCAGAGCACAGGATTCCCCGATGCCGAGCCAACTGTTTTCGCCATTCGAACTGCGGGGCCTCCGAATGGCAAACCGCATCGTGGTCGCGCCCATGTGCCAGTATTCGGCAACCGATGGGTCGCCGGGCGACTGGCACCTGATGCATCTGGGGCATCTGGCCCTGGCCAGCCCCGGGTTGATGATCGCCGAGGCGACCGGCGTGTCCGCAGAAGGACGCATCACGCCGGACTGCACCGGCCTCTACTCCGATGCAAACGAAGCGGCCTTCGCCCGCACCGTGTCCCTCTGCCGGAAAGTCAGCGCTTCCCCGGTCGGCATCCAGCTCTGCCACGCGGGACGCAAGGGATCCACCCGCGCACCATGGCTGGACGGCGGGCCGCTGACGGAGGAGGAGGGCGCATGGACTCCGGCCGCACCGAGCGCCCTGCCCTACCTCCCGAGCTGGAATCCTCCGGTCGCTCTCGACCAAGCTGGACTGGAATCCGTACGGGAGAGTTTTGCTTCGGCCGCACGGCGCGCGGCGCGAATCGGGTTCAGCCTGGTCGAAGTCCACGCCGCCCACGGCTATCTCCTGCACCAATTCCTCTCGCCGCTGACCAACCGGCGAACCGACCGGTACGGCGGCAGCCTCTCCGCGCGAATGCACTTTCCGCTGGAGGTCTTCGAGACTGTTCGCTCCGCTTTTCCCGACGACCGGCCGGTTACGGTTCGCCTCTCCGCGACCGACTGGATGGAGGGTGGCTGGGATGTCCGGCAGTCCATCGTGTTCGCCCGGGAGCTGAAGGCGCTCGGCTGCGACCTGATCCATGTCTCGAGCGGCGGCCTCGTGCAGGACCAGAAGATCCAGACGGGGCCTGGCTATCAGACCGGCTTCGCCCGGGACCTGCGGGAAGGAGCGGAGATGCCGGTGATGGCGTGCGGCCAGATCACCTCCGCCACCCAGGCGGAATCGATGCTGCGCACCGGGCAGGCGGATTTGGTGGCGCTCGCACGGGCGATGCTGTGGGATCCTCGCTGGGTCTGGCGCGCGGCGGTCGAACTCGGGGAAGAGACACCGCTACCGCCGCCATATGCCCGTGCGCATCCGGCCCTGGCCGGCATGCCCTTTGTCAAACGAAGTTGAGAGGAGTGGGAACGATGTCAAGCCTCGAGGGGAAGACGGTCGTGGTAACCGGTGCATCCAAGGGCATCGGCGCCGCGATCGCCACCGCCGTGGCGCGCGACGGCGCGCATGTGGCGGTGCACTACGGCAGCGACCGGGCGGGGGCCGAAGCGGTGGCCGCATCGATTCCTGCCGGGCGGCACCAGCTGATTCAGGCGGACTTTTCGGATCCGGCAGCGGCCGACACGCTCTGGGAACAGGCGATCGCCTGGAGAGGCCGGGTGGATGTCCTCGTTGCCAACGCCGCGGTCATGCGTCTCGCTGGCGGCATTGATGCCGAGGATTCCGAATGGGATGCGGTCTGGAGCGAAGCCGTGCGGGTGAACCTGCTCGCGCCAGCCCGTCTCATGCGGAATGCCGTGCGCAGCTTCGAGGCCGCCGGCGGCGGCATCCTGATCTGCATCGGCAGCTGGGCCGCGACCCGCGGCAGTACGAGTCCCGACGGAATCGCCTACGCAGCGACCAAATCGGCGATCACCGCGGCAGCGAAGACCATCGCCCGCGCCTATGCCAGGCAGAACATCCTCTCCTACGTGGTTGCGCCCGGAGTTGTGCGCACCCGCATGTCGGAGGATTTTGCCGAGTCCTTCGGAGGGGAAGAAGCCGTCACTGCCGGGCTTCAGATGGGAGAATGGGTGCCCCCGAGCGACCTCGGGGAGCTCGTCGCCTTCCTCGCCACGGGCCGCTGCCGGCACCTGACCGGCGCCACCATCGACGTGAACGGCGCAAGCCACGTGCGATGAAGGCAAGCGGAAGAGCGGAACCCTTCCGTCCCGGCCGCCCGCTCTGGCGAAGGAGCGAGGCCGGTGCTGACGGCCTGCTTCTGATCCCGCCTCGACGCGTCAGGCGGCCTTGGCTTCGGATTCGAACGTGGCAACCATGCGCTCGAGCTCGGTCATGATCGGGGTCAGCTTCGCGAGGCGCTCCGTGCCCTCGTCTCCGAGCTGGGCGAAGGTCGTCAGCGGTGGCCGTACATCGCCGACCGGATGGCCGGCCGCCGCCGCCAGCGCCTTGGAATAGCACTGGTGGCCGTAACTGGGATGACCCTCCTGGATGATGTGCTGCATGGCGTCGATCTTGCGCTGGATCGCCTTTGCCTCCTCCCAGCGTCCGGCGACGATGTAGTCGCAGAACCGGGACGACGCGAGCGGAATGTAGTTGCCGTAGGGGTTCACGTAGCCGATTGCTCCGAGCGCGTAGCTCTCGACCACCCGTTCGCCGGCGAACACGTTCATCACGCCTTCCGACTCCTCGATGACGTCGAAGACCCGGCCGACATCCATCGAGGCCTCCTTGATGTACCGCACCTGCTCGAAGGCGAGGGTCAGCCTTGCCACGAGCCTGGCGGACATGTCGACATGGGATGTGAAGGGATTGTTGTAGAGCATGATCGGGATCGAGACCTTCTCGCAGATGGCCTTGTAGTAGCCGAAGATCTCATCCTCCGTCGGCGTGTAGTAGTAGGGCGGGATGATCATCAGCCCGTCCGCACCCATCGCTTCGGCCTCCGCCGAATAGCGCACCGCCGTCGGGGTGTGCGCGTTCATGGTTCCGACCAGCACCTTGATGCGCCCGTTGCAGCGCCGGATCGCGGTCTCGACGAGCAGCGAACGCTCGTCGTCGCTGACGGTAAGGAATTCGCCGGTCGATCCGAGTAGGATGATCCCGGGCACGCCGACCGCGATCTGCCAGTCGATGAACGAGTTCCATGCCTCGACATCAATGGCGGAACCATCTTCGGTGAACGGCGTGACCGTAACGGTGTAGCTTCCGCGAAAGGCTCCTGACATCTTGCGTCCCCCTGTTCCGATGTTCTTCTCTACGCACCGCCGAAGGCCTGTCGGCCAGAAGTGGTCCGCGCGTGTACCGGCATTGTAGACCAATCAGGGAGCACAACGCCATGCCGCACCCGTCCGGCGGACGCACCGAAGAGCGCGATGTCGTCATCATCGGCGGCGGGATTGCAGGCACCGCGGCCGCGTATTTCCTGGCCCGGGAAGGCGCCGACGTCCTGCTCCTCGAGCGCGGAGAGCTGAACGGGCAGGCCTCCGGAGCCAACGCGGGCTCCATCCACCTGCAGATCCCGGTCCACGAATTCGCCACCCTTGGATCGGGTTGGACGCGCCGGTTCGCTCCCGTGCTAACAATTCTCCGCGAGGGCGCGGAGCTCTGGTCCGAACTCGCCGGAATGCTGGGCCAGGAGGTGGGCTTCCGCCGCACCGGAGGCGTGGTCGCCGCCGAATCGGACGAGCAGATGGAGCGGTTGCGCAAGAAGGCCCGGCTCGAGACCGAGTTCGGGACCGAGGTCCGGCTTCTGGACCGGGAGGAGCTTCGTTCCCTCGCCCCCTACCTGTCGCCGCGGATGATCGGGGGGGCGTTCTGCCCCGGCGAGGGCCAGGCCAACCCGCTCGCCGCGACCAGGGCGTTTGCAGCCTCCGCTGCAGCCCGTGGCGCAACGCTCCGCACGGGGACGGAAGTGAAGAGAATCGAAAGGCGGCAAAACAGCTACCGCGTGTTCCTCGGACAAGGCACCGTCGATGCCGGCCGGATCGTGAATGCGGCCGGGGCGGAAGCCGGCACCGTGGCTGCGCATCTCGGCCTGGAATTCGCGGTCCAGGGCCATCCGATCCAGGTCTCGGCAACGGAGCCCGCCGGTCCCCTCGTCAGGCACCTCGTCTACGCGGCCAGCGGGCGTCTGACCCTCAAGCAGATGGCGAACGGAGTCTGCCTCATCGGGGGCGGATGGCCGTCCCGGCAGCATGGCGGCACGGGGCTGTCGGTCTGCCCGGATAGCCTCGGAGGCAACATGGCCACGGCCTGCGGCGTGGTGCCGGCGCTGGCGCGGGCGCGGATCGTGAGATCCTGGCCGGCCATCGTCAATGGAACCGCCGACTGGCGGCCGATCCTGGGGGAAGTACCCGACTGCCCGGGTTTCTACATGAACCTGTTCCCGTGGATGGGCTTCACGGCCGGCCCGATTTCGGCGCTGGTGGTCTCGGAACTGATTCTCGGGCGCCCGGCGCCGATCTGCCTCGCGGGCATCTCGTCGCTCGCCTGAGCGCGCCCCGCCGGGTCAGTGCCGAAGGATCTTGCTGAAGAAGTCCCGCGCGCGATTGCTTTCCGGCTGGTCGAAGAGCCGGGCCGGCGCTCCGGTCTCGATCACTTCCCCCTGGTCCATGAACACGACGCGATTCGCGACCTCGCGCACGAATCCCATCTCGTGGCTGACCAGAATCATCGTCATCCCTTCCCCGGCCAGCTTGCGGATCGTATCGAGCACCTCGTTGACCAGCTCCGGGTCGAGTGCCGAGGTGACTTCGTCGAGGAGCAGGATTTCCGGCTTGAGGGCAAGTGCCCGGGCAATGGCGACGCGCTGCTGCTGACCGCCGGAGAGCTCGTCGGGATACGCGTTGCGCTTTTCCGAGAGTCCGACGAGATCGAGCAGCCGTTCCGCCTCGGCCTCCACCTCGGACCGCCTGCGCCGCTTGATCTTGAGCGGCGCCAGCGTCACATTGCGAAACACCGTCATGTTCTGGAACAGGTTGTACTGCTGAAAGACAATGGCCATCCGGTCGCGCGCCGTCCGCACCGCCCGGGCGTGGCGGTAGTTGACTGCCGTACCGCCGATCCGCACTTCTCCCGATGCGGGTGCCGTAAGCCCGACCAGCGCCCTGAGAACCGTCGATTTCCCGGAACCGGACGGCCCGACCAGGGCGATCACTTCGCCCTTTTCGATCGAGAAGCTGACTCCCTTGAGGACTTCAAGCGCGCCGTAGCTTGCGCGCACGCCGCTCACCTCGAGGTGTGGCAAGACGTTTCTCCAAATGCTGGCCCAGCATGCTGAGCGGGAACGAAATGACGAAGTAGCAGAGGGCGATGGTGCCGAAAACCAGAATGCCGGAGAAACCCTGATTGTTCAGTTCCTTGCCCCGGAAAGCCAGTTCAAACACGCCGATCTGGCTGACCAGCGCGGTATCCTTGATGAAGGATACCGAGAATGCGATGGCGGGCGGCACGATCACCGGCCAGGCCTGCGGCAGCACGACCAGCAGAGTGGTCTGCAGCCGCGAGAAATTCATCGTCCGGGCTGCCTCGACCTGGGTCAAGGGCACCGACTCGAGGCCGCCGCGTATGATTTCCGCAGTATAGGCGACCGCATAGATGCAAATTGATATCACAGCCACGGTGAAGAGCGATGCGTCGGTTGTTACCGCCTGGATGAAGAAGAGCACAAGATACAGCACGACCAGGAACGGAATGCGTCGAAAGACCTCCACGAAGGCGACGCAGACGACGCGAAACGGGAGTGCCCACCATCCGGGCGACTGGCGAAGATAGACCAGAACGAATGCAAGTCCGAAGCCGATCAGGCAGCCGACCGCCGTGATCGCCAGTGTCATGCCCGCTGCCTCCATCAGGAGGGTCAGGTTCCCGGCCGACAGGAATCGCGGAATCTGCTCGAGGATCCGATCCATCAGAAGATCTTCGCCCGAACGCGGAATGCTGCCCGGCCCAACAGGGCCAGCCCGATGCTGGCGACGAAAGTCAGCACGACGTACATCCCCGCGACCACCGTGAAATACTCCAGCCACCGGTAATTGACGGTGGACAGGTTGATCGCCTGCCCCGTCAGCTCATCCACGCCGATCACGGCCCCGATCGAGGTTCCCATCACGAGGATCACGATGAAGAAGTTTGCCAGCGCCGGATAGATGGTCTTGGCGATATGGGGGGCGATAATGTAGCGGATCTGCTGCAGGATGGTCATGCCGAGGGTTTGGCCGGCCTCGATTTCAGTAGTGCGGACCGACAGGAACCCGGCCCGCATGATCAGCGTCAGATAGGCCCCGGCATTCAGAGTGAGCCCGATCAGGACGCAAGCCTCGCTCGACCAGCGGATTCCAACCTCTGGCAGGCCGAAATACAGGAAGTAGATCTGGATCAGGGCTGGCGTATTGGTGATGAACACGACGTAGGAATCGACCAGCAGGCGCATCGGAAACGGTCCGAAGGTCTTGATGGCCGCCCCGGTCAGGCCAATAAGCGCACCGCCCGCGAACGCCAGCACGCCCAATTGGAACGTCAGCCACGCGCCTTCCAGTAGCGCGCCGAAATTGTTCCAGACAATCCCGAACTGAAAGTTGTAATTCATGCTGCACTGTCAGAGGGGTCCGCCCGCCCGGTGCGAGCGGACCCCAAGCGCATCAATAGTACGGGTTGGGAACCACGGGGCTCAGCATCGGCGCGCCGTAATGCTTCTCCCAGGTATCGTTGACCGCACCCGAGGAATGCAGACTGTCGAGAACGATGTTGAGAACCTCGACCAGATTGCTGTTGCCCTGGCCGACGCCAATGGCGCAATAGGCGACAAAGATCTTCTCGTCCACGACGCGCCAATTGATGTCCGGATAGTTCTCGGTGAAGGCGATGAAGAAGTCGATGTTCTCCACGATGGCGTCTGCCCGCCCCTGGGCTACCAGGCGCACCGTGTCTGCGATCGTGTCGACCAGTTCAAGCTCGACATTGGGCATGTTCTCCTCGGTCCAGGCCACGGTCCAGTTGCCGCGCATGTTGGCAAGGACCACGCCTTCCCGGTCAAAGTCCCTCCACTTCGAGCCCTCGGTCTTGTCGGTGGTCAGGACCGCCATCACTTCCGTGTGCAGCGGCAGCGTGTAGTCGACAAGCTTGGCGCGCTCGGAGTTGCGCGTCAGCGCGCCGAGCGAAATGTCGATGCGGTCGGAGACCAGGAACGGCACGCGCTGCGGGGTCTCGGTCGGCACCCACACGGCCTCCACGCCAAGCTGCGCCGCGATTGCATTGCCGATGTCGATATCGAATCCCACCCATTCGCCGGCATCGTTGCGGGTGCTCATGTTCGGGAAATTGGGATTGATGCCGATCCGGATCTCGCCGTCCGACAGAATGTCATTGAGTGTTTTCGCGTCGGCCCCCGTGGCCATCAGCCCCGCCATTGCGACGCATGCAAGGCCCGTTAGCAGCGTTCTCCTCAGCATGTGTATTCCTCCTGTTCCGGCGCCGCGTGGCGGCACCTGTCGGGTTCCGGGCCCCGGCCGGGGCCCTGATCTGCGCGTTTCGCGCTTCGATGGGAGCAAAGCCTCCCGCAGAACCGGCCTCAGGTCAACTCCCGCCGCCGCCGCCTTCCGATTCTCAGCCCGCGTCGTCTCCGGTCCCGCAATGCTTGCGCCGATAGGCCCGCCATGTCATCGCCCAGCGTTCGGGGTCTTCCATCCAGTCGCCCTTGACCGCGGCCACGGGCTGGTTGTGCGGCGCAGCCAGCACCCTTGCAGGATCCGAATAGGCTTCCTCCGAGATCCGCTCCAGCGCAGCGATCCACTGATCGATGTCGTCCTTCGACCAGAGTTCCCCGGCCTCGGGGGTCACCGGCTCCGGAACCACCCATGGCTCATGGCTCATCCACCAGGGGTCGATTCCGAAGTCCGCCATCCGGTTCGCCGCCGCGACGGTCCCGACTCCGGTGTCCCTCTGCATCGGGCCGAGCCCCCAGCGGGACATTTCCATCCGCCACTTCCGGTTGTCCGGATGGGACCGCTCCAGTCCGCGGATCCCGGACAGAAGGTGATCCATGTAGTTGTTGGTCACCACGGAGATGTCGGAGGCAAGGTCGATCCCCGTGGCCCCCATCGCCCGCGCCCACGCATAGGCGCGTACGATGATGGGCACGTTGCCCCAGAACTCGCGGATCTTGCCGCAGGACAACGGCCGGTCGCTGTCGGGACGGTAGCACCCGCCCTCCTCGACAATCACCGGAACCGGCAGGAACGGTGCAAGCTCGCTTGTGCAGCCGAAGGCGCCCACCGCAGGCCCGCCGCCGCCCTTCGGACCACCGAAGGTCTTGTGCAGCATGAACATGCAGGCATCGAAACCGAGCTCCCGGGCGGAGAGCTTGCCCATCACGCCATTGTAGTTCGCGTGGTCGTAGAAGCAGAGCCCGCCGGCGGCCTTCACGGTCCGCACCCACTCCTTGATGTCCGGGTTGTAGATGCCCATGTCGTCGGGATTGTTGATCATCAGGAGCGCCGTGCGGGGGCCAACCGCCGCTCTCAGGGCGTCCAGGGACGGATAGCCCTGCTCCTCGAGCGGAAGCGCCACGACCTTGAATCCCGCCGCGGCCGAGGTTGCCGCGTTGCAGGGATGCGCCTGGACGGACGTCACCACCTCGTCCCGCGTTCCGAGCTCGCCCTTCGACCGCCAATACGCCCTGGCCATCACGGCCATGGTGTAGGCGGCGTCCGCACCGCCTCCGGCCTGGAAGACGAACTGGTCCATGCCCGAAAGCGACCGAAGGATGAGGTCGAAATCGTGGATGATCTCCATGGTGCCCTGCAGCGTGTCGGAATGCTGCAGGGGATGAGTCTCCGCGATTTCGGGCCGATTGATCGTGTGCTCCGCCATGCGGCTGTTGTATTTCATGGTGCAGGTGCCGAAGAGGCTGATCCCCATCATGCCCAGAACCTGTTGGCTCAGGTGCAGGAAGTGGCGCTGCACCTCGAATTCCGTCATCTCCGGCAATTCCGGCCGGTCCGTCCGCCGCATCTGCCTCGGCACGAGATCATCGGCCGGGCCGACTTCTGCCACGACCTCCGGCTCCGGAGCCGCAAAGACCTGTCCGCGCCCCCCGGGCCGGCCCAGCTCCATCACGATGGGCTCATCCCATTTCGCCGCGTGGAAATCGCGCACTCTCGCATTCCTGCTCATCGGACAGCCTCCTCGACGGCCGCCGCAAGACGCCCGATATCGCCCGCGGTGTGGATTTCGGTAACGCAGTAGAGCGCGCAGTGCTCCAGAAGGGAATGCTCTCCGGTCAGGTCCTTGCCGCCGAAGATCCCGTCCTCAAGCAGAGCGTCGTGGATTTCGGCCACGGTCTTTCCCGTGCCCGAGAAATCGACCACGAACTCCTTGAAATGCGAATCCGGCCACCGGATTTCGACCCCCTCGATAGCACCGAGGCGTCGCGCGGCGAAACGCGCACGAGAAACGAGCAACTCGCCCAGCTCCCGAAATCCCTCCGGGCCAAGAAGACACATGTAGACGGCATTGGCAACGGCCCAGAGATATACCGAGTTGCCGGTCCAGTCATTGGCGTTCTCCCGCATCCCGTAGGAGTTCTGGTGCGCGCAGGCAAGATTGAAGGCAATCTGTCCCGGCTCGGCAGTTTCCGCGATCGAAACGAGAAAGCCGTTGAACTGGCGCACATAGCGTTCGATGTCGTGGCTCGCCATGTACCCTCCGACACCGCCGCCGCCATGCATGTGCACGCCCAGAGGCTGCGTCGGTCCGACGACGATATCCGCCCCGTAATCCGCCGGCGCCTTCAGCACGCCAAGGGCCAGGGGGTCGGCGCCAACGATGGTCTCGGCGCCATTCGACCGTGCCATGGCGGCAATGGCGGCGCCCTCGGTCTCGATGGTGCCGAGATAGGCCGGGTTCTCGAAATACACCGCTGCAACGTCCGGCCCGAGCACCGCTTCGAGACCGGCCAGGTCAATCCGCCCGGACGCCTTGTCGCAGGCCGCCGTGCCAATCTCGATATGGAACGGCATCTCCTCCGGCTCGCAGTAGGTGCGGATCACCGACATACGGTCGGGATCGGACAGCTCCGGGACGATCACCCTGCGCCGCCCCGTGATGCGCGCAGCCATGCGAATCGCGTGACCAGCCGCGCAGCCCCAGCTGTAGACGGGCAGTTGCACGACGTCCATGTTGAGCAGCGCGCCGAGCAGACTGTTGAACTCGAACCATGCCTGGTTCCGGCCGACGTCTGACTGCGGAGAGCCCCAGACGTTGGTCACGAACTCGGTGCGGCCGGCGATCTCGTCCACAACGCCCGGCACGTGGTGCTGCCAGCAGCCCGCGCCCAGAAAGCTCAGCCTGCCCTCGCAATGGGAATTCTTCTTCAGCTTCATCAGAAGGTCGCGGCGCGATTCCGCCTCCGAAGCCAGGGCGGGCGGCAGATCGAGCGGCTCTCGCCGGAAATGGTCGTCCGGTATCTGTTCGAAGAGGGCCCGGACGCTGTCCGCGCCAATTTCCCGGAGCATCGCGTCGATCTGCCCCGGCGCCGAACTCGCCATCCAGGGATGGGATCCTCTCTCGTTTGCCACGCTCTCCTCCTCGCATCCTTCTACGTTCCGCGCACGCTCTGCGCAAGTGTTCGCACAAGCAGCGTGCCAATTCAAGCTTCGCGGGCACAAAACGCCTCTCCGTGCCAAGACCGGCGGATGGCGGCGCCCGAGATTTCGCGCTTTCCCATGGTAGCGGGGAACGGCATCCGGCCTCGCCGGCCTTCGGACCCTGCCGGAAGGATGAAATCCCGGCTGGCGCAAGAGCGCCGCCGGCCTCCAAAGGGGGCCAGGACAATCTCATTATCTTTCGAGGTTGATTCGGACTCTTGGGGTCTGAACTTCTCGCATTCGGCCTGCTAATTGGATGGAATGCTTGGTTTGCCGCCGAACCCCTCGGTGGCGGAGGTTGTGATTCGGCTTGCGCGGCCGGAGGAACGCCTTCGCTGGGACGGTCTGATGGCCGAGCGCCACGATCCTGGCTTCCTGCGTTTTGTGGGACACGGACTACGGTATGTTGCGGTCCTTGGGACGCTTTGGATTGGCCTGGCAGGCTGGCAGGCGCGCTGAAGTGCCGTTCGCGAGACCGGTTCATCGGCTGGAAGGCTGCGCAGCAGGTTGAGCGGTTGCACCCTGTGGCGAGCAATACGCGCCTGTTGGTGCTTCCGGGCCTTCCCGAATCCGGGCAGCTGGTTTGTCGGCGGGATGCTCCGCCGCCTGAGTGACGACTGGAAGGCGACATACGGTCATCCGCTGGAACTGGCGGAGACCTTCGTGGATCCGGAGAAGCACGACGGGACGGTATACCGAGCCTCCCACTGGGCGCCGGTGGGGCTCACCAAGGGCTATGCGCGCGGCCGGGGCGGCTACACGGATCCGCATGGCAAGCTGAAGGAGATGGTTGTCTACCCGCTGGGCCCCTCGTCGGTGGCCCGGCTTTGCGCGACAGAGCCGCATCCGGACTGGGCGGTGGCCCGCACGGCGGTGGACGTGACGGAAGAGACGCTTCCTTCGCTGCTGGAGGAGCTGCAGCGGATCCCCGACTTCCGCCATGCGCAGGGGCGGCGGCACAAGCTGGCGACAGTGCTGGCCATTTGCGTGCTGGCGCGCCTTGCGGGCAAGGTCGGCTGCGATGCGACCTCGCGCTACGCGAAAACCATGCCGCAGGAACATTTTGCCGCCCTCGACGCGCGCCGGGATCGGACCCGCGACCTCTACATCCCGCCTTCGCGAGCCACGATCCACCGGGTGATGGTTGAGGCGGACAGCGACGAAGTGCAGGCCGCGGCCAACCGCTGGGCGCAGGCCCACCCGGTCCCGGACCGCTCGGCGCTGGCTGCGGACGGCAAGCGGATCAACGGCGTGAATCGCAGCGGCGCAGTGCACCACGAGACAGCGATGCTGGTAACCCATGCAGAAGGCATTCCGATCGCCTGCCGGATGCGCCATGAGGCGGGCGGGGAGAAGGCTGCGGTGCTCGCGGTGCTGGAAGACGTCGAAATCAGCGGCTCTGTAATCACCATGGACGCGCTGCACACTTCCCGCAACACCGCGGATGCGATCGTACGCACGGCGCCCACTACCTGTTCACCGTGAAGGGCAATGCTCCCGAGACCTTCGAGACCCTGAAGGCGACGAACTGGGAACGGGATGCGCAGCGGCGCTTCACCGACGTGCCGGAGAAGCCACTTCACTGCCGCTGGGACACCCGCTCCATCGAATGCATCTCCCCGCTCGACAACCTGTTCACGATCCCGCACGTGCGCCAGATGTTTCGCATCACCCGCGAGCGAAAGCACGCCAGATCCGGCAAGACCTCCATCGAACATGCCTACGGGATCACCTCGCTCTCCCATGCAGAGGCATCGCCAGAGCGTCTCCTCTCCCTCAACCGTGGACATTGGGCAATCGAAAACAAGAACCACCGCCGGCGCGACACCGCTTTCCGGGAGGACGCCTGCTTGATGCGCACCGGACACGGCCCGGCAAACAACACCGCCCCCGCAATTATCCTCACCGCAGGCTTCGACCGCGTCCCCGCCGCAACCGACCATTTCGAGCGGCACCGGGACGACGCCTTGAAGCACGTGCTCGCCAAACGTCCACGTAAGACTTGACCCCATCCCGGAAAACCGCTTCCCGACAAAACCCACACCCGAAAGCCACCGAGCGCCGGCCAATCCCTTCCCCGCGTCGTTGCGCCAGAAACCCCATTCAGCGCCCTGTTGCACACTCCGATCAATCCACGACAGGCCGGCGACAAACCGGAAAGGCTCCGCTCAACGCCTTCCAGGGCGCACACGGATCCGACGACGAGAGAATGAGATTGTCCTTCTGGCAATGGTTGTCCTCGGCCAAGATTTCGAAGTTCACTTTCGTCCCGGTCAGCTCTTCGAACTGCGGGACCTGCTCCTGGAGCGCCTCGGTCCACCAGTGGTTGACCATCAGCATCCTCGGTTCGGTGCCTTCGTACGCCCGCCAGTTGCCTGCCTGGGCCAGCGCCCGCGGCACGATGCCGCTGGCTCCGAGCGCCGCAAGCGCCCCGCGCCCGCGGCGAACGGTCGTCGGGTTGGCGCAAATCGTGAGCTTCTGGTGAAATTGGTCAGCGTTATCCTCCTTGGATGGTGATTGGCAAACGGGTCACTCGCGGTAGCTGATCGGATCGGGCAGCGGTTCGCGCATCATCATGGCCCTCCCCCGGTCCGCCAGTGCGATGGTCGGTGCGTTGGTGTTGGCGCTGGGCAGATGCGGCATGGCGGATGCGTCGAAGACGCGTAGCCCGTCGACGCCCCTGACCCGCAGGTCCGGGGTCAGTACCGCCTGGTCGTCGAACTCGGTGCCCATCCGGCATGTTCCGACAGGATGGTAATTGGTCTTCACCATGCGCTTGCAGTATTCGGTCAGGTCCGCATCCGTCTGAATATCCGCGCCGGGCAGCACCTCGGCCGTGATGACCTCTCTCATGGGACGGGCATCGAGGACCTCGCGGGCATAGCGGATCGCTGCGATTTCCGTCGCCAGGTCTTCGGGATGGCCAAGGTAATTCGGGTTGATCACGACATTGTCCGCGGGGTTGGCGGATTTGAGCCGCACACTGCCGCGGGCCTTGGGCTGCATGACGCAGAGGGGGAAGGTGACGCCGTGATCGGGCCGCACATCGGCGACGTCCCGGTCCAGGTAGTTCTTGGCGACGCAGTACATGGTTATGGTTGTGTCTTCGCCACGGGTCACCGGGTTGACATAGGCGCAGGTCTCGACCCCGTTTGAAGCCACCGGTCCCGATTTGAACAGCACGTATTGCAGGCCATTCACCAGGGCTTTCAGGCCGCTGTCCTGCCCGTGATATCCATAGGGCCCGCTGGTGTAGGCGCTGACCGGCACCTCGATGTGGTCCTGCAGGTTCTGTCCGACGCCGGGGAGCGCAACGCGAACCTTGATTCCGTGCGCCTTCAACTGGTCCTCGGGACCCAGGCCGGACAGCATGAGCAGCTTCGGCGTGACGTAGCTCCCTGCCGCCAGGACCACTTCGTGGTTCGCGCGGGCCGTCCTGGTCTGGCCGCCCTCGGCATACTCGACGCCGACGGCACGGCTGCCCTCGAACAGCACACGCGTCGCCACTGCCCGGACTCTCAGCGTGAGGCAGCGATTGTTGCGAATGGGGTCCAGGAATGCATTGGCCGCCGAGCAGCGGCGGGCGTGATCGGTCGTCAGCTGCATGAATCCGACGCCATGCTGTTTGCCGGCGTTGAAGTCCGCGCGGTAGGGCAAGCCCATGTCCTGCTGCATGGTCTGCAGGAAGATATGCGCCATGTCGCAGGCGTAACGGTGGTCCGAGACCTTCAGCGGACCGCCGACGCCATGTGCCGGTCCGCCGAGTCGCTCATTCCCCTCCAGGCGGACGAAGTGCGCCAGCATGTGATCCCAGCTCCAATGGCCCTGGTTGCCGGTTGCCTTGTCCCAGAGGGCGTATTCCTCCGGCTTGCCGCGCATGTAAACCATAGCGTTTATCGAGCTGCCACCGCCGAGAACATTGGCCTGGGGTACCTTGGAAGTCCGTCCGCCAAGCTGCGGCTGCGGATCGGATTCGTAGAATTTCAAGTACTTGCTACCGCCCAGCATCTTGAAGAAACCCGCCGGCATGGAGATGAGCGGGCTTCGGTACCCGTGCCCCGCTTCGAGCATCAGCACGCTTGCGCCATGGTCCTTCACAAGGCGCCCCGCAGTGACGCATCCCGCACTTCCGCCGCCGACAACGATGTAGTCGAACGCCATGTTCACTCTGGAGCGCTCCTTCTTCCGCACCAATGTTGTAATGCAGTATCATTATTGGCACCTGTCAAGCCGTGTCCACCGTCCCTCCAGAGCAATCTCACTCTTTTTCGAGGTTGATTCGGACTCGTGGGGTCTGGACTTCTCGTATTCGTCCTGGAAATTTGATGGCATGCCTGGTTTGCCCCAGAACCCCTCGGTGGCGGAGGTTGTGATTCGGCTTGCGCGGCCGGAGGAACGCCTTCGCCGGGACGGTCTGATGGCCGAGCGCCACGAGCTCGGCTTCCTGCGTTTTGTGGGACGCGGACTCCGGTATGTTGCGGTCCTTGGGACGCTTTGGATTGGCCTGGCAGGCAGGCAGGCGCGCTGAAGTGCCGTCCGCGAGACCGGTTCATCGGCTGGAAGGCTCCGCAGCAGGCTGAGCGGTTGCACCTTGTGGCGAGCAATACGCGCCTGCTGGTGCTTCCGGGCCTTCCCGAATCCGGGCAGCTGGTTTGTCGGCGGGATGCTCCGCCGCCTGCGTGACGACTGGAAGGCGACATACGGTCATCCGCTGGAACTGGCGGAGACCTCTGTGGATCCGGAGAAGCACCACGGGACGGTGTACCGAGCCTCCAACCGGGCGCCGGTGGGGCTCACCAAGGGCTATGCGCGGCCGGGGCGGCTACACGGATCCGCATGGCAAGCTGAAGGAGATGGTTGTCTGCCCGCTGGGCCGCTCGTCGGTGGCCCGGCTTTGCGCGACAGAGCCGCATCCGGACTGGGCGGTGGCCCGCACGGCGGTGGACGTGACGGAGGAGACGCTTCCTTCACTGCTGGAGGCGTTGCAGCGGGTTCCCGACTTTCGCCATGCCCAGGGGCGGCGGCACAAGCTCAGACTTCCTGACCTCGAACTCGAGAGAGTGTCATGTTTTTGCACCCGCGAAGTGGGGCTCGGCGATTTTTCCGGGTAGTTCATAGACCATGTGCATGTTGGTACCGGGGAAGACGGTCCGTGTCTGGTTGAGTTCTTCGAGGAGGCTTGCGATGGCGTTGTCGCCGGCATCGCTGGCGGTGCCGAGTATGCGAACGCGGAGGATGCCGTTGCCGTGCTCCGGGATGACGTCGGCGTCGGCCCGTAGAAGTGCGCGCAAGTGCCGGCGGGGGCGCTGGATCTTGCCCTGGGTCTGGGCAACGGCGGGCATCATGCGGGTTTCAGCGCGGTAGGCGATCATGCGGATTATATCGAGGAGGAGTTTCTCGCCTTCGGGGAGCGCGTCGAGTGCCTCGTTCGTGTCGAGTTCGGCGACCGCGATATGTCGCGGTGTATCGCGGCGCTGCAGCTTGAGGGCTTCACGCTCGGCGTCGAGAGCGTCGCTTTGGGCCTGCAGGCGCCGGACGGCCTCTTCGGCTTCGCGGGTCGGGGTTCCCCTGGACAGGTCGGCGATCCGGTTGCGCAGGGTGCCAAGGCGCTGCCGGAAGCGCTGGACATTGCGGTCGATTGCGCGCCAGCGCGGGTTGACGATGCGGGCGTCGGGATCCTGTGCTTCCAAACCGTGGACCGCCAGCGCGTCGAGATTGAACTCCTCGCGCATGTATTTGAAGAAGTTCTCCTGCGACCATCGGGAGAACAGGGCGCTGGCGGCCCGCTCCATGGGCATGCGGGGGTCGGTGGTGATGAGGGGCACCTGGCGGCCATTCTCCAGCAGGCGCCGGATCTGGCGGACTTCGGGCCCCTTGCTCAGGATCACGCTCTTCTCGGCGAGGCGGACGGTGGCGCTGCGGGTGCTTCCCGGCCCGTGGATGGGCACCGTGACGGTGCGGAAGTCCGCCTCCGGCCAGGCCTCCCCCTTGAAGCCCTTGTGCCAGGTGATCACAGCAACCCCGCGCCGGGCGAGGCGCCGGAACAGGGCAGGGCTCCAGCCTTCCCGGTCGAAGACCAGCGTCAGGGCGGGCTCGCCGGCGTCCGGGACGGTGAGGTCCGGTGCATCCGGGCCCAGCATGCCCAGTTTCTCCAGCGCGGGCAGGATGTCCTTCTCCAGCGCGTGGGTCATGGTCGGATCCAGCGCCTTGTTCAGGCACAGGAACGGCTTGCCGCCGAGCGCGTTGATCCAGTAGCTCGTGGAGGCAGGCAGGCAGAGTTTCTGGCGCGCCACGTAATGCTTGGGCAATTTTCCCTTGCGGCCGGAATACACCTTGACGTGGCCATCCACCGACAGGGTCGCACACACGTCCGGTTCTTCCGCCATCCATCCCGCGGCCAGGGAAGCTTGCCAGTCCCGCACCCGTTGCACGTCTCGCCCCAACGCCTTGATCTTGCCCCGCAGCGTCTTCACCTCCGGGCAGCGGTCCAGGCCCAGGATGGCGCCCCATTCCCCGGGCGCCTGGTGCCGCAGTGCCTCCGGATTGCGCACCCGGGCCAGGGTGAGGAAGGCCAGGAACAGCAGAACCGTGGTCAAACCGTAGTATCCCTTGGGCAGCGACAGGAACTCCCGCGCGCGGTCCAGAAGCCCCTCCTTGAGCAGCATCGGCAGCCCGGCCAGCACGCCGCCGCCGGCAACCGCCGACAGCGGCTCCGCAAACTGCGGCCGCATCTCCGTCAGATGTCCCGTTGCCGCCAGCATCCGCCCCGCCGTGTCCCGGGTGCCCCGACCCATCGGCGCCTCGCGGTCGCGTGCGTCCCGTTCGCTCCGCTCCACCCTCGGCTCCGGCGCTGCCGCCGCCTGTGGCTCCGTCGACGCGACCACCGGCGGCTCCAGCACTGCCGTCGCCTGCGGCTCCGTCGACGCTGTCGCCTGCGCCGGCACGGCCCGGTTCGGCGTCCCCCCTCTGATAACACCCGACCGGCGGTTGAGGCTGAACGTGCTCGGCCGGATCCCCAGCTTTCGCGCAACCGCCCGGCCGCTCAGCCCCGAGGCCAGAAGCCGCTCCGCCTCCCGCGCCGTCGCGGCGTCGATCGCGCTCGGCCCGCGCCTCCGTCGCGGCGTAAGAAAACCGGCCTCGCCCTGCCTCCGGAGCTGGTTCACTGCCCGCTGCACCGTCGAACGGTTCACGCCAAACGCCGCCGCCAGATCCCTGCGTAGCACACCGTGCTCGGCAAACCGCGCAATCCGCAGCTGTCGCGCTCGGTTGTCCGAAACTTCGTGGGAATCGAACGGCGCCAGGTTGCTGAAGTAGACCCGCCGGCCGTCCTCGACCGCGTGCGAAAAGCAGGATTCGCCGATCTGGATCGCCTCGGCAGGAGGCATCGGAAGCGTGTTCAAGGGAGTCTCCACGGTCGATATCGGGTGCACAGTATTATAGCCACTCTCCGTAGATCGGTCAACCCCTCAAATGTCTCCTAACTGCTGGAAATCACGAGCAAAACGATCGCCAAGCCCGCCTTCAATTAGCGCACGAGGTCAGGAAGTCTGAAGCTGGCGACGGTGCTGGCCATCTGCGTGCTGGCGCGCCTTGCGGGCAAGGTCGGCTGCGACGCGACCTCGCGCTACGCGAAAACCATGCCGCAGGAACATCTTGCCGCCCTCGACGCGGCGGGATCGGATCAGCGACCGCTTCATCCCGCCTTCGCGAGCCATGATCCACCGGGTGATAGTTGAGGCGGACAGCGACGAAATGCAGGCCGCGGCCAACCGCTGGGCGCAGGCCCACCCGGTCCCGGACCGCTCGGCGCCGGCTGCGGACGGCAAGCGGATCAACGGCGTGAACCGCAGCGGCGCGGTGCACCACGAGACAGCGACGCTGGTGACCCATGCAGAAGGCATTCCGATCGCCTGCCGGATGTGCCATGAGGCGGGCGGGGAGAAGGCTGCGGTGCTCGCGGTGCTGGAAGACGTCGAAATCAGCGGCTCTGTAGTCACCATGGACGCGCTGCACACATCCCGCAACACCGCGGATGCGATCGTGCGCACGCACGGCGCCCACTACCTGTTCACCGTGAAGGGCAATGCTCCCGAGACCTTCGAGACCCTGAAGGCGACGAGCCGGGAACGGGATGCGCAGCGGCGCTTCACCTACGTGCCGGAGAAGCCGCTTCACGGCCGCTGGGACACCCGCTCCATCGAATGCATCTCCCCGCTCGACAACCTGTTCACGATCCCGCACGTGCGCCAGATGTTTCGCATCACCCGCGAGCGAAAGCACGCCAGGTCCGGCAGAACCTCCATCGAACATGCCTGCGGGATCACCGCGCTCTCCCATGCAGAGGCATCGCCAGAGCGTCTCCTCTCCCTCAACCGCGGACATTGGGCCATCGAAAACAAGAACCACCGCCGGCGCGACACCGCCTTCCGGGAGGACGCCTGCCTGATGCGCTCCGGCCACGGCCCGGCAAACAACACCGCCTCCAGCAACCTCGCCCTCGCAATCATCCTCACCGCCGGATTCGACCGCGTCCCCGCGGAACCGACCACTTCGAGTGGCACCGCGACGATGCCTTGAAGCACGTGCTCGCCAAACGTTCACGCAAGACTTGATCCCATCCCGGAAAGCCGCTTCCCGGCAATACCCACTTCCGAAAGGCACCGAGCTCCGACCAATCCCTTCCCAACCCCGCGGCGGTGCGCCAGAAACCCCATTCAACGCCCTGCTGCACACTCCGATCAATCCACGACAGGCCGGCGATAAACCGGAAAGGCTCCGCTCAACGCCTTCCAGGGCGCAAACGGGTCCGACGAAGAGAGAATGAGATTGTCCTGAAAGGGGGCCGTGCCTGCTTGCGACCGCGCCGTCCTCCCCCGATAATGCGGCGCAACATGCCCATTGACCGACGCGAACTCCTCATCGGTGGCTGCCTGGCTGCATTCGCGACCGCTTGCCCGCGCATCGCGGGCGCTGCCGAGCCGCAACCTCTCCGCGCGATGGCCGGAACGGCGCAGTTCGCACCGCCGGAGTACGCCGCCACCCCCGTGTGGGGATACGAGGGAATGGTGCCGGGACCGCTTCTCCGTGTCCCCCAGGGCCAGCGACTCGTCCGCCGGCTGGTCAATCAGCTGGATCAGCCCTCGACGGTGCATTGGCATGGCATTCGCATCGACAACGCCATGGATGGCGTGCCGGACCTCACCCAGGATGCCGTGCCTGCCGGCGGCTTCTTCGACTACGACTTCGTCGCGCCGGACGCCGGCACATTCTGGTACCACTCCCACGACCGGAGCTGGGAGCAGGTCGCGCGGGGGCTGTACGGCGTCCTGGTCGTCGACGAGGCGACGCCGCCGGACGTGGACCGGGACGAGGTGCTGGTCGTGGACGACTGGCGCCTGGACGCCGACGCCGGGATCCACGAGAGCTTCGGCGCACTGCATGACTGGTCGCATGCCGGGCGGATCGGCAACTGGATTACCGTGAACGGGCAGGGCTTCTACCAGCTTCCCGTCAAGCGCAACGAGCGCCTCCGGTTGCGGCTGGTGAACACCGCCACGGCGCGGATTCTTGACCTGACGGTCACCGGGATGAGCGCCTGGATCGTCGCAATCGACGGGCAGCCGCTCGTCGACCCCGTGCCGGCGGCGGACAGTCTCCAGCTTGCGCCCGCGCAGCGCATGGACCTGATCGCCGATATTCTGCCAGACGCAGATGAAGCCCTGCTGCTCTCCGCAGAGCGCGACGCGATCCTGTCGATCGCCGAATTCCCGATATCGGGCTCCGCCCGCAGTCGCCCCCTTTCTCCACCGCGCCCCCTCCCGGCAAATCCCGTTCCGGACCCGCTGGCGTCCGCGCCATCCACATTTGCAACCCTCCTCATGGAAGGTGGCGCGATGGGCAACCTGCAGACGGCCGTTCTTGACGGCGAACGGACCGACATCCGTGACCTGGCGGACAGCGGCTTCGTCTGGGCCATGAACGGCATCGCGGATATGCCGGAGGAGCCGTTCCTTTCCGTTTCGATCGGAGAAACGGTGCGAGTCAAGATCGTGAACGATTCCAGCTGGCCGCACGGCATGCATCTGCACGGCCACCACTTCCGGCGTGTGGACGCTCCGGAGCCGGGTCCTCTCCGCGACACCATCCTCCTCGACGCCCGCGAAAGCGCGGAGATTGCCTTCGTGGCGGACAATCCAGGCAGCTGGCTCCTCCATTGCCACATGCTCGAGCATTCGGTGAGCGGCATGAAGACCTGGATCCGGGTAGCATAGATTCCGAAGGCTTCCGTCGCGAATTTCTGCCGGTCCCGTCCGCCTGCAGGAATTGGCACGGCGCCGCAACGGCCAGTGCTGCCCGTCTGCCCGCGGCCAACCGCCCGGTCGGCTTTTCACCACAAACAATGTAGCGCAGCGTGTAGCGCACGATGTGCAGGAACGCTTCCAAAGCCAATCGGTCTGGTCCCACAACGTCTTGAACGCTTTTCCGAGCGTGAAGTACGTCTGCGATTCGATCCTGCGTCCGCAGGCGTGCTGGCACTGGATCTCACGCCCTTCTTTGATCTCGTTTCACGTCAGCCGACACGCGTCCCAAATGCCAGGATCCCGGTTGGCGGTCGCCGCGTAACCCGGCAAGAACCGGTAGATGACATTTCGATCGGTGGCAGACTCGCTCATAGTGGTCGGTCTTGCGCATAAGGGTCGTTTCGCTGCGCTCGGCGGCAGCCGACGACAGTACGCACGGTAGTGTTCGTAAATACCAATTTAACGGTATTGAAAAACCTTCTTCACTATTGCATATTGTCCCCTAGCAATTTGATGGGGCCACGGTTCCACCGTTCGGTAACATGCCTTGACGAGGCAATACGCGTCTCATCCAGAATATCGCACGACCGATACCTGAACATGGAGTTGTCGGCATGGACAAGTATCTTCCGCGCCTGGGCGCTGACAGCCTGAAGGACGTACCCACGTTCGGAATTTACGACGTGGTCGTGGTCGGCGGCGGACCCGCCGGGATCGCGGCCGCGACCTGCGCCGCCGAACTGGGCCACAGGACCCTCCTGGTGGAGCGCCTGGCCTATTGCGGCGGCGCCGCGGTCTCGGGCATGTCGGGCACGATCTGCGGCCTCTTCCTCACAGCGGAGGAGCCCGCCATCGCGCAACCGCAGCAGATCGTCTTCGGCTTTGCCGAGCGCGTTCGGGCTGCGCTGGAAGCCGAGAACGGCGTCACCCGACCACAGATCTACGGCAAGAACTGGGTCGTAACCCACGACTGCGCAACCTACAAGAGAGTCGCGACCGATCTGGTGCGGAGTGCCGGCGTCGATGCCCTCTACCACACGCAGATGATCGATGTGATCGTCGATGACGACGCGCTCGCCGGGCTCGTCCTGCACACCAAGTCGGGCTACACCAGGGTCGGCGCCAGGAGGGTCGTCGACGCCAGCGGCGACGCGGACGCGGTATTCAAGATGGGGCTGCATACGACCAAGGGGAACAACGGCGTCATCCAGAATCCGACGATGATGTTCAAGATCGGCAACGTCGATGTGCCGCGCTATCTCGATTATTGGGGTTCCGACACCATCTCGCCGCCCAAGGTCGTCTCCATGCTGGAGGCCCGCGACGAGCTGGTGCGCAAGAAGGTGTGGCTGTTCCCGACGGTCAATCCCGGCGAGCTTCTGGTGAACGCCACCAAGATCACGGGCTTCGACGGCCGCGCGCTCGACGTGACCGACCCGGAGGACCATACCGAGGCCGAGCAGTTCGCGATCTACCAGGCCCGCGCGTTCTTCGAATTCCTGAAGGACAGAATTCCGGGCTGCGAGGGCGCCTACTTCATCGACTACGGCGCCGAGGTCGGCGTGCGCCAGACCCGTTCCATCGACGGCATCGCGCGGCTCAAGAACACGGACGTCGTGGAGACCCGCAAGCGCCCGGACGCCATTGCCCGCTCAAGCTGGCCCATCGAGCTTCACTACGGCGCCAAGCCGAAGACCGAATGGCTCGTCGACGACTACTACGAGGTGCCCTTCGGCACTCTCGTGCCGAAGGAGGGTTGCAACGTGATTGTGGCCGGGCGCTGTCTCAGCGCCGAACACGAGGCGCTGGCGAGCTGTCGGGTTACTGCCCAGTGCTTCGAATACGGACGCGCGGCGGCAATCGCGGCCGACTTGTCGATCAAGGAGAAGCTGCCCTTCCGGGAGATCGACGGCATCGCAGTCGCCGAGCGGATGAAGGCGGGCGGCGTCGCGTAGACGAGCCGAACGAGACGCTGGTTCCCGTTCCCAACCAGCCGGCAGAACGATGTCCGCGGTAACGGTCGATCGAATCGAACTGCTCGCAATCGGACCCGACTGTGAGCGGGCAACCTGGTCGACCCATCTGGGCCCCATGCACGAGGCGATGATCGTTGCTCGTCTCCTTCTCTCCAACGGCGTGGAGGCCATCGCGGGCAGCACGTCCTATACCGAGCACGAGTTCGACCGGACGGTCTATTCCGCAGCATCCCTGATGGCACCCTTCGTGCTGGGGCGCGATGCGTTCGACAGTCGGGCGGCGTACGCGGACATGCGGCGGCGCTACGTGCCGCTCGGGCACCTGGCCACCTCCCTGTTCGACATCGCGCTGCACGATGGCAAGGCCAAGTCCCTGGGTCAGCCGATCTACCGGATGCTTGGCGCCGCGCGGCACGCGATCCGGGCCTACGCGTCGAGTCCCCTGCTGCCATCGGACCGGGCCTACGTTGACTACTGCTGGCAGATGCAAGGCCACGGCTACCGCGCGATCAAGATCCATCCGTACTGCGCGCTTGAGGACGACATGCGTCTGGTCCGGACTCTCGGCGAAGAATTCGCCGGCCAGGACATCGACTGGAGTCTCGATGCGGACGGGTCTTACACGCACGACCAGGCGCTCCGCATGGGGCGTCTCCTGGACGCGGCCGGCTGGTCGTTCTTCGAGGCGCCGCTCCCCGACGCCGATCTCAAGGGATACAAGGCTCTGGCGGACGCGCTCGATCTCGACGTGGTCTGCGGCGGGAACAGTCTCCCCGACGTCCACCTCATCGACTTCGCGCTCGGGATGGGCGCCTGGGACCGATCTCGCTTCGACGTGACAGGCATCGGCGGCTTCACCGGCGGAGGCGAGGCCATGGCGGTCACGAACGCCCACGGAAAAAGGGGCGAGATCCAGAGCTGGGGCTACACGCTCACCCAGGCGGCGAACCTGCACCTGATGCTCGCCCATCCGAACTGCGACCACTTCGAGCAGGCGGCGCCTTACGAGAAATACGAGTTCGGTGCACAGCAGGTCATCCGCCCCGGCGCCGACGGCCTCGTCCACCCCAGCGAACTGCCCGGGCTCGGCATCGAGCTGGACTGGGAGCGCATCGAGTCCGTCACCTACGCGCGGCGGGCGTTCACCGTAGGCGTCGGGCCCGCCCCATACTTCCGCCATTGCTGATTTGAGGGATGAATCTCGCCATGACGCCGGGCCATGCAGGGGAGACATCGATGACGGATTCAGGATTGGCAGGGGATCTCCGGAACCGGGGGAGCGAGGCTGAGGATTCGGGCTCCGGGATTGGCGATCGCACGCACACTCACCCGTCGGCGCCGCGTTGGTCGGACAACGAGCGGGCGCGGATTGTGTCGGAGAGCTACGAGCCGGGCGCTTCGATTGCAGCGGTTGCGCGGCGCCATGGTGTCAGTGACACCGCTCTGAGTAAGTGGCGGCGGCGTGCGCGGAAGGGCGCTCTCCCGGTGGCTTGGGACCCCAGCGTTTCACCGCCGTTCGTGCCGCTGGTGGTTGAAGGCGCGTCGCACGACCAGACGGTCGTGACTGACGCGCACGGCGGCGTCGTCGGCGTCCCGGTGGAGAGTCCGGTCGATCGGATTGTGGCGGTGGCCTCCGGCCTGGGAGCTCGCGCCGCAGGAAGTCCGAGAGCGGATCGCCAGGGTCGAAGCCGCTGCAATGAAGGTCGCTGTCGCCGTTGACGCGCGGGCGGATGCCTATGGCAAAGGGCGCGGTGCGCAGCGCCGTTTCGACGCCCGGCGATCGTTCGCGGAAGAACGCGGTCGCCCCGGGCGAGCACCGCCTTCATTCGCACGGAGTCGCGGTGACTCGGAAGCGGCCGGAAGCGGCGACCGCAACCGTCTCCTCCGCGACCTTGATCTCGCGGAGGACATGGCGTGCACGCTTGCGGAGTACGGTGGGTACGGGGCAATTACGGTGGAGCGCGACGTTGGCCCCGGTGGTCTTGGTTTATCGAGCAGTATCACCGGGGAGACGCACGACGGAGACGAGAACCATGAACACAACCGAGCCCTCCGTCGAACGCAGCAGCGGCAACGTCTCCACAGTCAGCAATAGATTTTGTCTCAAGAATGGGGCCTGTAAGGAACGCCGAGTCCGGGAACGGCTCCCCGCACGGGTGCATGAAGCTGCCGGACACACTGCCGTTCCAGGGCCCCAGGACCGCCAGCCCGACGGCAGGACTCTCCACCCGGTCCGCAATTCGGAGGCGCCTGGAATTTCCTGCTGCCCGTTGGCAACACGATGACGTGACCTGGGACAATACCCGCGAATTCCGCAGGCAGCGGAATTCCGTCGCCGGGCGCAGCTACCGGAGCACGGGATTCCTCGATGAGCCCGAGACTCGAAGACGCAGCATGTTCAGCACACTGATCACCGCGTATTCCCGAACCCGCTGGCGATCTCCCGGTAGTAGAACCTGCGCTGCCTCGACATGGTCGCCATGCGCGAGACCGAGGAACACCGTTCCGGTCGGGTGCCCTTCCTGCTCCGCGGGACCCGCAACCCCGGTCGTGGCGATCCCGACATCGGCGCCGAGGCGCTTGCGCACCCCAAGCGCCATCGCCTTTGCGGCGCCGCAGGACACGACCGGTCCCACCGGCAGGCCGAGAAGATCGAACTTCACGTCGCTTGCGTAGGATACGACCGCGCCGCGGAACACGTCGCTCGCGCCGGGGACCGCCGTGAGCCGCGCCCCCACCAGGCCGCCGGTCAGCGATTCCGCCACGGCGAGCGTGAGTCCGCGGCTGCGCAGCAAGTCGAGGACAGCGGATTCCATGGTCTGTTCGTCGGTCCCGAAAATCGCGTTGCCGACAATCGCACGCACCCTTGCCTCCTCGTCGGCAATGAGGGCGTCGGCGGTCCCTGCACTCTCCGCCTTGGCGGTGATTCGGATCTTCAGACCCTCGATTCCGCTCGCCTGGAACGCAATGGTCGGATTGCCGGTTCGGTCCAGCGCCTCGATCCTGTCCGCCAGCATCTCCGCAAGCCGCGACTCGCTCTCGCCCCAGCTCTTGACCACCCGGCTCCGGATCACTGCGGCAACGCCAGCCCGGCGCTGGAGATCGGGAAGGATCGTTCCCTCCATCATCTCCTGCATCTCGTACGGCACCCCCGGCACCGCGTAGATCACCTTCTCGCCGACGGGGCAGACGAGTCCCGGCGCAGTGCCCGGCATCTCGGGAATGAAGGACGCGCCGGCCGGATAGTCCGCCTGGCGCAGATTGTTCTCGGTGAATTCGCGCCCGCGCGCCTCGAATCCGTGGCGGATTCTTTCGCCGATCGCCTCGTCCCGTTCAAGGGCGACGCCCATTGCCTCGGCAATCGCCTCACGCGTGATGTCGTCCTGCGTCGGCCCCAGCCCGCCGCAGAGGATGACCGCGTCGCTGCGCGAAAGCGCGTGCCGGATCGTTTCCACGATCCGCCCGAAATTGTCGCCTACCCGGACCTGGAAATGCGAGTCAATCCCCGCAAACGCGAGCCGCTCCCCCATCCATGCAGAGTTGGTGTCAACAATCTGGCCGAGCAGCAACTCGGTTCCCACCGCAACGATCTCGCATCGCATGCCTTCGTTCTCCCGCGACTGCCGCCCTGGCGTGGCACGCCATGCTATATCGCCCGCTCCGGGCGCGCTGTTCCCGATTCCGGCCTGTCAGCCAGGCATGCAATCGCCCACGGCGCCCTGCGGCTCATTTCGGATCGCGTTCACCGCCACCGATCATGGGTCCATAACCACTGCTCCGGGGTCTCCCGCACCCATTTGCCAATCCGGACGTTCATCTCGGACATCATCGCCGTGGAGTCGGTGCCCTCGATCGGTTCCTCGAAGTGCACTTCGTAGGCAAGGCGCCGTCCGGGCACCCGCTTGCAACGGACCGGAATGAATGCGGCACCCGCGCGCCTCGCCAGCGTGGCAGGCCCAGTGGCCGTTCGCGCCATCCGGTCGAGGAACGGCAGCCGGTCAGCACCCATGATCCTCTGGTCCACCAGAATCAGGATGGCGCCGCCTTCTCCGACATGGCGGCGCATGTTCCGCGGATGGTCGATGCCACGCCCGAACAGCGGCGCGTCGATCACTTTCAGGATCTCGCGGATGCTCCCCCGAACCAATGGATTGCTGGGTGGACGATAGAACAGGGCCGGCGCCCCTCCGAGGCGCTGGATCGCGATGCGGCAAGCCTCCGGATTGGCGATATGGGCAGTTGCGAACACCACGCCGTCGCCGCTTTCCAGAGCCTGGCGCGCATGGGCCTCGCCAATCATGGTGACCCGCCCGCGCTCCCGGATCAGCGCCTCCGTATGCAGATATTCGATAAGCGTGGACGCGAGCCCCCCCGTGACCTGTCGAGCGAGCCTCCCGCGCGACTCCCTGTCGAGGTCAGGCATGACAGCGGCGATGTTCCGCTCAGCCCTCCGGATCGACAGGAAATGCGCCAGCGGACCGCGGCCGATCCACCCCCCAAATCGGGAAGCGACGTCAGGCGAAAGGCGCGCGAAGACGAAGCGGCCGGAAACAAAGAAGAGCGCTTCCAGGGGATGGCGGACAAAGCGCCGAACCGCGCGCCGCAATCGCCGCCGGAACCGGGCGGATTTCCAGGGCGCCGACTTCATGTCTGTGGCTCCGCCTGCGCGCGGCGATGCCGCAAGTCCGCCACCGTCCGTGCGAGAACCGCGAAGCGGCGTGACATGAACACGAGCGAAGCAAACCCGCCGATGCCGCCCGCGACGAGAAGGCCACCCTCCTCGAGCCCCGCCCAGAAGCCGAGCACCCATGCGGCAGGAACGAAGATGGCTACCCATGCGATCACCTGCATCCGCGTGGCGGTCCAGGAGTCGCCCAGGGTCCGGACCACTTGCGATGCCACCACCTGCGATCCGTCCGCCCAGGCGATCGCGGCAACGAAGAGCACCAGCGGCGCCGTGCGAAGAATGAGCTCGGAATCGTCGGTGTAGAGCCGTGCCAACGGTTCGGGAAAGACGGCAATCACAAGGCCGAGAACGGAAATCAACACCATCGATCCGATGATGCCGACCCAGCCCGCGAGCTTGACGCCGGCACGGTCATCCCTTCCTTCGGCGTTTCCGACCAGCACGGCCGTAGCCGACGCGATGCCCAGGGAAAGCATGAACAGGATTGCCAGGAGGTTGTGGGCGATCGAGTATGCCGCGATCGCAGCCGCCCCCATGAAACCGGCGAATTGCATCACGATGGCGTGCGCGCCCGTCTCCGCGAAATAGCTGAAGCTGGTTGCCGCGCCCACCCTGCGCATCTCCCTTCCTCCATTCCAGCCGCCCTCTCCCCAGAAGGAGCCGGGCCGATCCAGCACGCCGTAGGCACGGGCATCGGGACGGGTGAGAATGAAGGTGATGATGGCGCCGAACATTGCGACGCGCACAAGACTCGTGGCAATCCCCGATCCGACGGCTCCAAGAGCGGGCACGCCGAGATTGCCATAGATCAGGACCCAGTTAAGGACAACGTTCACGGCATTCGCCAGCACCATGATCACCATGCCCGGCACCGGGCGCCTGGTGCCTTCCAGATAGAAGGCGCAGGTCACGTAGAGAAGCTGGAACGGAAGCCCGAAGGAGACGGCGAAGGCGACCCGGCCCGACTCCAGGGCCAACTCCGGCTCATGGCCGATGAGCGACAGCCAGAATCCGCTGAACGCGACAAAGGCTGCGGCAACCAGACTTGTGGCGCCGGACCAGGGCAGGCCCCGCCGGAGCGCGGCCCCACAGCCCCGGAATCGCCTGGCGCCGAAGCTGGTCGCCACCTCCCGCATGGTGCCGAACTGGAGTCCGATCGCGGTCACCAGCGCGGGAATGAAAATTGAAAGGCCGAGAGCCGCGTAGGCCAGCTCTTCCGCCGCATAGCGGCCGACCATGACGATATCCACGAACGCCATGATCAGGATCCCGGAGCGGCTGAGCATGGTCGGCCACGCGAGCCGCGCAACCGCCCGGAACATGCCAGGGACTGTGTCGGGTTCAGAGCCCCCGGCTGCTGCCGCCACCGGCTTCAGCCGTCCTGCCGGAGCGCGGTAACCTCGATTTCCACCTTCATGGCCGGATCCATGAGGCCTGTAACCAGCGACGTGTTGGTCGGAAGGATGTCGCGGCAATGGCGTTCGACCACCTCCACGATCGCCGGGAAGTCAGCCTTGTCCGCAACGTAGACCCGGATCCGGACCATGTCCTCCAGCGAACCGCCCAGTTCCTCGAGCGCCTTGCGGATATTGCGGAAGCACTGCTCCGCCTGCTCGGCAGGATCCTCGGAGATCGTCATCGTTCCGAAATCGTAACCCGTGGTTCCGGAAACGAAGATCCACCTCCCGTCCGCCACTGCCCGGCAGTATCCTGCGCGCTTCTCGAAATCCGAGCCAGAGAAATAACGTTTGCGAAGCATGGGAGGACTCCTGTTCCGAATAGCAGCAGGATACTTCGGTGCAGAACGATCCGCATCCTTCGCCAAGGTGTGCCGCCCCGAGGAGCCTCCCCGCGACGGCCATGCTTCCCCAACCACCGACACTTTTCCCTGCCACGCCGCTGTATCGAGGGACTTGTATGACTCCAGCGCGCAGGAATCAGGCTCGCTTCGTGCGCGCTGAAGTCTTGTAACTCCTTACGAAGAAAAGAGTTATTCCGGGTTCCTGATCAGGGGGATCCGATCAGGTTGCAACTGATCGGGAGTCTCGGGCTCAAGTGCCGAGAATGGAAAGTGAGTCGCCCGATAGCTGTCGAGGAATGCCGCCAGACGGTCGCGCAATGCGGCCGTTGCGCGAACCACACCCGTCAAACCAGGCCGAGTCACCGTCTGGAAAACTGCTCCACACTCGACTGCGTTACCACGCATGGGTGAATGGTCTGCGGGGACTACTCCCGATCAATCAACGCGGGTGAACCATCTTTGGTATATGTACGCCGACGCAGACAGCAACGGAGTGGTCAACCATGCCGGCAGCACTTCAATCAGCGGTGGACGCGGCGTGGGAGGAGCGCGGCAGAATCGGCCCCGACACAGGCGGCGAAGCCCGTGAAGCCGTCGAGGAGGCGCTGGAGCGCCTCGACCGCGGCGAAGCCCGGGTCGCGGAACCCGATGGCAGCGGCGGCTGGACCGTGCACCAGTGGTTGAAGAAGGCGGTCCTCCTCTCGTTCCGGCTGAACGCCATGCGGACCATCCCCGGCGGCCCTGGCGGCGGCCCGTGGTGGGACAAGGTCTCCTCCAAGTTCGAGGGATGGACGCAAGAGCGTTTCGAACGCGCCGGGTTCCGGACCGTCCCGGGAGCGATTGTACGGCACTCAGCCTATATCGCCCCCGGCGCAGTGCTGATGCCCTCCTTCGTCAATGTCGGCGCAAGGGTCGGCGAAGGAACCATGATCGACACCTGGGCGACGGTGGGCTCCTGCGCCCAGGTCGGCGCCAACTGCCACATTTCCGGCGGAGCCGGAATTGCCGGCGTACTGGAGCCCCTGCAGTCGGATCCGGTCATTATCGAGGACAACTGCTTCATCGGGGCACGGGCGGAGGTCGCCGAGGGAGTACGCGTGGGAACGGGATCCGTGCTTTCCATGGGCGTATATATCGGTGCGTCCACGCGAATCGTCGACCGCGCGACCGGCGAAATCTTCACCGGAGAGGTTCCATCCGGATCGGTTGTCGTGCCCGGAGCGCTGCCCGGCAGGCCCTTGCCGGACGGCAGCCAGGGGCCGTCTCTCTACTGCGCCGTGATCGTGAAGCGCGTTGACGAGCAGACGCGAAGCAAGACCTCCGTGAATGATCTGCTCCGTGACTGACCCTGTCGAACTTACCCGTGCCCTGGTCCGGTGCCCTTCCGTCACCCCGGAGGAGGGGGGCGCGCTGGTGCTCCTTGAATCGATTCTTGCGCGGGAAGGGTTCCGGTGCGTCCGCACCGACCGCGCGGGTGTCCCCAACCTCTTCGCGCGAGCGGGATTGGCGGGCTCGGTACTCGGCTTCGCGGGCCATACGGATGTGGTGCCACCGGGCGATACCGCGCTGTGGACGGAGGATCCGTTCGGCGCCGCGTTGCGGGACGCAATGATCTGGGGGCGCGGCTCGGTCGATATGAAGTCCGGTGTCGCCGCCTTCGTGGCAGCAGCGATCCGATGCCGGAGACGGAGCCCGCGGGGCTCCCTGTCGCTGCTCATCACAGGCGACGAGGAAGCGCGGGCAGAGGACGGCACCCTCGCGATTCTGGACTGGATGCGGCAGCGCGGAGAGAGGCTCGACGCCTGCATCGTAGGGGAGCCCAGTTCACGGGAGTCTGTCGGCGACCGAATCAAGGTCGGCCGCCGCGGCTCGATCAGCTTTCGCGTGCGCGCCAGGGGCAAGGCCGGACACAGCGCCTATCCGGAGCGCGCGCGCAATCCGGTGCCGGCGCTTTCCAGGCTGATAGTCGCGCTGGACGAAGCGGAACTCGACTCGGGAACCGAGCACTTCCAGCCCTCCACCCTGGCGGTAACCGGCGTGGACGCCGGCAACCGGGCGGCCAACGTCATTCCCGCCTCTGCGGAGGCGATGGTCAACATCCGTTTCAACGACGCTCACACCCCCGAGAGCCTCTATTCGTGGATGCGGGACAGGCTGGAAGCAGCGGAGCGCATCAAGGGCATTTCGTTCGAACTGGACTGGCTGCAGCGCTCCGACATCTACCTGTCCGGCGCGCATCCGTTCGTGGACACGGTTTGCGATGCCGTCTCCGCAGAGACCGGCCAGCCGCCGGAGCGATCGACATCGGGCGGCACGTCGGATGGCCGCTTCATCAAGGACTTTTGCCCGGTTGTCGAGCTTGGCCTCGTCGGCACCCGCATGCACGAAACCGATGAGCGGGTTCCGGTCCGCGACGTGGAGGCGTTGGCCCGCATCTACGAACGAGTGATCGACTCATTCTTTGCCGGCTCGTGAAAGCGGGACGCGCCGGACAGGGAAGCCAGGCGCAGCCGGGAATCGGGACAGCATGATGGTGGCAGTCGCCGACACCCCCATGATGCGCCAGTTCTGGTCGATCAAGAACCAGCATCCGAACGAGTTGCTCTTCTACCGGATGGGCGACTTCTACGAGTTGTTCTTCGAGGACGCGAAAAAAGCCGCCTCCGCCCTCAACATCGCGCTGACCACCCGCGGCAAGCACCTGGGTGAAGACATTCCGATGTGCGGTGTTCCCGTGCACAGTTCGGAGTCCTATCTCCTGGAGTTGATACGCGGCGGCCATCGGGTTGCCGTCTGCGAGCAGATGGAGAACCCGAAAGAGGCCCGCAGCCGCGGCGCGCGCTCTGTCGTGCAACGGGAAGTGGTCCGGGTGCTCACCCCGGGCACCCTCACCGAGGACACCCTGCTCCAGCCCCGGAGCAACAATTTCCTGGCGGCCTGGTCGGAGGTGCGGGACGACGCCGCATTCGCCTGGATCGACCTTTCGACGGGGGAATTCCGGGTGTCTCCCTGCCCCCGGCCGATGCTGGGCGCCATGGCCGCGCGCATCGCACCGCGCGAAGCGCTGCTGCCGGACCGCCTCTGCGACGACCAGAGCCTGGTTGCAAGGCTTCGGGAAGAAGGCGCGCATGTGACGCCGCTCGGACCCGGCAGCTTCGACAGCGCCTCTGCGGCGGGCCGGCTTGAGAAGCTGTTCAGGGTCGCCACCCTCGAGCCCTTCGGGCAGTTCTCGCGGGCGGAGCTGTCCGCCATGGGCGCGCTTGCCGATTACGTGGAACTTACCCAGCGGGGTGCAACCGCGCTGCTCCGGCCACCCGTCCGGGAAGCAAACGGAGAGAGCCTCCAGATCGATCCGGCGACCCGGCGCAACCTGGAGCTCTCGGCCACGCTTTCCGGGGGGCGCGCCGGCAGCCTCCTGGAAACGGTCGACCGGACGGTCACCAGCGCCGGGGCCCGTCTCCTGGAGAGCCGTCTCGCGAGTCCGGCGACCGACCTCGCAGAGATCGGCCGCCGCCACGATTCCGTGACCTGGTTCTCCTCTGAACGTGACCGGGCCGGCGCCCTTGGGCAAATTCTGCGCGGTGTTCCGGATCTCGAGCGAGCGATCACGAGGCTTGCGCTTGAGCGCGGGGGGCCGCGCGATCTGGGTGCGCTCCGCGCCGGGCTCGATGCCGCCGGGCGCGCGCATGCCGAACTAGACCACCCGTCCCTCCCCCAGGAGACGGCAGACGCCGCCCGGGCGCTCTCCGGCCACGAGGCGCTGCTCGGGCACCTCAACGCCGCGCTCGGCGAATCGCTTCCGCCTTCGGTCTCGGAGGGAGGCTTCATCGCAGCCGGTTACCGGCCGGAACTCGACGAAGCGCGCGAACTGCGCGACGAGGGGCGCCGCGGAATCGACGCCCTTCAACAGCGCTACCGGGACGAGACCGGGATTGCACCGCTCCGAATCCGTCAGAACAACGTGCTCGGCTACTTCGTGGAGGTCAATGAGCGGCATGCCCGGAAGCTGGAAGCGTCTCCCCACGATGCGCTGTTCTCGCACCGGCAGACCATCTCGAGCGCGGTCCGATTTTCAACCGTTGCGCTGTCGGATCTGGAAAGACGCATCGCAGGAGCCCGGGCCCACGCGCAGGCGCTCGAGCAGGAGATATTCACTGCGCTGCGCGCGGAGGCGTTGACCGCGGCGGATGCCATCACCTCGGCGGCGCGGGCCTTCGCCGCAATCGACGTTGCGCTCGGTTTTGCGCGGATCGCGTCGGAGGAGAATTGGACGCGCCCCGAGATGAGCGACGATCTCGTGTTCGAAGTCACGGATGGCCGGCACCCGGTCGTGGAACGGTCGCTGCGCGAATCCGGCGGCGAGCCCTTCGTCGCCAACGACTGCAATCTCACCGCCGTCGGCCGGAGCGCCACTCCGCTCTGGATCGTCACGGGCCCGAACATGGCCGGAAAGTCAACCTTCCTGCGTCAGAATGCCCTGATTGCGATCCTTGCGCAGGCGGGCGCTTTCGTTCCGGCGAAGCGCGCGAGAATCGGCATCGTAGACCGCCTCTTCTCCCGTGTCGGGGCGGCGGACGATCTGGCGAGGGGCCGCTCGACCTTCATGGTCGAGATGGTGGAGACCGCTGCCATCCTCCACCAGGCGGGAGAGCGATCGCTCGTGATCCTCGATGAAATCGGCCGCGGGACCGCGACCTATGACGGCCTCTCCATCGCGTGGGCCGTGCTGGAGCATCTCAGGGCCGTCAACCGGAGCCGGGCGCTATTCGCGACCCATTACCACGAGCTCACGCGGCTGGCGGAGACCCTCGACGGTGTGCGAAACGCTACCGTGCGGGTCCGGGAATGGGAGGGAGAGCTCATCTTTCTCCACGAGGTTACGGACGGCGTGGCGGACCGCTCCTACGGCGTGCAGGTCGCGCGTCTGGCGGGGTTGCCCGAGACGCTCATCGCCCGCGCTGCGGAATTGCTGGAAGACCTGGAAAACCGCGAGACCGGCACCGCGGCAGGGGATTCACCGACACTGCCCTCCCTGTTCGATCCGCCGCCGCCGGAATACTGGTCGCGGCCGCGCCAGACCGGCGACTCGCAACTGCGCGAGCGCATCCTGGAGCTCGATCCGGACGGGCTGACCCCGCGGGAAGCGCTGGAAGCCCTCTACGGGCTGCAGAAGCTGGCAATACCCCACGGGCAGCCCTGACCCGGGGGCGGGGACCGCGGCCGGCAATTCACTTCCCCGACCCTCACTGCGGGCATCCCGCCCCGGGGGGGGGATGGTGCCGAATTCACTGCCGATCCACCGCCCCGGCGGGCCCGGGCCCGTCTTCCCGCCTTGCGAGGCGGATCCTCGCTCCCGTCTCAGACTCCGAGGTACCGGTTCGAGATGTCCCGCGTCAGCTCGGACGGGCCGCCGCGCCAGACCGTCTCGCCGCGTTGGAAAATCAGGCACTTGTCCGCGACGGGAAGGAGGTCGGCGAGATTCTTGTCGATCAGGAGTATGGATTGGCCGGCCTGTTTCAGCCGCTCGATGGCGGCCCAGATCTCCCGCCGGATCACGGGTGCCAGCCCTTCCGTCGCCTCATCCAGGATCAGGAGCCTCGGATTGGTCATGAGCGCCCGCGCGATCGCCAGCATTTGCTGCTCCCCGCCGGACATCGTCCGGGCGGTCTGGTTCCTCCGTTCCGCCAGCTGCGGAAAAAGCGTGGTTACGGCGCGCCAGTTCCACGGGCCGGGACGGGCCGCTGCGATGAGGTTCTCTCGCACGGTCAGGGGCCCGAAGCAGCGCCGTCCTTCCGGAACCAGGCCTATTCCCAGGCGGGCAGCGGCGTGGGAAGGGACATCCGCCAGATCGCGACCGGCAAAGCAAATCCTGCCCTCGCGGTGGCGCATCATCCGGCAAATGGTTCGAACGGTTGTCGTCTTGCCCATGCCATTGCGCCCGAGCATCGCGACCACCTGGCCCGCTTCCACCGTCAGGTCCACTCCGAAGAGTGCCTGCGCCTCGCCGTAATAGGCAGTGACTCCGGCCACCTCCAGGAGAGCGGTCACACGAAATCCTCGCCGAGATAGGCCTCGCGCACATCCCGGCTGGCCCGAATCTCCGCGACCGGCCCGGTTGCGATCACGCGGCCGTAGACCAGTACCGAGACACGGTCGGCCAACGCGAAGACGGCGTCCATGTCGTGTTCGACGAGCAGGATCGGCGCTTCCTGCCTCAGCGTGTCCAGAAACTCCGTCAGTTCCTTCGTGCCGCTCGCGCCCAGACCCGCCATCGGCTCATCCAGCAGAAACGCCTTCGGGCGAAGCGTGAGCGCGATCGCGACCTCCAGGAGCCGGCGCTGTCCATGCGCGAGGGCCGCCGCAGGCATGTCGGCGAGACCGCCCAGGCCGATACGCGCAAGCTGATCCCGCGCTTCGGCCTGCAGCGCCGCCTGGGACCGAACGCTGCGGAAGAGGCGAAACGCCGTCTGGCTTCGGCCGATGACAGCCAGCATGACGTTCTGCAGCACCGTCAACTCGAGCGCCAGCGCCGAGATCTGAAAGCTTCGCGCCAGGCCCGCCCGGGCACGCTCCGACGCGGACAGGTGGCCGATATCGATACCGCCGAACCGGATGGTGCCGGCGTCGGGGCGGATCTCGCCCGCAATCTGGCTGATGAGTGTGGACTTGCCGGCTCCGTTCGGCCCGATCAGCGCGTGGATCTCTCCAGCGCGAAGGTCTAGGGAGATACTTTCGCTCGCCACCACGGCTCCGAAGCTCTTGGAAACGCTCCGGACTTCCAGAACCGGCGCGTCATCCATGGCGGCGCGCGCCCGCCAGCACCTGCATCACGCCCCCGCGCGCAAACAGGACAACCAGGAGTAGCAGGAGCCCCAGGAGCACCTGCCAATATTCCGTGACACCGCCGAGCATGTGTTCGAGCACGATGTAGATCGCGGCGCCAACGATCGGGCCGCACAAGCGGCCCACGCCGCCCAGGATCACGAAAATCATGATTTCGCCGGACGTCTGCCAGGAAAGCATCCCCGGGCTGACGAAACGGTTGAGATCGGCATACAGGGCGCCGGCGAGGGCAGCGATGGCCCCGGAGATGGCGAAGGCGACCAGGCGCACCGGGAAGGGCGCGATGCCGACGCTCGTCAGGCGCTGCGGGTTCTGGCGCGCGCATTCCAGCGCCAGTCCGAAGCGCGATGTCGTCAGCCTTGCGGTCAGGAGCAGGGCGGCACCAAGCAACGCGAGACAGAGGGCAAAGAACTGGAGCGGATCGAGCGTGTCGAGGCCCGGAAAATTGTTGCGGACATAGATCGGCAAACCGTCCTCGCCCCCATACGCGGGCCAGGATATCGCGAAGTAGTAGATCATCTGCGCGAAAGCCAGCGTAATCATGATGAAGTAGACGCCGCTCGAGCGCAGACTGAGGAAACCGATCGCAGCGGCGGCCAGACCGCCGACCAGGACCGCCAGGGGCCACATGACGAGCATCTCGGTGGAGCCCGCGATCTCGAAGGGCCAGTCGAGGAGAAGCTCGTAGTTCTGCGCGTGCCAGGAAAGGATGCCGGCCACATAACCGCCAATTCCGAAGAAAGCCGCGTGTCCGAGCGAGATCAGCCCGCCATAGCCGAGTGCCAGATTGAGCCCCACGCCGGCCATTCCGAGAATTGCGATCTTGGCCGCGAGCGTGATGAGGAAGGGCTCGTCCGCAAGTCGGGCGGCTACGGCACCGATCGGCAGCGCAGCCAGCACCAGCGCGTTCACGAGCGCTTCGCGGCGAATTCCTCCTCCCGCGCCGCCACCCATCTCACGCCGCTCCGCCGAACAGGCCCCGCGGCCGAAGGATCAGGACGATCGACATCAGCACGTAGATCGACATCGACGCCAGGGCGGAGCCCACCTCCGTTGCGGAGGAGGGATCCATGAACGTGCGGAACGCTATCGGCAGGAGGAAGCGGCCCAGCGTATCCGTCAGGCCCACCAGGACGGAGCCGATCAGCGCGCCGGTGATCGAGCCGATGCCGCCGATCACGATGACGACAAAGGCAAGGATCATCACCGGCTCGCCCATTCCGATCTGTACCGATTGGATGGCGCCGACCATGGCACCGGCAAAGCCGGCCAGCGCCGCACCGAGCGCGAACACGATCGTGTAGACCCGGTCGATGTCGACCCCGAGGGCAGCGATCATCTCGCGATCCGCCTCGCCGGCGCGAATCCGGATGCCAAGCCGCGTACGGGAGACCAGCAGAAACAGCCCGATCGCGACAGCGAGTCCGGCAATGATGATTGCGCCGCGGTACGCGGAGTATTCCAGCCCCCCCGGCAGCAGCACGGTGCCACTCAAGAGTGCCGGTGGATCCAGATACAGGGGAACCGAGCCAAACAGCCAGCGTGTCCCCTCGGAAAAGATCAGGATCAGGGCGAAGGTCGCAAGGACCTGGTCAAGATGGTCGCGATGATAGAGCCGGCGGATGACAAGCGTCTCGACCAGGACACCGGCCGCCGCTGCCGCCGCCAGGCTCGCGACAAGCCCGAGCCAGAACGATCCGGCCGCTGCCGCGACCGAGGCACAGAAAAAGGCGCCGATCATGTAGAGCGAGCCATGCGCCAGGTTGATCAGCCCCATGACACCGAAGATCAGGGTGAGGCCGGCCGCCATCAGGAACAGCATGATGCCGAATTGGAGCCCGTTGAGGAGCTGCTCAATGATCAGCGTCGCCGACATTGCATGCACTGGCTTGTTTCAGTGGCGCCGGATTGTTCCGACGGCCCGGGTCAGCGGAGCAGCCAATCGCAGCCGCGGTATGCGCGGAGGCGGCTGACCGGAAAGGCCGCTGCCGGCCGCCTGGCCGGCAATGGTGCGGACGGCCTCCGGGCCGGAGAGGATGCCGGCCCGGAGACATGCCTGCGTTGCAGCCCTCGAGGCTACATGCCGCACGCGTCGATATACGCGTTGGCGTGGTCCTCCAGCACGACCCCGACAATCTCGTTCGTCAGCACGTCGCCTTCGCGAACGACCTCGCGAACATAGATGTCCTGGATGGGATGCTGGTTGGAGGCGAAGGCGAAGTCGCCGCGAACCGAGGCGAAATCCGCCGCCCTGAGTGCCTGCCGGAAGGCATCGGCATCCGAGACGTCGGCTGCGGCCATGGCGGACAGGAGGAGATTCGCGGTGTCGAAACCCTGGCTCGCGTATAGCGAGGGCAAGCGCCCGAACTCCGCCTGGAATGCCTCGACAAACGCATTGTTCGCGGCATTGTCGATGTCCTTCGACCATTGCGACGTGTTCATGACGCCGAGCGCCGCATCCCCGACCGCCTGCAGAATGCCCTGATCGAAGGAAAACGCCGGACCCACGAGCGGGATGTCCACTCCCGATTGCGCGTATTGCTTCATGTACGCGATGCCCATGCCGCCGGGCAGGAAGAAGAACACGCTGTCGGCATCGGAGGCGCGGATCTGGGCAATCTCTGCAGCGTAATCGCTCTGTCCGAGCTGGGTGTAGATCTCGTTCGCAATCGCGCCCGCGTAGTGCCGTTTGTAGCCGGTCAGCGCGTCCTTTCCGGCCGGATAGTTCGGAGCCAGGATGAAGCTGTTCTCGTAGCCGACGCTGTTCGCAAAGGCGCCGGCCGCTTCGTGGAGATTGTCATTCTGCCAGGCAACGTTGAAGTAGTTCTCGTGGCATCCTTCGCCGGCGAGGGCCGACGGGCCCGCATTCGGCGAAAGGTAGAACTTGTCCTGGCGGACAGCGGACGGCACGACCGCCATGGCGAGATTTGACCAGATGATACCGGTCAGCACATCGACTTTGTCGCTCTGAATCAACTCATCCGCAAGTTGAACCGCAATGTCCGGCTTGCGCTGATCATCCTTGACGACAACTTCGATATCCTGGCTGCCGGACTGCTGGATGGCGAGAAGGAACCCGTCGCGGACATCAATGCCGAGCGACGCCCCGCCGCCCGACAGCGTCGTAATCATGCCGACCTTTACCGCTTCGGCCGCAACTGCGCTTGCGAACAGGCTGGCCACAGCGGCAACTGCAGCGATCCGTAGCGTTTTCATTCTGAAGACCTCCCTTTGGTTACATGGAATGGGATCGAGCTCACCCGCTCTCCCTGACAAGCAGACGCACCCGACCGACCCGGTTGGCCGCCTTCCCAGGCGAGGCATCCCTAAAGGCGGCCGAGCGTGAATTCCCGAGCGGCATGGCCGCGATCACCATGCAAGGATAGCCGCTGACTCGCTTCTCCGCCCCACGAGACTGCATCGCTCCGCGTTCCGGGGCGCCGCTATCGGCTGCGAGGGAGATCGGCCTGCGCCTGCCGACAACGAAATGTCGGCCGAGCCTCCCTTCCCTGCCCCTGTGCCGTCAAACTTCGCCTCCTGACAGCGTGATCGCCTGGCCGTTCACGGCGGCGGCGGAATCCCGGCAAATCCAGAGCACCGTCGCCGCCACTTCCCCGGGCGCGATCAGCCGGTTCTGCGGATTGATCGCCTCCAGACGCGCGCGGGCGGCATCCAGGCTCTTCCCGGTCTTCGCAGCGATTGCCTCGATGCTGCGATCGGTCATTCCGGTATCGAGATACCCGGGGCAGATCGCGTTGACCGTGATTCCGGATCGGGCGACTTCGAGGGCAAGGGATCGCGTGAGACCGATGACGCCGTGCTTCGATGCCGCATAGGCGGCGACATAGGGGTATCCCTTGAGTCCAAGCGTCGAGGCGACGCTGATCAGGCGTCCCCAGCCCCGGCTGCGCATGGCGCCAAGGCCAGCCCGAAGCGTCAGGAACACGCCCGTGAGGTTGACCGCCATCAGGCGGTTCCACATGTCCAGATCCGTCTTGAGGAAAGGCGCGCTCTCCGCCGCGCCGGCATTCGCGACCACGATGTCAACCGGGCCGGCGCGCCCGAAGAGCGCGGCGATGGAGGATTCTTCGGTGGCATCCGCCACCGCCCAGTTGATCATTGCATGGCGCTCCGCCACGGCTTCGAGAGGCCCGACCCGGCGCCCGGCAATCCAGACCGACGCGCCTGCTTCCGCCAAGGCAAGAGCAGTCTCGGCGCCGACCCCCGAACCGCCCCCGGTAACAATGGCAGTCCTGCCCTGGAGAAAGGCCGCCCCGCTCACGCGCCAGCCCCGGCGTCGTTCGCCCGCAGAACTCCGAGAACGGTAGTCGGGTCGCGTTGCCTCATCACGGCCTGCCTCGAAAAAACAACCGCTGCACGCCAAAGGCACGGGCAGCTCCCGTTTGCCTTCGGCCCGGGCATCAATTCCAACTCTGCGCGCGCAAGCGCGGGCCGCCGGCTTCCAGCGCCCCGACGCCGGCTTCCAGCGCCCCGACGCCCGCTTCCCGCTCCAATGGCCTTGAGCACCTGCATTTCCGGAAATCATGCAGCCATTCCCTCAGTGTCTCAAGTCCGCATGTCCGGCACTTTCCGGGCGCAGCATCGCATTCCCTGCATCTGCGCCCGTGTCGGAGGCGTTCAACCCGCGCCGACACAGCCTCTGAGCCAATTCCCCGGACAACGGGAAGCAACGACGGGTGCAGTTCCACGATCAACCGAAAAAGGCACGGGCTAGCGGCGCATCCGCTTGGCGCAACCCGTCCAGCACGTTGAAATGATGGCGGTCTTCCTCGACATACAATTCGGCCTCGGGCCAGGCGTCCGCCAGAAGCCGGGCCTGACGGATGAATTCCGGCCGCTCGCCTCCGCCGACCCATGCCGTCACCGGAACCCCGCCCACCGGCTCCAGCAATGCCGGGCTCTCCGCCGTGGCTTCGGCCTCGCCGATACCGAGAATCGCATTCATCTTCGTCTTCATCAGAGGACGCAAGTCGTGCAGCCCGCTGATCGAGACGACCCGGGTGATCCTCTCGACGACCTCTGGCGCCAGGGGGGCACCCCTGCACACCATGCGGGTCACGAGATGTCCTCCCGCGGAGTGCCCCGCCAAATGAACGGGACCGGCGACCATCCCGGCCGCTGCCTCGATGGCGCTCCCGACCTGGCGCGTGATCGTCGCGATTCGGACTTCCGGAGCGAGGCTGTAGCTCGGAATCGCCACTGCCCAGCCAGCGGCGAGCGCCCCTTCGGCGAGATCCGACCAGTAGGACTTGTCGAGGCGCATCCAGTAGCCGCCGTGAATGAATGCAGCCAGGCCACGCGTCTTGGCCCGGGGCAGGAAGAGGTCGATTCTCTCTCTCGCGTGCTCGCCATATCTCAGATCCAGCGTGGCCATGGGCCATTGCCGTCGAAACGCGGCTGCACGCTCTGCCCAGATTTGGGGATACGTCCGTGATCCGGGAATATGCGCGGAGTTGTCGTACGCATCATCCCAATCCACGGAGTCCGGGGGCGTCATCGGAGCGGTCCCATTGCCTTGTAGCCTGTTGTCCCAAGAGGTTTCCGCGAGGGAATCGAAAGCGCGGGAGCATCATGGCGGGAAATCGCCCACCGGCAAATGCGGTGGAAGCCCGTGTGTCGTCACATGGCAACAATCTCTTCTACCAGCATGACTTTACACCAAACCAGCGAGCTCCTGCTGCCAGAACCTGGCGTTTGGACCGCCGTCAATTGGCCCGGCCACAGCGACCACAGAATCTGGGCGAGCATCACCCAAACCGGCCGGGACCCGGTCAAGGTGGTTGCAGGCGGCGTCGCTGGCACCGCAGAAGATCGACACCATGCTGCCGCCGGAAACAACGCGTCACAGCGCCAGTACTCGGGCATTGGCATCGGGCCAAGCTGCCGGGCCGACCTGGCGAGCAATGCCCGGGATCATTCCGGTCTGCCGTGGAACCAGCCTGCGTCCGGCCACCTTCGGTCAGGCTGAGGCAAATTCGCCGAACGCGCTGGTGCGAGCGCGCACCGTGTCCGATTCGGACGCCTTGCTCGCCATATACTGGTGGCTACCAGTAGCTCGGAACCGCGGCCGGACCGGGGAGGACGCTCGAATGCCGACCGATGAGGCGGCAGCAGAAGGAAGCTGCCCGGGGACCGGGCTTCATCCCGCTGGTGCCCGGGATCGCACGACCGAGTCCCGGCACGGAGCTGGAGTCCTGGCAACTTTCGGCTTTCCGGGGCGCATACAGGCGTCGGCCCGTTCCCTCGGGCGCATGAGTGTCAGTTCGGAGGCTTCATCCTTGCTATCGCCGAGTGCGCATATCGACACGTTTACACGCGACAACCTGCCTCCGCAGGACCAGTGGCCCGATTTCCTGTTGGACGGTTTCCAGTATCCGGAGAGGCTCAACGCGGCAGTCGCGCTGACCGACACCATGGTCGAGAAGGACTTTGGCGACCGTATTGCATTGATCGGAAAGGGCAGGCAACGCACATACCGCGAACTCGCTGACTGGACCAACCAGTTGGCCCGCGCGATGGTCGAGGACCTGGGAGTGAAGCCCGGCAACCGCATCCTGATCCGCTCGGCCAACAACCCCGCGATGGTGGCCTGCTGGCTTGCGGCAACGAAGACCGGAGCGGTCGTTGTCAACACCATGCCGATGCTGCGCGCAAGCGAACTCGGCGCGATCGTCAGCACGGCCGAAGTGGAATTTGCGCTTTGCGACACCCGGCTCATGGACGAACTGGAGGCCTGCGCAAGAGTCTCGTCCCGCTTGAAGACCGTGGTGGGGTTCGATGGCACCGCAGGACACGATGCCGCGCTTGACCAGGTCGCCCTCGCGAAGCCCGCGCGATTCGACGCTGTGCCCACCGGGCGGGACGATGTCGCGCTCCTGGCCTTTACTTCCGGCTCGACCGGCACGCCCAAGGCAACCATGCATTTCCATCGCGACCTGCTGATCGTTGCGGACGGCTATGCAAAGGAAGTTCTTGGTGTCAGACCCGGGGATATCTTTGTCGGCTCTCCGCCACTGGCATTCGCCTTCGGGCTTGGCATGGCCATCTTTCCCTTGCGTTTCGGTGCTTCGGCGGCGCTCTTCGAGACCGCAACGCCGCGCAACATGGTCGAAATCATCGAGCGCTACCGCGCAACCATCTGCTTCACCGCGCCGACTGCGTACCGCACCATGCTGGAGGCGATGGCGGAAGGCGCCGATCTCTCCTCCCTCCGCGTAGCCGTCAGCGCCGGAGAAACCCTGCCGGCACCGATATATTCGGAATGGAATTCCAGGACGGGTAAACCGGTTCTGGACGGGATCGGTTCGACGGAACTCCTGCACATCTTTGCCTCAAACCGGTTGGATGACCATCGCCCCGCCTGCACCGGCACGCCGGTCAGGGGCTATGAGGCCAAGGTGGTCGGCGATGACGGACGGGAGGTTCCGCCCGGCACGGTGGGGCGGCTCGCCGTGCGCGGGCCGACCGGGTGCCGTTATCTCGCAGATAGCCGACAACAGAGCTATGTGGCGGACGGCTGGAATATCACCGGGGACAGTTTCTCGATGGACGAGAGCGGACACATGCATTTCGCTGCGCGCAACGACGATATGATCCTCTCTTCCGGCTACAATATCGCCGGGCCCGAGGTCGAAGCCGCGCTGCTGTCCCATCCGTCGATTGCCGAATGCGCGGTGATCGGGGTGCCGGACGTGCGGCGGGGTCATATCGTCGAGGCGCACGTGGTGCTGAGAGATGAGGCGCGGCTTGGACCGGAACCCGCCAGGTCCCTGCAGGACTACGTCAAGTCAATCATCGCCCCCTACAAGCATCCGCGCTCGATCGTGTTCGCCGACAACCTCCCCAAGACGCCCACCGGCAAGATTCAACGCTTCAAATTGAGGAAGGGAACCTCCGAATGAACTGTGTCTTCGTTCAAATCCGCTGCAAGCCCGGCACCACCTATGCCGTTGCCGATATCATCGCAGAACGTGAAATCCACTCCGAACTCTACTCCACAAGCGGGAACTACGACCTCCTGATGAAGCTCTACGTGCCGGAAGGCGTAGATATCGGCAAATTCATCAACGACAATCTCCTGGATATTGAAGGAATTGAGCGGACATTCACGACGCTCACCTTCAAGGCCTTTTGACGCTCCGGAATCCGCCTTGGCCCTGGACGCCTGCCGCGTGGGCGATCTCGGGCAGCGGCCCGCAGGAATCGGGAGCCCAACCCGGCAAACGCCCCTCGAAACGACGCCAGAAACCACCGGGCGTTCGGTAGCACTTTTGTGAGGCAACGACAAAACGGTTCGGCAGCATCCTTGAATGAGGCAACACGGACTCGTATCTTGATTGTCGCGCAACAAGCTTGCGGATGTCCGTGCTCTTCAGCGCCGAGATCCGGTCCAGCGACGCCGGCTCCAGATCCTCGCGAATGCGTGCCGACGTCAGCATGCCGCGGTCGCCCACCAGCGCCACCCGCTCGATCCGGAACCGCTCCCGGATGCGCGCGACCTGCCTGGACACCGTGGCCGGATCGCTGGTGTTGCCGGCAAACACCTCCACGGCTACCGGGCAACCGTCCCCAGCGCACAGCAAGCCGAAGGTGATCTGCTTCTTGCCCTTCTTGCCGTCCCGGTTGTGGCCAAACTTCGCCAGCGGGCACTCTTGCCCCTCGAAGTAACTGGAACTGACGTCGTACAGAATCAGCGTCTGTCCGAGAAGGTGCCGGTTCGCCAGGCTCTGCTCGATCCAGGGCTGGCGATCGAGCAGCCAATCGAGCACCGCAAGCATCTCGTTGCCGCTGACCACTCCCAGGCCGAGAACGGAGCCGAGGCTGGAAGCGGCCGTCTCGGGTGACAGCTGGCGTGCCGTCGCCAGCTTGGACGCGGGATCGAGCACCCGCGCGACGATGGCAGCCAGGGCGAGATCCCGCTCGCGGCTGGCGCGGCGGTGCAGGATCGAGCGCAATCCCAGCTGACGGCACAAGCCCAGCACGGCACAGACATGGCCATGGGCCAAGGCCCGATGGATGACGAAAGCCTCGCTCGGATCCGCGACAACCCTGCCTCCCTTGAGCACCAGCCGGATGGCCTCGACCAGGTAGGGTGGCAACCGCGACAGATTGGCCAGCGTACGGCGCTTGACCTTCCCGCTCTCGCGGCGCGATTCCCGCAACAAGACCGCGGGCCGGCTGTTGCGGTTCGGAATGGACTCGACATAGACGGACATGGGCACAAGACCTGCATGGAGTCACCATTTTGCCAACTATATACATCATGTAAGAGATAATGTCCATAGATCATGCCATCTTACATGGAGTCAAATCCGCAGCCACTTCCAGCACTCCTGGCGCCAAAACATGAGTCAAATCAATTGATTAAGGCAACGAAGGCAAGCGAAACTGGCTGGAAGTTCCGGTTAAGCGTATAATCCCCTAATCAAGCCACAAACGTGCGGCATCAATTCGTAGGGGTATCAGAGGTATTTCTGGCGTCAATGCAAGGCGGCGAGAGCGCCGGGTATAGGAATGTATCAAACAAAGACCGTCGGTTAGGCATCACTTGGCATTGTAAGGATACGACTGTCGCCGGAAGCAAATTAAATCCTGTCTTAGAATCTGGAAGCCGCAGCTCGGCCGTCTCCAGGTCGACGTTCTCCCAGCGTAGTGTCAGGATCTCGTTCAGCTGGCGGCCGGTCAGCATGAGAAACCGGATGGCCGTGAGGGCCGACAGGGTTCCCGAGCCGTCGGCCCCGACCTCGTTCAGCACCTGGCCGAGTTTGCGGAACTCGCCATCGGTCAGGAACCGCTCCCGCTTCTTCTCCTTGTACTTCTGCATGAAGCGGCGCGGGTTGCCGCCGTCCTTGCGCATGCCCCAGGCTTCCGCGAGGTTGAACATCTTCCGCACCACCTCGGGGATCCGGTTCGCCTGGTAGGGCGTGTTCCGGTGCTTGTGGTCCAGATCGGAGATGTGTTCGAACTCGTCGATCGTCATCGTGCCGAGGTCGGGCAGCACAAATTTCTTGACCAGCCGGCGACAGGCCTCGACAGTCCGCGGCTTGCACCGAACCTGAACATGGGGAATTCTTCCGCCAGGCGCGAGAGTGAAACTCGAACCGATGAACCAAGCGGCAAACGACAGCGCGCGCAAGAGGTTGGATTTTCCTGAACCGTTCGCACCAAAGACCGCGACTACCTTTGGGACGCGCTCGGCCGACCCGCGCCAACAGCTGGCCAAGCGATGGGTGCCTGCTGGCGCGTTCACCGGAACCCTGAGATCAAGAATCTGCCGGTCGCGAATCGAGCAAAAGTTCTCGATTTCGATCTTGTAGATCATTGTCATTTCCTCCTGTCCTGGAATCATTACATAGATTTAGAGTTCGAATTCCACAAATTTCTGTCGAAATCGTATCCAAACGCAACTCTTCCCCTCGATTGGTGCGGCTTGGTGTTCGTTGACGTACCTGAGCGCGGATTCTCGCGTCGACGTCTCAGCAGAACCGCTCGGAAGCCGACTTGGGTGCAACCGTTTGGAGCCACGTCTCCACTAACTTGACCGGTGATCCCTTGATCAGCCCTAGCCTTTCGGTGATCGGGCGATGACGGGTGCAGGGCAATCTGGACGAGACTCCCGATTCCTCAACCAGATCCTCGCGCCACAGCAGTTGTTCCAGGCCGGTTTCATGGCCAAACGGAACTTCATCCTGATTGCGAGCAGATACCTATGATCTGTCAAGCAGTTAGTCGGTCTCTGGGGTGCGGCGGTACTGGAATCATTCTGCTTGGCTCCACACCCCGCCGCTGGACAGCATCGGCCTGCAGCGGCGTATGCTGGGCGATGATTGTGAAGGGGTGGTTTGGCGGGCCTGGTAGGGTAGCTTCATTGCAGGTCAGGTTGCCGAGATCCTGGAGCACGGTGCGCAGGCTGTGGGCGGGAAGGCCGGTTTCGGCGGTCTTGGTTGCGACCTTCCGCTTTGCCCGCTCGGAGACTTCGGCCTTCTGCACGGGTGTCTCGCGTTGGGCGGCTTCGCCCTCGGGAGTTGTCGTCCTCGACCAACACTGGCGCCAGGCGCTTGCGAAGGTGACATTCGAGATCGTAGGCAGGTACGCACAGGGGGCATCGCGCTGTTCGCCATGCGCCCCGCGCCCCGCGGTCTTGGGCGCTCCGGGCACTACCGCGGCACGTCGGTGTTCGAACCGCAATTCACTATCTTCGAACTCGCCGCCGGGAAGGACCGTGAGAGTCTCGAGCTCGGGATTACAACGGCACCTTCTCTACACGATGACTTGATCGGGGACCCGGGTATGGAGCACCTCCATGGCGGTTCCCGCGGTCCCGTGCTATCTAGTGGCGATGCGAGCCATCCCAACGGGCTTGCGCCGCTTCCATGGTTGATCCGGCATCGCGAAATGGGACTGCCCCTTCTATTGCATCAACGCCTCGAGCAGGGTCGGCCCGTGCGCGTCGGCCTGATCGGCGCCGGCAAATTCGGGTCCATGGTGCTTGCCCAGGCCCGCCGGGTAGAAGGACTCCATGTCGTTGGTGTCGTGGATTCCGATATCGAACGGTCCCGCCAATCCCTCCGCCGGGTAGGCTGGAAGACCTCCCGGTACGAGGCCGCAAGCTTGGTGGAAGCCCTCGATGCCGGGACAACGCACGTTTCGGACGATGCTTCCGCGCTGGCCGCATTCGATGGAATCGAGTGCATCATCGAAGCGACCGGAGATCCGCTGGCAGGCATCCGCCACGGGCTTCAGGCGATCGATGGCGGCAAACACGTCGTGATGGTGAATGTCGAAGCCGACGTACTTTGCGGTCCCGCCCTGGCCGCCCGGGCGCGCCGGGCAGGCGTCGTCTATTCGCTCGCCTATGGCGACCAGCCGGCAGAGATCTGCGAGTTGGTCGATTGGGTCCGTTCCTGCGGTTTCGAACTAATCGCGGCCGGTAAAGGAATGAAGTTCGAGCCGCGGTACCGGTATTCCACGCCGAACACGGTCTGGGAGTATTACGGGTTTTCCGAGGCGGAAGTGGCCGCGGGCGATTTCAATCCCAAGATGTTCAACTCGTTCACCGACGGGACGAAGTCGGCAATTGAAATGGCCGCGGTAGCCAATGCGACCGGGCTCGATTGCCCGGATGACGGTCTGGCCTTCCATCCTTCGGGTGTTCACGACCTGGCGAATGTCTTCAAACCTGCGTCGGAGGGGGGACGGCTACCGCGGGCGGGCCTGGTGGAGATTGCCGCAAGCCAGGAACCGGACGGCCGGGAAGTGGTGGGCAACCTCCGTTTCGGCATGTTCGTAACGTTCCGGGCCCGTGATTCCTATACCCGTGACTGTTTCCGGCAGTACGGACTGCTGACGGATGAATCCGGCTGGTTCGCCTCGATGTGGCGGCCCTTCCACCTGATCGGGCTGGAGACCAGCGTCAGCGTCCTGTCCGCAGTTCTGCGGGGAGAACCGACCGGAGCACCAACGGATTATCGCGGAGAGGCGGCAGCGACAGCCAAGCGCGATCTGAGGGCCGGAGAAACGCTGGACGGCGAGGGCGGCTACACGGTCTGGGCAAAGGCGATTCCGGCAACCAGGGCACGCGTGCTGGATGCGCTGCCCATCGGCCTCGCCCACAACGTCAGCTTGAGAAACCCGGTCCCGCGCGACCAAGTCGTGCGGCTTTGCGATGTCGACCTTCCGGACATCCCGGAAGTACTGGACCTTCGCCGCGAGCAACTGGAAATGATCGGAGGACCGGGTACGCAAACTGGCGGCATGGATTGATAGCGGACTGGTCGACGGTCCCTGCCGCAAATGCCGTGCGATCGTCATCCGTCCGTCGCCTCGGCGCATCCAGTTGTTCACGTGCCTTGCGACAATGCGGCCAGGATCCCGCGCAGTTCAGCCAACCCCTTCAGGCGCCCGATATAGGGGTAGCCCGGATGGGTTCCTCGTCCCTGATCGATGCCGAGTTCATGCCCGTGATCCGGACGGAAATAGATCGGTTGCCCATCTCCTGCGGCCTCCCTGCGACCGGCTTCTTCGTGGAGAGCGCGTAGCAGGGCAACCATGTCCACATCGCCCGACAGATGCTCGGCCTCGTGAAACGAACCGTCCGGCTCCCTGGATACATTCCGCAGATGGGCAAAGTGAATCCGCCGGGCAAATTGCCGTGCCATTCTCGGCAGGTCGTTTGCGGGATGGGCGCCGAGCGACCCGCTGCAAATGGTCAGCCCGTTTTCCCGTTCATCCACGGCACCGAGAATCCGCGTAATGTCATCTGCATCCGAGACGATGCGCGGCAAACCCAGTATGTCCCTCGGCGGATCGTCCGGGTGGATGCACATGTTGATGCCAAGTTCCTTCGCCGCGGGAATGACCTCGCGCAGGAAACGCGACAGGTTGTCTCGGAGATCCCGACGGGAAAGGCCATCGTACCGCTTCAGCGCCTCGCGCAAGCCGTCAGGGTCGTATCGATCATAGGCGCCGGGAAGGCCTGCCATGATCGACGACAGGAGCCGATCCCTTTGCGTGTCGCTGGCATTTCCATGCCAAAGCTCCGCCCTCGCAAGCGTGTCCCGGTCGTAGTCCGCGTCGGCTCCCGGCCGTCGCAGGACAAAGACATCAAACGCCGCCATCTCGACAGCCGAAAAGCGCAATGCCGTGCCACCACCGGTCATCGGCCAGTCCAGCGTCGTGCGCGTCCAGTCAAGGAGGGGCATGAAGTTGTAGCAGATCGTCCGGATGCCGCAGGCAGCGAGATTGGCCATGGAGGTCCGGTAGTTTGCGAACAGGCGGTCGATTCCACCCTCGCCGGACTTGATGTCCTCGTGAACGGGCAGACTTTCCACAACGTTCCAGGCCAGACCGACGTTCTCCGAGGCAACCAGGCGCTGCCTTTCCCGGATCGCCTCCTTGCTCCAGACGTCGCCATAGGGAATTTCATGAAGGGCCGAGACCACCGTTCGCGCGCCGGTTTGCGCAATTTCCGCAATGCTGATCTTGTCCAGTGGACCGAACCACCTCCAGGATTCAATCATGGCTCTCGCTCTCCAATACCGGTTGCACGCCGTCCCTCGAAAGCCTTTCATACGCGGCCCGGACCTGGCTGCGAAAAGCCGAGTCCGCCGCAAGCACAGGGTCGAATATCTCCTCGAGTTGGAGGATCGCGGCCACAGGGTCGGCAGAATCGCGGGCTGACCGCATCAGACGCTCGCCGATCGGGTCCCGGATCTCGAAGATCTCACCGCTGTCCGTCCGGCCGGACAGATACCGGATCCAGGCAGCCACCACCAGCGACAGGCCGGTTGTCTTCCGGCCCGAGTGCAGGTTGTCGGCGATGGGCGCAAGAATGCGAAGCGGCAGCTTCTGCGACCCGTCCATGGCTATCTGGATGGTCGCATGCGCGATTGCCGGATTGCGGTACCGCGCCATCAACGCTTGCGTGTAGCCCACCAGATCGATGTCCGGCGGATCGGCCAGACTCGGAACCAGTTCCTCGGACCAGAGCCGTTCGATGAACGAGCGGAATGCGGGATCTTCGACGGCCTCGAACACGGTCCGCTTTCCTGCGAGAACTCCCAGATAGGCAATCGCCAAATGCGTTCCGTTCAAGAGCCGAATCTTCATCTCCTCATACGGACGCACGTCGGCGACAAACAGGGCGCCGACCAGGTCCAGCGGCGGCCGCCCGAGTTCAGCAAAGCCATCCTCAATCACCCACTGGCGGAACGGCTCGTGGACAACCGGCGACGGGTCGGTCCGGCCGATCAGCTCCGCCGTAGACGCAACGTCCGCCGCGGTTGTTGCCGGGACAATTCTGTCAACCATCGTGCAGGGGAACGGAACAGCGCCATCGATCCATCGCGCCAGTTCGGGGTCCTGCCGTTCCGCCAGTCCCGTCACGACCCGCTTCAGAATCAGGCTGTTCCCGGAAAGATTGTCGCAGCTGAGGCAGGAAAACGGGGCCACGCCCCGGTCCCTGCGGCGCCTGAGTGCCTCCAGGATCAGGCCGGGCGCAGAGCGGGGCGAATCGGGATTGGCAAGGTCGTGAATCATGTCGCCATGCTCCCAGTCAGCGGTGGCGGATCTGACCGAATAGCAATAGCCCTTCTCGGTAACCGTCACGGAAGCAATTCGAACGCCAGGATCCATCATCGCGTCCAGTACCGCATCGCGATCTTCTCCGAGGAACAAGACGGAGCGAAGCACCTCGATTCTTGCTGCCTTGCTGCCCCCGGGGCCAAGCTCAACCGCGTGGTAGGCAAAGTCAGTGGGCTGCAATTCGTCGCGCACACTTGGACTGCGCAGGCTGACCCCGACGACCCCCCAATCGCCGCCTCCGTCCGGATTGGTGATTTCCATCATCTCTTGCAGGGCCGGCAGGCCAAAGGCCCGGAAGAACGCGCCGATTCCCAGGTGAACGATGCCGATGCCGGGGGGGCCGCCATCCGGCCTGCTCATGGTTCGCATGGCATTCGTTATATTCCCGCAGCTTGAAGGAAACCGCTGATTAGGTTAACAGGCTTCGCAAGACCATGGCGAGGGAGGTTTGATATGGCGGATTCCGGCTTGCGCGAAATGGCGCAGAAACGCGAACTGAAAGTGGGGCACTTCATCGTCGAGTTCGCAACCTCCGGCATCGGCCATCTACTGAAGAATTCCGGCTGCGACTTCGTCCTGTTCGATACCGAGCATTCCGGGTTCCACAACGAAACGATCAAGAGCGCCCTGCGCTACTTTGAAGCGGCGGCATTGCCAGCCATAGTACGGGTTCCATCAAAGGAATACCATCATATTGCCCGGGCTCTCGACATGGGTGCGGAGGGCCTGATGGTTCCCATGGTCGGCACTGCGGCCGAAGCCGAATCCATCGTCCGGTCAATGAAATACACGCCGCAAGGCGGAAGGGGCGTCGCCCTCGGCATCGCGCATGACAACTACCGGGGCGGCACCGTGATGGAGAAGCTCTCCGCCAGCAATCGGCGCAGCACGCTCTTCGCGCAGATCGAGACAGCGGAAGGCGTTGCGAACGCGGACGAAATCGGGGCAGTCGATGGGGTCGACTGCCTCTGGGTCGGACATTTCGACCTGTCAAGCTCCCTCGGAATCCCCGGCCAGTTCGATCATCCGAAATTTATCGAGGCGGTTGAGGCCGCCCACGCAGCGGCGCGCCGCCACGGCAAGGCCTACGGGCGCCTGGTTCCCGACACGACAAGCGCCATCGAGTTGTTCAACGCGGGTTTCGACTTCATTTGCTACTCTGGCGACGTCTGGATGTTTCAGGAGGCGCTATCTCGCGCCGTCACCGAGATCCGGTCTGGTTGCTCGGGTGAGGCGCCGTAACGCGGCACGTCCGGAAGGGGAGGAAGCCATGGAACCGTTTCGCATCGCCCTTTCGGGAGATTTTCGCAAAACGGACGGAACGCCCACCTTCCCGAGTTTCGATCTTTCCCCCATCGAGAAAAACCTCGGAGCGGAACTGGTCTGGGTCGACCCGGTCGACGGCATCATTCCGGCCGACGGCCTAGCGGATTGCGACGCGCTCATTCTTCTTGCCCCGCAATTCGCTCCCGCTTCGGTTCCCGCGGGAGGACGTCTCTCCGTCATCGCACGGTTTGGCGTCGGCTACGACACTGTCGACATCCCCGCCTGCGACGCCAACGGGATCGCACTGGTGATCACTCCCGACGGCGTACGCAGGCCGGTTGCGGTTTCCATCATCACCTATGTCCTGGCCCTCTCGCAAAGGCTGCTGATCAAGGATCGGCTTTGCAGGGCGGGGCCCGAAGGATGGGCAAAGCGCGGCGAGCACATGGGCGAGGGATTGGTCGGAAAGACCTTCGGGCAGCTCGGAATGGGCAATATCGGAGCGGAGGTGTTCCGCCTTGCCGCTCCCTTCGGCATGCGCCTGATCGCGCACGACCCCTATGTGGACGAGGCGCTGGCACGGACATTGGGGGTCGAACTGGTCTCCGAGGATGCGCTCTTCGCGTCCGCCGATTTCCTGTCCGTTAGCGTCCCGCTCTCGGAGGCGACGCGGCATTTCATCAATGCCGACCGCCTCGGCCGGATGAAGCCAACCGCCTGTCTCATCAACACTGCCCGGGGCCCGATCGTCGATCAGACCGCGTTATACGAGGCGCTCTCGTCCGGCACGATCGCGGGTGCGGCCCTGGATGTGTTCAGCGAGGAGCCCTGTCCGGCGGACGAGCCGCTTCTAAGGCTTGAGAATGTGATCGTAACGCCGCACTCGATCTGCTGGACGGATGAATGCTTCGCAGGCAACGGCGCCGCGGATATCGCCGCGGTATTCGAGGTCATGCAAGGGCGCGTCCCGCGGAGCATCGTCAACACCGGAATCGTTGACAATCCAACCTGGACAGCAAAGCTGGAGGCCTACGCCCGGGCATTCGGGCAGCCTTGACGACAGTGTGCCGAGCAGATGCCCGGCAACCATAAGAGGTATGCATGGTTAGACGATAATTCGTGATTTCGTCGGCGGCGCTCGGAGGTGCCTCGATGTTCGGCCTGCCGAGGCGCGCGAGCGCGGCCGCGGCGGCAACGGCGGTCGAAGCGGCGAAGCAGTATTCCGGCTCCGAGATTTCAATTGTCTGGGAAGCGGGGCTGCAGTCCCTTGACCCGTTGAACTTCTCTGGCCCGATGTGGGAAGAAGCGACCGGAATCAAGGTGAAGGTGATCGAGGTTCCCACGGCCGAGATGTTCACCAAGATCCTGCAGGAGCACCGCGCCGGAACGGGTGCCTATGACGCGCTCAACGTGATCCCCTCGTGGATGCCCGACCTGGTGCGGGCGGGCGCGCTGGAGCAGCTCGACAGCTTCGTGGACCAGTACGGCTTCCGGGATGAACTGCAGACCATTGCGCCGGTCTACCGCGACAACCAGATGACCGTCGACGGAAAGATCTACGGCTTCCCGGACGATGGCGACGTGTTCCTGATGTATTACCGGACCGACGTGCTCGGCAATCCCGAGATCCAGGCCGCGTTCAAGGCAGAGCATGGTTACGACCTTCCTGTCCCGCCGCGAACCTGGAAGGAATTCGGCGATTTCGGCTCCTTCATCACCAGCTTCACCGGTGGAAATCCCTATGGGGCCGCCTTCTTCCGCGATGCGCCCTATGCCCAGTTCATGTTCCAGGAGCGGTTCCGGGTCGAGGGCGGCAGGTTCTTCGACGCCGAGAGCATGAAGGCGACGGTCAATTCTGCTGCCGGCGTCAAGGTCTTCGACGACTGGATTGCCGAGAACAAGTGGACGCCAGCTGGCGTGGAGACGTTCAACTTCGTGGACAATCTCGCCGCGTTCCTGCAAGGCCACACGGTGATGACCATTTCCTGGCCGCCCTATGGACGCTGGGCGGCAGGCTACGGCACCGATCAGGAAGCGTTCAGCTGGGTACCTTACATCCACGATCGCCGGCAAGGTCGGATACGCCACCGCGCCGGGCGACGCGCCGCAACTCGCGGCCGGATTTGCGCTTTCGGTATCGGCCTCGTCACGGCAGCAGGAAGCGGCATATCTCTTCATCCAGTGGCTGAACTCCGAGGAGATCAGCCTGCAGCGGGTGCAGCTGCCATTCGCGCTGCGTGATCCGTTCCGGGAGAGCCACTTCGTTTCGGAAGAGTACCGGGGACGCTGGCCGGAAGCCGGCCAGTATCTCGACGCGCTGAAAGCGGGCGCCGTCAGCGGCCTACTGGATCTGTCACTGATCCAGACGGACCGCTACGAAGAAGCGCTGCGCCAGGGAATCACCCGCCTCTGGGCAGGAGACGATCCCCAGGCCATCCTCGACGACATCGCTTCCACCTGGGACTCGCTGACGGACAGGATCGGCGCGGACGCACAGCGCGAGGCATATACGGCCTGGGCCACCAAGCCCAACGCCTATCCCTCCTGAGCCATACGGGCCGGCCGCCCTGTCTGGCGGCCGGCCCTGCTGATCCTGATTCTCCGACAGGCACGCGGCGGATCCATGGCCGTCCTATCCACTTCCGGCACGCCCCGACGGCCCTTCACGGACCGGAATTTCAAGTACCTGATGATCTTTCCGGCGGTCCTGGTCATCCTGATGATCGGACTGTTTCCCGTGATCTACACGCTGGTCGTCAGCATGCAGAACATCGACAAGATGTTCGAGGACACCAGCTTCCAGGGTGGCAAGCACTACGTCGCCCTCGTCAGCGATGCCCGGTTCTGGGAATCGATCGCCCACACGTTCCTCTTTCTCCTGATCGCCCTCCCGGCGGAGCTGCTGCTCGGCCTCGCCCTTGCCTACCTCTTTCTCGACAGGATGCCGGGAAAGCAGATCTTCGTGGCTCTCCTGGTGCTGCCGGTGATGATTTCGCCCATTGTCGCGGGAGCGACCTGGCGGCTTCTCTTCGATAACCGGTTCGGGCCGATCAACCAGGTGATCAGTTGGTTCGCCGGGGAGCCGGTGACCATTCTCTGGACTGTCCATCCGAATTTCGTCTATCCCACCATCCTGATCGCCGAGATCTGGCAGTGGACGCCGTTCATGTTCCTGCTGCTCCTGGCGGCGCTCACCAATGTGGACAAAAGCCAGCTCGAGGCAGCCGAAATCGACGGGGCCGGGTTCTGGCGCACCTTCACCCGCATTGTTCTGCCGGCAATCTGGCCCGTCATGGCGATCGCCATCCTGATCCGGGCGCTCGACCTGTTCCGGCTCTTTGACGTGATCTGGGCGCTGACCCGGGGTGGCCCCGGAACCAGCACGGAGACATTCTCCATATACTCCTACGTCGTAGGCTTCCACCAGTTCGAAACGAGGTACACCGCCGCCATGTCCTTCGTCGTGATCATCCTTCTCGCGGCGACGGTTACGATGGTGCTGCGCCGGATGGAAATTGCCCGATGATCCGCCCCGACCGCGGCCGTGGGCTTGTCTTTCGATACCTGCTCGCCCTGGTGGCGCTGGCGCTCTTCCTCTTCCCGATCTACTGGCTGTTCATGATCTCGTTCAAGACGCCGGACGAGATCTTCGCCCACCCGCCAGCCTGGTGGCCGCAATCCATCCAGTTCGCCAACTACGCCGTGCTGTTCAAGGACGGCGACGTGGTGACGATCTGGAACAGCTTCGTCATCGCCGGCGGGTCCAGCGTCATCGCCATGGTCTTCGGAACCATGTGCGCCTATTCCATCGCGCGCTTCCGGACGGGGGGCAACCTCTTTGCCGACTGGATGCTCTCGAACCGCATGATCCCGCCCATCGTGATCGTGTTCCCGGTCTTCCTGCTCTACGCCAAGGGGGGGCTGGTCGATACCTACTTCGGACTGATCATCCTCTACACGGCGTTCAACCTCCCCTACGTGGTCTGGATGATGCGCGGCTACATCCAGGACATTCCGCTGGAGCTCGAGGAAAGCGCCCTCGTCGACGGTTGCACACGCTGGCAGGTCTTCGTCCGCGTTGTGTGGCCCATGGCCCGGTCAGGCCTCTTCGCTACCGCCGTGTTCACCTTTGTATTCGCCTGGAACGAATTCATTTTCGCATTGGTCCTCACCCGCAGTGCGGTCACAACGTTTCCCGTCCAGGTCACCCACTACTTCGGCGGACAATCCAACTTCTGGGCGAAGATCGCGGCAATGAGCGTGCTCGGGACGGTGCCGATCTTCATCGCGGTCACGCTGATGCAACGCTATCTTGTCCGAGGCATTTCGCTTGGCGCCGTGAAGGGGTGACCGATGGGCCGGCTTTCCATTGATGGCGTCCACAAATCCTTCGGCAAGGTCGAAGCGCTGAAGGGCATCGACCTTGAAATCGACGACGGCGAGTTCTGCGTGTTCGTCGGCCCCTCGGGCTGCGGCAAGTCCACGCTGCTTCGCTCCATCGCCGGGCTCGAGGACGTTGACCAGGGAACCATTTCCATCGACGGCACCGAGGTCAGCGGCCTGCGTCCCCGCGACCGCAACGTGGCCATGGTCTTCCAGAACTACGCCCTCTACCCCTATCTCAACGTATTCGAGAACATCGCGTTCGGTTTGCGCGCCAGGAAGGCCCCGAACGAAGAGGTAACGCGGAAGGTTCAGGAGGCGGCGGAAACGCTCCATATATCCGGACTGCTGGATCGGTACCCGCGGGAGCTGTCGGGGGGCCAGCGCCAGCGGGTCGCGATCGGCCGCGCAATCGTCCGCGAGGCGAGAATCTTCCTGTTCGACGAGCCGCTTTCGAATCTGGACGCGCAGCTTCGCGACGGCATGCGGGCCGAGATCAAGCGACTGCATCAGGAAATCGGCAAGACCACGATCTACGTCACCCACGACCAGATCGAGGCGATGACCCTCGCGGACCGCATCGTCCTCCTGCGGGACGGACGCATCGAGCAGTCCGGCGCCCCGCTCGACTTGTTCGAGCGGCCGGAGACCCGGTTCGTAGCCGGCTTCCTGGGCTCGCCGCAAATGAATTTCATCCCGTGCACGCTGGCGCGGGACGGCTCCGACGTCGCCGCGGTGTTCAGCGATGGACGCAAGCTTCCGCTGGGTAAAGCCGGCGCCATAGGCGGAGAAGCCCTCGCCGGGCGTGGCTTCATCTTCGGCGTCCGGCCCGAGCACATGATCCGGGCGATCGATGCTGGCGCTGACCGCGCGAACCTCGCCCCGCTCACCGTCGAGATCGACCTCGTGCAGCCAACCGGCACTCGGACCTATGCGCAATTCCGGTTTGCCGGAGAGGAGGTTACCGTCGAATTGCCGGCCCACTCGGTCGAGCAGCCCGGAACTTCCCTTGATCTCCTGGTGGACATGAAGCGGGCCGTACTGATCGATCCCCAAACCGACCGGGTCGTGCGGGAGGCGTTGACGGCGGCCTAGCAACGGCAGAACCAAACAGACATCGGCAGTTGGAGGGAAGTACCATGGCGCCCAGCCGCGAAATCAGACTCTTCGGAACCGAGCAGCCCGTGGAGCCGCCGGTCATGCTTGCGGCCGGGCAACTCACGGCGGAACTGGACAGCGGGGGGCTTCGATACATCCGTCTCGGCGGAACGGAAGTGTTGCGGAGCGTCGCCTTCCTGGTTCGCGACCGGAATTGGGGCACCTACTCTGCGCAGATTTCGGGCCTGGAAATCGACCAGGGCGGAGGGAGTTTCGCAGTCTCATACCATGCCGAATGCCGGGATTCAGAACAGGCGTTCCGCTACAGCGCGCGTATCGAAGGGAATGCCGACGGTTCCCTTGTCTTCGACGCGGAAGGCGAAGGGCTGACCGACTTTCTCACCAACCGGACCGGATTCACCGTGCTGCATGCGCTTGCCGGTGTTGTCGGCGCGCCCCTCACCGTGGAGCACACGGACGGGAGCGTTGTGGAGAGCAGGTTCCCTGCGGAAATCGATCCCCAATGCCCCTTCCAGGACATCCGCGCGCTGACCCACGAGATCGCTCCCGGCATCTCCGCCGTCTGCCGAATGGACGGCGACACGTTCGAGATGGAGGACCACCGGAACTGGATGGACGCCTCCTACAAGACCTATTCCCGCCCGCTCGCCCTACCCTGGCCCTACACGATCGGCAAGGGGGAGAAGACGCGTCAGCGGGTAACCCTCGCAATCGAGTCCTCCGGGGGCGCTGCCGCTGCGTCGGCGGGTACCGGTGAAATCGAAGTCCGGATTGGCGATGTGCTCCCGCACGAGCTGCCCCGCCTCGCACTCGCGGTCCCGGCCGAGCACGCCGCTGCGGGAATTGAGCGCGCCGACCTGCTCGCCAAACTTGGCCCCGCCTTGCTGGTCTGCCATTTCGATGCGCGCAAGGGCCACAATGCGGACACCATGCGCTTGCATCGGCAGATCGGCGAGGCCGTGGGGGCGGAACTCGTGCTCGAGGCCGTCCTCCCGTGCGTGGATGTAGACGGCGCGCCGACCGGCGATCCGGAGGTTCTGAATCGGGATATCGGATTCGTCGCCGACGCCGCGAAAGAAGCGGGAGCCCGCTTTTCCACTGTCGCCATCGCTCCGTCAAGCGACCTCAAATGCACGCTGCCGGGCTCGGTATTCCCGCCTGCACCGAGTTGGGCCGACATGATGCGCGCCGCCCGGCAAGCCTTTCCGGGTGCGAAAGTCGGCGGCGGCATGTTCAGCTACTTCACCGAGCTCAACCGAAAGCGGCCGCCGGCGGACGCGCTGGACTTCATCTGCCACAGCGGCTGCCCGATCGTGCATGCCGGTGACGACGTGTCCATGACCGAAACCCTGGAGGCGCTCCCCTCCCAGTTCCACTCCACCCGCGTGTTCGCGAAGGGCCTCCCTTACTGGATCTTTCCGACGACGGTCTCGATGCGGGACAACCCCTATGGCGCCGCACCGCTGGAGAATCCGGACAACATCCGGCAGGCCATGAACCGGGTGGACCCGCGCGAGCGGGGACTGATCGGCGCTGCCTGGTACACCGGTTACCTGGCCCACGCAGCGCGCGCCGGAATCGATGTCGTAACCCTCGCCGCCGTGGCGGGGCCGTCCGGTGTCGTCCACAACCGGCAGGAGCATACCCAGCCCTGGTTTGACGATTCCGGGGGGCCGGTCCTTCCGCACTTCCACGTACTTTCCGGTTACGCCAAGCTTGAGGGGAAACTCCATGCAACGGAGATTTCGGATGCGCGATCCGTGCAGGCGTTGGCCGTCAGCAACCTGGACGACGAGATGCGCATGATCCTTTGCAACCTGACCGGCGAGGAGGTTTCCGTCTCCATCCATGGTCTTCCCGGCCCAATGCAGGTTGTCGTTCTCGACGCTGACAGCTTCCCGGATGCCTGCGCGGATGCGGAGTGGCCTTCCAAGGCGCCTCGTTCCGCGGTCCTGGACGGCAAGCTGAAGCTGGGCCCGTATGCGATGGCGGGACTCTGGGCTCCACCCGCATAGGAAGGGCAACCACCGCCAACGCATTCCAGTACCGTTTGCCGTCACGGGCATGGTGCTTGAGCATGTCAATCCGGAACGGGCACGGAACAGGACAACATCCCTATCGGGTTGCGCCGGTCGGCGACCTGACCCCGAATGCACGGGGACGGACTTCATGGTCTGCCAGTCGAACCCAACCGTGGGATGGATTTGGTTCCAACCGAATTGCCAAAACGCCGCGTCTGTACACAGGACGGCATGCGTGAGGCACCTGGCCGTGAATGGCACAGGCTCACATGCCGAGTAGTTCTGGAATCCCGCGTATTTTGCCGGTATTCCACGCCAAAAAGCATGAGGTCCAGAGATGCAATTCCAGGAATTCGTGGAAAATCGGGTGCTCTCGCCAGCGCTTATCGCCAGCGCTTATCGCCAATACGCTTCGCACCTCGAAGTCCGAAATCGCCAGCACGCTGGGACCGGGGAGGGATGCGTTCTCGCGTAAGTCGCGCATCGGAGCGCGAAAATCCCAAGTGCGTTTGCGCCAGATGCTCGAAATCCTCAACCGCGTCGAAGCCGAAACCGGATCACCGCTCGCTGCGTATGCCTGGTTCCGTGGCCAGCCTCTGCCAAGTTTCGGGGGTGCCACGCCGGATCAATTGGTTCGCGAAGGCAAGGCCGAACATGTGCATGCCTATCTCGACAGGATCATGGCGGGAGGCTATGCCTGATCGGCTGTCCTCCTGATGCGGTTCCGTGGGCTCGTCTACCGGGTTCACAATCCGCGGTGGTCCTGGACGCCCTGTCCGGCCAGGGAGCATATCGGCACGGAGGGCGCTTCAACCGGCGCGGCGTTCCGGCGCTCTACACTTCGCTCGCCCCGCTCACCGCCATACTTGAAACACAACCGTCAGGCCGACCGATGCAGCCACTCACCCTTTTGCGCTTACGAAGTCGGCGCCGAACCAGTCTTCGACGCGCTGGATATCGAACAGTGCCAAGCGCTGGATGTACGGGAATCCGATCTCGCATGCCCGGTTTGGGAAGCGGAAATGCTCGCCGGCGCTATCCCTGCATCACATTCCCTTGCTGACCGGCTTGTCGCTGCAGGCTACACGGGCATGCTGGTTCAGAGTTTCGCAATTGGGGCCGGAGCTGGCGACTTCAATCTCGTGATGTGGCACTGGGGCGCCGACCGGTCTTGCCGCGTAGCCCTGATTGATGATGAAGGCAGGCTCCGAAGTGCCGGACGCACGCAGCATACCGCAGGCAGGGAGAAAGCCGCGTTCTCGAGCAGTCTATCCTGACCGGCAGCAGACCCTGCGCAAACCGGGTCTCCAGCGCGCAACGGCCCCAACAACGACCGCTTCCACAGACAACCCGGTTCCCGAGGTCACGGCGGAGAATCAGAACGTCGCGGTGACTCCACCATCTACTGCGAGAATCTGTCCGGTGATGTAGGCGGCATCCGGGGACACAAGAAACGCCGCCGGCCCCGCGAGATCCTCCGGAGTTCCGGCCCGCCCGAGGGGAATTTTGCGATAGCCGAGATACACGGTCTTGAAATACTCCGTCTCATGCTCGTGGCTGCCATCGGCAAGGCTGGCCATCCGGGTATCGATGAATCCCGGCGCAATGGCGTTGACCGTGATGCCCTTCGGAGCCAGGTCACAGGCAAGCGCACGTACCATGTTCACGATTCCACCCTTGGCACTGCTGTAGGGAAGCGAGTCGGGAGAGCCGACAAGACCCATGATGCTGGCGGTCATCAGGATACGCCCGCCCGTTCTCTCCATCAGCGGAAGCGCGGAGAGGGTGCAGATCAGCGCGCCGTCGAGATTGACCTGGGTCACCTCCCGGAATCGCTCAATGGTCAGATCGTCGATCGGGCTGATGTCGAGGATTGCCGCGTTGTTTACGACAACATCCAGGCGTGAATACCCCGCCTCGATTTCGCTGATCAAGCGTCGGCAGGCTGCCTCATCGGTAATGTCGAGTTCGACCGGAACCCGGCGTGCCGGGTCCGCGACGCTCAATCCGCTTGCGGCGCGTTCGACCTCTTCGCCATCAATGTCCGCGAGGAACACGGTTGCTCCTTCCGCAAGAAGGCGAGCGGCGATCGCGAGGCCGATACCGCGCGCTGCGCCGGTCACCAGCGCTACCTGTCCATCGAAACAATTCATGGTTCTGACCTGCTTTCTGAACCCTTGCCGCCGCCGAGTTCGACATTCCGCCGCCACGCCCAGGCGAGCACCACCGTCAGGATAATGGAGAAGGCGAGGATCAGGGTGACCAGAGCGTTGATCTCGGGCGTAAAGCCGACCCGCATCATCGCGTAGAGGCGCACGGGAAGTGTCGCGTCCGTGCCGGAGAGAAACAGCGTGATCATGGTCTCGTCGAAGGAGAGAGCGAACGCAAGTAGGCCCGCCGTCAGAAGAGGCATGCGCAGGTTTGGCAGAATGATGTAGCGGAAGGTCTGGATGCGGCTGGCGCCGAGATCCTGAGCCGCTTCCACGAGATTGCGGCTCAGCGCGTTCAGACGGGTGAGGACGATGCGATAGATGATTGCCGAAACGAAGAGTGCATGCCCGACAACGATCGTGAAGATGCCCCGATCGATGCCCGCTTCCCGGAAATAGATCAGCAGAGAGAGCCCGGTGATGATGGGTGGCAGCAGGAAGGGCAGAAAGATCACGTATTCCAGCATTCTCGCGGAGCGGGCGGCAGGCCGGGCGTGCACGTAGAGCGCCGCCGAAGTCGCGAATGCCGTTGCAACCGCTATCGCCAGGCAGCCGACGAGAAGGGAATTCAGGAGTGCGCCGCCAAGCGCTTCGTTGCCGAACAGCTTTTCGTACCAGGACAGGGAGAAGGTGTCCCATCTGACCTTCCCGCGCCGCATGGAGAAGAAGGAGAGCACAAAGACGAGCAAGATCGGCAAGTAGAGTGCGACATAGGCGAACACGGCGACAGCCGCGAGCGGTATGCCCAGAATGCGGTGTTTCATCGCTGCCACCGGGGGCTGCTGAAGCGCCGCGCCGCGTAAATTACCGCGAGGGCCACGATCATCAGCATAATCGAGAGCGCGGCGCCGAGTGGCCAGTTGAAGGCCAGTCCGAACTGGCTGAACACCAGCCGTCCGTAGGTGAACCCCTGAATTCCCCCCACAAGTTCGGGCGCCAGGAAATCGCCAGAAGCAAGGACGAAGGTGAACATGGCGCCAACGATGCCGCCGGGGAGGCTGAGCGGAAGGACGACCCTCCAGAACGTCTGGAGCTCGCTTGCGCCGAGATCGGCGGCGGCGTGAAGGACCGTGGCGGGAATTCGCTCGAGCGCCAGATAGATCGGCAACACCATGAAGGGCAGCAAGACGACCGAAAGCGTGATGCGGACAGCGGTAAGGTTGAAGAGCAGTGCGGTTATGGGCTCGTCGGCGAGGCCGAGCGCGAGCAGCACCGTGTTGAGCAGACCGTTTGTACCGAGCACACCGCGCATGGCGTAGATCTTGATGATGTAGCTCATCAGGAGCGGGATCGCCAGGGCGATGACGAGGAAATTGCGCCATGCGGGCGGCCGCCGCCAGATGAAGTACGCCGTGGCGTAACCCAGCACAAAATTCACCAACGATACTTCGAAGGCCATCCGCATCGTTCGCAGGAACGTCGCACGATAGGACGGATTGGAGAAGAGATTGATGAAATTGTCGAGCGTCAGGCTGTAGACAATGCTGTTGCCGTCCACCCACAGGAACCCGTAAGCCAGGAAACTGAACAGCGGCAGCAAGATCACGGCGACGCAGATGGCCCAGAGCACCCAGCCGGCGGGGCCGGCGCCGGATATTCGGGACAAGGCCGTCACGGGCCCTCTCCGATAACCAGGGCGCATTCCGCGGAATCAAATCCGATCTCGAGGCGGGAACCGATTGCGAACTGGTGGGCAGCGGGGTCGCTGCGCGTCTTCATGGTCAGTAGCTCGGACCCGCCGGGGTGCCTCAGTTCCGTGATCGTCTCGGAGCCCACAAACGAAACGGATGCCACCTCGCACTCGATCCGGTTGTCATGGGTGTCCGACGCCGGCGCAAAGGCTTCCGGACGGATGGCGAGTACAAGCCCATTCGAGGCCTCCGGAGGAGGGCCCTGCACCTTGATCCTGCCAAAGGGCGTTGAAACGGTGGAGGCATCGCCGGTGCGGCTCTCGACGGTACACGGCTCCAGGATGTTGCTCGCGCCGAAAAAGGAGGCGACAAACCGACTCCGGGGCCGGTAGTACAATTCCTGCGGTGTACCGATCTGCTCGATGCTTCCCGTCCGCATGACGCAGATCCTGTCCGACATGGTGATCGCTTCGGACTGGTCATGGGTCACAAACAGGAATGTGATTCCGCTTTGCCGCTGCACCGACTTCAGGAATCTCTGCATCTGCCGGCGGAGAGCGGCATCCAGCGCGGCGAGCGGCTCGTCGAGCAGGATGAGACGGGGTTCGCAGATCATGGCCCGTGCCAGCGCCGTGCGCTGCTGCTGCCCGCCGCTGAGTTGTGCGGGAAAACGTTCGCCGAGGTCCTGCAAGTCGACGATCCGGAGCGCCGCGTCCACCCGCCGGCCGAGCTCGCCGCGGCCCGTCCCCCGGACGCGAAGCCCAAATCCGACATTGTCCCGGACGGTCATATGCGGAAAGAGCGCATAATCCTGGAAGACGGTGTTGAACGGCCGCCGATTGATCGGGAGGTCCGCGATGTCCCGCTCCTCGAACTCGATGCGTCCCACGGTGGGTGGCAGGAAACCGGCGATGGCGCGGAGCAGCGTCGTCTTTCCGGACCCGGACGGGCCGAGAATGGTCAGGAATTCACCGTTCAGTACATCGAGATCCAGCGGCCGTATGGCTTCGAAGTCTTCGAACTTGACCCCGAGCCCGCGGATCCGCAGTAGCGGTGGCGGACTCGCATCCGCGTCGATGTCCTGACCCCCGGCTTCAGGGTTGCGCATAGGCGCGCACCGCGTCCCAATTGATTTCCACGCCGAGTCCCGGCTTGGTCGGCGGAAGAATTTCGCCGTTCTCGAACTTCAGGTCCTCGGTGGCCAATTCCCGGCGAAGCTTCTCGATGCAGAGTTGCGGTGGAAGATACTCGATGAAGGCGACGCCAGGGGTCACGAAGGCGAGATGCGCAGTCGCCGAGAGGGAAATTCCGGTCTTCCAGCAATGCGGCACGACCGGCAGGTTCCGATCGGCCGCCATCTGGCAAACCGCAAGCGCCTCGCCGATGCCGCCCACGCGACCGACGTCAGGCTGTACGACCCCGATCTTGCCCCGCTCGATCAGGTCCTCGAATTCCCAGCGGGTCGTGAGCCATTCTCCGGAGGCGATCGGAAATTTCACACGGCTGGCCAGCTTCGCGTGCTCATCCAGGAAGTCCGGCCAGATCGGTGTCTCCAGGAAGTAGATGTCGAATTCGTCCCAGTCGCGCACCACCGACCAGGCCGTCTCCGCGTCACGCCAGACATACTGAACATCGACCAGAAGCGTGATGTCCGGCCCAATCGTCTTGCGAACGGCGGCAACCACTTCGGTGTGCCGCTCGTAACTCTCGTTCATGCCGTCATGGGCATACGGCCCGGCCATGGTGCACTCGGCCTTGACGGCCCGGAATCCCAGCCGCTTTGCATTCTCGGCAGACTCGCAAAGCGCGTCCCGATATGCCTCGAACGTCTTGCCGGCCGGCTGCAGTGAAGCGTAGGGTACGACCGGAGTGTCACGCTTCTCGCCCAAGAGTTTCCAAAGCGGCTCGCCGGCAATCTTGCCGCGTATATCCTGCAGAGCCATTTCGATAGCACCGAGCGCGTGAATGCCTGCACCGCGTCGGCCGTTCATGGCAGTCATGGTGTAGACGAGGTTCCAGAGCTCCTCGACGTTTCCGGGATCCTTGCCGATGAGCAGCTCCGACATGCCCAGTCCCATGGTGTGGGTGCCTGGCGCCTCGATGCAGGCCCGGCCGATCCATGGATTCACATCGCTTTCGCCGTAGCCTTCCACACCTTCGTCGGTCTTGATCACCACGAGGAGGCTGTCCTGTGCGGAAGATGTCAGGCCCGGATCGAAATCGTCCGCTACCAGGACGTGGCAGTCGATGTCAGTGATTTTCACGAGTCTCACCTAATGCCGGCACGCTGCCGGCGAGTCTAGCCTGCGTTGAATGGGAACGGCAGGGCATCCGGGATGCCCTGCCGTGCGGTAGCCTATTGCGCGGCCTTCACTTCGTTCCAGACCTGCACCCGGCGATCGAAATTCTCGACCGGACGCAGCCAGACGAGCTTGTCGGCATAGTCGAGGCCCGGGCTCTCGTCGGTCGTGTTTCCGTAGCCCTTCAGTTCGGTCATGGTCGGACCGGTCTGACCGTCCAGATAGTGGTTCATCCACTGGTGGGCGCACTCGGAATCTTCGACACCCTTCGAAAGCGCCCAGGTGTCGAGCCAGCCAATTCCGCCTTCCTCGGGAATGGAATAGACAACGTCAAATCCGCGTTCGGCAAGTTCCACCGCCTGGAATTCTCCCATGGAGAACATCAAGGCGGCCTCGCTGTTCTCCCAGATGTTCACCCCTTCCTCGAACCCGGCGTAGTAGCTGATAAGGAACTCCTTCTGTTCGATCAGCTTCTGCTTGACGGCCTCGAAATCGGCATCGCTCAAGTTGAACGGATCCTCGATCCCGAGGACGATCGCTGCGTTGGTTACATTGTTGTTGGCGTCATCGAGGGCGAGAACGCGCCCCCCATTCTCGGCGCTCCAGAGAGCCTCCCAGCTGTCGACACCGTTCGGAAACGCCTCCTTGTCATAGATCAGCCCCAGAGACCCCCAGGCCATCGAGACAGCGTAGGGCTCGCCGCCGCTCATGGTCTCCGAAACCGACTGGAAGGCCGGCAGCAGATTCGCCGTGTTGGGAATCATGGACATGTCGACCGGTATGATGAGTTCGGCGTCCACATACCGCTGGATAATCGAGGTATCGATGGAGATCAGGTCGTAATCCGCTCCATCGCTCCCCTTCATCTTGGCGAACATCTCGTCGACCGATCCGGTATAGGCGGCGCTTACCTCGCAGCCTGTCGCGGCCTCGAAGGGCTCGACCCACTCGGGCTCGGCATATCCCTCGAAGATGAAGAGTCGGACTTCTCCATCTCCCGCCACAGCGTGTCCGCCCGCAAGCAGGACCAGCGCGGCCGCCAATTTCCATTCACGTGTTCGTAGCATCGTTCCTTTCCCCCTTTTTCCTTGCTTCCTCTTCCGATTGCCGCTCGCGCAAGCGAGAACGCCAGCCGGTGATGTGTTCGCGCAGGAAAGGCACCAGTTTCCCGGGATCGCCCTCCGCCAGATAGTTTCGGAGATCCTCGTGCTGCGCGACGACGGCACCGAGATCAGGGTGGCTGTGGATCTCAAGGCCAAAAATGATCAGCACTTGCCGGGAAATGCCTTCCCAGACACTCAGGCCGAGCGTGTTTCTGGCAACCGAAATTGCTGCCCGGTGAAAGTCGACATCGGCGCGCCGCACCCGGTCGATATCGCCCTCGGCAGCGCCGCGCCGCATCGCGCCCAGGGCCGCGTCGAGGTCCGCGAAAAGAGCGGAATCGGCACGAATCCTGGGAATCGACTCGGCGAGCATCATGGATTCCAGGGCAATGCGAACACTGCAAACCTCGCCGATCTGGCGATCGTCGAATGCGGCAATCCTCCATCCACGCCCCGGCGCAGAAGTCAGGATCCCCTGCAGCCACAATTCCCGCATGGCCTCGCGAATGGGAACCCGGCTGACCCGGAGTTCCGCCGCAAGGCTCTCCTCTACCAGACGGTGCCCTGGCGGAAGCGCGCCGGTCGCGATTGCCGGAAGCAACCGGTCAATGATCTCGTCTGTAATGAGGCGCCTGCGTACCGGCGCGATCCTGACGGTTGCTTTGACTGCGTTTTGCATACTGTTAGTATATTAGATTGTATACAATTTGCAAGCGGCCGCAGTGTCCGGTTGAGGTGGCAGAGGTGGCGTTCGAAATACGCACTCATTTCCCGGCCACCGCCCACCTCGGCGAAGCCCCCATCTGATTTCCTTCACAGTGTGTATTCCTCTGGCTCGACCTACTTGGACGGGAATTTCACCGGGTCCGGCTGACCGAAGGGGATGTCCTGCTGGTCTGCCGCTCGCCCCCCCGCACAGCGGGCCCGCGCCTCACATCGATCGCGCCGCCCGACCGCTTGCGGCTCTCATACTCGACGAACCCGGTAATCAGCCGGCCGTTTCGTTCAGCGGCGCTGCCGGCAGTCCCTCGTGTCGAGGCAGGCATCGTAGAACTCGCGGTTCATCCGGAACCAGTCGGTCCGGTCGATGCCACGTGTCGATGTCGCGTTCGGCCCGTGGGGAATTGCCGAGACCACCTTGAGCCAGCGCTCGGCGCTCCGCGAGATGTCACGGACTTCCCCTGCCACTTCCGCCAGGTCCTGGTCCTGGCTGAACACAATCGCCACGTCGAGCTCGTCGTTGCGGGCCATGCGCACGACATCGAGCCCGAGCCTGAGGTCAATTCCCTTCTCGCGTTCGACCGGGTTCTCGTGGACCGAGCCGTCCGGTAGCCGCACGCGTTCCACCCGGTAGCGCAGATGGCGGGAGGTCACGACGATGCCCGCCCGCCTCATAGCTGTCAGGCGACGTGTCCAGTAGCCGTGCCACATCGGCGCCCTGTCCGCGCTTGGGATGCCGGTATAGAAGCGGGCGCCGTGATTGACCCAGCCGCGCGCGGCGCACACGGCTTCGGCGAGCCTGCGCGGGTCGTAGTTGGGATGGTGGTGGCCGAACGCGTCCTTCGCGTGTCGGTACAGGTTCTGCCCGTGTCGATGAACGCAACGGCGCGCTTGATGTCAGGTTCGGCGGGCATGGCAGGGAAAAATAACCCCGCCGGGGCCTTGCGGCGAGTCCGGCGGGGAACAATTGCCGGGCATCATAGTCGCACCCGGAGCCGCCGATCAATCTGCGATCCGCGTGTGATCGCGGTTGGTCCGCGGCTCGCGATACATTGGAAGGGTCTGACGCACGTCTATACTGAAATGGCTCCCACCATCGAACCCGATTCACTGAAGTAGAGACCGGCGCCCCTCCGCCCACATCCATGCGACTTCCGCTACAATCGCAGCTTCCGCCTTTCTTCTGGCCGCAGTCCATGCCCTGCAGAATCGAATCCCGCCCAATCACGACGCCACGGACACCTCCCGGCAGCACCATGCTCCTGTTCGCAACCGATGCTCCGCGCACGCCCCGCAAGCCCAGCCTCCAGCCCGCTTCTCCTCCAATTACCCACTCTCCTACCGCCGCCGTCGTCTCGCCCCAGGCCCTCCAGCCCAGACATCCACCCCGCTCGCCAATCTGCCGGCCCTGCGGTGTCCCACTCTCGCGATTTCACGCCCTGTTACTCATAAACCACTGTCCTCGCTTGTGCTTTTACAGCCATAACGCTACGCCAAACTAGTAGGATACTAGTTTGCATACAGTTCGCAAAGGGCCGCGGTGTCCGGTTGAGGTGGCAGCGATGGCATTCGAACTACGCGCTCAATTCCCGGCCGCCGCCCAACTCGGCGAAGCCCCCCTCTGGCTTCCTTCGCAGCGTGCATTCCTCTGGCTCGATCTACTTGGCCGGGAGGTTCACCGGTTCGACCCGGCCCGGTGCGAAGACCAGATGATCGCTGACGGTTTTGCCGAGAACCTCGCCTGCCTCGTCCGGCTGACCGAAGGGGATGTCCTGCTGGTCACCGCAACGAGATTCTTCCGGCTTGATCCGGACACCGGCGCCACGAGACCCGTCGCGGCGCCGCTGGTTCCTCCTGACGGCACCTGCTTCAACGACGGCAAGGTTGCGCCGGACGGATCTCTCTGGCTCGGCATTTCCGATGCCGCGGAAATCGAGCCAACCGGTTCACTTCATCGAATCAGTGCCGCCGGCGTTCAGTGCGTCGATCGGGGGTTCGTAATCGCGAACGGACCGGCGTTCTCGCCAGCCGGAACGGTGGCGTATTTCGCCGATTCCGTTGGGCGGTCTGTTGTTCGATATCTGCTCAATGCTGATGGCACTCCCGGTGAGCGCACGCTCCTGGCACGCTTGCCGGAAGAGGCCGGGCTACCCGACGGCATGACGACTGATCGGGACGGACGTCTCTACAGCGCCCATTGGGCAGGTGGTCGGATTACGGTGTACGACCGGGACGGGAAGATTGCAGACGTCATCACGGTGCCGGCAGTCAATGTTACGTCCTGCGCATTCGGCGGCGAGGACTGCTCTCTCCTCTTCGTGACCAGCGCGTCCCTTGAGGAAAACGCAGAACCAAGATCACCACACGGCGACGTGTTTGTCATGTCGGGCTCGGTAGCGGGATTGCCTGAACCCCTGTTCGACTTCGACCTGCTTCGGTAGTGGGGCAAATTGCCCTGTTCCACACTTCCCGCAGCACACAAACAAATGATCGGCGGCTATCGATCGGTCAGGAAAAGCGGCCACCACGGGCGTGAAACGCAACGCAGCCGCATGATGGCGGACTCGCGGGTGGACGGTGAAGCAAGGACCTTGCCGGTACGCATGTTTGACCGCGTGACCGCGACCTGTCCACCGACCCTTGACGACGATAGAGTAGCCCGCGTAGCGGCCGATGAGGTGCTCGGTGAATTCAGTCCAGCCCATGCGGATATCAAGAGTCGTCGGCAACGGCATCGCCTGGTATTTCGGCAATCTGGGATTTGTCCTTCCGCTGTCGTTCATGGCGGTCCTCCCGGAATTGGTTTGCTACCTCATCTTCTTCTCGGGGGCTGCAGAAGGAGACAACTTCGCTACAGGTGTAATCGTTTCAGGTGCTGTGAGCGCCCTGTGCGGTACCTGGTTGTTCGGCTTCCTGATTCACGCCGGAGTCCACGCACCTGGGTCGGGTCAGAACCTGCCCTTGGCCGAGAGCGTATCCCATTCCCTTCGCATATATTTTCCGCTTCTGCTGCTGACAACCCTTCTGAGCATCGCAATTGGCTTCGGCCTCGTCCTGCTGATCGTCCCCGGCATCATCATGATCACAATGTTCTGGGTTGCGGCGCCAGTCCTGGTGGTGGAGCGCAGGGGCATTCTGGAATCCATCCGCCGCAGCCTCGAAATGACTGCCGGACACCGATGGACAATCTTCCTGATATTCGTCTGTGAAATCCTTGTTTCTCTGCTCGTCAATCTCCTGCTCGGAATTGCTTTCTTCATTTGGTCGTGGCTCTTCGCTGACGGATCCGCCGTGGATGAATTGTCGATGTTTACGGCTCCGTATTCGCCGGTCATGAATTCATTGGGCTGGGTCATTCCCTTCGGTATTTCCGCGAGCATTACCGTGGCCAGCTATGTCGAGTTGCGTGGACTGACCAACGCCGATGGCAAACCCGGTTGGCGTTAGCCACTCATCGGCTCGGACAGTCGAAGACAGGATAACTGGACACAAGATTCCCGGGGCGCGGCATGCGGACATCACCAAGGCTGCGCAGTGGCCCATCGTCGTACCGCGAATGGACGATGATCCGCACTACTTGAAGCTCACCGCCTTCCGGTTTGTCGCCCGAAGCTCCTTTGTCGACATTCTCCCGAGGAATTCTGCCTCCCACGAGAGATAAAAACCCACCACGACCCCTGAAATTCAGCGGTGGTTCGAAGACGGCGATCGAATCATTGCCGGTGCCTCCTGATCTCGTGGCGTGCGTGCGAGCGGTCGATCAACCGCACTACCGGGGTTTGCAGGGCTCCGCAGCAAGCCCAGCGTGTGAGACTGCCCATTTCATCCGCGCGTGTTGGCACAACGCCGGCGAGACTTCCATCCCCGCACACATTGCGGTCTCTCGAATTTCCTGAGCCGTATCCACGGATTGCGGTCAGTCAAGATCCAGATCCCGGACCATCCGATCCAGCACGAGACGGCCCTCGGCCGTGGCGAACAGCCTGCCCGCACGGACAATCAGCAGCCCCGCCGCCTCCAGGGCCTCGATACGGCTCTCCGGCAATGGACGGCTCCGGAGATCCCGGTAGCGCTCAAGCGACAGGCCCTCCGCCAGACGCAGCGCCATCAGCAAGTACTCCTGCGCCTGCGTTTCCGAACACATGCCTGTCGGTTCCGCGGCAAGCGCGTGCCCCCGCTCCGAAACGGCCGCAAGCCATTGAGCTGGATCCCGAACACTCTCCGTGGCAAGTCGCCGCCCTGCGCGCCTCGGACGTCCGTGGGCACCGGGACCGATTCCGATCCAGTCCCCGCCGCGCCAGTAGATCAGGTTGTGCCGGCTTTCCGCGCCCGGCCGCGCGTGGTTCGAAATCTCGTACGCCGGCAGACCCGCGGCTTCCGTCAGCGCAGCCGTCCGCTCAAAGATCTCCACCGCAGCTTCCTCGCCGAGTGGCCGCATGCGCCCCAGGTCGCGGAGCGCGGTAAACGGGGTTCCCGGCTCGAAGGTCAACTGGTAGATCGAGAGATGCTCCGTTCCCAATTCCAGCGACTCCGAGAGTTCCGATTCCCAGGATTCCACCGTCTGACCGGGCCTCGCCGTGATGAGATCGAGGGATGACCGGGGGACCGCCTCCTGCGCCATGGCAACCGCGCGGCGCGCCTCGTCAGCCGTGTGGGTTCGCCCGAGCGCCCGGAGCGCATTGTCGCGGAGCGACTGCACGCCGATCGAGATCCGGTTCACTCCCGCCGACGCGTAGCCGCGGAACCGCGCCGCTTCCGAGGAGCCCGGGTTGGCCTCGAGTGTGATCTCCGCATCCGCCGAGAAACCCCAATTCCTGCCGATCGCGTCGAGAATCGCGCCCGCCGTGGCGGGCGGCATCAGGGACGGCGTGCCGCCACCGAAAAAAACACTCTCCACAGGGACCCGGTCGAACACGGATGCCGCGTGGTCAAGCTCCGAAAGCAGCGCATCCCGCCAGGCCGGCTGGTCGATGTCGCGCCAGACATGGGCATTGAAATCGCAATACGGGCAGCGCGAGCGGCAAAATGGCCAATGGACATAGATGCCGAGCGCCATGGTCCGGCGCCTCAGGATGGCGGTGCCAGCGCGCCCCGCACGAAGCACTCGAATGCGCGGGCCCGATGGCTGACCACATCCTTGTCCTCCGGGTCCATCTCGCCGAAAGTGCGATGATATCCGTCCGGACAGAACATCGGATCGTAGCCAAACCCGTTGCCGCCGCGAGGCGGCCAGACCAGCGAGCCCGGCGCTGTCCCGGCGTAGCAGTCGCAGCGTCCGTCGGGCAACGCGACGGCGAGCACGCAAACGAAGCGGGCCTTCCAGGGTTGCGGAGCATTCGCAAGGCGTTGCCGAACCGTTCGCATGGCGGCAGCAAAATCCCGCTCCGGACCGGCCCACCGCGCGGAGCGAATGCCTGGCTCGCCCCCGAGCGACGCCACCTCCAGGCCGGAATCATCCGCCAGAGCCGGAAGCGAAGCCGCGCGCGCGGCAGCAAGCGCCTTCAGCCGCGCGTTCCCCTCGAAGGTCTCCGCCGTCTCCTCGGGCTCGTCCAGCCCGAGCGCACCGGCCGCCTCCCCCGCGAGGGAATAGGGCGCGAGCAGGTCGGCGATTTCCCGTGCCTTTCCCGCGTTGTGGGTTGCAAGCACGATGCGCGCGCCCGCCGCAAGGCGGATGCGGCCGATCATCGGCTCCGGAGCGCCTCGAGCGCCTCGTCCTGAAGGCGGAACAGCGTTTCGCATCCTGTCCGGGCAAGGGATTGCATCCCGGCAAACTGCGCGTCATCGAAGGGCGCGCCTTCTGCAGATGCCTGCAACTCCAAAATCCGCCCGGATCGGGTCAGCGCAAAATTCGCGTCCACATCCGCCGCCGAGTCCTCGTCGTAGTCGAGGTCCAGCCGCGCCTGCCGACGGACGATGCCACAGGAGACGGCAGCCGCCTGCTCGACCATTGCCGCCCTGCCGACCGTGTTCGCTGCTGCTAGTCGGCCAAGCGCCTCGGCAAGGGCAACCCATCCACCCGTGATCGCCGCCGTGCGGGTCCCGCCATCCGCCTGCAGCACATCGCAATCGATTACGATCATGATCTCGCCGAGACCGACCCGGTCGACGCAGCCCCGCAGAACCCGGCCGATGAGGCGCTGGATTTCCTGCGTCCGCCCTCCCTGGCCGGTTGGCGATTTGGCTTCCCTCCGGGTGCGCTCGTTGGTGGATCGGGGCAGCATGCCGTATTCCGCGGTCACCCATCCCAGGCCCTTCCTGCGCAGCCAGGGCGGCAAGCGCTCCTCGACGCTCGCCGTGCAAAGGACACGGGTGTGGCCGAAGCTGGCGAGACAGGATCCTTCCGCATGGCGGCTCACGCCAGCCTCAAGCGAGACTGAGCGAAGCTCGTCCGGCGCTCTTCCCGATGGACGCATGATCACCTCCCGGTCTTCTCCGCCAAGGTGTACCGAACTGCGCCATGCCGCGCCACGCCCTGCGCCCGAATGCTCCCGATTCGCGCTACAGTCAGGGGTATGCAGACGGCGTCCCTTCCAGACCTCACCAGCCGTGCCCGTGAAGTGTTCGCGATGCTGGTGGACACTTATCTTGCTTCCGGCGAGCCGGTGGGCTCGCGCACCCTCGCCCGGCGCCTTCCATCACGGCTTTCTCCGGCGACCGTGCGCAATGTCATGCAGGACCTCGAGGAGATGGGACTCCTGACATCGCCCCACCCGAGCGCCGGCAGGCTGCCCAGCCAGCCGGGCCTCCGGCTCTATGTCGATGCGATGCTGGAAGTAAGCGATCTCGTGGATGACGACTCGCGCAAGATCACCGCCGAACTCGCCGAGGAGCCGCAGCCAAGCGAGCGCGTCTTCGCTCGCGCCACGCGTGTTCTCTCTGGCCTTTCGCACGGAGCAAGCCTCGTACTCGCGCCCACTTTCGACAACCCCGTCCGCCATGTCGAACTCCTGAGCGTTGCCGGCGACAGCATCCTGGTGTTGCTCGTCATGGAGAATGGCCACGTGGAGAACCGGCTGTTCGACGCGCCGCCCGGATTCACCCTCGCCTCGCTCCGTGAAGCAGCGAATTTCCTGAACGCCCACCTCCAGGGGCAGTCCCTTGCCGTCGCGCAGAGGGAGGTTTCCAAGGCGATCGAGCACGACCGCCAGTTGATCGACACGGTCTCGAAGCGTCTCGTGGAAAAGGGAATGGCCTCTCTCGAGGGCGCCGGCCACGGGACGCCGGATCGCTTGATCGTGCGCGGGCGGTCCAACCTGATCGAAGGCACGCGGGACCATGAGGACACCGATCGGCTCCGGGAGCTCTTCGATGATCTTGAGCGCCGGCAAACGGTCGCGCAGCTTCTCGACCTCGTACGGGAGGCAAAGGGAGTCCGCGTCTATATTGGCTCGGAGAACCCTCTCTTTTCGCTCTCGGGTTCGTCTTTGGTAATTTCGCCCTATATGAACGGCAAGCAACAAGTCATCGGCGCCCTCGGAGTCATCGGGCCAACCTCCATCAACTACGGCCGCGTGGTTCCCGCGGTCGACTTCACGGCGAGGCTGGTCGGACGCCTGCTGGAACCCGTTCGCGAGGAAGTCGCTGAAGATTTACGGTTTACGGAGGACGAATGAGCCAGAAACCCAAGTCGCCGAAAAAGCGCAAGGCAGCCACCGACCGGCCCTCGACGGAGGCCGGTCAAGCGGCAGAGATGGCCGCTCCGCCGGCAGACACCGCGGAAGCGGCCACCAGCGGCGAGTCCGCTACCCCGGAGAACAATTTCGTTCCTGCCGCCGATGCGGACAGCGAAACCGGTGGTCCAGGCGCCAACGGCCCGGACGTGGAGCCGGACGGGGATGCCGCCGAGAAGCGGATCGCCGTGCTCGAGGCCGAGTTGGCGTCGACGCGCGATCGCCAGATCCGAGCCCTTGCGGAACTCGAGAATTTTCGCAAGCGCGCCGAAAGAGAGCGTTCGGACAGTACGCGGTACGGCGGCGTCAGGCTGGCCCGGGATCTGCTGTCCGCGCAGGATGCCTTCGACCGTCTGTTCGCCGCAATGGATGACAGGTTCCGGAAGGAACAGAAGCAGTTCGCGGACGGCGTGGAATTGATTCACAGGGAAATTCTCGGCGCCTTCGAGAGGCACGAGATCCAGCCGATCGTTCCGGAGCGGAACGACGCGTTCGACCCCCACTTCCACCAGGCGATGTTCGCGGAAATCGATGACGACATCGAACCCGGCCGCATCGTGCGGGTACTGGAGAAGGGATTTCGCCTCGGCGATCGCCTGCTCCGAGCAGCAAGGGTCAGCCTTGCTGACGAGCGGGTTATCGCGGCAAAGGACGAACCGCCACCGTCCATACCCGCCTCGGGGGAGAACCTCGGCGAGGACCTCGGTGTCGATGCCCTGGAAAGCCCAGCCGACGGTAGCGTGATCTGAACCCGGCTCAGGAGGCCGGCAGGTCCACCACGCGCATGGTGAGGTTCAGCCGACCACCTTCACGCAGCAGCCCGTTCTCCCCGTGGCGGATCGAGTCAATTCCGTGATAGGCAAGACGCGCGCCGCCGGCGAGCACCGCCACATCCCCGGAGCGAAGGATCGTGGAACGGGTCGGGTCGGATCTTGCCAGGCCGCCGACCCGGAAGCGCGCCGGGTCGCCGAGAGAGATCGAGACCACGGGCGCCGCAAGATTGGCTTCGTCGGAGTCCCGGTGCAGCCCCATGCGCGCGCCGCGCTCGTAATAGTTGATGAGGCAGCACTGCGGCGGCGGCGGGTGCTCCGCAACCTGGTTCCAGACCGCCAGCGCCCCGGCGGGTATCGGCGGCCAGGGCGCGCAGCGGTCCGGCTGGAGTTTCGCGTAGCGGTAGCCGTTCCGGTCCGAGACCCAACCGTATTCGCCGGCGCTGGTCATGGCTACCGACATCCGTCGCCCCCACGGAGTGACCATGCGCCTGGGCTGCGCCTCCCGAGCCACAGCCCGGACCTCTGCGAGCAACGCCTTCTGCTCGGTTTCGTCCAGCAGGTTCCGATAGATCCTGACGCCTTGGAAATGCTCTCTTCCTCCTCCGCCCCCGCCTTCGGGGAAAAGCCCGTCTACCGGCATCCTGCATTCTCCAGACCGCCAATCCGCTCGCGGCGCGTCCGCCGCCGCATGTGCCGAATAGAATACCTTTCTACGGACGGCAGTGTTGCAGAACGGGCATTTTCCTCTAAATGATGGAGGGGCCAAGGACAGCCGGAACTTCCGGACGCCTATCCACGCAGTTTGAACGGGACACCGCGCGCACCGTTTGACGCGGGCACGCAAGGAGGAAGGCATGGCGAAGGCAATTGGAATCGACCTGGGAACTACGAATTCCTGCGTCGCGGTGATGGAGGGATCGCAGGCCCGCGTCATCGAGAATTCGGAAGGCGCTCGGACAACCCCCTCCATAGTCGCGTTTTCCGGCGACGGTGAGCGGCTCATCGGGCAATCCGCGAAACGGCAGGCCGTAACCAACCCGTCCAACACGCTTTTTGCGGTCAAGCGGCTGATCGGTCGACGGTCCGACGACCCGATGGTCGCAAAGGACCGCGACATGGTCCCGTACACCATTGTCAATGGCCGCAATGGCGACGCCTGGGTGCAGGCCAACGGCGAGGATTTCTCGCCATCCCAGATTTCCGCCTTCGTGCTTCAGAAGATGAAGGAGACCGCCGAGTCCTATCTCGGAGAGCCGGTCAGCCAGGCTGTCATTACCGTTCCCGCCTATTTCAATGACGCCCAGCGCCAGGCGACCAAGGACGCCGGCAAGATCGCCGGCCTCGAGGTCCTCCGCATCATCAACGAGCCGACCGCGGCGGCGCTCGCCTACGGGCTCGACCGCGCCGGCACCAAGAAGATCGCCGTGTACGACCTTGGCGGCGGCACCTTCGACATCTCGATCATGGAGATCGACGACGGCCTCTTCGAGGTCAAGTCCACCAACGGAGACACCTTCCTCGGAGGCGAGGACTTCGACATGCGGATCGTCGAATTCCTCGCGGACGAGTTCAAGAAGGAAGCCGGAATTGACTTGCGCGGCGACAAGCTGGCGCTGCAGCGCCTCAGGGAAGCCGCAGAAAAGGCGAAGATCGAGTTGTCCTCGACGCAGCAAACCGAGGTCAACCTGCCCTTCATCACGGCCGACGCAAGCGGTCCGAAGCACCTCGCCACGCGGATCACGCGGGCCAAGCTCGAATCCCTCGTCGAGAATCTGATCAAGCGCACGCTTGGCCCGTGCAGGAACGCGGTCAAGGATGCCGGCCTCGCAGCCGGGGAAATCGACGAAGTCGTCCTGGTCGGCGGCATGACCCGGATGCCGAAGGTCCACGAGATCGTGAAGGAATTCTTCGGACGCGAGCCCCACAAGGGGGTGAACCCGGACGAGGTGGTGGCCATGGGCGCGGCGATCCAGGCCGGTGTGCTGCAGGGGGACGTCAAGGATCTCGTGCTGCTCGACGTCACGCCGCTGAGCCTCGGAATCGAGACACTGGGCGGCGTGTTCACACGTCTGATCGAGCGCAACACGACCATTCCGACCAAGAAGAGCGAAATCTTCTCGACCGCGGAGGATCGCCAGCCGGCGGTGACTGTGCGCGTGTTCCAGGGCGAGCGGGAGATGGCCGCGGACAACAAGCTTCTGGGCCAGTTCTCGCTGGAGGGCATCCCTCCCGCACGGCGCGGCGTGCCGCAGATCGAAGTGACATTCGATATCGACAACAATGGCATCGTCAATGTCGGCGCGAAGGACAAGGCCACCGGCAAGGAGCAGAGAATCGTCATCCAGGCATCGGGCGGCCTGTCGGACAACGAGATCGAGCAGATGGTCGGGGACGCCGAGTCTCACGCCGAGGAAGACAAGAAGCGCCGGGAGCTCGCCGAAGCGCGCAATCGCGCCGAAGCTCTGGCGCACTCGACGGAACAGTCTCTCGAGGAGCATGGGGACAAGGTTTCGGAAGAGGATCGCGACGCGGCCCGCCAGGCGCTCGAAGCGCTGAAGGGGGTCCTTGAGGACGACAACGCCGACGAGAATGCGATCAACGAGAAGTCCCAGGCGCTGGCCATGGCGGCGATGAAGATCGGTGAAGCGGCCTACAAGACCCAGCAGGGTGGCGAAACGACGGACGACGACATCACTTCGGCGGAGGCGGAAACCGGGCGTCAGGACGATGAAGGCGGAGTTGTCGACGCGGAATACCAGGATGTCGCCGACGATAGCAAGAAGCCGGACTAGGAACGCGGCTGGAGTAGCGCATGGCGAATATCGACCTGTATGAGCTACTGGGGGTAGAGCGCGGCTCCAGCCCGGAGGATCTCAAGCAGGCCTACCGGCGGCTTGCCAAGCAACTGCATCCAGACCGCCACCCGAAAAATTCGAGCGCGGCGGAGCGTTTCAAGGAGATCAACGCCGCGTACGATGTCCTGAAAGATCCGCAGAAGCGGGCGATCTATGACCGCTTTGGCCAGGAAGGCCTGAACGGCGGCGCAGCGCAGGGTGGCAACCCTTTCGGTGGCCCCGATATTGGCGATGCATTCGCCAGCATGTTCGGCGAGATCTTTGGCGAATTCATGGGCGGAGGAGCGCAGCGACCCCGCACGCTGCGGCGCCAGGGCCGCGATGTCCGCTACGACCTCGAGGTCGAGCTGGAGTCCGCCTATCACGGCAAGGCGGTCGACCTGAGGGTTCCGTGCAACGTTCCCTGCACCGCCTGCGCGGCGACCGGATCCGCAAGCCGGAGCGGACCCCAGGCGTGCCACCCCTGCGGCGGATCCGGCCGGTTCCGCTCCAGCCAGGGGTTCATGACCATCGAGCAAGCCTGCCCCACCTGTCGCGGCCAGGGGCAGGCAATCCGCGATCCGTGCCACGCCTGCAGCGGAATCGGGCGGCGTCAGGGCGAGCACGAGATCAAGGTTACGGTCCCCGCTGGCATCACGCATGGCGGCAAGTTGAAGGTCGCCGGGCGCGGCGAAGCCGGAACCCTTGGCGGACCCGGCGGAGATCTCTATCTCGTCGTCACGATCCGGGACCACCCCACATACCACCGTGTCGGCGACGATCTCCGCTCCAACATCGCTGTTCCCATGACTCTCGCCGCACTTGGCGGAGACATCGAGACCGATACCATCGACGGCGGAACCGCCCGAGTCTCGGTGCCGCCCGGCACCCAGTCCGGCAACCGCCTGCGGCTCCGCGGCAAGGGCATGCCGAGCCTCCAGCGGGGCGGGCATGGCGATCTCTATCTCGATGTCCTGGTACGGACCCCCACCCGGTTGAGCCGGCGGCAGCGCAAGCTTCTGGAGGAGTTCGCGGAACTGTCCGGGGATCGTTGACGGGCAACGGAGGCCAAACCCATGACCGGTACCGGGTCAATTCCCTTTCGCCTCGGCATTGCTGGCGCCGCGGGCCGGATGGGGCGCCAGCTTCTCGCCGCCGCGGTCGACAAGGGGGACAGCGTTTCCATTGCCGGCGCGATCGAGCAAACGGGGCACAGTTGGCTGGGCCGTGATGCGGGGGAAGCTGCGGGTCTGGGCGCGCTCGACGTTCCGGTCGTCGATGATCCGGAGGCCGCGTTCGGCGCCTGCGACGCCATTCTCGATTTCACCGCCCCGGTGCTGAGCGTACGGCTGGCGGAACTGGCCTCCGAGCGCCGGATCATCCACGTGATCGGAACGACCGGACTGTCGGATGCGAACCTCGCTCGGATCGAAGTGGCATCCACCGGGACCGCCATCGTGCGTTCCGGCAACATGTCGCTCGGCGTAAACCTGCTGATCATTCTTGCACGGCAGGTCGCCGCAGCGCTCGGCGAAGAGGATTGGGACGCGGAAATCGTCGAGATACACCATGGTCGGAAGGTCGACGCTCCCTCCGGAACCGCGCTGATGCTCGGTGAGGCCGTTGCCGACGGGCGCGGCCAGTCACTGGCGGATGTGGCGGATCGCGGCCGTGACGGACATACGGGCCCCCGCCGGAAGAGCGCAATCGGGTTTGCCGCACTCCGCGGCGGAGATGTCGTGGGCGAGCACGAGGTCCTGTTCATCGGGACGGGGGAGCGCATAACCCTCCGCCATGTGGCCACCGAGCGGGCAATCTACGCGAGGGGGGCGCTGCAGGCCGCACTCTGGGCGCGCGGCAAACCCGCCGGCCTCTATGGCATGGCCGACGTACTCGGGCTCGGTGGAAGATCGTGATCCACCTCTCGAGAATTGCTGCCCGGCTGACCCTCCCCGCGCGAACCGAGACGCGCTGAACCCTCGGCATCCGCGCGCGCAGCCTCCCAGACCAGCATCGCGCGCTTGGTGCCAAGTCCCCAGCGGTAGCCGCCAAGTTCCCCGGACTTGCGAAGGGCCCGATGGCAGGGGATGAGCCACGACACCGGATTGCGTCCGATTGCGGTCCCGGCCGCACGGGCGGCGCTGGGCCTGCCGGCTGCGGCGGCGATTGACTCGTAGGCCGTCACGTAACCGCTTGGTATGCGGAGCAGCGCCTCCCAGACCTTGATCTGGAATGGCGTGCCGCAGAGAAGCAGGCGCGCCTCCCCGCTATCAAACGCGCGCTTGACAGCCGCTTCCAGTTGCCCGGGCCGCTCGACCAGACGCGCACGCGGCCAGCGGCCAGCCATGTCGGCGAACGCCTCATCGCGCCCCTGCTCATCCGCGAATGCAAGTCCGCAGAGGCCGCGGCCGGTCCCCAGCGCCAACGCGGTACCGAAGGGCGAATGGAACCAACCATAGGCGATTTCGAGCCCCGCGCCCCCGGCCGCGTATTCTCCTGGCGTCATCGCCTCCCAGGTGACCAACAGGTCGTGCAGGCGTCCGGGAGAAGAAAGACCGGATTCGTAGGCGGCGTCGAGGACGGTGAACCGATCCGCGAGCAATTCTCGTGCGTGTCCCAGCGTAAGATACTGGACATACCGCTTCGGACTCACGCCCGCCCAGCGTGTGAACAGCCGCTGAAAATGCGTCGGGCTGACCCCGACATGCCCCGCAACCTCCGCAAGGGAAGGCTGCCCGGCCTGTCTTTCGCCGAGATACCGAATCGCCTTCGCGATTCGTTGATAGTCTCTTGCCTGCTGGTCCATCGCGGCGCCTCCGGCTGTTGAACGCCCCATGTTGCGGATGACGGGACGGCCCCGCCACCCGGAACCTGCTGCAGGAATTCGCCGACCCGCGCCGCGGTCTGGATGAGGGAATCATAACCTGTGGTTGGCAGCCACCGGGACTGCTTCATCCGAAAAACGGTTCTGTACCCCGGGGCTGCCTTGCAGGCACGGTATTTCATCCCTGGTTCAACATGCCGGGGTGCAGCAGGACCCCTCTCAACCCGACTGCGCGCAACGCACGCGCCAGCACGTTCCGCGCCGCGTTCACGTCGCGGCACCGCTCCAGGCCGCCGTCCCGCAGCAATGTCTCCGCTCCGACAGCCACTTCCGGACCTTCGTCCCGCAGCCCGAGCATTGCTGCGACGTGCCAGCCGGCGGAACCTCGACCACCCGCCCGCCGGCCCTTTCAGCCTTGCCCACGAGGGTCTTCCGAAACTCCGCTCGTCCCTGCGCCGCAATCGAACGGTTCCAGCCGCGCCTGCCCCCGCCCCTTGCGGCTCATGTTCCTGATTTGCAACGCCTTCTCCGCAATGGAGTCATGGACCTTTACCAGCATGTCCGCCAAGCGAGAACTCTCCTGCCGCAGCGCCGCCGCCACACGCTCACGCGCGAGCGCCTGCTTCTTCTTGCCGCGACTCTGCGAGCCCTGAGCACGCGGATCTCGTGCGGCGGTTGGGGATTGCGACCGTGACGATCGAAACCGATGTGAACGGCGACGGGACGGTTGAGGAGCCCGGGCATCGGCTTCTCGAAGGGTCTCCGGAATGTATCGCCGGGGTCGGCGGGACGAGGCGCACGCCGAGCTGCCGGCGCTGTTTTCCCGGGATGCCGGAGGTTGGTTCTCCCCGTTCATCTGCACGCTCCGCCGCCACGCCGGGCTTGAGGGGCAGAATGTAATCCGTTTCCCCACGGGGGATCGTCTGCGGGAAATCGAATTCCGGAAAGACCCGGCTGGTGGCGATCGCCGGGAGGCTCATGTTCGGCGAGCATTTCCAGGGCGCGATTCACACCTGGCCCACGGCGGAGCATCTGCGGGCAGCCGACGCGTCCTGCCGCCGCATGCCGGCGTTCTTCGACGATGCCGGCTGGCGGCGGTTCCGCGAGCATGCTCCCGGATATATCAGGGACAAGACGTTGCCGCGCCATGACGAAGCGCCATGCATGATCGTGTCGATGAGTGCCAAGGCGGGCAGCGTTCAAGACGAGATCGTCAAGCGGCGCCTCCTCATCTACAGCTCGGCCTTACTTCCGAGCGATTACAAGAGCCGTCGCATCACCAAGTCGAACCAGCTGCTCGGGCAAATTTGCGATCGCAATGATATCTGCTGTTGGCGGCGACCCAGTGGCGCTCCACGCAGGGCAGAGGGCGGTTCGGTCGCGGCGGCGCAAACAACGCGAAATTCATGGACCCTTGTCTGATGCGGCAAGGGGTGGGGGACGTACAGCGCGGGGCTCTCCGGTACTAGCGCTCGGGGCACCGGCAAGGTCTTCGGATTGCTGGCCGTCCACGGGCCTTCGGCTTGCATCCGGTTCAACAGAATGGCCGCATGCCAAGCGAAATTGGCAACCCGCAATCAGGGCGCTAACGTTTGCACCGTTTCCCCGCGAAAGCCGCGCGCGGGAAAGACATCGCCGATATCAAGGCTGTCTTTCCCGCTTGCACGGAATCGACGAAAGCGAATTCCTGGGCGGCGATTCTGTTGTATCGTTTGGCGCGGGCATCGCGTTGCGTCAGGAGATCAATGGACAATGGGGTAGGCCGTCGTATGCCAACAGAGGATTGGGACCATGGACGAATCGATCCGTGCGGCCGAGCAAGGAGACGCTGAAGGCCAATTCAGACTCGGTTGCCGGTATTTCGAGGGCGTCGGCGTGCCGAGGGACGATGCCAAGGCCATGCATTGGCTTCTGAAAGCAGCCAACCAGGATCACGTTCTGGCACTGTATACTGCCGCCACCCTGTACCATGCGGGCAGGGGCGTCCCCAGGAATTCCGCCGTGGCCGCGGAGCTTCTTCAACGGGCTTCCGAACTGGGTTTCGGCCTGGCCACCCATATCCTCAGCAACCTGTACTGCGACGGCGACGGCGTACCACAGGACAATGCCGAGGGCCTGAAACTGCTTCACAAGTCGGCCGAACAAGGGCATCCCGTAGCGCAGAGTGAACTTGGCATTCTGTATCGGTATGGTGTGGGCGTCCCGGAGGACCTTGCTTTGGCTGCAGAGTGGTTTCGACGGGCAGCCGAACAGGATTTTGCTCCCGCCATGTACGGCCTTGGTACCATGTACTATCGCGGCGAAGGCGTTCCGCAGAACATCGCCAAAGCCAGGAGACTGCTTCACAAGTCGGCCGAGCAAGGACACGCCTTGGCTCAAAAAGAACTCGGAACAATGCACCAGCATGGCGAGGGCGTCCCGAAAGACCCTGCTTTGGCAGCAAAGTGGTATCGGCGGGCCGCCGAACAGGATATTGCTTCCGCCATGTACAGCCTCAGTGGCATGTATGATAGCGGCGAAGGCGTACCACAAGACCTCTCCGAGTCCAGGAGATTGCTTCACAAGTCGGCCGAGCAAGGACACGCCGCAGCTCAGAATGACCTCGGTACGCTATATCGGTATGGCGCGGGCGTCCCGAAGGACCCTGCTGTGGCTGCAGAGTGGTACCGACGGGCCGCCGAACAGGATCACGCCCTGGCCGCGATCAATCTCGGTATCTTGTATCATGAGGGTGAAGGTGTCCCGAAGAACTTTGCTTCGGCCATGAAGTGGTACCGTGTGGCTGCGGAACAAGGGTACCCTCAGGCTTGGAACAACCTCGGCGTGATGTATGCCAAAGGCGAGGGCATACCGCAGGACGATGCCGAAGCCGTGTGGTGGTATCGCCAGTCCGCCGAGCAGGGGTGGCCTGACGCACAGAGCAACCTCGGACTCATGTTTTTTGAGGGTCGTGGAGTGAAACAGGACTTGAACCAGGCAATATACTGGTGGCGTAAGGCTGCCGAACAAGGACACGCCACAGCCCGGAAGAGTCTCGAAGTCTTGAGAGCCAACTGAGTGAACGCACCGCATGCGCGAGTTCTTGCCGGCGGACGCCTCGGTGTTGGGTTGATTGCGAACGGACGCAGTGGAACCGCATCGGAATCGAAACGATTGAATCTGGATCCCTCATTCCGGACGTTGGCCGCAATGGGAAACCCGACGGCGAAACATTGCGCGGCCGGACTGCGTTCTGAACCGATCGCATCAGCGATGAATCCCGCCCCGGGCACCCAGAGTCCGAGCTGATTCTCATTCTTGCGGAGCCGGTCGAGCAACGGTGCGTGGATCATTCGAACCGTTCGGATGACCTCCTCCAACAGTATGACAAGGCCTGCAAGGCCGAACACGGGACTTTCATGGTGCTTCGGGTCTGTCCGGCCGATGCAAGGGCCGACATACCCGAATTCATCGGGTTAGGAGAAATTCGTCAACGGAACTCCCGGAAACACGGAGGCCCGGGCATCAACGGGGGTATCGGAACGTGGGCAAGAAGAACGTGCGCCTCACAAACGCATGAAACGCTCGTGCAGGGTCTCGTGTCTCCGCACCCCCGATGCGTGAAGATGTGGGTATCTTCACGGCAAAATTTCCGCCTCAAGGCCAGCCACCGCATTTCCTGACCGCAATCCAGCGTCCCCCTCCTTGCCCCTGCTTCAACATACGTGTCAACCCAAACATATAATCCCCTTGCATGACACCGCCGGTTTGAACAGAGACAGGAGCAGCGAGTTGGCAGAGTTGTTACCCCCAAGCGAGGTCGGCGCGATCTTTCGGTGCCTTCACGCGGCAAATCCCGAGCCGCGAGGGGAGCTCGAGTATGTCAATGCCTACACGTTACTGGTCGCCGTGGTTCTGTCGGCGCAAGCGACCGATACCGGCGTCAATCGCGCAACCCGGCCGCTCTTCGAAAAGGTTCGAACGCCCGCTGCGATGCGGGAACTCGGGGAGGAGTCCCTGATCGGGCATATTCGAACGATCGGCCTCTTCCGCAACAAGGCGAAGAACATTGTGGCCCTGAGCCGGATTCTGGTGGAGGAGCATGGAGGCGAGGTTCCCCGCCAGCGGGAAGCACTGGAGCGACTGCCGGGCGTCGGGCGGAAGACCGCGAACGTCGTCCTGAACATCTGGTTCGGGGAGCCCACCATTGCCGTCGACACCCATATCTTCCGGGTCGCGAACCGAACGGGACTTGCGCCGGGCCCAAATCCCCGTGCGGTCGAGGAGCGGCTTCTTGAGCGAATTCCAAAGCGCTACCAGCTTCATGCCCATCACTGGCTGATCCTGCATGGCCGTTACGTCTGCAAGGCGCGGAAACCCCTCTGCGGCGAGTGCGGCATCGCCAGGCACTGCCGTTTCGAAGGGAAGACCGGATGATGAGGGCCGCCCGAATCTCCGAATTGGCGCAGTCGCGTCCCGTCGAGGCTCTCGTCGCGGGCATCGCGCTGGTCGACGTGCTGTCGCAGGTGAAGGCCGAGGTCCCTAGTGCGCTTGACCTGGAAAAGGGGGGGATGAACTTGATCGGCCGCGAGGAAGCGCGCCGAATTTCAGCCGCCATGGGCGAGTCGGAGGAGGTCTCCGGCGGCGGCGCTGCGAATACCGCTCTCGGACTCGCCAGGCTGGGAGCACGGACCGCCTTCGCTGGCAAGGTCGCCGATGACCGGTTTGGAGCGGTGTTCACCCGCGATTTGCGGGAAGGTGGCGTTCGTTTCGAAACGGAGCCCCTTCCCAGGGGTGCCGGCATCGGCACCGGCCGCTCCCTGATCCTGATCACCCCCGACTCCGACCGGACGATGTGCACCCTCCTCGGAGCATCGGAACGGCTCGGTCAGGCTGACATGGCAAGAGAACCGATCGAGGACGCCGCGATGGTCTTTGCGGAATCCTTCCTGTTTGACATCCCCCGATGCGCGGAAGCGGTCAGGTCCGCGTTCGCACGGGCACGGAAAGCCGGCACCGCGGTCGCGTTCAATCTGTCCGATCCGGAATGCGTGAAGCGGAACATGGGCGCAATCCGGGAGGAAATTGCCCTGGGCGTGGATGTCCTCGTCGCGAACGAGAGCGAGGTCCGGGCGCTGGCAGGGACAGGCGATCTCGAGCTGTCCCTGCAGCACATACGCGACCGGATCCCCGTCGCGGCCGTGACCCGAAGCGAACGTGGCGCCATCGTTCTCCGTGGAAACGAGACGTTCGAGATCGAGGCAGAGCCTGTCGCAAGGGTTCTCGACACAACGGGAGCCGGGGATTCCTTTGCCGCCGGGTTTCTGTTCGGCGTCCTTCGCGGCTTCCCGCCAGTCAACGCGGCGCGCCTCGGAGCAAAGATCGCAGCGATCGTTATCCAGGAGCTTGGCGCACGTCCGAAATCCGATCTCGCATCGCTGCTTGAGTCCGGCGAGGTCGCCTGACGCGGCTGCCTGGCGACCGGGAAAGGCCTGCAGCCCGTCGAGATCAAGGTCCGCCAGCATCGAGGCGAAGGCGGGCAGGCCGCCGAGGCGGGCTCGGAACGCGCCCTCCTCGACGCGGAAGGCGCGGCGGTCTGCGACCGGGGGAACTCCCCACCATCGCATATCCGGCATAAGAAGGTGCCTCCGGGGCCTGTCACTATCATACTGTTGACACGGGCTGTGTTGTGTGGCACTCATGATGTATGCAGATTGGCTTGCGACAGTTTTGCGCGGAAACTCTTTCGTGGTTTGAGTGCGCGGTCCGGGAGGGAGGCGCGAGCCGTAGCGCGCTTGCGAGCGAGTTGTGCGCTCGCGCGAACTGGCGCAACGCGCGGGGCGAGCCGTGCGTTTCGTCGGCGCGGAAGATCCTGCCGAGGCTGGCGTCGCAACTGGGGTTGAAGCTCCCGGCGGCGGCAGCGCCGCCGCCGGCGGGGGATGCATTGCCGTCGCATCCAGACCTGCATGTGGAGACGACGCTGTCGGCTCTGGGAACGGTTTCGCTGGAACCGGCCGAGGGTCGCGAGGGTTCGCGGCGGTTCCGTTCGATGATGGCGTCGCACCATCCGGAGGGGGCTCCGCGGCATCCCGGCAAGACGTTGAACTATCTGGTGAAATCGTCTCGGTTCGGGTGTTTGGGTGGGATCGGCTTCTGCGCGGCGAGCTGGCACCAGAAGGCGCGGGACCGGTATATCGGCTGGAGCGGGCGAGCCCGTTGCGCGGGGTTGGGGCGGATGGTGAACAACCACCGCTTCCTGCTCCTGCCTTCGGTGCGGGTTCCGGACCTTGCCTCGCATGTGCTGGCGCAGGCGACAGGTCGGGTTGCGGACGACTGGGAAGCGCGGCATGGTGATCGGCCGGTGCTGGCGTACAGCTATGTCGGCCCCGAGCATGCCGGGACCTCGTACCGTGCGGCGGGCTGGGAGGATGCTGGCGCGACATCGGGCTGCCCGCCGGGCCGGCGCGGAACGGGGCCGGTGCGCCGGGTGTGGATGAAGTCCCTGCAGGCGGGCTGGCGGGAAGCATTGTGTGAGGAGCCGGAGCGGGTTGCGGGGCGGATGGGGTCGCTGCATCTTGGCGCCGATGCCGACTGGGCGGAGCGCGAGTTCGGCCGGGGCACCCATCCCGACGGGCGGGTGCGGCGCCGGATCGAGGAGATGGGGCGGTGTTGGGAGAAGCGCCCGGGAACGCCGCTTCCGGAGATCTTTCCGGACCGTGCATCGCAGGAGGCTGCGTACCGCCTGCTTTCGAACGAAAGGGTTGCTGTGGACGACATCCTCGAGGGGCATCGCGAGACAACGGTGGAGCGCTGCCAGCATGCGGGCGTGGTGCTGATGGTGCAGGACACCACCATGCTGAACTATGACAACCTTCGCGACGCGACCAGCGGGCTGGCGGCGCTGGGCGGCGGCGGCAAGGGCACCGTGGGGGTTCGCGTGCATGCGACGCTGGCGGTGGCTCAGGGCGGGCGCCCGCTTGGCGTTTGCGCGCTTGAGGGCGACTTCCGCGAAAGCGTCGAAGCCAAGGCCGCCCGGGAACCGGGCGTGGCGCAGGAGCCCGAGAGCGCCCGCTGGCTGCGCTCGCTGGAACAGGCGGCGGCGGTTGGACACGCCTGCTCGAACACCCGCGTCATTTCCGTCGCCGACCGCGAGGGAGACATCTGGGGTCTGTACGCCCGCCAGGCCGAGGATCCCGCCGCCGCAGGCCTGCTGGTGCGCGCCTGCCGCTCGAAACAGCGCAAGGTGCTGGTGGACGGCAAAAAGCTGGACCTCGGCAAGCACATGGACACTCTCCCGCCCTGCGCATCGCGCAGCATCGAGATTTCGGCGCGGGGCGGCAGGGCGGCACGCAAGAAGCGCAAGGCCGTGCTGGCGTTGCGCATCGCTCGCGTCGAACTCATCGCGCCCGAAGGCAAGTCGCCGCACACGCTGCCCATGACCGCCGTGCTCGTTGCCGAGCGCAACCCGCCGTCCGGCGCTCGCCAGCCACTCCGCTGGCTGCTGCTTTGCTCCGAAGGCGAGGCCACGCCCGAATGGGCCGACCGCATCCGCCAGTGGTACGAAACGCGCTGGTCCATCGAAGAGTTCTTCCGCGTCCTCAAGACCGGAACCCGCATCGAGGACCGCCGCCTCGACGATGCCGAGGACTTGCGCAAGTGCCTCGCGTTCGACGCCATCACCGCGTGGCGCGTGTTCGATCTGGTTCGCGCCGCCAGGTAAACCCCCGACAGGCCCGCCGACGAGATCATGTCCCGAGACGAAATCTTCATGCTCTATCTGGGCCTGAACGACTACGGCGTGATCCGATGCCGGGCCCCGCCCGACTATATCCCCGACCTCCGAACCTTCGCCATCGATCTCGGTCGATATGTCGGCTTCATCCCATCCAAACGACAGCCAATGCCCGGTACCGCAAAACTCTGGACAGGAATGACATACCTCATGCAAGACACTGCCGCACTCCAACGGATGAGAAGGGCCGGAATGCTCCGCGAAACTGGACAATGATCTCTGCGTCAACTGTGTGGTAGTGACAGGGTCCGGGGCTGACGGCGCAGAACGTCTGCCTGTCGGGCTGAACGGCGCGTATCGGGCGAACCGAACAGGGAACCCTGCCATGCCACGATGTGCCGGAGGCGGACATCGCTACCACAATCCAGGGCGGTTGCGCCGCAATTCCGATCCGGAAAACAGCTCTCGTGCTGTGTCAGTTCCCGCCTGCCAGGCGCTCGATTCCGCGACCGATCGATACGGCGATGACCAGGAGCAGTCCGGTCACAATGAGTCGCGCCTCATTGGCGACGCCCATGAGATTCAGCCCGTTCGAGACGGTGGCGATAATCAGCGCCCCGAACAGAGCGCCGATCACCATACCTCGCCCGCCAAACAAGCTGACGCCGCCGATCACAGCCGCGGCGATGCTCTCGAGAAGCAGGGCACCGCCGCCGACACCACCGCCTGAGGAAACCGAAACGCCGAGTATGCGTGAAGCAGACAGGATGCCACCAAATGCCGCCAGCGCGCCGGCAATCGCGAACGCGGAAATACGGACGCGGTCAACCTTGATTCCGGAGCGGCGCGCCGCTTCCGCATTGTCGCCTATTGCATAGAGATAGAGTCCGAACCGGGTCTCGCTGGCAACATAGGACAGGAGTCCCAGCAGCCCGAGGAACAGGACGAGCAGCATTGGAAGGCCGCGCAAATTCTCGAGGAACAGAAGTAGCCCTGCGAGAACGGCCGCCAGGACCACGGATGGAATGGCGACACCGGCAACCAGCGATGACGGCAATCCTTCCCTGAGGCGCGCATTGTGACCCTGCAGGCGCAGCAGGGTGAAGACCGCAATCGCGGCAGCAACAAGCGCCCACGCCCATGCGCCGGACAGGTTGGCCGCCGCGATTTTCTCGACGCCGGTATTCAGCAGGTTGTAGCGGCCCGTATTCGGCAACAGCAGGAGCTGCACTCCATTGAGCAGAAGGCCGACGCCCAATGTCACGACAAAGGACGGTACCCCGATCAGGGTGATCCATCGTCCCGAGATCGCGCCGATCGCCGCGCCAGTCGCGATCCCGGCCAGAATCGCAAGCGGGATCGGAACCCCGTAATCGACCACGAGCATTGCCATGAAGACGGAGGCAACGCCGGATGTGGCCGCGACGGACAGGTCGATTTCGCCGACGAGCAGTACAAAGACCAGCCCCAACGCAATGATTCCCGTAACCGTGGACTGCACAAGCAGGTTGTTGAGGTTTCGGCTTGTCAGGAACACATCCGACTGCGTGGCAAGAAACAGCATCAGGACCAGCAGTCCAAGCATGACCGGAACGAACCGCAGTTCCTGCCCGAGCCGCTCCGCAAACCCGCGGCGGGGCACGGTCGGGATATCTGGTTCCGCCCCCGTCATGCTCATCTCACCCGGCGGGATTCACGGCTTCGTTGCCGCCAACCATCGCGTTGACCACCTGCTCGCCAGTCGCTTCGCCGAACGCGAAGCTCCCCGCATTGCGCCCAAGGCGCAGAACCTCGATCCGGTCGGCGATGTCGAGAACGAAATTGTGGATGTCGTGGCTGATGACGAGCACCGCCAGATCCTGCCCGGCAAGTTCCTTGATCAATTCGCCGACCTGACCCGCCGCGGCATGGCTGAGCGCGGCCGTCGGCTCGTCAAGCAGAACGACCTTGGGATCCCAGAGAATCGAGCGGGCGATGGCGATGTTCTGGCGCTGCCCGCCCGACATTGCCCCGACGCTTCCAGTCAGCGAAATATGGCCCAGCCGCAGCCGCGTAAGCACGTCCCGGGCACGACGCTCCGCACCGGCTCGGCGAATGCGGAAGCCGGACCACCAGGGACCGGCCATCTCGCGTCCGAGAAAGAGATTCTGTACGGCATCGAGACGGTTGCAGAGTGCAAGATCCTGGTAGACGGTCTGCACGCCTCGGTCTGCGACCTCGGCCGGACCTGACGGATGCATGTCCTCGCCGGCGAGCATGTAGTGGCCGCTGTCGAAGCGGTGGACTCCCGACATGATCTTGACCAGCGTCGATTTGCCGGCGCCATTGTCGCCGACAAGCGCAATGACCTTGCCGGGCTCAAGGTCGAGAGAGACGTCGGTCAGCGCCTTGACACCGCCAAAATGCTTGGTGATGCCTCGAAGGCTGAGGATCGGTTCCGCCATGCGACGGCTCCATCCCGGAAGTCGCCGGCGGCCGGAAAGGCCGCCGACGCCACAATAGCGAGTCCCGTGATCAGAGATTGGCCGCGCAGACGGGTGTATCTTCTGCACCCTGGCAGATCTGGGCCCAGGTGTAGATGCCGGCGTCCACCACATCGGCGACGTTATCGATTGTCACATTGTTGACCGGCAGAAAGGCCGCTGGCACATCCATGTAGGTATTGTTGACGGTGCCGTTGATCCACTCGGACGGAAGATCCTCACCCGCAAGGATCGCCACCGCCATGTCGGCAGCAGCGTCCGCCATGACCCGAAGGTCCTTGAAAACGGTATTGTCCTGCCAGCCCTGCACGATGAACTGGACCGCCTCGATGGTGGCGTCCTGCCCGCCTGTCACAATGATTTCGCCCTTGTCGTAGCCCTGGCTGATCAGTGCTGCTACCGAACCGCCCGTTGTGCCGTCATTCATTCCGAGGAACATGTCGACATCGCCACCCATGCGTGTGAGGCAGTTCTCGGCAAAGGCCTGCGCCTTCACCGGATCCCAATTCTGCGTGAAATCCTCGCAGACCACTTCCACGCGCCCCGAATCCATCAGCGGCTGCAAATGCTCGTTCTGGCCGACCTCGTACTGGATTGTCCCGTACTCGCCCTGGTTGCCCTTCACCCGCGCAATCCGAACCGTGCCCTCGGGCATCGCCTCGATCAGCTCAGCGGCCCGCTTGCCCCGGGCCTGGCCGACGGCGAGCGCGTTGAACAGCACATGCGCCTCCGCCATGCCGCCAACTGCGTCATGCTCGTACAGCAGGATTGGCACGCCGGCATCTTCCGCCGCCTTGAGCGCTCCGGCCGCGAGATTGGCGTCAGAGGATGCGTACACGATCAGATTGGCGCCCTGCGCAAGGGCATCCTCGACAAGACGCTGCTGACGGTCCGGATCGCCCTCACCGTTCTGGACGATGACTTCGGCGCCGGGAAGCCGATCGGCCATCGCGGCCACGAATGGCGGTGCATCCCGCCGCTCGAAACGTATCGTCGTGCTGTTCGGCAGCATGAAGAAAACCTTCTCGCCTTCCGCAGCAACCGGCGTGGATACGCTGCCCGCCACGATCGTCGCAGCGGCAAGTCCGCATCCGGCCAAAATTGTCCTGAGGTGGTTCATGATTCTCCCTTTCTGGGTCCTGGGTTGACGCGACCGGAACTCCCGGCCGCATGGTCGGCTCTCCGGCCCGTCCCGGGCCATCGCCGCTGAACACACCCGGCTGTCCGGGCGAGCATCAATCTCCCGCCAGATTGCGGGACGCGGCCGTACTGGTCCGCGCATTTGGCAGGCGAGTCCGGGTAGATCACGCATAGTCCACGCGCACCGGGCCATTGCTCCGCCACGACCGGATCGCCGCTTCAGAAAGCAGCAGAGCGCGCCGGCCATCCTCAAAGTCGACGCTGGGCGGCGTGCCCGACGTGACGCATCGAATGAAATCCCTGATCTCGGCTTCGTAGGCAGCGCGATAGCGCTCGATGAAGAAGTGCAGCAATGGCTCACGCCGGCCGGTTCCGTCCGACCCGTGACGCGAGACTTCACTGGGCCGGTGATTGTCCGAACGGACCATGCCCCTGCCACCGAATGCCTCGACGCGCTGGTCATAGCCGTAATTGGTCCTGCGGGAATTATTGATGTGGCACAGGGCGCCGGACGGTGTGCGCATCACGATCATCGCGGTATCCACATCGCCCAGTTCGGCGAATACCGGATCAACCCGGTTGGCTGCCATCGCGTAGACTTCGACGGGATCCTCGCCCATGACAAAGCGGGCCATGTCCATATCGTGGATCGTGGTATCGCGGAACAGGCCGCCGCAGGCCTCAAGAATCGCGCGAGGTGGCGGCGGCCCCGGATCACGGCTGGTGATCACGAGTAGCTCGAGCGGACCGATCTCCCCGGCCGCAACCGCCCTTTGCACGGCCGCATGGGTCGGGTCAAATCGCCGGTTGAAACCGATCTGCACCGGGACGGGTGTCTCCTTGAGCCGTTCGCGACACTCCTCGACCCTGGCGAGATCCACATCGACCGGCTTTTCGCACAGGACGGGCTCTCCCGCGGCGGCGGCCCGCAGAATGAGCTCGACATGGGTGTTCGTTGCCGAGGCGATCAAAACCACGTCGACATCGGCAGCCTCAAGGAGTTCGTCGACCTCGGCTGCGGTTCGGGCTCCGACTGCCTGCGCAGTGCGCATCGCAGATTCCGCAATGACATCATGGCACCATGTGACCTCTGCATCCGGTTGCCCGGCAACCAGGCGGGCATGCATGGCGCCGATGCGCCCAGTACCAATAATTCCGAATCGGAGCATTCCGAGCCTCCCGAGTGCCTCAGCTCGGCTACGGCAGGAAGTTGCGGGTTGCAATACAACCTATATTATGTCCATAATGGAATTATAGAGCGAAGCCGGCGCGCAACATCGCGCATGATAGCTGATATCATTTTGTCAAGACGGGGAAAGTATGAAGGGAACTCAATATGTCGGAATTGGAACAATTTTCGGGAAACGATGTGCTCTCTTCGCAGTTCTTCTCCGAGGCGTCGGCCCACGAGCTCGACCGCTTCCTCGAATTCGTCAGTCGTTTCCTCGACGAAACCGGCGATTGCCTCGGGCAGAGCAGGGTGGCGCGAGAGATCCCGGCGATGATCACACTGATGCGCGCGCATTTGCGCGGACGAATCGAGACACCGTCGTCGCTGATTGCCGCATCGGGCCTGCCGCACGGCACCGGCCACCGCATGGTCAAGGAGATGGTGGCCAGCGGGCTGATCGAAATGCGACCGCGCACCCGGACCGGCAAGACGTTCTCGTTGCATCCGAGCGAGGCGCTGATTCGGCACTGGCTCGATTACATGCAACGCACGAAGTCGCTGCTTGGGACTGTGTTCGGACTGGATCGCGAGACCGACTACTTCTTTGGCGCGTCCTATCTGTCATCCGCCGCCATCCCGCCGCTGCCCGCCAAGCGGGAGAAGCTGGCGCTCCCCGGGGCGGGCGCTCTGCGGCTGCTTCTGCACGCCGATTCCACGTTCATGGCAATGCAGAAGCTCAAGCGCCAACTGGAGCTCCATTGCGGGGCCGACATCGAAGTGCGCGCGCTCAGCATCGATCGGCTGCACGACGAAATCCTTGCCAACGCGGATCGGCCCCGATCAAGCTACGACATCGTCACCTGCGATCTTTGCTGGATGGAGGAAATGATCCGGCGCGGCGCGATCCGCCAGGTCGTCAATCTTGATTCAGGCGCATTTCCGGACTTCCCGGACTTCCACCCCGAAGCAATCTCCTCGGCAAGGCGCGGCAACCTTCTCTACGGCATCCCCGTTCAGACGACTCCGGAACTCCTCATCTACCGACGGGACCTGCTGGAGGCAGGCGGCATCGAGCCGCCACACGACCTGGTCGAACTGCTTGCCGCGGCGCGGGCACTCCATGATCCGGCGCGCGAAATCAGCGGCATTTGCTGGAATGGTGCCCGGGGCACTCCGATCGGCACAACCTTCATGATGCTGATGGCCGATTTCGGGCAGCCCATCCTGAATCTGCCGCGTGTCGGCCAGGGATTCAGCGATCGCGAACTCGTGCGGCGGAACCTGCGGCCCATGCTTGACAGCCCCGAGGCGCTGGCGACCGCGCGGTTCCTCGTCGAGCTTCTTGCGGTCTCACCGCCGAATGTGCTGCAAATGTCCTGGTTTGAACGCGCGCGCTGCTACGCGGACGGCCGCGCCGCCATGACCTACTGCTACACCCAGATCCTGCCGTTGATCGAGAACCATCCCGATTCCGCCGGGCGGGGCCGCACAGGATACCTGCCCCATCCCCCGTCCGTTGGTCGGCCAGCGATCGCCCCGCTCGGCGGCTGGAACCTCTGCCTTCCCGCCAACCTGCCCGAAGACCGCTTCGATGCCGTCATGCAGGCGGTGGAAACCCTGACTTCGGCTGCCGCCACCAAGCTCTACATCGAGAATGGCAGCCTTGTCAGTTCGCGGTTCAGCGTATGCAACGATCCCTCGGTCGCGCATGGACGCCCGATCATCGCAATCGTGGATCGCATGGCGCGCACGGGTCAGCTTCAAGCCTGGCCACGGCCTGCGGTGCCGCAGCTGCATTCGCTTGTGCGGGTGCTCGGCGAGGAGATCCATGTCATGCTGCAGCGGGGAACAAGACCGGAGGATGCGCTGCGCACCGCCCAGAAGCGTTGCGAGAAGCTGATGGCGGAGTGAGGAACGGGCGGTCCCGACGCCCCGTCAGGCCCGGACCCTGTGGTCCATGTCAGTCCTCCCCGGGGTTCGATCCCCGCGCATTCCGCGGCTCAAGTCATCACTGACGCCACCTCATGCATCCGCCTTCAAGCCTTCAGCCCGAGCGATCTCGAGTGATGGCAATGCGCTCTGCAACATGCGCCGATCCTGCCGCGGAACCGTCTCATTCCGGGCTTGCCGAATGATGTTGGCAATGTCCGCGGCGGATCCAGGGGCCTGCCGGCCCCCCGGCCGACGGGCAAATCCGGTTGCACCATGGCTGGACGCCAACTGACCTGTATGCTTGCCAAGCGCTTGCGAGTTTCCTGGACTGAAGGAAGAAAATCATGAGAGTCGGGTTCATTGGCCTTGGCAACCTCGGCCTTCCTCTGGCAGTCAATGCCGTTCGCGGCGAGCACGATGTAAAGGGATTTGACGTCAACCCGGACCGCCTGCGCGCCCTTGCGCAGGATGGCGGCATGGTTGCCCGTTCCGTCTCCGAAGCCGCGGAATTCGGTGAAGTCGTGATTACCGTTCTTCCGGATGCTCCCGATGTCGAAGCCGTCGCTCTCGGAGGAGGCGGAATCGTCCATTCCATGTCGGCAAGGTCCATCTACATCGACATGAGCACCATCGACCCGCTCTCCACGCGCAGGATCGGCTCCGCATTTGCGGAACGGGGCATGGAGATGATCGACGCGCCCGTGGCCCGCACGCTCGAGATGGCGTGGCAGGGGAAATCGCTCCTGATGCTGGGCGGAAATCCTGACGCCATAGAGAGGGCAAGGCCAGTCCTGAATGCCGTATCCGAAGTCACGATCTACTGCGGACCGCTGGGAAACGGCTCGGCCACGAAACTCACCAACAATTTCCTGGCCAACGGATTTCTCGCCATTGTCGCGGAGGCCCTCGGAATCGCCATCAAGTCAGGGCTTTCCCTCGAAACGGTCCTCGAAACCGTCCGGAAGACCGGCACCTTCAACAAGATGATGCTGGAGACGCTTCCTGCCCACGCCTTCAAGGGTGACTTCACTCCAGGATTCAGGAGCACGCTCGCCCGCAAGGACCAGCGGCTCGCTTTGGGACTGGCGGCGTCCTACGGAATTCACGCGCCCGTAGGCACCGCAGCGCTGGGAGTACTGTCCGAGGTCGCGGAAGCCTTCCCGGATCTCGATCTCTCCGCAGTCCTCAAGCTACGCGAGGACCAGGCAGGATTTGCGGCCCGGCTCGCGGACAACGAGTGATGTTCGTACGCGGGAGCAAACTGCGTTGAACCGTGGCTCCATGACGTTGGCGACTACCACCAGCTGCCTTCAAGTCTGCCCAGTTCTTCCTTCAGGTTCTCGCTGAACAGGTCTGGCCGCATCTTCGCCAGCTGCACGACGCGCTCACGAACGGAAAGGATGTGCGCGCGCATCGAGGCTCCCGCAGTGTCGGCATCGCCATCTGCGATCGCCTGGGCGATCTCCCGGTGCTGCCGCACGACCGCCGCCCGATCATAGGCAGCAAGATATTCCATGTGGGCGAACCGGATGCGATCGGTCAGCCCTCGCAGGCCCTCCACGATCTCATGAATCCTTTCCAGCCTGGCGATCTGCATGACCTGCAAGTGAAACCGGCGATCACACGCATGGAACGCATCGCCATCGCCTGTTTCGATCCGGTCCGCAAGTTCGGATACGCTGGCGACCAGTGGCTCCCGCATGCCGGGCTCCTGGCGTGCCGCCAGTTGCGCCGCAGTCCGTTCCAGCGCCTCACGCGCGAACAGGAACTGGCGAAAGGTTGCCAGGTCCAACTGGGTTACCGCTGTCTTCCTGCGCGGCGAAATGATGACAAGGCCTTCCCGCTCCAGGCGTTTCAGCGCGTCGCGTACGGGCGTCCGGCTCGCCAGAAATTGACGCGACAACTCGTTCTCGGACAGTTGTTGTCCGGGAGCGAACTGCAAGGAGACGATCGCCTGACGAATGGACCGGTACAGGTTGTCACCGGTGGATCCCTCCGCATTTTCCGGACTGCGGCCGGCATCCTGCAGTCCGGGCACGGATGGCTCAACAGTGCTCGATGGAAATCCACGCAATTTCGGCTCCTTGTATTCCCGCCGTGGTGCATGCCACAAACGATCCGGCGATCGACCTCCGCCAATCGCCGGGTCTTCCCGCGGTGGCGCGAACGCCGCCCGGACCCCGGTCCCGGCCATTGCATGCGGGTGCCCGAACGGCGCCGGGTCCGGCTGTCCCGACAGAGCGGATGCAGCGAACCCCGCAAGGTCCCGGCAATTCTGCCCCGCCAACCGGGCCGCCCCTGATCCTAGCCCGGCATTCCCGGCACGCTCGGTTCAATGAATCCGTCAGACCGAAGATCGCTCCAGAATGCCGGCGGGATCGGAACATCCATGAATCGGACGTTTTCGGCGACTTCCCGGGGCGCCGCCGCTCCCGCGATGACCGTGCTGACGGCCGGATGGCTCAGCGGGAACTGGAGCGCCGCCGCCTGCATCGGGACGCCATGCGTCTCGCAGATGGCTTTCAGGCGCTCGACCCGGGCGATGACCTCCGCAGTTGCTGCCGCATAGTTGTATCTCGCCCCTGCCACCGGCCCGGTGGCGAGAATTCCGGAATTGTACGGCCCGCCCAGGATCACGCCGATGTCCCGGGAAGCGCATTTGGGCAGAAGGTCGTGCGCGGCGCTCTGGTCGAGCAGCGTATACCTGCCTGCCAGCAGCAGGCAATCGATTTCGGTTGCGTCGAGGAATCGGCGGCACCAGGCAACATCGTTCAGGCCAACGCCGATCGCCTTGACATCGCCGTTCCTGCGCAATTCGCAGAGCGCCCGGTATGCGCCATCCAATGCAGCCTCGAACCAGCGCCAGGCGTTGTCCTCGCTCCCATGCGTGAATGCATCGACATCATGAATCAGCAGGATGTCCACGAGGCCCACGCCGAGGCGCGAGATGGACTGCTCGTACGAGCGCATCGCACCGTCATAGCTGTAGTCGAACTTCGGCCGGAATCGCAGACCGCCCCGTCTCAGCCCGTCGACGGGTTCGCCGCGGCGCAGCGGCTCCAGGCATCGGCCAACCTTGGTGGAGATCACATACGAATCCCGGCGCTCATCGCGCAATGCATGCCCGCAGCGGTGCTCGCTTCGCCCATATCCATAATAGGGCGACGTATCGAACAGCCGGATGCCGGCGCTGTATGCCTCCCGGACCGTCTTGTCGGCTGTCTCTTCCGGAATGGGCTTGCCGAATCCGCCCAGCGTGGCGCCCCCGAATCCGAGCCCCGTTACTTCGAGACCGGTGTTGCCAAGCGGCCGACGGGTGGACGCGATCATGTTTCCGGCAGCCATGCGGGCATCCGGAATTCAACGCCCGAGGGACCTGGGGCCGGAAGCAGGCCGGGGAACACTGCGGGGGCGCTTGTCTTCAACGGCCTGCAGCAAAATTGTGGAGCTCGGCTGACAGCGCCAACGCCCAGGGCTCGTAGTCCCTGTCAGGGGTCCGGTCCGTCTTGAAATGCGCGTGGGAATCGGTGCCACGAACCAGCAGTGCGCTGTCCGCCTTCGCCCCGACCGGCCGCACGCGGGTCGCGATATAGCGAATGGCAACACCGTACCGCGGTTCCGGGCTGCAGTTCGGGGCCGAACCGTGCACCAGTCTCCCGTGGTGCAGTGAGAATTGCCCGGGCTCGAGCAGCACATTGACAGCGGCCTCCTCGTCCACGGGCTCCTGTACGACCTGGCCGCGGGCCAGCATGTTATTCTCGGCGCGTGTATCCGCGTGTGGCAGCAGGCCGTCCGCATGCGTGCCGGGAACGAAACGCATGGCGCCTGACTCGACTGTCGCGGGCGACAGCGCAAGCCAGGCGGTAACGATGTCGTGGGGCTCGAGGCCCCAGTATTTCGCGTCCTGATGCCACGAAACGTACGCGGGATCATTGGCCTCCTTCAGGAACAGGCCGGTGCTCCAGCAAAGGATGTCGGGACCGAGAACCGCTTCGACGGCATCGAGTATTTCCGGCCGATGCACGATTTCGAAGACGGCGAGGCAGAGCAGGTGGGACTTTGACTTGACGACATCGCGGAAGGGCCGCCCCGTCGGGTTGGCTGCCCTGAAGGCATCAATCCGTCGACGGTAGCCGGACGCCTCTTCCGGGGTCATCGCCGTCAGCGGAAACAGGAAGCCGTTGCGTTCGTAGCGGGCGGCAGCGCAGTCGCCGTATCCGGTCTGCGTCATTGAATTCTCTCCTTCGTGTCGTCATCGAAGTAATGGGTGCTTGCCGGGTCCGGGCGCACCCAGACCTCCTCCCCCAGTCCCAGCCACTCGCCTTTCTCGACCGAGGCGCACAATCGGATCACGCCTGCACGGACAAAGACAAACGTCTCCACGCCGGTGTGCTCGACGAACTCCATTTTTGCAGGAATGGCGTTCGGCATTGACGGATCGACAATCTTGAGATCCCGCGGACGGAATCCGACCACGATGCGACTGGATTCCCGTTCTGTTCGGGACGGCCCATTAAAGACAAGACCATCCTCCGTCTCGACAACAAGGCCCACGCCGCGAGAGCGGATGTCACCCGTCACCATGTTCATCGACGGAGAGCCGATGAAGCCAGCCACGAAGGTGTTTGCCGGCGTCTCGTACACCTCGAGCGGCGTGCCGACCTGCTCGATCCTGCCGTCGCGCATGACCACCATCCTGTCGGCCATGGTCATCGCCTCCACCTGGTCATGCGTCACGTAGACGAATGTCGTATCCAGGCGGCGGTGCAGTGCTTTCACTTCCGTGCGCATTTCCACGCGCAGCAACGCGTCGAGATTGGACAGCGGCTCATCGAACAGAAAAACCCTTGGTGTGCGGACGATTGCCCGTCCCATCGCAACCCGCTGCCGCTGCCCCCCGGACAGCTGCTTCGGATACCGGGACAGGAAGTCCGTCAAGCCCAGGAGTTCCCCCGCCCAGGCAACACGGCGTTCGATTTCCGATCCTGCCATGCCGCGCGCCTTCAGTCCGAAAGCCATGTTCTGGAAGACCGTCATGTGCGGGTAGAGAGCGTAATTCTGGAAGACCATCGCAACGTCGCGGTTCTTCGGCGTTACATCCGTGACATCCTTACCGTCGAAACGAATGAACCCGTCCGTCACCTCCTCAAGCCCGGCCATCATCCGCAAGAGCGTCGATTTGCCGCAGCCTGACGGCCCGACCAGGACCACGAATTCGCGATCCGGGATCTCCAGATCGAGATTGTGGATCACTTCGTCCGCCCCGTAGGACTTGCAGACCTGAACGATGTCAATTGCGGCCATGTTTTCCCTTTCCTGCCACCTGCCGGCCGTTCGCGCCCTCAGCCCTTCAAAGCTCCGGCAGCGAACCCCGCTACGATGAATCTCTGAACGATCAACGCGAACAGGAATGGAGGAAGCGAAGCCAGCACGCCCGCGGCCAGGACCAGGTCGAACCGGGAGTTCTCCAGTCCGACAAAGCTTGAGGCGATAACGGTCACCGTCTGACTGTTCAAGGTCTTGGTGAACGTCACCGCGTAGAGGAATTCGCTCCAGGACGCCATGAACGCAAGGATGAACACTGCTACCAGGCCCGGAAGTGCGAGCGGCAGCAACACCCGGACGGCGGCCGCGAATTTGCTCCAGCCATCGACCCACGCGGCCTCCTCCAGTTCGACCGGTATGGTCTTGAAGTACGCTTGCAGAAGCCAGATCGAGAATGGAACCGTGAAGGTGCAGTAAACCAGGAGCAGCGAGAGCGTTGTGTCAATGAGCCCGAAAGTCCGCAGGACAACGAATATCGGCACGACCAGAACGATTCCCGGAACCGTGCGCAGCGCCATGTACGAGATCAGCAAGGTCATGGACAGCCTGTAGCGCAGCCTGGCGAAACTGTATGCCGCGGGAGCGGCAATAAGCAGCGTCACGAGGGAAACGAGCAACGACGTCTTCAGGCTGTTGTAGATCGATGGAAGGAGATGCTGAATCTGCATGCCCTGCTCGTTGTAGTACGCCCGCGTCTCTACCTTTCCCAAGCCAAGCAGCGCCTGGTAATTCTGGATGGTCGGCTCGTGGGGATACGCATGGGGCGGCACGGCGAAAATCTCGCTCTCGGGCATCAGGCTGGTGGCAACCATCCAGTAGATCGGCCCAAGCAGGTAGACCAGGAATACGCCCGCCAGCGACATGAGAGTCGCGCGTTTGGCCATGCGGCGCAGTCGGCGCACCGTTCTCCGGGTCAATTTCATCGAGCGAACTCCCCGCGCTTCCACAGCAGCCGGACATAGGCGATCGCGACGATCAACGTGATGAACGCGATGATGAACGCATACGTGTTTCCCCGGCCGAAGTCCGTGAAATTGAAGCTCGTCGTATACGCCAGCCAGCCCACCACGGTGGTCGCGTTGCCGGGACCGCCGCCGGTGAGAATGAAGATCAGGTCGAATACCCGAAGTGCTTCCATGGTCTGGGTGATGAGCACAATGAGCATGGACTGGGACAGCCAGGGCAGCGTTATCCGGAAGAACCTGCTGAACCGTCCCGCGCCGTCCACGCGCGCCGCTTCGTAGAACTCGTCGGGAATGGTTTGAAGCGCCGCCAGGAACACGATGGTTACAAACGGGACCTGGTGCCAGACCTGCGCGGCAACAAGCGCCGCCATCGCGAAATCAGCGTCCAGCGCCCAGGCCCGTGAAGTCTCGATGATGCCGAGACCCTTGAGGATTGCGTTCAGCAGGCCGAACCGGCCATCGTAGATCCACGCCCATACCAGGCCCACGACAACCGGAGGCATGGCCCAGGGCACCAGCGTGACCGCGCGGACCAGTCCCCTCCCCGGAAACTCCTCGTTGAGCAGCAACGCCAGAAGGAGGCCGATCACGGCGCTGAAGACAATCGTGCCGACGGCAAATTGCAGGGTGACATGCATGGTCGACCAGAATTCGGCCGATGTGAACTGCTCGACATAGTTGTCGACCCCCACGAAGCGGGTCCGCTGTGGTCGGCGGAGATTCAGGGAATGGAGGGAAAGCCAGAACGACCACAGAATGGGGAAGGTCGCCATCACCAGCAACAGGATGATGGCCGGCGAGTTCAGCGCGAAGCCGACGACATCGGTCCGGCGTGCTCTCCTCCTCGCAGCCCGGACGCCATCCACGGGTCACTGCCTCAGGCTCAGGTAGATGATCGCCTTGATATACGGGGAAGGCCCCATTACCTCGACATGCAGACGCAGCCAGGGGCAGGAATCCGGCACGCGCAGCGTAATCAGCCCGGTTTCCCGGAAAGTGGACCGGCTCGTCTCGTGCGGACACCAGGCGAGACCGTCCGGCGAAAGATAGGTGGTGATGCTGACGGAGGTACCGGGGGATGCCTCGGCAACGTTCAGAAACCAACGCGCTTCGCCGGCCCAGGCCGCTTCATGGGGCTCCGTCCAGAACTCGGACCGTATCTCGACGTTGCGCTCCAATACGGCAGTATGTGATCGAGGCAACAATTCCGGTCACCAGTCCACGGAGGTGAGAATTGAATCGAAGAAGATGAAATTCCGCACGGGCCTGTGGGTTCGGACATCGAGCGACAGGTTCAGCATGTTGGAAAGGCCTCCGTAATACCCCTCCGGATATCTCGGAACTTCCAGGCCCGTCAGGTCCATTACCTTGTCATTGACCTGCATGACCAGGTTCCGCATCGTTCGCGTATCGAACTGCCATCGCAAGTAGTGCCAATTGATCTTTGTCGGAATTTCGTTGTAGCAGAATGTCTGGCCACCGTCGGGAACGTCGATCCAGTCGTCGGGGTCGCGGACGTGGTAGTCGTAGGCCGGGGGGGCATCGCCGCGCCATTCCATCTTCGTCGTTGTCTGGACACTCGTCTTGACCATCCATTTCTGGACCAGTTCCCCGCGTGCGTTTGTGTTGGCATAACGAACACAGCAATGGCCGCGCCTTCGACCGTCCGACAGGTCGTTGCTGATGCAGAAATCCCCGAAGTCGGCGAGGCTCTGATCGATGTTGCCGTCATATTCCCCGCGGTCCGGCCGCGAACCGTGCCAGGCCTCCGACTTGAAGGTGAAATACGTTTCCAGTTGCACGACGCCGGGACGGGCGAAAGTCAGGCGCTTGATGGCCAGGGCCATGTGGCCCGGTTTCGGGCGCGTCTGCAGTTTCAGCGCATAGTTTCCCGTCATGGCGCCATGGGTGCCGATATCGAAGAACGTGCAGTTGCTGATCTGGGGCGGCCTCATGTCGCCCTGAACCGGCCTGACCCGGTCAAGATTGCCGTCGTGGTTTCCGATCAGTTCGCACCAGCCGTTCACGCCTTCATCGAAGTTGTCAAAGCATAGTATTCGCGGCAGCGGGGAATACCTGCTCAGGAGCGGATGCGCGGCGAGAAATTCATTCCGCCGCGTGCCGGGAGCGGATTTCATGACGTCCAGGATCCTGGCCGGGCAGCCCGCAGGAAGGTCGCGTTCCGGCCCCTCCCTGCGGGCAAACCTGCGGCTCAGCCGCGAGCAAGCCGCCTTGCGCGATCCGCGGATGCCACGAGGGCGTCGCGAACGCTTTGCTTCTTGTTCAGCGCTTCCTGAACCTGCGTCATCCAGTAGTCTTCCCACTCCGGATACCAGAACGTCTTGACACCTTCCTTCTGCTTCACGATTTCACTGATCTTGTCGTAGACGTCCGTTTCCCCGTTGGAGATGTTCTTGACCATCGCCTTGTAGTCGGGATGATTCAGCACCGGGAAATACGCAGCCCGGCCACCGAATGCGATGGTTCGGACAAGGAGGGTCTTGTAGGAGCCATCCGCTTCCGGTCCGGAAATATGACGAATGAATTCCCACGCCAATTCCGGATTCTTCGAGTTGGCGGAGATTCCGATCTGGTGGAATGCGCCCACCGTCGCCACATCATTGCGTTCCAGACCCGGCACAAGGCCGAGGAAAACCTGGCCCTGCACGGACGAATCGGGATCCACGTTGGAGAAGCGGAGCCCCCAGCGGGCCAGGAATCCGCCGCTGATCAGACCCTGCTTCATGGCGTTCCGGCCGTCCGCCCAATTCTTGCCGAAGTCGTCCGGGCCCACGATCTTCCAGTCGTTTACCGCGGCGACATACCACTCGAGCACGTTTTCCAGCGTATCGTCCGCGCCATCGAACAGGGGTTCGTTTTCCTCGTTGAAAAGGCTGCCGCCCGATCCGAAGACGAGGCACCAGATGGACCACATCTGCCCGGGCTGCTTCCTGAGGCCCAGGTGAAGAGGGTATTCCTGGATCCCGGCCTTCTTGATCGCCTCCATCTGTTCCCGAAGTTCATCCATGTTCGTCGGCGGTTCGGAGAACCCCGCATCGTTCAGATTCTTGCGATTGTAGATATAGCCGAACGGATCGGCGGTGTACGGTATGCCGTACTGCCGTCCATCCAGTCCCTTGCCGGCGACGGTCGACCCCTCCAGCGCATTCGCCCTGACTTCGTCGATCCCCGGCATGTCGTCGACTGCATGCAGGAAGCCGGCGTCCGCCCATCCGCTCAACTCGGTCTCCGGCACGGTCGTGGCGTCCAGGGCCGACTGGCCGACAAATTCCGTCGTCAGCGTGTCGCGGAACTTGCCAAAGTTGACGTTGACCCATTCCACGGCGGCATCCGGGTTCTGTTCCAGAAACCGGTGCGTCTCCTCGATCTCGGCGGGCACCGATCCCCAGGATCGGAAGCTCAGCACCCGGTCAGCGTCCCGCATGAGGGATTCAGGCTGACCCATGTCCTGTCCGAGGGCAATCCGCGGGGCCGTCAACGCAAGCGCGGACGCCCCGGCAGACGTCTTCAGGAACCTGCGTCTGGAAAATTCATTGAAGAGCATACTGTTTCCTCCTTAGTCTCTTGCCGGTTCCGGCAGTCTTCTTCTCCTTCGGGTTCAACCCTGTAGTGCGCAGTACCTGCCGGATCCGGGCATCGCGTCGTGCGCTTCCATAGCCGACCGAGCGAAATCGGCACGGACCATCGACCGAATTCTACCTGTGCAGCCGATCATGCGCAAGACTTGTATACAAGACCCGTTCGCTGCTCCGAAGAGTTCTTCGACCGGTTCCCGGAACGGCTTTCCGCTACCGGATTCCGGTTGACCGTTCGTACCGATGATGGAGACCCGCCCCTGCTGCCAGGGACCGGAATTGCGCTTGCACCGCTTGCCGTCCCCCGGGCAACGGACAGATCTCGTGAAAATGCCGCTTCACCCGGTTGACATGGAGACAACGGCACGAGTGCAGCGGTGCCTGGCGGATGCCGCCGTACGTCCCGGAACCCAAAAGCCGCCAACGGTGAACCGGGGCGGGCGTTCCGGGCCGGCCTGCTGCCCCCGGGGTTCCGGCCACCGGCTACCGGACTTCGCTGCCGCGAGGCTCACAGAGGCTTCGCCGGCAACGAATGCGGCCATCCGGCCCCTTTCCCTTTGCGTATGGGCACGGTAGAAGCCATAGGAACCGTCGACGGCCCGGCCGGAGAACCGCCTCCCTGCGACCGAATTTGCACGACAGCGGGATTTGGAATTTGCACATGAAATTGCCGGTCGAAGCCATCGTCGCGTCCGTGCGAGATGCCGGCGCCCTCGCGATGCGCGAACGATCCGGAGGGCTCAGCGTCGAAGCGAAGGGCCGCCAGGACTTTGTCACCCAGGCGGATCGCGCGGTCGAACGCCTCCTGCGGCCTCGCTTGACCGGGTTGCTGCCCGGATCGGAGTTCCTGGGCGAGGAGGACGGGGGCCCCGTGGAAGCCGACCTTCTCTGGATCGTCGATCCTATTGACGGAACTACGAACTATATACGGGGTCTGCCGCACTGGTGCGTATCGGTGGCGCTGATGCAGGCGGGCCGGCTGCGTTTTGGCGCCATCCTCGCACCGATTCTTGACAATCTCTACCTCGCTGAGGCTGGCTGCGGCGCGACCGTAGACGGCCGAGTCCTCCACCGCGCGCCAGTCGATCCGGCTTCGGCGCTGGTCAATGTGGGCCAGTCGAAGCGGCAAGGCACCGATTTCTTTTCCGCGCTGGTTGGCGGGCTGCGCGACCGCCATGTGGACCACCGGCTTCTCGGCTCGGGCGCACTGGGACTGGCGCAAACCGCAGGCGGCGAGGTGGACGGCTCGGTCGAGGGCCAGGTCCACTCCTGGGACGTGGCGGCCGGCCTCCTTATCGCTCGCGAGGCCGGATGTGTGGTCAACGACTTTTTCACAGCCGGTGCGATGCGGGACGGCAATCCCTCGGTAGCCGCCGCCCCGGGAGCGGAGGAGAGCGTATTCGGAGCCGTGGAGGCAGCCCTTGGCCATTCGCTGCCGCGTCTGCCCTTGATGGCCAGCGTCCCCGGCCCATGAACAGGGTCGGCAGGAACAAACTCCGAATCCGCCGCAACTGCCCCCCTGCCGCTTCGACGGCAAGGGGCGCAAGAGACCGATGCCGCTGAGCTCCGAACCCGCCATCCGGTCTACGCCCGAGAAAGGCGTGCTGGCCTGTCGCATCACGCCAGGCGGAAGCTTGCAACTCTACGAGGAGCGGGGGGAAAGCGCTCCCCTCCTCCCGGCCGCGCGCGCCGAGAGCATCCGGAAGATGTTCGACTCCGGCCGCGGCCACGGTGTTCTCCACCTCGGCGCGGCCGAGCCTTCGACTGCGCTTCATCCAACGCTCGCCTTCTGGCGCGACCTCGGTCGGGATCTGGTATCGGGCGTCTGCGCATCTCTTGACCCCGCAACGCCACAGGCGGTGCCGGAGGCCGCTCCGGAGGCTCCGCAGTGGGAGCGGATCATGTTTGTCGCGCCGCCGATGGAAGGCGGTGAGTTCCTTGCGTCGGAGTTGCTGGAAGCCGTATGGCACGAGGCCGCCGAGGCGATACGGACGGAGGCGGATCGCTTCACCGATGGCGTGCCGGGGTATCTCCGCTCCTTGAGCGGCGTCTGGAACCTGATGGGGCGTGTCTGCCTGCATCTTGCGGAAGTCAAGCGTGACCCGGTAGCACCCTTTGCCTTTCTGGCAACGTATGTTCACGAGTTTTCGGACGGTGGCGCGCCCTCGCACCGACCCCTCGGCAGGGCACTTGACGACTATGCGGGCAAGCGGCAAAGGCTCCTCTCGCTGCTCGCACCGATCTCCCGGGCCTGCGAGAACAGCCGCTTCCTGCGCACTCTCGTGGAATCGGGGGATATCTACCATCCCCTGTCCTGGACGCCCGAGGAAGCACACCAGTTCCTGCTGGATATCCCGGTTTTCGAGAAAGCGGGCCTCGCGGTACGAATGCCGAACTGGTGGAACGCACGGCAGCCGCCCCGGCCGAGAATCGTGGCAACCGTAGGAGACACGGCGCCATCACGCCTTGGCGTCGACAGCATGCTGGATTTCGAGTTCGGCATGGCCCTGGACGGCGAGCTGCTGACGGCGGCGGAGGTCGAAGCACTTCTCGCGTCGAAGCGGGGCCTGGCCCTTGTCCGCGGGAAATGGGTGGAAGCTGACCCGGAGAAGCTGTCGCACCTCCTCGGTCAATGGCAGGATCTTCAGGAGCGCTCCGAGAGCGAGGGCATCAGCTTCGGGGAAGCCATGCGGATGATGTCCGGCATGCGATCCCCGAAGGACCAGGGCGCGTCGGTAGCGGATCGGGATTCCGTTGCAGACTGGTCTGAAGTTGCCGCAGGGAAATGGCTCACGACGAGGCTGGAGCGGCTTCGCTCGCCGCAGCTTCTCGAATCGCTTGACCGTCTCCCCGGGGTGCGAGCCGAATTGCGGCCATACCAGAAGACGGGCACAGCCTGGCTGGTGGCATTGCGGGAACTTGGCCTCGGTGGATGCCTCGCCGATGACATGGGACTCGGCAAGACTCTGCAGGTTCTCGCTTCGCTCGCCTGCGGCACCGGGAAGCAGGCCAAGGGAACCGATCTTCTTGTTGTGCCTGCTTCGCTGATCGATAACTGGCGCCAGGAAATCGCCCGCTTCGTTCCGGCGATGCGGGTGTTGATCGCGCACCCCTCCAGGATCCCGGCGGCAGAGTTGAAGGACCTGCAAGCGAGCCGCATCGACCGGCACGACGCCGTCATCATCAGCTACGGCGCGCTTCTCCGCTATGACTGGGTGTTGCAACATCCGTGGCGCTTCGTCGTGCTGGATGAAGCGCAGGCGATCAAGAATCCGAACGCGGCGCAGACGCGCGCCGCGAAGCGGCTCCGTTCGCAATGGCGTCTCGCGATGACCGGCACCCCGGTCGAGAACCGTCTCGGAGACCTGTGGTCGATCTTCGATTTCCTGAATCGGGGCTTGCTGGGATCCGCCGGCGAATTCAACAGCGCATGCAAGACCATGGCTGAAAGCAAGCGTGGCTATGCGCCGCTTCGAACCATCACCCAACCCTTCCTGCTCCGCCGCATGAAAACGGACAAGTCGGTCATCTCGGATCTCCCGGACAAGACAGAAGTCAAGGCGTGGTGTTCCCTCCGCAAGCTGCAGGCTGCGCTCTATGCCGAGGCCGTAGAGGAATTGAAACAGGCGGTCGCGAACGCGGACGGGATCCGCCGGCGGGGCCTGGTGTTCGCGTTCCTGATGCGCTTCAAGCAAATCTGCAATCATCCCTCGCAGTGGCTGGGCGACAGCGGATTCGAGCCGGCGGCCAGCGGCAAGTTCGGCCGCCTGACAGAGATCTGCGACGCCGTTGCGGCTCGCCAGGACAAGGTGCTGGTGTTCACGCAATTCCGGAGCATGATCGATCCGCTTTCCCGGCATCTCGCCGGCGTGTTCGGGCGTCCCGGCCTTTCCCTGCACGGCGGGACGCCCGTGAAGCGCCGCCAGCAACTGGTCCGCCGGTTCCAGGACGAGGACCGGATCCCGTTCATGGCGGTCTCCCTCAAGGCCGGCGGCGTGGGCCTGAACCTGACAGCCGCCTCCCATGTCATCCACTTTGATCGCTGGTGGAATCCGGCTGTCGAAGACCAGGCGACGGACCGGGCATTCCGTATCGGGCAGAAGAATCCCGTGCTGGTCCACAAATTCGTCTGCAAGGGTACCGTGGAGGAGCGCATCGACGCTATGATTGAGGGCAAGCAGCGGATGTCGGGCGAAGTCCTGTCCGCAAGCGCGGATTCCAGCCTGGTGGAGATGAGTGATGAAGAGCTACTTGCGATGGTCTCCCTCGATCTCTCGAGCGCGCTCCGGGATACCGGTTAGCGGGCAACGGGCCCTGCGAGACGGGGTGATGCAATGAATTACTGGGCCCCCTATGTCCCGGTCGCGGTCCGCCGCCAGCGCGCTCTCCGGGAGGCTGCCAAGCTGCGCAAGGCCGGAGTCGACGTCCGTCCGGTCGTGCTGGAAGGACGAAGGATCGCCTCGACCTTCTGGGGCAAGGCCTGGTGCAGCCATCTTGAAGGATACAGCGACTATGCGTCCCGGCTGCCCCGCGGGCGGACCTATGTGCGCAATGGATCGGTCTTCCATTTGCTCCTGAAAACCGGTGGTGCGAGCGCGCGCGTGTCCGGATCGAAACCCTACAAGGTGGAAGTACGGATCAAGCCCCTTGACGGTAAGCGATGGGCCGCGATTGTCGACCAGTGTGCCGGAGAGATCGGCTCCCTGGTCGGCCTGCTCCAGGGACGGTTGTCCGAGAACGTCATGCGCATCGTCACCAACCGCGACGATGGAATGTTTCCTTCCCCGAGCGAAATCTCCTTCACATGCAACTGCCCGGATTGGGCATCCATGTGCAAGCATGTCGCCGCAGTGCTCTACGGGATCGGCGCACGGCTCGACGAGGCGCCCGAAAGCCTCTTCACGCTTCGCGGTGTCGACCCGGAAGCGCTCATTCAGGAAGCCGCTGGCCGAGCCGGGCCAAGGCCGAGTCAGCGAAGCGAGGGAATCCTCGGCGACAAGGATCTCTCGTCCGTCTTCGGCGTCGACATCGACGCCGGCCCCGCATCACCGCGCGGGCGGGATCCGGCAACGACCGTCACAAGCGCACCGGGGAAGGCACCCGGAACGCCTGCCCGCAAGAAGAAGGCCGCCCGGCCGCCGGCCGCCGGTCGGTCGACAAGAGCAAAAGCCAAGCCGATGCGGACACCGAAACCGGCCGCGGGCGGAACGGGAGCGCAGGCGCCCGGCCAGCGCTGCTACGAGGATCGGCAGCGCGGACTCACCTGGGCGGAGATCAGCGGCCGGCATGGATACCGCCACGATTCGGGCGCTTGCGGTGCCGCGCGAAACTACGCCCGGAGGTCCGAACTGCCGTGGCCTGTCCCTCTCGATCCCGCCTCCTGACTCCGGCCGCCTCCTTCGCAGGACCCCACGCGCTCGGTCACGGGGGGTTTCGCGGCGGGAAGAGCGGGTTCCGCGCGCAGGCTGACTGTCATTCCTCCCGGGGCTTCAGCATCGAGCCCAGGCGGCGGCCGCCGACGACGTGGACATGCAGGTGCGCGACATCCTGGTGCCCGTGCTCCCCCGTATTGGAGATCAGCCGGTATCCCTTTCCCTCCGCCTCCTCCGACACCCTGGCGATCGCGCGCGTGAAGTCCACGATCTCGGCGTCGCTCGCCTCCGCCGCGAAGTGGTCGAAACTCACGTAGCGGCCTTTCGGAATCACCAGGACATGGACAGGCGCCTGAGGGTGGATATCCCGGAATGCCAGACTGTGGTCCGTCTCGAGAACCTTGTTGCAGGGAATCTCGCCAGCGAGGATCCTGGCGAAGATATTGCTGTCGTCGTAGCTCCAACTCATGGCCCGCTCCTTCCTGCCTTTTCCTCCAGCCCGCTGAATCCGCGCCGTCGCGCGAGCTCCATTGCGACCTCCCCCAGTGGCACGCCGCGGACGGCAAGCGCCACCATCAGATGATAGAGCAGGTCCGCGGCCTCCCCCACGAACTCCTGCCGCGAGCCACTCGCGCAGGCAAGCGCGGCCTCGACCCCCTCCTCGCCAAGCTTCTTGGCGCATTTCATGGGCCCCGCGGCAAGAAGTTGCGCCGTATGGGAATTCTGGACATCTCCCTCTCGCGCACGGGCGGCAATTACCGTTTCCAGTTCCCGGAGGACGCTGGCAGTTGTGCTTCCGGTCTCCATCTCACTCCCTCACAGGCACACCGGCGGCTTTCATCGCGACTTTCGCTTCCGGAATCGAATGGTCGCCATAGTGGAATATGGAGGCGGCCAGGACCGCGCTGGCGCCGCCGTCGCGTATTCCCTCCACAAGGTGCTCCAGCGTTCCCACGCCTCCAGAGGCGATTACCGGAATCGAGACCGATCCCGAGACCGCCGCCGTGAGGGCGATGTCGAACCCTTCCCGGGTACCATCCCGATCCATGGACGTCAGCAGGATTTCGCCGGCGCCGAGCGCCTCGACCTTGCGCGCGTATTGGACCGCGTCGACACCGGTTGCCCGGCGCCCGCCATGGGTGAAGACCTCCCATGTTCCGTTTCCGGAGCTTCTTGCATCGATCGCGGCGACGATGCACTGGCGGCCGAACCGCTCGGATGCCTGCCGCACGAGATCGGGATCCCGGACCGCGGCGGTGTTGATCGCGACCTTGTCCGCCCCGGCCGTAAGGAGCACCCGCACGTCTTCGGGGCTTCGGACGCCGCCGCCTACGGTGAGGGGCATGAAGCAGTGGGAAGCGGTCCGGTTGATCGCTTCAAGGATTGGCGCCCGCTCCTCATGGCTCGCTCCGATGTCGAGAAAGCAGAGTTCGTCCGCGCCGGCCGCGTCATAGGCGATGGCGCATTCCACCGGGTCCCCGGCATCGCGGATGTTGACGAAGCGGACGCCCTTGACCACACGTCCGCCATGAACATCCAGGCAGGGAATGATGCGCGCCTTAAGCAACCCCGCCTCCGAAGATCGAGGCCGCTTCACGGATGTCCACCCGGCCGTCGTAGATCGCCCGCCCGACAATGACTCCCGCGACCGCGTCCGACTTGCGGATTCGTTCGAGATCCCGAAGGGAGGCAACGCCGCCAGACACGATTACCGGAATCCGGATCGCGCGCCCCAGCGCCTCGCTGGCCGCGAGGTTGGGGCCCTCCAGCGCGCCGTCCCGCCCGATATCGGTGTGCACGACAGCGGCCACCCCCGCCCCCTCGAAACGGCGCCCCGCCTCTTCCGCCGACAGATCCGAGACCTCCGTCCACCCCTGTACGGCAACGCGGCCGCGGTTCGTGTCAAGAGCCACGGCGATCGAGCCCGGATAGGCCCGCGCGGATTCGACGACCAGCGCGGGATCCCGAACGGCGGCGGTACCAAGCACAACCCGACTTGCACCAAGTTCCAGCCACCGCTCGACGCACTTCCGGTCCCGGATACCGCCGCCGATCTGGATGGGCAGGCGCGTTGCCGCGATCACAGCCTCCACCGCGGCGGCGTTCCGGCCTACTCCCGAAACAGCCCCCTCGAGATCGACGACATGAATCCATTCACACCCCGCCCTCTCGAAGACCCGTGCCTGCCGGGCCGGATCGTCTTCGTACACGGTTGCGGTGTCCAGGTCGCCGCGAAGCAGCCGGACGCAGCTTCCACCCTTGAGATCGATGGCGGGATAGAGGATCACGGTGCCCTCACGGCTCCCAGCGCAGGAAATTGGCGATCAGCTGCAATCCCGCCTTCTGGCTCTTTTCCGGATGGAACTGTGTGCCTGCAATGTTGCCCCGGGCGACAGCGGCGACGATTTCCACGCCGTAATCGGCAGTCGCGATCACGTCGTCGCGCACCTCCGGAAGATAGCGGTAGGAATGCACGAAATACGCGTGGTCGCCTGCCCCCAGCCCGCCGAGCAGCGGGTGCGGCGAGGCCGGAACCAGTTCGTTCCACCCCATATGCGGAATGCGCCTCCCCGGCGCGGCGGGGATGCGATCCACTTCGCCGCCGAGCCAGCCGAAGCCGGGATGCTCGCCGCGCTCACGGCCCGTGTCGGCCAGGAGCTGCATGCCGACGCATATTCCGAGAAAGGGAACTCCGGAGCCGAGTACCCGCTCCCGGAGGGCTTCATAGAGGCCGGGCCTGCTCTCGATGCCGCCGCGGCAGACCGCGAACGCTCCCTGCCCCGGGAGAACCAGGCGGTCCGCCAACCGGACCGGCTGCGCGTCTTCCGCCACCTCGACGGACAGGGGAATGCCGATCTCGTCTCCGACACGCCGGAAGGCGTTGGTCACCGACCGGAGGTTGCCGGAACCGCAATCGATGACCGCGACCCTCATGCGGATGCGGCCAGCACGCCCTTCGTGGTCGGCGCCTCGTCCGGAGCCCGGGGGTCGATCTCGACGGCCATGCGCAGCGCGCGGCCGGCAGCCTTGAACACGCTCTCGATCAGGTGGTGCGTGTTGAATCCGTCCAGGGTTGCGACATGGAGCGTGAGGCCGGCCTGCATTGCGAGCGCGTTGAAGAATTCGCGGACAAGCTCGGTGTCGAAGGTTCCGACGCGGGCTGCCGGAAATCGGGCGTTCCATGCCAGGTACGAGCGCCCCGAGAAGTCCAGCGCGACCCGTGCAAGCGCATCGTCCATCACGAGCATGAAATGCCCATAGCGGCGGATGCCCTTGCCGCCGCCGATCGCGTCGCGAAGCGCCCGGCCAAGGACGATTCCCACATCCTCGACCGTGTGGTGGTCATCGATCTGGTTGTCGCCGTCCGCGCGAACCGCGAGATCGATGAGCGAATGGCGAGCAAGCTGGTCCAGCATATGGTCGAAAAACGCGACGCCGGTCGCCGCATCGCAAGCACCCCGGCCATCGAGATTGAGTTCGACCCGGACCGTGGTCTCGCCGGTCTTCCGCTCGCAGACAGTCTGCCGCATTGCCGTTCTCCGTTGCCGGGGAGGCGCCGAGTATAGCGAACGCAGGGAGCCTGCGACGTGCTGGCGGCGCGAACCGGGCGCGCTGCCGCCCGGGAATTCCAGGGTCCGTGTGACCGCCGCTTCCGCACTTCAGCCGGCAACCAGGATCAACTACCTGGCAGCGACGGATTCTCGAAGCTTCAAACTGCCGATTCCACTTCAACCGGGCATTCGGGCGGGCACTTCCCTGCGAGGTCCAGTACGTCAACCTCTTTACATTGATGGATATGGGCAGTTCAGTTCGATGTGCCTGCCGGCTGCTCCGAAGTTCCAGTCGACAGATTTCGCTGTCAGGATTGCGCGGCTCCCGTGGCGCTGTAGTCTCGTGACAGGCACTGCCGCGAGAGTCCTGCGGTCCCGTTCAACGCGAGATCCGGGAAGCATCCGTGCTTTGGGCGCAGTGGATTTCCCGGTGCTGCCCGATACGCGGCGCCGCGGCTTCCGACCGCACCATCCCGGCGCAGCCGACCTCCCGCGCGCCTGTCCGCCTTTCAGCGGGCGCCTCCATTCTGGAAGACGTCGTCCAGCTTCCGCGCATCGAACAGGGCATCCGCCCACGCCTCCAGATCCGGCAGCGGCGCCGACCTGACCTTCACTTCCACGCTCTCGGGAATGGCGCCGAAACGCTGTCGAAACAGGCGAAGCAGAAGATCCGCTCTTCCTTTGGTCTCGCCTTTGGCCTCGCCTTCGGCCAAGGCATCCAGAATCAGCGGTTGCGTGATCAGGTCCATGTCGATCTCCCTGGCTTCCAGGCCCGCGTCGAGCGCCAAGTCGCGCAGCGCCTCCTTCACAATAGCGGATGTCGCCAACGCGTCGGAGAGCACATATGCCAGCGTCACCGGGTCGATCCGGGGCCCGCCAGGTCCGTGCTCCGGATCCGCCGCAGCTCATCCACCGGGTACGGTGTCCGGCAGGCGATGTTCATCATGCCGACCATGGCGCGGGATACAGGCTCCCGGGAGAGCGCCTCGTAGGGGATCCTCCGGGTGATCCGCGCGAAATACCCTTCAACCCAGGTCAACTGCCGCACGATGTCGACCGCACTGCCGGTTTCGTCAATGGCTCCGGGCAGGTTCCGCGAGCGCCTCCTTGTGCTGAAGACGAACGGAACGGCCCAGGGCATGTCCTTCCCGGCGAATGGCGCCTGCAGCACGCGCAGGCTGGCGGCCACCTGTCCCGGCGTGCCGGGGCGTGGACTCGAACTGTGCTCGATCGGGGTCACGGCATTCGGCTTGTCCAGGGTACCGCCAACCAGGTACACCTTGTCCGCGCGGAGCTGCCGGCGGTTGCCGTGCACGAGCGCCGGGTCGATGGGGCGCGCGGGCTTGCCCTCCCGCATCCAGCGCAACGCCTTCGGCCAATGGGCGTGGATCAGCGCGTTCGCGCGCTCGCTGTCGCTGAGGATCGCACGGAAGAACGCGTCTTGGCAGTGGCGCGTGAAGGCGCGGACTACGCGGAAATCGGGCTGGGGCATCGCCGGCATGGCTCCTGGCTGCGATCGGAAATGCCCTGCCGGCGGCACGGCGCCCGGCCGTGTCGAGCCTTGCGAGCCCGGTCAAGGTGGCGCAACCCGAAAGCAGCCCCATTCCGCCGGGGCGGCCGGTGTTCGGTGAACCTTGCCGGTACGGCCTCCGGCCGCATGCCGAACAAGCATCCATGTCTCAAGTCAAGCCCTAATCGTGCCGATTCGGATCTGACGCGGGGTCTGTGTTCAACAGGTTCTCCACAAGTTTTCCACAGCTTATCCACATGACGGGATTACTGATTTGGGTGCAGTCGGGGCCCATTTGCGGCCATCCCGCAGTAGAACGTTCGCCAAGATAATGAGCTTCCGCATGATGGCGACAATGGCGACCTTGTGTCGTTTGCCATTGGCTATCAACCGATCATACATCGCGGCCATGTCCTGGTTCCATCGAGAGGCGGTTTGCGCGGCCATGTACATGGCCTCGCGGGGGCGCCTTCTGCCGCCGCGGATGTGCCGCTGCCCCTGTGCCTTGCCGCTGTCCCGACTGTAGGGTGCGACCCCGAGCAGGCTGGCGGCCTGCCGGTTCTCGAGGTGGCCCAACTCCGACATCCAGTAGCAGAGTGAGGCCGCGTTGACGAAACCGATGCCAGGAATGGAGCGCAGGATCTGGTAGCGCACCGCGAAGTCCGGATCCGACCGGAGATGCGCCTCAACTGACGTCTTCAGCTCGGCGATTTCCTTCCCGATCGAGGCGGCGATTTTCTTCAACCGCTGCTCCTCCTCTCCGCCCAACTCGCTGGCGGTCTGCAGCAGCGACACGCGGTGGTCCACCAGGCTCTCCCGGCAAACCAGCATGGCCTCAAGCCGTTCGAGGAACGCGGTTTTCGGCTCTGAAGGATCCAGGTTCGGCAGGACCTTCCCGTAGGCGGCCAGCAGGGCCGCATCCACCCGGTCTGTCTTTGCCAGCTCTCCTGTCGCCTCCGCAAAGCGACGGCTCCGGATCGGATTCACCAGCACGACCTCGAAGCCTCTGTCGAACAGCGACTGGTGAAGCCGCCGATGGAAGCGGCCGGTCGGCTCGATCACAACCCTTTCCACGTTTCCCGTGCGAAGCCACTTCCGAAGGCTGCCGATGCCGGTGCCATCGTTGGCAAACCGGCGATCCTCGCCCTCCGCGTGCGCATGCAACTCGTTCTTGCTCACGTCAATCCCGGCGACTATCATTTTCGTGCTCCTTCGCTCCTAACCTCACGATGATGCGGTTCCAGACCAAGCATCCATTCAGGACGCGAGGAGTTCAGGAAGGCGGGCCGACCAAGCTTGTTCACGGTTCCGAATCGAACCGATGGGGAAACGGTCCGACCCGCCTTCGCGGAAAGCCTGGGCCTTCCGCATTCCGCCCTCTTCGCTAGCAAGGCGGAGGGGGCGGAATCTCTGCAGAGAGAATATACAATTTCCTTCGCGCACTCCTCCGGAGCCGAGTTATCAACAACACTCCAGACCCGGGTGGGGAGAAGGAACTGTGAATCTCTCTTTCTTCTGATTCCTGTCATATGAGCGGGGAACACGCGGAAATGCCGGCATGGGAAGAAATCTCCGGAATTCGGTTCCAAAAATGACGCACAAAAGGACGCAGAGGCGCCACCCCCCGGTTCCCGCGCAGCCAAAGGGACCGAATCGCGGCGTTGCGACGCGATTCGGGACATGTCGGGGACGCAACGAAGCCGCTCCCACTAGCCATCCATGCAACGAAGTCGTACGACGGGCGTCCGGCGGAAAGGCCGGGTTTGCGAGAACGAATGCCTGACACGGAGAGTCTCGGTACACACGGTCCCATCGGATCGCGGCCTTTCGAAACAGGCTTGTTGGCAACGAATCCGTTGGAATGGGTTACCGGGTTAACGCACGTTGAAGACTCGGGAACGCCGAATATGCGGCACTGAGCGTGGAACAATGTGGGCTGCTGCAGGACGAGGATCAATGCCGACACCGAAACCCATTCGGATGACTGCGGACAGGTTTGTCGTTTGGGCGATGGAGCAGCCCGACGGCCAGCGCCACGAACTTGCCGGTGGTGAAGTCATCGCAGTGGCACCAGAGCGTACCGCGCCCGCAAGAGCGAAGAGAGACGTGCTTCAAGCGCTTTCGGACTCGATTCTCGCGACATCGCCCCAATGTGAAGCGCTGCCGGATGGAATGGCGGTGCACATTGACGACGCCGCGGTGCGATGCGGACCGCGGCTGACCGACGAAGCTGTCGAATACGACGATCCCATTGTCGTTATCGAAGTTCTCTCGCCATCAACCAGGGCGCGCGACAGCGGCGCCAAGCTGGAGGACTATTTCCGACTGCGCTCGATGCGGCACTACTTGATCGTCAAGACCGACACAAGATGTGTCATTCACCATGGACGCAGCGACGACGGCGCAATCGCAACTTCGATCCGCCATACCGGATCGCTCCGCCTTGGTCCACCGGGTATCGGGATCGAGACCGACGACATCTTCGCGAATCTGGATCCCTGACGATTCCCGCGGCCGACCCGCCGCGACTGCCCACCGGTTCCTGCGCCGTAGGCTCCATTCGGCGGTTGTCAGCGTGGCGCCCGTTGGCAGCGAGCCGTGGAGCAGGTTCGTACGATCCATCGGTGCGGTGGCCCTTGCAACTCTCCCGCGGTGACGAGCCGAGGCCTGCGCAACAGTCTGGAGAACAAGGGAATGTCACGGCCGCAGGGCCATATCGCCAAACCCGCTTCAGTCTCCGATGGGTGACGGGTTGGTTTTCTGGCTCAACTGGACCAGGGAGGTTCGGATGCGGCGGAGATTCTGTTTCACGCGGTCCGGATGCTTGCGGGCGACACCCGTCGCAATCACGTCCAGAGCCGCAAGATAGGCCAGGCGGGACGCGGTCGGCTTGTAGATGTCCTGATCCTCCGGCAACTCCAGTTCCACGGCGACATCGGTGGCGGCCGCGAGCGGAGACCCGCGCTTGGTGAGGCTGATGCTCCGGGCCTTGTACTGGGCGGCTATCGCCACGCTGTCAATCAGTTCCTGCGGGCCACCGCTTGCAGAGATCGCAAACACGGCATCCCCTTCTCCAAGCGTAGAGGCCAGCATTCGCTGGTAATAGCCGTCGGAATGGCTCTCGGAAGGAATTCCGAGGCGAAAGAACCGGTTGGCGCCTTCCGCGGCCAGATTGGACGAACTGCCACCGACACCGATGAATGCGATTCTGCGGGCAACCGCGAGTATTTCGATCGCCCTGCCGAGGCTCTCGGTCTTTAGCTGGTTTCGTGCCAGGGTCAGGAGGCTCGCGGCGGATCCGAAGACACGATCGATGAGGTCATCCAGATCCACATTCTCATCTGCTCCCCTTTGGCTTGCCCTGAGATAGGGCAGGGTCACCGCGACACTTTGCGCGAACCGCACCCGGAAGTCGCGAAAACCATCGCATCCCAGACGCTGGCAGAAGCGGGTAACCGTCGCTTCAGACACCGACGTCGCAAGAGCGATGTCGTTCTGGTTCTGGTACGCGGCAGCTTCGAGATTCCCGAGAATGTAGTCCGCGACGCGCTGCTCGCGACCGGAAAGCAAGCCGTTCAACTCCTGCATCCTGGTGATGACATCAACGACGGGCATTACCGGCGTCGACCCCCGTTTGCCAAACTTCCCAGCTCCCGCGCCGGTCGGATATCACCACACACGGCCGTCGGCACCCAAGGATCCCGCAAGAGCCTCCCAACGCCGCCAGGCTTCCGAACTCTCTCCCGGCATGGTCGAAAATCCGCGATTTTCCCGTAGCTCATTTCCCAAAAACCGTCCTACCGCAACCTGCTCGCGAGAGGGAACCGACGACGAACCCCAAGTCGGGCAGCGATCCGATTCCGGTTACGCGACCGTTGTTCATCCTGTGTCGCATTGCATCTCATCCAGTGAACGATAGCTACGAAACAATCCCGGCACCACTTGAGCGTCGGCGAGTCCCGTCCTCCATTTCCGCCTCCCCGGCGACTCTCGGCAAGCCCCGAGCGTTCGGCCCGAGAGGGACCGATTGCAAGCCATGTATGGTAGTTTCTTTCATATTGTTTCGTCTTTTGTTGACTATTGCGGGTCAATGTGATAGTTTCTTTCACCATACCGTCTTCAATCTCAGCAGCCAAGGGAGATGACTCCAATGAAATTCACGAAATGGAGCGGGGCAATTGCTTTCGCCGCAGCTGCAGCTACTGCCTCGTCGGCAGCCTGGGCGGCCGGTACGCTTCGGTACGCCACGGTCGGCGAGCCCCCGAGCCTGGACCAGCATGTCCTGACATCGGATCTGGCGACGACCATCGCCCACCACATGTTCGAAGGCCTCTACACCTTCAACGCATCCAACGCTCCGGTGCCGTTGCTGGCCACCGGAGAGACCATCAGCGATGACGGCAGGACGATCGTCATCGGCCTGCGGGAAGGCGTTGCCTTCCACGATGGCCAGGAGATGACCTCGGCGGACGTCGTTGCGTCGCTGAATCGGTGGGGCGAGCATGGCGCAAGGGGCGGCCTGCTGTTCTCCAACGTCGAGAGCGTGGAGGCGACCGGATCCCATGAGATCACGATCCGGCTGACCGCTCCCTTCGGTCCATGGAAGAACATCCTGGCCTTCATCAATGGCGGCCCGGCAATCTATCCGGCATCCGTTGTGGAGGGGGCCGGAAAAGAGCCCATCGCGCCGGAAAATTACATCGGCACCGGGCCGTACCGATTCAACGAATGGCAACCGAATCGCCATGTCGAGCTGGTTCGGTTCGAGGGCTACTCCTCCCCCGGCGGCGCCGCAGACGGCTACGCGGGCGAGCGGCGGGCAGAGTTCGACGCGCTTCGCTTCATTCCGGTTCCCGATGTCGGCACGCGCGTGAGCGGTCTGAAGGCCGGCGACTACGACTACGCCGAGAGCATTCCCGGCGATCTCTTCGATGACCTGGACGCCGATCCGTCGGTTGTCACCATTCTGAATGGCGGCCCGATCTTCGGACTGGTGTTCATGAACTCCAAGAACGGTCCGCTGCAGGAGAACTTCGCCCTGCGGCGCGCAATCCAGGCGGCGCTCGACAAGGAATCCGCGCTCCGAGTCTCGATCGGCCCGGAGAAGCTCTGGCGCGCAAACGGCTCCTTCATGCCGGCGGGCAATGTCTGGTACAGCGAGGCAGGGGCCGAGAATTTCAGCCGCGGAGATGCGGATGGCGCGCGGCAAATGGCGGCGGATGCAGGCTACGGCGGCGATCCGATCAAGTTCATGGTCTCGACCAATTACGCGTTCCACTACGACCAGGCCGTGGTCTTTACCCGGCAACTGGCCAATGCCGGATTCAACATTGACCTCCAGGTGTACGACTGGGCCACGCTGATCTCCAAGCGCGCGCAGCCGGACCAATGGGACCTGTTCTTCACCCATCACGGCTTCGTGCCGGACCCGATCCTGATCTCGGTCATGAACGACAACTACCCGGGCTGGTGGACGACCGAAGAGAAGGCAGCGCTCAAGGATCGATTCACTGCGTCGGCGGACCCGGCGGAACGGGTCGGGATCTGGGCCGAGATCCAGGCGGCGATCTACGACCAGGTGCCAACGATGAAAACAGGCGACGTGTACACCTACAACATCGCCTCCACGGAACTGGCTGGACTGACGGACGCAACGCTGATCTGGCCGCATTTCTGGAACGTCTCCAAGTAGACTTCCTCCCGGCGCTCTCCCCGCCCTATTCTGGGGAGAGCGCCCCTTTCTCCTTCGCTCCGGGGCGCGCGTCGAGGCAGATCGATGTCGATGCCAGGATATGTCCTTGAGCGCCTGCTGGCGCTGATCCCGACACTGTTGGCCGCGTCGGTGCTGGTCTTCCTGTTCATCCACTTCATACCGGGAGATCCCGCCGCGGTGCTGCTCGGCGATACCGCAACGCCCGAAGAGATCGCGGCGCTGACGCGGGAGATGGGGTTGGACGATCCGCTCCACACCCAGTACCTGCTCTGGCTCGGCAATGTGCTGCAGGGCGATCTCGGAACCTCGATCTTCTTCCGGAAGCCCGTGGCTGCCGTAATCTCCGACGGCGCGGAAACCAGCCTCCTCCTCGCCTCGATGACCATGGTCTGGATCATTCTGATCGGGATTCCGATCGGGGTGGTCTCGGCCACCTGGCACGGGTCGTGGCTGGATCAGCTCACATCGGGCGGCGCGATGCTGGCGGCATCCATTCCAACCTTCTGGCTTGGCCTCTACTTCATCCTGGTCTTTGCCGTGGGCCTGGGCTGGCTGCCGAGTTCCGGCTACCCCTCGGTCTTCAGCGAGGGCGGACTCGCCAATCTCCGCTACCTCCTGCTGCCCAGCCTGACGCTGGCGGCGCCCAATGCGGCGCTGATCATCCGCCTGGTTCGCGCGTCCATGCTGGATGTCCAGAGGGAGGACCACGTGCGAACGGCACGTGCGAAAGGCCTGCATCCCGTGCGGGTTGCCTGTTTCCACGTCTTCCGCAACGCGCTGATCGCCGTCGCGGCCGCCTTCGGCTTCACCTTCGCGGCCCTGGTCTCCGAGGCCGTCGTGACAGAGACCGTATTCTCGCTGCCCGGCGTCGGCCGGTTGGTTGTCGAATCCATACTGAGGCGGGACTACCCGGTCATCCAGGGCGTGATCCTGATCATTGTCGTGCTCTACATGGTGGTCAACCTCCTGGTGGATCTTGCCTATGCCCGGCTGGACCCGCGCGTGAGGCTGAAATGACCCCGGTCCGGGCGGCGACTGCCCAGCGCATCATGGCGCCCTTCCGGGGGCGGATGCTGGCAACGTTCGGGCTCGCCGTTCTCGCCGCTGTGGCGCTCGCAGCGCTCTTCGCGCCTTTCCTTGCACCTGCCGATCCCCTCGAGATCGACCCTCTCGCCCGTCTGACAAGCCCGGGCGGCGCCTATCTTTTCGGAACCGACCATTTCGGGCGGGATACGCTCTCGCGCTGCATCCACGGCGCCCGCATGGCGCTCCTGATCGGGCTCGGCACTGTCGTCTTTGCGCTCACGGTCGGCGGCCTGACCGGCATGCTGTCCGCCTATTTCCACCGTCTTGGAAGTGTGCTGATGCGCCTTGTCGACGTGATGATGGCGTTTCCGGCACTGCTGCTTGCGCTGGCGCTGACAACGCTCTTCGAGCGGAGCGTGGTCAACACCATCATCGTGATCGGAATCGTGTATTCGGCCACGACCGCGCGCATCCTCCACGGGATGACGCTGAAGATGAAATCGGAGCCCTTCGTCGAGGCAGCGATCTGCTCCGGTTCCAGCCACGCCTCGGTGCTGTTCCGCCACATTCTTCCGAACCTGGCATCACCGCTCCTCGTGCAGGCAAGCTTCATCTTCGCCTTTGCCCAGTTGCAGGCGGCGGCGCTGGATTTTCTCGGCCTCGGCCTGCCGCCGGAAATTCCGAGCTGGGGCAACATGCTCTCGGAGAGCCGGATCTACATCACCCGCGCGCCGTGGCTGCTGCTCTTTCCCGGAGCATTGATCATTCTGTCCGTGTTCTCGATGAACCTCGTTGGCGATGCGCTCCGCGATGGCATCGACCCGCGGTTCCGGAATGACATCGCCGGGGTCTGAGCCATGGCGCTTCTGGAAGTAGAGAGCCTCTCGATTTCCATCGCGAAGGATGGGCGCCTGCTGCCCGTCGTGAAGGAAATCTCCTTCGAGGTGCCCGTGGGAGGCTCCCTTGGCATCGTCGGCGAGAGCGGTTGCGGCAAGTCGCTGACCGCCCTGGCCATCATGGGCCTTGGCGAGGGAACGCCGATGCGCATCGTGGGCGGCGAGATTCGGTTCGAGGGCCAGGACATAACCCGGCTTGCCGGCCGCGCGCGCCGGCGCCTGATGGGCGCCCGGCTGGCGATGGTCTTCCAGGAACCGATGACCTCCCTCAATCCGGTCTACCGTGTCGGCGACCAGCTGGCTGAAGCCATCGCGCAGCACAAGAGGCTCCCGCGCGCACAGCTTCGCGAACGCGTCCTTGCGCTGCTGCGGCTCGTCCGCATTCCGGCGCCCGAAGAGCGCCAGTTTTCCTTCCCCCATCAACTCTCCGGGGGCATGCGCCAGCGTATCATGGTCGCCATGGCGCTGGCCTGCGAGCCGGCGCTCCTGATCGCCGACGAGCCGACGACCGCGCTCGATGCCACCGTCCAGGTGCAGATTCTCGACCTGCTCATGGAGTTGCAGGCCCGCATCGGAATGGGGCTGATGCTGATTTCCCATGATTTCGGCGTGATTGCGGAGACCTGCGAGGCCGTCGCAGTGATGTACCACGGCCGCATCGTGGAAGCCGCAACGACCCGGGACCTCTTCGCGGCACCCCGCCATCCATACACGCTGGGACTGATGCGTTCCATCCCGGATCCGGAAACGGATTGCGAGCAAATCCCGTCGATTCCCGGCCGCGTTCCCCAAATCGGCGAACCGATCGGCGGCTGCTCCTTCCATCCCCGCTGCCCGCACGCAGCTGTGCTCTGCCGCGGCGTGGAGCCTGACGGCGCGGCATCCGGCGGCGTGCTATGCCACTATCCGCGCGGTGCGGTGCCATGACCGAGCCCGTGCTGGCAGTCCGGGACCTGCGGACCCACTTCCCGCTCGCGAGGCCGCATCCCTTTCGGGCGCCGCCGGTTCTCAAGGCGGTGGACGGGGTCTCCTTCGAGATTGCGCCGGGCGATGTCCTGGGGCTCGTGGGCGAGAGCGGCTGCGGGAAATCGACCGTGGCGCGCACGCTGACACGGCTTGAACCCGCCACTTCCGGCACGGCGCTGTTCGAGGGAACCGATATCCTGAAACTCCCCGCTGCCGCTTTCCGCCAGCTGCGCGCCCGGATCCAGATGATCTTCCAGGATCCCTTCGCGAGCCTCAACCCGCGGCTTACCGTGGAACAGACGCTGGCCGAGCCGCTGCGCATCCATGGCCTTGCCCGGACGCGCTCCGACGTGCGGGCCCGGATCGCCGGGATGCTGCGCCAAGTTGGCCTCGATCCCGACTCGATGCGACGCTATCCCTTTGAATTCTCGGGCGGCCAGCGCCAGCGGATCGGAATCGCCAGGGCGTTGATCGTGTCCCCGAAACTGGTGATTGCGGATGAGCCCGTCTCCGCCCTCGATGTTTCCATCCAGGCGCAGGTCCTGAACCTCATCCGGGAACTGCTGGTGGATCGCGACATCTCGATGCTGTTCATCAGCCATGACCTCGGCGTGGTGCGGCACGTCTCCAACCGGGTCGCGGTCATGTATCTCGGGCGCATCATCGAGTCCGGCAGCAAGGCGGACATCTTCCAAAGGCCTGCGCATCCGTATACGCGCCTGCTGCTCCGCTCTGTGCTGCGCGCCGACCCCGCGCGCCGGCGATCCCGCCCGGAGATCATCGGGGAACCGGCGAGCCCCGCGAATCCGCCCACGGGATGCGCGTTCCATCCCCGTTGCCCGCTTGCCACGGAGATCTGCCGAAGCATTCCGCCGCCGGCCGTAACCCTCGGCAGCGGCCACCACGCCGCCTGCCATCACGCCAGCACGGAGCGCCCCAGTCCATGAAACGCGTCTTCCTCGGATCGGTGGCAACCGAGACCAATACCTTCTCGCCGCTCAGGACAGACATCCGGGACTTCCGGGAGAGCTTCTACGCGGAGCCCGGGCGCCATCCCGAGGCACCGACCCTCTGCTCGGCGGTGTTTCCAGTCGCCCGGGCTCGGGCCCGGTCCTTTGGCTGGGACCTGATCGAGGGAACCGCGTCCTGGGCCGAGCCCGGCGGCATGCTCCATGGCGGCACCTGGGAGTTTCTTCGAGACCAGCTCCTGGCGGAGCTTCGGGCAGCGCTTCCCGTCGACATCGTCCTCCTCGGCCTCCACGGCGCCATGATGACCGAAACCGAGTCGGATTGCGAAGGCGAACTCCTCGAGCGGATTCGCGCGGTGGCCGGACCGGACGCGGTCATCGGGACAACCTTCGATCCGCACAGCCATCTCTCGGCGAGACGGGTTGCTGCGGCTGACCTGATCGTCGCCTTCAAGGAGTTCCCGCATACGGACTTCGTGGCGACGGCCGAAAGGCTTGCCGATCTTGCCCATCGCGCCTCGAGCGGCGCCATCCGGCCCGCGATGTCGGTATTCGATGTGCGGATGATCGACATCCTGCCGACCAGCCATGAACCCATGCGGAGCTTCGTGAACGACATCTTGCGGCGAGAGGAGGAAGGAGAGGCGCTGTCGATCTCGGTCATCCACGGCTTCATGGCAGGAGACTCGCCGGACCTCGGTGCCAAGATTGTCGTGATCACTGATGGTGAGAAGGAATCCGGCGACCGCCTCGCCCGGCAGCTCGGAAAGAAGCTCTTCGGGTTCCGGGGCCGGTTCCGGCCCGAATTCCTGGGCCCGGAAGAGGCGCTCCAGCGTGCCGCCGGCGAGACCGGCCGGCCGGTCGTGATCGCAGATGTCTGGGACAATCCCGGAGGCGGCGTACCCGGGGATTCGACAATCCTGACGCGCATGGCGCTGGACATGGGCCTGAGCGAGGTGGCCGTGGGCACGATCTGGGACCCGATGGCGGTCCGCCTCTGCCATGCCGCGGGAACGGGCGCCCGGCTCTCCCTGCGCTTCGGCGCGAAAACATCCCCGAGCGCTGGTCATCCGATCGACGCGGAGGTCGAGGTCGCCTGGCTGTCCCGGGATGCAGTGCAGAGATTCGGAGATTCCCTGGTGCCGCTCGGCGATGCGGCGACGATCCGGATGAACGGAATCGACATCGTGCTGAACTCGACGCGAAGTCAGTCGTTCTCCCCGGACCTGTTCACGAACATGGGGATCGATCCGCTCTCGAAGCGGATCCTGATCGTGAAGTCGACGAACCATTTCCACGGGGCATTCGCGCCGATCGCATCGAAGGTGCTCTATGCGGCGGTGGATGGCCTGTATCCGAGCCGGCCGGAAAACACCCGATACAAGCGGTTGAAGCGACCGGTGTGGCCCATTGTCGAGGATCCGCACGCCGCGACGGCCTGACGGCCGCCTTCTTGCGTGCCGGACAGGAAGGCGCTCATCGCCATCGCCCGCCAATTCTTCGGCGACAGCAGCCCAACCCGAACTCTCCTGCCGGAGGTTCCGAAACGCGTTCATCTTCCCTATTCTTGTGGGGCATCTGTCCGCCGACCCGCAGCGGCCCCAGTCTTTGCCACGAGCCCGCGCGGGGGCATGCCGCCACGGATTGGACTAGGGTCGAGGAAGATCTCTCACCCTGGCCCGGGCAGGCGCAGAACGAAAGGAAGGACCGATGAGCGGACAGCCAAGCGTCGGCCTGCTCGTCACCTGCATTGTCGACTCAATGCGGCCGAATGTCGGCTTTGCAAGCCTGAAGCTGCTGGAGCAGGCGGGATGCAGCGTCTCGGTTCCACGCACCCAGACATGCTGCGGCCAGCCGGCCTTCAACAACGGCGATGACTCCTCGGCAGCAGCAATCGCCAGGCAGGTGATCCAGGCCTTCGAGCCCTTCGACTACGTGGTCGTGCCCTCCGGATCCTGCGCCGGGATGATCCGGGTGCACTACGGCGAATTGTTCCGGAACGATCAGCAATGGGCCGAGCGCCAGACCGCGCTGTCGGCAAAGACATGGGAAATCCTGAGTTTCCTGCACGACGTGATGGAATTCGAGCCGCGGAACGTCCGGTATGACGGGACGGCGACCTATCACGACAGTTGCGCCGGCCTGCGCGAAATGGGCGTCTACGAGCAGCCGCGGGCCCTGCTCGCGAAAGTCGAAGGGCTGCGCATGAATCCGCTTCGCGACAGCGATTCCTGCTGCGGATTCGGGGGCACGTTCTGCGTGAAATACCCGGAAATCTCCACCGCCATCGTCGGCGAAAAGGCCCAGGCAATCCTGGAGACCGGCGCCGACACCCTGTTGGCCGGCGATCTCGGCTGCCTGATGAACATGGCAGGAAAGCTGAGCCGGGACGGGGCCGAGGTGAAGGTCCGCCATACCGTCGAAGTGCTTGCCGGAATGGCGGATGGGCCGGCGCTATGCCAGCCGGAGGACGGTGGATGAAGCAGAATTCCCATCACTTCCGGGCGAACGCCCTGCGGGCCCTGGATGACCCGTCCCTCAAGATTGCCCTCGATCGAACCACGAGCCTGCTTCGTTCGCGGCGGGCGCAGGTGATCGCGGAATACCCGGAATACGCCGACGCCCGAAACCTCGCTGAACGAATCAAGAACCACACGCTGGAGAACCTGGACCACTATCTCGAGGAATTCGAGCACAATGCGGTCGCTGCGGGATCCGTGGTGCACTGGGCCCGGACGCCGCGCGAAGCGCAGGACCTAGTGACATCGCTCTGCCTGGAGCGGAACGCCAGGACCGCCACCCGCGTCAAGTCCATGCTCGGCGAGGAAATCGGCATCGGCGACGCGCTGAACAGCGCCGGCGTCGAGCGGATCGAAACGGACCTCGCGGAGCATATCATCCAGCTGGCAGGCGATCCGCCTTCCCACATCGTCATGCCGGCGATGCACAAGACCCATGAGGAGGTTGCGGCGCTCTTCCGGAGCAAGCACCGACAGCCTCCCGGCTCGGGCGATGTCTCGGACCTCGTGGAGAGCGCACGGCGGGAGCTCCGCCAGCGATATTTCGAGGCCGACATTTCCATCTCGGGGGCCAATTTCCTGATTGCAGACACCGGCTCGATCGTGACGGTGACCAACGAGGGCAACGCCGAACTGACGACCACTCCCCCGAAGACCCACATCGTGACCGTGGGAATCGAGAAGCTCGTGCCCGGCCTCGCCCACTGCACCGTGTTCCTGAGGCTGCTCGCCCGCGCCGCCACCGGATCGGAGATCACGCAGTACACGACATTCTTCAACGGGCCGAAGCGGCCGGAAGACCCCGACGGGCCCGAAGAGCTTCACATCATTCTCGTCGACAACCGGCGCTCGGAGATGCTGGGCAGCGACCTGCGGCCCATGCTGCGATGCATCCGCTGCGGCGCCTGCATGAACCACTGCCCGGTCTATGCGGCCGTCGGCGGGCACGCCTATGGAGCGGTCTATCCCGGTCCGATGGGCTCGGTCCTGACGCCGGCGCTTTCGTCGCTCGAAGCGGCGAAGGACCTGCCCAACGCATGCACGTTGAACGGCCGGTGCCAGGAAGTATGCCCGGTCAACATTCCGCTTCCCAGAATGCTGCGAAGCCTGCGCGCACGCCAGCACGACGCCCGGATGCTGCCGGTCACGACCCGGATGGGTCTCACGCTCTGGGGGCGCCTCGCCCGGTGGCCCTGGGGGTACCGGGTCGGAGCGGAAGCCGGGGTCCTGGCGATGCGGATCCTCGCCCGCAAACGCGGTCGCATTGCCGCCATGCCCCTTGCCGGCGGATGGACGCAAAGCCGCGATCTGCCCGCACCGGAACGCGGCACCTTCATGCGGCAGTACCGCCGCACGGCGCAAGGGCAATGACCATGCGGAACGCACGATCCGACATTCTTTCCCGGGTTCGGACGTCGCTCGGATCCAGGGCCCGCGATCCCGGGGCAATCCGCCAGGAAGCCGAGACGCTTGCCGGACGGCCGGATACGGTGCAGCCGAAATTCGCGGGCCGTTCCCTCGAGGAGCAGTTTCTTCTGAAGGCGACGTCCGAGAGCGTGACCGCCACGGTCTCCAGCGTCGAGAACATGAACCAGGTTCCGGCGGCAGCGGGGGATTATCTGCAGGAAGCCGGCCTGGCGCCCCGAATCGTGCTGCAGCCTTCGGCGAGGCTCCTGAATCTGGATTGGACGGGAATCGAAACCGATACTGCTGCCTCTTCGGAGGAGCCCGCCATTCTCACGCTCGCGGAATACGGGATCGCGGAGACTGGCTCCGTGGTCTTCCTGTCAAGCCGGGAATCGCCGGTACTGCACAACTTCGTCGCGTTGCATCATCTCGTCGCGCTGGAGAAAAGCCGCATCCTCCCGCATATCGAGGATCTCTGGGCGGCCATGGCCGAAGCCGGGATTGCGCATCCGCGCAGCGTCAACATCGTCACGGGAACCAGCGGAACCGCCGATATCGAGGCCAGGAATGTCCGCGGCGCCCACGGCCCGCGCTTCATGCGAATCCTGCTGATCGGGTAGCGTTCCGCGGCTTGCGGCTGTCCCTGGCGATCATCCCGTGCTGCCGCGTCCGTCGCATGGTCCAGCGACGCGACCAAGCAGGCGCCGTGTTCGGGGACCGATCCCGGCTCAGCCGCTACCGGGGCCTTCCTGCCGGTCTGATTTCGCAGGCGCCATCGGATGACGCCGGGCAAGACCCTGTGCCCGATCGGTTTGGCTGAACTCGCCGCCCTTGTACAGCAAGGGCAGGCCGCTTGTCCTTGCAAATGCATAGGCGAAACAGTCGCCCATGTTCAACCCAGCGGGATGGCCTGCAACTCTCCCGTACTTACGCGCGGCGTGAATGGCCGCATCCCCGATCCGCAAAGTGATATCCACGTCCTTCGCGTCGATGCCGGTGAGAAACTCGCCGACCAGGTCGGTGGCAACCTCGAAGTCGTCGGGCAACACATGTTCATCACCGCGTTGCCGGGCACGACTCACTGCCATGGATACGGTTGCCTCGTACCTGGCGATGGAAGAACAGTGCAGATTTCCACGCGAAGCCTCCAGTGCCGCCACGAATCCGCCGGCCTCCGGCTCGCATTTCAGGATCCCAACGATGGCGGATGCGTCGACGAACATCAGAGGTCACCGGAGAGTTCGTCCATCAAGTGCTTGTCATCCCATCCATCCGGGAAAATGCCCCGGGAAGCGGCCGTACGCTGAAGGCGCCCGATTCGCTCCGCCAGGTTTTCTCTTTGCTCGAAGGCGGCGACCTGGCTTGCGAGGGCGCAGCGGACTGCCTCGGTCTTGCTCCGGGCACCGCTGAAAGCCCGGAACTGCTCCGCCAAGTCGTTGACCCTGTCGTCGCGAATGGAGAGCGGCATTGCGTCCTTATCCGCGATCAAGTTTAGGGGTATAACCAAGTTGACCCTTTGCTAGCAAAGGGTTACAAGGAATTTGAACACAGAAAACCTTCACCAACTGGGTACAAAACTGGTCTCAAATTCGTCTCCGCCTGTCAAGGTTGATTTTTCGGACTCCTAAGCGGACATGACGCCGTATGGCGGCGTGGAGTTGTTGTTACGTTCGGCGCAGCGAAGCGGATCGCTTCGCGTTCTGTCTGCCGGTATTCGTCGTGAGCAGGTGCGGACGGACGGCCAGATGCTGTTGTCGCTGTGCCTTTTGAACATCCTGGGCGACGACTGCGTGGAGGATGTTGATCGGCTGGATGCAGATGAGGGTCTCTGCCGCCAGGTTGGCCGACACGAGGCGCGGATCCTGAGGATGTCGCGCCGGAAGTTGAAGCGTCGGCACTGGAAGGGTCGCCAGCGTACATTTCCATCGCCGTGCTCGCTGCTGCACTGGCTGCACGGGAACCACGACGACGCTGCGGATCGAAAGCGGCCGGAGGGTGAAGCGTATGTGCCGGTTCCGTCTTCTACCCTGACGCCGCTTGTGGAAGCGAACCGTTGGCTTGTTGCGATGGCGGTGGACCATGCGGCGCTTCGGAAGGCGACGCTTGACGTGAATGCGACGATTGTGCCGAGCGGCAGGCGGGAAGCACTGTTTACGTATCGCGCGGCCAACGGGACGCATCAGGGCGAGAAGGATTGTCACACCCTGAACTGCTTTCTCGCGGAGCGGGGAACGATGCTCTGCACGGAGAAACCAGATGGCAATTTCAGACTTCCTGACCTCGTGCGCTAATTGAAGGCGGGCTTGGCGATCGTTTTGCTCGTGATTTCCAGCAGTTAGGAGACATTTGAGGGGTTGACCGATCTACGGAGAGTGGCTATAATACTGTGCACCCGATATCGACCGTGGAGACTCCCTTGAACACGCTTCCGATGCCTCCTGCCGAGGCGATCCAGATCGGCGAATCCTGCTTTTCGCACGCGGTCGAGGACGGCCGGCGGGTCTACTTCAGCAACCTGGCGCCGTTCGATTCCCACGAAGTTTCGGACAACCGAGCGCGACAGCTGCGGATTGCGCGGTTTGCCGAGCACGGTGTGCTACGCAGGGATCTGGCGGCGGCGTTTGGCGTGAACCGTTCGACGGTGCAGCGGGCAGTGAACCAGCTCCGGAGGCAGGGCGAGGCCGGTTTTCTTACGCCGCGACGGAGGCGCGGGCCGAGCGCGATCGACGCCGCGACGGCGCGGGAGGCGGAGCGGCTTCTGGCCTCGGGGCTGAGCGGCCGGGCGGTTGCGCGAAAGCTGGGGATCCGGCCGAGCACGTTCAGCCTCAACCGCCGGTCGGGTGTTATCAGAGGGGGGACGCCGAACCGGGCCGTGCCGGCGCAGGCGACAGCGTCGACGGAGCCGCAGGCGACGGCAGTGCTGGAGCCGCCGGTGGTCGCGTCGACGGAGCCACAGGCGGCGGCAGCGCCGGAGCCGAGGGTGGAGCGGAGCGAACGGGACGCACGCGACCGCGAGGCGCCGATGGGTCGGGGCACCCGGGACACGGCGGGGCGGATGCTGGCGGCAACGGGACATCTGACGGAGATGCGGCCGCAGTTTGCGGAGCCGCTGTCGGCGGTTGCCGGCGGCGGCGTGCTGGCCGGGCTGCCGATGCTGCTCAAGGAGGGGCTTCTGGACCGCGCGCGGGAGTTCCTGTCGCTGCCCAAGGGATACTACGGTTTGACCACGGTTCTGCTGTTCCTGGCCTTCCTCACCCTGGCCCGGGTGCGCAATCCGGAGGCACTGCGGCACCAGGCGCCCGGGGAATGGGGCGCCATCCTGGGCCTGGACCGCTGCCCGGAGGTGAAGACGCTGCGGGGCAAGATCAAGGCGTTGGGGCGAGACGTGCAACGGGTGCGGGACTGGCAAGCTTCCCTGGCCGCGGGATGGATGGCGGAAGAACCGGACGTGTGTGCGACCCTGTCGGTGGATGGCCACGTCAAGGTGTATTCCGGCCGCAAGGGAAAATTGCCCAAGCATTACGTGGCGCGCCAGAAACTCTGCCTGCCTGCCTCCACGAGCTACTGGATCAACGCGCTCGGCGGCAAGCCGTTCCTGTGCCTGAACAAGGCGCTGGATCCGACCATGACCCACGCGCTGGAGAAGGACATCCTGCCCGCGCTGGAGAAACTGGGCATGCTGGGCCCGGATGCACCGGACCTCACCGTCCCGGACGCCGGCGAGCCCGCCCTGACGCTGGTCTTCGACCGGGAAGGCTGGAGCCCTGCCCTGTTCCGGCGCCTCGCCCGGCGCGGGGTTGCTGTGATCACCTGGCACAAGGGCTTCAAGGGGGAGGCCTGGCCGGAGGCGGACTTCCGCACCGTCACGGTGCCCATCCACGGGCCGGGAAGCACCCGCAGCGCCACCGTCCGCCTCGCCGAGAAGAGCGTGATCCTGAGCAAGGGGCCCGAAGTCCGCCAGATCCGGCGCCTGCTGGAGAATGGCCGCCAGGTGCCCCTCATCACCACCGACCCCCGCATGCCCATGGAGCGGGCCGCCAGCGCCCTGTTCTCCCGATGGTCGCAGGAGAACTTCTTCAAATACATGCGCGAGGAGTTCAATCTCGACGCGCTGGCGGTCCACGGTTTGGAAGCACAGGATCCCGACGCCCGCATCGTCAACCCGCGCTGGCGCGCAATCGACCGCAATGTCCAGCGCTTCCGGCAGCGCCTTGGCACCCTGCGCAACCGGATCGCCGACCTGTCCAGGGGAACCCCGACCCGCGAAGCCGAAGAGGCCGTCCGGCGCCTGCAGGCCCAAAGCGACGCTCTCGACGCCGAGCGTGAAGCCCTCAAGCTGCAGCGCCGCGATACACCGCGACATATCGCGGTCGCCGAACTCGACACGAACGAGGCACTCGACGCGCTCCCCGAAGGCGAGAAACTCCTCCTCGATATAATCCGCATGATCGCCTACCGCGCTGAAACCCGCATGATGCCCGCCGTTGCCCAGACCCAGGGCAAGATCCAGCGCCCCCGCCGGCACTTGCGCGCACTTCTACGGGCCGACGCCGACGTCATCCCGGAGCACGGCAACGGCATCCTCCGCGTTCGCATACTCGGCACCGCCAGCGATGCCGGCGACAACGCCATCGCAAGCCTCCTCGAAGAACTCAACCAGACACGGACCGTCTTCCCCGGTACCAACATGCACATGGTCTATGAACTACCCGGAAAAATCGCCGAGCCCCACTTCGCGGGTGCAAAAACATGACACTCTCTCGAGTTCGAGGTCAGGAAGTCTGAATTTGCCTGCCAGGGAAGGGAATGTGCGCGTACTCTTGCGATCTCTGGTGCTGTTGCCGGATCGGATCAGGAAGTGAGGATCTGGAGCGACTCAGCGGGGCATTCGGCGCAAATCATCCAGCTCTGCAACCGGCCGGAGCTGCGACCGGTGGCGTTGCAGCGCTTCGGGGTGATCGGCTTCGCGAGTTCAGCGGTGCGCTCGCAGGAGCTGATTGTGGCGGTGGCGAAGGTCCCGGAAGTGGAGTGGAAGCCATTGCGGGTCCTGAAGAACCGGTCGCCCGAGGGAGGCGGCAAGTCGGCGCATGTGGAAGTGGACTCGGAAGACGAGGCCATCGCGGAAGTGAAATTCGTCTCGAACGAAGATGGATATCCCAAGCGCGAAGGACTGATCCGGTACATCGCTGTCCGCCGGGCGTTGCCGGGTGCGCCGGGTGTGAACGACGACGAACTACCGCACCCCCCCGGATAAGCCGACCTATGCGATCAGGGTGCTGATCACGAACATTCCGGCGCCGGAAGAGGGCCGGGCGGACGGGCTTGGCCCGGAGCCGATGGCAGCGCAGCCCGTGCTGAAACTGCTGAACGGCCGTTGCGGCGATGCGAAGCAGGCACACGACGCGCTGAAGAATGGCCTCGCGGGCGGGATCATGCCATGTGGCCGGTTCGGTGCCAAAGCTGCCCGGTGGATGTGCGCAATCCTGGCGTTCAACCTCCTCGTGTTGCGCTGACAGCATGGTGGACGCTGAGCGAGGACCTGGCCCGGGCCAGTAGGAAGGGGACCGGGCGCGTCCTCCTGATTCATGCGGGCCGCGTAGTCGAACGTGGCCACCAGTTGATCCTCAAGAAGCGCAAATCCGGGACGGAAGAGCCGCAGGCAGCGCCCGAGAGTCTGGGCGAACGATTCACAGCGCCCGGGCAATACCGGGCGTCCCAGTCTCCAACCCAAATGCGCCGGAAACGACGCGCATCAGCCGAATGGCGCCTCGCTGACCGTCCGTGCGGCCGGGTCCGGGCCCTTGCAGCAAATGCAACGATCTCCGGAAGGCGAATGGGCAGCGAATTTCTTGCCGAACTGCGCCTGTGCATCCCGCCAACTCCGCCAGACCCGGCAACCGACAAAAACGCCGAAAACCGTCGAAACAGGTGGCAAGAGTCCCTGGCACTCACTCGACACCAAGACTTGATCAATGATTCAGGCGTCCCTACGGCGGCTTGCCATCATCAGATCTGACCCTTAGAATTCGGTAGTCGAAACTACCGGACCAGAGAACTGGCGAAGTGAAGCCGGGCTATTGACTAACATTCTTTATATGACGCGCAAGGCAGCTGCCATCTACGCGCGTGATACGGCATGCGTGGAAGCCGAAGACTCTGAGGTCCCTGGGGGTGGAAATTTTCTATGGAGTAAATGCCAGGATCTGGGCAATTCCAGTATCTTCTTCTCACATAACAGTTGTTTGGGGCGCTCTCTCCTCCCTCCCAACAAGAAATAGACCGGAATCCGCACAATTCGAACATCTTCGACGCTACGTTGTGCAAATCAAGGCTCACGGACCGAGACCCACACACGTAAACCCTTGCTACCCCAGGATCTGCACTACTCCATACGGAATGTGCACCCGTCCCTGGCTACCGCAAAACAGGTCGGCGATTCCATCGCTGGAATGAAATGTTCTTGCCGCTTGTCCTAACCGCGGTGGTTGTAGCGCTGTCCCCTGACGCCAATTCCCAGTCAACAGAACCCGAATTCCTAGAGAAACTGAAGAGTCACGTGGTCAAGGTTCAGCTCCCTGGCGGGGACAGTGGAAGCGCAATCATCGTGGACACAGACAAACTGGTGACAAACTGTCACGTCGTCGAACACGACACTGGAACCGTGCTAAACCAAACGATCGTATTGGACGAGGGAGGAGAGTCTCAAGAAACAAGACTAGTTGCACGCCACGAAGACCACGATGTGTGCTTGTTGAGTATTGATGGGCAGTTCTCTTTTCCGGCTGCAATGAGGGTCTCTCTTTCTAGTTCTCCTTTGAAGAAAGGGGATCGCGTTTACACTGTGGGAGCTCCGTACGGACAAAATGATTTCATATCTAAGGGAGTCATATCGTCTCTTCCGCGCTATTCCGATTTCCATATTGTCGACCGAAATAAGATCGAACTTTGCGACAGAACAGAAAGAAAAGCTGCTTGGTACATTCAAACCGATGCAACCATCGTCAGCGGTTCATCGGGCGGTGGACTTTTCAACGAAACGGGAGAGTTGATAGGAATTACGACACTTAGATCATCGAAGGGTGACAAAGGACCTGGTTTAGCATTGCCCGTAGATCGTGTGAAGGAACTATTGGCGGTTGACCCTATCAAGGCCGAGAAGGAACTTGCTGAAAATCTCGCTACAGAGGGAAACTTCACCGATGCCTTGCAGATTGCGAACAATATCGCAGTCATTCGTGATCGGGTCAACGCACTCCTGTACATAGCTAGAATTCAGGTCAAGACCAATCATCGATCGGGAGCAGAGGAAACGGTTGCCCATATTATCGGGACAGCATATCAGATGAGTGTTGCGGATGGGCGCGCAGAGTTGTTGCGCAACATTGTCGAGGTCCTGGTCGACCTTCAGATTTTCGATGTATCAATACTCACAGCGGGTGACATCCACGATACCGAGGAGAGGAGCGAGGCTTTTTGGTACATCGCGAGGGATCTAGCCAAGCGAGGTTACTTTGACTCGGCTCTAAACATCGCCAGAGATATTCCGAACGCTGGTATCCGTTCCGATACGCTGCTCTACATCTCCAAAGAGCTAGCAAGAAAGAACAACTTCACGAGGGCATCGCAAGTTGCGAAAGAGATTTCCGACGCCGAAGTTCAAGTATTTGCTTTGGACTACATCAGGGAAAGGACGGCGATAAGACTATTCAGAGACGGGCAGTTAGCTGGGGCGGTACAAGAAACCCTCGGAATTGTGGACGTAGTTGAGCGAATCCGTACTTTGCAGTACGTTGCAACGGAGCAAGCGAAGGCCGGTAGTAACTCTGGTGCACAAATCATTTTCGCAACCGCGACGAAGGCTGCACAGTTAATTGGAGACTTTGCGGAACGATCCGAGGTTTTGGCGAACATTGCCGGAGATCAGGCAGGAGTTGGGTACGAATTGGCAGCACGGAGAGTGTTTTTCCAAGCAATTCGGGTGGCAAAACAGATTGGTGATCCAGCGGAACGCGACAGGGCCCTGAGTTATCTGGTGTGGCGGCTCGCGCGAGTGAGTAACTTTGAAAAAGCGATGGAACTTGTTCCGAGCATCGGGACTCTGAGCGAACGGGGAAGGGCGTTGAGTCACATTGTTGGAGCGCTCGCTGAGGTTCGCGAATTCGGACGTGCAATCCTGCTTGCACAAAGCATCGGAGTTTTGGAAGAAAGAGTTCACTCCTTTCGGAACATCGCAGAAGCTCTGGCGGACGATGAACAATTCGCACGTGCGATTGACCTGGTGGCTGGAATGCCCACAGGGATCGAACGCGCTGAGGCACTTTTCTACATCGCCGAGAAGAGCGATGAACCGAAAGCATCAGCCTACATGGCCCTTGCAGTCGCGGCGGCGGACGAAATCGAAAACGAGGGCGAGCGCGACAGGATGTTAAGCACAATCCTTGGTGCGCAGCTCAAAGGGAATCATTTTGGTGGGGCTTGGAGCACCATGCCGAAAATACAAACTGAGCGCTACTATAGCCGCTCGGTAAGGCATTTCGCTGTCGCGGCTGCTAGGAGCGGACACGTCGAGATGGCAGAACTGTGGGTCGGAAAACTTAGTAGGTGTTATCCTCTTGAAAAGAAGATCGCTATCAGCGAGATTGAGAGGGTGAAAATTCCGTATGGAGTAAATCCGCTCAGTTCACGAGATTCAACATGTTGCGCCGTTCGTGAGATCGGAACTGGCAAGCCTCAGGTTTCATGGCGCGCATGATCTGGTTCCATGCAGCGCCATAGCGGTCGGATTTCCACAGGGCGCGCAGGCTCAGGATTGCCTGTCCGGTACCGTTCTCGGACCAGCGCATGCCGGAGCACTTGAGCCGCTGAGTGATGAGCACCCGGTTTGCGGCCTCGACGATGCCGCTCCCGATAGGGAGCCCGCGTTGCTGGAACTCGGCGTATCGCATGCGGTGCCGTTGCTTGCGAAAGAACCGCAGGACGCGTGGGATCGTGCCTCGCTGCGGGTGCTTGCGGGCCAGCCGCTGCAGCGAACGGAGCACCTTGTCGATTCCCTTCTGCTCTTCCTTCAGGACTTCGCGAAGCCTCTCGAAGTGGCGCTGCGCCTGTGGCGAGCCCTCGCCATAGGCGCTTTTCAAGGCGTCCTGGAGATGCTGTGCAGCATGCCAATAGTCGAAGATCTGCGTTGCGCCTCCAAACACTTCCTCGCACCAAGTCCAATTGTCTGCCGCGCCGTCGGCGATGAAGACAACCTCCAGGTCCGGTCGCAGGTTCATCCAGTGCTGCGCCTCCGCCAGCACGTCCCTCTTCAGCGTGGCCTTGCCGGCTTCCGGCATGCGGCCGTGATACGCGGTACGCAGGCGCTCCCCGTCCCCATCGAACAGGGACGCCGTACCCGACGACGCTTCCCGGAAACCCGCCGGAACCGATGCAACCCCTTGCCCTCGCGCGACCTTCTCCTTCCGCATCCCGACATGCACGCCGTCAATCGAGATCGCCAGGGCCCGGGCTTCCACCGGGACGGCCTCCTGTCCGCGGATCGTTTCCAGCGCATCCTCCTCGACCACTTCCAGGACCGGGCCCAAACCCTTCGACAGATTGCCCAGCGCCGTCGCCGACGGATGCATTCCGCCAAACTCCCGGAACAACGCCTCGCAATGGCCCGCCGGCGCCATCGACAGGACCAGCCCGGCCCGCCGCGCAGCAAGCGGCGACCAATAGCCGAACAGGATCTCGAAGCGATCGTCCGCAGGTGCAATCGAATCCTGCCCGCGGCGCCGGTAGCGCTGACGTTCATACGCCACTTCTCCGAAGGAACTCAGCATCGTCGTCCGTTGCCTTCCGCCACGGTGATATACCTCGCCGCCACGCACCAGCTGCTCCGCTTCCGCGTCGCCAGCCTCCAACGCAACCCGCAACGCGCCGCAGCCCGCCTGTGCAAGCGCCGCCGAGATCCGGCCCTCACAGGCTTCCGCGCCGCCTTCCAGCGGCTGCGACAGAATCGAATCCGCAATCGCCTCGAAGGCCAGCGTCATGACACCGGACAACTCGCCGCGAACCCACCCCTCCTTCGCCGGGGACCCGCTGGACTGCCGCGCGGGAAACTGCAATACTTCCATAGGAGTGCTCCTGGTTGCTGGTTATGTTCTCCAACCATATACCACATCTTGTGGTGGGCACTCTCCTCCTTCCCGACCGGGAATCCGCCAAAATACACTCCAATCAAGCAAACCCAATCATACGGGGTCCAAATCAGAGCTTGACGAGCCCGACCGGAATGCATAACTCCTTGCCGCTACTCAATCCGAATTACTCCATAGCGAACGTGCACCCGATTGAGATTGCGAGGACCTATGAGCGCGAAACTCCGTTGGATTTGGATTTGAGGCTCCGTCGCTGAGGGTTTGGGGTGCCCTAGCGTGGCGGGCAAGTCCGGAATTTTGAAGAGCTTTCCCGTGCGCCTGGGATATTTCTGCGCAGCGATTTGCGCGTCTTTTGGGTCCTTGCGGACTCGCCTCCTGTCGATGTAAGCGAAGCGCTTCACCAAGGTGGCTTGTCCGTTCAGAATGATCTCCATATAGTGAGAGCTCGTCAGATTCTTCACCAAGGGCGCATCGGCCAGCATGGCGGTCAATCTGCGCGCCAATGCGCACGTACCGCTTCTCCTGCGGTCGTCTCGTTTCAGGTCTCGGAATAATTGCGCCATGAGATTGTTGGTGCGTTGCGGTTGAATCTGAACGCTTCCGTGATCGTAATGAACGGTTATCGGGTCGGCAAAGAGCTTGTTCCGGTATTTGTCGATCTGTCGGACCATTTTCCCATAGGTCTTGTCGGTGTCCGCGAGATGCCTGATCGCTCCGCTGTTTCGGAAAGCGGTCACCTTCTCCGGGATGGTTTGGAGATCCGTTTCGCCCGTGTCCTTGAGGCCGCCCTTGCTGTCTGGTAAGGAGATGCGCATCGCCTCGCGGAACTATTCGAACACGATCATTCTGTGTTGCATCAGCGTCGCAATGTGTGACAAGTCCGGGTCCGTCAGGACCCGGCGCAGCGATGGAAGGGTGATCGTTCTGGCCATGGGTTCCGGCATTTTCGTCTTGATCTTTTTGAGAGCGGGCCAGGCATGCGCCAAGCGCTGATAAAGATTGAAATGAGGTCGATCGAAGGGAAATCCCAAGCCGTTTCCCTGTCTCTTGGCTTCCACAATCCATGCCGCGATCAGATAGGCCTCCACCGCCGGCGCGCAGATAGAGATGGAGGCTGCCAGTGCATTCCGGGTTGTTGTCAATGGCTGTCTTGAGTTCCCGCACCATGTTTCGTAGGGTTCCTCGCACGTTGTACTTCCTCAGGCGGCGCGGGATGGCGTTGTATGGGTCGGTCATCAAATCCTTGCCGATGTCTCTCACGAAATGGAAATGGCAGACGGTGCCGGGAACTTCGGGAAATACCTGTGCAACAGACTTCAGGATGGCGGTGCCCATGTCGTGAACCAGAGCAATGGGGTCCCCGTAGGCCGCCCGGACATCCTGGAGGAACGGAATGATCCGGTCGGAGTTTTCTGAAGGGATCTTGATGTTTCCGAGCACGATGCCGGACAATTCATCGATCGAACTCATCAGATGGGGGCTGTTTCCCTCCCAAGTGCCATCGAGATGCAGGATGTACCCACCCCGCGACATCTGCATGAACCGTTTCAGCGATGCCTGGCTGTCCCGGTGCGCTCGGGGCAGATAGACGATGAACTGCCGGCCAAGAACGTCGATCTCGCGCAACGAAATCGCGACATGGCGCCGCGCGAGCGCGGCCTGATCTCCCCCACAGACTTCCCGGCCCGGTAATACACCGCGCCATCCAGGACCACACGGTCCTCGCACTCCCTCGATTGCCGCGCCCAGCAAGGCACAGCCCCAACGCAGACGAAACGGCCCGCTCATGCGGTTCCGGACCATTCTCACCAGCCGCATCCGACAACTGCAGCGCCAGAAGTTCGGCCCGAAGGGCCCCCAGAGATTCATCCACACTCGCGACCCGCTTCGCGCTCGCGGCGGTGGACGCGGCGAAAGAAAAAGGCAATAGTGTCATCGTGAGTGCTCCCGGATATCGCCATCCGTATACCACATGTTGGGTGGAGCACTCACGCCCCAACATGCCTCCAAGCCCCAAAACCCCCCGATTCCTGACACACCGGCGAAACCGTGGCACAAAACTGGTCGTCGCGAAACAGACGACTGACGCTAACTCCTTGCTAGCGCAGGTCTCCTAATACGCTCTGCGAAAGTTGCACCCCAAGGAGCATCGCACCAAGCTTCACTCGACAAACCTCATGGAGAGGCTCTTCGGGGAAGTCAAACTCCGCACGGACGTCGTACGTGTTCGGCGGGCGGCCCTTCCTCTGGAAGGCCCGCTGCTTCCGCCTCACTTCCGAACGATCCGGCGATCGTTCGTCTCGTCAGTGCCATCCTGATGGAGCAGAACGATGAGTGGGCGGTGCAACGGTCGCGCTACATGACGCTGGAATCCCTTTCCGAGATCTGCGACAATGAAACGCTCGAGTTGCCATCGGTGGTCGCTTGAGCAAGAGCGCCCAGAGCCACGGGGGAATGCAATCTGGCCGGCGCTTTTACACCACTTCCCGGGAAACGATCCCCTCGCACAGGGCAACCGGGGACCGACAGCGGATACGGATAGAGCCAATCCCCGGCCCGAGAGTCGAACAACGCTACACCGTGCGCTGGGGACAATCCGGCCGGTTTAAAAAACGACACGGAAACTCATGGACCGGCAGATAGCCGGCTCAGAAAGCCGGTAAAGCCATCAATACAACCGAAAAAGACCAGTTCAGCATATTGGACCAATCCTATGCCAAACGAAAACAAGTGAATGGGGAAATACCGCCAAATTTCCGGAAACCCGCAAGAATTGCAGCCGGTTACAGTCCTCGCCAAGCCGCGAACGGGAGATCCTTGGTTGACACACGTCTTGTCATCCTTCAAGATGCCTCCAAGGAATGACGGCTACGCGTGGCGTCACGTTAATAGGCTGCACACAGAATCTGTCCGATGGCAACAAGTCTGACCCTTCGCGGTATCGACAAGTTTTTCCCCTCGCCGGGAAGTGCGACCCCCGTTCAGGTTCTGTTCGACTTCTCCTTTGAAACACGTCCCGGACAGTTTGTTGTCTTCCTCGGCCCGAGCGGATGCGGCAAGTCAACTGCCTTGCGACTGATCGCGGGGCTTGAGCAACCCCAGGCGGGGGACATCGTAATCGACGGCCGCGTTGTGAATAAAGTACCGGCTGCGCGCAGAAGACTAGCGATGGTCTTCCAAAGTTACGCGCTCTTTCCCCATCTCTCTGTCAGCGAGAACATCCTCTTTGGGCTCAAGGTGCGACGGGTGCCAAGGAAGGAGTGTAATCAGCGGCTTGAAAGGGTGGCAGCGCAGCTTGAACTAACCGACTATCTCAAGCGGAAGCCACTGCAGCTTTCGGGAGGTCAGCGTCAGCGGGTGGCCTTAGGAAGGGCGCTGGTCAGCGGTGCCTCGTTAATTCTTATGGACGAACCGCTCTCAAACCTTGATGCGAAGCTGCGTCAGCAGATGCGGCTTGAGCTGAGGGATCTGCAGCGCGAATTGGGGCTGACTGTCATCTATGTGACGCATGACCAAGTCGAGGCAATGACAATGGCGGATCAGGTCGTTGTTATGCGTGAAGGCCGTGTAGACCAGGTCGCTGACCCTTGGACGCTGTATCGATTCCCGTGTCGAACAGATGTGGCGAGATTCATTGGCTCTCCTCCAATGAATCTCATTCCATGCCAGGTTACCGAAGAAGGGTTGCGGGTCACAGGCTCAAGACACGACATCGCTCTGTAGAGTCGGGGGCTGGCGCGCCAGCGTTAGGGTCCGGTGGTCGTGCCGTCGCTTTCGCTCCGGGCCTCAATCCGGCTCCCATGGCCGCGTTTCCAGTCCCCCGCTCACCGAACCCGGCGTGCAGTTTTCCCGCACCGGGCTCTCCACTGGGATCATGCACCTCGCACACAGGCAGCGTAGGGCCGACGGTAGCGGGGCGTGTGGCCGCTCAAGGGGCGACCGCAGAGAGCTGCACGGCTCCCGGCCTCGCTACCGCGGCGGCCTCGCCGGCCATCGAGCCTGTTGACGCCTCGATGGACCGGTTCCGGACGACAGACACCCGCCGTCCGGAAACCGCCCTTCACTTCAGCATGTGATGCGTCCAGACTCATCGACACTAGCCGGGGTCATAGGCAAAGCCACTCCCGGTGCCCGTCGCCTTTCAACATCCCTCTCCACCTGGGGTCCCTTTCCTCGACCGGCGTTACCCGGCGTCTCCAGTACTACAAACCCCTCCGCAACCCCGCCGGCCCAGTCTGCTCCTCGCGGAGGCCTGGTTGATGCGTGCACATCACCGACGGGGATTCCCGTGTTGCTACGTCTTCCATCTTGCAGGCATGCCGGCGCCAATACCCCGGCGGGAACAGCACGGTGCATCGTTCGCTTACCTTCCCGTGCCGCCATCGGCCTTCCCCTATTACCGGGAGGGTCGGCTCCCGCATTGACCGTTTCGAGGCCTGCGCAGCGTTCACTCAAGTTCCAGCCTGCCTGCTCGCTGAGCTGCTCAACGCAGCCCTTTGACACCGGAGTGCTTCAGTACATGTCGTTACCTCCATGCACCGCCCCGGTTGCTACCAACCGAAACGAAAACTGTTGCGTGGGTTTCGCACCCACAAGGAAGACGCGCCTTTCCACGGCGCACCGACAACCGTGGCCTGGAATCCGGCCGTATGGTCTTCCTCGGCATTCGTCCCGAAGATATCCGACTTGATCAGGGCGAGGTTGGTTTCGATGCGCGCCTGGAATCAGTTGAACTGTTGGGCGCTGACCAACTCGCCCGACTCGATATCGGCGCTGATGTTCCACTGATTGCCCGAATACACTCCGCCGTAAGACTTGAACAAGGCCGTCGTTGCCGAGTCGGGTTCCGGGCCGGGGACACCCATTTGTTCGACGCTGGAAACGGCAAACGGATCGAGGACTTCCGCGACCAAGCCGCAAGTTCCCCTATCCCGGAAATTCACAACGCGACATCGCAAAACAACAGAGGGAGGACATTCACATGAAAATTGCTCAAAGAATCAGAAAGAGCGTTCGCGGCACACTGGCCGCGTCCGCGATGTTGGCGGGGGCGTCTGTTGCGACCCCGGCGGTAGCGGTGGATATAACGCTGCTATACCCTATAGCGGTAGGTGGACCGCTTGAGGCGGTAATCAATGGCCTTGTCGCAGACTTCGAGGCTGCGCATCCGTCAATTGACGTCGATGCGGTCTACGCGGGCGGCTACAACGATGTGAGAGTGGCGGCACAAGCCTCCGTTGAAGGTGGTGATCCGCCAGAGGCGGCCCTCTTGCAGGCCAACCAGATGTTCGAGCTGATTGACGAAGGCCTGATTGCGCCGTTCGACGACTTCGTCGAGACTCCGGAAGACAAGAAATGGCTGACCGCCTTCTATCCGGGATTCATGGAAAACGGTCGCGATGCCGACGGAATTACTTGGGGCATCCCGTTTCAGCGGTCCACCGCTGTGCAAGTTTGGAATAAGGAACTGTTCCAGAAGGCGGGGTTGGACCCTGATCAGCCACCTGAGACGTGGGACGAATTGGTGAGTATGGCGACTCAGGTTCAACAGAAGACCGACGCGTCTTGGGGCATCGGAATTCATTCCTCTTCGAGTTGGATGTTCCAGTCGCTGGCAATCCAGAGCGGTATCACCCTGTCGGAACGGGTGCACGTTCGCTATGGAGTAATTCGGATTGAGTAGCGGCAAGGAGTTATGCATTCCGGTCGGGCTCGTCAAGCTCTGATTTGGACCCCGTATGATTGGGTTTGCTTGATTGGAGTGTATTTTGGCGGATTCCCGGTCGGGAAGGAGGAGAGTGCCCACCACAAGATGTGGTATATGGTTGGAGAACATAACCAGCAACCAGGAGCACTCCTATGGAAGTATTGCAGTTTCCCGCGCGGCAGTCCAGCGGGTCCCCGGCGAAGGAGGGGTGGGTTCGCGGCGAGTTGTCCGGTGTCATGACGCTGGCCTTCGAGGCGATTGCGGATTCGATTCTGTCGCAGCCGCTGGAAGGCGGCGCGGAAGCCTGTGAGGGCCGGATCTCGGCGGCGCTTGCACAGGCGGGCTGCGGCGCGTTGCGGGTTGCGTTGGAGGCTGGCGACGCGGAAGCGGAGCAGCTGGTGCGTGGCGGCGAGGTATATCACCGTGGCGGAAGGCAACGGACGACGATGCTGAGTTCCTTCGGAGAAGTGGCGTATGAACGTCAGCGCTACCGGCGCCGCGGGCAGGATTCGATTGCACCTGCGGACGATCGCTTCGAGATCCTGTTCGGCTATTGGTCGCCGCTTGCTGCGCGGCGGGCCGGGCTGGTCCTGTCGATGGCGCCGGCGGGCCATTGCGAGGCGTTGTTCCGGGAGTTTGGCGGAATGCATCCGTCGGCGACGGCGCTGGGCAATCTGTCGAAGGGTTTGGGCCCGGTCCTGGAAGTGGTCGAGGAGGATGCGCTGGAAACGATCCGCGGACAGGAGGCCGTCCCGGTGGAAGCCCGGGCCCTGGCGATCTCGATTGACGGCGTGCATGTCGGGATGCGGAAGGAGAAGGTCGCGCGAGGGCAAGGGGTTGCATCGGTTCCGGCGGGTTTCCGGGAAGCGTCGTCGGGTACGGTGTCCCTGTTCGATGGGGACGGGGAGCGCCTGCGTACCGCGTATCACGGCCGCATGCCGGAAGCCGGCAAGGCCACGCTGAAGAGGGACGTGCTGGCGGAGGCGCAGCACTGGATGAACCTGCGACCGGACCTGGAGGTTGTCTTCATCGCCGACGGCGCGGCAGACAATTGGACTTGGTGCGAGGAAGTGTTTGGAGGCGCAACGCAGATTTTCGACTATTGGCATGCTGCACAGCATCTCCAGGACGCCTTGAAAAGCGCCTATGGCGAGGGCTCGCCACAGGCGCAGCGCCACTTCGAGAGGCTTCGCGAAGTCCTGAAGGAAGAGCAGAAGGGAACCGACAAGGTGCTCCGTTCGCTGCAGCGGCTGGCCCGCAAGCACCCGCAGCGAGGCACGATCCCACGCGTCCTGCGGTTCTTTCGCAAGCAACGGCACCGCATGCGATACGCCGAGTTCCAGCAACGCGGGCTCCCTATCGGGAGCGGCATCGTCGAGGCCGCAAACCGGGTGCTCATCACTCAGCGGCTCAAGTGCTCCGGCATGCGCTGGTCCGAGAACGGTACCGGACAGGCAATCCTGAGCCTGCGCGCCCTGTGGAAATCCGACCGCTATGGCGCTGCATGGAACCAGATCATGCGCGCCATGAAACCTGAGGCTTGCCAGTTCCGATCTCACGAACGGCGCAACATGTTGAATCTCGTGAACTGAGCGGATTTACTCCATACGGAATTTTCACCCGTCGGAACCTGATGGCAAGGGTGTTAACTTTTCACATCCCGCCGCCATCGAAGCTCTGAAGTGGTATGCGGACCTTTCCCTCGTGCATGAAGTACAGGCACCCGGCGTAATTCCATACGGAACCCTGAATCAGGCTTTCATACAGGGCGAATTTGCGATCGCTTGGCAGAGCACCGGAAGTCTTACAAACTTGCGGAAGGCCACGACGTTTGATTTTGGCGTCAGTATGTTGCCCGCAAACAAGCGACGTGGAGCCGCGACCGGTGGCGCAAATCTCTACATATTCTCGGGTGCTCCCAAGGAGGAGCAGCTTGCCGCTTTCGAACTGATCAAGTTCCTCACCCAGCCTGAACAGGCTGCCCGGTGGACTTTGGCAACGGGATACGTAGCGCCCACGCCGGAAGCATGGGAGACCGATGAACTAAGGAAGTACGCCTCGGAATTCGATGGTGCGTCCGTCGCCAGGGATCAGCTTGAGTTCGCTGATCGGGAGTTTTCGTCCTATAAGCATGGACGTGTGTACGGTATTCTCAATAAAGCCGTTCAAGAGGCTCTTACGGGCATGAACGAGCCCGAAGTCATCTTGGAACGAATCCAGAAGGAGGCCGACACAATTCTGGCTCAATAACGCGAGACGTCCATCAGGATGTTGAAATTACACGTCTTGGGGAACTCGGCTGCTGGTCCGTGTAAAGGCTCAGCCTGCACGGGCTATGTCGTGTCGACACGGAGCAGCCGGTTCCTCATTGACTGCGGACCTGGTGTTGCGACCGCTGTTGGTCGCACGGTAGATCCAATCGACCTCAACGCTGTGATTATCACGCATCTGCACCCCGATCACTGCTATGACTTGCTTCCATTTGCCATGAGCCTTCGGGTCAGACATGGCATATCGTCTGGTGAGCTGTTCAAATCGGGGGGCGTAGACGGCCCCGAAATGCCCCGTGCCATACCGGTTTACTTGCATTCTGGCGGTAGGGCGCTCATTGAGAAGCTGGAATCTCACTTTCCCGTATTCTCGCCGGCACCCTTCGACACGATTACTGGCGGTGTCCTCGACTTCCGGGAGCGTTCCGGCACGAAGCCTATTGAGTTGGGAGACATTCTTGCTGAGCCATTTGCCGTTCAGCACTCCATTGCTGCTGAAGGCCTGGCGATAGGCGATGGAACGACGCGTCTAGTATTCACGGGTGACACCGGTCTGTTTGATGGGTTGGTCTCGGCCTGCGTCGGCGCAGATGCAATCCTCGCCGAGGCTACTCTTGCGGAGGGAGTCACAGAAGGACGCAACCACATGTCGGCTGTTGATGCGGGCGCTCTGGCCAGGCGATCGGGAGTAGAGGTCCTAATTTTGACGCACTTTCTCGGGGGTGGGGAAGACACACGCTCCAGGGCAGTGGAACAGGCACGCCAGGAGTTCTCGGGCAAGATCTTGATAGCGAATGCCGGCCAGAGCATCGACTTGTGATGGCAGTGCCTTCCAAAGCAGGTACTGCTCCCCCGGAACGGGAGTTTCTGCCGCCAAAGCGTCGCTTCCTACCGGATTTGGGTCGTTTACCGAACCCCGTATTCGCGTGGCTCGTACTGTTGCCGGCCATCCTGGGCCTGGCTGCATTTTCGATCATCCCGATGGCATCCGGGTTGTGGAGGAGCCTGCAGGACCCTGGCGTTGGCGGTGGTATGGGTCTTATCTACTATGAGCAGATGATCAACGACCCGGTCTTCAGGATCGCCTTAAAGAACAATCTCATTTTTGCCGGGATTACTGTTCCAGTCAGCCTAGCATTGGCGATGCTGATGGCTGTTCTGGTTAATCGCCACTTCCGCGGCCGTAGCTTGGTACGACTCGCCCTTTTCACACCGGCAATGCTCCCGACGGTTGGCGCGGCTGCTATCTGGCTGTTTATGTATCAGCCGGATTTCGGGGTTATCAATGCAGTTCTCGAGACCCTTGGCTTTCGAAGGTATAACCTCTTGGGCCAGCCGACGACGGTGTTGCCTGCGTTGATGGTAGTCATGGTGTGGAAAGAGGCTGGCTTCTTCATGCTTCTTTACCTGGCGGCTTTGCAGTCGATACCGGAAGACCTCAACGAGGCGGCCATGTTAGAAGGCGCAGGGGAATGGCATCGGTTTCGGCGGATTACATTCCCGTTGCTTTTGCCGATGACTTTGTTCGCGTCGATCGTCGCGGTCGCTAACGGCTTTAAGCACATCGATTTTCTGTTCATCATGACAAATGGAGGACCCGTCAACGCCAGCAACCTTATACTCTATCATATCTGGGAGTCGGCTTTCGTTCATCGCCGACCTGAACATGCTGCGGCCGTCACGGTCGTACTTGTGTCTCTTCTCGTAGTTTTGGCAGTGATTCAGATTCGTGCCCTGGATCGCCGCATCCACTACCGATAGGGTTTCGGTATGTACCGTGAAGAATGGGTGGACAGGCTCTTCGGTGGCTTTCGATCATCTGGAACCTGGATGCTGGGGGTACTTTGGATCGTCCCGCTCGCGTACATATTTTGGGCGGGCTTTCGTGATCCTCAGGTCGCCCTGTCACTTGACATAACCAGTGGCTGGACGTTCGACAACATCTTGTTCGTTTGGAACGCAGCTCCGTTCGGTCGATATTATTTCAATACGGCCGTGCTGGTAATCGGCTTGTCCGCGACCCAGATTGTATTGGGGTCCCTCGCGGCTTATGGCTTCGCGCGGTATACTTTTCCGGGTCGCGAGGTGCTCTTTCTATTTGTACTGCTTCAACTGATGATTTTTCCGGAGATCCTGCTGCTGGAGAATTTTCGGTTGGTATCTTCCCTGGGACTTTACAACACTATTCCGGGCATCGGTATCGTCTATGCGGCAAGCGCATTTGCCATATTTCTCATTCGGCAGGCTTTTCGCAGCGTTCCAAAGGAACTGGTGGAGGCGGCTGAGGTCGAGGGTGCTTCGCGATTGGCTATCTTATGGAAAGTGTATGTTCCTTCGGCGCGACCCGCAATCGCGGCATTCGCGCTATTGTCGATAAGTTCACACTGGAACAATTTCCTTTGGCCCTTGGTGATCACTCGGTCTCCGGAGGCACGACCAGTTACGGTTGGGATCGCGCGATATCTTTCACCAGATACGGGGATAGATATCTCAACCCTGTCCGCCGGAACGGTAATTGTTGTCGGGCCACTACTAGTTTTTTTCTTGATATTTCAACGTAAATTTATTCGAAGCTTCCTGCGGTCGGAAATTACATGATAAGGAAGAGTATTGCTGTCTCAGAAGTTTTTCCACGAAAGCGCGCACGAACCTCATTGTGCCAATGGGTGCAAGATTCGGAATCTGCAGGAGACGGCTTCGGCGCATATGTTGATAGTCGTACGTTCGGCAGGATAGGCTCTCTTAAGTGCGGCATGCTGCTGGCTCCCAAGAGGGGAATGGGCCAGCACTCTTTCCCCTCGCGGGCAGCGGGCTTTGGGAGGGCGTGCAAAGCAACCGTGCGTGGAATCAAACAGTCTTCTCGTTAGTCCGCCGGAGTTGCGCAAGCGGTTGCGCGATGACGGATACCCGCTTCCAGCCTCAAAGTCCACGTGCGCCGTGGACTCCCCGCCGTTTGTCAAGTTGTATCGGTGTGTTTGATGTCCGTTACAGCCCTCAGGCCGATCCGGTGCCCTGTGAACGGCTTGGATCGAATTCCGTCTGGGATTTCAGCATGGCACAAGCAACAGCAATGAGGCGGTCAGCGATGCTCCGCAGAGCACGGGAATGACCATGTCCCCTGGCACGGAGGCTGGCAGATTTTGCCTTTCAAACCGGGTCCCGAAGGATAGCATTGCCGGACCAGTGATAGGCGGCGTCCTGGAGCCTCTTGTGCGCGGCGAGCCGTCGTTTGACGATCAGGCTCTTTCCTGACCGTTGCGTCACTGGCGCAACGCCGCACAGGCATCGCAACGCGTGATAGTCTCGGCGTTGCAGAGGTTCGCGTGCATCGGCGAGCAGAGTGGCGAGGACAATTCTGCCTACACCGGGGAGTGATGCCAGGATTGCCACGTCACGCCGGAGCTGCGTCTGCGGTCCGGGCTCCGGTTTCTCCAGGGCTGTTGCCACGGCCGCGGTCAGCCGGTCCATTTGGCGGCAGGCGTTGGCGAGTTCGTCGCGAACAAGCTGGAGTGGGCTCACGGTGACCTGGATATGGGCGACGGCCGCTTCTGTGGTTCCAGGGGCGACAGCAATTGCCGGCTCGTGAAGGTACGCGAGGACGTCTTGGGCGCTCACGGTTCGCACGCGCCGGCACTTGAGGAAGTTTTCGACGGTGGCGAGCTGGAGTCGATTGGCATTGGCGGGTGTCGGCGCGCGCTTCCACAGTTCGGACACCCAAGCCTTGGTCAAATTGCTTTCGGCCTTGAGGAATTGCGGATAGTAGCGCCAGAGTTGCTGTCTATAGCGGTTCACCAGGCGGGTGCGCTCACAGGTCAGTTCTTCTGCGATGCGCGTCCACTCACGATGCTGGACTCCTTCCGGTGTGTCCGGTTCGAGCTTGCGGAAGAAGCGGCGATTGGTCGCGTGCAAATTTTTCAGAGCGTAAATCCGGCTAAATTGCCATTTTCACGATGTTGTGTCGTTGCCGGCTTCGGAATTCGAACTCCGGCGGCTCCAGTGCGCGGGAGATTTGCCGCCACGCTGCACCGAAGCGGCCTGACTTCCACAAGGCACGGAATGTGAGGATTGGCTGTCCCGTGCCGTTCTCCGACCAGCGCATCCCGGCGCCCTTCATCCTGCTTTTGATCAAGACCTTGTTGGAAGACTCTACGGCGCCGCTTCGGATTGGCATCCCTCGGGTGTGGACTTCGGCAAATCGCATGCGGTGCTGATGCTTTCGGAAGAAGTTGAGCACGCGGGCAATGGGCTTCCGGCGGGGATGCTTCTTCGCGAGGTGTCGCAGCGCGCGGATGACCTTGCCGATGCCGTCCTTCCCTTCCTTCAGGGTCTCGCGGAGCGTCTCGAACCGGTTCCACGCCTTCGGCGATCCCTCCCCGTAGGCGGTGTCCAGCGCCTCTTTCAAATGCTGCAAGGCGTGCCAACAGTCCAACACCTGGGTCGCGCCCGGAAAGGCTTCCTCGCAGAAGCTCCGATTGTCTGCGGCCGCGTCTGCGACGGCAACAAGCCGCAAATCGGGCCGGAGCCTGGTGGCATGCACAAGTTCCTCCTCCAGCCGCTGCTTGAGGGTTGCCTTGCGGGGTTCGGGCATTTCGCCGAAATACACGGTGTGCAAGCGGACGCCCTGAGCATCGTAATAGGAGATCGTCCCGACGGACGCCTCTTTCCAAATCATTGGCCTGACGGCACCTTTCCCCTCCAGGAACATGGGAAGCATGGTCCCGTCGAGGGAGATGCAGACGGTCACCGCCTGCGCCGGGATCGCCTCGCCCGCGCGCATCGCCACAAGCGCGTCGTCCGCGCAGCCGCTCCAGAGACGGCCTGCATCGACCGCCAAGCGCTGCAGGCTACTCACCGAGGCTCCCTCGATCCCGAACTTCCCGTACAGCGACACACAGTCCCGTGGCGAAAGAGCGCTCATCAGATACACGCCCTGCTCCGCAGCCCGCTCCGTGAAATAGCCGCCCGCAAAGCAAACTTGCTCGTCGACCGGCATGATCGCGGCCCCGGATTCCGACCGGTAGCGGGGTCTCGAATACTCCACCGGCCCGGCCGACGTCATCACCCTGCGCGGCGTCGCCTGTACCCGACGGTGCCGCCTCCCGCCACGAAACACATGCCGCGCGCCATCATCCAAAGACTCGATGCCCGCTTTCAGAACCGCGCGCACGCAGGCCTGCGATGCAGACATCACCTGATGTTCAAACGCCGAAAACGCCGCCCCCAATGTGCCGGAGGAAAGCAGTTGGAACGCCGCGTCCGCAAACTCCCGCCCAATCGCGTCGCAAAGCGAGCGGCAGGCTTCCATCTCCTCAACGGGCGGCACACCCCCGGCAAAGCTGGTTCGCAGCAACATAGGGATCAAAATCAAACTCGAATTCCACCTCGGAAAGGGTTACCATGGTCATTGGAGTGCCCCTGATCTGAATTTTTTGCTACTTTCAGAATACCACTGCATGTGGTCGGGGGCACTCTCCTCATCCTCAACATCGCGCGTTCCCGCACAAATTATCGGCCGTCAGCGCCGGATTGTCACAAACTTCCCGATACCGCTCGAACGACTGCCCGTAACTCATTGTCATTGCTGAATGCACTTCCGCCATGACCTATGAGCGCAAAACTCCGTTAGATTTGGATTTGAGGTTCCGTCGCTGAGGGGTTTGGGTGCCCTAGCGTAGCGGGCAAGTCCGGGATATTGAAGAGCTTTCCCATGTGTCTGGGATATTTCTGCGCGGCGTTTCGCGCGTCTTTTGCGTCCTTGCGGACTTGCCCCCTGTCGATGCAAGCGAAGCGCTTCGCCAAGGTTGTTTCTCCGTTCAGAATGATCTCCATATAGTGAGAGCTCTTCAGATTCTTCACCAAGGGCGCATCGGCCAGCATGGCGGTCAATCTGCGCGCCAATGCGCAGGTACCGCTTCTCCTGCGGTCGTCTCGTTTCAGGTCTCGGAAGAATTGCTCCATGAGATTGTTGGTGCGTTGCGGTTGAATCTGAACGCTTCCGTGAGCGCAATGAACGGTTATCGGGTCGGCAAAGAGCTTGTCCTGGTATTTGTCGATCTGTCGGACCATTTTCCCGTAGGTCTTGTCGGTGTCCGCGAGATGCCTGATCGCTCTGCTGTTTCGGAAAGCGGTCACCTTCTCCCGGATGGTTTGGAGATCCGTTTCGCCCGTGTCCTTGAGGCCGCCCTTGGTGTCTGGCAAGGCGATGCGCATCGCCTCGCGGAACTGTTCGAACACGATCATTCTGTGCTGCATCAGCGTCGCGATGTGTGACAAGTCCGGGTCCTTCAGGACCTGGCGCAGCGATGGAAGGGTGATCGTGCTGGCCATGGGTCCCGGCATTTGCGTCTTGATCTTTTTGAGAGCGGGCCAGGCATGCGCCAAGCGCTGATAAAGATTGAAATGAGGCCGATCGAAGGGGAATCCCAAGCCGTTTCCCTGGCTCTTGGCTTCCACAATCCATGCCGCGATCAGATAGGCTTCCACCGCTGGCGGCGGCCTCATCCCCTGCCGCTCCGCCTCGCCGGCGCGCAGATAGCGATGGAGGCTGCCAGTGTATTCCTGGTTGTTGTCAATGGCTGCCTTGAGTTCCCGCACCATGTTTCGCAGGGTTCCTCGAACGTTGTACGTCCTCAGGCGCCGCCGGATGGCGTTGTATGGGTCGGCCATCAAATCCTTGCCGATGTCTCTCAGGAAATGGAAATGGCAGACGGTGCCGGGAACTGCGGGAAAGACCTGTGCAACAGACTTCAGGATGGCGGTGCCCATGTCGTGAACCAGAGCAATGGGGTCCCCGTAGGCCGCCCGGACATCCTGGAGGAACGGAATGATCTGGTCGGAGTTTTCTGAAGGGATCTTGATGTTTCCGAGCACGATGCCGGACAATTCATCGATCGAACTCATCAGATGTGGGCTGTTTCCCTCGCAAGTGCCATCGAGATGCAGGATGTACCCGCCCCGCGACATCTGCATGAACTGTTTCAGCGATGCCTGGCTGTCCCGGTGCGCTCGGGACAGATAGACGATGAACTGCCGGCCAAGTACCTCGATCTCGCGCAACGAAATCGCGACATGGCGCAGCGCGAGCGCGGCCTGAACCGCCCGTTGGCTTTGACAGTGCTCGAACCGCGCCCGGCCCACATATTCGATCACGTCAAAACCGAACTTGCAGTGCGGCGCAACGAGGCGGTCGAGTTCGCCGGGCTTGACCACCCGCTTGCAGCGGCCACAGGCCCGGTACTTGAGGCGCGCATGGAACGTGCCGATATGGAGGGTTGCCACCGTGCGTCTTGCGGTCTTGTATGGCTTCAGCTCGCCGCCACAGGCGCAAGAGACCGCCCTCGGCTGAAAGTCGAACACCGGGGGGACGGGAAACAGATTGCGGGGGGCACAGGTCTCGATTTGTTGCTGGATCGCCCGTTGGAGTTCCTCGATCAGGAAGGAGGCACCGTTTTTTTTCCCGCCAACGCGGTGAGCACCTGATCGACCTGGGCCCGTGTCACGTATCGTCCCCGGCCGCGGACCGCCTGTGTGATGGCGGCATGATCCAATTCCCATTGATGGCCGCGTATCGCCGTGGCCAGCACGTCGATGACCAACTCGCCAGGCAACGCGCCGCCGGTCCGGATGGCGCGGAACTGATGACGCGCCGCCATTTGTTCCTCGGCGCGGACCGGGTCCCCACTGAGATACACATAGACGCCGTCGAAAGCGTTGCGGGTGATCGTACCCTCGCGCACCAGAGCCAGCGGCGCGTTCTGCACACGGAGTTTCAGGGGCGCTTCCAGCTCATTGAGCGTGTATCCGGCGGCGGAATGCCCGACCCATGCCGCAATGGTGTCTTTCAAATTGCCGCACTTGGAGAAGCCGATGCCCTGGTGCCACCACAAGCCCGCCTCGTCAAAATCCGGGATTTCGGACAGCGTGTAATGGGCTCCGGCATGGGTGTAGCTTGCGAGGTAGCCCAGCGTCTTGAGGCGGCGGTACACACTGGAGCGCGAAGGATTTCGCAGCACCTCCACCAGTTCGGGCAGGGTTGCGACAAGGTGCTTCTTGAAGTGGGTGCGCAGCGCCTTGGCGGCATCGGACTTGGAGAGCATGGCAATCACTCTGTTATAGTTTAGCAACAGGATAGTACACTATATCAAACTGTGGCTGAAACTGCACGGAAATGAGGGTGTTCTTACGGAAATTGGACGGGAGGATTGAGGGCACCGGAGAAGAATCGAGCAGTTTCGATGCTGGCGGCATGAAACAATTGCGATTCATATATTCAGATGTCCGGACCTCGGGAGTGAATCGAGCTCACCTATTTGAACCCGAAGGGTCCGGATCGGCCGTATTCCCGGGCAGTTCGTAGATCATCCGGAGGTTGGTGCCTGGGAAGATCGTCCGGGTCAGGTTGAGTTCCTGGAGGAGGTCTGCAGTGGCGTTGTCGCCGGCGTCGCTGGCGGTGCCGAGGATGCGAATGCGGAGGATGCCGTTGGAGGGCTCCGGGATGATGTCGGCGTCGGATTGGAAGATCGCGCGCAGGTGCCAGCGGGGTCGCTGTGTCTTGCCCTGTGCCTGTGCGATGACAGGCATCATGCAGGTTTCGGCGCGGTAGGCGATCATGCGGATGACGTCGAGGAGGAGCTTCTCGCCTTCGGGAAGCGCATCCAGGGCCTGGTGCTCGTCGAGCTCGGCGACGGTGATGTGGCGCTGCGTGGCGCTGCGCTTCTGCTTGAGCGCCTCACGCTCGGCGTCGAGAGCGTCGCTTTGGGCCTGCAGGCGCCGGACGGCCTCTTCGGCTTCGCGGGTCGGGGTTCCCCTGGACAGGTCGGCGATCCGGTTGCGCAGGGTGCCGAGGCGTTGCCGGAAGCGGCTGACATTTCGGTCGATTGCGCGCCAGAACGGGTTGACGACGCGGGCTTCGGGATCCTGCGGCTCCAGGCCGCGGACCACGAGGGCGTCGAGATTGAACTCCTCGCGCATATATTTGAAGAAGTTCTCCTGCGACCAGCGGGAGAACAGGGCGCCGGCGATCTGCTCCACGGGCATGCGGGAGTGGGTGGTAATGAGCGGGACCTGGCGGCCGCTTTCCAGCAGGCGGCGGATCTGGCGGACCTTGGGCCCCTGTTTCAGTTGCACGCGCTTCTCGGCGAGGCGGACGGTGGCGCTGCGGGTCGCGCCCGGCCCATGGATGGGCACCGAGACGGTGTGGAACTCCGCCTCCGGCCAGTCCTCCCCCTTGAAGCCCTTGTGCCAGGTGATCACCGCAACGCCGCGCCGGGCGAGGCGCTTGAACAGTGCCGGGCTCCAGCCTTCCCGGTCAAAGACCAGCGTCAGGGCGGGCTCGCCGGCATCCGGGGCGGTAAGATCCGGCGCCTCCGGGCCCAGCATGCCCAGCTTCTCCAGCGCAGGCAGGATGTCCGCCTCCAGCGCGTGGGTCATGGTCGGATCCAGCGCCTTGTTCAGGCACAGGAAGGGCTTGCCGCCGAGCGCGTTGATCCAATAGCTCGTGGAGGCGGGCAGGCATAGTTTCTGTCGCGCTACGAAATGCTTCGGCAATTTCCCCTTGCGACCGGAATAGATCTTCACATGCCCGTCCACGCACAGCGTGGCGCCGACCTCCGGATCCTCCTCAAGCCATCCCGCCGCCAGGGAGGATTGCCAGTTCCGCACTTGCTGCACATCCTGCCCCAGCGCCTTGATCTTGCGCCGCAGCGTCTTCACCTCCGGGCAGCGGTCCAGGCCCAGGATCGCGCCCCATTCCCCGGGCACTTGGTGCCGGAGCGCCTCCGGATTGCGCACCCGGGCCAAGACGAGGAACGCCAGGAAGAGCAGAACGGTGGTCAACCCGTAATACCCCTTGGGCAGCGACAGGAACGCCCGCGCGTGGTTCAGAAGCCCCTCCTTCAGCAGCATCGGGAGCCCGGCCAGCACCCCCCCCGCCGGCGACCACCGACAGCGGTTCCGCAAACTGCGGCCGGATCTCGCTCAGATGCCCCGTCGCAGCCAGCATTCGTCCCGTCGTGTCCCGAGCTCCACGGCCCAGCGGCGCTGCCCGGTCGCGGGCGTCCCGTGCGCTTCGGTCAATCGACGGCTCCAGCGCGTCTCGCTCCGGTGCTTCCTGCGGCGCCTCCCGCTCCGCAGGTGCGTCCGGAACCGGATCAGCCTTTGCCGCCCGGGCCGGCATCCCACCCCCGACAACCCCCCGCCGACGGTTGTCGTTCAGCGTCCGCACCGGGATCCCAAGCCGTCGCGCAACCGCCGAGCCGCTCAGACCCGTACTCAAAAGACGGTCCGCTTCCCGCGCCATGTCGGCATCAATTGCGCTCGGACCGCGCCCGCGGCGCGGCTCATGAAACCCTTCCTCCCCCTTGCTCCGGTACCGGTTCACTGCCCGCTGCACCGTGGAACGACCAACGCCGAACGCCGTCGCCAGATCTTCCCGACGGATCCCGTGCTCCGCGAACCGCGCGATCCGAAGCCGCCACGACCGGATGCTCGAAACGTCGTGCGAGTCAAACGGCTGCAGGTTTGTGAAATACACCACCCGTTCGCCATCAACGTGGTACGAAAAGCACGTAGTGCCGATCGTAGTGGCGTTCGCGGGCGCCATCGGAAGTGTGTTCATGAGATCCTCGGATACCGAATAATGGGTTCATATTATTATGCCAGAATCCCACCGCTCTGTCAACCCCAAAATTCAATCATAACTCTATCAATTCATACGATAATTCAACCCACAACCGGCTCTCGAAAAGAGAGCGATGTCCGGACGTCTGATATTACACAAATTCAATGCGTTAGAGGAACTTAACGGAGTTTTGCGCTCATAGGCCATGACAGAAACGCACCCGGCCACGGCCCCGGTTACGCGGCAACGCGTTGAGCGGTCCACTCTCCGGCGTTATCGAAAATGAGCGCAGGCTGGTTGTATCGTTCGCGAATCAGGTTTTCGTAAAACTCCCCTTCCCGTGCGCGATCGGCCGGACCAGATGACCCGATCTTCTTCGACAGTACCCGCTCGAGTGCACGAACCGTGCCGGTGCCCTCGTCGAACTGGGCCTTCTTGCGCCATACCACCTCCGCGGGAAGCAAGTCTTCGCAGGCTTTGCGAAGCACCCATTTCTCCGTTGTCGCGCGCGTCCTTTCGTCGACCACCTTCATCTTGAGAGACGCCGGGATGGATTGGGCGAAGGCGATGAGATCGTGGTCGAGGAACGGGGTTCTCGCCTCCAGTCCCTGAGCCATGGTGATGCGGTCCACGCGCTGAAGATTGATGTTGTACATGGCGTAAAGCGAGCGTGTGATCTCGTCGGCGAGCGCGCGTGGAGTTTCGGCATAGGCATGGTGGTAGCGATATCCGGCGAAGAGCTCGTCCGCTCCCTCGCCCGTCAGCACCGCCTTGACGTATCGCCGTGCGAGCGTGGCGGCGAAGTGGGTCGGTAGGGCGCTCCGCACGACGTCCGTATCGGCGCTTTCCAGGTGATAGATCACGTGCGACAAGGCGCCGGCCACGTCGTCAGCGGTGAAGACCAGCTCGTGGTGGTCGGAGCCGATGTGATCGGCTACGAGCCGTGCCGCTTCCAGATCCGGGCTCCCGACGGTGCCGACCGAGAAAGTCTTCAGAGGTCGGCTGTTCGCTCGCGCCGCGAGCGCAGCGATGATCGAGGAATCCAGGCCGCCGGAGAGAAAGCAGCCGACCTCCACATCGGCGACCATCCATTTGCGTACCGCGGTTTCGAGCACAATCCGCAGCTCCCTCCACATCGGTTCCGGATCTTCGTCGGGAAGCATTTCCGCAGCGCCCTGCGGCATGCGGTACCATTTGCGACGTCCGTCCACACTGTCGTACAGGACGCCGGGCGCAATCTCTTCGACATCGTCCACGGCGATATCGTCGAATGCCTTCAGCTCCGATGCGAAGACGATTCCGCCGCCGAGCCTGGCCTTGTACATGGGCTTGATGCCGAGCGGATCGCGGGCGGCAATAACGCGGTTCGGTGTCGCGAGAACGAATGCGAACATCCCGTCGAGCTTGGCAATCCACCGCGGTTCACCGGAACGAAAAAGGTGCAGGATGGTCTCGCTGTCGCCGCCGGTCTCGAACGCGCTGCCGCCGAGAACTGCTCGCAGATCGGCATAGTTGTAGATCTCGCCATTGGCAACGAGAACTTCGTCGTTGCTATGGATCGGCTGAGTGCCGTTATCGGGATCGATGATCGCGAGTCGGCAGTGCGCCATCACCGCCGGTACACCGGGGATGCGCTTGATCTCGAGTCCGTCGGGTCCGCGGTGGGCGATCCTGTCGATCATTCGCCGCGCCAGCGCCGAATCGCCCACTTGCCAAAGGCACACGAAGCCACACATTGATATCTCCCCATAATTTTTCGCCGTTCGCACGGGCTTCGACCATAACCGATTAGGCCCGGCTGAGAGGGCTCGGGGACAATATTATCGGTCATTCGTCCAACAGATCGCTGAATAACTGGCCGGTTGCGACCGGATCGGTTGGCCTGGGCGACTTCATAACGGCGTGGTTTGGAGTTCGCGGTCCGATCGCGACGGGGTTGGGGCAGTCTGCGGCTCTCGGTTGTCACACTTCTGCGCAACGGTGGTCCCGACGAATGACACATGGCGATTCGCGTCTGTATGCATTGGACACCCTCAGACTGTGCGAAGACGGTGTCAAACCTGGAGATTCATCCGCCGTGCGCGCCGGAGTTCCGGCGCCAGATGGTCGGACGAGTCCGGTCGGGCCGTTCGGCGGGAGAGCCGGTACGCTAGTTCCGGTGCAGTGCTCAAAGGATCTGCAACTGGGTGCGTCAGTCCGACCGCGACGACGGTCGTCGTGATGACGGTCTGACGAGTTCCCAGCTAGCTCAAGGAGCCGCGCCGGCTGCGTCGTGAGAATCATCGGCTTCGCGAGGAACCGGAGATTCCGAAGTCAGCCGCGGTCTGGTTCGCTCGGGAGGCCGGCACGGTGCCCGGGCGGGCTTCGAACTCGAACAGGCGGACCGAACCGAACTTGCCGGCAACCGCGATGTTCCGGGTGTTGGGTGTCTCCCTCAGCGACTGCTACGCGTAGCAAAGCCGTGGGCGTTGGCGTCGTGTCCAGCGCGACGGGGACCTGTGCGGCTCGATCCGCACCATCCACAAGGGATCTCGGCGCGCACGCTACGTCCGCGAAGGCAGGATGTGTACTCCCTCCGCCAGACGCTGTTGCCGCTATTTTGAAACGCGACGGACCCGATCCGGGCGAGCAGAGGAGTATCTCCCATACAGTGCTTTGGCCCGAGTCCTGTACCAGAATTGTTCTTCTGCCTCCGCGATTGGACCGCCTGTCAATTCACGTTGTCGTCCGCCAGAGGAGAAACGAACCATGGCCACAAGGAATGAAAACAAGACGCGGCCAACCGCAATGAGCCCCCGTGAATTTGTTGCCTCCATCGAGCATCCGAACCGGCGAGCCGATGCCGAGGCACTTCTTGACGTATTCGCGCGCGTAACAGGGATGACGGCGCGAATGTGGGGGCCGTCGATCATCGGCTATGGCGAATATCACTACAAGTATGAAAGCGGTCGCGAAGGGGATTTCCTGATGACCGGCTTCTCCCCTCGCAAGGCCGGTCTGGTGTTCTACATCATGCCGGGTTACGCGAAGATGGGCGATATGCTGGAACGGCTCGGCAAGCACAGGATTGGCAAGTCCTGCCTGTATGTGAACAAGCTCACCGATCTCGATCTTGATGTCCTGGAGGAGATCATCGTTGCCGGGATCGAGGACGTCCGCGCCCGGTATGAAACGATTGAGACTTGAGGGAGTTGCAGGACTCCGGCACGCAAGAAGCGAGTCAGGTCCAGCCGGAACGGGACGAAAGTTCAGTCGGGTGGCGCGAGCTCAGCGATTTCACGCTTGAAAGGCACCTCGTCGCCAGTTACCGGCGGGCCGTCAAGCTCTTCCGCGTACCGGCGCCCCGCGTAGACCGCGTGAGCTATGGTCGCCGGGGCGAGCGCATCGCCAATGGCTGTCACGGAGTCGATTCCCGCATCGTTCCAGTCCTCCTCACGCGCCGCAAGGCCGCGCACGAGGCGGTCTTCCGGTGCCCGTGAGGTGACCAGCACCACTGCATCCGCATCGATTGCCTCGGTTCGTTTCGTGAACACGCAAGACGCGGTAACCGTGCCTTCAGAGACCGAGGTCAGGTTGGTGAAGCTCCGGATTTCCACTCCCTTCTCCAGGAGTCTGGCCTGGATGAACCCCTGTTCCAGCGTATGCCGGGTCCAGGTCGACGCTTCGGCGGCAGGCGTCATGTAAACCGTGCTGCAACCCCTGTCGGCGAGCAATTCCGCGATCACACCGCCCATGTAATAGTTGTCATCGTCCCAGACCACGACCCGCTTTCCCTCCGGCACCGCTTCGCCATCCATGATGTCGTCAGGAGAGAGAATCCGTGCTCCTTCGGCAATCGGCAGGGGCCGTTTCCAGCAGCGTCCGACACCGTCCGTCCGCCAGCGCGCGCCGGTGGCAACCACGACTCTCGCAAAGCCGAATTGCAGCACGGATTCCGCATCCAGGTCAGAATGGAAGTAGATCTTCACGTTCGGAAGCTGATGAAGCTGTTGCTCGCGGTAGTCCCGGACCCGTCTCCATTCGGCGAGTCCCGGCAGCCGGCTCTCGCGGTTGACCCGGCCACCGAGTTCGGTGCTCTTCTCCGCCAGGGTCACGTCATAGCCCCGCTTTCCGAGAGCCTGCGCCGCCTCGAGGCCTGCCGGACCGGCACCCACGATGAGGACGGGCTTGTCCGATTCCCGCGCGCGGATGCGCTCCGGGTGCCAACCCCTGCGCCACTCCTCGCCCATGGTCGGATTCTGGGTGCACCGGATCGGCGACAGGGTGGCGTCACCGGAGACGCAGATGTTGCAGCCGATGCATTCCCGAATGTCCTCGAGCCGCCCTTCCTCGATCTTCTTCGGGAGAAACGGATCCGCGATCGAGGGCCGCGCGCAGCCGATGAAGTCTGCGATCCCCTTCCTGATCACCGAAACCATCCGGTCGGGCGAGGTGTATCGCCCCACGCCGACGACCGGCCTTGTGGTCAGCTTCTTCACCCCCTCGACGAACGGCTCCTGCCGTCCCTCCGATCCGAAACGCGACGACTGGGAATCATTCTCCCAAGGCGCAAGCGCCACATCCCAGAGATCCGGCAACTCGGCGATGAGTCCGATCATCTCCTCGGCCTCCGCCCTCTGAGAGTACGACTCAATATTCCCTGAATTCAAATTACTACCAACTGGCAATGAGATAGCGCCACTGCCAATGGATAAGTAACTCGCTGCCCCAGCAGCCGGCTGGTCGGGGAACCGCCATACTCAAGCAATTCAAGCGATTCAAGCAGCCAAGCGTAAATTACCCATTGATCATGTCAATCGTCTCCATATCGCAACCCATTGCAAAGCCAGCGACAATTGAAGGCCCGAATATTCGTTCATACTCTGAAGCCCGTTCGAACCGAGCAGCTCATCGGTGGCGATCCGGCACGGCACCGCGCAGGTGTCGCCCACCGCTTCCCTGGTGTCGGTGAGGATCTCCTTGAGCAGCCGCACCCGATTCTCCGGCGATCCGCCATATTCGTCCGTCCGGCAGTTGCAGTGCCGGGAGAGGAAGTAATGCAGGATGCTGAGGGAGTGGCCAGCGTAGACGTAGATGAGGTCGAACCCGGCCTTTTTCGCCCGGAGCGCTGCCGCCCGATGCCAGCGGCGAAGGTCTCGAATGTCCCGCTTGCTCATGGCGCGGGCCTGAACCGGGTCACAGACAGAAGACGCGACCGGCATTGCCGACGGCGCCATCGGAACTTCACGCGAGTAGTGGTTGGGGCAGTTCGGACCGTTGTACGCCAATTCGATCCCTGCGAGCCCGCCGAACTCGTGGATTCGATCCGCAATTCGCGCCAGCATCGGAATGTCCCGGTCGTCCCAGAGCACAAGCTCGTTGTACGGGCTCACATCGGAAGTGGGATGAATATCCGCTTCCTCGGTGCATACCACCGCCCATCCGCCCTCCGCCTTGACTCCCCGCATCCAGGCCAGGGAGGTCGGGTGCCGGTGTCCCATGCCGTTGCAATGCGGAACCTGGTAGAAGCGGTTCCTTGCGGTGACCGGGCCAATCGCGACAGGCTCGAAGAGCACGTCGTAGCGGGGATGGCGTCTTGCGTTGCGGGGCATTGTCGACCTCTGCAGGCAACCGGGATGCCGATCTCGTGATCGTGGCCCGCGTCGGCTCCGGCGCGGACCCCACCGATCTTAACCACCCGATGGCGGTCGGCGGAACCGGAGCGGCCGGGGTCGAGCGCGGCCCGGTTCCGATCCGCGCTCCCCGAAGTTTCCAGGGGGCGGCGGCGAACCTCGGGACATGGATGAGCCGGTACGCACCCCACCGGGTCGCATGCAAGTAACGGCCGCAGGACGGAGCTCAGTCGGCCTCGCACCGCCATCTCCGGATCTCCCACGCGGGCAGCGACCGATGTGGCACACAAGGACGGGGTTCGGCAGGGACCAAGGTCGGCCGGTCGGTAACTCGCGGCGGACGGCAGCCCCGCGAATGCAGGGCCGAATTTCCGGGCAAACCGGGCGGGGCGCTGTTGTGCGAAGCGCTCACCGACCGCTAGACCGAACTTCCATTTTCGCGAGCATTGTAACAGCGTGCTCCTACGGCGGTTTCCGCGAGTCCGAGACGGTTGCTTACTGGACAGGTTTGCGGGGTATTGTCTCCGTCTCGCGTGGCTGAGGAGCGGGATGTGGTTTGAGGCCGAGCAGGGAGAAGGCTTTCTCCTGCAGGGGCTTCATCCGGGTGAGCACGGATAGGGAGAAGCCGTTCCCGGTATCGATTTCGGTTGCGCAGAGGGTTCCGAGGTGCTCGAGGAGATCTCGGAAGCCGAGGACGGGCAGGCCGTCGCGGTTTCGGCGGGTGCGCTGCTTGCGCCTGACCTCCTTTGAGCGGGGGGCCGGGGCGACCGGGTTTTCGTTCCGGGGCGGGGTTTCCTCGGCGAACATCAGCGGTTTGAGTTTTTGGCGCATGTGCCATTCCAGGTAGTAGGCCAGCATGCAGAGGAAGAAGTGGGCGCGGACGCGCTCATCGCGCCAGTGGAAGATGGGGCGGGCGCGCAGGGAGAGGGTCTTCAGGGAACGGAAGGCTTGTTCTACGCGGGCGAGAGCCTTGTATGCGCGCACGGTGTCGGCGTCGTCGAGTGCGGTCTGGTCGAGATTGGTTCGGATGACATAGAGCCCGTCGAGCCGGGCTTCGGCGTCGATGGAGGCTGCGTTGCGCTCGAAGGAGAAGGTTGCGTCGGGCTCCTCGAAGTGGAACAGGAAGTGCTTGGCCATCTTGCGCCGACGCAGGGTGCCGAGCCGCTGGTTGAGTTCGTCGCGGTCGATGGATCCCTGCTGGTAGAGGTCGGCGAGCTCGCGCACGGCGTCCTCGGTTGCCTGCAGCAGTGCGTTGCGCTTGCGGCGGCGCTCCGCGGCGAGCAACGGGTTGAAGCAGACGATCAGCCTTTCCCCGGGGAAGTCCGGGGAGCGGACGCGGGCCATCTGCCAGGGTTGAAAGTGGTCCGGCGCGATAGTGCCCTTGCGGACCAGCTTGCGGATGGTGTCGGCGCGCAGCGCGGTGATCCAGTGCACGCCGGCGGGAGCCAGGTCCGCGTCGATGCGGGCCTGGGTGATCATGCCACGGTCGCCGACCAGAACGATCTGCCGGATGCCGAAGCGGTCGCGCATCTTGCACACCTGGCTGGCGAGGGTCATGGGGTCCGCGGTGTTGCCAGCAAACACCTCGATGGCCACGGGGCAGCCCTCGGCGGTGCAGAGCATGCCGTAGACCACCTGCGGCCGGTCGCGCCTGTGGTCGCGGGAGTATCCGAGCCGCGCGAGGCGGCAGGCGGAGCCTTCGAAGTAGCTGGAGGAGACGTCGAACATCACCAGGCCGCCTTCGGTGAGATGGCGCCTGGCGAGCTTGCGTTCGATGGACGCCTGGCGCGCTCGCAGCCAGTCCATCGCATCGTAGAGCTCGTCCACCGTGGCGCCCTCGATGCCGAGCAGGGCGCCCAGGGTCGTGCTGCCTTCTCGGCTCAGTTCCCTCTCGAGGCGCAACTTGGCGCCGGGGCGCAGCAGGCGGCCGGCGATCATGGCCAGCGCCAGGCTGCGCTGGCGACTGGAGCGGTGGAACAGGATCCGGTCGAGCTCGCAGGACTGCGCCATGCCCAGGATGGCGCTGGCCGCACCGTGGGCACGGCTGGAAAGCACCGTGGCGGTGCGGTCGCCGGGGTCGAGGACGGGGCCGCGCTTCAGGGCCTTGCGCAAGGCCTCGATGGCATGCTCGGGCAACGCGGAGAGGTTGCAGAGCGTGCGCTTCTTGGGCTTTCCCTCTTCCCAGTACGACTGGCGCAGCAGGTGGCACGTGGATTTGGGATTGCGGGTGGTCTCGATATGCATACTGACTAGCTCCTGGCCCGTCATGTGGCTCATATTGTATATATATCATAGATGAAGGTCAAGATCGTGGGATACTATTACTGACTAGGAATGTGGAAATGCCGGACTGCGGAATGGTGCCGGAACCGAGGCAAAGTCCTGGAAAACGGCCGTCGCGGCCGCAAAATTGCGGGATATTCAGACGATCCTGCGAAAACCGGGCGTCAAGTCAGACAAATTCGCGCATTTTCGCAAAGCGGACAGGAACGGAAGTTCGGGCTAGAATGTGGAAAACCACTCAAAAGCACGGTTTTTGACACTACAAGGAGGGTCCCATGAGAAATTCCATTCGATCTGTGACTATGGCATGCGCAGCCATTGCCGCAGCAGTCTTGCTGTCTCCGGCCGGCGCCAACGCGGCCGAACGCAGTTTCATCGCGATCGGAACCGGCGGCCCCACCGGGGTGTATTTTCAGGTCGGAAACGCGATCTGCCGGCTGATCCACAAGGAAGCCGGGGAAGGCCGAGACGGCGCTCGCCAGCACGGCATCCGTTGCTCGGCGCCATCCACGGGTGGCTCCACGTACAACATTGGCCAGATCTCCGAAGGGGAACTGGATTTCGGTGTGGCGCAATCCGACTGGCAGTACCATGCGGTCAATTGCTCCAGCGAAAGGGTCACCTGCTTTGACAAGCTCCGGGCCGTTTTCTCGGTCCATCCGGAGCCGTTCCACATCATCGTCGGTTCGGATTCCGAGATCGGCACCTGGGATGATCTCATGGGCAAGCGGGTCAATATCGGGAATCCGGGCTCCGGTCAGCGCGGGACCATGGAAGTCCTGATGCAGGCGCACGGGACGGAAGTCGACGCATTCGCCCAGGCGACCGAACTCACGTCGAGCGAACAGTCGAATGCGCTGTGCGACGGCAAAATCGACGCCTATGGCTACACGGTCGGCGTTCCCAACGCCGGTGTCGCGGTCGCAACAGACGGCTGTGGCGCACGCATTATCGATCTTGATGGCGATGCCGAGAAGATGCTGGTCAACGATAACCCGTACTACGCATTCGCCACGATTCCGGCCGGGACCTATTCGACCACGGATTCCGACGTCACAACCTTCGGCGTGATGGCCACGTTCGTGACCTCGGCTGATGCCGATGAAGACCTGGTCTACGAACTTGTGCGGGCGGTCTTCGAGAACATCGACGACTTCCGCAAGCTCCATCCGGCATTCGCGAATCTCGATCCCGCCAAGATGATCACAGACGGACTGTCTGCCCCGCTGCACCCTGGCGCCGTGCGCTACTACACGGAAAAGGGCCTGATGTAATCGGCTCTACGACGCGGGATACGCGCTTGCTCGCGTATCCCGCGAATGCCATCCCCGGATTCGGTCGATCGATCCTTGCCCGGCACCGAACCGGCAGACACGGTTCAGCGCGAGCTTGAAGCGCTCGAAGATACGGGCCGGACCATCGGGCCGCGACTGGCCCTTGCCATCGGCGTTGTCGCAATCGCCTGGGCCCTTTTCCAACTCTGGATTGCGTCGCCTCTGCCCTCCGCCCTGTGGCTGATTGACGTGCAGAAGCGAGGCATCCACCTTGCATTCGCATTCCTCCTCGTCTACCTGATCTACCCGGCATCCAGAAACCGGAAAGAAAGCGGTCTGCCGCTGGTCGACCTGGCCCTCGCCGCCGTCGCGGCGCTTGTGGCTCTCTACCTCTTCCTCGCATACCGGGGCCTCGTCGGCCGGCAGGGCATCCTGCTCGAGGTGGAATGGTTCGGCCTTCTGATACCGGTCGAGGCTTTGCTCGGCGGTGCCGGCATTGCCCTGCTGCTCGAGGCGACCCGCCGCAGCATCGGGTTTCCGCTGGTGATCGTTGCCAGCGTGTTCCTGGTCTACTCGGTTTTCGGCCAGCGAATTGAAATTGTGCTCTTCTATCTGGGCGCCGTATTCTGGGCGGCGGCCATCGCGAAGCGCCGCACTCGCCCCTTTGCGCTCGGACTTGCGGCTGCAGGGGCGGTGGTGATCGCATACGCCCTGCTCGGCGAAACATTGCACGAAGTCCTGTCCCACAAGGGCGTCTCCATTCGCCGACTGATCGGATACCAGTGGCTCGGGGGTGAAGCGATCTTCGGCATCCCAATCGATGTCTCCGTCACTTTCGTCTTCCTGTTCGTCCTGTTCGGCTCCCTCCTCGAAGCGGCCGGCGCCGGACGATATTTTCTCGACCTTGCCTTCGCCATGGTCGGCCGGTACCGGGGAGGCCCGGCCAAGGCGGCAATCCTCGCCTCCGGCATGACCGGCGCCATATCGGGCTCCTCCATCGCCAATGTGGTCACAACCGGAACGTTCACCATTCCGGTCATGAAGAAGACGGGCATGCCAGCCGTCAAGGCCGGCGCCATCGAGGTTGCCGCGTCCACCAATGGCCAGATTATGCCGCCCATCATGGGTGCTGCCGCATTCATCATCGCGGAGTTCATCGGAATCTCCTATTTCGAAGTCGTGGTCCATGCCTTCATCCCGGCGATCATCAGCTACATCGCGCTCTTCTATCTGTCCCACCTCGAGGCCTTGCGGCTCAATCTTTCGGGCCTGCCTCGCTCCGGACTGCCGCATTTCTGGCGCACCTTCATCGGCGGCATTCACTTCACGATGCCGATTGTCGTGCTCGTCTATCTCCTGATGGTCGAGCGGTGGAGCGCCAGCAGTGCAGTGTTCTACGCTGTCATCTGGACGATGCTCGTCATCGCGACCACACGGCTACTGCATCCCGGCGCCCCGCGCTGGGGCCTCATCGCCTCCGTATCCGCACCGGTGCTCCTCAGCGGCGTGCTGAACTGGGTAGCGGGACTCCATCCGATTGGCGCAGCTCTCTGGGGAATTGCGTGCGCAGTTGCCATCCTGATCGTGCTGGCGCTCCTCTCCTGGCGCGAGTCCGAACAGCCCCTTCAACCGCTCATCGACGCTGTCCGCACGATCGGCCAGGGAATGATCAGCGGCTCGAAGAGCATGGCCACGGTGGGGATTGCGGTCGCCGCAGCCGGCATCATTGTCGGCGCTGTATCTTCGACCGGACTGAACAATGCCATGATTGGCGTGGTCGAAGCCATCGCCGGAAACAACGTATACATTCTCCTCGGCCTGACCGCCGTGCTTTGTCTCGTACTGGGCATGGGCCTGCCTACGACAGCGAACTATCTCGTTGTCGCATCCCTACTTTCAGGAGTACTCGTAGAACTTGGCATGGCTGCCGGGCTGGAATTTCCACTGATCGCGATCCATCTCTTCGTGTTCTACTTCGGATTGATGGCGGATTCGACACCGCCCGTTTGCCTCGCCGCGTTCGCAGCCTCCGCGATCTCGCGGGCCGATCCGCTGAAGACCGGCGTGCAATCCTTTCTCTATGACATCCGCACCGCCATCCTGCCGTTCATCTTCATTTTCAACCCGGAACTGCTTCTCATCGGCGTGGAGAGCTGGTGGCACGGGATCATGGTCTTCGTTGTCTCGCTCATCGCTTTGCTGTGCTTTTGCTCCGTCACCCAGAATTGGCTCCTGGTGCGTCTGCGCTGGTTTGAATCGGTGCTTCTTGTCGCGGCGATGATCTCTCTCTTCCGGCCGGATTTCGTGCTCGACCAGTTCTGGCCGGAATACCGGACGGCGCCGCTTGCAACCTTCGCCAAGGGTTCGGAAATCGCGCCACCCGGGCGAACGGTCCGGCTCCATGTCCTGCGCGACACGGACTACGGTGATCGTCTGAGACTTCTCGTCGCCCGGCCGGAAGACGACAGCACGACGTGGACTGTCGAGGATTTCGGCCTGACGCTCGGGCCCGCATCGGCTCGAAATGGCGCGTACGAAGTGCTGGATCTCGAATTCAACGGGTTGGGAGAAACGATGGGCCTGACCTGGGGCGACTACATCACGGAGGTTGATGTATCGGAGCCGGGACGGCCAGCGAAAGCGCTCGTGTATCCCTTCGGGTTGATCATCGTCGGATTCGTTCTTTCGCTTCAGTTCGCACTTCGCAGACGCAAGGAACGCTCACAGGAAGAGGCCTGAATAACATCCCGCTCCGCCGGAGGGTCGAAGGCAGCCGGGTGGATTGCGCGCCGGCTCCCGAACCGTGCGCCGCGCGTTCCGTCCTGTCCTCGAAGACAGGGATCGCGGGGCATCGCCGGCAGCCTTCCGCAGTCCACCTTGCGAATCCGATATGACTCATGCAGGAGACCGGTGACCGGCCCGGATCGTATGATGAGCGAATTCATGGCCCTCGGCCGATCCTGTTCCTCCCGCCAGTCCGGGACAAGGGCGTGGCGTCCGTGCGACCGCGCCTGCATTTCTGTCAGAGGATGCCGGTCTGGCCCCGGCCGTGCCGAGGGGCGAACGGGCTCCCGATCCCTGTCTGCGTGAAGGACGGATGGTGAAGAAGTTCCGGATGCGCGCGGCCCGGGTGGCAAACCTGGAGAGCTCCCCCGGCCAGCCAATCCACCGTTCAGACGGCGGCGACCCATTTCCCGCGGCGGCCGGTTTGCCATCGTCGAGACCGGGGCTGAGACCGGGAGAATCGTGCAAGTGGTTATCGCCGTTGCCTGTCTCGGCCTTCTGATTGCCGGCCTCGGCACCTGGAGCCTCCTGATCGAACCACGGCTTCTCCGGGTTCGCGAATTGCGCTTCGCGCATGCCCACGGCCCTTGCCGGCCAGTACGCCTCGCCATTGCCAGTGACCTTCACATCGGCGCACCGCATTCCAGCCTGGCGAGGCTGGCCAAGATCGTCGATCGAATCAATTCCGGCAAGCCGGATCTGGTCCTGTTGCTCGGTGATTACGTCTCGCACCGCGTCGCCGGCGGCACAAGAATCCCGCCGGAGCCCATCGCGGCGGTCCTCTCGGAGTTGCGCGCGCCGCTCGGTGTCATCTCGGTCCTCGGCAACCATGATTGGCGATCCGATGGCAACCGCGTCGGGACCGCGTTGGAGTCGGGAGGCATCACCGTCCTGGAGAACGATGCGATCCGCCTGGACCTGGCCTGCGGTCCCCTCTGGATCGCGGGTCTGGCTGACGATTCGACGCGGCGGCCCTTGCCGGCGAAAGCCCTGGAACCGGTTCCGGAAGGGGATTCCGTGATCGTCATCGCCCATGGTCCCGCCAGCTTCCGGGACACGCCGAGCCGCAGCCTGATCTACCTTGCGGGCCACACCCATGGCGGACAGGTGTACCTGCCCGTGCTCGGAGCGCCGGTCCTTCCGAGTCTCGCCCCAAGGCGCCACGCCTATGGACTGATCGAGGAAAACGGCAAGGCGATGTACGTGACGAGCGGAATCGGTACCAGCATCCTTCCCGTTCGATTCAACATGCCGCCGGAGATCGTGTACCTGACCATTGAGCGCTTCCGGAGTTGAAGCCGCGAGGTTCCACCGGCGGGCGCGTCCTCTCCCCCGAATTGGCCGCACTCGCGAGCGCTCGGGGCGACACCGCCTCGATGCGACCGCAGACGCAGGCGGTTCCGGCAGAACCGGCGAGATGCCGCTGCCGGGCGGCAGCGGCACGGGCGAGGATGTGCCGTCCCCTTCCGCTTCCGTCGCGCGGAGCTCACCCTCGCGCGGACATCGCGGTTGCAACCGGGCACGCCGTGCCGAACAACGGCCTGGCGGTTCGCCCCGCAGGAGACCGGCCGTTTCCGCTCTCGATGGCCCCGGTGAATGTTGCCCTGGTCCAGACGCCTGTCGCCCGTGTCTCGAAGCCCAGACGGCCGGATCCCTGCGCCGGCCGCCCCCGGGCTCTCAATCGAACACGATCACGCTGCGTGCAACTTCGCCCGCCTTCATCGCATCAAACGCCTCGTTGATCTGATCGAGGCGGATGCGCTCAGAGATCATCTCATCGAGATGGAGCCTGCCGGCAAGGTAGAAATCGACATAGCGAGGCATGTCGACCGGGAAACGGTTCGAGCCCATGTTCGAGCCCTGGAGACGCTTCTCGTAGAGCAGGCTCTCGCCGTCGATCTCGAGCTTCTGGCCAACCGGGACCATGCCGATGACGGTGGCGGTGCCGCCGGGACGCAGCATCTCGAATGCCTGCTCACTCGTTCTCTTGAGGCCGATCGCCTCAAATGAGTAGTGCACGCCGCCCCCTGTCATTTCCCGAACCTTCTCCACGGGGTCGACCCGCGAGGCATCAACGACATCGGTGGCCCCGAAATGCTTCGCGAGGTTTAGCTTGGAGCCCCTGGTATCAATGGCGATTATTCGCCCCGCTCCCGATATCGCGGCACCGTTGACAGCGGCAAGACCAACCCCCCCGAGGCCAATGACCGCTACCGTGCTGCCCACCTCGATCCGGGCAGTGTTGTGCACTGCGCCGACTCCGGTGGTCACCCCGCAACCGATGAGCGCCGCGCGATCGAGGGGCATATCCTTGCGGATCTTCACGATTGCATGCTCGTGCACCAGCATGCACTCGGCGAAGGAGGAGAGGTTGACGAACTGGTGCACCCGCTCTCCGTTCTGGCTGAGGCGCGGGGGGTCGCCGGGTCGGCGATTGACGTCCTGCGGGCGCTCGCAGTTGACGAGATGGCCGGTCACGCAGGCCTCGCAGTGGCCGCAGAAAACGGACAGGCAGGAGATCACGTGGTCCCCCGGGCGGACATGGACGACCTGATCGCCGACCGCCTCCACCACACCGGCCGACTCATGCCCGAATACTGTGGGGAAGTCGGCCGGATACAGACCTTCCATAAAGTGGAGGTCGGTGCGACACACGCCCGTCGCGGCGACCCGCACCAGCGCCTCGTGGCCGATCGGGTCGGCAACGTCGACATCCTCGATTCGGAGCGGCTCTCCCACTCCCCGCGCGACAGCTGCCTTCATCCCCATGCTCCCGATGTTGCGCCTGACGGTGCTGAACCTGTCCCGCACCGCAATCGCGGTTCAACACGACCGGTCCGACGATTCGCTCGATCGACCGGCCGTGTCCCGACCGGTCCCGAGTCATGCCACAACGCACCTGACTTGGAAACAGGAGGAGCCATCACCACAGCTCCTGCGCGCAACCGCCCCGGCCGACCGGTTCAACTGGGACCCGGGTCCGGTCGGCAGAAATGACAGGCGGAGACGTCTGCGCGCTATCGCGGATCCGGGTATTCATTTGCCGGTGTTGCCCTCCTGGCCAATTCGAGCGACGAATTCGGCACCCCATGGTTCCCGCCAAGCCGGGTCTTTCGCCCAAGGTAAGCGCCGATAGGCGTGCCCGGACCGAGGCTGGCTGAGGCTGATCTCTGGCCTCCTCTCCAACTGCAATCTCGCGCGCCGGGCGCCCTGCTCCAGAAGCGAAACGGCTCGGTCCGCGGCCCGTTGTCCATCGGAAAGCCGACAGGCGCGGCGGCGACCTCCGCCATCACCGTCCGCGCTGCCGGAGCGAAATTCGACTCCGCGAGGGATTTCCGCCCGCTCCCCCGGGAACCGGCTCCTGGGACGGGCCTGGCACAGCGGGGACTGACGGGCTTCGTGATCGCCGCCGGACACCCGCCGCCGCGATCCGTTTCCGAGACGAGGCAATGGAGGGTCGCACCGCCCTGCCGACATTCTCGGCAGGATTCCGGCGAGGCGGAAGAGGCCGGCACCCGCCAAGAGCGGGGCAGCGAGAGTCCATATCGCCGGATTCTCCGTCGCTTCCGGAGAGAATTGCCGATGGCGAATCCCGTTGCCGCAAGAAGCCGATGCACCCGTTGCCGATGCGCCCGCGCACGGCCTCGAGCATCCCCGGCAGAGAACCGGGCGTTGACTTGAAGGCGCCTGATCGCCGATCGGGCGACGGTAGGACTCGATCCGCGCGGGCAACGCGTCGAATGCGGAACTTGCGGGTCGCGCCCGCGACGAAGCGGGTCAGAATCTCCCCCGACCGGGAGCCGCGCGGAGCGCAACCCAGGCGCGCTGCCCTCAGCGTCCCTTCAACGCAATTCCCTCCCCAGCCCAGAGAGGCTTGCCGAGCTCGGCATGGGAACGGTGAATCAGCGCAAGGCGCTCGGCGACAAACGGCCTCCATGCCTCGGCGCGGCGCTCGGCAAGATCAAAGGCGAGGCACTTCACCTCGTTGGTCGCCGCCAGGGCGCCCGTTTCGGACTTGTAGACATGATGGAGCAGCACATAGCGCTTCGCATCGAAATTCAGAAGCTGGGTGGTCACATGGATCGGCGTTCCAAGCGCCAGCTCGTCGAGATAGCGCACATGGTTCTCGACAATGACGTATTCGTGCCCCTCGCGCGCCCCGGTCGTCCCCTCGGGCCCGTTGAGCCAGTTCCAGAACGCCCAATTGGCGTGGTCGCAGACCGTCAGGTAGTGCGCAATGTTGACGTGCTCGAATTCGTCAATCCATTCAAGCCGCACCGCCGTGCGGAACAGTGTCAGCGGCGCGGCGACTTCGCCGGTCCAGGGCAAGGGAGCATCGTACCGCTCGGCCATGGTCAGCGTCCGCTCCAGACGGGATCCCGCTTTTCGGCAAACGCGGCGATCCCCTCGGCGGCATCCTCGCTGCCATACAGCTTCCGGTACACCGGCAAATCGGCTTCCCGCATGATGCGATAGGCATGCCTTTCGCCCGCTCCCTGGGTCGCCCGGTCAATTTCCTTGATCGCCTGAAGCGAGAGCGGTGCGCAAGCAGCAACGCGTTCCGCCAGTTCGCGCGCGGCCGGCAGGAGCTGTTCGCCGGGAACGACGTCGTTGACGAGACCCCATCGCGCCAGTTCGACCGCGTTCACCCGCCGGCCGGTCATCATCATCTCCATCGCGATGGCGCGTGGAAGGCGGCGCGGCAATCGAATCACGCCGCCGGCATCGGGGACGAGGCCGATCGCTGCTTCCGGCAGCGCAAACTCCGCATAGTCGGCAGCCACGATCAGGTCTGCCGCCAGCACCAGCTCGAACCCGCCGCCAAACGCGATGCCGTTCACCGCGGCGATTACCGGCTTCTTCAGATCCCAGTACTCGGTCAGGCCGGCGAACCCGCCCACGCCCTGGTCGGCGTCTGGCGATTCTCCTGCGGCGGCGGCCTTCAGATCCCAGCCGGCGGAGAAGAAGCGTTCTCCGCCGCCGGTGACGATCGCGGCCGACAACCCGGCATCGTCCTTGAGGCGCCTGAACGCTTCGCCCATCGCCTTGCTGGTTTCCGCGTTGATCGCATTCGCCTTCGGGCGATCGAGGGTGATTTCAAGGACCCGCCCCCGGACCTCCGTCTTCACATCCGGCATGGCATCCTCTCCTACGCGCCAAGGGGCCGCAGCAACTGGCGGCTGATGATATGTCGCTGGATCTCGCTTGTACCCTCCCAGATCCGCTCGACGCGGGCATCGCGCCAGATGCGCTCCAGGGGCAGGTCGGCCATCACGCCCATTCCGCCGCAGGTCTGGATCGCCTGGTCGGCGACGCGGCCCAGCATCTCGGAGCACCAGACCTTGGCCATGGCGCAATCCTCGACCATGGTGGGCGCCTCCTGATCCACCCTCCATGCGGTGTTCAACAGGAGCAGGTCGCCCAGCCGGATGTCGGTGGCCATGTCCGCGAGCGGAAACGAAATCCCCTGGAACTTGCCGATTGGCTGCCCGAACTGCCGGCGTTCAGCGGCGTAACGGAGGGCGACCTCGAACGCGCGCTCGGCGCGCGCCTGGCAAACGGCCGCCACCGTCAGGCGTCCTGGCCCAAGCCACTCGTTGACGAGACTGAATCCTTCCCCCTCGGCCCCAAGCATCTGCCAGCCGCCAACCCGCGCATTGTCGAAATGAAGAACATTGTTGTAGTAGCCCCGATGCCCGACATGGCCATATCCCGGCGCAACTACTACTCCGGGCGCATCGAGATCGACGAGGAAGCAGGAGAACCGCCGGCGCGGCCCCTTCTCCGTTTCGTCCTCGCCGGTGGTCGCAAACAGGATCACGATGTCGGAGATCTGCGCGTTCGAGATGAAGTGCTTGGTCCCGTTGATGACCCAGTCGGCACCATCCTTCGCGGCCCGGGTCTTCATCCCCTTCAGGTCCGATCCGGCTTCGGGTTCGGTCATCGCGATACAATCGCGCTTTTCACCTCGCATCACCGGTTCGAGGAAATGGCTCACCTGCTCGCCCTCGCAGGCCCCAAGGATATTCGACGGCCGCCGAACGCAATCCGCCAACGCCAGCGACGCGCGGGAAAGCGCCTTCTCGACCAGCGTGAAGGAAACGCAATCCAGCCCCGCGCCTCCGACGCTTTCCGGCATGTTGCAGGCATGAAGGCCCAACTCCATTCCCTTGTGGCGAAGATTCATCTCGAGTTCGCGCGGGAGTTCGCCGGTGCGCTCCAGGGCACCTTCGTGCGGGATCAATTCCCTCTCCGTGAAGTCCCGCACGGTGTCGTAGAGGAGCTCCTGCTCCTCGGTCAGCGAAAAGTCCATGCGATCGTCCCTCCCTGAGACTCAGCGCACTGGTCGGCTGGAGCGCTCAGGCCAGCCGACCCCCTGCTCGCGGCGCGCGAGCGGGATACGTGCGCCGCCCATTCAGACCTCCCGCGGAATGTCCGCCGGGGCCCGCTCAGCGGCGTCGGATTGCGTGCTGGTCCGGGCGCAACAAGGGCCCGGCCGCGGAGAAGCGCATCCAGCCGAGCGACCGGAAACGCGGAAGGCGTTCCGGAAGCAGCCGCCCGGTTGATGCGGCTGCATCCCGATACCGGCCTACCGCTCATTGTCTGCCCTCCACGCATCGGTTCCATCGAGCCCCGCACAGCGCGCAGTGGCGTGCTCGAGTGCCGCGCGAAGTCGCTCCTCGCGGGTCATCCTGGAGCACCCCGCGTATTCCGGCGCGCGCTGCGCACCCATGATCGCAACCGGTTCGAGATTGTAGTCCGTCGCGGTGCGGGACCCCAGCGTCTCGCAGACACGATTGAGATGCATCTCCTGCATCGGCTGAATTTCCCGCGACAACCCTGCCATGCGCGTTGCTTTCCTCTGGATCCGCCCGGCGAGAAGCTCCTGCGCAGCAATCTCGTTGAACAGGTCGAGTTCCTTCCTCTCGGCTGCCGTGATCTCGAGTCCGGTCAGCACCCTGGCCGCTTGCCTCCGCACATGCCACGGCAAAACCGTGCCGTGCCCGAAGATGCCGGTTTGGACCTCCTTGTAGCCGAGTTGCGAACCCGAAGCGACAACGGTCACTTCGCCCAGGAGCGCCAGCTCGAACCCCTTGCCGATCGCATGTCCGTGGGCGCTGGCGATCACCGGCTTGGATACGCGCCAAGGCTTCGTGGACGTGCCGAACCGGCGAACCTTGCGGGTGCGCCAATCACAAATCGACGAACGATTCTCCTGGGCATCCTCGTCGAAGGCCTTGCGAGCGCAGCAGCGCCGGCCTCTGCTGCGGATGACGATCTTGCAGCCGAGCGCCGCGAGCGCCTGCACACCCTCGACGTGGCGGATCGCGCCAAACAGCCCGATCCGGCAGAGCGGGAATATCTTCGATCCGGCATGGCAGTGGTATCCGCCGAGTTCCCCGTAGTGGGAAGCTACAACCCAGTTCTCTCCCGCGACGCCGGAATCCTGGTGGTAGCGCACCGTCGGAGACAGGTTGTCTCGACCGATACAGGCAACGGATTTCGGTGGAAAGCGGGCGCCAAGTGTATGCGGCCTCGATCGCTTGCCCCATTCCCACGGCGCGGCGACAACGGTTCCATTCCTGCGCGACCATTCCCGACATCGGGGAGCGCTGTCCGGGTCCCCTGGCTGTCGCCTCCGGGTCCTGGATTCTCATGCTCCAGAAGGACAGGAATCCTCGCTTGCCGGCAGCCCGGCACCGCGATTCCGATCCGCTCGTTAGACGCGCGAGGCATCGAAAGCTGCAAGAGGTCTCGAAGACGGGATCGACGCCCGCGTGTCCCCATGCGCCACCAGCGGGACCGGGGGCCGGAATCAGGCGCCCCGGCGTTGATCCGTTGTACGTTCTCCGCGTTGGGGGCCGACGCAGGGGACGGCATCGACCAGACTCTCCTGAACCGCTACCGCGTCCTGGCGCTCGCCAACGAGGTTCGTCCAATCCGCGGCCGTCAGCGGTGAGCGTTCCCGAGGCGAATCCGGACTCGCCGCCTCGCTTTCCCGGAGACGGGCCGGTGGCGAGAATCGGCTCGTCGCCCTGTTTCATTCATGTGCCAATGCCGTGCCGACAATTCCTGACCGGACTGCGCTGCGGCAACACGGCGCCCCGCCCGAATGCGCGGCAGGCCTTCCGGCCCCTCGCGCTACCAGCGCAGTTCGGTGCGAAGCATGAAGGAACTCGCCGACGCATCGTTGCCGCTCGCGACTTCGTGGCCGGCCTCGAGCCAAAGCGTTGCGTCGGATCCGAGGACCCATCGTGCGCCGGTCCGATACGCGCGGCTGCCCCCGTTCGCGATCGAGACCCCGGTGTAGGGAGTCACCACACCGATTGTCCCGGCCGGGCGGAAGCCATAGCCCAATTCGGCGTCGACACGCCGCCGAGCCCGAAAATCCCCTTCCGGCGTAAGACTTCCCGCGTCCGACAACAACCATAGTCGCTCCACTCCGCTCGTCGGGGTGCCGATGGCGGGAGCGGCAGCAAGCGACAGGCCCTCGCCCGAGTCGCCGGGGTCGATGCGCAACGCCGCACTCGCGCCCCACTCCTCGTAGTCCGACGACTCATGAGCGACGAGACCGCGCACCGCGCCCTCGAGCGTCACGCCGGGACGGGTGTAGCGCAGCCGGGTTCCGATCTCCATCCCGGCCCCCGTCTCCGCATCGCCACCGTCCTGGCGCAGCCCGACTTCGGCCGACGGTGTGAACGTGCCTCCGGAGTCCGCCGCAAATTCCCGCGACCCTTCGAGCGTGAGGCGAAGACGAGTCGCGTCGCCCGTCGCTGCCTCCATTCGTCCCACAGTTGCGGATTCCACGGCATCCGACTTCATGCGGACCCAGAACGCGTCGGACTTGAGCGCGATGTCGATCCCGCCGGACTCTCCGGCAGACAGCACCTTGCCCTTGGCGCCGATCGCTCCCATCCGCATGGAAAGGTCCGTCTCCTTCTTCACATCCTGGGGTCGCTGTCCGTTCGCTCCCGCGAGCTCGGTCAGCGTCAGATCGCCGGTGCCGTAGCCGACGAGGGCCCAGATGTGCAATCGCCCGGTCGGGCTGAATCCAACATATGGGTAGAAGCCCGCAAGCCGGCTCTCGATCTCGCCCTTGTCAACCCTGCTGTCATCGTCGAAGAGCTCGAACGAGCCTTCGGCGTCACTCACGCTGATCGCGAGCCCGGCGACCCAGCTGGCGCGCGTGAAGTCGGCTCCGAGGAATGTCGTCGTGACGTCGCCCTCCAGCGCGACATCATCCTGCGAGGCCTCGAAGCCTTGCGCGGCAATCCGTCCCCAGGCCGTCCATGCTGGAGCGCCGTCACCGTCACGGCTGTTCAACTGGAATTCGCTGCCCAGGAGGAGTTCACGCGCTTCCACGCCTCTCCCAACCGCTGCTTTCCGGTGCCGGTCGGCATTCGCGAAACCTGCGTTCCGCATCGACTCGCGGTCCCGAGGCACCTGCCCGGCGGTCCCCATGCTATCGAGTGCCATGCCCCCGACGACGATACGGGAGCGGTTGACGCCCTCGAACCGGTGCCCGATCGCATCCACGGTCTGGGCCGCCAGCGTCCGGCCGAATCGTGCGATCCACGCCATGGGCATGGGGTCGCTGTTCGCAATCGTTCCCGTCGCCTCGGCATCGGCGAGAACCGCACCGGTCGGATTGCTCAGAGTCAGAGTGAAGGTCTCCTCGCCCTCGTCTGATGCATCGTCGAGCACCGGCACACTCACCGTCTGCTCCACGGTTCCCGCCTCGAAGGTGAGCGTGCCGGACGTCGCCGCGTAGTCCTCGCCCGCGCTCGCAGAACCATCCGCGGTCGCGTAGTCCACCGTCACGCTTCGGGAGGATGCCCGCGTCAATGACACCGTGAAGACGACTGCCGGGTCCACACCTTCCCGCGCTTCAGCGTCCGCAACCGCGAGCGCCAACGGGCCCGGAACGGTGAGCATGAGGGCGGCGGCGAGGGAGCGCCCGTCCGCGGTGCAGACCTCTGCGGCGGAACTGCAGGCACTGCCTCCCTCCAGAGTGACCGTAACCGCGTCCAGACCCGTCGGACGGATCTTGACATCCCACAGGTCCCTGCGCCGTTGCACGCGCGTGGCCGATGTCACCTGCCCGCCGGATACCTGGACCGCATGTTCCCGCATCGCTCTCCGAGATGCGTCGATGGGGTCGCTGAATCCCACCCTGAGCGCGAACTCGCCGGATCCATCATGCTCGCGCGGTGTCAAGGCAAACCAGCCGGTCAGTCCACCCGGAGCCTCTCCGTCCGGGACTGCTGCGCCCTGAACCGCTACCGACAGGGATGGTCGGATTTCCGACCAGCTGCCAGATTGATCGACCCGGGACCGGTTCCCGATGCGCCCGCCGGCAGCCCCGCCGCTGTCGTCATCGTTACTCCTCGTAGTCCCGAGATTGAACCTGCCCTGCCTCACGCCGGCGGCTACGACGACAGAATAGGTCGTGTCCGGCTCCAGTTTCAAACCGGCCGGCGCCGCAAACGCCTTCGACCCGGTGCCGGGCGACGGATTCTGAAGCGTCGCGATGATCGTCCCCGGCCACTGGTCCGTCTGCCTCCGCAGCTTCACGGTCGGAGCAACATCCGGGTGCCATGTGGTGACTTGCAACTGGATTGCGCTGAGCGTCCACGCGGTCGCGGAATCTCCGGTCCTGAACTGGATCCCTGCTCGCCTCTGTTCCTTGTGGAGCTCCAGGGAGGAATGCGGCGTCTGGCCAAGATTACTGATCAGGGTTTGCGATCCCGGCGTTGCCGGTGCCTGCACAGCGGGCGCCCGGGTTACGGTTACGGTGTAGGTCGCGGGCGCTACGCCATCTTCCGCCGTGACCGTCACGGAAACGGCATTTGCTCCCACGTCGAGAGACAATTCCGCCGTGCCAGGCGTGGCATCATCGTCGTCATCCGCGATGGACATGGTGGCGTCGGTGTGGGAAGTGGCAGCCGTCACGGTAATCGCGCTCACCGAATTGGCGACCGAGGCGGTGTATTCCGTCGTCCCTGCCTCGAAGGCCGGCTGGAGGTCGATGGCGGCGCTATCGGCATCCTCGAGCGCAAGCGCGCTCAATGTCGCATCGTCGGAATCGACCGTGCCCACGACCGCGAACTGCAGTTTCTTGCCACTCGTGGACACGGTCCATCCGGTTCCCGGGTTGGTGAGCAAGTTGTCGCTGATTTCCCAACCCGATGTGCCGCCGGCGTCCTCCGCGGCGCTGTCTGTGTGGGAGAGCACGAACCCGTTGTAGATCGATGACGCGACTTCGATGACGACCGTGTAGGTCATGTTCGCCTGCAGCCTGATGCCCTGACCCGAAGGCGCGCTGAACGCCTTTGACCCGGTGCCGGAGGCGGGATTGGTCAAGGTTGCAATTTTTGTTCCCGGTTGCTGTCCGGAGGCCTGGTGAAGCGAGACCGACGGAGTCACACTGGATTGCCAGCCGTAGACTTGGAGCCGGATCGATTCCAGCGACCAGCGGTTGGCTGAATTCCCGGTGCTGAACTGCATCGCCACACTTTGAATGTCCAGTACCGGCGTACCCCCGGAAGCCGTTGTCTGCCCGGCATTGCTGACCAGAGCATGCGGGACCAGCGTCGGATCTGGCGGAGCGGGCGCGCGCGTGATCGCTACGGTGTAGGTCTTCGTCGTATTGGCGCCTTGCGCTGTAACGGTGACCGTGACGGTGTTCGCGCCCACGACGAGCGCCAGATCCGCCGTGGCAGGTGAGGTCGTGTCGTCGTCATTCGTGATGGCCACGGTGTCGCCGGAAAACGCGGCCACCGACGTGACCGTGACCGCGCTCACCGAATGGCCGACTTCCGCCGTGTAGCTCGTCGTGCCTGCGGCAAATGCCGGATCGAGGCCGATGGAAGCGCCGTTGCTGTCCGCTAGCGTGAGCGCGCTCAGTGTCGCATCGCTCGAGTCCGGTGTGCCGAGCACCGCGAGCCGAAATTTCAGGTTGCTCGTGGATACCGACCATGTTCCGCCCGACTTGGACAGCCTCGCGTCGCTGATCTGCCAGCCCGTGGCACCACCGCTGTCCTCGGCAGCGTTCGCCGTGTGCTTGAGCGAGAACCCGTTGAAACTGTACGAAGCGGATTCGACCAGGATCGTATAGGTCGTGCTGGCCTGCAGCGTGACGGTCGAACCGGTTGGCGCCGCGAAGGACTTCAGTCCGGTTCCGCGGTCCGGATTCGTCAGCGTAGCAATCAGGGAGCCCGGCAGCTGTCCCGATGCTCCATACAGCGACACGGTCGGCGTCACGCCGGATGACCAGGCATGGACGTCCAGCTGGATTGACGCCAGCGTCCAGGAGGTCGCTGAACTCCCGGTTGTGAACTGCATTCCGTAGCTCTGCAGCGCAAAGATCGGACTGGATCCTGCGGAAGCCGATTGCCCGGTATTGCTGACCAGCGTACCCTGCGCCTGGCCAAGCGCCATCGAAACCCAACCGCAGAGCCAGAGGGAAGCGACGAGCGGCAGCGCATAGTGCGCAAAGCTCCGCAGCCTCCATCCACGACGCGCGCGTGCCGGCCTTTCCGCGAAACCGGCGGGATGTGAAACTCCTGCGGAATGGTTCCGCGCCTGATCGCCCTGGAAATTCATTTCAAGCACTCTCCACGCAATTCCCGTGCCCGGAATCGAGGACCGGCGTTCCTGCCGAACCGTGCCAAGACCTGTCCTCCGGCTGGCCGAAGCAGCCAAAGCGTCCCTACCAGCCGCGATCTCTCCGGCGCCCTGTATGTGCCGGGTACTTCACGTCCGAATTCCTTCTCGGCGGAAGTCATCCAGCCCGTACCACGTGTCAACTATACAGTAATTAATTATATCGATAGTGTGTATTGACTTATCGAATATCTAGAAACTTAGAACATTAAATAGCAGGCAGCCGGGCGATACCGGTCTCCGCGGTGGTTGGTGTCCTGCGAACATCCGTTCGCCAGCAGGGGATGCCGAACGTTGCTCTCCCGAACCGGATCGATCACGCAGAATTGCGCGGCGCACACAACGGACCGTGGATGTGAAATCGAGCGCCCGGCCACCCGCCGGGTCGGCCAGATCCGGTCTAACGCGTTGCCAAAACTGTCGTTACTCTGGATCTGCCGCCGTCGGACGCGATGCTCACCGCTTGCCGGGAAGGTCAAACGATCCGGCAATTGTTCTTGTGCCGGAATCCTTCCTAGCCGCACCATGCCAGGCCCGTGGAGAGCGGTCTTCCGCGGAGCAGACGCGGGCCTTCGCGGCGATTGTGCGGCCGATCGGCCCGGCAGGGCGACGGAACGCAGGGGCGGCATCGCGACACGAACCCGCGCAGTCGGCGGGCGTCGCACGAGACTCCCGACTTGGCCTGCCTGCCACCGGCTGTCCGATTCGCCCGCTGGAGGTCACACTCGCCTCCCGTCAACTCCGCTCTCCACAATGATCCGATAACCATTCTGATTGCCGGCAGGAGGCCATCACCGAATTCTGGGTGCAGCCTCGTGGAACCGCCATTTCGGTTCACCGCGGATTGCCCGTCCTTCCAATCCCGGGACGCCGTGTCGCACTCGGCACCTGCCGAATTCTGCCTGGTGCGTGAAGCGCTGACGAAGGTGGCAGCAACTCGTGGATCGGGCGCTTGGGAAACAGATCGGCGCGATCGGACCGGGGACGTGAGCGCGGGAGGACGCTATGGCAGTTCGGGCGTATCGTCATGCTGAGCGGCGGTCCCAGTTTGCCGACCAGACAGGTTCCGGCAGCGCATGGCGCGCCGCCCCGGGCGAAGAAACCCCCGCATTGCTGCGGACACGAAACCAAGGGTGGCATCCATGAGCGTCACAATTGAGCGCGTCACATCCATTCGTTCGGAAGTCGGAGAGTCCCCGTTTTGGGATACGGAAAACAGCGTGCTTTGGTGGGTGGACATTCCCGAGGGATTGATCCACCGCTACGACCCGTCCACGGGCGAGAACCGCACCGTTCCGTTCGGCGAACCCGTCGGCAGCGTTGCGCCACGATTATCCGGCGGGCTTGTCGTCGCTGCGAAGACGGGGTTCCATTTCCTGGATCCTGATTCCGGAACCCGCGAGGCCATCGCGGATCCAGAGACCCACCTGCCCGAAAATCGTTTCAATGACGGGACCACCGATCCGAAGGGACGTTTCTGGGCGGGCACAATGAAGGATGGCGCCCCCTCGGAGAAAGCCGGCAGGTTCTACCGCCTTGATCCGGACCTTGCCTGCGCCGCGTTCCTGCCGTTGGTCTACACGGCAAACGGCCTCGCCTTCTCGCCCGACGGGCAGACCCTGTATTTCTCCGACTCCGGCCCGTCCGTTCGCACCATATTCTGTGCCAAATACGAACTTGACACGGGCACGCCCCATGCGCCGCAGGTCTTCTTCGATACGCGCGAAGTGCGGGGCCGGCCGGATGGCGGCACGGTCGATGCCGATGGCTGCTACTGGATGGCAGGTATCGGCGGCGGACAGCTGGTGAGGCTGACTCCCGCGGGCGACGTGGACCGGATTGTCGAGATGCCGATCGAGAAGCCGACCAAGCCGATGTTCGGCGGGTCGAGACTCGACACGCTGTTCGTAACCTCCATCGGGCTTGGCGCCGCTTCCGACTCTGAAGATGGCGGCCTGTTCGCTGTCACCGGTCTGGGAACGACCGGCATCCCGCAAGTACGGTTCGCGGGCTAGTCCCGAGCGATTGCCAGTCGTCGGAAATGCACGACCTCTAACCGCACCGGTCAAGAAACCCACCGTAGGCTCCGCGGCTGTTTCGTTCGGTTGGCCATGAACGGTCACATTGCGCCCTCAAGACGTCCTGGCCCCGGTCCGAGGACGCGGCTGGTGCTTCGCGGGATGCCCGCCCGCCATGGACGCGCTTTGCCGCAGCACAATGACGGTCCCGCTAGCATCCACCAAAGCGCCTCGCCAGAGTCAATCAAGACATGAAAGGAGGAAGTCATGCCAGCATCATTCCCGATTCATCATATGGTCTCCGGAGCTCCACACCCGGTGGCCCCGTTCTCGCACGCCGTCGAAGCCGACGGGTGGGTATTCATCACCGGGCAGATGCCGACCGACCCCGCCGACCCGGATGCGCCGCTTCCCAGCGGCACTTCGGCACAGACAAGACGCACCATGGAGAACCTCATTCTGGTGCTTTCCGGGCTTGGCCTGACTCTCGCCAACGTCACCATGGCGCGTATCTACCTGACCGAGTTCACGCGCGACTACCGGGCAATGAACGAGGTGTATCGGGGCTACTTCGAGGATGGCGCGCTGCCCGCCCGGACCTGCATTGGCGTCACTGCGCTTGCAGTCGGTGCACTGGTCGAGATCGACCTGATCGCACGGCGGTCGGACAGCACCTAGTGTTCCGGCGTGATTGTACTGAAGGGTATAACGATTTCAGCTTGATGCGGGCATCCTCTGTCTTGAACCGCCAGTCGACGGAAGCGCTTTCCCGATTGCGCTGCATCTGCCAGGCAGTGGTTTCGCGGCAGAGTTGTTCGCGGTCGGGCATTCGCCGCGAAAGGCACTGCCGGGACATGACGCCGATTTCGATCTCGGCGAGGTTCAGCCAGCTGCCGTGCTTCGGCGTGTAGTGGATTTCCAGGCACTCCGCGACGCGCCGGGCCTCGCCCGGCTCGAAGGCCTCATGGAGCGATGCAAGGGAGTGGATGTTCAGGTTGTCCATCACCAGAACGATTTTCTTGCCGGGGAAGATGTCGCCCACCAGTTCCCGGATCAGATGCGCCCAGTCGTGCCGTGTTCGGCGGTCGGTCACTTTCACCCATCGCCAGCCGAGCAACGGAGCAAACACCATGAAGAGGTTGGCGACGCCGTTGCGCTCGTATTCGAAGTCGACGATGGCGGGCTGACCGGGCGCGGCGTCCGGGTTTCCTTTGTCTGCTGCTTCGACGTCTCGTCCATGCAAACCAGTGCGGTGTCGTCATCGAACTCCCGGTGATAGACCTCCAGCACGTTCTCCATCGCGCAGACGAATTCCGCATTGGCCTTCGGCGGAATGCACCAGCATTGCTTGCGCCATGGTTTCAAATTGTTTTCTTTAACGCCTTCCGAACTGTCTCTTTGTGAATACTGTCAACGAGTTCCAGCTCCACGAGCTTGTCGCCGAGGAGCCGCAGCGTCCAGCGCGCATGGCCCTCCGGAGGTGCCGAGCAGGCCAGCGCAACCAGCTTTGCCTCCCCCGCACCGTCCAGCTTCCGCGGCTTGCGATTGACCTGCTTGCGACGCTCGACCGCCGCCTCAAGACCCTCCTCCACGCAGCGCTTGCGCACCCGTTCCACGGTGGAGGCGCCAACCCCCAGAACCGACGCGATATCCGCGTCGGTGCGTCCGCCATCCTCCCGATCCTCGTCTGCCAGAAGCAAAATGTGCGCGTGCTTCCGGCGATGCGCAGCCGCTCTCCCGTTCACAATCCCGGACAACTCCGCTCGCTCCTCCGCGCTCAGCCGCACCCGATATTGCTTCCTGCCTTTCCTTTCCATGGCCCGGCTCCGTCTGCTCGTTCGGCCAGGCCGTCCCGCCATCCTCTCGCGCCTACGCAGCTACGCTCCGCAATGGCAGACCGAAGCTCTCAGCGGACGTCCGGCTCACTTGTTGTTTGTATACGAAGACATACTATATCTGGGCAACAATGCAAGCCTCGCCCGCAGGAATGGTCGGCAAGAGAAACTCGCCAAATCAACAGCGACGCGACACTAGTGGCTCTGCTGCGTCCCCGTCACGTTCCGATTCGCGTCGCAACGCCGCGATTCGGCCCCCCGGGGCTGTACGGGAGGGGAGCCGGGGGATCGGCGCCTCTTCGTCCTTTTGCGCGTCACTTTTGGTACCGAATTCCGGAGAATTCTTCCCACGACGGCGTTTCCGCGTGTTCCCTGTTTGTGCGGCATGCGGCCTGTGGCTGTACCGGCAAGGTTCAACGAACACCGGCCGCCCCGGCGGAACAGGGCCGCCTCCGGGTTGCGCCGCGTTGACCGGGCCGCAAGGCTCGACCCGGCCCGGGCGCCGTGCCGCCGGCAGGGCATTCCCGATCGCAGCCAGGAGCCATGCCGGCGATGCCCCAGCCCGATGCAAGCGCACTCCACGACATCACGCGCCACTGTCATGACGCGTTCTTCCGTGCGATCCTCAGCGACAGCGAGCGCGCCAACGCGCTGATCCACGCCCATTGGCCGAATGCGCTGCGCTGGATGCTGGAGGGCGAACCCGCGCGCCCCATCGACCCGTCGCTGGTGCGCGGCAACCTCAGGCAGCTCCGCGCGGACAAGGTGTACCTGGTTGGCGGTACCCTGGACAAGCCGAATGCCGTGACCCCGATCGAGCACAGTTCGAGTCCGAGCCCCGGCACGCCGGGACAGGTGGCCGCCAGCCTGCGCGTGCTGCAGGCGCCATTCGCCGGGAAGGACATGCCCTGGGCCGTTCCGTTCGTCTTCAGCACAAGGAGGCGCTCGCGGAACCTGCCCGGAGCCATTGACGAAACCGGCAGTGCGGTCGACATCGTGCGGCAGTTGACCTGGGTTGAAGGGTATTTCGCGCGGATCACCCGGAGGATCCCCTACGAGGCGCTCTCCCGGGAGCCTGTATCCCGCGCCATGGTCGGCATGATGAACATCGCCTGCCGGACACCGTACCCGGTGGATGAGCTGCGGCGGATCTGGAGCACGGACCTGGCGGGCCGCCGGATCGACGCGCGGACGCTGGAATACGTGCTCTCCTACGCGTTGGCGACATCCGCTATGATGAAGGAGACGCTGCGCGACTTGGCGCTCGACGCGGGTCTGAAAGCCAGGGAGATCGACATGGACCTGATCACGCAACCGCTGATTCTGGAAGCCTTGGCCGAAGGGAAGGCCGAAGGAAGAGCGGATCTTCTGCTTCGCCTGTTTCGACAGCGATTCGGTGCCATTCCCGAGGGCGTGGAGGTGAAGGTCAGGTCGGCGCCGCTGTCGGATCTGGATGCGTGGGCGGATGCCCTGTTCGATGCGCGGAAGCTTGACGACGTCTTCCTGAATGGAGGTGCTCGCTGAAAGGCCGATAGGCGTGCCGGAGGCCGGCTGCGCCGGGATTGTGCGGTCGGAAGCCGCGGCACGCGTTGCGCATCGGGCAGCAACGGGAAGTCCACTACGCCCTGAAGCGCGATGGCTTGCCGGATATGGCGGTGATCGGGACCGCGGGACTTTCGCGGCAGTGCCTGCCGCGAGACCACAACGCCACAGGAGGGGCGCAATCCTCACAACAAATCTGTCGACCAGAGCTTTGCGGCAGCCGGCAAGCGCATCGAGTTGAACTGTTCAAATCCATCAATTCAAAGACGTTGAGGCACTAGGAGCCTGTCGGACTTGCCCAGGGAGCGCCAGCATTGCCATAGCTCAGCTTTGTCGCAGCCGACGGCCGATCCCAGCTTCGTCGTCTCTTGGCCAGTCCTGTCCAGGTAGCCACTGCACCATCAATATATAGTGTTCCCGGTGCGGAAGATTTTGGATGGGGTCTGCTGATGTTGCGGGATTTTCGCAGGACGGATCGTGAGACGCCGTGGCTCTTGCCGACGTCGCTGCAGGGCTGGCTGCCGGAAGGGCATTTGGCGCGTTTCGTGGTTGAAATCGTGAAGCAGCTCGATCTGACGTCTGACTATAGTCGGGGCGGGAAGCGAGCCTATCATCCTGCGATGCTGCTTTCGCTGCTGTTCAACGGCTATGCGACCGGGATCTTCTCGAGCCGCAAGCTGGAGCGGGCGACGGTTGGTTCGGTGGCCTTCCGCTTCATCGCGGCGAACCTGCATCCGGATCACGACACAATCGCAGCCTTTCGCAAGCGGTTTATTGGGCGACTGGCTGGCCTGTTCATATAGATCCTGATGATGGCGCGGACCCCGGGGGGTGTTGCAACTCGGGAGTGTGAGTCTGGACGGCACCAGGATCAAGGCCAACGCCAGCAAGCACAAGCGATGAGCTGGGACTATGCGACCAAGCTGGAGCAGCAGTTGCGGGAAGAGGTTGCAGCGTTGCTGGCCCGGGCGGAGCAGGCGGACGAGGCGGAGCCGGACGTCGGGCTGGACATTCCGGAGGAGTTGAAGCGGCGCCGGGATCGCCTTGAGGCGATCGCGTCGGCGAAGGAAGAGATCACGCAGAGGGCGGCAGAGCGGCACCGGGCGGAGATGGCGGCCCGCGCGGCGAAGGAGGCGGCGTTCGGCCGGAAGCCGGGCGGTCGCCCGCCGCAAGAACCGCAACCGGGCCCGCATCCGAAGGACCAGGTGAACTTCACCGATCCGGAGTCGCGGATCATGCCGCCTTCGGAAGGCTTCGTGCAGGGGTTCAACGCCTAGGCTGCGGTCGACAACGGCTCCCACCTGATCGCGGCGGGCCATGCAACGGATGCCTGCAATGACAAGCAGCAGATTGCCCCGGCGCTGGAACAGCTGGCGGCGGTGGAAGCGGTAATCGGCAAGCCGGAAGGGATCCTGGCCGATACCGGCTATTTCAGCGCCGACAACGTGGCGCAGTGCGAGATGGCGGAGGTGACGCCGTTCATCGCGTCAGGCCTCAGGCCGCGACGCGCACAACCAGCCGCTGGCGAACCGGCAGGTCCCGGCGCCGGCGCTTACTGTCAATGCGGACCCGGCGGCGAGAGCAATACATCGCCTGAAGACGCCGGAGGGCAAGGCGATCCATGCCCGGCGCAAGGCGACCGTGGAGACGGTATTCCGGATCATCAAGGAGGTGATGGGATTCCGGCGTTTTCATCTGCGGAGACTGAACGCGGCAAGTGGGGAATGGACGCTGATCAGCCTGGCCTGGAACCTGAAACGGATGCACGCTCTCGCAAGCTGAGCAAGAAGAGAAAAAATGCCCTCACCGGGCCCGAACGACTGCCCGCGCGGGGCCCAAAACGGCCCTTGGGTGCAAGAGAGGCACCCCGCGACCGAACCGCCCTCGAAATCGCCCTACCCTGAGCCGCCGGGACCCGGCGCGCTCGCGTGTTGCCTCGGCCGGAACGAGCGCAAGGCTCCCATTCACGCCAACTCTGGGTCAAACCCGACAGACTCCTGGGCAAGTCCGTTCAGCCACTCGTCCAGCTTCGACCAACGCCGCCGTCCCGAGACGTTGCGCACGGCTATGGCGACGGCCTTCTTCTGGCCCACCAGCACAACCAGCCCCTTGCCTCGCGTGACCCCGGTGTAGAGAAGATTCCGCTTCAGCATCGCGTAGTGCTGCGTCAGCACCGGGATCACCACGGCCGGATACTCCGAGCCCTGGCTCTTGTGGACGGTCGTGGCGTAGGCCGGCACCAGCGCGTCCAGTTCGCCGAAGCCGTAAACATGCTCGCGCCCGTCAAAGCGCGCCGTGAGTTCCCCGACCTCGGGATCGACATCGGCGACGAGGCCGATGTCGCCGTTGTAGACCTCCTTGTCGTAGTCGTTCTCGATCTGCATCACCTTGTCGCCGGGCGCGAAGGTCCAGCCGAACCGCTCGACCTTGCGTTCGCCTGCGGGGTTGAGGGCGGCCTGCAGCTCGATGTTGAGCGAACGGGCGCCCGCGGCGCCCCGGTTCATCGGGCAAAGGACCTGTATGTCGCGGACGGGATCGAACCCGAAGCGCTTCGGGATGCGGGTCTTGACCAGTTCGACGATCCGGGCGGCCGCGGTCTCCGGATCCTCGGCCGGCACGAAGTAGAAGTCGCTGTGGCCTTCGGGCCGGGAGAGATCGGGAATGGCGCCCCGGTTGATGCCGTGCGCGCAGGTGACGATCCGGCTCTGCGCCGCCTGGCGGAACACCTCGGTCAGGCGCACCACGGGGATTGCACCGGAGGCGATGATGTCCGCAAGCACCTGTCCCGGCCCCACCGAGGACAGCTGGTCGACATCGCCGACGATCAGCAACGCGGCCCCGTCGGGCACCGCCGCCAGCAGCGCCCGCATCAGCATGACGTCCACCATCGACGTCTCGTCGACCACCAGCAGCCCGCAGTCCAGTGGGCTATCCGCACCCCGTCTGAACCCGCCGGTCCGGGGGTCGACCTCGAGCAGGCGGTGAATGGTCCGCGCCTCCAGACCGGTCGCCTCGCTCATCCGCCTGGCGGCGCGCCCGGTCGGCGCGCACAGCAGGAGATCCACGTCCTTCGCGGCCAGGATGCGCAGGATGGAATTGACAATGGTCGTTTTGCCCACTCCCGGTCCGCCGGTGATGACCGTGGCCTTGGAGGTGAGCGCCAGGCGAACCGCGTCGGTCTGGCCGGGCGCCAGCACAAGCCCGGTCTTCCGCTCGACCCAAGGCAACGCCTTCTCCACATCGATATCGGGCCAGGGCAGCTTGCCGGCGGCGATCGTCAATAGCCGTTCGGCGATCGCCCGCTCGGCCCGGTACCTATCAAGCTCACACACTTGACTCGCGGGTGATTTCGTGCGATTTATTCGGGCATGCAGATTGGCATGCGTCAGATTTCAGCGGAGACGGTAGAGTGGTTCAAGACCGCCTGCAACAGCGGTGAGCTGTCGCGGAGTGCGCTGGCCCGGGAGCTCTGTCTTCAGGAGAACTGGTTTGGCCGCGTCGGCAGGCTGTGTCTTGCGTCGGCGCGCAAGCTCTTGCCGCGCCTGGCGGAGGAGTTGGGTGTGCGCCTGCCGGAAGCGGAGGCGATGGAGTTTGATCCGCACGCCCGCCCGGCATCGGACTTCGCCGACAGTTCTGTCTCGTGTTCGCTTCGGGAACTCGGTCCGCTGTCGCTTGAGCCGGTGGCGTCACCGGAGGAGCGCCGCCGCTGGGAGGCAATGATCGAGACGCATCATCCGGAGGGATGGCGCCGGCCGCCGGGAGGGCAGGTCCGTTACCGGGTTCGTTCGGAGCGGTATGGGGTGCTGGGCGGCATTGGCTTCACAGCGGCGGGGATCCAGCTTGGGCCGCGCGACGATGTCGTCGGCTGGTCGGGCGATGCCCGCGTGGCGAACATCGGCAAGGTTGTGTGCAACCATCGCTTTCTGCTGCTTCCGGGTGTTCGGGTGAAGGGTCTTGCGTCGCGGGTTCTGCGTCTTGCGACGGGCCGGATTGCCGACGACTGGGCGGCGGCCTACGGTGAGCGGCCGGTGCTGGTGCAGAGTTTCACGGGGCCGGGGCAGTCCGGGCTGAGTTACCGGGCCGCGGGGTGGAAGTGTTGCCCGCAGCTGACTTCGGGGCGCCGTTCGGGGGTGCGCCGCGCGGTCTGGCTCCGGCCGCTCGTGGAGGGCTGGCAACAGGTTCTGTGCGGTGAGCCGGAGCGCGTTCTCGGCTGGTCCGGATCGATATATTGTGCGGGGGGATGGGCGGCACGGGAATACGGGCGGAGCACGCACCCTGACGGTCGGATCCGGCGTCGGATTGCGCAGATGGGTGCGGCCTGGGTCAATCGGCTTGGCGAACATCTGCCGTCGATCTTCCCGGGGCGGGCGGAGCAGACGGCGGCCTACCGGTTGCTGTCCAATGACGCGGTGACGATGGACCACATTCTGGATTCGCATTTCGAGCAGACGGTTGAGCGGTGCGGTGCCGAGCGGCTTGTGCTGGCTGTTCAGGACACGACGACGCTGAATTATGACGGCCTGTCAACGACGTCGGGCCTCGACGAGCTTGGCGGGGGCGGCAAGGGCAGCGCGGGCATCCTGGCCCATTTCGGCGTGGCGGTGAACGCGGTGGGCCGGCCTCTCGGGATGTATACGGTGGACACCGACTTCCGTCAGGCCGATGACAAGGACAGTGTCCGCTGGGTGGACGGCCTGGAGCGGGCGCAGGAACTCGCGCGCGCCTGCCCGGACAGCCGGGTGGTGACGGTCTGCGACCGCGAGGGCGACTTCTGGGAGCTGCTCTCGCGTGCGGAGCAGACCGGGGCGGCATTGCTGGTCCGGGCCAGCCGAGGGACGCAGCGTCGGGTGGCGCTGGCCTCGGGCGGAGACGCGGACCTGTGGGACCATGTGCTGGAGACGGACCCGGTGGGCGGGCGGAAGATCGAGGTGCCCGCCTGCGGGGGACCGAACCGTCGGCGCGGCCGCACGGCGAAGCTGACCCTGCGTTGCACGCCGGTGGACCTGCTTCCCCCGAAGGACCGGGAGAGTGAACCACCGGTCCGCATGATCGCCGTCTCGGCCCTTGAGGAGGACCCGCCCCGTCGCCCGGCGCTGCCGGCATCGAAGCAAAGGAAGCAGAAGAACAAACCGCTGCACTGGATGCTGCTGACCACCGAGGGCCAGGCCGACCTCGACACCGCCCGAACCGTGCTGCGCTGGTACGAACTGCGCTGGCGGATCGAACGGTTCTTCCATGCGCTGAAGGTCGGCACCCGCATCGAGGACCGCCGCCTCGACGAGGCCGACGACCTGCGCAAGTGTCTCGCCTTTGACGCGATCACCGCCTTCCGGGTCTGGGACCTTTCCCTTCTGGCCCGCGAGAGGCCGGACGACCCGGCCAGCCGACATGTCACCGAGGACGACATCCGGGCACTCTGTGCCCTCGCCTCCCGCTATGGCTTCAAGGTGCCCCGGGGACCGCCGGACATGACCATCGCGGGCTTCGTCGTGCTCACCGGCGGCCTGGCGGGCTTCCATCCCTCGAAGCGCCAGCCGCTACCCGGCACGCAGAAGCTCTGGGAAGGCGTGAAGTTCCTGTCTCAAGCCGTCTTCGCCATCCAGGCCATGCAGGAATGGAACAGGAAAAAAACGAAAGGAGAAGTCCCGGAGTCAAGTGTGATAGATTGATAGGCCCGGTACAGGCCCCCAAGGAACACGCATGAAGTGCCCGCCACCGTGTCCGCGACTACCGTGCCCTCGGCCAGCTCCAGCTCCAGCGCCGTCCGGATCGGATCGTCGGGCACCTCCAGGAGACGGGACGCCAGCGGCTCCAGCGCATCGGCCGGCAACCCGCAATGTCCCTCGTCCATCGCTTCGCTCAGCGCGTAGGCGATACCGGCGCGAATGCGGACCATTGCCGTCCTCTCGATGCCCAGCTTCATCGCGATCGCATCGGCGGTCCTGAAGCCGATCCCGCGAATGTCCCGGGCAAGGCGATATGGATTTTCCGTCATGACCTCGACAGCGTCGGCGCCGTAGGTCCTGAATATCCGCACCGCACGCGCCGTGCCGACGCCGTGGCTGTGCAGGAACACCATGATCTCGCGGACGGTCTTCTGCTCCGCCCAGGCGTCGGTGATGCGCTTCGCACGTACCCGGCCGATGCCGCTCACCTCGCGCAACCGTTCCGGCTCCGCCTCGATGATGTCGAAGACCTTGTCTCCAAACGCCCGGACCAGCTTGCGGGCATAGACCGGGCCGATGCCCCGGATCATGCCGGACCCGAGGTATTTCTCGATGCCCTCGACCGAAGACGGCGCCGAACACCGCAGGAAGCGCGCCTTGAACTGCTGGCCGTGGGTACGGTCGTTGATCCACTCCCCGGTTGCCGTGACCCACTCGCCCGGAGACACCATGGCAGCATGGCCGACGATCGTGACCAGGTCGCGATGCCCCCGCGCCTTGGTCCTCAAGACGCAGAACCCGTTCTCCGGGTTGTGGAAGGTTACCCGCTCGACAAGCCCGGCCAGGACCTCCCGGTCCGAAGACACGGATTGCGGTCCGGCAACGGGCTTCTTGACGTCCCGGGCTCGGGCGCCTTGACCAGTGTACGCAACAACCATCGAGCCTAGTGGGAACTGCTGATCCGGGCAGAAAGCAACGGAAAAAACCGGCAAATATCAACTCGCAATGAAGTGCACTCTCGGACATGTGTCTTTTTGTTAGTCATTGACGAGACTGGCCGGGTGGGTTCTAATGAAGAAACTGTTGAGTAGTCATATTGCCTTCAATTTGATTGGTCAAATAATAAGGGAGGGATGACAAATGAAATATCCACGGATCCTGAAATCGCTATTTGTTGGAGGGATCGTCTCGGCACTGGCAATTGCCGGTGCATCCGCCGACGAATGGCAGGAGGTTGTCGACCGGGCAAAGGCTGAAGGCAAGGTCGTACTGTACCTCGCGAAGTCCAACGAACAGGCCAAGGCGGTCCTTGAAGCGTTCGAAGCGGAATACGGAATCACGGGCGAATGGCTGCGCGGTTCGGCGCGAGCTCAGACGTCACGGTTGATGGGCGAGCTGCAGGCGGGCGCGCCGCAAGCCGATGTGTTCTACACGGCCGGACCGATTTCCCACGCGCGGATTGCCGAACAAACTGCCGTGTGGGTCCCCAGTGGACCGAACGCGGCAAATTGGCCCGAGGATTTCGCATTCCCCCATGGGAGCGTCCAGTTGACGGCCGATCCGGTTGTACTCATCTACAACACCGACGCCGTCAAACCGGCACCCTCGAACTATGAGGACATGGTCGGAAAGGGGTACATTACCGCCGTCGGATCCCCGGCCTCGGTATTTCGTACTGCGTACTATCTTCAGACTCGCGCGTTTCTCGGCGACGAATTCTGGGCATCGATCGCCGCGGACGGCATCGTTACCGGGCCCTCGGTAAATGCGCTCATCCAGGGGATTGCTGCCGGCGAATCTGACATTGCGCTGGCGTTCGCATGGCAGGCTGCGGGATTGAAACGCGACGGCGCGCCGATCGACTGGGCAACGCCAGGATCCAAGGTCTGGGCTCTTACCCAATGGGCCATGGCGTTCGAAGGAGGCCCGAACCCGAATGCCGGCAAGCTGCTTCTCGATTTCATGATGGGGCCGGAAGGCCAGGCAATCCTGAACACCGATGGTGGTGCCAGTGTGCTCGGGACGGACGAACTGCCCATAAACGTCAATGAAGAAGCCATTACGGCGCAGGACGCCATAAACCTCACAAGATGGTGGGAGAAGACCTTCCAACAGGCGATTCCGCAGTAGCGGAAAACACTGCGAGAGTTCCTGGCACCTGGTAAATCGCAAGGCTGTTGATACCACCCGGATCAGCGAATGAGCCGGCTCTCCGCGCCGATACGGCGCGGACGGGCCGGCTCATTGATCTAATTCGATACAGAATGATCGACTGGCCGGTCGTGTCGTCCCGTTTCGCGATTTTCCTAATCCTGGTGATGGTTTTCGCTCCCATCATCCAGGTCATGTATGAACCCATGACGCGGTTCTCGGAGCAGCTGGGAGTGGTCATCGCGCTACCCAACATAGGCCGAACAATCGTCAACACCTTCGTGCTCGCCGGAGGAACCCTCGTTCTCGCACTGACGTTCGGAACGTTCTTCGGGTGGTCGACAGGGCAGCTGTCGCCGCGCTATGCCAGGGTCGCCTCGATCCTGACAACGAGTTCGCTCTTCGTTCCGCCGATTGCCGGCGTCATCGGCTGGATTTTCCTGTTCTCGCCGCGAATTGGTTACGCCAACGTGCTCCTGCGGGCGACGCCTTTCTTCGATGGCAGCTCCGGTCCTGTCGACATTCGTTCCCTTTCGGGAATCATAGTCATTGACACGATCTACCTGATCCCGTTCGTCTTCTTGTACGTCTCTACAGCGCTGCGCGCGGTCGATCCCGCGCTCGAAAGCGCGGCGATGGTTTCCGGCTCGAGCTGGGTCGGCGCCCAGTTCAGGATCGTCCTGCGCATTATCCGCCCGGCAATCATCTACGGCGCCGTGATCGTGATGCTTCTCGGCCTCGGCCAGTTCACGGTGCCGCTGGTGTTGGGATCCAATCACGGGATCAACGTCATAACAACGGAGATCTTCAACCAGCTCGAAGTCCGGGCAATTCCCCAGGAAGCGACCGCCGCATTTCTGGCCCTGCCGCTAATCCTCGCGGGATTTGCTCTCGTTTTCCTTCAGCGACTGGGCGTCGGGGATGTGAGCCGGTTCTCGGTTGCCAACAAAGGGGCCGGCGGCCAAAGGCAGGCTCGCAACTACCTGATCATACCCATCATCATCTATGCCTTCATCGCGGTTGTCCCCGCGGTCACAGCGCTGCTCATCGTCGCGCTTTCACCGTACTGGTCGGCCACCATCAGGATCGACCGGTTCAGCCTGGATTCATTTGTCGAGATCTGGCAGAACGCAACGATCAGGACGTCGATCCTCAATTCCATTCAACTGAGTGCCGCCGGTGTCGTGGCAGCGCTTGTCGGCTCCTTTGTCGTGTCCCGGTACATGTTGTCAGCACCGTTCGGGCGTTTCAGCACGTTCGTGGACTACACGATCAATCTTCCGCTGACCATTCCGCACATCGTGCTTGGGCTCGGCATCTTTCTGATCTTTGCGGTCGGGCCGTTCGGCCTCTATGGATCCGGTTGGCTCTTCGTCATTGCCTATGTCATCCTGTACCTGCCGCATGGCGTCAGAATGATCCAAAGTGGCCTTGTCCAGATGGGCACATCGCACGAGGCGGCGGCGCGGGTTTGCGGTGCCGGGCGTGTCCAAACTTTCATCTGGATTATCCTGCCGATGCTTCGGCGCAGCGTTGCCTCGGCCGGGTTGCTCATGTTCGTGCTCATGTCCCGGGAATTCTCGGCTTCGTCGCTGCTGCGTACGCCCAGCAACCAGGTGATGTCGACGCGGCTTTTTGACAGCTACAACAACGGCACCTTTACCGACACTGCCGCGATCGCGCTCGTGATGATCACCGTGTCTTTGATCGGCGTTAGCCTGATTACCATTCTCGGCGGACGCACGACAGGTGAGTCGACATGAGAACAGATACCTCCATCAGTTCCGAAACGGTGGGTGTCGGGGTCGAAGGTCTTTCGATCACCTATCGCCAGGGACGCAGGGCAATCCGGGCTCTCGACCGGATTTCGGTCGAGGTCAAGCAGGGCGAACTGCTGGTCCTCCTAGGTCCGAGCGGATGCGGCAAGAGTACCCTTCTCAACGCCGTCGCAGGACTTCTCAAACCGGACGAGGGACAAATCACGATCGCGGGCCGCGAGGTGTTTGACTCGCACAGTTCGCTCAACGTGCCCCCGAATGCCAGAAACCTGGGGATGATATTCCAGTCGTACTCGCTGTGGCCGCACATGACGGTGCGTGAGAATGTGGCTTTTCCACTCAAGCGCCGGGGGTTCGCTCACAAGGATGTCCGCCCGTTTGTTGACTCGGCCCTGGAACTTGTCAGATGCGGCACTCTTGCGGATCACTACCCTGGCCAACTGAGCGGTGGCCAACAGCAGAGGGTCGCTCTGGCACGAGCGATCGTCCCCGAACCGGCTGTGTTGCTCTTCGACGAACCACTCAGCAATCTCGACGCGAATCTACGGCGCCAGCTTCGCGACGAAATTGCGGCACTTCACAACCGCCTGTCATTCAGCGGAATTTACGTGACACACGATCAGGCCGAGGCGCTCTCTCTCGGCACGTCGGTTGCAGTGATGAAATCGGCGCAGATCGAGCAGATCGGCAGTCCTCAGGAGGTGCACAACAATCCAGTATCGGAATATGTCGCCTGGTTCCTGGGTTCGAATGTCTTCGACGCAACTGTCGACTCGCGCGGGGTCGTCGAGACGCCCTTTGGTGTGCTCGCGAGTGAGAAAGCGATCGGGAAGGGGCCGGCCCGCGTGTCGGTTTACCCGGAACGCCTGCAGATCGAGGCGGTGGAAAACGGGGAGGCGCTCGTCACCCTGGTGCAATACAGGGGCACTGCAATTGAATACACGGTCCATGCGGGCGATGCTTCCGTCAATGTCGTGACGGTCACCGGTGAGCAGTCGCTCGCGATTGGCGATCGGGTGAACGTGCGCGCCATGCCGCGCGATGTCATGGTCTTTGCCAGACCTGCCCATCTCTCGGCAGACGTCGCCACAAGCGAATTCGATCAGACAAGAGGAAGTGGTTAGAACCCATGAGCAACAGAAACGGATATTTTGACGCAAGGATTCGTCCGCCCTTCGGGGAATTCCTGAATTTGCCTCGTTACAACACGAAAATGAAACAGGGCCTCGTCAGCTACGCGACGCCACCGAAATCCATTGCCGAACGCTCCATGCAGGCGCTGTTTTCGGAGATGGATGAAATCGGATTCGTACGAGGCCTCGCGATGGGGCGCCATACCGCCACTAACGCCTGGATCCCTAATGACACTATCGCGTCCCTACGACGGGAACATGAAGACAGGTTCTGGACCTTCGGTGGCGTCGGCGAAGCGAGTCCTCTGGAAAACCTCAAGGAAACAATGCGGTGTATCGAGGATCTGAAGCTTGACGGCATCGCGCTCGATCCGGGTTGGCTAAATCCGCCGAGGCGGGTCAATGATCCGGCATTCTACCCGGTCTACGCGTATTGCGAAGCCACCGGTGTTCCCGTATCGGTCTCCATGAGCATTAATTCGGGTCCGGATCTTAGCTACTGCGACCCCACCGCCCTGCAGCGAGTCGCCATGGACTTCGGGACATTGCGACTGGTGGTTAGTCACGCTTCCTGGCCGATGTTGACGCCGATGCTGGCCGTCGCCGCAAAGCTATCGAACGTTTGGCTGATCCCGGACCTTTACATGAATACCCCCGGGTTGCCCGGTCGCTCCGACCTCGTTGAAGCCGCGAGGCACCCGATTCTCTTCAAGAAGATCATCTTCGGGACGGCGTATCCCTCGCAGTCCCTGGAAGCGTCCCTTTCGGGATTCGACGAGGCCGGGATTCCGGAACCGAACCGAGCGGCGATCCTCCGAACTAACCTGCTCGAGTTCCTGGGGGAGGAATGATGAAAAATCGTTCGTGGTCCTGCCCACGTCAACGACCGTATCCGTGACCGACCTCAGGGCTGGCCATATGCGACTTTCGGGAAAGGTTGCGGCAGTCACCGGCGGCTCCGGCGGGTTGGGTTCGGGAGTCGTCAAGAGGATGCACGCTGAAGGCGCAAGAGTCGCCGTCGTGGATATCGACGGGGCAGGTGCGCGTTCCTTTGCCAGCCAGCTGGACGCCAGCGGAAATTCTGCACGCGCATTTGAACTGGACATTTGCAAGCGGAGTGATGTCCAGAGTGTTGCCCGGGCAATCAATTCATGGGCCGGCAGGATCGACATCCTCGTCAACAGCGCTGGCGTAAACAGCCATTGCCCGGCTCTGGAGCTGCCGGAAGCCGAATGGGACAGGATCATCGACATCAACCTTAAGGGGACGTTTCTCACGATGCAGGCGTTTGCGCCCCATATGCGACCGCACACCAATGCCTCGATCATCAACATTTCCTCGACCTCCGCGGTGGTTTCCCGTGCAACGAGTGTTCACTACACAGCCAGCAAGGGGGGTGTGCGTGCCTTGACGCAGGGATTTGCCGCGGCCCTTGCACCGCTCGGAATCCGGGTAAACGCGATCGGTCCGGGCCCTGTCCTGACATCGATCAACGAGCAGCGGCTGTCCGACCCGGCGGAGCGCGATCGGTCTCTGGCGCGCGTAGCGCTGGGCCGCCTTGGAACGCCTGAAGATGTGGCCGGCCTCGCGGTGTTCCTGGCAACCGAGGACGCGAGCTACATAACCGGGTCAAGCATCTACGTCGATGGGGGGTTGCTGGCTATGCGGTAGCATTTGCGTTCGGCCATCGAGTAACCAATACAAGTCCAAAAGGAGATTCCAATGATTGTAGATTTTCGAGTCCGACCCCCATTCAAGAGTTTCGCCAAGCTGCGAATTTATAATCCACGGCCAGCGATTCCAGACCCGGTTGCGGATTCGCCGTTGTTCGCGAACATCGAACCTCCCTACCGGTCGTATGAAGAGACGTCGATTGACGCCTTCGTGGAGGAACTCGACGAGGCCGGCATCGACGTGGCAGTTGTCATGGGCAGAAAGGCTGGAGGTGCCCACGGTTCGGTTCCTTACGAGGAACTCGTCGAACTCAGGGACCTGTTTCCCGGAAAATTCGTCTGCTTTGGTGGGCTCAACGGCGTCGATGTCGCGGGAGCCCTCGAAGACATAGACCGCTGCGTGGATCTTGGATTCAAGGGCGCTGCGCTCGACAACGGCTGGTCGGAACCACCGTTGAACGACGACGACGAACGACTGTATCCGATCTATGAAAAATGCATAGAGCGCGGGCTGATCGTATCATTGACGTCAAGCATCTATGTTGGCCCGGACGTCGGTTATAGCATGCCCGTGCATATTCACCGTGTGGCCCAGCGCTTCCCCGACCTGACGATCGTCGTGCCACATGCGGCCTTTCCCTGGGCGGCGGTGATGTGCGGCGTCGCTTTCCAACGACCGAACATTTACCTCATGCCTGACATATATTTGAATGTTCCTGGCCTGCCCGGATCCGACGACTACTTTCGGGCCGCCAACGGCTTTCTGAGCTATCGGTTCCTGTATGGCAGCAGCTATCCCGTCAGGCCCCTCGGGCAGAGCATTCGGTCGTTCAAGTCGCTACCTTTCGACAGCGATGAGATTCGTGCCCGATGCCTGGGCGGCAACGCGGCCCGTTTGCTTGGCCTGGCCGAGTAAGAGGTCTGCTCTTGTACGTGTTTCAGTGCCTGATCATCGGCATTCAATGACGACAACTGGATCTTCCGGGCAGCAGAATAGCGGGCCGGCCGTGTATCGCCGGCCCGAAGCCTGACGGAGTGGATCCTGCGCGCATGATCACGTGCGAATAGTCTGCTCTTCAGCACGTCCAGTACCGATGGCGGCACGATCGCGAGCGTCAACGGCGCGGAGGCGCGGCTTGGGCATGCGGCGCTGGCGGCAGAGGCGGATCACCAGGTCATCAGCACTTTGGCCGTGCTCACGGGCGGCATCTGCGATCGCACGGCCCAGGTGCATGAGAAGCTGGAGTAGAGCAAACACTCGTGTCACCAGCCGCCATATTCGTCATGCAAGGGCCATCCGAGCGTTCATGTCGAGGTAAAAGCGGCCGTAGGGGTTCACGTGGCTCCAGATCAACAGAGTCAAGGCCGCGTAGTCGCGTGGCGTCATGGCCTGCTGCCGGCGCGGGCGCGCCAAGACACCTTCTGGATCATGAGGGTGTTGATGTAGACCATGCAGTTTTACATCAGGTGCAGCGAGATCATGCTGATCTCGTGGTTCTCGCGGCGATTGCTGGCCATCTCACCGTGCCGGGCGAAGAACACGAAGTCTGTGGCGCCGTTACACTGCTCGACGACGTTCAGCCCCTCGTGGATCTCGCGGCGCAACGCTTTCGAACTCAGGTATCGGCACAGAAATATGGTTTCGACCGCCTTGCCGAGCTCGGCGAACGCCTTGTAGGTCGGGTGCCGGACGTTCTTTCTGGTGAAACGCCTCAGTATGGCCTCGGTCTCGGCGATTCCCAGCCGTAGCGCGGTGGCGTACCCCTACGCAAACAACAGCACGCTATGGATGCTGCTCGTTCAAGAACGGGCACGCTCTAACTGATTTCCAGCGATACGCGCATCACTACCATGCTTCCGCCCAAGGCTTCGAGCTCTGCCCTCGGCCAAGGGAAATCGTGCAGGGTCATGTCGCGCGATTTCGCCTGAGTTCCGTCAAGCCGAAACGGTTGCATCTCTCCTTCGACAACGAGGGTTACGTCATTGGACGCGCTGCGCAGCATCCTTTCCAAATCGGGGACGCCATATCCGTAGCGCCGTACAAGCAACTTCTTATGCGATTGGTTCGGGTCTTGCCGCAGATGGGCGCGCATGGCGTTCGTCCATCTGGCCGAATGCACGATGAGCCCTCGAACGGTCTCCGGCCAGGAATCGGAGTTCGCGGCGAGTAGCTCGGCGCCCATTCGGGCGACTAAGGCTGCGGCCGCACGGGTGTTGCCGGTTACCGTCAAGAGGCGCTCGTTCGGTCGATGGAATGTGCCAAGCAACGCCAGATCATCCACATGGTCACCTGCACCCGTCGCTGGATCGACTCCCGGGTTTCCACCTTCGGAAACCACCTCCGGCTTGATAGGCCAATCGTCATTGAACGTCATGGATGTGCGGCTACACGGCGACAGATCTCCTGCCGGTGCCATGACGCGCCATCCTGCGAATGTCGGGTCGGTGATGTTACATCGCTCGGTAACAGCTCCGACAGTCAAGGCGTTCCAGGCTTGAGCAGGGCTTTCGATCCCGGCGAGATCGTTCTGGTTGAGGTAATCGACAGCGGGATAGTGCTGCGGAATATTGCCTGCAGAAATCGCAACCATGCGCTGAATTGTTCCTTCGCCGTAAGCGAGATCATCCACCTTCGCGGACCAGGACGAAGGCCGGCCGCGCCAATGGTCTCCATCCGCAGTGACCGCCATGCAAAAGACGCGACTGCACTCCGGTGCCTGGATCTCGCCAAGCGAAACGGCCGACGCCATGATGTGCCCGTAGAGATCCGGATCGTTCTGACCCGGTCCGGCAGGATCTTGGCGCTCTCTAGCCGATGCACCGGTGCAATCGGGCCATTACCGACAAACACGGGCGTCAAGTCGCCGTAGAGCGCCACCCCCCCCCCTTTGCGTTCCGTGCCCACGCCACAGACAACTGTCATCGGGCGTCCAGCCCGCCGTCCACGCTTGATGGTCGCCGGCAGCGAGCGCGGGCTCGATCAGAGGATGGTTCCGCGCCGCTCCACTGTCGAGGAAACAAACTGCAGGGGCATTATCCGGCGGCGGGATCAGGCGCCCAAGCACTTCATCCACCCGCTCGATCTGGGCCGTAGGCTCCATGTCCATGAAGGCAGCGGGCGTATCGCGGTTCAGCCGAAGCTCTGCGATAGCGTCTGTATGGGCGATCAGCCTAGCGAGTACCTCTCGCGTTCCTCGCGCAAGCAACACTTCGCGTTCGGCAAACCGAACCGTATGCTCAGGCACGGCGATATCCAGTCGGCGCGCTGCGTGCATGAAAGTCTCGCGGGAGCCGCTGCGGAGCCAGACTTCCCACCAAACTGCTTGACCGTCGGCCGGAAGGTCGCCCGGATCGGTGTACAGAGACTGAAGGTTTGCGAGACGTACAGCATCGAGTGACGCGACCAGCATCTCGTTTTTCGGGCGACGGGATTTCTCAATGCGGTTTCCGTTCGCGTCGGTCAGAGACTTGCGATCCAGACCCGTTTCATAGCTGATTTGATCCTCAGTCTCGTACTTGTCGATCTTGCCCTCGTAGAAAGCCTTGCGGATCATCGGGCGCTGGACGGACAGCCACGAGCTCGATCGGGTTTCGACCTTGTTTGCTTTCGAGTTCGTCCACCACGGCGGACTGAGCCACCGGTATCTCGAAATCGAGATGGAATCCTTCAGTTCCAGCCGCAATGGCCGGATCGCGTTGCGCGAGTTATGCCTCCGCCGCATCGACAGCGGCGGCGATATCACGTCTTAGCTTGACAGCATGGCGAACTCGGTCCCGCGGCGGCATGTCCATGTTTCCTCCACCACGTAAAGGCGAGGTGAAATCCTCGCGCTCGCCGAAATCGGGCAGATATGTGTGAGGAAGCGTTCGATCGTGACCGTTCGGCATACTACGTCGCCGTTAAGCTGCAGAGGAGAGCTTGCGGGGGTCCGTGAAGTTCCTCTGCGCTTTCGCTTCCGGCTCCAGCTCCCCGAAAGCGCGCTTGTACGGATGGCCCCCCTTGGGATTGCGATCCTGTCCAGGCTTCCGGCCCCGCTCCCGGGCCCGTTGCTCCGCTTCCAGTCGTGCCTTCGCCGCCTCGATCGCCGCCAGCCGCGCCTCGCGCCGCTCCAGCTTCTCGGGAAGTTCGTCTCCGCGCACCGCCTCCCCGAGACGCGCATCTTCTTCCGCGTCAACCTCGCCGGCCCGCGCCAATTGCGCCTGGATCTCCGCCCGCAGCCGGGCCTCCTCCCGCTTCATCCGGTCATAGCTCATCGCCTTGCGCTTGCCCGCGTTCGCCGGCACCTTCGTGCCGTCGATGGACAGCTTCCCGAAGTCCGTAAGCCCCATCTCTCCGGCAACCCGGACAACGTCCACAAACAACCGCTCAAAGTCCGCCAGGTGTCGCCGACGGAACTCGCAGACCGTCCGGTGCTGCGGGAAGTTCCCCGCTGCAAGCACCCGGAACGCAAAATCCTCCTCCAGCCTGCGGGCAATCCGACGCGACGAAAACACCCCCGTCGCATCGGCATACACCAGGATCTTCACCTTCATCCCAGGCTCATAGGGCGGCTTCCGCCGACCGTGTCCCTCATACGGCGCACAAAACGCTCGCAAGTCCAGCGCATCAACAATGTCGCTCACGTGATACGCCAATTGCCCTTCGGGACGCCATTCCCCAAGGTCCGGCGGAAGCAGCAGCACCTGGCTCGGCGAATACGGGCGGAACCTCGTCCCCATCGAAAACCTCGTGTGTGCTCAAAGAAATGGAACCAAGAGCCCGAGACAAACCGTATACCCGATCCCACAACAACGTGCCGAAATATTTTCTACGGCGCAGGCTCCTGGACGAATGCCATGGGCCATGGCACCCCCTGCCGCCCCAGAAACAGGACCGCTGCCTCACCATCTGCGGCTCCCGCATCAGCCCCCGCGAACCAGACGACGAGGACCCTTTAGGTCACGCCAGTCACACGCGGCGAACAAGACCGACAACTCCGCTCCCGTCAGCCGCATGAGATCCTCCGATACGGGCGGCCAGCGGAAATTCCCCTCATCCGGCCACTTGGTCACCAGAACCATTCCGCTGCCGTCGTGGCGCAGTACCTTCACTCGACCAGGCCGCCGCGAGCGGAACACCAGAACCACTCCCGAATCCGACTCAACCCCCAGATACTCCGGAGCGTAACTGCTCAGCGAACCGGTCCCCGACGGAAGTCAACCGGCTGCAACGCCAGATAAACCCCCGCACATTCGCCATTCCCCAGCACCCCAACCTCCAGAGGAAAATCGACCCTCTGGAAGATGGAGACCCTCCCCACTCAGCGGAAGCAGAAGGACAAAAGTCGTTTATGCAATATAATGCATTTCTAGTATTGGCCTCATTACCCTTTCGACATTGACGTCCCGACAATTCGGCGCCAGCCGGAGAAACGATTCGAGTGCTCATGATGGACGGATTCGACTCTCGGATACAGTCGGCGAACTGGCAGGATCAACAAAGGACAACGGGTTGTGTCGGATTATCGGTTGCCTGCAACGGCAATTCGATGCACGGTGAATTCTTGCGAGAGCCGAGAGCCGAGAGTTTACGGCTCCGCGATGTCCGCCGGGGTGCTACATGCCCCGGCTGAGCGCGCCGTCCCGGCGGGACTGCCCGCCTGGTCCTTCCTCCGCCGCGCGGTCTGCGCGCGGCAGTTTTCCGTTCCGTCATCGTTGCTTCGCGGCCGTCGCGCGCCACAACGCGCCCGTGCTCGATGCGTCCCGTGGGGCGGAGAGGGATGGAGAGGCGCGGCCCGGTGCGCCCACCGGCCGGGTTCGCCGCGCGGCGGCGGTCCTGGTCGCAATCGCCGCGATCGCCTTCGCCGCGCCCGCGTTGGCCCAGTCGCTCAGCGTCGGCATCGAGAGCGATGGCACGGGCGATGCGACCGCTGTCGAGGGGGACGGCCTCACCTTCACCGTGAAGATGAGTGCCGCGAAATCGGGCGACGTCAGCCTGAAATGGCGCTTCGTCGCCGGGACCGCGGGGTCTGGCGACTACTCCTATGATGGCAGCCAGAACCTGACGATTTCCGCGGGCTCGACCAGCACGACCTTCCCCATCGATATTACGGACGATGCCTTGCACGAGAACGCGGAGACCTTCGAGGTCGAGATCTACGATGCGGCCGGCGCGACGATCTCCCGCAGCAAGGCGCAGGTGACGATCAATGTCGATTCGGACAACCCGGACGCGCCGGAGTTCCGGGTCGGTTCCGCCTCGGTCGCTGTCGATGAAGATGCCGGCTGGGCCACCGTCACGGTCCAGCATTGGCGCTATCTGTCCGAAGTCGGGGACATCACGATCCCGTACTCCGTGGTCGGGATCACGGCGACGGAAACCCTCGATTTCGATGCGACCGGCGGCACGGTGACCTTCTCCAAGGGGAGGCTGGAGACCAGGACGATCCAGATTCCGATCGTGGACGACGACGTGCCCGAGGGCGACGAAACGTTCGAGGCGCGTTTCGGCGCGCCGAGCGTCGGGTCATTCTCGAGCGGCAGGAACAAGAGGATCACCATCCGCGGGGAGGAGGAGATGGCGCTCGCGCCCACGGCCGCCAGCGGCAGTGTGACGACGACGGCGGACACCGACTACGGTTTCGCGGTCGCCGACTTCAATTTCTTCGACGCAAACGGGGATGCGCTGTCGAGCGTGACGACCGTGACGCTGCCGGGCAGGGGCACGCTGGCGCTCGGCGGCATGAACGTGAGCGCGGGCGATACCGTGCCCGGCCCCCGGATCGTCGCAGGGGACCTCACATACACGCCGCCGCGGGGCCAGGTCGGGAAGAACATGTCGTCTTTCACCTTCAGGGTGAACGACGGCTTCCTGGACAGCACCCGCACCTACAGGATGACCATCGACGTCCATAACAAGCTGGCCGGCAATCTAGGCGAGGCTGCCCACGGCACCGCCCTCTCGCTGCCGGATACCGGCGTTGATCCCAATACCAATGCATACGCGCAACAGTTCTTCACCGGAACCTCGGCGCAAGAACTCGACGAGGTCAAGCTGGCGATCACCGTTCCCACCGGGACGACGCCCAAGGTTTCGATCTGGTACGGGAAGACCAAACCGGAACGGGAAGTGACCGGGCTTATGCTGGCCAATCCGACGAACATCCACGCCGCCACGGACGCAGTGAAGAGCTTCAAGGCCGCGAAACGGTTCAGCCTGGCCCGGAACAGCAAAGAATACTGGATCGTGGTCGAGCGGGCCTCGGGCTCGGGGACCATCTCGCTGAAGCGGTCGACGACCGCGAACATGGACGCCGCGAATGCAGACGGCTGGACCCTCAATTTGGGCCGCTGGAAGAGGAGCGGGAGCGCCTCCTGGTCGAGGCAAGGGACCTACCCGCTGCAGGCGGAATTGCGGACGGTGCCTTGGCGGCAACGGCTGACGCGTGTGCTCAACATGGAGTTTTCGGATCCTGGCCCGGACGAATTCTACACCCATGGCGAGGAGCTCAGGATCACCGCCACCTTGAGCGAGTCGGCGAATATCCCCGGAACCCTCATCAACCTCCCGCCGCACTTTTGCGGCAAGACAAACATCAAGGGAGGCAACGGCACCGACCGGATCGTCTTCAGATGCACGATCACGGGCGGGCCCCATACCCGGGTCCATGTGGAGGCGGACCGCGTCAACCCGGGGGGCGACGGGGATGGGAGGCGCCTCTCGCACGCGAGCCCGCCCGCCGAGCGGAAGACCGCCGTGCACGATCTCACGGGGCCGGGGATTACCGACGTGCGGGTGAATTCGCCGGGGTCAGACGGCCTCTGGACGGCGGGCGAGAGAGTGGAGGTGCGCTACACCTTCAGCGGGCCCATGACGGTGACGACGGGCAGCGGCACGCCGGTCACATGGGTCCGGCGGGTCGACACGTCCGGGGATGTCTTAGGGGAGGCGGTGCTTTTCGACCGGATCGATGCGAACGATGCGAACACGCTGGTGTTCGCCAAGACGCTGAGCGGGAACAATTCGGCAGCGGTGTTGGCGCTTCCTGCCAATTCGCTGTACCCGAAACACGGGGTCATCGCCGGTACGGACACGGGAGCCCTGGCGGTCCTCACCCACAGGGCCTACCGCATCGAACCCGGCCCGTCCTGCGGGGCGTTGCCCGACGAAATCTGGTGCGGGGAGCTCAAGGTGGGAGGAACCAGTGGTGGCACAACAGGATACGATCAACATCGCGGAGAGATAGCCTCCCTTGCATTCAGCTACGGCGGATCCAGATTTGCGATATTTGGCATAAGACATGAAGTTGGCGGCGGCGGACAGATGATATTCGATGCTTTTCCCCGTGGTCCATCGAGAGTCACCTTCAACCAAGCCGGTTTCCATTTGCACATAGGTAACCGGGTACATTCGTTTCCAGGCGATGTGGCCAGTGGCGACCTGATCGGGACTGGGCAGGCCGGTTGGCAAGTTGCCGATCCCGGCTGGTCGGCGGGCGACCGGGTCATCGTGCGGCTGACGGGGCCGCCGGCAAGCGGGAACCAGGTCGAGGTCGTGGCCCCGACCGTCGAGGGCGCGCCCGCAGTGGGCGACGAGGGCGCCGACGGGCAATGGACAGAAGGCGAGACGGTGGAGGTGACGCTCGCCTTCAGCGAGGCAGTCGAGGTGGACACGGCAAATGGCGTGCCTTCGGTCGGGCTCGGGCTCGGGCTCGACGGCACGCAGGCCCGGCGCGCGGCCTGGCTGCGCGGCAGCGGCACGGCGGAGCTGGTGTTCGGCTACACGCTGGTGCAAGGCGACGGCGCCCACACCGCGATGGCGGTCGCGCCGGACAGCCTGGCGCTCGACGGCGGCGCCATCCGCAGCGTGGCAGCGGGCGCGGACGCGGCGCTCGGGCACAACGGCACGCTGGTGCGGGCGAGGCCGCCGCGCATCCCCGAAGGCCCGAGCGCGCACTTCGAGGGCGTGCCCGCAAGCCATGACGGATCGGGCGCGTTCACGATCGAGCTGCATCTCAGCGCGGAGCCCGAGGGGCTGAGCTACCGAACGGTGGCCGGCGGCCTGCTGGAGGCGACCGGCGGGACGATAACCGGGGCGCGGCAGCTCACCGCGGGCAGCAACCTCGCCTGGGAAGTGACGGTGGCGCCGTCCGGCGCGGGCGACATCGGACTGCGCCTGCCCGTGCGGCCCTGCGGCAAGCCGAATGCGGTCTGCATCGGCGGGCGGCCGCTGGCGCAGGCCGCCGGGGCGACGGTGCCCGGCGTGCCCTTGACGGCATCGTTCTCCGACGTGCCGTCCGAGCATGACGGGACGGGTCCGTTCGAACTCCGGTTCCGCCTGAGCGCGGCGCCGGCGGGCTTGAGCCACCGCACGGTGCGGAACGGGCTCTTCGACGTGAGCGGCGGCAGCATCGGCCGCGCCTGGCACCTCCAGAAAGGCAACAACGAAGGCTGGGGGCTCCGTATCGTGCCCTCGGGCTACGGCGACGTGACGCTCACGGTGCGCGCCACCACGGACTGCGCAGGCACGCCCGGGCTCTGCACGTCCGACGGGCGAAAGCTCGCGGGCGGGCTCCAGGCGACGATCGCCGGCCCGGCCACGCTCGCGGTCGCCGATGCGGAGGTTCGGGAGGGCCCGGGCGCGGTGCTCGACTTCGCAGTGACCCTGAGCCGGGCGCTCACGGAGACGGTGACGGTCGGGTACAACACCGAAAATGGCACCGCGAGCGCGGGAGCGGACTACACGGATAAGAGCGGCACGCTCACCTTCACCGCGGGTGAGACCACGAAGACGGTCTCGGTGCCGGTGCTCGACGACGGGCACGACGAGGGCACGGAAACGTTGACGCTGAGGCTCTCGAACCCGGCCCCGGTGCGCGTGAAGCTCGCCGACGCCGAGGCGACCGGGACCATCGACAACACCAATGCGATACCTAAGGAGTGGATCGCGCGCTTCGGGCGCACCGTCGCGGAGCAGGTGATCGAGGCAGTCGAGGTCCGGATTCGTGCGGGGCGCGAGCCGGGGGCGGAGGTGAGCCTCGCCGGCAAACGGATCGGGCTTGGGCCGCTGTTCGGATCCAGCCCGGAGTCGGGCGGCACGGAGGACAGGGCGGCGAAGGCGGCGCGGGAGAAGGAAGAGCAGGCCCGGCGCGATGCGCTGCGGCTGGCCGACTGGCTGAAGGGCGAGACCGATCCGGAGGAGGCGCAGCGGCTCACGTCGCGGGCGGTGATGCCGCGCGACCTGCTGACCGGCTCCGCCTTCGCGCTGACGGCGGAGACGGCGGGCAAGGACCTGGTCTCGCTCTGGGGCCAGGGTGCGGTCACGCGCTTCGACGGCCGCGAGGGCGAGATCACGCTGGACGGCGAGGTCGCGATCGGCATGCTCGGGGCGGACTGGACCCGAGGACGCTGGACCGCCGGAGTGATCGTCTCCCGGAGCAGCGGCGAGGGCGGGTATTCCGGGGCGCCGGCCACGGGCGACGGAGCGGCGTCCGAAATCAGTCCCGGAACGGGCGGCAGGGTCGAGGCGACGCTGACCGGCCTGTTCCCCTGGGCGCGCCTTGCGCTCTCGGAGCGGCTGGAGGCCTGGGGCACGGCCGGCTACGGTGCGGGCGAGCTCACGGTGACACCCGAGGTCGGCGCGGCGACCCGCGCCGACCTCGATCTGTGGATGGCGGCGGCCGGGCTGCGCGGGACGCTGCTGGACGGCAGCGCCGACGGCCTGACGCTCGCGGGCAAGACCGATGCGATGTCGGTGCAGACGGCCTCCGGGCGGAACAAGGGCGCCGACGGCGGCAACTTGAAGCCGGCCCGGGCGACAGTGACCCGGCTGCGCCTCGGCGTGGAGGCGAACCGGCCGGTCGGGCTCGGCGGCGGGGCGGTGCTGACGCCAAGTCTGGAGGTCGGGGTGCGCCACGACGGCGGCGATGCCGAGACCGGCTTCGGCCTCGACCTGGGCGGCGGGTTGGCGCTCAGCGACCCGAAGCGCGGCCTCCAGGCGGAGCTGCGCGGGCGCGGGCTGCTCGCCCACCAATCGAAGGGCTTCCGCGACCTCGGCTTCTCGGGCTCGCTCGCCTGGGAAGGCAAGCCGTCCTCGGACCGGGGCGCGAAGCTGAGGCTGACCCAGACGCTCGGCGGGTCGTCCTCGGGCGGCGCCGATGCGCTCCTGTCCCGCACCACGCTGAACGGGCTGGCGGCGAACGACAACGGCGCGGGAGGCAATGACGAGCTGAAGAGCCGCCGGCTGGATCTGAAGTTCGGCTACGGGCTGGCGGCCTTCGGCGACCGTTTCACCTGGACGCCGGAGGCCGGCGTCGGCCTGTCGGACACCGGGCGCGACTTCAGCCTCGGCTGGCGCCTGGTGCGCGGCGGGTCCGGCGGCGGCGACGGATCGTTCGAACTCCCCTTCGAGGCGCGCTGGCGCGAGAGCGCCAATGGCGACACGTCGTCGGAGCACGAGGTCGGGCTCCAGCTGACGGCGCGGTTCTGAGTGCCCGGCCGTCCCCCACCAATGGCATTCGCTTAAGGAATTCTTGGCATTCGCTTGAGGCATTGCAGTTCTGCCATGTGGGTATCGGGAGGGAGGGTTGCACTCGCACTCAGGCTGCGGGCTGCGAAGTCTCGTCCCTTCTGCCATTTGCCGAGGGGCTTTCGGGAGCGACGTGGCCAGGATCGGTTTGGACGCAAGCGTTGCCTTGCGGTTGCGTACAGGCGAGGTCCAGCTCTTCCATGGTGTGCGTATGGGGCGTCGAATTCATGAGAGAGTTCCGTGCATGTGGATTGTAGGGGCTTGCGGGAGCAAGCGGAACAAGGACATCTTGGTGTTGTCCCTGATCGTGAGCGTGCTCACACGTCTCGCCGTTGGGCTGGGAGCACATCGTCCTGACCGGAGACTACGACTGGCACTCCAGCGCCGCGCAACGTACACCGTGCGACCCCTCAATCTCTATCGGACGAAGATCCGCGCGTAGATCCCCACCGGAGGATGCTCCCTTAACGTAATTCTGGGTACAAACCTTCCGATGACGCCAATATGCCGTGGCCGCCTGCCTGCTGCCGCCGCCGCCCGACGACGAAACCATCGAACCCAAGATCCTAGCCTGGTGGAAGGCGTTGCCCGACGACTGGCGCAATAAACTGGAGCAGCGTCACCGCACATACCGCGTCCAGGACCAAGACTTCTTCCGCAGCGACGGCAGCCTCATCACATATTCCTATCGCGTCTCCAGACCGCCGCCAAACTGACCGTCGTGCGCTCCGGATCCTCGCCGGTCTCCGCTTTCGCCGCAAATCATCCGGCTGCCCAAGCGCCCAGAGCCCCATGACAGTCGAGGACGCGACGTGGGTTGGTCCCAAGCTCCTTGGGCGCATCGGAGGATTTGCACCGAGCTCCAGCAACAATGGTTGGTAGAGTCGGGGGCTGGCGCGCCGACGGTAGGGTCCGGTGGCATATCCGTCGCTTTCGCTCCGGTCCTCAGTCCGGCTCCCATGGTTGCGTTTCCAGCCCCCGCTCCCCGAACCCGGCGTGCCGAGTTCCGGCACCGGGCTCTCCAGTGGGATCATGCACCTCGTACACAGGCGACGAAGGCCAACGACAGCAAGGATGAGGTGGCCGCACGGGTGTCGGCCGCGGAAGCTGCACGGCTTCCGCCCTTCCTGCCGCGACGCGCTCGTCGGCCATCAAGCCTGTCAACGCCTTGACGAACCAGATCCGGGCACCGGCAGAATGCGCCACCGCCCTGGAACTGCCCTTCACTTCCGCATGTGATGTGTCCAGACTCGCAGATACAATGCCGGGGTACTAGGCTGAACCACTCCCGGTGCCTGTCGTCCTTCAACATCCCTCCTCACCTGGGGTCCCTTTCCTCAGCCGGCATTACCCGGCGTCCCCGGTCATACGAACCCCTCCGCCACCCTGCCAACCCGGCCTGCCCCTCACGGGGTTCCAGTTGGCGCGTGCACACCATTGACAGAGTTTCCCGTGTTGCCACGTCTTCCATCTTCCATGCATGCTGGCGCCACTACCCCGGCGGACGCGGCCCGGTGCACATGTCGCTTCTCTTCCCGAGCCACCGACGGCCTTCCCCTAATCCAAGGAGGGTCGGCTTCCGCGTTGCCTGTTTCGAGGCCTGCTCAGCGTTCACTTCACGTTCCGGCCTGCATGGTCGCTGAGTTGCTCAACGCAACCCTTCTCTCCGGAGTGCTTCAGTCCATGTCGTTACCTCCACGAACCGCCCCGGCCGCTACCAGCCGAAAGCGACAGCTGCTGGGTGGGATTCGCACCCACCAGGAAAACGCGCCTTTCCACGGCGCACTTGGAAACCTGGCTACGTTACACCGGCCTTCCGTGATGCCTTATCCGCGCTTCGAGCCACTTCCTGTCCAATAGCACCACGTTGCTGTTCTCAACCAGCGGTAGATCTTGCGTTTTCGCTCGTTGATGGAGCTTGGCGCATAGGGTCGCGGCAGTGCGTTGCAGATGCAGGCGAGGGCGTGGTTGTAGCCGCGGATTTCGGCGGTTGTCCGGGCGGGTCGGCCGGGCGTCGGGTGTTCGGGTTGTCTGTACGCGTAGTCGAGCGAGTCGAGGATCATGTCCCGGATGTGCTGGCGGGCCTTGCGGATGTAGCCGTGGCGGGTCATGGCTAGAGCGTCTCGCAGGTATTCCAGGGCCTGGAGCCGGTGTTTGAGGTGGGCTGTTTTCATGGTGTTTCCTTTGAATGAGCGTTTCGGCCCGTTGGTTGAGCATGGTGGCGGGTTTTCGCAATGGCCTGGTCGAGAAGCGCGTTCGGATCGCTGCAGCCGGTTTCTTCGTGGATCTCGCGGCAGCGTTTGAGGATGGGGCAGAAGGACGGGCCCGGCGTCATGCCGCGGGCGATGAGGTGCCTGCCTGCCTCCACGAGCTACTGGATCAACGCGCTCGGCGGCAAGCCGTTCCTGTGCCTGAACAAGGCGCTGGATCCGACCATGACCCACGCGCTGGAGAAGGACATCCTGCCCGCGCTGGAGAAACTGGGCATGCTGGGCCCGGATGCACCGGACCTCACCATCCCGGACGCCGGCGAGCCCGCCCTGACGCTGGTCTTCGACCGGGAAGGCTGGAGCCCCGCCCTGTTCCGGCGCCTCGCCCGGCGCGGGGTTGCTGTGATCACCTGGCACAAGGGCTTCAAGGGGGAGGCCTGGCCGGAGGCGGACTTCCGCACCGCCACGGTGCCCATCCACGGGCCGGGAAGCACCCGCAGCGCCACCGTCCGGCTCGCCGAGAAGCGCGTGATCCTGAGCAAGGGGCCCGAAGTCCGCCAGATCCGCCGCCTGCTGGAGAATGGCCGCCAGGTGCCCCTCATCACCACCGACCCCCGCATGCCCATGGAGCGGGCCGCCAGCGCCCTGTTCTCCCGATGGTCGCAGGAGAACTTCTTCACATACATGCGCGAGGAGTTCAATCTCGACGCGCTGGCGGTCCACGGTTTGGAAGCACAGGATCCCGACGCCCGCATCGTCAACCCGCGCTGGCGCGCAATCGACCGCAATGTCCAGCGCTTCCGGCAACGCCTTGGCACCCTGCGCAACCGGATCGCCGACCTGTCCAGGGGAACCCCGACTCGTGAAGCCGAAGAGGCCGTCCGGCGCCTGCAGGCCCAAAGCGACGCTCTCGACGCCGAGCGTGAAGCCCTCAAGCTGCAGCGCCGCGATACACCGCGACATATCGCGGTCGCCGAACTCGACACGAACGAGGCACTCGACGCGCTCCCCGAAGGCGAGAAACTCCTCCTCGATGTCATTCGCATGATCGCCTACCGCGCCGAAACCCGCATGATGCCCGCCGTTGCCCAGACCCAGGGAAAGATCCAGCGCCCCCGCCGGCACTTGCGCGCACTTCTACAGGCCGACGCCGACGTCATCCCGGAGCACGGCAACGGCATCCTCCGCGTTCGCATACTCGGCACCGCCAGCGACGCCGGCGACAACGCCATCGCAAGCCTTCTCGAAGAACTCAACCAGACACGGACCGTCTTCCCCGGTACCAACATGCGCATGGTCTATGAACTACCCGGAAAAATCGCCGAGCCCCACTTCGCGGGTGCAAAAACATGACACTCTCTCGAGTTCGAGGTCAGGAAGTCTGAAGTTGGGACGCCAATCTCAGACTTCCTGACCTCGTGCGCTAATTGAAGGCGGGCTTGGCGATCGTTTTGCTCGTGATTTCCAGCAGTTAGGAGACATTTGAGGGGTTGACCGATCTACGGAGAGTGGCTATAATACTGTGCACCCGATATCGACCGTGGAGACTCCCTTGAACACGCTTCCGATGCCTCCTGCCGAGGCGATCCAGATCGGCGAATCCTGCTTTTCGCACGCGGTCGAGGACGGCCGGCGGGTCTACTTCAGCAACCTGGCGCCGTTCGATTCCCACGAAGTTTCGGACAACCGAGCGCGACAGCTGCGGATTGCGCGGTTTGCCGAGCACGGTGTGCTACGCAGGGATCTGGCGGCGGCGTTTGGCGTGAACCGTTCGACGGTGCAGCGGGCAGTGAACCAGCTCCGGAGGCAGGGCGAGGCCGGTTTTCTTACGCCGCGACGGAGGCGCGGGCCGAGCGCGATCGACGCCGCGACGGCGCGGGAGGCGGAGCGGCTTCTGGCCTCGGGGCTGAGCGGCCGGGCGGTTGCGCGAAAGCTGGGGATCCGGCCGAGCACGTTCAGCCTCAACCGCCGGTCGGGTGTTATCAGAGGGGGGACGCCGAACCGGGCCGTGCCGGCGCAGGCGACAGCGTCGACGGAGCCGCAGGCGACGGCAGTGCTGGAGCCGCCGGTGGTCGCGTCGACGGAGCCACAGGCGGCGGCAGCGCCGGAGCCGAGGGTGGAGCGGAGCGAACGGGACGCACGCGACCGCGAGGCGCCGATGGGTCGGGGCACCCGGGACACGGCGGGGCGGATGCTGGCGGCAACGGGACATCTGACGGAGATGCGGCCGCAGTTTGCGGAGCCGCTGTCGGCGGTTGCCGGCGGCGGCGTGCTGGCCGGGCTGCCGATGCTGCTCAAGGAGGGGCTTCTGGACCGCGCGCGGGAGTTCCTGTCGCTGCCCAAGGGATACTACGGTTTGACCACGGTTCTGCTGTTCCTGGCCTTCCTCACCCTGGCCCGGGTGCGCAATCCGGAGGCACTGCGGCACCAGGCGCCCGGGGAATGGGGCGCCATCCTGGGCCTGGACCGCTGCCCGGAGGTGAAGACGCTGCGGGGCAAGATCAAGGCGTTGGGGCGAGACGTGCAACGGGTGCGGGACTGGCAAGCTTCCCTGGCCGCGGGATGGATGGCGGAAGAACCGGACGTGTGTGCGACCCTGTCGGTGGATGGCCACGTCAAGGTGTATTCCGGCCGCAAGGGAAAATTGCCCAAGCATTACGTGGCGCGCCAGAAACTCTGCCTGCCTGCCTCCACGAGCTACTGGATCAACGCGCTCGGCGGCAAGCCGTTCCTGTGCCTGAACAAGGCGCTGGATCCGACCATGACCCACGCGCTGGAGAAGGACATCCTGCCCGCGCTGGAGAAACTGGGCATGCTGGGCCCGGATGCACCGGACCTCACCGTCCCGGACGCCGGCGAGCCCGCCCTGACGCTGGTCTTCGACCGGGAAGGCTGGAGCCCTGCCCTGTTCCGGCGCCTCGCCCGGCGCGGGGTTGCTGTGATCACCTGGCACAAGGGCTTCAAGGGGGAGGCCTGGCCGGAGGCGGACTTCCGCACCGTCACGGTGCCCATCCACGGGCCGGGAAGCACCCGCAGCGCCACCGTCCGCCTCGCCGAGAAGAGCGTGATCCTGAGCAAGGGGCCCGAAGTCCGCCAGATCCGGCGCCTGCTGGAGAATGGCCGCCAGGTGCCCCTCATCACCACCGACCCCCGCATGCCCATGGAGCGGGCCGCCAGCGCCCTGTTCTCCCGATGGTCGCAGGAGAACTTCTTCAAATACATGCGCGAGGAGTTCAATCTCGACGCGCTGGCGGTCCACGGTTTGGAAGCACAGGATCCCGACGCCCGCATCGTCAACCCGCGCTGGCGCGCAATCGACCGCAATGTCCAGCGCTTCCGGCAGCGCCTTGGCACCCTGCGCAACCGGATCGCCGACCTGTCCAGGGGAACCCCGACCCGCGAAGCCGAAGAGGCCGTCCGGCGCCTGCAGGCCCAAAGCGACGCTCTCGACGCCGAGCGTGAAGCCCTCAAGCTGCAGCGCCGCGATACACCGCGACATATCGCGGTCGCCGAACTCGACACGAACGAGGCACTCGACGCGCTCCCCGAAGGCGAGAAACTCCTCCTCGATATAATCCGCATGATCGCCTACCGCGCTGAAACCCGCATGATGCCCGCCGTTGCCCAGACCCAGGGCAAGATCCAGCGCCCCCGCCGGCACTTGCGCGCACTTCTACGGGCCGACGCCGACGTCATCCCGGAGCACGGCAACGGCATCCTCCGCGTTCGCATACTCGGCACCGCCAGCGATGCCGGCGACAACGCCATCGCAAGCCTCCTCGAAGAACTCAACCAGACACGGACCGTCTTCCCCGGTACCAACATGCACATGGTCTATGAACTACCCGGAAAAATCGCCGAGCCCCACTTCGCGGGTGCAAAAACATGACACTCTCTCGAGTTCGAGGTCAGGAAGTCTGAATCTCCCCCTCTCAGGGGGCAATCTTCCACGCCGAATAGCAACCATGATGCGGCAGCGTTCTCGGCATGCTCCGCAACGGGTGTCAATCGGGCCGCTCGCGGAGAGCGGCGTTATCAGATTCTCCGAGCGCCCGCGTTGCGGCTCGCCGTCCTACACCATGTTTGGCGATTCCGCATTTAAGCTGTCCGGGTGTCAGCCCGCCGCGTGCCGTGGCGGTAGCGTCGGGGAACACTCCGACGTCACGCCGCTGCTCATAGGAATCATCCGTAGCGCGTTCAGATACCGGGACTGGCTTGCCCATGGTCGCTATTGGGTCGCGAAGCTCGGTCGCCGGTACGACTTCGAGACTCTGCATGACATCGGCCGAGACGTCGAGATGGCGTTCCCATTCCTCCGAACGTGACCTTGGGCTGTTCCAAAGTAAAGGCCACCAGCGAGGCGGTCCGGATGCGGCGCGAACCCTGTCCGGGAACCAGGGAGACTGGTCGCGAGTCTAATCTTCCACTAGACTTCGCTCTGATGTACAGCCACTGTAGAGCGAATCATGACAGATTTGGTTGCGATTGGCGCCTTGGGTGCGGCAGCAGGTTGGGCAGCATCGAAGGTCCTAGGCCCAACATTCGATGAAATGGGTGATGACCTGAAGACCCTTTATGCTCGCGGTCGAGACAAATTATTTGACAAGGCTGCGAGAAAAATAGCAGATGATGACAATAAGCAAGCAAATCTTCGTGCAGCTAGGGATATATTGTGGAATGGAGCATTTTCGAAAGACGAACTCAGCTTGGAATACTTTTCAGGACTATTGGCGGCATCAAGAAGTATAGATGGTGCCGATGACAGTACAATACCATTTGTTGATTGTGTGAAGTCGATGTCTTCACAGCAAACGTTGCTACACTATTCCATATATCATGCTTTCGGAAACATGGTGGTAAACGGAATTGACGGCGGGAAACGTGATCGGCATAAGTCTGCATATGATATCGTCGGACACGAGAAGATTTGCCTCAGAAGCTGGGGAGAAAGACAAGACATTAATCTCTTTACGTTGCAAAAACTTGGGCTGATTTCATCATTCAACTATGGAAGCCATGCTTTGTGGTATTCGGACGTGGGGAAAGAAGCAGCATTGCCCTACTTGACTGCGGCGCCGACCGCGTTTGGAATCATGTTGTATTGCTCCGCGTACAACAAGCTGGAATGGTGGCAAGCCTATGGATTGCAGAAATTTGAACCGTTCGATGGAATCAAGGTGCCAGAAATTTATGGGCGGAGCCTGGAGGAAGTTGTCGATATCGTAATGGCCGAATCTTGGCGACCGTGATGTTGACTATTGATTATTCTTCTCAGGGTAAACCCGCCAGTTGCATAACCTTATCTGTCCAAACAAGCGTTCGCCCCGCAGAACACGAGGGTTTGGAGCCGTAGGCGCGTGTGGTTCCAGTTCACCGTTGGTGAGGATAAGCCACCGATGCTATCGGTCGACAATCGTGGCAAGGGCGTATTGAGCATGGGCTGTTCCGCGAAGCGTTCGCCACTCTGAACGTTGGCGTCCGGGTCACAATAACGTGCTACGAGTTATGCAACAATCGGGTAAATGGTTGACCTCTGAAGCCGAGAGGTCAAGGTCAACTCCGTGTTGGAGACACTCGTTTCCTGGCTGACCCGGGCTCATGATAGGTTTGCGTCGCTTGTTGCCGTCCTCTTGTTTACTTCGACATTGTCGATTGGGGTACTTCTCAGCGCCGGCAGTGTCGAAGCTGATTTTTTCTCCTCCTTACGGCCCGTCCACGAACTATCGAATCGGATATTGTCGAATTCTTGATTGAGCGTCTCGCGGCTTCCTGGTGGGCGCAACTCTTTGCAAGGATGACATTCGGAGTCCGTCCGACCGGCTTGCGGGGTGACTACTGCGCTTGCATGTGCGACGGTTGCGTTTCTTCGAAATCGGCAATCGAATGGCCGGCCGGGTGCGGTATTGGGCGCTGTCGGCAAGGGACGGAAGAATGGCCGAACCGGTACAATGCCCCCCTTCTCTTTGTGTGGATGCACGTGGAAGTTTGAGCGGTCTTGGCGCAGGCCTCCGGTCCGACCCCTTCGCCCGGGTGTTCCAAGACCGCCGCGGGCTCCTGGCGCTTGCGCGGATGACGGAATGATCCCGGCCAGTTTGGTGCTGATCACGGAGTGATCGGGTGGATGGTTTGAAGGGGGATTCCGCAGTATGGGTATGTCCTCTATATATAGTGAATGGACAACACGGATGGTATCAAATATAGATACGAGGCTCTGGCTCCGTATCTTGACGAGCGGGGCCGGCGGTTGCTGGCGGCGGCCGAGGCGGGAAGCTTTGGGCACGGCGGGATCAGGCTTGTCTCCGAGATCACGGGGGTGGCGTGTTCGACCATTGGCCGGGGACTGCGGGAACTCAGCGGGGAGACGGCGCCGAGCGAGTTCGGCCGAGTTCGCCGTCCCGGTGGCGGGCGCAAGCCGGAGACGGAGAAGCAACCGGAACTGCTGAGCGCTCTTGAGGCGCTGGTGGAACCCACGGCACGGGGCGATCCCGAACGTCCGTTGCGCTGGACCTCGAAGAGCTGCCGCCGCCTTTCGAACGCATTGAAGGAGCAGGGTTTTTCGGTTTCCCGCACGCTGGTGGGGAAGCTTCTCGTGCAGCTCGGCTACACGCTTCAGGGAAATGCGAAGACACGGGAGGGCACGGATCCTCCCGATCGCGACGGCCAGTTCGAACATCAACGATCAGGTCGCGGACTTCCTCGCCGGCCGGCAGCCGGTGATCTCAGTGGACACCAAGAAGAAGGAACTGGTAGGAGACTTCAGGAACGGCGGCCGTGAGTGGCGGCCAAAGGGCCGGCCCGAGGAGGTCAATGTTCATGATTTCCCCGACAAGAAGCTCGGCAAGGCGGCGCCTTACGGGGTCTATGACGTGGCTCACAATATCGGTTGGGTGAATGTCGGCATCAGCCACGACACGGCTGCTTTCGCCGTGGAGAGTATCCGGCGTTGGTGGCTGCGTTTGGGACAGGAACTCTATCCCGGGGCCTCACGCCTGTTGATCACAGCCGACTGTGGCGGCTCCAACGGAGCTCGGGTTCGGCTCTGGAAGGTTGAACTGCAGGAACTCGCCCGCGAACTGGGGCTCGAGATCACGGTTTGCCATCTGCCGCCCGGAACCAGCAAATGGAACCGCATCGAACACCGCCTGTTCTCGTTCATCAGCCAGAACTGGCGCGGCAAGCCGCTGCGAACCCTCGCCACCATCGTCAGTCTGATCGGCGCCACCACGACCAGCACCGGCCTCAAAGTCTATTGCGACGTGGACGACAACGACTATCCCAAGGGCGTGGCGATCAAGGATGCCCAAATGGAGGACCTCGACATCCGGCGCGCAGAGTTCCATGGCGAGTGGAATTATACCTTCGTGCCGACTCCTCATTGCCAAGCGGTTATTTCTTGACGAACCCTTAGTTGCACAACGATACGGACAGTCGCGATAAAAGCTGGATGGCCCTATAACCCACCATAGCTCCGTTGCGATGAGTTTGCCTGAATTGTAATCCTTCGGTGGTTCGGAATTCGCCGGGCGCTTCGAAGAAAACAAGACTGTGAGAACAATTGCAAGAACCGTACTTATGCGAACTCTCGTGACGGGAACGGGTCAGTTTCATTTCCTTTACCATGGCAATTCGAACAGTTCTGTCGGCATCGGTGGAGCGATCGCGCGGATGATTCCATGCTGAAATCGAACTCAACCGAACGTCAGTTTACGGAAGCAACGGCGGGCGGCGTCTCCATGTCTCGCGCAATGCTCTTCGCAATCCGCGCAGACGAGACTTTCACCGACTCCTGCGCCAGGTGAGCGTATCGGGCGGTGGTCTGCACCTGACGGTGGCCCAGCAGCTTGCCGATCATCGGCAGGCTCTCGCCGAGCGCCAGCGCCCGCGACGCGAAGCTGTGTCTCAAGTCATGGATCCTCACGTCCTCCACTCCCGCCCGCTTGCGGACCGCTATCCACGGCTTGTTCAGGTTCGCAAGACGTCCGCTCGCCCCGCGCCCGGCGATGACCCACGGATTGCCCGGATGACGTGGTATCGCCGCAAGCACTTGCTTCGCGGCCGGTGACAGGGCGACCCACCTCGCACCGGTCTTTGCGTCCCTCAACCGAAGCTCGCCACCCTCGAGGTCTGCATCGCTCCATTGGAGCGTGAGGATCTCGTTGCGTCGGCAGCCGGTCAGCATCAGGAGACGGAAAGCCGAGGCCGCACTTGCCGACAGCGTGCCCTCATCCTGCATCTCATGCAGGACGTCGCCCAGTCTGCGGAACTCCTCCTCCGAGAGGAACCGTTCGCAGCTTCGCTTCTTGTACTTCTTGACGAACTGGCACGGATTGTCCGACTCCGGGGCGAGTCCCCACGCCTCGGCCGCGTAGAACACGCGGGAGAGCCTCGACGACCTGGTTCGCCATCACCGGCGTTCTGTGCAGCCGGTAATGCAGCGCGGCGACTTCGTCCTGCCCGATCGCGTCGAGAGACCGGGACCCGAATTCCGGCAGGAGGTACTTGTCCAGTGCAACCCGACACCCTCTGGCCGTCGTCGGCTTGCAGCGCACCGAAACATGTTCCCGCATGTAGCGCTCCGCCGCCTCTGCCAGGGTCGTTCCGTCTACAGTCAGCTTCGGCGCCCAGCCGTCGTCCGACTCCTTGCTCTGCTTGATGCGTGAGATCAGCTCCGCCGCCTTCAACCGCGCGTCCTCAGCCGAAATCAGGCCGTGCCGGCCAATCGTGACGCGCCTCGTCTTCCCGCCAACCCGTACCTGAACGAGATAGACCTTCGCACCCGAGGGATACACACGCACCCCAAAGCCCGCCATGTCCCGATCCCAGAATATGGTCTCCCGATCGCCCACCGGGAGCGCGTCAACTGTACGCCCGGAGATCGTTCCGCTGTTCAGCTTGGCCATCGTCCAATTCCCTTCGCCTTGTCCCTTGCCGCTCGACCGCCAACCCTCTGCCCCACTACTGCCGCAGGATGTCCGCGCCGATGCTCTCCGCGACCTTTGCCGTCGATGCCTGAACCGACTCCCGTGCCAGATGCGCATATCGCGCCGTGGTTTGCACCTTCCGGTGACCGAGCAACTTTCCGATCATCGGCAAACCCTCCCCCAAGGCCAGAGCACGGGACGCGTAAGAGTGCCTCAGATCATGCAGCCGGACGCCGTCAAGACCCGCGCGCTCGCGAACGCGATTCCAGGAATCGTTGAGATTGCGCTGGTGCGTGCCCTTCTTCCTTCCCGGAAACACCCACGGATTGCCGGGAACGCGGGGCAGAGCTGCCAGCACCTCCGCCGCAGGCGGCGGCATCGGCACCACGCGCGCTCCCGTCTTGCTATCGACCAGCCGCATCTCTCCGGTTTCGAAGTCCAGTTCCTCCCAGCGCAGCCCGAGAATCTCGTTGCGCCGGCAACCGGTCAGCACGAGCAGCCGGATCGCGGCGGCAGAATGGATCGACGCCAGTCGCTCGGCCGGCGCCACTTCGAGCACCTGCGCGAGCCGAAACAGCTCCTCATGGGTCAGGAACCGCTCGTGGTGCTTCTCCACCTTGTAGCGGCGCACGAATCGGCAGGGATTCTTCCCCCTCGGCCGCAGTCCCCACGCCTCGGCCAAGTTGAACATCTTCACCAGGATGTCGACCGCGCGATTCGCCACCGTGGGCATCTCGCTCAGCCCATACTGCAACTCCATGATGTGCTTTCGCTCGACTTCGCCGACGCGAAGATCTCCGAGCCCCAGCACGATGTGCTTGCGCAGCATCACTCCGTAGTGGGTTGCGGTCACCGGTTTGCAGTGCATCGCGACGTACTCGCGCTGATAGCGATCGGCCAGATCCCGCACCGTCGGCTCCGCTGCGGCCGCGACCGGCACCGGAGACTCGCCGGCCTTGATGCGCGCGATGACCTGCTTCGCGTCCTCGCGGGCATGGTCGACGAAGTATTTCGGGCCATACCGGCCCAATGTCACGCGCTTGGAGCGCCCGAAGGCGTACGTCTGGACGACGAAGACCTTCGCACCCGAGGGATAGACCCGGACGCCAAACCCGGGGAGGTCGCGGTCCCAGAACACCGCGTCCTTGCCATCGACCGACAGGCGGTCCACCATCCGCTTGTTGAGGGCTCGGTACTGCCGATTTGCCATGCCTCATCCTCCGGAGTTCGAGCTGACGGATCAGAACCACCTCGAAGGACCGTAAGAATCCCGGAAGCGACTGTCCCTTCAACGTTAGCTTATTCAAGATTACATACGGCGAAAATGCAAGCCCTGAATCACTACCGAAAGGCGGACAATTGGCAGTGTAATCAGCCTTTTATCACCCTCCTGCGCCGCTCTGCTGACGGCGGATGAGTAGTGGCAAATTTCTGGTGATTGCAATCGACACGTTCATCGCCTCGCGGGAAACCGACCTGACCGCCACCCTTGAACCGCCCAGGGACGGCCCGCCCGGTCCGAGCCACCGCATCCGCCTGGCCAAGTATGTCATCGGAGACACCGAATACTGTCTCGCCACGTCCCTGCTCGACAGCGGCCGCTATCCCATCCCGGCACTCAGCGACCTCTATCATGGCCGATGGGGGATCGAGGAACTCTACAAAACCAGCAAGGCCGTGATCGAGCACTTCCATGCAAAGTCCGAGCGCGGCGTCTGCCAGGAACTCTACGCGGCGTTCACGCTGGTCACTCTCTCGCGCCAGTTCGTCAACCGCTGCGACAGCGACCTCAACCGCGGCGACAGCGAGGACCTGCCGGCCATGCGCACCAACTTCAAGAACGGCCTGCGTCTGGTCGGACGGGAGATCGAAGCCATCTTCCTGAGACAGAGCGAGAGGGTCAACAAGTCCGTCAGGCGGATCATGGCCGGCCTGTCCCGGTGCATACAGCGCCAGAGGCCGGGCCGAAGCTACAGACGGGAATCAAAGCAACCAAGGTCCAAATGGCTCAGGCGATCCACCGCCTGATATCTGAACCGAACCCAAAATCACCCCCCTCCGGCTTCCGGCAACCGCCCGAAGCACGGGATTCTCTTATCCGAACGCAGCAAATCCTTATCCGAATGCCATTGCCCGGCCAACCACCGTGGCAACGATCATCTGGTTCTTCCCGCACACCGCAACCTGCGCGTTGGAGCGTCCCTTGACGGCAGTACGGCCCGCGGAATCGGTCGTGATCAGCCTCGCGGACGGGATCCCGCGGACTTTGACTTATCGCTTTTTTTCGGTACCCTGCGTCCAGCCTCTGCAAGACGAACCAAAGCTGAGAGGTGCGCCAACATGATAGGTGCCCCTCGGAGTTGTCATCTATCTCTCACCGTCCCACAGGGGCCCGTCCCCAAAGAATATTGCTAATCCCGCAGTCGTGCCGCGTACTTTCTAGTGCGTTCGAACATGTTCCTCCGTACATTCTCCAGACCACATTCAAGTATCCGAATCTCCCCGAATCGCACAATACTCTAACCCTCACAACGCGTTACGCCAACAAATGCATCCTCACGTCCGTTCGTGTCCGCGTCTACTCCAACACCTCCATATTCCCCATCTGATTGGCCGACCAACCACGTGCGTTTACTTAGCCCCAGCTCCCTGCCATGATTCAAACAAACTACACGCACGACGACTACCGAAAAAGCCCTGCAATAAAAATACCCCGCACTTTCTGTAATCTTTCTTTATCCACAATAGGTTAGAGTGCCCTTGTTGTCCTCCGTCATTCTTCCGAATTCCCATACAGGACAGTCTGTACGTCACGGTGCTTTCAGAGACGCTCCCATCCGACGGCCGAAGCTCACTTGACCTACTCATGACCCTTGCGCCAACTCGCTTAACCAACGATCATGCAACCCAATGTCGTCTGCGTCGGTCACCCCTTACCCGACCGCTCATGCACATACACGTTCTCTGACTCTGCCCAAGAATCATTTCTTAGCCGAACTGCAGGAGATGGAAGCTCATTATCATGCCAAGCGAGAAGCTAACCTAAGACCGCATTCGCGCTGCTGCGAAACCACAATCCACCATGCAGAGCACCATCGGAACACGCCCCACCGTCAATCCGGCATGTAGCGGGAACACGCGCGGCCCAACCACGGGTGGAAGGGATGGGTCACCTCCCCAACATCTTCCGACTGTAACAACCGAGACGCCGTTGTTGCTTTCGCCAACCGGAGACAATGGATATATCGAGAGCTTCAACGCGCGGCTGCGCGACGAACTCCTCAACGGTGAGATCTTCTATACTCTCAAGGAAGCCCAACTACTCATCGAATCCTGGCGACGTCATTACAACGCACTCCGCCCACACGGCAGCCCAGGATACCCGCCGCCGGCTCCCTAAGTAATCATGCTGCCAAGCTGGCCGCCCGGCTCCGCTCCGCCGGGCGGCCAGCTTGGCAGAGAAACCGTCAATGCACTAACATTCGAACTGGATCAATCGGTGGGGCTGGCCATAACCGATAGTGATCGACATATAGTACGTGTGCTAGTCAGCTAGTCAGAGGTTTTCATGGCAGACGACACTCAGATGGTCCCGGCACGGAAAGCGATTGGCTGGTACGAGGAGAACATCCCTGTGCGCGGCTGTGTGCTTAGCCTCGATGATGTGAAACAACTCTACCTTGAGCTTAGCAAAATAAATCGTAGTTTTGGCGAAACTATAATTGCGACACTCAATCGCGAACCCGATCTGGACGACGAACAGTGGAAGGATCGGAAGCAGCTCTTATTGGATGATGCCTTTCGCCTTACCGTCTCGGTCCGCGGGCAGCGGGACCAACAACTCTATGGGGAAGATGAGACCATCTTCTCCAGCGATGACCTACCCGTGCCAGTGAAAGCCATCTACTTCACCAACGTCACCGCATGGCAGCGGAACGCGCCGAACAGTGCTCCCCCGAATCGTATTGAGGTGCTGCTTGACTTTAGCAAGCCCGCACTGCTGGATCCCACCCCGCTGGTATCCGAACCAACGCCGAACGAAACTTCGGTGACTGTGAATGCCAATGATATGACTTTCTTTCGGGCCGTCCGGCAGGTTGTCAACGAAAAGTTGCTAAGCAAGCGGAAGCTGTACAGCTTCATCCACCGAAGCTTCGCTTACGATTTCGGAATGTGGTTCCTGGTTCTTCCTCTCGCACTTATTGTCGCCACGTACTATATGGGCTTGTTGCTTCCTGTCGACGGAGCGTTTTCAGCGTACCGCTGGGCGTTCTTCATATACGCCATTGGATTGGCGCTAATTTTCTATCGGTTTCTGCTCAGCTACACCAAGTGGGCGTTCCCAGTGATGGTTCTGGAAGAGAACAAGGATACCGCTTGGAAGCATCGGGTTACAATTCTGGGCATTTTCGGCGGGATCCTTTATCAAGTCGCCGACGTGGTGTGGGGCTTGATCGTTCCGCTGTAGGCCCAGAGAGAAAGACATTGAGCACGCGATTCAGCAGATCCTGCGTCTCGGGTTCTGGGCAACCGGAGGTGTACAGAATTCTGTGTGTGAACCTCTCTATCTGTTTCACGCCGCGAGCCGAAATCGCTCTCCGAACTGGATCGCGACCTGCGTCTCGGCATCATGCCAAGCCTTGGGTCTGCCTTTCCACTTTGCGGTGATGTATCGCAGAGCCAGGAACATCAGCTTGGTTGCCGCATCGTCGCTGGGGAAGTAGCGCTAGGTTGAGCGATGCTGCCCCCGGCACCTGGCAGGCGTGCCGTTCCGAGACTCCGAGCCGGTCTCAAACATGATCGATGCACTGGCGCCGACGCGAGGGGCTCACGAATTTCCCCGAGCCGCCTCCGTGAAATTCTCCTTGTCTAGCGTCAGGTCCGAGACCGCCCGGCGCAATCGCTCGTTTTCCTTCTCAAACTCCTTCAGGCGGCGGAGCTGATCGCTGTTGTTTCCCGGAAAATCTCGGCCGCAGTAGGCCCTTTTGTACCGGGCTATTCCGGTCACGGATTTTAGTGGACAGGGATTAATCCGGTACGGTTCTGTGGGCTTCTTTTCCAAGCAGGCGGATTCCGAGGAGGCGGATTCCGAGGAGGCGGATTCCGAGGAGGCTGCTTCGTGGGAGGCGGGTTGGTTGTAGTCTGGTAGCGGGCGGCGGGTTTCCGGGCAGGGAGTTTCGGCGTCCGTGGTTCTCGCTTTCGGGAGGGGGTCGGCCCGCGCGAGGACCAATCGCCGGGCCGTGGGCGGCTATTGCAATTCCGTTTCGAGACCGGTTTGATCGCCGGCGAGTACGTTAGCAGGCAGGCGTGGCGGGACGCAAGTCCGCCGCGGTGCTGTCTGGGCCGCGATGCTGTTTGCGGGCTGCGGCGGCACGGGACCTACGGACGCAAGACGCCAGTCGGGACCCGGATTTCGCGCTGGTACTGCCGAGAGTGCAGGATGACATTCAGCGCCTTGCCGGACTGCCTTTCGGCGCGTCTTCCGGGTTCGCTTGCGTCTGCGGAGGAGGTTGTCGCGTTTGCCGAGCGGCATGGCATCAGCGCGGCAGCCCGCAAGTGGCGTGGGGAGGCGGCTGACTTCAGTAGCGCGCGGCGCTGGGTTCGACGGCGTGTGTTGCTGGTTCGGGCGAGCCTTTCGCTTTTCCTGGGGCTTGAGCCGGTTCTGCTGGCGGGGCTTGTGCTGCTGATCGGCGCCTTTCGGGACCGGCTGGATGCTCCGGTGGCGCTGCTTGAGCTGCGCCGGCTCGGCTCTTTGCGGCTTGCCCTGATCCCCTATCCGGTCGGATTTGATTTGCGTCGGCGACGTGCTCGATCGCAAACGGGTCCGCCAACAGAAGATGGCTCTGCTCGGGCTGCCTCCTTTCTCCGATGATGCTGTTGCGGGCCGCGCCGGGTCCGTGAAGCAAGCAGAGGGAAAGGGGAATCATCGATGGGTGACCTGATGGAAGAGCACCGGAAGGCGGTAGCGCTGTTCCGGTTCGAGGTTCTGGCACCGGTTTTGAACGAGCCGTCGAAACGGACCGCTTCGCGGATCCGTGTGCAGGCGGCGAAGGTGTGAGACATCCCGGGCAGCAGCCGGATGCGTGTCGCGCAAGGGACGATCTACGACTGGCTCCGGCTGTATCGCTCGCGGGGCTTCGATGGGCTGCTGCCGAAGAGCCGCCGCGACGGGGCGAAGCCACGGCGGATGCCGCCGGATGCGGTCGATGCGGTGCTGTCCATCAAGGGGGAGACCCCCGAGTTGAGCATCCGGCAGGTGATCCGGCGGGCCCGGGAGATGGGTGCGGTGCCGGAGGCTGTCCCGCTACCCCCCTCGACGCTGCACCGGCTGTTTACGCGTGAGGGGCTGATGGTGCGGGAACAGCAGGGGCCGCAGAAGAATCTGCGGCGCTGGGCGTTCTCCCATGCCGGCGACCTCTGGCAGTCGGATGCGATGCACGGTCCTGCGGTGCGCGACGAGCGCGGGCGCATGCGGAAGACGTATTTGCTCGAACTCCTGGACGACGCGACCCGGGTTGTCCCTCACGGAGCGTTCCAGTTCTCGGAGAACGCGTCCGCGTTCCTGCAGGTGTTCCGGGAGGCGGTTCAGCGCAGGGGCATCCCCCGGCAATGGCATTCGTCTAGGGTGTTCTGCTTCGTGGTGCACCGGGTGTATAGGGGTAATGTATTGCGGTTATTTGTCTTTTCTCCACTGTTGGTGCGGTGATGCCCGGGGGGGGTTGACTTACCGGCTGGTTCCCTGCATAGTGCCGCTTGGATTGCCCACTGCGGAGAGGTGTTCGGATGGACCCCCGAATCGAGGCGCTGCGGTCGACGACGTTTTTCGGTCGTCGTCTGACCCGGCAGCAGATTTCCGAGATCCAGACGACGGTTGCAGCGTTTCCGTCGCTGAGCCGGCACGAGCTTGGGCAGACGATTTGCGAGCAGCTGGGCTGGCGCACGGGAACGGGCACGAACCGGATCCAGCTCTGCCAGCGGCTTCTGGAGGAACTGGAGCGGCTGGGCCTCCTGGTGTTGCCGGCGAAGGATGCGTCCTATGCGCGGGGTCCGCGCAAGCCGATTGAGAAGAGCCAGCGGACGGAGAAGCAGCCGGCGATTGCGGAGCCACTGGAGGAACTTCTGCCATTGCAGCTTCGCCTGGTGCTGAACGAGGACGAGATTTCGGAGTGGAACGAGTTTGTCGACCGCTGGCACTATGTGGGCTTCCGCCACCCGCTCGGTCCACGGCTGCGCTACTTCGTGGAGGATCGGCACGGGCGCAAGCTGGGTTGCCTGCTATTCTCGCAGGCGGTGGTTTCGCTGCCCTGCCGGGACGCGTGGGTCGGCTGGCCGGAGGACGCGTGGAAGTCGCAGCTGGAGCGGGTGGTGGGCAACACGCGGTTTCTGCTGTTTCCGTGGGTCGAGGTCCGGAACCTGGCTTCCAAGGTGCTGTCGATGGCGATGCGGCGGCTGGCCGATGACTGGGAGCAACAGCACGGCTGCCGTCCGGTATTGGTAGAGACGTTTGTGAATTCGAGCCGCTTCGATGGCGCCTGCTACCGGGCGGCAAACTGGCTCGATCTCGGCGAGACCCGAGGCGGCAAGGGGAAAGCGCCCAAACGGGTCTACGTCTATCCGCTGAGCGCGGACTTCCGGGAGGTTCTCCTGCATGGCCCGCAACGCTCCGTGCCACGGCGCAAGGCGAAGCCACGGGCGGCGCCCCGGCTCGCCGCAGACGACCCCTTCCTGCTCGTCTGGCAAGAACTCGTCGGCGCGGCAACTGCGGCGGCGACGGCCTACGACCGTGTCTGGCAACTCCGGCGGCGGGTCATCAACACTCTGCTGGTGGTGCTCTTCGTCTATCGGCTGATGTTCTCGGGCAACGGCTACACGGCGACCCTTGCCGCGCTCTGGGAGCAATGCCGGGCTTGCGGCATTCCGCTGCCGCAGGCCGAACCCGTCGCTGCGTCGAGCATGAGCGCCGCCCGGGCGAAGGTCGACGAAGCGATCTTCAAGAACTTGCACGCCGAGATCCTCAAGCGTGCCGAGAGCTCGCAGTGGAAGGGGCACAGGGTCTACGCAGTCGACGGCTCGAAGATCAACTTGCCGCGCCCGCTGCTCCGCGCCGGCTACCCCCTGCCGCAGGAACGGGCCCACTATCCGCAAGGCTTGCTGAGTTGCCTCTACGAACTGACCCCGAAACTCCCCATCGACTTCGACCTGCATGCCCACGGCGATGAGCGCGCCGCCGCGCTCGCCCATCTCCCCGCCATGGCCAGCGGAGACGTGGTCGTCTACGACCGCGGCTACTACTCCTACCGAATGCTGCTGGCCCATGCGGAGCGGGGCGTGCATCCGCTGTTCCGTCTGCAGAGAAATGCCGGAACCACATTCGACGACTTCATCGCAGGAAGCACGCAGGATGAACTCACGACCATCACCCCGGGATCCGACACGCTTCGCCGCCTGGGCCGGAAGGATCCCGTGGCCGTACCCAGGCCCATCCCCCTGCGGCTCGTCAAATACGTCCACGGTGGAACCGAGTTCCGCCTCGCAACCACCCTGCTCGACCAATGCCGCTACCCAGTACAGGAACTCGCCGACCTCTACCATGAACGCTGGGGCATCGAGGAGTTGTACAAGACCTCAAAGTGTGGCTTCCAACTGGAGGACTTCCACAGCCGTTCCGAACGTGGTGTGAAGCAGGAGATCTTCGCCCACTTCAACCTCATCGCAATGACCCGGCTGTTCACCAACTTCGGCGATGCCATGCACAACACGCAATCGTCCCCGGATCCCCTGCCGGAGAGCCAGGCAAACTTCAAGGCCGCCTTGTTCGCCGTCGCCCGAAACCTCGAAGGCCTCATCCTGCGCCAGGCCGCCATGATGCACAACGCAGTGCGTCAGGTCCTCGCCTGTGTCGAAACCGCAAGGCAACGCCTGCGTCCAAATCGAACCTATCCACGACGCTCCCGAAAACCCCTCGGCAAATGGCAGAAAGGACGAGACTCCGCAGCTGCAGCCTGAGTGCCAGAGCAACCGTCCCACGGGTGCAACTTTCGCAGAGCGTATTAGGAGTCTTGCGTTAGCAAGGAGTTAGCGTCAGTCGTCGGTTTCGCGACGACCAGTTTTGTGGTAAGTGTTCGTTCAGCACGTGACGGCTGGTTTTTCTTTTCGCGTGATTCGTTAAGGGCTGGCAACTTTGCTCATCATGCGCTAACACGGGAGGCATGTTGAGGAAAGATTGTATTTGATGATGGCGGCGGGCCCGGTTTTGGATCTGGTCGCGGACGACTCTGCGGTTGCTTGTCCGTCTGGCGCTCCGGAGGCTTGGCGGCGGCTTCACGAGGAAGAGAAGCGCCGCGCGGATACTGCGGACGGGCGTACCGAACGGCTCCAACGGGAGAAGGTTCAGGCGCACTGCGAGGCGCAGTACTGGAAAGCGCAGTGGGGTCGGGCCCGGAACGCGCTCGAGGCGGTGCGGGCGGAAGCGAAGGACTTGCGCGGTGTGTCCGGGGATGCGTTGCATCTGCGCTCGGAGGTCGTTCGTCTTGAGACCCTTCTTGCCGACATCGGCGTTGACACGCGCAAGCGCAGCACGATCGCGTCCCTGCGGATCGAGAACGGCCGGCTGCAGACCGGGAGCGAAGCCCTGCGCAAGCAGCTGCAGGAGGTCGAGAGCGAGCGTGACGACCTGCGCTCGCAGATTGAGACCCTGTCGCGCGCGCAGTTCGGTCGCAAGAGCGAACAGGGCCGCAAGACGAGGCCGGAGCACAAGGGGAAGACCGGCGGCAAGCGCGGCCCACGGCTTGGCGGCGAGACCCACGGGCGCACACCGCGGCCCGAACTGGCCCGCAAGAAAGAGGTTCACGACCCGCCGCCCGAGGCGTTGGACTGTCCGTGCTGCGGCGCGCCCCGGGTGGCCAACGGATCGCACACATCGGACTTGATCGAAGTCGCAGTCAAGGCTCATGTGCGGGTCATCGACCGGACCCGCTGGCGCAAGACCTGCCAGTGTTCTGACACGCCTGAAGAGGTGTCGGCCCCACCCGTGCCGCGCCTGTTTCCGGGAACCGCGTTCGGTATCAGTGTCTGGACGCGGCTGCTGTTCGAGCTTTGCGTCGCCAACCGTCCCTTGCGGCGGGTCGCGGCGTGGTTTGAGGCGCAAGGCCTGTCGATCTCACCGGGAACGCTTTCGGACGGGCTGGGTCGGATGGCGGTGTTGTTTACGCCGCTGTCGGCGGCGATCCTTGAGCATCTCCAACAGGCGCCGGTGGTCCACGCCGACGAGACCGGCTGGCGGGTCCGGGAGTTCGCCGCGACGGGCTCGTCCAGCCGCGCCTGGCTATGGATCGCGACCAGCGTGGATGCAGTGTATCTGCATGTCGATGCATCGCGCAGCGCGGCGGCGGCCGCGACCTTGCTCGGAGGGCTGCGCAAGGGCGTGATCCTGGTATGCGATCGCTATAGCGCCTACAAGAAGCTGGCCCGCCTGGCGGCGGGCCAGCTGGTCCTGGCATTCTGCTGGGCCCATGTCAGGAGGGATTTCATCAAGGCGGCGGCGGCGCGTGGCGACCTTGATGACTGGAAGGACCAATGGCTGGCCCGGATCCGGCGCCTGTACAGGTTGAACGCGCAGCGCTTGCGATTTCACGATCCCGGCAGGCCGCCTGACAGGAGGTATCTGAGGATGCACTTCCGTCTGTCCCGCGTCCTCGGGGAGGTCTTCATGGAGGCGGAACGGGAGCTTGCCACCGTTGATGATGCGTCGCCGCAGGGGAAGGTGTTGCAGTCTCTGCTGCGTCATCGCCGGGGGCTGTCCCGGTTCCTCGACGATCCCCGGGTTCCGCTCGACAACAATCTCGCTGAACGCCGCTTCCGCCTTGAGGTCATCCGCCGGAAGCTGTCGCTGGGCTCGGACAGCAAGGCCGGCGCAGAGGGCATGGCGACGATGCTTACGGTGGTCCGCACGCTTGAGGTCAACGACGTTGCGGTTTTGCCGTGGCTTGAGGCGTGGCTGTCTGCCTGTGCCGCCAATGGTGGCCGCCCGCCGGAAGATCTCGGCCCGTGGCTGCCCTGGACGATGAACGAGGCGCGCCGGGCAGAGTTTCGCGCGTGAGCGCGGCACCGACATGCCGCTATGCGGGGCGCGACTTCACCGAGGTCGAGATCGCGCTGATCCGGGATCTGATTGCCGAGGATCCGAAGCTGACCCGAGCTCACCTGTCGCGGGCGTTCTGCCGCCGGGTCGGCTGGGTCAAGCCCGACGGCGGGTTGCGGGACATGATGGCGCGTTGCGCGCTGCTGGCGATGCATCGCGACGGGCTGATCGTCCTGCCGCCACCACGACGCCCGCGCCATGCGCCCAGACCGGTCGTCTTCGGGCCGGAGAGCGAACCACCGCTGCCGCCGCCGCCCGCGACCATCGAGGCGGTGCGGCCGCTCAGCCTCGTCCCCGTCCTCGACCGGACCAGCCACAACGCCCTACTGTGGAAGCAGTTTATCGCCCGCTACCATTATCTCGGATACAAGCCGATGGCCGGTGCCCAGATGCGCTATACCGTGGTCGACCGCCACGGCGCCTCGCTCGCCATGATCGGCATGGCAGCAGCAGCCTGGAAGACCGCGCCGCGAGACCACGCCATCGGATGGAGCCCGGAGACCCGGGCGCGCAATCTCCATCTCGTGGTCAATCAGTCCCGCCTGCTTCTACTGCCCTGGATCGTCATCCCAAACCTCGGATCCCACATCCTGTCGATGCTGCGCCGACAACTGCCCGGCGACTGGACCCAACGCTATAATGTCGAGCCCGTCCTGATGGAAACATTCGTCGAAACACCGCGCTTTGCCGGCACCATCTACAAGGCCGCAAACTGGACCTGTATCGGCACCACCAGCGGACGCGGACGCTACGACACAAAACATGAATGCGCCCTCACTAAAAAAAACATCTGGCTGCAGCCGCTACGCAGAGACTGGAAGCGCAGACTCAACGAATGATAGAAATCATCACCTGCTGAACGAACGCTTACGTTTTGTGTCACGGTTTCGCGGGTGTGTCAGGAATCGGGGGGTTTTCGGGCTTGGAGGCATGTTGGGGCGTGAGTGCTCCACCCAACATGTGGTATACGGATGGCGATATCAACATCAATATCCGGGAGCACTCACGATGACACTATTGCCTTTTTCTTTCGCCGAGTCCACTGCCGCGAGCGCGAAGCGGGTCGCGAGTGTGGATGCATCTCTGGAGGCCCTTCGGGCCGAACTTCTGGCGCTGCAGTTGCCGGATGCGGCTGGTGAGAATGGTCCGGAATCGTATGAGCGGGCGGTTTCGTCTGCGTTGAACCGGACGGGGTGTGCCTTGCTGGGCGCGGCAATCGAGGAACTGGACGAGTGCGAGGATCGCGTGGTCCTGGATGGCGCGGTGTATTACCGGGCCGGGAAGTCTGCGGGGGAGATGATGAGTTCGTTCGGCCGGGTGCGCTATGAGCGGAGCCAGTATCGGCGGCGCAACTGCGGCTCGGTGTTTCCGGCGGATGCGCGGTTCGGCTTGATCGGCGAGTTCTGGTCTCCCCTTGCCGCCCGGCAGGGATCGCTTGGCCTCGCGCTGGTGCCGGTGAAGGATTGCGAGGGGTTGTTCCGGGGGGATGCAGCCGTCGGCGACGGCGCTGAGCAACCTCGCGGTGACGATGGGTTCGGCCTGGGGCGTTGTGCAGGATGGCGCGCTGAAGGCAATCCGGATCGAGGAGGGCATTCCTGCGGAGGCGGTGACAATGGCGGTTGCCGTTGATGGCTCGATGCTCGGGATGCGCAAGGAGAAAGGCGCGCCCGGGCAAGGGAATGCGCCACGGCCGGCGGGCTTCCGGGAGGCGTCGTCGGGAACGATTTCGCTGTACGATGCCGCCGGGGAGTGCCTGCGTACGGTGTGTTACGGCCGGATGCCGGAGGCCGGGAAAGTGTCCCTGAAGGGGGATGTGGTCGCAGAAGCGGAGCACTGTCTGCGTCTTCGCCCGGACCTTGAGGTTGTGTTCATCGCTGATGGCGCGCCGGATAATTGGACATCGGTTCTGCATTGCTCCTCTTGTTAATCACGATCCTGACAGTCGGGCCTTTCGGCACGTAACCTGCTGAATCAACTCGGTTATTTCCCTGCCGTACGATTTTGGTCCCTGATCGCCGGTGGAGTGTTGACCTCGTGACAATAGGGATATTCGGTGATTCGGGCCGGCCTGTGCCCTGGATTTCATCGCGCAAGGCCGCCTTGTGCGCTGCTCTTTCCCTCTCCGTCGCTGGATCCGCCACGCGAGTGTTCCGGGATCGGCCGCAGGCACCGCTCCTCTGAGGGATGCACCGGATTTCCGGGATCTGGAAGCATCCGGGGCGGTGTTAACCCGATGACAATGCCGCTTGGCAGAACAACCTCGCCCATCGGACCGAGGGCCTGCGCGGGAACCGTGCGGATCAATCATCGTTGACCTGCGCGGTGTCGGGCAGAACAAGCCCCGGCAGTAGCGGTGTTTCCATCTCCGGGCTGATCCGGACATGGAGCCCACGGTGACTGCCACGCGTAACGTAGACGGCCTGCAACTGCCCGGCACGCATGCGCTTCCAGATCGTCTGCCTGGTGACGCCGAGACGGCGGACGGCCGTGGCCAGCGGAACAAATCCGTCTGACGGGTTGGGGCAGAACCGGGAGCGGAACTCATCTGTCAGGCGAACGCGGACCGGTGCCCCGGAGCTGTCACTACCGCACAGTTGACGCAGAGATCATTGGCGAGTTTCGCGGAGCATTCCGGCCCTTCTCATCCGTTGGAGTGCGGCAGTGTCTTGCATGAGGTATGTCATTCCTGTCCAGAGTTTTGCGGTACCGGGCATTGGCTGTCGTTTGGATGGGATGAAGCCGACATATCGACCGAGATCGATGGCGAAGGTTCGGAGGTCGGGGATATAGTCGGGCGGAGCCCGGCAGCGGATCACGCGGTAGTCGTACAGGCCCAGATAGAGCATGAAGATTTCGTCTCGGGACATGATCTCGTCGGCGGGCCTGTCAGGGGTTTCCCTGGCGGCGCGATCCAGATCGAACACGCGCCACGCGGTGATGGCGTCGAACGCGAGGCACTTGCGCAAGTCCTCGGCATCGTCGAGGCGGCGGTCCTCGATGCGGGTTCCGGTCTTGAGGACGCGGAAGAACTCTTCGATGGACCAGCGCGTTTCGTACCACTGGCGGATGCGGTCGGCCCATTCGGGCGTGGCCTCGCCTTCGGAGCAAAGCAGCAGCCAGCGGAGTGGCTGGCGAGCGCCGGACGGCGGGTTGCGCTCGGCAACGAGCACGGCGGTCATGGGCAGCGTGTGCGGCGACTTGCCTTCGGGCGCGATGAGTTCGACGCGAGCGATGCGCAACGCCAGCACGGCCTTGCGCTTCTTGCGTGCCGCCCTGCCGCCCCGCGCGGAAATCTCGATGCTGCGCGATGCGCAGGGCGGGAGAGTGTCCATGTGCTTGCCGAGGTCCACCTTTTTGCCGTCCACCAGCACCTTGCGCTGTTTCGAGCGGCAGGCGCGCACCAGCAGGCCGGCGGCGGCGGGATCCTCGGCCTGGCGGGCGTACAGACCCCAGATGTCTCCCTCGCGGTCGGCGACGGAAATGACGCGGGTGTTCGAGCAGGCGTGTCCCACCGCCGCCGCCTGCTCCAGCGAGCGCAGCCAGCGGGCGCTCTCGGGCTCCTGCGCCACGCCCGGTTCCCGGGCGGCCTTGGCTTCGACGCTTTCGCGGAAGTCGCCCTCAAGCGCGCAAACGCCAAGCGGGCGCCCGCCCTGTGCCACCGCCAGCGTCGTATGCACGGGAACCCCCACGGTGCCCTTGCCGCCGCCGCCCAGCGCCGCCAGCCCGCTGGTCGCGTCGCGAAGGTTGTCGTAGTTCACCATGGTGGTGTCCTGCACCATCAGCACCACACCCGCATGCCGGCAGCGCTCCACCGTTGTCTCGCGATGCCCCTCGAGGATGTCGTCCACAGCCACCCTTTCGTTCGAAAGCAGGCGGTACGCAGCCTCCTGCGATGCACGGTCCGGAAAGATCTCCGGAAGCGGCGTTCCCGGACGCTTCTCCCAACACCGCCCCATCTCCTCGATCCGGCGCCGCACCCGCCCGTCGGGATGGGTGCCCCGGCCGAACTCGCGCTCCGCCCAATCGGCGTCGGCGCCAAGATGCAGCGATCCCATCCGCCCCGCAACCCGCTCCGGCTCCTCACACAGTGCTTCCCGCCAGCCCGCCTGCAGCGACTTCATCCACACCCGGCGCACCGGCCCCGCCCCGCGCCGGCCCGGCGGGCGTCCCGATGTCGCGCCAGCATCCTCCCAGCCCGCCGCTCGGTACGAGGTCCCGGCATGCTCGGGGCCGACATAGCTGTACGCCAGCACCGGCCGATCACCATGCCGTGCCTCCCAGTCGTCCGCAACCCGACCTGTCGCCTGCGCCAGCACATGCGAGGCAAGGTCCGCAACCCGCACCGAAGGCAGAAGCAGGAAGCGGTGGTTGTTCACCATCCGCCCCAACCCCGCGCAACGGGCTCGCGCACTCCAGCCGATATACCGGTCCCGCGCCTTCTGGTGCCAGCTCGCCGCGCAGAAGCCGATCCCACCCAAACACCCGAACCGAGACGATATCACCAGATAATTCAACGCTTTGCCGGGATGCCGCGGAACCCCCTCCGGATGGTGCGACGCCATCATCGAACGGAAGCGCCGCGAACCCTCGCGACCCTCGGCCGGTTCCAGCGACACCGTTCCCAGAGCCGATAGCGTCGTCTCCACATGCAGGTCTGGATGCGACGGCAATGCATCCCCCGCTGGCGGCGGCGCTGCCGCCGCCGGAAGCTTCAACCCCAGTTGCGACGCCAGCCTCGGCAGGATCTTCCGCGCCGACGAAACGCACGGCTCGCCCCGCGCGTTGCGCCAGTTCGCGCGAGCGCACAACTCGCTCGCAAGCGCGCTCCGGCTCGCGCCTCCCTCAAGGACCGCGCACTCAAACCACGAAAGAGTTTCCGCGCAAAACTGTCGCAAGCCAATCTGCATGCATCATGTGTGCCACACAACACAGCCCGTGTCAACAGTGTGATAGTGACAGGCCCGGGTCGCCGGCAGTGTCGCCGCCCATCAGATCGCGGATTCGGTTGAAGATGACCGGCGCTTTCTTTCGAGCCGCTTTCGACCACCGCCCGGCTTGCGGACACGGCCGCTGCCGGTCTCGCCGGCCAGAAGCTCGTGACGGCCGCGCGACACGGTCGCCGGGTCGAGCCCCAGGGCACGTGCCACGCGACGATCGCCGCCGCGCCCCATTCGCGCCGATTCGAGCCCCGCGTAGAGGCGCCGCTGGCGCTCGTTGAGAAGACCGAAAAACAGCGCCGCCGCCGCCCCCAAGCGGCTGCCAGGCCGCGCTGCGAGCGGTGGTGGCGCGATCGTCGCGGCGGTGCGTGCGCGAAGCTGCCGGCCCCTCGTATCCTTGTCTCCGGCACAGTACAGGTAGCGCCCGTCGAGCCGTTCCCGGGCGAGCCGCTCACCGCCGGCCAATCGGCCCAGCACGTTGCTGGTGGCGACCCCCGTGCGCGCATCGAACTCGGCGGCGAACAGGCCACCCGGCGACGCCGGCCTGTCACTATCACACTGTTGACACGGGCTGTGTTGTGTGGCACACATGATGCATGCAGATTGGCTTGCGACAGTTTTGCGCGGAAACTCTTTCGTGGTTTGAGTACGCGGTCCGGGAGGGAGGCGCGAGCCGTAGCGCGCTTGCGAGCGAGTTGTGCGCTCGCGCGAACTGGCGCAACGCGCGGGGCGAGCCGTGCGTTTCGTCGGCGCGGAAGATCCTGCCGAGGCTGGCGTCGCAACTGGGGTTGAAGCTCCCGGCGGCGGCGGCGCCGCCGCCGGCGGGGGATGCATTGCCGTCGCATCCAGACCTGCATGTGGAGACGACGCTGTCGGCTCTGGGAACGGTTTCGCTGGAACCGGCCGAGGGTCGCGAGGGTTCGCGGCGGTTCCGTTCGATGATGGCGTCGCACCATCCGGAGGGGGCTCCGCGGCATCCCGGCAAGACGTTGAACTATCTGGTGAAATCGTCTCGGTTCGGGTGTTTGGGTGGGATCGGCTTCTGCGCGGCGAGCTGGCACCAGAAGGCGCGGGACCGGTATATCGGCTGGAGCGGGCGAGCCCGTTGCGCGGGGTTGGGGCGGATGGTGAACAACCACCGCTTCCTGCTCCTGCCTTCGGTGCGGGTTCCGGACCTTGCCTCGCATGTGCTGGCGCAGGCGACAGGTCGGGTTGCGGACGACTGGGAAGCGCGGCATGGTGATCGGCCGGTGCTGGCGTACAGCTATGTCGGCCCCGAGCATGCCGGGACCTCGTACCGTGCGGCGGGCTGGGAGGATGCTGGCGCGACATCGGGCTGCCCGCCGGGCCGGCGCGGAGCGGGGCCGGTGCGCCGGGTGTGGATGAAGTCCCTGCAGGCGGGCTGGCGGGAAGCATTGTGTGAGGAGCCGGAGCGGGTTGCGGGGCGGATGGGGTCGCTGCATCTTGGCGCCGATGCCGACTGGGCGGAGCGCGAGTTCGGCCGGGGCACCCATCCCGACGGGCGGGTGCGGCGCCGGATCGAGGAGATGGGGCGGTGTTGGGAGAAGCGCCCGGGAACGCCGCTTCCGGAGATCTTTCCGGACCGTGCATCGCAGGAGGCTGCGTACCGCCTGCTTTCGAACGAAAGGGTTGCTGTGGACGACATCCTCGAGGGGCATCGCGAGACAACGGTGGAGCGCTGCCAGCATGCGGGTGTGGTGCTGATGGTGCAGGACACCACCATGCTGAACTATGACAACCTTCGCGACGCGACCAGCGGGCTGGCGGCGCTGGGCGGCGGCGGCAAGGGCACCGTGGGGGTTCCCGTGCATGCGACGCTGGCGGTGGCACAGGGCGGGCGCCCGCTTGGCGTTTGCGCGCTTGAGGGCGACTTCCGCGAAAGCGTCGAAGCCAAGGCCGCCCGGGAACCGGGCGTGGCGCAGGAGCCCGAGAGCGCCCGCTGGCTGCGCTCGCTGGAACAGGCGGCGGCGGTTGGACACGCCTGCTCGAACACCCGCGTCATTTCCGTCGCCGACCGCGAGGGAGACATCTGGGGTCTGTACGCCCGCCAGGCCGAGGATCCCGCCGCCGCCGGCCTGCTGGTGCGCGCCTGCCGCTCGAAACAGCGCAAGGTGCTGGTGGACGGCAAAAAGCTGGACCTCGGCAAGCACATGGACACTCTCCCGCCCTGCGCATCGCGCAGCATCGAGATTTCCGCGCGGGGCGGCAGGGCGGCACGCAAGAAGCGCAAGGCCGTGCTGGCGTTGCGCATCGCTCGCGTCGAACTCATCGCGCCCGAAGGCAAGTCGCCGCACACGCTGCCCATGACCGCCGTGCTCGTTGCCGAGCGCAACCCGCCGTCCGGCGCTCGCCAGCCACTCCGCTGGCTGCTGCTTTGCTCCGAAGGCGAGGCCACGCCCGAATGGGCCGACCGCATCCGCCAGTGGTACGAAACGCGCTGGTCCATCGAAGAGTTCTTCCGCGTCCTCAAGACCGGAACCCGCATCGAGGACCGCCGCCTCGACGATGCCGAGGACTTGCGCAAGTGCCTCGCGTTCGACGCCATCACCGCGTGGCGCGTGTTCGATCTGGATCGCGCCGCCAGGGAAACTCCCGACAGGCCCGCCGACGAGATCATGTCCCGAGACGAAATCTTCATGCTCTATCTGGGCCTGTACGACTACCGCGTGATCCGCTGCCGGGCCCCGCCCGACTATATCCCCGACCTCCGAACCTTCGCCATCGATCTCGGTCGATATGTCGGCTTCATCCCATCCAAACGACAGCCAATGCCCGGTACCGCAAAACTCTGGACAGGAATGACATACCTCATGCAAGACACTGCCGCACTCCAACGGATGAGAAGGGCCGGAATGCTCCGCGAAACTGAACAATGATCTCTGCGTCAACTGTGTGGTAGTGACAGGCCCCGGAGACCTCCGGATGGACCGACGGTACCAGCCCCTTGCGGATCCAGCGATAGAGCGTTGTTCCCGTCACACCGAGTTCGGCGGCGGCTTCAGATACGCTCAGAGCCGGCACCCCGGAGGCATCCGCCTCCGACGGCGGGCAGACGGCAATGCCATGGCGGCCCCGCAACGCGGCAACCCGGGATGCCGTGTACGGCAACCCCCGGGCCGTCACGCGCTTCTGACGATTGAGAATCCGGGCGATCTCCCCATCCGGATAGAATGCCGCCAGCCGGCGCAGGAGGTCCACCGTGTCCGCATCGTCGCGCTTGATCTCCCGATGTCCAGTGAGGATCGGCAGTTGGTGTTGATCGCTCCGCCCGCCCTTCCATTGCAAGACCACACTGATCTGCATGGCATTCCGGTCGATGTTCAGGATCACTTCATCAAGCAGGCAGGAGAGCAGACGCTTGCGGTCCCGCGCCGTTGTCCCCTCAGCCTCCCACAGCGCCGGAAGATCCCGGCCGAGAGACGCAAGCCGTTGAGGGTCCGGCGCCCGGGGCTGTTCGGCCTCGGCCACCTCAAGCTGCTGTTGCGCGCGCTCCAGCGCCCGCAACGCCTGTTCCCACTCCCCTTCCAGCGTCGCCGCAATCAGGCGGTTGTCGGGATCAACCTGCCGATAACGGCGCGCCGCAAGAGACGCTTCGTAGGTGCACCGCTCCAACTCAAGGCGATAACTACGCTGCGCCGTCTCCCTCTCAACGACCAGCTGCTGCTCGGCCTGCAGTGCCGCCTCCAATCCTGCCGGGCCCACCGCCTCCAGAAAGCACTGCGAGACCAATCGGTCAATGCGAACGCCTCCGACCGAAAAACAGCCGTCGTGGCTGCCAAGGGTGTTCATGCGCCCCGAGCAGAGATAACGCCAGGACTTGTTGTACCGGCTGCTCATCGAGCGGCCGCAGTGGCCACACACCGCCAGACCCTGCAGCAACGCTGGGCCTTCGCGCAACGCACCACGGTCCGAAGCCCGCTTCCCCTGGTTGCGGAACAGCTGTTCCTGGATCCGGTACCAGCTCGGCAGATCCACATACGCCTCATGATGGTCCGGGATCCACACCCTCCATTGCTCGCAAATCGGCCCGTCCACCGGCCCGCCCTGGCGGGCCCAGGCATAGACGCCGGCCATCATCGGGTTCTTCAGAACCGCCTGAATACGGCCGTAGTCCGCATCCCGCCAACTCACCTGACCATGTCTGCAAACCGGAAAACGCACCCCCGAACCGCGAAGAAGTTGCGCCGCCGCACGGGCCGAACCAGCCTCGAGAAAGGCACGGAACACACCCTCGATCGACGCCTGGACCTGCTGGTCCGGATCCTTCGACAGCCGCTCCCCGTTCAGCACATACCCGGCAGGAAGATGGCTGTACAAAGCCCCGCGCATCGCCTTGTTGCGCTTGCCGCCCTCCAGGCGAGCCTTGATGATCGACAACTCCGAGGCGGAAATTGTACCCTTAATTCCGAGCACCAGGTCGTCGTCGTTGCGACCCGGAGCATAGACATGACTGTCCTCGACGATCACCGTGTTGCTCCGGCGGCACAGATCCAGAAGTTGAAACCATTCCACCGTGTTCCTCGCCAAGCGCGACACCTCAATCCCGAACACCGCACCCACTTCGCTCACGGCAATCTGCCGGCACAGCTGGTCAAACCCCCGACGCCGCCCAGCAACCGCGCCGCTCATCCCGAGGTCGCCATCGATCGTCTCGACGCGACCCTCGGGCCAGCCAAACTCCCGCGCACGCTCCACCAGCGCATACTGACGCTCGGTCGATTCCCGGTGGTTCCGCACCTGCCCCGGACTCGACTGGCGCACATACACGATCGCAAGACGCGACAGCTGCTCAGCCGTGATCCGGTCCGTCACCGTCCCGCTCCCGAACCGCCAGATGGACCATCAATCTCGCCAGCTCCGCCACAAACTCTCTGCGCGCATCCTCCGGGATCGCTTCCCATCGATGCTGGCGATCCTGCCATTCCAGCAGGCTGAACAGCGTGTGTTCCTGATCCGCGTCCATCCGCCTCTCGTCGCTCCAACGCACCAACAAGTTCAGCCAATGCTACAAAATCCGACAACCAGCCATATAGTGCAACCTCGCAAGGCATGCTCGCCTCAAGGCTCGTCCAGCGGGCAGGAATCCACCGCCGCCGACCGTCCGCAAATTCAGCCTCCACGATCAGCCGGCCCGATCCTTCCCGGCGACGGCGGTTGCCAATCCTGATCGTCTGACCGTCGAAAGGGTGCCCGCGGCGGCAGAGAACAATCGCTTGCTGCTCAATTCCGTGTTTTATAGCAATAGAAAAGGGACGTGTGGAGCTTCTGCGAGGAAGCCTTTCCGGGCGCGACCCAGGTGTTGGACTGTTGGCACGCCTTGCAGCATTTGAAAGAGGCGCTGGACACCGCCTACGGGGAGGGATCGCCGAAGGCGTGGAACCGGTTCGAGACGCTCCGCGAGACCCTGAAGGAAGGGAAGGACGGCATCGGCAAGGTCATCCGCGCGCTGCGACACCTCGCGAAGAAGCATCCCCGTCGGAAGCCCATTACCCGCGTGCTCAACTTCTTCCGAAAGCATCAGCACCGCATGCGATATGCCGAAGTCCACACCCGAGGGATGCCAATCGGAAGCGGCGCAGTCGAGTCTTCCAACAAGGTCTTGATCAAAAGCAGGATGAAGGGCGCCGGGATGCGCTGGTCGGAGAACGGCACAGGACAGCCAATCCTCACATTCCGTGCCTTGTGGAAGTCAGGCCGCTTCGGGGCAGCGTGGCGGCAAATCTCCCGCGCACTGGAGCCGCCGGAGTTCGAATTCCGAAGCCGGAAACGACACAACATCTTGAAAATGGCAAATTAGCCGGATTTACGCTCTGAAAAATTTGCACCCCCGTCCCACCCAATACGGGCATGGCAGAACTGCAATTCCTTAAGCGAACGCCAAAATTTCCCTAACCGAATGCCATTGCATCCCCCGGCGCCTCTATGTCGACCAGGGGGCATGCTTCCGGTCGAAATGGCTGGCACTTGTATGCGCCAGGCTGGGCGTCGCATTGATCCATGCGCGCGCATTTCACCCGGCGGGGAAGGGCAAGATCGAGCGAAAATTTCGGACCACAAGATCACAGTTCCTGCCCTTGGTGGACGACGCAGCGAAGCGCAGCCTGGAGGCGCTGAACCGGAAGTACTGGGCCTGGCTGGAGGGGGAGTACCACCAGGCCCCGCATCGCGGGCTCGACAACCTGTCGCCCCTGGACAAGTGGGCGCAGTGCGGCGAGCGCGTTCGGCACGCCGGGCCGGAGATCGATCTCGAGGACCTGTTCCTGTTCGAGGCGACGCGGCTGGTCTCCAATGCGCGTACCGTGAGTCTCAACGCCCGGCTCTACGAGGTCGACGCGGCGCTCTGCGGCCAGCGCGTCGTCCTCCGCTTCGATCCCCTCGCTCCTCCGGAACGCCCGATGCAGGTCATCCACGAGGGCAAGCCGGCCGGCGTTGCAACGCCCCTCGACCTGCACGGGAACGCCCGCACGAAGCGGGACGGACCGTCGCAGCCGCTCTCCTTCCGGTCGCTCGACGACAAGAAGGAGGAGGAGGACGAGTGATGCACAAGAACCACTTTGCGCTCAAGCACTATCCCTTCGAGCGCACGCTGCACGCGGACGAACTCTTCAAAGGCCAGACACAGGGCGAGGCACAGTCGCGGATCCGGCACCTGCTGGAGCTGCGCGGGATCGGCCTGCTCACCGGAGAAGCCGGCAGCGGCAAGACAACCGTCTGCCGTCAGGCCACCTCCGGACTGCACGCGGGCCTGTTTCGGGTCTGCTACGTGTCCCTCTCCACCGGAAGCGTCCTCGACACCTACAACGCCATCGCCAGCGAGTTCGGCCTGCCCGCCTTCGCCGGACGTGCCGCGGCCTACCGCGCCATCCGCACGGAAGTCTCGCGCATGGTGGCAGAATCGAACCAGCTTCCGGCGCTCATCTTCGACGAGGCGCACCACCTCCGCAACGAGATCCTCGAGGAACTCCGGATCCTCACCAGCTACCAGATGGACTCCGAGAAGCGGCTCTGCCTGCTGCTGGTCGGCCTGACAGAACTGCGGCGCAGGCTCGCCATGTCCGCACATGAGTCCCTCGCGCAGCGCATCGTGGTCCGCTTCCACCTCGGCGGCTTCAGCCGCGAGGAAGTCGGCGCCTATCTCGAGCACCGATTGCACCTCGCCGGAGCCAAGGTGCCGATCTTCGAGCCCGGCGCCGTCAAGGCCGTCGCCCTGGCCAGCAACGGCATCCCAAGGCGCATCGACCGCATCGCTCACTACGCGCTGCATGCCGCGACCGCGGCCAAGGCGCACAGCGTGGACATCGCCCATGTGGAGGCCGCCAACGCCGAGCTGGGTCCGTGAGGAATCGCAGCAAGCTGCGGGCCGACGCGCTCCGGGGCATCCCCCTGGAGCGCGTCGCTACCGCCCTCGGATACCACCGCGACAGCCGCGACCATACTCGCTGGAAGCGCCCAGGCTCCATCCTCAGCATCAACGGCGCCAAGTTCTACGATCATCTCTCCGGACAGGGAGGCGGTGGCGCCGTCGACCTCGTCATGTATGCCAGCAACTGCTCCTTCCTCAAGGCCCTCGAAACCCTCGCCAACATCGCGCCGCCCCCCGGAAAGCCGTTCCGAAAGCTCCTCGATCCCGCATCCTGGCCCGCCGCGCTGGAATACCTCTCCCGGCACCGCAGCCTCAATCCCGCAATCCTCGACGCAGGCTTCCGACAGCGCATCCTCGGCGCCGACCATCGCGCCAATGCCGTCTTCATCACCCGTGATGCCGAGCGCACCCCCGCCGGAGCCGAACTCCTCGGCACCCAACCAGATCACCCCTTCCGGGGCATGGCGCCCGGTTCCCGCAAAGCCAGGGGCGGGTTCTGGATCACGCGCCGAACGCTACCCCAATCCGCCCTCATCGTCGAAAGCGCACTCGACGCACTCTCCGCCTTCGAACTCTCCTGCATGCAGGACACCGACCTCTTCCTGTCCACCGCCGGCCTCTCGCCGCGAATGCCACCATGGATCGCCGCCTTCCGCCTACAGGACATCGCATGCGGATACGACGCAGATCCCCCCGGTGATCAGGCCGCCGAGCGTCTCATCCGCATAAATCCAAACATCCGGCGAAGCCGACCCACCGGCGAAAAGGACTGGAACGACATCCTGCAATCACGCAAACGCAACCCTCTACAGAACCCTTAGGCAACACTCCGAACACACCGATACCGGTCCGCGAGCCGGATGCCCACTCCGAACCGGCCAACCATGCCGCAGCGCCGGAAGCAACCCCGAGCCACTACACGCCTGCCGGGAAAGAAAAATCCCCGACGAAAAGCGATCACTCCAATAAATCCGGAAGAGCGTGGGAAATTTTGTCCCACTCCGATCGGATTAATCCGGGAAAGACATTCCGACCCAATGCGAAAAACAACAATCGCCGCTCATCCCGCCATACTCCTCTCGCCACCGATAGAAGGTGACCTCACTGATCCCAAGCTGCCGGATCGCTACCGCCATCGACATGCCCTGGCCGAGTAGTTCATCAGCCCGACGGAGCAGGCTGACGATCTCCTCAGGCTTGTAGCGTTTCCCTGCTGTCGCTGCTGGTCCTCCTCGTTCCAAAACATGAACATGGACCAATGTGAGGGGGGAGGATAAGTCCAAGGGCACAGCGTCGGCCAAACAGCGCCCGAGAATGGAACGAAATCATCCGCATGAAATCCGGACCATCAGAATGCGCCTCAAAACCCTCAAGAAACCCGAGCAGTACGCTATCCCTGGTTGTGAGCATGCTCACCACGCGCGAGATCGCCGAACATCGCGTCTCCGAATGCGATCACATCATCGCCCGATTTCAATCAACCAAGGAAATGCAAGATGCAACTCTCGCACCATATGGCCCTCCGCCAACGGACAGAAGCTAGGTTGAATGCTGCATTGCAGCGCCTCGTCGACGGCCAACCACTACATCCGTCCCTCCAAGGCCGCCCGCACACCCTCTCAGTCACCAACCTCTCCCGAGAAGCAAACGTAAGCCGCAACAGCATCTATACACGCCATTCCAGCTTCTTCGACAAACTCCAAGAGGCTAGAGCCAAACAAGAAGGCACACTTCCACCGCCCCGCCCACCTCGCGAGAAAATCAATGAATTGCGTGCTATTGTCGACGACCTCCGTTCCGACGTTCGTAATCGCGTCACCCAAAATGCCTCCCTTCAGCTACGCGCCACCCAAGCCGAGACCGCGCTCAACGCCGAAAAGTGCCGAATTGAAGCATTACCGCTCACTCAGCTATCCGATTGAATTCTCTGCACACCCTCAAAGGTTTACTTAAAACATTACACACTGAAAGGTAACCTAAGAAATGAGCAACCGGATCATCCGGCCCCGCCGCAGCCTCATCTTCGCCCCCGGAAACCGGCCGGAGATGATTCCCAAGGCGCTTGCAACCGGAGCCGACATCGTCACGGTCGACCTTGAGGACGCGATTGCGCCAAGCGACAAGGCATCTGCCCGAGAACGTACTCTCGGCTGGTTTGCGGAGAATGACGACTTTGGCCCCGTGGAACCCGTGGTCCGGATCAATTGCCTTCGCTCCCTGGACGGGCTCGCGGACCTGCAGGCAATCCTCGAGTCTCCACGGCCCCCGCCCGCCATCATGCTGCCGAAAGTGAAGTCGCCGGCGGAAGTGCTGGTGCACGAGGAGCTGATCGCGCAGGCGGCAGCGCCGATCCGCCTCCATGTCATCATCGAGACGAACGAGGGACTCGACGCATGCGTGGAAATCGCGCGATCGAGCGAACTCGTGGACACGCTGCTCTTTGGCGGCGTGGACATGGCGGCCGAGCTCCGGGTGGAGCCGACTTGGAATGCCCTGCTCCACGCTCGCTCGCGAGTGGTCCACGCAGCGGCATCCGCCGGGATTGACTTGATCGACGTGCCCTTTCTCGATCTGAACGATATGGAGGGGCTGGCACGCGAGGCGAACGCCTGTGCCGAAATCGGATTCACCGGGAAGGGCGCGATCCACCCGAAGCAGATCCCCGTTCTGAACAACTGCTTCAGCCCGAGCGAAGAGGAGGTCGAGCGCGCCCGACGTGTGGTCGCGGAGTTTGACACGGCCGACAGCGGACTCGTTGTCATTGACGGCAAACTCATCGAGAAGCCGGTCCTGAGAAGCATGCATCGCATCCTCGCAATCGCGGAGCGGATCGAGAGCGGCCCGTAGTCACCGCCACATCCGTGGTTCTGTCGAAATTCGAACTCACGGTCGGCTCGCATGCGTTCCCTTCGCGGGAGGGAACGTGCGCATCCGACATGGAGACGACTTCTTCCTATATTCCGAAACACGGTCTTCCACGGCCATGCAGAAATGGCTGAAACCGGGGTTGGCCACGGAGCGATCAGAATCCGCATGGATGATGGCGGGTCCGGAAAACTCGATGATCGCGATCGATGCCGCTCCGAGACGCAGCATCACGAGCCGGCCGGCACTTCGCTTCATACCCAGTCTTGCGTCGAATTCCTCCTCGCCGGCGCTCCAGCCGAAAGTACGCACCACCTCGCCGAGGAAGAGGTCCCGATATGACGCGACGAGCCGATCCGGATTCCGTGCCGTCGGGCCCACAGGATGAAGCCCCTTGATCATGGCAAGCAAATCGCGCGCGTAAGGAGACGTACAGAGCGACTGGAAACCGACAGGTTCTGCTTGGCACGTAGGGTGCCCCCCGGCTGACGACGTGGTCGAGCTGGCCTTCCTCTTCGGTGCTCGAATTCTCGAACCGGCCGTATGTCGTCGACTGCGGTGTCGGCGTAACCCGGCAATTCGTCGAAGCAGGCTATACGCTCGCCGACCTCCATACGATCCTGATCACCCACTTGCATTCCTACCATGTCCTGGAGCTCGGGCCGCTGCTGCACACGGCCTGGACGAGTTCGCCGAAACGCGAGATCCGCGTGTACAGACCACCGGGTCTAAGCGCCATGGTCCGCGATTTCTTCCGGCTCATGGACTACGACGTGCGGATGCGGATGGAAGACGAGAAACAGGCCGATCCGCAGGGAATGTTTCGTACGTCCGAGTTCACGGAGGGTCCGGCATTCGAGGATGATCTGGTCGCGGTGACCGCGCTGCGGGTCGTGCGTCCGCCGATGGACCACGTCTACGCCCTGAAGATCCGCAGCACCGATCGCACCTTCGTGTCTTCCGCGGACACTTGTTACTTTCCGCCTCTCATAGAGTTTCCGCATCTGGCGAGCCATGTGCTCGGCCGCATCCTGCGGCGCTTGCCCCGGGATTTGGAGATGCGGTACGGGTTTCGTCCCTTGCTCGTGGAGAGCTTCGCCGATGCGGGCTACGATTGCACCTGCCTCAGAGCGGCCAACTTCCTGTGCGTCGGCGAGACCACGTACCGTGGCCGTCAGGACCGGGAGAAGCGGCGCGGGAAGACGGTAAAGACGGTCTTCCTGTACGAACTGGCCCGGAACTGGCGGCAGAAGCTCGGGGTTTCGCGGGTCAACAACGCACCGGTTCTGGAACCGGGCGAGGGTCTGAACGCGGTGGATTGGGCCGAGAACGAGTTTGGAGGAGCACCCTTGGGCGACAAGCGCCTGTCGGTGCGTCTGGTGAAGAGCCTGGGTCTGCTGGCGGCCTATCCGGGGCAGAAGATCAACGCCAACAGCGAAAGCGACAGCACCGCGATCAATGCATTCTACCGTCTGATCGAGATGCCGGCGGAGAGGGAAGTCACGGCGCGGAACATCCTGGCGCCGCATCGTGAGCGGAGCGTCCAGCGGATCCGCGCTCAGCGCACGGTGCTCGTGATCCAGGACGGCACGGATCTGAACTTATCCACCCCTCCGGGCTCTGACGGGTTGCAGGTGATCGGCGAGAACCAGACCGGAGCGAAGAGCCTGGGTCTGCACATGCACGCCACGCTGGCGGTTACCGATACAGGTCTTCCGCTGGGCGTGCTCAGGCTGGGCTTTGATCCGGCGAAGAACCGGTCTGCGGCGGCCGATGCGCGTCGGACGACCCGGCGTTGGCGCGACGGTTTCGCCGACATTGCACGAGCCGTGCGCGAGGTTGGCGGCAAGACGCGCGTGATCTCTGTGTGCGATCGGGAGGCGGACTGCTTTGAACTGTTCGACGCACAGCGCCGCTGTCCACGGGTGGAAGTGCTGGTGCGCACGAGGCATGATCGGGTCCTCGGCGAGCGGCAGCCGAAGCTGTTCGCGACGATGAGCGGCGGCGCGCCGGATGGCCGGATCGATGTCGAGATCGACGGGCGGACGGCGCGGCCCAGGTCCAGCAAGAGGAAGGCACGGCCCTCTCGCCGCAAGCGCTTGGCGAACTGTGAATTGCGGCTTCGACGCGTCACGCTGCCGGCAACGGAGACCATGGAAGGTGTCGAACCGGTGACCGTGTCCGCGGTCCATATCGTGGAGACCACGCCGCCCGAGGACGAGGACCCGGTTCAGTGGTTCCTGCGGACCACACTCAAGGTCGACGCCGCCAAAGAGGCGGCCGAAATCGTCGGCTTCTACCTTCAGCGCTGGCGGATCGAGGACTTTTTCCGGGTGCTGAAATCCGGCTGCCGGATCGAGTTTCTGCTGTTCCGCACTGCCGAAAGGCTGCAGCGGGCAATCACCATCAACGCCGTGATTGCCTAGCGCATCATGGTCATGACGCTTCTCGGCCGCCAGGCACCCGATTGCGAACCGCAACTGATGTTCGCCGACCATGAACTCGACTTCCTGCGCGACTATGCCCTCGAGAATGACCTGGCGACGCCGGACCGGCTCGGCGATGCCGTCCGACTCGTCGCCCATCTTGGCGGATATCGCGACCGCAAGCATGATCGGGCTCCCGGCAACCAGATCATGTGGCATGGCCAGACCCGGCTGAGCAGTGCCGCGCTGGGCCACCGAATCGGGTTTCGGACCGGCCAAAGGCAAGCACCGAGACAGAGCGAGTAGCCTGTTGTTATTTCACAATTATCATGACACGGTAGCCTTGGCCCTCAACCACATGCCGTGGAATTTCTTGTTACGGCGCAGGCTCCTGGGTCACCGCCGGGTCGAAACCACCGCACGCCACGCCCATCTCGCGCGCGGCGTAGGTCAGGAAATCCGCCGAACGGATCGCCACCAGGATCGCCACCGAATTCCTCCAGGCCCTTCAATTCCGGTTACGTGAGGCATGTTCATGCGTCAATTGCCAGAGTGGCCGCAGGCAGATGCAGAAAGCCCTCTAACCCGTTGGCCCTGAATACCTATTCTGAAAGACTGAAATCAGGGTTCGATACCCTATCATCGTACCGCAATCTGCCGGAATTGACTTCCTGTCCTTGGATGGCCGTCCTGGCCAACGCGTACACCAAAGGGCTTCCGCAACATCGCCAACGAACCGAGCGAAAACGATGTAGGCTGGAAACAGTTGCCGGTTTCTGGTATCTGCCGAAAATTGACCGGTTCGCAAGAAACCGCACCTTGGCAAGCCATGCCCGCTTTGTCGATGACGAAAGACGGGAAGGGCAGAGGAAGTTGCATGGCGCGTGGACAGCCTGGGCACACGGGAAGCGGCAATACGGTGTCGCCAAACGGCGGGGCCACGACCGGATACGAGGTCGAGCTTTGGGCGATGGCGGCTGCGCTCCGGGGCTCGATGGATGCCGCCGAGTACAAGCATGTCGTCCTCGGGCTCATCTTCCTCAAATACATCTCCGACGCGTTCGAGGAGCGCCACGCCGCGATTCTGGCCGCATGGGGCGATGAAGCCGCGGAGGACCGTGACGAGTACCTCGCCGAGAACATCTTCTGGGTACCACCAGAGGCACGCTGGAACCACCTCGAGGCCCAGTCGCGCCAGCCCAAAATCGGCCAGCTCGTCGACACTGCGATGGCCTGCATCGAGCGCGACAACCCGGTGCTCGCCAACGTGCTGCCCAAAGACTATGCCCGTGAGGGACTCGACAAGCAGCGTCTCGGCCAGCTCATCGACATGGTGAGCAATATCCGGGCCGGCGACGAGGACGCCCGCCTAAAGGATGTGTTCGGCCGGGTATACGAGTATTTCCTGTCGCAATTCGCCAGCGCCGAGGGCAGGAAGGGCGGCGAGTTCTACACCCCGCGCTGCGTCGTGAGACTCATGGTCGAGATGCTGGAACCCTATCGCGGCCGGGTCTACGACCCCTGCTGCGGCTCGTCCGGCATGTTCGTGCAGTCGGTCGCGTTCATCGACGCCCACGCCAGCGGCAACGGCAACGGCAATGGGGGCAAGGCGCGCGGCGACATCTCGATCTACGGCCAGGAATCGAACTACACCACCTGGCGGATCGCACAGATGAACCTGGCCATCCGCGGCATCGAGGGCCAGATCGCCCACGGCGACAGCTTCCACAACGACCGCCATCCCGACCTCAAGGCCGATTTCATCCTCGCCAACCCGCCCTTCAACGTCTCCGACTGGGGCGGCGAGCGGCTCGCAGACGACAGTCGCTGGCAGTACGGCGCGCCACCGCCGCGCAACGCCAACTTCGCCTGGGTGCAGCATATCGTTCATCACCTGGCGCCGCGGGGCGCGGCCGGCTTCGTGCTCGCCAACGGCTCGATGTCGTCTGCCCAGTCTGGCGAGGGCGAGATCCGCAAGAACCTGGTCGAGGCGGAGCTCGTCGACTGCATGGTGGCGCTGCCGGGCCAGCTGTTCTACGCGACCCAGATCCCCGTTTGCCTCTGGTTCCTCGCCCGCGACCGGAGCGGCGGCAGCTTCCGCGACCGGCGCGGCGAAATCCTATTCATCGACGCCCGCAGGCTCGGCGCCATGGTCGACCGTACCCACCGCGAGCTGAACGGCGACGATATCGCCCGCATCGCCACCACTTACCACGCCTGGCGCAACGAGGACAGCGCGGGCGATTACTGCGACATACCCGGCTACTGTCGGAGCGCGCCGCTGGACGAAGTGCGCAAGCACGGCCACGTGCTCACCCCCGGCCGCTATGTCGGGGCGGAAGCGCAGGTAGACGACGGCGAACCGTTCGATGTGAAGATGAGGAGGCTGGTCGCGCAGCTTCGCGAACAGCAGAAGAAGGGGGCCGAGCTGGACGCCGCCATCGCCGCCAATCTCGACGCGTTGAGGTTCGCGGACAAATGACGATTCGGGAACTGAAGGGGTAGCCATGATCGACTATGACAAGTTCCGGTTGTCTCTGAAGCGCCTGGAGGAACAGCACGACAATCACCGGGAGTTGGACGACGCGTTACCCGAGCTGATCCGTGAGGGCATCGCCGAGTCCGTCATCCAGCGCTTCGAGACCTGCTACGACTGCCTTTGGAAGGTGTTGAAGAGATACCTAAACCAGGAACTGGGCATTGCCGAGCCACCCAACAGCCCCAAACCCCTCATCAGGCTGGCCCATGAGAACGACATGTTCGCGTCCTCGTTGGACCAGTGGCTACAATACGCCGATGCTCGCGTGGCCACGTCGCACGATTACGACGGCGAGAAGGCGAAGGCCTGTCTCGAGTTGATCCCCGACTTCATCGACGACGCCATCGGCCTCTATCAGACGATGACCTGTGAAACATGGGAGTAGACCGGCCCATCGACGTCACCACCGGGCAGCGCAAGACGATCACGGCACTGCTCGAACAGTATCTGCCCGGCACGGCCGCCTGGGTCTACGGTTCCCGCGCAAACTGGACCTCGCATTCCCAATCCGATCTCGATTTGGTGGTATTCGCCGGACCCGGACAAGCCCGGCAGGTCGGCGACCTGCGGGAAGCATCCGAGGAAAGCGACCTCCCGTTCCGGGTGGACCTGTTCGTCTGGGATGAAGTTCCCGAGTCGTTTCGTCAGCAGATCGAGGTAGAGCACGTTGTGCTTGTGCCCGCTCACCATGCGGGCCTCGAGGCGCAAGTACCGCGAGTGTCGGAAACATGGCCAAAAGTTCCATTTGAGAACCTACTTGCTGAACCGGTTCGCAATGGAATTTGCAAGCCAAAGGAATTTCACGGTCGCGGAACTAAGATCGTAAACATGGATGAACTGTTTGCTCACCCGAGACTCTCTCCCGTGCCCATGAAGCGAGTGGAGCTTTCGGAATCCGAAGCGGGCCGATTCCTTGTCAAGGCAGGTGACTTGCTCTTCGCGCGCCGTTCGTCAGTGGCGGAAAGTGCTGGCAAGTGCTGTGTGGTCCTTGATGTTGACGAGCCGACTACCTTTGAATCCTCAATCATCCGTGCACGGCCGGATTTCACAAAGGCGGACTACCTTTATCTTTATTACTTTTTTAGCTCACCCTTGGCGCTACATCAATTTGACACAATCCGACGGCAGGTAGCGGTAGCCGGGATTGCTGGAAGAGACCTTTCGCAACTCCTGGTTCCGGTCCCACCCATTCCTCAACAACACACCATCGCCCGCTTCCTAGGCAGGCTAGACGACAAGATCGAGTTGAACCGTCACATGAACGAGACGCTGGAGGCGATGGCACGCGCTCTGTTCAAGTCATGGTTCGTCGATTTCGATCCCGTCCGCGCCAAAATGGACGGCCGCGACTCCGGGCTGCCGCGGCTCCTGGCCGACCTGTTCCCCGATAGGCTCGTCCACTCCGAACTCGGCCAGATTCCAGAAGGTTGGAAGATCTCGACAATCGGCGCGGAGGTGGACGCCCTGGGAGGCGCAACCCCTAGCACGAAAGATCCCGCGTACTGGAATGGAGGCCAGAATAATTGGGCTACACCGAAAGACCTTTCCAAATTGTCCTCTCGTGTTTTGTTAGAAACTAGTCGAAAGATCACCGACGCGGGTGTTGACAAGATTGGCTCCGGCCTCCTGCCGGTAGGTTCGTTACTCCTGTCTTCACGAGCACCCATCGGCTACTTGGCTATTGCCGGGAAACCGACTGCTGTAAACCAGGACTTCATCGCGATGGTCTGTGAAAAGCGTCTATCAAACCTCTTTGTCCTGTTCTGGTGTTACCAGAACCTCGACCACATTAAGAGTATTGCCGACGGTTCCACCTTCGCTGAGATTAGCAAGAAACTATTCCGCCCCATCCCGCTTGTCGTCCCGTCCAAACACATTCTCTCCGAATACGACAAGGTGGCTCGCCCGCTTTTTGATCAGATTGTCGTAAACGCGAAGGAATTGGAGATACTGATCGATCTTCGTGACACACTCCTTCCCGATCTCATTTCTGGCAAGCTATGTGTGAAAGGCCTCCAGACACACTTCGCGAAGTAATGGCGATGACTATATCTGCTTCATGACCCTTCGCAATTCATGCAGCCCGCGACGCGTCCGCGAAAATCCGCGAGCCACCGCGGTCTCCGCACAGGGCGGCGGCATCACATGGTTCCGGTATCGAATACGCAATTGTGGGCGGTTACATCCTCCGGACGGCCAACAGTGCGGCAATCCAGCCCGAGGCGAAGAGCCACCGCGTTCGCGCCGTCATCCAGATTCCGCCGAGCTTCGTGTATTGCACTTGCAAGCGACCCTTCCGCGTAGAAGAGCAGACCGATCGTTCCGAACGCACATGCAATGCAATATCCTGCTTCGATGAATGAGCTGGCACCCATCCCTGTCCAGGCGATCGCGTCGCCGCCTGGCCCGCACACGCCGTTTCCGCGCCAGCCGGCCTGGGCAGGGGGCAGGGGGAGCGGGATATGTCGCGGGTGACTTTCGGCCAATCTCGGAGTCGGCGGTCCCCATAACGGATCTGGGTTTCATTCGGGCGGACGCAGTCTACGACGTGGTGTCCGTCAACCGCGGACAGTTTTTCCGCCTTGACGATCACCAGGACCGCTTTGAACGGTCGTCCCCACGAATGCGGCTACGCCGACCCTTCGACCGTACGAAGCAGGCGGCAGTCTTGAATGAACTGGTAGCTCGCACGGGCCTGAAGGACGCATATGTCTGGTGGTGTGTGACCCGCGGTCCAAATCCGATCCGGCCAGCAGATCGGCTGTTCGCGGAACGCTTCCGGAATCGCTTCTACGCATTTGCGATCCCCTACGTGTTCATCAAGGATGACGCAGACCGGCAGGCCGGACTGCACTTGCATGTCAGCGAAGACTACATCCGCATCCCACCCGACGCGGTAGACCCGACGCGGTAGACCCGCGCGCGAAGAATTTCCGCTCTCTCGATCTTGCCATGGCGCTCATGGAGGCGGGTGATGCGGGTGCCGGCTGGAGTGTGCTGACGGATGGCGCGGGACATCTGGCCGAGGCGCCGGGAAGCAATATCTTCGTGGCCGGAAACGGGAGAGTGCGGACGCCTGATCGCGGCTGTCTCGAGGGGATCACCCGCATGACGGCGCTGGAGCTTGCAGCGGAGCTCGGCCTGAAGGTCGAGGTCGCGCCGGTCTCGGTCAACGAGTTGAAACAGGCAGACGAAGCCTTTCTCACGTCCACTGCCGGGGGCATCCTGCCCGTGTCAACCGTGAATGGCCAGCGGCTCTGCCAGGGAGCCGGACCGGTTTCGACCAGGATCCACAACCTCTACCGGGAGAAGGTCTGGGACGGATGGTACGGAACACCCGTCGACTACCAGGTCGCGCAATGATGGCGCAAGCGCGCGGCGGCTCCAGAATCTCGACGATGCTGTTTTCGGAATCGCGACCAAATGCGAACCGGGCTACGCTTGAGATCCGCAGTGGCAGGGCACGAGAGTCCATGCCCGCCGCGCGACGGTGCTCATGTTCCGCAATACGGTCGTCAACGGCCAGGCAGACATGGCTGAATCCGGGGTTGGCCACGGAGCGATCAGAATCCGCATGGACGATGGCGGGCCGGGAAAACTCGATGATCTCGATCGATGCCGCTCCGAGGCGCAGCATCACGAGCCGGCAGGCACTTCGCTTCACACCCAGTCTTGCGTCAAATTCCTCCTCGCCGGGGCTCCAGCGGAGGGTACGCACCACCTCGCCAAGAAATGAGGTCCCGATTGAACGCGACGAGCCGATCCGGATTCCGGGCCTTCAGGCCCATATGATGAAGCCCCGCGATCATGGCAAGGAAATGGCGCGCGTAAGGAGACATCCACAATGACCGCAAACCGACTGGTTCTTCTTGGCACGAAGGGTGGTCCCCGACTGACCACCGGGTCGAGCTGGCCGTCCTCTTCGGTGGTCGAATTTTCGAACCGGCCGTATGTCGTCGATTGCGGCATCGGCGTCACCCGGCAATTCGTCGAGGCAGGCTATTCGCTCGCCGACCTCCATACGATCCTGATCACCCACTTGCATTCCGATCATGTCCTGGAGCTCGGGCCGCTGCTGCACACTGCCTGGACGAGTTCGCCGAAGCGCGAGATCCGGGTGTACGGGCCTCCAGGTCTCAGCGCCATGGTTCGCGACTTCTTTCGGCTCATGGACCACGATGTGCAGATGCGGATCGCCGACGAGAAGCAGGCCGATCCGCAGGGAATGTTTCGAACGGCCGAGTTCACGGAAGGTCCGGTATTCGAGGATGATCTGGTCGCGGTGACCGCGCTACGGGTCGTGCATCCGCCGATGGACCACGTCTACGCCCTGAGGATCCGCAGCGCCGATCGCACCGTCGTGTTTTCTGCTGACACTTGTTACTTTCCGCCTCTCATAGAGTTTTCGCGTGGAGCCGACGTTCTGGTGCACGAAGTCATGCACCTTGAGGGCGCCAGGCGCATGTGCGAGCGTCTGAAGGACATCAAACCGAATCTCATGGCGCACATTATCGCCGCGCACTGCCCCGGAGACGATGTTGGGCGCATTGCCTCGGAAGCCGGCGTGGGTCGACTCGTCGTACAGCATTTCATCCCCGGCGACGACCCGGCGACCGGGATCGCGGAATTCGAGGCGCTGATCCGCGAGACATGGAACGGTCCCTTGACCATCGGTCACGATCTGGCGACCATTCCATTCTGATCCGTTTCAGCGATCCAGTTGGCATTCCGGGCTCGGCTGGCGCGCCCGGACGGGGCATGAAGAATCGAGTAGCGACGGGTCCAGCCGAATGAAGGCGGATCTTCCTCTTGAGCGGAACCGAAACATCCGTGGCACAAGGGCGGCGACAGGTCGCCGCACGCAAACGCCGCCTCCATCGGCTGTGCGCAGACAGGTGGATCCTGATGCTCTTCGCGGGATGCATCGGTCGCCCCCAGCGCGGTATCCGACATGCTGGGTGGCTGGCTTCGGCATCCCGATCGCTCCCGCTCGCCGCAGGGCGGGCAACGCCGTGAGAGGCGCCGTGACCCGTTCAGGCGGCAATGCGATTTGCGATGCAGTCAAGCGCCCGCGGGGACGCGCCCGGTTTCGAGCTGCACGTCATCCACACGCGGCGCACGGATTCCCGAGGCTGGCAACTGACGCATCTGGAAGTCGCAATCGAAGGCGGGGGACCGGCGACAATCAGGATGAGACTCTGGGCACACCGCGTGTGCGCCAACGCCTTCATGAACCGCTCGTACCGCATCCGGTCGACAAGATCCCGATCCTGAAACCCCTGGAACAGCAAAGGGAGCTGCGTTCGCAGCATGGTCCCGAGATCATGCGCCCCTGAACTCCGCCGCCGCGGTTTCGCGACGATCCTCTCAAACCAGGAAACATTCCCCGACCTCTCCCGCAACTACCGGGTGATCATCGGCGACACCCGATGGTCAGGAAGGTCCGTTCCATGCGGGTCGCCTCCATCAACCTGCGCAAGGGAGCCCGATACGGTGTGGACCACCGAAATTCCGGCGAGCGAATATTTCGGCAGACGGGGCTCCATGCCGCGGGCGCGGAAAACTGCCCCGCCGAGTCAACTCAACCGCCTCAAGGGTACAACGTCTGCCGATTGCCGACCCTACCCCGTCCAGTCGCGTACCCGATAGTACGTGGCCACGGCACCGACGCCCGCGGTGTGAAAGCGATGGAACGGGATTGTGGCAATGCGCTCCTGCAGCGGTAGCGGCAGCACCTCGTCGCAACCGGTGTCCAACCATTGCGCGATGTACTCACCCAAGGCGGAGTACAAGGCGACGCCCCGGCCGTTGCAACCCACAAGTGCCAGTCCGCGCGAGCCCAGCCGATGGAAGCGGGGCATGGAATCCAGTGTCATGGCGACGTAACCGTACCAGCGATGTGCAATCGCCAAGTCGCTCGCCTGGGGATAGAGGTGCCGGAGCATGCCTTCAAGCGGTGCGAAGCTGCGCGCTGACCGTGGCGTGCGAAAACTGGACCGTCCGCCGATCATCAAGCGGTTCTGCGGATCACGCCGCCAATAGAGGAGTAGCCGCCGCGTATCCGAAGCGCCATGCCCCGCGGGCAGGACCGTGTCAGCCACAGCGTCCGGCAACGGCGTGGTCGCCACCTGAAAACTGCGAACCGGCACAAAGCTGCGGACAAGTCCGGGCCATAGACCATCGGAATAGGCGTTGGTGAGCAAGGCGAGAGCGTCGCAAGTCACCGACGCGGTGCCTGTCGACACGCGCCACCGCTGGTTCTTGCGCTCGATGCGGGTTGCGCGAGATCCGGTGAAGAGGCCGACGCCGCGCTTGGCAGCCACGCCGGCTAGGCCGCGGACGTATTTCAACGGGTGCAGGGTGCCGCCGCGGCGATCGATCCAGCCGCCGACATAGGCATCGGATCCGAGCAATCGCGTCATCCCATCGGCGTTCAGAACCTCGACGGGCGCACCGCGCCGCTCCCATTGCGCACAACGCCGCTCCAGCATGGCCAATGACCTTGTATCGACTGCCGGCTGCACGAAGCCGCCCCGGATGGCGTCGCAGTCGATTCCGAGCCGGGCGTTCAGCTCGAAGGTCGCTGCAGCGGTACCGCCGGCGAAGGCGACAAGCGCCGGCGCTCGCTCAGGGCCGTAAACCGTTTCGATCTCGTCCGGGTCATACTTGATTCCCGGATTCACTTGCCCGCCGCTCAACCCCGAGGCGCCGAGTCCGATTTCGGCGGCGGCCTCGAGGACGACCACATCTGCGCCTCGCTCGGCAAGATGGATGGCGGTCGACAATCCCGCGTAGCCGCCACCGACGATCGCCACATCGGCGCTCGTATCGCCAGCAAGCCGGGGTGAGGCTGGCAACGGCGTGGCGGTGGCGTGCCACAGCGACGCCAGGAAAGGTGCTGGCGGTTCGGCGACGATCATGGCGCAGGGTTCTCCGGCGGTTGGTCCGCAGCGCGTGACTCCTGCGGCGCCGGCAAGAAGACGGGCGGTACGGAGCGCAGGGTTTCCACAGGGATGTGGCAGCGAATAGCATGTCCCTTCGCAACCTCCCGAAGCGGCGGAGCCACGCGGTCACACAGGTCCCCCGCAAGCTTGCGTGGACAGCGTGAGGCAAACCCGCACCCACTGGCCTGTACCAACAGGCTCGGCGCTTCGCCTTGCAGTTTCATTCGACGTTGCCCGATTCCGGTGTCGACGACCGGCACGGCGGCGAGCAGGGATTCCGTATAGGGGTGGTATGGAGGCGCAAACACTGCGTCGACCGGACCGATTTCGACGATCTCACCGGCATGCATGACGATCACGCGGTCAGCAATGTACCGGACGATGCCGAGATCGTGGGAAATGAACAACAGCGCCGTGTTGTAGGCCTGTTGGGTTGCGAGCAGCAGCTCGATGATGGCGGTCTTTACCGACGTATCGAGCGCGGAGATCGGCTCGTCGGCGATGACGATCGACGGGCGACCGGCGAAGGCGCGCGCGATGGCGACGCGTTGTTTCTGCCCCCCGGAAAGCTGAGACGGCAGCATGTCGGCAACCTCCGCCGGCAGGCGCACCTGGTCGAGGAGACGCCACATCTCGATGGCACGCTGCTCGCGTGAACCGAAGTCTCCCAGCCGCGCCAAGGCACGCTTGAGCATGGCGCCTACCGTCCAGGCCGGATTGAGCGTACTGTCCGGATTCTGGAAGATCATCTGCACGGCACGAATCTGGTCGCTACTGCGACGGCGAGTCCCAAACCGGCCGACATCCCTGTCGCCGAGGAACACCTTGCCCTCCGTGGCGACCTCCAGCCCGATCAAGATGCGCCCCAGCGTCGACTTGCCCGACCCGGATTCCCCGACCACGGCGACCGTCTCCCCCGCCGAGAGAGCCATGGAAACGTCGTGGTTGGCCACGATCTCACGTCCACCAGGCAGGCGAAACCGCTTGGTCAGCGATTCGACGCGCAGTACAGGCTGCTGTGCGTTTTCAGCCGGTGGCGCGAAGTGAGAGCCGGGGGGATCGGCATCGACGACAGGAGACCCATCCGGACGGAAGCAACGGACGAGATGCACGGACCCGGGGTCCGCGGCCTCAAGCAGGGGATTGGCCGCATCGCAGAGGCCGCCACGAGCACGCTCGCAGCGAGCAAGGAACGTGCACGCCCTGGGTTTCTCGCTCAGCCGTGCCACTTGACCACCGATGGCGTGGAGCCGTTGCACGCGCTTGTTGCCGTCGATCCGCGGCAGACAGGCCAGGAGGCCCCTCGTATAGGGATGGCGCGGGTCCGCGAACAGGTCCTCGGCAGGCCCTTCCTCGACAATCTGGCCACCGTACATCACGCCAACACGGCCACAGATCTGGCGCACCAGCGCAAGGTTGTGCGAAATGAACAGGGCGGTCGTGCCATGCGAGCGCTGCATCGCGATGAGCAGGTCGATGATGTCACGCTCTACGGTAACGTCGAGCGCCGACGTCGGTTCGTCGAGCAGCAGCAGTTCGGGCTTGGCGAGGAACGCCATCGAGATGACGACGCGTTGCTGCTGCCCTCCGGAAAGCTGATGAGGATATCGCCGGAGCATCGTCTCGGGGTCGGCCAGTTGCACGTCGCGCAGGCTGTCGAGCACACGCCGGCGCGCCTCCACCGAACTCGTACCCCCATGGTGCGTCAACACCTCGACAAGCTGAGCACCGATGCGCTTGGACGGGTTCAACGCGGTTGCCGGATCCTGATAGATCATGGCGATGCGATTGCCGCGCAGCCGTCGAAGATCGCCCTTTGACAGCGCCGCGAGGTCGAGGCCGTTGAAACAAACCGAACCGGCTGCGATGCGACCGCGACGGCCCAGATGTCGCATGATTGCCATCGCGACACTGGATTTTCCCGAGCCCGACTCGCCCACGAGTCCGTAGGTCTCGCCGCGTTGAAGTGCGAGGGACAATCCCGCCACCGCCAACACATCGGGGCCGTCTACGGCGTAACGGACTTCCAGATCAGCAATGTTCAGTACCGACGTCGTCATGAGGCCTCAGGCGCGCGACTGCAGATCCTGCAGACCATCGGCCAGCAGATTGAACCCGAGAACCAGCGAGACCACGGCGAAGCACGGTATCAGCGCCATGTGCGGAAAGACGATCAGCATTGGTGTGGCCTCGCGCACCATGCCGCCCCAGTCCGGATTGGGCGGTGGCAGCCCGAGGCCGAGAAATCCCAGGACACCGATCGCGATGATCGTGTAGCCCATGCGCATGCACGCATCGACAATCAGCATTGAGCGCGCATTGGGCAGGATTTCCGCCACCATGATGAAGATCGCGTTCTCTCCGCGGGTCTGGGCTGCCGCTACGTAGTCGTTGGTTTTGAGATCGAGAGTCAGCCCTCGCGTGAGGCGCGCGATGCCCGGGCTGGCAACGAGAACGACTGCGGCAACGATGTTTGCGCTTGACGGGCCGACCGTTGAGATGAGCACGACGTACATCACGAGCTTCGGGAACGACAGCAGTACATCGACAGCGCGGCTGATCACGTCGTCGATCCAGCCTCCAAAATATCCCGCGATCAGACCCAACGATATGCCAACCAGATAGGCGATGCTCAGTGCCAGAGGCGCCAATGTCAGGACCGGACGCGCTCCCCACATGATACGCGACAGGAGGTCGCGCTTGAGGGCATCCGCACCCAGCCAATGATGCATCGACGGCAGCATGTCTATAGCCGTCATGTGCTGCGCGGTCGGTGAATAGGGTGCGAGTACCGGCGCAAGAGCGGCAATGACCACCCAGGTGAAGATCAGCGCAAGGCCAACCAGCGCAACCGGAGAGCGGGCGAGCGCCCGCCAGCGCGGCGCTGGAGCCGGACGGACGGGCTCGAATGTGCCAGGTTGCAGCCCGTCCATCCTGTTCGGAGAGGGCTGAACAATGTCACTCATTTCAGGCGGATCCGCGGATTGAGCAACATGTAGCCAATGTCGCCCACAAGCTGGGTCGTCGTGGCGAGGCAGACGGCGATCAGCGTCGTCGCCTCAATCACCGCAATGTCGCCAAACAGCGCGGCCTCCAGCAGCAGTCGGCCGATCCCGGGATAGGCAAAGACAACCTCGGTAACCACGACGCCACTGAGCAGCCAGTTCAACTGGAGCAGGATTACGGTGAACGGCGCGATCATGGCGTTGCGAAACGCATGGTTGAACACGACCGAATGCAGCGGCAGGCCCTTGAGAATCGCGGTTCGTATATAGGGCGTTGCCAGGACCTCGATAAAAGCGGTGCGCACGAAACGCGCCACGTAGGCCGTCACATAAAGAGAGAGCACCGCAACCGGCAGAAGAAGCTGGACATAGACCGGCCAGCGCCCGCTGGGCAACAACGGACTCGTGCCCGGTAGCCATCCGAGCAGGACGACGAAGATACTGACCAGAATGACGCCGGAAGCGAATTCGGGCACCGAGGCAAGCACGGTCCCCACAACCGTGATCATGCGATCGAACACGCTTCCCTCATTGAGCGCGGCAACCATTCCCATGGCAAGAGCCAGAGGCACGATGACCAGGACGGCCAGCCCGGCGAGGAGGAGCGAGTTGCCAAGCCGATCCCAAAGCACTTCGGACACCGGTTGCTTCATCTGGGTGGAAAAGCCGAAATTGCCGAAATATTGCTCGCCGCGCTTGTCCTGGAAACCAAGATTCAGTTCCGGGCTCGCCAAGGGATCGGCGACGACGCCGGTAAGCACGCCGAGCCAGCGGAAGTAGCGCTGGATGAGCGGATCGCCCAGATTCAGGCTTTCGTGCAGCATTTGCACCTGCTCGGCCGTGGCGAAGGGGCCAAGCATCTTGCGCGCAACGGTACCCGGCGAGGACTCGACAAGAACGAAGACAACAAATGACGCCGCGACAAGTGTCACGACCGTCTGGCCGAGTCGACGAACGATAAATCGCAACAACGTCCGAGACCCTCCCGAATTCAGGCTTCTTGGCCCGGTGGACGGATCGGTTTCACTCCGGGCAGTTGCAACGTTCAATGCCGTCCAGGAATTCCTGTCCGAATCGGAGCCTGTCGCCTGAACAGACATCCTTTGTGTCGATCAAGGTGGCCTGATCCATTTTCGAGAACAGCGGTGGTCAGTATTCCGATTACATCAAGCTGTACAAAACACATGGATTCCTGCTGCCTTAGGGACCAAGCCGAGAAAGGATCAATCTCCTTGCACCGGGTCAGGAAATCTGAGGGTCGGCCGCCGCGCAACCGGCGCGGCCTGCCCATGCTACACAAGTTTTCACTTGACACGGTTTGGGATCGGGTGCATTCTATGAAGTATGTACGAGCAGAACCGTATTTTGTCGAGCGTTTCCAGCGCTGCGGGCGTGGCCCGCGTCCGCATGCTGATGGCTACGGAGAGATTCGCCAGTCGTTCCGCGCTCGGCCGTCGGGTGTGCGAAGTGTTCGGATTTCACGATGCGCTTGGCCGGCCGCAACAGGCGGGCTGCATGAAAGCGCTGCGAACGCTTGCCGAACGAGACCGGATCATGCTGCCAGCACCGCGCAATGGCGGCGGCGGCGGCGCGCCTCGCGGCCTTGGGCACCCGGTTCCGGTTCCGGAGGGGCTTCCTTCGCGTGTTGACGCTGTGGCGGGGTTGTCGCTGGTGCTGGTGGATAGCGATGGCGAGCGCCGGATCTGGAACGAGTTGATGGCACGGGAGCATCCTCGCGGGGCGGCGCGGCATGCGGGAGCGCAGCTTCGCTATCTGATTGTCTCGGATCACGGTGTTCTGGGGGCTTTGGGCTTTGCGGCCTCGGCGCTGGCGGTGGCGGCACGGGACCAGTGGATCGGTTGGGACACGGCCCTGCGAGAGCGCCAGTTGCATCGGGTGGTGGGACTGAGCCGGTTCCTGATCCGTCCGTCAGTGCACTGCCGGAACCTGGCCTCGAAGGCGCTGGGTCTTTGCTTGCGGCGTCTGGGTGCAGACTTTGAGCAGCACTATGGTTACCGGCCGCTGCTGGTGGAGACTTTTCTCGATTCTGCACAGCACGACGGCGCCAGCCTCGCCGCGTCGAACTGGAACCGAGTCGGCGAGACGACCGGCCGCGGTCGGTTTTCGGCGACCGGTGCCCAGGTGCCGGTGAAGTCGGTGTGGGTGTTTCCCTTGACCAGGAACTGGCGTCGGCGGCTGGGGATCCCGCCACGCGCGCCGCTCCCCGCGATCGGCGCCGGCGACGGCCTGGATCGCGAGCAATGGGCGCAGAACGAGTTTGGTTCGGCACCGCTCGGCGATATACGGTTGAGCAGGCGGCTGGTGAAGAGCGCCGCGGTTCAGGCCGACCACCCGATGTCGTCCTTTCCGGCGGCCGCGCAGGCGGACAAGGCGATGGTGATGGGCTACTACCGGATGATCGACCAGCCGGCGGATTCGGAGGTGTCGCCGACGAACATTCTGGCGCCGCACCGGGCGCGCACGCTGCAACGGATGCAGGGGTCGGATGTGGTTCTGTGCATCCAGGACGGAAGCGATCTGAACTTCGCCGAGCATCCCGGCTGCGCGGGCCTCGGGCTGATCGGCCGGAACAAGGGATCTTCGGGAACGTTGGGGCTGCACATGCACTCGATGCTGGCGGTCAATGGCGACGGCATCCCGCTGGGGGTTCCGCACATCCAGTACGAGGCGCCGGACGGTGCGGCGGAGAAGGACAAGCCGCCCGAAGAGCGCAAGACGCAGCGGTGGGTGCGGGGACTGCAGGACTGCGACCGGCTGGCCCGCGAACTGGACGGTGTGCGCCCGGTGTCGATTGCCGACCGGGAGGGCGATGTGTTCGAGTTGTTTGTCGAGCAGCGCCGCCTCGGTAGCGTCGATCTGCTGGTACGCGCGAAGCACAACCGGTCGCTCGGACGTCGGAAGCAGAAGCTCTTTGATCTGGCCCAGGCACAACCGGTACGCAAGCGGCTCGAGATCCATGTGGCGCACAGTTCGGCGCGCCGGGGAACGCGACGGCAGAAGGCGCGCGGGAAACGGGAAGCGCGCACGGCGATTGTCGAACTGCGCTGGTGTGCGGTCGACTTGCCGCCGCCCGAGACGAGCGGCTTCCGGAACGAGGCGCCGATCCGCCTGAACCTCGTGCATGTCCACGAGCCGGAGCCGCCGGACGGGGACAAGCCCCTCGAATGGTTCCTGCTGACCAGCCTGCCGGTGGCCTCCGACCGCGACGCGGAGCGGATCCTCAAATGGTATCGCCTGCGCTGGCGCATCGAGGACTGGCATCGGGTCCTGAAATCAGGCTGCAAGGTCGAATACCTCGGTCATCGCACCGGCGATCGCATCGAGCGGGCCGTAACCATCAACGCGGTCATTGCATGGCGGCTGATGGCAATGACGATGATGGGCCGCGAGACACCGGAACTGCCGGCAGACATCCTGTTCTCCGACATCGAGATCATGGCGCTCAAGGACTTTGCCACCGACCGCAAGCTGACCGCGCCCGACAATCTCGGGCTGGCGGTGCTTACGATGGCCATGCTCGGCGGATACCTCAACCGCAAGAACGATCCGTGGCCAGGCCACGAGAAAATCTGGGAGGGCTATACGCGCCTTGCGGTCGCCGTGCAGACCTACGAAAGACTCATCCGGATGGACCGAACCAGCGACTTGTATCAGAGGCTGCGTCCTGACAAGACTTGTGGCTAAAAGGCAGGGCGCGGCGGCCTCCCGGTTCAGTTTGGCCATGAACTGACCATTGACGACGTCGTGACACAAAGGCAGGGAGAAATTTTCCCGATCAACGGTTCTTGAACCCTGGCGGTTGCTTCCGTCAGCGCCTTGTGTTCCTTACCGCTTGTTTCAGGAAATCTCATGCCGGCCTACATCGCCCGACTTCGCCAATAATTTCCTAGCCCTCGATCCAGACGTCCTTGTAATAGTTGAAGTTTGTCGGATGCATCGTAAAGTTCTTCACGCGACTCCGGTACGCACCGAAGATCGAGCGGAAGACCGGCTGAATGATCGGACCATCTTCCAGGAGAATTGTCTGCAACTTGCCCATCGCGGCCCGGCGTTCGTCGATGCCCACCTTGCCTTCGGCTTCGACAAGGAGCCTGTCGAATTCCGGGTTCGAATAGCCGGACTCATTCCACGACGCATCCGTGCGGAAACACAGACCCAGCAACATGATGCCGAGCGGACGGTGGTTCCAGTCCGTGAAGCCGACCGGAACCTTCTTCCATACTTCCCAATACTGCGTCGAGGGAACCGGATTCATCTTTATGCGAATGCCGACTTCGCTCCACTGTTCGACCATGGACTGGACCACCTGACTCTCCCAGGCCGGAGAGGATTTCAGATAGACCTCTGAATCAATGCCGTTCGGATAGCCGGCCTCGGCCAGCAGCTTCTTCGCGGCACCGGGATCGAAGGGCAGAGGGGGTACGGGCCCGTAGTCCGGATGGGTCCTGGAGACGAGGTGATGTTCTCCCACGGTGCCCAGACCACCGATTCCGAGATCGAGAACCGACTGGCAGTCGATGGCGAGCCGCATCGCCTTGCGCACTCGCGGGTCGTCGAAGGGTTTCGCCTCGGGCCGTACTCGTACCGCACCGGTGTTCGCGGTATGGGCCTCGTAGACGTTCACACCGTCGAGCGTCCTGACCGCCTGGAGCGAAGCATTGTCGACAGACGGCCAACCGTCGATCTGGTCGGCCGCGAGAGCCGCCATGGCGGCCGGCGCGTTGTCACCAAGGTCAAGGAGTTCAAGCGTCTCCACGTGCGGGGCGCCACCCCAGTAGTTGGCACGCGCAGTCATCACGGCCCGCTTGCCCTGTTCGTAGCTTACGATCTGATAAGGCCCGGTGAAGTTCGCGCCGATCCCGAACTCGCCTCCGTCGTCCGGATCCATCATGAAGAGTTGATGATGGTACAGGTGCTCGGGCACGGCCAGGTTCGGCACCTTGGCGTTCAAGCGAACGGTATAGTCGTCGACCTTCTCGATCGCATTGGCGTCCCACAGGCGACGGCTGAATTTTGGCTGGCCCTTATCGTCCTTTTCACCCGTGTCATAGCGTTCCAGCATGTAGCCCGCCATCAGCCCGACGGTGGCCGAGCCGGTCGCCGGATCGAGCGCGTGCTTCAGGTTCCAGATCACGTCGTCGGCAACCAGAGGCCGCCCGCTGTGCCAGGTCACATCACGGCGAATCCGCAGTATCCAGGTCTTGAGATCGGCACTGGGTTCCCAACCCTCCAGGAGCAGCGGGCGGGTGACGTTGTCAATGCCCGTCAAGGTCAGATGCTCCAGGGTCTGGCGCATGAAATCCCCTTGGCCCCAGCTATAGGTATGGGGATCCTTTATGTCCCCAAGCCGCATGGCCAGGCGCAGCGTGCCGCCCTTGACCGGTTCCTGCGCCCGCGCGGATGGGATCAGACCAGGGTCGCCACCCATGCCCGCGACGGCATAGGCCGCGCTGGCGGACAACCCCAACAGCGTGGCGGTTCGCAGAAAATCTCGCCGACCGATGCGACGATTTTCCAGTTGCTCGTACAACACGTTTACATATGGGTGAATCTGATTCTTTTCCGTCATATCGTCCTCCCTTCGTTCACAGCCCCGGATCGAGCCGTGATACGTTTCTTACCGCCACCTTGTACACGGCCACGGAGGGCGGGTCATCCGCAGCCGGTTCTTGACGTCGCACGCCACGACGACCGCGTCCGGAGCGGCCGTCTCGTCTTGTGTTGTGCGCGTCGGTTCAGTACCCCCGCGCTTGATCGTAGACATGGGTCAGAATGTCGCCGCCCTGATAGCGTCTGATGTCGACCGCAACCGACTTCGCCGCCGTGCGCGGCAGGAGCTCGCCCGCCGTATGCGGCGTGACAATCACTTTTGGATGCCGCCAATAGGGATGCTCGCCTGGCAACGGCTCCTCGGTGAACACGTCGAGAAACGCACCGCCGATCTGACCGCTGTCAAGCGCCGCCAGGAGATCGCTGTCAACAATGTGAATGCCGCGGCCGAGGTTGACCAGAAACGCGCCCCGCGGCATCAATGCCAGGCGCTGCGCGTTGATCAACCTCTGAGTGGCCGGAGTCGGCGGCAGGACGTTTACGACATATTGGCAAACAGGCAGCATCTTCGCCAGACCGTCCAGCCCATGGTGGCAGGTCACGCCCGGGAGCGTCCGTGGTGTCCTGGTCCAACCGTGTATCTGAAATCCGAAGGCGCCGAGTTTGGCGGCAATGTCGCGTCCAATATCACCCAGGCCGAGTACACCGACTGCCAAGTCGGGCGTATAGAGAACGTCTGGTTCCTGCCACAGTGCTTGCACCTGATTGCGGGCATAGTCCGGCAACGCCCGGTGAAACGACAGAACGGCCGCGACGGCAAACTCGCTCATCATCGCGACTTGATACGGATCGTGCATGCGGACGATGGGGATGCCCTTCGGCAAGTCGGGGTCGCACAGGATGTGATCGACGCCCGCCGCGATCGAGAAAATGACCTTGAGATTCGTCAGTCTCTTGAGCAGGCCAAGCTCGGGCATCCACACCAAGACGTAGTCGATGGCGGTGGGATCGCCGATGTCAGGATGATGACGCACCTCAAGCGCGGGTAGATGGCGTTTGAGCTCATTCACCCAGCGCTCGTCGGTGGAAACGAGGAGAAGTACCGGCAGTTCTGAAACCCTCGCTAGTTTCCCGTACAACAGGTGTTGTCGACGGGTGACGCGGACATGCACAGTCGACGTCGCTGCACGAAGGTCCTGGCGATCCGGTGCCCACAGCCATGATAGGGGCGCACATGGCCATCGACAAACGGATGCTCCAACGCCTCGGGCTCGGCCCTGACCCGGCGCCCGGCTCCGCTGTCGGCATGCATGCGCGACAGCTTCCACTGGCCGATCTCTCTCAGCCTGCGGCGCAGGGTCTTCCCCTCCGGTGCCTGGCGGAGGCCCAGTGAAAGGCCCGACTCTCCCGGCGCATGGCCCTTGCGCTGTTCCGGGCTCCTGATGCCCAACCGCACCATGGCCATCGGGGTTTCCTTACGCTGTGGAGACCCTGGAGGCCGTTTCCGAGAAGGACATAGAGCCCTTTCGTCGGTCGCGAAGCCCTTCATCGAGGCGCGCAGGAGACGCCACCATCAAGGCACCTTCGACCGTCCCGGCCGCCTCAATGCGTAGCGGCAACTTCCCAAGCTTACTGGTGCTCGCCGAGAGCGACTCTTCCCAACACTTGACCCCGACCCCGGCCGAGCGCACCGAGAGGCGTGGTTCGGATCCGTTCGGATCCGGCACTGCGGGGCTCGGCTGCCGCAACCGGCCCTGTTCCATCACGCGCGACAGCGCCATGAGGCTGTGTCCGACCGCCGTCGCCGGTACGCGGAGCGAACCTCCGCGATTTGGCAAAGCGTGTACCTCAACGAGATTGTCCCCGTTCAGCTTGTCGCCACCCTTCGAGGTGCGTGTCGCCTTCCGCGCATCAACGCCACCTGCCACATGGGCCTATTTGCTGCGATAGACGGCGCCGCGCGAAACCGCGAACGCCGCGGCCAGGTCCGTCACGATCGCCAGACGAAGAGCGCGCAGCATCCCCGGCGCCGCGCGCCAGCGCTGGCGAATCGAAGACCGGTTCCGGGTGCTCAGGTTCGGCTGCAGCGTCGAAGACGCCGCATTCCTCTCGGCATGCCGCTTGCAGCGCACCGCCACCATCGACGCCGTCATCGCATGGCGCATGGGGCCGCATTGGTCCAGGCAACGGCGTCATGGGGGCTCGAACCAGCCATGGGGACCATGTTGCCCTGCGCAACTCGCTGAAACATCGCCCTCTCGACTACTTCCACCGGACGTTGCCGATACGGCCACGCGTAGCTCGGGCGGGGCGATCCAGCTCGCCATGGAGTTCTTCGGAGCGGGCAACGTCGTTCTCGCAAGTGATACGCCTTTCGTTCCGGGAGGAGGAGAGATGTTCATTCGCGGGACAATTCGGGCGATTGACGGGCTTCCCGTTACCGAGCAGAAGCGCCCCGGTATCTATCACGGCAACTTGGGACGGTTGGTCGATCGGTCATTCGCGTGAATTGCGCATGTCTATCTTCAGGGGGAGTCCTTTCCCAAGGGCAATCCGAGACGGAATTCGAGCCCTGCGAGCGGCCTGCGGCGGCGGGAACAGTCCTTCGGCACCGCCCGGTAGCGGCACACGCACCCTTCGCCCGCTTCGACCTCGCGGTGAACGCGACATGATCGTCTATTGGGGTATCGCCCCGGAGGTGTCGCTGCCAACCGCATCCGGCAGACCGGAGTTGATGGCGGCCAGAAACGGTCGCGCAAACTGTCTCAGCTTGGCCGCACCGACACCGTTGACTTCGGCGAATTCAGACTCGGTGCGCGGGCGGCGGCGCGCCATGTCGATCAGGGTTCGGTCCGGAAAAATCACGTAGGCCGGCACGCCGCGCGCTCTTGCCAATTCCAGCCGCAATGCCTTGAGATCGTTCAGCAGCACGGTCTCGCCGTCGCTCAAAGTCGGTTCAGCCCGGTCGCCGCTCGGCGCCCGAGACTTCCGCGCCGGCGCCGGCTTCCGCGCGACCGCGGTATCCTCACGGTACAGGAACTCGCCCTCGCCCCGCAGCATCGCACGGCCCATGTCCGTGACTTCGATCCCTCCGTAGCCTGCGATGTCGAGCCGGAGGTATCCGGTCGCGACCATCTGGCGGATGAGCGAGCGCCACTCGTTCTTGCCCCGGCCAGCACCCGCCCCAAAGATCGGCAGGCGGTGATGGCCGGTTCGCGTAATCTTCTCCGTCTCCGTCCCCCTCAGGATGTCGATCAGGTGCGCCGCGCCGAAACGCTCCCCGGACTGGCTGGCTGCGGACAGGACCTTCCGGGCATCCCCGGTTCCATCGATGTGCCCCCGCGGATCGAGGCAGACATCGCAGTTGCCGCAAGTCTCGATGCGCTCCCCGAAATAGTCGAGCAGCGCCACCCGCCGGCAGGCCGGCGCCTCGCAGTAGCCGAGCAGCGCATCGAGCCGCTTGTGCTCCCGGCGCTTGCGTTCGGGACCCGCATCCTCTTGGTCGATGAACTGGCGGCGCATCCGGATGTCGGAGAGGCCGTAGATCATGTGCGCATCCGCGGGCTTGCCATCGCGCCCGGCCCGGCCGATCTCCTGGTTGTATGCCTCGACGCTGCCGGGCAGATCCGCGTGAAACACAAAGCGCACATCCGCCTTGTCGATCCCCATGCCAAAGGCGATCGTGGCGACGATGACAACGCCGGGCTCGGTCATGAAGACGTTCTGGTGGTCCTCCCGGTCCGCCGTCTCCATGCCTGCGTGATAGGGTAGCGCGCGGACACCCTCCGCCTGGAGCAATGAGGCGGTCTCCTCCGTCTTCCGGCGCGACAGGCAGTAGACGATGCCGCTCTCGCCATCATGGCGGGCAATGAAGTCCCGCAGCTGTCGTTTCCATTCCCGCTTCATCTTCACCGTCAAGCGGATGTTGCGGCGGTCAAAGCCGAGCACGAACTGCTCGACATTGCCGCTGAACAGCTTGTCGACAATATCGGCCCGGGTCACCTCGTCGGCAGTTGCCGTCAACGCCACGATCGGTACCCCCGGGAAGAGATCCCGAAGTCGGCAAAGGTCGGCGTATTCCGGCCGGAAAGCCGGTCCCCATTGAGAGATGCAATGCGCCTCGTCGATCGCGAAGAGCTTCACCGGCAATCGATTCAATGCTGCAATCATGCGCTCGGTCATGAGCCGCTCCGGGGCCATGTAGAGAAGCCGGGTGTGGCCCGCCGCGGCGCGCTTCCACGCAGCGACGTTCCGGGCCCGGCCATTGCCGGAGTTGATGCTGTCCGCCGCGACTCCCGCGAGCCTCAGTGCCGCCACCTGATCCTTCATCAGCGCAACCAGCGGCGAAACCACCACGGTCAGGCCGTTCATGAGCAGGGCCGGAACCTGGAAGCACAGCGACTTGCCGGATCCCGTCGGCATCACGGTCAGCGCATTCTGCCCTGCCAGGAGCGCCTCGATGGCATCCTCCTGGCCCGGGCGAAACTCGTCGAACCCGAACACTTCGCGGAGAACCCGACGCGCGGCTGCGGTCTGGGCTCCTTCCCGGCCACATATTTGCGACGCGTCACCCGCCGGCGATGTGGGCGCCCCATCCCTTGTCACTGGCACGAACGTCACGGCGAGAGCTGCCGGTTTTCCATGCGGCCGCGCCAACAACCATGCGCCGCGCCGCCTGACGGCGCCATGAACCTTCCGGGCATCCGGACCCCCCGTTTGACCGAGCGCCGTCTACGACCGCCCTGATTCCGGGGAATCACGGAGCTGGAATCATGGACCTGGCGACAGTTCCAGCAACATTGACCGGGCAGGGCAAGAATACTTGTTAGCATGAATCTCCTCGCGCATCGATCCAAGCGAAAGAGTCCAGCCTCTTTCAACCCGCCCGGGTACCTTCACACCACAATGCGAAGACCCGATTGAGAGCCTGTAACTATTTGAGCAGCCAACCGACGCGAGGACTTTCGGCATCACGGCGCAGCCCATCGGTCCATTTCTGGACACATTCCCGTTCGAATGGGCTGCGGTGGATCCAAGGTGGCGGTGTAGACATCATTTGCCGACAGCCGCGACTGCCTGGCACGGCCTGCATCCCGCAGTCCAACGCGCACCGGACAAAGGAATCGCAGAATCGCGACCTCGAAACGGGGTTCGTCCGGGCTCGCGCTGTCGCGGATGCCCGCCAAATCGGATCAGGCGATTGCGTCCGGCAGTTGGGCCCGCGACCTCGCCAAACGCCACCGCACGTTCGATTTCGGGATATCGTAGCCAGGCAGAGCAATGCAGTTCCCGGTGCAGTCGACTGCCGGATCCGGCGGATATACGAACACGTAGCGCAACTCCATCCGATTGCCGATCCCCAGTCAGCCTGGATGAAGCCAAGCGTGATGATGCCGGCGGTCGTTTTCTCCAACACCGGCGTCCTGCCTGTGCCGACGGCCACCGCTGCCGGCGTTGTAACCGTCTTCGGGAAGCTCGCGCCTGGCGCTGCCGCAACCTCCCTTTGGGGTGGTTGACGTTCTGTCAGGTTCAGACATCTGCGTCCAGGAAACCCTCGCGGTAAATTGCCTCGATTCGCGTGACTTCCTCATCAGTAACTACTCACTCCCTCCTGCGTCTGGCTTGAGTTCGGGGTGACTGTCGACGAGCCTCCCGGGAGGTGATTGAGCGGGGTGGTGTCTGGTTGCGGATCGCTGAAGGCGACGGGAGGTTGACACTCCAGCGAAATCTGACTATGAGTGGTCATCGCTGTTGACGGGGACCACCGATGGGGTGTTTCGGATCCAAGGCGACGACCGGGCTTTGTCAGGCGCTACTGGGGCTCCAGCCTCCCCACGATCTGTATATAGAGACGCATCTCGGAGGCGGTGCCCTGATGCGGCGCAAGGCCCCGGCGATGCGCAGCATCGGGATTGACCGCGATCAACGCGCGCTTGACGGGTTCAGGTGCGACTACCCGGTGGAGCTGGTACAGGGCTGTGCCCACGAGTTCCTGGCCAGCTTCCCGTTGCGGGGTACGGAACTGGTCTACAGCGATCCGCCGTATCTGCATGCGACCCGTCGGTCGGACCGGCGGTACCGCTACGAGTATACGGATGCCGACCACGCAACCCTTCTTGATCTGCTCACGGGCCTGCCGTGCCAGGTGATGGTTTCGGGACACCCCTCGGCGCTGTATGACGAGATGCTGTCGGACTGGCGCCGGGTCGCACTACAGGTGACCACCCAGGCCCAGGTCCGCACCGAGGTGGTCTGGTTCAACTTCACGCCCGAGCGGATGCACTGGGCCAGCCATGCCGGCCGGAACGCCACCGACCGTCAGCGCATCAAGCGCAAGGCGACCCGCTGGGCACAAGGCTACAAGAACCTGCCGGCGGGTGAACGTCTCGCGGTGATCTCGGCGATCATGGCGGTCGAGGCCGAGTGATGGCGCGGATCAACCCGGCCTCGCTGCGCGCGCAGCTGGACGACTGCCGAGCCCGGTTCGATGCCATCAAGCAGAAGGGCGAGGCAAGCGCGGACACCCTCGCGCTGATCAATGCCCTGTTCATGCTGGTGGATATCGTGGTGGCGGTGTTCCTCGAGAAGACAACACCAAAGACCTCGCGCAACTCCAGTCTGCCGAGTTCACGGGACGGCACCGACAGCGAGACCCACACCGCGGGCAGGTCCGGATCCCGGAGCCGCGGACCGAAGGCACGCCACGCACGCTCCGACACCCTGCGCACGGTCACCACGACGCACACCAGCCCGGTCACCGAGTGCCGGCAGTGTGGCCACGACTTGACCGGGACCGCGTGCACCGGACACGAGCAGCGCATCGAGGTCGACATCGTCTTCGAGACCGTCGAACGTCGGGTCACCGCCGAGATCAAGGCCTGTCCGCGCTGCCAATCCCGGACCAAGGGCCGCTTCCCCGACACCATGCCCGGTCCTCTGCAGTACGGACCCGGGATCGTCGCCTATGTCGTGCACCTGCTCTGTGCCCAGATGGTCCCGCTCAAGCGGACGGCGGCCATGATCCAGGCGATGACCGGACGGCTGCTCTCCGAGGCCACCCTGCTCGCCTTCGTCTGGCGCCTGCATCAGGCCCTGGAATCCTGGGAAGCTGCCGCCATCGACAAGCTCCTTGACATGCCGGTGCTGCATGTCGACGAAACCTCGTTGCGCGTGGACCGCAAAAACTACTGGATCCATGTCTGTGCCGGCGGGCCCATCACCGTCAAGGGCCTGCACCGGAACCGCGGCTGTGAGGCGATCAACACCCTCGGGATCATCCCCCGATACGGGGGCCTCATCGTCCATGACTGCTGGAAACCCTATTTCACCTACACCCAGTGCAAGCATCAACTCTGCGGCGCGCACCTGCTCAGGGAACTTCAGGCCGTGACCGACAGCAACGGCTATCCGTGGGCACGCAAAATGCACAAGCTGCTCCTCATCGCACGGCGACAGGTCATCCAACGCCCGCAACAGCGGCTGTCCATGCGCCACTACAAGCGCATCGCACGATGCTACAAGGCGATCCTCGAGCAGGGACGCACAGAGATGCCCGAAATCCCACCGCCAAAAAAAGGCCAACGCGGACCGGTCGCCAAGTCCGACGCCCATAACCTCCACCAACGCCTCGTCGTCCAGAGAAAAAACGTCCTGCGCTTTACCAGACGCGCCGACACTCCGTTCACAAATAATCGTGGCGAGCGCGACATACGTATGGCCAAGGTCAAGCAGAAGGTCTCCGGGTGCTTCCGAACCGTATCCTTCGCACACGCCTACTGTCGAATCTCGAGCTACCTCCAGACCATGGCGGCACTCGGATACAACCCCCTGGTCGCCATCAACATCGCCCTGCAGGGAAAGGCCGTCCACTGCCTCAACCAGGACACCGAATAGCCACTCGAACCACCGGGTGAGCAGTTACCCTCATCATTCAGTTCCGCGAACTCCCTTTTCCGGCCGCGGCGCGACAGCTTGCCTCCGTTGTTGTGCAGGAACCGGAACAATAGATCGCACAGCCTCTCCGGCATATCGACCATCAGGCTCAGCTCCGCACGGAACCGGTCATAGCGCCGCAGGAATGCGGATTCCTCAGGCAGGTCGCGTTCGACAGTGTGCTGGACGCATCCATAGAGAAACTCGGTTTGCGGTGTCGCGTCAAAGAACCGGTAGAGGTCTCCGGTATCGTTCTGCACGCGGACATTGCCGTTATCGGTCGGTTCCCAATCCACCACGGGCAGCAGTCGCCGCGAATAGTCTTCGAGTACAGCGCGATAGTCGTCAATCCGTTCCAGAATTGCCGACGATACGGGGAAGACGACACCTGGTGGATTGAAGCCTCGCCTGGCAAGGACATGGTGAATGAGGTAGCGGTGAAGCCTGCCATTGCCGTCCTCGAACGGGTGGGTATTGACCAAGCCAAAGGCGAGAGTCGAAGCTGCCACAACCGGGTCAAGTTGCGGAGCTGTCCGCTTGTCAAACGAAATCATGCCCTTCACCAGCCCTGCCAAGTCGTCAGGCCGAGCGCTGATATGGACCGGAATCGGCATGCGAGTTTGGCGATCCCTTTCGCCAACGAAACCGCCCTCCGTGCGTAGACCGAGGCGCACGAAGCGGGCATCACCAATCATGATACGCTGCAGGCGCAACAATTCGTCGAGATCGATGGGCGGTTGACCTGCCAGTCCGATGGCTCGGCCCCATCGTTGGATTCTGTCCTGCGGCGGATGCTCGCCTTCGATGGCAAAGCTCGACCTCGAATCCTTGTGCAGCAGGACGATTGCTGTCCGCACCAACAGGTCTCTCGGGATTGCACCACTCGTTTCCTGCGCGCGCGCCTGCAAGTCCATCGCAACAAATCGCTCCATCGCATCAGTGCGAAAGACCAGCGGACAGAATTCTGGCGTACCCGGCAGGTTGTTCTTCACTCGGTGCCGCGGCGAGACTTCCGGGCGGGCTGCAAACTGGCGGTCCGGATCAAGGACGGTCGGATAGGCTCCGCGATCAGCATTCGGAAGATTAAGCCGCCGTCCGGCCAACCACTCATAGAGAAACCAGATACGCCTGGCACAGGCGCCCGTCGGCTTGGCCTTGACGAGTTCTTCGATCGGTGCGGATCCGGTCGCGAGAAACAGGCACTTGAGGATCGCGAGATCGAGCCCCTCATACTTCAGGGCGAAGGTGAGGTGGGCCTCAAGACTGCCGCTGGGCGCATGTCGAGGCGAATTGATCCGCCAGCCGTGTTCCTCAAGCAGCTTGTGCCGTTCCCTTGTAGCGCACAGGATACGCGGTAGTGGCGCACGCAGCCCGTACGCGTCGATCAACGCAGCGTATCCGGACGGAGTGGCGGACACCGGCAGCCTTCGTTCCTGAAAAACGGTAACAGGCCCTGAAAAAAAACGATTCCGGTCAGGGATGTTCGTATCTGAACCTCTTACTCGACTGACGCATCGCGAACGTTGCGGCATATCCATGAAAAAGAGTACTTCGGCGCGAATAGCGATAACGCTATCCCTCTTTGATGAAAAGCGATAACTGTCGGAGGCCCCAAGCGATCGAACTGCCAGGAAGGAGAATGCGTTTTCCTCTAGCGGCAGCGACGGTTGGCTGGTCTGTGCAAGAGCTCGCCGCCAATGCCGGATTCCTGACTACGGTGGTTTGATCCAGATATTTCTCGGGGGCGCGGGATATCGAAGTGCTTGACGGTGAACTTGTACAATCGACATTTGGGTCCTGAGTTTCAATTCAACTCGTGTGACTCCGGACGGCGTGAAGTGTCATCAATAGGATTCTTGTATGTTCGTCAATGTATTACACCACGCTGCGTTGCCAATCGTAGCCCACGGACATCGTCAAGTCCGATGTATTTGCCGTAAGTGTGTCCTGTTTGCCAATCGTTGGCCACGCCGACCTACTCCCCACGACGGTCAACCGCGTCCCTCGTATCTCCGAGCGGTCCATCGACGCCACCAGACCCGTTGGGACCGATGCCGTCCGCCGGGATGGGGAGCTTGCTGGCTTCGGGCTGCGCGTACGTCAGCCGGGACGCAAGGTGTATGGCGTGCAGAACTGTGTTGCCGGACAGCTCCGCTGGTTCACGATCGGTGCCCATGGACCGATATCTCCGGATCAGGCAGGGGGGAGGCTTCGGAGATCCTGGCCCTCGCCAAGATCGGTACCGATCCCCCGTTGCCGGACAATCCTGGCTTGGGTGCCGGTTGAACACCAGTGCGGAAAGCAGCATGGATGGTAGTGTATTCCTCGCGCGACACGGTCTCTCGACCCCGGCGTTGCTGTGGCTGCCGGCGGGGATCGTCGCGACGGAGGACGGCGGGACGGCGGGACGGCGGCGGAGCCCGGCGCATGGTTCGCCATGGCGCTGCAATCGGTTCCTGCGCTGACCGTCGCCGCCCCCTGCGGCCTGCCGCTAGCGCTGGGGTGCTGGCGGCCGTGGCGGCCGGGTCACCGGGCGGCCGCCTGGGTTTCGTGCGTGGCACTCATCGCGGTCACCGAGACGGAGGCGCTGGTCGGCGACGGGCACGTCGTCAAGCGCGTCGAGCCCGCCCACGAGCCCGGCGCCCCGAAGCTGCGTGCTCTCGGCCAATCCCGCCTGTCCGCCCCATACGTACCTCGCCGCCGACGTCCACATCCTCAGGACGGTGCTCTGGAAGGTCATCCGGGCGTAGGGCGCAACGCGCCTCGGGCGCGAGACCAGGTCCTGGACCGCGCCACCGCCGCCTACCAGGTCACGCCGACCCGCAAGCCCACCCCGTGCTCGGCCTCGTTGTCGTTCGCGCTCTCGCGCCGCGTTGCCTCGAGCCCGAGCTCGAACGACGTCCCGCCGCCGGAGCACAGCCCAAGCTGCCAGCCGAGGCGGTAGTCGCGGCCCGTGCCGGAGAGCCCGATGCCGTGTTCCGGCGTGCCCGTGAAGCGCCCGCCGAACATCGCAATGCCATAGCCCGCGGTCAACTGCACTTGCCGGGTGTCGCTGTCGTCGTTCGCCCCGAGCCCGCTCAGGGTCTCGCGGCCCATCAGCGCGTTCACCCCGCCCGTCGACGCAACCCCCAGGGTCTGGTTCAGGCTCATCGTGAGCCCGCGGTCCGTCGACGGAAGCGGGTCGAAGCTGAGTGCAGCCGTGATGCCGCGCTCGCGGAATCCCGACTCCTCATGCGCCAACAGCGTGCGCGTCGCCGCTGTCATGGCGCACGCCCAGCGCCAACGACGGCGTCAGCGCCACATCGCCCGCGAGAACGAAGCGCCAGGAGCCGTCGAGCGCGAGCCGCAGCCGGGTTACGTCCGCCGAGGCAGCCGCAAGACCGGCCGTTCGCTCCGATTCCGTGCGCACGAACATCCCGTCGCTCACCAGCGACAGCGCCGGGCCACCGGCATCGCCCGGCGGCTCCAGCAGCGCGCCCCGCGCGGCGGCCGCCCCCATCGCGAGCGACAGGTCCGCCTGCATCGGCGCCTGGTTCTTGCCCGCTTCGTTCTTCGGCGTCAGCGTCAGCGTGCCCTCGCCGTAGCCCGAGGCGCCCCACACCGAGAGACGCTCGCTCACCGCGCAACGCGCCCAGGGATGCACACCCGTCAGCGTCGACGACACCGTGCGCTCGCCCAAACCCCGGTAGCTGCCCTCGCCCCGACTGTGCGAGGCGAACAGACCCATCAGCCAGCTCCCGCGCCCGTAGTCCGCACCGAGCAGGCCCGTGGTTACGGTGCCGTCGAGCGAGAGCTCCCCCTCGCGCCCGTCGAAGCCCGAGAGCGCCGCACGGCCCCAGAACCCCGCCGTGCCGCCGTCCGGGGTCTCCTCGGTCAGCGAGAGGGCCGAGCCGAGAACCAGCTCCCGACCGGTCACCGTGCGCGACCCGATGCGCCGCGCCTCGTCGCCATTGTCGCGGGTCTCGCCGTTCAGCCAGTCCGACAGCGCCTTCGCGCGGACCTCCGCCTCGCGCGCCTCCGCGTCCGTGGGCCGCGCGGCCGTGTCGCCGGAGAGGTTCGTGCCCGGCAGCGCCTGGCCGCCAGGCGTGGCGCTCAACCCCGCGCGGCGCCCTCATCCGCTCGGCCACTCCGTCCAGCACATGGCCCGCCACCGTGCGCCCGAAGCGCGCGATCCACGCATTCGGCATCGCATCGGTGTTGTTGATGGTCCCCGTCTCCTTGGCGTCGCAGAGCTTCACGCGCGTCGGGCTCTGGTTCGAGAGCGTCCGTGTCATCGCCTCCGAGCCCTCGTCATGCGCGTCGTCGAGCACCGGTACCGAGACCGTCTTCGTTGTCTCGCCCGCGTCGAAGGTGAACGTGTCGCTCGTGTTCGTGTAGTCCTCTCCCGCGCTCGCGGTTCCGTCCGCGGTCCCATATTTGACCGTCACCGTCGCGGGGAGCGCCCGGCTCAGCGTCACCGCGAAGTCGAGCACCGTGCCCGAGTCCTCGTCGACCTCTCCGCGTCGGCCACCGAGAGCGTGGCCGGGCCGGCAATCGTCGCCTGCAGCCCGCTCCCGGGCATCCGCCCATCGGATGTGCAGATCCCGGGCGTGCCCGCGCGGTCTGTCGTGGCGCGCAGCGCAAACGTCACATCGCCGAAGCCCGAGGGCTCGATTCGAAGTCCCCAGCCCGCGCAGTGTGCGATCTTCCGGTTCCGGGCGATACAGCGCCAGGATGCCCATTGCCAGCCGGTCTGGCGGGCCATCCACTACTGCTTCGATCCTTGCTTCGGCCTGCGGGTCGAACTGATTTCCCGCCGCCCGTCGTCGTGCGGGGTCAATCCTTGCGTCCGTATGCCGGACGGACGCCCGTTGGCAATCCGGGAATGGATGACCCGGCCGGATGCAAACCTGACCGGCGGGGGACACGCCGGACCGCCCGACCTCCGGATTCCCCCCGGGCGGCGGGTTCACCGCGCCCGGGAGCGTCCTGCCGAACCGCTCGGCCAACCTCCTGAACCCTAGGCAGAACGGCCTCTACCGCCGCATCGGCGGCTACAACGCCGGATCCCGTCCCGCCGGCCGCACCGTCTCAAATCCGATCATCCCGACTCACCTCTCCTGCCGATCCCTCAGAACTGAGCCCTGAGCCGCAAGCCGACCTCGTGCGCCGGCGGGGTGTCCTCATGGGCGCTCTCGCGACGGCGCGCCTCGAAGGAAAGTTCGAGCGAGCCGTCGTCCGGTCCGGTCCCCGCGCCGCCGCGCACCAGCCGCCAGCCGAGGCCGTAGTCGCGCCCGGTGTCCGACAGTCCGAAACCGGCCTCCGGCGTCCAGGTAAAACGGTCGTCGAAGACGGACAGGCCGTAGCCGAGCTCCAGCTCCAGCCGGCGGCGCCCGAGGTCGTCATTGTCGCGGTTGTCGTTTGCTGCCAGCCCTTCCAGCGTGCCGCGCGCGAGCAGCGCATCGGCGCCGCCCGAGGACGAACCGCCGACCGTCTGGGAAATCGTCAGCTGCGCGCCCCGGTCCGAGGAGGGCCTCTCCTCCCAGGCGAGCGAGCCCGAGAAGCCGAGGTCGCGGAAGCCCTCCGACTCGTGGGCGAGCAGCCCCCGCCCGCGCAGCTCGACCTTGAGGCCGCGCTCCGGGTTGCTCAGCGCAAGCCCGCCGCCCAGGTCGAAGCCGAAGCCGGTCTCGGCATCGCCGCCGTCATGGCGCACGCCAACCTCCAGGCTCGGCGTCAGCGCCGCCCCGCCGCCGAACCCGATCGTCCGGCTCGCCTCAAGGCCGAGGCGCAGTCGGGTCACGGTCGCCTGGGCCGGCACGAGATTGACGCCGTAGGTGCCCCGCCCGCGTTCGGAGGTCGTCTGCACGACCATCGCGTCAGTCTTGCCCGAGAGCGTCAGGCCGTCGCCGCCACCGTCCAGCATCGTCCCGCGCAGCCCGGCCACCGCCATCCGGAGGTCGAGGTCGGCGCGGCTCGCAGCACTGTCCTCGTCGGTCCCTGGCCTCACCGTGAGCTCGCCCGCGCCGTAACCGGCCGCGCCCCATGCCTCCAGCCGCTCCGAGAGCGCACGGCGCACCCACGGGAAGAGGCTGGTCAGCGTCGCCTCGACCTTGCCGCCCGTCCCGGACCTATCAAGCTCACACACTTGACTCGCGGGTGATTTCGTGCGATTTATTCGGGCATGCAGATTGGCATGCGTCAGATTTCAGCGGAGACGGTAGAGTGGTTCAAGACCGCCTGCAACAGCGGTGAGCTGTCGCGGAGTGCGCTGGCCCGGGAGCTCTGTCTTCAGGAGAACTGGTTTGGCCGCGTCGGCAGGCTGTGTCTTGCGTCGGCGCGCAAGCTCTTGCCGCGCCTGGCGGAGGAGTTGGGTGTGCGCCTGCCGGAAGCGGAGGCGATGGAGTTTGATCCGCACGCCCGCCCGGCATCGGACTTCGCCGACAGTTCTGTCTCGTGTTCGCTTCGGGAACTCGGTCCGCTGTCGCTTGAGCCGGTGGCGTCACCGGAGGAGCGCCGCCGCTGGGAGGCAATGATCGAGACGCATCATCCGGAGGGATGGCGCCGGCCGCCGGGAGGGCAGGTCCGTTACCGGGTTCGTTCGGAGCGGTATGGGGTGCTGGGCGGCATTGGCTTCACAGCGGCGGGGATGCAGCTTGGGCCGCGCGACGATGTCGTCGGCTGGTCGGGCGATGCCCGCGTGGCCAACATCGGCAGGGTTGTGTGCAACCATCGCTTTCTGCTGCTTCCGGGTGTTCGGGTGAAGGGTCTTGCGTCGCGGGTTCTGCGTCTTGCGACGGGCCGGATTGCCGACGACTGGGCGGCGGCCTACGGTGAGCGGCCGGTGCTGGTGCAGAGTTTCACGGGGCCGGGGCAGTCCGGGCTGAGTTACCGGGCCGCGGGGTGGAAGTGTTGCCCGCAGCTGACTTCGGGGCGCCGTTCGGGGGTGCGCCGCGCGGTCTGGCTCCGGCCGCTCGTGGAGGGCTGGCAACAGGTTCTGTGCGGTGAGCCGGAGCGCGTTCTCGGCTGGTCCGGATCGATATATTGTGCGGGGGGATGGGCGGCACGGGAATACGGGCGGAGCACGCACCCTGACGGTCGGATCCGGCGTCGGATTTCGCAGATGGGTGCGGCCTGGGTCAATCGGCTTGGCGAACATCTGCCGTCGATCTTCCCGGGGCGGGCGGAGCAGACGGCGGCCTACCGGTTGCTGTCCAATGACGCGGTGACGATGGACCACATTCTGGATTCGCATTTCGAGCAGACGGTTGAGCGGTGCGGTGCCGAGCGGCTTGTGCTGGCTGTTCAGGACACGACGACGCTGAATTATGACGGCCTGTCAACGACGTCGGGCCTCGACGAGCTTGGCGGGGGCGGCAAGGGCAGCGCGGGCATCCTGGCCCATTTCGGCGTGGCGGTGAACGCGGTGGGCCGGCCTCTCGGGATGTATACGGTGGACACCGACTTCCGTCAGGCCGATGACAAGGACAGTGTCCGCTGGGTGGACGGCCTGGAGCGGGCGCAGGAACTCGCGCGCGCCTGCCCGGACAGCCGGGTGGTGACGGTCTGCGACCGCGAGGGCGACTTCTGGGAGCTGCTCTCGCGTGCGGAGCAGACCGGGGCGGCATTGCTGGTCCGGGCCAGCCGAGGGACGCAGCGTCGGGTGGCGCTGGCCTCGGGCGGAGACGCGGACCTGTGGGACCATGTGCTGGAGACGGACCCGGTGGGCGGGCGGAAGATCGAGGTGCCCGCCTGCGGGGGACCGAACCGTCGGCGCGGCCGCACGGCGAAGCTGACCCTGCGTTGCACGCCGGTGGACCTGCTTCCCCCGAAGGACCGGGAGAGTGAACCACCGGTCCGCATGATCGCCGTCTCGGCCCTTGAGGAGGACCCGCCCCGTCGCCCGGCGCTGCCGGCATCGAAGCAAAGGAAGCAGAAGAACAAACCGCTGCACTGGATGCTGCTGACCACCGAGGGCCAGGCCGACCTCGACACCGCCCGAACCGTGCTGCGCTGGTACGAACTGCGCTGGCGGATCGAACGGTTCTTCCATGCGCTGAAGGTCGGCACCCGCATCGAGGACCGCCGCCTCGACGAGGCCGACGACCTGCGCAAGTGTCTCGCCTTTGACGCGATCACCGCCTTCCGGGTCTGGGACCTTTCCCTCCTGGCCCGCGAGAGGCCGGACGACCCGGCCAGCCGACATGTCACCGAGGACGACATCCGGGCACTCTGTGCCCTCGCCTCCCGCTATGGCTTCAAGGTGCCCCGGGGACCGCCGGACATGACCATCGCGGGCTTCGTCGTGCTCACCGGCGGCCTGGCGGGCTTCCATCCCTCGAAGCGCCAGCCGCTACCCGGCACGCAGAAGCTCTGGGAAGGCGTGAAGTTCCTGTCTCAAGCCGTCTTCGCCATCCAGGCCATGCAGGAATGGAACAGGAAAAAAACGAAAGGAGAAGTCCCGGAGTCAAGTGTGATAGATTGATAGGTCCCGGACCCCGATCCGTCCCTGTAGCCACCCTCGCCGACGCTGCGGGAGACGATCAGCCCGGCGGTCCAGCGCGCCCCGGTCCAATCGGTGCCGAGCATGCCGGTCACGACCTCGCCGTCCAGCGTGAGCTCGCCCTCGCGGCCGTCGAAGCGCGTGACCGCGCCCCGGCCCCAGAGGGAGACCAGGTCCTCGCCGACCGTCTCCGCCGTGAGCGCGAAAGCGGAGCCGGTCAGCAGGCCGCGGTGCGTCATCGCGCGGGACTGGCGCTGCGCCTCCTCCGGGTCGGTCTCGCCCCGCAGCCAGTCGGCGAGCCGCAATGCATCGCCCCGCGTCTCCTCTTCCCGCCGTGCGTCCCGTTCCCCCTCGCTGCCAGGCTCGGAGCTTCCGCCGATCCGCTCGCCGGCGAGCGCAACCTCGACCCCGGGCTTGAGAGTCGCGCGCATCCGCCCCTCGATCGCCTCGAGCGCCTGTTCGGCCACGGTGCGCCCGAAGCGCGCGATCCACGCCTTCGGGGTCAATTCGACTTCGCGGATCGTGCCGGTTCCCTCGGCGTCGACGATCACCGCCTCCGCTGCGTTGGACAGCACCAGTGTCATCGTCTCGCGGCCTTCGTTGTGGCTGTCCGCCAGCACCGGGACTTCGACCGTCTTCAGCTTGTCGCCGGACGCGAAGGTCAGCGTGCCGCTCGTCGCGGTATAGTCGTCCCCGGCCTGTGCGGTGCCGTCGCGCGTCTCATACCGCACCGTCACCGTCACCGTCACGTTCTCGGTGTAGGCCGGCTCCAGCACCACCTCGAAGACCAGCGGAGACGGCGTGCCGGGCGCGGTCGGCTCCTGCACCGAGGCGTCCTGCACGCTGAGCGAGGGCGGCGCCGCCATGGCGGTGTCGGTGCCTACGGCGATGCCGCTGCTAAACCCACCGGTGCCGCTCCCGGTCACGGTGAGGGTAAAGGTAAGCAGGGTGTTGTTCTGCGGCAGCGCCGAGATCGTCACCACCGTCGTGGCGCTCGCGGCGTCTTCAAACGTCACTGTCACCCCGCTCGGCGCATTGGTCAGCGCCCAGGAGTAGGTCACATTCTTGCGCCACGGCCCGCCGCTGCCGCTTCCGTCGAGCGTCACCCTGCCCCCGGCGCTCGAAACCGCTCCGCCATCCGGCAGGGCCACCGCCGCCGGTGCGAAGGGCGCCCCCGGATTGCCCGCCAATTTCAGCGTCGTCAGCGAGATCAGCGGCTGGAGCACGTCGTCGGGAAGCGTAGTCAGACCGTTGTCTTGCAGTTCCAACTGTTTCAGAGCGGTCAGCCCGTCGAACACCCCGGGGGAAAGCGTGGTCAGACCGTTGTTGTACAGAATCAGCTTCGTCAGCGAAGTCAACCCGTCGAACACCCCGGCGGGAAGCTCGGTCAGACCGTTGTCGCGGAGTTCCAGCCGCGTAACTACTCAATCCCTCCTGCGTATGGTTTGAGGTCGGTGTGCCTGTTGACGAGCCTCCCGGGAGGTGATTGAGCGGGTGGTGTCTGGTTGCGGATCGCTGATGGCGACGTGAGGTTGACACTCTAGCGAGATCTGACTAAGAGTGGTCATCGCTGTCGACGGGGACCACTGATGGGGTATTTCGGATCCAAGGCCACGACCGGGCTCTGCCAGGCGCTACTGGGGCTCCAGCCTCCCCACGATCTGTATGTCGAGACGCATCTCGGAGGCGGTGCCCTGATGCGGCGCAAGGCCCCGGCGATGCGCAGCATCGGAATTGACCGCGATCAACGCGCGCTTGACGGGTTCCGATGCGACTACCCGGTGGAACTGGTGCATGGCTGTGCCCACGAGTTCCTGGCCCGCTTCCCGTTCCGCGGTACGGAACTGGTCTACAGCGATCCGCCGTATCTGCATGCGACCCGTCGGTCGGACCGACGGTACCGCTACGAGTATACCGATGCCGACCACGCAACCCTTCTCGAGCTGCTCACGGGCCTGCCGTGCCAAGTGATGGTCTCGGGACACCCCTCGGCGCTGTATGACGAGATGCTGTCGGACTGGCGCCGGGTCGCTCTGCAGGTGACGACCCAGGCCCAGGTCCGCACCGAGGTGGCCTGGTTCAACTTCACGCCCGAGCGGATGCACTGGGCCAGCCATGCCGGCCGGAACGCCACCGACCGTCAGCGCATCAAGCGCAAGGCCACCCGCTGGGCACAGGGCTACAAGAACCTGCCGGCGGGTGAACGTCTCGCGGTGATCTCGGCGATCATGGCGGTCGAGGCCGAGTGATGGCGCGGATCAACCAGGCCTCGCTGCGCGTGCAGCTGGACGAATGCCGAGCCCAGTTCGATGCCATCAAGCAGAAGGGCGAGGCAAGCGCGGACACCCTCGCGCTGATCAATGCCCTGTTCATGCTGGTGGATATCCTGGTGGCGGTGTTCCTTGAGAAGACAACACCAAAGACCTCGCGCAACTCCAGTCTGCCGAGTTCACGGGACGGCACCGACGAAGGCGAGACCCACACCGCGGGCAGGTCCGGGAGCCGCGGACCGAAGGCACGCCACGCACGCTCCGACACCCTGCGCACGGTCACCACGACGCACACCAGCCCGGTCACCGAGTGCCGGCAGTGCGGCCACGACCTGACCGGGACCGCGTGCCTTTCATTTAGACACAGTTAACACGGTTGTTCGATTGGCGCATATTCCGGGCATGCAAATCGGGCTTCGACATTTCCGTTCCGCGACGATCGACTGGCTGATCGGTGCGGTTGCGGCAGAGGGTGGCACGCGCCATGGGCTTGCGCGCGAGCTTTGCGAACGGGAGAACTGGCGCAATCCGCGGGGCGTTGCGTGTCTGGCGCAGGCGAGCAAGGCGCTGCCGCGGCTGGCGGCCCGGCTGAACCTGTCGTTGCCCGCGGCGCGGCCGATGCCGTCGCTACCGGTTGCCGCGGAGAGGGCGTTCCCGGACCTGACGCTGACCTGCCGGCTTGCGGAGCTCGGCGTGGTGACGCTGGAGCCTGTCGGCGACGCCGACCGCGGTCTGTGGCGGGCGATGATGGCGAGCCATCATCCCGAGGGAAGTTCGCGAATGCCGGGTGCCCAGCTTCGCCATTGGGTCCGGTCTTCGGTTCACGGCAGGCTTGGCGGGATCGGGTTCTGTGCCGCAAGCTGGCACCAGAAGGCGCGCGATGCGTTCCTTGGCTGGTCGCCCGACGCACGGGTTGCGAATCTCGGGCTTGTAGTCAATAACGACCGTTATCTTCTGTTGCCCGGGGTACGGGTCGACAACCTGGCGTCGCATGTGCTGGCGCTGGCGGCGGCCCGCGTTGCGGACGACTGGGAAGCAGCGTATGGGGTAAGGCCGTTGGCGGCCTATACCTACGTGGCTCCCGACCGGCTCGGAACCTGCTACCGGGCCGCAGGCTGGAAGTGTTGTGCGGCGCGAACCTCGGGATGTCCGCCCGGGCGGCGCGCGGTCGCGCCGAAAGCGGTATGGATCAAGCCGTTGGCCGCGGGATGGCGCGAGAGATTGTGCCAGGAACCACACCGCAGGCTTGGCGCGGCACCGACGCCGCATGTGCCGAAGGATACGGACTGGGCCGATATCGAGTACCGGCGCGGCAGCCATCCCGACGGCCGCCTGCGTGACCGGGTGGTGGCGATGGGCCGGGCGTGGGAACATGCCCCGGGTGCGTCGCTGCCGGCGATCTTCCCCGGCGCGGCGGAACAAAAGGCCGCCTATCGGCTGCTCTCGAACGACAGGATCAAGATGGAGCATATTCTTCAACCCCATCAAGAGGCTACGGTCGACCGCTGCCGGCTGGAACCGGTGGTTCTCGCGCTCCAGGACACAACGACCCTCAACTACAACGGCCACCAGAAGACGGCGGGTCTGGTCAATCTCGGCGGCGGCGGATCGGGAACCTGGGGCTTGCTCGCCCATGTCGGGCTTGCAGTCACCGAAGCCCGACGCCCGCTCGGAGTGTTCGAAATCAACGCGACACAGCGCGACGGCACGCTGGCCGCCGAAACGCCGGACAACGTGCCGGAAAGCGTGCGCTGGCTGCGCGGCCTTGAGCGCGCCGGGCAGATCGCGGCAGCCTGTCCCGACAGCCGCGTGATTACGGTCTGTGATCGCGAAGGAGACATATGGGACCTGTTGCAAACGGCACGGCAGACCGGCAACGGGCTCGTGGTGCGTTCCGACCGCGGCCGCCAGCGCCGGGTCGCCGTCGACGGCGGCACCCGTGAGTTGTGGGACTTCATGGATGGGCAACCGGTTCTGGGCACAAAGACCATCACCATCAGCCCCTATGGTGGTCCCCGCAAGCGCCGCGAACGCAAGGCCCGGCTTGAACTCCGTGCCGCGATGGTCGACCTCGTTCCACCGTCGAACAGGGCCGGCGACGAAGCACCGCTCGCCATGCTTGCCGTCTCGGTCCTCGAACCCGAACCGCCGAAAGGCAAGATGCCGCTCCACTGGGTGCTCCTCACCACCGAGGGCGAGGCCGAAATCGACAATGCCCGGCGCGTCGTCGCATGGTACGAAGCACGCTGGACCATCGAGGAATACTTCCGGATCCTCAAGGTCGGCACTCGGGTCGAGGATCGCAAACTCGATCACGCCGACGATCTGCGCAAGTGCCTCGCATTCGATGCCGTGACCGCATGGCGTGTCATGGACCTGGAACGACGCGCCCGCGACACGCCAGACATGCAGGCACTCAAAATGTTCTCCGAACACGAGATCAACGTGCTCTACGTCTGGCTCAAACACCGCCGTGTCATTCGCGCTCCACCCGAAACGCCCCCGGATATCCGAACCTTCGTGGTCGACCTCGCTCGCCTCGCCGGATTCCGTCCCAGCAAGCGGCAACCGCTCCCCGGAACCGAAAAAATCTGGCAGGCATGGAGAAGCTACAAGGAAGGTCTCGATGCCGTCAATGCATGGGAGAAACGATCAGACGATAACCGTGTCAACAGTGGGTAGTTGAAAGACCGCGTGCACCGGACACGAGCAGCGCATCGAGGTCGACATCGTCTTCGAGACCGTCGAACGTCGGGTCACCGCCGAGATCAAGGCCTGTCCGCGCTGCCACACCCGGACCAAGGGCCGTTTCCCCGACACCATGCCCGGTCCTCTGCAGTACGGACCCGGGATCGTCGCCTATGTCGTGCACCTGCTCTGTGCCCAGATGGTCCCGCTCAAGCGGACTGCGGCCATGATCCAGGCGATGACCGGACGGCTGCTCTCCGAGGCCACCCTGCTCGCCTTCGTCTGGCGCCTGCATCAGGCCCTGGAATGCTTGTATGACGAGACACAGCAAGAAGAGAGGAAAGAGTTATCAACAACTCCTTCCCGGCGGCCTGGCGGGGGAAAACGTGTTTACGAGGGCTCTTCGCTGTTGGCTGCGCGGGTTTTTGCTTATCCTCTTGCTTGAGTTTCCGGGTCCGCTTGCGCTGACTGAGCGCGGTGGACCGGAAAGCGCGGAGCGACGGCTTTGCGCGAAGGTGGGCCGGACCGTGGAATCCTTGGAACAGTACCGTTTCCCAGCTTGGTCGACCCACCTTCCTTTGTTCCCGGCGTCCTGGATGGGATGCAAGGGTTGGACCCGTATCATCGCAAGATTAGGAGCGAGGGAACGATGACGACTACAGTAGTTGCTGGCCTCGATGTTGGCAAGGATGAGGTTCACGTGCATGCGAATGGGCTGGGGCGCAGTTACGCCAATGTTCCCGCGGGCTTCCGCGGCTTGCGGAACTGGCTGTCGCAACAGGGCGTCCAGCGTGTGGTGATGGAGCCGACGGGCCGCTATCACCGGCGCGTCCACCAATCCCTGGCGGCGGCCGGATTTGAGGTTGTGGTGATCAATCCCCTGCGCAGCCGGCGCTTCGGCGAGTCGCTGTTCGGACCGGCGAAGACGGACCGGATTGACGCGGCGATGCTGTCCCGGCTCGGGGCCGCGATGCCGGATCTGAGGGTCGCAAAGCCCAGAGATGGCTATGAGGAAGAGCTTGAGGGGCTTCTGGTTGCTCGCAGCTGCCTTGTCGATGTTCGGACCAAAGTGAAGCAGACCGCCGACGAGGTGAGCGGCCGCGGCGAGAAGCATCTGCGAAAGGTGGGTGCCACGACCGACAAGCGCATCGCGGATCTGGATGCGGCGATCCTCGCGCATATCCAGTCGGACCCGGAATGGGCCAGGCGCTATGGAATCTTGTTGTCGATCCCAGGCATCGGGCCTGTCAACGCGGCCCAGCTTCTCTGCTGGATGCCGGAACTTGGCTCCATCCGGAACCGCCAGGCCGCCAGCCTGCTGGGGGTGGCGCCGTTCGACAAGGACAGCGGCAAGAGCCGAGGCGCCCGCCATATTGCCGGAGGCCGGCGTCGTCCGCGCGATGGCATGTACATGGCGGCGACATGCGCCGCCATCCACAACCCGGATATGAAAATCGTCTCGGATCGCCTGAAGGGGGCCGGCAAGAAGCACAAGGTTGTCATCGTCGCCATCATGCGGAAGCTCGTGATTCTGGCCAATGTGCTTCTCCGGGATGGACGCCACTGGACGCCGGAAGCCTCTGCATCAGCCCGAGGATAAGTCGTGGAAAAGCTGTGGAAAACACGGGAGGGGCGCATGCCCGGAAGCACCAAAGGGGCCTGAATCGGGCTTGACTGCAAACATAGATGCTGGGAAGCTGCCGCCATCGACAAGCTCCTTGACATGCTGGTGCTGCATGTCGACGAAACCTCGTTGCGCGTGGACCGGAAAAACTACTGGATCCATGTCTGTGCCGGCGGGCCCATCACCGTCAAGGGCCTGCACCGGAACCGCGGCTGTGAGGCGATCAACTCCCTCGGGATCATCCCCCGATACCGGGGCCTCATCGTCCATGACTGCTGGAAAGCCTATCTCACCTACACCCAGTGCAAGCATCAACTCTGCGGCGCGCACCTGCTCCGGGAACTTCAGGCCGTGACCGACAGCAACGGCTATCCGTGGGCACGCAAAATGCACAAGCGGCTGCTCATCGCACGGCGACAGGTCATCCAACGCCCGCAACAGCGGCTGTCCATGCGACACTACAAGCGCATCGCACGATGCTACAAGGCGATCCTCGAGCAGGGACGCTCGGAGATGCCCGAAATCCCGCCGCCAAAAAAGGGCCAACGCGGTCCGGTCGCCAAGTCCGACGCCCATAACCTCCACCAACGCCTCGTCGTCCAGAGAAAGAACGTCCTGCACTTTACCAGGCGCGCCGACACTCCGTTCACAAACAATCGTAGCGAGCGCGACATACGCATGGCCAAGGTCAAGCAGAAGGTCTCCGGGTGCTTCCGAACCGTATCCTTCGCACACGCCTACTGTCGAATCTCGAGCTACCTCCAGACCATGGCGGCACTCGGATACAACCCCCTGGTCGCCATCACCATCGCCCTGCAGGGAAAGGCCGTCCACTGCCTCAACCAGGACACCGAATAACCACTCAAACCACCGGGTGAGCAGTTACCCTGAAAGGATTGATCGGAGACAGAATCCCGGAAAACATCATTGTCGCCAACTGGCCTGACATCCTTCGTAGCGCGGCTACGATGGCTGCCGGTGTCATGCGCCCCAGCCAACTCCTCCGGAAGTTCGCCGCCTATCCGCGGCGGCACGATCTGGCGACCGCACTTCGAGAAATCGGCCGAATTGAGCGAACATTGTTCATCATGGACTGGCTGCTTGACGTCGACATGCAACGCCAGGCGCAAGTCGGGCTGAACAAGGGAGAGGCACACCACGCCCTGAAAAATGCCCTTCGGATCGGTCGTCAGGGTGAAATCCGTGACCGGACAAGCGAGGGCCAGCACTTTCGGATCGCTGAGCTCAACCTTCTCGCAGCAATCATCATCTATTGGAACACCGAACACCTCGGTCGCGCCCTACTACAGCGGAGGCGAGCCAGCATTGCTACTCCCGAACAACTCCTGGCACACATCTCACCCCTCGGATGGGCGCATATCCTTCTCACGGGGGAATACCGATGGCGAAAGATACCGACCAAACGCCCTTAGCGTAGGATTTAGCACTAAATCGGAACAGACCCCTGTTACGGCAGGAACGCCCGCTGGCCTGACGTTCAGAATCGGGCGTTGACCCGGAACCCGACCGCATGCTCGGGTTCCGAGCCTGCCCCGGCCCCCGAGCCGGGGTTGGCGCTCTCGCGGCGGCGCGCCTCGACGGCGAGTTCCAGTGAGCCGCCTCCAGGGGCGCTGCCGCGCACCAGCCGCCAGCCGAGGCTGTAGTCCCGCCCGGCGTTCGACAGGCCGACGGCGACCTCCGGTACCGATGTGAAGCGGTCTCCGAAGGCCGCGAAGCCGTAGCCGAACCGCGCCTCCAGGCGCTGCCGCTGCAGGTCGCCGCCGTTGTCGTTGGCGGCCAGTCCGGTGAGGGTGTCGCGCGCCAGCAGCGCGTTCATCCCGCCGCTCGCCGATCCGCCCAGTGTCTGGGCGAGCGAAGCCCGCGGGCCCCGGTCCGACGCCGGCCGCGGGTCCCAGGAGAGCGAGCCGGAAAGGCCCCGCTCCCGGAAGCCGTCCGCCTCGTGGGTCAGCAGCCCGCGGCCGCGGAACGCCGTGGTGATCCCGCGCCGGCTATCCGACCAGGCCAGGCCGCCGCCGATATCCACCCCGAACCCGGTCTCGGCGTCGCCGCCGTCGTGGCGCACGCCGATCTCGACGCTGGGTGTGAGGGTCGCCCCGTCCCCGACCCGGAAACGCTGCGATCCCTCGAGACCCAGGCGCAGCCGGGTCACCCCGGCCTCCGCCGCCGCCATGCCGCCCCTGCCGGACACCGCGTCCGACGAGGTCCGCACGATCATCGCGTCCGTCTTGGCCGCGAGCGTCGGCCCGTCATTGCCGCCGTCGAGCAGCACGCCGCGCAGCCCCGCCGCCGCCATCCACAGGTCGAGGTCCGTCCGGATCTTCGCCTCGTCCTCCGGTTCCAGCGTGAGCGAGCCTTCGCCGTATCCCGCGACGCCCCAGACCGAGAGCCGCTTGCCCAGCGCATGGCGCACCCAGGGGAAGATCCCCGTCAGCGTCGAGGTCATCGTGCCCGCGCTGGCGCCCCGGTAGCCGCCGTCGCCCAGGCTGTGCGAGACCAGAAGCCCCGTCTTCCAGGCGCCCTGCGTCCAGTCCGCGCCCAGCATGCCGGTCGCGACCTCGCCGTCCACGGAGAGATCGCCTTCCCGGCCGTCGAAGCGCGTCACCGCGCCCCGGCCCCAGATCGAGACCAGGCCGCTGCCCTGCGTCGCCGCCGTCAGCGCGAAGGACGACCCGGTCAGCAGGTCGCGCGCCGTGATCGTGCGCGAGCCGAGGTCCCGGCGCTGCGGGTCCGTCCCGCTCTTCAGCCAGTCCGCCAGGTTCTTGCTGCGCTCTATCTCCTGCCGTTCGGCAACATCCTCCGGCAAGGCCGCGCCGCCGATCCGCTGACCCGCAAGGCTCGCTTCCATGCCCGGCTTCGCCCCGCCCTCCCGCCGGGCTTCCACCGCATCCAGCACATGCTCCGCCACGGTGCGCCCGAAGCGGGCGATCCACGCCTGCGGCATCGCACCGGTGTTGCTGATCGTTCCCGTCGCCTCGGCGTCGGCGAGCTTCACGCGCGTCGGGGCCGGGTTCGAGAGTGTCAGCGTCAACGTCTCGCTGCCTTCGTCCAGCTCGTCGTCGAGCACCGGCACCGCGACCGTCTTCGAGGTCTCGCCCGCGGCGAAGGTGAGCGTGCCGCTCGTGTTCGTATAGTCCGCCCCCGCGCTCGCGCTGCCGTCTGCGGTCCCGTACTCGACCGTCACCGTCTCCATGAGCCGCCGGCTCAGGGTCACCGTGAAGTCGAGCACCGCGCCCGAGTCCTCGTCGACCTCGGCGTCGGCGACCGACAGCGTGGCCGGGCCGGCGATGGTCGCCTGCAGTCCGCCCCCGAGCTTCCGCCCGTCGGACATGCAGACCCCGGGCGTGCCCGCGCAGTCCGTGGTCGCGCGCACCGTGAGCGTCACGTCGCCGAAGCCCGAGGGTTCGACACGAATCCCCCAGCCTTCGTTGTTGCCCTTCCGGAGGCGCCAGGCGCGCCCGATGCTCGCCCCGGTGACGTCGAACAACCCGTTGTGCACGGTCCGGTAGCTCAAGCCCGCCGGCGCCGCGCTCAGCCGGAACCGGAGCTCGAACGGACTCGTCCCGTCATGCTCGGCCGGCACGTTGGAGTACGATGCCGTCAAGGGCACTTCGGAAGGCGGTTCCGTGGAACTTGTGCCGAGCACCGTCGCCTCGGCGGCCTGCGCCAGCGGCCGCCCACCGACGCAGACCGCGTTCGGGCTGCCGCAGGGCCGCGCCGGCAGCCGGACCCTGACATCGCCCGCGCCGGACGGCGCCACCGTCACGCGCCAGCCCAGGTTGCTGCCGGGCGTGCTGCGCGCCGCGCGCGTCACCGTGCCGCCCTCAACTTCCAGCAGCCCGCCGGCGACCGTCCGGAAGCTCAGCCCCTCGGGCTCCGCATTGAAATGCAGCTCGACCGTGAACGCCGTCGCCCCGTCGTGGCTTTCGGGCACGCCCTCAAAGCGCGCGTCCGGACCTGCGGGGGCGCCCCCCGCATCGCCCCTGACCAGCGTGCCGACGTGCCCGAGCGCCGCGTCCGCGTTCGTCGCGACGCTTCGGATCGCACCGCCGTTCAGCGCCAGGCTGTCCGGCGTGACCGCCATCACGGTGTGGGCGCCGTCGCCCGTGATCAGCGTGTAGCCGAACACCAGATCCGCCGTGCCGCCGCCGCGCAGATAGCCCGCGTTGCGGGTCTCCGTGCCGCTGAGTCCGATTGTGACCGAAGGTGTGCCCCCGGTGGTGTCGACCTCGACCGCCTCGCTGAAAGCGATTGTGACCTCTACCGTTTTGCCTTCGGTCCACTGCCCGTCCGAGCCCGCTTCGCTTACTTCGGGCGTGCTCGTCACGGTGGGCGATTCGACCTCGACCTGGCGCCCGCTTGCCGGCCCCGTCAACCGCACGATGACCCGGTCCCCCGGCGTCCAGCCGGGATCGGCGCCGCTCGTCCAACCTAAGAAGCCATCGCCTGGGCCAATCACATGCGCGGGGAACGAGACGGAATGGGTCCCCAGGTGCAGACGGAAGCCAGCATTGTTGAAGATGGAGTGCCCCGTAGTGGGAGAAACGACGAAGACCAACTGTCCATTGCCGACGTCATAATTTGTTAGCGGAACGCTGTATTGAGTCCCACCGTAGTCAAATTGCCCGTCGGACAGGCTCCCGAAGTTGCCTTGATGGAAACCTGTCACTGCAATAGGATTTCCCCCCACCGTCAGTTCCGCGCACCAGATTTCGTCGGGGAACGACGCCCCGCAGGATGGGAGGGTTGTGGTGGAGGCGGAGGCGGATGGACCGAAGCCCGAGCCACTCCCAGTGCCATAAGGCCCCACGGCGGCCTGCACGCGGTAGTGGCGTGTCGCCCCCTGCGGCACGCCACTGTGCGTGTAGGTCAGGGCCGTGCTGTTGGTGTCGCGGACGAGCGTGCGCCAGCTCGTGCCGTCCTCCGAAACCTGGATTTCGTATGCCTCCACGGGTTGACCGCACACCGTGGTGACAGCGGTCCAGCTCACGTCGATGGACTCGTAGGGGTTCGTCGTGCTCCGTACTGCGGTCGCGACCGGCCTGCTCTGCGCCGGAGCTCCGGGTGAAGACACCCGCAGAAGCTTCACCTGGACTGTATCGCCCGCCGACCAGCTCCCACCATAGGGGTACATGTCGAAATGTATCCGTGGCCCCGGCTGGACGACCAAGGGGGCGGTCTTCTTGTTCCCGCCGGTTCCGAATTCCAGCGTCAAACGCGAGCTGCCGAGGCGACTCAGGAGACACTCGTGGAAGTTCGTGGAGTAGTCCGGGTCGAAATAACGACCGAGTACGAACCTCAGACTTCGCGCGGGCTTGCCGTTGTTTGCAAGCGCATTCACGACGAAGGTCTTGCCGTTGTGCGTGAACCTGTCGGGCGTGATGCTCCCCGTCCCGGTGAATCTGTTATATCCGTAACGCGGTGAACCGCTCTGGTTGCCCACCGTCATGGCGCCGCACCAGAGCTCGTTGCTTTGCGGCGAGGTGCAATGCGCAAGCAGGGTGGCCGAGGGCGGATCCCCGGCGGTGTCGGTGCCGGCGGCGACGCCGGTGCTATACGTACCTGTGCTGCCGCGCCCGGTCACGGTGAGGGTGAAGGTCAGCGGGGTGCCCGGCGGCAGCGACGGGATCGTCACCACAGGCGTGGCGCTCGCGGCATCGTCGAACGTCACCGTCACCCCGTTAGCCGGATAGGTCAGCGCCCAGGAATAGGTCACATTCGTGCCCCACGGCCCGCCATCGCTGCTGCTGCCGTCGAGCGTCACCATGCCCCCGGCACTCAGTCCGCCATCCGGCAGGGCCACCGCCACCGGCGCGAAGGGCGCCCCCGGGTTGCCGGACAGACCCAGCGTCGTCAGCGCGGTCAGCGGCTCCAACACCCCGGCGGGAAGCGTCGTCAGACGGTTGTCGTACAGATTCAGCTCCGTCAACGAGGTCAGCCCGGCGAACACCCCGGCGGGAAGCGTCGTCAGACGGTTCTCGTGCAGATTCAGCGCCGTCAGCGCGGTCAGCCCGGCGAACACCCCGGCGGGAAGCGTCGTCAGACGGTTGTCGTACAGATTCAGCGCCGTCAACGAGGTCAGCCCGGCGAACACCCCGGCGGGAAGCGTCGTCAGACGACGGTTCTCGTGCAGATCCAGCGCCGTCAGCGCGGTCAACCCGTCGAACACCTCGGCGTGAAGCGTCGTCAGCAGGTTGTTGCGCAGAGTCAGGGTCTCCAGCGCGGTCAGCTCGTCGAACACCCCGGTGGGAAGCGTCCTCAGCGCGTTGTTGTCCAGCCATAGCCCCGTCAGCGCGGTCAGCCCGTCGAACACCCCGGAGGGAAGCATGGTCAGCGCGTTATTGGTCAGACCCAGCACCGTCAGCGCGGTCAGCCCGTCGAACACCCCGGCGGGAAGCGTCATCAGCGCGTTGTCGATCAGATCCAGCGCCGTCAGCGCGGTCAGCCCGTCGAACACCCCGGCGGGAAGCGTGCTCAGCAGGTTGTTGCGCAGAGTCAGCCCCGTCAGCGAGGTCAGCCCGGCGAAATCCCCCGCCGCAAGGGCGGCGATTTCCTGATCTTTCAGCAGTAGCGAGCCGGTGATGGCGGCGAGATGGTCGGCGGTGACATTGGCGCAGTCGTCGACGTTGGGGATTTCGGCAAGGATCGCGGTTTGCACCGCAGCCGTGCGCCCGCAGATGCCGGACAGCTGCGCATGGGCCGGCGCGGCGGCCAGCGTCGTGAGCAACAACAGGAGCCCGGCCACCGCGCACCGGGCCCAACCTGCGCGGGCACGCACCGGGCCGCCGTCAACGGCGAACGTACCGGGCTGCCCCCCTCCGTCGCTCGCCACGCCCTGGGACGCGTCCGGCACGGGCGCCTCGCAACGCGGGACGGCCGACAAGGTATCGACGGAAGAACGGGAAGCGGCCGCGCCGGAACCGCGCGGCGGAGGAAGATCTGGGCCGGCAGATCCGCCGGGACGGCGCGCTATGCCGAGATACGGAGCGCCCCGGCGGACATGACGGAACCGTAAGCTCCCGGCTCTCGCCTCTCTATGAGAATCAGCGTACATTGAATCGCCGTCGCAGGTAACCGATAAACCGACACAACCCGTTGATTCTGTCTGCCCTTCCGACTCACCGAGCCGTATCTGAAAGTCGAAACTGTCCATGATGAGCACCCGAAGTTGTCGTGATATTTAGTGTCGCAATCGACATATAACCAAACTCACTATATACTTTATTTTATTTTGTCAATGATACGAACGACCCGAATCGCCTCTTTTCGCACAATCACCCGCCCCAGGAAATTCCCGCGCGATGCCCGCTCCCGGCCGTCTCCGGCCTCCACGGGGTAGCCCCGCGTCCGCCCGGATAGGGGAACCCTGCGGCCGCGCGGCATCCGTCCGCACCGCCGCCGCCCCGCGTTCCGGCGTCCCTGAACGGCAATGGCATTCACTTAACGAGTTTTTGCCATTCACTTAAGGATTCGCAGTCCTGACAGCATGTTGGCGCTGCGTTGCGACGTCCTGTGGTTCAGGTTGTCGAGGCTTCCCTGCGCTTGCCGTGCCACCGGTTGAGGGGTTTGCGGGATCGTCGTTCGTAGCTTCGTCCCGGGCGCGGCTTCTGCCGCCCGGTGGCGACGCAATCGAGGAACTGCTGGATCGCCTCGGCGACGGTGGCGGCGTGCTTCAGCAGTAGGGCTTCGAGGTTTCGCGCGACGGCGGCGAGGGAGTTCTTGAAGTTTGCGGTGCGATCGATTGCGGACGGGGACGGCTTGCGGGCGTTGAGCATCGCGTCTCCATGGATTGTGAAGATGCGCGTCATGGCCATGAGGTTGAAGTGGGCGAAGAGTTCCTGTCGGACGCCGCGCTCGGTCCTGGCATGGAACGGCGCGATTTCCATGATTGACTTGGAGATCTTGACCATCTCCTCGATGCCCCAGCGCGATCCGTATAGATCGGCGAGTTCGCTGGCAGGATGGGTTTCCGGATCGATGAGTGTGGTGGCGAGGCAGATGGTTGAGCTGCCGGCAGTGTATTTGACGAGGCGCAGCCGGACCGGTTCTGCGAAGGCTTGCGGCTGTCTCTGGCGCAGCTTCCAGAGGGAGACCTTGCCGGGCATTGCCTCGACGACGGTATCTGTCTGGCTTCCGGCAAGGAAGGCATCCATGATCGTGCTGACGGACTTCTGGATCCGGAAGACGGGATGCAGGCCCCGTTCGCGATGGACGGCCAGCAACGCCCAGGAGAAATATCCGCGATCGTAGACTTTCATCACCCCACAGTGGACTCGCGGCGATTGTTCTGGCTTGTTTCCCGCATGTTCACTTGTCTTCTTTCATTCCGCGGTGGTAGATCAGGATTGGCTTGAACATCAGGTAGGCTTCCCAGAGTTTCCGTGTTCCCGGCAAGGGCTGCCGCTTTGTTGGATCGAATCCGGCGATGCCCGCCAGATCGATAACGAAGGATTTGATGTCGGGCGCAGGTTCGGGCGGAGCCCGGGCATTGCAGATCCTGAGGAGGTATCGATAGTTGTAGAGGCAGTCGATGGCCTCCTGCCCGACGACCTCGCTGGCCGGTGTGTGGGGGACCGTCCGGGCCATGAAGTTCAGGTCGTGGATATGGCAGGCGGTAATCACATCGAAGACGAGGCACTTGCGCAAATCGTCGGCATCATCGAGTTGCCGGTCCTTGATCCGGGTGCCGGTTTTCAGCGCGCTGAACCAGGTTTCGATGGACCAGCGCTTCTCGTACCACTGGACGATCTGCTGCGCGTGTTCGGCGGTTGGCTCGCCCCGGTTGGCCAGCAGCAGCCAGTGCAACGGCTCCTTGCCTTGCGGCGGTTGTCGTTCGGTTGCCGAGACTGCGAGCATCTCCGTCGGGGTCTGGTCCGCGGCTTCCTTCGGCGCCAGCAGGACCACCCTGCAGGCGCGAAGGTCGAGCTTGACCTTGCGTTGCTTGCGCTGGCGCGGGCCGCCGCATGGCGGAACCAGGATTGTCTTGCGTGCCAGCGGCTCCTGTTCTTCGACATGCGTCCAGAGGTTGCGGGATTTTCCGTCGTTCAGCAGCACCTTGCGCTGGCGCGCCGCATTGGAGCGCACCAGCAACCCGGCATGGTCGATGGCCGCCTTGCGCAGCATCTCCCAGGTATCCCCTTCACGATCGCAAACGGTGATCACCTCGGTGTCCGGGCAGGCATCGTCCAGTTCCCGGGCCCGCTGCATCCCTTCCAGCCAGCGCGCGCTTTCGGTGTCCTTCCCGACACCCGTGACCTTCTCCTGTTCCGTCGTGCGGAAGTCGGCATTCAGGTTGTAAACGCCCAGCGGCCGGCCCACAGGGTTGACCGCAAGCCCGAAGTGCGCCATCAGTCCGTGCGCGCCCGTGCCGCGTCCGCCGATGGAACAAAGCCCGTCTGTCGCCTTCAGGCCGTGGTAGTTCAGCGTCGTGGTGTCCTGTATCGCCAGCACCACCTTCTCCATCTGGCAGCGCTCCACCGTGGAGGCCTGGTGGGGCTCAAGGATGTGCTGCATGGACACGCCCTCGCTGGACAGAAGTCGGTACGCCGCCTTGCGTTCCGCCCGCCGCGGGAACAGCACCGGAATCGAGGCCCCCGCAAGCCGGAGCCACGCCCGCCCCATCTCCACGATCCGCCTGCGGACGCGCCCGTCGGAATGGCTGCAGCGAGCATATTCCCGCTCCGCCCAGTCGGCGCCCGCCGGCAGATACACCGGCTCGGGCGGAACAATCCGGCGCTCCGGCAGAATACATAACGTCTCCTCCCAGTGCGCCGACAACGGCTTCATCCAGACCGCGCGCCCGACCCCTGGCCGCGTGCTCCCCGGCGGCTGGCCGGAGGTCGTCCGCGGGCAGCAGGACCATCCGGCCGCCCGGTAGCTCTCTCCGGCATGTTCTGGGCCGACATAGGTATAGGCCAACACGGGCCGCGTTGCATAGGCCTCGCTCCAGTCCCCGGCAACTCGATCCGTCGCCATCTCCAGCACCCGCGAGGCCAGCCCGTGAATGCGGGGCAGCAGCAGAAACCGGTGATTGCACAGCACAAGCCCGAGATGGGCCGCGCGCGCGTCGGCCGACCAGCCGATCCATTCGTCGCGCGCCTTCTGGTGCCAGCTCGCTGCTGCAAAGCCGATGCCGCCCAGCACGCCGTAGGCCGAGGAACGTATCCAGTAGCGCAGCTGCCCTCCCGGCGCTCGCTTCCAGCCGAGAGGATGCCAGGCCTCCAGCATCGCTTCCCAGCAACGCCGGTCGTCGCCCTCCGACACCCTCTCCAGCGACAGGCTGCCGAGATCCCGGATCCCGCACCGAAGCGCCGAAATCGCCTCAAGACCGTCCGGCGCCGGCACCCTCGCGACCGCATCCGGCACGCCCGGTCTCGCGTCCGGCAACCGGAACCCCGCCTTCGCGGCCACCTTCGGCAACACCTTGCGGGCCGACGCCAGCGCCAGCCTGCCCTTGCTATCCTTCCAGTCGGCAAGTTCGCACAGCAGACGCGCCAAGCCGCAACGGGTCGCTCCCGGCTCCTCGGAAGCCGCGACTACACGGGCAATCGTCTGAGCACCGAAATGGCGCAATCCAATCTGCATGCCGCAGCAGTAGCAGCATCAAGACGGCGAGTCAACAATGGCCCGATGAAAGGATCGTAGATCACCACGTCCCCGGGCGACAAGGCGGGCAGAAGGTCGAGCGCGGCCCTTCGTTCATTGCCGTGGGCGCAAAGGTCGAACGCGACCGGAATTCGCTCCGGAAGCTGAACCAGACAACTGAGCAGGCCCTGCGGGTAGTGGCTCGTGTCCGAGGGCGTGCGATACCCGCAACGGATCAGCGGCCGCGGCAGGTTGAGCTTTGAGCCGTCGATCGCGAACAGGCGGTGTCCCCGCCACGCGGGCGGGCAGGAGGCACGCTTGAGGATCTCGGCATGCACGCTCCGGAACACGTTCTCATCGACCTTGGCCCGCGCCCTGCACATCGCCGACGCGGCGACCGGATCCGGCTGCGGAAGCGCGACACCGAGAGCGCGGCACTGCTCCCAGAGTTCGGCAAGCGTGGTCGCGTAGCCCTGCTCGCCGCTGGACAGCACCAGCCGGTACACGAACAGCATCACCAGCAGCGTATGCAGAACCCGCCGCCGCACCTGCCACACCCTGTCATGCTCGGCCGCCACTGCCGTCAGCGCCCCGATGAGATCCCGCCAGAGCAACACGAAGGGATCGTCCGGAGCCAGCCGGGGCCGCCGAGGACTGCGCCGTGGCGCGCTGCGTTGCGGCCCATGCAGGAGAACCTCCCGGAAGTCCGTGGCCAGCGGATACACATAGGGTTCGTCAAGAAAAAACCGCGTCGATTTGAGGAGTCGGCAGGAAGGGTTAATTCCACTCGCCATGGAGCTCCGCGCGCCGGATGTCGAGGGCCTCCATTTGAACATCCTCGATCGCCACGTCCTTGGGATAGTCGTTCTCGTCCACGTCGCAATAGACTTTGAGGCCGGTGCTGGTCGTGGTGGCACCGATAAAGCTGACGATGGTGGCGAGGGTTCGCAGCGGCTTGCCGCACCAGTTCTGGCGGATGAAAGAGAACAGGCGGTGTTCGATTCGGTTCCATTTGCTGGTTCCGGCCGGCAGATGGCAAACCGTGGTCTCGAGCCCCGGTTCGCGGGCGAGTTCCTGTCCCCAACGCAGCCACCAACGCCGGATACTCTCCACGGCGAAATCGGCCGTGTCCTGGCTGATGCCAACATTCACCCAACCGATATTGTGAGCGACGTCATAGACCCCGTAAGGCACCGCCTTGCCGAGCTTCCTGTCGGGGAAGTCATGGACATTGACCTCCTCGGGTCGGCCCTTGGGCCGCCACTAACGGCCGCCGTTCGAGAAGTCTCCCACCAGTCCCTTCTTTCTGGCATCCACCGAGATCACCAGTTGCCGGCCGGCCAGGAAGAGAGGAGACGCTCCATCAAGTATTCGACAATTTCCGATTCGATAGTTCGTGGACGGACCCATAGACCCGTTTTGGCGCTTTCCCCTTGCCGCCCCGGGTCTCGCCGAGATCGAGCCAGTTCGCCGCCCGGTAGCAGGCGCCATCGAACCGGCTCGAATCGACAAATGTCTCCACCAGCACCGGGCGAAAGCCATGGCGCTCCTCCCAGTCGTCCGCCAGGCGACCGGTCGCGATCGACAATGCCTTGGAAGCCAGGTTCCCAATCCGAACCCACGGAAACAGCAGGAACCGGTTGTTCCCGACCACCCGGTCCAGATGTTTCCTGTAGCCCTCCGGCCAGCCAATCCACTCGTCTCGACACGGCAGTTGCCGCGAGCCATGGGAGAACAGCAGGCAACCCAGCTTGCGGCCATCGCGGTCGAGAAGAAAATAACGCAGATGCGGGCCGATCGGATGACGGAACCCCATGTAGTGGTAGCGCGCAACATACTCATTCCATTCCCCGATATCCTCCACATCCGACACCACCTGCAGCCGGATCGGCAGCAAGGCCTCCAGATCCCCCTCGATTGCCGCTGGCGCAGCCGTCCGTGAACCCCAGGCCACCGGCTTGCGGGCTCCACGAACATACGACAGATCCTTCGCAGGAAGCGACAGAACGCCCAGCCGATCCAGTTCCTCCAGCATCCGCAGCACGGCCTGAATCCGATTGTCGCCCTTCGCCGTATACCAACGAAGCTGCTCGCAGATCGTGTGCGCAAGCTCCCGCCGGCTCAGCCCAGGAAACGACAGAACCGTCTCCTACCGCACAGCCGCAATCTGTCTGCGCGTCAAGCGCCTGCCCTGAAATGTCGTCGACCACAAGCCCGTGATGCGAGGGTCCATTGCAAGCCCCGGATGACTCCTTCACACCCGTAGTCTGCCATCAATCCGGCAGCGAGTCAACCCCTCCTTACCCTCGACCAAATGGTTCCAAATCACGCAGCCAAATCAATCCGTTGCAAATCAATCCGAAAGATTGACACTCGCCCCGCGACAAACTGAATGCCATTGCCCTGAACGGGCTCCGCCCGCGCGGACCCCGCCGGGCCGCAATGGCATTCGGATAAGGATTTGCTGCGTTCGGATAAGAGAAACCCGTGCTTCGGGCGGTTGCCGGAAGTCGGGGGGCTGATTTTGGGTTCGGTTCAGATATCAGGCGGTGGATCGCCTGAGCCATTTGGACCGTGGCTGCTTTGATTCCCTTCTGTAGCTTCGGCCCGGCCTCTGGCGCTGTATGCACCGGGAGAGGCCGGCCATGATCCGCCTGACGGACTGGTTGACCATCTCGCTCTGTCTCAGGAAGATGGCTTCGATCTCCCGTCCGACCAGACGCAGGCCGTTCTTGAAGTTGGTGCGCATGGCGGGCAGGTCCTCGCTGTCGCCGCGGTTGAGGTCGCTGTCGCAGCGGTTGACGAACTGGCGCGCGAGGGTGACCAGCGCGAACACCGCGTAGAGTTCCTGGCGGACGCCGCGCTCGGACTTTGCATGGAAGTGCTCGATCACGGCCTTGCTGGTTTTGTAGAGTTCCTCGATCCCCCATCGGCCATGATAGAGGTCGCTGAGTGCCGGGATGGGATAGCGGCCGCTGTCGAGCAGTGACGTGGCGAGATAGTATTCGGTGTCTCCGATGGCATACTTGGCCAGGCGGATGCGGTGGCTCGGACCGGTCGGGCCGTCCCTGGGCGGTTCGAGGGTGGCGGTCAGGTCGGTTTCCCGCGAGGCGATGAACGTGTCGAAGGCGGGGCTGGTGTTGCGGGCAATGCGGAACACGAAGTGAAGCCCGCGCTGCCAGTGGGCGAGAGCCATCGCGAACGAGAAATAGCCGCGGTCGTAGACGATGACGTCGCCTTCGGCGGCATGGTCGAGATGGGTGAGTGCAGCCGTGCGTTCGTTTTCATGGCTGAACAGGTCGAAGTCGACCGGGATCCGGTCGTTGAGCCGGTACATGGCGCTGACCATACCCTGGGGGTAGTGGGCGCCGTTGGGGATGCGGTAGCCGCGCTGTGCCAGTTTCCTCGGCAGGGTAATCTTGGATCCGTCGACGGCGAGGACCCTGTGGTCTTTCCAGAGCCGTCCGTCGGGGCTGTTGGCGAGGATCTCCCGGTGCAGGGCCCGGAACGCGCTTTCGTCGAGCTTCTCACGCGCCTCGCAGGCTGTCGAAGCCGCCGGAGGCTCGTCCTGTGGCAGTTCGACGCCTGCCGCCGCGCACTGCTCCCAGAGTTCGCACAGCGTGGCACGGTAGCCCTGCCCGCGCGGCGCGACGACGAGGCGGAGCACGAACAGCATGATCAGCAGGCTGTTGAACACGCGCCGGCGCTTCTGCCAGCGCGCATCCTCACGCTCCGCGACCGCCGTGGCGGCGGCGACGAGCGTCTCCCACCGCCGGGAGAAGCGGCGGTCGCTGGCGGCGGAACGCCCCCGTTCGGCCCGTGTCGGCGGCTTCGCGGGCGTTCCGGCGTCCCGTTCGCCGCACAGGATCTCACGGGCGCCCCCGCACAACGGCAGCACGTACACCCCCTTGACCGACCGTCCGCCGGTCGAACCAATGCGCTCCCAGTTGGCGGCGCGGTAGCACGAGGCCCTGAACCGGGTCTCGTCGACGAACGTCTCGCAGAGGACGGGGCGGAAGCCATGCAGGCGCTGCCAGTCGTCGGCGAGCCGACGCGTCGCCAGGGCGAGGGCCGAGGACGCGAGATTCTTCGAGCGCACCCAGGGAAAAACCAGGAAGCGCGAGTTGACCACCATCCGGTGCCGGCTACGGCCGCGGGCCCGGTCGCTCCATCCGATCCAGTTGTCCCGGCACGGGAGCGTCTTCGTCGCCGCCTCGAACAGCAGGCATCCCAGCTTGCGGCCCTCCCGGTCGGCGACAAAATAACGGATGTGCGCCCCAAACGGGCGTCTGTAGCCGAGGTAGTGGTGGCGGTCGACGAAGGCGTTCCACAACTGCCGCCCGTCCGTGTCGGTGACAGGCTCGAGGCGCAGCGGACGCAGGTCGGAAAGGTCGGCGCACAACGCCGGTCGCCGGTCGGAGGCAGAGGTCCAGACGGGCCCGGGCGTCATGTCCCGGACCTGGGCCTCCCGCTTCGGCGGCAGCGTCAGGATGCCATGCCGCTCCAGCGTCTCCAGAAGCTTCATGCATGCCCCGACCCTGTAGTCGCCCTTCGCCGAAACCCAGTTGAGATGCTCGCAGAGGGTCTTCGCGAGCTCGTTGCGGCTGTGGTTGGGAAATAGCACCACGGTCTTCTGGATGTCCGCAATCTGCCGCCGGGTCAGGCGGCGACCGGAAAACGTGGTCGACTTCAGGTCGGTGATTCGCGGATCCATGGGCAATTCCTGCAGCTGTTCAAGGACAGCATACGAATCGACGGGCGCTTGTCAACACCTCTGCGGAACAAAAATAATCGCACACCGATACGCCATTCATATCAACAGGTTGCCGGCAACGGGACAAATCGCCCCAAGACCGTTACACCTATCCGAATGCCATTGCGCCGGGCCGGGCCGCTCATCCGCCTGGCGGGTTCCGGCGTTCCAGCAGCGCCACGGCAGCGTCCAGTGTCACGTCCTCCGGGGCGAGATCCTTCAGCAGGGAGACGAAGCGGCGCCGGTGGGCGGCGAAGAAACCGTAGTAGCCGGTCTTGAGCCGCGTCGTCGGCCGAGTTCGCGCAGCGCCCGGTTCGGCCCGTGGGCGCGGCTCCGGCGGATCTCCCTGTCGGCGATCGGCGCCACCGCCCGGTTGATGCCGACGTCCCGCACGTCCTTGTCCCGGGGGATGGCGGCATAGGTCCCGGCATGGCGCACCCAGGGGCGGTAGCGGTCGATGCCGGCGAGGATCCGCTCGCCGGCATCGGGAGGCAGCCCGACCCGCCGGCGGAGTGCCAGCCAAAGGCATTCGCCTAGCCCTACCGTGTCATGATAAATATGACATGACAACAGGCTTACCTGTCGGTCTCAGTGCATGCCTCTGGCCGGCCCGGAACCCGATTCGGTGGCCCAACGCGGCGCTGCTCAGCCGGGTCTGGCCATGCCACATGATCTGGTTGCCAGGATCCGGATCATGCTTGCGGTCGCGAAATCCACCAAGATGGGCGACGAGTCGGACGGCATCGCCGAGCCGATCTGGCGTCGCCAGGTCATTCTCGACGGCATAGTCGCGCAGGAAGTCGAGTTCATGGTCGGCGAACATCAGTTGCGGCTCGCAATCGGGCACCTGGCGGCCGAGCAGCGTCATGACCATGATGCGCCAGGCGATCACGGCGTTGATGGTGATTGCCCGCTGCAGCCTTTCGGCGGTGCGGAACAGCCGGAACTCGATCCGGCAGCCGGATTTCAGCACCCGGAAGAAGTCCTCGATCCGCCAGCGCTGAAGGTAGAAGCCGACGATTTCGGCCGCCTCTTTGGCGGTGCCGAGCTTGAGTGTGGTCAGCAGGAACCACTGTACCGGGTCCTCGTCCTCGGGCGGCGTGGTCTCCACGATATGGACCGCGGACACGGTCACCGGTTCGGCACCTTCCATGGTCTCCGTTGCCGGCAGCGTGACGCGGCGAAACCGCAATTCACAGTTCGCCAACCGCTTGCGGCGAGAGGGCCGTGCCTTCTTCTTGCTGGACTTGGGCCGCACCGTCAGCCCGTCGATCTCGACATCGATCCGGCCATCCGGCGCGCCGCCGCTCATCGTCGCGAACGGCTTCGGCTGCCGCTCGCCGAGGACCCGATCGTGCCTCGCGCGCACCAACAGTTCCACCCGTGGACAGCGGCGCTGTGCGTCGAACAGTTCAAAGCAGTCCGCCTCCCGATCGCACACCGAGATCACGCGCGTCTTGCCGCCAACCTCGCGCACGGCTCGTCCAATGTCGGCGAAACCGTCGAGCCACCGCCGGGTCTTCCGACGCGCCTCGGCCGCCGCAGACCGGTTCTTCGCCGGATCAAAGCCCAGCCTGAGCACGCCCAGCGGAAGACCTGTATCGGTCACCGCCAACGTCGCGTGCATGTGCAGACCCAGGCTCTTCGCCCCGGTCTGGTTCTTGCCGATCACCTGCAACCCGTCGCAGCCCGGACGGGTGGCAAAGTTCAGATCCGTGCCGTCCTGGATCGCGAGCACCGTGCGCTGAGCGCGGATCCGCTGGACGCTGCGCTCACGATGTGGCGCCAGGATGTTCCGCACCGTGACTTCCGTCTCCGCCGGCATCTCGATCAGCCGGTAGAATGCATTGATCGCGGTGCTGTCGCTTTCGCTGTTGGCGTTGATCTTCTGCCCCGGATAGGCCGCCAGCAGACCCACGCTCTTCACCAGACGCGCCGACAGGCGCTTGTCGCCCAAGGGTGCTCCTCCAAACTCGTTCTCGGCCCAATCCAACGCGTTTAAACCCTCGCCCGGTTCCAGAACCGGCGCATGGTTGACCCACGAAACCCCAAGCTTCTTCCGCCAGTTCCGGGCCAGTTCGTACAGGAAGACCGTCTTTACCGTCTTCCCGCGCCGCTTCTCCCGGTCCTGACGGCCACGGCCCGTGGTCTCGCCAATGCACAGGAAATTGGCCGCTCTGAGGTAGGTGCCATCGTAGCCCGCATCGGCGAAGCTCTCCACGAGCAAGGGACGAAACCCGTACCGCAACTCGAAATCCCGGGGCAAGCGCCGCAGGATGCGGCCGAGCACATGGCTCGCCAGATGCGGACAGCGCACCGACGGTCGGATCAGGAAACGGCTCCGGCAGACCACCCGGTTGAAATGATCCCGGCGCTGTTCTTCGCTCCACGCGATCCATTGATCCCGCGCCGAAACCCGCAGCGCAGCGGCAGAAAAACCCGCCGCGCCAAGCCAACCATGCGCCGAGCCAACCGTGCGCCGAGCCAACGAGGTAGCGGATCTGGCAGCCGGCAATGGTCGTGATCCCGTGCGGATGCTCGCGCGCGATCAGCGTGTTCCACAAGGCGCGGTCCGAAGCTGTCGCAACCTCCCTGACATCAAGAGCGCCGATCGCCGCCGGATGCGACGGAACCCCGACCGGCTCCGCTACATCCGCCGAAAGCTGGCGCGGCCTGTTGTCCACGCCCGCGGCCCGTGGCCGCGGCAGAACGATCTCCCGCGACCCCTCGGCGAGGGTCGCCAGGGCCTTCATGCAGCCCGCAACCTGAAAACGGCCGGTCGCATCCACAAACGAGAACTCCTCGCAGATCCTGCGACCCAATGCCCGCCGGCTGTCAAACTGTTCCCGCGACAGAATCGCGACAATCCGCGAGCGTGCCGCCTCGCCGCGCAAGGTGCGGCTGATTTGAGACTGTGCCATGGTGACACTGGTATACATGATCGGATCCGCGTTGTTCAGCCCTTTCTGTCATGACACGGTAGCCCTAGGCATTGGCGGTGAGCGCCTCGAGATACGGGCGGACGACCGTGGCGACGCCGCCACGTTCCGCATGCCGGGCGATCTCGGCGGGGCTCGCCTTTCGCTGCCGGAGCGCCTCCTGCAGGCCCTCCAGCGCAACCGTCTGCCCGACCTTCCGGCGATGCCGGAAACAGTCGGCGATCGTCTTGGCGACACCGAAGACCTTCACGGGAACATTCTCGATGTGCACGGTGAGGACCTCGTCGGTGAGTAGTGCGTCCGTGAACCGCACGATCCGCATTGTCGGCCTTCCCTCCTTCGGCATCCAGTCGCTGGTGCCGATCGCCATCCAGACCGCGCGCGGAAGCTGGTCGGTCAGTTCGTGGTAGGCCAGCGCCGACACCAGGCAGACGACGCCCCTGGGAACGCGTTTTGCGGCCTCGGCCAGGCTGTGGTTGGCGTCGAGCGGCGCGCCGGGCAGCTGGTAGAGCCCGCGCGCGAGGCGGTTCACGTCGCCGGCGCGGACCATTCTGCCGACCGTGGCCGCGGTGATCCCGGCATCCCTGAATTCGGTCAGGCGGGCAATCCCCTTCGCCTGAAGGAGATCGATCGCCTGGTCGCGTTGAGTGCCTGTTTCCCCCATTGATATGTAACCAATGAACCGCAGATGTATTTTCATATGTTTTATATCAGCGTCTCCAGTCCAGGTAAAGCATGGGTCGACCGGCCGGATGGGCCGAGCGAAGCGACGCCATGGCCATGTCCGGAAAATGGAGCCAGGTCGGAGTGCGATACAGGCGCCTGCCAACAAGAGTCTGCAACCCATCGGCGTGGACGGTCGCCGCCCGGGCCGGCGCCGGCGCATCGAGTTCGTCGTCGGCGCAGTGGTGTTGATCGGCACGCAGATTCGTCGCCGATCGGCGCGGCAACCTAGTTGACTTGCTTCCGTTCCGAGGGGTTATGCGACGACGCCAAACAACAGGCAGTGCGCTCAACCGCCAGTACATCGGTTCGCTGCCTTCGGCCATCCTGTCCATCGCGGGGAGATTGAACCTGTATCGTGGATCCTCCCGTGTCGCGCGGCAACGACCCGAGGAAGAGGTGCTTTACGACGTATTCGCTGCCGAGTGTCTGCTTCCCTACCACCCGTTTGCCAACCAAGTCGCTGGCACGGACATCTCCCTGGATGCGGTTAAGTCGTTCGCGCAGGAGTACAAGGCATCTTTGACCACGACGGGTTCCCGATTCGCCCTCAATGCAAATGAACCCTGCGCCTTCGTCCTCATTGAGGACGGCCGAATCCGGTATGTGTCCCGATCGAAATACCTGAATGAGATGAAGGGCTGGATCAACTTCAACGTCCCTGTACCCGAAGGCAGCGTTGCCCAGCGTTTGCTGCTGGGTGGCTCGAGAACCGAGGACTACGACGAAATCCCAACGAATGTATGGTTCGACAGGGGCATCAGGAACCGGCCGTTGGTGGCGGAGGAAGCCATCCTGCTGTCGGAATGGAATCAGTGTCTTTCACTCATCTGGTTTGATGAGAGCCTGACCCCAGTCCGCGAGCGCTGGGATGAGGACGAAGACAATGAACCATTGCTCACGGAGCTTGACGGCACACTTCCGTGGCCCTCCAGGAGCCGCCGCCGGTAAATTCGCCTCGCAGGCGGCGACGAGTGGGAGATCGGGCTCGACGAGATCTCGCTCGCCGACGATCTGCGCAATCCCGAGACGGTGCGCGCGGAGGAGATCGAGCTCTCGGTCCCGGACGGGTGGAGCGTCACCATGCTGGTCAATGCGACGCCGATCCGTTCGGCGAACGGCGCCGGTCGTCTCACTGGTGGTCACGCTCCAGGACCTGTCGCCGCTCAAGGAGCTGGACCATCTCCGGGCCGAGTTCCTGGGCATGGTGGCCACGAGCTGCGCACGCTGCTGTCCTCTATCAAGGGTTCGGCGACCAACGCGCTGAGCACTGAACCGGAGCTCAATCCGGCCGAGATGTGCGAGTTCTTCCGCATCATCGACGAGCAGGCCGATCACGTGCGCGGGCTGATCGGCGACCTGCTGGATGTCGGGCGCATCGACTCGGGTACGCTCTCGGTATCCGCCTGCTGCTACTGACCGGTTGCCGGCTGTCGGAGATCCAGTTCCTGCGCTGGGATTACGTGAAGAAGGACCGCATCGAACTGCCCGACAGTAAGACTGGCGGGCGGGCGGTGCCGCTGGCGCCTTCGGCGGTGCGGCTACTGGAGTCCCTGCCGCGCGAGGAGGACAACCCGTGGGTGATCGTCGGCAGGAAACCGGGCAGCCACCTGACCGACCTTCAGCACCCCTGGCGGCGTATCCGGGAGAAAGCGGAACTCGACGACGTGCGCATCCACGACCTCCGCCATAGCTTTGCCCCGCGGTCCCTCGCACTTGGCGAGGGGTTGCCGATGATCGGAAAGCTGCTGGGCCATACCCAGGTTCAGACCACCGCTCGCTACGCCCATCTCGCGCGTGACACCGTTAAGGCATCCGCCGCACGGATCGGAGACAGCATTGACAGCGATCTGGAGGCTGTCGAATAGAGCAGCGGCCGAACTCACGACACTTGCTCCTCTGGTCCAAGTATCACCGCCAAGGACTGTCGGTCTACGAATTGAGCACTTGAGCGCACCGTCGGAATCGAGTATGACTCGGTCATACAACGGAGATGTGGATGACCATCAAGACGACACTCCGTTTCACTGATCGCCACCACCGTTTCCTTTCGGAGAAGGTGGGCGAAGGCGTTTTCGCCACACAGAGTGCCGCTGTGGCCAGCGCCATCGAGCAGATGATGCAGGACGATTGGGAGCGGGAAATAGCGCTTTCCGCCCTCGCAGACGAAATTCGCACACGGATGCAGACAGTGCGTTCGGAGTATGTTGACGACGAACAGGCGTTTTCGGCGGCTCGTGCCGCCGTCGAGACGTCTCGCCGCGGGTGACCTACCGTGAAAGTGGTTGGGGAATGACGCCAGCCATAAAGCTGGAATATCGCGCACTCGCCTCTTCGATGCCTACGACATCCTTTCTTTGCTGCTAAAGCGACTTTATCCCCCTGACGAGCGAGAAATCGACGAACTCGCTGAAAACATAGTACGATCCCGAGAACAGTAAACGCACGCACTTTTCCCGTCCTGCATCATTCAACTGCTGCGCATTCCCAAAATATTTCAAGGCAAACAGAAAGAACTGCTTGTCTCACAGATGTTTCCGCTTATTCGACTCTTGGGTCGTTCAGCCAAGAACATGAACCAATACCACCAAAAACGGAAACTGCTGCGCTCGCACCAATTGACAACTATGCCCGGTACTACCGCCTTCGCTCCGCTAGCACCACCAGGTCGGTTCCCGTCGACGAAACGACATCGAAACCTTACCTGGTACCTCGCGCTACGTGTTACTGCTAGGTTCCTTGTCAACTCTTTGTCGCCTGCTCCTCTTCGCCACCCACCGCCTTCGGGCCTTCCTCGCTTGCCCTGATATTTCCGAAACAATTCGTTCTGTTGACCAGCCCGGTGAGATAACGGGAATTCCTCGCTGCAGGAATTTCTCTTTCCAGTCCGCCGCATCGTCTTCGGGTGCACATTCCGTATGGAGTAATGCAGATCCAGTGGTAGCAATGGGTTAGGACTGTAGGTCGCGATCTGCGAGCTTTCATTTGCACCACGTAGCGTCGGAGATGCTTGAATTTTGCCGATTCCAGTCGAGATCCGGTTGGGAAAGCCGAAAGCGCACATTGAAAAACGTGTTATATGAGAACCAGATAATGGAAACGCCCGGATTGTCGCATTTGCGCCATAGAAAATTTTCACCCTCGTCTTCGGGAAGGATGGCGCACACAATATCTCTTGGTGTAAACTTGAGATCGCCCCTTACTCTCCACTCCCTTTCCCAAGTAAAATCATACCCCTCGTGCATTGCATTTAGGTAAGGAAGAAGTCTCCAAAGTTTACATTCACGAAAGTCTTGGTCCTCGGCAATGTCGCAAATCTCGTCGGCGGCTTCTTTCAGCCACAAATTGTCGCCGTAGGAATTGATGTACAAGGCTGGCTGGGCCCCGTTTTCGATAAGAAAGTCTCTCGAAAATACTAAGCCGAATTCACTCCATCGGATGCGGCGTCCTGGAATATTTCGTGCGAGCAGGTGTAATTCCGAAAGCGGGGTCTCCGTAAAGCAACTTACCGCGAACTTCCGTCTAAGTCTTTTCGGTATTCATTTTGCATGAAGGCAATGGGCTCGGTAAGCCCGCACTCTGCGGTCCTGCACGATTGAAGCGAAGTTTTCCAAGGCGCTCGCACCGTTCGTAAAGTCAGCGCTGTCATCCCGGGTAAGGTGAACCACGAATCGCGAAATGTCGCCACGGCCTTCAATTGCTCTGGACTTCGCATCGTTCATTGGCACTTCCCTCTCGGTCGACCTTACCGCGAGCTCGATCGGCTCTCCGATCAGCACGTCTCGCGTTCATGGAACATCGAAGGTGGTCTGACCAAGACGCAATGCACACGGGCCTTGTCCGTCGGTGGGCCCTGACGCTCTTCAGCGTACTGTGGCTTCCGCGACCCTGACCACGTTCGGATCAAAACGAACCAAGCGGTCGAACAGAGGGGTCTTTCGCCACACTCCCCGACCGCATCGCCTCGCGTCCTCGCCGCGGCTCCCTCCACGACCTTCTTGCCCGATATGCGATCCGGCATCTTGGCTGGTAGTGGCGCGACCCCCAAGCCGGTGGACCCTTTGAATTTTCCTTACCTTAACCCTGGAACTCGCAGTGCGCCCGTCACCGTATAGAAATCGCTCGGGCACCATATGCAGGCTGCTCATGGCGCTTCCAGTCGCGGTCTGCTCTCGTCGCGCCGTCATGACCCAGGACCGGCATTCACGGTAGCCTGCGGGTAAACGTTCGTTCAGCCCGTGATGGTGTTGGCCGCAGCAAGAATCGGGCTGACGAACCTGGCTCGCCCATGTGAACGTGCCGACGCCGACTTCGCGGCGACTGGACCGAGGCCTCCCGTGCAAGAAACCAAGACCATGAACTCCACGCAGTGGGGTCTGCTGGTGCTGCTGTCCGTGCTATGGGGCGGCGCCTTCTTCTTCGTCGGCGTCGCGGTGGTCGAGCTGCCGCCACTGACCGTTGTCCTGGCCCGCGTGGGGATCGCTGCGGCGATTCTCCTCGGTCTGACCCTGTTCCTCGGCCATTCCCTGCCGCGCACGCTGTCCGCGTGGATGCCGTTTCTCGTCATGGGGTTGCTCAACAATGCAGTGCCGTTCAGCTTTAGCGCCGCCGGCCAGACCATGGTCAGCGTCGGTCTGGGATCGATCATCAACGGCATGACACCGCTATTCACCGCCCTGGTGATGGCGTCCTTCCGGGAAGAGCGACTGACGATGTACAGGGTGGTCGGCGTTCTGCTGAGCGTTGCCGGCGTGGTACTCATCAGTCGGCCGGACGCGGACATGGCGGATGCACGGCTCCTGGGCATCGGCCTTTGCCTCGCAGCGGCGCTCAGCTACGGATTTGCCGCGCTTTGGGGGCGTCGGCATCTTGCCGACGTTCCGCCGCTGAAATCGGCAACCTCCAGCTCTTGTCCTCGACCCTGATCATGACGGTGGTGGTCGCAATCGTCGACCGATCGTGGACCTTGCCGATGCCCAGCACCGAGGTCTGGATGGCACTGTGCGGTCTCGCCTTGTTCGGAACGGCCATCGCTTACGTGGTGTTCTTCGAGATCCTCACGCGTGCCGGAGCCAGCAACGTGATGCTTGTCACGCTGCTGATCCCGGTGACGGGGCTGCTGCTCGGCAACATGTTCCTTGCCGAACCAATCCTCCTGCACGAGATCGCTGGTGCGGCGACAATCGGCTTGGGGCTGTTGTCCATCGACGGCCGGCTGCCCCGCAGGGCAATGCGTGTCATTTCCGAGCGATTGACCGTCCCTGAAAAGCGCTGATTCGCCCACCTCACGGGCTGACGGAACACTTGCGCCTGCGGCCTACGCCGGATGCTTACTGAGCCGCTCCTCCCCGTTCCGAAGTTGCCGTCCCAGCAAGCCGTCGCGGTCGGCCGAACGCCTGCCCGGACCCCGAGCACGCCCCGGCGCTCGACGGCCACACGACCCCATGCGTACCCGTACATTCCCGGATTTTCCGTTCCGAGGGCATTCCGAAACCTATTTCCAGGGATCGAGGCAGAAAATGAAACCGCCACTAACCCATTGAGTTAACGGCGCTTTTTGTGGTTGCGGGGGCAGGATTTGAACCTGCGACCTTCAGGTCATGAGCCTGACAGTCTAGATGCCAAGCAGACTACCAAACTGAACCGGCATCAGGCAAACGGTCCCGATCTGATGCCCGCTCCTGGGTGGCGTGCCGTACGCGTCAATAGTATCTGCTCCAGCCACCTCCGTTCTACTTGGCTGTCCACCCGTACTTTGTCGATACCACAGAGTGCGAAATCGGCGCGTTCAGTTCGCTGGCCTGCGTGCTTTCCGGGGCGAACTTTGCTCAAGCCCGCCACGCCTGCGCTCGCGCCGGATCGCAACTCATTGAATTGCGCCCCGATAGCTGGGAGTATCCTGCGCACGCGATCCTCCGGATCCCGAATGCCTTGGAGCGGTGAATGGCGGATGCGGATCCTCCCCGAGACTTCGACCGGCTGCGGGAAGCCTTCCAGCGCCGCTTCGAGACGCTGAGTCCGCATCTGCAGCGGATCGCGCAATACGCGCTCGCGGATCCGAACCGCTTCGCCCTGCAGACCGTGGCCGAGACCGCCCGGCAGACCGGCGTGCAGCCTTCGACGCTCATCCGCTTCGCCAAGGCATTCGGTTTCTCGGGCTTCTCCGACATGCAGCGGGTGTTCCGCTCTCGCCTGATCGAGGGGGCGGCCACGTACCGGGACGAAATCCGCGGCCATCGCGCTCGGCTCGAGGAGGCTGCGGAGCACGATCCCGCCGCAATCCTGGAGGAGTTCGCCGATTCCTCCATGTTGGCGCTCGGCACCCTGAAAGGCGATATCGACGGCGAGACCTTGCGGGCAGCCATTCGCATGATCGACGGCGCGCAATCGCTCTACGTCATCGGACAGCGCCGAGCCTTTCCCGTCGCGGCCTATCTCGCCTACGGCCTGACGCGGCTCGAATATCCGTGCCACCTCCTTGACTCGGTAGGCGGCATGCTCCCCCAGCAGGTGGCAACCATCGGCGAGCGCGATGTGCTTCTCGCGGTCAGTTTCGCCGAATACGCGCCGCCCGTCGTGGAAGCCGTATCCGACGCCCATATCAGAAATATCCCGGTGCTCGCCATCACCGATTCCCTGACCAGCCCGCTCGCCCGCAACTCCAGCCTGTGCTTCGTGTTGCGCGACGCCGAGGTACACCGGTTCCGCCCCCTGGCGGGCCCGATCGTGCTGGCCCAGTCGATGATCATCTCGCTCGGCTACTACCGCGACGCCCGGGTCCGACGCGAAGCAACGCAGCAGCAGGGCGAGGACAATCGAGAATAGTTGCCGACCACGCTCCGGCGCCGAATCGTCATTTCCTTCGCGGTCGGATCTACTGGCTTGCCGTCACCCCGCCATCCACATACAGGGTCTGACCGGTCACAAATCCCGACGCATCCGAGCAGAAAAACAGCACCGCGCCGACGACATCCCTGGGATCGGCAATGCGCCCGAGGGGGATCCGTTCCAGGAGCTGGCTTCGAAACCCGGGATTGTCCATGACGTGGCGGATCATGTCGGTGTAGACGAAGGTCGGCGCCACGCCATTGACGGTGATTCCGTCTGGCGCCAGCTCCATCGCGTGCTGCTTGATCAGCATCGCCATCCCGCCCTTGGTGCTGCAATACGCGGAATAGCCGCGGGCGCGCATGCCGAGCTTTGCGCGCACCGACACGAGATGCACCTGTCGGCCTCCCCTGCCGGCCGAGACCTGGTGGCGGGCAGCCGCCTGGGCCAGGAACATCGCGGCCTTCAGATTGACCCGGTAGACCTCGTCATACGCTTCTTCCGTAACATCCAGAAGTCGTTCCTCGCGCTGAATTCCAACGCAATTGACCAGGGCATCGACCCGCCCCTAGCGCCGCGCAGCGCGTGCCACTGCCTGCCGGATGGAGGCCACCGATTCCACGTCCACCCGAATGCCGTCCGCTTCGAGCTCGTGAGCCTGAATCGCGCTGGCAAGCGCCTTGGCCTTGCCGGAATCGCGGCCGGCAACGGTGACCCTCGCCCCTGAGAGAGCGAGCGCCCAGGCGATCGCTTCTCCGATGCCTCCGTACCCGCCCGGCAGGAACACGACCTTGCCCCCGAGGTCGAAGAGACCGGAGAACTCCGAAGCGAAGTCGATCGAAGGTGTGATGCGCTCCATGGCCGGTTGCCCACCAATCGAAGTGCAGGCCGCCATTGATGTCGATGATCTCGCCGGTGATGAACCCTGCATGCGAAGACACCAGGAAGGCGATCAACTCGGCGACTTCCTCGGGCTCGCAGAACCGGCCGACCGGGATCTTCCGGAGCAACTCCTGGCGCTGGTTCTCCGTGAGCTGTTCCATGACCATCGGAGTCCGAACGTAGGCTGGCGCCACCCCGTTCACGGTGATGCCGTCGCCGGCAACCTCCCGCGCGATCGAAAACGTCAGCGCCGCAAGCGCGCCCTTCGATGCCGTATAGGCGGTTCCCGCCGTGGTGCCGCCCGTCTTCATCGCCATGGAGCAGACATTCACGATCCGTCCCCAGCGCATTTCCCGCATGCCGGGAAGGAGAGCCCGCGCCATGTAGAACGAACCGTCGACATTGACCGACATGAGCCGCCGCCACTCCTCGGGCGATGTGCCCTCGGCCTTGTTGTTGGACAGGATCCCGGCGTTGTTGATCAGCTTGTCGACGGCGCCCCGCTCATTCCGGATAGCGAGACAGGCGCGCTCCACCGCTTCCGGGTCGCTGATGTCCACGACGATGCTCGATGCCCTGTCGCCGATCCCGCGCGGCAATTCCTCCAGGGGGCCCGCGGCGACATCCATCAGGAGGACATGGTGACCGTCGGCCGCAAGCCTGCGCGAGATGGCCTCTCCAAGCGAGCCGGCCGCCCCGGTGACGACAGACAGACGTTTCCGTTCCACTTCGGTCACTCCTCCATTTCCGGCGCCAGGCGGCCGAGATAAGCCCTCACTTCTCGAGTGTGGAGCGCCGCGTCAAAGTTCGGATAGCTGCGGACGCGTCCCCCCAGAACGAACAGGCATCGCTCGCAGACCTCCTTCAGGATCTCCAGGTGGTACGGCTCGTTCGGATGCAGGCAGACGAACACGAGCCTTCCCTGGGCCCTGAGGTTCCGGAAGAAATCGAGCATGAAGCCGATATACCCCGTCCTGGAGATTGAACTGGGGTCGAGGAGCAGTTTCTCGCCTTCGGGCAGGGCATGGAGCGCATCCTGCTCGTCGAGTTGGGAGACGGTGGCGTGCCTTGGCGTTGCCTTGGCATTGCCCTGCGCTGGTCCTTGAGGGCCTCGCGCTCGGCGTAGACGGCGTTGCTCTCGGACTCGAGGCGGGCGACGGCCTTTTCGGCTCTTGCGGCGAGGATTCCGTGGCGCAGGTCGGCGATTCGGTTGCGCAGGGTGCCGAGACGCCGCCGGGAGCTCTGGATCTGTCCATTGAGTTTGCGCCAGAGGGGATTTGTGACGCGGGCGCCGGGGTCCTGGGTCTCGATGCCGTGTGTGGGAATGGCATCGAGATTGAACTCTTCGCGCATGTATTTGAAGAAGTTTTCCTGCGACCAGCGGGAAAACAGAGCACCGGCGGCCTGCTCCATGGGCATGCCGGGGTCGGTGGTGATGAGGGGAACCTGGCGGCCACCGTCGAGCAGGCGGCGGATCTGGCGGGCTGCGAATCCGCCAGCGAGTTCCACGCTTTTCTCCGCGAGGCGGACGACGGCCTTCCGGGTTGCGCAGGGCCCATGGATCGGCACCGCCGTCTCGCGGAAGTCCTGCTCGGGCCAACCCTCCCCCTTTGAACCCCTTGTGCGAGGTGATGACCGCAACGCCACGCCGGGCTTGGCGCCGGAACAGGGCCGGGATCCAGCCCTCGCGGTCGAAGACCATAGCCAGGGCGGGCTCCCCCGGTGCTGGCGCTGTGAGGTCCGGAGCGTCCGCGAGAAGCGCGCCGAGCACCTCCAGGGCGGGGAGGATGTCTGCCTCCAGCGCATGCGTCATGGTCGGATCCGGCGCCTTGTTCCGGCACAGGAAGGGCCTGCCGCCGAGTGCATTGATCCAATAGCTTGTGGAGGCTGGCAGGCAGAGCCTCTGGCGTGCCACAGAATGTTTGGGCAGCTTGCCCTTGCGGCCGGAAGAGATCTTCACGTGCCCGTCCACGCACAGCGTGGCGCAAACCTTCGGATCCCCGGCAAGCCAAGCCTCCGCGAGAGACGATTGCCAATCGCGCACGCGCTGGGCATCGTGCCCCAGGGCCCGGACCTTGCGGCGCAGGGTCTTCGCCTCCAGACAACGGTCCAGCCCGAGGATGCAACCACGACGTGCCGATCGGGGTGCGGACCGCATTGTCGCAATCGAAGCCAGATGCACGGAACGTACCGACCAGATCCGTGCAAATTTGCGCGTTAACACTGTGCATCCTGAGCTTGGCTTGGCGGTGTCGATCTTGATTTCGCCGTAGAGGATGACGTTTTCCACTCGGATTCGGCTCACGTGCCGGATGAGTTCGGAATCGAACGGGAAGTCGGACGCCACGGCGATCCGGGAGACCTCGCTGGCTTGCCAGTAGATGATGCAGGCGAGGATCAACGTCAGGCACGAACACGCGTTCATCTGGTCGTAGACCTCGCGGGCGCTGATGCGAACCCTGTGGCCGTAGTACACCTCGCGCCAAGGCGTGGAGATGTTCGACCTTCAGGAGCCCCCTGCGCCCCTTGGCGCGCAGTTGCGGCTCGGACATGTACTGCCGCACGAACTCGGTCTACAACGTGCGCCCAAGCTCCCGGTTGGCGGCGCAGAAGCGGTTCGAGGCCCGGAATCGGTTGAGCCGCAGAAACGCGACGGACACGGCGGCGTGCCCAGCGGGGAACGCCGCGTAGAACTGGCCGATGCGGTCCCACTGCTCGGCGAGCAGACGGAAGTTCACCGACCGCCGTCCGCGCTTGAGGACCGGATCCACGACGCCGTGATCCCGTGCCGGGCCAGCTTGCTCACGCGCAGTTCAATGCACCCCGGTGCAATGATTCCGGAATCGTGGCGCAATCATCCCGGAATTTGCAGGCCGCCGCCGCGGCCGCTTCGGCAGCCGGACCGCGCTGAGGACGCCGTGGATGCGCGGTGTGCGCGCCGACATGCCCTCCATCTTCAGGATGTCGGTGATCTCGCGGATCGATAGGCTGCGAGTGGTGCGCGACTCGAGGATCCGTTCCCGGCGCGGCGCCGCCATGGGCGGCGCCTCCGGCACCACCGGTGCCTTGCGTTTCGCCTTGGCGGGAAGAAATGCACATCGTCGCTGCGCATGAATTCGGAGCAGATGTTGCGAATGTTTCCCGGCGCGTAGCCGAAGCGCGCGGCCGTCTCCTCGGTTGTGCATCCGTCGACGAAGCGTGCCCGAAGCGCTTAGCATCCTCTTTTCTCTCGGGCTCCGGGCTTGAGGAACCTGTCACGAATAGCGCTGGTTCGGACGCGGAGAGGGGTTTCCGGTGCGGGACGGACTCGCTGCGAACTCCATGATCATTGCACCCGTCCCACCAAGACCATAGACCATCTCAAGACATCGAGAAAATAGCGTTTTCAGAACTCGGTTCCGCAAGAGTCTCTTGCAATACACGCATCAACGCACCATATATTGAATCATGGATAATTGGCTCCGATGATGTTGAAAGCGAATTTGCACGTCTTTCGCGAGAGTTTCTTCACCGAAATATGCTCAGCTGATGGATCGCACCGACCGAATGCGCAAGCCTCCACCGACAGCCGAGCATCCAGCCGCACAGTTCCAGAGGAAGCCGGTCCACGCCGTGTCTGCGATAAAGTCTTGACTTTCGACGGCGAGAAGGACGCAGCGCCTTTCTCACTTACCAACAAGAAAAACCGCGGCGACAGGGGTTGGAATTAATACAGCCTCTGGTACTTCTCGAATTCTTCACACCGCCGATGTCGACCCCCAATGATTGATCGGCGCCTCAAATCAGGTCGCCCAGAAATCTAGGGTGCACTGACCACACCGCTGGTTCGGACGGCGGCGCAACCACGTTCAGGTCCATGTGGCCAAACGGGATTCGAAGGATCCGAATTGGACTTCGTGATCCGCGCGCCGGTTCACACCATTGCTCAAGGAGCCTCGATGCCCATCGCCCCGTTCGAAAGATCGCAAAATGTGTTCGCCGTCTCTCCGCACTCTCCTGGTATTATTCGTCCCGCAACGATCCCATTCCCAGAGCGAAAGCGGAAGCGGAAGCGAACTGCAACGGCGGTCATCTATTGCGAGGAGAACTTCGGCAAAATCGACGGCAAGACGGCGAACGGGCTCATCCGCCATTCAGAGAAGTACGAAATCCTCTCGGTGATCGACAGCAAGCAGGCTGGACTCGACACGGGCGAGGTGCTTGGCGGGAAGGTCAACGCCATCCCGATTTGCCGCGATCTCACTGACGCCCTGTCTCGCGCCGTACGGGTCCCTGACTACTTCATCTTCGGGATGGCGCCCAAGAGTGGAATGTTGTCGACAGGTGAGCGAGGCGTTGTGCTCGATGCCTTGGCACGCGGAATGAATGTCGTAAGCGGTCTCCATGAATTCTTGACCGACGACCCGGAGTTCGTGGCCGCCGGCATAGCGAATAACGCCGTGATCCTCGACATGCGAAAACCCCGCGCCAGGAAAGATCTGCGGATGTTCGATGATCGAATCGCCGAAGTCACCTGCCCACGAATTGCCCTGCTCGGAACCGACAGTGCCATCGGCAAGCGCACTACCGCCACGATCCTGACCCGTGTACTCAACGATCACGGCTTGAAAGCCGTCATGGTCGGGACTGGCCAGACCGGCTTGATGCAAGGGGCCCGCTACGGTGTCGCGCTCGATGCCATTCCATCGCAATTCTGCTCCGGTGAGTTGGAGGCGACCATCATCGAGGCGTATCAGGAAGAGAGTCCGGATGTGATCATCATCGAAGGTCAAGGCGCACTGAGTCATCCGGCCTTCAGCTCCTCGGCATTCATCTTGAGGGGCAGCAAACCCACCGGGGTCATTCTGCAGCATGCCCCGGGGCGGCGTCATCGCTGCGACTTCGAACAGATGGCGATGCCATCGCCGGCCAGCGAAATCAATCTTATCCAGACCTTCGCCGATACGAAGGTAATCGGCCTGACGATCAACCACGAGAACATGACACATGAAGCGGTAAGTGCCGCCATCCTACAGTACGAGCGTGAACTGGGAATTCCGGTCACGGACGCCTTGAGCCGTCCGCCCGGACGGTTGCTGGACATGGTCCGCCCGGCGATTCCTGCACTTGCGGAGATGCGGACGGCCACTGGCTGATGACCGCACCGCGGTTGGAGATCGACCTCGAAAAGATCCGCCACAATGCTTCCACCCTCGTCAAGCGGCTGAGACTCCGCGGCATATCCGTCACCGGAGTTACCAAAGCAACTTTGGGGTCACCCGAGATTGCCGGCGTGTTGCTTCAGGCAGGCGTACGGGCGATCGGCGACTCCCGCATTGAGAACATCGAAGCGCTGCGTGGTGCGGGGATATTGGCACCAATGACACTGATCCGCTCTCCGATGATGAGTCAGGTCGAACGGGTCGTGGCGCATGCCGATGTCAGTTTCAATACGGAGCTGGAGGTCATCGGGAAGCTCTCTGATGCCGCGTATGGGTCAGGGCGCACGCATGGGATCGTGCTCATGGTTGAGCTCGGAGATCTCAGGGAGGGGATCATGCCGGAGGATCTCCTCAGCACCGTGCGTGAGACGCTTCGCTGCAGGAATGTAGTGCTGAAGGGTATCGGCACGAACCTCGCCTGCCGGAGCGGCGTGTCCCCCGATGCTGGAAACATGGCAAAGCTGTCTGCCCTCGCCGATTCCATCGATGCAGCCTTCGGTCTCACCCTCGATACTGTCTCCGGAGGGAATTCCGGCAATCTTCCGTGGGCGTTCAGCGCGGCTGGCACAGGAAGGATTAACGATCTTCGTCTCGGTGAATCAATCCTGCTCGGCGTCGAGACTCTCCATCGCCAACCGATCCAGGGACTCTTCACCGATGCCATCACACTCGTCGCGGGCGTGATCGAGTCCAAGGTCAAACCATCGCAACCATGGGGCGATATCGGCCAAACTGCGTTTGGTGCCAAGCCGGCTCTCAAGGATCGCGGATTTGTCTCTCAGGCAATTCTGGCAGTCGGACATCAGGATACCGATCCAGAAGGCCTCACCGCGTCCTCCGGAATCGAGATTGTCGGGGCCAGCAGTGACCATCTCATTCTGGACCTGGGCAACAACAAAGTGCCCGTTGGTGCCGAGGTCACGTTTCAACCCAACTACAGCGCAGTCGTTCGCGCCATGACATCACCCTTTGTCGCCAAGATTCTGAAGGTGCGAACGCACCATGCCGGAGCAGACCAGCGCAAACAGAAGCAGGCCATTTCATAGCATCGGCTATCGACAACGGGTCCGGTCTGGATGCCGCTAGCCTATCCGGGGTCTCTTCGAGCAGCACCCGAAGCGCCTCGGCTCGTGCCTCGATCCGGTACGAGCGGTTGTCGTCGCCTTGCGCTCGCGGCCGATGGTTGCCCTCCCGATGCCACGCCTGAACCCACTCGATTGCCGTCGAGAGGGCAATCCCGAAGCGCTTCGCCTCTCCCCGTCGCGACATCCCGCCATCCACTGCCGTCACCATCCGGCGACGGAAATCATCCGAAGGAGGTTGCGTCGTGCAGACGGGTGTCCTTCCTTGGAGGCAAAATTTAGCCTCATCTCACGGTTTGTACGTTGGATTGCTCCAAGAGTTGGAAAGACGCTCTGGTGATCCTGCAATCCACTGTTCTACTCACGGTCGCCTGGCCACGGGAAACCGTCTCTGGTCCGCTCGCAGCTGTGCCCGCGCTCGAAGTCGCGAGGGAGTGAACGACGTGAAACACCTGTTCACCGACGGCGAATGAGACGTCGATGCGTTCGAGACGGCCCCATTCAGCCCTTGGAGCAATCCTGCGTTCAAACCTTGCGATGACGCCAACTGCTGGAGTTGATCAAGACCGTGGCCTGCCGGGTCATGCGGTCGGGGCACCCGTCGGCGCTGTTTTACGAGCGGCTTGCGGACTGGCGCAGCGTGCGGCGGCAGGTGATGAACCGGGGCGGAGCGCGCACCGAGAAGCTGTCGTTCGACTTCACCGTGGACCGGGTTCACTGGGCGATCCATGGGTTCGTCCCAGAAGGAACGAATCTCGAATTTCCATCTATTCTTGAAGGGAATTGCTTTGTGGCCCGAGCAGCCATCGGCGATCTGTGAAGGCCAGCCTACGACATTCGGCGCGTGGGAAGTCATGACGAGCGAACCAATCCGTCTTGCCGGCCCATTCAAACGAAGCCCGTATTTCGCGACGGACCCAATGGCGGGCTTGCCCTATTGGTTGGCGCGCGACAACGGCCCGTCGCCACGACGCTGCCTTGCGTTTGCCAGGTTCCATGGCTTCGCGCTCAGACCTGCACAGCGCCCAAGGATAGGGATGGGGCTTGCGAGACCAGCCGGCCAGCCGCATTCTCCAAGTCGGCGCAACCGGGCCATAGCCAATTGTAACCTGTTGATATCTTGACACCCTTGGGCGTAGCAAGGTCCCCTGCCCCGAGCCAGCGCTTCGCAAACTTCGGCAGGTCATTCCATTGTTTGGCGCTTCGGCGCAGAACCTTCCCTGGCAGAGTATCGGGTGAGCCGACTGATGCGCGCAGCCCGCGGCCGGATCCTCCGGATTTTGCGCTTCGTTCCTCCGGAACCGGTTGGCCCGAATGCTTGCGGGCAAGCGGATCAGCCGTGGTGGCGCAACCGGATGGCGTTCGGGCAAGGAGACGGAGTGAAGTGGCAGCGGCCACAACCGAACGGTTCATTCCGGCCTGCCAATCAAGTGCGGCCAACCGCGCGTCGGATCCTCTTGCGGGTAGCGGCTTGCGGCAAACGCTACGCCCGCCGTCCCCGGCAGGAGCAAACCTGGCAAAAACGAAGAGGCGCCCCTCGCGGGGCGCCCCTCGCCGAATTCCATGCCCCGGCCCGGCGGGCCGGGGAGAGGATTCCTACATCATGCCGCCCATGCCGCCCATGCCACCCATGTCGGGCATGCCGCCGCCGGGACCGCCCGAAGACTCCGGACTCGGTCTTTCGGCAACCATCGCCTCGGTGGTGACGAGAAGGCCAGCAATGGAAGATGCATCTTCAAGCGCAGTACGCACGACCTTGGCCGGATCGATGATGCCCGCTTCGATGAGATCCGTGTAGACCTCGTTCTGGGCATCGAACCCGAAGGTACTGCTCTTGTTCTCACGGATCTTGCTGACAACCACCGCACCGTCCACACCGGCGTTCTCGGCAATCTGCCGGGTCGGACCCTCCAGCGCGCGGCGCAGGATCCTGATGCCGGTATTCTGGTCCTCATTTTCGCCCCGAACCTTTTCAAGGGCACGCGAGGCATGCAGCAGTACAACGCCACCGCCTGCGACAACGCCTTCCTGAACCGCAGCGCGTGTGGAGTTGAGCGCATCGTCCACACGGTCCTTGCGCTCCTTCACCTCGACCTCGGTCGCGCCGCCAACCTTGATCACCGCAACGCCACCAGCCAGCTTGGCCAGCCGCTCCTGAAGTTTCTCGCGATCGTAGTCGGAAGTCGTATCCTCGATCTGCGACCGGATCTGCTCGACTCTCGACTTGATCTCGGCCTTCTTGCCAGAACCGTCGATGATGGTGGTGTCGTCCTTGGTGATCTGCACTTTCTTCGCACGTCCGAGCAGCGACAATCCGACACTCTCGAGCTTCATGCCCAGTTCCTCGGAGATCACCTCTCCGCCAGTCAAAGTGGCGATATCTTGCAGCATGGCCTTGCGACGATCACCGAAGCCAGGCGCCTTGACGGCGGCCACCTTCAGTCCGCCGCGGAGCTTGTTGACCACGAGCGTGGCAAGCGCCTCGCCCTCGATGTCTTCGGCGATGATCACCAGCGGCTTGCTGGACTGGATGATCGCCTCGAGCAACGGCACCATCGGCTGCAACGAGGAGAGCTTCTTCTCGTGCAGAAGAATGTAAACGTCCTCGAGTTCGCAAACCATCTTGTCGGCATTGGTGATGAAGTACGGCGACAGGTAGCCGCGGTCGAACTGCATTCCCTCGACGATGTCGACCTCGGTGGTGAGACCCTTGTTCTCTTCCACCGTAATAACGCCCTCGTTGCCGACCTTCTGCATGGCGTCGGCGATCTGCTGTCCGATCTCCTTCTCCCCGTTTGCGGAGATGGAGCCGACCTGCGCGATCTCTTCCGAGCTCTTGACAGGCCGGGAGGCCTTCTCGATCGCTTTGACCGCCTTGCGTGTCGCGATGTCGATGCCGCGCTTGAGGTCCATCGGGTTCATGCCGGCGGCGACCGATTTCAGGCCCTCGTTGACGATGTGTTGCGCAAGAACGGTGGCGGTAGTCGTGCCGTCTCCCGCTACATCGTTGGTCTTCGCGGCGACCGCGCGGACCATCTGCGCGCCCATGTTCTCGAACTTGTCCTCGAGATCGATCTCCTTGGCGACAGCAACACCGTCCTTGGTGATGCGCGGAGCGCCAAACGACTTGTCCAGGATTGCGTTGCGCCCCTTCGGACCGAGGGTGCAGCGCACCGCATCGGACAGAATGTTGACCCCGCGCTGCATAAGCATGCGGGATTCATTGCCGAACTTCACCTCTTTGGCAGCCATTGCTGATTGTCCCTTTCTTTACTCTGGGTTCCGGCTTCGTCAGACCGGCGCCTCCGGCGCCGGCGAAATTCATGCAACGACGCCGAGAATGTCAGATTCCTTCATGATCATGAGGTCTTCGCCATCAAGTTTGACTTCGGTTCCCGACCACTTGCCGAACAGAATCCGGTCGCCGGCGGAAACCGCCATTGGGATCAGGTCGCCCGAGTCTTTTCGTGCGCCTTCGCCAACGGCCATGACAACCCCTTCCTGAGGCTTCTCTTTCGCGGTTTCGGGGATGATTAGCCCGCCCGCAGTCTTCTCGTCCTCTTCCATTCTCCGGACAAGTACCCGGTCATGAAGCGGACGGAATTTGGCCTTCATTAGGCTCCTCCTGGTTTGGTTGCGGATGGTTGCCGCGCACGCTTTGCCTGCCAGATCCGTCTCTACTGAGGGGAAATCTTGGCACTCGAACGTGATGAGTGCTAGCAACAACGTAACATATAGGGGTGCCAGGACGTGTTGGCCACCTGTATTCGCCCGAGAGCAGGATATGCGCCCAGCCGAGGGGTGAGATGTGCGGCGGGAGTTCAGGCTCGACCGGTAGATCGGCGCTGTACGACCCGAGCTATCCGATGGGAAAGATGTTCGACCCGGACTATTCATTAGGCGCGAAGCTGCGTTCGCACCTGTAACGCTACCTCATTGTGTTATATATCCATTTCGTAGCTGGTACCTGCTTCGGAGGATGATTCCATGGGTGAATCCGATCTTGGCTCCCGTCCGTTCCGTTTCAATGGATCCATCGAGGTCAAGGCCGCTTACGAGAGTGTGAGCGCCGATGCCGGCACATTGCTGATGCGGGGGTTGATGGAGCGGACCGGGCTTGTTCGATGGCTTGAGGAGCACCTGATTGATGATCGTCGGCCAGGCTCGGTCTCGCATTCGGTTGGCAGCCTTCTGCGGACGTTTCCGTTTCTGATTGCCCTGGGCCATTCGGATCAGAACGATGCGGACTGCCTGCGGAGCGATCCGAGCCTGCGGGCTTCGGCGCGGGATACGCGCGAAATCGCGGATGAAGGCTGTCTGCCTCGCAGCCGACGCTTTCGCGCTTCCTCGGCACGTTGAGCGGCGACGAGAACCTCACGGTTCTTCGCCGAGGGGTCCTGAAGAACGGCATCCGCCGGCTCCGGCAGGCCTTCTTCGCCGACTACGGCGCCCCCGGAGTCCCGGACTCGGTGACGGTCTACATCGGCGATGTTCCGTTCCTGGTTCACGGCGACCAGCCCGGCAGTGGCTGCAACGCCTATGTCGGTCATGAGTGCTATCACGCCGTGGTGTCGGTATGCGGTGAGAGCGGTGACATTCTCGGAGCGTGGCTTCGCCGAACACACCGCGAGATTGCGGACCAGCTCAGTGCCGAAGGCCCGGCGACCGGCCTTGCAGGGCGGCATTCACGATCAACTCGGTGCAGCGACCGTGCAAGATCAGCGAGCCGGGTGACCAGGAAGCTGCTCCGCGCCTCGCTCACATCCGATGCCGATGTAATCCCCGAACCCTAAGCAGGCGTGCTGCGTGTCCGCTTCCTCGATCTCGGCAGCGATGCCTGCGAGCAGAGCCTGGCTCCCCTCATCGACGAACTCAGCCAAACACGCACCAGGTATCCCGGCACAGATCTCACCATCATCTGAGAACTGCCGCCCTCACAGCCCGGACAGAACGTCAGACAAATTGTTGGAGGTCCGGATGTCTGATCTTCCTGTTTGGCCTGTTCTCAGACACACGACCTCGACCCTTGGCGACCGAGGTAGAGTCGGGGGCTGGCGCGCCGACGGTAGGGTCCGGTGGCATATCCGTCGCTTTCGCTCCGGTCCTCAGTCCGGCTCCCATGGTTGCGTTTCCAGCCCCCGCTCCCCGAACCCGGCGTGCCGATTTCCGGCACCGGGCTCTCCAGTGGGATCATGCACCTCGTACACAGGCGACGAAGGCCAACGACAGCAAGGATGAGGTGGCCGCACGGGTGTCGGCCGCGGAAGCTGCACGGCTTCCGCCCTTCCTGCCGCGACGCGCTCGTCGGCCATCAAGCCTGTCAACGCCTTGACGAACCAGATCCGGGCACCGGCAGAATGCGCCACCGCCCTGGAACTGCCCTTCACTTCCGCATGTGATGTGTCCAGACTCGCAGATACAATGCCGGGGTACTAGGCTGAACCACTCCCGGTGCCTGTCGTCCTTCAACATCCCTCCTCACCTGGGGTCCCTTTCCTCAGCCGGCATTACCCGGCGTCCCCGGTCATACGAACCCCTCCGCCACCCTGCCAACCCGGCCTGCCCCTCACGGAGTTCCAGTTGGCGCGTGCACACCATTGACAGAGTTTCCCGTGTTGCCACGTCTTCCATCTTCCATGCATGCTGGCGCCACTACCCCGGCGGACGCGGCCCGGTGCACATGTCGCTTCTCTTCCCGAGCCACCGACGGCCTTCCCCTAATCCAAGGAGGGTCGGCTTCCGCGTTGCCTGTTTCGAGGCCTGCTCAGCGTTCACTTCACGTTCCGGCCTGCATGGTCGCTGAGTTGCTCAACGCAACCCTTCTCTCCGGAGTGCTTCAGTCCATGTCGTTACCTCCACGAACCGCCCCGGCCGCTACCAGCCGAAAGCGACAGCTGCTGGGTGGGATTCGCACCCACCAGGAAAACGCGCCTTTCCACGGCGCACCCGGATCAACAGGTTACAGCGCTGATTGGCATCGGCACCACGAGACGAACAACAGAAAGCGTCCGCAGTCCGAATTGGGGGCTGCATTGACCGAGACATGCTACCGCGTCCATGTCAAGGTGTCGTCGTGGAACCCAGAGCCGGGCTGCTCGCGAAGGGCCGTCGGTCTGACATCCGTGTGGACCGACGGATTACCAAGCGAAGTTGGCCGTGACGAGTGTCCGAGCGGATGCCACCTGCCGCATGCTGTCATCGTCCCGCCAACCACCTCTTCCAAACGACCTGATCTCTGTTAAGGCGGCAATAGTCTCATTTCCCCTTCGTTATCGCCTGAAAAGTCTCTATGATTGGCGTCGGAAGGACCTCTAATGCGGGAAATGTCTGTCGCCAAATCGCTGGACCCCATGCCGGAAGCGTTCGTGTCCGACAAGTCGATCACGCGTGCAGTGTCGCGCGCAGTCAAGGCTGGGAAGCTGCGTAAGCTCAGACATCCGGACCTCGACCAATTTGTTTGACGATTTGTTCGGGCTGTGAGAGCGGCAGTTCGTAGAAGATGGTTAGATCCGTGCCGGGATACCTGGTGCGGGTTTGGTTGAGTTCGTTGATGAGGGGAGCGAGGTTCTGCTCGCAGGCATCGCTGCCGAGACCGAGGAACCGGACGCGCAGGATTCCTGCTTCGGGTTCGGGGATGACATCGGCATCGGATGTGAGCAAGGCGCGGAGCAGTTTCCTCGCGCTGCGGCCCTTGCCGGGCCCGGTGACGAGGGGCTGCATCATGCGGGTTTCGGCGCGGTAGGCGATCATTCGGATGATGTCGAGGAGCAGACGCTCCTCGACCGGCAGCATGTGGAGCGCCTCGCCTTCGGGCAGCTCGGCGACACGGACATGGGTGGGAAGGCTCTTGCGGGTCGCCTTGAGGTCTTCGATCTCGCGGTCCAGCTGGGCGAGCTCGGCTTGCCGCTTTTCGCGCTCCCGGGGCTTGCGGGCGCGGGCGATGCGTCCGTGCATGCCGGCGATGCGGGAGCGCAGCCTGCGGATGACCTTCTCGACTTCGCGGCGGACGGGGTTGACTACCCGTGCCTCGGGGTCGGCTGGCTTCAGGACATGGGTCGGCGAGGCATCAAGGTTGAACTCCTGGCGCATGTACTTGAAGAAGTTCTCCTGCGACCATCGTGAGAACAAGGCGCCGGCGGCCTGCGCCATGGGTAGCTGCGGATGGGTGGTGATCAGCGCGGGTTGGCGGCCGTTGTCGAGCAGGCGGCGGATCTGCCGGACCTCGAACCCGTTGCGCAGTTCGATGCGCTGCTCCGCGAGGGTGGCCTGTGTCTCTCCGGAACCTGCCGGGCCGAAGACGGGCACCGCAAGCCGGTGGAACGCCGCCGCGGGCCAGTCCTCCCCCTTGAAGCCTTTGTGCCAGGTGATGACGGCGATGCCGCGCTGCGCCAGGCGCCGGAACAGCGCCGGACTCCAGCCCTCGCGGTCGAAGACCAGCGTCAGAGCCGGCTTGCCCGGCTCCGGCACGGTGAGATCCGGCGCGTCCGCCGGCAGCACGCCGAGCGCCGCCAACTGCGGCACGATATCCCCCTCCAGGGCTTTCACCATCTTCGGATCCAGCCCCTTGTGCAGGCAGAGCAGCGGGCTGCCACCCAGGGCGTTGACCCAATACGAGACGCTTGCCGGCAGGCACAATTTCTGGCGCGCTACGAAATGCTTGGGCAATTTTCCCTTGCGGCCAGAATACGTCTTCACATGCCCGTCCACGGCCAAGGTCGCGCAGGCTTCCGGGTCCTCGGCCATCCACTGCCGCGCCAGCGCGTCCTGCCAGGCGTGGACGGCGCCGTCGCGACCGGCCATCAGCCGGATCTTGCGGCGCAGGGTCTTCACCTCCGGACAGCGGTCCAGGCCGAGCAGAATGCCCCATTCGCCCGGAGCCTGGTAGCGCAGGCTTTCCGCATTGCGCACCCGTGCCAGCGCCAGGAAGGCGACAAACAGCAGAACGCTCGCCACGCCGTAGAAGCCGTTCGGAAGCCCGAGCAGCCGGCTCGCCGCGCCAAGCAGTCCCTCGCGGAGCAGCATTGGCAGCCCTGCAAGGACCCCGCCGCCAGCCACCCCATGCGCGGGCTCGCCAAACGTCGGCCGCGCTTCCTCCATCTGTCCGGTCATCGCCAGCACACGCCCCGCAACGTCGTGCGTCGCGCGACCCATCGGCGCCTCCCGGTCACGGCTGTCGCGCTCGCTGCGGCTGCTCCCCCGCGTCTTCCCACCACCGCCACCAATCACACCCGCCCGACGGTTCTCGTTGAACGTGCTGACCGGTATGCCCAGACGACGCGCCGCCGCGCTACCGCTCATCCCTCCTGCGAGGAGCGCCTCCGCCTCCCGCACTCGCCCGGCATTCAGCACCACCCGCCCGCGCCCCCGGCGAGGCTGACGGAAACCTTCCTCCCCCCGCTCCCGGTAGAGCCGCACCGACCGCGTCACCGTGGAAAGCGAGACCTCGAACGCATGCGCAACATCCTCCTGCCGGATGCCGCTCAAAAGATGCAGGCGCGCCATGCGGCACTGCCGGGCGCGAACATCCTCCGCCGAATGGCGGTCGATCGGAACCAGATTCGCGAAGTAGGTCGTCCAATCCTTGCAGGTCTGCATGGAAAGGTCGCCACCGATCTGCGTGGCTGCCGGAGGTGTCATCGGAAGGGAGGGAGGCATCGGGAACCCCTTTATGCTAGTCAGAGTATATTAGCATACTACGGCGCCAGATGCAACCCCGAAATGCTCCAACAAATCGCGAAAAGAAGCACTACGTCAGAGAATTACAAACACCCTGAACCGCTCTGGACGACCCGTGAATGTCAGGATGTCTGAAGCTGGCCTCGCGGCTCTATACCAGCAACATGGCCGATCCGCCCGAGGCGATCGTGGCACGAAACTTGTGGAACGTCGTCGCCGGGTATTTTCCAGGAGCACTGATTGCCGACCGGACGGCGCTGGAGAACGCTCCAGCCAGCGACGGTTCGGTCTGTCTGATTACCAGGCGCGGCCAGGATATCGCACTTCCGGGTCTTGTCCTCCGGCCTCGGCGCGGTCCAGGACCGCTGCCTGCCGACCGACCGTTTCTCGGCGAACTTTTCCTCAGTTCGACTGCGCGCGCTTATCTGGAGAACATGCGTCGGTCGCGTGCGCGCGGCGGACTCGTGGCTCGCACTCTCGGCCGAGCCGAGATCGAGGAACGGCTTGACACCCTCATCCGCCGTTCGGGTGAAGAAGCGGCGAACCGGCTGCGTGACGAGATCCGTTCGCTGGCGCCCGCCCTCGAGCTCAGGGAGGAAGCTTCGGTCCTCGATGCGATTATCGGAGCCTTGCTCGGCACCCGCCACGTGGATCTGACCGCACCGCCCGCCGTCGCCCGTCTTCTGGGCCGCCCCTACGATCCAGACCGCCTGGTTCAGTTCCGGACCCTTCATACGGCACTGCGCGACCATCCCCCGCTCTCCCGAATGGCGCCCATTCGAGGGCCCGAGGGCAATGCGACGCTCGCGTTCTACGAGGCCTACTTCTCGAACTTCATCGAGGGCACCGAGTTTGCCGTCGAAGAGGCCGCCGACATCGTATTCCGTGGCGTAATTCCCAACGAGCGGCCAGCGGACGCGCACGACATCTTGGGCACTTGGCGCATCGTATCCGATCATCGAGAAATGTCCCGCACCCCGGCAAATGCCTCTGAACTGGAAGCGCTTCTCAAGGCCCGTCACGCATCGATCATGGAAGGTCGACCCGACAGCCGGCCCGGAACCTTCAAGCAGGCGGAGAACCGTGCCGGCTCAACCGTGTTCGTCGCGCCAGACCTCGTCGCCGGCACACTGGCACAGGGTTTCGACCTTTTCCGCAGCCTGGAAACGCCTTTTCAGCGTGCGGTATTCATGAAATTCCTTGTCTCCGAGGTCCATCCATTCTCAGACGGCAACGGCAGGACGGCACGGATCATGATGAATGTCGAGTTGGCGGCGGCGGCGGAAGAGCGCATCGTCGTGCCCACTGTGTACCGCGCGAATTATCTCTCCGCGGCAAAGGCGCTGTCACAAGTCGGCCGGCCCCAGCCCCTCATCCGTATGCTTGACTATGCGCAGAGATGGACTGCGGCCGTCGACTGGAGCTCAGTCGAGGAGACCAGACGCGAGCTTGACGACTGCAACGCCTTCCTGGATCCGATCGTCGCCGAGGAAGAGGGCAAGCGGCTACGCATGCCGGGAAGTATGGTCGAATGAGGGGAAACGGTATGAGCTCCGCGGCTACCGATCATTTCGTCGGCATCGAGCAGTTCGAGGCGGGGCTCTGGAAAATCGCCGACGGTCTGCGAGCCAATTCCGGTTTGGCGTCGAACGAATATTTCATGCCGATTGTGGGTCTACAGTTTCTCCGTCATGCCTCGAACCGCTACTACGCGGCACGGTCGAAAGTCACCCGGACGTTGTCGATCCGGCCGAGATCGAGGTTCTCGCGCAAGACCTCTTCGAGGAAGACGCGGCCGTGAAGGGGGCGGTCGAACACCTGGGTCAGGGTAAAACTCCACTTGCAGGAAGGAGAGGTGGAAGCGGAGACCCGCGGCCCGATCTCGGGCGCTGAAGGGATGCGGCAGCCGTGCCAGCCACTTGCGGAAACGAGCATCGATCTACGGTGCCGTGATCTCCCGCGCGATGGCCTGCATCGCGCCGGGGTCGTCGCAGCGCAGGATCCCGTTGTCGAGTTCCTCGAAGTCGATGCCCCGCTTCGTCAGCTGCCGTTTGAGATATTCCTGGCCGTTGAGGCAGAGCCTTGCGTTGAACCCTTAAGATTGTGCCAATGATCGAGACCTGCAGGATCATGATCTTCAGCCGTGCGACGTTGAAGAGACCAAGTGGGCCGTCGAAGCGTCCCTTCGTGTCGAACAGCAGGCTTTGTTCGACGACCAACGCGCCAAGAACCTCGAAAATCACAACAATTACGATAAGCGCGATGAACACGCCGAGTTCCGGTGGCATCCTGCGTCTATTGTGATCGTAGTTCTGGCCTCCCGTGCCGTGCACGTTCTCGGCCATCTTGTCCCCCACGAAACTCTCATGCTGATCGGTTAGATCTTGCACCCCCGGACATGAATATGCTGGCTGGTCCGGGCTCGGCGCGATTTGCGGGAGGGGTGCGTGTCGTGCGATTTCACGACTTGCGGGGCTATTCTGGTTGGGGGAGACGGAACCGAGAACGATGTCTTAGTGTTGGCTTTTGACCACGTCACGAAACTGTTCCGGATGGCCTGGCATCGAACCCCTGGAAGTATCCGGCTGCCTGGCAGTCGAGAACGAACGGCAAAACGACCGCAGGGACGCCATCCGGCGCCGCTGCGAGTGCTCCCCCGGCCCTCCATTCCGTCTCCCGCCTGTTGTTTTCTCCAGAGGAGATGGAGCCATGATGAATGACGCGCTGCATGTTGTCCACCCCCGTGCCGCGGGGCTTGACGTGCACAAGATGGAGATCACCGCGACGGTGCGTCTTTGCGACGGGCCTGGCGAGCCGGTCTGCGAGACGAGGAGCTTCAGCGCCTTGCCGCCGGGCCTTGAGGAGCTTGCCGGTTGGCTGGTGGAGCATGAGGTTTCGGCTGCGGCAATGGAAGGCACTGGCGTGTACTGGCGCGCGCCATGGGACCGGCTGAGCGAAGCCGGGATCGAAGCGCAGCTGCTGCATGCGCAACACGTGAAGCAACTCCGTGGTCGCAAGACTGATGTCGAGGACAGTCGCTGGCTGGCGCGAGTGTGTCAGTTCGGACTGGGCCGTCCGAGCCTGGTGCCGGATCGGACCTTCCTTGCGTTGCGCTCTCTCAGCCGCCATCGGCGCAGCCTGGTCCAGGAGCGGGCACGGGTGCGCAACCGGGTGCAGAAAGTGATCGACCGCGCTGGCGTGCGGATCGGCGGCATCATCAGCGACGTATTCGGCGTCAATGGCCGGATCATGCTGGACGGCCTGATCGCCGGCGATCCCCGGGACGTGATCCTGGGCCGGCTGTCGCACCATGTTCGCGGCAAGCTCGTGGCTCTCGGCAGTGCCCTGTCCTTCGCGCTTGCCGATTGGGAGCGCGCAATGCTCCAGGATCTGGTGACGGCCGAAGCCGCACTTCAGATCCGGCTGCACGCGGTTGAGGCGATGATGCTGGAACGCCTTGAGCCCCATCGGGAGGCGTTGGAGATCCTGCAGACGATGCCCGGCATCGACCGGGTGGCCGCTGCCTCGATCCTGGCCGAGACCGGTCCCGACATGAGCGTGTTCGGCTCCGCCCAGGCTTTCGCCGCATGGGCCGGCCTGTCTCCCGGCAACAACCGGACCGCCGGCAAGCGCCGCCACGGTGCCACCCGAAAGGGCTCCCGGCACCTGCGCGCCACCCTCGTCGAAGCCGCGCATGCCGCCGCAAAAACCAGCAACTGCCAGTTCGCTGGCTTCACCAGGAGCATTGCTGCACGGCGCGGACGCAAGCGGGCTCTGGTCGCCACCGCGCACAAGATCGCACGGATCCTGTACATGATGCTGCGCGATCGCGCACCCTATCGCGATCCCGACACCAACTATGAGGCGTTGATGGTGAACCGCAACGCCTCTCGGTGGTTACGCCAGCTCGGTCAGTTCGGCATCCTCGAACCCCGTGGCGACGGAAGCCTCCGCGTGAACTGGGATACCCTCAAGGCAGCGCCCAAGCGCGCTTGATTACAGCGCCGAGCGCAATAGGGCAACAACAGCCAACCGGATTTCGCCAGGGGTTGACGACCGGCAAGCTTGCCCGCGCACGGATACCATGTTGCGCTACAACGCAAAATATTTCGCCTCCGCCAGAGGCCCGCCCGGCAGCCGTCGCCGCGCTGAACCCGGACCAGCGAGAGCATATTCACGGCAAAGATCCTATCGGCGCATAGGTATAGGGGCGAAAGGTCGCCGATACTCCCTGGTATTGGTGAGCGGCCGCCAGCCGCTCACCAAGAAGATATCTTCCCTCAGTTCGCTCCGACGTAGTCAGCCATGTTTTCGGGCGTTACCAGCTCGAAGGGGATGCGGAAGAAGCGCGGAACGGACTCGCCGTTGGCAAGTGCAATAGCAGTCTGGGCGAACCGGCGCCCTGAGCGGCGGCGTTCTGGAACACGGTGACGTCAAGGTCACCCGCGGCCATCGCCTGAAGCGCGCCCGGTGTTGCGTCAATGCCGCCGACAATAACGCTGTCCATATCAACGCCATCGGCCTTCATCGCAAGGATGGCGCCGATGGCCATTTCATCGTTGTTGGCGATAACCGCGTCGAATTCATCACCAGTCGTCAGCCAGTTGGTCATGAGATCCTGACCCTGGTTGCGGGCGACGTTGCCGACCTGGGTGTCGATAATCTCGATGAAGTTGCACATATCCATGGCAACGACATCATGGATGTCCTTGGTGCGCTGGATGCCAGCCGGGTGACGCAGCATGCTCTGCAGGGTGAAAGCGCGAGAAAAGGACCGGGTCATGCCGAGAAAGGCATTGGCATCATAATCAGTCCGAACAACCGATGCTTCCGCCCGCTATCAGGCACCAAGACGTAGCCAGCCAAGCTGGGTGACACCGTCGACAATTACACGCCCGACAACGGCGCGCTTCCCGTTTCCGCCGGGGGCCGCGCCACCCGGCCAACCCGACGGTATCCGCAAATGCGCCGGGCTCGACGGGGTCCGCCTCCTCGATCTCCACCATGCATACACGTCACGCGCCCTTGCCCTGAGCGAGAGCCTGCCGATGATTGGGGACCTGCTCGGCCACAGCCAAGTGACTACGACCGCCTGACCTGCCCATCTCGATCGAGATGCGATACGCCAGGCGGCCGCAAGAGTCGGTGAAGACGTCGGCACCAGGATCTTGCGACCTGATGAACGATAGCGCACGAAAACGGCTACCCGAGTAACTGCAGCGCCTCTTGAGAAACGGGGCTCGGCGCCGTTGCGGACCCTGTGAAGTATGCCATCGAGGCCGACAGAATCCGGTCGCGCCATGCGGTGGGCGCCATTTCCCTGTGGTTCTCCAGGGCCGCCTCGGTGAACTTGTAGTCGTGAGAGTGCTGGCCGTTGCGAGCCAGTTGTCGGCGCGCACTGGCGACCAACCTGTCTGCGGAGCCGCCGTGTTGCAGGTAGTGCAATGCCTTGCGAGCGCCGGAGATGTGATCGCCCGGCAGCTCGGAGAATGCGTCCCGCAACGCTTCCGCGCCGTTGCCAGAGACTGGGAGCGGTTCCAGCTCGTCGACGCGCAGATCGGGTCGCGTGTTGCCAACGCCGCGCCGGAAGGCCGGCATGAAAGCCGCCGACTGCAAGAGCGCCAGAAGCTGCGTGTCCTCGGCTCGCGCGTGCCGGAACACATAGTGAAACGCGTTGGCGGATGTCTGAGCATGCACCGGGACCACCGTCGGCCGTCTCAACACCAGCTCCGCGGCGGAGGCGAACAGGCCCTCCCATATCGAGTCGGTAGACACACCGTGTTTCAGGAGGTCGATCACCGCCTGGCCCGCGTCGAGCTCCGAGACCTCGCGAAGCGTGCGAACGAGTTCATTGCGTGCGGCGTCGTCCCGACGGCCCAGCTTCCAAGTCTTCGGGATCTCTCCAAGCATCGCCTGGAACTCCCGCCAGGTTCGATCGGAAGGCAGGTCGCTGGTCGCAGGATTCGGGTCGTTGCCGTGATTCTGGAGCGCTGCGGCGAGTGAGCGAAGCACGGGAGGCGCGTATTCGGGTCCGACGATCGGCAGGAGGCGGTGCACGTTCTGCACCGCGATGGTCTTGTGACCGATCGCACGAAGATCCCGGCTGCCGTACCTGAAGAGAAGCTCGGAGAGCTGCTCCGGAGTCGCGAGTCGGGCGAAATCGAGGACAGCGGAATCGACAGCCTCTGGATCCCAGCGATCCAATGCATCGATCAGGCGTTCTCGAGCCGACCCCACCGTCCCGGCCACGGGGTCCGGCTGCGGACCCATCGTCCAGCCGCTCTGGCGGCGCTCCGCTTCCTGAGCGCGTTTCAAATAGTCGAGCGCCCAGAATACCGGCAGCCAGCGCTCTTTGTCCGGCAGGTTGAGCGCCGGTAGAGTCGGGGGCTGGCGCGCCCGCGGTAGGGTCCGGTGGCAGTTCCGGCGCTTTCGCGACGGGCCTCAGTCCGGCTCCCTTGGCTACGTTTCCAGTCCCCCGCTCCCCGAACCCGGCGTGCCGATTTCCGGCACCGGGCTCTCCAGTGGGATCATGCACTTCGCACACGGGCGACGAGTTCCAGCAACAGCAAGGGTCTTGGCCGCATGGGTTCGGCCGCGAGGAGCTGCACGGCTCCCGCCTTGACTGTGGCTGCGGCCTCGCCTGCCAGCAAGCCTGTCGACGCCTTGATGGTCCGAGACCTCGGACGCCGGAGAAACCACCGCCGCCGGGGACCCGCCCTTCACTTCCGCATGTGATGCGTCCAGGCTCTCCGGCATTCTCCGGGGTAATAGGCCATGCCACTCCCGATACCTGTCGCCCTTCAACATCCTTCCTCACCTGGGGTCCCTTTCCTCGACCGGTATTACTCGGCGTCGCCAGTAGTACGGACCCCTCCGCCACCCTGCCGGCCCAGCCTGCCCCTCACGGGGGTCCGGTTGATGCGTGCACATCACCGACAGGGCTTCCCGTGTTGCCGCGTCTTCCATCTTCCATGCATGCTGGCGCCACTACCCCGGCGGGCGCGGTCTGGTGCATGTGTCGCTTCTCTTCCCAAACCGCCATCGGCCTTCCCCTAACCCAAGGAGGGTCGGCCCCCGCGTTGCCTGTTTCGAGGCCTGCTCGGCGTTCGCTTCACGCTCCGGCCTGCATGGTCGCTGAGCTGCTCAACGCAGCCCTTCTCTCCGGAGTGCTTCAGTCCATGTCGTTACCTCCACGAACCGCTCCGGCCGCTACCAGCCGGAAGGACAGTTGCTGGGTGGGATTCGCACCCACCAGGAAAACGCGCCTTTCCACGGCGCACTCAGGTGGACAGACTGCAGCGCAAGCACCGTATGGTACTTGAAGCCGACATCGGGGAACGGTTGAACAAGGCGTGAAGTCGCGACAGCCAGAGCGGTCAGGGCGCGACGGTGATCGAGACCGTCGCGGATCAGGCCCGCGAGTTCAGCGGCGACGCGTTCGTGGGGTGTTTCTTCCACGAGGCGATGCAGGGCACCAACCTCGGGAAGCGTCTGTGCCAGGCCCAGCCTGCCACTCAAGCTCACCGCGGCTGCGCCACCGGTAGCGCGTATGAATGTTCGACGATCCACGGTACTCATTATAGACCCAATTCGCGGGCCAGCCTCCTGACGGGATTCGTCGGTTGCATCCTTCCACACAGTCCCCTGAACACCGCAGAGCAATATCGCGTGCGTCGGCGTGGTGCCACACGGCCCTTGAGTCCCGGTGGGACACCGGTGGCGGGTGGGGGCATTGGCGCACATCGACTTCCTGACATCGCGCTCCCAGATGTACGTTACAGATTACTATTCGTTCAAATGAGATTGTTGTAATCAACAGAATGTCGGCGCAATGGTTGACGTCTCCCAGTCAGTGATGTTATCTGACTACGCTGTCAGGGGAAAAGCGTTTTGAGCCTTTAGGTCCTTTTCCATTCAGGACTACTCCTCGTCTCCCTAATCCTAGCGAACGGCGGGCGCGGCGGGGGCCGGAGAAGGCCGGCAACTCTCCGAACCCGCGCCCCGGTTCACGAACGCTCCCGCGTGCAAGGGCTGGGCGGAGCGGCACCCGCAGATCTGGGGCAACCTCCACGGCGAGCGGATGTTCGCCGGCAACGGGTCGGTGGCAGCGCCGTTCGGAGGTTGGTGGCATATTTGACCCTGTCATGTCAGGAAAAGGCGATTCGGATAGTGCTCGAACAGGCCGACATGATGTCAGCGAGGAGGGTGGAGTGACACGGGAAGTCGTCTGGCATCCCCATCTCATGATGACCCGGGCAAGCGAACTGGGGCGGCTTGTGGACCATCTCGACGACGCTGGCATGTCTGGACAGCGGGACGGTTCACGGGCCGAAGGAACGTCTGTAGCGGTCCCGATCCTACTGTCCCTCGCCGCCGAGATCGGTTTGAAGGCATGGCAATGTAGAGAACGCAACGGGCCTCCTGATAAGACTCACGATCTTCTGGCGCTGTTCGATGCCTTGGGAGAGAACACGCGGAGACGACTTGAAGACAAGATGCCGGAAGTTCCAAGCCTGGTGGCAAGATTGCCGCCGTACTATCCGGGCATAAGAGACGCATAGTCGCAAAACAAGAATCTGTTCGTGGAGTGGAGATACGCGCATGAACACCATTCTCTGTTTGCCGAAACAGGTGTCCTCAAGACGGCGCTCAAGGCAATTGTTGGGGCATATTTCGTCCAGGTTCCTCATGGACGGGTGCCCAAAAGGTAGATCTTTCCGGCCATGGCCTGCGTGATCGCGGCTCCGACCCTCTCCATATCGTGCTATCTGTGTTATTTAATTCCACGTCATCAACAGGATGGGACGGGCGCCAATTCAGCACGAAGTGGAATGTGCCACTAAACTCCGAACGGCTCTGACGGTGGCGTTCGGCAAGCCGCCCTGCGCCGCGGTTATGGTGAGCGGGATCGTCGCGTGGCGGCGAGCGTTCGCGAACCCACTCGACCGGGCAATCCCGGTCCGCGCTGACCGGCCGGCCGTGCTGGCGACCCTCAAATGCCACGATCTCGCGGGGCAGGACACCATCGCGGTCGAGCCCTGTAGTGGGGCGACATTCCCGAGGGCCCGATCCACCGAACCGACCGGGCAACGAACGAGAGCCGCACCGTTGCATTCGGCGTGCCCGCCGGCAGCTTTGCGCCACGTTCATCCGGGGGGGCTGTCGCCGCGGCCAAGGCCGGATTCCATTTCCTGGATCCTGTTACCGTTACCCGCACGGCCCCTTCGGATCCCGAGACCCATCTTCCCGGCAACCATTTCAACGACGCGACCACCGACGCGAAGGGACGCTTCCGGGCTGGCACCATGAGGAATGGCGCACCCTCTCGGAGAAATTCGGCAGATTCTGCCGCCTTGCCCCAGATCATCGCATTCCCGCTGCCGGTCTCCACAGCGAACGGCCTCGCCATCTCGACCGATGGGAAAAACCGTGTTTCTCCAATCCCGGCCCGTCCGTCGGCGCCATATTCTCTGCCGGGTACGACCTTGACGCAGGCACGCCCCATGCGCCGAACGGCATCTTCGACTCGCGCGGCGTGCGGGGCCGGCCGGATGGCGGCACGATCGATACCGATGGCTGCCACTGAATGGCCGGGGCCAGCGGCAGGCAGCGGGTTCGACTGACTCCCGCGGGTTACGTAGACCAGATCGTCGAAATGCCGATCAAGAGACCGACCAAGCCGATTTTCGGTGGGTCGAAACTCGACACACGGTTCGTCACTTCTGTCGGGCGTGGCGCCGCTCCCGGCCCGGAAGCTGGCGGCAATTCTCCGTCACTGGTCCAGGAACGACCGGCATCCCGATAGTCCGGTTCGCCGGATAGTCCTGGATGATCGCCAGTCTTCGAACAAGGGCAACCCCCGACAGCACGGTTCAGGAAACCCAGCAAAGACCTCTCGGAGGTTCCGTCGGGACGTGCGCAAGCAGAGAACTCTGGAGCAGTCGCGTGCTGACCGGGGCGCATGCCATCAATCCAGACCAGGTTCGTCGCGACCCAGGCAGCACCCGGCTTGGCCGGGCACAGCGAAGATTTCTTCGATTCTCAGCTCTCAGCGACGCAGATGTCCGGGCCGACCGTCGCAACCTCGCCCTCCCACACAAGAATTTCAATCTGCGTGCCAACTCCCGGAGCCTCGACATCGCTCGCCGCCTTCTCGGTTTCCAATTCATTCGGACGAACGGATTCCCCGACCCGGCGCTACACTTCAGGGTGCCGTCCGGGCGACAACACTCTTGGACGCCGGCCCGACGACAAGGCATGGATCGCCTCGAACGACCGGCTCCTGCTTCCGCGACAAGGAGGTTGCGAGATCCGGAGATCCGGGACGCGGTGACCCGTCCGCCACCACGCTACAAGGAGGGCAGATTGATCGAGGCGACGCAACTTCGGTGGTGCTCGTCGATCCCCGATGGCACGCTCGCGCGATGAGCGAACCCACCCCGGAACAAGACGCGGTGCGGGCACGAGAAGTCACCGCCATTACGATCGCGGAATATGACCGTATCGCGGCGGCTTACCGTCGCGGCACCGCAGAACATGATGTCAGTCAGAACATCGCGGCCCTACTCGACGCAATCAAGCGCGATGCACCCCACGTCATTCTCGATCTGGGTTGCGGGCCCGGTCGGGACCTGCGCCAGTTCGCGGCGCTCGGCCACGAGGCAGTCGGGCTGGACGGCTCGGGCGAACTCGCCGCCTTGGCGCGCATCACGACGGATTGTGAGGTGCTGCACCAGGACTTCATCGCGCTCGACTTGCCCGCTGCCCGCTTCGACGGAATCTTCGCGAACGCCTCGCTGTTCCACGTGCCGAGCAGCCAGCTCGCCCGGGTCCTCGGCGAACTCGCCGCAACCCTCAAGCCCGACGGCGTCCTCTTCTGCTCGAACCCGCGCGGCAACAATGAAGAAGGCTGGGCCGGTGGGCGCTACGGCTGCTTCCATGATCTCAATACGTGGCGGGCTTACGTCACCGCCGCGGGCTTTCGGGAGTTGCACCACTACTACCGACCGCCCGGCCGACCGCGGGCGGAACAGCCGTGGCTCGCCACGCTCTGGCGGAAGAACTCGGGCAATCAGGCCCAGTAGTGGGTCGTCACTCCGGTGACCACTACCGCGATTCCCAACGCCAGGTTCGGGAACTTCTTGAATTTTGGCTTCCTGACACCTCAACCCGGCGCAGGTGCGGGGTCGAGTTCCAACCTCAGACTTCCGGAACTCACACAATTTTAGATGCACCCTTCATTGGAGTCCGTCCGAGTTTCTGATGGCCAGGAAAGGCACCCAACGCACGGCACAGCCTTGGCCCATCTGAACAGAGTTGGTTGGTGAGGCCACCGAAATCCCGGATTTCAGCTCAGATTAATCTGGCCACTATCCGATACAGCAATGAGTTACACAGAAAGGAATTTGCTCGGCCGAGCATGAAGTTGCTTGATTGTCGACGATACCTCGCGCCGCACGATGTCAGGAAGTCTGAACCTGGTCCACCGGGCAGAGTTCACATTTTTCGTACGTCGACCTGGCAGCGGGCAGCTGTGGCGATCATCTGGACGATCCGGTGGCAGGTTGTTGCGGCACGGGCGATGCGGACCGCGCGGGTCATGACGGACAGCATCGTGGGGAATTGCCGGGAACATCCGAGACCGGCGATCCTCTGGATCCAGACGGGCTTGGAGCGCATGGCCAATGCCGATCCCCATCAGGATTCCTACCGGCTGCGGGAAGCATTCCAGGTCCGCTTTGAGAAACTGCTCCACATCTTCAGCGGATCGCGCAATACGCGCTAGCGGATCCGAACTGCTTTGCGCTCCAGACGGTCGCTGAAACCGCTCGGCAGACCGGCGTGCAACCTTCAACACTCATCCGCCTTGCGAAAGCCTTCGGTTTCGCGGGCTTCACCGACATGCAGCGCGTGTTCCGATCACGCCTGATCGAGGGGCTGCCTCGTTCCATGACCAAATCTGGGCTCATTGAGCCCGCTTCGAGGTGGCGGCGGAGCACGATCCGGTCGCCATCCTTCAGGAATTCGCGGATTCCTCCTTGTTGGCGCCCGGCACGCTGAAGGGCGATATCGACGACGGTCCCTCGCGGGCAGCCATCCGGATGATCGATGGCGCGCATTCGCTTTACGTTATCGGACAACGACGGGCATTCCCCGTGGCGGCCTGTCTCGCGTACGGCCTGACACGGCTCGAGTTCCCGTGCCATCTGCTGTACTCGGTCGGTGGCATGCTCCCCCGGCAGGTGGCAACGATCGGCAAGCGCGATATGCGGCTCGCGGTCCGTTTCGCCGAATACGCGCCGCCCGTCGCGAAAGCCGTATCCGACACCCATATCAGAAAATTCCCCGTGCTCGCCATCACGGATTCCCCGGCCCGCCCTCTGGCTCGCGACGCCAGCCTGTGCTTTGTGGTGCGCGATGCCGAGTGTGTCTGTGTCTTGGGCCCCGAATGGTTTCCAGCAGCTCCAGTGCCTTTGTTTGGGATTTGGTCGGCGTTGCGTCCACACCGAAGGCTTCGGGCGCGAGAAAAACACCCGGCCGGGCGCGCGGGATCCTGCAGGTATTGCGGAGAATGATTTCCAGGCTTTCGGCAAGGGTTCGAAAGCAGTGCGTTTCGGAGCCATCCTCGAGCCATCCTGCGTCCTTGCGTTTGGCGTGCTACGAGCGTTCGGCCGGAGCCGCAGGATCGCGGGTGCGGGTGATTTCCTCGAGTTCCGGAGCGGAGAACAACCGGTCCCGCCAGACTTCCCAAGTGTGCCATTCGACATAGTACGCGAGCGTTCACAGGAAGATGTGGGCGCGCACCCGTTGCGCGATGCGATGGTAGATTGGACGAAGGTGCAGGTTGACGGTCTTCACGGATCGAAATGCGCGCTCGATGGTCCACAACCGGCGGTACCGGGCAAGCAGCGCCACGCGGCGTTTGTCCCATTCCGGGGTGGTCCCGACCTCCAGGTCAGGCCGCGTCTTCGAATTCTTGCTCGGTCCTGGCTCCGGTGATGTATGACACGACATCCTCGCCCGAGACATCCTCGTTCTTGATGTCGAGATTGGCGCAGATACGACCGCGACGCAACACGACCACGCGATCCACCAGATCGAATACTTGCCGCATGTTGTGGCTGATCAGGACCAGCGGTTCGCCCTGCTCTTTCAACGTACGGATAATGTTCTCGACCTGGACCGTTTCCTGCACGCCAAGCGCCGCGGTCGGCTCGTCCATGATCGTCAGCTTCGAATGGAATGTGGCCGTTCGCGCTATGGCCACGCACTGCCGCTGGCCGCCCGACATGTTGCGGATTGTGTTCCTTATGTCCGGGATCTTGACGGCCGTCTTCTTCAGCCCTTCCACCGTGGCTTGTCGCATGGCCTTGTAATCGAGGATCCGAAAGGGTCCAAGCCAGTCGAACCTGGTCATTTCACGCCCCAGAAAGAGATTGTCCGGCACGTCGAGGTCATCGGCCAGCGCGAGCGTCTGGAACACCGTCTCAATGCCAGCTTCACGCGCATCAAGCGGACCTGAAAAGTGAACCGGCTCTCCGTCGAAAATGATCTCCCCACGGGTAGGTTGCTCCACGCCGGTGATCTGACGCACGAAGGTCGACTTGCCGGCACCGTTGTCACCCATGATCCCCACGTGTTCCCCGTTTCGGAGGATGAAGTTGGCCCCTTCGAGTGCGTGCACACCACCGTAGTACTTCGTCAGATCGCGGGTTTCCAGGACAATATTGTCGTCGCTCATATCACTATTTCCCGTCATGCCCGTGCTGCCACGCGCTGTTGCCGCCATTGGTCGAGCACGACTGCACTGACAATGATGATGCCCTTCACCATCTCCTGATAGAAGGCGTCGAGACGCAAGAATGTGAATCCGGAGATGATTACTCCGAAGATCAGCGCGCCGAGCACCGTGCCGATGATCGAGCCGCGACCGCCGCTCAGGCTGACGCCGCCGATAACGGTCATGGCAATCGCGTCGAGCTCGTACATGATCCCCATCCCCGACTGGGCGGTGAGGTTCTTCGAGCTCAGCGCAATGGCTGCCGTTGCCGCGAGCACCCCGGCGATGGCGTAGACCATCATCTTGTGCCGCTGGATCTTGATGCCTGACATTCGTGCCGCGTCTTCGTTGGATCCAATGGCATAGGTGTGTTTGCCGTAAACCGTATTGTTCAGCAGAAAATGGAAGAGGATCGCGAGAGCGACAAAGATCACGACCGGCGTCATGCCCGAACCGATGGCGGCATAGCTCTCGGACGGGAACGACACCGGTTCGCCCTTTGTCCACCATTTCGCGGCACCGCGAGCAAACACCATCATGCCGAGTGTCGCGATGAACGGCGGGATGCGGGTGTAGGCGATCAGCGCGCCGTTGGCGAGGCCCGCGACCAGGCCGACGCCAAGCCCGATCACGATCGGCACGACGGCCGGTATGTCATGTGCCCATGCACCGAAAACCGGCTTGGGGTTGGGGAGTCCGTTGACCTCGGCCACCTGGGCAAAACTCATCGCAACCATTGCAGCAACGCCTACGATCGAGCCGGGAGACAGGTCGATGCCTCCGGAAATGATGACCTGGGTCGAACCAATGGCGATTATGCCAATGATCGAGACCTGCAGGATCATGATCTTCAGCCGTGCGACGTTGAAGAGACCAAGTGGTCCGTCGAAGCGTCCCTTCGTGTCGAACAGCAGGCTTTGTTCGACGACCAACGCGCCAAGAACCTCGAAAATCACAACGATTACGATGAGCGCGATGAACACGCCGAGTTCCGGTGGCATCCTGCGTCTATTTTGTTCGTAGGTCTGGCCTCCGGTGCCGTGCACGGTCTCGGCCATTCTATCCTCCACGAAAGTTCCTATCGGCGTGTCGGTATTGGGGCGAAGAGACGCCGATACTCCCTAAGTATTGGTGAGCGGCCGCCAGCCGCTCACCAAGAAGATATCTTCCCTCAGTTCGCTCCGACGTAGTCAGCCATGTTTGCGGGCGTTACCAACTCGAAGGGGATGCGGACGAAGCGCGGAACAGACTCGCCTCTGGAAAGTGCAATAGCAGTCTGGACCGCACCGGCGCCCTGAGCGGCGGCGTTCTGGAACACGGTGACGTCGAGATCACCCGCGGCCATCGCCTGAAGCGCGTCCGGTGTTGCGTCGATGCCGCCGACAATTACGCTGTCCATATCAACGCCAGCGGCCTTTAACGCGAGGATGGCGCCGATGGCCATTTCATCGTTGTTGGCGATTACCGCGTCGAATTCATCACCAGTCGTTAGCCAGTTGGTCATGAGATCCTGGCCCTGATTGCGGGCGAAGTTGCCGACCTGGGTGTCGATAATCTCGATGAAGTTGCACATGTCCATGGCAACGACATCGTGGATATCCTTGGTGCGCTGGATGCCAGCCGGGTGATGCAGCATACCCTGCAGGATGAATGCACGAGCGCCCCCGTCGGCCTTGCCCGCGGCGCGCAGCATCTGGCAGATATGGAACGTCTCCAGTGTGCCGGATTCGGTTTCATCCGAAGCGACGACCACCTGGTTGTCCGGCAGTGTGTCGAAGTTACCCGGAACGCGGTTTGCGTATACCATCGGGATTCCGGCCGACTGGGCAGCGTTGGTCAGGGCCTGGGTCGCATTGCCGTCGATCGGAACAACAACGATCGCGTCAACGCCCGTAGCAATGAAGTTGTTGATCTGGTCAAGCTGGCGCCCAACATCGCTTTGGCCGTCTTCCATAATCAGGTCGTGGCCGTTCTCTGCAGCCCATTCAACAGCCGCGTTTCGCATGATGGTCAGCCAGTTGTCGTTGAACTCCGACATTGCGTAACCGACGGTTTCGGCCATGGCGGCTGTCGATATCAACGACGCAACGCCCGTGGCGATCAAGATCCTTTTCATGGGTTTCCTCCCAGTTCACGGGTGTCCGGTTCACCCTCAGTTCTCGGCCGGAAGCCCCGATGCCGGGGCAATCAATCCTCCGTTCAGGCAACCTCCACCCGAACGTGAGAGAATATGCTGTCCAAAGAGAGTGTGAAGTCCGTTTGCGGATCCTCGATCGAATGCGTCTCAGGTCAACGGCACTCCCAGGACATCGGGCCATCGTAGACGGCAGCGAACCATGCCGCAACACTCTCAATGCTTTCAGGCGGATCATTTTCCTCGACGAGGACGCGGTAGTCGTCTTCCATCTCGACCGTCCGCTCGAAGTCCCTGGCAAGCCGCCTCCACACGGGTCTGCCATGCGGAGGTTCGTTCCATGACCCGGCGTCCCGGAAGCATCTCAAAGCAACCGGGGGAACCCATCCTGGCGACCTCAACAGAAAATCGCGGCGGTATCGGACTAAGTGCCGCCCTGAGATTTTCCCCTGCACAGCCGCCATCGGCCAGAATCTTTGTCACCTCCGGATGCGCTTCATGAACCTGGCGCAGAAGCGCCGCTGCCCCGTCTCGACCCCGGATGTCGGCGGAATGAACCTGCGCCGACAGCAGCGTGGCTTCATCGTACGTGACGACAGGACGCTTGTGGCCGCAAATCTTCCTGCCTCCGTGATCGCCTTGAGACCCGCCGCACTACGAAGTCTTCACTATCTGGCTGTCAATCACGCCTGCCGTCGCCTCCTCGTTGCGCTCGACGCGGGCCTGCTCCCGGCGGCGCAGGCAGTCAAGTTCGCGATGGCCGGTCGGCCCCGGGTTGCACGGCTGAGAACAGTCCAGGAGGTCGACCCCGGGCCAGCGGAGCGAGTTCACGACATACTGGCGCAGTCGCCATTCCGGACAACAGAAAAGAATGTCTTTCGTCACCCGGGCTCAGCCAGTTGGTCGGCTGTGCCCTGGTCCCGACAAGAGTGACACTGGTCTTGTCACCTGACCACTCCGTTGGCGTCCGGTCAATGGCCAACAACATCTTCCGAATGCCCGGACCCGCAGAGTCTCGTCGTATCGACGGAGTTGATGCCCCGGTCGCGAGCGCAAGACAGTGTTCGGACAGAGGTGTCGCCGTCTACCTTGCCCCATGATCCGCCGATTTGCCGACCGCCGAACCCGGTCTCCAGGATCCGCCGGCACGTCCAGCCGAAGCAATCATGCCGAATTACTGCGCGCCGAACCCACTCGCGGGAAGCGGGCGCTCAACGTAAACGGCGGGGTCCCTTAGCTGCACTCGAATCGCCGGGATCATCTCTGCGTAGCAGGCCCAGACACTGGGATACGGCGGCGGGCATTGATCCTTAATCGTCTCATGCATCGCGGGAAGCCGATGAAATGGCACCATCGGGAACATATGATGCTCGATGTGGTAGTTCATGTTCATGTACAGGAAGCGAAAGACCAGATTGGTGTAGAACGTGCGACAGTTCTCGCGGTGATCCAAGCAATTCTCCTTCAGCCCTGCATGCTGGGTGATGTTGAAGAACTGCGGGAAGAAGCCGCCGTAGAAGCGCGGGGTCACCACCAAGAGGATCGGCAGCCACGTCCGCCAGATTACCGCCGCGCAAATCGTTGCCACGAAGACCGCCAAATAGGCGCGCGAGTTCCAGATCACCTTCCGGCGCTCCCTGTCGGGAATGAAGTGTGCGCCGTCGCCCTCGACCCGACCGAGGGCATGCTTGAAGATGTTTCCTATCTGCACCGAGCCCGAGATAATGAAGAAGAAGTCGAGAAAGAGCTTGGCCACGTCGGCCGGTGCCATCACCGCAATCTCGGGGTCGCGCCCTACGTGAAGCGTATCGGTGTGATGCCGAGTATGACTCCATCGCCAATAATAGGTTTCGTGAAGCGTCATGAAGCCATTGATCCAGTAGAGCACGTTGTTGAGCCATCTGATCCTGAAGGGTGTGCCGTGACTCAGCTCATGGGCTTGATGATCCGACATCGAGTACATCACGCCGTAGAAGAGAAGGAACGGAACGGTCCACCAGGTGCCCCAGGTCAGCACCGCACCGACACCCGAGCCAATCAGCAGAACACCCCAGATGCCGAAGTGAATTGCGGCCTCCGTGTTCGAGCGTTGCATCAGTGCTTTCATCTGCTTTCTCGGAACGGTTGCCGAGAACCACTGGTCTTCGACCTCGTTCTCGAACTGGTCGTTCTCGAGCGTGCGAACGTTGTCGGCGTCACCCACGAGAGCGTAACTTTTCGTAATCGGCGCAGCCATTGCACTCTTCCCTAGATCACACATTCGTTTTCCGCGCCTGTTCCGCGCGGCTCATGCACCAAGCTAAGGGTGTCCGAACCATGTCTCAACCCTACCACCAGCACTCGTGATCCCCGACTTTATGGCATGGCTCGAATTCGAGGACGCTCCAGACCTCATCAAGTCAATCACAAGCCGAGAATGGGCTGCGGCTGAGGCCGTCAATGAGAAATCTTCGATGATTAATTGGTTGCATTGGTATAAGTCTCGCTTCCTGCCGCGCCGGACCCTTCGAGGGTGGCGCTGAGTCGTGGTATTGGTGTGGATTGCGCCGCGAGCTTGTGAAGTCGGAATGGTTTCGCTGTTGTGGGAGAAGAGGTCGACCAACCTTGCCATTAGAACCTTTCATCGGGCCATTGTTGACTCGCGGTCTTGATGCTGCTACTGCTGCGGCATGCAGATTGGATTGCGCCATTTCGGTGCTCAGACGATTGCCCGTGTAGTCGCGGCTTCCGAGGAGCCGGGAGCGACCCGTTGCGGCTTGGCGCGTCTGCTGTGCGAACTTGCCGACTGGAAGGATAGCAAGGGCAGACTGGCGCTGGCGTCGGCCCGCAAGGTGTTGCCGAAGGTGGCCGCGAAGGCGGGGTTCCGGTTGCCGGACGCGAGGCCGGGCGTGCCGGAAGCAGCCGCGAGGGTGCCGGCGCCGGACGGTCTTGAGGCGATTTCGGCGCTTCGGTGCGGGATCCGGGATCTCGGCAGCCTGTCGCTGGAGAGGGCGTCGGAGGGCGACGACCGGCGTTGCTGGGAAGCGATGCTGGAGGCCTGGCATCCTCTCGGCTGGAAGCGAGCGCCGGGAGGGCAGCTGCGCTACTGGATCCGTTCCTCGGCCTACGGCGTGCTGGGCGGCATCGGCTTTGCAGCCGCGAACTGGCACCAGAAGGCGCGCGACGAATGGATCGGCTGGTCGGCCGACGCGCGCGCGGCCCATCTTGGGCTTGTGCTGTGCAATCACCGCTTTCTGCTGCTGCCCCGCATTCACGGGCTGGCCTCGCGGGTGCTGGAGATGGCGACGGATCGAGTTGCCGGGGACTGGAGCGAGGCCTATGCAACGCGGCCCGTGTTGGCCTATACCTATGTCGGCCCGGAACATGCCGGAGAGAGCTACCGGGCGGGCGGATGGTCCTGCTGCCCGCGGCCGACCTCCGGCCAGCCGCCGGGGAGCACGCGGCCAGGGGTCGGGCGCGCGGTCTGGATGAAGCCGTTGTCGGCGCACTGGGAGGAGACGTTATGTATTCTGCCGGAGCGCCGGATTGTTCCGCCCGAGCCGGTGTATCTGCCGGCGGGCGCCGACTGGGCGGAGCGGGAATATGCTCGCTGCAGCCATTCCGACGGGCGCGTCCGCAGGCGGATCGTGGAGATGGGGCGGGCGTGGCTCCGGCTTGCGGGGGCCTCGATTCCGGTGCTGTTCCCGCAGCGGGCGGAACGCAAGGCGGCGTACCGGCTTCTGTCCAGCGAGGGCGTGTCCATGCAGCACATCCTTGAGCCCCACCAGGCCTCCACGGTGGAGCGCTGCCAGATGGAGAAGGTGGTGCTGGCGATACAGGACACCACGACGCTGAACTACCACGGCCTGAAGGCGACGGACGGGCTTTGTTCCATCGGCGGACGCGGCACGGGCGCGCACGGACTGATGGCGCACTTCGGGCTTGCGGTCAACCCTGTGGGCCGGCCGCTGGGCGTTTACAACCTGAATGCCGACTTCCGTACGACGGAACAGGAGAAGGTCACGGGTGTCGGGAAGGACACCGAAAGCGCGCGCTGGCTGGAAGGGATGCAGCGGGCCCGGGAACTGGACGATGCCTGCCCGGACACCGAGGTGATCACCGTTTGCGATCGTGAAGGGGATACCTGGGAGATGCTGCGCAAGGCGGCCATCGACCATGCCGGGTTGCTGGTGCGCTCCAATGCGGCGCGCCAGCGCAGGGTGCTGCTGGACGACGGAAAATCCCGCAACCTCTGGACGCATGTCGAAGAACAGGAGCCGCTGGCACGCAAGACAATCCTGGTTCCGCCATGCGGCGGCCCGCGCCAGCGCAAGCAACGCAAGGTCAAGCTCGACCTTCGCGCCTGCAGGGTGGTCCTGCTGGCGCCGAAGGAAGCCGCGGACCAGACCCCGACGGAGATGCTCGCAGTCTCGGCAACCGAACGCCAACCGCCGCAAGGCAAGGAGCCGTTGCACTGGCTGCTGCTGGCCAACCGGGGCGAGCCAACCGCCGAACACGCGCAGCAGATCGTCCAGTGGTACGAGAAGCGCTGGTCCATCGAAACCTGGTTCAGCGCGCTGAAAACCGGCACCCGGATCAAGGACCGGCAACTCGATGATGCCGACGATTTGCGCAAGTGCCTCGTCTTCGATGTGATTACCGCCTGCCATATCCACGACCTGAACTTCATGGCCCGGACGGCCCCCCAGACCCCGGCCAGCGAGGTCGTCGGGCAGGAGGCCATCGACTGCCTCTACAACTATCGATACCTCCTCAGGATCTGAAATGCCCGAGCTCCGCCCGAACCTGCGCCCGACATCAAATCCTTCGTTATCGATCTGGCGGGCATCGCCGGATTCGATCCAACAAAGCGGCAGCCCTTGCCGGGAACACGGAAACTCTGGGAAGCCTACCTGATGTTCAAGCCAATCCTGATCTACCACCGCGGAATGAAAGAAGACAAGTGAACATGCGGGAAACAAGCCAGAACAATCGCCGCGAGTCCACTGTCGGGTTATGAAAGCATTAGTACCGTGCTCGCTAGCATGCGACCTTGACTGATCACTGAGGGCCAGTCAGTCGATCAAGAATTGGAGGTTTGAGTGAGCGTTCGCTTCTCCACATTTCCCCGCACACAGACACCGCCCACTTTCATTCGGACGGTGATTGCTGTGTTCGAGCGGTACTACAGCCAGATCTGTACCGCCAAACTGGAAAAGGGGCTCACCAGCGATCAGACGCTCGCCGTGCTGCGCTCTGACCTAGTCACGCTGGGCTTCGAAGTCGAGGCGGGAAAGCGGGCAAAGGACAAAATCAAGCGCCCGGTATTCTTCGGAGAAAATGCCGTGCCCGACCTTCAGTACGAGGTCGATGCGTGGCACCCCGAGTGGTGTGCGGGGTTTGAAGTAGAGGCGGGACGGGCCTGGATGGGGAACGCGATATACCGGGACCTGATACAGGCCCTTGTCATGGTGGAGATGGAACATCTTCTGTTAGCCGTGCCCCAAGCCTACCGGTATAGAACAGGCGGAAGGGCGACTGTCAGTCGGGACTATGAGAACATCGTGTCCGTGGCCCAAGCGCTCTACGGCCACTCTCGTATCTCCATGCCCTTTTCGCTCTGTGTGATCGGCTACTGACCGACGCCCGCCCCGCGCCGAATGTGGAATGAGAGCATTGCCGGCTAGCACGGAGACAATCGCTGATCTAGAGACGCCGCCGCCTCGTACGGCAAATGATCTTCATACAGATCCTCTAACTCGCCACCGCTGTTCACTTCTTCGTCTCCCCCCATCGCTGCCACTTCTCCCCTCTACCTCATTCGACTATTCGGGCAAAGGATAGCCCGAGGGATTTGCTCTGATCATGCGCGTTACTGCATCGATGCTGGTCGCGCGCAGTATTCCTGCGTCGACGTTAACGAAACCGACAACCGCTCCAGACACGTCCTTCAACGGTACTCTATGGGTAACGCCGCTCGTAACCACGCCAGCTATATGCCAAGCAATGCTATCTCCCTCCGCCGTCGAACGTCGAGGCAGGACAAGCGGCCCCCCGCTGAACCCGGGGTTGCCGGCGGCATCGACAAAAAGCTCAAGAAGGCCCGCTTCATTCGGCACCGGTCGAAGAGCGCTGAGTATCCCGGCCTTTATGAACGGCAGCGGCGCGGTTCGAACACCCGGTATGGGTGTGAAATCGAGTCCGAACGGATATCCCAGGAAGCGCACGGTCTGGCCATAGCTTACCGTGCCGACTCCCACGGGAACGCTGCTTCGCGATCCAAGTACCGAATCTGTAGCCATGACAGCAACATCCACCGGTGGCCCTGCCATGCCCACCGCCATTACCGGCACCTGGCGCCAGCCTGCGGAGCTGGTCTGCATATCCAGGACGTCAGGCGCCATGGAGCCAGCTACATGTTGGGCTGTCACTATGTACTGGCGACCGTCCACTTCGACGGTAAACGCCGTACCGGTTCCGGCTTCGGTTCGAACCTGAAATGTTTGCCGCAAGATTTCGACCGGCATCGTGTCTGCCGGGTCCGTCCAAACAGCCTCTTGGTTCATGCCCGCCTCTTTCTCATGCCCTTCGCTCGCAGTCGCAGCTTGGGTAGCACGCAGGAACCCCGCAGCCAGAAGCCCTGTCCCGGCAATCTTCAGGCATGACCGTCTGGTCCATTCCCGCACTGCAACTGCTCCGTGGTTTGCCGCCCCAAGGCCCGCTTGTCCGCTACTCGGCTCGCGCACCGCCCCCAGGCGCTACGCCTCCGGCCAGGGTGCCGATGCACCTGGACCTCTTGTCAATCCCGGGCGATCGGCCTCCCCGGTCCCGAAGATCCCGGAAATTGCCATCCCATCCGTGTTACCGAATTCACCACAGCGCATGAGAGCTCGGCTACATGTCGCTGAACCTGGTCCAGGAACGCACAGTCAACTGCAGCATCGAACACGTTCCCCTTCTTGTCGACAAACAACGGAACGGACGCTCCTTGAGAGTTCTGGCGCCCGCCATGATCCATGACACAGCACGTTTCGTATCCGTGAAGCTTCCCGGAGTCGACAAATCAGATAGTCGAGATCGTCAGCGGTTGCGTCTGGATGTTCACAAATCGCCTTCTCATATTCCCCAATGAGATTACCCAGCGGATCGGTCAGGGCTCTCTCCAGTCCGCGCGACCACTTCTCATAGGCCGCGTCCATTTCCGCCGGATAATATGGCTTCGTGGCCGATAGCGCAAAGATTGCCTTTCCCAAGACCTCTTCCAGAAAGCCGAACGTACCAACCGCTCTCCCCAAGCTTTCCCAGAATCTTCCTTGATGTCGATGAGTAGGAAATTGCGCGGGAAGCGAATCTGGATCAACGATTCGACAATCCTCGGAAGCATCCTTCGTCACAGCAACCTCCGCTCTTTGGACCTTTGCAAATCTATACCCAATATTGGACCCCAATCGCTTCGGCGGTCGTACCTGGCACGACGAGGGTTCGAACTCGGTACTCAGAAGCGTTTGCATCTGAAACCAGGTCTCTCGGCGGCACCTCTCCTTCATATGCCGATTTCGCGATCTGCGGGGCACGGCTCCTTGACCCCTGCCGTGAGGTCGTGAAACTTCCGGTGATCACCGCCACCGGCCGCCACACGTCTGATCCGTTGCCCACGAACAGGGGCGACGCCCTTCGTCACGCGACGACCATCGTGCGAGCTTCGGCTCGCTTCTGAATCGCCGCCCCGCGCTTCGCACCACGACGGCGCGCCCGCCCAATTCGTCCCGTCTTCGACTCCGACCCTCACCGGTTGACTTCGGGCGTCCCCACTTGGCGTGACTCCGCTTGCGGTATGCTTACGGTTAAAGGATGCAGCACGGGATACGGAAATGAGAAACCCCGCTATCCTGTTGGAATAACGGTTTTTTTCGGTTGCGGGGGCAGGATTTGAACCTGCGACCTTCAGGTTATGAGACTCGTTCCAATATTGGGCCAGAGGAAGCCGACCGAGGCCAAACAGTGCCATTTAGTCATGTTATTCAAGGTGTTACGGGCTTCGCAGTCTCCGACCATGCGGCCATACAGGGCCATTGAGTGTCAAGCATTTCTTTTCTGGTGTTGTCGCATGTGTTGACGTAATTCCCGCGCGATGCCATGTTTTCTCCATGCAGACGAACACCGGAAAACGTACCGCGAAGGTGCGCACAACACTCACCAAGCGGGTCATCGAAGCGCTTGAGCCGACCGACACGTCCTGGATCGCATGGGACGACAAGCTCACCGGCTTCGGCATCCGTGTCCATCCCGGCGGCGCCAAGTCCTTCATCGTCAACTACCGTACCGGCGACGGCGGCCGGAAGGCGCCCAACAAGCGCGTCGTCATCGGCCGCTACGGCAAGGTGACGGCCGACCAGGCGAGGCGACAGGCACAGAAGATCCTCGGCAAGGTCGCCGACGGCGACAATCCGGCGCAGGAACGCGCCGAGGCGCGCAGCATGCCCACGCTCGGAGATACCTTCGAAGAGTATATGGCGGCCAGTCCCAACCGCTCGAAGCGCACCAACGAGCTCTACCGCTACGACAACGAGGCGAAGCGGTATCTGGGCGACTGGCTCACCGGCCCGCTCGACGCTATCGCGCGCAAGGATGTCGAGACCCGCTTCAACAACACACGGCCGACCACGGCTGGTCTGCGGCCAACCGGGCGATGTCGCTTCTGCGCTCGGTCTACCGCATGCCCTGCGTCGACCTGGACGGGCTGCGCAATCCGGTCGATCTCTGGCTCGCCGGCGGCGGCAAGTTCCACCGCAAGACAAGGCGCAAGATCTCGGCCCCGGCAGAGGTGCTGCCGTGCTGGCGCGCCGGGATCGAGGCGGAGGTGCACAACCCGGCGATCCGGGACGCTCTCTGGTTCGGGCTCTACACCGGCATGCGCCGCGAGGAGGTGCTCACACTCCGCTGGGAGCGGATCGACCTGGCAGCGCTCACCTTCCGGGTCGAGAAGACCAAGACCGGCGTGCCCCTGGAGCTTCCGATCACCCGGCAACTCGCGGCCATTCTCGATCGCCGCCTGGCCGCGCTCGACGACTACCCGCCAGGCGTTGGCGACTGGGTGTTTCCCTCGCCCGCCAGCGCCACCGGCCATGTGCAGGATATCCACCATCTCTACAGCCGCATCGACAAGGCCGGCAGCGCCAAGTTCTGGTTTCACGGCCTGCGGAACTGCTTCATCACCGTCGCCGAGCGCGAGCTGATGCTGCCCCCGTCGCTGACCAAGCGGCTGGTGAACCACGCACGCCCCAATGACGTCACCGAAGGCTACGCCGCCGACTGGACCGTCGCCCAGCTCCGTGAGCCCGCTCAGAAGATCGCCGACCGGATCGAAGCGCTGATGCGCGGAGCCGAGGTGTCGTAGATCATGCCGGGAGTACGAGGACCGCAATACTTGGTGTAGACTCAGCAAGATTTCGCTGCATAGATTGTGGGCAATTGATAGCTCGCTGCAAAAAATGGTCGCAGGGTCGTGCGTATAGTCTATTTGGATGAAGGCGGTACATCGCGATTAGAATCGCCAGCCGTTGTCGCTGGCGTCATTGTTAATGGAGACACGCAGCTAATACCTGTCGAAGAACACCTAGAACGTCTAGTCGCAAAACATATCCCCGAAGAGCATCGAGATGGGTTTGTTTTTCACGCCACAAACATTTGGAGCGGAACCAAGTTCTTTAGAGATGATAAACTGTGGCCTCTCGATAGGCGCCTTGAAATCCTAGATGATCTAGTCCAAATACCAAATAAGTTTGAAATGCCCATTGTTTTTGGCTATTGCCCCCGCAATAAACTGGTGACAGTACCGCCTGATACCGTTTTGAGTGAAGCCGGGAGAGACATCATTGTCCATGCAGTTGCTTTTGCGGAATGTGCCTTTCTGATAGAAAAGGTGATGCGCGAAGCTTGGCCGGAAGAGGCCGCAATTTTGATAGCTGAGGACCGTGCGAGGGTAAAGCAAACCATTCGAGAGGTCCATTCCTGGATGCGGAATGGCAATATTCCTCGCCAAGGTATGGCAATCGAATATATGCCCCTAACTCACATTCGGGATACGGTACATTGGGCGAAGAAAATGGAATCCCGCCATCTTCAACTGGCGGACATTTGCACCTTCGTCATTAGGGGTCACTTGAACAATCATCCCCATAATGCACTGCTTTACAACCAGATCCGTCCCATGATGATTGCCTATCCCAAGAGCGATGACCAGTGACCCATCTGTGATTACGAATTTGGTCTGTACTGTGATGATCGTTTCAAAAGGTTTCTCAAATACCTCGTATGCAGATAGGTTATCTCGGCCCCAACCGTTTCGAGGAGGAACGGGCCCGCAAACTGGTCAAAGTCGAGGCCTGTTACTGTCCTACCTCAGGGGCGTCCACTCCAATAGGGGGCAATGTTGAATGTCGAGTGACAGCAATTGGGGGCAAATATCTTGTCGGTAGCAATCCGCAGACCCGCACGAGCCTGTCGATACCCCACACACCGTCCATCACGGTCCACACCACCGTTCTCATAGCGGGACCGGAGACGATGTACGGGAGCTGATGTGACGTTTCCAAAGAGCCAGCTTAGGACGTGGTCCCAACTGGGCGCGCAGGCTCGTTCGCAGAGAACGTACGAGTCGATCCGAAACGCGCTGGGCGGGCACGTGTGGCCATTAGCCATGGGGTCGCCGCGAAGCGGTTGCAATTCGTACAGCTCATCCCGGACAAATGCCAACTGCAGCAGCTACTCCGAACCAAATTCAAGGACTGGGAATACGAAGCGGAGTACCGGCGCATAGACCACCTCAACAAGACCTGTGAGATCGACAATCTTCACTTCTGGCCATTCGGTAGCGACCTCGAACTTCATACCTCTTACTTCTCGCTCCTCGTGCCTGCCACGGCCGAATTCTTTACCCCCGCTCCCAGAGAGTTCTCGACCTCGACGCTTCTTCTCACCTCTAATCTTCAATCGCATGTGTCACGGCATTGGCGGCAGAGGGTAGGTTACCGCGAACTACCAGTTCGTTTTCCACCATCACAGGAATAATGCCACCGTTGTCTCGGTACTCCGCGATGGCCGGATCGACGGGATGCCCAGACGTCAAAGGACCGGAAAGGGCTATGATGAACCTGTTTCCGGAATTTGTCGTCGCGAGAATAGGAGCAACCAGACTCCCTGACTCGCTGTCCAATTGTACGTACAGCTTGAATTCTACTCCCGTGAGACCTTGGCGCAAGAGATCATGGTACAGGAGTACGGTTGAATGACGCAGGCGCTCTGCATTAAAGACGGACCGTCTACCGGTCACAAGATATTCCAGAAGCTCTACCCCTACGTGACGGTCAAGGAGGCTGTGTTCAAACTTGTTCTTGTAACTTCGCAAACACCTGTAACACGATGCATCGCATGATTCTGGGCAAGCCTTCAACAGGACCTGCGCTTTTTCCAGTAATTCCTCCCCTCGATCCGCAAGTAAGCGGGAAAAACCTGCCCCTCCCGCCAGCGTGTCATACAGAAAAATCTCAGCCTCCGTCCCCCTCTTCCCTTCAGATGTGAGAGCCGGTCGGAATTCGGCCATCAGTTCTCCGGCTTCAATTTCAAGCAACTGGCAGGCCGCCTTGGCCAATGCTTCGCTCACGGTTCTCAGAGCGACGTTAGTAGATGAGTGACCTGGCCGGAGACTTAGTGGGGGTTTCACACTAAAGGAAAAGAGCGCAATATCGGTGATAAAGTCCGTCCCGAGCACGAGGTGCCTAGTCGGGTTTACACCTTCGCAAATTGTCTTGGAGTCCTTTTCAGGATAGGGTTTTCGATGCGCCGCGTTGAGCTTCGGCTCCCGCTCATGGCTTGACTCGATCCTGCCGCAACGTGTGCAGTACGTGTAGCCGTCTCTTTTCGGTCCAGTGTTGGATACGAGAAGATGCTGGCGGTCCGCCAGAATACGCACGCGGTCATTAATTGTAACCCAGCCCGCCGATTCATCGGGTGTACCCATTGTCAACTTGGCTCTCGTCGCATAGCTCGTCTCTGGCATATCGTCGGGAGAAGTAACTTCCTCAACATCGACAGGGTGGGCAAACCCCGGAGGACGTAACCAGGTTCGACCCGGGCCAAAGCTATGGTCGCTGCCGCAAGCTACGCAGTCGCGCGTCTCGCCTCGTTCCACCTCTCTCGTCTCGTACGTCCTGGCGAACCCGCACGCAGAACATTCCATGTAGATACGCCTCACGTTCCAAGCCTCATATCGCAAGTCCCGCACGGGTGAGTAGACGGCACCTGATGTATAGCATTTCCCAGAAATCCAAACTTGCTTGCCCGGCGCATATTGTGATAATGCAACAGACAATCCCTGGGACGGTGCGAAACGCATGATTGGCCTGAAGCTAGTCGAGCGCGCTTGGTCGAAAACATGAAACGTCGCTACATCGGTTGGGAAAGCGTAACGCGGCAAGATTCCACAATAGAGAAGACGATCCAGCAGTTTCCCCGAGTTCCACGACTGCTGTGATTGCTCCTCGCCTTGCTCCGGCGCGTCCTCTGTTCCAGTTCCATCATCTGGGCCACTCGCCCCACCTGTACCAGTTTCGTTGGCCCTGGATCGGATGGCTCCATCGACTGCTGCCAGACAGTCATCCTTCATCTCTTGCAAAAGGTCATCGCGATCCCCTTTCGAGAGCTCTTGGGGAATCCATGACCCGACCCGCACTTTCAAGATCTCTTCATGCTCCCCAAGCCACTTGTCGAAGTCAGCACGATTCAGTATCGAATCCCCGTTTCGGAACTCCGATACCGTGCCCAGCACAGAAAAAAGATCGTGCCGCATATTGGGATCGATTTCAGGAATTCGATACTGATGATAACTCTGCAAGAGAAAAGCTCGGATATGACGTCGCACGATGTCTGCATTATCGAGAGTTAGAATTGGATCGACCACATCTCCGCGGATCATGTCGTCCGGCTGCGAGAAATAGTGCTCATCATGGCTATCAGCGCTTCCAAACGCGACAACTGTCGCTACCGCGTTACCCCTACGTCCTGCTCTCCCGCTCCGCTGTTGGTAGTTGGCTCGTCCCGGCGGCATGTTGCGTAAGGCCACGCCCGAAAGCGCACCGATATCAATACCAACCTCCATCGTCGTAGTACTAGACAGAACATCGATGGCTGTCCCTCGTACACCGTCTCTCTCCAACTTGATGTCCTGAAAGAGAAGCTCATTTTCTTCCGCCTTGGAAAATACATCCTCACTTTGAGGTGCGTTTAGTTGTGCAGTGTGCTCCGCAGCGATAAGCGCCATGGGCTGCCGCGGCGGCACCTGAAGCGCTTCAGTGACAGCCTTGCGGTAAAATCCCTTTCGAGCGAGGAAAACCAAATCGGTATCCGGATCCAATGCCCGCACAGCCGTTTCACCGCAATCCAGGCAGTGCAACAGTCCCGATACAGGCCGGTGTACCGACCTGCAGCTCAGGCAGTGAACCCAAGGCCCTTCGAACATAAGTGTCAGCTGATTGCCCCTCAGACGTCTGCCCCCCCCGCCTGCATCTTCCGTAAACAACTTGAGGAGTTCGGGGGACCATTGGTCCCAAAATACTCTTTGAGCCGCTTTGTCACCAAGCACAGTCGCCATCGCAGCAAATTTTCCTTTCTGCCCGCCAATGCTGACACCTTGAGATCGCGGCCGATTCCACCAAGCAGGCGGCATCACACTCAACCAGAAACCCCGACCTTGCCAGCACCGTATCCACGCCCTCACAAGCCCAACTTTCGCTTCTGCAGTATCAATTATCCCCGGAATATCGGGCAGCAACTCCATCTTTCCGGTATGATCCCGTCGTTCGGCGAATGACGCCAAAGCCAACGCCTCGAACCCGAGAAAACGATCCCGTACCGTTGTTACAACGTTATCAAGAAGTGCCTCCGGCGGCCGTTCGCTACGGAGTTGAATGCACAGTTCCAAAAGCGCGGCATCATCTTCCAGCGCTCCCCTCTCTACGGCCTCTGCAACCGTCCGATCTGCACCAAAGCTCTCGCCAGACTTGACCTCTGGTCGCAGACGAACATTCAAGCTTTTTGATGCAAGCAATACGGCCAAATACAAGTCATCGAGATTCAGCAGCCGCTCCATACTAGCCAAACCAAGGAGTTTTCGATATCCCCAAGCAATGAGCGGACGTAGCGAATCCCGATCCGTATACAGTTGAAGATTAGGAGCCAGCCGTGCCGCGACCTGTCTTGAATCCGAAAACATCAATACCTTGCGCCCCTGTAAAGGAGCAAAACTGCTCGCCTCTACCGGCGCCGGCGGTTGAATTTGGACCTGACGGGAAACTAGAGCCTGAAAGGGCTGATCTCCTTTGGTTTGATGGTCCTGAACGGATGATCGTCCGAATTGTGCCGTTTTCTTGCAGATCGCACATCTCTTGAACTCTGCGCATGACTCACCACTCTTAGGCGCCTCCTCCCCTTCATCGAGGGATTCGGAGATCCGCCCGTCCCGAATGAAGACGGTACGCATGCGCTGCCCAAGCATTTGCGGATTTAGTAGTCCGGTCTCGAGATCGTAATCCGCGATTTCGGCTGAGTGATCGTCCGGCGGTTCTTCCAGCAGCAAGTCGATCGCCAGTAGCGGCTCAGTTTCTCCAATCTCCATTCGAAGACGTTGTCCGGGTTCTGCCCACAAAGCAGATGGAGCGAGGGCGTCGTCGGTGTATGCTCTGGCATACGCAGTTCCGCAATTCCGGCATGTGTACAGCTCCAGTACTCGCGCGCCGCATTTGCAATGCTCCCGCGGCTGACCGTACATTTTCCCACAGATCCCTTCCCCGGTTCCTCCACCTGCTTCGGAACAATTAGGATCCATGCACACCCAGAGCCCCGGAAGGCCTCGAAAGAAATTATGAATGCGGCATGGCAACAAGCCCGGCGTTTTCGGTTCCATGCGGGCCACGCTTCCGAGGGCCATCAAGGTAGTAAGAGCAGAATTTCCTTTCCCGACGGCCGCAGTTGGGAAAATCTCCTTGCCAAGCCCACCGATGGGTTTCGCCTCCTTCATTGTTGAGTTGATGAGCAACTTCATCGGACCGAAGTCTGATAACGCGTCGTAAAGCGCGGACTCGGCAGTATCGCCAACAGATACCCCACGATACTCGAGTACCTGGTAAACGGCATCAATGCGTTGGGCGTCTGTCGTCGCGCCGTAGAACTGTTCGAGATCGATCGAAGACAGTATTTCCGCATCCGCATCTGTTCCGCGCGCCTCGCCCGTCTTTGGGTCTAGTGAGCCTGTAATGGCGACAAAAGTGTGCGCGGGATTGCCCGACAGCTGTGCGCCAAACTCCGGGGCGTATTCGTGGTCCTTAAAACTTGCCGTCGCGCAGATAACCTGAAGTCGGTCATTTGCAATGGCCAGCCGATCCCTCAGTCGACGGATAAGCAGCCCTACCTCGGCGCCGCCGGCCCCCCTGTACAAGTGCGCTTCGTCAAGCACCACCAGAAAACTCTCGCCGGGATTGTCTTTGAGCCACTCACGCGTCCTGTCGAAAATCGGGCGCTCGATGGGGCGCATCAACATGTACTCAAGCATTGAGTAGTTGGTCACGAGCAGGTCTGGCGGTGCGACTTGCACTTCATGTCGTGTTAGAAGTTCCGAATCCCCCGGCAAAGTAACCGCTCTCTGGAACTCGCCAGTCCTCGAATTCTGCCACCGACTACCCTTTCTACCTAGCCAGGCAACAAGATCGGGCTTGGCCGGCCATTTTCCGCGCTCTTTCAATTCCGACAAGAGCTGTTGAGCCTTGTCCCTCTCCTTGGAATCGTCTGACCGCGAAGTGCGTTCTATGTCCGCATAGAACTCGTCAAATAGCTTCAGCCTGGTTGTATCCTTCTTCGCGGTACGCATGCCCGCGTACGGCGTTCTGCTTGTGTATCGAGCGAAACGGGGAGGACGGGCAGACCAACTCTCAAATAGCTCCACGATCCGCCGATCCCCGAACAAGCCCCGCAGTCGTCCCAATTGATCGTTTACGAGTGCATTCATAGGATAGAGAACAAGTGCCCGCATGGCCGACAATGCATTAAAGGAGGCCGGCTCACGTTTCGCCTCATGGGCAAGTTTTCCAAGTATCGGCAAAAGGAAAGACTCAGTTTTACCCGAGCCCGTTCCCGTCATGATTACCAGGTTCATTTGATCGATAAGACAACCGCGTATGGCGTCGGACTGATGGCTATATGGGGGATCGTAAACAAGTTGCGGACAGTTCCCATCTCTTTTCGAAACAGACAGAAAAGCTTCCATAGCCGCTGCTGAAAGCCCGCTCATCTTAGACAGAGGCTCTCCCGTTTGATATCGTGGAGTCGATTCCAAATAGGGGATCTGATGAATGAGCCCAGGTTGAGCCAGTAGTTGTTTTCGTTGTCGGATCAAAGACGGAGCGCTTATGTGATAGGTTGCTTCTATATAGTCGCTGAGCGCTCGGTGAAGCTGCTCAATTGACTCTTGCGCCGTGTACATAGTTTCCCCTACTCGGATCCTTCAATACGAGAGAGCCAAAGACACTCCCGCAGAAATCCTTCTTCGATCTCGACTGCCCCGGAGGGCAGCACGTATGACATCAGACACTTCTCCCGAGGCACGGCGCGGCCGAATGCGATAAAGCGCCTCTCGGACCATGCCGGCAGCGGTGAAAAGAAATCGAAGCGACACTCACCATCGCTACGTTGGACCCTATACCGCTGAGGCTGGCCGCTCCTTGCATCAATTGCCATTTGCAAATGCCACGCTTCATCGCAACCACGCCAACGGGATTTACTCGCCGGTAGATCCAGGAACTTGGAGACATTCCCGCCTGCCAGGTCAACCAGGCACCAAATTGGTGCTCCGAACTCCTGAGGTCGCCTCCCCACAAATATCCCTGTCATTCCAGTAAGGGCCGACCAACGTCCACGATAAAACGTAACGGGCCGCCCACCATCCAGAATTTCCATTTCGGCGACAGTCCCCGCGGGGGGGCTTTCTGCGAGCCGACGTTCATAACGCGCAAGCAGCCGCTCAAACGGTTCTGAACTTGGACTCCGGAGCCAGCTTCTCTCGGACAGTCTGTGCAAGCCTTGGTCTTCTAGCCTCTTTGCTAGATCCTCATTCGCCTCCGGCGAGATCTTCCGTGTAAGACCCGTCATGGTAACGCGGGACGCCAGAGACCCCGGTAGAAACACATCTTGATCTGCCACTATCCCGACGACAAATATCTCACCACTCTCCCTCACGACGTAGCTCGGCGGAGCGGTGAACACCCATGTTCCCCTGACGTCGGGATCGACGATGCCCACATCGTGCAACTCCAGCAGATCGCCCACCACGATCAAACTCTCGACGATCGCCTCAACGCGATCGACAAGATTTGCATCCGAATCACACAGATACTGAAGAGCATCGACAAGAGAGCTACGTAGGACGGTTCGTGAGCATGGGCAGTGAATTCCTGCACTTCGCCGTACCAAAGCTGTCAGCAGGTCATCATCAACAACGGCAGTGTCAACTTTACTCAATCCAAGAATTGCGCGACAGCCTACAAGCACCGTTTCCTTTGAAATCTCTTCTATCATTCTAGGAGTCCAACCTTGCAAGCTTTACTGCTTGCGTCTCAAATTTCTCGCATACTCCAAGAACCGTGCGCCGCGCAGTACAACCGGATTCTGCCGGATGGCGTCGACCAGGCCTTCAAGTTCACTGCCGAAAATCTCCGGAACTCGATGAGCTTCGGTCGCCAAGATAAATGCAAATGCAGATAGCCTGGCGTCTGTACATACTTGATAGCTCTTGGATAATTCTGTATACCACGCAGAGTTGTGACGGATGTTTGACTGCTCACACTCTTGACGTAACATCGCGCTAAAGCCTGTCGACTTCTTCTCGACCAATCGCAGAAGCGTATCGAATGCCAATCGCGAATCACGTGGATTGCGGAACGCTGCTTCCGAACTGGCCCACGTTTTCCCGCACAGCCTTTCGTAAATGAGGAAGAGGTAGTGATCACGTATTTCTCTCCACCTGACGTTGATGAGCGGTCCGTATAGTCTTGCGTTATGCCAATTTGCGTACAACTTCAAATGGTCTGCTGAAATTACTGGACTATTCCGCAATTGCGAAAAGTCGAAGTTGATATTCAGGTCTTTGAAATCTGACACCGTTAACTTGCAACTGACAGCTGCAAAGTCTTCGAAGTCTCCCTGCTGTGCATGCAGTAGACCTCCTGGCATCTCGACTGCCTGTCCGGCCAAGGCCGCAACCGAAGAATAGCGACGCCCCAACACAGGGGCTTTCATATTGAAGAACGACACCTTGGGCTCGGAGCCTTCAATGCCGGTGTCGTCAACCAGTCTCGCGACAATATTGTCCTGATCGCGGTTCAGCACCCACCGCAAAGGAGGCACTTCATGTTCAAATCGGAACGAAACTCGCCCGAGTTCTTCAGCCGATATTTCCAGTTCGCCGCCCGCGGCCTCCAAGTATACCCAACTGCTTTTCTCTCGCTGAAGAAATTGCTCGAACTTCTTTCGCCACGACTCTGGGTCAAGTGGCAGTACGATGCGACCTCCAATCTGTTCACCCAGCAGTTCGCCCCCTTTGCGGTCCGTTAGTCGAATGTTGGCGGTGACCGATCTGCCCGGCGGACCGATCACTGAGAGGCTCACCTCATTTCTCCAGAATGCTTCCAGACCTGCGTCATGAGGATCGAGGTTGGCTATCAAACCGCAATGCGACGCTACCCCGGGAATCCATGGCTCTGGTTCCCTCACGCGAAGTTCGATATGCCCCTCCGCGGCCGGTGTCGGTATAACCTTGTCAAGGACCGCACTTCGCTTCGCCTTGATCGTAAGGGTGTGCTCGCCTTCCGGTAATCGTGGCAACCGCACAAAGGCGGGATGCCCGCATGTCCCCGCTTTGATCTCTGTTTTGAGTTCACCGTCGAGTTGAAGCACATACCCATCCACAGGGTGGTCGTGCACCACTCCGAAAAATGGCGTTTCTGTGGTGAGCCACTCGCTTCGCCCCTCGCCATTCCACCCCCGACCAGGCAGACCGGCGGGCCATACGCGGATAGTGCGTGCTACCTGCAAATTAAATTCGGCGAGCCATTCGGTGAATTCAGCAGAAACATCAGCCGGTACTTCAAGGCGATAGGCCCAAATGCCGGCGCAATCGACACCAAGCTCCTGCATGCCAAAACGCAATTGGCTCAGTTCCTCGCTGGACACAATGACATATCTGCCACCGGGTCGAACAATCCCGCCAGCAATCTCCCGTGCAGTACCGTCCTGCCCAATTCGGTACAACCAAATCGGACCGGGGTTGATGCGGCATCCGGTTTGGAGAAGGTTCTCGAGATGCCCATGTGGACGCTCGAAACGAATCATCGGCTTCCTCGGGTCGGGCCACCGCTTAACGGTGCCCTTTCGATTGCCAAACAGCAGCCATCCTCCTGGCTTGAAGTCGTCGGCACCGTTGAGACGGCATCTTGTCTTTATGAGGAATGAGTGGATCTCCCCACTTAACGAGGCAACCTCTTTGAAACTGGGAAAATCGGCCCAAACAATCCAATTTCCTCCGCCACGATGGCTCAAGTAGATATTCGGTCTAACGTCGTATCGTAGCGTTTCTGGGTTGACCGGCTTAGGGATACTCCCAATGCCGGGTAACCCTGTTGCTATCCCCGGGAATCGGTCCTTCACAAAGCGACGCGATTCACGAAGCCACTCGCCTGCGTTACGAACCTTCTCCAAGTCTTCAACAATGCGCTCCAGCGTTGCCGGGTAGATCGGCTCGAATCCACAAATCGATTGCTCCCCGAGAAGCGCGAGCACTATCCGTCCCGTTAACTCCTCTTGCTGAAGAAACTCCTGGAAACGGCTCGACACATGGTCTGCGTTGCCCGCAAGCCGTCTCCCAATATAGTCCGCATTAAATGCATTCAGGTCAATCAAGCGGTGGCGCTGATAATAGAGCGTTCGGGCAAATTGAACCTGAAAGTACCTCGGTAGAATTGCATGCGTGATTGGCCGCGAGATAATGCTGAAGTGGTCCGCCCAGCGCCCGGTCGGCACCACCCCCCTGTAAGTCCGCTGGAACTTTTTGAACCACTGTGCGAGCTGATAACGCTTCTTCCCGTCCCACCACGGCGTCTGCAACTCAAACGAAGGCCAGTACTCATCACCCTCGTACCGATAGCCGTGCTCGGTGGAGTAGATGACCCATAGGAGCCAGTGCGGTGACAGACGCAATTTGTTCCTCAGCCGTAGACGGAGTTGTGCCGCGATCTCGTTGAGAGCGTCCTCATCGAGCCCATGCTCAAGCGCAAAGATGTCGAGACCTGATTCCGACCGGCTCTTCGCAAGTGCCTTGAAGTGATGTTCGAGATGGGTCTGCCACTCGTCGAGGGAACCGGACATCGTCATTCCATCCGCTTGTTTGATACGTCGTACTAACCCACTCGGGACGGCTTGGCAGCCATTTGCCGGCTATATCGGCCGAACATCGGGATTAGTTCCTCCCGCTTCCAATCACGATAGTCCGAATTCCGTCCCGCGCGCGGAATGATCCAGCGTTTGAGAGCCAACGAAGACACTTCGTCGACAGAGAGAAGCTCTGAGACATCTGCCTGGCCTTTACCGGATTTTAGGTACTCTACTCCCTCAGACGCTAGAAATGAAATAAACACTTCCCTTCGAATGCCATGACGAAGCAAATCGTCCCTAAGTCCCAATTCCTTCAAAGCAGCACGTGTCGTCCGCAATCGCCAATTTGGCCCTTCCCCAAAGCGATGACGGTCAGCATACGGGTGATCGATTTTTCGGAGATAGCTTCGCAACTCGGAGAACAGCCGATCAGGAATGTGAAAGTGCCCCCATCCGCCGGTGTAGCCGATAGGCTTGAAGTATTCTACGCCACCCAATTTTAGTCTGTTATAGACGGAAGAACGTCCCATCGATGACGAAGTTGTCACCGCTATCAGCCGAGCATTTTTCCTTTCACCTGAAATTATTCCGCTTGAATCACCATATGCGTGCCGAAAACCCTCAAATATCTCTCGCGTTCGAACCAAGCATGCCACCATTTTTCCCGCAAGGAGGCGGTTGTAAGGCGGAACAGCACCGAGCACATACGCATCCATTACGTTCACTAACCGAGCGCTACGGTCTCGTGCGTCCCAACCGATCAAATTGTCCCGGGCTGCGAGGTTAAAAACCGGATCTCCAATGGCAACCAATCCGATCAATTTACTATTATGGTTGTCCCATACAAGGTATCTTAGCCTTCGACCAAAACCGTGAGAAACCGGAATCGACCATGTGAGAGAGGCAAGTCGAAATATCTCTGCCTGCCACGTTCCGGCATATATTTTTTCCAACACCGGAGTTATGGATTCAGGTTGAATCTCCGCTCCAGAAGCGAAATACGTGAGCAGTCTAGGAGCACGATTAATCAGGAACTCACGATTCTTTTCCAGTCTGGCGTTTCTTTGATGGCCATGGAGCGCTCGAACCACTTCTTTGCCGTTGCCACTGATCGACAAAGAACCGTCGCTACCCTTTTGGAATCCTATCCTTTTCAAATGCCTACGAATTTTCCTCTTTAGACTGGCCTCTTGAAGCGAAACGTCAATTACTTGTTGGCTCATGCTATTGGTACCCGCAAACCAAGAATAATGGTTCAAGGATCACTCTCGATCCTTCGCAAATTCTTCGAACCATGATCTTGCCTCATTTTGGCACACCATCGCGCAGAGACAGGCCCGATATTCAACCGCAATCTGTCTACATCAACACCTGCATTCTCCAGCCGCGGGTTTGCCGATTCTACTCCTTACTGGCCAAGCAATGAGCCAAGCCGTGTCAAACATGTCAAACGGGTCGTGGTCCCCTCCTTGTCAGTGTGCCCCCCCGTCCATTTCGTAGGAATCGACGGCGACAAGGGGCGTCGCTGAACACCACATACCACACCACGCACCAAAAGAGCAATCATCACGGGTGACCATCGTAACGCCGTCTTAGTCCAGAATGGAACGTCGATTGGAAACTCACTTGCGCCGCGATAGTATCAGACTTCCTGACCTCGTGCGCTAATTGAAGGCGGGCTTGGCGATCGTTTTGCTCGTGATTTCCAGCAGTTAGGAGACATTTGAGGGGTTGACCGATCTACGGAGAGTGGCTATAATACTGTGCACCCGATATCGACCGTGGAGACTCCCTTGAACACGCTTCCGATGCCTCCTGCCGAGGCGATCCAGATCGGCGAATCCTGCTTTTCGCACGCGGTCGAGGACGGCCGGCGGGTCTACTTCAGCAACCTGGCGCCGTTCGATTCCCACGAAGTTTCGGACAACCGAGCGCGACAGCTGCGGATTGCGCGGTTTGCCGAGCACGGTGTGCTACGCAGGGATCTGGCGGCGGCGTTTGGCGTGAACCGTTCGACGGTGCAGCGGGCAGTGAACCAGCTCCGGAGGCAGGGCGAGGCCGGTTTTCTTACGCCGCGACGGAGGCGCGGGCCGAGCGCGATCGACGCCGCGACGGCGCGGGAGGCGGAGCGGCTTCTGGCCTCGGGGCTGAGCGGCCGGGCGGTTGCGCGAAAGCTGGGGATCCGGCCGAGCACGTTCAGCCTCAACCGCCGGTCGGGTGTTATCAGAGGGGGGACGCCGAACCGGGCCGTGCCGGCGCAGGCGACAGCGTCGACGGAGCCGCAGGCGACGGCAGTGCTGGAGCCGCCGGTGGTCGCGTCGACGGAGCCACAGGCGGCGGCAGCGCCGGAGCCGAGGGTGGAGCGGAGCGAACGGGACGCACGCGACCGCGAGGCGCCGATGGGTCGGGGCACCCGGGACACGGCGGGGCGGATGCTGGCGGCAACGGGACATCTGACGGAGATGCGGCCGCAGTTTGCGGAGCCGCTGTCGGCGGTTGCCGGCGGCGGCGTGCTGGCCGGGCTGCCGATGCTGCTCAAGGAGGGGCTTCTGGACCGCGCGCGGGAGTTCCTGTCGCTGCCCAAGGGATACTACGGTTTGACCACGGTTCTGCTGTTCCTGGCCTTCCTCACCCTGGCCCGGGTGCGCAATCCGGAGGCACTGCGGCACCAGGCGCCCGGGGAATGGGGCGCCATCCTGGGCCTGGACCGCTGCCCGGAGGTGAAGACGCTGCGGGGCAAGATCAAGGCGTTGGGGCGAGACGTGCAACGGGTGCGGGACTGGCAAGCTTCCCTGGCCGCGGGATGGATGGCGGAAGAACCGGACGTGTGTGCGACCCTGTCGGTGGATGGCCACGTCAAGGTGTATTCCGGCCGCAAGGGAAAATTGCCCAAGCATTACGTGGCGCGCCAGAAACTCTGCCTGCCTGCCTCCACGAGCTACTGGATCAACGCGCTCGGCGGCAAGCCGTTCCTGTGCCTGAACAAGGCGCTGGATCCGACCATGACCCACGCGCTGGAGAAGGACATCCTGCCCGCGCTGGAGAAACTGGGCATGCTGGGCCCGGATGCACCGGACCTCACCGTCCCGGACGCCGGCGAGCCCGCCCTGACGCTGGTCTTCGACCGGGAAGGCTGGAGCCCTGCCCTGTTCCGGCGCCTCGCCCGGCGCGGGGTTGCTGTGATCACCTGGCACAAGGGCTTCAAGGGGGAGGCCTGGCCGGAGGCGGACTTCCGCACCGTCACGGTGCCCATCCACGGGCCGGGAAGCACCCGCAGCGCCACCGTCCGCCTCGCCGAGAAGAGCGTGATCCTGAGCAAGGGGCCCGAAGTCCGCCAGATCCGGCGCCTGCTGGAGAATGGCCGCCAGGTGCCCCTCATCACCACCGACCCCCGCATGCCCATGGAGCGGGCCGCCAGCGCCCTGTTCTCCCGATGGTCGCAGGAGAACTTCTTCAAATACATGCGCGAGGAGTTCAATCTCGACGCGCTGGCGGTCCACGGTTTGGAAGCACAGGATCCCGACGCCCGCATCGTCAACCCGCGCTGGCGCGCAATCGACCGCAATGTCCAGCGCTTCCGGCAGCGCCTTGGCACCCTGCGCAACCGGATCGCCGACCTGTCCAGGGGAACCCCGACCCGCGAAGCCGAAGAGGCCGTCCGGCGCCTGCAGGCCCAAAGCGACGCTCTCGACGCCGAGCGTGAAGCCCTCAAGCTGCAGCGCCGCGATACACCGCGACATATCGCGGTCGCCGAACTCGACACGAACGAGGCACTCGACGCGCTCCCCGAAGGCGAGAAACTCCTCCTCGATATAATCCGCATGATCGCCTACCGCGCTGAAACCCGCATGATGCCCGCCGTTGCCCAGACCCAGGGCAAGATCCAGCGCCCCCGCCGGCACTTGCGCGCACTTCTACGGGCCGACGCCGACGTCATCCCGGAGCACGGCAACGGCATCCTCCGCGTTCGCATACTCGGCACCGCCAGCGATGCCGGCGACAACGCCATCGCAAGCCTCCTCGAAGAACTCAACCAGACACGGACCGTCTTCCCCGGTACCAACATGCACATGGTCTATGAACTACCCGGAAAAATCGCCGAGCCCCACTTCGCGGGTGCAAAAACATGACACTCTCTCGAGTTCGAGGTCAGGAAGTCTGAGTATTGTCCCTGCTAGAGTTGCCGTCTTGCCGGTAGCGGTGTGGGCAATTGCCCGTCAGCCCGTTACGCGTACTTGGTTTCCCCTGCAATCGAGACTAGACATCCAAGATCGCCGTCATCGCTCAAAAATCGCCCGAATTCAACGTCCCTGACGTCCCTGGCCTCGCTTGTCCCTGATCCTTGGCCAGCCCCGTTTCGCAACCCATTCCCTTCATTCACGGCATCCTTGAGCGCCTTACCCTGCTTGATCTCCGGCGCCGTCGACGCCTGTACTTCCAGACTCTCGCCTGTCCGAGGATGGCGCCCGATACGGGCCGACCGACTCTTCGTCGTGAACGGCCCGAATCCGGCTATCCGGACTTCCTCGCCATTTGCCAAGGCCTCACGTACGGACTCGAACACAGAGTCCACCGCGTTCCCCGCCGCTGACCGGCTCTGTCCGGCTCGCTCTGCCACGCGACCGGCAATGTCTGACTTTTTCACGCGGTCGCTCCCTGAAGCACCGCCCTGCGCACCCACCCTTTAGTTGGCCGTTCACGACAGAGGATGCCCGCATCAGGCTGAAATAGCTATATCCATCAATCCAATGACGCCGAAACGCGAGTTGCCAAGCGGACGATCAAATTGGACCGGCATCAGGAGAACGGTCCCGATCTCATGCCGGCTCCCGGTTGGCGTGCCGCACGCGTCAATGGTATCTGCTGCAGCCATCTCCGGTCTAGGTGGCTGTCCACTTCTACCTCGTCGATACTCCTAATTGCGCGATCGGCACGTTCAGTTCCCCGACCTGCACGGCCGTCTGGAGCGAACCTTGCTCAAGTCCGCCACGCCTGCGTTCTCGTCAGGGCGCATCTCATTGATTTGCGCCCCAATTGCTGGGAGTATCCTGCGCACGCGATCCTCCTGATCCCGAATGCCTTGGAGCGGCGAATGGCGGATACGGATCCTCCCCGAGACTTCGACCGGCTGCGGGAAGCCTTCCAGCGCCGCTTCGAGACGCTGAGCCCGCATCTTCAGCGGATCGCGCAATACGCTCTCGCGGATCCGAACCGCTTCGCTCTGCAGACCGTGGCCGAGACCGCCCGGCAAACCGGCGTACAGCCCTCGACGCTCATCCGCTTCGCGAAAGCATTCGGTTTCTCGGGCTTCTCCGACATGCAGCGCGTGTTCCGCTCCCGCCTGATCGAGGGTGCGGCCACGTACCGGGACGAAATCCGCGGCCATCGCGCCCGGCTCGAGGAGGCTGCGGAGCACGATCCCGCCGCAATCCTGGAGGAGTTCGCCGATTCCTCCATGTTGGCGCTCGGCACCCTGAAAGGGGATATCGACGGCGAGACCCTGCGGGCGGCCATCCGCATGATCGACGGCGCGCAATCCCTCTACGTCATCGGGCAGCGCCGAGCTTTTCCGTTGCGGCCTATCTCGCCTACGGCCTGACGCGGCTCGAATATCCGTGCCACCTCCTTGACTCGGTCAGCGGCATGCTCCCCCAGCAGGTGGCAACCATCGGCACGCGCGATGTGCTGCTCGCGGTCAGTTTCGCCGAATACGCGCCGCCCGTCGTGGAAGCCGTATCCGACGCCCATATCAGAAACATCCCCGTGCTCGCCATCACCGATTCCCAGACCAGCCCGCTGGCCCGCAACTCCAGCCTGTGCTTTGTGGTGCGCGACGCCGAGGTCCACCGGTTCCGCCCCCTGGCGGGCCCGATCGTGCTGGCCCAGTCGATGATCATCTCGCTCGGCTACTACCGCGACGCCCGGATCCGGCGCGAGACAGCACGGCAGCAGGGCGACGACAATCGAGAATAGTTGCCGACCGCCCTGCGGCGCCGAAGCGTCTTTCCTTTTGCGATCGGACTACTGGCTGGCCGTCACCCCGCCATCCACATACAGGGTCTGGCCAGTCACAAATCCGGACGCGTCGGAGCAGAAGAACAGCACCGCGCCGACGACATCCCTGGGATCGGCAATGCGGCCGAGGGGGATCCGTTCCAGGAGCTCGCTTCGGAACCCGGGATTGTCCATGACGTGGCGGATCATGTCGGTGTAGACGAAGGTCGGCGCCACACCATTGACAGTGATTCCTTCCGGCGCCAGCTCCATCGCGTGCTGCTTGATCAGCATCGCCATCCCGCCCTTGGTGCTGCAATACGCGGAATAGCCGCGGTCGCGCATTCCAAGCTTCGCGCGCACCGAAAGGAGATGCACCTGGCGGCCTCCCCTGCCGGCCGAGACCTGGTGGCGGGCAGCCGCCTGGGCCAGGAACATCGCGGCCTTCAGATTGACCCGGTAGACCTCGTCATACGCTTCCTCCGTAACGTCCAGAAGTCGTTCCTCGCGCTGAATTCCAACGCAATTGACCAGGGCATCGACCCGCCCCTGGCGCTCGGCAGCGCGTGCCACTGCCTGCCGGATGGAAGCAACCGATTCCACGTCGACCTGAATGCCGTCCGCTTCGAGCCCGTGAGCCTGTATCGCTCCGGCAAGTGCCTTGGCCTTGCCGGGATTACGGCCGCCAATGGTGACCCTCGCCCCCGCGAGCGCAAGCGCCCAGGCGATCGCTTCTCCGATGCCTCCGTACCCGCCCGGCAGGAACACGGCCTTGCCCTCGAGGTCGAAGAGACCGGAAAGCTCCGAAGCGAAGTCGATCGAAGGCGTGATGCGCTCCATGGCCGGCTGCCCGCTAGTCGAAGTGCAGGCCGCCATTGATGTCGATGATCTCGCCGGTGATGAACCCCGCATGCGGAGACACCAGGAAGGCAATCAACTCGGCGACTTCCTCAGGCTCGCAGAACCGGCCGACCGGTATCTGCCGGAGCAGCGCCTGGCGCTGGTTCTCCGTGAGCTGCTGCATGACCATCGGAGTCCGGACATAGGCCGGCGCCACTCCATTCACGGTGATGCCATCGCCGGCAACTTCCCGCGCGATCGAAAACGTCAGCGCCGCAAGCGCGCCCTTCGATGCCGTGTAGGCGGTTCCCGCCGTTGTGCCGCCCGTCTTCATCGCCATGGAGCAAACATTCACGATCCGTCCCCAGCGCATTTCCCGCATGCCGGGAAGGAGGGCCTGCGCCATGTAGAAGGCACCGTCGACATTGACCGACATGAGCCGCCGCCACTCCTCGGGCGATGTGCCCTCGGCCTTGTTGTTGGACAGGATCCCGGCGTTGTTGATCAGCGTGTCGACAGCGCCCCGCTCTTTCCGGATGGCGAGACAGGCGCGCTCCACCGCCTCCGGGTCGCTGATGTCCACGACCATGCTCGATGCCCTGTCGCCGATCCCGCGCGCCAATTCCTCGAGCGGTCCCGCAGCGATATCCATCAGGAGGACATGGTGGCCGTCGGCCGCAAGCCGGCGCGAGATGGCCGCCCCAAGCGAGCCGGCCGCGCCGGTGACGACAGACAGGCGTTTCCGTACCACTTCGGTCACTCCTCCATTTCCGGCGCCAGGCGGCCGAGATAGGCTCTCACTTCCCGAGCGTGGAGCGCCGCGTCAAAGCTCGGATAGCTGCGAACGCGTCCCCCCAGAACGAACAGGCATCGCTCGCAGACCTCCTTCAGGATCTCCAGGTGGTACGGCTCGTTCGGATGCAGGCAGACGAGCACGAGCCTTCCCTGGGCCCTGAGGTTCCGGAAGAAATCGAGCATGAAGCCGATATACCCATCCTGGAGATTGAACTGGGGCTCATCGAAGAGATGAACCACAGGATAGTCCAGGCCGGTGGGCTTCAACAGGAACGAGGGCCGGATCCTGCGAAAGTGCCGCACCTGGTATGACTGATGGTAGTGGATGGCGAGCCGGTCGCGCTCATTGTACTTGACGGAGTGGATGTTCTTCCCCGCCACCATGACCGTTCCGGCACTGGGCCGGTTCGACCCCGTGATCAATTCGAAGAGCGTTGTCTTGCCTGAGCCGTTGGGCCCCATGACGCCGACAATCGCCGGCTCCGGCATCTCCAGATCCGCCTCCAGCCGAAACGCTTCCTGGCGCCGAACCACTCCCCTGGAGTAGCGCTTGACCAGCCCGCGAACCTCGAGAATCCCCGCCGCCATGATCAGAGCCCCAGGAGCCCCGTGCGGAGCCCCGCGTCGGCGAGAAGCGCGGCTGCTTGTCCCTCGTGGATGATGCGGCCCCGGTCCATCACGTAGACGCGGTCCGCGACCGCAAGCACCGTGGACGCGTTCTGCTCGACTACGAGCGATGAAATCCCGGCTTGCTTGAGACCGGATATCGCCCCCATCACATCCTGGACGATCTTCGGAGCGAGCCCCTGCGACGGCTCGTCGAAGAGCACGAGGCCCGGAGAGCCGAGCAGCGCACGGCTGATGGCGACCATCTGCATCTCGCCCCCGGACAGGTTCTCGCACTCCCGCGCCATCAGATGCTCGAGCGCGGTGAAGATCTCGAACATGTCACCGAGAGACCAGGATCGGAACCGGGATCGCTTGCGGGCGATCGACAGGTTCTGAGACACGGTAAGGGAAGGAAAGACCCGGCGCTCTTCGGGAACCCATCCGATCCCGAGCCGGGCAATCTCATGCGTCGCACTCCGCATGATGTCTTTCCCCTCGAAGGCAATGGCGCCGCTTCGCGCCGGCGTCAGGCCCAGGATCGACCGCAGGGTCGTGGTCTTGCCGGCGCCGCTCGGCCCAAGCAACGCGACCGCCTCGCCCGGACCGACACGAAGCGACACACCGAAGAGCGCCTGGGTCTCTCCGTAGAAGGTCTCGACGCCGGCGAGATCCAGCATCAGCCCGCTCCGCCCAGATTCGACCGGCGAACCCACTCGTTCCCGAGAAGCTCATCCGGCGTGCCCTGGGCAATCACCTGCCCCCAGTGAATGACGGAGATCACGTCCGCCAGGCCAAACAGGAACTGCATGTCATGCTCGATCACGACAATGGAGTACTCGCGCTTCAGATCCTGCACGAGCTCCGCCAGCCTTGCCGTGGCTTCGGTTCCGAGGCCGGATGTCGGCTCGTCCAGGAACAGCAGGCGCGGCTCCGCCGCCAGGGCGACACCGATCTCGAGAGCCCGCCTCTCGCCATATGCCAGATTTCCCGCGCAGCGCGCCTCCAAGCCCGCGAGGCCAACACGCGCCAACACCGCGGCCGCCCGGTCGCCCGCCGAGCCATCCGTGGGGAGCGGACGAACCCTGTCGAAGCCGCGCGCGCGCACTTCCGGCAACGCAACCAGGATGTTCTCCAGCGCGGAAAACTCGTCGAACAGGCTCATGATCTGGAACGACCGGGAGATCCCTCTCCGCGCCACCACATCGGGCGGCATTCCGGTGATGTCCTCGCCATCGAACACGACCCGGCCCCGATCGGGCTTGTACCGGCCGGTCAGTACGTGGAAGCAGGTGGTCTTTCCCGCGCCATTGGGGCCCATGATCCCGCTCAGTCGGCCGGACTCGAACTGGAGATCGATGTGCTCCAGCACGACCTGGCGGCCGAACCGCTTGTGAATGCCCGTCGCCTCGAAGAGCGCCACCGTCACCTCCGGCCGAAAGACAGGAGACCGGCCAGCGCATTCCGCGCGCGGCGCCGCCGGTCCGGAGTGCCGGCGGCGTCCTGCCAGGCCCCGGCGATGCCCTCCGGCTTGAACAGCACGGCGAGCACGAAGGCCAGCCCGAACCAGAGAAGCCAGGTTTCGGTAATGCTGCCGAGAACGTCGCGGGCGACGAAATAGGCCGCAACGCCGATTACCGGCCCCCAGAAACTCACAAAGCCCCCGCCCACGAGGGCCATCATCACGATCACACCGGACGCATGCAGACTCATGACGTCCGGATACGCGCTTACCTGTGCCATCGAGAAGAGCGCGCCGGCGAGCCCCGCAATCGCCGCGGAGAGCGAGAACACCGCCCATTTGAACAGCCAGACATTGTAGCCGGCGAACTGCGCCCGCATCTCGTTCTGCCGGATCGCCTGCAGGACCGTTCCGAAGGGAGAGTGGACGAGCCGCCAGAGCAGGAACAGCACCGCGGCGAGGATGGCGAGCACGAAGTAGTAGAGGGCCACGTTCGAGTCCAGGGGCACGGAGACCCATCCGAGATCCAGCGGAGGTCGGGGAATGTTCAGGAGCCCGTCTTCCCCGCCCGTGATGGCGTGCGACTTGATGGCGACGAACCAGAACACCTGCCCGAAGGCGATGGTCATCAATGCAAAATAGATTCCACGCCGGTGCGACAGGAAGCAGGCGACCGCCGCCCCGGCTGCGAATGCCGCGAACGCCGCGAAGGCAACACCGAACAACACGCTCTCGAAGGCGTGGAACTGGAACAGGCCGAATGCGTAGGCGCCAACTCCGAAGAACGCTCCGTGCCCGAAGCTTGGCAGGCCGGTGTAGCCGAGGAGCAGGTTGAATCCGAGGCCGTAGATCATCCAGATCGCAATCTCGATCCCGAGATACTGATAGAGCCCGACCGGTTGGATCCAGAGCGGCAACGATGCCAGGAGCACCAGAAGAACCGCCATCCCCCGGGGAACGGAACGTCCTGCAGCCGGATGGCGGGCAACCATCGCTCACGCCTCCAGCCTGCTCTTCTTGCCGAACAGGCCGCGCGCGCGAACGGTAACCACGGCGATCAGAAGCAGGTACATCGAGAGAAGCGACCATTCGGTGGCGTAGGCGCCGGTGAGTCCCACCACCAGACCGACCAGGATGCCGCCGAGTACCGCCCCCCAGAAGCTTCCGACACCGCCGAGAACAATGATCAGGAATGCCGGAATGACCGCATCAATACCCACATGCGGCCGGAGCCCCCAGATCGGAGTCATGACAATTCCGGCAAATCCTGCCAGCCCGGCTCCGAATCCGAATACCAGGAGGCGGAGCCGCGCAAGATTGATCCCCAGCGCCCGCACCATCTCGCTGTCATGGGCGCCGGCCTTGATGATCGCCCCGTATGGCGTCTTCTCCAGGAACAGCCAGACAAGGAGGATGGCGGCAACCGCAAGCCGTGCTGCGTAGAGCTTGTACTTGGAGTAGATCAGCCCGGCGAACAGGATGGCTCCCGTCATGGACTGGGGCGTCGGAAGGAATTGCTCCGACGGCCCCCAGCCGAGACGGATGGCCTCCTCGATGACCAAAGCTGCCCCGAACGTCAGGAGGAGACCGTATTCGGCCTTCTTCCCGTAGGTTCGGCGCATGCAGAGTTCCAGCCCCATCCCCACGATCCCGGCCAGAACCGGGGCGGCGATGATCGCAAGCGCGTAGCGCGCGGGAAGGAGAAGCGACCGGTAGCCCTCTCCGACGGCTCCGAGCCATGCGAAATCGGGCGTGATGATCACGAGCGCAAAATACGCGCCGAGCGCGAACAGTGACCCGTGCGCGAGATTGATCACTTCCATGACGCCGACAATGAGCATGAAGCCAAGCGCGATCAGCGCGAACAGAAGGCCGAGGGCCAGGCCGTTCAGAAGATGGGGAACGATCTCGAGCATTGCCGGAACCTGCCGCGGGTCTTCATGCCAGGAGGGCCGACCCGGTCCAATGGCGCAACCGGGATCCCGCCCCGGCGGCCCAGACGCGCCGCATCAGCGGTCGAGAGGAATGCCGCCAGCTTTCGAAAAGGCCGGAACCGGCGGCATCCCGTGGACCGGGAGAGATCACATCTCGTAAGTCGGCGTATCGTCGAGCGACTCCATCATGCAGGCCGCATCCGCGTCGCTATCCCGGATTTCCTCCGGGCTCGACTGACTCAGGATCCGGAACATGTCGTCCGGATCCCCGGTTCCGGAATTGGCCGTCCCAAGGTAGATCGTCTGCTGCATCTGGTGTGTGGCCGGATTCATGTACGCGTCATGGTGCTGCATCCGATCCTGCGCCGAAACCTTCAGGCCCTCCAGTTCCTGGATCACCTTCCGGTTGTTCGTGGTGCCCGCCCGCTCGACGGCGGCCAGGAGCTCGCGCGTGGCCATGTAGCCATTGTCGAAGACATTCCCCGGCACCCGCATCCGCGAATCCGGATAGGAAGCCTGGTACCGCTGAACGAATTCAGCAACGCCGGGCAGGTCCAGCTTCCAGTACCACGTGGTTCCGAATACGCCGAACAGGTTCTCCAGCGGCAAGCCATAGACGTCGGGCCAGTCCTGCTGGTTGTTGATCCAGGCCACGCTTTCACCGAGCCCGGTTTGGGAAACCTGCTGGCGCATCGCCTTCTGATCGTCGCCGCCGACCCGCCGCGGCGACAACCTGCGGCGCCGCCTGTAGCACCTTCAGCAGGATGGAGCTGAAATCGCGCGTTCCCTGTGGAACCAGGATTTCATCCATGATTTCGCCTCCATTCGCCTCGACCAGCTTCCGGGTCGAGGCCGACGTGTTGTGGCCCCAGACATAGTCATTGGTGACAAGGAGCCACTTCGTGCCGTAGGCGCTGATCGCGTTCCTGACTGCGGCCTGGGCAAAATTGGTCCCGTTCCCGTCCCACACGAATTTGACCCGATGGCAGTTCTTGCCGGACTCGGTGGGAGAGCTTGAGTTCGTTTTCAGGTACACGGTTCCGTATTTCTGGGCGACCTGCGAGACCGCATTGGCCACGCCGGAGCTGACCGCGCCGATCAGGAAGGCGCATTCATGCCGGGTGATCATGCGCTCGGCGACCCGGCTCCCCGTCGCGGGCGTCGTCTCGGTGTCGACATGGATCGTCTCCACCTGCCGGCCCAGGACGCCGCCTTGCTGGTTGACTTCGCTGATGGCCATCTGCATGCCACGCCGATCGGATGCGCCGGAATTGGCGTACTGCCCCGAAGCATCGGAAGTGAGGCCGATCAGGATCGGCTTGTTGTGGCTGGATGCGTAGACCCGGTTGTGTCGCCACGGCCCCATGAAGCCGACCGCCGCTCCCGCCGAGAGCAAGCCGGCCGTCTTCAGCACGAAACGCCGCGTGGGACGCCCCTGCGGCGGATTGGTATTTCCCTAGTTTCAGACTTCCTGACCTCGTGCGCTAATTGAAGGCGGGCTTGGCGATCGTTTTGCTCGTGATTTCCAGCAGTTAGGAGACATTTGAGGGGTTGACCGATCTACGGAGAGTGGCTATAATACTGTGCACCCGATATCGACCGTGGAGACTCCCTTGAACACGCTTCCGATGCCTCCTGCCGAGGCGATCCAGATCGGCGAATCCTGCTTTTCGCACGCGGTCGAGGACGGCCGGCGGGTCTACTTCAGCAACCTGGCGCCGTTCGATTCCCACGAAGTTTCGGACAACCGAGCGCGACAGCTGCGGATTGCGCGGTTTGCCGAGCACGGTGTGCTACGCAGGGATCTGGCGGCGGCGTTTGGCGTGAACCGTTCGACGGTGCAGCGGGCAGTGAACCAGCTCCGGAGGCAGGGCGAGGCCGGTTTTCTTACGCCGCGACGGAGGCGCGGGCCGAGCGCGATCGACGCCGCGACGGCGCGGGAGGCGGAGCGGCTTCTGGCCTCGGGGCTGAGCGGCCGGGCGGTTGCGCGAAAGCTGGGGATCCGGCCGAGCACGTTCAGCCTCAACCGCCGGTCGGGTGTTATCAGAGGGGGGACGCCGAACCGGGCCGTGCCGGCGCAGGCGACAGCGTCGACGGAGCCGCAGGCGACGGCAGTGCTGGAGCCGCCGGTGGTCGCGTCGACGGAGCCACAGGCGGCGGCAGCGCCGGAGCCGAGGGTGGAGCGGAGCGAACGGGACGCACGCGACCGCGAGGCGCCGATGGGTCGGGGCACCCGGGACACGGCGGGGCGGATGCTGGCGGCAACGGGACATCTGACGGAGATGCGGCCGCAGTTTGCGGAGCCGCTGTCGGCGGTTGCCGGCGGCGGCGTGCTGGCCGGGCTGCCGATGCTGCTCAAGGAGGGGCTTCTGGACCGCGCGCGGGAGTTCCTGTCGCTGCCCAAGGGATACTACGGTTTGACCACGGTTCTGCTGTTCCTGGCCTTCCTCACCCTGGCCCGGGTGCGCAATCCGGAGGCACTGCGGCACCAGGCGCCCGGGGAATGGGGCGCCATCCTGGGCCTGGACCGCTGCCCGGAGGTGAAGACGCTGCGGGGCAAGATCAAGGCGTTGGGGCGAGACGTGCAACGGGTGCGGGACTGGCAAGCTTCCCTGGCCGCGGGATGGATGGCGGAAGAACCGGACGTGTGTGCGACCCTGTCGGTGGATGGCCACGTCAAGGTGTATTCCGGCCGCAAGGGAAAATTGCCCAAGCATTACGTGGCGCGCCAGAAACTCTGCCTGCCTGCCTCCACGAGCTACTGGATCAACGCGCTCGGCGGCAAGCCGTTCCTGTGCCTGAACAAGGCGCTGGATCCGACCATGACCCACGCGCTGGAGAAGGACATCCTGCCCGCGCTGGAGAAACTGGGCATGCTGGGCCCGGATGCACCGGACCTCACCGTCCCGGACGCCGGCGAGCCCGCCCTGACGCTGGTCTTCGACCGGGAAGGCTGGAGCCCTGCCCTGTTCCGGCGCCTCGCCCGGCGCGGGGTTGCTGTGATCACCTGGCACAAGGGCTTCAAGGGGGAGGCCTGGCCGGAGGCGGACTTCCGCACCGTCACGGTGCCCATCCACGGGCCGGGAAGCACCCGCAGCGCCACCGTCCGCCTCGCCGAGAAGAGCGTGATCCTGAGCAAGGGGCCCGAAGTCCGCCAGATCCGGCGCCTGCTGGAGAATGGCCGCCAGGTGCCCCTCATCACCACCGACCCCCGCATGCCCATGGAGCGGGCCGCCAGCGCCCTGTTCTCCCGATGGTCGCAGGAGAACTTCTTCAAATACATGCGCGAGGAGTTCAATCTCGACGCGCTGGCGGTCCACGGTTTGGAAGCACAGGATCCCGACGCCCGCATCGTCAACCCGCGCTGGCGCGCAATCGACCGCAATGTCCAGCGCTTCCGGCAGCGCCTTGGCACCCTGCGCAACCGGATCGCCGACCTGTCCAGGGGAACCCCGACCCGCGAAGCCGAAGAGGCCGTCCGGCGCCTGCAGGCCCAAAGCGACGCTCTCGACGCCGAGCGTGAAGCCCTCAAGCTGCAGCGCCGCGATACACCGCGACATATCGCGGTCGCCGAACTCGACACGAACGAGGCACTCGACGCGCTCCCCGAAGGCGAGAAACTCCTCCTCGATATAATCCGCATGATCGCCTACCGCGCTGAAACCCGCATGATGCCCGCCGTTGCCCAGACCCAGGGCAAGATCCAGCGCCCCCGCCGGCACTTGCGCGCACTTCTACGGGCCGACGCCGACGTCATCCCGGAGCACGGCAACGGCATCCTCCGCGTTCGCATACTCGGCACCGCCAGCGATGCCGGCGACAACGCCATCGCAAGCCTCCTCGAAGAACTCAACCAGACACGGACCGTCTTCCCCGGTACCAACATGCACATGGTCTATGAACTACCCGGAAAAATCGCCGAGCCCCACTTCGCGGGTGCAAAAACATGACACTCTCTCGAGTTCGAGGTCAGGAAGTCTGAAGTTGGGCATTGGTTCCTCCTGAGCCAAATTGCATCATTCCCTTTTTCCCCTCGCACCGCCGCAACCCCTGCCACGGCGGCGCTGCCCGGGCGTTCCTACGTCCCGGGCTTCCCCGAATTCAGAATCGCAATTCCGTTGATCTTCTCTTGCGCGTGGAGCAGGTCGCCGACGAGGCCGTCCTGGTATCCGAGGTTCAGTCCCTGGATGAGCGCGTGCTGCACCGCCCGACCGAGAATGCCGGTGAGCGGAACCGTGTCCGCCATGCGGTTGTAGTAGCGGAGGTCCTTCTCGGCATTTGCCAGGGTGAAGTTGAGGCCGGAGCAGTCCCTGTTCTCCAGGGCTTTCGGCACGATCAGCTGGTAGATCCCGCTATTGGCCCCGCCGGCTGACACGACGGCGGAGAAGCGCTTCATGTCGACATCGGTGGCGGCGCAGGCGCACAACGCCTCCGAGATGAGCGCCGCGTACCCCATGGTGATGAAGTTGTAGATGAGTTTGGGACTTATATACATAACTTGACATGAGCCAGTTCTGCATCCATTTCACGGGTCGTAGAGGTTGGCAGTCCAAACGCCTCTCGCCGTGCAGTAGCGCCAGTCGCCGACGCCAGTATGTTGCGGGCCGCATTCAGGTCCGCGTTCTGTGTGTGGTTGCATGCCACGCACACGAAGCTCGCTTGCGAGCGGCGCGAGTCTGCGTCGATCACGCCGCATGCACTGCAAGTCTGCGAAGTATAGGCGGGGTTGACTTCGATGATCTGGCCAGCCTTGTAGGCGAGCATCTGGCGCAGCCCACCCCAGCCTGTGTTGCGAATTTCGCGGTTCAAGCCACGCTTGCCGCCTTTGCCCTTGCGCGTCATGGCCTCGGGATGGAGTGCTTCGACAACCACCGTATGCGCCTTGTCTGCCAGCGTGCGGCTGGTGCGGTGCTGCCATGCCTTGCGCGCCTGGGCCAGCCTGCGTGCCGCACGTTGCAGCCTGCGCCTGGCGCGCTCCCGTCTCCGACTCCCCTTCCGCTTGCGAGACAACGCACGCTGGTGCCGCTTGTGCTTCGTCTCGAGCAGGCGCAGGTTCGGCATGCGATGCAGGGTGCCATCGCTGTCAGCCACCTGCCGTACGTTCATATCAACGCCAATGGCGCTGCCATCATCCTGCGATGTCGCGACGGCGACCTTGTAGCAAACGGTTGCATACCAGCGACCCGCTGTGCGCTTGACGACGGCCTTGACTGGTTCGCAATCCTCGTACGGGTTCCCACCCCGCCGCCGAATGCGCAACCAACCCACCTTGGGGACCGCCAACCGACCATCCGCGATGCGCACTTTGTCCGGGATCGTAAACGATGGCGTGCCATGGCGTGACTTCCACCTCGGATATTCGGCGTGCCCCGCGAAGAACGCCTGCCAAGCGTCCGCCTGGTATTTCAGCGCGTACCGAACAATGGAATAGGAATGTTCCCGCAACCAGTCGTTGCTGTCCCACAGGATCTTGAAGGCTCTCCCGAACGTGAAGAACGTAGGCGATTCGATCTCTCGCCCGCAGGCATGTGCGTACTGAATCTCGCGGGCTTCCTTGACCTCGTTCCATGCAAACCGGCACGCGTCCCAAATGCCCAGCAACCGTTCCGCCGTACCGATGTCGCCCGGATACAGCCGATACGTAATGTTCCGATAGGTCGTATATTCTTCCATCGCGCTCGGTCCTGTAGCGTATGGGCCGTGTGGCTGTGGCCGCATCTCGACGACCACCAAATACATAATAACACGGTGATGTTGATTCGATAAGTTCCGTGTCAAGTTAAGTATATAATTCCCAATGCTTTCCACCTCGGGAGTGCCGGTTACGCAAAGCACGACCATGCCACTGCCGGCAGCGAGTTCCCGGTAGCTGCCGGATTCGGTTGCGCCCTGGCGAACCAGCTCCTTGACTGGAGCACGGTTCCGATGCGCAACGAGGGAAAGCGGATATCCCGCGGCCAGGATGTTCTTCGCCATCCCGCGGCCCATCAATCCTGTGCCCGCGAATCCGATTCTTTCCGACATGATGGCCCTCTCCCCGGAATAGCATATGAATTCGGTTTTTCTATTTTATATGAATTTTTATTCTATTGCAACGCCGGTTCGTTCGCGAACCTTTCCCTCGATCGTGTTCTCTGTTCACCCGTTGCCGGCCCATCGCGCGGTTTCGGAAGCAAACGCCCGTCCTCCGTGGTCTCCGCGCCTGCCACCTGACGACAGGAGGCATTGCTGAATCCGACGAAGAACCGAAATCGACCGCGGTGCCCGTGCGTCAGCCCGTTTCCCACCGCCCGGTGCGGCCTTCGGGAATGCCTCGTCGGGCATCAGACTGCACGCCGATGCCGGCAGCAGGCTCTTTGCGGCATCGGCGTGCCCGACGGCTGCGGCAATCGGAAATCCGTCGCGCGCCATGCCGCTCCGACGGCGCGGGCCGAACACGCGCGAAAATCCTGCCTCCCGGCACTCATCGTCGGATGGGCCGCCGCGCGCGCCACGCGCGCCAGACACGCCACGTTGCCGATTGCGGTCGAATCCACGAGGCCCTTTCCGACGAAGCCCGGAAACGCCGGTTCGTGCCCCGAACCCCCTCCGATGACCACGACCTTGCCCTTGCCCTTGCGCGGACCGTTTCACGCAATGACGGCGCGGCGCACTATCCGGACGGTCAGCGCATCCGCACGCGCCAGGAGAACGCCCTCGAGCATTTCCTCCACGGAATCGTCGCCGGAATTGATGATTTTCCTGGTTTGCACTCGGGCGCCCTCCGTCTGTTTTTCATGCTGGCGGATCTTGGAGACGTGACTTCGGATGCCTCGACCTGTCGAACAGGAACGGTCGCCTCCCGCCCTGTCCCGGCTGCTGACCTGGGGACGGTCCCCCCGCGGACCGGTTCCTGCCGGCGGGGTGTATGCTCCGTCCGCAAGACCCCTTCAAGCCGCGAAAGACCTTCCCCTCACGCGGCATTCCCGCCGCTTGCCCGCCCGACTTGCCGCTGCGCGGGAATCGCATGGGATCGCGGCCAATGGTATGGTCTGGCCCCGGTCCCGCAGCGTTCGGCCTCCGCCACTCGCGGTCCGGCCCCCGTGCAGGACCGACGGCGAAGGATCGCGGAAGCCGCAATCCCGATGGATGGAACTCTACATGCCCGAAGCTGAAAGCACCCCGGTATGGCGCAGGACCACGGTCCTCGCAGTGCGCAAGGATGGACGCGTGGCCATCGCGGCCGACGGGCAGGTGAGTCTCGGTGAGACCGTGGTCAAGGGCAATGCCCGCAAGGTCCGCCGACTGAATTCAGGCGGTACGGAAACCATCGCGGGATTCGCCGGGGCTACCGCAGATGCGTTCGCGCTGTTCGAACGTCTTGAGAATCGCCTGGAATCCCATCCGGGACAGCTGGCGCGCGCCTGCGTGGAGCTGGCCAAGGATTGGCGCACCGACCGCTACCTCAGGCGCTTTGAAGCGCTGCTTGTCGTAGCGGACGCTTCTTCAACCTTCCTGCTCTCCGGCTCGGGCGATGTCGTGGAGCCCGAGGATGGCGTGATCGGGATCGGCTCCGGAGGCAACTTCGCGCTCGCCGCCGCCCGCGCCATGATGGAGTCCGACCGCCCGGCCGAGGAGATCGCCAGGCGGGCACTCGAAATCGCAGCGGATATCTGCGTATACACCAATCGCCACATCACGATCGAAACCATTCCAAAGTGAGCCCCGCAACATGACCGACCTCACACCTCGCGAAATTGTCGTCGAGCTCGACCGTTTCATTATCGGACAACGGGATGCCAAGCGGGCGGTCGCCGTCGCGCTCCGCAATCGCTGGCGGCGCCAGCAGCTGCCGGACGACATGCGCGAGGAGGTGTATCCGAAGAACATCCTGATGGCGGGCCCGACGGGAGTCGGCAAGACGGAGATTGCACGGCGGCTCGCGCGCCTGGCGGATGCGCCCTTCCTGAAAGTCGAGGCGACAAAGTTCACCGAAATCGGATATGTCGGACGCGATGTGGAGTCCATTGTCCGGGATCTTGTTGAATCCGCGATTCAGCAGATGCGGGATCGCCGCCGCGAACAGGTCCGACCGAGCGCCGAGTTCGAGGCCGAGAACCGGGTCCTGGATGCAATCCCCGGGGCAGGCAGAAGGGATGAATCCCGCCGAACCGCCCTGTTGGAGCGGCTGCGAAGCGGGGAATTCGACGGCCGCGAGATCGAACTGGAGATCGCGGACAGCAGCAGCCCGTTTCCCGGCCTGGAGATGCCACCGGGGATGAGCGGCCCTGTCGGCATGATCAATCTCGGCGACATGATGGGCAAGGCTTTCGGCAACCGGACGCGGAAGCAGCGTCTCTCGGTCCGCGACGCCCTGGACACGGTGACGCAGGAAGAAGCCGACAAGCTGATCGACCAGGATCAGCTCACCCGGGAAGCAATGCGATCGGTGGAGAATAACGGCATCGTGTTCCTGGACGAGATCGACAAGCTGTGCGCGCATGGCGACCGGATTCGGGGGGAAGTGAGCCGGGAAGGCGTGCAGCGGGATTTGCTGCCGCTGATCGAAGGCACTGCCGTCGCCACCAAGCACGGCGCGGTGCGCACGGACCACATCCTGTTCATCGCCTCCGGGGCGTTCCACGACTCCAAGCCCCGGGACCTGCTTCCGGAACTCCAGGGTCGCCTCCCGATCCGCGTCGAGTTGTCGCCGCTTACGGAGGACGACTTCAAGCGAATCCTTGTTGAGCCCGACTACAGCCTGACTTCGCAATACACGGCGCTTCTCGGCACGGAGCGGATTGACCTGGAATTTGCGCCGGAGGGCCTCGAGGCCATCGCATCCATCGCCGCCGAACTCAACCAGTCGGTCGAGAATATCGGAGCGCGCCGGCTTCACACCGTCATGGAGCGGCTTCTCGACGAGGTATCCTTCCACGCTCCCGACATGGGTGGCAGCCGGGTTCTCGTCGACCGGGCCTTCGTCGAGTCGCAGCTGGAATCGATGCGCACCAACACGGATCTGGCACGCTACATTCTCTAGCCCGCGCCGCGCCCCGCCTTGCGCAACGTGGCGTCCTGCCTACACTAGCCCCGGCCCCGGCGCCGCAAGCGCCCGACAATGAGGATTGGTTCCATGCCCAAAATCAAGCGGCTCCTCGCCCCCGCAATGGCGGCGCTAATCCTGGCCGGATGCGACAGCCCCGACATTGTTGCGGAATACCCGGTGAAGGATCCGATTACCGGCCGCTATTACCGGCCGGGCGAACAGGGTGCCCCGACCAATACCGGCGGCATTTCGTTGCTGGATTTCGGCAACTCGGGAGATGCAGGTCAGAGCGTCATCGGCGTAAACCGGCATCTGTGGAACGCGTCCCTGGACATCCTGGCCACCATACCGCTGCGGCAGGTGGATCCCTATGGCGGTGTCATCATGACCGAGTGGAATATCGAACCGAACTCGCCGACCGAGAGAACCCGGGTTGTCGCGCGCATCAGCGGCGTCGAACTCGAGGCGCTGGCCTTGCAGGTACATGTCTACCGCCAGACGAGGGATGCGACGGGCGAATGGGTCTCGGCAGAAGTGCAGGCGGAAACCGTCCGGAGCATCACCGACTCCATCCTGACCCGGGCGCGGCAGGGCCGCATCGCCGAAGTCGATGAGGGTTGATGACGGCAGGGCCTTGGACCTTGCCTCCGGCGGAAACCCCTATGCACATCCCTGACTACGACCCGGCAACGGCCGAGCGCAAGTGGCAACGCATATGGGAGGAGCGCGGCAGCTTCCGTGCGACGCGGGATCCCTCCCGCGAGAAATACTACGTTCTGGAGATGTTTCCGTACCCTTCGGGCCGTATCCACGTGGGGCATGTCCGCAACTACACGCTCGGGGATGTCCTCGCCCGCTACAAGCGGGCCAAGGGGTTCAGCGTGCTTCATCCCATGGGTTGGGATGCGTTCGGTCTTCCGGCGGAAAATGCCGCACGGGATCGCGGAATCCACCCCGGAAACTGGACCCGCGACAATATCGCTTCCATGCGGGAACAGCTTCGCGTCATGGGGTTCTCCCTGGACTGGAGTCGTGAATTCGCCACCTGCGATGTCGAATACTACGGTGCGCAGCAGGCGCTCTTCCTCGATTTCCTCGAATCCGGCTGCGTCTACCGGCGCAGCGCGATCGTCAATTGGGACCCGGTCGACCAGACCGTTCTCGCGAACGAGCAGGTGATCGACGGGCGCGGCTGGCGCTCGAACGCAGTCGTCGAGCGCCGGGAGATGACGCAGTGGTTCTTCCGGATTTCGGATTTAGCCGAGGAGTTGCTGGCGGCCGAGGATCGGCTCGAGGGATGGCCGGACCGGGTCCGGCTCATGCAGCGCAACTGGATTGGCCGAAGTGAAGGCCTTCGGCTCGAATTTCCGCTCGAGCCAGGTGAAATCGCTCCGGAATGGAACTCCATCGAGGTCTTCACCACGCGGCACGACACGATTTTCGGGGCGGGATTCATCGCGCTTTCCGCGGATCATCCGCTTGCGCGGGAGATCGAAGGCCGTGTTCCCGGGCTTGCGGCCTTTGCACGGACGTGCCGGGAGGAGGCGCGCACGGAAGAGACGCTTGGCCAGGCGGAGAAGCGCGGTTTCGATACCGGGCTCAGGGTCCGCCATCCGTTCGATCCGAAACGCAGGCTCTCGGTGCATGTGGCCAATTTCGTGTTGCTCGAATACGGCACCGGTGCGGTGTTTGGCTGCGCCGCGCACGATCAGCGCGACCTGGACTTCGCCAATCGCTACGGCCTGCCGGTGATTCCGGTCGTGGTTCCGGCCGGCGAGGATCCGGAGGCATTCCGCATTTCCGATGAGGCGTATCTTGGTCCCGGCACACTCGCGAATTCCGCATTCCTGAACGGAATGACGGTTGAGGAGGCGAAGGAGGAGATTGCCCGGCGCGCGGAGACCGCGAAAATCGGACGCCGCGACATCACATACCGTCTCCGCGACTGGGGAATTTCACGGCAGCGCTACTGGGGCTGCCCGGTTCCGGTAGTGCATTGCCAGGATTGCGGCGTGGTACCGGTCCCGAAGTCGGACCTCCCTGTCGCGCTCCCGGAGGATGTAACCTTCGACGACCCGGGCAACCCGCTCGACCGGCATCCGGCCTGGAAGCACGTCGCCTGCCCGTCCTGCGGACGGGACGCCGAGCGCGAAACCGACACGATGGACACGTTTGTCGATTCGTCCTGGTATTTCGCGCGTTTTTCCGCGCCACACGCGCGCCTGCCCACCGTGCGCGACGAAGCGGACTACTGGATGGGCGTCGACCAATACATCGGCGGCATCGAGCACGCGATTCTGCACCTGCTCTATTCACGGTATTTCACGCGCCTCATGGCCCGCTGCGGGAACCATCTCGCTCCGGACATGCAGGAGCCTTTCGAGCGGCTGTTCACCCAGGGAATGGTCATTCACGAGGCCTATCGCACCAAGGCGGGAAAATGGGTAGCCCCCGACGATGTGAACATGAAGGACGGGTCCGCCCGGCACTGCGAGACCGGGGAGGCGCTGATCGTCGACCCACCGACGAAGATGTCGAAGTCGAAGCTGAATGTGGTGGATCCCCAAACCATCATCGATCGGTTCGGAGCGGATACGGCGCGCTGGTTCATGCTTTCGAACACGCCGCCGGATCGCGACATCATCTGGTCGCCCGCGGGCGTGGAAGCCGCGGCCCGGTTCCTTCAGAGGATCTGGCGTACCGTCTTCGCCCCGGTGAATCCGGTTGATGGGGAAACGGCTTCCGCAAGCGACATCCTGGAATTGCGGCGCTTCTCCCACCAGAGCATCGAGCGGGTCAGCAATGACATCGAGTCCTTCCGCTACAACACGGCCGTTGCCCGCATCTACGAACTGGTTGACCTTCTCGGCCGCTTCCCGACACAGGGAGACGGGGCCGCCGAGGCCCGGCGGGAAGCGATCAGGACACTTCTTCAGCTCGCCTCGCCCATGATTCCGCATCTTGCCGAAGAGGCATGGGAGGCGCTGGATTTTGGGGGACTGGTGTCCGCATCCGACTGGCCCGTCGCGGATCCGGAGCTTCTGGAGCAGCCCGAAATCGTCATCCCCGTGCAGGTGAACGGCCGCCTTCGCGCGGAGATCCGGGTACCGGCGAAATGCGGCCGGGACGAACTCAGCCGCACGGCGCTGGAGGACGAAACCGTGCAGAGCTTCCTCGCCGGAAAGGAGCCACGGCGCATTGTCGTGGTTCCGGGACGGATCGTGAATGTTGTCGTTTGACCGCCGCGCAGCGCTTCTTGCGATCCTCGGGCTGGCGGTTCCGGGCTGTGGATTCGCGCCCATTCACGGGCGAATGGCCAAGGATCCCGATCTTGAGGGCCGGGTCCGCGTTCTTTCCGCCCCCGGCCGCGCCGGCCATTTCCTGATCAGCGGCTTGCGGCAACGTCTCGGGGAACCGACAGCGGATCACGAGTACGTTCTCTCGGTGGAAATTGCGACTACCTCGCGGGTCGTCGTCATCGGATCCCGGGATCAGAGCCTTCGATTCGAAATCAAGCTCATAGCGAATTATGTCATGAAGGAAAGAGAGTCGGATCGCGTTGCCGCGGCCAATGACATCGAGGTCCTGACTTCGGTTGACGCCACCCAATCCGCCTACGCGGCATACGCGGCGGAGAAGAACCGGATCCAGGCCGCCGCCGAAGAGGCTGTCGACCGGATACTTCGGGATATCTACCTCCATCTCGCGCTGCCCGAGAATTGACAATGCGATGAAGTGCTCGCCAGACGAAGCCCTACGCTTCATCGAGCGGCCTGACCTGTCCCTCTCGGGAGCCTTGATATACGGCGAAGACCCGGTCCTTGTCAGCGAACACAAGCGTCGGCTGCTTCGGAGCGTGCTCGGGGACCGCGCAGGCGATGACCTCTACCTCCTGACCCTCGACCCCGGGGTGGCGCAACGCGACGAGGAGTCGGTCCATGCTGTCCTGACCTCCCGCTCGCTCCTGCCCGGCCGGCAGGTCGCGTTGCTTGATTCCGCCACAAATGCCCACACCAAGTCCGTCGCGCGGGCCCTGGAGGATCCCGACCCTGAAGACGCATTTCTCATTATCGCCGCTGGCGATCTCAAGTTTCAGTCAACGCTTCGAAAGCTCTTTGATGCGGCACGCACGGCAATTTCCCTGCCGGCGGAGGTAAAACAGCCCACTGCCCAGGATCTGCGCCGCCGCTTCCAGGAGAGTGGCATGCCGGCGCCGAGCCGGGATGCCGTCGACCGGATGGCATCACTGTCCCGGGAGATTACCTGGGGAGAATTCGAGTCGCTCTTCGACAAGCTGGCGCTCTACATGCACGGCAAGACAGACGAGACTTCGGTGGCCGATGTGGATGCGTGCGCCCCGCTCGACCGGACGGTCCAGCTTGACGAGCTTGTGGATGCGGTGGCCACCGGCGACCGCAGCAAGATCGCCCTGCTTCTGCGTGCGCTGGTGGACATGGGAACGACTCCGGTCTCCATCGTGATCTTGACTACGCTCCAGTTCCTGCAAATGCACCGGGCCGTGGCAATGTCACATGGCACCCGCGGCATCCGCTCCGCCTTCTACCGCCAGCCGATGCATCCCGCCCGGCGCCAGGTCCTGGAATCCCATTGCATGCACTGGAGCGCCGCGCTGCTCGAGGCCGCGCTCCAGGAGTTCCACAATGCCGACCTGGCGCTTCGCGCTTCCAACACCCCGGCGCCGCTCGCTGTACTGGAACGCGCGCTCATGCGGGTCGCCGGAATGGCACCTCGTGCCGCCCGGCAGCGAAGCTCTCCCCGCAGCAGCGGGTCGCGATGAGCCAGATCATGCCGGGGAGGCTGCGTCGTCCGGTTGGCCTGACCGCGATGCTCGGCGTGGAATGGAACTGAGCGACTTCGCCTCGGATAGAGCGGATTGCAATTCCTTCCTGCCCGGCCCGGGAACCGGTTCAGTCATAGTCCGCGAGAGCGAGATGGTCGCGAATCCGGCGCCTGGCCAGGGGCGTCATCCTGGCCCAGGCAGCAAATTCTCCCAGGACCGCTGCATGGACGCCGGGCACGGCCACAAAATGATGCTCGATTCCGTGAACCATCACGGTGGCGACAACGTCGCCGAGACTGGCCGCCTCGCCGAGGATCGAAAAACCGTCCATCCATCCCCGGCAGCCGTCGAAACCCGAGGGATCCTGCGGAACCACCTCGGCTGTCATCTGGAAGAACGCGCCTGCTTCGCGCGCGATCCGAAAGACGGTGACGCGTCCGGGCGCAAAGACGAAATCCGCGACACCCCCGAAGTTCGGCCCCTCCGCAGATTCCCGCCCGATCATCGGGTGGTTGATCCACGCCGCCCCGTTCGCGTCGGCCATGTGCAGCGGCCCACCGCCGCCATGCCACATCAGAAGCCGTCCCCGATCAAAATCCGGCTCGGTCATGTCGAGAAGCGTGCCTAGCTTTCCGGTGACAGACCTCGCAACAAGCTGAGTCGCAGCGCCCAGAACATCGCCCTCGGACGCGCAGGGCAGCATGTCCACCTCCTCCAGCCAGGAGAACGCCGAGCCCGGATGCATGCCGGGATCCTCCTGCAGCGCCGGCCAGTCGCTTACCGCGAGCGCGTCGCATCCGCCATCGGCAGCGATGTCCCGCAATGCCAGCGCACAGCGGGCAGTCAGGTCCATTTGCCGGTCGGAAACGCCTCGCACTTCCGCGGCCTCGCGCATGGCCGCCAGCTCCAGGGCAATCCGGCTCCCCTCCACCGCTTCCATCCGGCCGGTCAGCTCGTGCATGTCGTGGTGGGCTACCTCCAGGCCCAACCGCTGCCGCAGCACATTGGTCGAAACCTCCATGTTGTAGAACGTCATGGCCAGCCCGCCGACCACGCCGATCCGGGCACCCTCGAGGGCCTTTACCGCTTTCAGCGCATTCATCGTCGTGGCGAGGCGGGCGATCAGGGACGGGCTGTCCGGGGCGCCGTGGTACCACTGGACCGGCACCGCCTTCATGTCCCGAACCAGCCGAGCGGCCGACAGGGTCATGTTCAGCGAAACGAAGTTGTTGAGTTGGACATCCCCCGTGCGGACGGGCTCGGGCACGGTCCAGACACCGAGGCGGAAGCCGCTCGCAGCCACTTCGCGACCGACATCCCCCATCGTGAATCCGCCGTGGACGAGCAGCACGAAATCGGCGCCGGCTGCCTCGCAAGCCGCCAGGGCCTTCCGGGCTTCGGCGGCATTGGTCGCAACACCATCCACGGCGGCGATGCGCACACCGAGTTCGGACGAAAGCGTGTCCAGCGCGCGGTCGACGCGGTCCCAGACCCCGTGCTTTTCAGGAAAATACCGGGGCAGATTCGCCCGGATCAGACCGATGGTGGGCTGTGCAGACATGTACTGCGTCTCCTGTAACCGTCTCCTGCGGCCCGGTCTCCTGCGGCCCGGTCTCCTGCGGCCCGGACCGGATCACCGGTCGAGCCGCGCCGAATGTCACGCGGCGGCCGCCTCCGCGTTGCCGTTCTCGTCCCGGCCGTAGCGGGCTGCGATATCGCGTCGCACTTCCGGCGGCGCATAGTCCCAGAAGTCCCGGCGCAGTTTCGCCTCTGCCCCGGGGGAAGCATCGGTTCCGACGATCCGGAACATCTCCCCCGTTACCGCACTCTTCGTCAGGATTTCCTGCAGCTCCGGATCCGGGACGTTTGACGGATCCGTGCCGGACAGCACGCCGAAGCGAACCGACATCTCATGCTGCTGCCGGTAATCGGAATGATGTTCTTCCGCCACACAATCCTCCACGCCCTGCCTGAGCGCCTCCTCGGACGGAAAGGGGATCGCCCCTCCCCAGGCGTAGGCAATCCAGCGCGCCTGCTGCTCCAGGGCGACGGGATAGGGACCCAGCTGCGACCAGAGGCCGGCGAAGGCCAGGCCCGGGAGGTCGGGATGGAAGGTGAATTGGGCCAGATCCATGCCTTTCCGGTTCAGATTGATCGTCGTCGCGATCTCGTCGGAAAGGAACGGCAGGTGCAGGTCGAACCCGGTTCCAACAATGATGGCGTCCGCCTCGATGCGGCTTCCGTCGGTGAAGATGACGGTCCGGCCGTCCACCCGGGACACGAAAGGCCGGAGATCAATCCGGTCTTCGGCCACGAGGTTCAGATAGTGCTGGCTCCCGGTTACGCCCGCGAGCGCCATGTCCTCGTGCGGCGCGGGTGCACCATAGCGGGCGGGATTGCCCCCATATGCCTCCAGGAACGCCTTGGTGTCGGCAAGCAGCACATCGAGGGGCGTGGCGGCCATTGCCAGCGCACCCTCGCGGGTAAACGCATAGTATTCGAGTGGCGTCCCCGCAATCATCTTCGGCATCACGTAGCGCTGGCGCCGTTGCGCCAGGTAAACGCGCCCCACTCCCATCATCGACTGGTCGGAGGCAACTTCGAGTGACGAAATCGACCCCCCGAGCACGACGATACGCTTGTCGCGGAAAGCGAGCGGGTCCTTGTAGCGGAAGGTATGAATCACGCCGCATTCGCCGGTGAAACCGTCAAGCCCTTCCACATCGGGTGTCTCGGGCCTGTTGAACCGCCCGGTGGCAACGACGGCGCGGTCAAAGGTCTCGGACCGCAGCGCGCCGTCGGTCTTCCACGCGACCCGGTAACCGCTCTCGACCTGCCGCAAGCCGGCCACCGACACGCCGAACCGGCAAAGCGCGCGCAACCCGTGCATGGCGGCGAACCGGTTGAGATGGTCCAGCACTTCGCCGTTTCGCGGAAACATGGATGTCCCCGCCGGGTACTGCAAATCCGAAAACCGGGTCACAAACCTCGCGGTATTCGTCCGCATCTCCGGCCAGACCGCGGAACGGGCATTGTGGCGATTCCATTGGCCGCCGAGGTCGTCATGGGCTTCGAAAATCGTGGGTGAAAAGCCCTGGGACTTCAGATAGCGCGCTGCGGCAAGGCCGCTCACTCCCGCCCCGATAATCGCAACCGTACCCTTCTTCATTGCCGTGTATCCTCCCCGTTCACCGGCGACCGCGCATTCCCTGCCGACCCGGCCCCGTCAAAGGGCCATGACGCTTTCGAGCTTCCGATAGAGCAGGTCCGCGAATTCCGGGTCGTTGATGTTGCAGGGTGACTGAATGATCTCGATTCCGGCCTCTACCCCGGCTTTCAGACCGTCGACGAAGGCACGCACGGCGTCGGGATCCCGAAAGACCTCCCCTTCCTTGTCCAGCATCGAAGTGCCCCCCAGGGGGATGCATATGGCAGTCGCTGCCTTCGGGTTGCCAAGCCGCTCCGCCACCCGTTCGCCGATCGCGCGGCATTCCGATTGTGTGGTGCGTACGAGGGTAACCAGCTCGTTGTGTGCCAGGATCCGGTGGCCTTCGAACCTTTCGGGCACCGTCGGCCTCGGTCCGAATGCGATCATGTCGATTGCGCCCGGGGCGATGACCTGCGGGACGCCGGCCTCGGCAGCATTCCGCAGCCGGTCCGGACCCGCCGGAAAGGCACCGCCGAGAAGCTCGTTGCCGATCTCCGCCAGAGTCGCGTCGACGATGCCATCCACAAGTCCCTGCGCCGCGAATGCCTCGACCGACCTGCCGCCGGTTCCGTTGGCATGAAAGACGAATGTGTCGAGCCCCGCCTCCTCGACCCGTTTCGACACCCGTTGCACGCATGGCGTTGTTACGCCGTACATGCTGAGCGCGACCGCCTTCCGGACGCGCGCATTCGCCGCAAGCGATCCACCGGTATTCAGAGCGGAAGCGATGCTGGCGAGCCGATCGATCATCCTGCGCAAGATGGCATTGCCGCCGTCGACATCCACCACGGGGTAGACCATGACGACGTCATTGGCGCCCATCATCGGGCGGGTGTCGCCCGCCACCGAGGTAGCCATGACGATCTTCGGGATGCCCAGGGGCAGCACGGGGGCCAACTGCGAGAACACGGTCGCCGCGTTCGAGCCGCCCATGCACACAAGCGCACCGACCTCCCCTTGAGCATGCAGCCCGGCAAGAATGCCGGCGGCTCCGGGGGCCATGATTCCGACCGCACTTGCCCGGCCGAGCGCGGGAAGGTCGCGGTGGCTCCTGCCTGCCTTCGACGCTACCACCTCAGCGGGGTACGATACGGACGGATCGCCAGGGAACACGCTCGTGTCGATCACGATCGGGTCTTCGCCCTTCGCGCGCAGCAACTCGATCAGCAGGCCGAGCGGCTCGGCCTTGCTGTCAAATGATCCTGCGACGACGATTCGAGCCATGCGCCTAGCGGTCCAGGCTGACTTCCTTGAACCCGCGCACGGTGTCTTCAATTGCGGTTTCAACCGGCAGGCGCTCCATGGTCGATGCACCAATGAACCCGTGAACTCCGGCACCGCGGATCACCGCCATTGCGTCATCCGGGCTTTCCAGCGGTCCGCCATGTGCGGTTACCAGAATATCGCCGCGCACTGCGCGCGCGGCATCGGCCATCGCCCGCGTCAACGCCACCGAATCCGCGATCGACTTGGCAAAGCCCGCTGCCGCGCCAATAGAGCCGCCCGTCGTCAATCCCATATGGGCCACGACGACATCGACACCCGCCTTGGCCATCCGCTCCGCCTCGTCCGGCGTGAAGCAGTAGCTCAACGTGAACTGGTCCTGCCGATGCGCCTCCGCGATCATGGCGACTTCCTTGCCGTAGCCGAATCCGGTCGCCTCCAGGCTCTCGCGCCAGCGGCCGTCGATAATCCCGTGCGAGGGAAAGTTGATCACCCCCGAAAAGCCCATCGGCGGGAGGCTCCGCAGGAATGCAGGCATCACCCGGGTTGGATCGGTGCCATTGACCCCGGCGATAACCGGCGCATCCCTGACCACCGGCAAGACATCGCGCTCGCCCATTTCGACGACGATTGCGTTGGCGTCCCCGATCGCCAACAGCCCGGCATTCGAACCGTGACCGTTCATCCGGTAACGGCCCGAATTGTAGATCAGGATCAGGTCGGCCCCGCCCCGTTCGGCAAATCTTGCAGAAATTCCGGTGCCGGCACCGGCACCGATGATCGGGCGGCCTTCATCCAGAGTCTTTCGCAGGCGCGCAAGAACCTGCTGCCGGGAATACATGGCGCGCGTCCTTCCTTGCTCCTCGGGTGCAGACAAGAGGCGATGGCGCGAATCAGTCCACCATGATCATCCCGCCATTCACGTGAATGGTCTGCCCGGTGATGTAGGCGGAGGCCTCGGACGCCAGGAAGATCGCGGTCCCGACGAGGTCCTCCGCAACGGTCATGCGTCCGATGGGGATGTATTTCTCGTATTCCATCAGGAAGTCGCGATGATGCGCATGCATCGGCGTGTCCACACCGCCGGGCGCAATTGCATTCACCCGCACATGGGATTCCGCCAGGCTCTGCGCGGCGCCACGCGTATAGGACTGCAGCGCGGCCTTCGCCGCGCAGTAATCGACTCCACCGCCCGACTGGTTGAAGACCGAGGCCCGCGACGACCACGACGAGCCGATATTGATGACGGAGCCGGACCCCTGCTTCTCCATGACCGACAGAACCTCACGCATGATGCGGACCGGAGCCTTGAGGTTGATCCTGATCATCCGGTCGAATTCCTCGTCGGTAATTGTGCGCGGGTCGGTATAGGACATGATGCCGGCATTGTTGACCAGGCAATCGATCCGGCCGCCGAGCTCCATGCACGCCTCAACAATTCCCGCCGGCGCGTCATCCGCGGAAACGTCCGTGAGGACCGTTGCCGTCTCGGTAGCGATTTCACCGATGTTCCGCTCCGACTCCGCCAGCGGATCGGCATTGACATCGATCATGACGACCTTCGCGCCAGCAGACGCGAATCCCGTGGACAGCGTGCGGCCAATGCCCTGCCCGGCACCGGTGACTGCGACGACTTTTCCCGTCACGTCGAAGAGGTTGCCGCGGATGTTCGGAATTCCGAGTCTCATGAAATCCTCCTTCAGCCAGGTTTCTGTGTCGGCAAGCGCTCAGCGCCGTCGCGGGCCAAGCGTGTAGGACATCAGCAGCGCGATGACGAGCAGGAAGCCCTGCACGAAGCTCTGCGCGTAGTACGGAAAATTGAACATGGTCAGCCCGTTGATCAGAACCGCCACGAAGACCGCGCCAATCAGTGTGCCGAAGGCATTCGGGCGGTTGGCCCCGAGCACGACATAGCCCACAAGCGCGGCCGAAACCGCCTGCAAGAGGTAGGGATCGCCCACATTCACGTCACCCCGATTCGAGCGTGCGGCGAGCATGAGCCCGGCAACCGCGGCGAGCCCGCCCGAGATCAGATAGGCAACGACACGGTACCGGGCCACGCGAATGCCCGCCGCCGCGGCAGCGACCGGGTTGCCGCCCACCGCGTAGAAGGCACGCCCCCAACGCGTGTAGTTCAGCAGGATGACGACGACGACGAAGATCACGCCCGCGACAACCACCGAGGCAGGAACCGACAGGACCTGGCCCGCTCCAAGCCACTTGAATATCGGAGCGAATTTGCCCGTCGTTGTTTCCCCGTTGAACGCCATCCCTTCTGCCACGGACTGGCCGCCGACACCCATGAGCGTCAGGCCGTTGATCAGGAACAACGTGGACAGGGTCGCGACAAGATCGGGGATGCGCGGGACAACGATCAGAAAACTGTTGAACAGCCCCACTGCGAGCCCCGCCGAAATCCCGATCAGCATCGCAGGCACACCGCCCACGTCGCCGATCACCATGGCCGCGGCAGCAGCCATGAGTGACAGGCTCATCGAGGAGCCGACCGACAGATCGAAGCCGCCAACCGTCATCGATACGGTGCAACCAAGCCCGATCACAGCCACGATCGATGCGGCCTGGAGGATGAACATCGCGTTGATGAAGGTGCGGAAGAAAGGCTGCGAGAAGCCGAAATACACGATCATGAGCACCAATACGGTAAGCAGTCCATATCGATAGACCAACGCCTTGATCTTCCCGGCGCGAAAGGTTGGCTCCACGGCAGCGGCCTTTCCGTCGACGGTCTGCGCCGTGGAATGGGACGACATCAGGCTTGTACCTCCGGCTCGCTGGCGTTGTTCCCTGCTCCGGCCTGGCTCATGATTTCCGCCAGGGATTCCGCCGTCAGATTGGCGGCCAGGTCTTCGTGCACGATTGCCGCGTCCACCATGATCAGGACGCGGTCGGCAACTTCGATGACCTCCTCGGGGTCCGAGCTGCAGACGAGGACCGGCACCTCCTCCGAGTATTCGCGCAGCGCCCGCGAGATCAGGCCGCGCGCTCCGATATCAATTCCGTGGAACGGTTCATCCAGGATGATGAGATTCCATTTCTGCGTGAGCCAGCGCCCTACAAGAAGTTTCTGCTGGTTGCCTCCGGAAAGGTCCTCGATCGCAGCCGAGCTCCCCGGCGCCACGACGCGGAAATCCCGGATCACATCGCCCGCAAAGGCCATTTCCCGCCTGCGTTCCATGAAACCGAAGCGGTTGAAGAAGTCCATAAGCCCGACGGAGCAGTGCTTCCAGAGGCTGTCGCTCGGAAAAATTGCCTGCAGGGCACGCTGTTCCGGCACCATGACGACGCCCTTCATCATGGCGTCTGCGGCATCCCTCGGCCGGTACGACTCGCGATTCAGGGTAATGTGGCCCGAAACCATGGGCCGATGGCCGCAGATCTGCTCCAGGAGCTCGGTCTTCCCGGCGCCGATCAGGCCGGTGAGCCCCACGACTTCTCCCCGGCGCATCGCAAAGCCGATCTCCGGCGCATCCGCCTTGGATCGCAGCCCTTCGAAGCGCGCCGCCTCCTCCCGTCCCGCACGGCTGCCCCGATTGGTCGACAGGACCAGTTCGCCGAGGATCGAGCCGGCGATGTCCCGCGTTTCCATCGGCGCCTGGTGTTCCGAGACGATTAATCCGTTGCGCAGCACAACCGCCCGGTCGCACAGCAGTTTCACTTCGCTCAGCCGGTGCGAGATGTAGAGGATGGAAATTCCGCGGCGCTTCAGATCCCTGACCGCCGCAAAGAGCTTCTCGGCCTCGGGCTCACTCAGAGTCGAGGTCGGCTCGTCGAGGATCAGGAGTTTCGGCCGCTTTACCAATTCGCGGGCAATCGCCACTTCCTGCCTGCGGCTCGGCGGCAGGTCCTCGACAGGCGCGGTAAGCGGGAGGTCCAGTTCCAGCTCCTGCTGTACCTTTCGGGCGCGCCGCACAATCTCGCGCTGATTCAGAAAGATTTTCGCCCCGGGCTTGGCAATTTCATCGAGAAGAAGGTTCTCCACGACCGACATGCCGAATATGACGCCATCGTCAATATTCTGATGCACGGTGGCGATGCCCGCGTTGCGGGCCTCATCCGGAAACCGGAAGTCGCATTCCTGGCCTTCAATGACGATATGTCCGGAGGTAGGCCTGTGAACGCCTGCAAGCGTCTTGATCAAGGTTGACTTGCCGGCTCCGTTGGCACCGAGAAGCCCCAGGCGGGCGCGCGACGCGCAGTCGCTGCGGGCTACGACATGATCACCATTCACGGCGCGCATGGCTACTTGATTACCAGCTTCCTCAGTCATGTGTACAACCAGAGAACTGACGAGTACGGCGGAAGCGAGGAAAACCGCTGGCGCTTCCTGATCGAGATCTATCAGGCAATCCGTGACGAGGTCGGGCCCGGCATGCCGGTTGGCGTGCGACTGTCCGCGGAAGAGGAAGTCGACGACGGCTACAGAATCGGCAGCACCATCCGGCTCGTGCAGCATCTCTCCTCGCTCGGCTTCGATTTCGTCGACGTGTCGACCGGACTCTACGAGTCGATCGAGACGCTGATTCAGCCGATGGACATGCGGCAGGGATGCCTCCTTCCGCTTGCCCGCCAGATGAAGGCAGCGGTGTCGATCCCGGTCATTAGTGCGCGCCGAATCAATGAGATAGTCATGGCGGAGCGCGCCGTTTCAGCGGGAGATTGCGACTTTGTCCACATGGGCCGCGCATTCCACGCCGACGCGGAGATCCTGTCCAAGACATTGAACGGCCAGGGGAAAGAAGTCATCGGCTGCGTGGCCTGCAACAAGTGCTGCGCCCAGTTGTTCGTCAACAAACCTTCGGTTTGCACCGTCAATGTAGACGCCGGGCGGGAGAGATTCTCCGCCATCGTCCCATCCCCCAATCCGCGCGGGGTCATGGTGGTCGGTGGCGGCATGGCCGGCATGGGAGCTGCGCAGATCGCAGCGCAGCGAGGCCATGATGTGACTCTCTACGAGAAAACCGACAAGCTCGGCGGCTGGATCAACGTCCTCTCCGCACCCCGCGACCGGCGAGGCTGGAGCCGCGCAATCGAGGATCGTGACCGTCTTTGCGATCAGGCAGGAGTCGAGATCGTGACCGGCAAGTTGGTGACCGCGGAGGATATCCGCAAGGAGAAGCCGCAGGTCCTGATCGTCGCGACGGGCGCCAGACCCTTCATGCCAAGATATGTCCCCGGCATTGACCGGGACATGGTCACCAACTACGACGATATCGTCCGCAGCCGTGTCCGTGCCGGCACCAATGCGATCGTTGTGGGCGGCCAGTATCTCGGTCTGACTACGGCAGAATTCATGGCCGAGCAAGGAGCGAGGGTGACCGTCATCGAAGCCACGGAAGGCCTGGCGGGCGACCTGGAGTATATGGCGCAGAAGATGCTGCTGGCGCGTATGGAATCCAGCAACGAGATCGTCGTTCGTCTGAATTCGAACATCGAGAAAATCAACGAGGACAGCGTCGTCGTGCAGGCGGGCGGTGAGCTCGAGACGCTGGACGGCATTGACCAGGTCGTCTTCGCAATTGAAAGAGAGATGGATCGGGAACTTATCGAGGCGGTAACCACCGGCTTGGTCGATGAGCTCGGAATCGAATACCACGAGATCGGCGACTGTGTCTGGCCGCGGGAACCATATGATGCGGTGCTGGACGGAAACACGGTAGCGCGATCCATCTGACACGCGGTCCCCGCCAGGACCCGGGCCGCCGTGCCGGAATCAGCGGTTCCGACGCCGTACCCGGAAATGAGAGAGCCTCCCACTCCGCTTGTGGAACGTGGGGCCAAGCCGCACCGCGCGCGATGGACTCCACGAATACGGATCGCGGGCAAGGACGAATGTTCGGCTTCGACCGCGCGGCGAACTTCTATCCCCCACCGAGATGGACGCCGGTAAGGCGTCCCGCAATGCGGTCGAGTTCTTCGTAGTCGGAATAGGTGATCCGAATTTCCCCTTTGCCTTTTCGGTCAGCAATCGCCACCTTGCATCCAAACGCTGCGGAGAGGCTGTCCTCCATTTCAATCGTGTCCGGATCCTTCGCCGGCTTCGACCGCCTGCCTTTCGGCTTCCGCGACGCGCTCCGGCTGGCCAGCGCCTCGGCCTCGCGTACCGAAAGCCTCCCGGAAACGATGCGTCCGGCAAGTTCCTCCGCGTCGGACCGTCCGATGAGAGACCGCGCATGGCCGGTTGACAGTTTTCCTTCCTCGAGCATCGCGAGCACGCTTTCCGGGAGCTGCAGCAAGCGGATGGTGTTGGCGATGTGCGCCCGGCTCCTCCCAACAATCCCTGCAAGATCCGCTTGCTTGTGGTCGAACTCCTTCATCAGATCCTGGTAGCCGCGCGCCTCCTCGACCGGATTGAGATCCGATCGCTGGAGGTTTTCTACGAGGGCGATTTGCAGCATCTCGCCGTCGGTGAGATCGCGCACACCGGCTGGAACCGTGTGCGTCCCGGCCCGCTGCGCGGCGCGCCATCGGCGCTCGCCGGCCACGATTTCGTATCGCCCCTCTGCGGATGGGCTTGGGCGAAGGAGCAAGGGTTGCACGATGCCGTACACTGCGATCGATTGAGCCAGGACGTCCAGTTCGGCATCCGGGAAGCGCTTTCGCGGCTGCCTCGGGTTCGGATCGATCAGGTCTATCGGCATTTCCGTCCCCTCGCCGAACGGTTCCCGGCCGCCCGGAGGACGTCCTGAACTGGCTCCAGCTAAGCCTTGGCCCCCTGACTCCTCGAACAGAGCGCTCAAGCCGCGGTTCAGACCGTGTCGTTTCATTGCATTCATTGCCTGTGCCTCCTTCCGCGCTCATTGCTGCGTCCGGATTCTTCAATGCGCGCGCGAATCTCCCGGGCAGCTTCGATATAGGACTGGCTTCCAGCGCACCCCGGATCGTATAACAGCGCAGGAAGCCCGTGGGATGGTGCTTCAGACAGCCGGACATTGCGGGGAATGACGGTCTCCAGGACCTCATTCCCCAATGTGCTCCTCGCGTCCTGAATGACCTGCGTGGAAAGCCGGGTGCGGGGGTCGGACATGGTCATGAGGATTCCCAGGAGATACAGTGATGGGTTGATTGATCGCTGAACGATCTGAATCGTGTTGTAAAGCTGCGCGAGACCCTCCAGGGCATAGAATTCGCATTGCAGCGGCACAAGTACCGAATTCGCCGCGGCCAGGGCGTTGACAACCAGGACATTGAGTGACGGGGGACAGTCGATAAAAACGAAATCGAATGATTTCGAAGGAATCCGCCGGAGAGCGCTGCGAAGACGCAGATTTCGCTGCGATGCATGCGCCAATTCCACTTCCGCGCCAACAAGGTCAATTGTCGACGGAATGACACAGACATTCGGAATTGTGGAGACGAGCACGGACTGCGCCACCGTGGTCGGTTCCAGCAGAATTTGATAGGACGTCATCTGGCGCTCTTCCGTCGAAACGCCCAGGCCCGTGCTGGCATTTCCTTGCGGATCCAGATCAATGAGCAACACGCGATGTCCGACGGCCGCGAACGCCGTTGCAAGATTGACGGCGGAGGTCGTCTTTCCGACGCCCCCTTTCTGATTGGCCACCGCAATAGTGTACACGGGAGCGTCCAGCCTCCATGGAAGCGCAGTGGGAGGCACATCCTCCTGACACATCGTGAGCAGAATACCCGGTGGGGCAGGCGAACGCCACACGCAAACAGAACCACTTGAGGAATTCTGCATGATGCATCTCGGGGAAGTGTTTCACGTGAAACATCTTCGGTCCGTCGAAGAGGCTGCGGGAACGATCCGGGGCAAGCCGCGTCGCAGCCATCGCCCGGGCACAATGGCGCTGCTACTGAAATGGAGTGAGGATGTTTTGCTGCTATAGCTTGCGGCCATGCGGAGTTGGCATTCCCCGCGCCCGGCTTCTCGCAGTTTCGTTGGCTGGCGGAGAATGTTTCACGTGAAACATTTCCAGTCCGTCGAAGACGCTGCGGGAACGATCCGAAACCAGCCTCCTTGAAACCATCGCACTGGCGCGCGGGCGCTGCTGACAGAACCGGTAGGTGTTTTCCTGTCGTCGCTTGCGGCCATGCGGAGTTGGCAGTCCCCGCCCCTCGCAATTCGCAGTTTCGTTGACCGGCGCAGAATGTTTCACGTGAAACATCTCCAGTCCGTCGAAAGGGCGGCGAGGACGAGTCTCGTCAAGTCTCGTCGCGACCATCGCCCTCTCGCAGTGGCGCTGCAGACAGAACCGGCAGGTGTTTTCCTGTCGTCGCTTGCGGCCATGCGGAGTTGGTAGTCCCCGCCCCTCGCAATTAGCAGTTTCGTTGACCGGCGCAAAATGTTTCACGTGAAACATCTTCGGTCCGTCGAAGCGGCCGGGGGAACGACCCGCGTCAAGTCTCATCGCAGCCGTCCCCTCGCGCACTGGCACTGCTGCGAGAACCGGTCGGGGTTCTCCCGCCGTCACGTGCGACCGTGCGGAGTTGGCAATCCCCGTGTCGCGCAATTTGCGGTTTCGTTGGCTGGCGCAGAATGCTTCACGTGAAACATCTCCGCTCCGTCGAAGACGCTGCAGGAACGATCCGAAACCAGCCTCCTTGAAACCATCGCACTGGCGCGCGGGCGCTGCTGACAGAACCGGTAGGTGCTTTCCTGTCGTCGCTTGCGGCCATGCGGAGTTGGCAGTCCCCGCCCCTCGCAATTCGCAGTTTCGTTGACCGGCGCAGAATGTTTCACGTGAAACATCTCCAGTCCGTCGAAGCGGCCGGGGGAACGACCCGCGTCAAGTCTCATCGCAACCGTCCCCCTCGCGCACTGGCGCTGCTGCCAGAACCGGTCGGGGTACTCCCGTCGTCACGTGCGACCGTGCGGAGTTGGCAATCCAAGTGTCGCGCAATTCGCGGTTACGTTGGTTGGCGCAGAATGTTTCACGTGAAACATCCCCGATCCGTCGAAGACGCTACGGGAACGACCCGCTTTAAGCCTCGTCGCAACTGTCGCCCTCGCGCACAGGCGCTGCTGCCAGAGCCGGTCGGTGCTTCCCTGTCGTCACTTGCGACTATGCGACGTTGGCAATCCCCGTCCCGCGCGATTCGCGGTCTCGTGGTCTGGCGCTGAATGTTTCACGTGAAACATCTCCAGTCCGTCGAAAGGGCGGCGAGGACGACTCTCGTCAAGTCTCGTCGCGACCATCGCCCTCTCGCAGTCGCGCTGCCGACAGAACCGGCAAGTGTTTTCCTGTCGTTGCTTGCGGCCGTGCGGAGTTGGCAGTCTCCGCCCCTCGCAATTCGCAGTTTCGTTCACCGGCGCGGAATGTTTCACGTGAAACATCTTCGGTCCGTCGAAGCGGCCGGGGGAACGACCCGCGTCAAGTCTCATCGCAACCGTCGCCCTCGCGCACTGGCGATGCTGCCAGAACCGGTCGGGGTTCTCCCGCCGTCACGTACGACCGTGCGGAGTTGGCAATCCCCGTCCCGCGCAAACCGCGGTTTTGTTGACCGGCGCAGACTGTTTCACGTGAAACATCCCCAGTCCGTCGAAAGGGCGGCGAGGACGACTCTTGTCAAGTCTCGTCGCGACCATCGCCCTCTCGCAGTGGCGCTGCAGACAGAACCGGCAAGTGTCTTCCTGTCGTTGCTTGCGGCCGTGCGGAGTTGGCAGTCCCCGCCCCTCGCAATTCGCAGTTTCGTTCACCGGCGCGGAATGTTTCACGTGAAACATCTTCGGTCCGTCGAAGCGGCCGGGGGAACGACCCGCGTCAAGTCTCATCGCAACCGTCCCCCTCGCGCACTGGCGATGCTGCCAGAACCGGTCGGGGTTCTCCCGCCGTCACGTGCGACCGTACGGAGTTGGCAATCCCCGTGTCGCGCGATTCGCGGTTTGGTTGGCTGGCGCAGAATGTTTCGCGTAAAACATCCCCGATCCGCCGAAGAGGCCGCAGGATCGACCCGCGTCACGCCTCGTCGCGGCCAGCGCCCTCCCCGCAATTGCGCCGATGGCGTGACCCGTCACTCTTCGCCTGCCGTCTCTTCCGACCACTCAGAGTCGGCAATCCCCGTGCTGGACATCTCGCAGTTTCGTTGACTGGCGCAGAATGTTTCACGTGAAACGTCCCCGGTCCGTCGAAGAGGCTGCGAGAACAACCCGCGTCAAGCCTCGTCGCAACCATCGCCCTCGCGAACGGGTGCTGCTGCCAGAACCGGTCGGTGCATTCCTGCCGTCATTTGCGACCATGCGGGGTTGCCAATCCCCGTCCCGCGTGATTCGCAGTCTCGTTAACCGGTGCAGATTGTTTCACGTGAAACATCGACGCGGGGCCATTGACAGCGCAACTCGCTCTTTGGGCACGCGGACGGACAGGAACGAACCGACCAAGCGGGGAAACCGAGTCAGGAAACATGTTTCACGTGAAACACTCGCTCCAGCTGTGTCCGCGCCCCCTTCCACAGGAGGAGGCCGTGCCAGAGCCCGTGACTGCCCTACTTCGACCCCCCCACATCGATAGACCACGGATGAATCGCGGTCGACGGGAATCCCGGTGGACGACCTCACGCCGATCCGGGACGCGGCAAGATCTGCGAGGCCCGCCACACCGCTCAAACTCCCAACGTGAAGGAAACTCACCAGGAATATAGAGTTCCACGACGGCCGCGGATATCGCCGAGGCTCCGCGTCAGGGAGCCTGGATTCCGATCAGGAGACGGTCACCTGGGACACGGGCCATCAGCATGGCCCTGGCAATGCGATACGCCGGACTCGCACCTCTCGGCATTCTCGCAATTCCCCAGCGCGCGTTCAGAGCTTCGATGCAAACGCTTGCAGCGGTACCCCGATTCACCGTGTAGTGGTCGCAAGCGGGAGGCGAAATGTCTCACGTGAAACATGCCTGCACATGGCGAAGACAACCGTAAGGGACGATCTCCCTACCAGTACATTGGTCTGCGATAGAGTACGCTTCGGACGATTTCCTCATGTTTCACGTGAATCATCAACGCTTCCACGCCCGAGCAACACGGGCACCGACCCAACCGGGCTCCGCCATGATGGAGCGCGCTTCGCCAGCGGGCCAAGCGCCGGAGATTCCGCTCTGCCGTTTTGGAGACCATCTCTGCCCGGCAGCCCCAATCGCTCCCGTCCGCCCTCAGGACATCTTACAGGAACGCCGTTTCCTCGAAGCTCCGGAGCTTCCGCGAATGCAGGAATTCCAGTGGCATTTCGCGAAGCGATTCAAGGGCCCGTACTCCGATCCTCAGGTGGCGAGATACTTGCTGCCGATAGAACTCATTGGCCATGCCCGGCAATTTCAGGACACCCTGCAAAGGCTTGTCCGATACGCAAAGCAGCGTTCCGTACGGCACCCGGAATCGAAACCCGTTTGCCGCGATCGTCCCGGACTCCATGTCGAGGGCAATCGCACGCGACTGGCTCAAGCGGGTGATTGGACCGTCATGCGCGCGGAGCTCCCAATTGCGGTTATCCAGGGTGGCGACCGTCCCCGTGCGCATGATCCGCTTGAGCTCGTACCCCTCGGTCTGCGTGACTTCGGCGACCGCGTTCTCCAACGCCTTCTGCACTTCCGCGAGCGCGGGAACAGGAACCCAGACTGGCAAGTCCTGATCCAGGACCTTGTCTTCCCGCAAATAGGCATGCGCCAGGACATAGTCTCCGAGCCGCTGGCTGTTCCGAAGCCCGGCACAGTGTCCAAGCATCAACCAGGCCCGCGGGCGAAGCACCGCAACATGATCCGTCGCCGTCTTCGCATTCGCCGGACCTACTCCGATATTGACAAGGGAAATCCCGTTGCCGTCCTCTCGCTTCAAATGATAGGCGGGCATTTGCGGAACACCCGTCGGCAAGGGTATTTCGCCATCCGGGTCGGTGAGGACGTGATTTCCCGGTGTCACTAGCGCCGTATAACCGCTATCGGGATCGGTAATCGCCAACCGCGCAAACGCTTCGAACTCGGACATGTAGTATTGGTAGTTGGTAAACATCACAAGGGATTGGAAATGCATCGCCCTTGTCGCCGTATAGTGGCGGAGTCGCGCCAGCGAGTAGTCGATGCGGGGTGCCGTGAACGGGGCTAACGGCAGCGACCCGTCTTTGTTCGGCGAACCGGTGCCGTTGACGATGTGGTCATTCATGATTGCCAGGTCGGGAACATCGAACACGTCGCGCAGCGGAAAGTCCAGGTTTCCGCCTCGCGTCCTGGAGTCGTCGCGGACGGCAAAATGAACCGGAATGGGTGTCGACGACTCACCGACACGAACAGGTTCGCCGTGGTGCGCCATCAACAGGCCGATCTGCTGCTCCAGATAGGATCGAAACAGATCCGGCCGCGTGATCGTCGTGGAATACTCGCCGGGGCCGGCCACGTGCCCGAACGCGAGCCGGCTGTCAAGCTTTTGGAAGGTGCTCGTGGAAACACGCACCTCCGGGTAACAGGCACGGTAGCGAACGCCGTCGGAACCTTGCGCCATGACACGCTGGAGCTTGCGGCAAAGAAATTCCGTCCCTCGATCATAGATCAGGGCCAACTGCTCGACGGCTTCCGAAGCGGAATGGCATTCGCGTGGACTGATCGCGGGAGGCGTGGCCAGCATGAACTCTCCTTGCCGCTGGGTCATGCGGCAGTCTCCACGAACAGCCCCGTGATCTCGAAACGGTTCACATCGATCAATCCGAGATCCGAAATTCGGAGCTCGGGAATAACGGCAAGCGCCAGCAGCGAATGCTGCATGATCGCATTGTTCAGACTGCAACCGCAGGCGGCAATGGCCGCGTTCAAATTCTCGGCCCTTTCGGCGACCTCCAACGGCGGGCGGCGAGACATGAGGCCCGCCACCGGGAGCGGAACCAGTGCGAATTCCCGCCCGTTGCGCCAAACACAGATTCCGCCCTTGACCTCGGCAAGCCGATTTGCGGCGGCTGCCATGCTGGCGCAGTCGGTGCCGACCACGATCATGTGATGGCTGTCATGGGCAACGGTCGAAGCCACCGCCAGCGACCCGCGGTAACCGAAACCTGCGACAAGGCCGTTCACGACATTGCCGGATCCGCGATGTCGCTCGACAAGCGCAAGCTGACAAACATCCGGGTTTGACGTCGAGTCGACCATCCCGCCGACTACCGGAAAATCCATCTCCAGGGCACGGGTCGGCGCCTGGTTCTCGACGACACCGATCACCCTGGCCCGGACGGAATCCGCTCCCGGCGGGCCAGCAATGCGAAAGTCGGATCCGGAAAGTCTCTTGCCGAGGCGAACCGTGTCGAGCGCGTGGGCCGGCCAATCCAACTCCGGCGTCCGGATCCGGATTGCGCCCTCCTCCGCCAGGAACCTGCCACGACCGTACACAGCGAGAATTGGCAGTGTTTCCAGCGAGTTGGTCAACAGCAAGTCGGCCCGGCGGCCGGGTGCAATGGAACCCAGCTCGCGTTCGAGCCCGAAATGCAGCGCGGTGTTCAGGGTGGCCATTTGCAGCGCAACCAATGGCGGGCAACCGCAGTCAACCGCATGGCGCACCACACGATCCATGTGCCCGTCCCGGACGAGGGTACCGGCATGACAATCATCCGTGCACAGGATGAAATTCCGTGGATCCATCCCGCGCTTGGTGATCGCCGTAATCTGGCTTTCCACATCGTACCACGCGGAGCCGAGGCGCAGCATCGCGCGCATGCCCTGGCGCACGCGGGCAGCGGCATCCTCTTCCCGGGTTCCTTCATGGTCATCCGCCGGACCGCCAGCGGCATAGGCATGAAACCCCGGGCCGAGATCCGTCGAAGCGAAGTGGCCACCGACCGTCTTTCCAGCATTCTGGGCTTCGGCGATCTCGGCAAGCATGGCGTGATCGCCGGCGATCACGCCGGGAAAATTCATCATCTCCCCGAGACCGATGATGCCCGGCCACTGCATCGCCTCGGCAACGTCCTCAGCTGAAATGGTTGCTCCCGGTGTCTCCAGGCCGGGTGCCGAAGGCGCGCAAGACGGCACCTGCACGAAGATGTTGATAGGCTGCATCGCCGCCTCGTCATGCATCATCCGGACCCCTTCGAGACCCAGAACATTGGCAATCTCGTGGGGGTCGACGAACATGGACGTCGTTCCATGGGGAATTACCGCCTCGGCAAACCGTGCCGGAGTCAGCATTCCCGATTCAATGTGCATATGGCCATCGCAGAGGCCGGGAACCGCGTAGAGGCCGTCCGCTTCGACGACTTCGGTGCCTTCGCCGATGCAATGGCGCGCATCGGGTCCGCAATAGGCGAACCGTCCCGCCGCTATGGCAATGTCTTGCTGCTTCAACACTTCCCGGCTATGGACATTGACCCAAGCCACATTCCGGAAGACGAGATCAGCCGCGCGGCGCCCGGCAGCAACCGAGACAAGGCGCGACGCGACGCTTGGCCATGAGGGAAATGCATAGGAAGACTCCATTGCGAATATGTAACCAATATCGCTCGGCGGTTCAAGAAGCCGGCCCGGGAGTGCAGCCGCATGCATCGCGCTCCACGGATGCAGACGTACCCGATCTGCATGCGACTACGGGCAGAAACATGGTGTCTGATGCAGACTCGTATGTTTCATAATTTCCAATATTTCCGGCCAAATCCATGCGCCCCGAGAGAAGGAATTTCTCCAGGGATGATCCCCGGACTCCGGACGCTCGCGACTCGAGCGGATCCACCGCTGCAAGGCGAACAAAGGCGAGAGTTTGCGTTCCCGGCCGAGCAGCACCCGCGGCCTGGTTCAAAAGTCGTATCGCAGGGACGCTCCGATCTTCGCGATGTCGTCGAAATTGCGGTCCGTGCTCGTGCTGTACGAAACATGGAGACCAGCCGCAACGGCATCGGAAAGCTTTCTGCGCGCGCTGAGCACAAGCTTCGTTTCCGTCTGACCCGCCACGTCCACGCTCTCCAGCCGGCCCTCAAGCTCGACGGCCTCACTCAGCATGCTCCGCAAACCCGCCGCCGCACCAGGACCGGTATCCTCGATGACGGCGACCCTCGTTCCGATCGTCCTGGGGACTCCCCCGACGACCCGAACATCGGGAACATCATGGTCCACCCTCGTGTGTACGGCCATCGCCTCGAAATAGATGTCTGTGTTGCCGCCGGCACGCCAGATGCGCCCTGCCGCCGCCGAGGAAACCGTCTGCCTGGTACCGAGGGTCAACTCCGTCCCAAGTGCTTCGTTCCGGAAGGTCTTTCTCTCGACGGTGTACCGTCCCGCCGCGTACCACAAGTCATGGAATTGCCAACTGGCCGCAACTCCGATGAGGCGTCCGTGGGCGTCGTCCGTTGCCCCCTGTGCATCGTTCGCCGTCTTCGAGATATCCCCGTTGACCTCGATGTAGCTGTAGACCGGCCGCCCGGTCGCACCAACAGGCGGTGAAACGAGCATCAGGAAAAGCGGGACGAAGATCGATACGTGTCGGGTTCTCACCATATCATGCACCTCCCGCTTCCGGCGTTGAGCGCAAGTTCAGCGCCAACGCTGCCTTCTCCCGCACATCGATCCCGCGTGGTCTCGACGGTGCGCATGACCAATGAATTTAGGTAAAGCCGGTTCCAGATTCGGGCCGGAAGCGGGCCGGGAATCAGGCTGGCGGGTCCGGAATTGCCAGCCGCTTCTTGCGTCGCCGCCACTCCAGCACACAGAAAGCGACAAGCACGATTGCCGTGAGAACCAGGATGATGGCCGTAATCGGCCGCTCGAAGAAGGCAAGAATGCTTCCATCCGACTGCACGAGGCCCCTGCGCAGCGATTCTTCCAGAATTTTGGCAAGAACGAACGACAGCAACATGGGCGCAATCGCAATATCGAGCTTGCGCATCACATAGCCGATGAATCCGAACACAAACATGACCGCAAGGTCGAAGCTGCTTGACTTCACCGAGTATGTGCCAACTACGCAGAAGGCCACGACGATCGAGTACAGCAGTGGCCGGGGAATGGTCAGAATGCGGATCCACCACCGCATCGTCAGACGCCCAAATACGTAAAGCGCAACAGTGGCAAACAATACCGACATGAAGAGCCCGAAGATCACTTCGCGATTCTCGGAAATCAGGAAAGGCCCCGGTTGCAGGCCCTGTGCTATGAGCGCGCTCATCAGGATCGCTGTTACGATGTCCCCGGGAATGCCGAAGACGAGCATCGGGATCATCGCAGCAGCGCATACCGCGTTGTTCGCGGCTTCCGGCGCAAGGACACCCTCAATTGTTCCCTTGCCAAATTTCTCGGGCGTCTTCGAGGCTCGCTTGGCGAGGCCGTACGCCACCCATGGAGATGTCTCGGAGCCGATGCCGGGCAGCGCACCGATAAACGTTCCGACCAGGGATGACCGCACGATCGTCCAAAAATGCGAAAAGACAGTACGCAACTGCATTCCGGCGCCAGCGAGGTGCACCTGCACCGATTCCGTAACCTGCTGCCGGCCACGACCAAACGACTCCATCTGTATCAGCACTTCGGTGATCCCGAAGAGCCCCGTCACCAACGCGATGACGTTCAGTCCACCCTGCAATTCCGGAAGACCGAAACTGAGCCGCTCGGTTCCGCCGATTGGATCAGTACCGATCAGTGCAAAGAACACGCCGAGGGAAGCCGCCAATACGCCCTTCGCCAGGGAGCGGCCGGATACGTAGCAGATCATCGTCAGCGAAAAGAGGACAAGAGCGAAGAACTCGTGCGGCCCGAACTGGATGGCGATCAGCGCGAGAGCGGGCGCGCCGAAAATGAGCGCGACCGTTCCGAATGTGTCTCCAATAAGGGAGGCGTTCAGCGCTCCCATCATCGCCGGACCCGCGCGGCCCTGCTTGCGCATCTCGTAGCCGTCGAGCAGCGTCGCGGCATTGGCCGCAGTGCCCGGTGTGCCGATCAGGATTGCCGAGATCGAACCACCGAATGTGCCGCCCTTGAACAGTCCGATCAGGAACGGAATTCCAACCAGCGGCCCTACAAAGAAGGTGAACGGCGAAAGAAGCGCCATTCCCATGGTCGCGCTGAGGCCCGGTATGGCCCCGATCATGAGGCCAACCACGGTGCCCAGGGATACCGCGGCAATCGTCTTCCAGTTGAATACGACGACCGCTGCGGCGAGGAGATCTTCGAGCATGGGAGCTTGGGACCCGGATCAGATCAGCATGCCTTCCGGCAAACCCACATGGAGGCCAAACCGGAAGACCAACCGCAGTCCAATAGCGACGATGATCGCCGTTGGAATGAGTACGAGCAGATTGCGGTATCCGCCGGCCATGCTCGCCACGATGATGAAACACACCGTCGAAACGACAAAACCGAAGAACACGACGCAGAGCAAGTAGACAAGAACGCCGGCAAGCCCGGCGCCGGCGCGAAGGTAGGCGCCAAGGCTTGTTCCGGCAGCGGGCAAGGCGTCGGTGCGCATTGGAATCGTCGCGATCACGAGAATTGCTGACAGCGCCATGAGCACCGACGCGACCCGTGGAAAGAAATCCGGCTCCAGCGCGACATCGGTCGTCCCGGGTATCCGGAACGCCCAGCCGCGAACGAGATCCGGCGCCTTCAGAAAGAGGAACACGCCTGCCAGAAGGATGATCGTGGCAAGCGTGCCCTCAAGTATCCACCGCAAGGCTGTCTGCGCCGCGCAGCGATCGAGACTATCCGCCCAGAGCCGCCTTCAGCAGCGCTGCCGCGTTCTCCCAATCCTTGCGCCATGCCGCCTCGAACTCGTCGACGACAAAGGTGTCCGGATCCTGAAGCGTCAACTCGAAGGCCTTGAGCAGGGCGGGATCCTGTTTGATATCCCGCATCGCACCCTGGAGACGCTCGACGATTTCGGCCGGCATGCCCGGTGGCCCGTAGATCGCGACAGACGATCCCGCCACAACGTCATAGCCGAGTTCCTGCATCGTCGGAACATCTGGGAACTGCGGCAACCGCGATGGTGCGGCAACGGCCAGCGGGCGCAGGGTCCCGTCCTTCACGTAGCCTTCGATCTCACCGGCGTCGTCAAACAGCAGTTCGCCTTCCCCGGCGATGATCGCACGCATTTTCGGTCCACCGCCACCGTGCGGATTCCACTTGAAATCGTCAGGGAAAAGACCTGCCTCCTTCATCAGAAGCAGCCAACCGTAGTGATCCGAAGTCGCGATGTCGGAGATTTCGATGGCAATGGGGCTCTCGGCCATCATCCCGGCATCCACGAAAGCTGCCAGCGAGTCGTAGGGCGAAGTCGCCCGCGTCGTCATGATCCAGGGGACAAACGAGACCTGCGCGATAGGTGTAAAGTCATCCGCGTCGAGATCGAGGCCTTGCGCGATGGGTGCGATAATGGCGCCTCCATTGTCGCAAATCGCCAGCTCATACCCGTCGGACGCTGCGTCCTTGATGTATTGCATCGCCACCGTGCCGGATCCGCCCGTCCGATATTGCGGGAGCATCGACTGCCCGAGATACTTTGCGGCAACGCGCTCCACCATGCGGAGATTGCGGTCCACGCCTCCTCCTGCCGGATAACACGCGGCAACGCTGATCGGGCGATCCGGATAATCCTGGGCTTGCACCGATGCGATACTGCCTAGCAGGCAGCCAACGGCGGCCAGCGCAAGAATGCGAGGTATCAACTGCATTTTCTGGGTTCCCTTCAATTTACTTTGGCTTCCGGTCTGGAATCGCCTTGTTGTTTGTAGTCGAGAATAGTCCTCGAAGCTCAAATCGCAACCGAGGTTACATCCAGTTGCACGGCTGACGTTGCCGTCGGGCCGGGTCCAGGGACAATCACGCAATCAAATGCCGGCAGGTTGTCCGGCATGAAGAGCGCGCGGACCAGTTCGTAGACATGGAGGTCCGCCTCGTTGCGAAGATATACGACGGTCTTCACGATCGAATCCAGGCCGATCCCTGCAGCGTCGAGCGTTTCCCGCACTCGGTGCCAGGCCCACCAGATCTGCGCCGGCAGCGACGGAGTGCTCGCAGCGATCTCCAGGGAACGAAACAGTCCGACGGCTTCCCGCCCGGCGGAATCGGAGGCCGTTGCAATCAGACCGTCTGCGCCAATTCCCGGCATGCCGGCAAGGAAGACGAGCGGTCCTGCACGTACTGCCGCCGGACCTGAAAAGGGCGGCGGGCAGTTCCACCCGACGTCGGAGCGCGAAACGGTTCCCGGCAGCACGGCGGTCGGCTCGATCTCGACAACACAGCCCTTGTGACCGACCTCTGCGAATTGCACGATGCTGAGGGCCGGGGACGTTCCCGGAAAGAAGTGCCGGTGAACACGATGGAACGTGGCGAGGTCCCGGAGGTCGGCAAGGAAGACCCGCACATGAACGATGTCGGACATGCCCATGCCCTGGCTTTCCAGAGCGCGGCGGATCTCGTTGTAGACAAACCAGCTTTGCGCCGCGATCGGACCATCTCGGGAATCGGGATGGCTGCGGCCTGTCGCGAGAAAGCGCCCTTCTTCCGGCACGTCGTCGAAGGTTGCGACAACGGGCTGACCCCGTTCCGTCGTGCGTATCGGGATATGGCCAGCAAGGAACACCACGGGTCCGCTTCCGACCATGCGGGAATAGATGGACGTGGATGGATTGGCGGCGTCATCCGCCGGTTTCAACATTTGCCGTTGCCCGAGGCACGCGGAGGAACCGGTATCCACTGCGGTTCCCTCGAGGCCGAACCAGCTGTCGATGGGACTGTAAAGCGACGAGACACCCAGCCCGCTGCTTGGTGCCGCTTCCGGTTGCCAGAATTTGCGCACTCGCTCGAGTATCGGAAAGAACCGCTTGTCGCGCTGCCACATATGCTGACGCAGGAGCTGGTCGCTGCGCGTGCCGGCGGACGCCAGGACTTGATCGAGACGATGGTGCGCGCACCACGCGTCCGCTGCCACCTCTTCCTCAAGGGCGTCGATGAGCGAGTACCCCTGTGCGGTTCGCCGGAATTCTGCCGGATAGCGGATATCAGCGCCCCCTTTTCCACCGCGAATGCCGGAAGTAAAGACAAACCCTCCGGCCCGGATGGCGGCAGGATAGGCGGGCCAGGCGCTGTGCCCGCTCTCATTCGGAATCTCGATACGCGTCAATGTCGGTTCCTCCCGAATTGGATTGGATTGGATTGCCCCGAGCCGCACCCCCCCTATGCCCGGCCTTCATTACCGGGACGGAGAAGCCCCGCTGGTGATCGATGACCTCAAAGACCCAGCAGACGGCGGGCGTTACCGGATAGAATCCGTTCCTGGTCCGTCTTGCTCAATCCAGCGTGCTCGGTCACGAATTCGACCGGGCGCTCGTAGGACATGTCGAAGCAGAAATCGCTGCCGAGCAGAACCCTGTCGGGGCCAACCAGCGAAATCAGATAGTCAAGCGCCGGATGGGAATGCGTAATCGTGTCGTAGTAGAAGCGGCGAAGATACGACGCCGGCGGGGACGGCAGATGCCGGCATTCGGGACGGACGCCCCAGCCATGCGTGATGCGCCCGATCAGATAGGGGAACGTTCCGCCGGCATGGGGGAGGCAGAAGTTCAACGACGGAAAGCGGTCGAGGACCTTGCCAAAGATGAGATGGGATGCGGCAATGGCGGATTCGGTCGGATTGCCGATCAAGTTGGTCAGATAGAACTTCCGAAGGCGCTGCGGATCCACCACCCGGATCGGATGCAGAAAAATCGCCATGCCCTTCGCCTCGACCGCCTCGTAGACAGGAAAGAAACTCTCGTCGGACAACTCGCGATCCTCCACCCGCGTGCCCATGTACACTCCGCGAATTCCTGGAGCATCAGCGATTCTCTCCAATTCCCGGCAGGCGGCCACAGGCTCCTGCATCGGCAGCATAGCCATACCGACAAACCGGTCGGGATACGCGAGATGGGCTTCGATGCAGGCGTCATTGTAGGCTTCGGACAGGCGTGAAGACAGCTCCCGGGGTGCCCAGTAAACCATTGGCTGCGTGAGCGAAAGCGCGTGGATATCGATGCCCTGATCGTTCATCGATTCAATCCTTGCATCCAGGTCGAAATACCGCCTCTCCACGGGCGCCTTCAGTCCGCCGATTTCGATTGCGGGCAAACCGCCCTCCTCCCAGTCGCAACCAACTCCGTGGGGACTTCCTTCTTCCGCCACCAGCCGGAGATAGGCTTCCGGAAAGTAATGCGCATGGATGTCGATCGTCTGCATGTCCCTCATCGCACTTGCCGTTTCTCCTTGCCTATGCCGTGGCATTCCTTGCGACGCGGGCCGGCATCCGGTCGCTCGACGACTTTCGCGGAACCGGACCGGAGACTCCGACCGATAGCGGCCCGGCTGCCGCCTCCGCCACCAGGCCCGTTCAGTCCGGAATCACTGCGGTCAGATCGCATTGAACCGAGCATCCGGGAACGACGAGCGGGGATTCCGTCCGGGAACAGGTGGTGGGTGGCAGCCTGTCCCCTGTCGCTTCGCGCCACAAACGGTCGGCTTCGACATGATCGCGAAGATCCGTATGGATCGCGCGGCGCTTGACCAAGTTCTGAATTCCGGTCCCGGCTGCATGACAGATGGATTCCACGTTCTTCAGGATGTACGCGGCCTGGAGCTGGATGGCAGAGCTATGAAACGGAAAATTGGGATCCGGTCGTGCATCCGGAGCCATTCCCTGGCGGTAGTTCGCTGCCATTTGCGTGGACAGAAACAGATACGGTCCAGCCCGCACTGCCTGGGGCTCCCCGCCGAGCGGTGTCGGCGCGTCATCGGTGTGAATGACTTCCTTTCGGTATGGGCCCCTTGGGTCGACGGCAACCAGTTCGATCTCGACCTTCTCGCGGTCCAGTGAGGCGCCGGAGCGCAAAGTCGTCATGTCGAGGCAAACGGTCGCGCCGTGGACCGGCAGTTCCGGGACGTGAGGCAGGCTGCTCGGGGGCGCGGAATCCGTGTCGAACCAGTCCCTGCGAACACGGAGCGCCATGTCCACCTCCGCAGAGTCCGTATGGTAGGAGTTGATCTTCAGGCATCTCCAGAGCGAAGATCCAAGTTGCTTCAAGTGCTCGTCAAGATTTCCGTAGATGTACGTCAACTGCTTGTGAATGCTCGATCCGTGCCAGTAATAGTGGGGCAGGAGATTCGCCTCTGCTGGAATACCCTCCGTGGGATGTACCGCGAGTTGCCCCCCGACAAAGACAAGATCGCCGGCGGCAGCAGCAACGGGAGGTGATCCCGGCGGCGCATCGGGATGGCGCAAGTATTCAATTTTCATAGTGTTTCTTCCGACAGGCCGCGCCGGCAACTAGCCGGCCCGTTCAATCGTGCTTCTCCTTTGTGCACCGATACGCCGACTCCCTGAGCAACTCGGCTTGTTCGCAAACCAAGGGTTCCAAATGATACCAGAGGGCTCGCAGAATTCGAGCCCGACAAGAAACGAAGCGGGACAAGAAACCTCTTCCCGCGCAATAAAAGGGAGTTAATCATGCTCAAAGACTTGCGGTTCCGCAGTGCCTCCTGGCTCACCGCGGCAGCGGCCGGCTTGCTGATCTGGAACGCGTTCCCCGCCGCGGTGTCCGCGCAGGATCGCTGCAGCGACCCACGGGTTGCAGCAGCAGCCGACGAAGGCGAACTCATCGTCGTATCTAGCATCTTCGAAACGCCAGAGACACAGAACGCGCACCGCGAGGGTTTCATCGCTCACTGGTGTCTGCCCGAAGACTTCACGATTACGTATGACGTTCGAAACACGGCGGGAACGATCGCCCGCATCGAGGCAGAGGCTGGCGCCGGTGTGCCGATACCCGGAGATGTCACCACCATGCCGGCGATCACCTGGTTCCTGGACGCCGTGGAGCGCGGGCTGATCATGGCCTACGGGTCGCCCGAATACGATCACATGAAGCTTCCCGAGCAGATTGGACTGAACAATCGACCGTACTGGACCTCGGACATGTACATGTTCGTGCCGATGTGGAACAGCAACGAGCTTCCGGATCTTGAGGTCACCAGTTGGCTTGATCTGCCGAAGCCCGAACTCAAGGGGCAGATGAGCTTCATGGATGGCTCGGCCTTGCAGTCTGTCGCCCTGGCGTTCCACTATCTGAAGGACAGGCTGCCGGCGATTACTGGGAGAGACTCGCGGAGCAGGAATCCTGATCACTTCCACCTCGCTGCACGGCGTGGGAATGATGATGTCGGGAGAACGTCCCTTCTCGATCTTCGGTGTTTCTGCTGACGCAAACGTGCTCTACGACCAGGGCGCACCGTTTGTCCGCACCGCCGTGCCCCAGGAGGGAGTGCTTCTGCAGGAGCAGGCAACCGCGGCATTCGCGGATGCGCCGAATCCCAACGCCGCCCAATTGTGGATCGACTTTCTCCGCAGCCACGATGGCCAGGTCATTTTCGAGAAACATGAAGGCCGTGTGCCTGGCCGGGAAGGTGTCCTGAGCAGCAATCCAATGACGCCCAACGCCGATGATCTCGGGGACTCGGCATTTGCGCCGGACTATGTCCAGATGCTGAAGGATCCGGAACTGGTCAGGCGGGCGCAGGAGGAGTTCGCTGCGATCTTCCTGAATTAGGATTGCGCGTTTCGCATGACGCCGCCTGTACTTTCGGAAGACGGGCGCGCTTGTGGAACCGCGCTTGAAAGATCGGCGGGAAACTTCCGGAGTTCGGGCGTCTCCCGCCTTTTTCCGCCACGCAATCTGACTCCATCCGGAGGATTTCGAGGTGACAGCTTTCGTCGTGGTCCGGGGACTGCGGAAGAGATACGGTGAAGTCTGGGCTGTCGACGATGTGAATTTCGAAGTCGACGAAGGGAAACTTCTTGTGCTGCTCGGCCCAAGCGGCTGCGGCAAGACCACGACACTCCGCTGCATCGGCGGCCTAGACCAGCCGGAAGCCGGGGAGATCGTGATCGACGGCGAAGACATGACCAATGTCGCCAAGGAAATATCGCTGCAGCCGGAAGCACGCGGAATGGGAATGGTCGCCCAGTCCTACGCGATCTGGCCGCACATGAATGTCTACGAGAATGTCGCGTTTCCGCTGCGCATGCGAAAGCATGGCAACGACAAAATCCGGGATCGCGTTCGGGAAGGGCTGAACGTTGTCCGGCTTGGCGAATTCGGCGAACGCAACGCCACGAACCTGTCGGGAGGACAGCAGCAGCGGGTCGCGCTGGCACGTGCAATCATGGGCAGGCCCAAGGTGCTCCTGTTCGACGAACCGCTGAGCAACCTCGACGCCAAACTGCGAGAGGACATGCGGTATCTGCTGAAGGACATCCAGCGGGAAATCGGGATCACCGCTGTCTACGTAACCCATGATCAGGTCGAAGCGATGGCCCTCGGAGACGAATTGGTCGTCATGAGCGCGGGCAAGATCGAACAGTGAGGAACAGCGCGCGAACTGCATTGCGAGCCGAGTACGCAGTTTGTTGCCGAGTTCATCGGCGTGGCGAACCTCCTGTCCGGGACCAGCCTCGGACCCGTCGAGAACGAACGGGAGACCATCAGCGTTCGAGTGGGAGAGGGAAGCGAAGCCACCACGCTACGAGTGCTGGCCGGAGCCACGAGCATGGACACCGCGATCACCGTGCTGGTGCGGCCGGAACGGGTGACAATCTACGCGGAGAAGCCGGGCTCCTCCGAGATTGTAATCCCAGGCGTGGTCGAGAGGAGCCAGTACCTCGGCGAGCGCACCGAAATCGTCGTGCAGACAAGACATGCGGAGATGCGGGTCTGGGCGGATGGGCTTGCGAGCTACGAAGACGATTCTGACATTTACCTGGAATTGGACGGTGGAAAGTGCATTGCTCTGCCGGCCCACCAGGCTGCGTTCCCGGGCAGGAAACCGGCTCGGTGTTCCGGCGAAGTCGGAATGGCACCGTCCCTTGAACCCATGACTTCACTCGCGCAAGGCTGACGATCACTTTCTCGCGTAAGGGTGGAGAACTCGGCCTTCTGGATCACTGCGGGACTGATGGCCCTTGCCATCCTCTACCCCGCGTCCATGTCGGTCTACATGGCGTTCACGGAAGCGGGAAGACCGAGTCTCGGCGGATTCCAGCGAATTCTCGAACACCGTTCCGTCGGCTGCGAAGTCGTCACGACCATCGTCTTCGCCGCAGGTGCGACGCTGGGCGCCTCGGTGATCGGCGTGCCCCTCGCCTGGATCAATGCCAGGACCGACGTTCCCGGCCGAAGATTCCTCGAGATCCTGTGCGTCGTTCCCCTGTTCATTTCGGTGTTCGTGGGCGCCATGGCCTGGCGCCTGTTGCTGGTGCCCCGCGCCGGCATGGTCTCGCGGGCGCTGACCGACTGGGGATATCCGCCGGAATGGCTGCCAAACGTTTATTCGCTGACTTCGATGATCATCATCCAGTCGATCTTCTACTCGCCCTTCATGTACCTCTATGCCGTTGCGTCGCTCCGCCAGATGGATCCGAGCCTCGAGGAAGTCGCCCGAATTCACGGGGCGCGGCCTCTGCAGACAATCTGGCGCATCACGCTCTCGGAAAACGGGCCCGCACTCCTGTCCGGCATGTTGCTGGTGTTCGTGTTCACCGTCGGCACGCTGGAAATTCCGCTCGCATTTGGGATTCCGGGGGGAAACTTCGTTCTCGCCACCCGAATTTGGACTCTCATGAGCGACTATCCCCAGGACATCTCGATGACAGCCACGCTGGGAATTCTGGCCATCCTGATCGCCGCGGCAGGAATTTGGGTGCAACTGCGGATACTCGGTGATCGGCAATTCACGACGGTCACCGGAAAGGGTTTCCGGGCCAAGCGGATAAGCCTGGGACGGAGGCGCTGGGCCGCATTCGGAATCGTGGTCGCCTACGTCATGATCGCGCTCATCGCCCCGCTTGTCGTGCTGTTGCTGGTCGGTCTCCAGAAGTTCTGGGCCGGTTCGTTCGACCCCGATCTGTTCACTTTCGACAATTTTCGGAGCGTGATGTTCGAATACGACGTGACCAGGCGTGCCATTGTCAACACGCTGATATCCTGCACGATCGCTGCCACCATAGCGGTTGCCCTGGCCACGATCCTTTCCCAGGCGAGATCCAGACTGGGCGAGGCGCTGATGGGATTGCTGGTTCTGCTGCCCATTGCCATTCCGGGCGCGGTCTTCGGCATGATGGTGCTGTTCGCCTTTGTTCGAACGCCCATCTACAACACGCTCATCATCATCATATTCGCCTATGTGATCGGGTATTTCTACCTGGCATACCGGTCGATCTATTCCGTGCGCCTGTCCATCCACGGCGAGCTGGAGCGATCCGCCCGCAACCACGGCGCATCCTGGTGGAAATCGTCGTACAAGATTCTCCTGCCGCTGTTGAAGCCCGGGATATTCTCCGCGTGGTTGATGACCTTCGTCGTCCTGGTGCGGGAATTTTCCTCCGTCATGTTCCTGTACTGCAACGGAACCGAGGTCATGTTCGTGGTGTTCTTCCTGCTCATGGAGCGACATTCGGCCAGGCTTGCCGCCTTCATGGTGATCCAGACCGCAATCCTGGTGATGGTGATTTTCCAGCGCATCAGCTACCGGAATTCCGACACGATCGCCGTGTAAACACAGACTTCCGGAACTCACACAATTTTAGATGCACCCTTCATTGGAGTCCGTCCGAGTTTCTGATGGCCAGGAAAGGCACCCAACGCACGGCGCAGCCTTGGCCATTCTGAACAGAGTTGGTTGGTGAGGCCACCGAAATCCCGGATTTCAGCTCAGATTAAACTGGCCACTATCAGATACAGCAATGAGTTACACAGAAGGGAATTTGCTCGGCCGAGCATGAAGTTGCTTGATTGTCGACGATACCTCGCGGCGCACGGTGTCAGGAAGTCTGAAACACGTGGCTCTGCCGCGTGGGGAATGGCCTGGCCTACGTGTCCTGTTCCGGAATTCGCAGCCGCTCCGTTTCGATGATTGCCTCGACGGTGATCTCCACGAGTGCCCCCGGAGGACCGAGCCCGGTAACCTCAGACATCCGGACACTTGGCGTTGAGACAAGTTGCCAGAGCGCAACGCAAGGGGTTGAATTTCCCAGTATTTGTGGGAGAGAAGAGCGCTTTCTGCGAACCGCTCTCCCTTTCAGAGCTGCTGGAATTCAATGACTGGCAAAACGCGGCGACGTCTTGCCCTGCGGTTCCGAATGACCTGCTGGAACGCGAACTCTTCTATTGCACACACCGTTGCAGCCGTGCCCGCACGTCAAGATTATTGTCGGAAGTCCTGAAGTCTGAACCTCGATCGGCGTGCTCGCCGGCCGATTGTTCCTGAAATACTTGAAGCGCTCGTCCGAGGCCGCGTAGTACTCCTTGAGATCGAGAACGTGCGTCGTCGTGGTCACGATGTCGTCGAATGTCGCGCCGACATACTCCAGGCCAATTCGGATGTTTTCACAGGTTTGCCGGATCTGTCCCGCATGTCCTTGCCGGAAATTTCACCGCTGGGCACACGCGGCGTCTGTCCCGAAAGGTAGATATGGGTATGCGTATCGCCGCTGACCGCAATGATCGGCGTGTACAACAATACGCCGTTCTCCACGCGAGCCCACATGTTCTCCGGGTTCAGAAATTATCGCTTGAACATGTCCCATCTCCTCCTCTCGAATTCTTGCATTTGCCGCGTTGCAGCGTGTGTCGGGTCAACGGTTCCAACCGCCACACTGCGGCATCGGATTCAATTGTTCCGGCCTGGCTGCCGCTGGCGCAACAGATCGAGCCATCCGCCCGTGAGCATCGGCGGACCGGCATGCCGGCTTCGGGGAAGCGCACGCAATTTCGAGGGGACGGGCAAAGGAATCATCCGCCCTGGCCGGCGCCAGTCCCCCCAGTGACCGGCGAGGTGACGCAACCACTGCGCCTTGGGCAAGACAGCGGTATGCCGGGAAAGGCGGTCAAGCCACACGATACCGGTCCAATTTCGGCCACTCCACGTCAATTCCCAGCCCCGGAGCGTCCGGCGGCGTGATGGCGCCGTCGACAACACGGACGGGATCGGCGACGATGTCGTCTTCCAGATACCGATTGGTGATGCTCGCATCCCAATCCAATGGGCGATTGCGGCACTGCCGATGACTGTCTCCGCTACCTTTCCCGCGATGTTCACGTGCATTCCAAGCTCGTCCATCAGTCGTCCGGCCCGCATGAGATTCCCGATTCCCAGCTTCTGGGGCTTGAGGCTGCCTCCCCGGGCGGCCCCGGACCCGTGATGCTCCCGAATATCGGCAAGGTTTCGAATCCCCTCGTCGGCGCCAATCGGAACCGCACACACCGCCGCGCAGGCACGCATGCCCTCCAGGTCATCTGCCGGTACCGGCTGCTCGACAAAGTCCAGGCCCGCCGCCTCCGCTCCGCAAGAAAACGCGATGGCGTCGTCCCTACGGAACCCTTCATTCGCATCCGCCGAAATGCGCGGACCCGAACCGACGGCCTCCCGCACGGCCTGGCACCGGGCCAGGTCCTTCCGGACATCGTAAGCAAGTCCAACCTTCACCTTGAACGCGCGCACACCGCGATCGACTGCCCTGCGAGCCTGCTCATGCTCGGGAACGGAGCGATCGTTCGACAGGATCTGCAGGACGGGAGCGCCCTTGCGCACCAGGCCGCCAATCAGTTCATGGAGCGGCTTGCCGGAAGCCTGACCGAACAGGTCCAGTAGCGCCATCTCGATCGCAGCCTTGGACCCCGGATTGCCGTACATGGCGCGAGAGACGCATTCCCGCGGGTCATCCGCGCTGCCGATATGCAGTCCCTTCAGCCGCTTCGCCATGTATCGGGCAGCTGCCACCATTCCCTTCCGGGTGTCTCCGGTCATCAGAAGAGCAGACGCGGCTTCTCCCCAACCCGTGCGGCCGTGACAATCGGTCACCCGCACGATCAGGTTCTGCGCCCGGTCAACGACTTCTCCGGACATCGTGACCTGCCGCCGCAGTGGCACCCACACCGCAAATGCTTCCAGGTCGACGATTTCAAGCATGGCCGGTCGCGGTGCAGACAAGCGCTAGATCACGCCGTCGCGACGGTATTCTTCGATTTCCCCGGGATCCACACCGAGAAACCCTTTCAGAACCGTGTCTGTATCCGCGCCAAGCGCCGGTGCGGGCAAGCGAATGGAAGCAGGCGTGTCCGACAGGGTGAACGGGATTCCCAACGTCCGGATCGGACCGGCTGTCGCATGCTCCAGGTCGACGACCATGTCGCAGGCTTTGGTGTGCGGGTCCTCCAGCGCGGCGTCGACATTCTGGATCGGGCTACACGGTATGGCCTGCTCCCGAAAATCCGCAAGCCACTCCGCCTTGGTCCGGGTGCAAAGGATTTCGGCGATCATGGCATCGACGGCATCCCGGTTCTTCACGCGGTCCGCATTGCGTTGAAACCGGTCGTCCGCGGCCCATTCCGGATGCCCGAGGCACATCGCCAGACGCGCGAACTGCGTGTCGTTTCCCACTGCCAGGGCGACCATTCCGTCCGTGCATTCAAACAACCGGTATGGAACGATGTTCGGGTGACCGTTTCCGAAGCGCCCCGGCGCCCTGCCACTGATCAGGTAATTGGAGGCGACGTTGACGAGCATGGAAATGCTGCTCGTATACAGCGTCGCTTCGACTCGCTGGCCCTTGTCGGTTTCGCTTCTTGCCTGCAGCGCCGCGAGAATGCCCATTGCGGCGTACATGCCGGTGCATACGTCGACAATGGCGACACCGAGTTTCGTCGGTTCGCCCTGCTGGTCCCCGGTGATGCTCATCAGGCCGCTTTCCGCCTGCAGCAGGAAATCGTATCCGGGCATTCCGCCGCGCGGCCCCCGGGAACCGTATCCCGTGATCTGGCAATGGATCAGGCGCGGCGCTTCGCGTTCGCGCCACGCATCCGTGATGCCCCAGCTCTCAAGGGTTCCAACCTTGAAATTCTCCACCAGCACATCCGCTGACCGGAGAAGGGACTTCAGCAGCTCCTGGCCCCGCGCGTCCTTCAGATTGAGCGTGATGCCCAGCTTGTTGCGGTTGACACCGAGGAAATATGCCGACTCCGTGCCAGCGAAGGGGGGTCCCCAGCCACGCGTATCATCCCCGCGACCCGGTTGCTCGACCTTGATGACCTCTGCGCCCAGATCCCCGAGATTCATCGTGCACAGGGGACCCGCAAGCACGCGGCTGAGATCGATCACGCGGATCCCGGACAGCGCGCCATTGCCCGAAGTGGCCGACGTCATTCCCGGCCCTCTTTCGGCGGTGCCTTGTTCTCGTCCCTTTCGAGGCCGTCCAGATACCCGCGCACCGCGTCGCGATTTTGCTCGCGGAACTTCTGGAAGTCCGGTTTGCGCCGCTCGAGGAACGCATTCATGCCCTCTGTGGCTTCATCGGACCCCCAGACATGCGCGAGCAACTCCATGCCCTGCTGCCAGGATGCATAGAGCTCATCGGATTCGTGGTTCAGCGACTTCTTGGTCTGCCGAAGGGTCTGGGAGCTGAGGTGCTTGAATTTCGCGCACCATTCCTCGGTCGCCTGGCGCAAGTTCTCCCGGGGCACTGCGCGATTGATGAGGCCGACCCGGACGGCCTCCTCAGCGGTGAAGGTGCGGCACAGGAAGATCATTTCCCGGGCCAGGCGTTCACCGATCAGCCTGGGCAGATACTGTGTTGCGCCCACGGTAGGACATGCGCCGACACGCGCGCCGGTCTGGCCGAAGACCGCATTGTCGGACGCGATTACCAGGTCGCACCACAGCGCCAGCTCATGCCCGCCACCCATGCACCAGCCATTGACCATTGCGATCACCGGTATCGGCAAACCGCGAATGGTCATCGCGAGACCGAGCATGCGGTCATTCCAATGCGCGGCATTCGCCCAATTCAGGCGCTTCATTGCGTAGAAGTCGCCGCCTGCGGAAAACGCCTCTTCACCAGCTCCCGTTACAACCGCACAGGTGATCGAAGGATCGTTCCGGGTGGACCGGAGAGCGTGGATCAGCTCGTCCAGGGTCTGTTCGCGGAAGGCGTTTCGCACCTCGGGGCGATTGATGGTGACCCACGCCACCTGGTCGCGAACTTCGCAGATGACTTCCCGATAGGGCGTGGCGGAATCTTCCGTCATGACGATCTCCATGCTTGCGGTGCCTAACCTGTGCGCTCTTCCTCTGCCTGCTCAATTTCAATCAGCGTTCCAAACGTAGCTTTCGGGTGAAGAAAGAACAGGAAGCGGCCGTGGTGTCCCTCTCTGGGGGCTCCGACCGGCCGCAGGTCCTCTGCGACCGCGGTTTCGTGTGCTGCATCCACGTTCGTTGCCGCAAAGCAGATGTGGTGCAATCCGCCCTGGGGATTTCGGGTGAGGAACCTGCCCACTGGCGAGTCCTCGGCAAGCGGCTGCATCAGCTCGACCCGGATATTCGCGAACTGTGCGTATGCCATTCGAATGGATTGCTCGGCAATGGTCACCGGAGCACTGATGGCAGCCCCGAAGTGGTCCCGGTAGAGCGATACCGCGGCGTCCAGGTCGGGGACCGCAACCGCGACATGGTCAACCGCCGGGAAATTGCTCCCATCTGCATCCTCGCCAACTGACATGATCCTCTCGCATCGCAATCTGTGGAACCGAAATTCTCCGGGGCATTCGTAGCATACAAGCGCGGCGCGTCAACGCGGTTCGAATGAAATTCCATTTTCGTGTAAGAATGACCGGGGCCAGATCTTGCCCTGGCCGGCTATGGAGCCGGGCGCGGAGTCCCGAAGGAAAATGCGTCCATGACCCGACTCATGCCCCTGGAAGATGCCCTGGCGGAGCACCTTCATGACGGAGACACCGTCGCCTTCGAAGGATTCTCGCATCTCATTCCCCAGGCAGCCGGACACGAGGCCATTCGCCAGGGGCGCAAGGATCTTCTTCTCATTCGCATGACGCCGGACATCATCTACGACCAGATGATCGGAATGGGGTGTGCCCGCGGGATCATCTTTTCCTATGCCGGAAATCCGAGTGTCGGTCTGTTGCGGAGACTGCGCGATGCGATCGAGAATGGCTGGCCCCATGAGATTGCGGTCACGGAGCACTCGCATTCAGGACTGGCCCATGCCTATCAGGCAGGCGCATCCGGGCTGCCTTGCGCAGTCTTCCGCGGTTACCTGGGAGCGGAATTGGCCGAGGTCAATCCCGATATCCGTTTTGTGACGTGCCCGTTCTCGGGAGAAAAACTCGCCGCCGTTCCTGCCGTGCGGCCGGACCTCGCAATCATCCACGCACAAAGGGCCGACCGGCGGGGCAACGTGCTGATCGAGGGGGTTGTCGGCGTGCAGAAGGAGGCCGTACTGGCATCCAGACGCGCGATCGTCACGGTTGAGGAAGTCGTGGAGGATATCCGCTCGCATTCGAATGCCTGCATACTGCCGCACTGGACGGTGGATTCGATTTGCGTGGTGCCAGGCGGTGCCCATCCCTCCTATGCGCATGGCTACTATCGTCGTGACAACGCCTTCTACAAGGCGTGGGATGGCATTTCGGCGGACCGCGATCGGTTCATGGCATGGATGCGAGAGCATGTGCTGGAAGCGGCACCGGGCATTTTCACGGATCGCGTGTCCGCCTTGAGGAATGCCGCATGAGCGCCTTCACGGCCGATGAAATGATGGTCGTTGCCGCTTCAAGAGCGCTTGCCAACGGGGATGTCTGCTTTGTCGGTGTGGGAACGCCCTCGGAGGCCTGCAACTTGGCACGGCTGACCCACGCTCCGGATATCGAGCTGATCTACGAATCCGGCACCATCGGCGCCCGGCCGGATGCATTGCCGCTTTCGGTTGCGGACGGCGAACTCTGCGACACTGCGCTCACAACCGTACCGGTGGCGGAAATGTTCCGATACTGGATCCAGGGGGGACGCATACCCATCGCGGTGCTCGGCGCAGCGCAGATCGACCGGTATGGAAATATCAATTCGACCGTCATCGGAGACTACCACCGGCCCAGGGTTCGACTCCCCGGTGGCGGAGGAGCGCCGGAACTCGCAACGTCCTGCGGCCAGGTGCATGTGACGATGAAGCAATCGAAACGGGGTCTCGTGAAAAAGCTCGACTTTCTCACGACCTACGGGCATGGAAGCGGAAACTCGGATCGACGCGATTCCGGAGTCACGACGCAAGGGCCAACCCTGCTCACCACGGATTGCGCAACCTGGAAACCGGACCCCGTGACAAGGGAATTCACGGTCACGTCGTTGCATCCGGGAATCACGCGCGGCCGCATGGAGGAAACGGTCGGCTGGGAAATCCGATATGCCGATCACGTGGAAGTTACCCCGGCTCCGACCACGGAGGAACTCGCCGCACTCCGCGATCTCTATGCGCGGACAAGAGCGGCCCACGCGGAGATTGTTCACACATGACGGCGAGCGACGCACTCATCTGCGATTTCATCCGCACCCCCATCGGGCGTTTCGGGGGCGCCCTCGCCGGAATTCGGACAGATGACCTGGGCGCGGTCCCGATCGCGGCGCTGATGCGCCGCCACAGCGGAGTGGACTGGGCCGCCGTAGACGATGTGGTCTACGGATGCGCCAACCAGGCGGGCGAGGACAACCGCAACGTCGCGCGCATGTCCCTGCTGCTGGCCGGGATGCCTGCGACCGTGCCCGGCACCACGATCAACCGCCTATGCGGGTCAAGCATGGATGCGGCCATCATCGCTGCCCGCGCCATCAAGAGCGGCGAAGCGGAACTGGTCATTGCCGGCGGTGTCGAGAACATGTCCAGAGCCCCGTTCGTTGTCCCCAAGGCCGAAGCGGCCTGGTCGCGCGCGACCAGCATTGAGGACACGACGCTCGGCTGGCGTTTCGTCAATCCGATGATGCGACAGCAATACGGCGTCGATTCAATGCCGGAAACCGCGGAGAACGTGGCCGAGGAGTACGGCGTATGCCGTGAAGACCAGGATGCCTTCGCGTATCGCAGCCAATCGAGAGCCGCCACAGCCCAGCAAGACGGAAGACTGGCGCAAGAGATCACCTCTGTCACCGTGCCCGGACGCCGGGGCAGCGCGATCGTTGTCGACAAGGACGAGCATCCGCGGCCAGAAACCAGCCTCGACGGATTGCGGGAATTGCGGACCCCCTTCCGCAAGAACGGAACCGTAACCGCCGGCAACGCGTCGGGCGTGAATGACGGCGCTGCGGCGTTGCTGATTGCGTCGGAGGCCGCCGCTGTTCGGCACGGCCTGCAACCCATCGCGCGGATTGCCGGAGGAGCGACGACTGGTGTCGCGCCCCGGATCATGGGCATCGGCCCGGCTTTCGCGAGCCTGAAACTCTGCTCCCGTTTGGGACTGTCTGCCTCCGCGTTCGACGTGATCGAATTGAACGAGGCCTTCGCCTCCCAGTGCCTTGCGGTGCTGCGCCAGCTCGGAATTGCCGACGACGCGCCGCATGTGAATCCAAATGGTGGCGCCATCGCGCTCGGCCATCCCCTGGGCGCATCGGGCGCCAGGATCACCGGGACCGCTGCGCTTGAGATTGCCGGAAAGAGCCAGGCGTTGGCGCTTGCCACGATGTGCATCGGGGTGGGACAGGGAATCGCCGTCGCACTGGAAGCGGTATAGCGCACCGCTGCTCGCAGCCACTTCGCAATGCATTGCAGCTGAAGATTCTTTGCCCTCGACAATTTCCGAAACCGGGAACCTTGAGAGAGAACAATTCGCGCCCCGACGGATCCGGCGGCGTGCCCTGGAGACGGTTCCGACTGCGCTGTTGCCGCAGCCGGCACCGATTGATCAGGCTTGTCCGGGAGTTCCGTCGATCGCTACGCTCGCAGGCGCTGTTGCGGCGGCCCCCTCGTGGGAAGTGCCGGTCCGGCCCCTGAGCCAATCCCTCAAGCAAGGTCCTCTGCCGTCCTGTAGTTCTCCGGACGGGCAGCTGAAAACGCTTCGATCTTGCCGAGTTCGGCGCCAATGCGCGCTACATTGGGCATGCCGTCGAGAGGGATTGTCCATCGCTCGACGTTGTACATTTGCGCGTACAGGCAGACATCCGCCATCGTGATGCTATGGCCGTGGCAATAGCGACCCGTTGCCGGCCCCTCAAGATAAAGCTCGACGGCGGAAAGACCCCTGGGAATGAACTGATCCATCCAATCCTGCATGGAAATTTCTCCCCTGGACGCCTCGACAACCCAGGCGGCGACCGAGAGATTGCAGATGGCATGGGTTTCCATCGCGATCGCCGCCGCAATCGCGCGCACCCTGGCTCTGCCCTCCGCGTCCGCCGGAAGCAGCTGGCAGCGGCCCGTCTCATCGAGATACTCCATGATTGCGAGGGACTGGGACAGGACATGTCCATCGATTTCCAGCACCGGCACCAACCCTTGCGGATTCCGGGCGATATGCTCGGGAGACATGTTCTCCTTGCTGAGCAGGTTCACCCGCACGGACGTGAATTCCATTCCGGCCAGACCAAGCGCGATCCGAATCCGCATCGCCGCCGTCGAGCGCCAATAGTCGTAGAGCAACACTTTCATATTCCCACCCCTCCCTTTCCATTCCGCGAGAGGCAAGCACGCCCGGCGCCAGCCGGCAGCCGCATCAAGCCCTTCCTCACGACGCAGAGTAATACGATCGAACGGATTCTCGCAGCCGCCTCCGCCGGGATACTTCCCCGGCGAGGCCCTTCGCCTCCAAACGCGCCCGTTCCGTCAGTTCCTTCTCCGCGGCCGCCAGGTCCAGCCCTGCCACGTCCCCCTGCCGGACCACGTGTCTTCCGGCAACGAAGAGATCCTGAACATGCTCGGCCCGCATTCGCGCAACAAGAACATCGACCTCGTCTTCGCAATCGGCCACGGCATCCGCGATGATCGAGCCATAGTCCAGCGTCAGCACGTCCGCACGCGCACCGGCCTGGAGAACCCCGTAATCGCCGCTCCCGTCGATGAAGCGGAAACCGTCCCGGAACGCCGCCTGAAACAGTCTCGCTGGCGGCAGGGCGTTTGCCAGGCCGCGGCCTGCATGCAAGCGGGCAGCGAGCCTCAAATCCCTCAGGTAGTCCTGGTCATCGTCATGCGCGGCCCCATCCAGGCCGAACCCGAAGCGCACGCCCTGCCGCGCAAAGCGTGCCACGGGCGCGATCCCGGATCGCAACCGCAGGTTCGACGACGTGTTGACGGCCACCGAAACCCCTCTCTCCACCAGGAGTTCCGACTCCTCCTCCCGGAGTTGAACGCCATGGGCGATGCCCAGCCGAGACGAAAGGAGGCCGATGTCGTCGAGATGCCGAAGGATCCCCCGCGGATACGCCGCGTCGAGCCACTGCCGCTGCCGCGGCGACTCGAGCAAATGCATATGGATGCGGCGTCCGTACCGCTCGGAATTTTCCGCAATCCGTTCAAGCGTCGCGTCCTGGCACCATTGCGGCCCGATGGGCCCGTACTGCACGTTGAACCGTTCGTGCCCGTGTTCCCGCGCAATTTCCTCCACCTGGTCAACGAGTCGAAACGCAGGTCCGGGCCCGGATATGCCTGCCTCGACAAAGGCGCGATCCTTCGGATCCACATGCGGAAGGTAGTCCCGCTGATCGCCATAGACCCACGGGTTGCGGTCCCGAATCGGGCAGGCGAACGCGACCCGGAGGCCGATGTCCCGGGCAGCACGGGCAACACTCTCGGCATCCTCCGGAAGCCGTTCTGCCACAAGGGAATTGTGGCAGTGCACGGTTGAGCCGATGCCGGAGCGAGCCATCCGGCCGAAGGCGACCACGGCTTCCAGCCACGGATCCACGGAAATCCGTCCATTGAGACAAGCGATCCAACACTCGAGCGCGTCGTCGGCAATGCCTTGTGAGATCGGTCGAATTCCATATCCGTGGTCATGTGCGTTGACCATGGCAGGAAGCGCAAGGACGCCCCTGCCCCCAGACCCTGTTCCGCTGCGGATGGACAGGATCCGGCCATCCGCCATTTCGATTGCGACTCGCCGCAGCGCCGTGCTTTCACCCGGCCGATCCAGGAGCCACTCCACCGGGAGGATCTCGGACATGGATCAGACCGTCCGTTCCGAGAAGCGGATCAGGGCGTCCGCCAGGTGTTCGGCCATTGTCCGCCCGGCCACGGTCGGCACGCGATCCGAAGGCGCGATCAAAGCCAGCCGCAGCGACTCGCTGCGCTCCGCTGCCAGTGGAACGGCAACAAGCCGCCCCTCGGCCAGTTCTTCGACAAAACCGAGCCGTGTGTAAAAGGCCATTCCGACTCCGCGAAGCAGCAGCCGCTTCGCGAGCGCCAGTGTATTGGAAACGATGATCGGGTCATGCGCGCGCTTGAACGCCTCCATTTCGCTCCCCAGGAATGGCTGGATGGATCCGGTTTCATCCTGGTAGATCAGCGCATGTTCCGCGCAGTCCTCCAGCGTCACCGCGGCGCGGCCGGAGAGCGGGTGCTCGGGCGCCATGATCGCACACATGGGCGCGGGCATTTCCTGCAGGATCTCCGCGCCCGGCGGTTCCGAACCGAAAGTCAGCGCGAGGTCCGCCGCGCCCCGCAGCACCATGTTCACGGCTCCCATGGGATCCGTCGAGGTGACCCGGACCTGGACCAGTGGGTGGTCGTCCGAGAACCGCGCCAGCGCATCCGGCAGGAACTGCACCGTCAGGCTGTCAAGCGTGGCAATTCTGACCGTTCCGCTGATGACGCCCCGTTTCTGTGCCACGTCACCGAGCAGCCGGGCATAATCCTGCAGCGTCCCGCGCGCATGCCCAACCACGAGCTCGCCCGCTTCCGTCAGCCGCATCCCTCCCGCATGCCGCTCAAAGAGCGGTGTGCCGATCCGCGCCTCCAGCTTCAGAATTTGCCGGTTCACCGCGGAAGGGGATACATGGAGGCGCTCCGCGGCCCGGCGAATGGACCCCTCCTCCGCGACTGCGTCGAGATACCGCAGCACGGCGGCGTGCATCAACCGTTCCCGTCAATCGCCCACAGGCGGAAACGCGGCCACAACCGGATGGTCGATGCTGGTGCGATACTCCGGGCTCCATCCGCCGGGCTCTCCCCAGCCGGTAACCCCCTCCCGAAAGAATTCTTCGTTGACCTCAAGATATTCTGCGAGTTCGCCGGGAAGCTCGTCATCCTCCCAGATCGCCTCCACCGGGCAGACCGATACGCAAAGCGCGCAGTTGATGCATTCATCCGGCTGGATGTAGAACATCCTCCCGCCTTCATAGATGCAGTCCACGGGACAGACATCGGTGCAGGTACCGTCCTTCACATCGATGCATGGCGCCGCGATCACGAAGGCCATCGCAAGAGCTACTCCCCTTTCCAGACGGGTTTCCGCTTCTCCCGGAAAGCCAGGACGCCCTCATCCGCATCGCGGCTCTGCAGCGCGTCCCTGAGGCTTGGCAGCAGCAGGTTCCGCGCCAACGAAGCGGGCAAGTGCGATGTATCGTTGGCAAAACGCTTGATTGCCCGAAGGCTTAGCGGTGCGCAGGCAACCACGTCCCGCACCCAGCGATCGACGGCTTCGTCGAGGTCACCGTCGGCTGCAACCTCGTTGATGAGGCCGAAACGCTCCGCCTCCACCGCGCTGATCCTTCGCCCCGTGAGGAGTACCCCGAGCGCGACCGCGCGCGGCAACCGCCTCGGCAGGGTCACCATGGCGTCGAGCGGAATGCGGCCGACGAGGGGCTCCGGCTGTCCGAAGGAAGCCGACTCCGCCGCGACCACGAGATCGCAGCCAAGGACCATCTCGAACCCGCCACCGAGAGCGAGTCCGTTCACTCCTGCAATGATCGGAACCGGCAGCCGGCCGCCCTTGGCGATTCCGCCAAACCCCCAGCTTCCGGTTCCCGCCCAGTAGGAAAGCCCGTCGCCGACGTCCTCCTTCATGTCCGCGCCTGCGCAGAACGCCCGACCGGACCCGGTCAGCACCACGCAGCGGACCGCCGGATCGTCCTCGATCGCGCGCCAGATTTTCTCCAGCTCCCGCTCCGTCGCCGTGTCAACGGCATTCAGCCGGTCCGGCCGCTCCAGCGTCACCCGCGCAACGCCGTCCTCGACCCGGAATGCGACGCTCATGGCGCGCCATCCCGAACGAGGGCAAGCACCTCATCCGTATGCTCGCCGAGCCGGGGCGGGGGGCGGCGAACCGAGAATGGAGCCAACGACATGTCGATCGGCGAGGCGATCAGGCGAACCGGGCCGCCTCGCGTCGGAGGCAACTCGACAATCATGCGGTTGCAAGCGGTCTGCGGATCGTCAAGCGCTTCCTCCATCGCCTTCACCGGCGCGCAAAGAATGTCCACTTCCTCGAGCCGCTGCAACCAATGGGCCGTGCTGTTCGTGGCGTAGCGCTCCCGGAAAACCGCCTGCAGTTCCGGACGGTGCGCCTTCTGCTGCTCGAGGGTCCCGTATCGGGGATCCGCCGAGAGATCCTCGATCTCCAGCGCCCGGCAGATCTCGCGAAGCGGGTTTTCCTTGAATGCGCCGATCATGACAATCGCCCCGTCGGCAGTCTCGAAGACGCCAGCCAGCGGCATCGCGGCCCAGTTGAGTTCCCGCCCGCGCATCATCCATGCCGCAGCCTCCTGCATCTGCATGGCGAGCATCGAATTGTAGAGCGAGACGGAAACACATTGCCCGACTCCGGTCTTCTCCCGCTGAAGGAGCGCCAGCAGGATCCCCTGCACGAGGTGCATGCCAGCCGAGTAGTCCGCCAGCGCCGTCGGATAGATGGAAAGCGGAAGGTCGGGGCTGGCGCGGCGATGCATCACCCCGCTCATTGCCTGCGCGAGGACGTCCTGGCCGCCCTTGCCCGCATAGGGGCCATCCGTTCCGTAACCGGTCCCGACAGCATAGATGATGCGTGGGTTGCGGGCGCGCAGCGCCTCGTATCCGAGGCCCATCCGCTCCATCACACCCGGCCGGAAATTGTTCACCACGACGTCGGCGGTATCTGTGAGGGCCAGTACGGCCTTCCGGCTATCCTCGGACTTCATGTCCAGCGCGACACTCCGCTTGTTGCGGTTCAGGCTTGAAAACACCGGGTTGTTGCCGCCATCGGGATCCTCTCCGAGACTCCATCTCGACAGCTCCCCGAGGCCCGGCCGCTCGATCTTGATCACGTCCGCCCCGTAGTCGCCGAGCATCTGCGTGCAGCAGGGGCCCATCATCACCTGGGTGAAATCAAGCACCCTGATCCCGGCGAGGGGAAGCGGGGCGGCGCTGCATGCGCTGTCCATCACGCAGCCTCCCGAACAACCGCATTGGCGGCCGGGCGGTCCCCCGGATCCGCACCCTGCGCGCGCATCTGCCGCTGGATCCGCCCGACATCGGCATCACGCACCCGCACACCGGCATCGAGCGCCTGCGCGGCGGCGATGCCGGCCGCCTCGCCCATTGCCATGCAGGGGGGAATTTCGCGGCTCAACTTCTGCGCCTGCGGCGTCGCGGAGTAATGGCGGCCCGCAACAAGGAGCTGATCGACCTCCTTCGGCAGCAGGGCGCGGTACGGCGTGTAGTAGTCCCGTCCCCGGCAGACGCTATCCGCGAAATGCACGCGGTCCATCACGTCGGGCTTGGTGACGACGTATTCGCCCTCGAGCAGCCGGGTCTGGCGAACCCCGGTCTGCGGCGCGAAATCGACAAAATAGGACCGCTCGAACCCGGGCATGTTTGCCCGCACGTATTCGAGCAGGTCCTGCATCCGCCGACGGCCTTCGAATTCCGCTGCCGTCAAGTCGGCAACCTTGATTCCGTCGAGCCCCGTCATGTGCGGGCAATTGCACCACACGATCCCCGGCAGCGGCGTCTTCAGCCACCAGTACTGCCAGCTTCCGCCGATGAACCGCTTGGCTTCGCGATCAATTTCCTTGAACCGCTCCGGCTCCTCGTACTGGAACCGATCGGCCTCGTCGGTGTCCACGCCGCCGATCCGGGAGACGGTGGTCACAATGAAGGCACCATCCGCGAAGGATGCGCCGGCGCTGGCTGCGACATCCAGATCCCCCGTTGCGTCAATCACCACGGCCCCCCGGATTGCCTGGGCACCTTCCTTGGTTTCGACGATGACGCCCGCGGCCCGCCCGTCCTCGACGATCGTGGACTGGAACCAGCTGTGAAGGCGGAGACTGACCTTCGCTTCGCCCACCATGTCGAGCGCGGCCTGCTTGAAGCCGTCGGGATCGAAGGCGGCCGCAAATATGATCGGGTGCGGCTTGGTGCGGGTGTGGAAGTCGAACACGCCCCACCGGTACCATTTGCGCCACATCTCCTGCGTGGCGCGAACGGCGGGATCACGGTCGGCCTCGGGCGGATAGACGCAAAGCCCCCGCGCGTGCATGCGGTCGACCATTTCCATCGCCAGGCCGCGCACGCTGATCTCCGTGTCGTTGTGCATGTCGTCGAGCACGAGCACCATGCCGCCCGATGCCAGCCCGCCGAGATAGGGATACCGCTCGACAAGGGTTGTCGACGCCCCGTTCCGCGCCGCCGAAACCGCGGCCGCGATGCCCGCGGGCCCGCCGCCAACGACAACCACATCGGAGCTTGCAACAACCGGCACGTCTTCCGCCGGCCGGGATGCAAATTCAGGTGCATTCATGAAACGCGCTCCTTCCAGGAATCAGTAAACGGAATCCGGCTTCCAGCGGAGAACCCGACGCTCGGCCAGCGTGGTGGCGGTAAACATCATCACTGCAAGCCCCGCGCCCAGGAACACGGTCGCGTAGAGGAGCGGCGACCGGAAGTTGTATGTCGCTTCGATGATCAGCGACCCGAGGCCGAAATTCGAGCCGATCCATTCCCCGACGATGGCGCCGATCACGCAGGTCGTCGATGCAATCTTCAAGGCCGCGAAGAGGAACGGAAGGGAACTTTGCATCCGGACCTTCCACAGAATTTCGCGGTTGCTGGCGGAGAGGATCCACATCAGTTCCAGTACCTGCGGGCTCACCGCCTTCAGGCCGCGAACCATGTTGACCAGGGTCGGGAAGAAGCAGATCAGCGCCGCGATCACGATCTTCGGCGCAAAGCCGTTGCCGAGCAGCAGCACGAGAATGGGGGCGATCGCGATGATGGGAATGGTATTGATGAACACCGCGATCGGATAGAAGGCGCGCTCTGCAAGCTGGCTGTGGACGAACCAGATCGCGAGCACGACCGCAATGGAATTGCCGAGCGCGAATCCGGCGATCGCCTCCAGGAACGTAGGCCAGAAATTGATCCAGAGGATGTCGGCCTTCTCGTAGAAGACGCTGAGGACCTGAATCGGGCTCGGCGCAATGTAGTCGGGCACATCGAAGCCCCAGACAACCAGGTACCAGGCCAGGATGACCCCGACCGCCGCAAGGATCGCGGGAAGCCGATGACGCCAGCGGGCGGCGCGCTCCACGGAGCGCGCTCCTGTCCGGGGAGATGCGCCTGCGGTGGCCGTCATTCGGCACCCTCCAGAATGTCGCGAAGACGCGCCGTGACGGTGACGAATTCCAGTGTGTCGCGCATCCGGAGCTGCCGGGGCTCGGCGAGATCGATGTCCATGTACTTCCGCACCCGACCGGGTTGCGCAGAGAGAACCAGGCATCTCCTGCCCAGGAATGCCGCCTCCGGCACGGAGTGGGTTACAAACATGATGGTGGTTCCCGTCTCGCGCCAGATCCGGAGCAATTCCTCGTTGAAGAGATCCCGCTTGATCTCGTCGAGCGCGCTGAATGGCTCGTCCATGAGCAGCACCCGGGGGCGGCAGATCAGGGCGCGTGCAATCGCTACCCGCTGGCGCATCCCGCCCGACAACTCATGGGGAAGGGCTGCCTCCCATCCCGACAGACCCACCAATTTCATCATTTCCACGGGAGTCGAATCCCACTTCGTATTTCGGCCAGACCTGCCAACCTCAAGCGGGATCCGGACATTTTCGAGAGCGGAGCGCCAGGGAAGCAGCGCTGCGTCCTGGAATACGAATGAGAAGTCCCGGGCCTTCCGGGCGCTCGCCGGGCTCCGCCCGAACACGGCGATGCTTCCCTCGCTTGCGGGAACCAGGTCCGCAATGGCCCGGAGAAGCGTTGACTTGCCGCAACCCGAAGGCCCGAGCATGGTGACAAAGTCGCCTTTGGGGACATCGAAGTTGATGTCTTCCAGTGCTGTTACTTGCCCGGCGTCCCCGTTGAACCGAACCGAAAGATTCCGGACCTCGATCGCCAGGTCTCCTGCGGCGCCTGACGATCGTCGTGCGAGCCCCTCAGCCATGTCGCCAGGCAGGAACCATCGTGCCGCCCCTCACTGCCGCCCCGGCGCAACCTTCACGTCGACGCCGGGGCATGACCGCCCGCGGGCGCACAGGGCGCCCGGAGCCTTCTACCTGTGAACCCGTGGATCAGCCGATTTCCATGCGAATATCGGCCGTGGCATCGAGAATCGCGAGCGTCATCACATCGTCCACGGTGGGCGTATCGCCCTGGAACTGGCCGAGGCCAGAATAGCTGTCGATTTGCGCCTGCCAGTTGTCGGCATTCATGGCGGCCCAGCCCTCCGACATCGTGACATCGTTGAACGAGAATCCCAGCACACCGGAAACGGCTTCCATCTCGCTCGCATGATCGAGATTCGGATACTCCGCAACGAGATGCTCTACGGCTGCTGCCGGATCGGCATTCGCCGCGCCCCAGCCGCGTGCCGAGCCCCGGAGATAGCTCACCAGGACATCGCTGTGATCGGCCAGCATCTCGTCCGTAGTGTAATAGACGTTGGCGTAGAGCTGGATGCCGGCGTCCCAGAGCGCCATGTCGACACGACCCTCGCCGAGCACCCTCAGCGCGTTGGTGTTGGTCACCCAACCGGTCACGGCCTGCGCCTGCCCGGTCATCAGCTGGTTCATGTCGCTGCCCATGTTCACGATCTCGACCTGGTCCTCGGGGATGCCGTTCTTGGCCAGAAGCGCCCGGAGGAGAATGAACGCAGTCGGCTGCGTTGCGATGGTCTTGCCGACCATGTCCTGCGGCGTCCGGATGGGATTGCTCTCCAGCGAGAAATAGGTGAAGGGATGGCGCTGGAAACCTGCCGCGAACGCCTTCACGGGAATGCCGGCAGAGCGCGCCAGCATCAGCGACGGGCTGGAGGAAAGCTGCCCGGATTCGGCCCTGCCGGCGGCGACGGACGCGACACCGTCAACGCCCGGACCGCCCGGAATGACCTCGAGCTCGATTCCCTCTTCCTCGTAGATGCCCGTGCGCTTGGCAACCACCTCGCCGAGAATGCCATTGCTCGCGAGCCAGCCAAGCTGCATCTGGACTTGCGCCATGTCTGCGCCAAGCGCTTCAACGCTTACCAGGGAAGAAACGCCCGCGATGCCGCCGACAGCGGCACCGTACTGCAATACCTGGCGCCGGTTCGGCGTGAATCCGGGTGGAATGGAATGGGTCATGATGAAACTCCTTGCCGGAGGCGCGAAGCCTCGCAGGGTGGCGAAGCGCGCCAGCAACGCGGATTCCATAGTATCCCGCAGAGTCCGACGCGTGAGATGAGAGACAGGTTACAGCCCGGAGTGTACCGGGCAAGCGCGAGTTTGCTGCCGGGGTGTTGATATTTTTGCAACGCTCTTGTCGGCGTACCTCTCAATGCCATTCATTGAACGGGCTTATGCGAGAGGTGAAGCCTCTTCTCATCCACTAGTTGCTTGAATTGTTCTTGAAATTGAGGCTGTCTACGACTGCCCGGAAACGGCAAGCGAGCGTCCACGACGGGTAGTTCCATTTCCCGCAGAGATTCGAATAGCGCCTCGTACACCGTTACCTTGATCAGCACGATTTGTCTCGGGGAAATGCTTCGCACTTCCTTTACGAGATCGTCCAACTGGCTGCCAATCAACAAACGCTTCTCGCTTTCGGAAACCCTCGGCATGGGGTCCTTGACAGCATCAATCAGCCGATAGCCATCGTTCTTGAACCTGGTCAACCAGGAATGCTTTCGGGAACGTTCATAGCCCGTGTCCCGGAATTCACAACCGTATAGAGCCTTCATCAGGCCAATCCAAAGGTAGTCGTGTTTCCGTACGTCCGGAAAGTAGAAGTATCGTTCCCGTGTCGCTGGAGGCGCCTCCGCGATAAACAGCAGTTCGGTTTCCTCGGGAATGTAATTCTTGCCCGCTTCTTCATATCCGGCCCATGGCATGATCCCTTTCCTTTGGTAAATGCTCTGCGGGTTTCTCCTGCCTACGTTATCCTGTGCGCGTGGCTTGCATCGTTATCCAGATTTAGCATGTCTGTAAAATCCAACAACAAGTGAGCAGGATGTCCGCTGACAGCTTCGGTCTGCCATTGCCATGCGTAGCTGCGTAGATACGGCAGCATGGCGGGACGGCCTGGCCGAACGCGCAGACGGAGGCCGGCCATGGAAAGGAAAGGCAGGAAGCGATACCGCGTGCGGCTCAGCGCGGAGGAGCGTGCGGAGATGACACGGCAATCCCCGCCGCTCGGTGGAGCGCAAGCAGGAGTCGCGCCGGGAGGCCGCCGTCCAGCGCGCGATCGGCTATGAGTATCCCGAGAGTCGGGGATACCACGAGAGCTCCACAGCGGAAAGAGTAAACGCACGCCTCAAGGACGAGTCCCGAAGGCGACACCTGCGGGTGCGGGGACACGCCAAGACCTCCTACCATCTGCTGATGTTCGGCATTCTCGCGCTGACGATCAAGCAACTGGCGCCCCTCGCGCCTTGAAATCCCCCGGGGCTCGGCTCCCGTTTCGGAAGAATCCGCTTCACGCTACAGGAAGCCACGGACGGCCGCATTTGCCCGGTTCCCACGACAGGAGCAATAGGCGATGCTGATTCCGACCAGCAAAACCGGAAACGCGAACGAGAACCTGCCCGCGGTCGTTTGATTGCCTCGCTGCCGGAAGCAACTCTCGCAGACAACGATCCTGCGTCCATTTGCCCAGAGTTCTGCAAGTTCCTCTCGGGACAGACCCCGTCAGAGTACGGTGAAAGGAGTCGGTTTTCGGGCGAAGACACAACAGTATGCTTGCCGCCGGGTTCCTGCTCCGCTAGTAGTTGACTGCCCCGCAAGTAGCCGAACGTAGTCAGAATGCCAAAACCTCACGCTGGGCGAGTCGCAGTTATCGGAGTCGTTGCCTCGTACTTGCTTCGCCAATTGCGCCGCATCGTCGACGTCGTGTCGATCCTGTTGCTCCTGGCGATGACCGGGCTGATCCTGTTTCAGATTCTCGGTCGGTATGTGTTCAACTACTCGATCGCGTGGTCGGAAGAAGCGGCAATATTTTCGCAGGTCTGGCTTGTGATGCTCGGAACCGGCATCGCAATGCGCAATCGCAACCATGTTGGCGTTGATGTTCTGATCGCAATTTGCCCGCGGGCGGTGCAGCGAATTGCCAAGGCGGCATCGTTCCTCCTCGGAGTCTGGCTACTGATTGTCATCATCATCGGCAGTTTCAGCCTGATCGCGATTGGCCTGATCGTGAAGTCGGCGGCGTTGCAGATCCCGCTCGCGATTCCGTACATCGCCTTGCCCGTCGGCCTGTCCTACTTCCTCCTTGAATTCGGGTTGGCGACGCTGCCGGAGATCCGCGACGGGCCGATCGAACCGGTGCAGGAGGACGCAGGATGAGTTTTGCGTTCGGCGGCTTCCTGCTCCTGATCTTCTCCGGAATGCCGATCGTCTTTGCGATGGGCGTCGCGGCGCTGATCTCCATCGTGCTACTGACGGATGTGCCGCTCACCATAGTCGCCCAGCGCGTGTATGGCGGTGTCAACTCGTTCCCGCTCATGGCAATCCCGTTCTTTGTCGCCTCCGGCGTCATCATGGCGGCCGGCGGGATCGCGCGGCGATTCGTCGATCTGTCCGGTGCACTCGTCGGCTGGGTCACCGGCAGCGTGTTCATGGTCGGCATTGTCACGGGTACCGGTCTCGCCGCAATTTCGGGTTCGGGGTCGGCCGACACCGCAGCCATGGGATCGATCCTCGCGCCGGAGATGCGCCGCAGGGGCTACAACATGGACGTCTCGGCGGCAATCATCGCCGCGACGGGGGCCCTCGCACCGATCATCCCGCCAAGCATCATCATGGTGATCATTGCGATCACCTCGAACCTTTCGATCGGAGCGATGTTCCTCGGGGGCATCGTTCCGGGGATTCTCATCGCCTTCATCATGGCCGTGCTCTGCTGGATTTATGCGAAGCAGGGTGGTGCCGCCTATGTTGACGCTGAACCGTTCTCCTTGCCTCGCCTCGGACGCACCTTCGTCAGTGCCTTGCCCGGCTTGACACTGCCGGTCATTATCGTGGGTGGAATTGTCGGTGGTGTCTTCACGCCGACCGAAGCAGCCTGTATCGCACTCATCACCACGATGGCGATATCCCTCTTTATCTATCGGGAGATCACCCTCCGGGATCTCCCGCGGCTGTTACTTCGCGCAATCAGTCTGTCTGCGGCCGTGCTCATCATCGTATCCACGGCCAGCATCTTCTCCTGGATCATCGCAAGCCTCGGCGCAACGGAAGCGCTCGATGCATGGCTGCGGAGCGCAACCGACTCACCAATCGTCTTTCTGATCATCGTGAACCTGCTGCTGCTGTTCGTCGGCATGTTCATGGAAAGTATCTCCGCCATCCTGATTGTGCTCCCGGTACTCCTGCCGATCGCCACGGGCTACGGAATCGATCCCGTGCAATTCGGCGTCATGGCTGGACTGAACCTGTCGATCGGTCTGATCACTCCGCCTTACGGGATCTGCCTCTACGTGGCGTCCGTCGTTTTCGAACGCCGCGTGGAGCTGGTGTCCAGAAAGATCTGGATGCCCCTCATCCCGATGCTTATCGTTCTTGCACTGGTGGCCTATGTGCCGTCCATCGTCCTGACCCTTCCCAACATGTTCTTTCCGTAACGCGTTCGTCCCGCCGTCGTGATCTGCTATTATGAATGGAACGGCAAGGGGGACGACTGCATACGATCATCGACGATGATGCACCAATGTGAACCTCACTGCCGCGGCGACGTCGCCGGGCGGTGTCTCACCTCGTAGTCCATCCATTCAAAGGGAGGAAACCGAAAATATGAAAACGTTCATTAATTTGACACTTGCGGCGGTTCTAGCCATGACGCTTACCGCCACGGCAACGGCGCAGGAAATCACGATCCGGGTCGGGCATACCAACGCAGCGGGTTCGATTCAGGACGTGGGCCTGCAGAAGCTTCGCGAGTTCCTCGAAGCAAAGACGGGCGGCAAGGCGACGCTCGAAATATTCCCCAACAGTCTCCTGGGTGACGAAGCACAGCTCGTGGAGGGACTTCTCCTCGGAACCGTCGAAATGGCCATGGTTTCGAACGCGGTTACCAGCAATTTCGTGAACGACTTCCGCGTTCTCGACATGCCGTTCATGTTCGAGAACATCGCTGTTCTGAGCCGCAAGCTGGAAGGCCCTGCAAAGCCGCTGACCTACGAGGCAGCAGAGAAGGCGGGCTTCCAGCTCATCGGAACCTATTCCTCCGGAATCCGGCACATGATGACCAGCAAGCCCATCGCATCCATCGAAGATCTGGCAGACATGAAGATCCGGACGATGCAGCAGCCGATGCATGTCGCGGCCTTCCGGGCGTTCGGTGCCAACCCCACACCCCTGGCGTATGCCGAACTCTACGGTGCGCTTCAGAGCGGTGTCGTTGACGGAGCGGAAGGAGCCACGTCGGATTACAACGCCAAGAAATTCTACGAGGTCGCTGACCACTTCTCGCTCGTGGGCTGGTTGAACCTTCTCACACAAGTCACGATGAGCCAGAGCGGCTTCGCGAGCCTTCCGGCCGATGTGCAGGCCGCACTCCTTGAGGCCGGAACGGAGTCGGCGATCTGGCAGCGGCAATACGTGATCGACCAGGAGCAGCCGGTCCTTGCAGGTCTTCGGGAGAAGGGCGTAATAATCGTCGAACCGGACGTCTCCGGTTTCAAGATGGCCGCAGTCCCGCTCTGGGAAGGCTTTATCGAGACCGAGAGCCAACAGGCGCTGTTCGACGCACTCGGCCAGGTCGAGTAGCCCAGAAATCAGCTTCGGCCGGGGATGTGCATTCTCCGGCCGAGGCCATGTTCCCGCCGGCCGTGGTCCCGTTGTCCGATACCAGGTCTGCCGGCTCCGCCGGCCACGATCCACCCGGCATGGAATTCCTGCGTGGGGCCATCGACAGCCATGTGCATTGCTGTCCGCACATCAATCAACGCAGCATCACACTGTTCGAAGCCGTTCGGGCGGCTTCCCGTGCGGGCCTTCGGGGTCTCGGCCTCATGGACGTCTTCGCAAACACCTCCGGACTCGCTGCACTCGCCAACCGGGAGCTCGGCCAACTCGGCGTCGATGTGTTCGGCGGGATCATCCTGGAGCCCTATGTGGGCGGCCTCTCGGTCCGAGCGGTCGAGACGGCACTCGGCATGGGATATGGCGCAGGCGGTGCCCGCTTCATTTCACTTCCCTGCCATCACACGGAATTTGTGGCACGATCGGAGGGTCGAAGCCCCACCTATATCGAAACCTGTCTTAGCATCCCGGAACGCGGCGGGTTGCCGGACCCGCTGCCGGAAATCATCGACCGATGTACGGCAGCCGGCGCAGTATTCAATCTCGGCCATCTCTCCGGCCCGGAAGCCGTACGGCTCGCGGAGGCCGCGGCCCGGCGCGGATGCAGGTCCATGCTGGTGCCAGCAGGCTATCTTGACGAGGGCGAGGCGGAGGCAATTGTCGCAGCCGGTGCGACACTCGAGTATTCCTTCTTTGTTTTCAGCCACGCGACTTCGATCCCGCAGACCATGATCGACGCGGAACGGCACTGTTTCCCCCGCGCCGATCTTGCGCGAGCCGTATCGATCATCCAGCGCGTCGGCCCAGAACATGTCGTGATCTCCAGTGACAGCGGAGCGGTTGTGCTGCCGCCCCCGGTCGAGGCGCTGCGGGAGTTCATCATGATGTTGATCGGCTGCGGCATCGGCGCCGACGCAATCCGCCACATGGTACGCGATACGTGCGGCCGCCTCTTCCGAGTCGCGGCTGCTCCGGAGAGCCATGAGTGAGTGCGGGACGATCCGTCTCGGTCTGCTCGGGGAAAACTTGGTGAGAGTTGCGTCAGGGGAACAGGTTATTGATTGGCGGCACCTGCCCTGCACTCGTATGAGGAGCCCGGGGGGCCCGGTTCCGATCGATGAAGACTCTCCAAACTGCGACATTCTGCCGTCATAAGGACAACAGGGGACACCGCCCATGGACGCATTCAAGAATGTCCGGGTCGTCAGCTTCAATCACTTTCTCGCCGGTCCGGTCGCCGCCCAGTTCCTTGGCGACCTTGGCGCTGACGTGGTGGCGGTCGAGCCCATTGCCGGCGCGTTTCAGCGCAATTGGGCTGTCGCCGGTCACTTTGTGGACGGGCAGAGCGTGAACCATCTCACGACCGGCCGCAACAAGCGCAGCATCGCCGTCGACATGAAGAACGAGGCCGGCAAGGACCTGGTTCGCCGCCTCATTACGTCGGCGGATGTAGTGATGGAGAACTTTCGGCCAGGGACCATGGCGCGCCTAGGATTCGATCCGGACGAGTTGCTGGCGAAGCATCCGCGACTGATCTATGCCACGATCACGGGTTACGGAACCGACGGACCATTCGCGCATCGACCGGGACAGGATCTGCTCCTGCAATCCATGTCGGGCCTTGCCGCCCATACCGGACGGGCCGATGGTCCACCCGTTCCGGTAGGCTCGGTCGTTATCGACCATCACGCGGCGGCACTCTGTGTCATGGGAATTCTGGCTGCGTTGTTCGATCGCGCCTCCAGCGGCAGGGGCCGACGCGTCGATGCAAGCCTCCTGCAGGCGGCAATCGACCTTCAGGGCGAGTCGATCGGTGCCTGGCTGAATGGCGCACCGCATGTTTCAAGCCGCGGTTCCGGCGGGGCCGCCGCCTGGTTCAGCCCCGGGGGATACGGCATCCACGCCACGACCGATGGATATGTCGCCATATCGATGAGCACGCCGGCCAACCTTGCTGCCGCGCTGGATATCCCGGAACTCGCAGAAATGCCGGACGCGGCGAGCTTCGACCACCAGGCGGACATTACCCGCCATGTCGGCACGGCCGTGGCTGCACTGACGACCGCCGATGCCGTTTCGCGTCTCGATGCCGTCGGAATCTGGAATGCGGAAGTCGAGGACTACGGCGCACTACCGAACAACCCGCAACTGCAGCATCTGGATGCGTTTCCAACCTTGAAGGGTGCCACCGGCGCCCACGTGACCTTTGTTGGGCACCCGGTGCGATACGACGATGCGGTGCTGCCCATCCCTCTGGTACCCCAGGCGCTGGGTGCGCAGACACGAGAGGTATTTGCAGAACTGGGCCTTTCCGACGAGGAGATCGACCGACTGGCTGCAGAGAACGTGCTTGCCTGTGCAACAACCGAGAACACTTCCCAATGAAGATTTCCATGCGGGTGGTGAGTTTCTGCCATTATCTCCAGGGACCCGCTGCAACCCAGTATCTGGCCGATCTCGGCGCCGACGTGATCAAGGTTGAACCGGTCGGCGGGGCCTTCGAGCGCCACTGGTCCGGCGGCAAGTCCTTTGTGCAGGGCGTAAGTGCCTTTCACCTGAGCGTAAATCGGAACAAGCGCAGTATCGCGGTCAATTTGAAGAAACCGGGCGCACGGAAGGTGATGCTGAAGATCATCGATACCGCGGACGTTGTTGTCGAAAATTTCCGCCCGGGGGTCATGGAGCGGCTTGGGCTCGGCTACCCTGCGCTGAAGGAACGCAAGCCCGACATCATCTACGCGTCCGCAACCGGGCTCGGCGCGGACGGACCGGCATCGCAACGCCCGGGCCAGGACCTGCTCATGCAGGCGCGGTCGGGTCTGTTGGCGGTGTCCGGCAGCCGGGAGGCCGGACCGACTATCGTGGGCGCCGCTGTAGTCGATCAACATGGTGCGTCGCTTCTTGCCATGGGCATTCTCGCCGCATTTGCCCGCCGTTTGCAGACGGGGAAAGGCACACGGGTGGAGGCGAACCTCTTCCAGGCGGGAATCGACCTCCAGACGGAGGCATTGACAAAGTATTTTGCACGCACGGTCGGGAACGATGTCATGAAACGGGGTCGCAATGTCGGAAGCTGGTACCACGATGCGCCGTATGGCGCCTACGCCCTGACCGACTGCCACATCGTGCTGTCGATGAACGATCCGGCCCGGCTGGCCGAGGCACTCGACAGCGATCCGCTGCGTGACCTCGTCCACATCGACCGGTATGACGAACGCGAGCGCTATGCCGAGGCGGTAGCGGCCGAACTGTCGGAGCTTGACTACGAAACCGTGGCCGGAAACTTCGATGCTGCCGGTATCTGGTTTGAACGCGTACAGGATTACGACGACCTTCGGGCCGACCCGCAATCCAGGCATATCGGGGCACTGGCGGCGATCGAAATTCGCGGCCAACCGGTGACCCTTGTTGCGCACCCGCTGCAGTATGACGGATCCCGTCCCGGCATCCGCGCCATGCCTCTCGAACCGGGTTGCGACGGTCGCGCGATCCTGGCCGAACACGGTTTCCGTGATGGGGAGATCGACCGTCTCGCCTCCGACGGTGTCATTGGCCTGCCCGATGACGTCGGATCCGAACCCACGGCAAATTAGGAAAGCCCCGACAATGGACGATTCAGGACTGCGTGTGCCACACATGACCGACGAATGCCGGATGATCGTGGAAACCGTCCGCCGCTTTGTCCGGGAGAAGGTTCAGCCTCTCGAAACCGAGACGGAAGAAACCGGTGTCGTTCCGCCGGACAGGCTTGCCGCACTGAAGGCCGAGGCGCTGTCGCTCAATCTCTACGCCATGAACATGCCCGCGGAGGTCGGCGGCGGTGGCCTCAGCACGCATGACATGTGCCTCGTGGAAGAACAGTTCGGCCAGACGTCCGACGCCCTCGTCCGTCGGATATTCGGACAGGTCTACCCGATGCTGATGGCCTGCACTCCAGCGCAGCGCGAGACCTACCTGATCCCGACGGTCCGGGGTACGAAGATCTGTTCCATGGCCATCACCGAACCCGGCGCCGGGTCCGACGCCGCCGCGATCTCCACCACCGCGCACCGAGCAGGAGGCCGGTGGGTGCTGAACGGTACCAAGCATTTCATCAGCGATGGTGATACTGCTGACTATTCCATTGTGATGGCGCTCACCGACGCGACAAAGCGCGCCCGTGGAGGGATCACGCTCTTCTTGGTCGACAGGGACATCCCGGGGTTCTCGGTCGGGCGTCTCCAGTCGATGATGGGGCACCGCGGCTATGGCCATGCCGAACTGGTATTCGATGACTGTGAAATCCCCGAGGATGCCGTGCTCGGCGAAGTCGGCAACGGGTTTCGGCTCATCATGCAGAGCGTCGCCGAGGTTCGTCTCTGCCACATCGGCGCGCGGTGCATGGGCATGGCCCAGCGCGTGCTCGACTTGATGCGTGATCATGCAGCGACAAGGAAACAGTTCGGCCAGCCGATCGGAGATTTCCAGATGATTCAGAAGATGATCGCCGATGCCGCGATGGAGACTTACGCGACGCGCTGCATGGTGCTCGACTGTGCGCGCGATGTCGATGAGGGGCGTGACACGCGGCAAAAGGTGTCGATGATCAAGGTCTACGCGTCGGAAGTGCTCGGCCGCGTGGCCGACATGGGCATCCAGGTCTTTGGCGGCGCGGGCTATTCGAAGGATCTACCGCTGGAGCGCATCTACCGTGACGCACGGGTCACGCGAATCTATGACGGCACTTCCGAGGTGCACCGGATGCTCGTTGCAAGGAGTGTCATGAAGTACGGCCTGTCACTCTGACGGTCCCGAACGCCACGCGGTCTTGAAGGGGAACAGCGACATGGGTGTCAACAACCGGTTCGTGCCGCCGAAAACAGGCGAAAGCGTGACGTTTCGAAAGACCATGACGGTCGCCGAACAGGCCTTGTTCACCGGAATCAGCGGCAACCTCGGTCCGCTCCATATCGACCGCAGCCACGCAAGGCGGGCCGGTTTCGAAAACATGGCGGTATTCGAACTCGCGGTGGCTTCTCTCCTGACCACCTGCTTGTCCCGTCTCGCCGGGCCGGAGCACCGCATCGCCGAGTTCGAGACCCGGTTTTCCCGGGCAATACCGGTGGGAACCACGGTCGAGGCAAAGGCACGGCTGGAGAGCATCGACGGAGATGTGCTGACCTTCGGGCTCACTTGCAGGAGCGGCGAGGAGATCCTTTGCGCAGGCCGCGCAATCCTCGTCCCCGCGACGGCGGACTAGGCGATGTACGACGTAATCCCATTCAGCGATCTTGCCGTGGGTGACCGGGTATCGGTCTCCAAGACCGTGACGGAGGCCGACGGAGCCCTCTACATCGCGGCAACCGGAGACTTCGGACCGATTCATACCGATGCGGACTACGCCGCCGGCACGAGGTTCGGCAGACGTCTGGCGCCCGGAATCATGGTTGCAGGGCTTTGCACCAGCGTCTTGTCGGCAGAACTGGCCGGTGTTCTTGGTGTCTCGATCGAGGACCGTTTCTGGTTCACGGGCCCCGTCTACTATGGTGACACAATCAAGATCGACGTATGGATCGCAGAACGCGACGAGGAGAAGCGCGTGCTCATCTGGGAGGCCTCGGCTGTCAATGAGGCCGGCACAGAGGTTCTCCGTGCGCATGCGACTCTGAAATATCCGCGTCCCAAGACAGGCCCGGAATCCAGGCCCGGGAGGACCCGGTGAAGCATACGGATCTTCGAGGCCTCACGGTCGCCACGGTCATGCCGTTCGACGCCCGGGGGGCCATCGATTGGCGGAGCTTTGATCGGCTCCTCGACTATTGTGCGGTCCCCGACACGACCGCCGCAGTCTTCGTCAACGGACATGCCGGGGAGGGCGCGGCGCTCTCGCCGGAGGAACGCGGGGCCGTGATCCGGCATACAAGGGCCGTGATCGGCAAATCGAAACCGCTCCTGTCCGGCGTGATCGCCAACAGCATTCCCGAGGGCATCCGCCAGGCCCGCGCGGCGGAGGAGGCCGGCGTGGACTGCTATGTCCTGTTTCCGCCCGAAGCGATTGGCGGCGGCGCCGCGCAGACACCGGACGGTCCGCTCGCCTATTTCGAGGCGATTTCGCAAGCGATCTCGATCCCGGCCTCGGTGTTCCAGTACCCCCTCGCATCCGGCCTCGGCTATTCGACGGAAACGCTTGTCGCGCTCGGGCAGCTCGAGAAGGTGATCGCAGTCAAGGACGGCAGCGGTACCATGCTTGCCTACGAAGAGAACTACCGGGCGCTTCGCGCCGAGGCGCCCGATGTTGCCGTGTTGCCGTCGAACTTCCACTGGTTCCTTCCACAACTCGCCGTGGGCGCCGACGGTCTGCTTTCCGGACTGGGCAGCCTCACACCCGCGTGGCTCGCCGACCTCTGGCATGCTGCAGAGGCCGAAGATCTCGCCGGGATGCGCGCGGCAAGCGACCGGCTGTATCCGATAGTCCGGGCGATCTACGGACCCGCACCGATCATTGACATGCACAGTCGGATCAAGGTTGGCCTGCAGCAAATCGGAATCATCGAGAATCCGGCTCCGCGACCGCCATTGGTGCCGGTCGGTTCGCAGATCTCCAAGCGGATCGAAGCGGCGGTCCGCCCCCTCACCCCGACCCCCGCACTTGCCTAGGTGAATCATGGCCCGAACGACATCGCCTCACCCCTTCGGGGGCATCTATGCCGCAACCATTTGTCCCATGCACGAAGACGGCGCGATAGACCGGGACAGCCTTCTCCGCCATCTCGGCGATGTCGGGGCAACCGAGGGGCTTGCGGGATTCCTTGTCAATGGCCACGCAGGGGAGAACGCCGCGCTGGAACGCGAGGAGCTCGTGGAGGTCATCCGCGTTGCCCGTTCCGTCTCGGATGAACTCCGGGTGGTCGCCGGGATCAATGCCGAGGCGCCGCGTAAGGCAGCCGTTCTCGCACAAGACGCTGCTGCTGCCGGTGCTGACGCCGTGATGGTCTTTCCGCCCTTCTCCTGGGCACTCGGTGCCGACGACCGGCTGATCCAGGCCCATCACCGCGCGGTCGCCACCGCCACCGACCTGCCGCTGTTTCTCTTCCAGGGATCTGTCGGCGCCGGCAAGACCCGCTATGGACCGGATACTCTCCGCGGCCTTCTGGATATCGGCGCCGTAACCGGCATCAAGGAAGGCAGTTGGGAGGCGGCAGCCTACGAATCCACCCGTCGCCTGACGAAAGAGCGAAGGCCGGATGTCGGAGTCATGGCATCCGGCGACGAGCATCTCTTTGTATGTTTCCTCCTCGGCAGCGAAGGCAGCCTTGTAAGCCTGGCCGCCGTCGTCCCGGAGCTGATCATTGCGCTGGAGCGCGCCGTTGCCGAGCGTGAGATTGGCGCCGCACAGGATCTCCACAACCGGCTCTACGCCCTTGCCCGTCTGATCTACGCACCACCCGGTCACCTCGCGACGCTTCGCCTCAAGACCTGTCTGCAGCTTCTCGGACGCCAGTCCGGTGTTGCCACCCGCCTGGCCGTATCGCCGCTTTCCGAGATGGAGTCGGATGCCCTACGGCAAGCCCTGGCGCACGCCGGTGTCGCAGACTGAGCCGCAATTCTCACACGTTTCGCATGTCCCTGGAAATCAGCGGATCTGGAGAGTCCGGCAATCGTCGGAGGCTTGTCGACTGGTTGTGTCGGGAAGCGCCGCAACCGGGTTGACCGGAGCAGAACGCAACGCCGTATCCCGTCCGGGACATCGTGATTCACTGCAAGGAATTCAAGCACGAGATGCACGGGAAACGTGCCTATGCGCGGGAGGCGGCCTCGTCTCGCCGCGGGATGGCCGAGGCCGGCATCGCGGCTCCCAAGCCTGCCAGAAGGACCTCCGTTACGGTCTTGGCATTGCGGCTGTCCCCACCGATCCGGCGATAGAGCGCCATCGCGCCGGTCGGGGGTAGACGCGAGCGAACCGGTCTGCCCTTGGTGGACGCGGCGAACCGGGGCAAGGCCGGGCCGGACGACCCACGAGTCGGTCGGTCAGAGAGAACTCCATCGCTCAAGTTTCTTCGTCTCTGTTGCGCTGATTGCCCATGTTGGACCGGGATCGCTATGGAACCGGCGGGCAGTTGCGCAGCGGCTCGGTGATCTCTCGCAGAACATCCGCGAAGGTCTGGCTCACCAGCGTCAACGCCACACCACGGCGAGTAACCAGCTCGAACTTCGTGCTGAGACCGTAGGTCGCGGGCAGGATGCTGCGCATGCGCCCTGTCTCGACCCACCGTTCGGCGTAGCAGACCGGCAGATAGCCGATGTGCGAGCCCGACAGGATGAAAAATGCTATCCCTTCGATCTGTCTTGCCCTCGCCGTTGACGGCAGGTCTGCTGTGAGCGGCGCGACCTGCCGCTCGGACAGATAGGCACGGTGAGCCAGATCGGCCGTTTGCAAGTCTTTGCGGTCGAGTTCGTTCGGTGCCCGGTCGAACAAGGCGTGTCCCAGACCGCAGTAGAGATCGACCGGATCGTCATAAAGCGCCTCGTAGAGCAAGCCGGGACGATGCTGGTGGAAAACACCGATCCCCAGGTTGACCCGGTTCTCCAGGACGGCGCGCTCTATCTCGTCGGGCGCCAGCGTGTGGAAATGGATGTCGACCTGTTGGGCCTTGTTCCTGAAGGCCCGGAGTACGTCGGCCAGTGGATTGCCTCGCTCGGTGGCCCAGTTGTCGATCACGGCGATCGACAGTTCGCCGACCAGTTCGCCGCGAAGCGCGCCCACCGTGGTACGGAAGCTCTCGAGTGCGGTAGAAAGATGCTGGCATGCCTCGTAGACGACCCGTCCCTTGTCGGTCAGGCGGAAGCCGGCGCGCCCTCTTTGACAAAGGCGCATGCCGAGACGTCTCTCCAGGTCACCGATCTGGCGGCTGATGGTTGACTGGTCGACGTTCAATGTAACCTGGGCTGCGGCGAACCCGCCGCACTGCGCCACCGTCATGAAGACTCCGAGCAGGTGGAGATCCGCCCTGTAAAGACGCCGGATGTTGGTCGTGTCCGTTGGTACCATACTTGATAAATCCTACATGTTAACAACTGTAGATTGATATTCTTTCTAACTGATGGCAGTCCTACGATCAATCCGTCGACGGGGCGACCGCGACGACGACGGACGATGCTGCACATGTCAGGACACGAGGAAGCAGCCAGCGCGCCACTGCGGGGAGTTTCTGCTGCGATCACGATTGTTCACAGGATGTCCTGGTTGGGCACTCCGACGATTGAGGTGTCTGGAGGTGCGCCGAGCCGTGGCAGGTGCTCGCCGGGAGAGTTTGCGTTTCCGCTGGGCGGAGTGAGTCGTGACCTCGCATTGCCGTGCATTCGGGCCGGGAACCTGGCCTGGCCGTTGGCTGGGGCACGCCCGTCATTGGCGCGGATGGCTGTCTGGTTCGAGCGGCCGTTGTCCGACGGGATCGTGGGCACCGTCATCGAGCCAGCGCTGCAAATACCGAAGAGACGACCACCGGGGAGTCGCCCACGGAGCGCGTGGCGATCAGCGAAAACAACCGCTGTCGGCATGTCTGTGCGAAGTGCAGAAGGGACGAATTAACGGTGCAGGCATCGTGAACCCGTGGCGATGCAATCGACGAGCCTCGCCGTCACCCAATCGATTGAAGGAGAAAGCGATGAAGACCCTCAAATGGCGTAGCACCCTGTGTGCGACCGTGTTGTCCGCCGGCGTCATGCCGGTTCAGGCTGCAGATATCATTGTCGGCGTACCCAACTGGCCGTCTGTCGCTGCGACCGCGAGCATTCTCAAGGTGGTGCTGGAGGACAATTTCGGCCTGGAAGTGGAGCTTCAGAACGGTACCAATCCGGTGATCTTCGAGGCCATGGACTCCGGTAGCATGCACGTTCATCCGGAGGTGTGGCTGCCCAACCAGGCAAATCTGCACGAGAAGTTCGTGACGACGAGAGGCACCGTCCGCGTGAGCCCGAACGGTGTCCCTGCGTTTCAGGGCATTTGCGTGACGAAGGCTACTGCGGATCGAGTCGGGATAACCCAGGTCCTCGATCTTGCGGATCCGGACATGGCGAAAAACTTCGACAGCAATGGCGACGGATGGGGCGAGGTCTGGATTGGCGCATCGGGCTGGGCGTCGACGAACGTCGAGAAGATCCGTGCTAAGAGCTACGGATACGACGAGACCATGGAACTCGTGGAAATGGACGAGACGTTGGCGATGGCCAACGTCGATGCCGCCGTTGCGAAGGACGCCAATCTCGTCTTCTACTGCTATACGCCGAACCACGTGTTTGCGCTGCACGAGCTGGTGGTCCTCGAGGAGCCCGAATACGACCCGTCCAAGTGGAAGGTCCTCCAACCCACAGACGACCCGCAATGGCTCGAGAAATCAGATGCCCCCGTAGCCTGGGACCTGGCTTACCTGCACGTGCACTACGCGGCGAGTCTGGAAGACACGCACCCCGAAGCCGCCGCCATGCTGGGCAACGTCAAGCTGACAACAGACCAGGTATCCGCAATGACATACGCCCTGGTGGTCGAGAAGGCCGATCCCAACGACTACGCCTTGCAGTGGGTGAAGGAGAACGCCGCGCAGGTGGATTCCTGGATGAATTAGGCTGGCGCAAACTCGCACGGCAGCGGTTCTCTGCCGCCGTGCGGGGCACTCTCAGGCCGGCCCAACCCGGCGGCCTTCCCAAGTAACGAACGGTTTCGTGTTGCGGGAAGGACGGTTTGGACGGGCGGTACCGGCGGTATCGCCCGTCTTCCTTTCCGGGGCGTGCGATTGTTCTCCTTGCGGACACGAGACGCCAGACATGGCTGGTGGTCCGGCACGATTGTTCCGGATATGCGGGGGCGGCCGGTACGCGCGGCCCTTCCCCCGTGTCCTATGCCTCGTCCCGGCACAGCGCCTGACACAGGCAATGGACGCCGCCGCCGCCCAGGGTGAACATCGACATATCCGGATCGAAGACCTCGAACCCCATGGCTCGCAAGCGCCCGTTCAGGTCCTGCGATCCCCGCATCGACAAAACGCGATCGTTTCCGAGCGCGACCAGATTGACGCCGAGGTTCCTGGCCTCCGCGTAGCCGACCTCCACGAACCCGAAGCCGCGCCCGCGAAGCAGCGCTACCAGCCAGTCTTCCATCGCGTCTGTGCAGGCCGCGAGCAGCTTTTCCGCGAGCGGTACCACCAGTCCGTCCATATGCACGAACTCTCGGGAGATGGGCGCAACCACAGCTTCCCATCCCATTTCTCTCACCCAGCCAGCCACCTGTTCCGAGCCTTCGCGCTCGGAACGCTCGCCACAGAAACCGATGAGCACGAAGCCCGGCTCGAGGATGTTGAAGTCGCCGCCCTCGAAGTGGCCGGCCGTAGCGTAGCGCCAGATCGGAATTTCGCTGTTCTGGTAGAAGCGAATGGCGGTGACGTAATCGGCACGCCGGCTCTTGACCTGCATGTGGCAGATCAGCGCCCCCCAAGGAGTCATGGCACTGGAATCGCGGGCAAAGAAATTGCGATGCAGCGATTCGTCGGCCTCAAGGTAGTGGCACGTAACACCGGTTTCCTCGTAGATCGAGACCATCTCGGCGTGTTGCGACATGGCTGTCTGAAGGTTGAACTCAACGCCCGTGTACTCCTGGTTGTTCAGGGTTCGCATCGTGATCGGGCCCGCGTCGATCCAGCGGTAGAACGCGGGCGTACCAAGAAGCACGTCCCGGAGTGGTCCATAGTCGTTCGTGATGCCCCACCGGCGACGGTCGGGAGGGGGAGCGGTCATGGGAAATTCCTCTCCACTTTGGACAGGCACAGTACTACACCATTTCTTGTGTGATCGGTGCCAGGGAGGGCGGGAAATCGAATCATCAACCACCTGCCCGCGACGCATTGGGTCGCCGCAAGAAGCCAGCCATCGCTGCCGGAGTACAGGCAAATGAATGAATCGGTCATCCGGATGCAGGGCGTATGGAAAGTCTTCGGCACGCGGGCAGAAGAGGCGATGGCGGCGATCGCGCAGGACGGCCTCACCAAGCCGCAGGTGCTCGATCGGTTCGGATGCGTGGTCGGCATCGCGGATTGCTCGTTCGAGGTCCCGCGGGGAGAGATCTTCTGCGTCATGGGGCTGTCAGGTTCAGGCAAGTCGACCATGGTGCGCCACGTCAACCGGCTGATTGAGCCCACTTCCGGGCGCATCGAAGTGCTCGGACAGGATGTGCTCGCGCTCGGCAAGGGCGATCTCAGGCAGTTGCGCGCCGCTCATATTGGCATGGTGTTTCAGCACATGGCGCTGTTCCCGCACCGCACGGTTCGGGACAACGTCGCGTTCCCGCTGCAAGTGCAGGGACTGCCGAAGTCGAAACGCTGGGAGGTCTCCCAGCGCTGTCTCAGTCTCGTCAATCTCGACGGTTACGAGGATCGCTTCCCGAGCGAGTTGTCGGGCGGCATGCAGCAACGGGTGGGGCTCGCCAGAGCCCTCGCGTCGGACCCCGAAGTGCTGCTGATGGACGAACCCTTCTCTGCGCTCGACCCATTGATTCGGCGCCAGCTTCAGGAGCAGTTCATGGCGCTCTCGGCGGAGTTGACCAAGACCACCGTCTTCATCACCCATGATCTGGACGAAGCCATTCGCATTGGCAGCCGGATTGCGATCATGAAGGACGGCCGAATCGTCCAGATCGGCGCGCCCGAAGAAATCGTAACCCATCCAGCCGATGACTACGTGCGAGACTTTGTGGAAGGCATCTCCACGCTGAAGCTGGTCTTCGCCCACAGCATCATGGAGCCCGTCGGTACGTACCGGCCGCGGCCCGGCGAGGACCTTGGATTGGCTCCCCGGTCTCCGCACGATACCGATTTGAGCGGGCTGATCGACGTTTCGACCACGACCGATCATCCCATCGTGATCACGGACGGCGGAGAGGACGTCGGGGTCATCGACAAGGCCAGGCTTCTCAAGGGAATCAAGGGCGGAAAAGAATGATGCAAGAGACCGGAATCTCCGCGCAGCCCAAGAGGCTCGCCAGCTCGGTGGACAGTTTCGCCGGCCCCCGACACGCGTATTACGGCCGCGAGTTCGAGAAAATTCAGTCGGCTACTCGATTTCCGTGGTCCTGGAACACGATGGCGGCGCTTGCGGGCCCCTTTTGGGGCGCAGCCCGCGGACTGTGGGGATTCTTCTGGGCGTTCCTTATCCTGGAGGTAATCGCTCTCGTCCAGATTGGCCGGGGCTGGTGGGGCGAGTTGGGTGCGGACCAGCTCGCCCGGCTCGAAACGATCACCGCCAAAATCAGCGAATTCCTCGCGAAGCACGAGGCAGCGAAGGTCGCTGGCGACCCGGACGCAGCGTCATTCCTGAAACGTGCGGAGAATCTCGAGAAGGTTGGCAACCGCGTTGCCGAGGAGGCCGCGCTCGCTTCCCAGGGAGCGCTGACCATTCTCCTGATCGGTATCGGGTTGCTGATCGGCCTGCGGGTGTTCCAGGGTTTCTACGCCAACATTCGCTACGAGAAGCAGTACCTGGGCTGGAGGGCGGATACCGCCGGGACGGCGTCGGGGCGGAGCTGGACCAGAGTCGGCCTGGGGGGAGTGTTGTTTGCGGCAATCGTGCCGCTCACGCTTTACCGATTCACGGTAGGACGGATCGCTCCCGAACTCGAACCGTTCTTGACCGGCTTTCCGATAGAGAAGAAACAGTACTACGCACCGGTGGCGACCTGGATGGACGAGGGGTTCGATTCGCTGTCGGTCGCGGGCGCCGGCGTATTCGACGGCGTTGTCTCCGCGATCACCGTGGTTGTGGACGGACTGGAAACCGTGTTCGTCGACGCCCCGTGGCCCGTGGTGATGACCGTCATCATTGTCACAGCGTGGCGGCTGGCGGGACCGCGCGTCGCGGTGTTCACCTGCGCTGCGCTCGCCTACCTGGCCCTGTTTGGCCTGTGGGAGACAAGCATGGTAACGGTCGCCCTGCTTGGCGCCGCCGCGTTCCTGTGCGTACTGCTCGGAATTCCCCTGGGTATCTGGTTCGGCAAGGATCAGCGGGCTTACAACGCGGCGTTGCCGGTACTCGACTTCATGCAGACAATGCCAGCATTCGTGTACCTGATCCCGATCATAGCCTTCTTCGGCACCGGCAAGCCGCCGGGAGTACTGGCGACCCTCGTGTTTGGGATGCCCCCGGTCATCCGTCTGACTGCGCTCGGGATTCGCGGCGTTCCCGAAAGCACCAAGGAGGCCGCGGTTGCCTTCGGCTGTACTCGATGGACGTTGCTCAAGGACATCGAGATTCCGCTCGCGATGCCCTCGATCATGACCGGTGTCAATCAGACAATCCTGATGTGTCTGTCGATGGTTGTCATCGCATCGCTCATCGGCGCCAAGGGTTTGGGCCAGGACGTACTCATTGCGCTTCAGTACGCGGCCAAGGGCCAGGGCATGCTGGCCGGTCTCGCGATCCTATTCTGCGCGATGGTCATCGACCGCATCGTGCAAGGGCACTACAGGCGCTCGACCGTGCGCAATCGGCCCAGTCACTAGCGAGGCGCTGCCTCAGACCGACGCGGCATGTTCGAGGGATTGTTGGCGGACTCCGATCGCTGTTCCGCTCTGCGAACGGAGTCATATCACTTCCGGGAGTTGCGCGGTTTTCCGGTTCCTTCCTCCGCGCCGATGGCGCCGAGGACACGATCCCTTGTCGCATCGATCGAGCGCTTCGCCCGGGAGGAGGGGCTGGATCTTGTTCGCTTTTCCCGCGGGAAGCGCAAGGACGAGCGCACGCGGGGGCGTTTGCGCGACTGGGATGGCCGAGGGGGTGCTGCATGTCGGCAAGGCGCAGGAGCGTGCCCGGGTAGTGCGCACGGAGCGCCGGCATGACCCGGCGACCGGTGCCGGGTATCCGTGGCGGGTTCCGAGCACCGCCACGGTTAACCAGTACTATCTGAACGTCTTCGACGACGATTTCGGCCCCCTGTTCTTGAATTTCGAACCCAGTCCATGGACACCGCCGACCGTTACCAGCCAACTCCACACCTACCCGACGTCACAGTCTCAGACTTCCTGACCTCGAACTCAAGAGAGTGTCATGTTTTTGCACCCGCGAAGTGGGGCTCGGCGTTTTTTCCGGGTAGTTCATAGACCATGCGCATGTTGGTACCGGGGAACAGGGTACGTGTCTGGTTGAGTTCCTGGAGAAGGCCTGCGATTGCGTTGTCGCCAGCGTCGCAGGCGGTGCCGAGTATTCGCACTCGGAGGATGCCGTCGCCGGGCTCCGGGATGATGTCGGCGTCGGCCTGCAGGAGTGCGCGCAAGTGGCGGCGGGGGCGCTGGATCTTGCCCTGGGTCTGAGCGACGGCTGGCATCATGCGGGTTTCGGCGCGGTAGGCGATCATGCGGATGATGTCGAGGAGGAGCTTCTCGCCTTCGGGAAGCGCGTCGAGGGCCTCGTTGCTGTCGAGCTCGGCGACGGTGATGTGTCGCGGTGTCTTGCTGCGCTGGAGCTTGAGGGCTTCGCGCTCGGCGTCGAGAGTGTCGCTTTGGGCCTGCAGGCGCCGGACGGCCTCTTCGGCTTCGCGGGTCGGGGTTCCCCTGGACAGGTCGGCGATCCGGTTGCGCAGGGTGCCAAGGCGTTGCCGGAAGCGCTGGACATTGCGGTCGATTGCGCGCCAGCGCGGGTTGACGATGCGGGCGTCGGGATCCTGTGCTTCCAAACCGTGGACCGCCAGCGCATCGAGATTGAACTCCTCGCGCATGTATTTGAAGAAGTTCTCCTGCGACCATCGGGAGAACAGGGCGCTGGCGGCCCGCTCCATGGGCATGCGGGGGTCTGGTGTGCCAGGCGAACTGGCAGAAGGTAGGAGGTGAAAGTCCTCTGGAACGAAGGAGTAACCAATCCACGTTTCTCCGCGAGCCGTGCGTCGGTCCCCGTGAGGGGGCAGGCGAAGCGTCGGTAGCGGTACGGATGGGCAGGGCTAATGAGCACCGCAAAAGCGATGGTCCGGGGTGCCGAGGCTTTCAGATCGGTCGAAGGCAACATCGCAGGCATCGTCTTGGTGAGATGTCAGCGAGCCCCGCGGTGTCAGAGAACCCATGCACGTCCGCACGCCTTCTGTCGGGACCCTGGGAGGTCTTCAGACTGTCCCGCCTGTCGTGGCGGGACCGTGTAGGGAAAGGAGAAAGCCGAAGCCTATGATGACCGGTTTGAAGAAGTCGGATGAGGCCGTACGACCTGTGATGGCGGCGAACAAGGGAGCGCACGCTCCTGCGGAGTCGCCGGAGGAAAGGGCCTCAACCAAGGGAAATCCGGGAAGCCAAAGCACGCACCGGACGCAGCGTCGGGCAAGCGTGCCACAGGCAGCCGACCGGATACGGCAAGCTGTAGAGAGAAACCCGAAGGAGCGTCTCACGGCGCTCTTCCACCATATTACGCCGGAGGCGCTCGGCGTGTCCTACTTCGTGTTGAGGAAGGACGCGGCGGCTGGTGTCGATGGCGTGACGTGGGCGATGTACGGGGAAGGTCTGGAAGAGCGACTGCTCGACCTGCACCGACGCCTGCACAGCGGAGGAGCGTACCGGGCGCCGCCTGTCCGGCGGGTAGAGATACCCAAGCCGGACGGCGGGATACGACCGCTCGGGATCGCGGCACTGGAGGACAAGATCGTCCAGAAAGCGGTTGTGGATGTGATCCTGACGCCAATTTATGAGGTGGAGTTTCTTGGTCTCAGTTACGGGTTCCGGCCGGGTCGCGGTGCGCACGATGCGCTCGATGCCCTGGCCTTCGGGATCGAACGGCGCAAGGTCAACTGGATCGTCGACGCGGATTTGAAGGCGTATTTTGACACCATCCCGCGGGATTGGTTGATTACGTTCCTTGAGTACCGCATTGGCGACAGGCGGGTGACCCGCCTGATCCGGAAATGGCTGAAGGCTGGCGTCATGGATGACGGGACATGGACGGACACGGGTGTGGGAACGCCGCAGGGGAACATCGTGTCCCCGACTTTGGCGAACGTGTTCCTGCACTACGTGCTCGATCTGTGGTTCCACAAGAAATGGCGCCCAAATGTCCCGGAGGGCGAAGCGATCATCATCCGGTATGCGGACGATGTTGTGGTCGGGTTCCAACACAAGCGGGATGCGGAGCAATACCTCCGCGACGTTCGGGAGAGGCTGGATCGCTTCGGTCTCAGCCTCCACCCGGACAAGACCCGCCTCGTCGAGTTCGGACGGTTCGCGGCTGCGAACCGTCGCAGGCGCGGGGCGGGCAGGCCGGAAACATTCGACTTCCTGGGCTTCACGCATTTCTGCACGACGACCCGGCGAGGCCGCTTCCGGCTTGGTCGCAAACCGATCGCGAAAAGGGTCAACCGAACCTTGGCGCGCATCGACGAGGTTCTTCGCAAACGCTGGCATCACGACATCTGGGAGATCGGCGAGTGGCTTGGACGGGTCTGTCAAGGCTGGCTCAACTACTTCGCCGTCCCGGGGTCGAGCCGGTTCTTGCGCGCCTTTCGCCGCAGGCTGCAACGCCTGTGGATGCGGGCGCTACGCCGGCGGTCCCAGCGTCACCGCCTCGACTGGAAGCGACTGGAGCGCATGACCGAAATCCTTTGGCCGCGTGTCTCCATCCGCCACCCGTGGCCAGACCAACGGTTCGCCGTCAAACACCCGAGGTAGGAGCCGGATGGATTACCGTCCATGTCCGGAACTGTGCGGGGGGTACGCAGCAATGCGCATTCCTACCGCGACTGGTGATGAGGGGCACCTGGCGGCCATTCTCCAGCAGGCGGCGGATCTGGCGGACTTCGGGCCCCTTGCTCAGAGTCACGCGCTTCTCGGCGAGGCGGACGGTGGCGCTGCGGGTGCTTCCCGGCCCGTGGATGGGCACCGTGGCGGTGCGGAAGTCTGCCTCCGGCCAGGCCTCCCCCTTGAAGCCCTTGTGCCAGGTGACCACAGCAACGCCGCGCCGGGCGAGGCGCCGGAACAGGGCAGGGCTCCAGCCTTCCCGGTCGAAGACCAGCGTCAGGGCAGGTTCGCCGGCATCCGGGAGGGTGAGGTCCGGCGCATCCGGCCCCAGCACGCCCAGCGCCTCCAGCGAAGGCAAAATGTCCTTTTCCAGCGCGTGGGTCAGGGTCGGATCCAGCGCCTTGTTCAGGCACAGGAACGGCTTGCCGCCGAGAGCGTTGATCCAGTAGCTCGTGGAGGCGGGCAGGCAGAGCTTCTGGCGCGCGACATGGTGCTTGGGCAGTCGGCCCTTGCGGCCGGAATACACCTTGACGTGGCCATCCACAGACAGGGTGGCACACACGTCCGGTTCTTCCGCCATCCATCCCGCGGCCAGGGAAGCTTGCCAGTCCCGCACCCGTTGCACGTCTCGCCCCAGCGCCTTGATCTTGCCCCGCAGCGTCTTCACCTCCGGGCAGCGGTCCAGGCCCAGGATGGCGCCCCATTCCCCGGGCGCCTGGTGCCGCAGTGCCTCCGGATTGCGCACCCGGGCCAGGGTGAGGAAGGCCAGGAACAGCAGAACCGTGGTCAAACCGTAGTATCCCTTGGGCAGCGACAGGAACTCCCGCGCGCGGTCCAGAAGCCCCTCCTTGAGCAGCATCGGCAGCCCGGCCAGCACGCCGCCGCCAGCAACCACCGACAGCGGCTCCGCAAACTGCGGCCGCATCTCCGTCAGATGTCCCGTTGCCGCCAGCATCCGCCCCGCCGTGTCCCGGGTGCCCCGACCCATCGGCGCCTCGCGGTCGCGTGCGTCCCGTTCGCTCCGCTCCACCCTCGGCTCCGGCGCGGCCGCCGCCTGTGGCTCCGTCGACGCGACCACCGGCGGCTCCAGCACTGCCGTCGCCTGCGGCTCCGTCGACGCTGTCGCCTGCGCCGGCCCGGCCCGGCGTCCCCCCTCTGATAACACCCGACCGGCGGTTGAGGCTGAACGTGCTCGGCCGGATCCCCAGCTTTCGCGCAACCGCCCGGCCGCTCAGCCCCGAGGCCAGAAGCCGCTCCGCCTCCCGCGCCGTCGCGGCGTCGATCGCGCTCGGCCCGCGCCCCCGTCGCGGCGTAAGAAAACCGGCCTCGCCCTGCCTCCGGAGCTGGTTCACTGCCCGCTGCACCGTCGAACGGTTCACGCCAAACGCCGCCACCAGATCCCTGCGTAGCACACCGTGCTCGGCAAACCGCGCAATCCGCAACAGTCGCGCTCGGTCGTCCGAAACTTCGTGGGAATCGAACGGCGCCAGGTTGCTGAAGTAGACCCGCCGGCCGTCCTCGACCGCGTGCGAAAAGCAGGATTCGCCGATCTGGATCGCCTCGGCAGGAGGCATCGGAAGCGTGTTCAAGGGAGTCTCCACGGTCGATATAGGGTGCACAGTATTATGGCCACTTTCCGTAGACCTGTCAACCCCTCAAATGTCTCCTAACTGCTGGAAATCACGAGCAAAACGATCGCCAAGCGCGCCTTCAATTAGCGCACGAGGTCAGGAAGTCTGAGTCTGCATTATGTATTCTGAGACTTTGTACATGTACCGCATGTAAGGGTTCGGCCAAGCCGGGATGGCCCGACGGAGTTGGAATCGTCATCCACGCTGCGAGGGACGCTCACAAGGGGCTGCCAACGCGATACGGGATGTGCCAAAGCAACGCGTGGCGACGCGCGAAGACACTGCGGGGCATGGCCCCGCGAATCCACGTGGACAGGTAGCTCATCGTCTGTGGCTGGAGACGGTCGATGAAGTGGAACGCGCGAAGCTCAGCCATGTTTCCCGCGCTCCTTGCGGACGGACCGCAACTCCTCCGCCACCAGGCGCCGGATCAGCGCAAGGGTATCGCCATCGATCGCCGCGTTCGGGGCTGGACGCGATTCACCCGGCACCTCGTCCGCAGGCGCCCGCGGCAACGGCCCCGGCAGATCCAGGTTCAGCGATCGGTAGTCCCCCATCGCCTCTTCCGGGTCGGACCGGCACGCGACCTGCGTCCAATGCACCAGATGCTGCGGGCTGTTGTTGTCGCCGATGGAACTCCGCCCGAAATGCCCGATTCCAACCGTGAAGGTCGGCGCAAAGCCGGTTCCGAAGCCGGCAGCGCCCTGGCTGCAGGGGGCATTCACCACGACGCGGTAGGCTTCCACCGCGCTCGCGAAGTCGATGAGCTCCTGCGGGTCCTCGCTGTGGATGGCCGCCGAGTGGCCGGCACCGGAAAACCGGAGCTGCGCCCGCGAGTCGCAAATCCCCTGCCTCGCATCGCGCACGATCCGGAGGCCGAGCACCGGGCAAAGCTTCTCGCGGGAGAGCGGCTCCTCGGGGCCAATTTCCTCGAGCAGCGTCAGCAGGACCCGGACCGCGAAGCCGACACCGGCGATTTCTGCCTGCGCCGCGATCCACCGCCCATCCCGCCCGATGGCCTCGACATTGAACCGCTCACCGACGAACGGGAACCTCCGGAGCCGCGCGGCCCGCTCGGCGTTGCAAAGCTTGACCCCGGCCCGCTCCAGTTCCCGGACGAGGCCGGCCCCGCTCCGGGCCGAACACATGCTGGGCGAGCACGGCTATTTCTGCGGTTTCAAGCCACAGGGATATCGCGCAGCGATGCAGGTTCCGTTCATCGTGAGATATCCTGAGCGCATTCAAGGTGGCCGTCGGGTTGACGTGCTATTCGATGTCGGAATTGACACGCCCGTCACGTTGATCGAACTGGTCGGGGCAGAACGCCTGAGCGAAGCGCACGGAATTAGTTTTCTTGATCTTCTCGATGGCTCGGCCAAGGATGTGCGTTACCATGTCATGTAGCAGACTTTTCGGATGAAGGATGGAGCAAAAGGGGAGTTTACACCCGTGCCGGAGCATGGTGTGCGAACCAGGGACTGGCTCTACGTAAGGCAGCCAACCCGCAGAAAGCTCCTGTTTTACCAATGTGAGGATCCACGAGAGCCGACCAACCTCGTAGCTCGACCGGAGTATTCGAAGCTCATGGACGGGTTCGACCCGCTCATCGGGTCGCATATGGCTGCTACCGGTGACAATTGGGATCTCCATCTGGAGTTTCCGCCACCCTGGTTTCTGACCCACGGAGAAGCAAAGGCGGATCCCGAGAAGGAACTGCTGCCACGAGCGATTCTCCTGCCGGAGCGGCCGGTATCGATCAAATGGAACCCGTGTGCGGTGCAAGGGCACTGCTTTGGCCGGGTTCAGACCACACTCGGCAACTGCGGCTCCGGTTGGTTTTGGCCGGTGCTCAATATCGTCTTCCTTAGCGTCCGTCGCACCGTTTCCGTCACGATGCTGTCCGCAATCCCCAGTACTACCAGCGCCTCGCCGGACAGATTCACGGTCCGGCGCGCATGTTCCGCCGGCGGCTTCGAACTGGCCGGCGAAATCAGCTTCGCCCCTCCCGGCCTCATCAGGCCTGCACGGCTAGCGGCTGGTTGTCGTCCGGAACAAGCGGTAGAAATCGCATCGAAGAACGTACCGGAATCGATCGCGGAACGCCTCGTAGCGGGCGATGGCGCGGTGCGTTCCCCTGTCCTTGCGATTGGCGTAGCTGTCGTGGATGAACCCGCGCTCGAAGACCGGCTCGAAGACCGCGCAGAAGGCTTGGCGCACGACCCAGTCGCGGAAGGGCGCGGCCCGGCCAACACGATGCAGCGCTTCGGATCCCGGATCTCGATGGTCTTGTAGCGCACGAGCCGGTATCGGTCGTTCCGAAGCCTGCGCCAATTGGAGAATCCTGGCCGCGAAATTGATGCCCGCGGCAATCGGCATGAGGGTTGCCGGGTCACGCAGGATACCGTCGATCCGCGACCGCTCGAGGCGCAGCAGACGGGCGAGGCCACCCAGCAGCGGCCAGAGCATCCAGTGGATCAGCGCGTGCCGCGCCCGCCAGAAGAAGGCCAGCCCGAGGAGCGCAACGGCGGGCCGTTGCCCGGGGCGGCCGTCAAGGTCAATGGCCTGCAGCAAGAAATCCCATCCAGGAGAACGGAAGGATCCATCTTTCAAAGCGACTTCCTCTGCTTCTTCCGGTTGCGGGCGCGAGATTACCGCCGCGCGCGGACCAGCATGAGCGGAATCGTCCCGCGGGGCTGTACCCAGCCCAGGCCGGTGCGCCGCGGCCTGACCGATGCTGTCAAAGCAAGAAGGGCGCCCCTCTGAAGGGGCGCCCTTTCCCGAATTCCCTCTCCGACCCGAAGGCCGGCGCGGGATGCTTACATCATTCCGCCCATGTCCGGCATGCCACCGCCCGGCGGGGAGTTGCTCTCGGGCTTCGGCTTCTCGGCCACCATCACCTCGGTGGTGACGAGGAGGCCGGCCACGGATGCCGCGTCCTCGAGCGCCGTGCGCACCACCTTGGCCGGGTCGATGATACCCGCCTTCACGAGATCGCAGTACACCTCGTCCTGGGCGTCGAACCCGAAGGTCTCGCTCTTGTTCTCGAGGATCTTGCTGACAACCACGGCGCCATCGACGCCGGAGTTTTCCGCGATCTGCCGGGTCGGCCCCTCCAGAGCGCGGCGGAGGATCTTGATGCCCGTGGTCTGATCCTCGTTGTCACCCTTCAGCTTCTCGAGTTGCCGCGAGGCGTGGAGCAGCGAAACGCCGCCGCCGGCGACGATGCCCTCCTGCACCGCGGCCCGGGTGGAATTGAGCGCATCGTCGACGCGGTCCTTGCGCTCCTTCACCTCGATTTCAGTCGCGCCACCGACCTTGATCACCGCGACGCCACCCGCAAGCTTGGCGAGCCGCTCCTGCAGCTTCTCGCGGTCGTAGTCGGAAGTGGTCTCCTCGATCTGCGCCCGGATCTGCTCGACCCGCGACTTGATCATCGCTTTCTTGCCGGCACCGTCGACAATGGTCGTGTCGTCCTTGCTGATCTCCACCTTCTTGGCCCGACCGAGCAACGACAGCCCGACATTCTCGAGCTTCATGCCAAGATCCTCGGAGATCACTTCGCCGCCGCTCAGCGTGGCAATGTCCTGCAGCATCGCCTTGCGACGGTCGCCAAAGCCCGGAGCCTTGACGGCGGCAACCTTGAGTCCGCCGCGAAGCTTGTTGACCACGAGGGTAGCGAGCGCTTCGCCCTCGACATCCTCGGCGATGATCAGGAGGGGCTTGCTGGACTGTATGACCGACTCGAGCAGCGGAACCATCGACTGCAGCGAAGAGAGCTTCTTCTCATGCAGCAGGATGTACACATCCTCGAGCTCGCAGACCATCTTGTCGGCGTTGGTGATGAAATATGGCGAGAGGTAGCCGCGGTCGAACTGCATTCCCTCGACGATATCGACCTCGGTGTCGAGACCCTTGTTCTCCTCGACCGTGATGACGCCCTCGTTGCCCACCTTCTGCATGGCATCGGCGATCTTCTGGCCAATTTCGGTTTCGCCATTCGAGGAAATCGATCCGACCTGCGCGATTTCCTCCGAGCTCTTCACGGTCCGGGAAGCCTTCTGGATGTAGCCCACGGTCTTGCGACAAGCAATGTCGATGCCGCGCTTGAGGTCCATGGGGTTCATCCCTGCGGCCACGGCCTTCAGGCCCTCGTTCACGATGTGCTGGGCCAGCACCGTCGCGGTCGTGGTTCCATCGCCCGCCACGTCGTTGGTCTTCGACGCAACCTCTCGGACCATCTGCGCGCCCATGTTCTCGAACTTGTTCTCAAGCTCGATCTCCTTCGCGACGGTCACGCCGTCCTTGGTGATTCGAGGAGAGCCGAACGACTTCTCGAGAATGACGTTCCGCCCCTTCGGGCCGAGGGTGTAGCGCACCGCGTCGGCGAGAGTGTTGACTCCACGCTGCATCAGCCTGCGGGATTCGTTGTTGAATTTCACCTCTTTGGCAGCCATTGCTGATTGTCCCTTTCTTTTCTACGAGTTCCGATTTCGCCCTCCCGACGCCTATGCGCCGGCACAATTCAGGAGACGATGCCGAGAATGTCGGATTCCTTCATGATCACGAGGTCTTCGCCCTCGAGCTTGACCTCGGTCCCGGACCACTTGCCGAACAGGATCCGGTCGCCGGCCGAAACCGACATCGGGATCAACTCGCCCGAGTCCTTGCGTGCGCCCTCGCCAACCGCGGCGACCACGCCCTCCTGGGGCTTCTCCTTTGCTGAGTCGGGAATGATCAGCCCACCCGCAGTCTTGTCTTCTTCTTCCACCCTCTGGACCAGAACCCGGTCGTGGAGCGGACGGAACTTGGTTTTCATTGGGCTCCTCCTGGTTTGATTGTGATCAGCGCGCCGCGCGCGTCGACAGCACCGTTGCAACGCCTCGCGGCAATTATTAGCACTCGGGTATGATGAGTGATAACCACTACAGTATATGTGGGGCGGAGATGCCCCGACGTCAAGAGCTTGGCAGGCACCCGGAACACGGCTTGGAAGCGCATTCCGGTTTCGGGCAATGCCTGAGTTCCCGATGATGGCCCGCATGACGCGGAGGGATGACTACTGGAGCGAGCGCCGCGCATGTGGAGCGGGCAACCCTCCGGAAGGCCTGTTCGCGAATTACCACTACGACGACCAATGACATGCCGAGAGGTTCTCCGGCGCGGATACGCCGCGGGAGAGCTACCTGTAGCTGCTTGCAATCATCGAGCGTTCTGCTCCCAAAACCGGACATTCTGCTCCAGGGCCAGCGCAGGAATTCGAAGCCGCAGCGGTCCCGATGTATGAGCTTCGCCCACGACGAGGCTCCAATGGAGACATTGCCCGACCGGGGGTAGTGGCTCAGTATGAGACCTGCCCGTCAATCTCGACTCCTCGTGCCGACCCTGCCACCGTCGACCGGGTTCCGACGGCGCTCCAGGGTCCCCGCATGGCACGAGACAGGCAGCAGTCCCAGGCACCGATCCAGCACGCCAGGCCCCTGCCCGAGTTCGGCCCAGCAGGTGGCGCGCGCGCTCCGCGACGATGGGTTGTCCCGTCAACGAAGAGGTCGTGCTCGAGCACTGGAGCGATATCCTCAGGCTCGCGGCCGGTACCAAGACCCCGACTCACTTTCGATGACGTTTCTTCATGCAGCGGGGACGAGGCGTGCTCGCAGCAGGTCGAGGTTGGCGCGTCCATACATCTGGCGCTTGAGGGCCTTCAGCTTGTTGATCTGGCCTTCCGTTTGTCCGTTGGACCACGGCTCGCGAAGGGCTGCCAGAACCGCATGCTTGTCGGCGGTCAGACCACGGGCGTGGGATGCGAGAAGGGCTGCCTCCGGCCTCACTCAGCCGGTCACGCGATGCGCTTGATGCACGCCACCAGACTGCCGATGATCGGCCACTCCGCGATGGCGTTGGGATAGGCCACGGCGTAGGGGCGGTCCATCTGGCGTTCAGGCGCCTCGACACGCTGAAGGCGCCCGGCGTCCAGGTGATCGAGCGCCATCATCGCCGGGACGAGCGCAACGCCGAGTCCGGAGAGAGCGCATTGGATCGCCGCGCTGCTGGTCGCGACTCGCAGCCCGGCGCCGGCGTCGATGACCCTCTGACCGGAAAGAAGGTGGCTCCAGTCCGGGCCCGTGGCGTAGTCCTTTCCCCAGTCCGTGTGGATCAGGAATTTGTCGGGCAGAGCCGCGACCGACGTGCTGCTGCAGGCGATGAAGGCCGGCGATGCGACGGCGATGAGGCGGTCGTGGAACAGCACTTCCGTGCGAAAATCGGTATAGAACGAATGGCCGTGGAAGATCCGCATATGCACGCGGTCGCGGCCGAAATCTACCGGATCTTCCTCGATTCTGATGTCGACCTGCCGATCGCCGTCGTCGCCGAGCCAAGCGCCCAGCCGCGGCGGAAGCCATGTCTCGGCCACGGAATGCGGTGCGCTGAGCACGAAGCGGGCGCGCCGGGAGATGCCCTGCATGCGCTCGGAAAGATCGCCAATAGCAGCGAGCGCGTTCGCCAGCGGCGGATAGGCGGTCAGCCCCGCCTCGGTCAGCGACAGCCGGTTGCCCTGGCGCAGGAAGAGCGTACGGCCCCAGTACCGCTCCAGAACCTTCACCTGCTGGCTGACTGCGGCCGAAGTGACGGAGAGTTCACGGGACGCTGCCGTGAAGGAGCCGGTCCGCGCGGCTGCCTCGAAGGCGCGCAGTGCGTTGAGAGGGGCACCCGTCGTGTTCATTATCGATAGATTATCTTTTGATCCATAAGAAGAAAATCTATTGATTACGGGTTGTCAGGTCAATAGGGTGCGGTAAATGCCAAGAAGCCGAGGAGTTGGTCATGGAAGACGTTATCGACCTGAAGAGATACCCGATCGACGGTCCCGACAGCCCGGGCTGGCGCCGGCTCGTCGCCGATTGCCGCGCGCAGCTTGACCGGAATGGCCTCTACAACCTGCCCGGATTTCTCCGGCAAGAGGCGCTCTCCCGCACAATCGCCGATCTGACGCCAGTCCTCGACCGGGGAGGTTTTAACCATGCCCGCGAGCACAATATCTATTTCAGAGACCGGATCGACGATCTGCCCGACGCCCACCCCGCCCTGACGCGCTTCCGCACCTCGAACCGCACGATCTGCGCCGATCAGATGGGCAGTGGGCTCATGATCAGGCTCTATGAATGGCCTCCGTTCGCCCTGTTTCTGGCGGCCACCATGGACAAACCCCGGCTCTGGGCCATGGACGACCGGCTCGCCCGTGTGAACGTCATGTCGTACGGCGACGGTGAGGCTCTGAACTGGCATTTCGACAGGTCGGAATTCACCACGACGCTGCTGTTGCAGGCGCCCGAGTCCGGCGGCGCGTTTGAATTTGCCAAGGACCTGCGCTCGAACGACGACCCGAACTACGAGGGTGTCGCGCGGTTGCTCGAAGGCTGCGAGCCGCCGGTAGTCATGGATCTCGACCCCGGCACTCTCAATGTCTTCCGGGGCAGGAACACAGCCCATCGGGTGGCACCGGTGCGAGGGTCAACCCCGCGCATCATCGCGGTTTTCTCCTACTACGAGCGTCCCGGCGTGACCTTCACGTCCGAGGAACGCCGCGGCTTCTATGGGCGCCCGGCGTGAAGAATGGTGCCGTCGTCAAGGACAACCGCAAAGCGACCTATCTGAACGGCAAAGGCACCGACAAGCCGATGAAGAGCCCAGTGCCCGGGGAGGTACTGGATCGTGCCCGCGCCTATCGCTTGCAACGGCTTCGCGACCGGTGCGCCGCCGCTGACTGCGCGGCGTTGCTGCTCTACGACCCCTGCAACATCCGGTACGCCTTTGATTGTTCGAACATGCAGGTCTGGACCCTGCACAACCCCATGCGCTACGCCCTGATATTCGCGGACGGTCCGGCGATCATGTTCGAATTCAAGGGATGCATGAAGCAATCCGCAGGTTTGCCGGGGATCGACGAGTTGCGGACTGCAAGGACCTGCATGTTCATGGCGCTTGGCGATAGGTCGGATACCGCGAGGGGCGCTTGGGCGGACGAGATCGCCGACCTGGTGCGGGTCCACGGTGGCGGCAACCGCCGCATCGCCTGCGACCGTCTGGACGGTGCCGGCACCCACGCGCTGGAATCCCGCGGCCTGTTCTATGTCGAGGGCACCCGGATTACCGAGATTGCGCGGTCCATCAAGTCGCCGGACGAGATTGCGCTGATGCGCTGGACGATCCGCGTCTGCGAGGCTGGTTTGGCGCGGATCTACGAAAACTCCGTGCCTGGCACGACGGAGTGCGAGCTATGGGCACATCTGCACTTCGAGAATGCCCGCTCCGGTGGCGATTGGCTGGAGACGAAGCTTCTCACCGCGGGTCCGCGCACCAATCCCTGGTACCAGGAATGCTCCGACAGGGTGTGCCAGGCCGGCGAGATGATCTCGTTGGACACCGACATGATCGGCCCCTATGGGTATTGCGCCGATATCTCGCGTTCCTGGACCTGCGGCTACACGCTGATGACCGGTCAGCAGCGGCAGCTCTACGAAACCGCCCTCGACCAGGTCCAGCACAATCTGGGCCTCGTGCGCCCAGGTATGGACTTCACAGACTTCAACGAGAAGAGCTGGCGTATCCCGGAGCGGCATGTGCCGTATCGCTACTCCCTGGCCGTCCACGGCGTCGGCATGGCCGATGAGTGGCCTGTCTTGCCGCTTCATGTCGACTGGTCCGATCTGGCCATGTCCGGGCACTTCGAGCCCGGAATGGTTGTCTGCATCGAAAGCCTGGTGGCCGAAGAGGGGTCTGAAAGCGTCAAGCTGGAGACGCAGGTGCTGGTTACCGAAACCGGCTGCGAACGTCTGGACAGCTTTCCGTTCGAAACGGCGTAGCATGTCCGAAGCGCCTCCGGCACGGCTTTGACATCGCGGCGATCCTTGAGGCGCAGGATTTTCTGACCAAGATGTGGACACAAGAGCCGCATTCGGCCGGATCCAGCGTCTGAAGGCCTCCAGAGAGGGCTGCGCAACGCACGGATCAATTGCATGAATTGCAGGTTCTTCGTTCTCACTGGCTGTGCAACCGTCGAGCTTCAACAAGAAATGCGGGAGCACATCCGCGACTGGCCCCGTCAACCGGAACACCCCGGAAATTCAGGCCCTGGCGGCGGGCCCATTGGGAACCTTTATTCGTCCAGGCACCGCAACCTGCGCCACCCCGTCGGGAAAAGCTCCATTCGCAGGGCTCATCGACGGCGCTCGCGACCTTCCCTTCCCGAGCGCGTTCCAGCGATCGCTGAACCGGGATCGCCCGCCGGGCCGATCGCCCGATCTCTTGCCTCCGACTTGGCACCCGGCCGTATCAATTCGCTCAACATGCACCGTCGGCAACCGCATGGTAGGAATTCGGCTGTCGACGATACAGGGTCGGTACGCGGACCAATTCCCTATCGCAGCGGAGAAAAAGCCGTATCCGGCAACCCAACGCGACAGCGCTGCATGGCAGAGCGGCCCAGATCACGGAATCAGTACAGGTCGAGACCACAGTGAAATCACCGGAGGCCAGCGACCAACCCACACGAGTTCGGGTGCGCCAGTGTAAAAATCGGACGCCCACGCGCGTCGCGTTGCAGAATTTGACTTCTCGCTACCCGCTTCTCTGCTTTCCGTGGGGCGGTGAGAATGCAGACATTCTCTATTTATGCCCGCAATCTTGACACGCGTTTCACACCCCGAAAGGGCCGTTTCGGGGTGTTCCGAGGGATTCCGCCTCCGTCTCGGGAACCGTCTGGTTGCCCCGCGACGGCCAACGCGGGATGTTGGTTGCACGGCTCGTCGGCGGCGTTGCCCGATCACCATCGGTGCGCAGCTGCTGACCAGCCCCAAGTGTTTGATCGTCCGCATAAACTCGTCGGCTTCCTCTCGCGACAGTTGGTCCGCTACGGCCGCAATCTCAGCTTCCTCCCTGCAGCTGTCCTTGCTGGCTAGGATAATGGCGGTAGGGACGGGACCCCCTTTCGAGGTGCGCCTATTGGGCCGGTGGAGACAGCATCTCTGCGATCTCCTCCAATAGCGGGACAAGCGTTCTGTAGTCGAGCCTTGCCATTGCGTGGTCAATTCTCGACGAGGCGTCTCTGTATATGGGTCCCGCGGTTCTATCAGCCGCTCGGCGGAGGCCCGCTGCGCCGTGCGCCAGTACCTCCGGTTGCGGCGCCCGGTCGCTTTCCAGGTGTCGCCTGATTTCGGTTTTCAATGCGTCCACGGCGCCGGCGTCTCCTGTCAACGCCAGTGCGGCACATCCGCACAGTCCCCGCTCAAGCACTCCCCCCCGTGATGTATCTCCCGCCCTGGAATACCCACGATAGGAGGATGCGGCCAATGTCTCCCGCGTTTTCATCACAGCCGCGACTCCGCGCGTCCATTGCGGAGTCAAACAATATCTCGGTCAACTGAAACGTCGCCACGAACGTCACCGACTCCTGGTCTTCTGGCACCCAGCCCAATGTGGCGATCAGCCACCCTGCATGACTGCGCAACTCCTTTTGGCTGTGGCGGTCGCAGGCGGGGGCGTTTGACGCCACTAGCAGGATCTCCGTGACACCTTGTATCCATTGGAACATGTGAATCGTAAAGTGAGACGTCGACACGATGGCCTCGAGAAGCACCTCCCTTGTCCCGCGATAGAGGCCATCGGCCCACTCCTCGAAGTTTCGTATGACCGTATGAGCATTCTCGTCGTCGGGCTCTGCCGCTGCGACAGCCTTCACCAGCACCGTCAGCTGCACCCTCATGCTCTGCATGTCACCCGACGAGAAGTACGGCGCCAGCATCGTGCCATGGATAACCTCGAGTGGCGTGTCGGGAACCTTGAGGAACAATTTCGCGATCGTGAAAGCATTCTCGCGGACTCTGCCGAGCGCGTAGCTGACCTCGTGACTCGGCGACCGAGGCAGATACAAGGTCAGGTTCGCGAGCTGCCTCACGCCTTCCATCGTCACGGGGCGGTAGCTTCCCTTTGCACACGCTTTGCTCCAGACAGATCTAGCGAGGCGCTGCCTCAGACCGACGATGCATGTTTGAGCATTTGTTATTGGCCCGGCACTCTCGGCACTACTCGACAAGACCATGCCAACCGAACTCGCCCGGATCATCGAACGCTTTGACCGCCAAATCCACCGCCTCTGGCGAGGACAACAACTGCAGGCCTGCAATGCGCTCCAGACCAAAACTTGGCTCAACTGTTAAGCTAGTCGTCGTTCAAGGATTCTAGACCGCTGAACTCGGTATCCCCCACCTCATAACGGCGCAGCAATTCTTCAGCCGTCAAGTCGGATCCTTGCCATAGTGCTGATTCGGCGATGGTCCTGCTAAGAGTACGGCTCCCAGCTGAGAGGACAAGACATCGTATGAACTTGAGGAAGATCAAGATAATGCGGCCATCAAGGATCGGATGAGCCTATCAGACGCCGTGAGACAGAATCTACATAGTGTCATTTCCGGCCCGCCGCGGAGGGCCCGCAGGGTGTGATCGCGGTCTTTTTCAAGCTTGGGGAACCCCGGGCAGGGCCTTGCAGAAGGGCTTGGACGAACATCACGCAATGCGAAATATCTCATCTGGTCCGCGATCTCCAGCTCGCCGACGCCCGCGGCCGCGAGGACCTCGCCACCGATGAGTGTCGGCGTTTCCTCGACGACGACGCCCGGGCGCCAAGACCGGCTGACCAGACCTTCGCCCTCACCCTCGCCCACACCGGCGCCCGGGGCTCCGAAGCCCTAGCCATTTGCCCCAGGGACGTCGATCTTGAGGCTGCCTCAATCCGGATCCGGACCCTGAAGCGCCGCGCCGAACGCTGCCGCGAGGTCCCGGTCCCTCCCGAGCTGCACCGCGCCCTTGAGCTCGTCCACGCGCTCCGCTCGGCGCCGGCGAAGGCAAGCCCCTCTGGGCCTGGTCGCGGGCGACCGCCCACCGGAAGATCGCCAAGATCATGGCCGACGCCGGCATCGAGGGGCCCCAGGCCTGTCCGAAGGGCCTCCGGCACGGCTTCGGCATCGCGGCCGCCGGCGCCGGCGTGCCGCTCGCTCCCGACGATCGCGGCCGCCCTGGACCACGCCAACCTGCAGACGACCGCGATCTACACCACAGCCGCGGGCATCGAGGCGCGGAATTTTCTGGCCAAGATGTGGGAAAGAGAGGCGGATTCGGCCGGATCCGGTGCCTGAAGGCCTCCGGAGAAGGCCCGTAGCTCGCATGGCGTGGATGTGATGCGGAAAGTTGGTCCGCCATGCGAGCTACGGGCCTCCTCGGCACCACGAAAAGAGCGTTTTGAGACAAAATTCCCGAGATTGCGGTATCAGAACTGCTCAATACCGCTTGATCCCGCTTTTCTTTTTCGTTCGCTTCGAATTTGACTGGTGGTAGGCTGTGATGAGAGCGCCCTCGGAAACGACGATTATCTTTCCTTTGAGCCGCTGGATCCTTGCGATCTGCCTCTTCAGATCTCCGATCGCTCTTTCCGCGTCCTGCGTCCGAAGCATCAGCCTGTCCTGACCCATATCGGTTCCGTGATCAAGCAAAACATCAAGATCGAAGTTGCGGATACCGCGCTGAGACATTCTGGCTTCGGCGTGGCGTGTAATGTGAAGAGGCATCATTAGAGTTCCCTCAAGAAGCGCTCGCTTTCCTCGTCAACCCGCTTCAACTCCTCTAGGAGCCATTGCCGATAGCCTACTTCGTCCCGGTCGCGCTTGACGCGCCGACACTCCGCAAGGTCGATCGATCCCAATCGCATGTAGCAGAGAAGTTTCTCCCCCTGTTCCTCATCTTCGGAAATGCCCGTGCATTCGCGCAGGGTGCCATCAGCTATCTGATAGCTATCGATCGTGTCGCCATCGAAGGAACCAATCGAGGCCAGCGCATCTTCAGGAATACCCTTCGCGAGATCGCGAATGAAGTGAACGAAGGGGCCTTCGCTATCTTCATCTGAACGAGATCCAAACCACTCGAAATCGATGAGGCGTCCGAAGACATCCTCTTTTGCAAGCGATTTCTCCTCCTCGGCCAAGTGCTCTTCAGCCGTAATGTTGCGAGTGGCAAGAATTCCGCCAAGATAGGTCGTAGCCGGGTTGTCACCGACCTTCTTTTCCATTTCAGCGTAGATCGCGTCAATCTCGTCGATTCTCCGCCTGCGCTCCAGCAGGCTTTTTTCGGCCACAATGAGGAAGAGAAGCGGAGCAAGCTCAAGCACCTCATTTGGTTTAACGTTGTAACGCAAGGCTACAAGCTGCAATGCAGTTCGGATGTTTGTAGGAGCCGCCCACTTAATCCATTTGTGCCCGTAGATTTCTTCTTGTTTCCTGACTGTCTGTTCAGGCGGCGTAGTGAGGTTCTCCCACTTGACGTGGAGTGCATCGCCCAAGCGTTCTTGGAGATAGGGCCGTACACGGCGATTTGCGCCGCGTTCCCATCTGCTGACGGTGTCCTTACTGCATTTCAGGGCATCGGCCAGCTGCTGCTGAGTCATCCGCTGGTGTTTGCGGGCAGCCTTGAGAGCTTCCGGATTAACGATGTTCGTCTCGGTTGCGGTTTTCATCTTGCTTCTCCTGTCTGGTTGTTGCGATCGGCTTGAACTGTCCAGTTGAAAACCTGCCGCAGTCGGACAAGGGCAATTATATGTCTATATATTAGAACTATCAATAGGCATTATATAGCTATTTTCGGATATATAGCCTAACCATAGTTATTCTTTTATGTCTATTCAGGTGATAGAAATGCCTATCTCAGCAATGAGACCCTCACCTGCGGTGTTGCAGAAAGCAACTAGCATGCCGAATTTCGACAAGGCGGACCCGGCACGGAGGACTTGCAGGGTTGCTCCAAAGGCGTCCGCCGCGACTTTGGCATCGCGACTGCCCTGAACTCCGGCGATTCATTCCGAAGACCCTTCGAGAAGCCTATGCCCGGGCTTCTTCACCGTCCCATCGCCGTTCATATAGGTGTAGTGCGTCGTTGTCGTGATCCCCCGCCGCTGCACGACATCCGCCGCCCGCACTTCCCGGTCCGCCATTGCCGCCATCGCCAAGCGCAGCGTCTTCCGCTCCATTTTGCGCAGACGTCCTCCCTTGCAGCCCCGGGCCCCGGCAACCGCCAGGCCGGCCCTCGTCCGCTCGGCGATCAGCTCACGCTCGAACTCCGCCAGCGTCGTGAAGATCCCGAACACCAGCCGTCCGGTTCGGCAGCGTCGTGTTGATCTCCGCGCTGGTGCCTGCCAGCACCTTCAGCCCCACTTCGCGGCTACACAAATCGTCCACCATCGCCACCAGGTGCCGGAGATCCCGCCCAAGCCGGTCCAGCTTCCAGACGGTCGGTGTGTTGCCGGGCTGCAGCGCCTTCAGGCAAGCCTCAAGGCTTGGCCGGTGGTCCTTTCTGCTGGATACCCGGTTCTCGTAGATTCGGTCCGCGGCGACGCCGGCATCGATCAGCGCGTCCCGCCGCAGGTCCAGGAGCTGGCTTCCGTCTGCCTTCGGCACCCGCGCGTAGCCGATCAGCATGCCTGCCTCCCCGGCCGCCAGCTTAGACGGGGGAGCCCCTACAACCTTGCGCTGTTTTCCGCAACGGGTTTTCTAGTGCTTTCCGCCCCGTCATTTCGACGGATCCGCGACCGCCAGAAAAACGGCCGTTTTCCTGGTATGCGGGGATCGAGTACGTGGCATCGCTTCACCCCAACCGGAGCCACCAAAGGGTCGCCCAATATGCTTGGGATGCTTGGGCCGGTCCGACGACCTGCAGCTCAGTCTCCGCCAATGTGAAGGCAAGAACTGGGCGTCTGGTAGACGCGAACATGGCCTTTCCTGTGAAGAAATCGAGCGATGGAACCCTCAGTCCTAAAACCCCGCCGGACTTGGGCCAAGCAATTGCTCGACCGCCCTGGACTGCGCGCGCCCGGGGCGACCATTGCTCGCCGGATCAGGATCATGCGGGATCAAGGCGAATGTCGAGCCTTGCGCCTACGGCCTGGGCATAGGAGGCAAGCTTGGCGATCGTGATGTTCTGCCGTGCGCTTTCGATCCGGGAGATCTCGCTCTGCCTTGTGCCCATGCGCTCTGCAACCTCCGCCTGCGACAGGCCCGAGGCCGCGCGAGCCGCGATTAGGCGTTGCGCCAGATCGAACTCCGGGGCGAGTGCATCATAGGCTGCCTTGTTCACGGGGTCCTTCAGGAATTCCCGTTTCAGGTCCTCCAGATCAGTCATGTCACCTCCTTTGCCCGTCTTCGGGCAGTTTCCAGTACAGCCCTGGGCGTCTTCTGTGTTTTCTTCTCGAAGGCAAGAACAACGACGAGCCGCCTTCCTCGCGCCTTCACATAGAGAGCACGGGCAATGTTGCCCCTCGCGCTCATGCGGATTTCCCAGAGACCTCCACTTCCTGTCAGCGGCCGGACATGCGGCATGCCAATCGTTGTCGGACCGTATTCTTTCAGGAGTTCCGCGATCCGCAGAAAACGGGCAAACAGATCGCGAGGGAGTTCCGCCAGTTCCTTGTCTACGCGCTTGTCGAGCGTTTCCACGGTCCACAGGGCAATAACATATATGTTATTGCCCGTGCTGTAAATGGGGACTACCCAAAAGCTGGGGGTCAAGCGGCGGTTGGCACCCTATGGCGATGGGATGGGAAGGGATTCATCTATTCCAGTTCAGCATCCGGGGCATAATGCATGCCGGACCATATCTGTGCGGTCAGCCCGTGGACATGCTCTTGTCGGACTTCCGGTTTCGAAGGCTGAACCACACCCTGAAAGCGAAGTTCCAATTCTGGTGTCCAAGGCTCTCCAACGCGGCAAACACGGATCAGGAAATCGAGATGGCCGCCGCTTGACCCCCGGGATTTTGGTAGTCCCTGGGGCGGGCCAACGATCCAGGGGCAACCAAGCGCCCCCAGCGCTTCTGCTGTCGCTAGCCCTACCCTGTAGCGTGATTTAGGTCTGGACAAAGGCGAATTGATCGTGTATCAGCGTTGGCATGATGATACAGAACCAGATCAATCGAACGTTAAACGCGCCCGAATCGCTTGCTCTTCTCGAACAGATTCTGTTGCGGAAGAGTTCCGGGACCCGCAGTGCGGTTGGCCGGAGCGTTTGTGAAGCCTTTGGCTTTGTCGATGTCCGCGGCCGTTTTCAGCTGGCGGGTTGCCTGAAGACGCTGCGCAAGTTGGCGGATACGGGTGCGATCGTCTTGCCGGCAGCGCAGCGCGGGGCGCCATCCTCAATTCCGCGCCGGCTGGTTGGTTCGTTGCCCGCTGCCTCGGAAGTTCCGGGCCGTCTGGAGGCGGTCGGGAAGCTCGGCCTGGTCGTGGTCGAGAGCCGTGATGAGCGGCAGGTCTGGAACACGATGATCGGTGACGAGCATCCGCGCGGGATGACGACCTTCGCGGGTTGTCAGATGCGGTATCTTGTCGCCTCTTCGCACGGATATCTCGGTGCGGCCGGCTTCTCGGCCTCGGCGCTTCGCCTTTCGGCGCGGGACCGCTGGATGGCGTGGAGCGATGAACAGCGGAAGCAGGCGCTTAACCGGGTGGTCTGCATGAGCCGCTTCCTGATCCGCCCCGGCGTTGCCTGCGCCAATCTGGCGAGCCACGTCCTGGGGCGGATCCTGCGGCGGTTGCCGATGGATTTCGAAGCGCGATACGGTTACCGTCCGTGGCTTGTCGAGACGTTTGTCGAACCGTCGCGAAGCGGGGTCAGCCTGCGAGCGGCGAATTTCCTTTGCGTCGGGCGGACCACGGGCCGCGGCCGCCAGGACCGGGACAAACGCCAGGCGGAAACGGTGAAATCGGTTTACATGTATGCACTGGCGCCGGACTGGCGCCGCCGCCTCGATGTGCCGTTTGTCGATCATGCGCCTGCGCTTGCTCCGGGCGAAGGTCTGGACAGCGCGGAGTGGGCGGCGAACGAATTCGGAGGAGCACCCTTGGGAGACAAGCGGTTATCGGCGCGATTGGTCAAGAGCGCCGGGCTCTTGGCGGAATATCCGGGCCAGTCGGTCAGCGGGAATGCGAAGGGCGATCGTGCGGCGGTTGACGGCTACTACCGGTTCATCGAACAGCCGGCGGATACGGCGGTGACGGTGGCGAACATTCTCGCGCCGCACCGGGCGCGCAGCATTCAGCGGATGCGCAGCCAGACGACGGTGTTGTGCATCCAGGACGGTAGCGACCTGAACTTCGCAACCCGCCCGAACTGCGATGGACTAGGCATCATCGGCCGCAACCAGACAACGTCGAAGACCTTGGGCCTGCATCTGCATCTCACGCTTGCGGTGAACGGCCAGGGCCTGCCGCTGGGCGTCCTGCGTTGTGGTCTTGAGGCGCCGCGGCCCGGGGGCGGCAAGACCACGCCGAAGGCGCAGCAGAAGACGCAGCGCTGGATCGACGGGTTCCATGACATTGCCGAAGCGGCGCGGGAACTGACCCGCAAGACGCGGGTGATCAGCGTCATGGATCGAGAAGCGGATTTTTTCGAGCTGTTCGACGCGCAGCGCCGATCAGGCCGGGTCGAGATCCTGGTGCGCGCCAAGCATGACCGCTGTCTTGCCGGGAACGACATGAAGCTGTTTGAAACGATGCGCAAGGGCGCAGCCTGCGGGAATGTCGAAGTCGCGATTGACCGCTTGACCGAACGCCGCAAGTCGCGGGGGACGAAGGCCCGTCCGGCGCGCAGCAAGCGCACGGCGCTGTGCGAAATCCGCTACCGCAGGCTCACGCTTCCTGCAACGAACAGGGGGGCCGGTGCAGTGGAAATGTCGGGAGTGCATATTGTCGAAACCGCACCACCCGAAGGCGAGGACGCGGTTCAGTGGCACCTGCTGACCAGCCTCCCGGTCGACACCGTCGAGGCAGCCGTGGAAATCATCGCGTTCTACCTCCAGCGCTGGCGTGTGGAAGATTTCTTCCGGGTGCTGAAATCCGGTTGCCGGGTCGAGTATCTCGCCTTTCATACCGCCGACCGGCTGGAGCGCGCGATCGCAATCAACAGCGTCATTACTTGGCGGATTATGTTGATGGCACTGCTTGGGCGCCAAGTGCCCGGCTGCGATGCCAGCCTCATGTTCACCGATCACGAACTGTCGTTTCTGCACGATTATGCCAAGGAATACAAACAGCAGACACCGGACAACCTCGGCACTGCTGTACGCCTTGTCGCGCTTCTCGGCGGCTACCGGAACCGCAAGCATGATCCCGAGCCGGGCAACCAGATCATGTGGCGTGGCTATGAGCGGCTGTCAGCAGCGACTTTGGGCCATCGAATCGCCGAAAGAAAAACGGCTGGAACTCCTTTGGTCCAGTAACATATATGGCTACAGGGTAGCGCTAGCCCGCAGATAACTCGGACAACTCCGCTCTCATTCGCCACCAGAGAAACCGCCGGAGCGTCCCAGCCTTTCCAATAGAGCCTTGGCGTGGTCATCGCCAAGCGCGTAGCGAATATCGCATTCGGGTAAGCCGATTGAAGCTGCCACCACGGCATCATACTCGTGGAGCAGGTCCAGGAATTCCCGCCCGCAAAGTACCACATCCTCCACCGATGGAGACCAGTATTTCGAAAGCCCGAGTTCTGACGCCATGTCACTGTGGCTAATCGACATGTTTTCGAACTTCAGCCAGTGACCGACGATGGTCGCACAGCGCCGCGGCCAGGGTTTCCATTTCGCCCGTCAGAAGGCCGGCTTCGCGGAGCCCGGCATTCAGCCCTCGACAAAACAGATTCTTTCGTTTTCTGCTCCCGGGAGGATCCGTGAGCTTACAGATTTGCAGAATGAAGTACAGTGCCATAAAGCGTGGCTGCGGGAGACCTCGTAGCTGCGCACCTCGTGGCGGGGACGCGGCGCATTCGGCCCCCTGCGCCGCGGTTGGCGCACCAGGCCCTCGGTGCGCATGTATCGCGCCAGGGTCGGGTAGGACGGCAGCGGGCCGAGATCGGGGTCCGCCTCCACTCGTGCCGCCAGGTTGTCGTGGTGGAGCTGCTTCGACCAGGAGGGATGCGCCTTGTACTGCGCCTCCACCGCCGCCGACAGCGCCGGCGAGATCGTCCGCTGCAGTCCGGCGTCCCGGCGCCGACGCCGTGCCAGTGCCGACACCGGATCCTGATCCGCCGCCTGCGCCGCGTAATACCAGCGCTCGATCGTCGACGCCCCGAAGCGCACCCGCTCGCCGCTCACCGGATGCTGCCATTCCTGCCCCGCCAGCGCCTCAATCGCGGGCTTCAAACCGCCCCGCGGCGGCGGCGCCATCAGCAACTGCCCCACAATCGAAAAGCGCAACCGCGCCCAGCGACCGCTAACCGGATCCCGTGTCTGCGTCATCTCCTGGCTCCTTCTCCGCGCCAAACGCGCTCAGGGAGCCTGCACCAACCCTCGCCGACCCGTAAAGATGCAACTTCTGCGGGCCGTCATACTACGCAGAATCTCCCTCAGCCAGAATGAGAAACGAGAACCATTCGCGAAGAAACAAAAGCGCCTTAACCTGAAGTTCTGGAGGGTATTTCCCGCGTAACTCTTTGTTAGCACGTGTGATTTCGGCCGAAAACGGCCAATATTTTTCGGTATTGTAGGCACTAGACACGTCATTGTCTGGTTGACACTGGCTTTAATAGGATATATATAGCAGGTAATACCGAGCAGACCGCAATCGAAAGAGTGTGGACACTATATGAGGCACGGGGCCATGCCAGCGATGCATGTCGCCATTATCGCCAGCAAGCAGGGCGGCAAGACCTACTATTCCAAACTCCTGCGCCGGTCCTTTCGCGACGAGAACGGCAAGGTTCAGAAGAAAACGCTGGCGAATCTCTCGAGCCTCTCCGACGAGACCATTGCATTGGTTCGGGGCAGCCTGGCGGGGAAGCAGTATGTCGAGGCCAGTGACGCCTTTGAGATCCTGCGGTCCCGCAAGCATGGACCGGTGGCAGCGATTGCGGCTGCGTTTGACCGGCTTGGCATGATTGAACTGATCGGCTCCGAGCCGTGCCGGGAGCGCGACCTGGTCTGCGCCATGATTGCCGCCCGCATCATCCGACCGCACAGCAAGCTTGCGACGACCCGGTGGTGGAAAGACACCACGCTGGGCGAGATGTTCGGCGTCGACGACGCCGAGGTTGACGAACTCTATGCGGCCATGGACTGGCTGGGCAAGCGGCAGAACCGGATCCAGGCCAAGCTTGCGCGGCGCCACTTCCGGGACGGCGGCCTGGTTTTGTTTGATCTGACATCAAGTTACTTCGAAGGGACGACCTGCCCGCTTGGCCGCCGCGGGCACAACCGGGACGGCAAGAAGGGAAAGCTTCAGGTCAACTTCGGACTGCTGTGCGACGTCGGCGGCTGCCCGGTTTCCGTCTCGGTCTACGCGGGCAATATCGGGGATCCGAAGACCCTTCTGCCTGAGGTCGCGCGCCTGCAGAAGCGCTTCGGCCTCCAGCGGGTGGCCATTGTGGGCGATCGCGGCATGATCGCGCAGACCCGCATCACCGAACTCAAGAAGCTGGATGGCGTGGATTGGATCACCGCGCTGAAGAGCGCAACCATCCAGAAGCTCATCCGCACCAGCTCTCTTGATGTCGCCCGGTTCGACGAAGTCAATCTGTTCGAGATCCTTCACCCGGACTATCCCGGTGAGCGGCTGGTGGCCTGTCGCAACCCGCGGCTGGCAGCACGGCGCGCCCACACGCGCGAATCCCTGCTGCAAGCGACGGAAGCCGACCTCGCTGTCATCCGCAAGAGCGTCGATGGCGGAACCCTCCGCGGCGGCGCCGAGATCGGCGTCCGGGTCGGTCAGGCCATCAACCGGTTCCGGATGAAGAAGCACATGAACTACGAGATTGGCGATACGTCCTTCGCCTTCTCCCGCAACGCCGAAAACATTGCCCGGGAAGCGGCTCTCGACGGCATCTATGTCATTCGCACCTCGCTTCCGGAACAAGACATGGCGGCAGACGATTGTGTGAGGATCTACAAGGCTTTGACGCGCGTGGAGCGCGCATTTCGAACCATGAAGACGGTCAACCTGCACGTTCGTCCGATCTACCATCGCATCGCGCAACGGGTGCGCGCCCACATCTTCTTGTGCACGCTCGCGTACTATGTCGAATGGCACATAAGGGAAGTCTGGCGGGATCGGTTGTTCTCCGATCCGGAACTCGAGGAGATCTCCCGCACCCGCGATCCCGTCGCTCCGGCCGAACGCTCGCAGCGCGCCAAACGCAAGGCCGCAGGATGGCTCGAGGATGGCTCCGAAACCCACTGCTTCCGAACCCTGATCGAAAACCTGGAGACCATTACCCGAAATACATGCAGGATCCAGCGCGGCCAGCCGGGTACCAATCCCGCGCCCGAAACCTTCGATATGGACACAACGCCGACCAAATCCCAAACAAAGGCGATGGAGTTGCTGGAAACCATTTGCGGCCCAAAACACAGGCACAACCCGGGCGAACGCAAAATGTAGGCAGAAAGTCCGCTTTCCGAAAATGCGCAATTGATTGCCATATCACGCATTTTACCCAAAATCCCGTCAGAACTTCAGCTTAACCCCCCGGTCGACCCAATCGACACCCTCGAAGCTGTCCACAAGGCCCAGCGGAAGACCCGCCTCCTCAACCCCCGCCGCAAAGCGCCCCCGCGAACCGCGCCAGAACGCGCTGCCGGCAAAATCCTCCTGCCACCAGCGCCGCCACCGCCGAAGCGTCCGCAAACTCAGATTCAGCTTCCCGCACGCCTCCGCGGCCGCCGTGGGACCCTCAGCACCCAGAAGCGCAGGCAGAAGAACGAAGATCAGACCGACATAGATCCGACGGCCGAAAAAGTGCACAGAAGCCGGCGTCGTCCGACGACGGCACGCCGCGCAGCAGAAGCTGTACCGAAACGCCGCACACTCCCCGGCTGCCGCAAGCGACGACGGAATCCCCCGCGGCTTGCGCCCGTAATGCGCCGAATGCAGAACACCCCCACAGTGACCACAACCCGCCTTCCGAACCCGCGACGCCTCGCGGTCGTCAACCTGGAACAGAAAATCCCAAATCTTGCTAACCTGGCTCGACTCTGGCAGCATCACTCAGCCTCCAATGTTTTCGACAACATCAGAGGCTCGCCCCTCAAGCCGCTTCTCGCAAGCTGCTTGAGGGGAACTCTTGTCAATCCATCAAATTGCGCGACTGAAAAATAGCCAAACCGCCTCAACTATCGTGAACGGGCTCAACGCTTTCGTCCCGAACAAACCGGAATCCTCGATCGAACGCGCTGCCTGAGCGACTGAACGCGGCCAGTCGTTCGGTTTCGAAACAACGTTGAACTTCGGCGCTGCAGGCGATTCTCCGATTCGCCACAACTCGATCTCAAGGGCGAAGAATCGGAAACTGTCGTCCGTAATTCTGTTCAGCCAGTCGAGCGTCGATCGGTGCTCGTCCGTGAAACGAGCCGCTATCCAGACGACCGTAACCGCCTCCAGACCGGACGCATGGTTAGCAATTGCCCGAGGTGACGATGATCCGTCCGCTCCAGCTGGTTCTCGATCAGTACCGACGTGCCAGTGTCCTTGCACAGTACGTCCGCACGGAACGGTCCTACGGCTTTCTCCTGTGCCTCGAGTTCGAGATCGATACCGAGACTATCGCCCAGGATGACACGCTTTTTTTTCGCGCCCCAGCCATGACGTGAAGTCGTTGTCTTCGCGGGTCCGGATGTCACGCAAGTCGACACGGATGAGCCGGCCAAGAGCTTGATCGGTCACCATGCTGCCGCCATCCTGGTTCAATTTCACCGGCCCGGCCATCGCCGCCCGTATCCTTCGAATCGCCCGGGGAAGGCCGCACCGCGCATCCAGGTATCGACACGTGCGGAAGTAGGGATGTCGATGCAGGCATCTTCAGGGACAACCGCGGCCCGCGATGGCGGACAGGGACGTTTCGATCCGCGCCTGCGCGCGCCGCATGTCATCTTCCTTTCCGGAAAGGAACACGCGCCCGGAGGCGCCGATCATCTGCACATCCACGATGTTGATTTCCGGAACCTCCTTCTCGGCCTCATTGGCCGCCATGCAGGCAAACAGCGCCGGCGCCGTCTCGCAGAGCAATAGCGCCTGGCCGGGCAGGAGCATGGAGGCCCCGCGTGTCCGGTTCACGATGCTCGCATGCTGGTCCGCCACTTCCGGAATGACACCGCTGTACAGGAGCTGTGGCGCCAATTGGGACTCGGCCCCGGTGCCGATGCCGTTCAGAATCGCCTGGCCCGCATCCCGGAGTCTCGCGAGATCCGTGGAATGCAGTTCCAGCACACCGAACTGGCGCTCCGCGAACAGGATACCGGGCTCCATGTCCGGTTCCGCCTGTAGCGCCAGGTCCGCGATCTCATGGATAGCGAGGGCCGGTGCCACCTCGATGATCAGGCTGTTCTCCCCCGCGTACGCGGGATATCCTCGCGCCCGAAGCGGCGTGCTCATATAGGTCGCAAATTGCGCCTGCAGGTCTTCAACCAGCAGGTATACCCGCAATTCCGTCATCGGCCCTGTTCCTGAACCTGCGCCACCGTCGGGCAAGGATCATCCGCACCGGGGCCGCCGCCGCAAGAGCGGGGCGGCCTCGCCGCCACGATCAGCCCTTCGGCGCCGGAAAATGCGGCCCAAGATCTGGATGCGGCCGCGGAATCACGTGCACCGCGATGACCTCGCCAACCTGGTTGGCCGTCTCCGCCCCGGCCTCCGTCGCGGCCTTCACGGCCCCCACATCGCCGGCCACCGTCACCGTCACGAGGCCGCCGCCGATCTGCTCGCGCGATAGAATCGAGACGTTTGCGGCCTTCACCATCGCGTCCGCGGCAGCGAGAGCCGCCACGTACCCCCGCGTTTCGATCATTCCAATTGCCTGGCTAGCCATGGCTAGACCCTCCTTCCTGTTCCCTTGCGCCCTGCCGGGCGCGATGCGTCTTCGTCGATGGAGCCCACGATCAGGGCATCCACCGGCGCCTTGTCCTCTCCGAAATACCCGGCGGCAACAGACCCCTGCACCGCAAGAACCAGCTCGCCGGCACCACAACCCAGGGGGTCAAACGCCACGATGCGCCCGCCTTCCTCCAGTTCCAGTTCCAGCAGCGCCCCCTGTGGCAGCTGTTCCACCCGTTTGGTCGACCAAACCCGCCCTACCACGGTTCCGATGATCATGGTTCTTCCCTCCGTATCGCGATGCCCCGCGCGCGGAGCTTGTCGCGCGCAAGAGGAGTGAGCCGCATGGCCGGCCGTAGCACGAACTCGAAGACACCCTCGGGAATCCCGTCAATGTCGCGTTCGCTGACGAGACCTGACTTCACCGGTCCCCGGCGGGCTGGCCGCGCCCCGCCCGCAAGGCGGAACATTCGCTGCCCCGACTCGAGCTCCGCCCATCCCTCGGGAGTCCGGGCCAGCGCCGCGACGCGTTGAACCAGCGCTGCAAGATCGGCGTCGCTGCGGATTGTCACTTCCTCGACAACCGGAGCGCCAGAATCGGGTGCGGCACCGCCTTCGCCCAGCTCCTCCAAAATGACGGCGCGGATCGCGGCTCTCAGCGCTGCTTCGTCCATCGACCTAGCGCCCCGAATGCCGGGCCAATGCAGCCTCCGCCGCATCCCGCGCCGACCTGACCTCGCTCTCCCGGCCGGTCAGATACACCCGCCCGTTGGCGCCGATCATCCGGTAGTCGATGACCCGGATATCGGCCGACTTCTCCGCCTCGTTCACCGCCAGGATGGCGTAGGCGGCCGGGCGCATCTCCATCAGGAAGAGCGATTCACCTCCGATGGCCATGGAGCCGAGCCGATTCCGGTTGATCACGAAGGCATGTTGCGCGTCAATGCGCGGAACGATCTTCGAGGCCAGGATCTCCGGGGACGCCGCATCCGCTTCCCGCGCCCTCATCGCACGCAGCACCGCGGCGGCGGCCGACCGCACGGTCTCGGGAGAGCGGGCGTGGAACTCCAGCGTGCCGAACTGGCGCTCGACCGCCAGGATCCCCGCCTTCACCTCGGCTTCCTTCAGCGCCACATCCGTCAGCGGCTCGATATCCAGACCCGGGGCGACCTCGATCACCTGGGCCGCCATGCCGCTGCGGGGCATGGCCCCGCGAATCCACGTGGACAGGTAGCTCATCGTCTGCGGCTGGAGACGGTCAATGAAAAGGAATGCGCGAAGCTCAGCCATGTTTCCCGCGCTCCTTGCGGACGGACCGCAATTCCTCCGCCACCAGGCGCCGAATCAGCGCAAGGGTATCGCCATCGATCGCCGCCTTCGGGGCTGGACGCGATTCACCCGGCACCCCGTCCGCGGGCGCCCGCGGCAACGGCCCCGGCAGATCCAGGCGCAGCGATCGGTAGTCCCCCATCGCCTCGTCCGGGTCGGACCGGTACGCGACCTGCGTCCAATGCACCAGATGCTGCGGGCCGATGTTTTCGCCGATGGAGCTCCGCCCGAAATACCCGGTTCCAACCGTGAAGGTTGGCGCCAGGCCGGTGCCGAAGCCGGCAGCGCCCTGGCTGCAGGGGGCGTTCACCACGACGCGGTAGACTTCCACCGCGCTCGCGAAGTCGATGATCTCCTGCCGGTCCTCGCTGTGGATGGCCGCCGAGTGGCCGGCCCCGGAAAACCGGAGCATCGCCCGCGAGTCGCGGGTCCCCTGCCTCGCATCGCGCACGATCCGGAGGCCGAGCACCGGGCAAAGCTTCTCGCGGGAGAGCGGCTCCTCGGGGCCAATTCCCTCGAGCGGCGCGAGCAGGACCCGGACCCCGGAGCCGACACCGGCGATTTCTGCCTGCGACGCGATCCACCGCGCATCCCTCCCGATGGCCTCGACATTGAACCGCTCACCGTCGAACAGGAACCTCCGGAGCTGCGCGGCCTGCTCGGCGTTGCACAGCTTGGCCCCGGCCCGCTCCAGCTCCCGGACGAGGCCGGCCGCGATCCGCTCCGGGCCGAACACCACGGATTCGTTGGTGCACAGAATGGAATTGTCGAATGACTTGCTCTCGATGATCCGTTTCGCGGCCGCGCGCAGGTCCGCGCTTTCGCCCACAAGGACGGGCGCATTGCCCGGCCCGACTCCGATCGCCGGATTGGAGGACGCGTAGGCGCTCCGGACCATCGCCGTTCCGCCGGTCGCCAGAATGACATCGGTTTCGGGGGAGCGAAGAAACTCCTCGACCAGCGGGATGGTGGGCTCCTCGATTGCCTGGATGCATCCATCCGGGGCTCCCGCGCCTGCTGCGGCGTCCGCCAGTCGCCTGATCGCCTCGGCCGAGCACTCCCGCGCAGCGGGGTGCGGGCTGAGCACGATGGCGTTCCGGGTCAGCAAGGCGATAAGGATCTTGAAGTTCACCGTCGCGATCGGGTTGGTCGACGGCGCGAGCGCGAACACCACGCCTGCCGGGCGGGGCAGCCGGATGATCCGCGCCGCCTCGTCCACTTGCGGGGTTACGAAGTCCGCGTCCCGGTAGTGCTCGAACAGCCCGCTGCTGGTCAGTTCGTTCTTGATGCGCTTGTGCTCGGCGACGCCGAACCCCGTCTCGCGAACCGCCCATTCCGCGAAGAACCCGGCATCGCGGCTGCCGGCATCCGCGACGGCTTCCGCAATCTCCCGCACTCTCGACAGGCCGTAGCGCCGAAAGGCTTCGGACGCCCAGCGCGCGCGGGAGAGAATCCCCGAAGCGCGCCCAAGCAACGCCGCCCGCGACATCGAAATATCGACAAGGGGCGGTTCGGCGCTGCTCATGCCCTGGCGCCCCGCTTTCCTGCCGCCTCGTCCCGCGCCAGGCCAATGGCGAGATCCACCCGCCGGAGCAGATCCTCGGACAGCGGCTCCGACATCAGAACGCCGGGCTTGAACTGCAGCACGCTGGGATCCAGGGTCGAGAAGATCGCCCAGACGCCGTTCCGGTAGAGATGCTTCATGACGAACTTTGCGCCCTCGGGGTGTTCGAATTCCAGGCCCATCACCAGCCCGTGCTGGCGGATGCCGGAGAAGAAGTCGGAGAAACGTTCCTGGATCTCGTCCAGCCCGTAGCGGATGTAATCGGTCACATGCCGCACCGAGGACCGGATTTCCGGACGCTGGCAAAGCTCGAGGACCTTCAGCGCCACCATGCAGCCGATCTCGGCGCCAGCGGAGGTGGACATGTGCCCGAACCCGTCCTCCTGGAGCCAGCCCGCGTGCCGCTCCGACACGACGGCGGCGGAAATCGGGTAGATCCCGCCGGTGATTCCCTTTCCCGATACGAGGATGTCCGGCTCCACCCCATACCGCGTGATGCCCCACATATCCCCCGTACGCATGAGGCCCGTCTGGACCTCGTCCGCGATGTAGAGGGCGCCGTGCTTCTCGGCGAGCCGCTTCACTTCCGGCAGATACCCCTCCTTCGGCATCGGGAATCCGTAGGTTGCCGGAATGGTTTCCATGAGAACGGCAGCAGCATCCCCCTTGCCCAGCGCTTCCGCCATGGCGCCGATGTCGTTGAAGGGAACCTGAACGAACTCGCCGTCCACATCCTCGGAAAGAAAGAGCTTCGAGAACCGGTCGTCGCCCGCCTTCACCGCGAGCCCGGTATGGCCGTGATACGCCTTGATGATCGAGACGATCTTCCGCCGGCCGGTCGCATGGCGCGCGGTCTTGATGGCGATGTCGATGGCCTCGCCGCCGCTCGCTCCGTAGATCGAGTAGCGGAGATCGCCCGGCGTGCAGGCGGCAAGCGCCTCGGCCAGCGCGGTGCGCGCCAGCGAGGGGAAGTGATGGTTGCCCATGTCGAAGCGCTGCGTGGCCGCCTTCAGCGTCTCGACCAATTCCGGGTGCCTGTGCCCGAAATTATACGTGCCCCCGTTCAGGTGGACGTCGATCAGCCGGTGCCCCGACATGTCGTAGAGGAGATACCCCTCCCGGCGGTCGATGACGAGATCGACCTCCATGTCGATCCACGCCTGGGTCTTGCCCGGATTCCAGAACTCCTTGGACCGCTCGAGAACTGCGGACTTTTCCATGGTCGCGCTGCCCTCCCCGATCCGCCCTCAGCCGCGCCCGCTGCGGTACCGCAGCGGGAGGGTAGCAGCCACGGAGCCGGGCGGCTTGACGGGAAGCCGCCCGGAATTGACCGACCCGTTGCCGTCAGCCGAGTTCGGCAAGATACGTCTCCGCGAGATCGCAGGTGACCGGAGCGAAACTGGGCGCCTGCTCCTTGGCAAGGTCCGTGTCCGCATGGGAGCCGATCCATGCGAGGAGCGCCATCCGGCGGAGCAGGATGAAGGTCGGGATCTCGGCCCTGTCCGCGTCACCGAGCTGCCGCACGGTCTCATATCCTTCAAGCCAGGAAGCGATCAGCTCCGGCTTCTGCGGATGGTCCTCGATGAAGGAAAGCGCGGTTGCCAGGTCGTAGAGATGCCAGCTCATCCCGCTGTCGTCAAAATCGATCACCCGCGTGTTGCCTTCGTGGATCAGGAGGTTCGCGAGCCGGAGATCGGCATGGACAAGTCCATAGCGGTCCGGCCCGGCTCCGAATGCCTCCAGCCGCCGCAGGATGGCCGCCTCCGCGCGATCCAGGACGACCCGTGCTGCCCCGTCCACGCCCGGAGCGTCACGCCAGTCCCCCCAGAGCGGATCGGGGCCGAACACGGCCGCCGCGTTCCAAGTCAGCCGCTCGAAGCCCGGCGGCAGGGTCCACCCGATGGAGTGGACATGCAGCCGGGCGGTTGTGCGCCCCAACTCCTCGAATGGAGCCACGAGATCCTCCGACTCGTCGGGCTCGCGCCCGTCGATCCAGCCGAACAGCACCATGTTCCGGGGCCGGGGCAGAAGCGGCGACTCGCCTTCCAGGACCAAGTCGCCATCGCCGCCCGGGATCGGCTCCGGCGTCACGATGCCGGCCTCCTCCCGAAGCGCCTTCATCCAGGCGATCTCCGAGCCGATCGCGTTGACGGAGTGGTAATCCTCGCGGTGAATCCGCAGTGCGACGTCCGCACGGCCAGGCGCGGAGACCCGGTAGGTCGCGTTCTCCGAGAGATTGATCAGCTCGGCGCTGCCGCCCGCCGCCTCCGCCCAGCGGGCAAGCGAACGGTCGGCGAGATCCTGCAATCCCGCCAGCAGCGCTTCGTGGCTGAGTGGCGCCCCGCTCATTGCATCGGCTCTCCGGCGAGACCGGGCACAACCCCCGATCGCCCCACCATTCCCGCCGCCCTCATCCTTCGGCCGCCTCGAGGGCCTCCAGGGACTCGGGCAGGATCTGGCCACCATCGACAACCAGGGTCTGCCCGGTGATGTATCCGGCCTCGTCCGACGCGAAGAACAGCGCCGCGTTCCCGATATCCGCGGTGTCCCCGAGGCGCTTCAGCGGAATGGACGCCGCCATGGTCGCCAGATACGCCTCCCCGAGATCGTCCAGCCCCTCGGTCTTGATGTTGCCTGGCAGCACGGCGTTGATCGTGATTCCCCGCGGAGCCAATTCGATTGCGGCGGTCTTCAGGAAGCCGAGTTGGCCCGCCTTCGAGGCGCCGTAATGGGTCCAGCCCGGAAATCCCGTCACCGGCCCGGTTATCGACGACGTCAGGACAACCCTGCCGCCCGCCTTCATGTGCGGCAGGCATGCCTTCACCGACAGGAACGCGCTCTTGAGATTGGTCTTCAGGACGAAGTCCCATTCGTCGGGATCCATGTCGAGGATCTTGCTCTGGGGAAAAGCCCCGGCGTTGGAGCACAGCACATCGATCGATCCGAATGCATCGACCGCGTACTGGGCCATGGATTGCATGCTCGCCCAGTCCGTGACGTCGGTCTGGCAGCCGGCGGCCGTCCAGCCCTCGCCCCGGAATTCGTTGACGGTCGCTTCGATGTCCGACGCGGTACGGGCGGCGATGAGCACCTTCGTTCCCGCGCGCGCAAACACGCGGGCGATGCCCTTGCCGATCCCCTTGGTGGACCCCGTCACGATCACGGAGCGACCCGCAATGGAATTCAGCATCATCGGTTCTCCTTCCTCTCTAGCCGGCTCCCTCCATCCCCGGAGTACGCCGAGCGGAATGCAGTCACGGCACGGCCGTCCTCGACCGCCTGCGCCAGACGGACCCGTAGAGCCGCGGTACGAACAGCGCGCACAGGATCAGAACCAGGCACAGCAGCACACTCACGATTCCGAGCGCCGGGATCAGCGGGGAATATCCCGACACCATCTTGGCGTACAGCCACTCCGGCAGGGTCTGGTCCGCCCCGGTGGTGAACAACGAAAGCGGAAAGTTGCCCCAGGACAGCAGGAACGCGAACAGGGCCGCCGAGATCACGCCCGGCATGAGGAGCGGCAGTGTGACTTCCCGGAAAATTCGCCAGGTCCCGGCGCCGAGATCCCGCGCCGCCTCCTCGAGCGACGGATCGAAAGCATAGGCGCGGATGGAGATGATCAGCGTCGCGATGGGCGCGATCCAGATCAGATGGGCCACGATGGCCGTGCGCCAGGTCGGCACGATGCCGAGCGCATTGAACCAGAGCAGGAGCGCCAGTCCGAGCACGGCCTGCGGGAAGAAGATCGGAAGCAGGATGAATTTCTGGTACGACTTGCGAAACCGCCATCGATAGCGGGCGAAGGCGAGGGCTCCGAAGAACCCGACCACCACGGCAATCACGGTCACCGTAACGGCGATCTTGAGCGAAGTGTGAAAGAGGTCCGAAACCGTGGACGACTCCAGCATCTTCTCGTACCAGCTGGTTGTGTAGCGCTGAACCGGAAAGGAGAGGTAGCGCGCCTTGGAGACGGACGCGAAAGCGATCGCGACGATAGGCAGGTAGAGGAACACGAGGGCCAGCAGCCCATAGGCGATGAATGCGGCGCGGGCTCCACGGGAGGACTTCATCCGTCCCTCCGCCCCATGATTTCGTCAAGGTCCAGCCGGCCCAGCGCGAGATAGGCCATCACCCCGATCATTGCAATGAGCACCATTGCGAGTGACGAGCCAAGCGGCCAATTCTGGCCATAGGTGAAGGCGGTCTCGATCTCGTCGGCCATTACCACGACGGTCTGCCCGCCAAGAAGCTTCGACTCCGCCAGCGCCCCGGCCGAAAGGACGAAGGTCAGGAGCGAGCCCACCACGATCCCGGGAAGTGCCAGCGGAAGATCGATCTCCCGGAGCACCTGGGCGCGCGTCGCGCCGAGGTCGAAGGCCGCGTGCCGGGTCTCCGCCGGAACCATCGCCACGCCCTGGATGAGCGGAAAGAGCATGAACGGAAAGTAGACGTAGACAAGGCCGAATACGATGACCGGCGCATTGTAGAGGGCGCTGCCCGGCCCGGCCCCGAACCACGCCGCAAGGTGCCCGTCGATCAAGCCGCCCTTCATCAGCGTCAGCGACCAGCCAAAGAGACGGATGTTCTCGGAGACCACGAGCATCGCGACAATCGCGACCGTAAGAAAGATGGTGAAGCGCCGAAACAGCCTCGCCATGGCATAGGCAAGCGGATAGCAGAGAACCAGCAGGATCACGGTGGTCGCGGCAGCCAGCCCGAGGGTCCAGAGCAGCGACTTGATGTACCCCTGCTCGACAAAGACCAGATAGGATTCAAGGGTCGGCACCTGGAAGAGCGAAAAGGTCCGCTGGGGCATCACCGAATACACGGCAACGATCAGGAGCGGCGCGGCGAAGCCGACCGCAAGGAGGGCGATGAGAGGCGCCGCCGACCAGCCTCCGATCCGTGCCTCGATTCGCCTCACGACCGCTCCTCCCCGCGGATGAAATGCATCCGCGCCGCCTTCCAGCCGATGCGAACCGGACACCCGGGCTCGGGAGCGGCGGTGCCTGCGTCCAGGATCTCGAGCGTTGCGACGGCGCCATCCGGCAGCTCGATCGCGGCCTGGATCCGGGAGCCGAGCCGAAACGTGTCGATCACCGTACCCTCCGCCTCGCATTCCTCGGTCTCACCATCGGAAAGCAGCCGAACCGCTTCCGGCCGAATCATGGCAAGGCCGGTTTCACCCTCGTTCAGGCCGTCGGCACGGGCGCTGAAGCGAACGCCTTCCGACCGGGCGGCGATGCCGCCGGCCTCGCCGGCCGCTTCGAACAGGTTGGTCTCGCCCATGAATTCTGCGACGAACCGTGACCGGGGCGCCCGGTAGATCTCTGACGCAGTGCCAATCTGCGCGATCCGCCCGTTTCGAAGGATGACAATCCGGTCGCTCATCACCATTGCCTCCTCCAGCGAATGGGTGATGTAGACGAAGGTCTTGCCGGTACGCCGGTGAAGCTCCTTCAATTCCTTCTGCAGCGTCTTCCGCAGCCGGTAGTCCAGCGCAGAGAGCGGCTCGTCGAAGAAGAGGATTTCCGGGTCGAAGCACAGGGCGCGGGCGAGGGCGACGCGCTGCTGCTCACCGCCCGAGCATTGCGAGATGCGCTTTCCGTAATGCTCGGGAGGCAGGCGCACGAAATCGAGAAGCTCCCGGCCACGGGCCTCCCGCTCGGCCGGGGCGACGCCGCGGATCTTGAGCGGGAACTCGATGTTCTGCCCGACGGTGCGGTGGGGAAAGAGCGCCAGCGACTGGAAGACCATGCAGGTTGGGCGCTCGTTGGATGGAACGTGACCGATATCCCGACCCTTCAGGACGATCCGGCCCTCCGTGGCCTCATCCATGCCAACCAGAAGCCGGATAAGCGTCGTCTTGCCGCTGCCGGATGGCCCGACGACCGTGAGAAATTCGCCCTCGACAATGTCGAGATCGATGCCATGGAGGGCCCGGAAACCTCCGAAATCCTTTCGGAGGCCTTCCAGCCTCATGATGGGCCCGGGCACGTCCTCCATGGATCGGATGCTGCGCTATCCCGCGGCAGACGCGGCGCGAAAGGCGCCTGATGGCCTTCCGCGCCGCATGGTGCCTGCCGCCGGAAGCGTCAGCCGCGCTTCGCGGCGCTGTAGCGCTCGATCAGCGCATCGTAAGACGCAACGACCTGGTATTCGGTCGAACGGGCCATTTCCTCGCGCAGGGAATCCCACTGGATCGCGCCCAACTCCTCCTCGTCATAGAGGGCGAACGTCGCCGGATCGCCCATCTGGGAGACGGGGTTGTAGGTGCCTTCGGCAAAACCGACGGCCTTGGAGATCTCCGGCTGCTGCACGAATTCCAGGAAGTCCTCCGCAAGCGGCGACGGATCCGGGTTGTTGACAGCCGAGGTGAGCTCGACCCAGACGATCCCTCCCTTGCCATCGATCGGCCCGGAATTCGGCGTGATGCCGCGGACCTGGGTTGCGCCATCGAACCGCGCCGGCGATGCCGTGTACGTGCCGCCGGTGAAATAGGCGTCGATCTCGCCGTTGATCAGCGCAGTGTTCATGGCAACGAGATCATCCGTCAGAAGGCGCGCGCCGGCAAAGATCTGCGAGGCCGTCTCCGAGAACTTGTCGAGCATGTCGCCCTCGACAGGCTCGAAGGGATTGATTTCGGCCGCGCAACACATGTGCATCACGTTCCAGTTGTCGTAGGTCAGAACGCCATAGCGCTGGTCCATGCCACTGTCGAGGAACAGCTGGTAGCCTTCGTCCTCGGCCATGCCGCGCGAGATCTTGTCGGTGTTGATGACGAAGCAGAACGGTCCGAAGCGCTGCACCATGCCGATCAGTTGGTCGCCGCTTGCGTCATACGCGAGCGGATACGGGCCCTGGAACTCCTCCAGCATGTTCTCGAAATACCTTTCGAACCGCCCCTTGTCGAGCGGCTTGATCAAGCCTTCCGGATGGAGCTGGTGCTGGGCCCAGGGCTGGTTCACGTTGATGAGATCCCAGACATTGACCTCGCCCGCCCGAAGCTTGTTGATCATGTCGGGATCGGACGTGCCGCTCTCCGCGCGCACCACCGCGCCGGGATTGGCGTTGCGGAAAGGACCGAGGACATCGTCCGTGTTGTAGCCTTCCCAGCAAAGAATGTTGAGCTCGTTTTCACGGGCGGCCGCCGCGAACCGCGGGGAGACCACCGCCGCCGCGCCCAGCGCCGCGGCCGCTCCGCCCACAAACTGCCGTCTTGTAGTCCGCATGCCATATCCTCCTGTTATGCGGTCGCCGGGCAGCCCTGCGGGTCCCGCTAGCCGCCCGCGCCGTTCCCGCGAGTTCCCAGCTTACGATAGCGCTTCGCACCGCCCCCGCTTGACAGCGGGCGGGCGAGAATTGACTGCGCCGCCTGCTCACGGAGCTTCTGCCGGTACTCCCGCGGCGGAATTCCGGTCCAGGATCGGAAGGCTCGGGAGAACGCCGAGAGTTCCGAATAGCCGAGTTCCAGCGCCGCCTCCGTGAGGGGAATGTCGGTGTCGCGCAAGCACCGCAAGGCGCTCTCTTCGCGCACGGCGCGCACCAGGCGGGCGAATCCCACGCCGCTGCGGCGCAAGCGGTGGTGCAGTTCTTGAGTCGGTACCCCCATCGCCGCCGCCACCTCGGCGGGGGACGGCGGGCCGGAGCGAAGCCGGGTCGCGACGTGATGCCGGACCCACGCCGTAAATTCCTCCAGAGTCTCACGCATCGAACCGCGCTCACGCAGCATCGCCTCGGCGAGCGCGAACAGATGCGGGTCGCTCGCCGGCATGGACGCAACAAGGTCGCGTCGGCGAAACGCGATCCCGTTGGCGGGGCAGCCGAAGGCCACGGGTGCCCGGAATGCCTCCTGGCAGAGACCCTCTCCGCGGCCGCCATGCTCGAAGCGCACGGCCACCGGGTTCCAGTCCCGTCCGAGGCCATGGCGCAGGATGTTGCAGAACATGCCGATCGAAAGCTCGGCGTCCTGCCGCTTCTCGATGCGCGGATCGGTGATCCGGTAGTTCAGCCAGAGGATGTCCCCCTCCTCCTCAAGAGCGAAGATCGTCCGCTGCTGGTGGGCGGGAAACCAGTGGACCATGTCGCGGAGGCCGCTCGCGAGCGTCGGGGAACTGATCGCGATGTAGCCGATGGCGCCCAGCCGGCGGGGGGCGAATTCGCGCCCGAAAGCGAGCCCGAAGTGGTTTGCGCCGGTCTGGCGGGCGCTTTCCTCGAAGATCCGGCAGTAGCTCTCCAAGTCGAGACCATGGAGCGGATTCTCGATGTCGGAAGTATCGATGCCCGCATTACCGAAGATCGAGTCGACATCCCCTCCGAAAGAGCCGATCAGGCCGACAACGCCGTTCGCCGCGGCGGCCAGAACCTTGGGCCGGGGGCCGGTCTCCAGTGCAGTCTCTACCATCCTCCATCCTCGCGCCGCGAGGCCCGCAGGGACCCGTTCGCACCAACTGTGAGAGTATCCGGTATCCCATTGGCTGTAAAACCTGCGCTGGCTGCCACCCGGCTCGGGAATCGGCCATGCCCGGCGGCGCGGAACCGGCGCTGTTGACTTCCGCGCTCGCCCAGGCACCCGGCCTGTACCGGCGGACCGGACGGCACAGGCCGTCCTTCTCCGCTATCCGAGCCAGATCAACCGCGCCCTCAAGACCGAGCACGCCCAACCGGAATAGGCGCGTCTGACCGTCCTCCGGCCCTGCGACCGGGAAAGCCCACCGGGGATGCTTCGGGCAAGGATTGCTGCCATCTCCAGAACACTTCGCTTCGCAGTCGGGCGCGACCGTCAGTCCGACGGTTTGTTTCGTGAGAAGCCCGTTCAACGACAAGAGGGTGTGAACTAGCGGCCTGGCTTCGACGGGGTGCGAATTTCACGGGATACGGAGCTGGACTGGGGCTCCAGCCAGGGCCGGGGCTTCGCCGAGGCTTCACGAGAAATCCGGCACGTCGCACGTAGCGCAAGGAGCTGGCAGAAAGTCGTCTCCGCGATTCCGCGCTGCCCGGGTGCCACGTTCACTCGCGGCATCGACGCCACTGACTGGTTCCACATGGACCGGGAGTTCTGCGATAATTGCCTTTAGCCGAGGGACTGCCGCCCGCGAGTCCGGGTGGAGTAATTCGCGGAATCTGCGACCCGGTAGAGCGACGCGAAGGATCACATGGTGTTAACCTGGAAGGAGGGCAAAGGCGATGGCACTCGTGGATGTAACAAGAAGAGGCGTTGAATGCGCGCTGGACGAGTTCGACCGGGTCGGTCGGAATTGCATGCTGGATAGGTATGGCGGAGGCCTGTCGACGAAATGGTACATTCAGGCCAGAGGCAAGCCATACGATCAGAAGCTCATCCTGCGCGCAGCTCACGAGCACGAAGGTTTGGGAGCGTTGCCGTCGGGTCGTGGAACGTTCACAGCGGGCAACGCGAGACGGCACTTGAAAAGGCTTGGCTACCCCGTTTCGCCAGGGCCCGCATCCAGTCACAGTTGAGAAGGTGCACACAGCGACCAGGCCCATGTCTGCAAGACAGGACAATGGAACCGGCCAGGGGACGGGTGTCGCGGGACAGGAGTTCGGTTGTGAAGCGCAGCTTCGACTGTATGACCATCCCTTCTCGGCCTCCAAATCCTCGACCCGGCGCTTGCGCTCAAGTCGAAGGGTCCGTCTCAGTTCGTTCTGGAGGGAAGTGGTGCTTCCGGGCATCCCACGGAACCGAGCAACAGAAGTAGGCCCGACTTCCCGGTCTACTCGTGTCTACCTCCGGAAACCGCACACTCGACCGGGATATCTTGCTGCGCACATTGCGCGCCAGACCGTTTATACTCGTGCCCTGCAATTCAAGGGGAAGCCAACCATGAACACGCAGGGGCCGGAAGACATCGCCCGGAACTGGCTGACCGAAGGCGGCATCCGAGTTACGCGGCAGCGGCTGGCGCTGGCGCGGCTACTGGTCGGGGACGGGCGAAACCGGCACGTGACGGCTGACATGCTCCACGAAGCCGCGCAGATGGCGGGGGAACCCGTGTCGGCCGCGACGGTCTACAACGCCCTGCACCTGTTCGCGAAAGTCGGGCTGGTCAGAGAGATCCGCGTGGGTCCCGACCGGTCGTACTTCGACACGCGAACCGACGATCACGCGCATTTCTTCTGGGAAGGAAACGGTCGGATCGAGGACGCGCCGGACCGTTCCGTCGACATCCGCAAGCTGCCTGCCCCTCCGAAAGGAGCACGCATCGAAGGGGTTGACGTGCTGATCCGGGTCTCGGACAGCGCCTGAGCCACCCAGGCCCGAACAGCCGGGCAGGCTAGTCGGACAGAACTCCCCAGAGTTCCCCCCTTGGCGCCCAGCCTAGCAGGGGACCCCTCCCGATCAGGCACCATTCCTCAAAGCAGCGCTCAAGCTGCAGGAGGGCGCCCTTTTCGGCTTGGGCGACAATGCGCGCCGCCAGCTCATGCATCGACCGGAGCGGGACAAGATCGCTCATCGCCATCACATTCTGCACCGCGGCCAGTTGCGAGCGATGGATCCACCCGATCGTGCCCTCCATGTCGCAGACCCGGCGCCAATTGTGATGCTCTGCGATCACGAGTAACGGCAATCCCTTCCGCAAGTACACCCAGTTTATGCGATGGGCGTTGTCAGGGCCTTGCCGCAGATTAACCGTCCCGAAACGCAACTCGACAAACCGGGGGAGCTCGCGCCCGGACGCGGTCTCCGGCGCGGTGCCGGTCATTGCGATGCACGTCGCCAGCACTTCCCGCCAACCGGCGGGTTCTTCCGGCTCCGCACGAAGCTGTGAAGCAAAAAACACCGTACCGAAGAAAATCGCAACCGACATCGCAACGCTGATCGTCCGGCCCATCCCAAATGTGGGTTGGTGGACGCTCTCTGGTCGAACAGCTAACTTGATCACAGCGGAACGCCCATGAAGTTCACCAATGGATCTGCGCGCGAGAGCAAGCATGCCCGGTTCCAAAACTGTATTGCTCGTGATCGGGGGCGGCATCTCCGCGTACAAGTCGCTGGAGTTGATCCGCCGTCTTCGCGAACGGGGCATACGCGTTCGATGCGTGCTCACCCGGGGCGGCCGTGCATTCATCACTCCGCTCTCGGTTGCAAGCATTTCCGGCGAGCCCGTCGCCGAGGAACTGCATGACGCCGGCGCCGAGGCCCAGTTCGATCACATCCGGCTCTCCCGCTCCGCAGACCTTCTTGTCGTGGCCCCCGCCACCGCCAATCTTATCGCCCGCATGGCGAACGGTTTTGGGTCCGACCTCGCCTCCACGCTGCTCCTCGCCACGGATGCGCCGGTTATGGCGGCCCCGGCGATGAATGTGCGCATGTGGGAGCATCCTGCCACGCAGCGCAATGTCGCGGCAATCGTCTCGGACGGGGTCGAAGTCATCGGCCCGGCGATCGGCGACATGGCCTGCGGCGAAACGGGCCCCGGACGCATGGTGGAACCGGACGACCTCGTCGCCGCCATTTTGGAACGCCTCGCATCTGCCTCCTCTACGCTGCCACTCGCCGGCAGGCGCGCAATCGTAACCGCCGGACCCACCCATGAGCCGGTGGATTCGGTGCGCTTTCTCGGCAACCGCTCGTCGGGCAAGCAGGGACGGGCGATTGCCGCCGCACTGGCCACGGCCGGAGCGGATGTCGCGCTGGTTGCCGGTCCGGGAGCCGCGGACGCGCTCAACCCCTGCAAAGTCCACGCCGTGGAAACCGCACTCGAGATGCGGGCAGCCGTGCTGGCCGCCCTTCCCGCGGATGTCTTCGTGGCCGTTGCGGCTGTCGCCGACTGGCGGCCATCCCGTGCGCATGGTGAGAAAATCAAGACCATCCGTGGTGCAAACGCGAATTGGCAACTGGATCTGGTCCAGAATCCAGACATCCTGGCGGAAATTGCGGCACTATCCCCGGGGTCGCGACCGGAACTGGTCGTCGGATTCGCGGCTGAGACCGGGGAACCCTCGCGGGCGGCCGCAGCCAAACGCAAGGCAAAGGGCTGCGACTGGATCGTAGCCAACGATGTGGCGGGTCCCGACGCCGTCTTCGGCGCTGATGAGAACAGGGTTATCCTCATTACGTCCGAGGGCGCAGATCCCTGGCCCCGGATGGCAAAGGATGATGTCGCTCGGCGCTTGGCGGAACGGATTGCAATAACGCTCGCCCCCGATTCCTGACAACGCGCATCGAATCGTCTTGCCGCCTGGAGAGCCTTCCTTCGCTTTCCCTCCATTCGGGCTCGGCGAACCTGGGCTCCTTCGGATCATGCGGCCTGTTCGGCTTGCCCAGTGAATTTGAGAAAAGTGCTGCAATGACGTCTTCCGATGCCGATCCTTCCCAGTTCACTCTCAGCATCGACGTGGACCTGCGCGCTCCCCGCGCCGCCGTCTGGCGCTGCTGGACCGAACCAGAGCTCTTCCGCCAGTGGTTTTGCCCGAAGCCATGGACGGTTGCCGAGGCTGATTTCGATCTCCGACCCGGCGGAAGAATGAACAACGTCATGCAGGGACCCAATGGCGAGCGCTTCGAAAACACGGGTATCTGGCTCGAAATCGAGCCCCTGCACCGACTGGTCTTCACGGATGCTTTCCGGGAGGGCTACGTCCCGCTTCCCGATTCCTTCATGACCGGGTTCGTCAAACTGTCCGATATCGGCAGGGAAAGCACGAGGATGGTTTGGGGGGCGCGGCATGCCACGGAGGAGAAGATGCGGACACACCTGGAGATGGGCTTCGAATCCGGATGGCGGACCGCCGCAGGCCAACTGAGCGACATCGCCCGGCGGCTGGCCGGCCCGGCCGGAAGAGCCATGCAGTTGTAGCGCACTCCGGCGCCGCGCGGTGCTGGCGGCAATGATGGCGGTCGAGGCCGAGTGATTGCGTGGCGACCGTGAACCGGACATTTCTTTGCGAGACCCTCTACGAGCAGAGGCGGACCTTGCCCGCAATCCTCCGGCCAGTGCGTCGAGGAACGCGAGTGAATCGGTGAAGACAGGTCGAACCTGCGCGGCCGCGATTCGGGCGCTTTTCGTGCTGGCGTGAAGGGAAGGCGGACCGCCATCGGGTCATCCAGTCAGCGCGCACGGCCTCTTGGGCACTGCAGAGGGACAGGAGGGCCCCCGAATCGCGACCGGCGCGATCTGGTGTGCTCGTCGGCCTCCCTGCAGCCGCACCGGTTCACAAGCGGGCGGCGAACCCGGTATGATTCCGATTCGATGCAAGGGCCGCCGGCCCGCCCACTCGTATCACGACATCACGAAACCGGGAGGCGCCGGCCCGGCGCGGCGGAACCATGGCGGAATCTCGGGGACGGATTTTCGACGACATCACCGGAACTATCGGCAATACGCCGCTGGTCCGGCTCTCCCGGTTGGCGGCCGAAGAGGAGGTAAAGGCGGAGATCCTTGCCAAACTGGAATTCTTCAATCCGATCGGCAGCGTCAAGGACCGGATCGGCGTTGCAATGATCGATTCGCTGGAGAGAAAGGGATGCATTGGGCCCAGCACCACGCTGATCGAGCCAACGTCCGGCAATACGGGAATCGCTCTCGCCTTCGTGGCCGCGGCGCGCGGCTACCGGCTGATCCTGACCATGCCCGCGAGCATGTCGGGAGAACGCCGCAAGATGCTTCGTCTTCTCGGTGCCCGGCTTGAGCTGACTCCCGCTGAGCTGGGCATGAAGGGCGCTGTCAAGCGGGCGGAGGAGCTGCATGCGGAAATCGAGGATTCGATCATTCCGCAGCAATTTGTGAACCCCGCAAACCCTGAGATCCATGCCAGAACAACAGCCGAGGAAATCTGGGCGGATACAGGGGGATCGCTCGATTTCTTTGTCTCCGGAGTCGGAACCGGCGGCACCATCACCGGGGTCGGCCGCATTCTCAGGGAACGCAGCCCGGACACGAAGATTGTCGCCGTGGAACCTGCGGACAGCCCGATTCTTTCCGGTGGCAAGCCCGGACCGCATCCAATCCAGGGCATTGGCGCCGGCTTCGTGCCGGACGTCCTGGACCGGACAGTGATCGACGAGGTGATCACGGTCGGCAGCAGAGCCGCGTTCAACATGGCGCGTAAGGTCGCGCGCATCGAGGGGCTGCCTGGCGGCATTTCGACGGGCGCCGCGCTTGCGGCAGCGGCCGAGATCGCCCGGCGGCCCGAGGCCGAGGGCAAACGCATCGTGGCTATCGTACCCTCCTTCGCGGAGCGCTATCTGAGCACGCTCCTCTTTGAAGGCCTCTAGGCCCCGCGATTGCCATGGGAGAAGCCCCGCTTACCGGAACCGAGCTGGAACGGTACGCGCGCCACATCGTGCTTCGGGAGATCGGCGGCGCCGGACAGGTCCGGCTAAAGCGTGCCCGCGTCCTGGTCGTGGGCGCTGGCGGCCTTGGCTCGCCAGCGCTCCTCTACCTTGCCGCCGCGGGCGTAGGCCGTATCGAACTCGTTGACGATGACCGGGTATCCTTGTCCAACCTGCAACGGCAGGTCTTGCACTCGACGGATCGGATCGGCGAGCCCAAGTCCAGCAGCGCCTTCGCAGCGCTCTCCGCCATCAACCCACATGTCGAAATCGTGCCGACGCAGGTCCGGATCAGCGCGGAGAACGCCGCGGCGCTCGTGACCGGCAACGATGCAGTGCTGGACGGATCGGACAACTTTGCGACCCGCGATACCGTGAACCGGGCTTGCGCCAACCGGCGGGTTCCGCTTGTGAGCGGCGCAATCGGTGCCTGGGACGGATCCGTTTCAGTATTCCGGCCCTGGCTCGGAGGTCCATGCTGGCGATGCGTCTTTCCCGCTGAGGCGGGAGAGGAGCAGGCGCGTACCTGCGCGGAGACCGGTGTGCTCGGGGCGCTCGCTGGCGTGATCGGATCCCTCATGGCAGCCGAATGCGTGAAGCTCCTCGCTGGCGCGGGCATTCTCCTGGACGGCCGGATGCTCCTCTATGACGCTCTCGACGGGGAGGTCCGGATATTTCGGGCGAACAAGCGGAAAAATTGCCGCGTCTGCGGCGACAACTGACTGGCGCATGATCTGGAATCACAGGGCGGGCGATGCGCCCAACGATCCCGCCGGTGCCAATTGCCGAATCCGCCCTATATATAGGGGACGGCTCCGTCTGCCGGCAAATCAACTATTGGAGGATCATCGCCATGGCGCTTCGAATCAATGATACGGCCCCGGACTTCTCCGCCGACACGACGGAAGGCCGGATCAGTTTCCACGATTGGATCGGCGACGGGTATGCCGTTCTGTTCTCGCATCCAAAGGACTTCACGCCCGTCTGCACAACCGAGCTCGGAGCGATGGCGGGCCTTGTCGACGAATTTGCAAGGAGAAACGTCAAGATCATCGGCATCTCCGTCGATCCCGTCGACGACCACCACAAGTGGAAGGCCGATATCGAGACAGTCTCGGGCAATTCCGTGAATTACCCGATGATCGGGGACCCGAAACTCAGCGTCGCAAAGACCTACGACATGTTGCCCGCGGCGGAGGGCAGCACTTCCGTAGGCCGCACGCCTGCCGACAATGCGACCGTACGTACCGTGTTCATCATCGGGCCGGACAAGAAGGTCAAGCTCGCGCTGACCTATCCGATGACGACCGGCCGGAACTTCGATGAAATCCTCCGGGCCCTCGATTCCATCCAGTTGACCGCGAAACACCAGGTGGCGACGCCGGCAAATTGGAAGCAGGGCGAGGACGTGATCATCACGCCGGCGGTGTCGAACGAGGATGCGAAGGAACGGTTCGGGGACTACGAAACGGTCCTTCCGTACCTGCGGAAGACGAAACAGCCGACAGGCTGACAGCGACAGCAACGGGCGGCGAGACAGACGCGAACTCGTCGGCCTCGGCAGAGCGTACTGGTATCGTCTTCAATCGCGCCGCCCGCGAATTGCAGGCGGCGCACCAACCATCCCCTTTTGGGGCCTTGGGCAGGGTGTTGCCAATCAGCTCCTCCCCCGAAACTTGGCGACATTCCGCGCGTTCGCAAGCGAACCAAGGGCGGCGGCAACGACTTCGCTGCCGTCACCCGAGTGCCTGTACTCCGGAAGGCGCGGAATCCCCGGCCACTCCCTTTCAATGACCGGCGGACCACCGGGCCTCAGACACCCCTTGCACCAGAACGCGCCGCAATTTTCGAAACGATTTCTGTGGTTGCTCCTTTCGCGACTACCGGCCCCGTGAATCCGCTACATGTCCCGCTGTGGAACACGCGAGACTCGATCAAGAGCCAAGGACATGTTCTGACCTTCAGGGCAACTCGCTCCGGGGTCGGCGTAGCCGGCTGCCGCAACACGGTTCGGGAAGCCGAACCCTGTTCCGGTTGCAGCCGCAGTCGTGGTTGGAACCGCACTGCACTACGCGCTCGGAACGATACCGGGACATGAGCGACCTCGGGCATGCGACCTGATCTCTGTCGACTCCGAATTGCGGGACCGCGGCATCGAGAGACCCGCGGATGTCTCCCTGACAGGCGTTCCCTGGCCCTGCAGACTGTATGAGTCTTGTGCCAGGAAGTATGATTCGGTTTCCGTCTGCTGCCAGCCCGGCAGTCGAACATCTCCTCCCCGACATGTTGCCCAGGAGTTCATGACCCTCATGTTTCCCAACACAAACCGCGCGTTCTTCCTCCGGGCGTATCCGACCGGCGCACCGGGCCCCAAGCATTTCGAGCTGGTGAAAACGCCGGTTCCCGAGCCCGGTCCGGGCGAAGTGCTGATCCGTTCCATCTATCTCTCGGTTGATCCCTACATGCGGGGACGCCTTCGTCCGGGCCCCTCTTACGCGAAGCCGCAGGAAACAGGAGAAGTCATGCTCGGCGAGGTCGCCGGGGAGGTCATCGTCTCCAACGCGGACCATCTCGCCATCGGAGACTTCGTGGCCGCCGAAATCGGCTGGCAAACCCATGGCATCGCTGCGGCGAGGGATGTTCGCCGGCTCGACCCGGTGATCGCACCGATTTCAACGTCTCTCGGCGTGCTCGGCATGCCGGGCCTCACGGCCTATTTCGGAACCCTGGAAATACTCGCACCGAAGGCGGGAGACACGCTGGTCGTTACGGCTGCATCCGGAGCGGTTGGCAGCGTTGTGGGTCAGATCGGGAAGATAGCCGGCTGCCGGGTCGTCGGCGTTGCCGGGTCTGACCAGAAGTGCGACTTCGTCACGAAGGAACTGGGGTTCGATGCCGCCATCAACCACCGCACTGCCGGAGACATGATTGCTGCGTTACGGAAAGCCTGTCCGGGCGGCATCGATTGCTATTTCGACAATGTCGGCGGACCGATCACGGATGCGGCGTTCGAAAATCTGGCCTTGTGGGCGCGCGTCGCAATTTCAGATGTCCGGACCTCGGGAGTGAATCGAGCTCACCTATTTGAACCCGAAGGGTCCGGATCGGCCGTATTCCCGGGCAGTTCGTAGATCATCCGGAGGTTGGTGCCTGGGAAGATCGTCCGGGTCAGGTTGAGTTCCTGGAGGAGGCCTGCAGTGGCGTTGTCGCCAGCGTCGCTGGCGGTGCCGAGGATGCGAATGCGGAGGATGCCGTTGGATGGCTCCGGGATGATGTCGGCGTCGGATTGGAAGATCGCGCGCAGGTGCCTGCGGGGTCGCTGTGTCTTGCCCTGTGCCTGTGCGACGACAGGCATCATGCGGGTTTCGGCGCGGTAGGCGATCATGCGGATGACGTCGAGGAGGAGCTTCTCGCCTTCGGGAAGCGCATCCAGGGCCTGGTGGTCGTCGAGCTCGGCGACGGTGATGTGGCGCTGCGTGTCGCTGCGCTTCTGCTTGAGCGCCTCACGCTCGGCGTCGAGAGCGTCGATCCGGGCCTGGAGACGTCGGGCGGCTTCGGCGGTCTGGTGAGACTGGGCTCCCTTGGCCAGATCGGCGATCCTGTTGCGCAGGGTGCCGAGGCGTTGCCGGAAGCGGCTGACATTTCGGTCGATTGCGCGCCAGAGCGGGTTGACGACGCGGGCTTCGGGATCCTGCGGCTCCAGGCCGCGGACCACGAGGGCGTCGAGATTGAACTCCTCGCGCATATATTTGAAGAAGTTCTCCTGCGACCAGCGGGAGAACAGGGCGCCGGCGATCTGCTCCACGGGCATGCGGGAGTGGGTGGTAATGAGCGGGACCTGGCGGCCGCTTTCCAGCAGGCGGCGGATCTGGCGGACCTCGGGCCCCTTTTTCAGTTGCACGCGCTTCTCGGCGAGGCGGACGGTGGCGCTGCGGGTCGTGCCCGGTCCATGGATCGGTACCGCGACACTGCGGAACTCCGCCTCCGGCCAGTCCTCCCCCTTGAAGCCCTTGTGCCAGGTGATCACCGCAACGCCGCGCCGGGCGAGGCGCTTGAACAGTGCCGGGCTCCAGCCTTCCCGGTCGAAGACCAGCGTCAGGGCGGGCTCGCCGGCATCCGGGGCGGTGAGATCCGGCGCCTCCGGGCCCAGCATGCCCAGCTTCTCCAGCGCAGGCAGGATGTCCGCCTCCAGCGCGTGGGTCATGGTCGGATCCAGCGCCTTGTTCAGGCACAGGAAGGGCTTGCCGCCAAGCGCGTTGATCCAATAGCTCGTGGACGCGGGCAGGCATAGTTTCTGTCGCGCCACGAAGTGCTTTGGCAATTTCCCCTTGCGACCGGAATAGATCTTCACATGCCCGTCCACGCACAGCGTGGCGCCGACCTCCGGGTCCTCCTCAAGCCATCCCGCCGCCAGGGAGGATTGCCAGTTCCGCACTTGCTGCACATCCTGCCCCAGCGCCTTGATCTTGCGCCGCAGCGTCTTCACCTCCGGGCAGCGGTCCAGGCCCAGGATCGCGCCCCATTCCCCGGGCACCTGGTGCCGGAGCGCCTCCGGATTGCGCACCCGGGCCAAGACGAGGAACGCCAGGAAGAGCAGAACGGTGGTCAACCCGTAATACCCCTTGGGCAGCGACAGGAACTCCCGCGCGTGGTTCAGAAGCCCCTCCTTCAGCAGCATCGGGAGCCCGGCCAGCACCCCCCCGCCGGCAACCGCCGACAGCGGTTCCGCAAACTGCGGCCG